>JAFLBL010000002.1 GCA_017303855.1 Chitinophagales bacterium | reverse complement strand
GGCTCCGGCTATATCATGGGGTTCTGCATAATGTCCACTGCCTGCTTTCGGGGTTCTTCTTTCCTGCACATATATTGCGCTGCAACAACGGCAAACTGCTGATGTTGCCTGGTTTAATAATTATTCAACTTTCAACAACAGCAATATCAGCAGTTTGCTTGTTGTCCGCTGGTTTAGTTGCTGGGAGGTGACCACGGCTTTAAGCGCCAGGAATCCCTTGCAATTTTGCAAATCTCAGATTTGCGAAGTTGCTGACGGAGTGTCCGGTTTTCACCAGATCTTTTCCGAAAAAAAACAGCCCTTTAGTGAATAAAACAGCGGTAAGTTCCCGGTCAGTTTGAAATATCGCCTGTAACTTCCCGGTGAGCGGCAGCGGCGCTTTGATAAACAAGTTCCTCCCGCGCCTCCGCCGCTCACCGGTAACGCGCTTTCTCCTTCCAGAACTCTTGCTTAACTCACAGGCTTTGCCATTTTTCACTACCCGCTTTTAACCGGGGACTATCCTGCAAGTAAATAGCGGCGCAACGAGCAGGGCTTTATGCAGGTTGGGAATTAGTATTCCGTCTGCCGATAACCGCTGCTGATTGAAAATATAAAGTTGAATTTAAGAACTAAAGTTGAAAGCTGTTTGTCCAGCCCAAACCACAGCTTGGATTTGCTATTGGCTGATATTTGCTGGTCAAGCCCAACTTGCATAAAACCCAATGTTGTAGGCAGTTTTAATCGTTGTCGTCTGAATACACTCTGTATAAAACTCTTCCGCAATCCATACAAGTGTAGTCGTCAAAAACTCCATTAGGTAATATCCTCCAATTTCCGTGTTGACAAGTATCCTTAGTACTGTCCACTATAATTTTTTGTTCCTCTTTTTGGATTGTTGTCTGCTCAGCTTCTGTCGGGAAATCTTTGGCTTCAAAAGCTGCGGCGTCTGCTTGTTGCAGCTCTCTTAATTTCTTTATTCCATCTAATATCTCTGAATAAACAAAGTATTCTACTTGTCTATCCGAAATGTCAGAATGTAATTTTGCATTAAGGACAGATTTATTATTAAAAACACTTGCATAATCTCTGTCATTAGTAACAATTACTACTCTGTCATTTTGTTGAAGTTTATTAAGTAATTGTAGCCAGCTAAGTTCATCGCCAATTGGGTCGGATTTTTTGCCAGGCGGATTGCCGAAAGTTTTTACAAGTTTTGCATTTTCTATTTCATCTGCTGTTGGCTGTAATGCTACAGAAAAGATTTCATTCAACTTAGTAGTAATCTCGTCACCCTGTTTTGAAATTAAAAGCAATTGCTGTTCAAGGTCACTTTCAATTTGTAGTTTCAAAGCCTTGAATTGATTATAAACTGTTGTTATTTGTTGAACTGTTTGGGCACTTGCATTTTTGTAAGGAAGTGATGGCTTATGCCATTGCAAACTATTCAGTGCATTTTTAAGATTTGCAGCATTTACTGAAACAGAATTTCTTAGAACCTCATCAGCAATTTGTCTCGTAACGATTACACTGTCGAGATTGTCTACTAATGTTTCTAATACCTTAAAAAGTTTGTCACCTAAGTAAAACTTTAAGTAAACATTGGCGTCGATGTATATATAATTCATAATTGTTGGGGGGTCTTAAAAAATTGCCTACAACGACAGGGGCTTTGCGCTGGCCGCCGAACTTAATGAAACCTCCGGCGCAGGCCCACTGATGATTAACATTTATAACTTGGCCGAGCCAGCACGCTCGCGGCTTGCGCAAAACCCTATGTTGGCTGCTGTGCACACGACCAGGGTTTCAGGTTTCTTACGGAGCCGTATCAAAGTTGGATTTAACGGATTGCCGTCCCGCGTTCAGGCGGCGCGGCTGGTTTAGGTCAGTTTACTTGTTCAGCGAGGAGCCCGCCCGGTGGCAAAAGAACTGTTCAGCTGGTAAGGCTATACCCCAAGGCATAGCAGCCAACGGTAAGCAAATTGCTTGGGTTGCCCTCGAATTAAATACTCATATTGCTTACAGGCAAGGGCAATCCGGGCAATTTGCTTGTTGTACGCAGTCTATGGGCAGGGAGGGATACTCTGACGACCTGATCAGTGGCGACTTGGCAATTTTGCAAATCTCTGATTTGCGAAGTTGCCCGCTGTATTCCCATTTTTCACCAGACTTTTCCCGAAAAAAACTGCCCTACGGGGGAACAATACTGATGCCTGTTCCCGACCAGTATGAACTATTCTGGCTAACTTCCCGGTGAGCAGCGGCTTCGCTTTGATAAATGAATTTCTCACGCGCCGCCGCCGCTCACCGGCAGCCCTTTTTCAGCTTTCAGGCTCCGGCTATATCATGGGGTTCTGCATAATGTCCACTGCCTGCTTTCGGGGTTCTTCTTTCCTGCACATATATTGCGCTGCAACGGTAGGGCTTGCTGCTGTGCTGGTATTTTATAATGTCCAGCCCGGAACTGCAGCCCAATTGAAAAACTGAAGTTGAAGTTAACAACAAAAAGCTAAATAGAAATTCGTCAGCCGGATAATAGCTGATAGCGATATGCAGCTCATTGTTACTACGTCAGCCAGCATAGAAGCAAACCCAATGTTGTATGTTCGCCCTTCGTCTTGGTAACTTGAATTGAAGGTATGTGTCCACCGTGGCAGGGTGTGTCCCGGAAGCGTTGGAACAAGGCAGGCTCTTTTGCAAGGTTGGCTTTTGTGTGTCGGCTTTGTGTGCCTTGCAAATGTGCCTGACTTGGTGCGTTGGCTTATTTGTAACTTTAAGGCTACTCCAATATTTGCAACCACTATTAATTATTTAGCTGTTGCTTCTCTTTATAATTGCTGGTTATTAAATTCTTAATAGAATTTTCCAATCTTACATTCTCCTGCATTTCTCTTAAAACTTCACTATGGCTATTCATCAATTCTAATTCAAGCCTTGTAATTTCTTTGCTAAGGTTTTCAACCTTTATTTTCTTTAGAAAAAAGGCAAACAGAAACGAAAGAATATTTGACACAATAAATAAAAGTATTACTTCAATAAAAGAAAGGTTTTCCATATAAATATTACAATTTAGATATTAAAAACTGAAAGGACGGAGTAACCCATCCTTTCAGTTTATGTGTATAACGCTTAACCCAAAACTATCAGCATTATTTAAATACCACTTTAGTCAATGTAGTCTCATTGTAATGGCTGCTTACAATTTTTAAAACATACACACCACTTGCAAGTCCATTTCTTTGCATTGTTATTAACTGGTTGGGCTGTGCATTAGTTATCGTTTTGATATTTACTGTTCTGCCTGCTGCATCCGTTAATTGTATGCTGTAATTACCTCTGGCATTACTACCCAATTCAGCATTTACAAAATCAACCGCAGGGTTGGGATAAATACTGATTTGGTTTTTACCTCCACTCATCCTTACTACTACTACACTGCTATAAACAAACCGTCCATCCTGGTCAATCATTTTCAACCGCAGGTAATAAACAGGCTGCGTATAATTAATTAAAGTAAACTGATAATTATTAACAGACAAGTTTCGTGCTGGCACCATGCCACCGGTTGAATAAGCAGAACCATTGGTGCTATACTCAACTTCATACCTGCTTACATTTATTTCAGCCTCTGCCCTCCAGCTTACATTAATATCATTACCATTTCTTATTGCATTAAAGCTAATCAGCGTAAGCGGAAGTGTAAATGGTGTGCCTACCGGAATGGTATATGCCGCTACATTACTTAAATTTCCTGTATTGTCGTATGCTGCATAGTTGAAAGTAACATTACCACTATACCCTGCAGCCGGGTCTAACCTTAGCCCTGCTGCCTGAGTTGGAGTTAAAGCAATACCGCCGGGATTGGCTGCAAGTACAGCCGCAGTTAAATCTGCAAAACCACCGCTACAAGTTGCACCGGTAGGTGTTGGCGGGCATGGTATGCTGATAACACCTTGCGATGTTGGCGGCACACTTGTTATCCTGTATGAACTTATTGTACCATCTGCATCTGCGCTGTTTAAGCCGGGTATCGTTGTTGGCCCGTTTGTATTAAACATTTTTGGAGCTACCACATCATTTGACAGTGGTGGTAAACCTGTAACAGGAATGGTATAAGTAGTACTGTTGCTTATTATGCCACTGTTATCTGTTGCATGGTAATTGAAAATAACTTCTCCCTGGTAACCCGGTGCAGGGTCAAAACGCATACCAGCCATTTGTGTTGGCGTTAATGGAATACCGCCTGTTATATAGTTAGCCAGTACTGCGGCAGTTAAATCCTGAAAGCCGCCAGTACAAGTAGCACCTGTTAGTGTAGGCGGACAAGGCACACTTAATACACCTTGCGATGTAAGCGGTAGTGATTCTATTTGATAGCTTGCTATTGTACCATCAGCATCTGCTGCTATTAAGCCCGGTATAGTTGTTGGCCCGTTTGTTTGCGGCATAGCTGGCGCTACCACTGCATTTGCAACAGGTGGTAAACTGGTAACGGGGATTGTATAAACTGCACCTGCACTTGATGCACCGCTATTATCTATTGTAGTATAAGCAAATTCTACATTGCCTGCAAAATTTGGTGCAGGGTCAAAACGCATACCTGCCGCCTGTGTTGGAGTTAAAACAATGCCAGCAGGGTTAGCCGCTAAAACAGCCGGTGTTAAATCTGCAAATCCTCCGGTACAGGTTGCACCTGTTGGTGTAGGCGGGCAAGGAATACTTAATACACCTTGTGCCGCCTGTGGTACAGAAATTAAAGTATAGCTTGCAATCGTTCCATCAGCATCTGTACCTAATAATGATGGCACTGCTGTAGGCCCGTTTGTATTAGTCATTGACGGGGTTAAGATATTTCTTGCTACTGGTGGTATATTACCAGTACCAGATACCGGAAGTGTATAAGTGGAAACATTGCTTTGCAAACCGCTATTGTCAACAGCCGCATACTTAAATGCTGCCAAACCTGTAAATCCTGCCGTGGGGTCAAAGCGTAATGCAGCCGCTTGTGCAGGCGTTAATGAAATACCATTAAGGTTTGCTGCCAATACTGCTGCGGTTAAGTTTACAAAACCACCAGTACAAGTTCCACCAGTCGGTGTTGGCGGGCAAGGTACACTCAATACACCTTGCGAAGCATCAGGCACACTAAGCAAGGTATAGCTTGCAATAGTACCATCGGCATCTGTGCCACTTAAAGCCGTAACTGCTGTAACACCATTTGTATTTGGCATTACTGTGTTTACAATATCGCCGGTAACAGGTGGCTGTGGTGCCATTGTAATATTGTAGCTGGCAGTGTTGCTTACATTACCACTGTTATCTGTAGTTGTATAATTAAATGGGGCAGTACCGCTAAAGCCTGTTGCAGGGTCAAACCTGATAGCGGCTGCTTGTGCAGGGGTTAATACAATACCACCGGGATTTGCTGCTAGCACTGCAGGTGTTAAACTAACAAAACCGCCGGTACAAGTACCGCCTGTTGGTGTTGGCGGGCAAGGTACGCTTAGTACACCTTGCGTTGCCGTAGGAACTGTGGTAATATTAAAAGATGCTATCGTACCATCAGCATCGCTGCCGGATAATACCGGTATTACTGTTGGCCCTGCATTAAATGGAACAAAGGTATTAATGTTAGTTGCTGTTGGTGGTGTATTGGCAATGGGTAAATTATATGTTGCAATGTTGCTTACCGAACCGGTATTATCGGTTGCAGTGTAAGTAAATGATGCTGTTCCTGTAAAGCCCGGCGCAGGGTCAAAAAATAATCTTGCTGCTTCGGCAGGTGTTAATACAGTTCCTGCATTTAAAGCTGCAAAGCCACCTGTACAAGTTGTACCTGCTGGTGTAGATGGGCATGAGACTCTCAACACACCCTGACCAACCGGTGGAATACTGCCGATTGTATAGGATGCAACAGTGCCATCCAAATCAGTTGCTGATAATGACGGTATAGCTGTATTTCCTAAACTGTTATTAATAGATTGCGAAGTAATATTATCTGCTAATGGTGGCCTTGCTGTAGTGGCAGAAGCTGTTACCGGTATAGTATAATTAGCAGTGTTACTTGTATTACCGCTGTTATCAACTGCATTGTAATTAAAAGTAGCATTACCAATAAAACCGATAGCAGGGTCAAAACGCATACCCGCCATTTGTGTGGCTGTTAATGGAATGCCTGAAGGGTAGCCGGAAAGAATTGCAGCAGTCAAATCCTGAAAGCCACCTGTACAGGTTGCTCCTGTTAGTGTTGGCGGACAAGGCACACTTAATACACCTTGTACGGTTGGCGGCAATGTTGTTAATTGATACGTTGATATAGTTCCATCAACATCCGAAGAATTTAAACCTTGTATGGCAGTTGGCCCGTTGGTATTAGGCATACTGTTTTCCATTATATTATTAGATACCGGCGGCAAAGCAATTACCGGAAGTGTGTAGGTTGCAGTATTGCTTATATTACCATCATTATCTGTAGCATTAAAAGTAAATGAGGCATTGCCTGTAAAATTTGGTGCAGGGTCAAACCGCATTGCTGCGGCCTGTGTAGGCGTTAATACTATACCACCGGGATTGGCGGCTAATACTGCTGCTGTTAAATCTGCAAAACCACCTGTACAGGTTGCTCCGGTTGGCGTTGGTGGACAAGGAATACTTAAAACACCCTGTGCAGCAGAAGGTACAGTAGTAATTTTATAGCTCGCAACAGTACCATCTAAATCTGATGCTGTTAAACCGGGTATTGCTGTTGCAGCATTACCTTGTAGCATTGGAGTATTTAAAAAATTATCAGCAGTTGGTGGATATTCAGGAATTACTTTGGTAAAAGCAATATCACCAATCGCAATGGCTTGTCCTGCCGGATTGCCGGTTGCACCGGGTCCCTGGTCCCATAATATTGTTATCTCTGTAACAGGGTTACCAAACTGTACATAAACTGTGGCTCCCTGTGTGGTTATACTATTGGTTGCAGCATTGGCATTAAAAGTCGAATTACCGAATGCAGAATTTCCACTAATCAATACAGTATCGGGGCCAGTTGCTGTTGCCTGAAATTTTGTAACAATTGGGTTAGGTACTGCAACGGTACCGTTTTTGCCAGTAATGGTTATTCTGTCAACATAGGTTAATGGGCTTGTTCTATCCATATCCCCTACATAAAAAGATACGCCGTTAACGGGTCTTGTAAAAGTTATTACTGTGATAACAGTTGAAGTAAGCGTATTCCAGTTAACCCATTGAACTAATGGACTGCCAGCAGTAGTTCCCGGCAGAAACCAGTTTACACCTCCTGTAGCTCCAACTATTGGAGAGTTATTCTGAAAGGCATCATTGGCTGCTGCACCCGGCGCACTAACATTACCGGCAGGGCTTGTGTTTGTAATAACTACCGTAGCGTCAATACCAGAACCACCAATATTTGTTACGGTTTTGGAGTAAGTAGGCCCTACCCATGATGTAGAACCCCAATTTAAATTGTAGGTTTGTGCATTTAAAATGTTACTGCAAAAAAGGGTAACAACTAATAGTAAAATTGGTAGAAGAGCTTTTTTTTTAATAGCAGAAACAAAGTTGTTTTTGAAAATAAAATTTCCAAAACACTGGCTGTCAAACAATTGGGGGGGGGGGGTAAGATGACTTACATTAAAAACATGGCTTGAACTTTTGTAAAGATTTTTCATCAAAAATGATTTTTTAAATGTTGGATAATACATGTTAGTTGGACACAAAGCTAACTAAGTTGCACAATAACGCAAAAAGACCGGGTTTATTACTTATACACATAGGTTATTATTCCGATTTGGATTTATGTGTCTGCCGAAAAATAAAAAATATAAGGTGTTGGGTGTGTCGTGCCTTGTATGGTCTGTCATTAGTAAAATTGTTATTGTTAGTTTGGGTTGCTGCAATGTCTGTCCAATGTTAGTATTGTCGCTGGATAGGCTTGCAGGTATTGGTATTACCGAAATGCAGAGAATAGAATTTTGTCCGCTGGGTGGTGGGTGGGCTTGGATGCTGAGTAAAGATTTATTGCTGAAGTGTCGAACAAATTGTTGATAGATATTCGTCAGCCGGGGTGGGTGGGTTGTGTGTTGGCATTTTTAGCTCTTTGCAAGGTTTGGTTTTGTGTCGGGGTTTCGTGTGCCTTGCAATGTGCTAAAAATAGCGTAGGGTCGGGTGGCAAAGTCATGTTAGCTTGAATTTAAGTAGGATGCTGATTAGGGTGACATACAACGTTTTGCAGCTTGGCGAAGTGGCGGATTTAGAAACACTTACTTTCAATTTAGCACTAATGTTTATTAGAAATCCGAATGTTCAATTTAGCACTGAACCCGCCATTTTGCCAAACTGCTGTTAGGCGTAGTGCTTTCTATTTCGGTGTTACTTGCCAAGTAATTGTGTCAAAGTTGAAATTTGAGAACAATTCTGTTTGAGTTATTATTCTAACATCTCCACGTCTTGTTTCTCTGTTAAAATTGTAAACTCTATAAATAAATGCAGAATCTCCATATTCTTCAAAAAAATGTCTTTCGTTTTTACTCATATAAAATGGCTGATTAAAACCACCACTTGTAGTTTTTACTTCAATATAACGAGGTGAACCGTCATCATTTATTGAGGCAATATCATAACCAAGTCCGTCTCCTTGCAAACGGCTTAAATGCTGAACATTTTGTGTCGCATTTGTTCTGTCTATTGCAAGCGTTTCAATTAAACGGTCTATTTCAAATTCTAATACAAATTCTTCGCCTTGGTCTCCAATTTCATTATTTCTGTCACGTGCCTTTTCCCAATCAACTTTACGAGCAATAAAGCGTCTCGTTTTTTCTTTTATTGTTGTTACTTCCGCAGGTTGAATAACAACTTGTGAAATAGGGTTAATTAAAGCAAATTTAGCTGGTGAATGATTTTTATCAACTATAAAGCCTTCATCATAAAATTTTACTGTTTCTGTTTGGTGAGAAGCAATATTACCTATACGTTGAATGATACGAGGTTCATTTCTTGTTGGTGAAGGTAACATATCCTCTTCACTAAATTCTAAAACTGTATGTAAAAGGTTTTTTACTTCTGAAGTGTTTAATTCACCATATACGGTTAATAATGGTTTAATTGCTCGTCTTATCTGTGCTTCTGTATGTGCTGCCATTATTATTTAGTAATTTGTAATTAAAAGGTGTTCTACATTTTTATCGTTTCTATTCATAAAGCTAACCAAATAAGTTTTTTCAAATGATTGAATGTTTAGTCCTTTGTCATTGTATAATTCAAAAATGAAATCAGTATTTTTAATTATCATCATCCATTTTGCTTTGCAATTGTTTATTAGATAGTTTGCTAATCTTTCTTGGTCTTTTCTTGTAAATTCATTTTTCGCATATGTACTAAATTCACTATCATATGGTGGGTCAAGAAAAATAAAATCATTCTTTGTCGGCTTGTGAAGTTCAAAAAAACGTTCAAAATCTTCGTTTTCTATTATTGTGTTGTCAAGTAAGGATTTTAATTCTTGAGTTTCTAAATATTCAACTTTTTTACTATAATTTTTATTATTGTATGCAATTCCACCATAAGGAACATTAAATTCTCCACTTGAATTATAACGAAACATTCCACTGTAAGCAAAATTTCTTATAAATAAGAATATTGCCGATTTAAAAGCATTTTGAATATTATACTTTTCTGTATTATTGTAAATGTGTCGAAAGTGCATATAAAACGCACTTTTAAAAGCTGTTTCAATATTGTCTAAAATATCAGAATCTGGCAGTTTGGATTTTAATATTTCTAACTCTTTCATTCGCTTAATTTTGCGAATAAGATTTACTTTTATTTCTTTTATGAAGTTTTCAATATTGAAATTAAAAATTGTAGAGAACATTCCATTAAATTGTTCTGCATTTTTAAGAATAAACTCAAAAAGAATGTCTTTTAATTTTGTTTCTGTAATCTTATTTTCTGAAAAACTTTTGTATGTATTTATAAAAAAAATTGAGTTTTGTTTTGTTACAAAACTTAATAAATCCCAATTATGTATAATTTCTTTTGTTGCTTGAAAAAACACATTTCTATCTTCATTCGTCAAACTTCGATAGAGTAAAATTAATTCATCTGATTTGTCATTTATAAAATATTTGTCGGCTTGTATTGCAGTATAAACCGCTCCTCCGCCAACAAAAGGTTCATAGTAATCTGTAAATTTTTCTTGTGGTAAATTGGGAAGAATATATTTTAATTCTTGTTCTTTTCCACCTGCCCATTTCAAAATTGGTGATAGTTTTCTTGTATCAACATAATTAGTCAACCCAAGTCCGATTTGGTTATATGTTTCTACTGGTTCTGATACAATGTTTTCCATTCCGCAAATTTACAAATTTTATTATGTTCTCTGTCCGTTTTTGTCAAAATGTTGAATTTAGCACGGTCGCTCGGAGCATTACGCCTAACGTTTTGGGGCTTTGCGAAGGCTGGGTTTAGAAGTACAAATGTTCAGGTTAGTGCAAATGCCAAATAGAAGCACAAATGTTCAATTTAGCACTGAAGCCCAGCTTTTGCAAAACCCCTGTTAGCAGTAGGCTTTATTAATTCAAGTTCCTATATTCCATTGGTGTTTTACCTGTTTTTTTCTTGAATAGTTTATTAAAGTATTGCGGATATTCAAATCCTAAATCAAAGGCAATTTCATTAATGTTCTTTTCTGAATTCAAAAGTAAATTCTTTGCTTCCTCAATAAGATAGAAATGAATATGTTCTTGTGCGTTTTTACCCGTTTCTTTTTTTAGTAAATCACTCAAATAGCTTGGTGATAAATGAACTTTATTTGCTAAATATTTTACAGTTGGTAAGCCTTGTTCATTTATTTTGTTGTCAGCAAAATATTGAGTTAATAGGTTTTCTATTTGCGATATTATAGACTTGTTGCTTTGGCTTCTTGTTATCAATTGTCTGCCATAAAATCTTGAACAATAGTTTAATAATAATTCTATCGTTGAAACAATTATGTATTGGCTATGCACATCAATATTTTCTTGTAGTTCGGTTTGGATTTTTTGAACACATTCCAATAAAATATTCTTTTCTTTGTCTGATAAATGAAGGGCTTCTGAAACTTCGTATTGAAAAAAACTATATTCTTTAATTTTTTGATTTAGTGTTGTAGAACGAATTAAATCAGGGTGAAAAAACAAACCCCAACCCATTTTATCTTCTCTTTCTTCTATTTCATTGTCTATTTCAATTGTTTGATTGGGTGCTATACAAATTAGGTTTCCGTCTTGAAAATCTATGGTTTTTCTACCATATTTAATATGGTTCTTGCAATAGTTCTTGAACATAATAGAATAGAAGTCGGTCGTGATTTTAGAATTCTGCTCTACTTGCTCAGTAACTTTACTAAAATCCAAAACAGCCACTAATGGGTGTTGACTATTCCCTAAAATAAATAATTTATGTAAGTCGGCAATGCTTTGAAGTTGTATTATTTCGCTCATATTTTTTCAACTAATTCTTGTAAATATACAATATAAATATGCCCTCGTCTTTCAGCAAAAAAATCTAAACACAAAACAATACTGGCTTGGATAAATAAACCAAGTCCAATTCCTCTCCAAAATGTGTCATTCATAGAACTATACATCAATACAATGCCTAAAATGATTAATGCAATTTCTACATATCTATAAATCACAAAATTGCTCAATACTTTTTCCATTCGAGGAATTTCAATTGTTTTTACACTTTGGGATTCTTTTTGAATAAAAGTTTCAACACGTGCAATGTCTTTTGGGCTTCTGATAACTATGGTATAACCGACTATAAACTCTAATAAAGCAACAATAATAAAAGGTATGGCAACACCTTTCCAAAAAGAGGTTTTCAAAGCAAAAATGAAATAGAGAGCCATTGCCAAAGCAATGACTCCTATTAGTATGAAAATATAGCTTTCGGCTTTTTCTCCATTAAAATATTTTACAACAGGATTCATATTTACAATGTTTTACAGTCCAAATTGTGATTTAATACCACCTATAAATGTAGCGTCATCATATTGTTGACGGTTTGCAATAAGCATTTTTGCATCTTCACCGGCTGTATATCGCAATTGGTTTTTGCCATCAGTAGCCGCTTCAAAAATTACTTCTGCAACAATACTTGCAGGTGACGCATTTTGTGCCATTGTAGGCATTGCTGTCATCAATGCACCTACAATGTTTTGGTATTCAGACATATTTTCATCATTGCTGAAATCGAATGACCTGCCTGCAAAATCAGTCGCTATCATACCTGGTTCTACAATTTTTACTTGTCCACCAAATTGCTCTACTTCATAGTTGAGTGATTCGGAAATACCTTCAACTGCAAATTTTGTCCCGTGATACAACGAACCTAATGGAAAAGTCATTTTGCCACCAATAGACGAAATGTTGATAATTATTCCCTTTTTGTTTTGTCTAAAATGTGGTAAAACGGTTTGGGTAACATCTAAAAGCCCAATAACATTAGTGTTGAATTGGCGTAAAATTTTGTCCCTGCTAAATGCTTCTAATGGTCCATAAGCACCATAACCTGCATTATTAAGCAATACGTCAACATTTCCAAATTTTTGAATTCCGTCCTTAAATGCTTTTTGAATAGAATCCACATCTAAAACATCAAGTCTGGCAACTAAAACATTGTCTAATTGACTTAATTCTGTTTCGTTTTCTGGATTTCGCATCGTAGCGATTACATTCCAACCCTTTGACTGAAATAATTTTGCAGTTTCTTTTCCTATACCACTACTTGCACCTGTAATTAAAATTGTCTTGTTCATTTTTTTATGAATTTAAAATTAAGGTGCAAAGTTGTCAATTTAGTTCATCTGTCAGATAATACAAATTCGGGTTCTTTGTATTCTTTTTACGGATTGTCGGTTTAAGCTTACTGCTAACACGTAAATTTATGCAATTACGCGCTGGGTTTAAAAAATATCCCTATTGGGAATCAAAGGGATAGTGATATACTTTTTGTATTGTCATTAGGACAATCCGATCTGCTTAATACGACTGAATCAGCACATCTGTCGGTATGCCAAGTGACTGATGGATCTGACGGATCATTTCAAGTGACAATTTCCTTTTCCGGTTAAGGATCTCACTGGCCCTGCTTTTAAGTCCCACTACCCTGGCCAGATCATTCTGGGTATACCCAAGCTGCTCCATACGGAATTTAATAGCCTCAATAGGATCGGGAAAATCAATAGGATATCGATCCTGCTCATACTTTTCGATCAGAATGCCCAGAATTTCCAGCTCATCACCATCCTTCGTTCCTGGCTTTGCATCAAAAATCTGATCAAGCCGGGTAAGTGCAGCCTGATAGTCCTTTTTTGATTTGATCGGCTTAATGGTCATCCTTAGTTAAATTTTTGTAGCATCTATTTTGTCATATTGCCTATGTGTGCCAATAAAACGGATCCATACCATTTGAAAACTGTAATTGACCCGTACAACCAGGCGATAGTGATTTCCCTTTATATTAAATACAATTCTGTTGTCTCCGATAATGGACGCAGCAGGATAATCCTGCTTAATATCGTATGGCCCTTTCCAGTTGGCTTCCTCCGCTTCCTGGTACCAGGCTTTGAGCTGTTGTTCACAGTCCGGATAAAGACTCCAGAAATCCCGTAGCGTTTTTTTGGCTATAACCCGCACGTTTAATCGGTTTACAAAGTTAATGAATAGTTCCCAAATTGGGAAATTTGTAACTGGCGATCAGTACCATACTGATACTCAATTACTACCATTCCAGATTTTGCCCCTTCCACAAATCATCAAAGGGACTGATCACATTCACTAACTGCTTCTTACTTACATGCAGATATCGCTCCGTGGTTTTGATATCGAAATGACCAAGCAGGTCCTTTATATACCGGATATCAGTTCCTTTATCCAGCAAATGCGTGGCAAAACTGTGCCGTAAACTATGTATCCCGACTTCTTTCATGATACCGGCCTTTTTTTTGCCATTGGTGAAAATCTGCTGTACCGTCCGGGTCGGATAGGCCTTGCCGGTCTGCTCCGATTCAAACAGATATTCTTTAGGTGCCGGACTTACCATTTTCACATATTGACGTAATATATCCAGTAATACCGGACTCAGGTTTACATACCGGTCTTTTTTGCCCTTGGCATGCCTTACATGGATCTGCATCCGTTTCCCGTCTATATCCGCTAACTTCAGATTTACCACCTCACTTACCCGTAAACCGGCACTATAAGCGGTGAATAAAATAGCCTTGTGCTTTTTGTTCTGTATGGAATTGAATAAACGGGCCAGCTCATCCTCATTGAGCAACTTGGGTAACTGCATGGGCTTTTTCGGCCGCGGAATATCCCAGAAGAACTTCTCCCTTTTTATGACCTGCTCATAATAAAACTTCAACGCATTGATCCGGCTATGTAACGTGTTTTCAGATAATTTCAACTGCTCAAAACAATACTGCAGGTAATCACGCAATTGCTGAGTCGTATAGGTTGCCGCCGGATGATCACCGATTGCACCAAGAAATACACGTACTTCATTGATATATGTCTTGATGGTGGAGGAGCTGTAGGCTCTCAGCACCAATTCCTGTTTCAGGGCAGGCAATACACCCTGGTTAATGGGGTGAACCTGAACAACCGGTTCAACAGATCCGGTTTTTACAGGCTGAATTACAATTGGCTCATTCACCGGCACCGGATCCGGAACTTCCTGTTTGACCGCATTATCTGTTTTCTTTTTCTCCAGATACCTACGCAACTCCTGCTCATCCAGCTCCACCCTTCCTTTCAGGACTGAACAAACCTTTTTGTAATCTTCACGGCTCAGCGGCACATACCAGCATTTATGGGTCTGACTCCAGCTGGCACCGGCTTTACTTCTCAATAAGCCATTTATCGTAAAAGAGATGGCATAATAAATGCCGATACATTCCCGTCCCTTATGAAAGATGGGCTTTAATTGCACTTTGTCCATTGGATAAGTTTACTGGAAACTTATCAAGGATTGCCGTAATAAACAGGGGTTTTTAAACACGATTCTCGTTTTTTTCCCGGACACACTTCGTGCACCTCAGTCACACGGACTGCTTTTTAATCTCCCTGATTGAACTGGCTGAAACTGGCTTCAGGAACCGAAACCATGCTGCCCGGAACAGGCATTGACAGACGAATTTCAAGGAGAGGTTAGTCTAAAATTAAGAAAAAAATGAAATGAAATAACGGGGATACTCCCAATAAATCAGGGATTTAACATTTAAACGCCTTCGCGGCTCACCGGTACACAAATGGTATAAGGCAGGTCTGTCCGATATGACCGGTAAATTGATTGACGGGGCCAACGTTCAGCAGGGGACTGATAAGGGATTGAGCTAAGACTGAGCCGGACCTTGTCCGGGGTTAAAGCGCATGGAACGCTTTATCTGTAGGGAAATCCCGGACAAGAATAAGACGAAGTGCAGAGAAAGTGTACAGAAAGCGGGGCGCCGCTGTACAGCACCAGATCCCCAAAAAGCCCCATTTTTACGCCAGCGACAGATTGTATATACGAATTTTTTTTCAAAACAACAAGGTGGGATCGGGTCATTTTTTCTCTTTTCCGGTTTTTAGTTTTGCTTTATGGGAAAACAAAAAAATACAATCATCCGCGGGACATTCAACAATGCGACCTGGTATGTCATGAACGGCATCGGCTATGTACGAAGCAAAAGCAACCTGACCGGCAAACGGGTGAAAAAAAGCCCGACATTCAAAAAGACCATGGAACTGGCTCATAAACTGGGCGACGCCTCCAGCCTGGCTTCAACCCTCTACCATACCGTAGAACCGAAAAACAAAAGTATCCGCCTCTTCCGACTCATCACGGGCATGGTGATTACCGGTTTCCGCAAAGGCAATACCGAAGAGGAATTGAAAAAAGAAGTGCTGCGGGAAATTCCGTGGCTGGTGAAGCAAGTGAAGAAAGGTCTGTAGAGTAGTCGGGAGTCGGGAGCCTGCCTGCCGGCAAAGGCAGGTTGGGAGTCAACAGCCCCTCCAAAGTAAAATCACGTAAATCGACAAGCTGTAACTTCTATTTCGAGCACTCCTGCCTTCTTTTCACTTCGGAGTGCAAGCGCGAGAAATCTTGTATTGCCTTTTTTATCCCCACAACGCGGTGTCATTCCGAAGCGTTTAGCTGAGGAAACTTCTTCCAGGGGAGAAGGTTCTGCCCAACAATAAATAAAACCAAAGCCACTGTATTCCTCTGCGCTCTCCGCGTCCTCCGCGGTTGATTATAATCCACAAGGAAAATCAGATGCCCGTCAACAATGAACATTGATAATTGAATATTGAATATTGAACATTTTCTTTCCTTAGCAGAGAAATGTTCAATATTCAACGCTCAATTTTCAATTATCATTAGCAGACATCACTTAAATCCGGGACGTCCCTTCTTCAATATTCACCCGATAGTACTTCAACTCTAATCCCATATCCCGCTTATACAGCGGCAGCAGCTCATTAATCAGCGGCTCTACGGCTTCTTTCTTTATTATGTTGATGGTACAGCCGCCAAAGCCTCCACCCATCATACGGGCGCCAATAACTTCGGGATGGGCAGCTACGAAATCAGCAAGGTAATCGAGTTCCTTGCAGCTTACCCCGTACTCCTTACTCAGCCCTTCATGCGTGCGGTACATTTTCCTGCCGAAGGCGGCCACATCGCCCCGCTCCAGGTCGGCACAACCGGTCACGAGCCGTTCAATCTCTTCCACCACATATTTGCAACGCAGATAAATGATATCGTCCTGCGGAATACACTCATTGACCATGGCCATAGTGGCATCACGGAGACTCTGTACCGCCGGGTACTTCTTTTGTATCATCGCCACACCCGCCTCACATTGCTCCCGGCGCACATTGTACTCGGAAGAAGCGAGCGAATGCTTCACCTGTGTATCAATCAGCACAATTTCATAACCCTGCAGATCAAGCGGAAAATACGCGTATTCAAGCGAACGGCAGTCGAGCCGGATCACCTGCCCCTTTTTTCCAAACACACTGGCAAACATATCCATGATGCCGCATTTCACCCCGGCATATTCATGCTCGGCCAGCTGTGCCATTTTTACCAGCTGCAGGCGATCGGATCCGTATCCGAAAAGTTCGTTGATGCTGAAAGCGGCGGCACTTTCTATCGCCGCGGATGAAGATAAACCGGCACCAAGCGGCACATCTCCGTATACCGCCATCTTAAACGGTGGCACGGAACGACCCGTAGCATTGAACTGCGCCACCACACCGAGAATATACGTGTACCAATGGCCAAATGCGGGCTTTACGTCCGCGACAGGTATGTCTGCGGTTTCATTGAAATCCACGGAGTGCAGTGAATAAAAAGGGGGGTCCTGCTTCTCCACCACCACATATACCGCTTTATCTATAGCGGCGGGTAATACAAAACCACTGTTATAATCCAGGTGCTCGCCGATCAGGTTGATACGGCCCGGCGAACGAACCACGATACTGTTGCTGTTTACATAGGGTGCTAATTCTACCGGTACAGGATATCCGCTTTCCATGCTGCTCATTTAGTTGCTGTTTGTAAATAGTGCCCGCTGATCACATCATAAAGCTCCAGCAGGTTGTTTGCATTTCCTTTTTCGTCAAAAAATTTCTCCCAGGTACTCAGCGGCTCCCAGATACAGGTGCCTTTGCCGCGACCGCCTTTTACTTCAAAAGCGATCTTATTCACGGCCTCTTTCCGGTGCGAGTACTCCACCACAATCACATCCCGCTCATAACGCCGGGCCAGGTCATTCAGGTTATATTCCAGGTCCTCCAGCGTGCCATGCCATTTCGGATAGTAAGACTCCCCGATCACGTCAAATGCCACCCCGCGGGCCACCATATTATCAATGAAGAAAACCGATTCATCATTCTGTCCGCCCAACGCCACATGCAGCATCAGTATCACCGTGGGATCCACGGCTTTTACCGCCGCATTACCGGCATTGATCAGTTGTGCCAGCTGATCAAAATAACCGACATTCCCCTCCGGCCAGATGATGCCGTGATTGATCTCATTACCCACCTGCACCATATCGGGTGTGGTGCCCTGCGCCTTCAGGGCTTCCATCACTTCTTTTGTATACGCAAAGACCTTCTTTTTTAACGCTTCAAAATCCAATCCCCTCCAGTCAGCAGGCTTATACTGTTTACCGGGATCCGCCCAGTAATCACTGTAGTGAAAATCCAGCAAGAGCTTCATCCCCGCGGCTTTTACGCGTTTGGCCATGGACAACGTGTTCTTCAGATCACAGAATCCCTTGCCGGGTGAATACCCGCTATCGGCAGCCGGATTATGAAATATCCGCAAGCGCACATAATTCATTCCATGCTGCTTCAAAATCTCCACCGCGTCTTTCTGCACGCCTTTATCCGTAAACTTCATCCCCCTGGCTTCCAGTTCAGGTAAGAAAGAAATATCGGCTCCCAGCATTTTCCCCACTTCCCTGCGCTTTGCCTGTTCGCCGCTGAGCTGATAGGTTTTGTCCACGGTTACTTTCTTCACTTCTTCCGGATCAATCGTCTGTATATCCGTACCACCGGACCATAATCCTTTTGCCGTGGCGTCAAACTTAATCATACCGGGTTTAGTACCTGCCTGTACAATCACCTGGCATTTGCCATTGAATAAAGTCCGCTGCCACCTGCCCTCCGCACATTTATCCGGTTCATGGCTTGACGGATCGCCATTGCCCGCACCAATGATTTTTCCATCGCCTGCAATACTAAAACTTATAAGATTATCGGCATCCGGTACTTCCCTGCCCTCGCGGTCAAGCACCGTTATATTCAGCACCGTGGCATCTTTACCATCTGCCAGTATCGTGGTCTTATACGGGGTTACCACCACTTCTACGGGCTGACCGGTGGTTTCCACCTTGCTGTATAACCGCTTTCCTTTTTTATAGGCCACCGCTTCAAGTTTACCGGGTTCATAGTTCACCGTCCACTTCAGGTGACTGAAACGCGGCATCTCTTTTTTGCCCAGGCTTTTTCCGTTGACAAATAATTCCACATTATCGGCATTGGTATTTACCCATACATCCACCGGATCGCCCTGTTTCTTGTTCCAGCCGGGCGCCTTATCCCGCCAGTTCCAATGCGGGGAAATATGCAGCACATCCTCATCGGTCCACCAGCTTTTGTAGTAGTAATAAATGTTCTTGGGAAAACCGCACATATCCATCACCCCGAAATGAGAGTTGATATTGGGCCATTGAAAAGGCGTAGGCTCGCCGCGGTAATCAAGACCGGTCCAGATAAATCCACCGAGCCAGAAATCATTGGGTCCCGCAAGGCTCCACCAGTCCTCGGCCTTACTGGCCCACCAGGGAGCAGTAATATCCTGATCGGGTACATAACCACGTACAGAATCTTTTTCATATTGTCCCCTGGTGGTTACCGTACTGCCCATCTCCGTGCCAATGATCGGCTGATCGGGATGATCACGGTGATAATCGGCCACCGCGTATTGCCGGTAGTTAAAGGAACGCACGGGAATCACTTCATTCACGCCGTTGAAGACATTGGCCACATCCGCGGCATAGGTACAGGTGCGGGTGGGATCCAGCTCTTTTTGTTTGGCGATTAACGTTTGTGCAATGCGCTTGCCCAGGCTATTGGTATGTATCCAGCCTTCTTCGTTGCCGATGGACCACATGAACACGGAAGCCCTGTTCCTGTCCCGCCTGATCAGCCGTTCAAACTGATCGATATATTCAGGACTGCTGTTGAGCAGACGTTGTTCATCCATCACCAGCATACCGAGACTGTCGCAGGCATCCAGCAGTTCGGGAGTGGGTGCATGGTGACTGGTACGATAGGCATTGCTGCCCATTTTTTTCAATAAAGCAATCCGGTAATACTGCAGGTAATCCGGCAGGGCACTGCCTACCCCCGCATGGTCCTGATGATTGTTGGTGCCTTTTATTTTTACATGAGTACCATTGAGAAAAAGGCCGTTGGGTTTTATTTCGATCGTGCGGATACCGAACCGTTGTTGTACACTGTCGGTCACTTTGCCGTTCTGCTTCACCACCGATACGATCCGGTATAGATAGGGATCCTCGAGTGACCATTTACGGGCATCTTTCACCAGCAAATACTGTTTGACCGACTGGCGGCCATTCACCGGGAGCTGAACCGCATCGGCTTTGCTGATGGCCAGTTTCTTTCCGGTACGGTCTGTTATATAACTGCTCACTGAAAGCGGTGCAGCAGAAAGTCCCTGGTTTTCCAAGGTGGTTTCAACGGTGATACTGGTCATATTCCCCTTCTGCTCAGACCAGGCGTATACACCATCTGTTGCAATATGCGCCGGTGTGTATTTATTCAGCCATACATGCCTGTATATTCCGGCGCCTTCATAAAACCAGCCTTCGTACTGCGTGGCATCTACGCGAACCACCAGCACATTCTCTTTATTATAATTGATATAATCCGTTACATCATAACTGACCCCTACATACCCGCTTTTATTATTTCCCAGGTAAAAACCATTCAGCCAGAACTGCGCGTCCCTGAATACCCCGTCAAACTGCAATTGAAACCGCTGACCGGAGTCGGCTGCGGCTATACTGAAATGTTTGCGGTACCAGCCAATACTGGTTTCGGGAAAGAGACCACCCACGGGTTTATAGCCGTGCGACTGTACATCAAAATTATCTTTCTGCACAAAGGGCAGTTCCACAGCCCAGTCATGCGGCAGATGGAGACTACGCCATTTTTTATCATCAAATTTCGGATCAATCGCGGTTCCGGGTGCGGCGCCCGATTTGGAAAAGATCGTACTGATACTGTAATTAAAATCACGGGTAGGGTCACCCGCATTTCCGAATGCGAATTTCCAGTCTGCATCAAAAGACAGACGTTGCCGCTGGGCCGTTGCGCCCGGTACCATACCCAGTACCAGCAGCAACAAGATTCCATAGTTTTTCATGAGAGCAAGTTAGTGAACAATCCAATGTACAGTTGTTAGTTAAACGCATTTAGCGCAATCGTTGGCTTACCTGCATTATCAAAAGCTCCCTTGGTATAGCCCTGCCAGTTGCCATAGCTCTGCGGTTCCCAATAGAAGACACCCAGGACTTTATTGCCGGATACGGCTTTCATTTTTGTAATCAGGTCCGTGAGGAATGACTTACAGGCATCGGGCTGATCCCAGCTCATACCTACTTCGGTAATCATGACCTCGCGGCCATAACGACTGATCAGGTCATTTACATTATACAGGCACTGATCATTGCGGGTGGCCCAGTCGGTGGGTTCAGGATAAAGTGACATGCCGGTAATATCCCAGTTGGCGCCATTGGCCGTTAATCCGTCGAAGATCCAGCGGTATAAACTGTTGTCATGTCCGTTGGACAAATGCACAATTACTTTAATAGATGCATCCACGGCTTTTACCGCATTGTATCCTTGTTTTATCAGTGAAGCAAAATTGGCCATGCTGGTTGAGGCTTTCCCTGTTGGCCAGAGCATACCGTTATTGGTTTCATTGCCTACCTGCACCCATTCGGGAATCACGCCGTTATTTTTCAGGTTGGAAAGAACCGTATACGTATGATTATAAACGGAAGTCTGTAATTCAGTGAGACTCTGTGCAGCCCAGGCAACGGGTGGTGCCTGTTGTCCGGGATCGGCCCAGGTATCGCTGTAATGAAAATCAATCATGATCCGCATCCCTGCATTTTTTGCACGCAGGGCTTTGGCGAGTACATCAGCCGCGTTATTATAGCCGCCTGCGGGGTTTACCCATACACGCAGGCGAATGGAATTCATCCCCAATCCTTTCAGTAAGGTGATGCATTCCGTCTCCGTACCGGCAGCAGTATAGAATTTTTTTCCGGCTGCTTCCATCTCCGTGAGCCAGCCTACATCGGCCCCTTTTGCAAAAGAGAAAGTGGGTGCAGGTGGCGGAGGTGCCGGTTTATCGGATTTGCAGGATCCTGAAAACAGGAGTATCCATAGTGCTGAAACAACAAACAGGCGTTCAAGATTCTTTTTCATACCACAAAAATAAGACGCCACCCGGTTGGGGTGGCGTCTTATGATTATAATCATTTAGAATGATCAGTTGATGGTCACTGTTTGTGTGTGCTCATTCAGTGTAATTGTATAACTGCCGGTAGTAGTTGGTGTTTTGAAGTTATCGCCACCTTCCCATTTGATCTTACGGGGTGTACCGGTATCAGTACTTCCGCCACTGTTGTCTTCGTAGTCGAAGGCTCCCCAGTCATTACCTGCCAGGAATTTAATATCGCGGCCGGCTACCAGTGTCACCGTAATGGTCCATACGCCATTGCCGGCATAGGTCATATTCGGACTGGCACCTGGGTTCCAGTCAGGAACGCCTTGTATACCATTTCCAACCACGCGCATTTCGGTAGCAGGAGACATTTCATATTTCACGTTATCCACGTTGCGGCCATCCCAGATTATGCGATAGCGTCCTGCAGTAGCAATGTCGGGCATGTTGGCATCATTCACCAGCAGGGGACTTCCACTGCCGCCGGTGGAGCCATAGCTTCTGGCATTGGTAACACTGATATCGCCATTGTTCCAGTCATTATGGTCAATCATTTTCCAGCCTCCGGTAGTGAAATCGGATAAGCCGACAAAGAGATTATTTGATGCAAGACCCATGGCATAGTTGGGGAACACGTTGGCAGGAGTCCATCCTGCACCTGTGGCACCGCCTACAAAGCCCATACGTCCTTCACGGATATCATATTTCATGTTCACACGGTCAACGGAAATACGATAGAAACCTGCCGTAGCTACAGTCAGGTTTGCTCCACCTGCTGATAAGTTACCGCCGCTACCGCCATAGTTCACATCCCAGGAACGGCCCTGTGTTAATTTAAACTCAGCACCGGCGGGCATGTACATGTAGATATAATACAGCTGGTTCAGCGCGGATGAACGGATATCACGAATCAGTTCAGGTGCAGTACCGGGATCCCAGTTGTTACCGTTGCCGGTAGCAGCCTGGTAACCACCCGGCAGGTAGAACCGGAGGATGGGTACATAGCTCTGAATAGTTACATTCACCACATTGGAATAAGATATGGCACCCTGAGCGGTAGTGGCTTTAATTCTGTACTCCACTTTACCGGTTGTGCCTCCGGGTATACCGGAAGTCAGCGCGGTTTCATTCATTTCACCTTGTGTCAGCGCTTTTGTATACAAACCGGCACCTACGGGAACTTCAATCGGGGCTACAAAATTCTTGGTAGCGGAGTCATACTGCAATGTATACGTAACCGTACCGGCATAACCGTTAAAAGAACGGGACCAGTTAAACGTATTGGACAATTGTGAAGCAGTAGCCAACGCGCAGGTTACGCTTGTGTTCACCGTTGTTAATACAGAAGGATCATTGTAAGGCGTAACGCGGATTTTCAGCACGTTGGACTTATAGGCTTCATTGTTATTGCCATAAGAAGAAGTCACGCGTACATCAATATCGTGCGGTGTGCCCAGCGAGAATCCGTAGTTCAGCAGGATATTATTCAGTTCTTTACCTGTGAGTGACGTAGTCATGGCGCCTGTCACTATTTTAATGGATTCTTTGGCAAAATTTCTGCCGCTGGAATCCACTTCCAGTACATATTTGTACAGGGTGGAATCCTGTTTATAATCAGGATCTGTCCAGGTGAAACTGATCACATTTGTTAATGAATCTGCCGGAACGGGGCTCACGGCCGTTTTGTTAGCAGTGAGTGTTACCGGTGTGCCATTACCGTATAAAGGCAGATCCGGAACTTTCTGGCAACCGGCAAATACGGCAACCGACAGCATGCCGAGCATTATATGTTTAATTGTCTTTGTCATTTTAAACCAATTTTAATGGATTATAATTTGGTTAACTTATACTTACCGGTTTGAAAATTCACTTCAATCTTGTAAGTACCTGCACCGGGTGAAGGAAACTGGGGATCTGCATCCCTTTTTTCAAAATCACCGGAGAGTGCAGCTGTACCATCCAGCGCGTGGTATTGTGTACCCCATACGCCCATGGTCTGCACCAGCTTATAACCGCCGGTAGCGTTAAACGGAACAGTCAGTTCATAATGCAGTACGTCGATACGGGTAAATTTCTGAGATGTATTATACGGAGCCAGCAGCGGGTTATTCCAGCCACCTGCAAAAGCATCACCTACAACCCATAATTCACCATCATTATAATTCGCACCGGCTGTGCCCGGAGGTTCAACTGCATAATCCAGGTAAGGTGTGATCCGGATTTTCAGCACATTGGAAAACAGCGGTACGGTATTGTTTATCAGGCTGGCTTTTACACGGAATTCCATGTTGTATGCCACACCTGCTTTCAGTTCCATTTTGGAAAGAAAGGCATTCAGTTCTTTTACGGTCAGTGTCACACTCAGGTCTTTGGCAATCGCCCTTTCCTGGATACCGGCACTGGTAAAATTTTTGCCCGCTGTATCCACCTGCAGGGTATAGGTCACGTCCTGTGAACTTACACCGGTAGTGAACATATAGTTCGGGTTGGTCCAGCTGAATTTAATGGCCACATCGTCTTTATAGTCCTTATTCAGCACCATGGTGGCGGTGGAAGAGGCTGACAGTACTGGTGCCGTCCCGCCTTCATAATAGATTTTGTTCTCTTCTTTCTTACAGGAGGTAAATGCCACTCCGAGGAACAGAGAACCAATCAGAAGTTTCAAAATACTTTTCATATTCTGGCAGTTTTAGAATTTGATTAATAACCTGGGTTTTGAGTCAGGTTGGGATTCGCTGTCCGGTTCGTGGCCGGTATCGGGAAAATATTATACTTGCTGTCTACGGGTGTTCCGGAAGCAACGCCGCCTTTCCAGGGCCACAGATAAGTAGCCGTAGTCAGTTGGTTGTAACGGATCAGGTCGGTACGACGATGACCTTCCCAGTAAAACTCACGGGCTCTTTCATCCAGTACAAAGGCCAGATCCAGCTGACCGGAAGTAATGTTGCCGGAGGTATTGCCATATGCCCGCTGACGAATCAGGTTCATATAACCGGTAGCGGTAGCCACATCACCACCTGTACCGCCGCGCAGTACGGCTTCCGCATAGATCAGATACATTTCAGGCAAACGGAAGATCGGGAAGTCAATATCCGCAAAGTCGCGGTTTACATCGGACACAGGACCACCGTCGGAACGGATATTCCTGTATTTATTAACGTGCAGTCCGTTGGCAAAGTTGCCTACATCGGCAATGGCAATCTGGGAAGCACTGGTGCCAAATGCGGAAGTGGTAAACATGGCTCTTTTATCAGTTGTACCGGTCAGGTCGGTAAAACGATCAGCCAGTCCTTTTGTAGCCCTGTAACCATACCAGCCACCACCTACACCAAATTCATTGTGGTCATCACCAGCCGCGCAGTGTACAAAGAAGGTGGTGTTACCGTATGATTTGGTATGCAGACCATCACAATTCACCGCATAAATCATTTCACTGGTGCGTTTGTCGTTATCCGCCATGAAAAGCTGACGGTAATCGCTATGTAAAGAATAACCGCCTGCAATTACTTTTTTCGCATATGTAACGGCTTCAGTCCATTTGGCGGTACCGGTATATACCTGTGCATTGAGATACATCCGTGCGAGTAAAGCCCAGGCAGCTCCCTGATCCACACGACCGTATTCAATCGTCTTCACGGTTTTCAGTTCGGTTTCGATTGCTTTCAGTTCTGTTTCAATATAGGTGAACAGCTCCGTCCGGTTTTTTTCACCCGGCAAAGTAGTTCCCACTACATTGGTTTCATCAATGAAAGTGGATTTACCAAACACATCCATCAGCACCCAGTAGTTGAAGGCACGCAGGAAACGTACTTCCGCACGGGTGGATTTAATTTCAGCGGCATCCGCACCGGAAATACCCCGGGCAGAAACTTTATCATCCGCTGACTCGCGCAGGTATTCGTTGGCCAGCATTACATTGTATACAAGCCTTGAATACAGTCCGTACAGGAAAGGATCCGCACTGGACCAGCTCAGACTATGAAAGTCCTTAATGGTCTGGTCATTCCAGGAAACCACGGCTTCATCAGTCGGCAGTTCCTGAACATTGAAGAAACCACGGATAAAAGGAGATTGTGATCCTTCATCCAGTCCCTGGATATCAGACCCCCCGGCAGGTCCCTGGTTACCTGTTGTAGCCAGACCGGCATATACTTTTGCCAACACCGATTTGTAACCGGCTGCTGTGGCATAGGTAGTTTCGCTGGTCAGGTCATTTTGCGGAAACAGATCCAGCTTTTTCGCACAGGAAGCCAGTGTCAGCAGCACGACCCCTGTCAGTATGAGTTTATTTATTGATATACGTTTCATAGCTCAATAATTTTTTAGATTAAAAATCAAAGTTGAATCCTACAGAGAAAATTCTCGGCCTGGGATAGATATTGTTATCTATACCCGTGTCGCTTGCATTTTCAGGATCCAGTCCCTGATACTTGGAAATAACAAATACATTCTGAATGCTGGCAGACACGCGCAGGGCGGCTTTGTCTTTCAGGATCCTGCCTACATTGTAGCCGAAGTTGATATTATCCAGGCGGAAGAATGAAGCGTTATCAATATAATAATCGGAGAAATAACGGTTATTATCAAAACCGGTAGCCAGGTAATCGGTAGTGGCGTTACCTATAAAGTTGATCGGGTTTTTAATGGCCCGCAGTACCCCGTTGTTGGAGTTCACGTTATTATAGATATAGTTGCCGAATGCGCCATGACCTGCCAGTCCGAGGGTGAAATCCTTATACGTCAGCTGGGTATTGATACCGATTAATACATCGGCAGCGGGTTTCATATAGAGATAGCGGTCGTCGCGGTTGATAAGTCCGTCGCGGTTGATGTCTTCAAACAAACCATCAATCGGTTTTCCGTTTTCGTCATAAATCTGTTTGAACAGGAAATATGTATAAGGAGATTCGCCTACTGCATGAATACCGATACTGTTACCGGTACCACCACCGATGAAAGACACATCCTGTCCTTTGAAATTCGGATCGGGATTTTTCAGCAGCTTGGTGATTTTAGCATTGTTATAGGTATAGTTGAAACCGAAATCCCAGTTCAGGTCTTTGGTTTTAACCGGTGTGGTATTCACAGTCAGTTCCACCCCTTTGCTTTCGATATCACCTACGTTGGTAACAATCTTGTTTACAAAGTTGGCTCCGGCGGCTACAGCCACATCGGCCAGCAGGTCTTTTGTTTTGCGGAAATAATAATCAATTGAACCGGAGATCCTGTTCTTGGCAAATCCGAAATCCAGTCCGATGTTGGAGGTAGTGGTTGTCTCCCATTTCAGGTTGGGATCATAACCTTCGGGGCGCAGTACGCTGATAAATGAATTGCCAAACTGATACTGTGCGGACGCATTACCCAGGGAATAACGGGGCAGGTAGGAATAATAACCTATTCCGTCCTGCTGACCGGTGATACCCCAGCCGAGACGGAGTTTCAGGTCTGTTACCGCATTGGATGTTTTAAAGAACTCGTCTTTCATTTTCCAGGCCAGTGCCACGGCAGGGAAATAACCTACCCGGTCATTCGGATTCAGCTTGGAGCTCGCATCACTACGGATAGAAGCCGTTAACAGGTATTTATCCATCACCGTAAAGTTGATACGGCCGATATAAGATTCCAGTCTGTATTCCGGACGATCGGTCAGGAAAGTGGGTTCAGAACCCTGGATGGTATCTTTCTTAGCGGGTTTGGAAGGATCCGCAATAGCCCTGTAACTGAAAGAAGGCAGGTTGGTTACTTTCGTCAGGAAAGACTGGTAACTGTGACCGGCCAGTACATCGATCTTACTGCGGATACTCTTGATTTCTTTTGAATAAAACAGGGAGAAGTCAGCCAGGTTATTTACTTTCTGCTGCTCATAATATGTTTTACGTCCACCGTTTTTATAGTTGGTGGGTGATAAAGAGTCAATATTATCATTGCCGCTGCCACTGGCATAATCCAGACCCAGGTTGGCGAGGATATGCAGGTCAGGAAGGAAATGCAGTTTATAATCCAGTTGTACGTTTCCGATTACGCGACCCACTTTAGAACGGTTGTCGCGGAGATTCAGTAAACCAAGCGGGTTACGGTTGGACAGATCAATGGGTTTTCCATCAGTCTGTAACCATTCCCAGTATCCACCCCATTCTTTATTACCTGTTGTTACAGGTTGAGTCGGGTCAAAGCTTACGGCATTACCAATCGCGCCTTCATCGGCAAAGCGGTTTTTGGTCTGACTGGCTTTAACGGATAAGTTCACACTCAGGTGATCATTCAGGAATTTGGGAGACAGGTTCAACGCGGAAGAAATCCGGTTGAAATTATTTGTTTTCAGGATACCATCCTGGTTGAGATAACCAATGGAGGCGCGGAAAGGAATTTTACCGAGACTGCCACTGGCACTGATGGTATTATCAAAACCAAAAGCGGCCTGATAAATTTCATCCTGCCATTTCGTATTGGCCTGTCCATAGAGATTCTTGTAGGTATTGTTACCGGTTGCGGCTGCATCAGCATCGAGGATACTGCGCACCTGGTCGCCGGTCAGTACATCCACTTTTTCACCGATAACACCTACGGAGAACATGGTGTTATAAGAGAATTTCATTTTACCCTTCATCCCTTTCTTGGTGGTAATGATCAGCACGCCGTTAGAAGCTCTTGAACCATATAAAGCGGTTGCAGACGCGTCTTTCAGCACGGTCATGGATTCAATATCGTTCGGGTTGATAGAATTCAGCAGGTTTGCTGAACCGGCAACGCCGTTACCTTCCACCGGTACCCCGTCAATAACGATCAGCGGATCGTTAGAAGAGTTCAGGGAAGCACCACCCCGGATACGGATACGGCTGCCGCCACCTGCTGAACCACCACCGGTGGTTACCTGCAGACCGGCTACCTTACCCTGGAGCAGTTGCTCCGGAGAGTTGATATTTCCTTTCTGGAAATCTTTGGTGGTAACAGAAGTGACAGAACCCGTAAGGTCTGTTTTTCTGCGTGTACCATAAGCTACCACCACTACTTCGCCCATCGAAGCATTGACGACAACCAGTGATACATTCACTGAGGTTTTACCTTCTACTGATACTTCCTGTGTGGCAAAGCCAACAGAAGAAACGACCAGTGAGTTTACAGCAGCAGGAACAGATACGCGAAATGTTCCGTCAGCCGCCGTGGTAGCACCGTTGCGGCTGCCTTTGGCCACCACACTTGCGCCCACTACCGGGGAACCATCTTTCGAATCAGTTACTTTTCCTGTAATCACTCTGTCTTGCGCAAAGGAGATTTGCGCCAACAATGCCAGTATTAATACACTGGCTGCCTTCATGAGTTTTTGGGGCAACATAAGCAATCATTAAATTTTTAGCAATCTTGTTATTGTCCACACATTATGTATCTGAGACACATTTGAATGTGTATTAAACACACAATATTAGGATTATTTTAAGGGTTCCAAAAATTATTTTTCTTATTTATAAAAATTCACAGCAGAATCAGTCCGGCGACTGATTTTTGTTTACTCTTATAAAACATTGACTATTAACCCTTAAACAAAAGTGATGTGGTGATCTGCCGGGAAATGCCCCGAAACCTGATTCTGCTCATATCGCCAATCAAGCTATAAAACAGGGCCTGGTACATTGAAGAAGATTTTCCACCGGAAACGTTTTCGAAAAAATACAATGATCGCGGGAACAATTGTTAGGATTAATTTAACCCAAAGTTTCGGTATGCGTTTGCTCTCTTATTGCCTTCTTTGTCTCAGTTTGTTTTCCTTTTTTACAGGAAATACCCAGCCGGATCCCTGGAAAATAACCGTTGAAAAAACGAATCCCTCCGCTTATTATGGTATCACGGTTGCCAATGGCATGATGGGTATTGTATCCGCACCTGAACCCTTTAAAGTAAAAGAAGTGGTATTGGCAGGTGCCTATGATTTATACGGACGAGGACGAGTCAGTAATTTTCTGCGCAGTTTCAACCTCCTCAATATGCGTATGGAAATTGACGGTCATTCACTGGGAATGACGGAAGCAACGGAAATGCGACAGGAACTGGATATGAAAAATGCCGCATTCACCTGTTCATTTAAATATACCGACAAGGCCGCGATCAGTTATACCTGCTATTCCCTCCGGCACCTGCCTTATACCGTACTGATGGATATCAGCATCACCGCGCTGAAAGATATTCGTATGGGCAGTGCCAGTGTAATGGAAGCACCCGACGCGTTAAAAGAAGTACAGAATTATTATAATGAAATTGACCGGCCGCATACCCGGATCAGCCTGCTTACATCAACGGCAAAAAGTCCCACCGGCAAATTACTGATGTGCGCCAGTACCACTTTTTTATTTCCCGGGCTGCAGGGCAATGAACCACGGGTGATTCACGAAATGTGGGACAATAATATGCACCTGATGAAATTTTCCCGTGACCTGAAGGCGGGCGAAACCTACCGGTTTTCCATTGCGGGCTCCTCCATTACATCGGCGCATCATGATGATCCGCTGAATGAGGCGGAACGGTCCGTCATTTTTGCCAAACTCGAAGGAAGAGAACGATTGCTTCAGTTTCATACCCGTGCATGGGAAGAACTCTGGAAAAGCGATATCCATATTGAAGGAGACCCGCAGGCACAGCAGGATGTACACAGCATGTTGTATCATTTATATTCATTTACCCGTGAAGGCACGGCGCTGTCTCCGTCGCCAATGGGACTGAGCGGGCTCGGCTATAACGGGCATGTATTCTGGGATACGGAACTGTGGATGTATCCCGCCCTGCTGGTATTGCAACCCGGTCTGGCAAAGAGTATGATGGAGTACCGGTATCAACGGCTGGAGGCGGCAAAAAGAAATGCCTTCAGCAAAGGATATAAAGGCGCGATGTATCCCTGGGAAAGTGCCGGTACCGGTGTGGAAGAAACACCGGTATGGGCGTTGAGTGGCCCTTTTGAACATCATATCACGGCCTGCGTAGCCATTGCCGCCTGGAATTATTATTGTGTAACACAGGATAAGACATGGCTTCGTGAAAAAGGCTGGCCGATTCTTTCTGCCACAGCCGACTTCTGGAAAAGCCGGGTGGAAAGAAATGGTCCCGGACAGTACGATATAAAAAATGTGGTGGCCGCCGACGAGTGGGCCGAGAATGTAGACAATAACGCGTTTACCAATGCCGCCGCAAAAGCCAACCTGAAATTTGCCACAGCCGCGGCTGTACTGTTGGGTATTAAAGCAGATCCGGACTGGATGCAGGTGGCGGATAATATACCCGTACTGAAATTTCCGGATGGGGTAACCCGTGAACATGCCACCTATGCCGGAGAAGGAATCAAACAGGCCGATGTAAATCTGCTGGCCTATCCCCTGAAGGAAATTACGGAACCGGCTGCCATCCGCAGGGACCTGGCCTATTATGAAAAAAGGGTACCCGATGCCGGTACACCGGCAATGACCCAGGCCGTGTTCACCACGTTATACGCAAGACTTGGAGAAGGAGAAAAAGCATATCACTGGTTTAAAGAAGCATACCTCCCCAATCTGCTGCCTCCGTTCCGGGTAATTGCCGAAACAAAAGGAGGTACCAATCCCTATTTCGCTACCGGTGCCGGAGGTATTTTACAGAGTGTGATAATGGGATTTGGCGGACTGGATATTACAGCAACCGGCCTGGTACAACTGAAATCTGCGTTGCCTGCTCATTGGAAAAGCCTGACCATCACCGGAGCGGGTGCGGATAAAAAAACATATATTGTGAAGTAAAATGCAACGACAACAACTGCTGCTTTGCGAAAACTGATTGCCATACTATTTTCCCTGGTTTTGCTGTTCAGCGCGGGCGGATACCATCCGCTGATCAGCTACCTGCAACAGCACGCCGACCGCAACCTGGAATCCCTGCTGGACGATGAAGTATATGATGAATCCAACCTGGTGGAAATCCGGGTGGCATTGAATATGCCCTACCAGCAACGCCATACCGAATATGAAAGGCATTATGGCAATATTGAATTGGACGGGCATACCTATACCTATGTAAAGAAAAAGATAGAAGGGGATGTGGTTATCTTTCAATGTATCCCGAATGAAACAAGGGAACAACTGAAAGACATGCGCCATGATATGACGCGTATGAATACGGCGCAGACGACCACGGACAACTCTTCTTCCAAACAACAACACGCCCCGTTAAAATCATCACTCAGCGATTTTGACGATCAGCAATTTTTTTCTGCTTTACGTCCGGTTGATGTTATTGCAGTAACCACAACCGGGAGACTCCTTGTTTCACTGCCGGAAATTACCGGTAAAGTCCCCCATGCGCCGCCTGAATGCTAATGGTACTGAATTCCATTACTGTATCTGAATTTTTCATTTTAATTTTCAAAAGAAGACTTATGCGCTTAGCAATTCTGGCTATAACGGCAATGCTTGTTGTTACAGCCTGCTCCGATAAAAACGGCGATTACAAGAAAATCACCGGTGACCCCTTCCTGTATGCAAAAACGGTAAAAGAACTGAACAATGTGGTGATGCAGAATAATTTTGCACCCATTGTGGCTTCCCGTAATTATCTCTATGCCAATATCGCGGCGTATGAAGTAATTGCCGCCGGCTACCCCGATCAGTTTCAGTCACTGGCCGGTCAGGCCAACGGACTCGATAAAATACCGGCTCCGCCATCGGGAAAAGAAATTGATTTTCATTTTGCCAGCATCCTGGCATTTTCCAAACTGGGGGAAGCCGTTACTTTTCCTGAAGGCAGTATGCAGGGGTATGTGGACAGCCTGAAACAACTGGTAAAAGAGCATGGGATGCCCGGTGATGTATTTACAAACAGCACGGAGTATGCCGAAGCGGTAGGGAAAGTGATTCTCGCCTGGAGTAAAAAAGACAACTATGCGCAAACGCGGACATCTCCAAAATATACGGTCATAGACACACCGGGTCGCTGGATTCCCACACCGCCCATGTATGCACAGGCACTGGAACCGCATTGGCGGGAAATCAGGGCAGTAGTCATGGATAGCGCCAACCAGTTCACTCCTCCTCCTCCTCCTCCTTTTAATATTAAGGACAAGAACAGTAAGTTTTACCAGGAAGTGATGGCGGTAAAAAACGCGGGTGACAGCTTAACCGATGAGCAGAAGCATATTGCCGAATTCTGGGATGACCTCGGCAACCGGCTGAATGTATCAGGGCACGTGATGTTTATGACCAAGAAATTCTCCCCTCCCGGTCACTGGATGAATATAGTAGGTATCGCGGCGCAACAGGCTAAAGTGGATTTCAATACCACCGTGTATGCCTATGCGAAAACGGCGATTGCCATGTTCGACGCGTTTATTCAATGCTGGGATGAAAAATTCAGAAGCAATGTGGTGCGGCCGGAAACCGTCATCAACAAATATTTCGACGCCAACTGGGTACCTTACCTGCAGACGCCTCCTTTCCCCGAATATACCTGCGGGCACAGTACCGTTTCCGCTTCCGCGGCAGAAGCGCTGACTAGCGTATTTGGCGACAACTTCGCCTATACAGATACATCCGAACTGGAATTCGGTATCAAAAACCGTTCATTCAAATCCTTCCGCGACGCGGCGCTTGAGAATAACTGGGCGCGGTTTTACGGCGGGATCCATTTCCACAATTCCTGTATTATCAGTACGGAATACGGGAAAAAAGTAGGCGAGCTTGTTGTAGAGCGGCTGAAAATGAAAAAATAATTTCAGAAACAAAAACCAACGATTTACAATGAAACAGGTAATAATATGCCTGGTCGTGACCATATGTGTCATGGCCGGAAACAATATATATGCACAAGGTTGTGTAGCCATACGCGGTGTAGCCGGTGTATGCGGCCGCCCGGCCAATGCAAAAGGATGGGATATGAATATCAACAACCGGTATTTCAAATCCTATAAACATTTTGTAGGAACGAAAGAGCAAAAAGAAAGAGTGGAAAATGGCAGCGAGGTCATCAATCACTCTTATGAACTGGATATTACGGCCACCCGTACATTCAATGCACGATGGTCGGTCGGGATGACGCTTCCCATTATGGCATTTGGCCGGTCCTCACTATATGAACATGACCGTGTGAACCGTTACAGTACTCATTCCTTTGGTATCGGCGATATCAGAGTCTCCGCTTACCGCTGGATGTTTGATCCGGTAAAATCACATAAGGGGAATGTTCAACTGGGTCTCGGCATCAAACTGCCGACCGGAGTTTACAACTACCAGGATTATTTTTACAGGAAAGCAGATTCCGCTGTATTGGGACCGGTTGATCAGTCTATCCAGCCCGGCGATGGTGGTACCGGTATCAGTGTGGAATTGAACAGCTATTACAATTTCAACCATAAACTCGGTCTGTATGGCAGTTTCTTTTACCTGATCAATCCACGGGAAGTGAATGGCACTTCCACATCGAGAGGTAGTGCCCCCTCTGCTACTGCTATAAAATACAATACCGATGTGATGAGTGTACCCGATCTGTTTATGGCCCGTGGCGGACTGAGTTATATGCTGGGGCATGTTACTTTATCGGGTGGTATCCGGGCGGAAGGGCTTCCTTCCAGTGACCTGATCGGAGGCGATCGTGGGTTCAGGAGACCGGGTTATATTATATCAGCAGAACCTTCTGTGACTTATATGAATAAAAAAGTCAGTTATAACCTGTCGGTTCCCTTTGCGCTGAAACGAAACCGAACCCAGAGCGATTCCGACAAACGCCGGACAAGGGATACAGGTACGCACGTACAAGGTGATGCGGCATTTGCAGATTATCTGGTCAGTGCAGGCATAACCTTCCGGTTTTAAAAATCATAGGTTACACATAGGATACACATAGAAATACACTTTCTTATGTGTATCCTATGTGTCTATGTGCCTATGTGTTTAAAAAAGCGGCGAAGCCGCCTTCTGAGCCTCCCCCTTTTTCTTTTGTCCAAATAAAACTATCTTTAGAAGGACAACGATTGCTAACTACCGATTGCTTAACCATTGCTTATGCAGCAAAGCACGCTGAAAAAACTCTCTGCAGTGCTGGGTATCAGTATCTCTACTGTATCCCGGGCACTGAAAAATCATCCGGATATTGCGGAAGCCACCAAGGCCAAAGTACGGGAACTGGCCACCGCGATGGAGTACGAACCCAATCACAATGCAGTACAGTTGCGCACCCGTAAAAGCAATGTCTTTGGGATACTGGTACCTTCGGTTGATAATTTTTTTTACGACTCCTTTATCGCGGCGGTGGAAGAGCAGGCCCGCTTGCAGGGCTATTCAGTACTCATCATGCAGTCACGTGATCAGCTGGATGTCGAAAATGCCAATCTTCATTTGTTCCGCAAGAATATGGTATCCGGGGTTTTTGCTTCAGTATCGATCGAAACGGAGGATATGAATGCCTTTCAGAAACTGAGCGATCAGAAAATACCGGTTGTATTCTTTGACCGGGTACCGGAATTACCAGGGTATCATAAAGTCTGTCTGTCAGATGCCAAAGCAGCGCGGCTCGCCGCAGAACTGATTATTCAGAAAAAGAAGAAAAAAGTATTGGGCCTCTTTGGTCATCCTCACCTGAGTATTACCCGGATGAGAGCCGCGTCCTTCCGGGAAACCCTGGAGAAAAAAGCGCCCGTTCCACAGCTCAGCATTGATTATCCGGAGGGCATTGATAAATCAAGGGAAGTATGCCTGGCCGCCCTCCGCAGCAGTGACCGTCCCGACGTCGTTTTCTGCATGGGCGATATGATACTGGTAGGAGTGATGCAGGCCATCCATGAACTGCAACTGAAAGTGCCCGAAGAAATATCCGTGATCAGTATCAGCAACGGGCTCTTCCCCACGATGTACAATCCGAAGATCACCTATGTGGAAACCAATGGAGGAAAGCTCGGCAAACTGGCATTTTCGCAGATGATGTCAGCCATCCGCCATGAGCCCTTCCCGGAAATCTCTTATCTCGAAGCCGATCTGATCGAAGGTGGCTCAATCTGAGCCTAAGTTATCCCCGCAAACGTTATAGGTCGCACCGGTATTTGCCTGCCAGTGCCGGATGGGTTATTTTTAAAAATAACTGAAACGATTGCCAATGAACACGACCAAGATCAAACTGTCCCTGTTCCTGAACTACTTTGTATTTGCGATCCTCCTGAACAGTGTGGGCACCGTGATCCTCCAGGTGCAGAATAACTATGGCGTGAACAAGGGAGCGGCCAGTGTACTGGAAGCCTTCAAAGATCTCAGCATTGCCATCACTTCTTTCCTGATCGCCTCCTATGTAGTACGGATCGGTTACAAAAAAACCATGCTGGCTGCACTGGCTTTTGTAACACTTGCCTGCCTGGCTATGCCTTCCCTGAACAGTTTCGGGATGACTAAATTGCTTTTTGCCGTTACCGGTGTAAGTTTTGCCCTGATCAAAGTAAGTGTGTTTACCACGTTGGGAATTGTAACCGGCAGCAAAAAAGAACACCTGAGCCTGATGAGTTTCCTGGAATCATTTTTTATGGTAGGTGTACTCAGTGGCAATTTTATTTTCAGCGCCTTTGTGGACAATGATCACCCGGAATCGCGGGCCTGGTTTTCCGTTTATTACCTGCTGGCTGCCCTATCGGCGATAGCCTTCTTACTGCTGTTGTCTGCACCGCTGGACGAAACAACTGTAAAGCAGGAAGAGCAAAAAGTATCCAAATCCCTGTCGGATGATTTCAGCGGGATGATGAAACTGATCATTCTTCCTTTAGTAATCGTTTTTATCGGTTGCGCCTTTTTCTATGTACTGATTGAACAGAGTATCATGAGCTGGCTGCCCACTTTTAATAAAGACGTAATCCGGCTCAATACCAGTCTGAGTATACAGATGGCGGGCATCATGTCCGCTTCCATTGCGCTGGGCCGTTTCCTGGCCGGATTGCTGTTGCGGAAGACCGACTGGATCTATGTGCTTACCGCTTGCCTGCTGGCAGCGGCCGGACTTGTATTGATTACCGTACCCATGACCCGTGATATCACCGGGATTTCCGTAAACCAGTTAAAAGATGTACCGCTTGTCGCTTATGCTTTCCCGTTAATCGGTTTGTTTCTTGCCCCCGTATACCCGGCTATCAATTCGGTTATCTTAAGCAATCTTCCGGCACATAAGCATGCGGCCATGTCCGGACTCATTGTGGTATTTTCCGCATTGGGCGGCACTACCGGTTCAATCATCACGGGGCATATCTTTGAAGCCTGGGGCGGACAAACCGCTTTCTATTTTTCACTGGCCCCGATCGCCGTATTACTGTTGCTTTTATTCCTGTTTAAAAGATTACAACCATCCGACAACGCTATTACAACCACTCCACAAAGGCCCAGCCATTAATTCCTGCTCCATGACTGATGTACATATCTCCCCATTCGACAATGATTTATTTGAAGCCGTGCAGTTGGGCCGCGTTTTTCCTGATGGGAAAACCTTTGTGGATTGCCGGCCAAAAACTGATCTTAAAACCATCCTTGCATTATATGCACAACAAAAAGGGCAGCCCGGTTTTGCATTGGATGCCTTTGTCCGGGCGCATTTTGAATTACCGGTTCCGCATTCCGTTTATTATACCAGCGATACCTCAAAATCAGTAACCTGGAATATTGAAGCCTTATGGCCTGTGTTGACAAGGCAACCCGATACAGAAAACGGCACGCTGATTCCCCTGCCCTTTCCCTATATCGTACCGGGCGGACGCTTTGGGGAGATTTATTACTGGGACAGTTATTTCACCATGCTGGGATTGAAGGCCTCCGGTCGTTTTGATATGATTGAAAATATGATCGGCAATTTTGCTTACCTCATTGATACGCTGGGCTATATCCCCAATGGCAACCGGCACTATTTCCTCGGGCGTTCACAGCCACCCTATTTTGCACAGATGATACTGTTGCTGGCAGCGCAAAAAGGCGTTTCGGTTTACCTGCAGTACCTGCCCCAACTGGAAAAGGAATACCGGTATTGGATGAAGGGAGCGGAGGAACTGAGCGAGGACCAGCCCGCACTGTTTCATTGTGTACTGATGAAGAACGGGGAAATCATGAACCGCTATAAAGACGAACGGAATACCCCACGCCCTGAATCATACCGGGAGGATGTGGAACTGGCACAATCCTTCCAGCAGGATCCGTCCATACTCTATGCACATCTGCGCGCCGGTGCTGAATCGGGTTGGGATTTCAGCAGCCGCTGGTTCAATGACAACGGTGATTTTTCCGGTATGCATTGTACCGATATCATACCGGTTGACCTGAATTGCTTATTACTGGGACTGGAACAGGTGCTGGCCCAGGCGTATGAACTGAAAGGTGATGCCGCAAAAGCGGTGCGCCTGGTACTGGCCGCCGACAAAAGAAAAAAAGCCATTGACCACTATTGCTGGAATGAAACAACAGGTTTCTATATGGATTATGACTGGCGTTTACAAAAACAAAAAACAGCCCTGACGCTGGCCGGTATGAGTCCCTTGTATTTTAACCTTGCGGATAAGGCAAAAGCAGAAAAAGTACAGCAACATATACAGCAACATTTCCTGAAAGAAGGCGGTGTGGTTACCACACTCAAGGAAACCGGACAGCAATGGGATGCCCCGAACGGATGGGCTCCATTGCAATGGATCAGCATCAGGGCATTGGAAAATTATGGCTACACATCGCTTGCACGGGAAATTGCCCGGCGCTGGATCCGTCTTAACTCCAGTGTATTCAAACGCACCGGTAAGCTGATGGAAAAATACAATGTAACCGATATGAACCTGGAAGCCGGTGGCGGAGAATACGAAGGACAGGATGGCTTTGGCTGGACCAATGGCGTTTTACTCGACCTGATCAGCCGCTATGGAGATGCGGGGTAACGAATCTTACCTGGCTTCCAGTATCAAAAACTGGTAAGGCTTCAGCACCAGGTATTGATGGTCATATCCGACCGCGTATTCCGTTCCTGTCCAGTGATCATAAAGCACAGCTGGAGCTGCCCCGTGTTCTTTAAATGCAAACCAGGTAAGCCAGGCGTCTTCGTTTGTAAAATTGAACAGGCAGTAAATCTTCTGCTCTTCAAACGTACGGAGGTACCCGGATACATGAATATTATACGGGGTCATCCAGGTCAGGTTTTTATAATCGCCGATGGCAAACAACTGCCTGCGGATCCGGATCAGCTTTTGTGTGGCGGCAAATACCGTATTTTCCAATGTACCCTGTTCATTGATCCGTTTATTTTTTTCCCAATCAATCACGGGCCGGTGCATCCAGCGGTTATCATAACTTTTTCCCGGATCAGCCAGGTAGGAATAATCATTGGTATAGGCGGCTTCATCCCCGTAAAAAATCATAGGCACACCCCCCAGGAAAAAACTATGCGCCTGCATCAGCAGTATTTTATCAACGGATTGCTGAACGGCCTGTTCGTTTTGTTCCTGAATGGCTTTTTCCAGACCACATAATGAAGCGAGTGATCCGCTGATCCGTGCATCATTTGTTTTGGGGTTTACGGAAAACAATGCACCACGGGCAGGACTATCCGGACGCGCACCGGAAAAATAATCCTTCAGAAAACGGCGGTGTTCAAACGGATTAAACCCGGCATGCTGGATCATGTAATCATCATAGCCAAGGCCGATGTCATCATGACAACGGGTGTAAGTAATCCAGGATGTTCCGTATGGCTTTTGCAGAATTTCATGCTGTGCCGCCAGCATCACCCGCGTATCGCCGGTAGCCAGGGCATCCCATTGCAGGGCCATATGCGTGGCATTATAGGCAAAATCACATTCCTTTGCCGTATATAACCCGGTGCCGAAATATTTCATAATCTCTTTGGGTGCCACAATCGCTTCTCCCAGCAGGGCCATACCCGGTGCCGCTACCTCCACACACTGTTTGATCAGCCTTAACAATGTATGCGCCTGCGGAAGATTCTGACAACTGGTGCCCGCCTGTTTCCAGATAAAAGCGGGTGCGTCAATCCGGAGTACATCTATACCCAGGTTGGCATAAAAGAAAATATTATCCAGCATCTCCAGCAATACCTGCGGATTCCGGTAGTTCAGATCCCACTGGTACCGGTGAAAAACCGTCATCACCCATTTATCCATTTCCGCATTGTAGGTGAAATTGCCGGGTGAACTTTCCGGAAATATTTCCGGCATACTACGATCAAACTGATCGGGCAACTGCCGGTTATCAAACATATAAAAATAGTCCTGGTATTTTTTATCACCGGCAATGGCTTTCCTGGCCCATTCGTGATGATGCGATGTATGATTGAGTACGATATCCAGCATCAGGTACATCCCTTCCTCCTGCATTTGCTGCTGAAGGGCGCGGAGATCGTTTAATGTACCAAAACGCGCATCTACTTTACGGAAATCGGATACGGCATACCCCCCGTCACTTTCCCCTTCCGGACTTTCAAACACCGGCATCAGGTGAAGAAAGTTTACACCGAGTTGCTGAAAATAATCCAGCCGCTTTGCCAGTCCGCCGAGGTGGCCGCAAAACCGGTCTACATATAAACTCATGCCCGCAATCTCATTGCTGAGAAACCAGTGCCCTTTCGCCGTTTTGGCCGCGTCGCGGCTGCGCAGTTTTTCCCCGCGCTCCACATAAGACCGGGTGATAAGCTGAATCAACCGGTCAAAATACGGGTGCGCTTCCCCGTTACGACCATAGATATCATGAAAAAGCGCGTCAATAGCCGTGGCATTGGCGATAAACCGGGTAAAGAAGTGATTATCCTTTCCTCCTATATCAATTTTCTCGTTATGCAGTACGGCATTGATCTGCTGATGCAAAGAATGATTATACACGTTGGTTGCTTATTTAAAGATATCATTACTGAGATACCTGAAGGCCTCCATGGCACCCAGGTATTCGCAGGTTCTGGCTCCTGCTTTATTGGCGTTAAAAATAATTTTTCTCCAGTCATCCTCACTGAGCTGATGGTGATCCAGGTCTTTCAGCTGGTATAAAACAGCCCCTACAAACGCATCACCGGCCCCGGTAGTGTCCACCGGTTTAACTGCAATACTCCCGATTAAACTGGTTTGACCATCCCGTCCCAGCAGGGTGCCCTCTTTTCCCAATGTAATAGCAAAAACGGCATTGGTTTTTTGCAGTAACTGCGAAGCTGCTTCTTCCACCGTAGCCGTTCCTGTAAGCAATATGGCCTCCTCATCACTCAGCTTAAAGAAATCGCAGTTTTCCAGGAAATGCCAGCTCTGTTCAATAAAGGAGGGTATGGCATCGCGGAATAACAAGTGGCGGTAATTCGGATCAAAGCTGATAAATATATTCCGGGCTTTTGCCTGTTGCAAGAGGTATACATAGGCTTCATTCAATGGCCCGGGGAGAAACCCGGTTGCCGAACCAAAATGTACCAGTCCGGTTTCCTCCAGGCTGATTTGTTCAATATCCGCTTTGCTTAAATAGCCATCCGCCCCGCGGTTAAAATAAAAATCGCGTTCCCCGTTTTCCATCAGGGATACAAAGGCAAATGTGGTGAAATGCTCCGGATCCCGCAGCATATACCTTGTATCCACGCCAAAGCCGTTCATGATCTCCACCAGGTGTTGTCCAAACGGATCCACCCCTACCCTGGCGGCCAGTTCCACCCGGCCACCGAGGGCCGCAACGGCTGCAGCCACATTGGTGGGCGCGCCGCCGGCCTTCTTCAGAAAGTGTTCGCCATCGGACAATGCTTTACCCCTGTCCGTACAGATCATATCGATCAAAGCTTCTCCAATACAAAGTATCTTACTCATACATGTAAAACGGTTGTTTTATCCATATCTTCCAGGGCCACCCCTTTTGTTTCCGGCATCATTTTCCAGACAAATAATAATTGCAGTACCATCATACCCGTAAAGAACGCGAAGATTTTTGCTCCCCCAATATCCGGATTTCCCGCAAATGAAGGGAAGACCAGTGTAATAACCGTGGCCCAGGCCCAGTGCGTCAGGCTGCCAAAGGAGGTGCCTGCTGCCCGTACTGAATTGGGGAAAATCTCGGAAATAAATACCCAGATCACCGCACCTTGTCCTACCGCATGAGCCGCAATAAAGAGGAAAACATAATAGACGATGAAGGAACCCGAGCCGGTATGAAAGGACCAGGCGATCAATGATAAGGAGATGATATAGCCCAGTGAACCAATGAACATCAGGGTCCGGCGGCCGAATTTATCGATCAGCGACCAGCCCAGCATGGTAAAGAACAGGTTGACCACCCCAATGCCTACGGTGCTTAAGAACGCACTGCTTTTTTCTATATGGGCCATTTCAAAAACACGGGGAGCGAAATATATAATAGCATTGATGCCTGAAAGCTGGTTGAACGTGGCCAGCAGAAAAGCCAGCAACAAGGGTTTATAAAACTTCTTATTAAATAAGGGTTCGCTTCGTTGTGTGGAAGCGGCTTTGAGTTCACGGATCGTTTTGTCGGGGTCTTCTTCCGTTATCGATAATACTTCTTTCGCATGCGCCTCATCGTTCTTGAAGAGCAGCAGCCACCGCGGTGTTTCGGGAACCGAAAGCATGAACAGGGAAAAGAACAAGGAAGGTACCGCCACTATACCCAGCATCCAGCGCCAGTCATTTTCACCACCTGCTCCCTGCAACAGGTAGTTGGATAAATAAGCAAGCAGGATACCCGCCACAATATTCAATTGAAAAGAGATCACCAGTCGTCCCCGGTATTTCGCCGGTGCTATTTCTGAAATATACACGGGCGCTACTACTGAAGAAGCCCCGATGCTGAGACCGCTGATAAAACGAAAGACCATAAAACTGATCACTTCCGGTGCCAGGGCTGCACCAACTGATGAAACGAAAAACAAGACGCCAATCCAGATCAGTGATTTTTTACGGCCGATACGATTGGCGGGAATATTCCCGAAAGCCGCACCGATGCTGGTACCGAATAAGGCCATGGCAATGGCAATGCCATGCACCCAGTCACTGAGCCCCCACAATTGCTGAATGGTCTTCTCCGCACCGGAAATCACGGCCACGTCCATACCAAAGAGTAAACCTCCGAGACCGACGGCAATTGACCAGGTAATGATTTTTTTATTCATCGATGCATCATTTAAAGTTCAACGATCACGGCTTCGTAGGGCTTCAGTGTTCCATCCACGGAGGCTGTCGGATAATTATGAATCTTCACGCTGGCTTTTGACAAATCTAAACCTGTTTTGACCGTTGTGACTTTGTCTTTGAAATTCAGCAGCACCAGCCATTTTTTACCCTTCCATTCACGGGTGTAGGCAAATACGGCAGGGTTGTCTTTATCAAGCAAGGTAACCTTACCATAAATCAGGACTTCATTTTCTTTCCGCAGTTTTTGCATGGCCCTGAAATAATTGAGTACACTATTGGGATCTTTATCCTGCGCGGCTACATTCACGGTAGTATAGTTCCCGTTTACCGGCAACCAGGGCTTCCCTGCTCCAAAGCCGGCATTCACCGTTGTATCCCACTGCATCGGTGTACGTCCGTTATCGCGACTGGAGATCTTCATGCCTTCGAGAAAACGTTTCAGATCGCCGCCCCTGGCTTTTACCTGCTCGTAGTTAGTGAGCAGTTCCACATCATTGTATTGCTCTACCCGGTCGAATTTGATATTGTTCATGCCGATCTCATCTCCGAAGTAATAAAACGCGGTAGCCCGCATACCCAGGATAAAGGTGGTAAGCAGTTTGGAAGAGTAATCACGGAACTCCGGTGTATCATTTCCCCAGCGGGTGAGCATCCGTGGCTGATCATGATTCGCCAGGTAAATGGTACCCCAGCCTTTGTCAAGGAAAGCACTGTCCCATTTGGTAAAGATCTGTTTCCATTGGGCTAAATCATAGCCTTTCGGGTCCTGCATTTTATATTCACCGGGTAAATATCCAAAGTCGATGGCTTCAAAATGATAAGCCATATTCAGTTCTTTCCGGTCTTCATCCACAAATTTCTTCACCCGTGGTATATCGCCAAACGCCTCGGCCACTGTAGCCAGGTTGTACCTGCTCAGTACTTCCTTATTCATTTCCTGTATATACTCATGCAGGTGCGGACCACTGGCATAGTACATCGGCCAGCTGCCTTTGTATTCGGCGGGCAATTCGGCGGGCCAGGTGGTATCCTTTGAAATAAACGCCAGGGCATCCATCCGGAATCCATCCACGCCCTTATCGCACCAGAAGCGCATCATCTTATAAATATCCTGGCGCAGCTGCGGGTTCTCCCAGTTGAGGTCCGGTTGAAAATCGCCGAAATAGTGGAGATAATAAGAGTTGGTCGCTTTATTGAATTCCCAGCCATAGCCTTTCTCATCAAAAATGGAGAAGCGGTAAGGGGGCTCTCCTTTTTCAGCCGGCCACCAATGGAAATAATTGTAGTAGGGACTGTTTCTTGATTGCTTCGCTTCCCGGAACCATTTGTGTTCATCGCTGCAATGGTTCAGTACCATATCCATCATTACCTTGATGCCGCGGTCGTGGAAACCTTTGAGCAGGGTATCAAAATCGGCCATATTGCCGAATTGCGGATGAATATTTTCATAATCGCTGATATCATAGCCATTGTCTTTATTGGGCGATGCATAGACCGGATTGAGCCATACGGCGTCTATGCCAAGGCTCTTTACATAATCCAGTTTTGAAATGATCCCTTTCAGATCACCTACGCCATCGCCATCGCTGTCTTTAAAACTGCGGGGATAGATCTGGTAAACGGTAGCTTCTTTCCACCAGGTTTTTTTGGCCTCGTCCTTTTTTGCCTCTTCTTTTTCCCTGGGCATGAGTTTACAGGAAGAAAGAGCCAATAATAGAAAGAAGACAATACTGCTTAACGAAAACTTTTTCATACTACTGATTTAATGACCGGATGAAAAATTCAATTCTCCCGCTGCCGGTTTATGATCCGATTGGATCCTGAGTGTAAGCAAGGCCGCAATCAGGAGCAGGGCACCGGCGAACGCAATCGCATAACCGGCATGGTTATGCAGGAAATTTTTTAAAATGAAGCCAAATGACAATGTCTGTATAAACATCGGGATCACGATCATCATATTGATCACGCCCATGTATACCCCGTATCTTTCTTTCGGAATTTTGCTTACCACAATCAGGTAAGGAATTCCCATCATACTGGCCCAGCCGATACCAAAGCCGGTGATGGCGGGGAAAAGCAGGTATTTATTCTCAATAAAAGGGAAGGCCAGTAAACCGATCCCTGCTAATGTAAGGCAACCAAAGTGAACGAGTTTTGGTGAATACCGGCGGGCAAACCAGACCAGGCCGAAGGCACAAAGGAATGTAACGATATTATACCAGCCGTTCACGAGTCCGTTCCAGCCAACCGCTTTCTCATATAATTCACTGTTCCGTTCGGGAGTAGTATTCCATACAGAGAGTGCTATGCTTTTAGATGAATTCTGCCAATAACAAAACAAAGCATACCACTGGAAAAGATAAACCAGGGCCAGTTGCCACATCACTTTGGGCATGTTGGTGATGGCATCAATGATCTCGATATTCTGTGCGAAGAGAATCTTTAATGTAGGATGCCCCTCCACATGGTTCAACAGTCTACGGATCAGTCCGGGTATGAACAAGGAAGGAATCAACAGAACAGCTATAACGGCATACGCCACCAGTGTGGTCAGTATGGAAAGAAAAAACTGGATAGCCGGATGGGGCATGCCTTTGTTCTTCTCCTTTATCTGTGCCAGCTCTTCTTCATCAGGTACGATCTCCGGTGTGGTACGCACACTCCACCAGATTGACACAATGGAACAGACTGCACCCAGGAAAAAAGAAGCAAACACCCAGGTGGGTAGCTTACCTGTTTTCCCGATAAAGATCATAGGAAAAATGAAGAGGGAAACATTGGCGAGTGTCTGACCGAACCCGGTAAAAAAACTCTGTGCCTGGAAACCGGTTGGTTGCTGGGAAGGATCCAGTTTATCCGCAATGAAGGCCCGGTAAGGTTCCATCGCTGTATTGTTTCCTGCATCCAGTATCCATAACAGTCCGGCAGCCATCCACAACGCACTGCTGAAGGGGAAAAGAAAAAGGGCGAGACTGCAAATGATGGCGCCGATAAAAAAATAAGGTGTTCTGCGTCCAAAACGGGGATGCCAGGTCTTATCACTCAATGCCCCGATGATGGGCTGTATAACAAGTCCCGTTAGCGGACCGGCCAGGTTGAGCCAGGGTATTTCGTCCGGCTTTGCCCCGAGGAAATCATAGATGGGATTCACGGCACTTTGCTGTAAGCCGAAGCTGTACTGGATGCCAAAGAAGCCCACATTCATATTAATGATCTGCCAGAAACTGAGCCGCGGTTTTACCAATGCCATAAGCAATCGTTTGGAGGGGTAAATTACAAAAAACGGAAGGGAGTAGTATACATAACTAAAGGGCCGGACTATGTTGCAAACGTTTGTTGTGAGCAAAATAAACAACTGATACCCCCTGCTAAAAAATATACTTATATCCTGAAAGAGGTTATTTTTAGACCGCGAAAAAAATGCTATATGAAGAACGGGAAATCAAGGCTATTACTGCTGATCGTACTGCCCTTGCTGGGGCTGGTAGCCGCTTTTATCGGATTCAGGAATAAAACGTTCCGGGAACAGGTACAGATCAATTATCCCCTGTTAAAAACCGGGGAACAGCTCCGTTCAGCCGAACAGGTGAAACGCTGGTATCTCACGGCCTCCGGCGAAAATGATACTCTTTCTGTAAGTGAACAGACACCCTTCAGTGCCCGGATTATTGCCCGTAACAAAGGAAATGAAAAAGCATTCCGCTTCTCCATTGATGGCGATACCCTGAATGCACAGCTTTCCTATGTAACCCTTTCGTATGAGCAAACACTCTTTCAGCATTGGTTCAGCAAAGAACCTTTAGTACAGGATGCCCGGAAAAGCCTGCAGAACCTGAAAGCCTATATGGAAGACAGTAAGCGGTTTTACGGCTACGATATTCAGCTGGTGAAAGTGGAAGACACGGCCTTCCTTTTTAAATCCGTTACCGTGCCGCTGGAAATGAAACGGGAAGCCACACGAAAACTATTTGATGAGCTGATCGCTTATGCCAATACAACCGATGCCGGCTATAATGGCATACGGATTTTTTATTCGCTCAAAGGAGAAAAAGACATCAAACTGTTTGTAAGTATCGGGGTTACCAAAGCCATTGAGCCGGATGCGGCCTCCGGTATTGAATATAAAAAAATGCCGCTCGGAAAAAATCTGCTGGTGGCCAATTACCAGGGATCATTAAGTGAAGTATATAAAGCTTACCAGGCTATTGACCGGTTTAAATCTGACCATAACTTTACGTCCATGGCCATACCCTTTCAGAAAATACTGAGTGACGGATATGATTTTGACGAGAACCAGCTGGTGCAGCTGAAAGTGTGTTATCCTGTATTCTAAGGCCGGTGAGGGCTGATGACTTTTACTGAATCATCGTTTCTTGCCAGTATATATGCTGTGCGGTTACCCTGCAATTGTACAGGTAAAATCTGGCGTATTTCACCCCTGACCGGCAAACGCGATTGTACAACATTAAAATTGCCCTTTCCTTTGTTCAGTAACATCGTTCCATAATCCGCATCATAGCGCCCCATCTGAATATTATTCTGGTAGAAATTTCCTCCGAGAATAATATCGGGAAGCTGATCATTGTTCAGATCAGCTACACACGCGGCCCTGTAACTGGTCAGTTGCGCTTCCCAGGGCAGGGGCATTGTTTTAAATACACCCTTGCCTTCATTCAGCAGCACCGCATTCGAAAAATAGTCTGCCGTAAAAACTGTAGCGCCGGCCAATTTATCTTTCTTAAACATATCGGGAATACCGGCCCTGGCAAAATCTTCCGCATAGAGATATTTCTTTTTAAGTCCCGGCATTTGTCTTTCCAGTTCGGCTTTATTGGCAAAGGGGATCTCCTGGCCCTGTACATAATAGGAGATTACCTGATCCTTTTTCCCGTTATCGTCAAAATCGTTGTAATAAAAACGAACCGGCTGAGTTGCGGAAGCGGTGAACCGGCTATTGAGTCCCTGGTTACCCGCAATAAAATCCATATCTCCATCTTTATCCAGATCAACAGGCAGCAAAAAATTCCACCAGCCTTTTTGTGTGCTGACATATTGTTTAGTCAGCTTACCACCCTCCTCCACAAAAGCACAAATACCGTCCCACTCCAACGCCAGTACCAGGTCTGCATGGCCGTCTCCATTTATATCTGCTGTTACCGCATCTTTCACCATACCCGCGCCAGCCAGCTGTGGTGCGGCCGTTGCTGTTACATTCGTAAATTTTCCATGTCCGTCATTTTGCAGTAATGCAGATGCCGGAATGGCTCCATATTGCCAGGGCACTGAGCGGCCACCGATAAAAAGATCTGTTTTCCCGTCATGATTAAAGTCCAGCGGCACCACACAGGAAGCCGTTACCAGCAGCTCAACGGGCAATGCATCTTCCTTTCTGGACAACAACCCATTGCCATCATTAAGGTATACCCTTGATTGCAGGTAAACCGATTGACCATAATATTCATTACCTCCACTGGCCACCACCAGATCCGGAAAACCATCATTGTTTACATCGGTCCAGCAGGCATCATTGTCTTCATACGTACTGTCCGCAAATAAGGCTGGCTGCGGAATGCGGTTGAATGTACCGTTCCTGTTTTGCAAAAAAACCGCCGCCTGCTCCCATTTCACGGCGCCAATAAATACATCCTCCAATCCGTCCTGATTTATATCAGCCACCGCCAGTGCGGGCCCTTCGCGTGAGGCCATAAAAGGTATCAGCGGTTCCCGGTCAAACTCATTGAATACATTTTCACGGTGCAAAAACTGCAAGCCGGATGACCGGGTAATATCATCCACGGGTATACCGGGCATCACCTGCAACCGGGTGTAATCAAAGCGGGGCAGTTGCGGCTGCCAGGCCAGGTTTCGTATTACCGCCGAATCCACTGCGATATCAATACGCTGGCAGGTATTATCCGGCCATATCAGCCAGGCAGAATCAATCTTGCGGTTACCCGTTGAAACATGCAAGGGCGTTTCCATGGAAGACTGAAAACCCCTGGCCTGAAATTTTTCAAAACTTAAGACCTGGTCACCGGCATACGCAATCAGCTTTGCACCAACAGCCTGCCGGTTTCCCGGTGATCCGGTAAGTGCCAGTTGCAGCGACGGATGCTGCCCCCCGTCATTCGTGGTATTCCGGTAGAGAATAGCCGGTTCATTAATATTATTCACCACAATATCCTGGTCGCCGTCGTTGTCCAGATCCGCATATACAGCGCCGTTAGAAAACGTTTCCGGATTATTCCCGATACTGTTCCCCATGTCTTCAAAAGCCGCTTCACCCCTGTTGCGGAAAAAACGGTTGGGCAGCCTGATCTCCGGAAATTTCTCGATCAGGGCCATATCCTTATCCTGCATATTCCCGGACCTGATTTTGGATTGAATTTCGTCATTGGACACATAATTGACGTAGTCAATATCATTCAGTCGTTTTGGAATACCGTTGGAAATAAACAGATCCTTCCAGCCATCATTATCAAAATCCATCCAGAGAGTGGCCCATGACCAATCAGTGGCCGCCACACCGGCATACAAGCCGATTTCACTATATAATCCGTTTCGCCGGCTCAGTTGCAGGTTATTCCGCGCATATTGATAACTATACTGATTTCTGATTTTTATCTGAAACGTTGAATATTCATCCTCCCCCAGTGAGCGCCGGAGTATATACGGATCGGACGGAAGCATATCCGCCGCAATTATATCCGGCCAGCCGTCATTATTGATATCACCCGCATCCACGCCCATGGAGAACTGGCTGGTATGCATGGTCCGTTCAGTCAGTTCCTCCCGGAATCCACCCTGTTGGTTATTAATGTACAGGTAATCGTTTTCATGAAAATCATTGCCGATATAAATATCCGGCCAGCCATCGAGATTAAGATCACTGATAACAATACCCAGGCCATACCCGATTACGGACTGCTGTATTCCGGCACCCGCTGATACGTCCGAAAAGCGGTTGCCATCATTCCTGTATAGAATATCGCGGGATAAGGAATCCACCGTACCCATAAAACGCATACGGGGAGCAAACGTACTGTTGTACCGGAGGGAGTGATTTAACAGGAACAGGTCCAGATCCCCGTCGAGATCATAATCAAAAAACGCGGCCTGTGTACTGAAACCGGAAAAATCCAATCCATAGGCCGCGGCTTCATCCGCAAAATATGGAATGCCGTTTTTATCCACTCCTTTACAGATCAGCAACTGATTTTTACTTTGCAATGCTTCATAGTTACCAACACGTGAAACATAAATATCCAGCCAGCCATCATCATTCACATCGGCCACGGATATACCGGTTGTCCAGCCCCCGTCATCCGGAATTTTCGCCTCCTTTGTTACGTCATTAAATTTCAACGCGCCCTGATTGAGATACAGTTTATTCTGCAACTGGTTCGATGCAAAAAAAAGATCCGTCAACCCGTCTTTATTAAAATCACCGGCACCTACCCCGGCGCCATTATAGAAGTACATATACTTCAGCATATTAAAATCGGGTCTTGCCGTCAGCTGATTACTGACATCCAATCCGGTTTGGGTATGATCCAGTGCTTCAAACAGTACCGGACCTTTTTCCGCAGTCTGCCGGCAGGAGAAAAGGCCGGTAACCAGCAACGACATTATCAATAAGCTATAAAATTGTGGTCTGTACATGTTTGCTCGTTATTTGAATGCGCCGCTGAATGTATAAAAAACAGGTGGTTCGTCATTCTGTAAAAACAAAAGTCCGTTTCTCCCCGGTATGGACAACAACCGGATATCACGGATCATTCCCCGCAGTTCAAGGCCGGACTGCCGCGGCGCTATCCACGCCCATTGTCTTTGCCCTTTATTGATCAGGAAATGACCATAACTGGCATCCAGTCTCGAAAACTGTGGCTGAAAATGAAACTGATTTCCGCCCATTACCAGGTCCGGACGTCCATCCTGGTTAAAGTCGTGACAGAGAATTGCATTCACAGATGACAATTGTACCGGTACCGGTAGTGCCTGCACCATAAAATGACCATCCCCGTTATTGTAGGCTACACAGGAACCGGCATAGGTAAATGTATACTCCTTCGCCTTCTCCATGACTTCATCCGGAAACAATTGTTGAACGGTTTTTGTTCCGTAGGCGTCAAATTTCAGGTTTTGCTTTTTCAATACAGGCAGCTGATCGGTCAGATCTCTTTTCAACGTTACGGGTACATCTCTTTTACTGACCGTACGTGTAATTATTTTATCCAATGTACCATTTTCATCAAAATCACTGATCCAGAGTTTCACCGGATTTTCGGAGGATGGTTTCAGGTAGAAGTTTTCACCGGTATTTCCCAATACAATATCATTACGCTTGTCACCATCCAGATCGGCTACGGCTACGGATTGCCACCAGCCTTTCAGGGCAGTAAGATCAGTTTTAGTTTCTGTCAGCGCTCCTTTTTGTATAGTATATAGCCGGGGTGCCATCCATTCACCCACCACCAGTAACTCTGCCCGCTGATCCCCTGTAAGGTCAGCGAATACCGCATCAGTTATCATTCCGGCTTTTACAACAGGGCCCGGTGTAAACCGGCCCGCCCCATTATTCATCCACAGGTAACTATCAGGCACCAGGCCATATTGCTGCGGTACACTGCGGGCACCGATAAACAGATCGGTATCTCCATCTGCATCCACATCCTGTGCTACAGCCACTCCGATGTTCATGGCATTGGCGGGCAACGCAACCGGGCTGTTTACAAAATTTCCCTGCCCGTCATTCAGGTATAGCCGGTGTGCGAGTAACGGGCTGTCGCCGGGTTGTGCATTTCCACCGGCGCCCACATAGAGATCCTTGTCTCCGTCATTGTCCGCATCAAAAAACAAAACGGCCACATCCTCAAATGCTTTATCGGATTCAAAAGAAGGAACTCCCTTTTTTATAAATGAGCCGTCGCCTGTTTGCAGGTACAACTGACCCGCCTGACCGGCTGCCCCGCCAATATACAAATCACAACGGCCATCCCCGTTCACATCGGCCGTATCAGCCTGTGGTCCTTCACGGGACAGCATAACCGGAATATTCCGTTCGTTATAAAAATCTATAAAATCGTCTTCCGTATGCCGGTCAAATACCGGCAGCCCTGTTTGGGTGAAGTATGGATCAATTGACTTCTCCTGTGCTTCGGCGTTGTGAGCAACAACGGTGGCTGATACTACATGTACTTTATTAACTTCCGGACGAATAAGAAGGGAGGAGGACCGGTCCGGCCAGGAAATCACCACTGAATCCGCTGTACCTGTACCCAGGCCGATGACCTGCCGGTAATCCACCGATGACTGAAATCCGCGGGAAGGAATCAGTTCACGGCTGATCACCTGGTTTCCCTGGTATACCTTAATCTTACTGCCTACGGCAAAAGTATTCTGACCCGTGTCTTTCAGCTGAATGCTGATATAATTATGCTGGTTCAGTTCACGGCTGTTGTTGCGGTACACAAACGCTTCCATGTTTACATTATTCACCACCAGGTCAAGGTCCCCGTCATTATCCAGATCTCCATAGGCTGATCCGTTGGAAAAAGAAGGAGTACCCAAACCGGAGCTGGTGCCCGCATCCGCAAAACGAAGATCTCCCTGGTTAAGAAAAAGCTTATTGGGTATGGGACGTGAGGGCATTTTATTGACAATCTCATCAAACTTGTCCTTTTCCCCCGTCATTACCATCCGTTGAATAATATCATTGGCAAAAAAATCAATAAAGTCCTGATCCGTTACATCATTGTAAATACCGTTGCAGACAAAAATGTCGGCATGACTGTCGTTGTCGGCATCAAAGATCAGCCCGCCCCAGCTCCAGTCAGAAGCGGCAACTCCGCTGTAAAAGCCGGTTTCCATAAACTTACCATGCTGGTTATTGATCTGCAGTGTGTTTTGGGTGTACTGATTATAAAAACCGGATTTCTGTTTCAGCCGGTGTACATCAATATTATCAAACGTAGTGGTGGTTTTCAGCCGGTAGTCATCATCCGGCAGCATATCGGTAGTGAAAATATCGGGATATCCATCATTATTCACATCGGCCATATCCGCACCCATGGAGGAATGACTGACGTGTTGTACCCAGTTTTCCAGGTCGTCTTTAAACGTGCCGTTCTGCTGATTGATATAGAGATAATCCCTTTCAAAAAAATCATTCGACACATACACATCCGGATACTGATCGCCATTTACATCACCAACGGTAACACCCAGTCCAAAGCTCACCAGGCTGCCATAGATGCCTGCCTCTTTGCTTACATCCGTGAACTTTCCGTTGTCATTCCGCAACAGGTGATCACCGCCTCCTTTCAGAAAATCAGCCACCGGCCAGTCGGGGGCGCGTAAATTTCTTTTGTTGGCATAGTTCAGCGTATTAACCGGGATAAAACTGTTGTTGATGATAAAACAATCCAGGTCGCCATCCAGATCGTAATCGAAGAAAGCGGCATGCGTGGTATATCCTCCTTCGTTGGTCAGTCCATAGGCAGCGGCCTGATCAGTAAAGCTGAGATTTTTATTATTGATAAATAACTGGCAGCGTGGTTTCACCCCATTGATGTAACCGGCATTGCATACGAATATATCCAGCCATCCATCACGGTTAATATCCACCATTACCACACCGGTGCTCCAATCATTTTTGGGAGTAAAGCCGGCCTTCGCAGAAATATCTTCAAACTGCCAGTTCCCTTTATTCAGGAAAAGTTTATTACTGCCCATATTGGCTGTAAAAAAAACATCGGACAATCCATCGTTATTAATATCCCCGATGGCCACACCGCCCCCGTTATAAAAATTACGGTAGCTGAAGATATTAAAGTCGGGGGAGTTCTTTACTTCGTTCCTGAACTGAATACCCGTATCCGGCTGCAGGGTAAAAAGAGATTGGTCTTCTTTCTTTTTTCCGCAGGCAGCCAGCAACAACAGGACGACAAGCAATCTGCACGACCGTTTCATCATTTGGCAATATTCATTTTCATTTTGCACACAGATCAAATCTAAAGATTTTATAGTGGTTAATGCGACGGGGCCTCACTAAATATGAATAAAAAAAAGCCATTAGAAAATGGCTTTTTGTAATTGCTAAAATTGCTAACTGCTTAGCTCGACATATTTAATACCCGGGGTTCTGGGTCAGGTTCGGGTTGATGGTCAGCTGTTCGTTGGGAATGGGATACAGCAAACGCTCCACGCCACTGGTTTCCGGTTTCAGCTGGCGGGGGGCCAGGAACTTACCAAAGCGGATCATATCGTTTCTTCTCCATCCTTCCCAGTATAATTCACGGCCTCTTTCATCGTATACCGCATTCAGGTCCACTGTACCAAGCGCGGCAACACCACGGGTGCTGTGTGTACGGATATAGTTGACGATAGCCGCCGCTGTTCCTCCATAAGGACCAACATTGGTGGCGGTACCACCACGCAGAATCGCTTCCGCTTTCATCAGTAACACATCCGCCAGGCGGAAGATCACCATGTCATTATCGGCAGGGAACTGGTGTGCATAGTCGGGGATATATTTGATTACCCGGATACCGGTTACTTCAAGATTGTTACCGGTTTCTTTCAGTTTTACTTCACGGGTAAACGCCAGGGGATTACCCTTTCTGTCCTGTAAGGCAACACCATTCTGATTGAACTGCTGCCCGATCAGGAATCCGGCTTTCAGTCCGCTTACATTGGTCAGCCCTGTATAGTTACCCCCTCTTCTTTTATCAGCGGCTTCAAACTTATCATAGAAGTCACCGAGTGTGGCAAAACCATTCCAGCCACTGGGGTTGGTATTGTAGTGAAGGCCGCACATATAGGAATACATGGCGCCATTACCACCTACACCGGCTCCGTTGTCTGCCTTTAATGTATAGATCAGTTCGGATCCGATCACATCATTATTCGGGGCAAAGTTGTCAAAGAAGTTTGTACCCAGGGAATAACTGCCGGCCAGAATCTGATCTGCCAGTGAAATCACCTGGTTCATATCTGCCGGGGCAAATGTGGGCGTCTCCCTGTTTGCATAAACCCCTTTATTGAGATACACTTTCATTAAAAGTGCACGGGCAGCATCTTTGGTAGCAATACCCAGCCCACGACCTGAAGGAAGATTGGGGATAGCTGCATTCAGTTCTGAAATGATAAAGTCAGCAGCGGCTGTACCTTTTTTTACTTCAGGCAATGTGGTAGTCAGATCGCCGGTGGATGTAGGGCGGTAAGGCACCTGGTCCCAGCAATCCAGCACGGGCCACATGGCAAATGCACGCAGGAATTTTGCTTCCGCAGCCTGCTGAGCCGAAGGATTATTATCCAATACAGTGGTGGCAGCAAACTGTGATTGTGCCAGCTGGCGGAATGTAGCCGTCAGGAAATCATGATCCGCCGTCCACTTATGATTATGGTAAACACGCCAGATACCATTATCGTCCCAGTCACCACCGCGTGTCGGCCCAACGGCTTCATCAGAAGAATGTTCCTGTGCCGCCCATATACGGGCCTGGTCCATATACAATCCCTCAAATGAACGATAAGCGCCCACGAGCAGTGCGGAAACATTCACGCTGCCGGAACCGCCGGTATTACCGGAAGTAGTCTCACTTTTCAGCTTTTCATCCAGCTTGGTACAAGCGGTTAATGAAAGAACAGCTGAAGCAACCAACATTACTTTTCCGTATTTCATATTATTAATTTTAAATTTTAGCAATTAGAGTGAAAAATTAAAGTTCAGCTGGAACCTTCTCGCTGTCGGGTAAGGAATATACTCGATACCGTTGGAAGGAATACCGCCGATGTTTTTGTCCACGTTTACTTCAGGATCAAAGCCGGTGAATTTAGTAATCACAAACAGGTTCTGTCCGGTCAGTGATACCCTGGCTCCTTTCACAAATTTGGTAATACGGCCCAGGTCATACGACAGGGTCATATTCGCCATTTTCATATAGTTCCCTTTTTCCAGGAAACGGGTGGATGAAGTAATCGGGTTGGACAGGTCTTCCCGTACAGACGCACTTACCAGTGAGCTGGCCACGTTACGGCTGCCCAGGTTGGTAATAGGCACTACAGATTGCGCTGTATTGTTATACAGGTAATGGCCCATCGCTCCATTCATATTTATCACCAGGCCGAACTTCTTATAACTCATTTCAGAGCTCAATCCCAGCAGTGTTCTCGGGTTGGCATCTTTACCGAAGTAAGACACGTCCCCATCTTCTTTATAGACACTCTGACCGGTTGTTTTATCAATACCCATGTATTCACGCAGGTAGTATACATTCAGCGGGTAGCCGGAGGCGAGTTTTTGTACATAGGCACCGGTGGTACCCTGACCATGAAGGGCACCCGTGTTGTATGTACCATTCAATCCTTCCAGCATATTTTTCAGGAAAGTGGCATTAAAACCGAGGTTCCAGCTGAAATCTGTTTTACTTACCAGGTTGGCATTAACAGCCAGTTCAATACCGCTGTTCTTGATAGTTGCCGGCAGGTTTTTCCAGATACGGGCAGAAGAACCACCCGGTACCGGGAAACTCAGTTCGAAGAGTACGTCTTCTGTGAGTTTGCTGAAATAATCCACGGACACATTTACTTTCCGTTTCAGCAGACCGAAATCCAGTCCGATATTGGTAGTAGCTGATGTTTCCCATTTCAGATCGGGGTTACCCACGTTTAACTGGGAAATAGAACCGATACCGGTTACACCAAATCTTGTTTGTGAAGAACCGGCAGGGAATTCCTGGTTACCAGTACGGCCCCAGCCTAAACGCAGCTTCAGGTTACTTACAAAATCCACGCCCTGCATAAAGGACTCACTGCTGATATTCCAGGCTGCGGCCAGAGAAGGGAAATAACCGTACTTGTTATTCTCACCAAATTTGGTAGACCCGTCTGCACGCAATGTAGCGGTCAACAGGTATTTGTCCTTGAGATTAAAGGAAGTCCGGGCAAAATAAGACTGCAGTTCATTGGTCGGATTTTCAAAGTGCCATACAGCCCGGCTTGACTGGCTGGCATAACCGAACATATTGTAATACGGGATACCGATATCAATGAAGTCCTGGGCTGACTGACCATTATTGGAATACTCAAACTTGGTATACTCATAACCGGCTACTGCAGACAGGTTCAGTGAAGTGCTCAGTTGTTTGTTATAGTTCAGTGTATGTGTAAACTGTTGTGTTCTCAGTTTACCCGCACTTACGGATGCCCATCCCCTGTCTTTGAAAGCGGGAATATTGGTTAATTGTCTGCCCACCTGTGCTTTACGGGATCCATTGCTCTCGTTAAAGCTGTAGAGAAAACGATATTCCAGTTCATTGGAAAACTTATAATAGGGAGAAATGCTGGCCAGGATAGTGGACGTGTTTACCTGGTCATCATACATTTTCAGGAACCAGAGCGGATTGATAGAGGTAGCGCCGAACTGGGGTTCAGACCAGTACGTACCATCCGTCTTCATCAGCGGATGTGTGGGATTCCACTGCAGGGCCTGACCAATCAGGTTACCTTCAAATCCTACGTCCGTTGTGATCGGCACTACAGACTCTTTCACCTGTGAAGTCATCAGCGATACATCCAGTCCGAGTTTTTTACTGTCGAGCAGTTTGAAATTACCCTTGAAATCAATCGTATATTTTTTAAGATTGGATTCCTTTACAATACCCTGCTCATTCAGGGCACTGGCGGCAAAACGATACTTGGCATTTTCACTACCACCGCTGGCAGCAACAGAGATATTCTGGGTCATGCCTTTGCGCATAATCTCATCCATGGCATTCACGCTTCCGCCATAGTCGCCGGATGTCAGATTATACTGAGACAGGGCCGCCCTGTATTCATCACCGGTCAGCACATCGAGTTTCTTCATAATGGATGAAGTACCGGCGGTATAGTTAACATCTATCTGGGGTGTACCGGATTGTCCGCGTTTGGTGGTAATGATGATTACTCCGTTTGCACCACGTGATCCATAAATAGCCGTGGCGGAAGCATCTTTCAGTACATCCATACTGGCAATCTCATTAGGATTAATGAAATTAAGCGGGTTGGAAGAAGGACTGGTACCGATACCGCCGATACCCAGACCCGGACGGGCAGTACCACCATCCAGGGGCACACCATCCACCACAATCAATGGGTTATTCCCGGAACGAACAGAACTCGTACCACGGATACGGATGGTAGCACCACCACCCGGCTGACCACTGTTATTTACAATTTGTAAACCGGCTACTTTACCCTGGATCAGCTGATCAGGAGAAGTAACGGCACCTTTGTTAAAGTCCTTTGCTTTAACAGAAGAAACGGAACCGGTCAGGTCCTTCTTACGTGTGGTACCATAACCGGTAACCACCACTTCATTCAGACTGGGACCGCCGGATGCAACAAATGAAACATCAACGGAATTTTTACCGGCAATGGATACAGATTGAGTCTCGTAACCAACGGATGTAATCACGAGTTCTGTAACAGCAGCCGCTACATTGAGGCTGAATGTTCCATCGGCTTTTGTGGATGTTCCTGTTCTGGCACCTTTGGGCTGAACAGAGGCTCCCACAACCGGGGAACCATCTTTTGAGTCGGTCACTTTACCTGTAACGGTTCTGTCCTGGGCAGATACAACCTGCGCAGTAACCGCAAATACAAGGCAAAGGAAAGCAGAAAGCAGAGTTTTTGCAGACATAAGCAATCGGGGTTTTTAAATTATAATCGGGTAATTATTCCTTCGTTCATATGGCCAGTCCGGTCAGGTACACTTTTCGGGGCGGGACAGGCTTTTGTTTCAATCAGCCAGGCTTCAGCCCTTTCTTCTCTTTTCATCGGCAGCCCGGAGGTACAGGATGCCCATTTCAAAAAAAGATTGTTAAAATTCTGAAGCCGGGATAAATTTAGAGTTATTTAGAGGTACCAAAAACACGTTACGCCCGGTTTTGATCATTTAAAAAACCCGAAAACATTTCCGCAAATGTTTGCGGTGGATAAATTACTTTTATATTCAATACGATTGCCTGCTATGGGAAGTCCCGCCACACTTAAAAAAATTTCAACGCAGCTGAACATCAGCATTTCTACGGTTTCAAGAGCGTTGAAGAATCATCCGGATATATCGGAAAACACGAAACGAAAAGTAAAAGAGCTGGCCCTGCTCATGGAGTATGAGCCCAATGCCTATGCCGTTAACCTGCGTACCAATAAGAGCCGGGTTTTTGGCCTGATAGTGCCGGTTATATCCAATCTGTTTTATGATTCATTTATTGCTGCCGTAGAAGAAGAAGCACGCAAACATGGCTACTCGCTGATCATTCTCCAGTCAGGCGATGACCCGCTACAGGAAGCGGAAAACCTGAAATTATGTAAGCTGAACCGGGTGGACGGGGTATTTATATCATTGGTGGCCGACAGTAATTCATCCATGTTGTATAATAAACTGAAGGAGAGTGGCACCCCGGTTGTCTTTTTTGACAAAGTGCCGGAAGACGACCAATTTGACCGTATATGCATGGCCGATGAAGAAGCCGCCACGATGGCTGCCAACACCATTTTGAAATATAAAAAGAAAAAAATACTGGCCCTGATGGGCAATCCGGAACTTTCCATTACCCGAAGGAGAATGGAGGCCTATCTGAAAGTCATACATAACGATCCGGGTGCCCCGGTTGTGGAAATAGCGTATTGCCTGAACAGTGCGGAGGCGAAGAAAACTACTGCCGAAGCCCTGTCAAAGAAAAAAAGACCGGATCATATTTTCTGTATGAGTGATGAACTGCTGATCGGTGCCATGAAGAGTATTCAGCAGACGGACCTGGTGATACCGGCCGACATTTCTGTACTGGCCATCAGCAATGGCTTTATCCCGGGTTTGTTTAAACCCGAAATCACATACGTAGAAACCAGCGGATTTGAGTTGGGAAAACTGTCTGTAAAACGTATGCTCGAAAATATGGAAGGCCCCACTGCTTCCCGCTCTATCCTGTTACCTTCCCGGCTGGTGACCGGAGGATCATTATAAATAATCAGGGAATCAGGCCATTTGTAATACCACGTTTTTAGCGGCTTTATTTCTGTATTGCTTCTTCAGCGTGTATAGCTTGCCCGGCCGGTGAGGTACGTTTACCTCCATTTCATCAATATCCAGCAACCAGTCCTTTATGGAAATTTTCTTTCTGAAATTGCGACGGTCCAGCTCCACGCCCAGAATCGCCTGGTATAATTTCTGCAGTTCCCGCAATGAAAATTTCTCAGGCAACAGATTGAAAATAACAGGATGTTCCATCACCTGCTGACGTAAACGACCCAGGCAGGTATCCAGAATCTGTTTGTGATCAAAGGCTAGTTTTTTGATTTCATTTACCGGGTGCCAGTGCAGTTCATTCAGATCCAGTTGCAGTTTGTGATTGCGGACATCGATCAATGAATAGTAGGCTATCGTGATTACCCGGCCCGACGGGTGACGGGTGATATTGCCAAACGCTTTTACCTGCTCAAGAAATACATCATCCAGGCCTGTACGCTCTTTCAATACCCGGTATGAAGCCGCTTCCAGGTCCTCGTCCGGTTTAATGAAATCGCCGAGTAATGAATACAAACCGGAAAATTCCTGCATATCCGATTTAATCAGCAGCACTTTCAATTCCTTTTCATCATAACCCAGAATCACGCAGTCGACGGAGATACCGATATTGAAATAATCAAGGTGACTTATTTTTTCCGTTTCAGCCGTCTTCAGTTGTTGTAAGGTCCGTTCTGTCATAGCCGCAGCTTTTGGTATTATTGAATCGCCAGTTTAACCTGTTGGGTTTTTCCGGCAGCCCGTATTGTAATAATATATACGCCCGATGGCAACTTACTTAATTTTTCGCCTACAGGCAGCCTGTGCTTTCCTTGTGCCAGTGAACGGGCCACCAGGTCCGCCACTATCATACGCCCTGTCATATCGGTCAGCGTGGCTTTTACCAATGCGGTTTGGGGAAGATTCAGCTCCAGTACCGCATCGGCAGCTGCCGGATTCGGAAATACGGAAGCAGAAAATGGCGTAGCACCCGGCGTTACTCCCCCGGTGGAAGTTACTACGGCATTGGTAAGGTTTCTGTTCAGGTATACATGAAACTCTCCCGGTTGGAGGTTGAAATTCTGCGCGGCTCCGGTAGAGGTAAATGTACTGCCGTTCAGATAATCATACCAGGTACCGGCATTGGGAAATGTCAGCGTACCGCTTTGCGCATTTACATCAAAATTGCCGATCACACAAAGCATGGAAGAATCAGTGGCACTCCGTATTATCAGCGTCTTCACCGCGCCGGAAAGGCTGCGGGTAATGGTAATATTGTTCGCCGTAAACACATCTTTATACCAGCCGTTGGCACGGAGTTTATTCAGACTTCCGAAAATATCAACCAGCCGTTTGCGGCCGGTTACCGTTAAATAATCCCAGCGGATAGGCTTATTGCTGAGCCGGCAGTTGTTACTGATGGTTCCATCCGTACAGCGGTTGATGGAAAAATCATAGCCCTGCTCGCCAAATTGCCAGATCATTTTCGGACCTGGAGCGGTCAGGAAAAAGCCGGCACATAATTCCACACGCTTCAGGGCCACATCCAGTTCCCGTACATTATGCGCTGCATTGGCATTATTGCCGAAGTTCAGGTTCTTATACATCATCCGCTCCTCATCATGGCTTTCCATATAACTTACCAGGTGTGGTTTGTTCCAGCCACGGGCATTGTATAAGTACCGTTCAAAATTAGATGTGGCCGTATACCCCATCGCCGCTTCGGTAAAATTGTAGTTTATATTTCCCCACAACAACATACCATAATCGGATAATTCAATTTCTTCATTGTCGGCGGCAAAATGCTCAAGGATCACATAACTGCCGGGGGCTTTCAGCTGACAGGAATCATAATATCTTTTCCAGATCGCCACACGGTCCGCATGGTATTGTGAAATACAGGCTTCATTGGTGGTACTGGCACCGCACAATGTATTTTGGGTAAATCCTTTGGAGAGGTCAAACCGGAATCCGTCAATTTTATATTCCTGCAGCCAGTGTTCCACTACCCGTGATGTGAAGTAACGCGTCGCCATGCTTTCATGGTTAAAATCGTTGAACACATTATACGGATGTGTGGCACTTACATTCAGCCATGGATTATTAGCGGCAGGCTGATTGGTACTGCTGTTCCAGTATAATTTCGCCAGCGGATTATCGCCGGTGGTATGGTTGAGCGCAATATCCATTATCACCGCGATCCCACGGCGGTGGCAACTGTCAATAAATTCCCTGAACCGGTTCTTGGGTCCATAGTATTTATCCGGAGCCAGGAAATAGGAAGGGTTGTAGCCCCAGCTTTCATTCCCGTCAAATTCATTAACCGGCATCAGCTGAATGGCATTCACACCCAATGTCTGCAGGTAATTTAATGTATCACGGAGCGTGGTCCAGTCATGTGTCTGCACAAAATCCCGCAGCAGCATCTCGTATATTACAAGGTTCCGTTTATCCGGCCGGTTAAATGAAGGTACCGTCCAGTTATATGCGGGTGCATTGGTCTGCAACACACTTACAATACCGCTGGTGAGACCGGTGGGATATGCTTTTAATGAAGGATACGTGGCGGAAGAAATAAATGAATCATTATTCGGGTCAAGAATTTTTTCTGAATAAGGGTCACCGGTTTTCAACGTACCATCCACCAGGTATTGAAATGCATATTCGGTACCGGGTGTAAGTCCGCTCACCCGCAGCCACCAGTAATTGCCGTCCGGCGTTTTATTCATTACGTAATTGTTCTGCTCGGCCCAGTTACTGCCCGGAAATTCACCAATCACCGATACTCTCGTTTTACCGGGAGCATACAGTACCAGTACCACCGATGTATTACCGGTCTCGTAGTTAATACCATCCCTCACACCTGCGGGCAGAGGCGCCACATTAACCGGTGTGGAAACAAAAAACTGGAAAGACTCGGATTTTGTAGTGGCCCCGTCAATGGCATCTACACGGATTGTCTGGTTGCCCCCAGTAGTCAGCACCGGATTCGCCGAAATGGTAGTTACACCGGATGCCGATTGTATTTCGGTGCCATTCAGAAATAATTTCATGGTGGAGGGAATATTCGCAATAGCCGTGAGCGAAATATTATCCCCCATTTGTTTGGTAATGGTTTCCGGTATACGGGTATTGGTAGGTTGAAAAAGCGGGACGGTAAAACGTGTGGCCAGGGTATTATCGTATATCGGAATATACATATCACTGGCATCCGCATTTCGCTGTATTACCGTACCGGTACCGTTGCGAAAGAGAATGGCAATTTTTAATATTGTTTCTCCTGCAGGCACACCCCCAGCCGCCGCATTAAAAAAACTGCGGGGATTATTGATAACATAACTCCATTTATTACTACCAAGATAAGTGGCCTGTGCGGCAGCGGTTGTAGTGGCCCAGGTAAATTTTGCATACTTCCAGTCGGTGGCACTGGTGCTGGCACTGGTGATCAGTCCAACATGCACGTATACATCGGCGGTATTACTGTAATTAAACAATCCCTGGTTGCCCTTGCTGGCATCCAGCGTAATACTTATATTATCGTTGTCTTTCGGAAAATCGGGTGTCCAGGTGAGTAACTGGGCAGGAGCCGAAATAACCAAAAACAGCAACAAACTGTACAGTGCCAGTACTTTTTTCATAGCAAGCATTATTTTAGCAATTGATAGCACCGGCGCTGTTTGCAGCTGCCGGCAAATAGTTATCGAAGTTAATAAATATGTACTTATTACACATTAATTTTTCAGTTTTAAGTACTGCTCATTTTATATAACCGTCTGACTAACTTTACCGGGAAACCAACCAGGCTATGTACTCACCTGAACAAACAAAAAAAACACAACTCGCTACAAATGAATTTCTTAAGCTCATTCAATCTGGCGCTGTCGCGCCTGATCAGCTGGAGGAATTAAGAAACCTGTTACGTTTTCATGAGCACCGGTATTACGTATTAAACGATCCGTTAATTGCTGATTATGAATATGATCTGTTGTACAAAGCCCTTGAAAAAGGGGAAGCCGCCCATCCTGAAAAAATCAGTCCTGACTCACCCACTCAACGGGTAGCCCATGGCCTGACCAAAGAGTTTCCAACCGTTCAGCACCTGGTACCGATGTTGTCTCTGGACAATTCCTATGATGCGGAAGATTTACAGGATTTTGACCGGAAAGCCCGGGAGCTTACGGGCCTTGCCGAAATAGAATACTGTGTGGAGCCCAAATTTGACGGTGCCAGTATTTCCCTGATTTTTGAGCATGACCAGTTGGTACGGGCTGCCACCCGCGGCGACGGGGTGGAAGGTGATGAGATTACAACTAATATCCGGCAGATCCGGAGTATTCCATTGTCTGCGGCTTTTTCAACGTATGGATTACAACAAGTGGAGATCCGGGGAGAAGTGCTGATCAATAAGCGTAATTTCAAAAAATACAATGACCAGTTGATTGAACAGGGCGAAGACCCTAAAGCCAACCCCCGGAATATGGCCTCGGGTACGCTGCGGCTTAAAGATTCGTCCGAAGTGGGGCGCAGAAACCTGGAAGCATTCGTGTATCATGTCAGTTATTATTCACTAAAAGAAGGAGCACCGGTACCGGCGCCCCTGACCACCCATGCCGGTTCTTTACAGCTTTTATGGGAACTTGGTTTTCGCAGCCCGGAGCAGGAAAAGCAGGTATTCAAAGGCATTGACGGCGTTATTAAATATGTTGCGGCGTTTGAAGCCGGTCGCGATAACCTGCCTTATGAAATAGACGGCATGGTGATCAAGGTAAATGATTTCGCATTACAGGAAAAAATGGGCATGACGTCACACCATCCGCGTTGGGCCATCGCCTTTAAGTTCAAAGCCCGGCAGGCCACCAGTAAGCTGCTGAATGTGGAGTTCCAGGTAGGCAGAACAGGGGCAGTTACCCCTGTGGCTAAACTGGAACCAGTAGCCGTGGGAGGAGTAACGGTTAGCAGTATTTCTGTACACAACGAAGAATATATCCTGGAAAAGGACCTCCGGATCGGGGACCACGTGTTGATTGAAAGAGCCGGAGATGTAATCCCGCAGATTGTAAAATCCATGCCTGAATTACGTACCGGAGAGGAGCAGCCGATTCACTTTCCTAAAAACTGTCCTGTGTGTTCCGGCCCCTTATTTAAAGAAGAAGAAGAGGCGGTGTGGCGCTGTACGAATATCGAGTGCCCGGCACAGGTAGTGGAACGGATGATTCATTTTGTAAGCAAAGACGCCATGGATATGCGCGGTTTTGGCGAAGCCAATGTGCGCCGGTTTTATGAAATGGGACTGATAAAAGACATCCCCTCCCTCTATCTGCTCGATTTTACCAAACTGAAGGGAATTGAAGGCTTCGGGCAAAAATCCATTGACAACCTGCAAAGCGCAATTGAACTTTCAAAAAAACAACCCTTACACCGGCTGATTTACGCGCTGGGCATACGATTTGTAGGAGAAACAACCGCAAAGACCCTTGCGCAGGCGGTCAGCCATTTGCTGGATTTTAAGGATTTTTCACTGGAGCAGCTACAGCATCTCGAAGATGTAGGACCGAAAGTAGGCGGGAGTATTTATCAGTTTTTCAGCAATGCGGATAATATTACCATGCTGACGGAGCTCGAAAAACTGGGGCTTACACTGAAAAATGAGAAAAAGCAACTGGGTGGTACCGGCAACCTGACCGGCCAGACTTTCTTATTTACGGGTACACTTCCCACGCTTAAGCGCAGCCAGGCGGAAGCCATGGCGGAAGAACAGGGCGGCCAGATATTGAGCGGGGTCAGTGCCAAACTCAATTACCTGGTAGTTGGCGAAGATGCCGGGAGTAAACTGGAAAAGGCAAAAAAAATAAACAGCGTGAAGATTCTTACAGAGGATGAGTTCCTGCAACTGATCGGGAAAAAATAAAAATTGGTTATCTCATTAATTCTGTTAACTTAGACTAACTGAATCTAACAAGTATAACCGCTGTTTACTGCCGTTATAAACAACCTTTTCCTGGCTAAAAAAATTTATTACTATGATCAAAAAATTAGCCGGTGAAATCTGGAAGCCGTTGAGCTTTTCCGGATGGAGGCATCTCAGAAACCGTTACGCTGTATCCAGTAAAGGGCGCATCGCCAGTTACAGGGAGGACATTACTGACGGCAAACTGCTCAGTGGTTCCCTCACAACCGGGTACAGGACACTCAACCTGCATCGGCCTGAAAACAAAGGCACGTTGTATATCCACCGTGAAATCGCTAAACTGATGGTGGATCGTAAGTCAGCAGCCCACAAGTATGTGATTCATAAAAATCACAACAAACTGGACAATGATGTTAAGAACCTGAAATGGGCCACCCTGGAGGAAATGATGGCACACCAACAGGAGAGTCCGGCTAAAAAAGCCTACAAAAAGAAACAGGCGAACAGGACCACCGGTCTCAAACTCAACGCCACCCAGGTAAGTAAAATTAAAGCCACGCTCGGCAACAAGAACCGGAGTATCAGCATTCGTCAACTGGCCGATAAATACGGAGTCAGCGAAATGACCCTGTACCGGATCAAGAGCGGGGAGAACTGGGGAAGAGTAAAGTAGTCCGTAGTTAGTAGCCGGCAGTTAGTAATCAACAGCCATTTACGTACGGAATTTTATTATCAAGTTTAGAGATACTTTTATTATAAGAAGCGAGATCGGAATTACATCCTTTCTCGCTTTTTGCATTTTACCGGCTGTGTTCTGCCGGCAGGCTGTCCTTGCTTTCCGCTACCTTTAGAAAAAAATCTCATGTTACAGCCGGCTACCTTACAATTTCTCAAGGTTCTGAAGAAGAACAATAGTAAAGAATGGTTTGATAAGAACCGCAAGAGTTATGATGCAGCCAAAGCTGATTTTGCTTTGTTCGTACAGGAAGTGATCAGTCAGTTCAGTAAGAAGGAACCTTCAATAAGCGGGTTACTGGCGAAAAACTGTATGTTCCGGATCAACCGGGATGTACGTTTTTCCAAAGACAAGTCGCCCTATAAAACCAATATGGGCGCATATATCAACAGCGGGGGTAAGAAGTCCATCCTGGGGGGATATTATTTTCATTGCGAACCCGGACAGGCTTTTATGGGAGGAGGCTTGTGGATGCCCATGCCGCCGGAACTGGGAAAAATAAGGCAGGAGATTGATTATAACTATGCTGATTTCAAAAAAATACTGAACCATAAGAAATTCAAAACGGTGTACGGTGATCTGTCCCGTTCGGCTGAATATACACTGGTGCGGCTGCCAAAAGGTTATGCAGCCGATAATCCCGCCGGAGAATATTTAAAACTGAAAAGTTTTGTCGCACTTACCACCATCAACGACACCGATCTTACTTCAAAGGAGCTCATAAAAAAAACGGTTGCAGCTTTTGAAGCACTGCAACCGCTGGTTCATTTTATCAATCACGCATTAGCCGAGTAAGCCTTTGCTGCTGAGGTATTCGGCAATCTGTACCGCGTTGGTTGCGGCTCCTTTGCGCAGGTTATCCGATACCACCCACATGTTGAGGGTATTGGGCTGACTCTCGTCTCTGCGCAGACGGCCTACAAATACCTCATCCTTTTCGTGGGCGTCCATCGGCATAGGATATTGTTGATTGGCCAGGTCATCCACCACCACCACACCGGGCGCATTCGCCAATACTGCTTTTACTTCAGCCAGGTCAAAGTCGCTGGCAAACTCCACATTCACCGATTCACTATGACCGCCCATTACCGGAATACGAACCGTAGTGGCCGTTACCCGGATGGTATCATCCCGCATGATTTTATTGGTTTCTTTCACCATCTTCATTTCTTCCTTGGTGTACCCATTATCGAGGAAAACATCAATCTGCGGAATAACATTCAGGTCGATCGGGTATTTATATGCCATCGGGTATTCGGCTTGTTCGCCTTTTACCTGCTTTCTGCGTTCACCATGTAATTGCTCCACGGCTTTTACACCGGTACCGGTTACACTCTGATACGTACTCACTACAATCCGTTTAATGCCGTATTTCTTATGCAGCGGGTTCAGGGCTACCACCATCTGGATGGTGGAACAGTTGGGATTGGCGATTATCTTATCATTGGCAGTAAGAATATCCGCATTAATCTCGGGCACCACCAATGGTTTGGTGGGATCCATTCGCCAGGCAGATGAATTATCCACTACAGTGATGCCTGCCGCCGCAAACTTAGGTGCCCATTCCAGGGAAGTACCGCCGCCGGCAGAGAAAATGGCAACAGCCGGTTTAGCAGCAATCGCATCCGCCATACTCACTACTTTGTACTTTTGTCCTTTAAACTCCACTTCCTTACCAACTGATTTTTCAGAAGCCACGGGAACCAGTTCGGTTACCGGGAAATTCCGTTCTGCTAATACCTGTAACATTTTGGTGCCTACCAGTCCGGTGGCGCCGACTACTGCAACTTTCATTGTTTGTCCCCCCATCTTCCGCAAGGCGGAAGTTTTTTTGATGAATTAAAATTGATTTACGGCTATACAACAACGGGGCAAAAAAAAGACCCTCCGTAAGGAAGGCCTGCTAAACTTTTATGCTGTACATACATAACGCTGCAAACCTCCCTCAGGAACGTTTCTTAATGCGTTTTGTATGTTTCGTTGTCATCATTGCCCGGCAAAAATAGGCCCGTGCGGGGGTATGACCAAAAAATGAGCAAAAAAAATCGGCTGGTATGTCGACAAAAACGCAGTCCGTATCAAAAAAAAATATATTGCCCCTATGAAAATAACCTTATCCCTGCTGCTGTGCAGCTGTATGCTTACACCTGTTTGTTTGTGCGCGCAACAACGGTTTGATGTAATCATTCATGAATTCATGGCCGATCCTTCACCCGCTATTGGTTTACCGGGCAGTGAATGGATAGAGCTGAAAAACAACAGTGGTACTGCCATCAACCTCCAGCAATGGCGGATTGCCGATGCTACCGGACAGAGTAATCCCCTGCCTGCCTATCTGCTGCAACCGGACAGTATGGTGATTGTATGCACCGGTAGTGCAGTTGCCGCATTAAGCGTGTTTGGCAGTACTATTGCCGTAAGTAATTTTCCAACACTGGACAATGAATCAGATCTGCTTTCAGTAAAAGCGCCCAATGGCATGACGGTTCATGCCCTGCAGTATAACAGCAGCTGGTACCGCAATGAAGTTAAAAGAGAAGGCGGCTGGTCACTGGAAATGATGGACAGTCATCTTCCCTGCGGCGGTCAGCAGAACTGGAAAGCCAGTGATCATCCGGCGGGTGGTACACCCGGAAGAAAAAATTCAACGGATACCACCCGGACTGACCTTACCGGACCACAGTTGCTCCGCTCGTTCAGTGCAGACAGCAGCACCATTGTACTGCTGTTTGATGAACCGCTGGACAGCCTCTCCGGGGCTACGGTAAGTAATTATAGCATTGATAACGGACTACAGGTACTACAGGCCATTACCGTTCCGCCTTTATTTACACAGGTGCAGCTGAAACTGAATACCCATCTCCAGTGGAATACCATTTACCAGGTGCAGGTAAATAATACCCATGACTGCAAAGGCAATGCAATCAGGAATGGCAGTACAGTAAAAGCCGGAAGGGCCGGTGAAGCGCTGTGGTCAGATATCGTGATCAATGAATTGCTGTTTAACCCGCGCAGTGGCGGAGAAGATTATATCGAATGTTATAACCGGAGTCATAAAGTACTGGATCTGTCCGGTCTTTCATTGGCCAACCGGAACAGCAACCGGGCCATCAGTAATATCAAAGCAATCAGCAATACTCCATTTTATATTTACCCCGGTGAATATGTGGTATTCGCTTCAAATCCGGCACAACTGGCCCTGGACTATTTTGTTCAGGCGCCTGACCGGGTGATCAGCATGACCACCCTACCCTCTTTACCCGATGAAGAAGGATATGCCCTCCTGCTGAATACAGCCGGGGTAATTGTGGATGAAGTACCCTATTCGGAGAAGTGGCATTTTAAACTTATTGATAACCCCGAAGGCGTGGCCCTGGAACGCATCAGTCCGGAAGGATTCTCACCTGATCAGGGCAACTGGCATAGTGCTGCGTCCACTGCCGGGTATGGAACGCCGGGCTATAAAAATTCACAATACCTGTCCGTGCATGCAGTTCCGGCCACGATTGCCGTACAACCTGCTGTTTTCTCCCCGGATAACGACGGTCGTGATGACGTAGCAGCCATACAGTATTCGGTTACAGCTCCGGGTTATATAGCCAATATGGTAATCTATGATGCCGGCGGAAGACCGGTCAGGTATCTCGTACGAAATGGTTTACTGGGATTATCTGGTCAGTGGACCTGGGACGGTCTGGATGAAAAAAAGAATAAACTGCCGGTTGGCCGGTATATTGTTTTTACAGAAATCTTTAACCTGGAAGGGAAGAAACAGTCGTTTAAAAATGTGATTGTGCTGGCGAGGCCTTTACATTAAAACAGAGCCATATAATGGCTCTGTTTTCAAAAAAAGATCAGCAGACTATATTACACCAGTTCAATATCAAAACTCACCAGGTTCTTGAATTGCTGAATACGGGTATTGATATCTTCCGGGGTGATTTCTTTCAGACGGGTAGGACCAAATTTCTCCACACAGAAACTGGCCATGGCAGACCCCACGATGATACCACGTTTCATGTTCTCGAAAGAAATATCACCGGTTTTGGCAATATGGCCCATAAAGCCGCCTGCAAAAGTATCGCCGGCCCCGGTGGGATCGAATACATCTTCCAGGGGCAGTGCCGGGGCATAGAATACATCATCGCCATGGAACAACAGGGCGCCGTGCTCTCCTTTTTTAATAATCAGGAATTTCGGTCCCATGGCCATAATGGCTTTAGCCGCTTTTACAAGGGAAAACAGACCGGTCAGCTGACGGGCTTCAGCATCATTCACGATCAGCATATCCACATATTTCAATACAATTTTCAGTTCCGCCATTGCCACATCCATCCAGAAGTTCATGGTATCCATGGCGATCAGCTTCGGGCGTGTTTTCAATTCCTGAATTACATTAAGCTGGATTTTAGGTGCCAGGTTGCCCAGCATCAGGAATTCAGCCCCCTGGTAACTGTCCGGAACCTTGGGATCAAAATCAGCCAGTACATTCAGGTCGGTAACCAGTGTATCCCGGCTATTCATGTCTTCATGATACCGGCCACTCCAGAAAAATGATTTCTTACCCGGTACAATTTCCACCCCGTCCAGGTGTACCCCACGGCTGCGGAGTTCGGCCATTTCCTCCTCGGGAAAATCTTCCCCCACAATGGAGATCTGCTGTACCGGTTTTACAAAATTGCCCGCAGCGTAAGCCACATAAACCGCTGAGCCTCCCACTATTTTATCAATTTTTCCAAAGGGTGTTTCAATGGCATCAAAGGCCATGGTTCCGACAGTAATTAAAGACATGTATCAGTTTTTGAAGAATGAAAATTCAGTTCGGCCGCAAACCTACGGCAATTTGAGGGGAAAATGAAAAGCCGGGACGAGTGCCAGGTGCCGGGTGTCAGGTATCAGGAACGAAAAGATCATTATAGCCCCCGTACTTCGTACTTCCTACTTCGTACTTGCCACCATATGCCCCGGGATGCTTACTTATACTTATTTAATACCTTTAGGTCATGAAACAAAGATCCCCTGGGATAATAGTATGCCTCTTTATACTTGTTTCCCTGTTGCCCGGCGTTTTACAGGCTCAGTTTGACAGCAGTTTTGTAAAGAGCCATATGCTAAAATGCGCCGACAGTATGGCCTGGGGATTCAGAGCCCGTAACTGGGATGTATTTGCCCGATATACCAATCCGGCCATTATTGGCAGTATGGGCGGCAAAGCGGAATTCATCAATTTCACAACGGGCGTATTCGGCCAGATTCCTGATTCTTCCTGGAAAGTTTACAAGCCCGGGAAAATACTGCAACTCATAAAAAGCGGCAATGATTTCCAAAGTATCATTGAACTGAACTCTGTCATTGAATGGGAGGGCCGGCGGATCACCGCAGTCAATCATCTGGTGGGTCAGTCATGGGACGGAGGTATATTCTGGACCTTTTTCGATTCACAAAACAGTCAGAAATCAGCCACCCAGATCAAACCGGATCTGAGTCCTGACCTGGTGGTACCCGCTAAAGTACCCGAAAAAGTGGAGCCGATACGGCCACCTGCACCGCTTAAACCAGCAGCCAAACCGGTAAAACCGGCAGCAAAGGGCTGAAACAAATCAGAATAGTTACATATATTTATATTCATACTTGTCACTTAACAACCACTCATTATGGCAAAGGCACAACGCAAAAAGGCGTCCAAAAAAGGATTGATCCTTAAAAAAGCAGCCGCTATGTTCCGTGAAAAAGGATTCGCCGCTACCTCCATGCGCGACCTGGCAGAAGCCGTTGGCATTGAAGCCGCGAGTCTTTACAACCATATCCGCTCCAAAAATGAAATACTGGAAGCGATTTGTTTTGATGTGGCTAACCTGTATAATACCACGATTGATACAATTGAAAACAGCGGACAGAAATCAATTGCTAAAATTGAGCAGCTGCTTCGTTTTCACATCAAACAGATGACGGAAAATTATGAAGATGTATATGTAAGTGACCGTGAATGGAAACACCTGGATGAGCCCTATCTCTCCAACTTCCAGACCCAGCGCCGGAATTACCGCAAGAAATTCGCCTCCATTATAGAAGAAGGGATCGCCAAAAACGAAATCAAGAAAATCGACGCCCCCACGGCCGTCCTGATCATGCTTCATGCCGTAAGCGGTATTGAAAGCTGGCACCGGAGTACGGCCAAGATCAGTGCGGAAGAACTCGAAAACAATATGATCATGATTATGATCGATGGTTTACGTAAACAAGGCTGATATGTCCCTGCATTTTCACCGGCTCTCCATTAAAGAAATAAAGAAAGAAACCGCGGATTGCGTTTCCGTATTATTTGATGTACCCGAAAATCTGAAAGAAGATTTTCAGTTCAGTCCGGGTCAGAGCCTGACGCTCCGCACCAGCATCAACGGAGAAGATGTGCGCCGGAGTTACTCGATCTGTTCCTCCCCGCAGGAAAACCAGCTGAAAGTAGCCATCAAAAAAGTAGAAGGAGGGCTGTTCTCCGGCTATGCCAATGAGCAACTGAAAAAAGGGGATATACTCGATGTAATGTCACCGGCCGGCCGCTTCAACACCCCAATGCACCCGGAACATAAAAAAAACTATCTGGCTTTTGCTGCCGGAAGCGGGATCACTCCGGTGATCTCCCTGATTAAAACCACGCTGGCCACGGAGAAGCATAGCCGCTTTACACTGGTCTACGGCAACCGTACCCGGAGTTCCATTATTTTTTTTGAAGAACTGGAAGCGCTCAAGAATCAGTACATGAACCGTTTCAGCCTGGTACATATACTCAGCCGCGAGCGGATGGATACCGGACTGAATTTTGGCCGGATCAGCAAGGAGAAACTGAAAGAACTGGACCGGTTAGAAGATTTTACCGGTACCGATGAGTTTTTTATCTGTGGCCCTGCGGAAATGATTTTTACAGTGAAGGATTATCTTGAACAGCAGGGCGTGGAGAAGAAAAAGATACACTTTGAATTGTTTAATACATCCGGGACTCAGGAGTCGGGAGTCGGGAGACAGGAGTCGGGAGTCAGGAGTCAGGAGTCGGGAGCCGGGAGTCAGATTACGGTAAAAGTGGATGGAAGGAGTTTTGATGTAACCATTCCTTTTAACAGCGGGCAAACCATCCTCGACGCAGCATTGCAGCAGGGCGCCGACCTGCCTTATGCCTGTAAGGGCGGCATGTGCTGCACCTGCAAAGCCAGATTGCTTGAAGGTGAAGTGAGTATGGATGTACATTGGGGGCTGGAAGAAGATGAAGTGGAAAAAGGCTATATCCTCACCTGCCAGAGTCACCCGAAGACGGAGAAAGTAGTAGTGGATTTTGACGCAAAATAGGCTTCCTCGTTAATTCAATTTGGCATATTTATCGGTAACATGCACACTGATCACATATCCTTCTCCAAGGTCCATTAATTTAAGACTGACTTCTTTCGCACGGTTATTTACCCTGGCTGAATAGCTGAGCGTGATCAGGTTTTTAGTCTGTGCTACCTGGCGGTCTTTTAAGGTGCCGCAAGATTCCAGTTTAGCCACATACTGATTAAACAGGGCTTCAGCCTTTTCTTTATTCTCCACAAAACGGCTGGCGTCATAGGTGATTATTTTATTCTCCTTCATTTCCAATACATCATACCAATCCTCCACGCGGAGTTTTTTTGTTTCCAGGCCCAGACCGGGCAGACTGGTTTCATAATCATCCAGACCCGAAATACTGTTCTTCTTCGGATTGGCACGCACATTCTTAAATCCATCGCTGCTGGCTTCCATGATTTTCTGCAGCTCATTGCAGAGCGCCGGATCGGCCACTTTTACAACAGGCTGCGGGCGGCGGGGTACGGCTTCAACTCCTAATATGAGATAGTTTTCATTGGCGCTCACTTTGTGCTTATAGACTTTTATCTGCATCAGCGATCCCTCGTCATTCTGATTGAATGCCATAAAAGTGGTATCACCTGAAGCGGTTGGTACCGGTCTGAACAGTTTATACGACAGACAGGAAGATGAATTGATCAGCAGCTGTTGATGTACGAATTCCACCGTTTTATTGAATTCGCTCAACTGATTTGTCAGGATCAGCATGGCGATAAAACTTCCCTTCCCGTCTGTAGAATAGTATACGGGAAATTGTTTATTCACCCCCGTTTGCGGCAATGTAGTTACCACTCCTTCCAGTTGCTGTGCCGGTACCTGCGGATGCCGGTATTTCGCCAGTTCCGATTTACAGATCACATCGAGAATAGTGGTAAAATCATCCTTGGCAAAATAATCAGTTGTTTTCGTTCCGGCCGCTGCATCCGGGCAACCCTTATTGGCCTTTGTTCCTTTAACCCGGGGACATACATCTTCGCTATCGGGTACGCCGTCATTATCACTGTCGGGCGCCTGAGCAAACGCGATCCCTGCATTTAAAATCAGCAAAACACTGTTCAGCCATTTAATCATACAATAGTTTTAATATCGCTGTTCCTATTCAGTACATCCATTGCTGTTACCACTATCAATAGTTTGCAAAATCCAATCGTACCTGGTAATACCCGGTCCGGATATTTTTATCAAACAAAAAAAGCAGCATCACCTTTTTCTGATCTCCCGGCTTTGCCGGAATCCTGTAGTAAAAATTTTTCAAATCGGATTTATCATTCCTCTTTTCAGGATTTAATCCGAGACAGTCTTTTAACTGTTGCCCGATCCGCTTAAATAATTCATTCGCTTCCTCTTCCCGCATGTCTTGCTTAAAAAAACCAATCATATCCGGTGACTTTTGCGCGAATGAGCCATCCGGCAGTTCTTCAAAATATACGTCGCTGATCAAATGATTCAACCCGTATTTATCCGGATTAGTATAGGGAATGAGGCTTTTCAGCTCATTATCCGCCATTTTCCTGATCATAAAACCCGCTTTGGTACAGAAATCACCGGCTGGTGCAATGCGGAAAACGGAATTCGGCGTGCCATATAAATATTTAACCCTGATCGCACTGACGGTAAAACTGTTAATGGCATCCTTCCTGATACTGCCGGAATAGGTTTCAGCATCCTCATTCACCGTCAGTCCGTAAACCTGAATTTCCGTACCGGTAAGTTTCTTCAGGCTTTTGTACGCCGGTTCGGATTTATTAATCTCCAGTACCTGCACCACTGCACCGGATGGGATCACGGTTCTGAAACCTGGCGCGGTCAGAATCGCCAGCTTTTCAGCATAGGTTTTACGGATTTTGTACTTCTTATTCGTTGCCAGCCGGTACTGATCGAGGATATTGCCAAACAAAAGATAAAATCGCATACAGTCTTTTTCAGACAACTTGCTGAATGTTTCGGATTTGTAATATTGTTCAAATCCGCTATCATAATAACAATCACGGGAGGCGGAGACGGTTACCTTATACCGGCCTTCCTCTTTGGTGAGCACCACTTTCTCCACTTTATCCAGCATGAACTCATAATACTTTTTCAGAAATTTCACTTTTAAAATGTTCGTTTTCTGCTGAATTCCATTGAAGTAATCATTCCCATACGGCTTGTTATGCAGGAAGTGGCTGAACTCAGCCACGGCTTTATCCAATGCGGTAGAATCCGTCGCCCCCGTTGCATGGACGAAGGAACTACACAGGAGAATACAAATAAACAAACCGGCGTGAACTATTAACTTCATAAGCTACATTTAACAGACTGATTATTTTCCCAGGATGGTATTCAGTGGTATTACAATGGACAACTGCGATGTCCTCAGCTTCATCCAGTACAGATCCTGTTGTTTGTCCGCCGGTGTAATATCTTTCAGCCCGGACATCAGGGATAAGGTAGCAAAGAAGAGTCCCGGCGACTGATAAATCAGGTTGACCAGGTATCCGTAATCCATCCGGCTGCGGTTATCCGTTGCCGTTTCTCCGAATTTGAATTTCGTCCAGCCGTCATTGCTCTTGTACTTCCCCGACAAAGCCATACCGGCATAGGCACCAGCCCCAAATCCGAAGATTTTATGTTTGCCCAGCATGATGTTCATGGAAACCGGTGCATCCAGGTAAACGACCCGGGCACCTTTATAGCCTCTTGAATTAAATTCTCCACCAAGTGCAAAGTAAACGCGTTCGCCAAAAAATTGCATATACTGCAGGCCGATCCCATAACCGATCCGGCTATCCGGGGAACTGGGATTTCCTCCGTCTCGTTTGATGGCGATATTGCCCGCATTCAGGGTAGGCTTCAGTACGAGCAGTGATTTTGGCTGATCCTGCGCCATAGAAAAAAGGGTGGACAGCAGGAATACAAGGGCAAAGCATGATTTCATGTCAAGAAATTAATTTCAAGGTTGGGGAATAAAACAAAAATCACTGTTCGGTACGGATTCCCCTATACACTAATTAGTGTATTTTAACCCAAAAATCCAGTTGACTGAAACAATGCAACTTTATCGTTCGAATATAAAAATCTTCACTGCACCCCATGGCCTGCGGATATCAGCAGCATCCGCACTGAGGTTAACAATAAGTTCTGCTCCATTCTCATATTTTGTAAAACTGGCTGATGACGTGGTAACCTCTCCACGGGTGGCCCTGCTGATATTGGTCGCATTGATAGTAGCCTGGCGGCGCGCATCTGCCCGGGCACCGGCATTGCGCATCAGGTTCATGATATCATCCACCTTGAACTCCAGTGTGCCATACTGCGCACCGGTCTTAATAGGATTACTGATGATCCATTTTTTCTGTTTGAAGCCCTTGCCTTCCGAAACGATCTTGCGCTGGTCCTTATCCTTTGTTTCCCATTCCATCGAATTGCCCTTCAGGGAAAAACTCACGCCGGCAAAGCTGCCCGTATCGGCCATCACATAGATCACATATTTTCCTTTGGGCAGGTAATACTCCACCGGTGCCGCCACACCCGTACTGTCAAAGCATATTACCTCTTCCACTACTTTATCCTTTGACTTGTGGTGGCCATTCACGGCATCGGAAAAGGTTTTGAACGGGTCCGACTGGGAATAACCAGTAAAAGTCAATAACATGAACACGATGATGGCCGGGACAACCCGGTGAAGCAATACTTTCATACCTGCAGGTTTTTAAGTTTAATGATTATTTATTGTAAAACTGCTAAAGCAGATGCAGGACGGCAATACCCCATGTGCGGCATTCCGACAAAAATAACGCGGTGTCAGCCGCTGCAGTCTGAAAAGGTTTGTATACGTACAGTTTTTTCATCCTGTCTGAATACCTGTACCCCTTTACAGGCGGATCCGCCTCCGGGATCAAAATCCCAACGGGTCGCAGTGGCCGGTTTCCCAAGAAGTTTAAGGTACGCCGCACAGGCCGTAGGCGTTTTAAAGCGGATATACATGGCGGTTACCTTCGCGCTGTTCAAATAGCCTTCTTCCGGTGCGGAGAAGATCATTGAAACACTTTCGATATCCTTATAATTCCGTTGAAAACGGACCCTGAATTGTAAAGCAGAGAGCGTGTCCATTCGAAAATCGAGTTGCCTGCCGATAAAAGTACCATAGGTTTCAAAAAAAGAAAAGTGCTGCATCGAAACCGGTATCCGTTCATTGGCCAGTTTGACCAGGGCTTCATCCTCTTCCTGTGCCTTTACGGCCAGATGTAACAGGCAACCCGAAAGCAGGAATAAAATGTATTTTCTCATTAATTAGTATTACAGATTATTTATCCATGGCAATGACGAGTCCCAACTGAAACCCCAACCCTTTGTAGGCAGATTTTGTTTCACCGCTATAATTCTTCAGCCGGATATCGAATATGTCGTTCTTATAAAACTCATATTTCGTTAATCCGTAATCGTAAAAGGCGGTCAGTTTAAGCCCGGAATATTCTCCGCTTTTGAAAGGGAAAAAGAAACCCGCTTTCGGGCGCAGGTTAAAACAATAACCTTTAAAAGGGCTACTGCTGGAGGGAGTTGACTCAAACATCGTTCCGCTATTGCCGGTATGTTGAAATTTTCCCCCGTTATTGATGACCCCGAAATCAAAGCCAATGAAAAAAGGCCCGCCGATATAATTGTTATAGCCAAAATGAATGTCGAAGGTCTTGGTGGAAAGGGATACCACATCCGACTGATTGGTACTGCCCGCACTTAGTTTTAATCCCATAACCAGTCCGGCCCCGGCCTCGATCTCTGTCTTGCCGGTACGCAAGCCAAATGTGGTGGCCAGTCCGATATGGGTTTTCGGGTTTATGGAGGATGTTAAATTAAGGGTGGAGGCCACCGTGCTGATGTATTTATCAAAAGCAGGGCGATCCTGGTTGGCATACACCAATGCCACCTGTAACCCTTTACCTTCAATATTTTTTTTCTTCCCCTGGCCAAAGCTGAGCATACTATACAGCAGCAGGGCCAAACAAATGAACTTCCGCATAATGAATGGTTATTGACAGTTCAGTAAATCACAGGGCACTGGTAAGCGCCGGGTCTGTGTAACAGTTGTAAAATTGTCAGATAATCGTACGGGGAGCAATACCCCCTGTGCGGCATTTGATGTACCGCTGATCAGATCCATTTATTCTTCAGGCTGATCTGCAAAGCTTCCACTTTGCTGCTGACATGCAGTTTCTTGTAGATATTCTTCATATGCTGGCGTACCGTGTGCCGGCTCAGGAAGAGTTCTTCAGCGATCTGTGCATATTCTTTTCCTTCCATATTGCAACGGAGTATTTCCTTCTCCCGGTCACTCAGTAAACTATCATTGGCATCGCCGGCCTGATCGCTCCCCTCTTTAGCAGGAGTAGCCGGCAGGGAAGTCAGCCATTTCCAGGCTTTACGGGCAATACCCGGACTCATCGGCGCTCCTTCATCCTGGTGAACCTGGAAGATCGCATCCAGAATTGTTTGAGCACTTTCTTCCTTTAATAAATAGCCATGTGCCCCTGCTTTGATGGCATTGAAAATGCGTTCATCATCATCAAAAACAGTCAGCATCAGGAATTTTACAGAGGGGTAAAGCGGTGCGGCTACCAGAACGGTCTCTATTCCGTTGAGCTCATTCATTTCAATATCCATCAACACAACATCGGGTTTCTCCTTTACCGATCTCATCTTTTTCAGGAACTCAGTACCATCCGCCGCCTCAAACACAATACGGATATCACTCTCTACCGTACTCAGTTTGTCACGGAGCGAACGTCGCAGGTAAGTCTTATCATCTACAACTGCTATCAGCATACAACAAAATTGTCCTTGTTTTCCGAGTGAATCAATACCCCCTGGGGGGCATTTGTTTACAGTATGATCGTTATCCTGGTTCCTTTATTCAATTGCGTATCGATATGTAAAGTTGCCCCGGCAGCAGCCGCTCTGTCGCTCATATTCCGAAGACCATAATGTTCTTCATCGCCTGTATCCGGCAACATAAATCCGCTTCCCTTATCGGCAACTTCTAGTATAAACTTATTTTCCTCCGTCCGGCCTGATAAAAGCAATTCAGCTGTACCGGAATATTTACAGGCATTGTTGATAGCTTCCTGGCAGATCCTGAACAACTGAAGTGCTTCATTGGACTGCAGTTCCCTGGATGCAGTGAAGCTTTCTTCAACTTTTAATTGTATGCCACCGGTTGATTGCAGGAAACGATGGGCATAATCCACCAATTTATCAAAGAAGTCCTCCCCTGTAACCTGCTCCCGGTTGAGTATCCAGATGGTTTCCCGTAGGGTCTGCAGTAATTGACGGGAACTGTTTCTGAGTTTATCAATCGGTTCGCCGAGCTCCTGTTCTTTCCGGTAGTGCAGATCAAGTGACTCAATATTATTGGAGAGCAGTGTGAGTTGTGACCCCAGGTTATCGTGCAGGTCGCGGCTGAGCCTTGCCTTTTCCTCCTGTACCTGTGCCTGTAACTGCAGCCTTTGCCGGTTATGCCGGCGCTGATAATAGTTGTATAGTATAAGGATCATGATAATGAACAATCCGATCAGTCCGTATACCAGCAATTGTTTTTCTTTTCTGGCTTTCAGCAGGGCCAGTTGTTTTTCATGCTCCGATTCGGCGGTTTTCAACCGGGCATTCGCGGCTGAAATTTTTTCGTTGAGATCACTGGCAAAACGCTGACTATTCAATACATCCAGTCGTACTTTGATCTCATAGGCTTCTTTGTAGGCCCCAGCCAGGGAGAGGTTTTCAGCTTGTAAGGTGAGCGCAGTTGACAGCAGATCGAGCCGGTTCGATTTTTCAGTCATTGCCACCGCCATGGCACCCGTTTGTATGGCCTTAGTGAAATTCTTACTTCTTGAGAGTGCCCTTGAATAAAACATCAGGGCTTCGGCCATCTGCATACTATCCCCTTGTTCACGGCTTTGTGCAATCACTTTTTCAAAAATGACTGCTGATTTTGCAGGTTGATCAATACGGTCATAGAGTGTAGCCAGCAAGCGGTAATTCTGATTCAGCTGGTGGTAGTCGGGCACCGGGTTCTTTTTTCCTACTTCAATAGCCCGGAGCAGGTATTGCTCCGCTTTATCGAGATGCGTATTTAAATCAATATAATAACCTCCCAGGTTATTCAATGCCTGTTGCCAGAGGATATAATACCCATGTGCGGCACTGATCTCCAGGCATTTTTCCCAATAAGGAATGGCCTTCTCTTTATCTGGAATATGATAGTAGGTATTCCCGATCAGTTTCAGAAAACTGGCCTCGGCCAGTGTATTACCTGCGCTGCGGGCTTCAGCCACTCGCTGCTGGCAATAAGACAAACACTCATCCCACTGTTTAAGCTCCTGGAATTTCTTAACCATCGCCGACTGAAGGGCAATCTGATCGGCAACGGAAAGATTGCCCTTACTGAGCCATTGGCGGATTGTACGGATATCTTCCGTATGAGCAGGACTTACTTCCAGTCGTTGAATGAAATGCACTACTGAATCGGATTGTGCACCGAGTGTCCGGGACAAGAGCAGGAAGAAAATGAGTATATGGGTTCTGCGAGTCAAGCTGAGTAAGTTGGTTAAATCTACAATTATATGATCAACTCCTGTAAAAGTCGGCAGCTGAATCCGGACAATAAATACCCTCTGCGGGGTATAGTCAGGATTGGTAAAATGCAGTTTATTTACCCTAACCTAAAAAACCTTCTATGTCAAATGTAACCAAGTGGATGAGCTGGGAAGGCGGTGTGGACCTGGTGGCCCTCACTTCCCCCGAATTGCAAATGCCCAATATTATTGTACACCTGGGCCGTATGGTCAATACACCCGTAGGCAATGCCCCGGCCGGCATGTTATTCTGGCAACCGGATCCCCAGGATGCGCCGCTGGTATTCGGCTTTGTCTGTAATGACCCCGGGGCCGGTGCTTATTTCGGCCCGCAGATTTTTGCCGGTACACCGTTTGAAAATGCCCCGGTACTGCCGGCGGAAATTGACATTCAGATTAATGAGACATCCGCCCGGGCCACCTGTACCACCGGTGGTTATACGTTTGAAATGGAAATGAGTGATTTCAGTGAGCCTTACCTGATCAACCGTGCCCCGGCAGCCATGCCTCCCTTTTACCAACAGGGCGTGGAGATCCATGCCAGGAAAGTCAGTTTAAAAATAAATGGTGAACCCATATCCATTATTATTCCCCCCGTGGGTATCAGTGGCGGCCCGGCCAGCGTGGTCAGCCCGAACGGGGTCTATGCACGATAGTTTTTTTTCCGTCTTCCACCTGAAAGAGCAGTTCAACCGCTGCTCTTTCTATTTTTACTTGTATGAAAAAAACAATTCCGCTTTGCCTGCTGCTTACGGTTGCTGTCTTTGCGCAGGGCCAGCTCAATAAAGAACAGCAGCAAATCAGGCAAACCTTTTTCTCTTTCCTGAAATTTTACCAGAAAAACGAAACCGCTTTCAACCGTTTCGACTTATACAGTGGTACCGGTAAAGACGAAGCCCCTCCATACCATATCAACTGGAAGGAGGCTGAAAAATACTTTGCCTACCTGCGGAAATCGGTGCCTTTTGTGGGAGAAGCTTATATAACGGCGGAACGGGAACATTTCCGTTTCAGTGACAGTTGTTTCAAAGCAGATCCCGAAGAGGAAATGCCGGCGGGCTTTGACTATGATCGATGGGCAGGCGGACAGGAGAGTATTGATTACACCATCAAATGGTATACGGACCCGAAGAACACTTATGAAGTAATCATCACCGGCAACAAAGCCCTGCTCCGGATCGGTTCGGCGCTCAGCCCCGGTGATAAACCCGAAGACCGGAGCTGGAGTGTGGTGCCCTTTGTAAAAGAAAAAGGTAAATGGAAAATGGCGGATAATGTGTATCCGGAGTTTGATGAAGAATCACCGGAAAACTGAACTTTCCCTTATACATTTTTGCAAACAGCTGTTAGTTTTACTTACATTTGATCCAAACTGTTTGCTATGCCTGTAGTGGATCCTGACCAGCTGTTTCAGGATAAAATAGACAATGAAATCAAGATCGAGCCGAAGGATCAGATGCCGGATGCGTATCGAAAAACGAATATCCGCCAGATCAGTCAGCATGCCCATAGTGAAATTGTGGGTATGCTGCCCGAAGGCAACTGGATATCGAGAGCTCCTTCCCTGAAACGCAAAGCTATCCTGCTTGCCAAAGTACAGGATGAAGGCGGGCACGGGCTCTATCTTTATTCCGCCGCCGAAACACTCGGCATGAGCCGCGAGGAAATGATCAATGACCTCCACAGCGGCAAAGCCAAATACTCCTCTATTTTTAATTATCCCACGCTTAGCTGGGCCGATATCGGGGCGATTGGCTGGCTGGTGGACGGAGCCGCTATCATGAACCAGGTAATGCTCACCCGTACTTCCTATGGTCCGTATGCAAGAGCCATGGTACGTATTTGTAAAGAAGAGAGCTTTCACCAGCGTCAGGGTTTTGATGCATTACTTGTTTTATCAAGAGGCACTAAAGAACAACGCGACATGTGCCAGGATGCCATCAACCGTTGGTGGTGGCCCGCGCTGATGATGTTTGGCCCGCGCGATACCGAAAGTACCAACAGCGATCAGAGCATGAAGTGGAAGATCAAACGCAAAAGCAATGACGAACTGCGGCAAAACTTCATCGACATGATTGCTGAACAGATCAAGACACTCGGCATGCACTTACCCGATCCCGATCTGAAATGGAATGAGGAGAGAAAGCACTATGACTTTGGCGAAATCAACTGGGACGAATTCTGGCAGGTGGTGAAAGGAAACGGTCCCTGTAACAAACAACGGCTCGATGCCCGGCGGAAAGCATGGGAAGAAGGTGAATGGGTAAGGGAAGCGGCCATTGAATACGCTAAGAAAAGGTTGACAAGTTAACAAGTTTACAAGTTGAAATGGATGTTTCAAAGGAAAAAAACTTATCAACCTTTCAACTTTTCAACATATCAACTATTCAAACATGAACCTGCTAAGAAAGTACTACTACGGCGACATCCCCGAAGATAAAACCGGAGCCGTGCCCCCCGCTTCCGCTTCCGGTCATGACTGGCCGCTTTGGGAAGTGTTTATCCGCAGCAAAAACGGACTGGAACATAAACATGCCGGCAGTCTGCATGCCGCGGATGCTAAGATGGCGATAGAAAACGCCCGGGATGTATATACCCGCCGTATGGAAGGCATCAGTATATGGGTGGTGGAGAGTAAGTATATAACAGCTACCAATCCGGAAGAAGCGGGAGAACTATATGAACCAGCGGTGGATAAAATTTACCGGCATCCGACGTTTTATGAATTGCCGGACGAAGTCAATCACATGTAGTGTACTGTTGAAAGGTTAAAATGTTAACAGGTTGAAAAGGGCTCATCTTTTGCAACCTCCTTATCAACTTTTCAACTGATCAACTTTCAACTTAACCCAATGACCCAATCATATACCAATTACATCCTCCACCTGGCCGACAATGCCCTTATCCTGGGCCAGCGTAATGCCGAATGGTGTGGCCATGGACCGGTGCTGGAGCAGGATATTGCCATTACGAACATATCGCTGGACCTGATCGGACAGGCAAGAAGTTTATATCAGTATGCGGCGGAACTGAAAGGAAACGGGGCAACAGAAGACAGCCTGGCCTTTTTGCGCACAGAAAGAGAATTTAAAAATTGCCTGCTCGCGGAACAACCCAATGGTGACTGGGCGCAAACGATACTGCGGCAGTTTTTTGTCAGTACTTTCCAGTTTTATCTTTATCAATCCTTACTCACGCATAGCGATTCCACATTGGCAGCTATTGCAGAAAAATCGCTGAAAGAAGTACGGTATCATCTGCGCTGGGGCAGCGAGTGGGTGATCCGGCTCGGGGACGGCACGGAAGAGAGTGCCCGCAGAATGAATAAGGCGGTGAGTGAACTGTGGTGTTATACCGGCGAGTTTTTTGTACCGGCTGATTATGAAACGGCTGCCGGTTCCGATCCGGCCGGCTTAAAAGACGCTTTTTATAGTAAAGTAAGAGAAGTGTTTACCCAGGCCAGCCTCGCCGTTCCGGAAAATGTATTTATGCATACCGGCGGTAAAAACGGCATGCACACCGAGCATTTAGGATTTATATTATCCGATTTACAATATATGCAACGGGCTTATCCCGGTTGTGAATGGTAATGAACAGAACTGCTGAAAATAATGCCCTCTGGTCATACCTGGAAGAAGTGGTTGACCCGGAGATCCCGGTACTCAGTATTGTGGACATGGGCATCGTGCGGGATATTCAGCAAACCGGGCAGGCACTAACGGTGACCATTACCCCCACTTATACCGGTTGCCCGGCCATGGATGTAATTGCCGCCGCTATCCGGATGGAACTGATGGCAAAAGGTTTTTCACCGGTTATTATAAAAAACAGTATCAGTCCGGCCTGGACCACCGACTGGATGACGGAGCATGGAAAACAAAAACTGAAAGCTTACGGCATAGCTCCACCCAACCCGAAACAACAGGTCTGCAGCGACGAACTGTTTGCCCCGCATGAAGCGGTACAATGCCCTCATTGCAACAGCTGGCATACCAGCCGGATCAGCGAATTTGGCAGCACGGCCTGCAAAGCATTGTACAAATGTGCAGCATGCAAAGAACCTTTTGATTATTTTAAATGTCATTGATCAATCTGATTTTTATACTATAGAAAAAAGAGTATGTCATCCATTCTTTTTGAAATAAAAAAAAGCGTTGCCTTCATCACCCTCAACCGGCCGGAGAAGTTCAATGCCTTTAACCGGGAAATGGCCCTCCTCATGCAGTTTAAACTGGATGCCTGTGCGGATCCTGCCATACGGGCTGTAGTGATTACAGGTGCGGGCAAAGCCTTTTGTGCCGGTCAGGACCTGGCTGAAGTAACTGATCCCCACGGTCCGGGTATGGAGCGTATATTGAGTGAACATTATAATCCGCTGGTGACCCGTATCCGCAAACTGGAAAAGCCGGTGATCGCCGTTGTAAACGGGGTGGCTGCCGGTGCCGGTGCCAATATTGCCCTCTGTTGTGATATTGTCCTTGCCGCCAGGTCGGCATCTTTTATTCAGGCTTTCAGTAAAATCGGCCTGATTCCGGACAGTGGTGGCACCCATACCCTGCCCCGGCTGATCGGCTGGCAGAAAGCATCGGCCCTGATGATGCTGGGAGAAAAAGTGGGGGCGGAGGAAGCGGAACGACTGGGTATGCTGTATAAAGTATTTCCCGATGATCAGCTTAGCGGGGAAGCCATTAAAATAGCAACGACACTGTCGGACATGCCAACCCGCGGGCTTGCTTATACAAAACAGGTACTGCAGCTTTCATACACCAATACATTTGACGAACAACTGCAGGATGAAGATGTTTTTCAGCAACGGGCGGCCCGTACCGCAGATTTCAAAGAAGGGGTTAGCGCTTTCCTGGAAAAAAGAACGCCACAATTTAAAGGAGAATAAATTATGCATACAGCTAAAGACAAAGAGGCCGCCGCGGTGGTTACCCATATGCTGGAGCACGACGCATTCAGCCGCTGGCTCGGTATAACGGTGCTGGATATCCGCGAAGGATACAGCCGCGTCCGTATGACCATCCGGGAGGAAATGGTCAACGGCTTTGGTATTATCCATGGAGGCATTGCTTTTTCGCTGGCCGACAGCGCGTTTGCCTTTGCCTGCAACAACCGCAATACACTTTCAATGGCACTCGATACCTCCATCAATTTCATCAAACCCGTGCATATCGGGGATATACTAACGGCCGTGGCCACGGAAATACACAATGGTCAATCCACCGGACTGTACCAGGTGGAGATCCGCAACCAGAAAGACCATGTGGTGGCCCTGTTTAAAGGACTTTGTTACCGTACCGATAAAAAATTAATCTGACCTCATGTTTTACGCCTTTAAAGGAATAAAACCCGTGGTACACAAATCCGCTTTTGTACATCCACAGGCAGCAATAACCGGAGATGTGATCATTGGTAAAGACTGTTATATCGGTCCCGGCGCGGCCTTAAGAGGCGACTGGGGCCGTATCATACTGGAAGATGGCTGTAATGTGCAGGAGAACTGTACCATCCATATGTTTCCCGGACTTACGGTGTTATTACAAGAAGGCGCGCATATCGGACATGGTGCCATTATCCATGGAGCACAGATCGGGAAAAACTGCCTGGTAGGTATGAACTGTGTACTCATGGATCATGTACAGCTGGGTGATGAGAGTATTGTCGGCGCGCTTACCCTGATAAAAGAAGGGGAAATCATTCCTCCCCGCAGTGTGGTCGTCGGCAACCCGGGAAAAATTATCAGGCAGGTAAGTGATGAAATGCTGAACTGGAAAACCGAAGGTACCCGACTGTACCAGGAGTTACCCGCAGACTGTAATACCGGGCTGAAACCCTGTAAGCCGCACCGAAAACCTGGGAAAAACAGGAATTTTCAACTTCCTGATTATCAAAGCTGGAAAAAATCAGCCCCGTAATTTTACGTATTAAACTAAGTATTTATACAAAAAATATTTCGGTATTTACTTGCAAATCGACGAACCGCGACTTATTTTTGTTTCAAGATCCCATCCTCCGAAAAGTACCAGGGGCTTCGCCCTGTATCCGACCCAACTCCTTTCTGAAACACCCCATGTTATGATGCCTGGCATCATGTATTAATCCGACCCAATCTCCTCTAAAGACCCTCCTGATTTCCAATCCTCCGATGACCCTGAGCATCCAGTTCCGTTCAAAACCAATTTGAACAAGGATTTTTTTTACTACTATAAAACCATGAGCATGAAAACTTTTACACACGTAAAGGGGTTAATCACCTTTTTATTTACCAGCCTTTTCGCTTTAGCGGTCAATGCACAAACGCCCACTGTTACCTTAACACCCGGTACAGCGCAAACCATCACCGCAGGCAGCACAATCAGTTTTACCGCACAACGTAACAGCAATAATTCCAACTGGCCCGGCGGTAATAGTTCGTTTACGTACACATTCAGTTCCTCACCTGCCGGTGTAACATTTACCAATAATCCGGCCGTAATATCCAGCAGTAACGGAAACAGTTTAACCACCACTGCAACTTTTTCAACCGCTGGTACTTACCAGATTACCTGTACTGTTGCTGAAGGAGGATCTAATGGCTTAAGTGCAACTTCCACCGCAACTACGGTAACCGTAAATGCAGCTTTACCCGCTAACCTCTGGGCTACTTCTTCAAATGGTACCCAGGTATCAGGTTTCCGTGTTACGAATGGCACTTATGTAAGCGGACCCACGAATATATTTGCCCCTACCTTCCCCAACGGGGCCACCGGTGGTACATCAACTGCTGCACTGGGCCGTTCGCCTTTACCCACTCCTAATGCAGGCCATTTTTACTGGCTGCCCAATACATCCGGTAACGGAGGTGTGGTGGAAGTATTTGCCGCCACCGCTACTGGTGCCGATACTAAACTGATCGGTTCTCTGGATGTAAACGGTGCCGGCAATACCAACAGCCTTGGGTTTGTTCGTCTGGGTATGGGTCCTGATGGTACCGGTTGGATCCTGGCAGGGGATGGCACCACGTTGTTCCTGGCTAAGTTTATTTCTGATGGTGTAAATCCTGTAACGATTACCATGGTGGATGCCAATGTTACCATCAACGGCGGAGCTGCTTCTACTTTTCAAAATGGCGACCTTTGTATCTCAGGTACCGGTAACATCTATGCACTGGCCAATGATGGCAATGGCGTAACCCAGATCTTTATCGGTTTGCCCAACGGCAGCAACACCACCATCAATAAAAGATGGGACCTGGTAACACCCGGTGGCTCACCCTTCAGTGGCCGGGTTAACGGTGTGGCTTTTGACCTCCTGGGTTCATTATACCTCTCCACTGATAACGGTTTGTATTTTATTGATCAGAATACTGCGAATGGCACCACGGGTACTGTAGAGTGCGCACTGGTAGTATCGGTATCCGGTCTGCAGGATCTGGCTTCGAATGTATTTCCAACTCAGTCTACCCTGCCCGTTACCCTGCTGAATTTCACAGCAGCCTACCGCAATGGCAACACAATGATCAGCTGGGAAACTGAAAATGAAATCAACTTCAGTCATTACGAAGTGGAAAGAAAAACGGCTTCTGCTTCCGGTTACAGCACCGTGGCCAGTAAAAACGCACTGGGCAATGCAGGCCGCAGCAGCTATCAGTCTGCCGATGATATCAGCCGGCTGAGCGATGATGTGGTTTACTACCGCCTTAAAATGGTGGATCTGGATGGCAAATTCAGCTGCAGCCCCGTAATTATGGTGCGCAAAGAAAAGAAAACGATCAGCGGAATCAGTCTCAGCCCGAATCCTGTAGTAAGCGGCGCTTCCACCACCGTACGTTTCGAAGCTGTACAAAACAGTCTGGTAAATATCCGCATTGTGGATATGGCCGGCCGCCAGGTACTGCAACAACAAAATTCTGTATCCCAGGGTACCAACAGTATCCGGGTCAATAACCTGAACAACCTGCAATCAGGTATTTATATTATTCAACTGGTGAATGGCAATGAACAATCTGCAATGAAATTTTCGATTGTAAAGTAAACGCACCATCAGTAAGGCAATGCTCAGGGTTTTTATACCTTGACCCCTCCGTGATTCGCTCAGGAGGGGTTTATTTTTAATATGACCACCCGTAAAATTTCATTTTTGACCCACCGGGAATTGTTGTAATTTAATCGGGCAACAAAAAACCTGTGTATGCGTAAATTTTTACCCCTTCTGACCTTATTCACTACCGGTCTCTGCACCGTACCGGCCAATAGCAATGCCCAGCAGGCAGATCGTTTTGCCTATGCAATTACCGATGCCACTCAACTGGGCAGTAACTGGAGTTATTTACGCCGGCTCAACCTGCAGACCGGTGAATACAGCACCGTGTTACTAAATGGCAGCGACCAAAATACACCGGCTTATATCGCCGGTAAAAATGAACAGGCCGCTTTACAAACCGATGCCCGGCTGGGCACCCTCGTCAACAGCGCTTTTGCAGGAGGAGTAGCCGCCATGGCTTTTGATAAAAAAACAAACCGCCTGTATTACACTCCTATGCTTTTTGACCAGCTCCGGTATATTGACCTGAAGACCATGAAGGTTTATTTTGTAACCGACAAAGGCTTTACCGGCAAGCCCGTTAAAAACGCCGACCAGGGAAATATCGTTACCCGTATGGTCATAACACCTAACGGCACCGGCTATGCGATAACTAATGATGCCACGCAGCTGATCCAATTCAGCACCGGGAAAAAAGGCGTTACCCGTGACCTGGGTACCCTTGTGGATGATCCGGCCAATAAAGAAGTGTCCATACACAATGCCTGCACCAGTTTTGGGGGTGATATGATTGCCGGCGATGACGGGCAACTCTATGTTTTCTCCGCCCGTAACCATGTATTCCGCATACATCCGGAAACAAAAGTGGCCACTCACCTGGGAATGATAACCGGATTACCCGAAGGATTCGGGGTAAATGGAGCCGCCGTAACCAGCGATAATAAAATTGTAGTAAGCAGTGCCCTTAAACTGGACTACTTTACGGTTGACCATCGCAACTGGACAGCCAGTCCCTTTTCCATCAGCGGCACTTCCTGGAACAGTTCCGATCTGGCCAGCAGCAACCTGCTTACTACTTCAGCAAAAAATACAAACACGGTAAATTTTGCCAGCCGCAATCCTTTACCGAATAGCGGAGAAGGCACCCTGGCCATTTTCCCCAACCCGGTAACGGATAATAAATTCGTAGTACAATTCAGTCAGCTCAAAGCCGGAAACTATTCTCTGCTGATAACAGATGTAATGGGACGCCAGGTACAACAACAAACCATCAGCATCAGTGGTGAATACCATGCACAAACCATACAGCTGGATCCCGCTGCAGCAAAAGGCATTTACCTCGTGAAAGTAACCGATGGAGTAAACAGAAACGTATTCACTACGAAAGTGGTAATTCAATAAACGAGAGTGGTGAGTGGAGTGTACTCCACTCACCACTCTCGACTCTCGACTCACGACTCATTATTCACCCCTTCCACAACAGCTTCACCCATTTCCCTTTTTCCGCAAAATCCGGGCAGTTCCCATCTCCCTTACCGGTAAGGCCTCCCGAGGGAGAACAGATTTTTTTGCCGGTGGTGTCATACAGGTCATTGAAAAAATCACAGCAGGGCATGGTGACCAGGTACACGGTTTTGCCATTGTACAGGTAAGCCTCCACATTCCGGGGAACCAGTGGCGGACTATCCTTTGCCAGGCTGTCGATAATTTTGCGGACCACGGATGGCACGGTATCGGTTGTTACCGGATCGGTCAGTATCACTTCCTGACCCGTGACAGCCTGTGTTTTTGCCTTTTTCTTACTGCAGTCGGTGGCCGCCATGATGGGGAAACTGAGCAGCAGGAGCAGGTATTTCATATCAGTGGTTTAAAAATGGTTAAGGTATATTTGCAGTTCCGCCGTATATCACAGCGGGCATACCGTAAAAGTAAGGTTTTGGAGAAAAGTAATTTCGTAGATCAGATCCGCATTTTCTGCCGCAGTGGCCATGGTGGCGCCGGCAATAAACATTTCATGCGCAATAAGTTCACTGCACTGGGTGGTCCCGACGGGGGCGATGGGGGCCGTGGCGCACATATTATTCTGCGGGGCAACAGTAACCTCTGGACCCTTTTACACTTACGGTATTATAAGAACGTACTGGCTGAAGACGGGGAAAAAGGGGGCGCCAATAACTGCCATGGCCGTGACGGAAAAGATATTATCATCGAAGTACCGCTGGGAACAGTAGCCCGCGACGAAGAAACGGATACACAGGAGGTGGAGATACTGGAAGACGGACAGGAAATCATCTGGATGCCCGGCGGGAAAGGCGGATTGGGTAATTCCCATTTTGCCACACCCACCAACCAGGCGCCGGAACATGCACAACCCGGATTACCCGGACAGGAGGGCTGGAAAATACTGGAATTAAAAGTGCTGGCCGATGTGGGCCTGGTCGGCTTTCCCAATGCGGGCAAGTCCACATTGCTTTCAGTAATCACGGCTGCCAAACCCAAGATTGCCAACTATGCATTTACCACCCTTACTCCCAACCTTGGCATGGTGGAATACCGCGATGGCAAGAGCTTCTGTATTGCCGACCTGCCCGGTATTATTGAGGGCGCGGCTGAAGGGAAAGGACTGGGACACCGGTTCCTGCGCCATATCGAACGCAACTCAGTGCTGTTGTTCCTGATACCGGCCGACAGCGATGACCATAAAAAGGAGTTCGACATCCTTGTCAATGAACTGGAACAATACAATCCGGAACTGCTGCATAAACAATTTATCATTGCCATCAGTAAAAGTGATATGCTGGATGATGAACTGAAACAGGCGATAAAGCAGGAGCTTCCCGAAAATGTACCCCATGTTTTTATCTCTTCCGTAACCAATAAAGGGCTGACCGAACTAAAAGACCTGCTCTGGAATGTACTGAATCAACCGGTGGAATAATACCCGCTAACGGGTATATAACAGGAGGGTTGGCGCCCCTATATTTAGGGCAAATTCGTCATCATGAAAAAAACACACCTGTTTGTTTTCGGCTTTTTGCTGCTGACCGTATTGGCCGGCGCTCAGACCCCCGCCTCACCCAAATCCACAGAAGCCGCTAAACCGGCCACTACACTGAAAGAAGTTATGACCCTGCCCATGCCCGGCGATGAAGGAGCCAATGGCGCTTCAGTGGCATGGCACCCGGTTCAGAAAAAATATTATGCCGCCATCGCCGGAAATGTAAAATTTGCCATGGCTGTTTTCGATATAAAAGGTAAACGTCTTTCATCCGATACCCTTAAAACCGGATTTGATGTACGTGGTCTCTGGTACAATCCCAAAAAGAAAAACCTGCAGACAAACGGTTACAATGATTTCGGATGGGGTGAATACTCTTTGAACAGCAAGGGCATACCGGTATTCGTAAAAACAATTGCAGAGGGTATGAACCAGCCGGCAGAACAATCGGTTGGTGCCTTTAACCCCGTTAAAAACGAAATATACTTCTTTAATGATGAGGGAAATATTTCTGTATACAATGCGGCCGACGGTATAGTGAAAGAGGACATCCTGCTGTACCTCGCCACACTGAAAGAAGAAGCAGATGATTTTATTGACAACCTGGAAATACTCTATGATTATAACCTGTCTACCGTGGTATACACCGGCATCAAAGGAGCCGAGCTTGGCTTACTAAGTTCCGCCACGGGTGAAATTGAATTATATGACATATCCACCGGATATATGACCCGGGCACTTGCATTACCGGATACGGCACCGTTGGAAGACAACCTGAACTTCAGCTATGCCAATGGTATCTACTGGTTATTTGATAAGAAAACCCGGAGCTGGAAAGGCTATAAATAAACAGATAGGCCTCCTATTTAACCGGCATAACCGTTCAACATACATACCTGTAACATTGAAAAAGCCTGTCGCTTTGTAAACAAAGCAGACAGGCTTTTTGCTACTACCTTAAGGGCTTATAAACAAAACAAAACGTTACTTCTTAATCTTGTAACTGGTTACTTCACCATCCTGTACCAATACCAGGTTATAGATACCTGCAGTCAGGGCTCTTGTATCAAAAGCATTAGTACCGTTCACCAGCTGTTTGCGGAGGATAACACGGCCACTGATATCATAAAGCGCGGCCGATGCCGTATGTGATCCATTGACAAAATTCACATTCACATTCAACTGATCCGTTACCGGATTCGGGAATACAAGTACGGTGTTTTTTGTGCAACTGATATTCAGTACCTGCAGTTTGCTATAAGCTGTTTTGCCATCGATATCCACCATTTTAAGGCGGTAGAAGGCTCTTCCGGCAGCAGGAATATGTTGTACCGTGTATTCTTTATTGATACCGCTTGCGTCCAGAACGGAAACAGGTGTAAAGTCAATACCGTTCTTACTGTATTCAAGCGTGTAGTTGCTCAGGTTGGTTTCTTCCGTAGCCGACCATTTGGCACTGGAGACACAACCATTCAGTTTTACATCAAAGGCTTTCAGGGTCACCGGGAGCAGGCAACCAGGGCTGGCACACAGAAAGGCGTTATCAAAATTACCATCATCCCAGAGACGGGCACGATAGGTATATGTTCCTGCAGGAAGTCCTGTAGCCGTACCGGCGAGTGTATACCAGACTGCATCCTGTCCGGGCAGATCCAGGTCAGTTGGAATAAAACTGCGGGTAGCCGATGTAGCCACGACTACATTGGAGGAGTTAACGATTTCAATATAGGCATCCCAGTTATCCCCGCCGTCGCGGGCTGAAAAATCGCCACGAAAAGTAAGATCCGCGGTACAACCGAGTACAAAAGTCTGGCTGACAAAAAAGAATGTGTTTCCGGAAAGGGCATCAAAATACTGGGTTCCTTCTGAAGCCGCATTGGGACCGCCGTTGTAATTAGTTACTCCATCTGTTTTAATAATATTGGCGGTCAGGTTCCCTTGTACAGACCAGTTTGGGATCTGCTGGGCCGGAATATTCTGATCATAAAAATTATTGCCAAGGCCGGGGGCAACGGGTGCTTCAAAACCCGGATTCTGGAGATAGTTCAGTGTACACTGACTGAGGGCACGGTGAGGTATAGTTGAAATAAGAAGTACAAACACTATTCCTGTCAGGAGACGAATTTTCATCATAACTGCGTTGGTTTTTGGTCAGAAATAAAGGTACATGGTTTTGTAAAACGAACCACTTCCGGATTAAAAAAAACTGTCCCGGATTGTCCGGGACAGTTCTCTAATACTATCAGTTGTCAGTACGATCAGCGTTTAATCTTGTATGTGGTCACTACATCATCCTGAACCACAACGAGATTGTAGATGCCGGAACTTATAGCACCCATGTCAATCGTATTTGTCCCATTGGTCAGGAGTTTGCGTACCACCAGGCGACCGCTGATATCGTACAATGTGGCACTGGCTGTTTTCACGCCACCCACAAAATTCACGTTTATATTCAGGTTATCGCTAACCGGGTTGGGGTATACGAGAATCGTATTTTTACTGCAGTTGATATTCAGCACCTGCAATTTGCTGTAAGCCACTTTGCCATCCAGGTCTACCATTTTGAGGCGGTAGAAAGCTTTGCCGTTAGCGGGTACGTGCTGTACACTGTATTCTTTATTGATTCCGCTTGCATCTACCACAGAAACAGCGGTAAAGTCGATGCCATTCTTACTGTATTCAAGCGTGTAGTTGCTCAGGTTGGTTTCTTCAGTAGCCGACCATTTGGCACTGGAAACACAGCTGTTCAGTTTTACATCAAAGGCTTTCAGGGTCACAGGCAGTAAACAACCGGGACTGGCACAAAGGAAAGCATTGTCAAAATTGGCATCTTCCGGTAAAGTAACACGGTATGTATAAGTGCCGGCTGGCAAAGCTGTAGCGGTACCGTTCACGGTATACCAGATTGCGTCGAATGCAGGATCGTTGTCGGCATCCGGGGGAGTAGAGTTACGGACAGTAGAAGTAGCCACCACTACGTTACTTGCATTTACAATTTCAATAAAAGCCGTCCAGCTGAGCCCACCTTCACGTGCTGCAAAATCGCCACGGAAAGTAAGGTCGGCGGTACAACCCAGTACAAAAGTCTGGGTAAATGTAACATCTCCGCCACCCGTCAGGATATCCAGGTATTGTACACCAGCCGCAGCAGCATTGGGGCCGCCACCATAGACAGTAACACCATCCGTTCTTACAATATTGGCCGTAAGCAAAGTGGAAATAGTCCAGTTGGGAATTTCGTTGCCAGGTACACTCTGATCATAGAAGTTATTTCCAAGGCCGCCACCCACAGGTGTCTCAAAACTCGGATTCTGGAGATAGTTGACTGTACACTGAGCTTCAGCTGTGCCGGTAAAGCCCAGCAGTGCCACGAATAGTGATAAGGCAGAAGTAAAGTAGAGTTTCTTCATAACTAAGATTTTTGAAAGAGGAAAGGTACATGATTTCGCCATACCATGTAATGATTTACCGGGTATTTCGATTAAGTGTTTCCCATTGTGGAAAACTTGATCAAAAAGGATATTTAGTAGGCACGCCCAACCGTGTCACAGGCCGCTTTCAGCAGTGAGTTATTGTCCATGGCATCCTGCCCTTTTTCCCAGAACATCACCCCGCCGGCTATGTCTTTGGCCAGCTTGGCTTTCCGCTTAACTGTATATTGTCCATTGTAATAGACTGTATACGAAGGGTAGGTTGTTGTGGATACCACGGCTGAATCATATTGGGGGTTACCACCGGCAGCCAGGATATCTTTATAGGTTTTTATCGTACCGCTTTGCGTCATACCCGACGGACGACCGTAAGCCGGTACACCCAGCACAGCTTTGACGGCCGGCATACCCCTGGTGGTCAGCCAGTAATTCAGACAGGTCTGCGCCAGGGCATAATCACTGTGATGCCGGTAGGGCGTACTGGTACTGAAGTCATCATAGGCCATGATATTGAAGAAATCAACATAGGGAAACAGCTCTGTCTTTATTGCATCCCGGATACCCCCGGCATATTTACCAGCTGTTACCGCGCAGGATAAATAATACCGGGCATCCCGGTGCAGGGAATCCGAGAGCTCTTTCATCAGTTCGGTAAATGTAACATCCGTTCCATCAGATGTGGTCGGAAATTCCCAGTCCATATCCACCCCGTCAAGTGTATTGGCTCTAACCACCGCCATTATAGCTTTTATAAAATTATTTCGCCCGGCAGGGGTTGCCGCCATCGCTTTGAAATTGGTCTTCCCGTCACCACTGCCGTCATTGATACCCAGCAGGATCTTTGCCCCATTGGCTTTTGACTTGGCAGCCACTGCGGCCAGGCTGCTGCCTGTAGCAGGTGCAGTAAGTCCGCCCGAACTGTTTACGCCATAAAACGCATATACCACCACATTGGTCATCTTAAATTTCTGATCCGGAATATCCGCAATAACCCGGTAAGAAGGCATATAACCCACTACATAATAGTTAAGAGCAGTTGGTGCCTGGATCACGATATAAGTAAATGATTGCACCGTACCGGTACAGCCTGTGGCCGACCCACCCGCATTTTTCGGCAGGGCATACCAGTAATAGGTGGCATTGGGGGTGGCCGGAATGGTATAGGCATAACTGGTACCCGTAACACTGGAAGCAATCAGTGTGGTGGGTACCGCCGTGGTTCCCAGGTAAAGATCATAACTGCTGGCCGTGGCTACGGAAGACCAGTTGAGGGTTATACTGGTAGTGGTGACAAAAGACCCATTGGCCGGAGCCGTACCCGTTGCGCATCCCGGAACCGGGGTGGGTGTCGGGGCTGGAGGGCTGTCTTTTTTACCACAGGAATTCACCAGGAAAAGAGCGGACAGAAGGATAAGGGCCAGATATTTTTTTGACATAAGCAGTTCAATTCTGCCTCCAAAATAAGCCATTCAGACAAAACTCAGTATCCCGAATATCCTTTTTCTGTAGGTTTGTCCCCTAAAATCACTTGTATGAAGAAGATCCTGTTAACGATTGTATTATTTATTACCCTGATCGGTAAGACCATGGCCGATGAAGGGATGTGGCTGCCCTTGCTGCTGGGACAGCAGGTATATAACGATATGGTGAAAAAAGGACTTAAACTCACCAAAGAACAACTTTACAACATCAACAAACCGTCCCTGAAAGACGCGATCATCATTTTTGGCGGCGGATGTACCGGGGAGATCGTCAGTTCCGAAGGACTGATCTTTACCAACCACCACTGCGGATACGGCGCCATTGCCTCCGCCAGTTCCATGGAAAAAAACTACCTGCGCGATGGCTTTTATGCCAAAAGCAAAGGCGAGGAGATCCCCACTAACCTCAGTGTGCAGTTTCTCCTGCGTATTGATGATGTAACCAAAGAAGTAATGGATTCCTTAAAGGGACTTGGTGGCTCAGAACGCGTGGCCAAACAAGGAGCCGTACTCGCCGCCATCAATAAACGCCTGAGCGATGCCACCCAGAATATTGAAACCCGGGTAAGCCCGCTTTTCAAAGGCAACCAGTTTCTTGCGTTCGTGTATCAGCGCTACACCGATATCCGTCTGGTTGGCACCCCCCCCGAAAGCGTAGGTAAATTCGGTGGCGATACCGACAACTGGGAATGGCCCCGCCATACCGGCGACTTCTCCGTTTTCCGCGTTTATACCGATGCCGATGGCAAACCCGCCAAACATGCCGAAAGCAATAAACCCATGAAACCGAAATGGTACCTGCCCGTTTCTTTACGTCCCCTGAAAGACGGCGACTTCTCCATGATCTGGGGATACCCCGGCGGCACCAACCGGTACGAAAGTTCCTATGGTATCAAACTGGCTACCGATATCAACAACCCCACACTGGTAAAACTGCGGGATGCCCGTTTGAAATACATGTTTGATGAAATGAAGAAAGACCCGGCGGTGAAACTCCAGCTGTCTTCTTCCTATGCCGGCATTGCCAACTACTGGAAATTCTTTGATGGCGAAACCAAACAGTTACTGAAATACGATGTATTCGGACAAAAGCAGGCTACAGAAGTAAAATTCAATGCCTGGGCCAAGGGTAAACCCGAATACGAAAATCTTTTTGCTGATTGGGGCAAAGCCTATGATGCCTGGAGACCGTATGCCAAACACCGCGTATTTATCAATGAAGGCGTAATGGGTTCTCCCCTGATCGCATTTGCCGGCTCACTGCTGCAACTGGAAGCCGCCCTGGTAAAACAGGGTACCTCCAGGGCTGATATAACCAAAGCAGTGGAAGCAGCGGGCAAACAGCGGACTGCCTTCCTGGCCGAAGAAAATAAAGTAAGTGACCAGCACATTCTTGCGGCTACTACCCGTATGTTCTATGAAGAAGTGGATCAGCAACAACATCCGCTTGGTTTCTTTGGTACGCTGAAAAACAGCTATGGACCGCTGAATGATGAAGCCACGTATAAAAAATACGCTGCCGATGTATTCAGCAAGACCATGTTATTTGATGAAGGTAAATGGTCAGCTTTTGTGGCCAATCCCGATGCGGTAACCCTGCAGAGTGATCTTGCATTCGCCCATGCCAGTGCTTTCCTGGTAAATTATAACACAAAGTATGGTCCTTTCTCCCAGCAGTTCAATGCGAAGAATGCCGAGTTTGGCCGGCTTTATCTCAAAGGCGTAATGGAAATGGATCCTGCCAAAGCGAAGATGATGTATCCCGATGCCACATTCACCATGCGGGTGAGTTATGGTAATGTAAAATCCTATCGTCCCCGTGACGCGGTTTTCTATGACTATGTAACCACTTCCAAAGGATTGCTGGAAAAATACAAAGCCGGTGATTATGAATTTGACCTGCCGGCCAACCAGATTGAGCTCTTAAAGAAAAAGGACTTCGGACAGTACATGGATCCTACCCGCAAGGAACTGGTGATCGGCTTCATCACCACCAATGATATCACCGGTGGTAACTCCGGTTCACCCGTGATTAATGGCCGTGGCGAACTGATCGGGCTGGCTTTCGATGGCAACTACGAAGCCCTGAGTCACAAACTCGCTTTCGACAAAGACCTCAACCGCACCATCTGTGTAGACATCCGTTATGTGTTGTGGTGTATTGACAAACTGGGCGGTGGCGCGAATATTATTAAAGAATTGAAGCTGATGAAATGATGCGTGATGAATAATGAGTGATGAGTAAAAGCGGGTGGCTGATAACGGCCACCCGCTTTTCATATAGCAGGAAGATTTTTGAATAAACGGCAACACAATACCGGAAGGGTTGGAAGTTCTCATCCAATAATTCTGTAACATTGCAGTCACTGCTTTGACACCCCGTTTCTACATATTATCCCTCTTCATGGCCATATCGGTTTCCGCGTTGGCACAGTATCCCCGTTTCAGTATTGCTACGGACCTGGGCCTGGTACGGAACTTCGGGAAGCAACAGCAGTTTACCGCGTTGAACAATACCATGCATGGTGATTTTCATCTGTCTGCCGGCAACGGCATCCGTATTTCTTTCGGCTATTGCAGCAACGGGAAATTCGACAATACGGTAACCGCCCTGGCAAAAAGCAGCAGTATCAGCCCGCAACAGCAAGTCTATTCAAACAGAGGCAATATGCGTTTCAGGCAACTGACTCTTGGGTGGAAACATTATTTTATCGGGGAACCCATCAGTGAAAAAGGCTGGAACCTGTATGGGGAAGCAGGATTTGGTTTGATGATGGGGCGTATCACCAATACACCCGGGCGTACCATAGACACCAGCCGGTATACATTGCCGCTGCAGTCCGGTAAAGCAAATTTCAAACGACTTAGTTATGATCTCAGCATCGGCTGGGAAAAACCCGTTGGAGCCGATTTCTTTTTATATGCCGAGGGGAGGGTTTATATTCCCAATACCGCTTATCCCAGCGAATATATTTTAGTCAACGAACACGCACCCCTGGCCGGTATTCTCTGCGGGGGTGTACGTATCCTTTTTTAAATAACTGCCATGTCTGTCACCATTCAGCAAATCGAACTCTACAAGCTTTCCATTCCCCTGATTGAACCCTTTATCACGTCGCTCGGTACGGATTATGATGCCGAAAATGTATTGGTGCGGATCCGTACCAAAGAAGGCATAACCGGTTTTGGCGAATGCAGCCCCTATATGCCCATCAACGGGGAAAGCCAGGACACTTGTATGGTGGTGGGCGAATTATTCGCCAGGGCGCTCATCGGGCATAATGCGCTGGACATAGAAGGGGCAGTGAAACTGATGGACAGCATTATTTATGCCAATGGCAGTATTAAAAGTGCGTTTGATATCGCCCTTTACGATATCGCCAGTCAGCATGCGGGCCTGCCCCTCTATCAGTTTATTGGTGGTAAAAATGATAAAACCATCATCACTGATTATACGGTGAGTCTGGCCGAACCGGATGTAATGGCGGCACAAGCTGTCCGTATCCTCGCCGAAGGTTATCCCGCTATCAAAGTAAAATTGGGTAAGGATGGAAAGAAAGATGTGATACGAATTAAAGCAATCCGGGAAGCAGTAGGTCCGGAAATCCCTTTACGCATTGATGCCAACCAGGGCTGGGGCGTGGAAGAAGCCATTGAGACCTTAAAAGCCCTTTCGGCATTCGATATACAACATTGTGAGGAGCCGATTGCCCGCTGGAATTACCTGTCATTGCCGCGGGTGAAAAAAGAAAGTCCCATACCCATCATGGCCGATGAATGTTGCGGCGATGATCATGATGCGGAGCGACTGATCGCTTTGGACGCCTGCGATTATTTCAATATCAAGCTGGGCAAATCCGGGGGTATTTTCAAAGCGTTAAAGATGGCCCGTATGGCCGAAGCCGCCGGGCTGCACCTGCAGGTCGGCGCCATGATCGAGTCACGGTTAGCCATGACCGCATTTGCACATTTTGCCCTCTCCTCCCCCAATATCGTTCACTTTGATTTTGACACCGCCCTCATGCTCCGCGAAGACCCCGTTACCGGCGGTATTGTGTATAAAGCCAATGGCGTGGTGGAAGTGCCGGAGGTCGTTGGACTGGGAGCGACGATTTCAGAAGAGTGGCTGGGGAAGTGGGAGAAGGTGGTCGTGGCGTAAAAAAGTTGCGGGATGTGAGATGTGAGTTGTGAGGCCTTCTGTAAAACGAAAGGTTCCGGCTAATCCCATTCTCCATTCCCCGAATTCACTAACTTACCATTCAAAAATCATCCCATGTCGCAGGAAGCAGCTAAAGAAATATTGTTGAAAGTTGAATTGGATTCATTTACCAACGCCATCGCCATGGATATGGGACAGCGGATTGTTGATCTCGCCAGAAGCCGTAACCAGGCGATTGCCGTCGAGATCAGCCGGCTCAATCAATCCGTATTCCTGTATGTGGAAGATGGTTTGCCTGCTGATAAACACAACTGGCTGCGCCGTAAAGCGAATGTGGCAAAGTATTTTGAAGAAAGTTCATTGGCCGTACGACATACACTCGAAAAAAGGGCCATGACACTTGAAAAACCATTCGGCCTCGATGAGAAAGATTATATCGCCAAAGGGGGATCCATCCCTGTCTTTGTAAAAAATGCCGGACTCATCGCCACGATCACGGTTTCCGGATTAAGAGATTTTGAAGATCATGAAATTATTATTGAGGGATTGAAAGGGAAATATTTGTAGAGGTGCCCGGTGTCTGGTGCCAGGTGCCAGGCCTGCTAAGAAACGAAGGGTTCCATCCGAACGAAATTCAAACGACATAACAGCTCAACGCCTCAAACTGAAATGATGTGGGATGTGTGTGTTGTGAATTACCAGGTTTTCTAAGGACCTTCCTTGTCAACCTTTTACTTTCTCAACATATGCCTGTAGACGCACGCTCATAAAGCTGTTTTATAACTCTATAATGTGCGGCATTTTACGGTTTATATCAGCAGCATATACCATGAATATGGTATTGGAGGCTGTATATAAAGTCCCGCATTATGCTTCCGGCGATTCTGAATAAGCCGATGACCGGATTTTCAGGCCTTCCGGGTACTGATTGCTTCTGCCAAGCGTGTTCTCCTTTTCTCTACTTTTAAACCTGGTGACTTTCCATTATAACAAAATTTTGACTCCCCGCTCTTTGACAACTTGTAAACACGGAGTACATTAGGTGTGTAAACCTCTCTTTGCTCCTGTAGCTGAATCTAAACCTCATCCTTATGCGAAAAGCTTTACTCTTTCTGCCGCTGTTTTCCCTGTGTCTGCCTGGATTTACACAATCCTCAATACAATCCTGGGTTACCGGGAATGCCAGCCAGGTAAGAACCGGTCATCCGGATTCCACTGACTTTTCTGACCTGGCAGCCATGGGCAAAGCAATCGGAGATGCCCGGATCGTTATGCTTGGTGAACAGGACCATGGTGACGCGGCCACCTTTGAAACAAAAACAAGACTGATCCGCTACCTGCATGAAGTAAAGGGCTTTAATGTACTGGCATTTGAATCTGATTTCTTTGCGTTGAATGACGGGTGGGATCAGCTGCCAAAGACGGATACAGGGATCTACTCTTTTCTCCGCCGCAATATTACCGGCGTATGGAGTGCCTGTGATGCCTGTCAATACCTCGAAAAAAAACAGATACCGGCCAGCTTTACTACCGATAACCCCCTTATGATTACCGGCATTGATCTGCAAACAGCACTTTCATATTCAAACAAAAACCTTTCGCAGCGGCTGGACAGCGTGCTGCGTAGTTATGTACTTCCCATCACGCAAACACCGGCGTATGCTGCAGAATATGTACCGCTGTTTGATTCATTATCCCGTTTGCTTTTCGCAAAAAAAAGTCCCGGCTTTTATGATACTGCTGTTGAAAAATTAACCCGGCTGAAAACAGAACTGAGCACCCGCACCCACGGGCAGGATTTCTGGGTGGTGCTGCTGGACAACCTGGTACACCTGGCGCTTGAATTTAAATACCTCCCCACCGATTCAGATAAGGGACGTAATGAACGGGATATACAAATGGCCAATAACCTGAAATGGCTGGCCAACTATAAATACAAAAATGAAAAAATCATCGTCTGGGCCCAGAATTTTCATGTTTCTAAATACAGCGGTCATTATTCCCGTCTCTACAATAACCTCGTCTCAATGGGGACCGTCTTCACCAACGATCCTCTACTGGCCAGCCAGACCTATATTGTTGGCTTCTCATCCGCCGCGGGGGAAACAGGTATAGTTAGCCGTAAACCTTACCCTGTTTCCAGCCCGGGTAAAAACAGTTTTGAACGCTGGATTAATGAAAGCTGGAATTACGCCTTTGTGGATTTTTCCGGCTTCAATAAACAAAACAACAATGCTAACACAGAATTTACCATGAACGGTTCAGTAGTAGAAGCCCTGCATACACCCTACACGGCTCAGTGGACCCGGATATTTGACGGTGTGTTTTTTGTCAGAAATCAACGGAAATGTGAAGATGCCAGGAAAGAATGAGAGGTGAGTTGCGGGATGTGAGTTGTGGGTTGAGGGTTGCCAGGGCTGCTTAGAAACGAAAAGTTCCAACCGCTCGGAATCCAAACAACTCAACATCTCAACATCTCAACGGCTCAACCGCTAATCGTCAATTCATACCCCTTCCCCACTACGGTCGCAATTTTTACCCGTTCATCCCCTTCAAGACGCTTGCGGAGTTTAGAGACGAAGACATCGAGGCTGCGGCCGACTATTACGCCCTCGTCTTCCCAGACTTCTTTCTGCAGGCGGCTGCGGTCAATAACTTCATTGGGAGATGCGGCAAATATGCGGAGGAGTTTATTTTCCTTGGCTGTGAGTACGGTTTTGCTGCCATCCAGCCAGAGCAATTGCTGATCGGGATGAAAACGATACCGTCCGATTGCAATAAAAGGGCCCGACTCTGGTTCATTTGTGTCTGCCGGCAGCACGTCCGCTTTATCTGTTCGGCGCCTGTAATAAATCAGTCCAGCCAGCAATAACAGTCCACCGGCCAGCAGGTATACCGGTTGGTTACTGCTCTTTTTGTCATCAAAACGGATATTGATACAATACTTACGTACGGGTTGCTCCCGGCCTTTACAGGGTACTATATTATTTTGTTCACTGCCGAGAATGGCAAAGCCAAAAATCACTTTATCGCCATCACATTCCATCACATTAACAATATAATGGTCGGGCAATTGATTTTCCCGGATCACCCGGCCGATAATGGCCACCAGTGAATCAGGCACAAAAGAAAAACCGGTTTCAAAGGGAATCCGGTATTCACTGGCGTTTACCCGCTCCGGTGAAAGTACACGTGAACTGCTGTCACCGCTATACTGCAGCACCCGGTGGGCAATCTGCCGCATCACAATCTCCTCCCGGGCATTGTCGAATCCGGATTTTCCGGGTTTGCCTTTTACAAAACCCAAAAGGAATAACCCGATCCCGGGCAGCAACAAGAGGAGTAATTGTTTCCAACGCATACTCAAAAATACCTCTTTCACCGGGGAAGATCTGCCCTCTCCCCCTTATTTTACATCCGTTTACAAAGGTTTTACATCTGTTTTACGCACAGGAGGTCCTGCAAAATGTATTTTGCTGCCCCGGACAACCCGGATCACAAAAATCAACAAATATGACTTTTCGCCCATTCCTTCTCAGCCTGCTCTTCGCCTCCTGTATGACCGCGGATGTACAACCGGACAAAAAAGACAATGCCCCGGAAAGTGTTTACGCCGATAGTCACCTGATGTTTCCCCAGGTATTCCAGGAAAATATTGATACCAATGTGCAGGTAAGCCGCTATATCCGGCGGATCTACCAGGACAGGGCGGATCATCTCTGGTTTGGCACCAATGATGACGGTGTATGCTGGTATGATGGCACCAACTTTACGTATTACCGGCAATCGGAAGGCCTGGGTGGAAATACAGTAAGAGGTATTGTACAGGATAAAAAAGGTGATTTCTGGTTTGCCACCAACGGCGGTTTATCCCGGTATGATGGTAAAAACTTCACCAACTATACAGTGAAAGACGGTTTACCTGATAACGAATGCTGGAGTCTCTTCCTGGACAGCAAGGGCCGTATCTGGACAGGAACATTGCGGGGTGTAAGCCGGTATGAGAATGGAAAATTCACGAGCATTACCCTTCCTGAAGCTGATAATACCGGCAGTTCCCGTTTTTCTCCTTTCCTGGTCTGGTGTTTTTATGAAGATAAAAACGGGAATTTCTGGATGGGTACCGATGGCGCCGGTATGGTAAAATATGATGGCACACTATTTACCAACTATTCAAAGAAAGATGGATTGACCGCTGATAATATACTGGCCATACAGGCGGATAAAAACGGACAACTCTGGCTGGCTACCTGGGGTAACGGGGTGATCCGGTATGATGGAAAAACTTTTACCGGCTTCACCGAAAAAGACGGACTGGCCGGCAATACTGTTTGGACCATCAGTACTGATAATGAAGACAATCTCTGGTTTGGTACGTTGGGGGGCGGTGCCAGCCGGTATGATGGTAAAACGTTTACCACCATTATGGAAACACGGGGCCAGACCCGCAATCATATTCAAAGCATCTACCAGGACCGCAAAGGCACTATCTGGTTTGGCTTCTCCGGTGGCTTATTTAAACTGAATAACGGGAAACTGGAAAATGTATGGAAACGGATGAATGCAGGGTGTTAATTAGCCAATTCTCTTCCTACCTTCGCCGTTCAACCCATATACATGTTCCCTCAAAAACGTCACGCCTCCCTGCAACCCCTCAGCCGCGAACATCACCAGGCATTATTACTATGCTGGAAACTCCGGCAGGGTTTCAGTAAAGCGGTGGAGCCGGAACGGATGAAAAAATATGCGGACTGGTTCTGGAAAAACTACCTTGCGCCACATTTTGCGGTGGAAGAAAAAACTTTTTTCCCCCTGCTGGATAAGGAACACCCCAGTGTGATAAAAGGGTTAAAAGACCATCAGCTGCTGACGAAACTTTTTCTCAGCACCGGGGATGTTGAATATAACCTGCGTTCAATAGCATTTGAACTGGAACAACATATCCGCTTTGAAGAGCGGACCCTCTTTAATGATATACAGGAAGCCGCCACACCGGAACAGCTGAAAGCACTGGCAGATGCGCACAAAGAAGAAAAATTTGAAGAAAATATAGAAGACCGGTTCTGGGAAGAAGTAAAAGCGGAAAAACCTGCACCTACTGATGACATCCGGGAGTTGAAACATGAAAAGAAAGCCGCTCCCGCCGGCAAAAAAACCTGGCCCGGCAAACAAGCGGATGAACGACCGGCAAAACGGGAAGGCGCAGCACAGAAAGACTGGAAAAGCAAACGCCCCGGTACAGGAACAGGTCCCGCAAAAAAGGAAACCCCGCAAAAGCAAGACTGGAAAAGCAAAAACAGTGGTAACAGGCCCGAACTGAAAAGCGGAACTGCTAAAAGAGACATGCGACTGATAAAAAAAGATACAAAAGGCGACAATAAAAAATAACTGACCCCGCTCCAAAGCCCGTACTTCATACCTCGTACTTCATACTTCATACTTCGTACCTCGTACTTCGTACTTCGTAATTCGTAATTCGTACTTCGTACTTACATTCCTTGCTTATCTTTGTATCCGGAATTTCTATCCCTTTACGATAAATTCTTTGTATGCATTTATCTCCTATTCCGCTCGAGCCGGACAGCAGCAACCCGATGTACCAGACAGAAAATTGCCAGGCACTGATCAGTATTTATGATGACTACTATCCGAAGACCGGTTATCAACCACCCTGGACCGGCTATTTTATAATAAACGAAAATACGGTTGTAGGTTCCTGTGGTTTTACCAAAGCACCGGAAGAAGGTGTGGTGGAAATTGCCTACTGGACTTTTCCCGAATACGAAGGACAGGGCATTGGCAGCTTTGCCTGTGGCGAATTGGTTAAAATGGCGGCGGCCGCTGATCCGTCTGTAAAAATTACGGCCAAAACGGCTCCTGATGAAAATCCTTCTGTATCGATTCTGAAAAAATACCAGTTTGAGCTGAAAGGCACCGTACAGGATGAAGAAATCGGTGATGCCTGGCTGTGGGAGAAAGTGTGAGTGCCGGTTTAAATAATCAGCATCAAACCACCTCCGGCAAACCAGTCTGGCGAAAGTTTAAAATACCGGGCACCTGAGATACGGTCTCCGGTTCACAATTCCCGTATCGTCTTTTCCATATTCACTCCATCAATTTCGTACTGATGCACGTTGTTCGTGGAATCAGTAAGCGTAAGCAGAAACTTATAATGATCATTTGTTTTATAATTCCTTCCCCGCAGTTCCAGGCTATATGACCATTCCGTCTGACCACCGGGTACTTCCATGCCAATACTTTCGGACCAGTCAATGGAGCCTTCCAGTGTTTTAACAGCACTGACTACAGCCGGCCAGCCGGCATTGTATAATGCCATACTGATACCTGTAATTCCATAGGAACCTGTACCCCGGTCTCCAAGTATCGGACCGAAATGACGTACGACTTCCTTTACGAGGTAGTTCCGTTCATTATTCAGTAAAGGGCGTCCGTATTGCAGTATAGCACGTCCGGATGAGGAATCATATTTCTTAGGAAAAGCGGCCAGTAATTGCGCCAGTGAAATATCGAGAGAAGCCGTCTGCATCCCAAGACGGTTATACGAATCTTCCACATCCATTGGTTTATTGGATACAGCACTTACCGGGGTTACGGTTACCACATCGCCGTTTACTTTTTCCACTTTAGCATACAGTGGTTTACTGTCCCAGAAATTCTCTGTTAACTCATTCAATGTAATAATATCCTTATCACTTAATTGCCGCAACTGCGCTTCCAGCACTGCATTATTCCGTTTAAAATAACTGATGGCATTTTGCCTGTACCGGTATTCCTGGTATTCACTGTAGCCCCAGAATGAAAGTCCGCCGGCCAGTATCAGCAACGGGCCCAGGTATGTATACCAGGGTGATTTTACACCGTGCTTATAAGCAGCCACCACAGGTTCATATACAGCAGGAAGTTCATATAATTTCCCTTCTTTCCGGATAGCCCATTTTTTACCCAGACCGAAAAAAGGAATCCAGAAAAAATGAAAATAGCTCTGACGAAGTTCAATGGTAAACCCGGCATCCGGATTACTGGTTACTCCCAGTTCAAAGGGCTGATACGAGCGGATACGGAAATTATTCCAGCCAAATACGATTCTCATGGCACAGCTATATTGGGTAATGGACAAATTTATTACTGAACCCTGACATGAAAAAATCCGCTGCCAAATAATCCCGGCACAATTCATTGCTCCTTTCCCCATATTACTCTATTTTTATTCTCCAACCTCTCCGCCCCGATGAATAAGTGTATTTATAGTATTCTGCTGGTCTTACTTAGTTGTTCCCTGGCGGCACAGGAAAGGGGACTGATTGTAAAACCCTATTCGGGTACATTGCATTCTCCTTTAAAAGGCGACTCCGGCAAACGAAAAGCGGCACTGATTGTGGGTGTTTCGGATTACAGTAGTAATAAACTTAATCTGAAATACGCCAGTAAAGACGCCCGGCTTTTTTACAGCTACCTTACCGACGTGCGCTCTTTCCCAAAAGAAAATATTTTTATTCTTCATGACTCACTGGCCAGCTCAGGTAAAATATACAACTCCATCCATGACCTGATGAAATGGCTGGTGGCCGGCGATGAACTGATCCTCTATTTTGCCGGACATGGAGACGTACAAACCGTTGCAGATTTTGATGAAGGCTTTTTCCTGGCCTGGGATGCTTCCGATTCGCGCAATTACTATGGAGCTGCGGGTACACTAAAACTCAGTGACCTGGAATTATATACCAACCGCCTGGCTACACAAAAAAAAGTAACGGTGAACCTGGTCATGGATGCCTGCCATTCCGGTTTCAGTTTACACCAGGACGGCATACTGAAAGCCCGGGAAAATATATCCGGCAGTTTTACAAAAGTGAACCGGTTCCTCGGCTGTGCCGTGAATGAATTTTCATATGAAGCAGATTCCGTCGGCCATGGTCTCTTTACCTGGTACCTGCTGCAGGGCATGATGGGACTGGCGGATGAACCTGCAGATAATAAAGTAACCACTGCAGAACTGAACAGCTGGGTAAAGAACCGGGTTTCCGCTGCCACCAGGGGCAAACAAAATCCGGTGATAACGGCTCCGGAAGGAGTTGAATGGACATTGCCGGTAACCACGGAAAATAAAGCAAAAGCTTTTGCTTATTTCAGGAATAAAAAATATGACGGCTACCTGGCCAGCCGGGGCCAGGGAGAAAACGATACGTCCGGATTCACCGGTCTGCAACGAACTATTGATACGTATAACCGGTTCCTGTTGCAACAAAAATTCTATGGGAATGATTCCAGCTGCCTGCAGGTGATACAGGAACTGGAGAAGAATAAAGATCCGAAAGCCGCTGAACTGCAGGCAGGACTCCGCAATCACCTGGCAGAAATGCTGGAAACAAGGAGTCAGCTGGTCCTGAATGAATACCTGGGCGGGAAAAGTGTATTACCTCCGCCAGCTATTTATTATACGGCCGCCACCGATGCACAGATAGCCGATAGCCTGTTGCCGGCCGGTGATCCGCGCAAAAAAAACAACCAGGTTATGTCGGCTTTTCATAAAGCTTTTGGCAGTATCCGGTATGAGCAGTTTGAAAAATATCCGGCGGCGGAACAACTCCTCCGGCAGGCGATAGCCCTGGAAGACCGGGCGGCTTACCTGTACCTCACCCTGAGTTATGTATTAAGCTATCAGCATCAATACGACAGCGCCATCTGGTATGCCCGGAAGGCGGAACGTATGATCCCGACCTGGAGCCATCCGAAAAATGTATTGGGAAATCTCTACCATGATATTTTTCAATATGAAAAAGCACTGCAATTTCATCGGGATGTATTGAAGCTGGACAGCAGCTATGCCTGGAGTTATAACAATATCGGCCTGTCCATGCTGGATATGGGCCGGTTGAAAGAAGCGGAATATTATTTTTCCCGCTCACTGGAAATGAAAAAAAACAGTGGGCATGAACGTTATGCACGTGACTGGGCCATCAGTTATTCCAACCTGGGAGTAATTGCCAAAGAACGGGAAATGTACCCGCTGGCGGATAGCTTATTTGCCATGGCGGACTCCCTTGACCCTACGCTGACCAATACGCTCCGGCAATGGAGTGAACTCAGTGCGGGTACCGATGGAGCAAAAGCGGAATCCCTGCTGCTCCGCGCCATACAGCAACAACCTCATGAAGCGGAAAACTATTATGCCCTGGCTGAATTTTATCGTCTCCATCAATCCGGCAATCACCCTGTAAAAGAGATGGACAGTCTCTACCGGATCGCCATCCGCATCAATCCGCTGAATGAGGAATATTATGCCGGTATCGGTTTCTTATTACTGGACGAAAAGAAAACAGACAGCGCCCGTTACTGGTTCAGCAAGGGCTTTACCATATCCGGTGGTTCGGCAGCCGCCTGGGGCAACCTCGGGTATTACTATAAATTTGCGGAACAACCGGACAGCGCAATTGCCGCCTTTCAGCGTTCATTGTCCCTCAATCCCTGGGATATAGGGCTCGCGGATGAACTGGCCGGCTTCCTGCTTTTGAAAAAGGACAGCCTGGGTGCTGAAAAAGTATTACTGAACCTTTGCCCGCTGCAACCCAATACTCCATCGCTTTATTACCAGCTGGGCAATTTTTATTACCGTACCGGGCAATGGAATAAAGCGATACAACAATATGAGACCTGCCTGCAAACGGATAGCGCATACATCAATGCACGTATCGCACTGGCCCTGGTACACCTGGAAAACGGCAATAAAAAAAGCAGTCTGCAGTATATGAAGCACCTCTTACAACAGGATCCTCAGGCGGAACTGCTGATCAGTTACCTGCACGCAGTTAGCCGCAAAGCCTGTTCCTTACCGGTTTCAAAGCGACTGAGCTGGCTGCAGGATTTTACTACGGCCTTTCCGGAAAGTACAATACTGGGAGAAGTCAGGGCCGAAGCGGCTTATCTCAGCGGCCAGTCCCTGCAAAAAGTATTTAACGAAGTACGTGCTGCTGAACTGAAAAGCGAATTTATCAATAGTACCCTTGTCCGCTGGCTATTTTTGCTTTCCGTTGAATTAAATCAGACGGTCTTTATGAAAGAGCTGGCCGGCCGGTATCTTGATGAAGTATTGAACACTGAACCGGAAATACAAGCGGTAGCTTTAGCTGTAATGGGCAAACACAAAGAAGCCCGGCAGGTAAAAGCCGGACTGAAACTGCTGCAACCGGAAAAATTCCGCCGCTTATTTAACAATCGCCTGGCTGCTATATGAAGTTCAGACTCCTGACCATAGTATTTCTATTTGCACTGCAGGGTAATGCAGGAGTGGGTATACGCAATGGTGTTTTTTATATGACCTACACGGATCTTTCATTTAGCGGATCCGGAACAGCCATCACGCGCTCCTATCAATCTTTTAATACAAGTACCGGTTTGTTTGGCTTTGGCTGGGGCTCGGTGATGGAAACCAGGTTGTTTGCTTTCCCTGATGGCAGTCTTTCAGTACAGTGGTGGGGTGGCGGCAATGTGGATATATTCGAACCCGCCCTGCAGGACAAACAGGGACTATACCGGATGATTGATGAAATTACCCTGGATGAAATAACGCGGGACAAACTTGAAAATACACCCGTAGCACTGATGAAAAGAAAAGCTGCGCTGGCTGCGGATGCCGGTATGCGCATTCAAAAGTATACCACCCTGTTGTTAAGTAAAAAAGTCAGTTCATGGATACCTCCTTCGGGAAAAACCATGACCTGGAAAAGAAATGTGAACCAGGTTATCGAATGGAACGGCAGCGTGTTTCAGTTGCGCAACTGGCGGGATCGTTACCGGTTCAGCAAAAGCGGGCTGATAACGGAAATCACGGATGAGGAGAACCGGATCAGTTTATTTTATACGCAAGAAAAGCTGAGTGGCATCCGTACGGACGAAAAACACCTGTGCCAGGTGGAAACAGACAGCAGTGGGAAAATAACCCGTCTTTCTTATACGGACAGTACCGGTTTGCATGAATCCATTTACCGGTATGATAAAGAAGACAACCTGGTGTATTCAAAAGACGGGGGCAAAAACGAATACTGGTACAGTTATGATAAAGCACATAATATGACCCGGATCGGGTACTGCGATTCGTCCTATATGGAAATCGCTTATGATCCGGTAAACAACCGGGCCATACGTGTAAAGCAACGGAATGGCGCTTTTACCAGTTATCAGTATCCGTTCTTTTATACGCCCGACGGGAAAATCAATTTTCTCCACTATGCCACCCGGATAAAAAACTATGACAGTACCGGCACGCTGGTGTTTAATGAATATTATGAATTCGAATCAAGGACCAAACCAGACGGAGAAGACTACCTATACCGCCGCCTGGTACAGACCGATACCAGCTATGAAGAATCCATTAATGATCCTGATGTGGGAAATGCGGTTTACCGGAAGCTGAATCAAAAAGAAGCCTGGCAGCAGTATGATGGAAAAGCCAGGTGCAGCCGCCTGCGTATCAATGACAGTATTTATGTTTCTACGTACAACCAGCAGGATCTGCCGGCAATTTTTATGGCCATTGATTCATTAAAAAACGACAGCATCGTTTACAAATACACGTACAATTCCACAGGCGACTTAATCAAAACCCGGCGTAATGATTCGCTATATACGATTACCGGAAGTGTTTCATCAGGAAGGATACAGATTGGCCGTTCCGGCAATACGCTTGTTATCTCTTTTACAAACGGGAAACCGGATCGTGCTGAACATAAAGACCTGGGCATCCTGTTAATTGAAAGCGATACTGTTATTGTCAATACCGGAAAACAGCAAGCCCTTCCACAAACGGACCGGGAAAAAGCGTTACTGCTGCGGGCTTTGTACAGGGAGTTCAGCGAGGCTATGACCCCTAAAGGGATTGCCCATGAATGGATCTGGGAGCGGATGTAAAATCTATATGCAAAATATCCCCTTTTCCGGGGATAACTCATGACGCCTTTTTTCATCATTTTGTATATTGAAAAGGAATCTCCTGTTTAAGGCAATACGTTAATTATGAAAAAACACCTGTCCCTGCTTCTGAGCCTCTGCCTCATCATGGTGGCTGCAAACCTGGCGGCACAATCACTTTCCGGCAAATACATCCTGATAAAAGATGATAACGGCAGCACCCCGAAAACCGGTGCGGAAATCAGCATCACGTTTGCACCGGGTACATTTAAACTCATAGCCATTATGCCCGGACAAACCCTGGATGATAAAGGCACCTGGAAAATAACAGGAAATACAATTGCCATCAGCTTTGCGGAAATGGAACAGGGAAAACAAAACGGCCCTTATACACTCACCAATGGCACATTGACGCTTCCGTTCAGGATGCTCACCAATGCAAAAGGAAATTCAGTCTGGCAACTGGCGGGCACCAGCTATACCGCAACGGGTAGCGTAGCAGAAGTGATCAAACGGAATATGGAAGGCGTACAGAAAATTGTCAAACATAAAGACAAAGCGGATGCCTGGGCAAAAGCGGATGAAAAGAAATTCAAAGGCGGTCTGGCAGAAGCCTATTATGTTATGGGCCAGCTGTTCTTCTTTAAAAAATTTAAACCGGAAGCGCTGTATTGTTTTGCCAGGGCCGCTGAGTTGCAATCCGGAAGTGCGTTGTACCTCCATAACCTTTCCACCATGATTATGGAATACAGTAAATATGCAGACGCTGTTATTTTACTTAAGGATGTAACCAAACGGTTTCCTAACCTGGCACCTTCCTGGGGCAGTCTGGCCATCGCCCAGTTAAAAACAGGGAACTATAACGGAGCCGACTCTGCTATCCGTATAGCACGCCGGCTGGATCCGGAAAACGGAATGTTTTGTTATACCGGCGGAAAAATCAAGGAGGCCAAAGGTGACAAAACAGGGGCACAACAGGATTTCGGTCAGGCCTGGGATCAGGGTTATGCCGGGCAAGGAAGAGAAGGCGGAAAGAATGCATCCATTGCAAAAAAATCAACAAAGCCGGCAAAGCCCGTCTCCAAAACAAAGGGTGAGGAGAAAAGGGAGAAACTGGCTCAATGGGAAGGTCACTATGAAGCGGATGCGGTAAGTGCCCGTTCCGGAGAAACGGCCCAGGAAGCCAATACCACTTTTGGAAAGGACCTGGCACAAACCACCATCAATTTAAAAACACTGGCCTGTGCAAAAGAGTTTTCAATGGATATCAGCAAGTCCGGCATCATCACCGGCAGTGGCAAAGTGATGTATGTATACCAGGGTTCCGCGGGTGGTCCGGTTACAGGCATGGCCCCCTCCGCGCTGGCGGCGATGCATGGCGGGTTTGGTACCAACCTGAAAGATGGGTTCCAGATCCGCGACTGGAGCTTTACCGGCACGGTGGACGAAGACGGCAATGTTGAAATTTCGGGTATGCCTTCGGGTGAACTCGATCTGTTCAATGTAGGCAAATGGCAGAAAATCAAAACCTGGTCACCCCTGCCACCCGATGCAGCCGGTGCCGCAATGAAAGGCCCTTTTCATATGAAAATCGTAAACGATGCGAAAATGGGGCCGGTAATTAAAGTGGATCAGTACCTTGAACTGGGCGACAAACTGATCCGTAAAGTACATTACCGGGCTTATATTTACCGGTCTGACGCGGATGTAACACCCGATTGCCAGACGCTCGGAGCCGACCCGCAGGCAAAATGTCCGGCTACTGAATTTATTAAAACCAAAGTGGCGTTTAATCCTCATAACAGTATCAGCATTGAACAATCCACCACCTATTCCAAAGGCGACGATGGTAAAGTACAGGCCCAGGAAGAAATGGCGGTGAATGTAACAGCCGAACATGAATTCGGCATGCTGAAGATGGGCGGTGAAGTTCACCAGGATGGCAGTTATGAAGTATCCGTAGGTATCGGCATTGGTACCGGTGACGTACTCAAGGACAGTCCTTTTGGCCTGAACGAAAAAGTAGACCTGATATACGACAGCAAATGCGGTTGGGGTGTAAAAGCCAGTGCCAGTGCGGAAATGAAAGGCTTTGGCACCAAAACCAGTGCATCTGTGGAAGGCGTGATCTTTTTATCAAAAGGCTTGTAATTTATTGCCGGCTTCGGGGGAAATCATCTTTTTTCAGCCAAAAAATCAATAGATTTAGAGTGGTTTACGCTCACCGTGGCAAAATGAACAGGCTAATACGTTCATTCAGTTGTTGCAGAATTTTATGTACAAGTGAGCTGCCGTCCGCTGTTCTATGTCGATTGCTGAACAGATATCAGTTTTTAACCGGCAGCGCAAACTGAAAGAATTGCTGGATATACTGCATCCCACCGAAAAAACAACAATTCTCGATGTAGGCTTTTCTGAAGAAGAATATTCACCCGGTGAAAACTTTATTGAAAAAAGATATGCCTGGCCAGCACAGATTACTGCATTAGGAACCGACATACCGGATAAATTCCTGACCCGCTACCCGCTTATAAAAGCCGTGCAGTACGATGGCTATACATTTCCCTTCGAAGATCAGTCATTTGATATCTGCGTATCCAACGCGGTAATCGAACATGTAGGCAATCATGAGCTGCAGGTTCATTTCCTGAAAGAACTGAAGCGGGTTGGCAAAAAGACTTTTTTCACTACGCCTAATCTGTATTTCCCGGTAGAAGTGCATACCCGTACATTATTTCTTCACTGGCTGCCTGGAAAACTGTTTGAACGCTACCTTTTAATGACGGGGAAAAAATGGGCCACCAACGGGTATATGAACCTGTTATCCAAAAGCAAAATAAAAAAGCTGCTCAAAGAGGCCGGTATCAAAGAGTACCGTATTATCCGGAACCGTTATTTCCTTTTTGTAATGGATTTTGTTGTGATTTTCTAACGCCTCCTTTTCAGTCCGCCAGTTTCTTTACACGTATGTTTTTATAATACACCGTACTTTTCGGATCATGCGCCTGCAACGCGAAAGTACCTGTAGCAATAAGCCGTTCCTTCATGCCTTCGGGTCGTTGTACGTTTTCCGGTTCGGTATAGTCCACCACCTGGCGGTTATTAATACGAATGGTTACTTTTTTCCCCTTTACCACAATATGCAGGGTGAACCAATCATCGTCTTTCACATAGGTTTCTTTTACGTCCTGGATAGCCCAGAGACTACCGGTGCGGCGCCAGTCTGTATGCGAATTATTCACCTGTACTTCATATCCCTTTTTCGGCCAGCCATTTTCCTGGTACAATGTATGGAAATAGACACCGGAATTTGCTCCGGGCTTTGTCATGATTTCCGCTTTGAACTCCACATTTTTAAAATCATGCGCGGCCATACTTCCATCATAGTAAAGATGACCCACCGGACCATTTACTTTAATAGCCCCATTCTCAATCGTAAAGGATGAAGCATTGGCACCCACTTTCCAGCCATCAAAAGTCTGGCCATCAAAAATCTCCACCCATTTCTCTTTATCCGGCTGAAAGGAGCTGAACAAAAAAAAGGCAGGCAGGATGAATACACGGATCAGGTAACGCATAGTACAATTTATATTTTTTATTTTATTTCTGAAGCCACAACTCATCAGCATATCGGCACATCATCTAATCGGCTCATCATCACACCGGCTCATCATCTCACCGGCTCATCATCTCACCGGCACATCGGCTCATCGGCACATCGGCTCATCGGCACATCGGCTCATCGGCACATCATTTCCCTCCATCCTTCCAATTCCACAAATACAAACAGGCATAGGTCCGGTAGGGGCTCCATTTTGCGGATTGCTTCAGCAGTTTTTCCCTGAATAGTTTCTTATCGGAATTGTCCAGTTTATATAAGCGGATCATGGCCTGCTGAATACCAAGATCATCCACGGCGAATACGTCTTCACGCCCAAGTGCAAACATCAGCAGCATTTCCACCGTCCAGCGGCCTACTCCTTTTATCTGCGTGAGGTAAGTGATTACTTCTTCATTACTCATTTTACTCAGTTTCTTTGCTTCCATACCATAGGTCAGTTCAAATTCCGCTACATTCTTTACATAACTTACTTTGGCATTGCTGAGACCGATACCGCGGAGTTCCTCATGCGGGGTATCCAGTATCTGTTGCGGAGCCGGTTCCTTCCCGTCGTACAATTCAATAAAACGACGGTAAATCACATCCGCCACTTTGGTGCTCAGTTGCTGACTCATTATAGACGCGCAGAGATAATTGCAGATATTCTTTCTTTTTTTTAACTGCCGGGGTTCAGCAGCTTCTATCAGCTTCTTCAGTTTTTTATCTTTTGATAAATGGGCGACGTGTTCCATATTTTTTAGTTCAGATTTTTCATACAGATTTCAAACACCTGTTTCCGCAACGGATTCAGATTAAAATAATCCTTCGATGGAAGCAGCCCCCGTTGTTGCCGGTTGACCAGCAGGATCACCGATAATTTTTTAGCGGGCACCACGGCGATGCTGGTACCCGTAAAGCCAGTATGACCAAAGCTTCCGGGTGGTGCATTTTTCATAAACGAATTCGCCGGATCCATCATCCAGCCCAGGCCATTGTTGTGCTGGTCTTTGGTAAGAAATAATTCAATCGTATTCCTGCTGACAGGATGAGGCCATTGTCCTTTCCGGTCTTCAAGGTACAGGTTCACCAGTTGCTGCAGGTCCGCCGCTGTGGAAAATAGTCCGGCCGCACCATTTACTCCCTGGCAGGCATACCAGCAATTGCCATCATTTACTTCCCCGCGCAACAGGTAATGCCGCCAGCCATTCCATTCTTCCGGATTAATTTCTTTAAACACAAAACCAAGACTGCTGTCCTTCACCATACGGTGTTCATACGGATTCCCGAATGAAGTCGGGGCAATCGCCCTTGGCCAGCCATTGTTATTGGTCCGGTAACCCGTGTTGGGCATCCCCAATGGAAGGAACAGGTCTTCATATACAAAACGGTCCATTGACCTGCCGCTGACTTTTTCTATAATCTGCCCCAATATTATAAATCCCAGATCGCTGTAATGCCGTTCTTTCCCTACCGGGTATTTCAGGGGCAGTGAGGCAATCAGGTCATACGTGACCTTGCGGGTTTCGGCACGGTAATACAACGGATACCATTCATACATACCGGACGTATGTGTAAGCAGGTGCCGGATGCTGATCTCTTTTTTATCCGCCGTATTAAATGCCGGAATATACCGGCACACTTTATCATCCGGATGTAGTCTGCCCTGGTCAGTCAGGAGCATGATTGCCGTTGTGGTGCCGGTTACTTTGGTAAGGGAGGCAATGTCAAAGAGATGCTTTACCGTCATCTTCTCCGGTTTCCGGAGTAAATGACCGGCCGGATCAAACCGTTCAGCATAACCCACGGCTTTCTGATAGATGATTTTACCCTGGTACTGTACCTGCAATACGGCGCCGGGTATCCATGCGGAATCCACATACGGCTTTAATGCCTGGTCGAGCTGCTTTTGTAACGCTTTATTACCCTGCCCGTTCGCCATTTCCGGCCAAACCAATAGGAGGAAAAAAATAAACTGAATATTTCTTCTCATACTTTACTCTTCAGAACGGCAAGACGGGTCAGCAAAGCAAACGCGGAACACTTCCCCGGCCAAACATCCCAACTCATCAGCTGCAATAGGGGTGTCTGCCGAATATAATTAAATATACGACAGACAGCATTGCCTGCACAACAAAATGCAGTACCCGGTATCCGGTTGATAAAAACACGGAGAAATATTACAGCACAGAAAGGAGACGCAACTGAGGGTTCAGTTTGCAACAGACCAGGAGCAGGATAAACCAGCTGTATACTAACTTTCAGCCCATTGGCGGAATTCAGATACCCGGTCCCGGCTGATCACCATTTCTTCCTGCTGACCAGCCCCCTTTACAGAAAGTTTAAGGCGGCTGTTGTAATAAGGTTTTACCTGAAGAATGGCTTCAATGCTGACAATAAATTTGCGGTTGAGGCGAAAAAAAATGCGGGGATCCAGCAGTTGTTCAAGCTTTTCCATTGTGTGATCCACCAGGTAGCGGGTACCGGATTTATCAATCATATAGACCAGTTTATTCTCTGCCTGAAAAAAAGCGATGGAGGTTGTTTCCACGAAATATAGGCGCTGCCCGATTTTACCAAGAAATCTTTTTTTTGAAGCAGTGGAAGGAAATTGTGAAAGTCCCTGCTGCAATTCACGGGAAGAAAAAGAATGCAGTTTATTAAGTGCCGATGCCAGTGCGGTACGGGTAACGGGTTTCAGTATGTAATCAATACTCAGGAGTTTAAACGCCTCCAGCGCATAGTTGTCGTAAGCGGTTGTAAAAATAACAGGGCCATTGTAATTTACCTGTTTAAAGATTTCAAAACTGTGGCCGTCAGATAAATGAATATCCAGCAGTAACAGTTCGGGATGCCTGTTATTCCGGAGATAATGTACCGTTTCTTCAATACTTTCCAGGCAGTCCAGCACTTCCACGGAAGGGTCGGCCTGCCGCAGCAGCGTAAGCAGCCTTTCAGCAGCCAGTTTTTCATCTTCCACTATTACGACTTTCATGCTGTCCGTTTATTTGTAAAAGCGGTAATGTGACACTGAAGACACCGTCATCATTATTCACTTTAACAGACCTCCCGGAAATTAGTTCATACCTTTTCCGGATATTTTCGAGCCCGATCCGGGTAGACGGTTCTGTTACGAGCCGGGGCTGGAGATTATTGCTCACCACCAGTGTCTGTTCTCCGTTGGTATGAATGTCAATATGTAACGGTTTATGCCGGCTGACTATATTATGTTTAATCGCGTTTTCGATCAGCATCTGCAATGCCGCCGGCACCACATGCAACGTCCTGCTTTCTTCAGCTATACGAACAGACACGGACAATCCCTGATCAAACCTTTTTTGCAACAGGAATAGATACGGTTTTATAAAATCCAGTTCGGACCGCAGCTCCACCAGTTCCTTATCCTGGTTATTGAGGATATACCGGTATACGGTTGAAAATTCCTCTATAAACCGATTGGCTTCCGGATTGTCTTTGATCAGCATCCCTGAAAGTACATTCAGGTTATTAAAAAGAAAATGCGGGTTGATCTGACTTTTCACCAGTTGAATTTCCGCCTGTGCCCGGGTTTGCCGCAACTCTTCAGCTTCCCGCCATTGCCGTCTGTATTCCCGGAAGAAAAACAAAATCGCATTGAGCAGATGCAGAAATAAATTTATCAGGCTGCCGTAAATAATATTCAGCTTCAGCGGATTGCTGTTTTCTTCCCACCCGTAATTGTGCAGCACATTGCCGATAAGAAAAACAGCGAGTACCGCAGCCAGCAAGGCAACTACATTACCCGCCAGGAAAAAGAAAGCCAGGAAACGGAATTTATTTTTCGGCTGCAGAAACTTATTGCGGAACCAGGGCTTTATGAAACGATTGCCTTCCCAGGTGAAAAAAGTAACCAGGAGTACGGTCAGTAACGCATAATACCACTCAATGTCGATTTTAAAATAATAATAGACATTGCACAATACTGTATTCAGAAAAGTATACAGGGAGAGCAGTACTATAAAAAGGTATCTGTAGTGGTGACTAAACATTGAACATCACATTTAATCTGCCCTGTTCCAACTTCGCAGAACAGGGCAGACGATACAGGTTTTTCACAGTCATAAGGACACAGGACAAACTTATGGCAGGAGCACCCTGTCGATCAGGTGTACAACACCATTCCGGCAGACAATGTTCGTAGCCGTAATATTGGAGCGGTTGGCGCCATTTCCGTTTCCGAGAATAGTCGGGCCGCCACCCGTACCATTGGTCAGGTTTATGGTAGCATTTCCACCTGCCAGCATGCCAAGATTGCCATTAGCCAGGTCGGAAGAGAAAGCCCGTGTACCCACTACATGATACCGCAATACTGCCAGTAAAGTAGCCACGGGAATCTGGTTGATATCCGTCAGTGATAATGCACCGAGCAACTGGGTAAACGCGGCATTGGTCGGGGCGAATACCGTGAGCTTAGCCGTACCCAGGGTACTGGCCAATGTGGGATCTCCGCCTGCCGCGGTGGTAGCACGTGTAACGGCTTTTACAAGTGAATCAAGACCGGAGGCAACGGCCGTTTCCACAATAGTACCCACGGGCGGATTTAATACACGGCCTATCACATGGATTACTCCGTTGTCTGCTGACACATCTGCAGCGGCTACCTGTATGCCATTGACAAATACACCACTGGCATTCTTAGTTACAAACACAGAATCACCGCCGGCTGTAACTACTTTGGCATTGGGACCTGCCGGTACATCCGCCGCAAGGATTTTTGCCGGAATGGTATGGTATAATAAAATAGCCGATACCTGTGCCGGGGTAAGTGAATTTAAAGTGGCACTGGTAATACCTGATGCGGTAAAAGCCGCATCATTTGGTGCGAATACCGTAAATGGACCGGTCCCGCTCAGCGTAGCCTGTAAATTTGCTTTTAAAACAGCCGATTCCAATGTGCCGAATGATGGATTGCTGACCACCACATCTGTGATGGTATTTGTTTGTTCCTCTTTATCCTTTTCACAACTGGTAAGGACAACTGGCAGGCTCAGTGCTAACGCAAAAGCGGACTGACGTAAAATGTTGCGGATTTGCATAAAAAATGGTTTTGTTTAAGCATATCAACAACAGGCAGGTTTGAAAAGACAAGCCGGCGGAGTGAATCGCCGGTATTACCGGATGAACAGGGGAAATTCAGGAGTGAGTTTGTGGAAGCAAAAAAATCCCCTGTCAGTTTACCGGCAGGGGATATCCGTATTGTCGTATAAAGCAATTAATCCACCGACCAGCTCATGTCACCACCCTTTTCATCTTTAAGTGTAATGCCCAGGTTGGCCAGCTGATTACGGATGAGGTCCGATGTTACAAAATCCTTTCGGCTTTTAGCTTCTTTACGAATAGCAATCAACAGTTGCATAACGCCCTGCAGCTTCGAGTTATCGGCTTCACTTACACTCTTCAGTCCGAATATGTCCACCAGCCAGGTCTGGAAACGGTTTTGTAAAAACAAGAAGTTCTCGGCTGAAAGGGCTGTAACCGGAATCAGTTTATCCTTTATGGAATTGATCACCGGTACTATCTCAAACATATTGGCCAGTACTTTCGCAGTACTGAAATCATCATCCATAAATTCATCAAACTCTTTCAGCAACCGGGCTACTTTCTGATCCAGTTCCGGATCTTCCGCAGCGGCACCGCCTTCACGGGTCAGTTTGCCCAGGTGTTCAAACGCATCCCATAAACGCCGGAGCCCTTTCTCTGAAGCCTGCAATGCTTCATTGCTGAAATCAAGGGTACTGCGGTAATGTGTCTGCAGAATAAAAAACCGGACCGTCATCGGGTGATAGGCTTTCTCCAGAATCGGGTGATCACCACTGAAGAGTTCCGTCAGTTTGATCACATTATTATAACTCTTGCCCATCTTACGGCCGTTAATGGTGATCATGTTATTATGAATCCAGTAACGTACCGGGGCAGTATGATTGCAAATAGTACTCTGGGCGATTTCACTTTCATGATGCGGAAAAAGCAAATCCATACCGCCGCCGTGTATATCAAACTGCGCGCCCAGATACTTGGTGGCCATGGCCGAACATTCGATATGCCAGCCGGGATAACCAACTCCCCACGGACTTTGCCAGCGCATGATATGTTCCGGAGCCGCATTTTTCCATAGGGCAAAATCGGCCATATCTTTTTTCTCCTCCTGACCTTCCAGTTCACGGGTGGTCTCCAGCAACTCGTCAATAACACGTCCGCTGAGTTTGCCATAATCATGCGCGGCGGCGTATTTCTTTACATCAAAATAGACCGATCCGTTGGATGCATAGCCATAACCGGCATCAATGATTTTTTTAATCATTTCAATCTGCTCCACAATATGCCCTGTAGCTGTCGGTTCAATAGACGGCGGCAGGGTATTAAACTGATCCATCGCCCAGTGAAAAAGGTTGGTATATTTCTGTACCAGCTCCATAGGTTCCAGTTTCTCCAGGATGGCTTTGCTGGCTATCTTATCCACGGCTTCACGCCCTTCTTCCTCAAAGTGGCCGGCATCGGTGATATTACGTACATACCGTACTTTATAGCCCGTATGTTGCAGGTACCGGTTGATCACATCAAACGTGATATAAGGACGGGCATGGCCAAGATGACTTTCCCCACTTACCGTAGGGCCGCACACATACATGCCGACATGGCCGGGCGTAATGGGTGTAAAAAGTTCTTTTTGCCGGGTGAGTGAGTTATATACTTTCAGCTGATTCATGAGCGGTGATTAATGCCTGACGCAAACTGGTACAGTTTACAATACGGCAAAGATGAATAAAATAGTTTGATTAACTGTCCGCCGGAGCAGACCGGATGAATGTTCAGTCCCGGGAAGGACAACAACAGGTATGAAGATAAGCGGCGTACATCGTTGTAAAGATACGGTTTCCCGGTCATTTTCTCAACTCCAGGTCGGTTACCTGCATGAAGTGATCTGAATACCTTCGAGTAACCCGTTTATACTGACGGATATCGAACTGATGACTCGTCAGTATATAGTCAATCCGGAGCGTAGGAGAAAGGGCGGTAAAGGTTCTGCCGATTCCCGTACCTTTTTCCAGAAACGCATCGCGCAACCCATCCCTTACTGTAAAATAGGTATAGGAATTGGGTACATCATTCAGGTCGGCGCAGAGCAGGTAAGGATGCGGGGTGTTACTCATTACATCATGAACCATATCAGCCTGTATGCTGCGGAAGGTGATACCCTTTTTCAGTTTGGAGAGAATCCCTTTTGAGTTGGCAAGCAAACTGTCTTCCGCCGTTTTAATTTTTTCTATCCGTTCGTAATCATGCCTGGTAAACTGGAGGGATTGCAGGTGCGTGGTATAGACGCGGATGGTATCCTGGCCGGCCTGCAGATCGGCGTACAACAATACGTCCGGCAGACTGGGCCGCGGGTACCTGACTTTCCCGGTATCGATTACCGGGAGACGGGAAAATATGATTGAACTGTAATAGTGCTGATCGCCGTCCGCATCATAGGAAAAATAAAAATAGGGATAGCCCAGGGACTGAACGGCTTCGATGTTATTATAAAATTCAGGATTCGTGGAGGTATGAAATTCCTGTAAGCACAGAATATCCGCATTCTGCTGTTTCAGCAAATCCAGCATTTTCAGCCGGGTTTCACTGCCCTTGTTTGTATTACGACGCAACTCGATGAAACGGGCCACATTCCAGGAGACCACCCGGATATGAGCCTGTTCTTTTTTTTCAATAAATTTTTGCGGGGTATGAAATGAAAAAAGAACCGATATACTTTTCCATCCAATCAGCATGGCCACTCCGGAAATTAATGCATAACGTGGCCGCATAATCATCAGCCAGCCCAGAAAAAAAAGAAGAACGAGTAATAAGAGAAAAGGGAAAGCCAGACCAAGAAAAGATATTAACCACCAGTTATGCGGATCCAGGTAAGGCACCAGGCAGGCCAACAGGAATACCAATACCAGGATGATATTAGAAAAAATAAAAAAGCGTTTGGTGAATACACGTAGCTTGCTGGCCATTGCTGCAATTTACAAAAAACAAAGCGTCGGCGCTGTAACGGAATGGATGAATAATCTACGTATATTGGCAAAACAAAGGCTTGCAATGAGTATTGAAAAGGAAAATTTTCTCCGAACGAAACTCGTTTCTCACTTACAACGGCTGGACCCTGCTACTCCCCCACGCTGGGGAAAAATGTCGGTTCAGCAAATGATAGAACACCTGGGTGGCGACTCATTCCGGGTAGCCAGTGGTGCGATACGGATGGAAAAAATTCTGACTCCTCCCGGACAACTGCCCGGCATGCGTAGTTTCATGATGAGTGATAAACCATTCCGGGAAAATACCCCCAACCCGTTATTAGGTGACAGTCCTGCTCCCGTACGGTATAAAACAGTACAGGGCGCCATAGGCGCCCTGCAACAGGAACTGATTCGTTTTTTTGATGTCTTTGAAAAAAATCCTCAACTGACAACACGAAATCCTTTTTTCGGAGATCTCAGTTTTGACGAAAATGTACAGCTTTTATACAAGCATGCATTGCATCATCTCCGTCAGTTCGGCGTGGAACCCGATACCAGGCAATCAGCCGGCTGATTATTTACTTTTTCAGTAAAGAATCCGCACGGGCCAGGCCATTCAGTATCGCATCACGCACCTTACCCACTTTTATTTTTTCAGACAGCAGGTATTGCATCCGCAGCTCCGCGTTATCCATTGCTGAATCGAGCTTATACTCCATCATCCATTTGTTCATATCGTAGTCGGCTGTATTCAGATCGTTGATCAGTTGTTCAAGCGATTTTTTATACCCGGCAGCGGCAGCCTGTGCTTTCGCAGGCAGTTTGGCCAGTGAGTCCAGGGCGGCCTGCGCCCGTTGACCGGCACCGCGAACACGACCCATTTTTGGCATTACTTCATCATGCGCATTATTGACATCCATCTCCAGTGAATCCACCGGGGTCAGCGCTTCTTTTTTTTCTGAACCGTGCTGACTGTGATCAGACTCTTTGGATTCATTATTACAGGCTGTAATCAATGCCGCAGCCAGCAGCGGCAGGAGGATTTTTTTAATCATGGTTAATGTTTTTCTTCACCACTGCATTTTTCAGTGATCTTATGAAATAAGTCGTGAAGTTCGACTAATTGCGTTTTAATATCATTATCCGTCCCGTTATTTTTTATCAGCTTATTCAGCTTTTTGGCTCCTTTCACAAGTTCACCCAGTTCTTTTTTAATCGCTTTTTTATCATATCCGGCGGGGGCAGTGGATTGTTTCCAAGCTGTGGCTCTCTCCACCATTTCACCGATCCGGGTTTTAATGGGTTCGAACTTTCCTTCTTCAGCCGGATGAAAAGTTTTACTCATAATTTCATGAAACGCGTCTTTTTCGGCCCATTTGGCTTTCTCCTGGGCTGCAGCAGGACGAACTAAAAACAAGGCGGCAAGGGCAAAGGCAAGGGTTACTAATTTCTTCATGGTTAAAAATTTAAGGAGGCTAAGTTATTATTAAGCCTTATTAAAGGGGGTGATTAAAATCACCTCGCCGCAGTCTCTTCTGCTAAATTCCTCTATTTTCGTTTTTCAATGCCTGCATATGAACAGACTGGAAAATTACGTACTGGGAAAGTGGATCAGCGGAGACGGAGACGGACAAATCCTTTTTAATGCAGTAACCGGTGAACCAGTTGCCAGCACCAGTACCCGCGGTCTGGATATGGCCGGTATATTAGACTATGCGCGGCAAACAGGCAATCCCGCTCTTCGCCGGATGAGTTTTCATCAGCGGGGTAATATGCTGAAAGCACTGGCGCTGCATTTGCGCAAACACCTGGAAAAATTTTATACCCTCAGCTACCAGACCGGGGCCACCCGGGCCGACAGCTGGGTGGATATTGAAGGGGGGATCGGCAACCTGTTTGCCAATGCCTCACTCCGCCGCAAATTTCCCGATGATGTACTCTGCATAGATGGCGAATCCCATAACCTCAGTAAGGAAAACAGCTTTATGGGTACCCATGTGCTGGTACCGAAAGAAGGAGTAGCCGTTCATATCAATGCTTTTAATTTTCCGGTTTGGGGTATGCTGGAAAAAATCGCAGTGAATCTGCTGGCAGGTATGCCCGCTGTAGTGAAGCCCGCCACCGTTACCTCTTATCTTACAGAAGCCGTTGTCCGGGAAATCATAGCATCGGGAATACTGCCGGACGGAGCCCTGCAACTGCTCTGCGGATCCGCAGGTGATCTGCTGGATCACATGACCTCACAGGATGTGGTCACTTTTACCGGCAGTGCCTCCACTGGCCTGTTGCTGAAAAAAACCCCGGCCATACTGGAAAACAATGTTCCCTTTACAATGGAAGCAGACAGCCTGAATTGTATTATCCTGGGAGAGAAAGTTACAGCCGCTGATCCGGAATGGACTGTTTTTATTAAAGAAGTGCGCCGGGAAATGACATTGAAAGCCGGGCAACGCTGTACAGGCGTACGCCGGATCTTTGTACCCGAAAACAAACTGGAGGAAGTATATAAAGCGATTGCTGCCGCCCTTGCTCAGACTACAATCGGCAATCCGCTTGATCCGGCCGTACGCATGGGCAGCCTGGCGGGTAGTACACAACGTCATGAAGTAAAAGAACAGGTCAGCAGGTTACTGACCAGTTCGCAGCTGGTCTATGGTTCACCGGACAGCGTACAGGTTATCGGTGCCGATCCGGAGAAGGGCGCTTTTATGTCGCCTTTATTGTTGCTGAACGAAACGCCTCATACATCCGTCGAACCTCATACGATTGAAGCTTTTGGTCCTGTAAGCACCATCATGCCCTATAAAAACAGCGAAGACGCTATAGCGCTGAGTAAACTGGGTAAAGGCAGCCTGGTAAGTACGATTGTAACAGCAGACCGGCAGGAAGCCCGGGATTATGTGATCGGTGCCGCATCCCATCATGGCCGTATACTGATTTTGAATAATGAGTGTGCCCGGGAAAGTACCGGCCACGGATCTCCCCTGCCCCTGCTCGTGCACGGGGGACCGGGCCGGGCCGGTGGCGGAGAGGAAATGGGCGGTATACGTGGCGTAAAACACTATTTACAACGTACCGCTATCCAGGGTTCACCGTCCATGATTACCAGTATCACCGGTGTATATCAGCCGCATGCGGAAGGGCTGCAAACAGGTATACATCCTTTCAAAAAATATTTTGAAGAACTGCAGATCGGCGAACAACTGATTACGGAAAAAAGAACAATTACAGCCGATGACATAGACCGGTTTGCCGACCTTACGGGAGATCATTTCTATGCACATATCAAAACCACGGATTTTACCGGTACCATGTTTGAACAACAGGTAGCCCACGGCTATCTGATCATGAGCCTGGCAGCCGGATTATTTGTAGACGGCTATGAAAAAAATCCGGTGCTGCTGAATTACGGAATTGATGAACTCCGCTTTACCAAACCGGTATACCCCGGCGCCTCACTTTACATCCGTTTTACCTGTAAGGAGAAACTGCCCAATGACAAACGCGTTATTGAAAATCCGGAAGACTTCAAACGTGGAGACGATATTGACAAGGGCATTGTAAAATGGCTGGTGGAATTTCTGGATGACACCGATGAAATCACTGGTATTGCCACCATTCTCACCATGGTTGCCAGGAAGCCGGTATAAAATCAGCGGGCGCTTTTAATTTTTCTTTGCCTTTTGTTCAGTCAGTTCACCGAAGCGGAAACAAACACCTATGCCGTAATTATTGTCGTTGATATTCGTATTGAATTTCTTTTGCAATTCACTGGATACCTGTGTCTGACCGCTGAATCCCAGCCAGGGCAGCCCGGGCAAATAAATATCCGTACGGAAAAAGAAATCAATGACCGTCGTATTCAGTTTGGGTTCCAGTGTCAGGTCCCGGCTTTGTTTCTCCAGTGAAGTGTAATTGCTTTTAATATTATTAAAATTGACAGAGGCGAATTTAAATCCTGTTTGCACATGCACATTGGGTGATATAAAATAGAAGGAGGGCTGTACATACAGTTTGAAAACAGAATGATCGTAATAACGACCGCCGGGTACCAGCAGGGAGGATAATTCCTTTGCTTTATAACTGCCCAGGCCGGCACCGCCACCCAGTTCAAAATAAAAATTACTCTTATCACCCAGTGCCTGGTAAAAAGCAAGTCCGGCTTCGGCCACATTCCGGTTATAATCATAGACAATGGATTTTACTCCATTTTCCGTGGAGCCGCCCTTTTCACCGGAGTGCATAAATGACCCCTGTACGGCAAAGTGATCATCAACGGCATAAGAACCCTGTGCCTGGAAACCCCGAACCTGCTGATACGGTGAGGCGCCGGTACTGTTCTCTACAGTATTACTGCTGCTGCTGCCGGTACTGTACAAGGCTCGCCCGGTAAATTCCCCTTTTTCCGTATGGGTGCCGGATTGTACCAGGGAAGGTGTATGCTGGATAAAATTTGCGGTGGTGCAGGAGGTAAAAAAAGAGACAAGAAGGACAGCGGGTAAAAATTGCTTCATGGTTTGTTGTTTAAGGTTCTCGGCTTACAGTTTATCAGGTAAATTATTCCTTTCCCCGGACAGAAACCAATGACCCAGATCAGGATAAAATCGTTGCCTGTTTGCTAAATTACTACAGATCCGCTCAAAAAATAGTCCACAAATACAGGAGCGGTTCGCATTAACTTTACTTTACAAACTTTAGTTATGGAAGCATTTGTAAAAACCGGGCTGCATAAAGGCGTTACCACCATCGAATTTTTTCATCCGCAAAGCAATTCGCTTCCGGGGCATATGCTGGAATCCCTGGCCCAGGCTATTCATGCGGCGGGCAATGATGAGGAAACAAAACTGATACTACTCCGCAGTTTCGGAGAAAAAGCTTTTTGCGCCGGTGCCTCTTTTGATGAACTGGCTGCCATCCGTACAAAAGAAGAAGGCTTGAAATTTTTCAGTGGCTTCGCGCATGTGATCAATGCCATGCGGATCTGTCCTAAACTGATTATCGGCCGTATTCACGGCCGTTGCGTTGGAGGAGGTGTGGGTCTGGCCGCAGCGGTGGATTATGCCATTGCCACAGAAGAGGCGGAGGTTAAATTAAGCGAACTGGCTGTAGGCATCGGTCCGTTTGTTGTAGGACCAGCAGTGGAGCGGAAAATAGGTGTCTCTGCTTTTTCTCAACTGGCCATAGATGCGCAACGCTGGCGAAGTGCGGAATGGGCCAGAAAAAAAGGACTTTACGCGGAACTCTACAACTCCACAGCAGATATGGATGAAGCGATCGGCCGGTTGGTTTACACACTGATGCATTCCAGTCCGGAGGCAATGGCTGAGTTGAAAAAAATTTGCTGGAGGGGTACCGAACACTGGGACAAGTTACTTGTTGAACGGGCAGCCATCAGCGGGCGGCTCGTGCTGAGCGATTTCACCCGTAATGCCATTGAATCCTTTAAAAAGAAATAGTGCAACAATTCGACAAAACCAACTTTACCTCTCTCTGCGATACACTGACGCGCCGCGACAAAGACCTGAAAGGGATTATAAAAACGCATGGCTATCCGCCGATGTGGACAAGACCGGCTACTTTTCAAACACTGGTACTGACCATCCTGGAACAACAGGTTTCCCTCGCCGCCGCCTATGCTGCTTTTGAAAAACTGAGAGAGAAAACAGGAGTTGTTACCCCGGCAAAAATACTGGCCCTCACGGATGAAGAAATGCGGGCCTGTTATTTTACCAGACAGAAAATGGGATATGCCCGCGGTCTGGCAGAAGCTATTCAATCCAAAAAACTGGTACTGAAAAAACTCCATGCACTGCCCGATGAAGAGATCCGGACACAATTAATACAACTGAAAGGCATTGGCCACTGGACCATTGATGTGTTCCTGATGCATGCATTGCAGCGATCAGATCTGTTTCCGCTGGGAGATATTGCCCTTGTCAACAGTTTAAAGGAAACAAAAAAGCTCCACCCTCATATAACCAAAGAGGAAATGCTGGCCATTGCCGAACCCTGGCGCCCCTATCGTACCATCGCGGCAATGATATTGTGGCACGCGTATATTAAGAAGAGGGGGATTAAGTTGAGGGGGTGAGATGTTGAGATGTTTAGTTGTTGAGATGTTTAGGTTTTTAGCCCACTCTCCACTCTCCACTCTCCACTCTCCACTCACCACTCACCATCAAATATTCAATCCGCCGCAAACACTGATCGTTTGTCCTGTAACATATGAAGCCATATCGGATGCGAGGAACAAAGTTACATTGGCGATATCCTCTGCTGAGGCGAATTTTCCCAATGGAATCCCGGCTTTATATTTGTCAGCGCCTTCGCCGTCTTTTAAGTAACTGGTCATATCTGTTTCCACAAAACCGGGAGCAATGGCATTGCAACGGATATTGCGGCTACCGAGTTCCTTGGCCACTGATTTAGTAAAGCCGATAATCCCGGCTTTGGATGCGGCATAACTGCTCTGCCCGGCGTTACCGATTTCGCCGATAATGGAACTCATATTGATGATGACACCGGATTTGGCTTTCATCATCGGACGGATCACCTGCTTGGTCATGTAGAATACACTATTGAGGTTTACCTGTATTACATCATTCCATTGCTCGGGCGTCATACGCAGCAGCAGGTTATCTTTTGAGATGCCGGCATTGTTTACGCAGATATCCACCGTGCCAAATTCCTTCAATACATCGTTTACAAACGCTTCACATTGGGCAAAATCACCGGCATTGCTTTTATAGGCTTTGGCTTTTACACCCAGGGCTGTCAGTTTTGCTTCCAGTGCCGCTGCTTTCTCCGCACTGCTGTCACTTACATAGGTAAATGCCACACTGGCTCCCTGTTCAGCAAATTTCAGGGCAATAGCTTCCCCGATACCACGTGCGGCACCTGTAACAACCGCCACTTTTCCATCAAGTAATTTCATAAACGATGATTTTAATTATTGGCAAAAGAAAGAAAATTATGGCAAAAACAGCATGATGCACCTGAATTATACCATGCCAGGAAGCTGTTACCTGTTGGCTTATTGAAAACGGAGGATTTCTTCCAGTAAGTTCCGCTCATTACTCAGCCGGGGTACTTTATGCTGACCACCCAGTTTGCCTTTGCTGTGCAGCCACTCTGTAAATACACCTTTCCGTAAAGCATGTACGATGGGCATGCCCAGGGCAATACTTTTATGCCGTTTGGCTTCGTAATCGCTGTTAATACTCTTCAGCGCGTTGTCCAGTTCAAAAGTGAAAGCGTCCAGTGAAGCCGGCGCCTGTTCAAACTCGATCAGCCACTCATGCGCGCCATTGTGCTTATCTGAAAAATAGACGGGGGCGGCTGTATAATCATTCACCACGGCTCCCGTTGCGGCAGCCGCGGCTGCAATGGCCTTATCGGAATTGTCCACAATTACTTCTTCACCGAAGGCATTGATATAATGTTTCAACCGGCCGGATACTTTTACCCGGTAAGGTCGTATGGAAGTGAACTGTACCGTATCTCCCACAAGATAACGCCAGAGTCCGCCATTGGTACTGATCACCAGCGCATAATTGTGACCGGGCTCCACATCCTGTAATCCTACCGTCTGCGGGTCCGGTTTACCGTATTCACTGACCGGCATGAACTCCATGAAAATACCATGATCCGTAAAAAGCAACATGCCTTCCTGCCCGGGATTATCCTGGGCGGCGAAGAACCCTTCGCTGGCATTGTACATTTCCAGGTAGTTGATGTCCTTGCCGATTATCTGCCTGAACTGATCACGGTAAGGGGTAAACGAAACACCACCGTGCATATAAAGTTCGAGCGAAGGCCATACCTCACTCATATACTGCTTGCCGGTCATTTCCAGTATCCGCTTAAAAAGAACCAGGGTCCAGGTAGGCACCCCGGAAATCGAAGTCACGTTTTCATGAATGGTATTCTCAGCCAGTTTTTCAATTTTGCTTTCCCACTCATCCATCAGGGCAATGCTCAGGTCGGGTGTTCGCAGCCAATGCCCCCAGAAGGGTGAGTTTTGCAGCAGCACAGCACTCAGGTCGCCGTACTGGGCTTCCGTATTCATGGGGTTGATATTGTGACTGCCCCCGATCACCAGCCCCTTTCCGGTAAGCAGGTTTGAATCCGGATTAAACTGGTAATAGAGCGATAACACATCTTTGGACGCCTTATAATGCCCGTCCTGGAGACTCTCTTCACTGATAGGGATAAACTTGCTTTTTTCACTGGTGGTGCCGCTGCTCTTGGCAAACCAGTAAATGGGCGTATTCCAGAGTATGTTCTGCTCGCCATGCATGATCCGTTCGATATAGGGCTTCATATCGTCGTATTCATGAATGGGTACAGCCTCTTTAAACGATTTTACATTAAAGAGTTTTGAAAAATTATACTTGCGGCCAAATTCGGTATACTGTGCGGAAGTAACCAGGTCCTGCAGTACTTCCCGCTGGGCATCCAGTGGATTTTGCTTCCAGGCATCAATTCGCCACAGACGCAGACGGGCAAGCGATGATATGGCAGGACTGAGAATGTTCATGAAATGGCAAGATAAAATTATTTGCCTGAATTACCCGCATACGGTTTACCTGTCGTTCCTGTAACCGGGTTTTATTTTCCCTTTTTTGTGAAGAGTTGCGGGCTGTAGTAGAAAAACAGGCGGAAAGTATGATTGCGGTCAAATTCAAAACCGGATTTTTTCTGCTGATATACCCGCATATAGCCCATATCGAAGGCCAGATCAGCGCGGAGCTGTTCACGGATACCGACGAAAAAACGATTCTGATCAAATGTATTGTACACGATCTCCTTCCCACCCTGCAGGCAAAGTTCATTGGCCACTACAAGGGAAGGAACTTTAGTATTGGCGGACACCGGCATGGTCAGACTCAACAGGTACCGTACACGGTCCGTAAACCGTAATTCGCCTGTATACTCGTCATTGACCATCTTCTGCTGCCACCGTTGTTCATTGCGAAGACGTTGTAAGATGGTAACTTTTTTCCATTTTGAACTGTACTGTATCTGCTGATATATCCGGTTCTCATGTGCCACGGTATGCCAGCCCTTTGCCGTGGGATAGTTCCATAAATGTCCGTTGCCAATTGCAACAGACAGGTTTTTATCAACACTGTATTGCAGACCGGTACGGGCAAAATAAAAACTGTTATCCGCCATAAAATGATTCCGCCGCATGTGCAGGTCCGCCACTACTCCCCAGCGCGGTGATAGTTTGAGTACACTGTTTACCGAAAACCACGACTGAGACTGTATATTCACCGATTTGGTTTGTGCCAGTACCGGCACTCCTGTAGTAGCAACTAAAAAAAACAATAAAAAATAAAGGAAATAATTACTTCCGGTTCTGCACGTTTTCATCCCGCAAAGGTAAAAAACGGATGAGTACAGGTGCATGACCGGAGTTAACCTGTTTTCACAAAAAACATGATTTATACCGGCGTTTCGCTTTCATAAGCTGCCCTGATCTGCGCCGCAATCTTTAGCTTAACCTGTTCATTTGTAAAAGAATGCCGGATGCCTTCGAGGTTGCAACGGAGAAAATGGGCTTTCTCCCAATTAAATACATCCTGTAATTTATTATACTCTGAACTAAGGGTAACGGGTGTCACCGTACGGGCATCGGTATTGATACTCATAGACACTCCATGCCTGTAAATTTTGTCAGCCGCATGCAATTCAACCGCTTCAAAAATATTCGTTTGAATATTACTGGTAGGACATACCTCGAGGTGAATGTCTTTTTTAACCAGGTGATCCAGCAGCTGCTTGTCTTCCGCACTACGCACGCCATGGCCAATCCGGGTGGGATGAAAATGGTCAAGAATTTCCCAGACACTTTCCGGGCCTTTCGCTTCACCGCCGTGACAGGTACAAGGGATGCCATTGTCTTTTGCAAACCGAAAAGCTTTTATATGCGCGGCTACCGGGTACCCGGCTTCATCACCGGCCATATCAAAAGCCAGTACATTCGTACCCCTGAATTGTTTAACCAGTTGCACGGTTTCCATACTCTGTTCTTCTGTATAATGCCGGAGCGTACAAAGAATCAACCCGCCTTCGATACCTGTCAGGGTCTTGCCCTCAGTATATGCGTCGTTTACAGTTTCCACTACTTCCGCCGGCGTCAGTCCGTTGGCCTGGTGCAACAAGGGGGCAAAGCGGATTTCCGCATAGATAACATTGTCGGCTTTCAGTTGCTCAAACAGATCCAGCGTTACCAGTCGTAACTGCTCCTTTGTCTGCATCAGTTCAAATCCTTTAACAGCGCGTTTCAGGTAATCCACCAGGTCGGTACAACGGGGCGGTGCTACAAATGAATGGTAATATTCGTCGTAGCTGACAGCCGGATTGATCTGCTGTACCACTTTATAACTCAGGCTGCAATCGAGATGCAGGTGCAATTCAATTTTAGGCAATAGGCGGTAGTCCATACACACAAGGAATGAACAGCAAATAAACGAATTAATCAGGAAAGCAGGGAGGGCAGTATATCTTTTATCTTTTCCGCCTCGCGGAAGTTTTCGTGTTCGAGTGTATGATCAATCTGTTCATGCGCCCAGGTAGTATGATAAGGTACATGAATGGCATGTCCGCCCATGGCCAGTACCGGCATGCAGTCGGATTTGAGGGAATTGCCGATCATCAGGAATTCATCGGGCTGTATATCCAGGTGACGGATCAGTTTGCGGTAATCCGCTACCTGTTTATCGCTCATGATCTCGATATGATGAAAATTATGTTCGAGACCGGATTTTTTCAATTTTCGTTCCTGGTCCAGCAGATCGCCCTTGGTAGCCACCACTAAACGGTAATGCCCCTTCAGTTGCTGCAGCACGTCTTCCACTCCATCGAGGATTTCAATGGGTTTTTCCAGCAACTCCTTTCCGTACTCAATAATCTTCTCCACCACTTTGGGAGCAACCGTATGATCCGATATCCGCAAAGCCGTTTCGATCATGGACAACATGAACCCCTTGATCCCATATCCATAGGCCGGAATATTCTGTATTTCGGTTTTATAAAGCTCCTTTGCCACCGTATGTGCAGGCAGGAAATCTTCCAGCAGGGCACAAAACTTATCTTCCGTTTCGCGGAAATAAGGTTCGTTTACCCAGAGGGTGTCGTCGGCGTCGAAGGCGATTACTTTTATTGGCAAGGTTGAGGGTTTAGAGTTTAGCGTTTAGCGGGTACCGGTTTCCGGGACGGAAAAAATTATTAAGCCAGTAAGTACATCAGTTCTTCAGTGATTTAAGAAATAGTACACAGGTCCCGAGATCCGCTTCCATATTCACCAGGAGCGATTTCAACTGCCTCAGTTTTGTTTTGTAAAAGATGGAAGTAACGTTTTTTGCTATTCCACCGGCCAGGCTTGCATAATCATCCGCATTGAAAAACTGGCGGTACTCTTCATATTCCAGCACCGGCAGCGCATTCGCCTTTTCCATTAATTCTTCATGCTGAACGGCCGATGCAAAACTGATAAGAGCAACTTTTAACTCATTCGCCTGTTTCATGAATTCCGGCGCATTCAGGTCAATAGCCTGTTTGCGCGATCCTGAAAACAACGAAGTAATAGATTCTACAGCCTTTAGTATCTCCGTCGTTTTATTCAACGTATGTTCAGTAAATGATAACAGTACAGATGCAGAAGCGGGGTTCGTTGTTGCGTCTTCTCCCGACTCCTGACTCCCGACTCCAAACTCCCGACTCCAAACTCCCGACTCCAAACTCCCGACTCCCGACTCCCGACTCCCGACTTCATTCAGCGCTTCTTCATGCAGCCAGTCTTTCCGTTTCAGTTCAAAATTCCTGCCGAGGTATAACTTTCTCACCTGTTCATCATCGGCCAGTTCTTCAGCGCTGCCGTGTTTGAAAATCTTTCCTTCAATGAGCAGGTAGGCCCGGTCGCAGATGGAGAGCGTTTCGGTTACGTTGTGATCGGTAATCAGGATACCAATGTTCTTATACTTCAATTTTGCCACGATGGCCTGAATATCTTCCACGGCAATGGGGTCGATACCGGCAAAGGGTTCATCGAGCAGGATGAATTTGGGATCCACGGACAGGGCACGGGCAATCTCCGTTCTTCTTCTTTCCCCTCCGCTCAGTACATCCCCGTTACTCTTTCGTACGTGTTGCAAACGGAATTCGTTTAACAGGGATTCCAGTTTTTCCTTCTGTTCCTTCCGGGAAAGCTTCGTCATTTCCAGTACCGCCGATATATTATCCTCCACGCTCAGCTTGCGGAATACAGACGCTTCCTGGGGCAGGTAACCGATACCCATCTGGGCCCGTTTATACATCGGCAGGGCGGTAATATCCTGGTCGTTCAGAAATACTTTCCCTTCATCCGGTTTTACCAGTCCTACCACCTGGTAAAAGGAAGTGGTCTTGCCAGCACCATTTGGCCCCAGTAAGCCTACAATCTCTCCTTGTTTCACATCAAAGGAAACATGGTTAACCACGGTGCGGCTGCCATATTTTTTAACCAGCTGTTCAGTGCGGATGGTAATTGCCATAGTTGCAAAAATAAGTGATCGGCCAGAGAAGACACGGGTGGATTATCGTTTTAACAAAGCACGCAAAAACCAGTGGGTGAAACCCTGCCATTTACTCAAAACTTACCTAAATTGCCTCAAATTCCACTACATGAGCGCCTCCGTAAAATATTATGCACTTTTATCCCTCATAAGCTGCCTGCTGTTATTGTCCTGTAAAAAGGAAAATACACCTGCAGCCCCCACTTCACCGGAAGTGGGTACATCCTGGACCTATATTTATAAGACATTCAGTGCCTCAGGCACCCTGAGTACCACCAGTACTATCCGTTACCGGGCCATCAGTGAAGAAACACTGGGAGGTGAAAAATGGCTGAAACTCGTGGACAGTGCCAGCAACCCGGTTTTTTACCTCAAAGTGAAGACCGGCGGATTGTATCAATATGCCAACAACGCCTCTCAACTGTTGTGTAAAGACCCGGCTGTTGTGAATGATGCGTATACCAGCTATAATGGCACCGCCAATGAGGACTTTGTGGTTACGAATACCAATTTTATTGTTGACCTGCCCTATTTTAATGCTACAGTTACCCGTTATACCGGATCACGTGCAGGCAATGTGAATGATATTCTCTGGTACAATAAAGATCTCTGGCTTGCTAAAATGGAAAAATATGTACAGAATACCTTTACCGGTGTCTGGCATATTGACAAACGCTGGGAACTTTCTGAAATCCAGTACTAACCCTGCTCCTGCTCTCTTTCGGTTTGCCAATGTCTGGCCACTGCTGTATGTTTGCAGTCATTTTAAAGCATATGAAGGTAACCGACCATATCAGCCAGGCCAAAGACACCCTGATTTCTTTTGAAGTATTGCCTCCTCTTAAAGGAAAGGGGATTGAGGCGCTCTACAGGCACCTTGACCCGCTGATGGCACATCAACCGGCTTTTATCAATGTTACCTATCACAGAAGCGAACATGTTTTCAAGAAAAGGGCGGATGGAAGTTTTGAAAAAGTAGTGGTTCGCAAACGTCCGGGTACGGAAAGTATCTGCGCAGCCATAATGAACAAGTACAATGTGGATACCGTGCCTCACCTGATCTGCGGCGGATTCAGTGTAAATGAAACGGAAGACGCCCTGATCAACCTGCGTTACCTGGGCATTGACAATGTACTGGTGCTCCGTGGTGATGCGGCTAAAAACGAAACGGCTTTTGAACCCGAACCGGGCGGACATAAATATGCCAGTGACCTGCTGCAACAGGTGGTAAACCTGAATGCCGGCGTTTACCTCGAAGATGAACTGAAAGGCACACATAAAACGGATTTCTGTATCGGCGTGGCGGGGTATCCCGAAAAACACTTTGAAGCCCCGAATATGGATACCGATCTGCAATACCTGAAAAAGAAAGTTGACCTGGGTGCGGACTATATTATCACCCAGATGTTTTTTGACAATGAAAAGTTTCACGCCTTTGTTAAAAACTGCCGCTCCATCGGTATAACAGTACCCATCATACCCGGACTTAAACCGATCTACACAAAAAAACAACTGACAATCCTTCCCAAAACATTTCATATTGATCTGCCGACTGATCTGTCAAATGAACTGCTTCGCTGCAAAACAGATGAAGACGTGGAAAAAGTTGGTGCGGAATGGCTGCTGATGCAATCCCGTGAACTCAAAAAAGCCGGGGTTCCCGTACTGCACTACTATACACTGGGCCGTCCGAAACTGGTGGCGGAAGTGGTGGAGAGGATTTAGTGGAGGGGTTTAATTGTTTAAATGTTCAGTTGTTTAGTTGTTTAGGCGCTTAGGAGGCAGGATTGCGGCCGACTGTGCCCTTTTGTTTCATAAATGCCCCCGACACCTCACATCTCACAACTCACACCTCACAACTCACACCTCACAACTCACACCTCACACATAGAGTCATAGGCACATAGGAGCACATAGTATAAAGCGAGGCTGGTTGAAAGGTTGGTATAATATATTTAGCGGAGACAACATAGTTATTCGCTGCTGCGCAGCTAACCAGTTGATGAATTGTGACAACTCACAACTCACATCTCACAACTCACAACTCACATCTCAAATCTCACAACTCACATCTCACATCTGAACTATCTACTAATCTCCGCCAAAACCTTCTGATCCACAACAACCGGGTATTTCCTGGAAAGAACTTCTTCCCATTGCTTTTCCAGCACCGCCTGGTAATCATTAATCACAAGTCCTTTGGCTTCGCTGTAACTGCGTTGCAGTAATTGCGGATAGGCATTGAAGATATAGGCAAATGAAGCGGTATTATCCGTCTGATTTACCAATGGAGTTGTCAGCATGCCGGCCCTGGGTATCATTTTATTCAGGTTGGGTATCTGGGCCCACTCATAACGGGAAGAATCGGCCAGTACTTTTTCTGAATACATATCGGCTACTTTCCGCCATTCTGCGGGACTGGCTTTTACTTTTTCATATACGGTCTGAGCAATCGCCTGCTCCGCACAAAAGAAAATAACCACATCGGCACTCTGCTGCCAGGTATAGTTCTTTTTATTCTTTTCATAGAGCGCCAGCAAAGCGGTGGTATCTGTTTGCGCTTTGGTCCACACTTCCTGTTGCATTATTTCAAAGAACAGGTTGCCGTCCCTGAATTCGGCCATTTGGTTCCGGAACTCTTCATTGAATGCTTCGAGGTTCTTTTTATAATATTCAAACATGGCATATTGCAACCATTCTTCCCGTACCTGCTCATGCGGTTTGGCCCCTGTGCCATCCTGACGAAAGCGGTACACACTGGCATAAGCCTGCCAGGCACTCAGGTCGTATTTATCTTTACCAATCGTAAATACAACAGAGGCCGTTGACAACGTTTTACCGGCCTCCCGCATGGGCATCCGGTTGAGCACGCTGTCTGAATAGGCGCGGAATGCTTCCTCATTGGTGAGCAGTACCTGTACCCCTGCTTTTTCGCGTACCTGCTTATAGATATAATCTTTTGACGCTTTCCAGCGGCTGTCCGCCATTATCTTCTGCTGTATTTCCTGCTGGTAATCCTTATTGGCCGCATCCGTTACCTGTGGTTTTACAGAAATACGCTTTACTATATGCCAGCCATGTGTGGTCTGAAATGGTTTTGACAACTGTCCGTCTTTTGTCAGGCTCCAGAGATTTTTTTCAAACTCCGGGGCATATTGCCCCACTGAAATATCGGCCATGATGCCGCTGTTGGCTGCGCTGATATAATCATTACTGAAAGTATGGGCCAGCGGACCAAATTCATCACCGGCCAGCAGGCGTTTGTATAACGAATCAGCCAACCGGGCAATCTGATTCTTTGTGGCCTCATCCGCACCGGGAGGAAAAGCCAGCAGGATCTGTTGTGCTTTTATTTTTCCCGGCGATCTGCGCTCTTCCATGTTTTTGAAAATATGATACCCGGAACGGGAACGTACCACCTGGGAGACTTTGCCAACCGGAGTTGCGTAAATCGCATTCTCAAATTCATACGGTAATGTAAACGCGGTGATAAAGCCGGTCTCGCCGCCATTTGCTTTTACCGCGGGGTCATCAGAAAAAGCAAGCGCCAGCTGGCGGAAATCGGCTCCTTTTTTTAACCGGTCCAGCAATTCATCTTTCCGTTGTGTGGCTCCTGCCGTATCCAGTCTGCCTTCTTTATTCGTAAATGAAATATAAATATGTGCCACCCGAATATTCTTCTGGCTCCGCTGAAAAGCCTCTTTACTCAGCCGGCTGATTATTTCCGGATCAGTCATAAAACCTTCGGCGATCTGGGCACGGAGATTCTCCACTTCTGATTTAATGGATTGAAGTGTATCGTATTTCCGGTCATAGGCCTCCCGCACTTTCAGTTTTGATTTGATATACAGATCAAGATAGGCCTTCATGGACTGCGCTTTCGTGAGTCCGTTGGTACTGGTGTTGTTTTTATTATAGGCCCGCAGAAAATCTTTGGCACTGGCCTGGTAACTGCCATACGTAAACAGGGTTTGTGCCCCGGAGAATAAAACACTGCCACAGAAAAGCAGTAACAGGTAAAGGTTTTTTCCGTTCATACAGGATATGTTGTTTAATGGGTTATTGGCCTTTCATTTTCAGCTGAATAATTTCATCCAGCTGCAGATAGGTCAGCTTTTTGGCAATGATCCGCTTGTCTTTATCCAGCAAATATAACGTGGGAAATGACTGCACATCATATAACTGGGAATACCCGGGAATGCCATTATCAGTACGGCTTTTATCCGCCACTTTGGAATAATAGACATGCGACCAGTCCATGAGCTTATTGTCTTTTATAAACTTCATCCAATCGGCTTTTGTACCATCCGTTTCTTTGGATACGGCAAAAATTTTAATACTGTCGGCCTGCCATTTAGCCCGGTATAACGAATCCAGTTTGGGCAACGTCTCCTTGCAGTGGCCACAGGTAGGGTCCCAGAAAGCCACTACCATAAAGTTGGCCGGAATGGAATACAGGGAAAGTGTTTTGCCGGTGGGATCAGGCAATTCCACATCCGATGCCGGGGTACCCAGAATATTGGCCATTAGACTATAAGCGCGTTCGGTGATGGTTTTCTTACCCGCTTCATTCAACCAGGTATAGGTTTTCTGGGAAAAATACTTTTCGAAGAGGTGGACAAAGACCGCGTCTTCCCACATATATTTCTGGTTGAGGTAGCGGTTTACAAATTTCACCAGCATAAACCGGTTCATTTCCTCATTGATACTGGCAAAGCCCAGCATATTATCTATTTCCCTGATTATCGAATCGGGGTGTGGCACCACTAACTGATTAAAATATTTATCCAGTTTCTCATCAAAGAAAGGCGTGTAGGCCAGCCGGCCGTCCCAAAGATTGATGCCATCCCAGTAATGCGATTTAAAATATTCCCAGGCGGCTGTGGAATCGGTTTTATTCGTTGGATTTTTTAAAGCCCCCTTGAGTTCGGGTTCCCGCATGGTAGTAAGCAGTACCGAAAGAAAAGCATCCGGATTGTTTTTTATAATATCGTCGCGGTAGGTCGCCACTGCTTTATCCTCCTTACTCAGTTCCGCATTAATCGCTGCGGAATCGGTTTTGTCAGTTGCCTGCTTCAGCCGGGCCTGGAGATCGGTAATCTTTTTACCCCGGGTTCCCATTTGTTGCTGGTAAGCCGTAAACATGTCATTATCGGGCGAGTTCACAAATTTTGCCCCTTTGGATAACGTGGCCGTATCCGCCAGGATGGAAAAATGTTGTTGCTTGTCGACCAGGATTTCAAAAAAACCGGCTTTATTGGGATACCCAACCAGGTAAATACCTCCCGGCAGTTTTTTGGTCCCTTTAAAAGTGGCCTGGCTGTTTGCATCCAGCCTGGCTGAATCAATAATCGGATAGGTTTTCCCGAAATAATGACCCAGGTAGATATACTGGTTCTTAAAGGGCTTGAACGTAACCTTGATCTCATAACCCGGCTGGGCTCCTGCCGTAAATGCCGCCAGGATGACTGATAAAAACAATATTCGTTTCATAATACGCATGAATCCTGTAAAGGTATTTAAAAACCGGGAGCCGCAGAAAGGGGCCCGGAGGGAAAATCGCTGATAAAGAGGGCAAAAAACGCAAAACCGTTGCCTGGGTAAAGGAAATTTCCGGCTGCCAGCCCGGGTCGCTTAGGTATATTTGCGGCGTGAGAAAAAAGAAGAAAAATATCGTATTGCAAAATGTCCGGGTTGAAGACTATGCCGCGGAGGGAAAAAGCCTGGCCCGGGTGGACGGGAAAGTGATTTTTATGGATGGCGTGGTACCGGGCGATCTCGTGGATGTACGGCTGCTGAAAAATAAAAAAGACTGGGCCGAAGGCATGGTATTGCAGGTGCATGAATATTCGCCGGAAAGGGTTACCCCCTTTTGCACCCATTTTGGTGTATGCGGCGGCTGCCAGTGGCAGATGCTCCCCTATGAAAAGCAATTGCAGTATAAAAGCAAACAGGTATCCGATGTATTGCAACGGATCGGCAAGGTTCCGTTACCTGCAATTCAGCCCATCCTGGGAGGAGCGGATACAAGGCACTACCGCAATAAAATCGAGTATACATTCGGGAATAAACGCTTTCTTACCAAAGCGGAAATCAGTGACGAATCCATCAGCAGCGAAGCGGATGTGGCCGGCTTTCATGCCAAAGGATTTTTTGATAAAGTGGTGGATATAGATCAGTGCTTTCTGCAAGGAGAACCAACCAATGCCTTGCGTTTGTTTATTAAACACTTTGCAAAACTGAAGGGCTGGCCATTTTATGATATCCGGAATCATACCGGTTTTCTCCGCACGATGCAGGTGCGGTTGTGCACCACCGGTGAACTGATGGTAAATATCGTGGTGGCGGAAGATGATCAGTCGAAAATAAGTCAGCTGATGGATGCCGTACTGACTGAATTTCCCGCAATCACCACCCTTTTGTACACCGTTAATACCAAATGGAACGACAGCCTCTACGACCTCTCCCCCGTGGCTTACCATGGTAAAGGATATGTGATAGAGCATCTGGAAAACTTTGCCTTTAAAATCGGTCCGAAATCTTTTTTTCAGACCAATACAAAACAAGGCGAAGTATTATACCAGGTAACCCGTGAATTTGCGGAACTGAGTGGAACGGAAACCGTGTACGATCTCTATTGCGGAACCGGCAGCATTGGAATTTTTGTGAGCGAAAAAGCAAAAAAAATCATCGGGGTGGAAATGGTGGAAGCCGCTATTGAAGACGCAAAGGAAAATGCCGCCCTGAATCAGTTAACCGGTACCGCTTTCTTCGCCGGCGATGTAATCGATATCTGTAATGATGAGTTTTTTGCCACGCATGGCCGTCCGGATGTGATTATTACCGATCCGCCCCGGGCCGGTATGCACGAAAAACTTGTCAGAAAAATTCTGGATATGGAAGCGCCGGTGGTTGTATACGTTAGCTGCAATCCTGCCACACAGGCCCGTGATCTGCATTTACTGGATGAAAAGTATGCCGTTACACGGGTACAGCCGGTGGATATGTTCCCGCATACCCATCATATTGAGAATGTGGTTCAATTGAAACTAAAAAGGTCAGAGAAAGCCTAATTTTGCCCTATGAGTGATTACCGTTTTACCAGGCCGGACCGTTTTCCCCCGGTTGTTAAAAACCTGATTATTATCAATGTGCTGGTCTGGATTGCCCAGCTGATATATGATAAGCAATGGGGACTGACAATAAAAATCGGGCTCTGGCCGGTAAATACCCCCTTTTTTGAGCCGTACCAGTTACTCACCCACATGTTTGCCCATGCTTCGTATGACGGCAATAACAATATCATTTTCTTTCATATCCTGTTCAATATGTTTGGCCTCTACATGTTTGGCCGGATTCTCGAAAATATCTGGGGGCCAAAGCGTTTTCTGTTTTTTTACCTGGCCTGTGGTATCGGTGCCGCGGGTGCCCACCTGCTGATGCAATACCTGCTGGGCACATTTTCCTTCGCCGTAGGTGCATCAGGTGCAGTAATGGGTATATTTATCGCCTTTGGATATCTTTTCCCCAATACAGAACTGATGATTATACCGATTCCGGTACCCATTAAAGCGAAATGGCTGGTTTTGTTTTATGTATTGATTGATCTTTTTGGAGGAATCGGACAGATTGCCGGAGACGATATTGCGCATTTTGCCCACCTGGGTGGTGCCCTCACCGGTTTTCTGATCGTTTTTTTCTGGAACAAAACCAACCGGAAAACGTTGTACTAAACAGGTCCGGGAAAAAAGCAGATCCAACCATTACATTTGTATCCGGTAACAACCCATGTCATACTCAGAAACTTCAGCAAAACAACGACTCACCCTTGGTGATAGCAACAATGCCCTTACCCGGCTGATTGTGATTAACCTGGTTGTCTATATCAGCATTGCCCTGTCGAAAGTATTTTATTACTATATCTACCGTACGGAAGAGGATGTTACCCGCTTCTTTACAGCTGATGTATTGCCCCTGGCGGTATTGTCATCCGATCTGTCCACGCTGGCTTCAAAACCATGGACGGTACTTACCGCGATGTTTACGCATATCGGTTTCTGGATGACACTGGCCAATATGCTCTGGCTCTGGACCTTTGGCTATATAATGCAGGACATTACCGGCAACCGGAAAATAGTTCCCCTTTACATTTATGGCGGACTGGCCGGCGTACTCGTTTTTTTGATTACATCAGCAGTATTGCGCTCACCCGGCTACGCACCCGTAAGTATGTATTATGGCAGCGCGGCCAGTATTCTTGCCATTGCGGTTGCTATTACAACCATATCTCCCGGCTACCGGATTTTTCCCATGCTGGGTGGCGGACTGCCCGTCTGGATATTGACCGCCTTTTATACCGCTGTATCCATAGCTACTGTTCCCAACTATCGTATCGAAGTATTTGCTCCGCTGCTGGCGGGTGCCCTCACCGGTTATCTTTTTATCTGGTTTGTAAAAAGAGGTTATGACTGGAGTGAATGGATGAGTAATTTTTTTGACTGGGTTAATAACCTTTTCAATCCGGACAAACCCCGCAAAAATGTACCCGCTATCAAAGACCAGTTGTTCTATAAAGCTGAAAATGCGCCGTATAAAAAAACGCCGCATGTTACCATGCAGCGCGTTGATGAGATTTTAGATAAGATCAATCAGCAAGGCTATAATTCCCTGACGACTGAGGAAAAAGACATACTCCGCCGGGCGGGTGAAGACGATGTCCGGATCTGATCCTTACGCCATCTTTTTATCAATCGCTGCGGATAATGCGGCGAAGATATCGTCCACACTGCCTTCTCCTTTTACAGACTGAAACTTGTGGGCCGCTTTATAATGCGCTGCCACGGCTGATGTTTCATTCGTGTAAACCGCAAACCGTTTCCGGATTACTTCTTCATTGGTATCATCACTGCGGCCGGAGGTTTTACCCCGGTTCAGCAGGCGTTTTACCAACTCTTCCTCGCCTACTTCCAATGCCAGTACAGCCGCAATGGAAGTTTGCTTCAGTGATAATAATTTATCGAGTGCCACAGCCTGGGCCGCAGTCCGGGGAAATCCGTCAAAAAGAAATCCGCTGGCGTCTTTATGCAGTTCAAAAAAGGAATCCACCATGCCAATCACCACTTCGTCGGGTACCAGCTGGCCCTTGTCAATAAAGCTTTTGGCCTCAATGCCCAAGGGGGTTTTATCAGCTATTTCCTGGCGAAGCAGGTTGCCGGTGGACAGGTGTTTCAACCCATACTTTTCTACCAGTTTGTCTGACTGCGTGCCTTTCCCACTACCGGGAGGACCAAAAAGAATTAAATTAAACATAATCAATTATACGTCTTGGTGTTCGAACAAATATACCATACAAGCACTGAAATCCGTATGCCCGGAATCATTTTTACCATGAATAATTAACTGATATTAAAATGTTAACAAATGTAAGTTCCGGGGCCGGCCGCTATCAGGCCAACCTTGTTTACGTAAGTTTGTTATATGATTATCATGAAACGGTTTTCTCGCCTCACCCTCATATTTGGCTTTTGCGGATTGTTGCAACAATGCAGCTATTCGCAATCCGCCCCAACACCTGTAAATAAAACGACTATGGACAGCACCCGGAAAAACAATCCCGTTTATTCAACTACAGATACGGCCCGCGTTACCATGACTGAGGAAGAGTGGAAAAAGATTCTGCCGGCCGAGGTTTATTATATCGCCCGTCAGAAAGGCACGGAAAGACCCTGGACCAGTAAATTTGAAAGCTTTAAAGAAACCGGCACCTATTATTGCGCGGCCTGTGGCAACGCGTTGTTCAAAAGCGATACCAAATTCGAAAGCGGCTGTGGCTGGCCCAGCTTTTATGAGCCAATCAGTAAAGGCAGTATTATTTATACACCCGACAATACCCATGGCATGGAACGTACCGAAGTACAATGCGGCCGTTGCAAAGCCCATCTCGGTCATGTATTTGATGACGGGCCGCCCCCGACCGGCCTCCGTTATTGCATCAACGGTGTAATTCTCGATTTCCAGAAAGCCGCCGATGCCGCCAAACAATACAAGGAAAAAACAAATCAATAAACCCCTTTTCTGAATCCCGGTCCGCAGGCCGGGATTTTTAATTTTTATAACCGGGTTCCGGTGGATAATTTTACCGGACAAAAGCTCCTTCTATGCAACGTTTCCTCCGCTCTTTATCCGGGCTCCTGCTGATCGTATGCTATACACAATTACAGGCCCAGATCAATCCCGCACAACCTATGCCGGTAGATCCCAAAGTGAAAATCGGTAAACTGGCCAACGGCCTCACGTATTATATCCGGCACAATATAAAGCCCGAGAAAAGAGTGGAACTCCGCCTCGTTGTAAATGCCGGTTCAGTAATGGAAGATGATGACCAGCTGGGACTGGCGCATTTTATGGAACACATGAATTTCAATGGCACCCGGCGATTCCCCAAAAATGAACTGGTGAGTTATCTTCAGAGCATCGGGGTTGAATTCGGCGCCGATCTGAACGCATACACCGGTTTTGATGAAACGGTATACATGCTGCCCGTACCTACCGATAAGCCCGGACTGGTGGAAAAAGGCCTGCAGATCCTGGAAGACTGGGCCCATAATGCCTTACTTGACTCCACCGAAGTGGAAAAAGAAAGAGGAGTAGTGATCGAAGAATGGCGGCTGAGCCGTGGCGCGGATGAACGGATGATGAAACAAACGCTTCCGGTGCAATACCAGGGCTCCCGTTATGCCGAACGCCTGCCCATCGGCAAACTGGAGATTCTCCAGCATTTTTCACACGCGGCGTTGAAACGTTTTTATACCGACTGGTACCGGCCGGATCAGCAAGCCATCATTGTAGTGGGGGATGTGGATGTAAATGATATGGAACAAAAGATCAGGGAAATATTTGGCGATATGCCGGCTGCCGCGCAACCCCGCAAACGGGAAAATTTCCCGGTACCCGATCATGCGGAGTTACTGACAGTGGTGGCCAAGGATAAAGAAACCGCTTTCCCGTCTATTGAGATTTTATACAAACGCGACCGGCAACCGGAAAACACGGTTGGTGATTATGTACGCTATATGAACGGGGTGCTTTTTACGGGTATGCAAAACAGCCGCTTCCGCGAACTGACCCTTCAGCCCAATCCGCCTTTTGTAGGGGCTGGTTCGTATTACGGTGACAGCTATGCGCGGACCAAGGATGCGTTTCAGCTATTTGCCAACAGCAGCGATACCGGCATGCGCCGTTCTCTTTATGTACTCGCCGAAGAAAACAGACGAATCCTGCTGCATGGTTTTACCGCATCAGAATTTGAATTGCAGAAAAGGCAGATCCGCAGTTACTATGATAAAGTATTCAATGAACGGGAAAAAGAAGAATCCGCCAGTTATGTGGAAGAATATATCCGCAACTTCCTCACGGAAGAGCCCATCCCCGGTATTGAATGGGAATATGATTTCGTAAAACAATACCTCAGCACCATTACGTTGCAGGAGGTAAATGCCCTCGCACCACAATGGATCAGCAATAAGAATATGGTGGTTACCCTGAATGCCCCCGATAAAGACGGTATAAAAATTCCGTCAGCGGATGAAGTAAAACAGGTGCTGTCTGCCGTGGAAACAGCGGCCATTACACCCTATAAAGAAAAAGTACTGGCCACCTCATTAATGGATGCCTCTGCTTTAAAAGGCGGCAGGATCCTCAGTACAAAAACAGATGAAGAGGTTGGTACCACCACGTTGAAATTATCCAACGGTGCCACCGTTGTACTCAAGCCCACTACTTTCAAAAACGACGAAATATTATTCCGTGCATTCAGCAAGGGCGGACATTCACTGGCCGCAAACGCGGATTACTATTCCGCCATCAATGCGGCGGCCATTGTATCACAAAGTGGTGTGGGCGGATTCTCCGCGATTGATCTGGGCAATATGCTCAAAGGCAAAAACACCAGTGTAACACCGAATATCGGGGCACTGACTGAAGGATTGAACGGCAGTACGAATCCGAAAGAAACAGAAACACTTTTGCAACTGGTCTATCTCTATTTCACCGCGCCGCGGAAAGATGCCGGTGCTTTTGAATCATTTAAGACAAGGCAGAAACAACTGTATGCCAATGTGGCTTCCAATCCGGAAATATATTATAGCGGGGAAGTACAGAAAATACTTACACAGCAACACCCCAGGGGCGGCCGCCTGCCGGTACCCGCGGATTTTGATAAGATCAATCCGGACCGGAGTATTCAACTCTACAAAGAACGCTTTGCCAATGCCGGCGACTTCACTTTTATCTTCACCGGCTCTTTCAATGAAGAAAGCCTGAAACCGCTGTTGGAAAAATATATCGGCAGTCTGCCTGGCACAACCAAAAAAGAAAACTTCAGGGATCTGGGTATTCGTCCGCCCAAGGGCAAACTGGATAAAACCGTATTCAAAGGAACAGAACCCCAAAGCACGGTGAACCTGGTGTTCAGTACCCCGGCAGTATACAACAGCAAAGAAGCCTATGCCTTACGCAGCCTGGGCGAACTGATGGATATCAAACTGGTGGAACAGCTCCGCGAAGAAAAAAGCGGAGTATACGGGGTTGGCGCATCGGGCATGATGAACCGCTATCCTTATTCCAATGTCCTGTTCAATATCAGTTTTCCCTGTGCCCCGGAAAATGCAGACACGCTGACCGCCGCCGCACTCGATGAACTGCGCAAACTAATCCGGACAGGCGTGAGTAAAGAAGACCTGGAAAAAATCAAGGAACAACAGAAACGAAAACTGGAAGTGGAATTAAAACAGAACAGTTTCTGGTCAACCGGTTTATATGAAGCTTATCTGTATGGAAGCAATCCGGCTGACCTGTTGAAAAAACAGGAAATGATCGATTCCCTCACCGGCAAAATGATTCAGGATGTGGCGAAGAAATACATCAACCTGAATAATTATATCCGGATTACATTGAAACCGGAAACCGCAACAGATCAAAAACCATTAAAAGGATTCTGATACACATGAACTATTTCCGGCTGGGCCTCTTTTTTGTGATTTCGCTGCTACTGGTTACCCTGGTTATGTCCTGGCTCATGCCCGTAAAGCAACACCTGGAAAAAAGCATTACCATACAAGCACCGGCAGCGGCCGTATATGAAGAACTGGTGCTGCTTAAAAACTTCAATGCCTGGTCCGTCTGGAACCAGCACGACAGTACGGTAAAAAATACTATTACAGGTACTGATGGTAATACAGGAGCACGTAGCGACTGGAAAGGCGACCCTTCTGTTTCCGGGGAAGGCAGCATTGAACTGACCACGGCCATTGCCAATAGCCAGGTTCATCACACGATTCGCTTTCACCGCCCCAAAGCCATGACAGCCCGTTCCGTTTTTACACTTACTGAAGCCAATGGACTCACCACGGTCAGCTGGTATTTTGAAATAGATACCCCGCGCCCCTGGAATATATTCAACCTGTTCTCCGATCTGGATAAACAACTGGGGGAAGATTTTGAGAAAGGATTGCAGGCATTAAAGGAACGGGTAGCCCAAAAAAATCCGGCCATCGGTCAGCAGACAGGTTATGAAATAAAAGAAATGGATTTCCCGGAAACCAACTATGCAGTAATTCGCCAGGTTGTTCATGCACGGGAAGTGCCAACCTTTCTTTCACTGCATTTTCCGTTGATTGCACAGGAAGCGAAACGCCGCCAGACTGAAGTAAATGTGGCAACCGGACTGTTTTTTACGGTAGACAATGCCAGTCAGCGTGTTGATCTGGCCGCTGCCTTTCCATTGCCCGATGACAAGGAACTGGGTTCCGCCATCATAAAAATGGAAAAAATAAAAGCAGGCAGAGCGGTATATACCGATCACTATGGTGCGCCTGATAAAACAGCCCTGGCCCTTACAGCACTCCGGCAATATGTAGCTGCAAAAAAATGGACAGAAAAATCGCCGGTGATTGAACAGTACCTCACTGACCCCGCATTAGAAAAGGATACCTCCAAATGGCAGACACGCGTGCTGTTACTGCTGAAAGAGTAAGAAAAGCCATAGGTACAGTCACTCTTCATTTCTCCGGAACAACAGGGCAATTTCAATAACTTTGCGTTACAAATAACCTGTATGAAACTGTCACATCTGTCGGAAACATTGATCGGATCTGAAATCGTTAAACTCGGCGGAGAGATCCGGGAAAAAATCCGGCAGGGTGAGCGGATTTACAACTTCACTATCGGCGATTTTGATCCTGCTATATTCCCGATTCCAAAAGAACTGGAAAATGCCATCGTGGATGCCTATCGCCGTCATTTTACCAATTATCCCGCGGCGGAAGGCAACCTGGATCTCCGGGAAGCGGTGCATTCCTTTATCAAAGAAGAAGAAGGACTGGATTATTCAGTAAATGAAATCCTGATTGCTTCCGGCGGACGTCCTTTGATCTATACCGTGTTCCGGGCGATTGCCGACAAAGGAGATAAAATCATATATGCGGTTCCTTCCTGGAATAATAATCACTACACGCATTTTGTAAGTGGTGAACATGTGGTTATTGAAGCCGGACCTGAAACGAATTTTATGCCCACGGCAGAGGCCATACGTCCGCATGTAAAAGACGCCGTATTACTCTCACTTTGTTCACCACAGAACCCGACCGGCACCACATTCCGTAAGGAAGAACTGGAAGCAATCTGCGACCTGGTACTGGAAGAAAATAAAAGAAGAAGCGACACGGAGAAAAAACTCTACGTGATGTTTGACCAGATGTACTGGCATCTCACTTTTGGCGACATTCAGCATTATAACCCGGTTTCGCTTCGCCCGGAGATGAAAGAGTACACTCTTTTTATCGACGCGATCAGTAAGGTCTTTGCCGCTACCGGTGTCCGTGTGGGCTGGAGTCTTGGCCCCGCCGCTATCATCAATAAAATGAAGGCCATTCTCACTCATATTGGTGCCTGGGCCCCCATGGCCGAGCAGAAAGCAGTGGCCCAATACCTGGCGGACCGGGAAGGAATTAAAAACTACCTGGCGCATTTCAAATCCGAAATACTGGAACGCCTGCAAAAAATATATGACGGATTTACCGCATTAAAAAAGGAAGGATTCGCGGTGGATGCGATTGCGCCTGAAGCAGCCATTTATCTCACCATTAAAATAGAGCTGGCCGGTAAAAAAACGGCGGAGGGAACTGTACTGGAAACACAGGCTGATGTTACCGCCTACCTGCTCAACAAAGCCGGACTGGCCGTAGTTCCTTTCTATGCTTTTGGCGCGCCCAATCATTCACCCTGGTACAGACTGAGTGTAGGCACTTGTAAAAAAGAAGAAATCGGGGAAATGCTTGGCAAACTGAAAGAAGCGTTGCTTGGCGTCAGTTCTTATTAATCAGAAAACGAAAGGGGCGCAACCGGAAATGGTTGGCTTCTTTAACTATTTTACGGGGATTTGTGGTAATGCGGTTACGGTTCACCAGTTCGGTGACCATACAGAATTGTTCGGGCGTATCCGCCACAGACAGGAGATACTTCAGGCTGATGACTTCTTTTTCGATAGCCTGCTCGCTCATGAATGCCTCCCGGGTGAACAGTAAAATGTTACGATCAAAACGCTTCATTCAATGTCAGAGGTGCGTTTTAGTGTCCGGTTAAATTCTCGTACTGGGGCATCCGCAACCTTTGCCGCCACGGCTGCCTTTACCCGCGCCGGAATAATAGTTCCGCGTACAGGAAGCAAGTACCATAATTACTAACAGGGCTAAAACAATTTTATTGATCTGTTTCATACACTTAATGTTCTAAATTAAAACTATTTTACGAACAAATTAGTATCCTGTTGACCCAATTTCAGCCAAAAATTAACACAGATCATCCTACAACCGCTCCGAAACAGGGAAAACCCCGTATTCTGGTAGCTCCGCTGGACTGGGGACTCGGTCACGCCACCCGCTGTATCCCCGTTATCCGGGAATTATTAAAACAGGGGGCCGAAGTATGGATAGCCGCGGAAAAAGCCCAGGCGGCCATTCTCACGGAAGCTTTCCCCGATCTGCCCCTCCTGCCGCTTTTCGGTTACCAGGCAGAATATGCTAAAACCAGGTCCGGGCTGATCTGGAAAATGATAACACAGGCACCGCGGCTCTTGCATATCATACGGGAAGAAAGACGCTGGCTGAAAAAAATAATCCAGGATTACCAGATCGATGCCGTTATCAGTGATAACCGTTATGGCCTGCATCATTCGTCCATTCCCTGCGTATTTATCACCCATCAGCTATGGATTGAAACGCCATTTGGAGAAAGAGCCGGACAATTGCTGCAACAATTTAATTACCGCTTTATAAACAGGTTCAGTCAGTGCTGGATACCGGATTATGCAGGCGAACAAAACCTCGCCGGCCGTTTATCCCACCCGGTAAAAAAACCGGCCATTCCTCTGACCTACACAGGGCCGTTGACCCGGCTGGATAATTTAGCTATTGAAACGGATAAAGAACATTTGCTGATTCTTTTATCCGGGCCTGAACCGCAGCGGAGTATACTGGAAGAAAAAATGATAAACGAACTGGCGATGTACAATGGCACAGCCACCCTGGTACGTGGCCTGCCGGGTAATGCGGGCTTACTGCCTTCCACCAATCAGTTGCACTTTTATAACCATTTACCCGCGGCACAACTGAATGCCGAAATACATAAAGCCACCCGGGTTATCTGCCGCAGCGGATACAGTTCACTGATGGATATGGCCCGCCTGCAAAAAAAATTAATCCTGATTCCAACGCCCGGACAAACAGAACAGGAATACCTGGGGCAATTATACCAGGAACGAAAAACAGCCCTCTGTATCAGCCAGGATAAATTTTCACTTACCACGGCCCTGCAGGCCGCATCCATCTTCCCGTATCAACCCTTTCCGGAAGAAGCCACTTTGTCATTGGCAACAGGCATACAACAGCTTATTGCCTCCATTGACTGACCGCAATCTCATTTATCTTTGCGCCCTTGACCACTACCACAAAAGCCCATATAGCCGTTTTATTCACGAACCTTTTCTTTGCGCTCAACCTGAGCCTGGTAAAACATATTTCACCGGCACTGGTCGGGGCTTACGGACTAAACATTTTCCGGGTGGGTATCAGCCTGCTGCTGTTCTGGACGGTCTGGTCAATGGGAAAAACAGCAGCCGCCATTAAACGGAAAGACATACCTCGTTTTCTGCTTTGCGGACTTACCGGCGTGGCCATTAACCAGATGCTCTTTGTAAAAGGACTTACGCTGACGTCGACTATACATGCGGCCCTGTTAATGTTGTGTACTCCTTTGCTGATAACGGTTTTCGCCTTCTGGATTTTAAAAGAAAAAATCACCTGGCAGAAAGCCCTGGGTTTATCATTGGGTATTGGGGGTGCGGTATTACTGATAACCACAAAAGAAAAAAACGGCAGTGCCAGTCTGACGGGTGATCTGTTTATCGTGGTAAATGCCATGGCCTATACCATTTATTTTATACTGGTAAAACCGCTTATGCGGGATTATCCGCCCCTGCATGTAATACGCTGGGTATTTACATTCGGCTTCTTTATGATACTGCCTTTTGGCTGGAACGAGTTTATACATACCGGCTGGCCGTCTTTTCAGCTCAGTCATTATATGGCACTGGGCATGGTAGTAATCTGTGGTACATTCCTGGCTTACTCATTTAATATTTTCGGCATCAAACACCTGGGAGCCGGCATCACCGGATCGTATATCTATACACAGCCCGTGTTTGCGGCGGTAATCGCGGCGATGTTTCTGCAGGAACAATTTACATTGGAAAAAATTATAGCCGGTGCCCTGATATTCGGCGGTGTATTCCTGGTAAGCCGTAAAACGCCGCCAACGATTGAAGAATAACGCTTATTTCGCCTTGGGATAATCCACGAATAAAAATGTCTTTTCAGCCGTCCTGAAATCTTTCCAGCTGTCAATGTCCGCCTGCACGGCAAAAATGCCGCAGGTTGGAATATTATCTATCCGGGCATCCGTAAGTTCATTGGCAAAATCAGTGATCCCGTTGTTGTGCGAAAAAATCAGCACCTGCAAAAACTGGTCATCCAGCTTTTCAATCACTGAATAAAAAACGGCCGGCGGGGGCAGATAGAGTTCATCTTTGTACAGGATGGCGTCTTTACTGATACCGAATTGTTGCGCAAATAGTTTAGCTGTTTTGGCCGCCCGTTTTGCCGGACTGGCCACAATAGCATCCGGATGTTTGATTTTTTCTGCCAGGCGTGCAGCCATTACAGGGGCGTCCCGTTTACCCCGTTCATTCAGCGGCCGGTCAAAGTCAGGTAATCCATCCGCACTCCAGTCGCTCTTGGCATGGCGTACCAGTATCAGTGTTTTCATGTGTGAAATTTTACCTGTGTGAAAATGATGATCAGTAACCCCTGACATTCTTCCCGGCCATATAATTCATGAATGCTTTGTTGACGACTTTATTTCCGCCATTGGTCGGATAATTGCCGGTAAAGTACCAATCGCCCTGGTTATTGGGACAGGAGCGATGCAGGTCTTCAATAGTCTGAAAGATCACCTGTACCGGAATATCCAGTTCAGGCGGGGTGATGAGCCGGGCAATTTTATCGGAAATCTCTTCTGTTGTAAACTGTTTATAGAGTTGCTTCACCACATTCTCGGTATGCAATATACCTTGTTGTTCCAGTTCATTGCAACGGTCCAGCAACTGCTGCAGAAACTGCATATTATTCCGTTCTTTCAGTAATTCCACCGCCGCGTTAAATGCGATAAAATCACCCATTTTACTCATATCAATACCGTAACAATCGGGATAACGGATCTGGGGCGAAGAAGACACGACCACGATACGTTTGGGTTTCAGCCGGCCCAGCATACGGATAATACTTTCCTTAAGCGTGGTGCCTCTTACAATTGAATCATCAATCACCACCAGTGAATCTTCACCGGCTCTTACCGTTCCGTACGTGATATCGTATACGTGCTGCACCATTTCATTACGGCTTACATCCTCCGTTATGAAGGTGCGCATTTTCACATCCTTGATCGCTATTTTTTCCACCCGTATGCGGCGGTTAACCATTTCCGCCAGCTTATCCGGATCATAGTCCCTGCCCCAGCTGAGAATACGCTCGATCTTGACTTTATTCAGGTAGTCCTCCATGCCTTTGAGCATGCCATAAAAAGCCGTTTCAGCGGTATTGGGAATAAATGAAAAAATGGTATTCTTCAGGTCATGATCGATGGCCCGCAGGACAGGTTCACTCAGGTTGTACCCGAGTGCTTTGCGTTCGCCATAGATTTTCTCATCACTGCCACGGGAAAAATAGATACGTTCAAAACTGCAGGCCTTTCTTTCCTTTGGCTCCAGTATCTGGGCTATTTCAATTACGCCGGTTTCACTGACAATCAGCACTTGTCCGGGCATCAGTTCCTTTACTTCATTTTCCGCCACATTGAATGTAGTCCGTATAGCGGCGCGTTCAGAAGCCGCCACCACCACTTCATCATTGATATAGTAATACGAAGGACGTATACCATGTGCATCGCGGAAAACAAACCCAATACCGTTACCGGTTACACCACCTACATGGAAACCGCCGTCAAGCAGGGGCAGTGTCCGTTTCAGCACTTTTTTAATATCCATCTTCTCCGGACTTGCTTCATCCTCTTCACAGAGGTAGGTATGCATCAGTTCAATCATAGCCGCCAGGTCACTGAAGCGAACAGCCGGATTGGGCTCCTTGCCTACAAGGGTATAAAGCTCATCTGAATTGACAATATTGAAATTACCGGCCAGGGCCAGGTTACGGGCGGGAATGGTATCGCGGTTAATAAAGGGATGGCAATATTCCAGTTTGTTTTTTCCCTGTGTGCCGTACCGGAGATGCCCCAATAAGAGTTCACCAAGGAAAGGAAGATGTCCCTTCATCAATCCGGGATGGAATTTTATATCGGGGTGATAGCGTTCCAGTTCATCAATCTCTTTTCCGATCTGCTGGAAGATATCGGCAATTGCCTGCTGGGCATTGCTGCGGATCCGGTTCATAAACGGGTAACCGGGTTCCACGTCGAGTTTAACGGAAGCCACACCGGCACCATCCTGTCCGCGGTTATGCTGCTTTTCCATAAGCAGGTACAGCTTATTCAGGCCCCAGAGTACCGTATTGTACTTCTGATGGTAGTATGAGAAAGGCTTTCTTAACCGTATGAATGCGAGTCCGCATTCGTGTTTTATCGGGTCGCTCATGGAAGGCGCAAAGGTAGGCGATTCCCCTGAACCAAACACACTAGTCCCCGTCCGATTCCCGGTGATGTGGAATAATCACGGACAAAGTACATCCTACGCCGGGAGCCGATTCAATCTCCATTTTCCCGTTAAAAAGAGCAGTTCTGGTGCGTATGTTGCTGAGTCCCAGTCCTGCTTTTACATTCCGGGGGTCAAACCCTTTACCGTTATCCGTTATCGTCAGGAAAATATGTTCCGCGTCGGTTTGCAGCTTTATGCTGATATGTGTGGCATCCGCATGACGGATAATATTGCTGATTTTTTCCTGTATGATCCGAAACAGCGACAGACGGAGATTTTCAGGTATTTCTTCTTCAAAGAAATGCCTGGAGTTAAATTCTATGTTGAATTTATGTGCCCGTTTCAGTGCATCACAGAGATCCTGAACAGACTCCGCCAGTCCCAGGTCTCCCAAAGTCGGTGGTACCAGGGATTGAGATAATTGACGGATTTCATGAATGATGCCAGACAGGTTTTTATGTGCCAGCTGGATCATTTCCAGCAAATCCCCGCTTGCTTTTTCACGGGCTACTTCCAGGTAAAGCCGGGTGGTATTGAGGTGCTGATTAATATTATCATGCAGCTCCTTGCCAATTTCAATTCTTTCTTTCTCCTGGGCATCAATGGTAGCCTGCGTTACCTGTTTTTGTTTTTGAATTTCCTGATCAATCAGCTGCTGGGCAAGGCGTTTTTGTTCAGTAATATCCATGAAGGAACAAATAACATAAATTAAGCGTCCTTCTTCATTCATTACAGGCTCTGTATTAACCATTATCCAGACCCGGTCATTAAACTTTTTCCGGTGTACCCCCATTACCACACCCCTTACGGGTTCTCCGGTACGGATGGAAACCGGCACCGGATGCGCATCTACCGGCATGGGTGTGCCGTCTTCATATACAGCATTCCAGGTATCCGTATTTACAAATGAATATTGCAGGTCCTTGTGTTCCACACCGAGCATTTTTTCAGCCGCTTTATTGGCCATGATCAGTTTGCCGGCAGGGTCCCGCATGGTTACACCCATCTGTACATTATAAAACAGGCTCCGGAACCGCTGTTCACTTTCCCGTAGTTTATCTTCAATGCCTTTTCGTTTAGACTCATCGGTAAAATAAATGATCATGGCATTGAATACCGGATGATTCATCTGGTTGTGCCCGCGAATCGAACACCATACCCATATACCGGATGCATGGCGCAACCGCAGTGAAATATAATTTACTGTCGCCTCCCCTTTGTATTCGAGATCAAAGGCCAGGCGGGCGTTTTTAATATCATCCGGATGAACAAAATCAAAGATGGACCGGCCCAGCAGCTCTTCTGCTTCGTATCCTGTCAGATTTTTATTGGAGGGACTGGAATAACGGATAATGCCGTAGGGATCGGTATGTACGATACCGTCCAGCGAATTTGCAATCATGTTCCGGTAAAACTGTTCGCTTTCCCGTAACTGTTGCTCCACATTTTTCCGGTCGGTAATATCCTTCCCCACCGCCATTAAACCAAAACGCTTTCCGGCTTCATTCCGCATCAGTGAAATGGTGGTCAGAAAATAACTTCTTTCACCATTAATGCCGGTAAAAGACACTTCCCCTTTCCAGATACCATGTGTTGATACAATACTGATGACCTGTTCATTTGTAAACGGGGAATAATCCAGTTCCACCACATACCGGAATGGTTTTCCGATGGCGGCCGATTCCGGAATACCGGTCAGTTGCTCCATCATGTGATTCCAGGAAGTAACCACCCGCTCCAGATCAGTAGTGGCAATCAGATCGGTTACATTATTCAATATGGTGGCCTGGTAACGGTACCGGCTTTCACTTTCCTGCAGGGCTTTTTCAGTCCGTTTACGTACCGTATCATTATAGAAATTCACCACCATCCCTTTCACTGTAGGATTGTCAAAGAGGTTATGCCCCCGGATGATACACCACATCCATTCCCCGCTTTTCTTTCTTACCCGCAGTGATATAAACTCCACATTCGTCTGATGCATCCGCTCTGTATCAAATGACAAGCGGGCCAGTTCACGGTCCTCGGGGTGTGCAAAACTGAAACAGTTCAACCCGATCACTTCTTCCGCTTCATACCCGAGTATTGGCGTAACGGATGGGGAAACAAAAGTTATCGTCCCGTTTTCATCCGTGATCATGATGCCGTCCAGTGAATTCACAAACAGGTTCCGGAAAAACAATTCACTTTCCTTCAGTTTTATTTCAGCTGCCCGCTGTGCCGTTATATCCTGCTGCGTACCCCATACACGCATCAGTTTGTTGTCTTCCACTATACCGGTCATCCGGTTGAGAAAATATTTCACCTGACCAAAGCGGTCCAATTCCCGGGATTCAAGCGTGGTGGTGATAAACTTATTCTCAATAAAGCGATGGAAGCCCTGCATTTGCTCTTTGTTATTTACATCCAGCAGCTCTCCCAAACGTACGCCAATCAACTCCTCCGCTTTTTCATAACCATACATCCGGGCCATATTATCATTGCATTCCACCAGTGTGGAGTGTTCAAACCAATATTGCAGTACTGCGTCAGCCGGCTGATCCAGTGTAACCGGTTTGTCCGAAACAAACATCCATAAACCTTCGGCACTGTGTTCGAGTGCCATATACCTTTCTCTGGACCGATCCGGGACTATACTGCTAACCATGGACCGCAAACCGGTCTGCTCCACACCGGCAGAGGCAATACATTGAACCAGTAACGGAATCCCGTTGTCGCTTGTATAGGCAGAGCATTCCCAGACCCCTTCCAACATGCTCCCATCCCGTTTCTGCAGATGCAACATAACCTGTCTCACCACTCCCGGCTCCCGAATACTTTGCCTGATTACTTCTAAAAGATGTACTCCTTCGGCTGGTGAGACAAGTGGAAAAACAGATAAAGTGATATTCCTTCCGGCATCTAAGCCAAAATGCTCGGTAAACAGATGATTGGCGGAACTGGTATTCCCATCCGCATCTATCAGCAGGTAGTAAAACTGGCGGGAATGGATAAAATAATCAGCAAGCTGCTTCATGACAGGGCTACAGGTTGGGCCTTATAAACTTAAACACGGGTAAAGCTAAGTTTATTTTTATATTTCAGGATACGTATTTATTGCTACCGATCCGATCAAAAACAAAAAGGGCGGCTGAATCAGCCGCCCTTGTACCTTCTTTGATTGGAATCAAAACGATTTTGTTTCCCCGTCGAATTTCTTCAGTTGCGGGCATTCTTCCGCAGTACCGGGTTCTACCATAACGTAGTAAGTAGGTAATTTGTTTTTAATCCATTTATCCAGGGTCTGCCCTTTCTTTTCTTCAAGTGCAAAATTGGAAATACGGCTGTAATCATCTTTCAGGTTCATCCGGTGAGGTTCGGTCCGGGATTTCAGGTATACGATTCTTACACCCTTTTTGCCCTGCTCACTCTCAAAAGCAGTGGGTTGAGAAAATTCGCCCACGCTCATTTTACCAAGCATGGCCACCATTTCTTTATCGAGCTGATCGATGGTTACAAATGTGGAACCGTCGCGTCCTGTAATGAACGGACCGGAATACTTGGCCGCTTCATCATCACTGTACTTGGATCCGGCTTCGTTGAAACCGATAGTACCGGCAATCAATCGGGAACGGATAGTATCCAGTTTGCGCTTGGACTGATTAATCTCTTCTTCTGTTACCGGCGGTATCCGCAGGATATGACGCACTATCGCATCATCCCCGTTCCGCTGCACCAGCTGAATAATATGAAAACCGAATTTGGATTTAACGGGAGAAGAAATATCACCCTCTTTCAACCGGAATGCGGTTGATAAAAACACGGGATCCCATGTCTTCTCCGCACGGTTGATCTGGTACTGACCACAACGGTCTTTACTACCCGGGTCTTCAGAAACCTGTTTGGCCAGGCGGCAGAAATCAGACACTTTATTCTCAATCTGCTTTTTGTAGTTATTCATTTCACCCACTATATACTGCTCCAGGTCGCGGGAGGCCTTGGGGTATAAAATAATCTGGCCTATTTCCAGTTCAGACTCATAAAAAGGAAGCGAGTCTTTGGGAATCTTGTCGAAATACGCTTTTACTTCAATCGGGGTGATGCGCACATTGTCTACAATCTTACGTTGCATCGCCTGTGCCAGCTTTTGTTCTTTAACCGATTCACGGGCATCATCCTTAATCTGGTAAATTGTTTTACCTGCCACTTCTTCAAGTGCCTCCTGGCTGCCAAACTGATTGATATAGGTCCGTATCCTGTTATCCAGGTCAGCCTCTACTTCCTCATCGGTAACCGGCAGGGAATCTTTCTGCGCCTGCAACATCAGCATTTTAGAAATAATGGCCTGCTCCATGAGCATACACTCCGCGTTCGGAGGTACTTCCTGTCCCTGGCGTACAATATCCGCCAGTGAGTTTCTGATATCCGAATACAGGATGATCTTATCACCCACAATCCCCGCAATTTTATCCGCAATCACTTTCTTGGGCTGTCCCTGTGCCACCGCCACCAGGGAAAAGAATAAAAAGAAGGTTGTTGCAATTTTCTTCAAGCTACGCATAATTTCAAAAGTAGTTTACCGGCCCTGTCCATCGTATCTCCGGTGCTTTATTTAACAAAGGTTTTAACATAAATTCCAAACCCCCTGAAAATCACTCTTAGAAGGTTTGGAATTTCTGATTTGATGCTTATTTGGCTTCTCGCTTGTCCTCCGTAGCCCTGCCTGCCGGCAGGCAGGTTTAGCGAAGGTGGAGGTTCTTAGAGCGTCCTCTTCACTTCCTCGATCTCATACGCCTCCACCACGTCACCCGCCTTGATATCACTGAAGTTCTTAATGGTCAGACCGCATTCCATACCCGATACCACTTCCTTCGCGTCATCTTTGAAACGTTTCAGTGAACCGAGTTCCGCATTCACGCCTTCCGCTGTCGGGTAAATAACGATACCATCGCGGATCAGGCGGACCTTCGAATCGCGCTTGATTTTACCATCCAGTACAATACAACCGGCCACGGTGGCTTTATCAAATTTGAATACTTCGCGTATTTCCACATTGGCCACGATCTTCTCCTGTACTTTCGGTTCCAGCATGCCCTCCATCGCGCTCTTCACTTCTTCAATCGCGTTATAGATGATGGAATACATCTTGATTTCGATACCGGCTTTATCGGCCAGGCGGGAAGCCTGCAGGGAAGGACGTACGTTAAAGGCGATCACAATGGCATCGGACGCTTCCGCCAGTACGATATCACTTTCATTGATCTGACCTACGCCTTTATGGATCACACTGACCAGGATTTCCTGTGTGGACAGTTTCTGTAAGGAGTCACTCAGGGCTTCCACGGATCCGTCCACGTCACCTTTGATGATCACTTTCAGTTCTTTGAAACTACCCAATGCCAGACGACGGCCAATCTCATCCAGGGTAATATGTTTCTTGGTGCGGATACCCTGCTCACGCAGGATCTGGGCGCGACGGTTGGCAATTTCTTTTGCCTCACCCTCATCTGCATATACTTTAAATTTCTCACCGGCCTGGGGCGCTCCGTTCAGACCGAGTACTACAGCAGGTGCTGAAGGTCCGGCTTCTTCTTCTTTTTTATTCCGCTCGTTGAACATCGCTTTCACACGGCCATAGTACTGACCACTCACGATCAGGTCACCATGACGCAGTGTTCCGTTCTCCACCAGCAGGGTGGCTACATAACCACGTCCCTTATCCAGTGAGGCTTCAATGATGGTACCGGTGGCTTCCCTGTCAGGGTTGGCTTTCAGGTCCAGTATCTCGGCTTCAAGCAATACTTTCTCGAGTAATTTATCAATGTTCAGTCCTTTCTTGGCGGAGATCTCCTGGCTCTGGAACTTACCTCCCCATTCTTCCACCAGTATGTTCATTTGGGAGAGCTGTTCATAGATCTTTTGAGAGTTGGCTCCGTCTTTATCAATCTTGTTGATCGCAAAGATCATCGGCACACCGGCTGCCTGGGCATGACTGATGGCCTCACGGGTCTGGGGCATCACCGCATCATCCGCAGCCACCACAATCACCGCGATATCCGTCACTTTCGCACCACGTGCACGCATAGCCGTAAAGGCTTCGTGACCCGGTGTATCTAAGAACGTGATCTCTTTTCCATTCTGTAACTCTACCTGGTAGGCACCGATATGCTGGGTGATACCTCCCGCCTCACCGGCTACCACATTGGCATTCCGGATATAGTCGAGCAGAGATGTTTTACCATGGTCAACGTGACCCATGATCGTTACAATGGGAGAGCGGTGCTGTAACTCGTCTTCGCTGTCGGCCTCATCTTCTTCTTCCATTTCCATCTGCTTCTCCATATCAATAAACTCCACATCAAATCCGAATTCACTGGCCACGAGTTCGATCACTTCCGCATCGAGACGCTGGTTAATGGATACCATTATACCCAGGCTCATACATTTACTGATTACTTCAGCAAAACTTACATCCATCAGGTTGGCCAGCTCACTTACACTGATAAACTCAGTTACCTGCAGCTTGTTATCCCCTTCTTCACCCATGGCATCTGCCAGTTCCTGGCGCTTTTCACGACGCAGTTTGGCTTTCAGGTTTTTCCCTTTACCGCCACCACCGGAGAGTTTGGCCTGTGTTTCCTGAATCTTCCGCTGAATTTCTTTCTCGTCAATCAGTTTGTCTTCACGGCGACCGAGTACCGGGCGGTTTCCACCACCCCGCTGTCCACCAGGTCCATTACCACGTCCGCGGTTAAATCCGCCGGCGCCGCCCCCGGGTCGTTTGTCTTCTTCTTTATTGATGAAGATTTCACGTTTGGTATCTTTCTTCTCAATCGGAATACGCTTCCGTTTTTTCTTTTCGTCTTTTACAGGGCGGGTATCATTATCAACCGGCAGTTCAATCTTCCCGAGAATCTTGGGACCGGTCAGTTTTTCCACCGAAATATTCTCAATCACAGCCTCTTTCGGTTCTTCCGCTACAGGCTCTTCTTTCACAGGTACCGGTGTTTCCACTACGGGTTTCACTTCTTCAGCCTGCACATCCGCCTTTTTCTTTGCTTTCGGCTTTTCTTCTTTTACCGGTTCGGCGGCAGGCGCTTCCTCTTCTTTTTTAGCTTTTACAATCTTCTTGGGGCGCGTGGATGAGTCGATCGCCGAAAGATCAATTTTCTTCAGCACTTTCGGACCTTCGATTCCTGTAGTTTCCACTTTCGGCGCTTCCGCTTCTTCCGGTGCTTTTTCCGGTGCCTTTTCAGGTTCAGGTACAATTTCAACTACGGGCTCCTTCACCTCTTCCACCACCGGCTTTACTTCCTCTTCTTTCTTAGGTGCTTTGGCAGCAGCCTTGTCTTCTTTTTTAAAGACGACTTCCTCATCTTCTTTCTTCTTCTTGGGATCAGACTGTGAGCCTTTTGGCAATTCCAGCTGGTCGCTCTTCATCTTAGCGGCTTTGTCGCCCTGGAACTCCTGCTGCAGAGCACGGTACATGTCCTCCGTCAGCTTTGAAGTAGGCTTCAGTTCATCTTTGGGAAATCCTTTCCCTGCCAGGAACTCGATTATAGTATCCTGTCCTACGTTAAATTCTTTAGCCGCAGCTAATAATCGTGGAAGTTTTAATTCTGCCATTAAAGTTTTTTAAATCAAAGCGGTCAAATAGGTCAAACAAGTCATATCAGTCAGATGAGCAACCGGGTCAACAAGTCAGGTGAGTCATATGACCTTTATGACCCTAGCCGACTTTTATGACGATGCTCATTCCTTCTCAAATTCTTCTTTCAGAATCCTCCGCACATCGGCGATGGTTTCTTTCTCCAGATCGGTTCTGCGTTCCAGTTCCTCCGGTGTGAGGTTCAGCACACTGCGGCCGGTATCACAACCCACGCGTTTCAGTTCATCAATAATCCAGGCATCAATCTCATCGCTGAATTCTTCCAGATCGATATCGAATTCATTCTCTTCGCCTTCATTGTCGCGGTATACATCCAGTTCATACCCGGTCAGTTCAGAAGCCAGTTTGATGTTTACCCCGCGGCGGCCGATAGCTAGGGATACCTGGTCGGGCTTGAGGTACACATTGGCATGATGTCCTTCATTATCCAGTTCCATACTGGTGATTTTGGCCGGCGTCAGTGAACGCTGGATCAGCAGCTGGATATTGCTGGTATAATTGATCACGTCAATATTCTCATTCTTCAGTTCGCGCACGATACCATGTATACGGCTACCCTTCATACCCACACAGGCACCAACGGGGTCAATACGGTCATCATAGGATTCAACGGCCACTTTTGCCCTTTCTCCCGGATCACGTACGATTTTCTTAATCACGATCAGTCCGTCAAAAATTTCCGGTACTTCAATTTCCAGCAGTTTTGCCAGGAAATCGGGTGAAGTACGGGACAGAATGATCACCGGGTTATTATTCTTCATATCCACCCGGGCTACCACGGCGCGGATATTTTCTCCTTTCTTAAAATAGTCCTGCGGAATCTGCTCACTCTTGGGAAGAATCAGTTCATTGCCTTCCTCATCCAGCAGGAGAATTTCTTTTTTCCAGACCTGGTATACTTCAGCACTGATGATTTCCCCGATACGGTCACCATATTTTTTAGCCAGTACATTCTTCTTCAGATCGCTGATCCGGCTGGCCAGGGTTTGCTTGGCAGCCAGGATGGCACGACGACCGAAATCAAGCAGGTCAATCTCTTCATATAATTCCTCTCCAACTTCAAAGTCGGGCTCAATTTTAACGGCATCGGTATAGGCCACCTGCGCCAGGGGATCTTCCACTTGTCCGTCTTCCACAATCATACGGCGGCGGATAATCTCCAGGTCACCTTTTTCGGCATTCACAATCACATCAAAATTGTCATCACTGCCATATTTTTTACGCAAAAGGGTTTTAAAAACGTCTTCCACCACTTTCATCATGGTAGGGCGGTCTATATTTTCCGCATCTTTAAAATCCTGGAATGCGTCGATCAGGTTAATACTTGACATAGCGCTGAATTTTGTAATCCTGTTTGATTAAAATTTAATTTGAATTTTTGTTGTTTTTATCTGGTCAAAGGGGATGGTATGCTCTATCGTCTCCATTTTCTTCCCTTTCCCTTTCACTTCTTCCACTACAATTTCTGTTTCTGTGGCACTGATCAGTTTCCCTTCCGTTTTCACGGCATCCAGGGTCAGTACCTCCACAAAACGCCCTACATTTTTCAGGTATTGACGGTGCAGTTTCAGGGGTTCATCCAGTCCGGGAGAAGACAGTTCCAGCGAAAAATCTCCATCGGGGTACATGGCTTCTTCCTCGAGCTGCTTGTACAGCTGCCGGTTGAATTTTACTAATCTGTCTACGCTAATACCTTGATTACCATCAATATATATTTTAATATTGTTAGTAGGCTTAATCCGGATATCCACTAAAAAAAGTTCCGGATCCGCGCTGATCAGGGCGTTAACCTTTTCGGTAAGTACCTGTATGTGTGTGTCGTTGCTCATGGGGTATAAAAGAAGAAGGGAACGGCACCGTTCCCTTCTCTCGTCTAATTCCAGTGCAAATGTAAGGGAATTATACGGTACGCCCCAAATACAATTCTCAAAACACACCCCGTTAATAAATCGGTAAATACACCCGAAAAACCGGTAACCAAAAAGGACCCCGTACTATCTTTACTGTCCAATGAAGTATTTATTATTGGCGTTAGGTTTATACATCCTTTACCAGTTCATTTTTAAACTGGTAATCCCGGTTTATCTCGCCAGCCGGAAAATCAAAAAAGGATTCCGCGAAATGCAAAGCCGCATGCAGGAACAAATGCAACAGCAGCAGCAGCAACAATCCGGGTATGCGCAGCAATCCGAAAGCAGTCAGCCTGATTCCAAATACAAGGCCGGGGATTATATTGAGTTTGAGGAAGTGAAGTAACTACTTCAACTCAAACTCCGCCTCTTTTACATTATCCGAACTGGTACCGATAAACAACTTGAATTTACCAGGCTCATAGATATACTGCAGCTGGTCATTGTAAAACCGGAGATCATCGGCTGTTAAGGTAAAGCTGACGGATCGGGTTTCCCCGGCGGCAAGAGTGACTTGTGAAAAGCCTTTTAATTCCTTCACGGGTCTTACTACTGATGCGGTGATATCACGGATATACAGCTGAACCGTTTCGGTGCCTGCTGTTTTACTTTTATTGGTCAGGGAAACAGTAGCGGTCAGACTTTGCCCGGCATGGAAGGCGGGCGCACTGAGTTGAATTTCGCTGTATTCAAAGCTGGAATAACTCAATCCATGCCCGAATGCATATTTCGGATACAGGGACAAATCGGTATACGCGGAACGGTAATGACGGTCACTGTCATTCTTTGCCGGTCTGCCGGTAAAATAATGATTGTAATAAATGGGAATCTGCCCTTCCGTACGCGGGAAACTCATGGGCAGTTTACCGGAAGGATTATAATCCCCAAAGAGCACATCGGCCATGGCATTACCGGCCTCGGTACCCAGCCACCATGTATAGAGAATAGCCGGCGCATGATCCGCGGTCCAGTTGAACACTAATGGACGACCGGCACTGATCATCACTACGGTGGGTTTGCCCAATGAAACAATTTCTTTGACGAGCTCTTCCTGCACACCGGGCAACTGAATGCTGCTGCGGCTCTTGGCTTCTCCGCTCATATCACGGGTTTCTCCAACGGTGAGGATGACATAATCGGCTTTACGCGCAGTCTCCACGGCTTCGGCAAAACCTGTTTTATCCAGCTCTGTTATTCCGCATCCTTTTGCATACAGCATTTTCGTCTGCGCGGAAACTTTTGATTTTACCCCATCCCATAAGGAAACAATCCGGGTGCTGTCATCCGGCCAGTCATAACTCCAGAAACCAAGATGATCACTTTTCGCTTTTACAAAGGGGCCGATCAGTGCAATGCTGCCGGTTTGTTTACTGACGGGCAATACCTGCTTTTCATTTTTTAATAACACAATACTTTTCTTCGCTATATCACGGGCCACTACCCGGTGCTGCGGATTATTCCATTGTGTTTTCTCCCTGTTTTCATTGGAGAATTTATACGGATCGGCAAACAGGCCCATTTCAAATTTCTTGCGCAGGATACGACGTACCGCATCATCAACCACCGCCATTTTCACTTTCCCTTCTTTTACCAGGGCGGCCAGGTGCTGGATATAACTCCTGCTTTCCATGTCCATATCACTGCCGGCATTGGCGGCCTGCATTCCGGCTTCCTTGTTGTCTTTTGAGTAGCCATGATTGATCATTTCACCAATACTGCCCCAGTCACTCACCACAAATCCTTTAAACTTCCATTGCCCTTTTAAAATATCCCGCTGAATATATTTATTCCCGGTAGCCGGTATCCCGTTGATATCATTGAAAGAATTCATAAACGTGGCGGCACCCGCATCCACAGCCGCTTTGAAAGGAGGCAGATAGGTTTCATGCAGCTGGCGCAGACTCATATCCACACTGTTATAATCACGGCCACCCACAGCCGCTCCATAGGCGGCAAAGTGTTTGGCACAGGCCATTACGGAAGCAGTATCGCCGAATCCATTTCCCTGGAACCCTTTTACCCTTGCTTTCGCAATGAGTGAACCGAGATACGTGTCCTCTCCGGCACCTTCCATTACCCGGCCCCAGCGTGGATCACGGGCAATATCCACCATCGGCGCAAAGGTCCAGTGTACCCCCGCCGCACTGGCTTCAACAGCAGCCACACGGGCACCGGCTTCCATAGCTTTGAGATCCCAGCTGGCCGCTTCACCTAACGGAATGGGAAAAATAGTGCGGAAACCATGGATCACATCCTGGCCAAACAACAGCGGGATCTTCAACCGGCTCTGCATGGCCAGGTCCTGTAATTCACGCGTTCTTTTTACCCCGGTTACATTCAGCATGGAGCCTACTTTACCTTCTTTAATCTGCCCTACCAGGTTGCCTTCATTGGTGAGCGGGCCGGTTGCGGCCCAGGGCCCGTTATACTGATTCATCTGCCCGATCTTTTCATCAAGCGTCATGAGCTTTAACAAAGAATCCACTGATTTATCAATGCGTTTTTCAGCAGTGGTCTGGGCAGCAAGGGAACTAATAAAACAAACAGAAAGCAGAAGTGTGGCAATGCGTATCATACAAGGAAATTAAGGCTTTAAAGGTACGGATTTCAGCAGGGGAACGGGTGAAAAACAGCTGATTTTCCTCAATGAAAAAAGGGTAATACACCTCCGCACCACATTTAGTATGGATTACTACGTCTGTTTCCCTATAAAGAGTAATTACTGCTCCGGCGCCGCCTGCCACTTACGGTACAGTATTCTGATTAAAAACTGGAGCAGGATTAAAAACAGAACCGGACCGGCCAGTTCGGCCAGCAGGTAAACCGGACCGGAATCGAAATCATCCCTTATCGCATAATAGACGGACCCTTCAATGGTTCTGTTGTGCAGATAAGCATAACGTTTTGATATCACATACAGGGAGGCTACTACTAATGGCATAAAGGGGGTAAGAAAGGTAAACAGGTTAAGCGCAATGCCCTGGAACACGGAGCGGCTGCGGGCGGTAAATATCACGAGCGACAATACCCCGAAAAGCAGGTAATAAAAAACAAGGAAAATAAAGAAATTCTCTCCCTCTGATCCGCCCCCGCTGCCCATCAACATCAGACCGGTAAGTATACTCAGCAGTACCGCGGTCAGTACAGAAAGGAAAAACGTACGGGTGGTACTGTGCCGGTATATAAACAGCAACAACGTAATTGAAAGCGTGAAATACCAGAGCAGGCGGAAATAGGCACTCCCGTCATCCTTCCATTCATATTTCTTCTCCACTACATTGTCAATACCATAATCGGCCGCTGTCAATGCATATTTTTTCCGGATTCTGTAGGTATAATGTTCTTCCGAACCATACACGGTGTACCCGTTTTCAAACTGATAACCGGGCGCGGCCCATTTGGCTGCCAGCGCATTTAACCTGACTACCAGTACGGCGCGGTCGGGATTGGGACGGGTTTTCAGATAGGTACGGAAGAGCTGTGCGGAGGTGAGCACTTTCTCACGGGTATACTCATCCGCTTTATAAGAATCAACAAACTGGTAGTCGGGCACACTATAAAAAATAAAAACCGAGTCGGATAATTTTACCACACTATCGGTTTGCGACATCCGCCGCCGCAGATCGGCTGTATCTATCCGTGTATAACTGTCCTCCCTGCTTATCGCTTCTTCCGCTACGGTATCCACCGATACACGTACAGCCTCTTCCTCCCGCTTACTGATCAGCCGGCAGGTATCCGGTTTCCAGTCCAGGTCCAGAATATCATACTCCAGCAGACAGGCGGTCCGGTTGATTTCATTGATATCCTGTACCACTTCTTCGTTGCCGAATTGCTGGTTGGCCCGCATGGTTTGCACGGCGGAAGGAATAAAGCAGATGGAAATTATTGCAGCCACGGAAATGGTAAAAAGTACATACATCAATAAACTATCTGTTGCCCGCCACTGTCCAAACCGTTTGAATACATTAAACCGCAACAGGTAAATCACCCAGATTACCATACCCAGCAGACTGATGAGTATGGTAAAAGTAAGCATGCCGCCGACTGTACTGTTATCCTTTGCATTGGCGTAAGTCACAAAGGAAAGTCCGAAGATGGCCGCCGCCACCAGCAGGGCATAATACAGTACCAGGTGCACTCTTGTCTGCCAGATGGCCGGGTAATTCCGGAGCAGCCTGTCATCCGGCTTTTGCAAAAAAGAAGGCACCAGGGGTCTGTTAGAAGTAGACATACGGGAAAATTAATTTAGAAAAAACGTTTAGTGCTGTACGTGATATCGCGGTAATAGGTCAGGGGAACCTGTGCCTGCACAAGGGTGGTCAGCAGTTGCGCCGCAGTAAGTACGGTGGACTCAATGGTATAAAATCCCCCGTTGTACTGCAGGCTCACGTCCCCCGCCGCAAACAGGCCGTGAATACTGTCGCGGTCCAGCGTTGTTTCAAACTCGATCGCCGTACTCGTGATCTTCTCTTCTTTATCGGTACTGCTGTACAGGCAATTCCCGTCTTTGATAAAGATGACCGTATCCGCCACTTTTTCCACTTCATGCAATTGCTGCGAACTGAGCACGATCCCCATCGGGTTATGCGCCGCACGGGCCATGAACACGAGGTCGGTGAGGATGGTTTGCTGGGCATTGATATCCAGGTTGGCCAGGGGCTCATCCAGGATCAGTAAACGGGGACGTTGCAATAAAATACGGGCGATCTCAAACCGCGTGCGGTAACCGCTGCTGATCTGGTTCCAGGTGAGGTGGGCAAAGCGGGTCAGGTTCAGCCGCTCCAGCATGAATTCCACCATCCGGTCATTATCCCCGTCATGTATACCCGAAATAGCCGCGCTGAAATGGAGGTTGTCCTTGAGCAGGCCATACCATCTTGGTATCCGTTGCGGAATAAAGGCAATATGATTCTTGATGGCATAATAATCCGGCTTGCGCAGCAGGTGATAATCAATCTTACCTCCATCGAGGGCGAGCTGACCGGCGAGACAGCGCAATAAAGTCGTTTTCCCGTTGCCATTCTCCCCCACTACCCCGAGCACCTGCCCGGTTTGCAGGGAGAAACTGATCGGCTTCAGACTGAAGTTGCCGCCCGTATAGGTCTTAGCCACCTGGTCGGCGGTGATCAGTAACTGTGGAGCCGGATGCTGCTGACCCGTAGCCGCCGCTTTATCAATCAGGCTGCGGGCCTGTTCAGTAAAACTGTCGGGCAGGGAACCAATTTCCGTGGCCTGATGATAAGACCGGCTCAGCCGGATGGCTTCACGGATCAGCTCCTCCTGACCGGTATCAAGACAATAATCCAGCAGGCGGCGTACCGCCAGGCCGGCATCTCCATGGTTCAGGTATTCCAGGATTTCCGCATGGGAAGAAGTGGACATAGGTGGTTGTTTAAAATAGACAGGCTATTGACCTGTCTGGTATAGGATACAAGGTAAGCGATAAATTCACAATAAATATTCGATGCGCTGAAGGAAATGAGGAAGTTTTAACAAATAGTATATAAACAGCGCTATGCATAGACCGTTAACCGGTTTTGCTGTGCTAAAAAGCAGTAAAACCTGCTTTCTGTATCATGCCATTCAGGAATCCTTAATCGCTTAGTTTTTGCTTTAAATTCAAAAGATGGTCGACGACTGCCGACGGGAGTTGCCCATCATACTTTTTTAAAAAATCGTCAACCAGCTTGAATACTTCTTTTGATAAGGCCGCTACTGCTCTTTCCTGATCAGAGCGTAAATTAATATTGGTTCTAGAGTAGGAACCGATAATCCTGTTTATTTCGTTGATATAAGCCTTAATTCTATCTTGCACCTCAGTAAAAGCCAGGCTCACTTCATGTTGGCGGTCCCTGGCTCTTTGCGCGGGCGTTTTCAAAGCTTCGAGTGAGTCGTTCTGCCTTCTCAGATTCTGCCGCATCTTAGTATATTCCTGGTCGGATACCTTTCGCTTGAATTCCATCCTCACCAGTTTCCCACTCACAAATTCAAAAGAACTGTGATTGTCATCATAATAAAGCAACTCCACTTTTTCGTTATCCACGCTTTTGAGCTTTTGTATACTTTCCGGCTTACCCATCATCTTTGTCACTTTGCCTTTATCACTTCCCCAGTTAATCTGCTCATAAGGCCTGAACTCTTTATATGGCTCTTTCCGCTTAATATCCATGGCCGAAAATCCATTATACTCCACTGATTCCACTATGCCGGTATTGGCCACCAATATCTTAATGCCCTTATAGGCGTATTCGGTAACCATGCCGTATTGCCTTCCTTCCGTTTTTCCAAAATGTTCCAGCACTTCCTTCGTTGACATAGTAAATAATATATTCCGGCACTTTTCAAAGTCCATAATGTACGTACAATCCAGTTTGGGAACAGCCGTATTGGAATTACTTGTTTTCGTGTTGCTGTTCGTGCCCAGAATATCTATGTTACTATATAGTTTGTCAAAATCTATTTTGATGCTTTCGGGGTCATACTCCACAGGCTTTGCCTTGGGATCCGCAGCCATTTGTGCAGGTTTTATATAAACATGACTGAGCACATTGTCGGCAAAATAAACCTCCATTCCGTTAAAGTAGAGAATGGTGGTTGATGTACCTATGAACTCCTCGCTTTTCCGGCTGACCGGCGTTCCGTAGACCTGTATAAATTGCTCAAGGGTGGATCTGGCATTCAGCGATCTTTCCAATTGACCTTTGAAAACGGAAGGCTGTTCGCCAATGATGTATGGACTTTCGCTGAAATGAAAGCCCAGATGTTTTACATTCCCATTGGCATCAAACAACATACTTATACCGTTGGGTGCGGCATTTTCGAGGTTTTTTCCAAACAGGGACTCCATCTGCTGGCGGGACGCACCCAGCATAATCGTTCCGCACCCTTTTCCGGGGACAACAATGCACTGCTGCACTTGCAGCGGCTGAGCAACTGCTGCTATACTGAAAAGGATGCAACAGGTAATGATGACCGAATGCTTTTTCATGTTGTAACGTTTCATAAATAAACTAACATTATCCCCCTCACTGCTGCAGCCCCCAGATCTTCTCATAATCACCCGACGCCTGCTCTTTGGCCTTGAGCTCTGTCAGTGCCTTGGTAAACTGACTCACGAAGGCATCCACCTGGAATACTTTATTCAGTTCCACCTGGGCCTTTTTCTTCAGCTCATAGCCATCCCCTTTTATGTTCATGGTAAAATAATGGGTATTGCCCATAAAGGAGCGGAAATCACCATTGGGTGCACCTACCAGGTCAACCGTGAGGTAAGGTGTCATGAGGGGCTTGCTGTCCCAGCTGAGCTGACAAACCAGGGAGACTTTAAGCAGGGCATCGGCACCGGCTTCTTTCAGTAAAGTCGTTTCTCCATAATAACTATTGCTCACCGAAGTAAGCGTACGCGTGGGTTCGAGTTGCTGATACGCTTTTAAGAATTCACCATCATTATTCACTTCACCCCGCATGAACTGCTGTGTCTTTTCCCAGGCGGGTAAGGAAGGAACGGTAGCGGCCGGTAATACGTTATTGCCCGTTACCTGTGTATAGGCCGCGGTGAGTTTAGTGTACAGATCACCGAGCATGGACTCCAGGTAAGCATCCGGGATTTCGGGAAAATCAATCGTCTTGGTACTCGTGGTCTGGGTCCAGTTGTTCTTCTCCTGGTCATACAGATAGGTAGTGCCATAGGTATAGAAGGAACTCACTGCAGTGTTACGGGCAAATGACAAGGGCCTTGCATACGCTGCATTCTTCTTCTCGGTTACGGCTGCCCCGTTCTTCAACACAAAGCCTTTCTCATTCTCCTGATCCGCCGTTACATCCACCCACAAACCATCATTGCTGCCCGTGATCACACGTTGAGTGGCGGGGATCTTGCCAGTGGGATTCAGCGCATTTACCAGTTGCTGATCACTTACACTCAGGTAACAGTTTTTAAAATTGAATTTATTCGTGTTCTCGATATGGCGGAAAGCGGCAGCGGGAATCGTGACTTTAGCTCCCGGCTTTACATAACAGACCAGGCTCAGGGTGCGGATACCGATCTGCGTGGTTACCACATCTACCCGCACCAAAGCACCGGGGTCGGTGGAATAACCGGACAGTTCCAATGCCACATCCTTGGTGAAATCTACTTTAATCCCTTTGCTTTGTCCGTTTACAGAAAGCAGGCGTATCTTATTGGCCGGCATGGGGATCTCAAAACTCCCTTCCACCTGGCCATTCTTTTCAAAACTGATTTTCTTATTGCCTGTACCCGGTGTTTCCGTAGCTGTATGAATACCCATACTCACGTGTTTGAGTTCCTTGCCGTTCACTTTGATCGTTCCATCGTATTTATAAAACTGGAAGGCATCTTTGGAAGCGATCTGCAGCATGGTGAAATCGCCCTGGTTCACCCACTCTTTCCCGAGGAAATCGGTGAACATGAGACCGAGATCCTTTGAATAAATATTCGTGCCCATGGATACAATCACATCCGCTTCCGCGAGGTCGCCCACCGCGGTCATGCCACTGGCACCCATCATGGTATTACCTGCCACTTTGGAGATCTTGCCAATCACTTTCTGAAAAAGTCCGCCGCCTTTTTTCTTCTCCTCTTTTTCTTCCGTCGGCTCCTTACCCGTGGTATCGGTGGCTGCGGTTTGTTTGTCTTTGTCCTTTTTCTTAAAGGGATTCAGCTGGGCATTGGCCTGCAGTTGCGTAAAGGCAAGCAGTAAAAGGAGGTACACTAACTTTTTCATGGTTCAGGGGTTGAATGGTTAAACGGACTGGCTTGTCATCAGCCGCCGGGAATCAGCTCAGCAAATCTGCCCAGACAGCCTGTTCTTTCCTATACACTGATCAGTGTATTTTTTACTTGTGGAAATACCTGTACATTGCCTTAAATGATTAATTTCAGCAGGCATGGAAATCAAAACGGAACTGGTCTTTATCGCGGATGATCATATCATGGTGGCCCAGGGGATCAGCAGCCTGTTGCAGCAGCTAGGCTATACGGAGATCCGCATTTTTACCAACGGGGAGGAAGTGCTGAAAGCCTGTCATGCCAAAGCGCCGTCCATGGTATTCCTCGATATCTATATGCCCGAAGGCGATGGCATTTCCACCCTGCGCAAACTGCGGAACAGCGGTTATACCATGCCGGTGATCATGCTCTCCATGACGGCCGATAAAAAATACATTGATACCAGTATGGAAGCCGGGGCCAATGCCTATCTCCATAAAAGTTGCGATGCCAACGAAATTGGCCGTGCCATTTACGCGATCGAACAACAGAAAAAATATATCTCCGACACCGTGAATTATGTGAATACCTCCACGGTAAAAGTCAGCATCAACAGTGAATATTATTTAAAAGAAGCGCTGACCAAACGGGAAGTGGAGATCCTCACCCTCTATTGCGACGGGTTGTCTACGGAAGAAATTGCCCGCAAACTCTTTCTCAGTTCGGCCACGGTGGATACCCACAAAAAGAAGATCATGCAGAAGTTCGGGGTCAGTACCCTGTCCAAACTGGTGGCCGTGGCGATCAAAAACTATTTTGTATGAAGTGGTACGGATGGATCCTCGGGCTCTTGCTGCCGGTATTTGTGGCCGGACAACGCTATGCCGCCATCGATACGATCACGGATCATCAGCAGGCCCTGCAGCAGTTAAGGGCGGCCTTGTCACAGAATAAGAAGGATCCTGAACTTTTCTATAGCATTGCCAACCGGCAGCTCTTGTTGTCGGCCTATGATTCCTGTATCTACTATTGCAATGAAGGAATCAGTCTGCTCAGCCGCAACCCGGATAACCGCTTACTCATAAAGATCCTGCACACCAAGGGCAATGCGCAGTATTACCTGGATGATAAACATAAGGCAGAAGCCAACTGGAGGGAAGCCTTGAGACTCGCTCTCACTGAGGATAAAGAGCGGGCCGCTAAACTGGCGGGTAACCTCGGGGCTATCTATCTTGATGAGTCTTATGCAGACCGGAAGCAGTTCAATAACTATCCCGTTGCCGATTCTTTTTTCCGGATCGCCTATCAGACGCTGCAATCCATCGATTCCCTTTCCAGCAAACACGGCGTGCAGGTGATGCGGCTGATGGCCACCAGTTTTCATTTTCAGAAAAGATATGACAGTGCGGATCTGTATTACAACAACGTGATCCGTTTATCCCGCGCAGACAATGCCTATACCTGTATCGGGGCCCTGAGTTTCTATGCGGAAATGCTGAGTGAGCAGGGACAGCATGAGAAAGCCCTGGCGCAGGCACAGGAAGCTGTACGGATGGCGATGGCAGAGAAGATGCATTCCAAGGACATGACCCATATCATGCATGTATACGGGAATGTATTGCATGGAGCCGGTCGCCATGAGGAAGCCTATGCCTTTATCGATTCCTCCTACCAGTTGCTGGCGAAGGATTACCAGAAGATGAATAACCAGGCTTATTCCGAATCGGAATCGAAGTTTAAAAATCAGTTATTACAATACCAGGTGGAGTTGGAAAAACAAAAACGGAACCGGTTGTACCTGATCGTTGGCGCTATCATCTTATTATCCGCGCTGGTATTGGTCTGGCTACAGAACCGGAATAATAAACGCATAGCCCTCGAGAAAGCCAGGCAGAAACAGATCTCGATCGATGCTTTTATAGAGGGGGAGGAAAAAGAGAAAATGCGCATCGGAAGGGAACTGCATGATGGCATTGCGCAGGAGGTAGTGGGGATCAAGCTGGCCATGCAGCAGCAGCAGGCCGATCCGAAACTGATCGAAGAGCTCACGAGGGTGAGTCTGGAAATCCGTACCATTTCGCATGAACTTATGCCCCAGACCCTGAAGATGTATGGGTTGAAACTGGCGATTGAAGACAGTTGCCAGAAGATCCTCGGTCCTTCCGGTATTCATTACGAGATCAGTTCCAACTTACCCGAAGAGCGGCTCCCCGGAAAAATCGAGATTACCCTCTACCGCATCTTCCAGGAACTGATCCATAATATCATCAAGCATAGCCAGGCCACCGAAGTGCTGGTGCAGCTACGAAAAATGAGCAACCATATTTTACTGGTAGTAGAAGACAACGGCCGCGGTCTCACCGAAGAAAAGACCCAGGGCATCGGCATCAGCAATCTCCAAAGCCGGGTGCAGCTGGTGGAAGGGAATCTGCAATATGATTCAGTGGAGAATGAAGGAACGACGGCGATAGTAAGGGTGCCGGTGTAGGGGAACAGTATTTATTAACGAGGTTTTAATGGACTACCAGTGTGTAAAGCAGGGGCTATTTGATCGCAAAATTCAGTCGCTGGTCAGCAGAAAGCTTATCCAAAGGTTAGTGTCAATTACAAGTTTATGTTTTGCTTTTGCCGGCATATCGTTTTGACCTTACGGATTCAACCTCTTTTGTTATTTCCTCCAACGTTGGCGGTTTAACGGCCGCCTTTTTCCGTAGTCGTTTTACAACACTCAAAAAAGGGTCGTTACCAGAAGTTTTTGAAATTGATATCAATTTCAAAGCTGCAAGGTCCTGGAGTAATTTGTCAGCCTTGGGGTTTAATATATTAACCTGGTAAGTCATATCAGTCCAAATTTAAGGAATTTAATAGTATTTGTCAGCTTGTTTCTCAGACCATGTTTCAAGCGTATTTTCCCAGATGGCTGATATATCTGAAACAGCTTTGTAGTAAATGTATTACAAGCCATTTTTCCTTTTTGCAGCTTTAATTTTTTCAAGATGCTTTTTAGGGTCGAAGTTGCTGGCTACACCACTTTCAATTCCGTGCGTAATAGCGCTTTTAAGTTGTTGAATTTTAATCTTCTCGTCTTCAGGAAGCCGGATATCAGGTCTGATCTCTTCGCTCACATTGTTAAATCGTCCGCTTGCTATCTTGTCATCGGTAAATTCTTCATCTGATGATATAGAGGTATTGAGTCCCATTAAAATACGATTTACTTAAACTTACCAATTTTTTGTAATTATACAAATTCTTAGGGTGTCAGTTAAAGTACAGCAGCCTGTTCCTCGCAGGCATGAAAGATACCATGTACATTGCAACCAGGCCACCGAAGTCCTGGTGCAGCTACGCAAAATGAGCACACATATCTTATTGGTCGTAGAGGACAACGGCCGCGGTCTCACCGAAGAAAAGACCCAGGGCATCGGCATCAGCAATCTCCAAAGCCGGGTGCAGCTGGTGGAGGGAAACCTGCAATATGATTCAGTGGAGAATGAGGGAACGACGGCGATAGTGCGGGTGCCGGTGTAATGCAAGAACATAAGTTGATATCATTCACCCCACTCGTTTATTCTCATAACCAGGTCCCAATCGCCAAAACTATTTCGTCTGTAAACGTAATAAGCTCCGCCGCCGCACAGCAAACCACAATAGAATGTTTTTATAATAATGGCAATGGACTTATCGAATGAAAACAGGGGAAGTGAATAGCTGTACACAGTATGTTTTACCCGGCGGTTGTCAGTATGTTCTGCACTGTCCACCAGTTTAGCTCTTTTAAAACTGTATTTCCATAAAGAATCCGGTTTCATTGCTTCCAGTTGGGCGCCAAAAAAGTCAATATCCTTTCTGGAAAACAGCGTATCAAGTGAGTTGGTCAGTACTTTATCGCCATACTGCAATCGTTTGAAAATAAAGTACTGATTCTGATAGGTGTTTTTTGAAATAAAATCCGCAGAGTCCTTGTAGTAGAATTGAGCTACGGTTAATGGATACTGCCGTTTAAGTACCCGGTGTTTGGCCTTAACACTATCCCGTAAAATGTCTTTATTGATAAAATCAATGTATTCCTCGTCCTTAATAATCTTATTATAGGTCTGCCCGCTTGCTGTAATATAATAGCAACAAGAAAAAAGCATAAATAATAGGGGAATTCTCATTTTCATAACCACAACTTTTGGCTTGGGAAATGACTTCAGCGGACAAGTATTATTGATAACTGGAGAATCAAAATATTTTTGACTGTTGGTTCTGCAATGCTTGAAAATAGTCATAAAAGCCTTAGTATTAATAGATATCTTCAGCCTCCCGTGACATATCATACACCCTCAATACTTTCAATAATCTGTTGAACTTCCTCGATTATACTCCTATAAGCAGGTTGGTCAGCCCTGGTTTTGTCAACTGTTAATGAGCAAACGAATAATCGGTTTCGCTGCATTACTATCCAATAAAACATAATAAGCTCTTCTCCTTCCTGATTAATCGCTTTGCGGTAATGCACACAGTCAAATTGACCGAGTTTAAGTCTGACTGCGCCTTTATTATCAGACAATTCGCTTTCCAAAAGATTCCCCGATTCGTTACCCTTTTGGTCTGCACCTGCCTCCCTGGAAATTGGTGTAATCCGGAGGTTTCCCGTCCATGTTTTTTCGTTGAAAAAAGCATACGTATTTTCTTCTCCGTCATCATACTCCTCCCAGTCAGCTGGAAGAATAAATTTGAATTTCCTGTCCGGGGCTTCGAATTCTTTACTTTTACTATTGCAAGCAGTCATATGAATAATGCTTAAAATTAATAGTATAATGTGTGTTTGTTGCATATATATAAGGCGGTATCCTTTAAGCCTGCCTTTTAAACCATATTAACTTATTACTTCAACCTCGCAAACACAATTGTATCATTAAAATTCATAGAAAGCTTAAAACTGTCTTTATTCAGCAGAATTATTTTGTGCAAACTAGCCGCGCCGCCAAATAACTCAAACATGAGGAACTTTTTGTCGGCAGATAATGTATAATAGTGCCTTGATGTATCATAGTTTTGGGTTATATAAAGAATATCTGAGTCAGTAAATTGGTATGTGACTCCTGCGATATTTTTTCGCTTAAAATTCTCAAAATCAGTTTTCGAAGAAGGAGATTTATCAAGACGTACATACACCCATCTACCATTCAAATTCGCTGTTTCGGATTTGCCAGTACAACCCGGGCTAATCAACAAAGTGCAGATACAAAAAATTAAAATCGTTTTCATAATATAAAATAAACAGAATAGTTCAATTCCCCGGACACAAACCCAAAGGATCTTCAATTGAATCCAAAGTTGTTGATTTAATAATGGAATAACCAACTTAAGATTCTGTTACCCTTCTTCATTAATCGAACCGCCACTTCAACTAAAACTATCATCGCAACTAAAACCGAAAGACGTACTATTATACTATCAACAATTCGACCTATAAAGTCGGTTTGCATAAATCACATCTGGTATTTTTAACTATCTGCCCTATTTCACATTTGCATAAAATCGTCCCGAAACCTCGATCGTATCTCTCCATTCTTCACCCCAACGATAAAGAACCGCTACTCTCAATTTCACGGTTCCACTCAGGTCCTTCCAAAGATCGAAATATTCGTGATCCAATTTCAGCTGCTGTTCAATGGTGGTGAAAACGGGCTTTTTGTAGGTACTGTCTGTAATTGAAAACAATTGTTCCAGGTCCGCGCTTGTTTTTTCCCTCACTTTGAGAATGTTTAAACGGTAAAAAAAGGAGGGATCAGTTAATTTAAGCCGGAGTGAATCATTTCGCAGTTCTGCTTCACTTATGGATAGTTCTACCTGCGTGGTATCCGGGAAATAGATAATTACATTCGATTTTTGCACAGAAATAGCTCCATACTGAAATTCAATAATTTTATGATTCCCCGCATTACAGGAAAATAAAAAGCTACAAACTGCTACTATCAGAAGGTTCCTGTACATAAATTTTTTAACCATTCAAGCCTCATAAAATAATGTGAATTACAGTCCAAAAGCATGTCTTATTCCTTTGCAACAGAATTAAAAACCACTCCCTCCTTCCTTTCCCAAAATGCATTCCCCCGGTCTGATCTGCCCAGAAAATGATATTTCTCCAGGAGGGCGAACTGCTCATGGTTGATAAAGAAAATTCCTTCATTATCTGTGGCCCCATCACTCAACCCGGAGGTAAAACAAATATGAGCAAAGCGTTTGTCACTCATTTGCGACATAGAAAGGAAATAGTTGAGGTATTTAAATACGAGGCTCCCGAAAGGAGCTTCAAATGTATCAGGGGCATAATTCCAGTTAACACCCTGATGCGAGAAGTCAACAAAGCCTAAATAGGGATTACCATTGCCGTCAATAATGATCTTGAAATCATCCACGGCAAATTCATTACTTGTCAACTCCTGTAGTTGGGTATAGGCATTTTCGTAATCACCTCCCGAAAACTGGAGGTTGGTGTACGTATCGGCTATCTGCTTACTTAGAATGAATGAGTGGTCCTGAATATCGTTTAAGACAATTTTAAAAAAGGCAACAGCGCCTGCCGGTATCATCCCGCCATATGGGCTGGCGTGATCCCAATCAGCATCAGTTAAAGTGTTAGTAGTAAGCTTGTCACAGAAATTCAAATATGATATTGCGCTGTTCCTGTTGTCTTGTGAGGTTGTTGAGGCTTCAATTAATTCATAAATCATAAATAAGACTTCGGTTTAATGACTTTAAATTACAAAATACAGGCGAATGTTGATCGATCAAGTATCGCTAAACACCGGACTTTAATGTAAATAACCAGGAATGATGCCTGCTCTTACCTTTTTAAAAAGACGATACACTATTTTATTGCGTAACAGGCCTGAATTGCGTCTTTGACAGTTGCTCACCCAGCATTCCCGCTGCCTGCTCATCAAAACTGTCTATCCGTATCTGGCCGCTATAATGGATCGTTCCCAGGTACTGTTTCTTGTCATCAATGAAGTGAAAATAGGGCAACGTTGCATCACAGCGGACAAGTATATAAAAATGAGTTAGAAAAATACGGAATTCTGTTTTAGAAAAAGCAATAGCACCGTTAAACGCAGTATCAGTAAAATACTGATGCATAGATCTTGGCAAATGCCTGCCAGCCCGCATTATATCGCATCTGCCAGAGAATGCCGCCCACTAAAAAAGCGAACCAGACAACCAGCCAGGGTTTATAGCTCTGCTTTTTGTACAGGTCGTACCCCAGCAGACAACTGACAAGTAAAAGGTTAGTCAGATCGAGGATGGAGAACACCATCCCGAAATCGAAGTCAAAGCTGTTCACAAGTCCTCGGCCGAAACCGGGACCTATCGCCAGTATGCCCGTAGCGATCATATACCGCATATGGGCAGCAGGATTTTTCAGATTGAGCATAGCCAGGCTCCAGAACAGGGTAAAAGAAAAAAGCCCCCTCGAATCCAGTACCAGGAACTTCAACGCCTCCCGCTCGATGCCAGCATTCATGAACTTCCAGTAGGACTCTCTGCCGGCCAAATAAAGGAAAAGGATCAATACCGGACCCAGGACATAGGATACTTTACCGATCTTACGGTGAAGGTCAGCCCGCCCTTTGTAAATGAGTAATGGCTGCATGACCAGTAAACAGAGCCAGGTCATCCACAAAGCCCCATGTATATGGGTCGTATAGGATTTGTCGATGAAATTGGGGAACTGACTGGTGTAATGCTTATAAAAACCCCATTGTGCACCGAAAATAAAAATAATGATCAGGAAGGAAGTATACCGGTAAAGTCTGAGCATTGGTTAGATTAAATGATTATTGAAATTGGTTTTCCATATCATTTAGTTCTCAGGATTCGGTTTCTGAATATACAATTTTTTTGATTGCTCTCACTATTATCCTTATTGGTCTTTCTCAAATTACAGAACCGGAGTAATGAATGGATGGCCCGGGAGAAAGCATAGCGAAGCCACTGAAGTGAAGCTACAGTTACGCAAGATGAGTACCCATATCCTGTTGGTGGTGGAAGACAACGGCCGCGGTCTGACCGAAGAAAAGACCCAGGGCATCGGCATCAGCAATCTCCGCAGCCGGGTGCAGCTGGTAGAGGGGAATCTGCAGTATGATTCAGTGGAGAATGAGGGGACGACGGCGATAGTGAGGGTGCCGGTGTAGGAAAAACGGTAACGAAGCTTCCGGTTAAGAATAGTGTAGTGTCGATCTACGCATTGGCCCTTTAATAATTCATTTAATTTTTTGTTATTTATAGTTGTCCTCCTACTCCTTTAAACTTCTCTACAAAAGCCACTAACTTTTGAAAAACACTCTGCTTTTTTGTCAAATACCGAGGGTTTAAAGGGCTCATTTTAGGCAAAAGAGCATTCAATTCTGTACCGTTTTCACTGGCAAATTCACGTTTTAAAGAATCTGCGATATACCGCTTTGCTTCCTCAACATTTAAATTCTCTTCTGCAATTAGTTCTGATGCTTCAGCTTTCTGTTTGAGCTGAGCATATGCAAAGAATGAGTCAATAACAGTGGCTTTATCCTGAAGAGTATCAAGGTCAGTTTCATTGATAAAATCAACAACTAAACTTTCTTTTGCCCTACTCCCAACACTTGCACGGATAACCCTGCGTATTTCTTCAATGAGAGTAGCTTTGTCTTTCTTCTTTTTGTTATGTTCAAATATTAATTCCAGAATGTAGTCAAGGTTTATTTCTTGCGATTTGAGTAAGTCAACTTCAAAAACTACATCATCCCAATCAATCGTTGATTCTTCAGATTCTTTCCCGCTTCTCTCTCGCCTTAACCAGTCGCGTATATCATTATAGGTAGAACGGTAATCCTGAACTGTCCTTTCTTTGAGCAACTCAATTTTTTGCATTGCAGCAAAATCCTCATCTGTTACAAAGTGAGCTTTTTTAAATTCTTCAACTGCTTCCGGATTGTTTATGTCAATGGCTTGAAGAGCTTTCAGGTGGTTAAATTCATCATAATTCTGGAGTATATTTTCAACTCTCAAATATTCTCCGAATAGCTTCGCAAATTCCTTTTTGTCTTTCTCTTTTACGATTTCGTCAGGGTTAGGGAATTTATCATTTAATTCTTTTACAATTTCAACGTAACCTCTGCGTGCTTCACCTGTTGCAATGTCCGCAAACCCATCTAAATATTCTTTGTAACTCTTTTCAAGAACTACATTCTTGGTATTGCTATCTCCGAACAGCGTAATAGCATCAATGGTTGCTTTTTCTAAATCTCTGAACGTAACAATATTTCCAAATGTCTTTGTTGCATCATAAATTCTATTTGTTCTTGAAAAGGCTTGAATCAAGCCATGATAACGCAGATTCTTATCGACAAACAATGTATTGAGAGAAGGAGCATCGAATCCGGTCAGGAACATTCCAACAACAATAATTAGGTCAACCTCTTTATTTTTTACCCGTTTTGCAAGGTCACGATAATAATTTTGAAACTCATTGCTATCAACACCAAAGCTGGTTTTGAACATGGCGTTGTAATCATTGATAGCTTTTGTTAAAAACTCTTTAGCACTACTATCCAGTGCAGAAGGCTCAAATGTCTCATCAACAATTTCTCCTATTGCATTCTGTTCTTCATTGGCTGCGAAGGAAAAAATAGTTGCAATTTTTAAAGGTATGTCGATATCGTTTTGTAAACTATTTAATTCTTTATAATAACATTTGGCTGCATCTACACTACTCACGGCAAACATGGCATTAAAGCCTTTGTTTCTTCCTTGGTTTCTATGGGTTTTTAACCTGAAGTTCTGTAAAATGTATTGAGATATTTCTTTAATACGCTCAGGATGAAGAAAAGCCTTTCGGTTTTCTGCTGCACTTAATATCTTTTCATCAAGCTCTGATTCCACACTCTTAAACTTGGGACGAACATCATTATAGTCAACTTTGAATTTCAGCACTTTTTCATCTCTAATCGCATCCGTAATTACATAAGAGTGAAGTTCACGACCAAAAACACTTGCGGTTGTTTCAGCACCTAAGGCATTTTGCGGAAAAATGGGAGTTCCTGTAAAGCCAAATTGGTAGAACTTTTTAAACTTCTTATTCAGGTTCATTTGAGCTTCACCAAATTGTGAACGGTGTGCTTCATCAAAAATAAAAACTACTTGCTTTTGATAAATGGCTAAATCACCTTCACTTTTCATGAGGTTGTTTAGTTTCTGTATTGTTGTTACAATTATCTTATTATCCTCCTTTTCAATATTTCTCTTTAAACCAGCTGTGCTATCAGAGCCGTTTACGCTATCGGGAGAGAAACGCTGATATTCTTTCATCGTTTGAAAGTCCAGGTCTTTACGGTCGACTACAAAGAATACTTTATCAATAAAGTCCAATTGAGTTGCTAAACGTGCTGCTTTGAAACTGGTAAGTGTTTTGCCTGAACCTGTAGTGTGCCAAACATAACCGCCACCGTCTGTTGTTGACCATTTCTTTGTTTCATAGGAACTTATTATTTTCCGTAACATGCGTTCCGTTGCAGCAATCTGATATGGTCGCATTACAAGGAGTGTATCACTCGTATCGAAAACAGAATAGGTAAGCAATACATTTAATAAAGTATGTTTTTGGAAAAATGTTGCAGTAAAGTCTTTCAGGTCTTTGATTAATGTATTATCAGCCTTTGCCCAGTTCATGGTAAAGTCAAAGCTGTTTTTATCTCGTTTTACCGTGTTGGCAAAGTACCGGCTGTCAGTACCATTTGATATGACAAATAGCTGTATGTACTTAAAAAGCGAATTACTGCTATTAAAACTTTCTTTGGAGTAACGATGCACCTGGTTAAAAGCTTCTCGTATTGCAACTCCCCGTTTTTTAAGCTCTATTTGCACAAGGGGTAATCCATTCACTAGTATGGTAACATCATAACGATTGGCATGTGTGCCTTTTTGTTCAAATTGTTTGATGACCTGCACTTTATTACGTACAATAGTTTTTTTATCTACTAAGTAGATGTTTTGGATATGTCCATCATCAAACACAAAATCATAAATATAGTTATCGTGTAATTTTCTTGTTTTCTCTACAAGATTATCACTTGGCTTATCCAAATACTCTTCTACAAAACGATTCCATTCTCCATCTGAAAACTCCACATTGTTAAGCGATTGCAATTGCACTCTTACATTCGCCAACATAGCTTCTTGCGTATTTAAGTTCAAAGGGTTTTCATATCCTTGATTAATCAGGTCTTGAATTAATTCCTTCTCCAGTGCAGCCTCTGTTTGGTAAACAGCCGGAGCCTCATTCACTTCATAATACTTGGTGAATTTATCCAGTACAATAAAGTTGTTTGATTCTGCTATGGTTTTATATGATGCCATTTGTTGCATTACTACTTAAAAAACTCAAATATTTTAGTATTATCCATTAAATACCCTAAAACACGTTTGTCATTTTCGGTTATATCAAATACCTCTTCATTCGCATTTTTTGAGTGACTTGAAAGATTTATAATTCGTGATAAATAAGCATCACGCTCTCCTGGTGTTCTCTCTGGCAGAAGGTCACCCCAATTTTGATGTCCAAGAAATGTTGATGTTTTTTCTAAAATGTTTCTTAGAAAATTGAAGTGGTATTTACTCAATTGACCAGAATCAATAGCTCTGTTAATTTCTGATTTTAGGAAAAGATGATATGAAAAAGGTGAATCATGTGGCTGACTTACTAATTCAAATGTTCCATCCCCAAATATTTTTAATAGATATTTTTTATACTGCTCATCTCTTAGCTCGTTATGAAGTACATTATAAAAAAGCGGATTGTGAGTAGTAATTACAAATTTTAACTTTGAGCGACTTCTTTTTATCAATTTGGCAATATCAACAGCAAGCTCAATCAAGTGATTTTCATCTAGTGAACTTACTGGGTCATCAATGAATACCCATTCCAATTCATTAAATCTTTCTGTGCTTCGTTCAGCTATTTCAGGAACATTTAAAACATCGATAACTTGAGACATTAATGTGTAGAAAACACTCCAAATAAAGCAGCTTTCTTCTCCTTTTGAAATTTTTACATTTTCTGGTTGTTCGTCATTTCCACGCTCAAACGAAAATTGTATTTCTGTAAAATTCTTATCAAAATTTGGCGTTAATTTATCATTGGTATATCGCTGGAAGTTAGATGCAATATTTTGGTCTTGTCCCTCATCTTTTAGAATCCAATCTGTAAAAAGGTTGTTTTGAATTTTCAGTTTTAGTTCATCATTAACCCAATAGAATAGGTCTTCTGTAAATGCATTGTAATAAAGAACCCTTTCAAATGCCTCGTTTGGTTCCTGTACATCAGCTACAATTTCAGTTTGTGCAATCAAATTTTTAAATACTCTAGATAACCGTGTTTTACCTGTACCATTGAAAGCATAAATTAATTGCACTTTCACATCAAGAGTTCTTTCCGCAACAGCTTGTCTTGTATGTGTTGCCGCTCTCAAACTCTGAGCTATTTCTATTAACGACTGTCCCATGTTATGATTCTATATAATTCTTAGGAAAGGTTAATAAAAAATTTCGATAATATTCATATTGCTTTTCACGAGCTGTAAGCTCTGCTGTAAGCTCTGCTGTAAGCTCTGCTGTAAGCTCTGAAAAGGTATCTAAATTCTGAACTAATTCCTTTTGAAATTCTAGAGATTTCTCTTTGTCTTCAGGATATGGAATTGGTATTTGAATTTTCTCAATTACAAATGCATCTAATGTTGGAATGCCAGCTTTTCTTACTCTTGATTTAAGAAAATGCTGCTCGCCAATTAGAAAATAATACAGAAACTTACTAATTAATTTATCCGAATGCTCAATACTATAACAACCATCCGATGACCAAAAATCTACTGAACTATAGCCGACAGTTCCAGCAGACGCTCCAACATTTATTATCATTACTGAATTAGCTGGTCTATTAAATGAAGAATAATATCCTAATGGCTCTAAACCACCGTGAAAAACTGGATATTGTTCGGAGTTTGACAATAATTCCCTTGTTAATCTTCTTCCTCTCAAAACGCTAGTTACTTCATCTAAATTTTGCCATTCTACTGGAACACCTTCTAGCGATTTGTTAAAAGAGCTTGAATCTGTAATTTTCTTGATTAATGCATCAATATTTGTTTGCAGACCATTTATTTTATTTACTGATTCTGAAATCGTCTGATTTAATGAAATTATATCAACCTTCTCGCGATTGTCTTTTGCCTCTACATAAGAACTAACAGATAGGTTGTAATCGTTTTCTGCAATTTTTGAATTGGCTATTGATTTAGAAACATGGTCTTTGTCCTCTTTTGAGTCGAAGATTTCCATAATTTTCTCAATATGATTATTATTAAGCACATTGTTATTCGTTTCCTTTTTGAAGAAATCTTCTCCACTTGCATCAATAAACTGCGTTCTATTTTCTATTTTATGCTTTGAAAGAACAAGAATAGTTACAGAAATAGATGTGCCGTAAAACAGATTTGGAGCTAAAGAAATTACGGATTCAACAAAGTTATTATCCACCAAGTATTTTCTGATTCTTTGCTCTGCACCGCCACGGTAAAAGATACCAGGGAAACAAACAATAGCCGCCCTGCCTTTACTTGATAGATAGTATAGTGCATGTAATACAAAAGCAAAATCTGCTTTTGATTTAGGAGCCAACACACCGGCTGGAGCAAAACGGTCATCATTAATCAGCGTTGGGTCATCATCACCAATCCATTTTATAGAGTATGGAGGATTAGAAACGATGGCATCGAATGGCTTTTCATCTCCAAAGTGTGGGTCAATTAATGTATTGCCCAATGCAATATTAAACTTGTCGTAGTTAATGTTGTGCAAAAACATGTTCATACGGGCAAGGTTATAAGTGGTATGATTCACTTCCTGCCCATAAAAACCTTCTTCAATTATATGATTGTCGAAATGCTTTTTGGCTTGCAACAACAATGAGCCTGAACCAGCCGCCGGGTCGTATATCTTATTTACTTTTTCTTGCTTGTGCATTGCCAATTTGGCAATCAGTTTTGAAACGTGCTGTGGCGTAAAAAACTCACCACCTGATTTACCTGCATTGGCTGCATAATTAGAAATTAAAAACTCGTAGGCATCACCAAAAAGGTCAATATGGTTGTCTTCAAAATTTCCAAAATTCAATTCCTCAACACCTTTCAGAACAGATGCTAAACGGCTGTTTTTGGCTTCAACAGTATTACCAAGCCGTGTGCTTGTTGTGTCAAAATCGGCAAATAACCCTTTTATATCCGGCTCGGATGGATAGCCATTTGCTGAACTTTCAATAGCATCAAAAATGGCTTTTAGTTCTGTATTAAGATTTGGGTTGATATTGGCAGTCTTGGCGACATTCACAAAAAGTTGACTTGGATAAATGAAGTAACCTTTTGTTTTTATCGCATCGTCTTTTATTTCAGCAGCTATGTCTTTATCAGGGTAGTTTGCATAGTTAACGCTTTTATCACCACCTTCGATGTAATTGGTAAAATTTTCACTGATAAAGCGATAAAACAGTGTTCCTAATACAAATTGCTTAAAGTCCCATCCATCAACAGAGCCTCGAACATCATTAGCTATTTTCCAAATTTTATTTTGCAATTCTTGTCTTTGTGCTATACTTGTCATTTCTTATCTTTTATTAAGTCTTTTGCGTTAACTCCTAATATTTCAGCAATTTGGAAAAGCACTTCAAGTCTTGGCTGTTGTCGATTCTGAACATACCCATTAACCATATTGTAACTTTTCCCAAGCTGATCAGCTAACCAAGTCTGCTTGATTCCCTTTTCTGCCAGTATGTCTTTTATTCTGTTCATGTCGACAAAATTCAGACTGCTAAAATAGGTAATAAATTTTTTAATATATCGTTTTTCAAGATATTAAGTGTTTAACTTATTGCCACTTTTTCCTATGTAAGTTGGTCAAAATGCCCTTAGGGGCTTTATGAAGAATTGGCTAGTTTGTCGTCAAACTCCAATGAACTATTTGGCATTTGGGTATTTAGAATATGCCCTTTCGTTTTCGGGATATTATGTCAAGCAATATTTATACATACTTACGAGTTCAGAGCCTGTTATTCTTCCATTTGCAATCAGACGTGGTGATGGTGAGTATGGAACAAACAACTTGATTTCTTTGTCGCCATATTTCAATTTACCTTCTAATATCTTGTTATCAAACTTAATCATTTCGGGTATTATCTGATTGCGCTGTAAAAGATACGTTTTAAATAACCCGAATGCGCCAAACACTTCAGTTCTGCTTGTGAATATAATTCGCTCGATAGTATTATGATTATCTAATATTTTAAATATGTCAGTCAGAATAATTGGAAAGAGATTTTCGTCAGTTGAATAGCTATTTCTCCTATAACACATTTCATACATGTCCGTTATCCCAATGTTTTTCTTCTTCAAAAAATCTTTCCTTTCAATAACTGCAGACTGGCCTGAGTCAAACAGGAATGTGTGTTTGTAAATATCTTCAAGTACTTTCCAAAATAAGTTATCTTTTGCAGAATAAAAGAATTCATATCTAAAGTTATCCCTATTAGTTGGGAAAGTACCAATTATAAGGATTTTAATACCTGGAAAAATCAAAGACCCGAAAGGATGCCTTTCGATAACATAAGTGTCTTTTTTATTCCATTTATTAGCCATTATTTTTCCTCTTTAAAGCATGATCGCTACCGTATACATCTTATTAGTTATTCATTGCACTTCATTAAAAAGGTAATTCATTCCAGTCCGTTTGTGTGGATTGTTTAGATATTTGATTTTGAATTGTCTCAATAAATCTAATTGTGTTCGTAATGTTATTGAAAATTAAAATACTCTCATGGTAATTCAAAACAGGATTATCGTGAGCCAAACTTTTATTATTGCGAACATCATTGAAGGCGTCAAGAACATTTATTGAAAATCTAAGGATTTTTTCAGCCATGATAGAGTCAATGAGCTTGTCATTTAGTAGTTTCTTTACATACTTTCCAAAAAGGCTATGCAATGGTTCGTCTCTTTCATGTCTTAATCCATGATTGTCGCAAAGCTGTCTGACATATTTAATTACAAAAGTATGAAGCCGGTCAAGCGCTGCTTCAGGCTCATTCTTTTCAATACTCTCTTTAATTGACTTTGCTAATAGTTCAAAGTCCTTTGCATTGGAGTTTGGCTTAAGGACATCTAAATGTTCAACAATATTATTCTTTGTCAATCGTTCTACAATACGCAGGCATTCTGTATATAATTTTTCGTCAGCACTCCAGTAAATTTGATTTGTCTGTGCCTTTGATAACCAATAATCGCAGAAATGGCCGAGAAGTTTGCCAACAACATAGTTGGTTTCAATTTTCATAAATCCACGAAGGCGGTTCGCTTTTGAATTGGAATCATAGTGATATTTCTCTGCGAAAATGTCTAAGCCAGTTGCCTCTCCAACAAATTCACCAAATGTTCTATCAGAAAAGTCCATAACATATCCGCTCTTCATTCCAAGGAATGCTTCAATATTTGCTTTTTCTATGTAACTAAGTTCTGCCAAATTATTGTTCGTCTTTTCAAAGTTCGTACTGTTATCATAACATTACCGCAAAAGTTAAACCTTTGGCGATGTTGCGGCATTCTGTGTTCCGTCATTCTGGTGCCGCTGCTAATTAAAGATACAAATGTCCATTGTTTATTCTGTAGTTCGACGTTATTCGTCTTCCGAAACCGGAGCCGGTTAGCGAACAAAAAGCTGAGAATATATTCGTCGCCCCGCCATATTGCAAATGCAATGTTAGGTGCCGTGTTATTAGGTTTGAACAATTGCCATCATCTCTTCCTTTGTTAGACCAGCTTCTATCATTGCGTCAATCCCAACTTTCATTCTTGTATTATTCAGCTCTAACAACTTTTCGTATAACCCAAGCATTACTTTAAAATATTCATTATTTGATTGTATGGTCTTTTCGTAATAGTATTCATGCATTGGTTTGAAACGATAAAACAAGCCCTTACAAAGGTCAATTAACCATTTTCCCATACTGGCATATTGAGTTTCTGGATAATGCTCGGTAAAGGCATCAAAATCGTAGTACCAAGGATTTTTGCGAATATCTGTCTCCCACAATTTCAAATATCCAGAGTCAGTAACTATTCTTGTAATTTCTGTATCATGTTCAGGATGACTGATTAAAAACTCATCCAATTGTTCAAAGGTCTGGATATCTTCCCCTGTCAAGACTCGAATTTCCTCAAGGATTTGATTTGTTACTTCCGCCTGTTTTTCGATTGGCGTGTCTGTCTCGTTTGCGTAGTTTATTTCCTTTTCGCTAGCAGCCCTAGTTGCTCCTTGAATAGTAGAAAATTCCTTCGAGTCTTCAATATCTTTTGGTGAGCAATAGTCAGGTTTTTCTACAATGTTTAAGTTCGCAAACTCGAATGCCTTGGCAACAAGACGAGTACAAAACTGTCTGTTATCTTCAGGCACAAACTCTCCATTTCGAACAACCTTACGAGCTTCTTCCATGGAATATTCTGTCCCAACTTTAGACCTAACAAATTGCTCAACTTTCCTAAGCTGTTCAAGTGATGCATTTTTCGAACGCAGGATAACGACATCATTTTCGTTGGGAATTAGCAGTCTTTGCAAGTTGTGGGCATGAACACCGGGTCCGTCAGCGTCTATTAAACTCGATTCTCCAACATAAATCATTGCATGAGAGAACTTGCTGTTTGAGAAGCGTCGGATTAATTTACTTTTCTCAGTCTCAGATTTTAAGAGAACAATGTCCCCTTTGTTTAGAACTTTCTCATTCAATAAATACATGGGATTTGACTTTTTCTCTAACTATACTATGTGGGTAATGATTGACTGTTCAAATTTAATGGTCGTCACGGCATGGCACCTAACTTAAATTATACGAAACTTTAACTTCGAATCAATTTCGTATTTCTCTATAAAGTACTCAGTTTTAATGGTTGTTAATAACCATTTCCACTTGAGGTGATTTTCATTAGTCCAACCTACCACCTTTTCTCAACCCCGCCAGCCAAATCCCCCACCACCACCACACACCCCACCACACACTCCCCCCACCCCACTCCCATCAACTACCCCTACCCCCTCCTTAAAAACTTGCTGAAACCAGACCCCGGGAACCAGGACCAATACCGCCGTAACAGGCAGCAACAGACGAATTTCAAGGAGAGGTTGAACTAAAGCTAAGAAAAAAAAGGAAAAAACCTGCGGTTATGCCTGATTGTTGACCCGGATTAACCGATCCGCCGGGAAAAGAGCCCGGAAGCCAAAAAAACAGGGAGCCGGTTGAGGCTCCCTGTTAGTAGTTGATTATCTGTAAATTATGTACCAGTTCTGTACGCTTTCTGTACACTTTCTATAGGATTGCTCCGATACTCGTCCGGACCTTGTTCGGGGTTAAAGCGCATGGAGCGCTTTATCTCTAGGGGAGTCCCGGATCAGGTACGGCCCAGGTGTAGCGAAAGTGTAGCTATGTCCCCCACTCACTACTCACCACTCTCCACTTTCCACTTTCCACTTTCCACTCTCCACTCTCCACTCTCCACTTTCCACTCTCCACTTTCCACTCTCCACTCTCCACTTTCCACTTTCCACTCTCCATTCACCACTCACTGATACACCCTCACCCAATCCACCAGCATCTTCTGCGGAAACACACTGTCGTCCACGCCAAACTTTCCGCCCCAGTTGCCGCCTACGGCTATATTCAACAGCAGGTGAAACTCTTTATCAAAGGGCCAGGCGGCTACGCCGGTCTTGTCGTTGGCGAAGCGGTTCACTTCTTTACCGTCCACATAGAAGAACATTTCGTTCTCGGTCCACTCCAGCGCATACACATGAAACTTCGTGGAGCTGCCGGGCTGGTGTACCCCCCTGGTCTTTTGGGTATTGATCATACCGTTATACGCTTCGGTATGCACCGTGGCCAGTACGGAATCGGGCCAGTAGCCTACATTCTCCATGATATCGATCTCGCCGCTGCGGGGCCAGCCGCCATATTCCCATTTGGTGGGCAGCATCCAGATGGCGGGCCACATCCCGCGGCCGGCGGGGATCATGGCTTTTACTTCGATACGGCCGTATTTCCAGTCGCCCTTGTTTTTGGTGACCAGGCGGGCCGATGTATATTTTGAACCCTGCATGTCTTCCTTGCGCGCTTCAATAACCAGGTGGCCGTCTTCCACCCGCGCGTTTTCGGTGCGGTTCCAGGTATAATACTGCAACTCGTTATTGCCCCAGCCGCATACGTCGGGACAACCCGTGCCTTTATCATAACTCCATTTGCTGCTGTCGGGCAGGCCCTTGTAGTTGAACTCCTCCGACCAGACCAGCCGCTTGTACTGCGTTTTGATTTTAGACGCGCTATGGCAGGAAAGCAAACTGACGCCAAGGGTAAGCATGGCGATGGCATAAGTAATCGTTTTCATAATCATGAACCTTTTAGATGGGAAATAAAAAGTGGAAGTATTTTCCTGGAAAGGAATACACGTTCCACTTTTCTGACTGCTCGTTAATAATTGCCTGTGAACATATAACTGCTGGCTTCTTAATTACTGGAATACCCGGATATAATCGATCTCCATTTCGGAACTCGTAAACCCGGGCGCTACGGCTCCTCCGAAATTGCCACCCATGGCCACATTCAGAATCATAAAGAAATTCTGATTGAAGGGCAGGCTGCTGCTGTTGGCAAAAGTGTAAAACACCACATCATCCACGGAGAATTTGATGGAAGCGGGTGTCCATTCCACCCCGTACCGGTGAAATTCCGTGGTTACATTGGAGATCATGGTTGAACCGCCATCGGCATTGCCGCCGGAGTGACCGGGGTGATGCACCGTACCAAAAATCCGGTTCAGCTGATTGCCCACATGCTCCATGATGTCGATCTCCCCGCAGGCAGGCCAGGGAGCCGTGTTGATATTATCGCCCAGCATCCAGATGGCAGGCCAGGTGCCGCCGCCCAATGGGAGTTTGGCCCTCGCCTCCACTTTGCCGTACTTAAAGGAGAACTTGTTTTTCGACAACAGACGGGCGGAGGTATACGCACTGCCGCTATAACTTTCCGCTTTCAGAATGATCTTCAGCGTACCATTGGAGACCACGGCATTGTCCAGCCGGTTGGTATAATGCTGCAGCTCATTATTGCCCCAGCCACCCGCGCCGGTATCATAACCCCATTTGGCGGGATCCGGGGCACCGGGTGTATCAAACTCGTCCGACCACAGCAGGGACAATGTAACGGTTACGGTTACCTGAATTGATTTTGAAATGGTTTGCCCGCCACTGCCTTTCGCAATTACATTCACCGTATACGTACCCGAAGCCGGATACTTATACGTAACACTGCCGGAAGGCACGGTGGCGAATACCCCGTTTCCGTAATCATACTCATACGTTACCGCATTGGTGGCCGAGGCGGTAAAAGCCACATTGCCGCTGTTATCCGTGGCCACTACCGCGTTTACCGTCAGGTTCGTGGGAGCAGGATTATTCGGCGTGGTTTTATTTTTCCCGCAGGACAACAACGCGAGCAGCGTAAAGAAAGCGGCGAAAGCCTGTTTCATATTTATTACGGTTTGGGTTTTAATTTCTGGTACCAGGAATTACCATCAGCCCCGATATTGCGCAGGTGAAGACTGGTATTGCTGATCGACAGGATTTCATACGTGGTACCGCCTGTTCCGAAGTTGATAATACCATTGCCCGGTACCATAAACTGGATCTGGGTGGATACCGCTGCGGTAGAACCGGACGTGGCATCCATAAAGGAAAGCGCACGGGTACCGCCTGTATTCACGGCATAACAACCATCGCCGCCGCTGAAACCGTATACACCGGTAGCCGCGCCAATGGAGAAGGAAGTGCCTTTATTATCAATGGTCATGGATACCCGGTTCAGGGCATTCCGTGAAAAAGTGATCTCATCATCATAGGCACAGGCTTCCCTTGTATTCGGGGGAGCGGCGTACCAGATGGGAGAAAACTCGGTATTGGGACCTACACCGAAATGACCAACGGCATCATTGTCCGTAACCCAAACTTTGGATCCCGTACCGGTTAACGGATTCAGGACGCTTGTGGGGATTTCAAAAGCAACAAATACGGTGATGCGTTTGCTGATAGTGGAGATAGCTCCACCGGTACCGATCGCATTCACGGTAATGGTATAACTGTTGGTTCCGGGCGTGGTGTATTTTTTTACGATAGTGCCACTGGGTACAATTTTAGTAGTGCCGTCACCATAATCAATATTGTACGTGAGGGCATCGGTGGCGGTAGTGGTAATGGTTACCGTACCGGTACCATTCCCGTTCGGGTTAGCCACATCCACCCCGGCTATCACCGTGGTCAGGGTCAGGTCCTTCGGCGTTTTAATATCACCGAAAGAATATTCTTCTTTCTTACAGCCGCTGATTACCAGCAGGGCGGCAAACAGGAAGAAGGTCAGTTTTTTTATATTCGTCATCATGACTGAATGATTTTAAGATTAATTAAGCTTGATGTCATCAAAATAAAACGTATAGTTGGCGGAACCGTCGCCCGGTGTGCCATTGTCAAAGATCATGACGATCCGGTCATAGGTATTCGCCGTATTGATGGCGTTATAATCAAACGTGAGTTCTTCCCAGGCGTTGGCCACCGTGGTCAGTACTTCTTTCTCAAAATTCTGTGAACTGTTGGCGGAATTCTCCACTTTCAACAGCACTTTGGCGCCCACACGGGGTGACCATACTTTCATCTTAAAGGTACGCTGCGTGGAGAAATCAATCGGACCAGCCAGGGTCAGAAAACTACCGCCCCAGGGCTGACCGGCATTCTTAATCATACGGGCCACTTTCGCACTCGTATTGATACCACTTGCATCCGGATTGTTGATGACTGTTACATTACCACCGTCAAAATCAAACCAGCCATAGGTAATGGGATACTCAAAGTTCAACGGCAGTCCCAGCGGCACGGTGCTTACGAGACGGATATCATCGAAGTAGAATGTAAAGTTGGAGGATCCGTCGCCGGGTGTACCATTGTCAAAAATCAGTACCACGCGGTTATAACTGTTGCCGGTATTGATACCGGTATAGTCAAATACCAGGTCTTCCCATGCATTCGCTACGGTTGTTACTACTTCCTTCTCATAGTTCTGTGCACTGTTGGCTGAGTTCTCTACTTTCAACAGCACTTTGGCGCCCACGCGGGGTGACCATACTTTCATCCGGAAGATTTTATTGGAAAAATCCATCGGCAGACTCAGTGTCAGGTAACTGCCACCCCATGACTGACCGGCATTCTTCACCATCTTACCTACTTTGGCACTGGTATTTACTCCGGTGGCACTCGGGTTGTTTACGATGGTTACATTACCGCCATCAAAATTAAACCAGTCATAGGTAGTGGTGGTGGATTCAAAATCGAGGGGCAGGGTCAGCGGCAGGGAATTCACCAGGCGGATATCATCCAGCAGGAAGGTGAAGTTGGCAGAGCCGTCGCCCATGGTACCGTTATCAAAAATCAGCACGATACGGTTATAACTGTTGGCTGTATTGATAGCCTGGTAGTCAAACACCAGGTCTTCCCATGCATTGGCTACGGTAGTCGTTACTTCTTTTTCAAAGTTGATGGAACCGTTTGCAGAATTCTCTACTTTCAGCAGCACTTTGGCGCCCACGCGGGGTGACCATACTTTCATCCGGAATATTTTACCGGTTGAAAAATCAATGGGACTGCTGAGGGTGATCAGACTTCCGCCCCAGGGCTGTCCGGCACTCTTGATCATACGGGCCACCCGGGCCGTGGTATTGATACCGCCGGATTGCGGGTTATTGATCACCGTTACATTTCCACCGTCAAATCCGGTGAAGGTATAATCAATCGTGGCGGATTCGAACGTAATCGGCAGCAACAACGGATCCACAATGGTAATGGAGCGTGTAACCTGTGTGGTAGCGGCACCACCACTATAGGCAACCACCCGTACCGTATACGTTCCTACGTTGGCGTAGGTATGACTTACGGTTTGTCCTTCCAGGAATACCGTACCCACTTCATTGGGCACATCCCCGAAGAATACGCGGAAGTTGGTTTCATATAAAGCCGTAGCCGATACATTCAGTTTAAAATTACTGGACGCGTCGATCGCCGTGGTTACATCCAGGTTCTCAGGTGCCCTGAATGAAACAGTCAGCTGCTTGGTGATTTCCGTAGTCTTGCCGTTTACACTGTATCCTACAATCTTCACGGTATATACACCTTCCGGATAAGTATGCGTGGTGTTTTTACCCGCGGCTACTTTTACCGGGGTGGCACCACCATGACCGTAGTACACATCGTAGCTTACGGCACCTGCCCCGTTGGGGGTAATGGTAACCAGGCCGGTATTGTCCTGGGTAATTTCAAATAACACGCCCAGCTGATCGGGAGCGACGGCCGTTGCTACAAAAGAAACGTCCTCATAGGTATCCTTCTTACAGCCGGTAACAACCGCCAGCAGTAAAGCGAGACCTGATATATATTTTATTGCTTTCATGTCAAATCGTTTTGTGGTGAATGATTAATACCCGGCATTTTGCGTGAGTCCGGAAATTTCAACTTCCTGCTGTGGTATCGGGAATACTTCATGTTTACCCGCAGAAAAGCCGGTAATCTTTGTGGCAGCCTGACCGGTGCGCACCAGGTCAAAGAAGCGGTCACCTTCCATCGCCAGTTCCAGGCGGCGTTCATCCAGGATAGCCAGGTATAACGCGTTGCCGGTAGCGGTGATGTCATGCAGATTATCACCAAAAGCGCGACGGCGAACAAGATTCAGATAGCCCTGCGCCTTCACATCATTGGGTGTGGTGGATTTGTTCCAGGCTTCAGCAGCCATTAACAATACATCTGAATAACGGATGATCCGGTAGTTGTTGAGGTAGTTCAGTTCAATCTGTCCGGATGTTTCACCCTTGCGCGGATGATATTTCTGGCTGTATAAACCGGTATTCTTATAAGGAGCTACCTGGTAGGTTATATTATAAGAAGGGTTAGCCGCTTTATATGCTTCAATATCCAGGATGGTAGCTGCTTTGCGCTGATCACCTGCTGCATACGCGTTGTTCAGATTCTGTGTGGGCAGGTTGGTACTCCATCCGGCTGCATAAGGCATGGCGGCAGAACCGTTCAGACCACGGATACCACATTGCTGTACGGCATAGTTACCCTGGCCACGGGTGGCACCACCCCAGTTGTAATAAGGGGACGTGTTGGAATATTGTATTTCAAAAACGGACTCGGAACCATTCTCGCCGCTGGCGAGGAAGATGGAAGCAAAATTACTCACCAGGCCAAAGGCATTCGGTGTAATCACATTGTCCAGCATGGTGGCCGCTTCATTGTATTTTTTCTGATAGAGGTATACTTTACCCAACAGGGCCTGTGCCGCATACTTGGTGATCCGTCCTTTCTGTAATTGTACAGCGGGAAGGGCAGCAATGGCAGCGGTCAGATCCGTTTCAATCTGCTTGTATACTTCGGCTTTTGCCGTACGGCCCAGTGATCCTGATTCGGATAAGCCGAGACGTTTATCTACAAACAGCGGTACATCGCCCCAGAATTTCACCAGGGTGAAATAATAATAAGCGCGCAGGAAATATACTTCTCCGAACAGGGCTTCTTTACCGGCAAAGTCAATCGTCTTACCGGCAGGGTTAGCCGCTTTATACTGGGTCATATAATTGGCACGGTTCACGCCTTCATAAGCTGATCTCCACAATTCCGCCAGTGTGGCGTTATTGGGGGTATGTGTATAGTCGTCGATCTGCTGCAGGGGCAATACGTCAGAGGCGTTTTCACCGCCGCTTACTGCATTGTCGGAAGCGATCTCACCAACCACCACGGCCTGGTTCAGCCATTGAAGCGGCGTGTACACGCTCACCGCCATGGTGCGGTAATCGGTTTCGGAAGCGAGGTAATCCAGTTCGGTGATCCTGAAATCATCGTGGGGATTATAGTCGAGCCATTTTTTGCAGGATGCCAGCGATAATACCAGCAGGGCAAAAAGGGATGATTTAATTAGTAAGGTCTTCATTGTATAAATATTTTTAAGTAACTGCATTATAATTTAATGTCAATACCAATGGCATAGGTACGGGCCTGGGGATATGCGCCACGGTCAACACCTGTATCCAGGATACCGCCGGCGATCTCGGGATCAAAGCCGGTATACTTGGTAAAGGTGAAGGCGTTTTTCACTTGTGCATATACACGGAGCCGGCTGAAGACCTTGCGGGTCATCTGTTGCGGGAAGGTATAGCCCAGCTGCAGGTTTTTGATTTTAATAAAGGAACCGTCTTCCACATAGCGGTCTGATACGCGGATATTGCTGTTATCATCCGTAAAGGAATAGCGGGGGTTCTTGGCGCTGTTGGTTGTGTTCTCACCGGTCCAGCGGGCCAGGATCATGCGGTCTTTATTGGTGTAGTTGGCATTTCTTTCATAAGCCCTGTACACATCATTGCCTACAGACGCATAGGTAAATGCAGTAAAGTCAATATTCTTATACTCCACATTCAGGTTCCAGCCAAGGGTAAATGTGGGGAACGGATCACCGATCTTGGTTTTATCCATATCGTTGATGATGCCGTCCTTGTTCATATCCACAAAGCGGATATCACCAGGTCTGGCTCCTGTCTGTGTGGCACCGGCCGTTACTTCGGCAAAATTCTGAAACAGACCATCGGTCTTGAAGCCGTAGAAATAACCTGGCGTTTGTCCTTTTTCAAAAACGGTAACCGTTTGTGACTGACCGTTAAAATAGCTGCCGCCCAGGATTCTGGCTGTACCATCACTGTTAGTAGCGGTTACTTCATTCTTCGCAGTGGTAAAGGTGACACTGGTATTGAACTTCACGTTCTTACCGAATACGTCATTATAGGACAGCATCAGGTCGATACCGCTGCTCTTGGTAGAACCGATATTCGCGGTGGGGATGGGCACTGTGCCGAGATACAGGGAAGCTGAAGGCGTGAAGAGCAAACCTTCCACTTCTTTCTGGAAATAATCAGCGGTTAAAGAGAACTTCCTTTTGAAGAAAGTCATGTCAAAACCAACGTTGGCCTGCAGTTGTTTTTCCCAGCGCAGGGCGTCATTGGCGGCGGAACCTACTGTGGAACCGGGATAGAATACATTATTAAATGTATACCCGTTACTGTTGGCGGTAGAACCATAACTCGGACCACCGGTTACAATACCCACAAATTGCGGATCCACGTTTTCATTACCGATGGAACCGTAACTACCGCGGATTTTCAACAGATCAATGAAATCTGATTTGAAGAAGCTTTCGCGGGATACCACCCAACCCAGTGAACCGGAGAAGAAGTTGGCGTACTTATTATTTTTACCGAATGCAAAAGATCCGTCGCGGCGTGCCGTAAAGGAAGCAAGGTATTTTTCCTGGAAGTCGTAGTTGATCCGGGAGAAATAAGACAGGTTGCGGCGGAAATACTGGTAATAATAACCACTCAGCGCATTGGTATTGGTAGGTGTGATATTACCTGTGGCGGCGGTAAAGTCGGCGAACTCCCAGGAATTAAAAGGTACATCCTGGCGGCTGGCACCAGCGGCATTGCCTGATGTTTTTGCCATGGAGAAACCCAGTACGGTTTCAAAGTTGTGATCGTCTTTTACTTTGAAATTATAGTTACCAAAGGTTTCCCAGGTCCAGTTGAAATTACTGACCTTTTCATGTGATACGCTGTTATGACGATCGGTAACAGTTGAACCGTCGGCATTCATGGTATTCTCCACATTCAGCGGACCGTAAAATACGAGCGGTGTAAATGATTTGGCATTGCCGTCGTATTTGGTATAACCAAAACGGGAGGTCAGTTTCAGGTTCTTCAGCACATCGTACTGCAGTTCCCCTTTACCATATAATTTATTACCGATATTCTTATTATAGGTATTGTCGAGTTTGGTCAACGGGTTGAAGATCTCGGAGAGCAGCAGGTTGCTGAATCCGTAGGTGCCCACTGTATTCGGAACGGTATTGTATTTTGTAACCGTAGGATCAAAGTTCACGGCACTTCCCAAAATACTGTTGAAGGAGTTTTCCTGAATCCCTTTTCCATCGAGGAGTACCGCGGTGGTGTTCAGGATAAATTTCAGGCGGGGGGTCAGGTCAAAACTCATATTGGCCGTCAGGTTACCCCTGTTGAATCTGGATTTATCATTACCTCCCACGATACCACCCTGGTTGAGCCAGCCGGCAGAAAGGAAATAAGACATTTTATCACTGCCGCCACGGGCGCTGACCGAATGGGTCTGCATCGCAGCGGTTTTAAATACTTCATTCTGCCAGTTGGTGCCTACACCCATTACACTCAGATCCGGGAAAATAACCGGACCACCTGCCGTGGTGCTGCCTTCATTAATCATGGCGGCATATTCACTGGCATTCAGCACACCCAGGGTGTTCATTACTTCCTGTACACCATAGTTGCTGCTGACCGTGATATCCGTTTTCTGATTCTTACGGCCAGATTTGGTTGTAACCACAATCACCCCGTTACCACCCTTCACACCATATATAGCGGTAGTGGCGGCATCTTTTAACAGGTTGATGGATTCAATATCAGCAGGGCTGATAGAGTTGAAATCGGTAAGTGTCTGAGGTACCCCGTCGATGATCACCAGCGGGTCAGTACCTGAGAAAGAAGGAATACCGCGAATCACCACGGTAGGTTTGGAACCGGGTGTTCCGCTGTTTACTACCACCACACCGGAGGCGCGGCCCTGCAGGGCTTCTTCCACCCGTACGGGTTTGAGTTTTTCAATGTCGGCACCCTTGATGGTGGCAATCGCACCGGACACTTTGGTGATTTTCTGAGTACCATACCCTACCACCACCACGTCGGTTAATGTGGTTGTGGCACTTTCTTCCAGCTGGATACTGAGCGGGGTGGCGTTATCCGTTACGGTAACTTCCACCTGTTTCATACCCGTGTAGCTGATCACCAGTACCGATCCCTTTCCGGGAACAGCAATAGTGAACTGACCCTTACCATCGGTCATGGTATTGATCCGGGTACCTTTAACCCCTACAGTGGCGCCTGATAAAGGCTCGCCGGTTGATTTGTTGGAGACTGTCCCGGAGACGGGCAGACTTTGTCCTGAGGCTGTCTGTGCAAGACCTAATAGCAGGACGAGCAGACTGAGCAGTGCAGTTTTTAATTTCATATAGCAATTATTTTAGCGAACAAATAAGGCTTTTAAAAAGCCCCGCTAAGTTAATCCACTAACCACTGTTTTGGAAATAAAACCCTACAACAACACTACATCAAAAATTCTAACTGATTGATTATATATTAATTAAACTACATCATTCCTACATCAGCCGAATTTTACTACTTTCACATTTCAAGGAATTGCCCCATCATGAAAAGAATAATTTTTCTGCTGCTCCTGCTTCCTTTTCAACTACTGGCCCAAAACACGATTGGTTTGCCAGACGTTATAAATTATCCAAAACAGGCATATGGAGCCGGATTGCAGAGCTGGGATATCCGTCAGGACAATCGGGGGATTCTCTACTTTGCCAACAATGAAGGGTTGCTCAGTTTTGATGGAAAATACTGGAACCTCTACCCGCTTCCGAACAGGACCATTGTCCGTTCACTCGCCATAGCTACAGAAGGAAGAATTTATGCCGGCGGCCAGGATGAGCTGGGGTATTTTTCACCAGACCTCAACGGCAGTCTCAGGTTCACCTCGCTCACCAATCTTTTACCCGAAAAAGAAAAATCCTTCGGGGATGTCTGGGATATCTGTGTTTTTAAAAAAGATATATTCTTCCGGACCATGACCCGGATCTTCCGGTTCTCAGCCAACAAATTCACCGTCTATACGGCCCCAACCGAGTGGTCCTTCCTCGGCGTATGCGGTGATCGTCTATTTGCCCACGACTACCGGCAGGGCATTCTGCATTTTACAAATGATGTCTGGAGCCCCGCCAGCATGAACTCCGTCTTACCGGATAATGATCCGGTAACCGCGATCCTGCCTGTCGGCGATGACAGCAACCTGATCACCACACTGAAAAACGGTATATACATATTATCCCCTGCCGGGATGAGTCATTTGAATTCACCGGCTCTTACACGTATTCAGCAGGACCGGATATACGCGGCCGCGGCTATCAATAAAGAATGGATTGCCCTGGCCACGAATAATAATGGTGTCCAGATTATTGACAGCCACGGAAACCTGATTCAGCATTTCACGAAAACAGAGGGACTGCAGAATAACAATATCCTGAGCATTTTTCTGGACCGGCAGCAGAACCTGTGGCTGGGACTGGACAACGGCATAGACTTTATCGCGTATAACAGTGCCATTAAACGGATCAGTCCCTATTCCCAGGATGGCTCGGGCTACAGCGCCGTTATACATCAGAACAAACTGTATACCGGCACGTCGGCCGGTCTGTATACGGTACCCTTACAGCCATTGCAGGACCTCAGCTTCAGCAAAGGATCCTTTACGCAGGTGGCCAATACAGCAGGACAGGTATGGGGACTCGCTACGATCAATAATACCCTGTTGCTGGGTCATCATGAAGGCGCTTTTGTGGTGGAAGATCAGACGGCCAGGCCCCTGTTCAACTCCGGCAAAGGTGTATGGAATTTTATTCCATCCGGCCCGGTATTCCCTGTATCCCGGATGGTATCAGGTACCTACCGCGGACTCACTTTCTTTAATTATGCAAACAACCAGTTTACCGTTGCAGAAAATATTCCTGAACTGGATGAATCCTGCCGCTTTGTAGCGATTGACAATAATAATATCATCTGGGTATCACATCCCTATCATGGGGTGTACAGGGTATACCCGGTTACTACGGGTCAGTACCGCTATAAACTGTATACGGCGGCGGAAGGACTGCCCTCCACCCTGAATAACCACGTGTATAAAATAAATAATGAAGTACTCGTGGCTACCGAAAAAGGGGTGTATAGTTACGACGCGGTCAAAGACCGGTTTTATCCTTCCGCTTTTTACAAAGAACTGATGGGGGAGCAGAGTATCCGCTACCTGAAAGAAGATGCCGAAGGAAATATCTGGTACATACATGAAAAGCAACTCAGCGTGGTGGACCGGAGCGATAAAAAGCCCCAGGTGATTCATCTGCCCGAGCTGAGCAATAAACTGCTGAGCGGGTTTGAATATATCTACCCGGTCAACAGCCACAATGTATTTATCGGCGGGGAAAAAGGCTTTTTCCATGTGAACTACGCGAAATACAAACAAACCATTCCCGCCCTGGAAGTACTGATCCGCAGTGTAAAAATTTTCAACCGGCGCGACAGCCTGTTGTACGGAGGCAACAGCACCGATACAACAGATACAAAAACGGAAATCGCGCATAACTGGGGCAGTCTTCATTTCGACTATGCTTCACCGGTATTTGGCCAGCAGTCCAACCTGGCTTACAGCTACCGTTTACGTGGATTTGACAATACCTGGAGCGAATGGACAACCAAAACCGACAAAGAGTATACGCACCTGCCGGCCGGCAACTATCATTTTGAAGTAAAAGTGCGGAACAATCTCGGCAATGAATCCGGCGTGGTGGTTTACTCCTTCCGGATCCTTCCGCCCTGGTACCAGACCATCTGGGCCTATCTCGTTTATTTCCTGCTGGGCTGCGTGGCTTTGTACTATCTCTATAAATGGCAGATTAAAAAATTCCACCTGCAGCAGGAGAAATATGAAAAGGAGCAGGAGCAACTGCAGTACCTGCATCAGCTGGAGATCAATAAAGCGGAAAATGAACTGGTGGCACTCCGAAATGAAAAGCTGCAGGCCGAAGTGGACTTTAAAAACTCCGAGCTCGCCACCAATGCCATGCACCTGGTGCAGAAAGGAGAACTGCTGACCAAGCTCAAAACGGAACTCAATCAGCTGATGAAGGCCGTGGATAATGAAAAAGCCGTAACGGAGATTCGCAAAATGGTGAAAGTGCTGGGCGAAGATGATAAAATGGATAAGGACTGGGAACATTTCACCCATCACTTCGACAAAGTACACAGCGATTTTGTAGTAGTGCTCAAAGAAAAATATCCTTCCATTACACCGAATGAGCTGAAGCTCTCGGCCTATTTACGCATGAACCTGTCCACCAAAGAAATCGCCCAGCTGATGAATATCTCCGTCCGTGGCGTTGAAATCAGCCGTTACCGCCTCCGGAAAAAACTGGGCATCAGTTCGGAAGTGAATTTGTTTGATTTTTTGATGAGCATCAAAGGATGATGAGCCGATTTGCCGATATGCCAATTAGATGATGTGACGATGTGCCGATGTGCCAATATGCCGATTAGATGATGTGACGATGTGCCGATTAGGTGATGTGACGATATGCCGATGTGCCGATTAGGTGATGTGACGATGTGCCGATGTGACGATTAGGTGATGTGCCGATGTGACGATGTGACGATGTGCCGATGTGACGATGTGACGATGTGCCGATTAGGTGATGTGCCAATAAGCCGATTTGATGATTAAGGAGGGGCCTTGCTTTCGGGCGGGATTACGGAGCACTAATATTCAATTATTACCAGAGTCAATTTGACTTACAAAAGTCCAGGTTTGTACATCAGGCCATCTGACACAAACCCCGTGTTACCAGTCGTTATTTTTCTAACAGTTGAATATATCTGTCAACTTTGTCGCCATGTGTTATCATTACATTTTGGTCAAAGTCGAAGAACGGTTCAAGTTGCCAGCCTTCACTACCTGCAAATCCAATACGTGAATAGAAGTCAAGAAAATTCCATAAGGTGTTTCCAAGAATCCTGCCGTGCATAGTGTCTTCTTCGTGAGAAAAATAAATTATCTCAGAGGGGTTATTACCAATGGCAATTATGTCTCCATTTGGAACATCCATTAAAGGCAGTTTGTCCTGCCAAAGTTTTTCTGTTATTCCGATCGCTTCTCTGTCATTAAATTCCGGGTCAATGGACGCCTTAACCCATTCTTGAAAATTAGTGTATTGGCCTACAAGTGAATCCAGGTTCCAATATATGCCTCCCGAAAAATTTTGTCTAAACTCTTCGGATAATGTCTCGTCAAATTGATAACTGAATTCAACATGTTTTGAAAAAAGAAACAGCTTCTTTAAGTCTTCAGGTATTGTTTTGCCAATTTGATTTTCAACAGAATTTATTTCGTCAGTAGTTGCGGGGCGTTCAACCAGCGGCTGCAACCTGATTGACCACCCTTTGCGTTTGGCAATGTCTTGCAACCAATCAATTTTTTCAAGCACTTGTTTATATGTCTGTTCCTCTGTCATTATAATGGCTGCCAACTACACACTTTGCGATAATAAAAAGACTTTTCAAACTTTCAGCCTCTTCCCCAATCGGCAAATCGGCACATCATCTAATTGGCACATCAACTAATCGGCATATCGGCACATTGGCTCATCATCTAATCAGCTCATCGGCACATCGGCACATCATCTAATCGGCACATCACCTAATCGGCATATCGGCAAATCGTCACATCACCTAATCGGCATATCGGCAAATCGTCACATCACCTAATCGGCTCATCATCAAATCGGCTCATCGGCTAATTAGCTATTTGCATCAACATTTCCGGCTCATTCGTCGTAATAAAATCAAACCCTTCCTTCAACAACCAGTTCATGGTCGTGCTGTCATTCACGGTCCAGGCGTTTAAGGCAATGCCGTTTTCTTTGGCTTCTTTGATCCAGTGGGGTTTTGTTTTAAATACACTGAAATGATAATCGGCCCCGTTGATGCCATCGGCTTTTAATTGGGCCGGGGCTATATTTCCCTCGAGGTATTGCAGACTGGCGGCGGGGTCCAGGCGGCGCAGTTCTTTCAGTATTTCATAATCAAAACTGATATAGACAATCCACGGGGTGGCCTTAAGTTCTTTTACAAGTTCCAGTACACGGGCGGCAATCAGGCGACCCCGGTCCTTATTGATACCGGAAGGTTTGATCTCCAGTACCAGTCTTGTCTGTTTATTTTGCTGCATCCCCGCCTGCAGGTATTCCTGTAAGGTGGGCAGTTTCTCCCCGTTGGAAAGAGTAAAAGCAGTTAACGCTTTATATTCCGTTTTTTCAATTTCCAGTTTATTGAAATGCGGGTCATGATTAATGATCAGCGAATCATCTGCTGTCATCCGTACATCAAACTCAGCGCCTGTACAGCCGAGGCGGATCGCTTCCCGTAAAGAGGCAATTGAATTTTCCGGGAAGCCGTTTTTCTTAAAAGCGCCCCGGTGAGCCACTACTGTATTTTTGGCAAATGTCATGGCGGATGGTTTACGTGTACTCAGACAGGAACTGACGATACCGGCAACAACTGCAAAAAGGAAAAGCTTTTTCACATTTCAGATTTTTCTGGGTCTGTTAATTTCTATCCCGTAAAATTAACCATTTCGTGCCGGCTTACCGGTAAACCTGTACACTTCACCATAATTTAATGCAGGTGCGGACTCTCAAATCCCAGTTTCTTTAACCCGGTTTTAATTTCAGGGCAGCTCATAAATAAATTCCAGAGCAGGCCGGAACGGTAATTCTCCATCATCACCACTATGGGTCCCTGGTCTATCGCGAGATACCGGGGCGTATACCAATCAGCGGTTTCGCTGAATGCATCATAAAAGCCAAACGGTCCCCATAGTTTATCTTTTTTATTCAAATACCAGTTCTTCATCGCCGCCATCGATTCCGCCGGTGTATAGGGAAAAGAAGAAAGGGCTGCTGTTGGAGAAATAACACCGAGGTCTCTTTTCAGGGATGGCGCATGTCCGGCATATCCTTTCATGGAATAACTGGAAGTAAATCCCCAGCTGTCCGGACCATAGCCTTTAAACTTTTTCGGATTATTTACGGCCCACTTATAGTGGATCAGGGAATGTGCAGTATTGTCTTTCCAGTAGTCGGCATACTTGTCTTTCAATCCGCGCGGATCGAGTCCCAGCCAGGAGTAATGCGCCCAGAATAAAGGGCCAATGGTGCCGGGTTCGCCCTGGTGACGTTGTTGCAACTGAATGCCATCATAAGCAGCAGGTTGCTGATTGATCTTTCCGTTTTCCGCCCAGCCTTCATGGTAGACTGCTGCGGGCACGCCATGAGTGGGAGATGAAGCCGCCAGCACATACATGATCAGGCATTCATTATATCCATGCACGGCAAAGTTCATGTCCCAGTTATAGTCAGGACTCCAGTGCCAGTACAACACATTTTTACCATTGCGGTACCAGTCAAACTCCACTTCTTTCCATAACTTATCAATACGGGCCGCCAGTTGCTTTTCCGTTTCATTACCGTCTTTAAAATACTGCCGCACACAAAGCAGACCCTGTATCATGAATGAGGTTTCCACCAGGTCACCTCCATTATCTTTCCGGCCAAAGGGTTTTACTTTTCCGGTCTCCCCATTCCACCAATGCGGCCAGGCCCCATGAAAACGATCCGCTGTTTCCAGGAAGTGAATGATCTTCTCCAGTTGTGCCAGGCCTTCCGCCCGGGTAATAAAATTCCGTTCAATAGCCACCAGGATGGCCATTACACCAAATCCGCCGCCGCCACTGGTAACCGTCGTCTTATCATTTTGCGGATATACATTATCCGCATGATATCGTTCCCGTGCCAGTCCGCTCACCGGCTCCGCTCCTTCCCGGAAATAACGAAAGGCAGCCCGCTGCACCGAATCAAAAATAGCCTGCTCTTCTTTTGGCAGATCAGGCACCGACTGTGTTGTTTTAACCGGTCCCTTACAGGCACCCAGCATCAAAAGCAAGATCACTATACTGTAACGCATATTGTATGATTTAAAAAAGGGGCTTATCAGCTTTAAAGCGATAAACCCCCTATATGACCGATTGCTGCTTAGCTGTATTTATCCTCCGTAGCGTTAGCGAAGGAGGACTCCCCACTCTCCACTCTCCACTTTCCACTCTCCACTCTCCACTCTCTATTTATTCGCTTTCCCCAAATTAAACAACGCCTTAATATGCGCATCCGGCAAAGCCCGGTTATACATCCGGATCTCATCCACCTGGCCGGTCATGGGTGCGAAGGTTACATCGGTACTAACAGACATACCGGGTATGCCATTATAGTTGGAACCGATGATCACCTGGTTGGGTTCATACGCTTTGAAGTTGTTATTACCGGTACCCCTGTTCGGGAAGGCACCCACTTTTACCGCGTCGGCCCAGATATTGAATACGCCTGTTGCGAAATCATAGGTCAGTACCAGGTAGGTCCATTTATCCATGCCGATGGTGGGCGACAATACACTGTTCAGGTTATCCTGTGTGCCACCGCCGATTGTCATAAATGTAGGTTGTATACGAAGCGTTGTGGTATTGGAGGCCGGGAATGATTGTGTATTCAGGGCAAAATTGATATTGCCGGTGAAGATACCCGGACGGGCCAGCTGGAAAAGCATGGTCCGCTTGGATCCGTTGTTCAGGATTTTAACCCAGGCACTGATCGTCCAGCTCTTCAGGGAATCCGTTTTGAATTTTTCAAACTGGTTGGTGAATAATACATAGCCGGCAGCCAGGCTCAGGGCCTTGCCCCGTACACCCCCTGTCACATATGTATCATTGGCCGAAGAAGCCGGCGCGGTGCCGCTTTTGAGTTCATTCTTCGTGTCATCAAAACTCCAGTAAGCGATCAGGTTACCGGGATACACTTCGTCGGAGCTGCTGTAGCCATCTATCTTTCCATCATAGTCCGATGGATTTACATCGGGAAGATTATTGGGGTTGCCGTCTTTTTTACAGGAAACCGCCGCCAGGAGTACACCGGAAAGAATCCAGATCCTGCTTTTAGTATATAAAGTTGAATAGTTCATGTCTGTTTTTTTAAGCGTCATTCAATTAATACCCGGGATTTTGTGTAAGCACACCGGCACTCAGGTCAATTTGTGTCTGTGGTATCGGCAGTAATCCGTCACGGCTTCCGATATAATTGGGTTTACCGGATGCGTTCATTACCGTTTGCGCAATACCCCAGCGTACGAGGTCAAAGAACCGTTCATGTTCCATTGCCAGTTCCACCCGGCGTTCCTGGCGGATTGCATCACGCAACAGCGCCTGGTCGGTAGTGGTTACATCGGGCAGTATAGTGTTATTGCCGGCTCGGGCGCGGGCTCTTACACTGTTGAGGGCATTGAGTGCAATAGTAGTATTGGCGGCACCTCCAACTTCATTGGCGGCTTCCGCATACATCAGCACCACATCCGCATACCGCAGTACCCGCAGGTTCATCCAGTAACCAAAGCGGTTGCCGATAGAAGCCCGGAGTGCGGGATTGGTATATACTTTATTGTTATAACGGGGGTTGGGCAATCCCACCGGCAGGTTCTCTCCATAGATGGTCTGGTAGATCGTTGTACCGGTGCTGGTATACATGATCGTCCGGTTTTTCCTCGGATCATTGGCTTCATAAGCTGCTTCCAGGTATGTGCTGGGTGTATTCCATCCCCATCCCTGGTCCCAGATACCGGAACCGCGGATACCCTGAATCTGCGCATATTGTACTCCGTTATTTGAGGGGATAGCCGCTGACGCGGTAGCCTGTACTTCAAATACCGATTCTTTGCTGTTCTCTCCTTCTTCCCGGAAGATTTTGTCGTAAGGCGTAGAGAGATCATACTGCCCTGAATTAACCACGGCGGCGGCGGCATTCATGGCCTGCTGCCATTTTTGCTGATACAGGTATACTTTGGCCAGTAAACCATTGGCGGCTCCACTGGTGGCACGGCCGACAAATTTTACATCCCAGCTGAGCGGCAGGTTGGCGGCAGCATAGGTAAGATCGCCTTCAATAAACGCATATAACTGCGCGGTGGAACTTTGCGGTACATTGTTCTGTGCGGCGGGGTTGGAGAAAAGCGAATCAATCAGCGGTACCCGTCCGAACAGTTTTACCAGGTTGAAATACGCATACGCACGAAGAAAGCGCGCTTCCCCGATGGTTTGCTTTTTAATCGCCTCAGTGGCCACAATCTGCGTATTGGTATTTACTTCCTTAATGGTGCTGTTGCATTTGGTGATCAGGGCGTAATTACCTACCCAGAGCGTATTACAGAAACCATTGCTGGCCAGTACCGGGAAATTATCCATGGTGGTGGCATTGGCGCCGCCATCCGCGGGCGTACTGCCCTTGTCGGCATCGTCACTGCGTATGCTCGTGGCTGTTATAAACGACTGACTGTGCAGATTGAAACTGCGCAGTTCATTGTATGCGCCGAAAATAAACTGATCATAAGCGCCGGAACCGCCGGGATAAGGATAATTATCCGCGTCGTAGGCTCCCTGGCGCTCTGTGTCAAGGAATCCTTTACAACCGGTCAGCAGACCTGTGGCCAGTACGGTCAGCAGGAGCAGGGTTGCTGTATGCGTTTGTTTGAAAATGAATTTCATATCAAATAATTTTAGTACAGTTTAGAATGTAAGATTGATACCGAAAGAATAAACAGCCGGCACCGGGTAAGCACCGTTGTCCGCGCCACCGCCGATGATATCACCAATCAGCGGTTCGGGTGAATAACCTGTTACCTGGCTCCATGTTTTGATATTCTGTCCGCTCAGGAATACCCGTGCTTTCTGAATACCCACACCGGATAACAGGTTTTTCTCAAACGTATATCCAACCTGCAGCAGGCGGATCCGGAAATAGTCGCCGGGTTCGAGATAATAGGTACTCATCAGGAAATTATTTCCTCTTGTATTATCCAGGATCGGTTCAATATTGGTAGAGCCTGCTGTGGTCCACGCATTCAGCCGGTTGGCTTCATAGTTCAGCACCGCGAACGTAGAGGTCCGGCGCTGTGTATAAATACTGTGTCCGGCAGCGCCCTGACCTTCCAGGGTAAAGTCAATTCCTTTATACCCGAGATTGATACTGCCACCGAAACTATATGGCGGGAAGGGCGTACCGATATAACCACGGTCAGCCGTTGTGAGCAGGCCATCGCCGTTTATATCTGCATAGGATACATCGCCGGGCAATGCATTAATAAATGCGGGAAATTTCTGAATGTCGGCTACGGACTGGTATACGCCGGTCTGCGTATAACCGTAGAAATAACCAATGGACTGACCGGTAGTGGTCAGGTTGGCTCCACCGTTTCCGATAATGGAGAAGTTGAAATTATCACCAATGGAATTCACCACATTCTTGTTATGGCTGAAATTCACATTTACACCATAGGTGAGTTCCTTACCCAGTTTGTCGTTCCATCCCAGGTTCAGCTCTATCCCTTTATTGGTGATCTTACCCAGGTTGGTGAAATAACTGCGGGTTTCATTGGGCAATGTCACACCGGTCAGGATATCATTGGTGGTTCTGTTATAATACGTGATCTCCGCATTCAGGCGATTGCCCAATGCGCGTACATCTATACCCGCATCGATACCCTGTACGGTTTCCCAATGCAGGTTGGGGTCAGGAATATAAGCCGCCTGTATGGATGTATAAATATTATCTCCGAAGATGGCCGTGGAAGCGTTCTGGATACCGGGTTTGTAAAGGTTGTCTGCAAACCCATTGGCATTACCGGTACGGCCCCAGGCAGCACGGAGTTTCAGGAAGTCAATGCCTCTTACCGCATTGAAGAATTTTTCATCACTGATCAGCCAGCCGGCTCCCACACTGCCGAATGTACCCCAGCGATTCTCAGGGGCAAATTTGGAACTGCCATCACGACGGATCGTGGCATTCAGCAGGTACCTGCCTTTGTAGTTATATCCCACACGGGCGAAACCACCGGCAATGGCGCTTTCTGATCCGCCACCACCATTGGACAAGGGATTGTTTACGTTCACCACACCGAGGTACCAGAAATCAGGATCATCCGGCACATTCACGGATGTATCGCGGCGCGTACCATTTACAAAGGAACTGGCACTGTAGATACTGGTGAAACCGGCTACGGCATTCAACACATGGCCTTTGCCGAAATTTTTATCAAATGTCAGCACATGATCCTGCTGGAAGCGGCGGGATTCACCCTGCTCCTGTGATACGGAAGTACGTACGGAGTTATCATACGTAGTTGTGGTGGGATTGGTGCCCTCACCCAGGTTGATAAAGGAAAAAGGCAGTTGCGAATAGGTCCGGCTGCTGTTAAAGCCCAGGTCCGTATACAGGGTGGAGCGCCAGGTAAAGTTTTTAAGAAACTTCACTTCAGCAAAAATATTACCGATAACCCGGAAACTTTTATTCACTGAATTGCGGTCATTCCTGTTCAGCGCGGCGATTGGGTTACCCACCTGTGCCCGCTGGAAGGAAGGCATACTGTAATAAGTATTGGCATCCTGTTGAATCGGCACAATGGGTGCCGCCCACAGCGCATTGGTTATAGAAGCGGCCGGCGGATTGTTCACTACATGATAGCCTGTAACTTCTCCACCTACTTTAATTTTATTATTAAAACGGATTTCTTCATTGAGGCGGACCAGGTAGCGTTTATACCGGTCATTTTTGAGCACCCCTTCCTGATCGGTATACCCCACATTCATATAGGTGGTTGATTTTTCTCCGCTGTTACTGATACTCAGGTTCGTGGAGCTCATCACCGCTTTCTGCAATACGAGATCCTGCCAGTTGGTATTGGCTGTATAATTGGAATAATCAAATGCCGCGGCATTCAGGTTGGCCAGCTGGGCATTATAGAGTTTTTTAAATCCTTCCGCGTCGGTGATTTTAATTTTATCCTGTACCACCTGTACCCCTGTTATACTTTGCAGATTAACACGTGTCTGTCCGCGGGCTGCTTTCTTTGAAGTAATCGCAATCACCCCGTTGGCACCACGCAAACCATAAATGGCAATGGAAGAAGGATCACGCAGGATATCGATAGTTTCAATATCGGCCGGGTTCAGGAAATCAATATTATCATGCAGCACCCCATCCACCACATACACCGGGCTGGCACTATTGGTACTGTTCACCCCACGGATACGCACAACCGGACTGGCGCCGGCGCGACCGGAGTTGGAAATAGTAAGACCCGGTACACGTCCCTGCAGGGAGGCAATCGGGTTGGTAGAAGGACGGTCGGCTACTTCTTCTCCTTTTACGGAAGAAACAGAACCGGTCAGGTCTCTTTTTTTCTGCGTACCATAACCCACCACCACGATTTCATCCAGTGATCTTTCAAGTGGCTTCAGGGTAATATCAATGGTACTGCGTCCGCCGGCTTTTACTTCCACATTTTTAAATCCCACATAAGAAAATACCAGTACGGCATCATCCGGCACACTGATCGTGTAGGCGCCGGTGGCATCTGTTACCGTTCCGGTCGTACTGCCTTTTATGGCAACCGATACGCCGTTCAGGGGTTGCCCTTTTTCATCCGTCACTTTACCCCTTACAACCGTATTCACTGGTTCCGGAGCCATTGCAGCGGGTTCCTCAGCTACCACGGCCGGAACAGGCGCTTTTCGTTTTACAATAATGGTGTTTTCAGCAATGGTATAGGTCAGGTTCTGGTCGCGGAAACAAATTTCCAGTACCTGTTCCAGCGGTTGGTTTTTTACAGCCAGTGATACTTTCTTCGCGTCTTTCAGCGCTTCCACCGCGTAAAAAAACTGGACACCGGTCTGTTTCCGGATCTGCTGGAATACCTTCTGCAATGTCGTGTTGTTTTCATTGATAGTAACCCGTTGGGAAAATCCGCGGGCACTTACCTGGAGGCAGGCAGCGATCAATAAAACCGTGGTGAGTTTCATAATCTTAATCGTTTGTCTTGCCAGGGAGGCCTTACTAAGACCGGACCGGCAAACTGCAGTGAAATACATAAATTCGTGGTGTTTAATGGCCGGGTCATTTATCCGGCCAGGGTTGAGAAATAAGCAGTCTGAACATTGTTTTTTCACAGGCCCAAACATCCGCCGGGTTCTGCGCCAACAGAATCCGGTTTTTTTATTTGTGCCTGCGCTGTCTTATCCATCCATACTGAATGGAAAAAGCAATCGGTTTTTTGTATTCATATGTGCGCTTTTATCGTGTGACTATAACTTTCCGTCCTTCTATCCTGAAATGTACTTCCCCCGTCAGAGCGAGTTGCTTAAATACATTCGTTACATTTTCATTGCGGGTCAGCTGTCCGGTAAAATGCAGATCCACCGCGCCCCTGTATTCCACATCCACATCATACCAGCGGGAAATCTGCCTGAGCATACTCCGGAGATCGGTATTTTCAAACTGAAAACGACCTTTTAACCAGGCAATGGCCTCATCCGTATCCGCATTCTTCACAATACTTATCTCACCATTCTTACTGATTCCGGATTGCTGTCCCGGCTGTAAGAACCGGGCCGGTTGTGCAGCGGCCTGACCGGGTACGGTTATTTTTACTTTTCCCTCCAGCAGAGTGGTTTTAATACTGACTTCATCATCGTAGGCATTTATATTAAAATGCGTACCCAGTACTTCCACTTCGGATTGTGCCGCCTTAACTTTAAATGGTTTGCTGATATCCCTTGCCACTTCAAAATAGGCTTCCCCTGTCACTTCCACCCGGCGTTCGGTACCTGTAAATAACACAGGGAACCGGATTGAAGAAGCGGCATTCAGCCAAACTTTTGTTCCGTCGGATAATGTAACCTGGTACTGACCGCCGCGGGGTGTGCTGATGGTATTATAAAATGCGGCATCATCCTCGTACAGGATTTTGCCATTTACCGTATAGGCCAGCAGTCCGTTATCGAGTTTTTCCACCTGAATATTTCCCTGGGTACTCAGCAAACCGTTGGAAGCGCTGTCAAGCACAATGGAAGACCCATCGGCCAGAATAAGCACCGCCTTATTACCGCCTGGTACGATTTCGGCAGGAGCCGGGGTTACAGGCACTGCGGCCACTTGTGCTGTTTCGGAAAGTCCGTTTCTATAAATAAAGTAGCCGGCTACTGTAATAATGAGGAGAATGGCAGCTGCAGCCCGGAACCAGCCCCGACGATAGACAGCAGGTGCTTTTGCCGCGTTCATGGATTCCCGCAACCGGGACTGAATCCGTTGTCCCAGTTCAGCCTCGGTAATCTGTTCAGCTGCGGACACGGTCGCCACGGAGTCATCAAACGAATGATACCATTCATTCAATGCGGCGATCTCTTCCGGGCTGGCGGTACCGGCCTCGCATTTTTCAATCAGTTCGGCTAAATGTTGCGGACGTTTCATGCAGTTATATAAATGAGTAAACCGGGAGGAAGCTATCCCTCACGGATTTTGAAAATATTTCAGGAAAAAATCAGAAAAAACTATGCAGCAGGCTCTTGGTGGCTACCTTAAGCTGGCGGATCGCTTTGCCAAGTTGATTTTCAACGGTTTTAGGAGACAGATGCAGACGTTTGGCAATTTCTTTAACCGGCAGTCCGGCTTCGCGGCTATACAGGAAAATCAGCCGGCAGCGGTCGGGCAACCGCTCCACTTCCTGCTGTATCCGTTCCAGTATTTGTTTATAATGCAGGCTGGTTTCAGTATGGTTTTCAGAGACCTGGATTTGCGCCTTCAGCATTTCCAGGTTTTCACGCTCCCGTATATTCCGTTTAATCCTGTTCAACACCGCATATTTTACCGCCACGGCCAGGTAATTTTCGGGGGCGTCGATCTGCTGTGTATGCCGGTGCGACCAGATGCCGGCAAACACATCATGCACTATATCTTCAGCGGCGGATGTATCCCGGAGACGGTTAAAAGCGATGACGAATAATTTTTTCCAGTAACGATCGTACAACTCGGCAAAAGCAGCCTCATTATCCTGGGCCACCAACGCAAGCAATTCAAGGGAAGTATGTTGGGTGTACGATTTCAAAGCCGTGCAATCTGTAGTAAAATTAGTGGAATTACTGATTCAGTATTTTCCAATTTTACAGCCGGGTTACTATCATATATTACCGGAGTATCATTTTCACTGAAGATGAGTAATAGTATTGATCGCATACAGCGGCAGATTAGTCATCCAGTCTTCTTTCCTGTAGCCCGACATAGAACTACGTACCGCCAGAGATGGTCTAAATTTTTCACAATAAACGCGCAGGCTCTTGGCATGCAGGTTTTCTTCCGCCTTCACTTCCAATGGAATGATTTGCCCCTTATGTTGCAAAAGAAAATCAACTTCTGAACGGGCATTTCCGGCCGACCAATAATAAACCGGTAGCTCATTCTGCGTCCGTAATTGCTGATAAACATACTGCTCTGTCAATGCTCCTTTAAATTCAGTAAAAACAGTATTGCCTTCCAGCAGTGTTTTGGCATCGAGATCAGTAAGCGCCCCTAATAAACCTATATCCAGCAAAAAAAGTTTAAATATATTTAATTCCTCATATGCTTTCAAAGGCAGTGCTGGCTTAGATACATTATGTACTTTATACAATAACCCGCAATCAATCAGCCAGGATAGCGCCAGTTCAAAATCCTTTGCCCGTGCTCCGGGTTTTAACTGACCATAAATAAATTTCCGGTTCTCTTTTGCCAGTTGTGCAGGAACCCCGTTCCAGATCATCCGTATACGGGGTACAATATCAGCCGGCGCATGCTTTGAAAAATCCTGTTCATACGAAACCAGTATCCGTTTCTGAATCTCTCTTACCTGGTTCATATCCCCGCTTACGGAATATTGTAATACAACTTCAGGCATGCCACCGGTATAATAGTACTGCCTTAACCGATCTGTAAATTTTATACTGAACGAAGCAACTAATGACCAGTCCGGATTTCGTAAAAGATCCGCTAACTGAGTTTCTTTAATGGCATCCAGGAACTCAACAAAACTCAGGGGGAATAAATCAAGGAATTCAACTTTACCAACGGGAAATGATCCTGAACGATTAAGTGTGATACCCAACAATGAGCCGGCAGCTATTATATGATACTCCGGCGCGTTTTCCTGAAAGTATTTTAATGAAGTCAGCGCACCCGGCGCTTCCTGTATTTCATCAATGATGATTAATGTTTGTTTCGGGTCAATAGGTTTACCGGCTATTATTTGTAATCCACGGATGATTCTTGTTGTATCAAAATCACCCATAAACAAGTTTCGTACTGCCGGGTCTGCTTCACAGTTGACATATACCACGTCTTTATACTCCAGTCTGCCAAATTCCTTCATCAGCCAGGTTTTTCCAACCTGCCTCGCTCCCCGGATAATCAAGGGCTTACGGCCAACAGATTGTTTCCATTTTTTAAGATGCTGTATTTCAATTCTTTGCATTTTTTAATACATTTATATGTACGAATTTATGCTATATTTCACACTTTTAAGCACGTGTTTTTGTAAAAAAACACACTTTTAAGCACTAAAAAACCGGCAGACTGTTGCCAATACTGCCGGTTTTAAGAAGTTTGAAGCGTTTATGGCCTATTTCACCCAATTCACTTTACCCATTTTCACTTCTTTCGAATTTGTCCCGATCATGATCTGGAAGTCGCCGGTCTCCCATTCATACTTCAGATCATAATTATAAAACTTCAGGTCTTCGGGTGTGATGGTAAAAGATACCGTCTTAGATTCGCCCGGTTTCAGGCTGATCTTCTGAAAGCCTTTCAGTTCTTTTACCGGACGGGTTACACTGCCCACCACATCGCGGATATACAGCTGCACTACTTCCTTTCCTTCGTATTTACCGTTATTGGTCACCGTTACAGAAGCGGTCAGTTTCTGATTGCCTTTCAGTGATGTGCTGCTGAGTGTGATATCGCTGTATCCAAAACTGGTATAGCTTAAACCGTATCCAAAGGGATATACCGGATCGTTGCTTACATCCAGATAATTCGAACGGAACTTCGAGAACCATTTACCTTCTTCCAGCGGACGACCGGTATTCTTATGTGCATAGAAAATCGGCACCTGTCCTACATTCTGCGGGAAGGTAGTGGTGAGTTTACCGGAAGGATTCACATCCCCGAATAATACATCGGCCACCGCATAGCCCGCTTCACTGCCACCAAACCATACATTCAGAATGGCGGGTACTTTCTCAGTTTCCTCTTTGATCGCCAGCGGACGACCGGTGAATAATACCAATACTACCGGTTTACCGGTCTTTAATAAAGCATTTAATAAATCCTTCTGTACCTGCGGAATTTCAATATTACTGCGGCTGCTGCTTTCGCCACTCATTTCAGCGCTTTCACCCAGGGCAGCTACCACCACATCGGCCTGGTTAGCGGCATCTACGGCTTCTTTGATGATCACATCAGCCGGGCGATTATCGCGGCCCAGTGCTTTGCCAAACATACCGGCTCTTTCTTCAAATGCGGCATCGGCATCCAGGTTGGATCCTTTGGCATAAATGATCTTTACTTTATCCCCCAGTACTTCTTTCATACCTGACAGTACTGAAGTGGCTTTCTGAAAATTGGCCGCCACACTCCAGGTACCCGGCATGTTTTCTTTATTATCGGCGAGCGGACCTACCAGGGCTACTGTTCCGGTTTTTTTCAACGGAAGCAGTCCACCCTGATTTTTCAACAATACAAAACTTTGTGCGGCTGTACTCCGGGCAATGGCACGGTGTTCAGCGGTAAACACTTCCGTTTTGGCGCGGTTCTCATCACAATACTTATACGGATTTTCAAAGAGCCCGAGTTTGTACTTGGCTTCCAGGATACGACGACAGGCCAGGTCAATCTGCGCCTGTGTCACTTTTCCCTCCTTCAGCGATTGCTCCAGGGTGGTCAGCAAACCTTCTCCTACCATATCCATATCAATGCCGGCCATCAGGGCGCGGGCAGAAACGGTTTTGAGATCCCCGATACCATGATCAATCATTTCATTGATCCCTGTATAGTCGGTTACCACAAATCCTTTAAAACCCCACTGCTTCCGGAGTACATCGGTCATCAGCCATTTATTCGCCGTGGCGGGTACACCTTCCACTTCATTAAAAGAAGCCATAAAACTACCGGCACCGGCATCCGCCGCTGCTTTATACGGAGGCATATAATCATTGAACATCCGCTGACGGCTCATATCGGTGGTATTATAATCACGACCGGCTTCGGCGGCACCATATAATGCATAGTGTTTTACGCAGGACATAATGGTATTGTTCTTCGACAAATCATTGCCCTGGTAACCACGTACCATCGCTTTGGCAATCTGAGCACCCAGGTAGGGATCTTCGCCATTGCCTTCGGCTATACGCCCCCAACGGGCATCGCGGCAGATATCCACCATAGGAGAAAAGGTCCAGTTGATCCCGTCGGCACTGGCTTCCACCGCGGCAATCCGCGCACTGTTCTCTACCAGCTGCATATCCCAGGTACAGCTCAGTCCGAGAGGTATCGGGAATACGGTTTCATATCCGTGTATCACATCCATTCCAAAGATCATGGGAATTTTGAGCCGGCTCTCTTCCACGGCCACACGCTGTACGTCTTTAATCTTGGCTACGGATTTGATATTGAACAGACCGCCGACTTTCCCCTCCCGTATTTTCTTGCCGATATCAGAACTCTGTGCCTGTCCGGTCACAATATCACCGCTGCCCGGCAGATTGAGCTGACCGATTTTTTCCTGCAATGTCATTTTTTTCATCAGGGCATCAATGAAGGTTTTCATTTTCGCCTCATTGGTTTGCTGTGCGGCGGCGGGCAGGCTGTACAATCCCAGCACTAACGCGGCAACCGTTAAAATCCTTTTCATGTGTAGATATTTATAATTGTCAAATTTAGAAACTTATTTCACTTCCCATTATCGTATACTCAATCCGGCTGTTCCGGTTTTTATCAATGATCTCCATCCGGATCACAGGGTCTTTTTCCCAGGTAACAGTCAGTAAACCGAAATGGTTATCCATCACCGGACCTTCTATCCGGTTTTTATTTTGTGTGGCAAAACTCCAGGTACTGGTTATTCCGCTCGATGTAATATCATAAATGGGATAGAGCCCCTCCTCTTTGATTCGGGATATTTCCGCATAGTGTACATCGCCGCTGAGGAACAGTACATGACTGGCCTTTGTACTTTTAATCAGGTTGAGCAATTTTTTTTGTTCATGGGGAAAATTGGCCCATGCTTCATACCCGTTGTATTCAATACTGAACTGGGAGCCGCTGCCGATCAGCCGCAGGTCGGCCGGTTTTTTCAACTCCGCTTCCAGCCAGGCCCATTGTTCCGCACCCAGCAATGTGCTGTCGGGTGAAGTCTGCGGATAATAATCGGGGTTATAAAAGAAACCGCCATAGGGAAGAGTATCCCCTTTCTGATACAACCGCAGATCGCTACGGAAGGAGCGGACATCGAGCAGGATCACCTGAACGATTTTATCGCCCGCATGTATATACTCCGTTTTATAGATACCGGCATGTTTTCTTCTTTCACTGCTGTCGGGTTCTTTAAAAAAATCCATAAAGATCTTTTTCGACTCCTCTTTATACGGATACCATTTCCCGGAGTCATTTCTTCCGTAATCATGATCATCCCATGTAGCGAAGATCTTCGCAGCTGCTGCGAGTTGCTGATACTCCGGTTTAGCCCCCAGCCGGTTGTATTTAGCCCGCAGGGTATCCATATTATCGGTATCGCCGTAAATATTATCTCCCAGGAATACAAAGGCGTCCGGTTTTTGTTCCGCGGCAAGGGTCAGTACCGGTTGCGGGTCGTCCTGGTAGCCACAGGAGCCAAATGCAATTTTAGTTACGGGCACTTCTTTCTTTTGTTCCGTACAGGAGGCAAGTGCTGTCAGTAAAACGATCAATGTAGTTACAGGTCTCATGCGTTATTATTTTTTAAGCAACGGTTCCAGCACTTTTTTCCAGATGGCATATCCTTTGGCATTCATATGCAGGCGGTCCTGCAGAAAAATATCATCCATCGGACTTCCATCGTCCTTCAGCATTTTTGAATACACATCCGCATAAGCCGCTCTCTTTTCGTTCCGGAGAAAGGCGGCTATCTGTCCGTTGGCTTCTTTATACTTTTCCAGCAAATGAGCCCGGCTCGGACTGGGCTTCATGGAAACATACAAAAAAGGCGTTTTCGGATACCGGGCACGAAGCAGGGAATAAAATGTAGTAAACCGCTGCACCACCATGGCTACTGTTACGGTATCACTGGATGCAAAATCATTTTCGCCGCAATACAATACAATCTGCTTTGGCTGATACGGAAAGAGTACATCATACCGGAAGCGGATCATATCCAGCAGGGTGGATCCGCCAAAAGCACGGTTCAGAATTTTGTGTTTGGGGAAATAATCGGATGCATCCTTCCACAGGGTGAAAGAAGAACTGCCGATAAATAAAGTCTGGCCGGGAGCGGGAAACGACAAGCTGTCTTTTTGCTTCAACGATTGTACTTCTTTCCAGAAAGGTATATTGCCCTGTGACCGGGCCGTGAAAGACAATACGGGTACTGCGAGTAATAACAGGAAGAGTTTTTTCATATTAATCCACTTTAATAATTTTCGTCCGTTCACTGGTGCCGTTTTCATTTACGGCTTCAATACAGTAGTAATAGGGTTTCTGCGAGTCCATGGCCTTCATCCAGTACTCATTATTGGAATGCACCATGATGCTGGTGTATAATTTATCGGGATGCGTACCATAGTAAATATTATAGGCAAAGGCATTATCTACCGGGCGCCATTTGATAAAGGCACTGCGCTTATCCTTCTCCGTACGCAATACAATAAAGCCCTGCACGGCATCCGGCTTCGCACCATTGCCATTACCAAATACCCGCAATCCGCTGATGGCAAATTTACCGGTCGGCATATGGATATTCTCGAGTTTAATATACCGGGCTTGTACGGCTTTGGGCAATTCCACATAATCATGCGGCACGTCCGCCTGGTGCTGGCTCTTATCCACGAGGATGGTCCATTTTTTCCCGTCTGCCGAATACCACAGTTTATACTGATGAAACTGTCCGGGCCATTTACCTAACCGATCCTGTGCCACATCCTGATCGGCGTAATTGAGCTGTACCGCATTCACCGTAGAGATATTGCCCAGGTCGGTTTGTATCCATTCCCCTTTATCACCCGTTTTTGCACTCCAGTATGTTTTGGTTAATTCATCCACCGCATTATTGGGCACATATCCACCCAGGGTGGAGGACACCTGTACCGGTTTATTATAATTGAGTAACATCCACCCGGTAAAGTAAGGTGATTTACCTTCCTTTCCATATTGCGAACCATCAATACCGGGGGCGGGAATAAAATGCGGGTAATCACCGAATGTGGTGTTGCAAAACATTTTATCATCCTGATCAAAACCTACAGGCCAGATACCAATCCTTCGTTCAAAGGTATTCTTCACCGACACCACCGTGGTGGACACATGCCAGTACTGATTGAATTTATCAATAAATGTAGTTCCATGACCTGCGCCCCGCACAAAACCACCGAGTTTGATACTCAACGGATCACTTTGCGCTTCAAAAGAACCCAGCGGATGATGGCCCACCAATAATCCATCCGCATAGCCGCTGAACTCCGTACCCGGTGCCCCATACTGCAGATAATATTTTCCCTTGTATTTGGTCATATGCGAACCTTCAATAAACGGATCAAGGAAGGTATTATCCATATGCTCTCCGAACCGCTGCCAGCCAAACCGCCAGGGCTCCAGCAGGTACATTTCCTTGCGGGTACCAACAGGCTGCATGGTTTTCCGGTTCAGCTCAATACCATACATCGGAAATTTATTACTGCTTCCGTTGTACATATAAAATTTACCGTCATCATCGGTAAAAAAGGAAGGATCCCAGCCGCCGATATCAAAAGAATCAACCAATGGTTTCCAGTCATTCGCCTTGGGATTGGTACTCATCCACATTGTAAACTTGCTGGTATAGGTAGAACCAAAAACAATCATGGTATCACCGATAATGCCCACCCCGGGTGCACAGAGTTCATCATAGCCTTCATTCCAGGGGCGCAGGAATTTTTTTGAAATAAAATTCCAGTTCAGCATATCCGGACTCCACCAGTATCCCCACTGATTGGTGCTGAATAAATAATAATCGCCTTTATACAATACGATCACCGGATCGGCCGTAGCCCGGTGCCGTCCCCAATCACTGAAATTCGGAATAGGCGTATACCCGTAATCAATATTTACCGGATTGCAGTAGGTCTTCTGCTGACCGTGAGAAAGTAAAAATTCAAAAGTAAAAAGTAAAAACAACCCTATCGTTCTGCAATGCTTTATCATATAGAAATTTTATTCTTAATACTATCTCCCGACTCACTACTCACCACTCACCACTCACCACTCACCGCGTACTCCGCCGCTCTCGCCGTAAACGCCATATACAAAATCGACGGACTCTGACTGCCCGTACTCGTCATACAGGCGCCATCCGTAACAAAGACGTTTTTACAATGATGCAGCTGGTTCCATTCATTGAGTAAAGAAGTCTTTGGATCTTTTCCCATGCGCACCCCACCCATTTCATGTATATCCAGCCCGGGCGCCTGTCCGCTGTCGTTTGTGTTTATATTTTTTACACCGGCTGCTTCCAGCATCAGCTGCCCCTGTTCCAGGAAATCCTTCACCATTTTATCGTCATTATCATCATAGCCTACAGAGGTGATCAGCAAAGGAATACCCCACTGATCCTTTTTATCCCTGCTCAGCCGTACATGATTCGATTCTTTTGCAATCGTTTCGCCCTGCATATACATATACACGCCCCAGGTACCCGGTTCGCTGATGGCTTCTTTAAAACCGGCACCCAGCAATGGCTGTACATGCTTATCACTCAGTTTTTCCCGGTAACCACCGGAGTAAATCACATAGCCCCCGTAAAAATCTTTATCCCTTTTTTCCAGGTTGCTGAAATTGGCCACAATACATTCAGCGGGTTTGGAAACTTTATAATAAAGGTCTTCCATTCCGTCCAGATCTCCATTCATACTGCCCCGGTAATTATGAAAACAGATATATTTCCCCAATAATCCATTGTCATTACCCAGCCCGTTGGGAAAACGGGAAGAAGTGGAATTCAGCAAAATGAGATTGGTGTTCAGTGCCGAAGCATTACAAAAAATAACCGGGGCAAAAAACTCCATGGCTTTATGCGTTTGCGCATCGATCACGCGCACCCCGGTGGCTTTCTGTTTTTGCTCATCGTAGATGATCGAATGCACTACGGAATGCGGACGGATAGTGAGATTACCTGTTTTGGCAGCCCAGGGAAGTGTGGAGGAATTGGAACTGAAATAACCACCCAGCGGACAACCCCGCATACATAAATTCCTGTTCTGACATTGTGCACGCCCCTGCTCCAGGTGGATCTGCTGCGGATCGGTGATATGCGCCCACCTGCCCGATACATAGTGCCGGTTGAATTTTTCTTTCACTACTTTTTGCAGATGCTTCTCGGCTGCATTCAGTTCATAGGCCGTCAGGAATTCACCATCCGGCATGGAAGGTATACCATCATAACTGCCGCATACGCCAATAAATTTTTCGACATGACTGTACCAGTCTTTGATCTCATCATAGCCGATCGGGAAGGATTGTCCGTAGCCATACCGTTCCGGGGCGGTAAAATCATACGGACTCCAGCGGGCACAGGCCCTTCCCCAGGTCAGTGATTTGCCTCCTACCTGGTAACCCCGTACCCAATCGAAGGGTTTCTCTTGTATGTAAGGATGATCGGCATCCTTAATAAAAAAATGTTCCGTGTCTTCACTATAACCGGCCGCTTTACTGATCAGCGGATTCTGATCACGCGTTTCGCGGGTAATGGCGCCGCGATGAGGCAGCTCCCAACGGGAAAGCGTAGCCGTAGGATAATCTTTTATATGATCTACCGGGCGTCCTCTTTCCAGTACCAGCGTCTTTAGTCCTTTTTCACAAAGCTCTTTAGCCGCCCAGCCACCACTGATGCCACTGCCAATAACAATGGCATCATAACTGTTGGCAGCCACACCCTTTGTATTGATATGTACAGATGAAGTATCAGACATGATCAGTAACGGCGTTTTTTAGTTTTGAAGATTATACTATCCAGACTCAGGGCACCGGGACCTGTGAAAAGAAACAGCACACTGATCAGTATAAAAAGAAAGGGATGTTGATCCGATTCAAATATTTTTCCTTTATCACCCAGCAGAAAGATAATACCGGCAAAAGCAGCGATAGAACCCAAAGCAGCAACCCTGGTCAGTAGTCCCAGTACAAAACCGGTACCAGCCAGCAACTCAGCGATCTTTCCCGCATAGGCCCAGGCAGCCGGTTCGGCATAATGACGATCCGTAAACCAGCCTGTATACATGTTCATTTTTTCTGCAACAAAACATTCCCAGCCATGAAAGATCAGGAATGCACCCGTAATGATCCTCATCAGGGCAATACCCCAGGATAAACGTACCGGCTCAGCTGAAAAAAATCGAAGCATCAGTGTTTATTTACATTAAAAGAATAGCGTTCTCCTCCCCGCAATACGCAGTATCCTTGTCCTTCCTGTTCTGCTTCTTTCACAAAATCCTGTACATCGGCAGTATTAAATGAAAACATATCGTAATGACAGGGAATCACCAACTTCACCCCTAAAGCCTTTGCCAGTTTCACCGCTTCTACATGATCCAGGTTGCCGGCCACATTCCGTTCCGGTTTATTCCCATTGATGGGCAATATCGCCAGATCAATAGAAAACGGACGGAGTAGCTCCGGCAGTTCGTCAAACCAGAGCGTATCACCACTGTGATAAATGGAAAAGTCGCCAAACCGGATTACATAACCCATATACCGGCAATTCCCGTTTTCATCCCGTTCAATTTCATTATGCCTGGCCGGTATACCATAAAAATGAATCCCTTGTACCTCTGCCGATTGCCCGTCATTTAAGCCTGTTGGAAAATCGACTCCGCATTTCACCCGCTCTGCTACAAATGACCGGTTGGCTTCCGGAATAATGAAAGTCAGTCCCGGATTATTCGCCAGTAAAGGTACCAGGGTAGCCGCATCCAGGTGATCGGTATGGTTATGACTGGACGTGACGACGGTAATATTCCGTAACAATTCCGGACGGATCACCCGCTCACTCATCCGTGTATGTGGTTTGCCGGTATGCAGGTATTTCTCCGTGAGTGAATCAGACAGATAAGGATCCACTAAAACCCGCTTCCCTTTCCACTGAAATAAAAAACCGCTTTGCCCCAGCCACCAGCCATGCAGTCCCGGATCATCCATAAGGCTGTCCATGTCAGCCAGCAGGGCTTCTTCTTTTAATATGGCGCTAATCAGTTCCATTTATTTACTTAGTGCGGCGGCGGCTTCTTTGTCAATCATCAGAACGGCATGCCGGTGTTTCTGCATATAACTGGCCGGCACATCATTCGTTACAGGACCTTCACAGGCTTTATGAATAATTTCCGCTTTGCTTTTTCCATTGGCCAGTATTAACAGGGTACGTGCATTCATAACCTGGCCCATCCCCAGTGTAATGCCTTTGGCAATAGCCGTTGGTTCATTAAAGTATAACTGACCGGAGGCAAGCGTTGACTCATGCAGTTCCTGTTCATGCGCCCCGGATTCCATATCCACACCGGGTTCATTAAAGCCGATATGTCCGTTGAGCCCGATACCTACCAGCATACAGTCAATACCGCCCACATGTTCGATCTCTCCGTTCATGATCCTGCACTCGGTAGTTACATCGGTGGTCATGCCGTTAAAAAGATGTGTTTGTTCTTCTTTTATACCCAGCGGACGAAAGACCTGGTCAAATAACAGGTAATGACAGCTGCCACTTTTTTCAGGAGGCACGCCCAGCCATTCATCTAATCCGAAACAAAAGCACTGACTGAAATCGGTACCTCTTTCTTTGGCCATCCCGGCCAATGCCTTGTAGGTACCAACCGGTGAATTACCGGTGGCAAAACAAAGGACCGCTTCCGGTTTCCGTTCCACAATACCAAGAATCAATTCAGCAGCCGCATCAGACAAGTCATTGTAATTATCAAATATTCTGCATTCCATTTTATAAACTCTCCCTTACTTTTTGCGCACCCAGTACCATATTGGTTAATTTCTGACGCGACGCCCAGCGCGCCGTCTGACTTAATCCGCAATCGGGAGCCACAGACAATTTTTCCGCCGGAACAAATTGCAGACATTTCCGGATACGTTCCGCCACATCCTCCACTGTCTCTATATAGTAGTTCTTTACGTCTATAACCCCTACGGCCACATTCATTTTTTCTGCAAAAGCCTGTAATAAATTCACTTCTGCGAATTCCCGGTTGGCCATTTCAATATGAATCTCATCTACGTTCATATCCAGGAAATCGGGCAGCATGGGTTTGATACTCCGGTAACCTACGGGGCGGCCTTTAAAATTACCGAAACACAGATGGGTACTGAGGTTGCATTTCCCCACGACCGGCTTTACCGTACGGTTGAAAATATCCACAAAACGCTTCGTGTCTTCTTTATACGCATAGCAACTCATGGAAGGTTCATCAACGGTAATCTCCGTACACCCGGCATCCACCAATGCTTCCAGTTCAGAACGGACAATGGGCAACAGGGCCTCTGTTATTTCATACCGGTCTTTATACATATCATTTGGCATTAACCGGCCACTCAGCGTATACGGACCGGGCACACTGGCTTTTAATACCGGGCCGGCCGGTGCCAGCCGCTGCAGCCGTTGAAATTCTTTAACCGCACCTAAACCTGCCGGCGCTGTCAGTTCACCCACAATACTGTTTTTGCCCCGCTGATCATGCGCCGCCGGCCCGAACTTCCGGGTTTCGGTTTCGTTGTTTTCAATCCCTTTTATAAAACCATAAAAGGATAAATTAAAATCCAGTCTCGTCTGCTCGCCATCTGTAATTACATCCAGCCCTGCCGTTACCTGGTCATGAATAGCCGCGATCACCGCGTCTTCAATCATTTCATTTATATCGGCGGCACCAAACTGCTGCAGATTCTTTGTGGCAAATTCCAGCCAGCCGGGAAATGGATAACTGCCAACGACTGTTGTTCTTATAGGATTAATCATAATATTGTTTTTTTAACACGACTGTCGAAGTACGAAGTTAGAAGTACGAAGTACGAAAACATTCCGTAAAACGAGAAACAGCAGTTGTTTTAGTATCATGCTTCTAAAGGAGGGGCTGTTGACTACCGACTACCGACTGACTAACTACTACCAGCAAACTTGTAAAGCTCCGCCAACCTTCTGCCGTGCTCATCATAAGCTGCCTCAAACAACGCAGTGGCTTTCTCCGTACCCACCACACAACCGGCTGTCAGCACTTTTGGCGGATGACCGGCATTCGTTAGCAACTGTGCCAGTTCGGCTTTAATACTGTTGATGATCATGACGCCCCCCACGGTTGATCCGGGAGAAACGGGTGTGTCCAGTCCTTTCACTTGTATCATTGAATCGCCGGCGGGCGCGCCGGTATCAATTACCAGGTCCGCAAAATCCGTTAATTTTTTTCCATCGGCTCTTTTACTTGTACTGGCATCGAGATGTGCCTGTGTAACCACGGCCACCACTTTGATCCCGGCCTGCTGCAACAATTCCGCCATCTCAACAGGTACTACATTACAGCCACTGGAAGAAATGATCAAGGCCGTATCTTTTTGATCCAGTCCGAAATTGCGGAGTATACGTGCCGCCAGCCCGGGTACATTTTCCAGGAACATGGCCTGCCGTTGACCATTGGCCCCCACCACATTGTTGTGATTGGTGAGCGACAATTCCACTATTGGATTAAAGCCGGGAAAAGAACCATACCGCGGCCACATTTCTTCTACCATAATGCGGCTGTGTCCGCTGCCGAATGTGTGCACCATGCGACCGGCCAGGATGGTCTCCGCAAACCATCCGGCCGCCTGCCGGATCGCCGCTTCCTGCGATTCTACAGAGGCAATAATTGCCGCACATTTTCCGAGATAGGTTGTAGTCAGGCTCATATCAATTCAGGTATATTGCTTTTATTAATATCTCTCTTTACAGCAAAAGAAGCGGCACCAACCGCTCCGGCCAGATCGCCGTATTGCGCTTTTACAATTTCAGTCTTCCTCCCTCCGGCCCGCCATTCATACCTGGCCATATATTCATTGAGCGGATCAAAAAGACCGGCACCCGCTTCGGTAATGCCGCCACCGAGAATAATGGTTTCGGGCGAAAGAATATTTGTAATACTGGATAAACCAATAGCCAGCTGGCGTACCGATTTCAGCCAGGTATTTTTAGCATATTCATCGCCGTTATGCATGGCTTCCACCAGTTCCCGGGTACTGCTGAATTTGCCCCCCGTTCTTTTTTCAATCGTACATTCCCCGATACATTCTTCCAGGCTGCCCGGCATGCCGGTTACATCGCAGTCGCCTTTTTCATCAATGACCATATGACCGATATGCCCGGCTTTATTAAAAGCACCCTGGTAAGGCTTCCCGTCAATCAGCAGGGCGCCGCCTACTCCTGTACCGAGCGTAACAAGTACCGCATGCCGTTTATTCCTGGCGGCACCAAAGCGGGCTTCAGCCACCAGTGCAGCCACGGCGTCATTCAATACCGTTACCGGCACCTGCAGACTGTGCTGCCAGTTAAAGTACTCAAGTCCCTGCATACGTCCGGGCATAAACGCAATCGTGGAATTGTGTTCATCCGGTAAGCCGGGCGCGGATATGCCCACTACGATCTCTTCCGCTTTATATGTATGCAGTATCTCCTTTGCAATAGTCAATACGGTCTGCCGCCAGGTCATTTCCGCATTATCCGTAGTCGGGTGGTAGCTATGTTGTAAAAGATGACCTTCTTCATCAATCACTACCGCTTTGATACGCGTACCGCCGATATCAATTCCGATTGCGTGCATGGGAGGGTTTGGGTTTTGAGTTTAGCGTTTAAGGTTTAGGGTTCACTGACCGACCAGCCGCCGTCTACAGCAACTACCTGTCCGGTGGTAAACTTCGACTGATCGCTCATAAAATAGGTGGCCAACCCGTCACAATCTTCCGGTTGGCCGATTCGTCCTCCGTCAAGCGCCTGCTTTGTACGGACAAAGGAAAGTATCTCCGGATTATTCGCGGCGCGTTGTGCCATGGGTGTTTGCACTACCGCCGGCGCAATTACATTCACCCGTATATTTTCAGTTGCATAATATGCGGCTATGGATTTACTGAATCCTATAATAGCCGATTTTGCAGCAGCATATCCATGCGTGGAGAAATAACGCGGCGAGGGCGAAAAACCAAGTACAGAACCCATATTCAGAATGGTACCACCTCTTTTTAATTCCCGGAAAGCACGTACCGCCGCCTGGTTCGATAACATCAGTGCGGTCAGGTTCATATGCAGGGTCCAGTTCCATCCTTCCAGGCTGAGCTCATGCAATGGCCCGTCTCCCATATTACGGCCACTGCCGCCGGCCACATGATAGAGGCCGTCAAATCCTCCAAACTGTTCCAGGCATATCCGTATCGCCTTTTCCGCCGTATCGGGTTGTGTGGCATCCCCGCTGAAAGCAATGGCTGCATCACCAAGTGTTTCGCCTGCCGCTTTCACCGACAGTTCATTTCTGCCCACCACTACCACACGGGCACCTTCCCGTACAAATGTGCTGGCTGCGGACAATCCCATTCCGGTAGTGCCGCCAATGATGACAATTTTTTTATTCTGTAGTTGCATTATCTTCTTTCGATTGATCCGGTAATTTTATGTTTGATGATGTACTTCTTTTCCCCGCCCGGTAATACTTCTTCCTTGATCAGGTAGTATTGATCATCATAGGACGCCATCTCTTTCGCCGCCTGCTGTTCTTTCAATCCTCTCCACACGCCGAGCTCTACGGGTTCCCATTGTTTTGTCTTTGCCGATTTATACGCTGCATCCAATATTGCATTTACAATATAGCCATCATAAAATGTTTCGGCCGGTTGCTTCCCTTTGTCAATGGCATCAAACATATCCGTAAACATATGACTGTAGCCCAGTTCATGTACTTCATCTCCTACCGGGAAGATCCAGCCGGCATTGGATTCAGCTTTCTCCGCTACATACTGAACGCCTTTACCGGTGCTGAACATTTCAAAACCGGTACGGAGAAAGTTATTGGCCCAGATCGTACCCTCTGTTCCCATCACTTCATCCCGCAGATCCATACCGCCCCGGAAGGTCCAGCTTACTTCAAACTGACCAATGGCGCCATTCTCATATTTCACCAGCCCGATCGCATTGTCTTCCGCATCGATGGGATGCACCCGGGTATCAGCCCAGCACATTACTTCTACCGGTTTAATGTTTTTACCGATAAAATTGCGGCTGATCTCCACACAGTGACAGCCCAGATCGATCATGGCTCCACCGCCGGATTTTTCTTTATCCCAAAACCAGTCACTATGCGGACCGGGATGTGTTTCCCGGCTCTTGGTCCAGATTACATCGCCGATGCTGCCGCTATTCACGGCTGCCAGGGATTTTAAAAACTTAGGTGTGTAACAGAGATCTTCAAGATAACCACCCGTAACACCCGCTTTCTCCACGGCCTGCAGCATCTGAAGGGCTTCTGCGGCATTACGGCCGAGCGGTTTGGTACAAAGGACGTGTTTACCAGCAGCTGCCGCTTCGAGTACTGCAGGCAGGTGCATGTCATTGGACAACCCGATAATCACTGCTTCCACGTCGGGATGTGATACACATTCTTTTATACTGGTTGTATTATGGGGTACTCCGTAATCAGCCGCAAACTTCACGGCATTGTCTGCTGTACGGCTGTATACCGACACAATCGTATCTTTTCTTCGCTGGGCTACCAGTGCATCCGCATAAAAGCGGGAAATAAAACCTGATCCGAGAATAGCAAGTTTCATACTATACATTTATTTAACAACAGGCCAGGGAAATTTACTTTTCAGTTTTACTTTCATACCGGTGGCGGAAGATTTTCTGGCCGCTTCTATGATCTCAAGTACGTGAAGTGCATGTTCTACATTGATCCGCGGCTCCGCTCCATTTACGAGACTCTCTCCCACCACACGGGCGCCTTCCTGCCATTCATAACCACCCTTCTCCGTACATACAAGTTCGGCAGGTTTATCCCAATGTACATCCAGCATCACCCCATTGGTTTCCCAATCGTATCCGATCAGGCGCATATTACCATAATCACCATAAATCTGAATGGAATGTAGTGACTGGTTACCGGCTTCATGTCCATGCGGATCAAAATAATTGAACCCGCACATCACATGACTGATCACCCCTTTATCATGCTCCATCAGTATATGCGCATTATCCTCCGCTTCCACTTTTATTTTCCCTTTATCATCCACGGTACGTTCCGGGTTTACAATACTGGTCATGGCCATGATACTCCGTGCGGGCCCCAGTAAACCGGTAAGCGTGGCTATATTATACACACCGAGATCCGGCATGCTTCCCCCGTTTTTTTCATAGAAAAATGCGGACCAGGTGGGACCGGTATGTCCGTATTGTCCGTGAGCAGCGGCTATACGTCCCAGTTTGCCTTCCTGAATCATTTTACTCATATAGGCAAACTGCGGACTGTTTACTACGGCCGGCGCTCCCCATATTCTCAGTTTTCTGGAGCGGGCCAGATCGAGCAGGGCTTTGCCTTCCGCATAGGTATTAGCCATTGGCTTTTCACTCCACACATGTTTACCCGCCAGCAGGGCTTTTTTATTCAACTCCCCGTGTACCTGCATATCGGTCAGGGTTACCATCATATCAAAGGGTACGCCCCGAAGCATTTCGTCTATATGTCCATAAGTGGCGGCATTCACTTTATACTCCTTGTTCTGTGCCACGGCCCGTTCAGGTTTGATGTCACAGAGACTCACTACTTCGATCAGCTTCGAAGAAAGCAATTGAGGCAGGTAGCGGTTACTCACGCTGCCGCAGCCGATAACCGCCACCCGCAGTTTTTTATCCGGCCATGCAGCCGCCCATCCTTCCAATGAGGAAACAAGTAGGGCCGCGCCGGCTAAAGCGGTGGTTTTTAAAAATTTTTCGCGGGAGATATTTTCATTCATAGCCTGAGTTTAAAATTGCATGGTAGCCATTACCGGAAAATGATCGGATGGATATTTCAGCTGGTACGAATCGGTGATGGTGGCAAATTTCATAACCTTAAGTTTTGTTCCCCGCTTTGTAAAAATATAATCGATACACCCGTCCGGTTGCTGATTGAACTTAAACCCATTCCAGGTATCGGCCGGGCCATACGGCGCTTCTGCTGATTGCGTACGCGCATTATCCAAAGCTTCATTCAGCAATTGAACCGGTTCATCGGCCGGCTTTGAATTGAGGTCACCCATAAATACAACCGGATAATTTTTCCCGGCCGTCAGTTCATTCATTTTTGCAAGAATCAGTTTTGCCGATTCCACCCTTGCCAGCTTACCCATATGATCAAAATGGGTATTGAAGACCCAGATCATTTTTTTACTCTTTGCCAGCCGGAAGAGCCCCCAGGTACAGACCCGGTTACAAACCGCATCCCAGCCCATGGATACTGAATCGGGTGTCTGGGACAACCAGAACGTTCCCTGCCTTACCGGTGTATATTTTTTTGAATTGTAAAAAATGCAGGAGAACTCTCCTTTTTCTTTTCCGTCATCCCGTCCCACACCAATATGATCATACCCGTTCAGTTGTTCTTCCAGGTATTGCAGCTGGTGAAACTGTACTTCCTGGCCGCCGATAAAATCTGCCGCGTAGTAGTTCATCAATCCCGCTACTTTGTCCTTTCTCTTTTCCCACCAGTTTTCACCGTCCGACTTTACATCCAGCCGGATATTATAACTCATCACTTTTACTTCAGTCTGTGCGGTTGTCAGCAAACTGAAGAGCATCACTGTACATGCCACTATCATTTTTTTCATAGCCTATTTTTTAAAATACGGACTGTTGAAGCCCAGTTTTTTTAACCCGTTCTGAATATCCGGTATATTCATGAATAATTTCCAGAGCATCCCGGTACGATAGTTTTCAATCATGGTAATGATCGGCCCCTGGTCAATAGCGAGATGTGATTTAGCGTACCAGTTATGATGAATACTGAAACCATCCACAAAGCCGTATTTGCTCCAGATTTTATCGCCGAGCCCGTAATAGAAGTAACGAAGGGCTTCCATGCTTTCTTTGGGCGTATACGGCAGGGAGGATATGGCTGCGGTGGGCTGTATCACACCCCGGTCATTCTGCGGACTATGTGCCACATACCCTTTATAACTATCCCCGGCGGTGAGCCCCCAGCAGACATCGCTGTAGCCCTTGAATTTTTTGGGGTTCTCCATGCAATAAGCCCGGTTGATCAGGGTATGATTTTTCCCCTGCAGAAAATAATCATTTCCCAGTGAATCGGTCAGGCCGTTTGGATCGATACCCTGGAAAGTATATTGTTCGAAAAACAGGGGGCCGCCCTTATCCTCATCGTAATTACCTAACGGCAAAGTATACCCATAATACTGTTTCCCGTTTTTGAATCCCTGGCTGCCGGCCCATGTACCATCGTATGCTGCTTTCGGAATAGAATGATATTGAGAAGATGCACCCATTATATAAGTGATCAGGCATTCATTATACCCCCATACCGGGAAGTTCATATCAAACCCGTTGTTGGGACTCCAGTGCCAGTACAGTTTGGGTTGTCCGTTCGTATGCCAGTTCCAGTTGGCGGCACCCCACATCTGGCTGATCCGTTTTCTTAAATAAACTTCTCGGGGCGTATTGCCATTGAAATACTCCCGGGCACAGAGAAAGCCCATGAGCAGATAGGACGTTTCAACAATATCGGCACCATCATCCAGGCGGTCAAACTTAATGGCCTTGCCTGTTCTTCCGTTCATGAAGTGCGGGTAAATGCCATGGTAGCAATCGGCATTAATCAGGAAGTCGGCTATTTTGATCAGCCGGCGTACCGCAGTATCACGTCCGATCCATTTTCGTTCAACCGCGACAATGGTACTCATGATTCCAAATCCGGTACCGCCGATCGCACCGGCATCCGGGCCAAATGTCGTTGTGCTGAAATTCGGTTCATCCCAGGCTTCGTTGATATAATCCCAGTAATGTTCAGCCAGTACGGTATTACTTCTTTCCAGTGCCAGTCCGCTATACGGATGGGCCCCGTGCCAGAAAAAACGGAAGGTTTGTTTTTGCACCACATCAAGCAATTGTTCGTCGGTCAGGTTTTTAAGCAGACCAACGGGAGCAATACTATCAGGACCATCGCCGTATCGTCCTGTTGTCAGTGATTTACTTTTCAGCTGCGCGACCACGGCCGTATTCAGTGTAAAGAAAACCAACAGGCAGATACTAATTTTTTTATGCATAGCAATCGTTTATCTGATCAACAGGGTCGTCCCTTTTTGAAATACTTTCCGGCCCGCCTCATCTGTATAACTCAGTACCCAGATATATACACCTGTGTCCTGTAAAACAGCACCCACCCGGCCGTCCCATTTCCGGTTGCCGTCACGACTTTCAAAAACCAAACGGCCATTCCTGTTAAAAACCTGGAAATGCAGGTTCGTTACTTTAAACACATTCAGTGGATACAGGTAATCATTCCGGCCATCGTTATTGGGTGTGAAACCGGAAGGTACGGCGATAAAGCAATTATTCTCCACCTGAATTTGCTGGTATGCGGTATCCGTACATCCTGCCGTATCTGATACGGCAAGCCAGGCGTTGTATTGCACCCGGGCACCCGGAATCAGATAATACTGAACCGGTGGTGCTTCAAGCCGGCTTACCTGGCTGTTCCCAAAATCCCAATACCAGTTGTCGATCACGCCGGTGCTTTTGCTTTTAAACAAAAGCGAATCCATGGTACGGCAAAGAAAGGGAGGAAAGTCCATGATGGCCTTCAGTGGAATTTTATTGCGTACCTGAATCAGCAGGGAAGCTGTATCGGAACAGCCCGATACATCGGTTACTTTTACGGTGTACCGGCCACTTTTTACTGCATTTACTTTGGGAAACTGAACGGTATGATTACCGCTGATGCCTTCACCCGTCCATTCATAGTGTACACCTGTACTGGCGCGAAGGGTGATCCGGTTCCCGATACAAATGGCGGTATCCGGCCATGCATGTACATCAGTACCCAGTATTTTTACACGAACAGAATCTGTAACTGTACATCCGCCCCAGGAGGATACGGTGATATAATACTGCCCGCTGTCGGCAAGGGTACTAAAGTAGATGGAAGGCGTTGGCACATTATCATAAAATCCATTGGGGCCACTCCATTCATAGCTGGCGGCTCCCTCTGCTTTAAATAACAAAGGCTGTCCGGAACAGACCGGGGAATTACTGCTGATCGTATAACCGGCAGGCGGACCCTGTATCTCCACCCTAAGTTTATTGGATACCACACGGCAGGCCGGGTTTGCAATCATACTCAATTCGGCTGCACTGAGCCTGTAATAAAAAGTATCAGGAACCGTATACGTTTGCGTCAGTACCGTACCGGTTTGGCCCGGCACATCTGTCCAGGTGGCTCCTGAATCTGTGCTGACCTGCCATTGAAGAGCCGGGTTACTATAATAGGGTTCGGGATTCCCGTGAATCGTTACTGTTGGCTGTTGCTGATAACAGGCGGCTTTTACAGTATGGCCCGGCTCACCCGGAAACTGAATTTTAACTTCCGCTCCCCTGGGTCTTAACCGGATATCATCAATGGCAAAATCCTCCGCACAATCATAATAGGTTGTAAGCAGATCAATGCGTAAAACCAATGGCCCGGTCATAGCCGGCATCGTAAGCCAGACACCGAATTCCCCGAATTTGTAACCCATGAACGGATTGGCAAATGCAATGCCCGAACGGATTGTATCCGTAACCAGTACCTGGCCGGAAATGGTTTCGAGTGAAAAGGCCAGTCGTGGAAAGAAATGTGAGCCGGGACAGGACAGTGGCAGATCCAGATTTATAATGGCGGCGGAAAAATAATAATCAATCCCGGTACATAGTGGTTGATACACCGTATCCATGTACAGTTTACGCGAACCGGTATAAACGGTATTATTTACCAGCATCATATTGCCTTCCGCATGCGTGGCATCATAGGTACTGTTGAAATCATTGGAGAGCGGAATCCATTCGTTGTTATAACAACTGCCCAATGGCACCCGTTTGAGAATGGAATAAGCGCCGGGAGGCGGACAGAAAACACTGCTGTAAGAAAGGCCGGTTCGTCCCGGAGGCAATGCCGGGCCAGCAACGGGATCTCCTTTCGGTGATACCCCGAAATGCTGCCAGTATACCGGGGCACCAAATCCCTGTTGTGCCTGAAGCAGATCCAGTTGGCACAGCAGGATAAAAAACAGCAATATCGTTTGCCTGATAATATGCATCATTCAGCCCAGGGGGCAACGCAGATTTGTTTCAATGCAGGGCAGGACTGGTAAAACCGAGCCGTTTAAGACCCGATTGTATTTCGGGGCAACTCATAAACAATTTCCATAACAATCCGCTCCGGTAATTTTCAATCATCACAATTATGGGCCCCTGGTCAATCGCCAGGTGCGAACCAGCTACCCAGTTCTTCGTTTCATTGAAGGCATCGGTAAAGCCATACTCACTCCATATCCTGTCCCCGTGTTCCGAATAAAAATGACGTAATGCCTTCATTGAATACGCAGGTGTATACGGAAAGGCACTCAAAGCAGCCGTAGGAGAAATGGTACCCAGGTCTTCAGCTGGCGAATGGGCTGCATACCCATTGTATGTATCACTCGCCGTCAGTCCCCAGCATTGTTCTCCATACCCCTTAAATCCGTTTGGATTCCGGATACAATGTTCCCGGTTGATCAGCGTATGATTCCGGTTCTGTTCCCAGTAATCGGCATAGCGGTCTTTCAGACCCCGCGGATCCAGTCCGAGAAATGAATAGTGTGAAAAAAACAAAGGGCCGCCATAATCAAACCCGAGAGGCAACCTGATGCCGTAAAATTCTTTGCCGTTTTTAAAAAAAATACTCTCCGCCCAGCCCCGGTGGTATACGGCGGGTGATACGCTGTATTTTTCAGTGGGGGATGAAGCAGCGAGTATATACATGATCAGGCACTCATTAAACCCTCTCACCGGAAAATTCATGGCCCATCCGTTGTTGGGACTCCAGTGCCAGTAGAGCACTTCCTGTCCGCCATTGGTAAACCAGTTCCATTCGATATCCGGCCAGAGCCAGGAAATACGGTTCCGTAATTCAGACTCTGTATCATTATTCCCGGAGAAGTACTGCCTGGCGCAAAGCAAACCCTGGAACAGGTAAGAGGTCTCCACGAGATCGGCGCCATCATCTTTGCGGCTGAACGGAATGGTTTTCCCGGTTTCCCCATTCAACCAGTGAGGAAACGCCCCATGATAACTATCGGCCTTCAGCAGAAAGTTTACAATTTTCAGTAAGAACCGGGCAGCTGTATCACGCCCGATCCATTTTCTTTCCGTTGCAACAATCACGCTCATGATCCCGAAACCGGTACCTCCGGTAGTCACCGTTTCCCCGCCATAACCAAAATTACTGTTACTCCGTTCCCGCGCCATACCCGATACCGGATGAGCAAAGTCCCAGAAATAACGGAAGGTTTGCTGCTGCACCAGGTCCAGCAAGGCGGAGTCGGATAAATGCATGGGCCGCCTGGCCGGATCAAAAACCGGTTGCGGCTTCACTTGCTGAGCCAGTAACGGCAGCAGGAAGAAAAGAAGAAAAATGGTACCCGTATTTCGTTTATACATATTTGTTAGTTTCTGCCGTATCTCAGAGGTACGGTGCAGTGAAACCCAGCGACCGCATACCCGTTTTTACCTCCGGGCAACTGGTAAAGAGGTTCCATAATAATCCTGAGCGGTAATTTTCCAGCATAATGATAATCGGGCCCTGGTCGATGGCCAGGAAGGAACTGGTAAACCAGGTTTCCCGCAAGGCAAATGCATCTACAAAACCATACTCTTTCCAGATCTTATCTCCCAGTACATAATAATAAAATTTAAGGGCGGCCATAGACTCAGCCGGTGTATACGGCATTGAACTTAATGCGGCAGTTGGTGCTATCACGCCCCTGTCGTTGGTGGGCGAACAGGCAGTATAACCGCCGGGTATATCACAGGCCGTCAGTCCCCAGATGGAATCGCTATATCCGCTCCCGGCAAGGCCGCTGCTCATACAATAATACCGGTTGATCAGCGTATGATTGCGATTCTGCGTATAGTAGTTCGCATACGCATCCGATAATCCATTGGGATTAATACCCAGGAAAGAATAATGAGCCAGAAATAACGGGCCACCGTAAGAGGGTCCTAAAGGCAACTGGTAAGAACCGTATGTACCCCCATTGACAAATCCGGCATTGCCGTTTGAGGCCCATCCGTTGGTATACACAATCGCAGGCACACCATGCGTAGTGGAGGAAGCAGCCAGTACATAAGTGATCAGGCATTCATTCCAGCCCTTAATCTGCATGTTCATAACCCATCCTTTATCCGGACTGTAATGCCAGTACAATACATTCTGATTGCCGTTCCTGAACCAATCCCATTCCACATTATTGTATAATGTATTGATATCCGCCCGCAAGGTAGTCTCCGCCGCGTCGGCGCCGTTAAAATACTGACGGGCTGTAAGCAAGCCCATCATCAGGTAAGAAGTTTCCACCAGGTCGGCTCCGTTATCATTACTGCTAAAGGGCTGAATGGCTCCCGTGGCACCATTTAGCCAGTGCGGGAAAGCGCCCTTTACTTTAACCGCCGTATTCTTTAAGAAAGATACAATGGTTTGCATCCGTGCAAGTCCCTGTGCCCGCGTAACGAATCCTCTTTCCACGCCTACCACAATTGACATGATACCGAAACCTGAACCACCGGATGTTACCACATCTCCGGAAGTATTCCGCTCGCGCGCAAGTCCGCTTACCGGGTGACCGAAATCCCAGAAATATTTAAACGTTTGCTGCTGTACTTTGTCGAGCAGTTCATTATCCGAAATGGCCGGAAATTTCCGGGTAGAGTCAATCTGCGTGATAATCAGCTTATCAACCGGATTGGTAAACGCCCCGTTGCTTGCGGAACGAAGGGCGTTGGTTATTTTAAACTGATATTTTGTAGTGCCCGCCAGTTTGTTATCCGGCTGAATCAATACCACTGAATCACCCTGCTGATACGTGAGTGAATAAGGAACCTGTATACCGCCCAGATCGGTAAAACTGATCGCGTTGGCCACCGTACTTTTCAGCACGGGTTCTGAGAAAACAAATTTCAGCTGTGGCTGTAACGGCGCCATATAATGCGTTTCAGCAAATGTGGCATTATTCAGCAGGCTGCTGCGTACTGTAATCTGTTTGGGCGTAACCGGCACAGGGCTGTCGGATTTATCGCCGCAGGCGTTCAGTAATAAGACTATTCCGCATATGACAAAGCTTCTCTTCATCAGGTTGCTTATTTAATGATATAGGTACTGATTGAATGGGCACGAGAATTAACCTTAACCGCTTTCCCGTTTACCCACAGGTAAACCGGGGAACTGATGTTACCCTGATTCATCACAATCACCGCTACCGTGCCATCCGGATTGAGAAAAGCGGTCGACAATAAATGGCTCCGGCTGGGACTGGCAATAACGCGTTTTGCACCGGGTTGTATGAATTTGGAAAAATGCCCGATATAATAATACGCGTTGGTATAAATGATCTCGCCTGTTTTGGTATCGCCGTGCACAGGCGCAAAACAAAAATTCTGCACATGATTGGGACCGCCGGTTTCATCCAGAATAATATTCCAATCGGTAAAGCCCGCCATGCCATTGTTAAAATCCATGATCATATTCCGGCCGTATTTTTCACCAAGCGCCCAGGCTTTGTACCGGCTGGCATTAAAATTCTCCGCACAACCCTCTGTAAACAGAATGGTCTTATCCGGGTAGGCTTCATGCACCCGTTTCAGATTATCAAACATGTGATCACCACCGCTCCAGTTTTCATACCAGTGAAACCCGATACCCCAGGCATATTTTGAAGCTTCCGGATCATCAAAATAGGTACTGGCTCTCTGGTAAACCAGGTCACGGTTATGATCCCATACAATGATTTTTTTATCCTGCAGCCCTTCCTTGTGCATGGTCGGTCCCAGGTGCTTTTTCAGAAAATCTCTTTCTTCTTCCGCCGTATATATACAACTTTCCCAGCGCTGGGTAGCCATGGGTTCATTCTGTACGGAAATACCCCATACGGGTACCCCCTCTTTTTCATACTCCTTAATAAACTTCGTATAATAAAGCGCCCAGCTATCATAAAATTCCGGCTTCAATTTGCCCCCGTGGAGCAAATCATTATTGTCCTTCATCCAGGCGGGCGGACTCCAGGGACTGGCAAACAGGGTGAGTTTGCCACCAGCCGCTTTTATCGCTTCTTTGATAAACGGAATTTTGTACTTACGGTCATGCTCAATTGTAAATGTCTTCAATTCCTTGTCACCATCCTGAACATACGTATACATGTCGCTGCTGAAATCACAGCTGTTAATATTTGTACGCCCGATAGTATAGCCGATACCTTTCTCCTTGTCGAAAAAAGCCTTCATGATTTCAGCCTGTTTATCACCGGGCATTTTATAAAATGTTTCCGCAGACGCGTCAGTCAGCGCGGCTCCAACCCCCATATACGTCTGAAAGGTTTTGCCCGGATCCACAAATACGACTACCTCATTCTCGAAAGGTTGCGGCTTTGCTTCAAAAGAAAGCGTGTCGGTCGGACTCAGACGCAGGTCTGTACTGTCTGCCGTGGTCCAGCCCCACACTTTTTTCCCTTCTACGGAAAATACCGTACTGCTGACACTGCTTTTCTCTTCCGTACCGGGTTTGGTATTACAGGAAGCCGCCAGTGCAGCCAGTAATACAAACGATGAATATTTAAACATAGCAATATGATTTTAAAAATTACCAGATATATGTAACAACAGCATTCCCGGGAATTGACACAACAGCCCATTTCCCTTTGCTTTTAACGTTCACCGATACAGCGGCTCCGTTTTCATTTACCACCAGCATTACTTTCTTTCCATCAGGCCGAAGGAATACCACGTTTGAAACAGTGGTGCCGGTACTGCTTTCGATGCGTACGGATCCCGGGGGAATAAACCGGGATGCATGGGCGATGATATAATAACTTACATTCTTACTGGCAACAGAACCACTGATGGTCACGGCTCCTTTACATTCAGAACAGCCGCCGGGTGTATGAGGCTGGTAAGCGGGGTCGCTGGCCAGATTCCATTCCAGCGCTACCTTACTCCAGTTTCTCATGGATCCGATTATCACATTTTTGGTATGCCACTTCAGATCACCATCAAAACTGCCATTGGCGCCCGTCCATTGTTCTGTAAAATAAAGATTCTTGTCCGGGTGAGCTGCATGTACACCGGACATTGCCCCGATCTCTCCTTCATAAAGGTGAAACGCGCTGCCATCTACAAACGCCTTGGCCGCCGGGTCATCCATGATAGTGATGGGGTAATTCGGATTATTGCAGTTATGATCCCAGATCACGATTTTGGTAGTGATCCCCGCTGTTCTGAATGCCGGCCCCAGGTGATTCTTTACAAATTCAGCCTGTTGCAGTGCAGACATTACCATACTGGGATTATTCCCGCCATGCTGAGGTTCATTCTGTATTGTAACCGCATGCAGGTTAATTCCTTTTGCCGCCATAGCCTGTATATACTTTACAAAATACTGTGCATACACACTATAATATTCCGGCTTCAGACTTCCGCCAATGGAACTGCCATTGTCCTTCATCCAGACCGGGGCACTCCAGGGTGATCCCATAATTTTGATGGCCGGATTAATTGTCAGTATTTTTTTCAAAACGGGAATCAGGTCCACCGTATCTTTTGATAAACTGAAGTTGGACAGTGTAAGATCAGTCTGACCCGCTGCCAGGTCATTATAACTGAATACGGAGGCGTCCAGGTCAGAGGCACCGATACTGATACGGAGATAACTTACACCGATACTGCTCTCTCCCGCTCCAAAAAATTCATTGAGCAATGCGTTCTTTGACGCCTCATCCATATGATTGATCAGGTAGGCACTGCCACCGGTGAGTGAATAACCAAACCCATCCACGGTCTGAAAGGTTTTTGTACTGTCTATCTCAATAGTGGAATTGTTGTTTGCCGTGGTACCAAAGCTGAACTGTGTGGTCTGCTTCTGTAAAGTTGCTGTCTGATCGGCTCTGGTAATCCAGTATTCCGCGTTGATGGTATCATTGGCGGAGCTGCCACCCGATTTGTTCTTGGTGCAATTAGAAGAAATAGATAACACCCCGGCCAGCAGGAAGATTGATAAATTCATTCCGGTTTTCATACTAGTAAATATTATTGTTCTCTGTTTAGTTTTTCCTTAAAATGACCAGCGGGGCATTGTTCCTTGCAATGACCAGCAGCGAATCGCCGTTCCCGGTACGCACCCAATCAATATCCCTGGCTTCTCCGCTGAAGCTGTTCATCAGAGCCTGACTGCCTGCCGGCTTCCCTTCTTTTGAAAAGCTGAATTGCAGGGGCTGCAGGGCATCATACCGGCCTTCAAACGGGATCACTCCATAATAATTTCCGGCACCTAAAAAATATGTTCCATTCTTTCCGGTGCCCGTATTCATGCACATCAAAGGAGCCGATTGCGCTGCATCATCCAGCGTAATACGGGTAAACCCGCCTTTCCCATCGTTCAGAAAACAGGAGGACGAAAGTGTCTCTGCTTCCAGTGTTATATATTCATTGAACAGGTCATAAAACATATATTGCACTGTTTTCCCTGCCACATCACTGTATTTCAGGTAGGCTTTCTTTAATACAGGCAAGGAACGCTCCAGTTCATCTTTACCAAGAAATGTATACTCCTTTTTGTCGATGGTATAACAAAGTATCTGTTCTACAGTGCCGTTCTTATCGAAATCCTTCATAAAGAGTTTGAGCGGACCATTCTTACCAGCCCATAACTTGGAATTATGCCCCCAGTTACCCGCCAGCAGATCGGTAAACCCGTCACCGTTCACATCAGCCGCATACAGACTTTGCCAGAGTCCGGTGGAATGTGGAATGGCCGTCTCTGTAAACTGACCATTCTTGTTTATAAAAATCTTTACCGGCATCCATTCACCTGTCAGTACAAGATCGGGCCAGCTGTCCTTGTTTACGTCAGCAAATACAGCCGATGTCACCATTCCGGTTTTCTGCAGGAAAATCGTTTTACGTTCTGCGAGGTCAAAAATGGCATCGCCCCGGTTTATGTAGAGATAAGAATTTACGGGATCACCATATTGCGTCTGGCTGGCCAGGTTCCCGATAAAGAAGTCCATATCACCGTCTTTATCAAAATCTGAAACGGCAATACAGGATTTGCTTTCATATTGTATGGGGAATGAGAGATCTTTCTTTTTGAAATTGCCTTTCCCGTCATTGATATATAACCGGTCTTCCCCTTGCCGGCTGGTGGCCAGCACTTCGTTTCCCCCGGTAATCACCAGCAAATCAGGGTGCTTGTCACCGTTAGCATCAAAGAATGCGGCATCCACGTCCTCACTCTCCCTGTTCAGTTCAAAATCCGGTTGTGCAGAACGGCTAAACCGGCCATCCGCACCCTGTATCAGCAGGGCCCCTGTTTCTCCTTTTGAACTGCAGACATAAATGTCGTCCCTTCCGTCGCCGTTTACATCTGCCACGGCCGTTTTGGGGCCGCGTGCAGAAAGGGTATGCGGAATAAGATATTGAATGTCAAAATCGTTAAATTCATTTTCCCGGTGGCTCCAGTCCGGGCCTGCACTGGCTGTTATGTCTGTAAAGCCGGATTGTAATGGCGGGAAATAAGTGGCATACGCAAATTGCCCGGTTGCGTTTTTGTATTCCAGCGTTACTTCCTTGTTCGACGGAAGCTGCTTCACTACCTGCATACGTTGATCAGGCCAGACCACAAGCACACTATCCGCCAGCGTGGCGGTACCCAACCCGAAATGCATGCGCGGTTCCACTGAGGATTGAAAACCGCGGGTGGTCATCAGTTGCTGGTATTGCAACTGACCGCCGGACCAGAGATAAAGTTTTGCTCCAATCCCGTAACGGTTCATACTGTCGCCGGAGAAACGAAATGACAATTGTTTTCCGGGCTGACTGTTATTGCGTAGCAATGTCGCCTCTGCATCAAGACAGTTGATCACCATATCCAGGTCTCCGTCATTGTCAAAGTCCGCATAGGCTGACCCGTTGTAAAAACCTTTCATATCGCCAGTGCCCCAATCCTTGCTGACATCCTGAAAAGTATACCCGTTGTCATTTCTGAAAAAGAAGGGATGCGAACTGCCTTCCGGCATGGCTTCAATTGTTTCGTTGTCGAACTTATCTGTATAGTTCAGCCCTTTATTCATTTCCTGGTTTGAAACAAACCTGATATAGTCCATATCCACGGGGCGTTTTACAATACCACTGGAAATAAAAAGGTCTTTGCGGCCATCATTATCAAAATCGGCAAACAGGGGAGCCCAGCTCCAATCAGTGGCAGACACACCGGCCTGCAGGGCGATATCGCTGAAACTGACGCCACTCCCGTTATTATGTTGCAGTACGTTTCGTGAAACCTGCTGCTGGTAACCATTTTTCTCCAGTTTGAACCGGTAGATATCAGGATTCTCGTCGCTACCGTATGTTTTCATGGTTTTCTCATCGGGCGGAAGCATATCAACCGTTATTACGTCAGGCTGACCATCGTTGTTATAGTCATTAATATCATTACCCATGCTGAAACGGCTGTAATGCCGGAAACGGGCTGCCCCGTTTTCTGTAAAAGATCCATTGCCGTTATTGATATAGCAATAGTCATTCTCATGAAAGTCATTGCCCACATAAATATCTTCCCATCCGTCATTGTTTAAATCGGCTACCGAAAGGCCGAGTCCGTATCCCAGGTTACTCTGATAAATTCCGGCCGCCTTAGAAACATCCGTAAAGCGTCCTGAAGACGGCAGGTCATTGCGCAGCAAAAGATCTCCTGATAAGGAATCATACTTGTGCCGGCTGGATGTATCCACCACATTGGCATGTGGACGATCCGACTGATTCAGGATATAACAATCCAGGTCACCATCGTGGTCGTAATCAAAAAAGACGGTCTGAGTGGTCAGGCCGGAAAAATTCAGCCCATAGGCTTCACTTTTTTCCGTAAAGCGGTTATTCCCGTTATTAATAAAAAGTTCGTTATGGCCGGTTAATCCGAATTTATTACTGACAGCGCTTACATATATATCCAGCAACCCATCCCCGTTTACATCAGCCATGGTAACACCGCTGCACCAGTCAGCTTGTCCCGCCACTCCGGCTGTGGCTGTAATATCTTCAAAGGTCAGATTCCCCTTATTCAGAAAGAGCCGGTTTTTCCCTCTTTGATTAGCTGTGAAATAGATGTCTGCAAGCCCGTCATTGTTAATATCCCCGACAGCCACACCACCGCCGTTATAATAATAGAGATAGTAAAGAATATTAAATCGTTCCTTTTCTGGCAGGTGATTGGAAAAGTTGATATGAGTTTTTTCGGAAGACAGGGAGGTAAACAGTGTATCCTTCTTTTGCCGGTTACAGCCACACAGCAGCAGGACAGAAATAAATAGCGCTGTAAATGAAAGTCTCATCATATAGTTCAATTCAGAATATGACCAGGTCAAAAAAGCATAAAAGGGCTGAAACAATAAATTGTTCAGCCCCTTTTTTCTTGCTTATGCTCTGCGATTGCCAAAAAAACGTTCCTGGCAAACCGCTGATATTTCCTTACTGTTTATTCGTAAACAGGCTGGAAACTTCAGCTGCTGTCAGTGCGGTTGTATACATACGGAGTTGGTCGATACTTCCTTTAAAGGTGGAAGCCAGCCAGTCATCGGTATCAATACTGTTTGAAGGACCTGAACCCACGCGCATTTCCGTAATCTTGCTTTCGTCCATATTCAGGTTACCATGTGTACCCCAGTTACCGGTGGTAGGACGGGCCGCGCCATCCAGGTAACAGGTCATTACACTGGTAGTGGCGTTATATACCAGGGCTATATGGTGCCACGCATCATTCATCATACCAGCGATCTGGTTGCCGCCTTCCCAGGTAAACCAGGCATCGTTATTGTTTTTATCCACGAACATGGTTTTGATCGCGCATAATGTGTTGTTTCCTTCCAGGAAAACAAGGGCCTGTGCGCCGGACCAGTGACCATTGCTTGATTTAAAGCTCAGGATATATTCCGGACCGTTGGTACCGGCATTATTTTTCGTCTGTCCGTTGCCTTTATACCAGAATGAAATGGTAAAACTTTTGGCATTCTTGGCCCAGTCATTGGGTTTAGCGTATTTGATGAATTTTTTATTTTCCCCTTTTACCGCTTTACCCTTGATTCCGTCAACAGCTGCAAGGGGATTGTCTGAAGCAAAGTTGGCCCGGATACTATCCACTGCATTCATCAGCGGATTTGTAGTGGTGCCATCAAAAGCAACATAAAAAGCGAGAGGGCCGCCCGGAGGATTTGCATCCGCGGGGAAAGTACCCATATCCGGCTTTGACATTTTCTGGCAGGAAGCCAGCAGCAATAAAGTGCCGGCAGCGAAACCTATTTTCTTTAAGTGTTTATTCATTACGTTAGTTTTTTAATGATTAACCAAAATCAGGGGATGATCGCCTCATCCCCTGAAAGGATTATATCTTACCAGCAGGGGTTCTGTACCAGTACTCCACCTGCAAAGTCAATCGCTGTTTGCGGAAGCGGGAAATACTTATGACAAGGTGTGTAACCGCTGGGGCCCAGTACGGTCACTGCATCACCCCATCTTACCAGGTCAAAGAAACGTTCTCCTTCCATTGCCAGTTCCATACGTCTTTCCTGTTTGATCGCAGCACGCATTTGTGCCTGTGATGTAAAGGAAATATTGGAAAGACCGGCACGGTTACGGATCATATTTACCCAAGTAGTGGCATTGGCCTGATTGGTAGCGCCACCCAACTCATTGGCAGCTTCTGCAGCCAGTAAAAGAACGTCTGCATAACGCAACAGAGTGTGGTTCAGCCATGCATTCTGACGACGACCGGTAAAGGTTTGCATGGAAGGTTCCGGGTATACTTTTTTGTTCCAGTAAAGGCGGGGAATAGTCGGATAAGCAGGAACGGTTTTACCATATCCGTCATCCTGACCGGAAAACAGAATAGTGGCCGCTTTACGGTTGTCACCGGCTTCATAAGCATTTACCAGGTCATCCGTAGGCGTATTCCAGCCCCAGCCCAGATCCCAGTCACCGGAACCACGCACGCCTTGTTCAACGCCATATTCGTGCCCGTTATCCGGCACACCATTGGAACCCAGGTCGGCCTGAATTTCAAATAATGATTCTTTAGAGTTTTCACCAGCTACTTTGAACAGGTTGCTGTAATTAGGCAGTAACTGATAGTTACCGGAATTGATTACCTGGGTAGCAAGACCTAATGCGGCGGACCAGTTCTGATTGTAGATTTTAACTTTTGCCAGTAAAGCCATCGCCGTATACTTAGTCAGACGACCCGGGAAACGACTGTTACCGGTTGCATTCAGCCAGTTTTCCGGCAGATCATCTACACCGGCCTGCAGGTCCGCATCTATTAATGCATAAATCTCAGCGGCAGTTGCCTTGGGCTTCTTGGAGTCGTTGGCATTATAAATTTTAAAATCAATTTTAGGCACATCACCAAATACGCGAACCAGCTGGAAATAAGTAAGCGCCCGGAAAAATTTCGCTTCGGCGATATTTATTTTCGATGCAGCATCGGAGAGTCCCAGCGAATCCGCCATTTGCAGCACTGTATTCGCTTTGTTGATCAGGTTATAGTTCTGATCCCAGTAAATAGTAGGTGCCCAATGCGATTTCTGATATTGAAATTCATCAAAGATCACTCCCCAGTCCGCACCATCCGCGGGGCTGCTTCCTTTCATGGCATCGTCGCCGCGGAAGGAATGGAAGCCAAACCAGGGAATACTGCTGTACCCGTGGTAAGCCGCATTCCGGTCGAGGAATGAACCATACAAACCAAAGACCTGACCTTCAAGACCACCCTGATTCAGATCTTCCAGGGAGGCTTGCAAAGGCCTGCGGTCAAGAAACTTCTTACACCCGGTGAATGTTGTACTGGCAACAACTATTACCAGCATCAACCATAGAATTTTGTTTCTTTTCATTTTATTCGTTTTATGGATATTCAAGCGTTAATTAAAAATTGACATTAATACCACCGGAAATAATCACCGGAATCGGGTCATTACCTGTGTCGATTCCAAATGATGTGGGTGAACCACCGAACTCAGGAGAATAACCGGAGTTGCGTTTCCAGGTTTTCATGTTCTGCACATTGAAAAACGCACGAAGACTCTTGATGTTCACTTTGGACAGCAGGTCAGGACTGAAATTATATCCAATCTGGAAATTCCTTACCCGGAAATAGCTGCCGTCTTCAATACCATAATTGGAAGGCAGACGGTTGGTAGAGTGGTCATCGCCCAGGATCGGATCCCAGTTGGATGTACCGGCACCATGCCAGCGGTTCAGTTTGAATGCAGGGTAATTGAATTTGGTGTAAGGCAGTTCAGAACTACCCCAGTAGCGGTAAATTTCATTTCCATAAACACCTTGCATATCCACACTCAGGTCAAGACCTTTATACTTCACGGTAACATTACCACCATAGATAAAATCAGGAGTGGGGTTTCCGATCAGCGTGCGGTCGTCTGTATTTACCACGCCATCACCATTCAGATCCTTGTACTTCAGGTCGCCGGGGCCATAACTGTTACCCAGGCTCATAGTCGGGGAAGCCAGTTTGTCGGCATAAGACTGGTATACACCTTCCACTACATATCCGTAAAAGTAACCGATCGGGTAACCTGCTACAGTACGGTTGGGGTATTGTTCATCCGGGTTGGAGGTAAAAGGAGAATTCAGGAATTTGTTGTCGAATGTGGTCATATTACCTGAAACAGTAACGGTGAAGTCTTTTTTCACTTCATGAGTATAGCTGGCAGACATCTCCAGACCGCGGTTGCGCATATCACCAATATTGGTAAGCGTCTGCAGACCGGCACCGGCATTAATCAGTGCCAGCAGGTCAACCGTCTTCTTGTGATAATACACGATCTCACCATGCAGCTTACGCTTCAACATGTCGAATTCAATACCGATCTCTTTACCGTGTACTTTTTCCCAATGCAGGTTACGGTCGGCCAGATATGTTTCCGTGTAAACAGGTACAATGATATTACCAAACACAGCGGTTGAGTTGGTAGCCAGAGAAGGATAAGCAGGGTAGTTAAATTCATAGGTGTTTTGAATTCCCAGTACACCAAAACTTCCTTTCAGTTTCAGGTAATCAAATACATTCTGATTCTGGAAGAAATCTTCTTTGCTGATCTCCCAGGCAGCACCCAGGGAGTAGAAATTATCCGGCTGGTTGCCATAATCCTGGCGCCATGCGGATGACCAGTCACGACGGAAAGAACCATTCAGCATGTATTTCCCTTTGAAGTTGTACAGCGCACGGAACAGTCCTGAAACGGTGGCTTTTTCCCACTGACCGGAAGAAGCAACACGTGTACTCTTATCTCCGAATCCATTGTCAAGGTACCAGAAAACCTTGTCGTTCGGAATCGGAAGACCAGTCAGTGATTGTTTGATTGAACCAAACAAGCCGCGGTATTCATTATAATAAGTAGTAAAACCACCAGTCAGCGTCAGGCCATGATCCCCAAAGTTCTGTTTGAACGTCAGGATATGATCCTGCTGGAATTTATTCCAACGTTGAGTGGATTGAGATACTTCAGTACGGTTATAGCTGTTGTGTACAAACGTGGTTCCTCCGATCGGATCATATAAACTGTCGATCGGGCGATAGGAACGGCCATCCAGTACTGACATATCCGCATAGAAAGTAGAGCGCCAGTTCAGGTTTTTGAGGATGTTGATATCAGCATATACGCTGGCTACTGAACGGGTCTCATAATTCAGTTCTTTATCCCAGTTGTCATTCAGCTCCATGGCCGGATTGATCATCTGGGCAGATTGAATAGCAAGATTGTAATAGGCACCGGCAGCATCATTATAAACCGGGGTGATCGGGAGGGCGCGACGCGCCTGGAATAAAAGGCCACGTGCGTTACTATACGGGTTACGCTGACGGAATGTATTCAGGGTGAAGCCCAGTTTGATTCCTTTGGTAACTTTTACTTCATCACTCAGGTTCAGTGACATTTTGCGCAGGCGTTCATGTTTCACAATTCCTTCTTCATCGGTATAGCCGAGGCCGATATAAAATTTGTTCTTATCGGTAGCCGTACTAACACTCAGGTTCGTCATTGACATCATCCCGGTTTGTGTCATTGCACTTACCCAATCCGTATTCCCGGTCCAGGGAGTGAAATCAAAACGGTCAGAACCGGTAATACCCAGGTTGTCCTGCTCTTCTTCGAAAAGCATTTTAAATCCTGCGGCATCTACCATGGCGATTTTATCCACCAGTTTCTTGGCGCCAAATGTTGTATTGAAGTTAATATTCACCTGGCCGGTTTTGGCTTTCTTGGTGGTAATGGCGATCACACCATTCGCACCACGTACACCGAAGATGGCCAGCGAGGAAGGATCCTTCAGGATTTCGATGGATTCAATATCGTTGGGATTCAGGAAGCCGATATTGTCATTGAAGATACCATCTACAAGGTACAAGGGTTTTACACCGGCACTGGACAATGAGTTTGTACCACGGATCCGGATATCGGGCTCCTGACCCGGTGTACCGGAGTTTACTACGCTAAGACCTGCAACTTTACCTTGCAGGGAAGCCACGGGGTTCACATTGGGCTTGTCTGCAATATCACGGCCGCTGATTTTAGTGATAGAACCAGTCAGGTCGCGCTTGCTGGCCTGACCATAACCAATCACCACCACTTCATCAATTTTACGGGCTGATTGCTGAAGGGTAACATTGATGGAAGATTTTCCGGCAACAGCCACTTCATAACTTTCAAAACCCACATAACTGAAAACCAGGGTGGCATCATCAGGTACAGTAATGGCAAAATTACCATTCGCATCCGTTGTGGTTCCGGTGCGGGAACCTTTAACGGCTACAGATACCCCGGTGAGGGCTTCCCCGGTAGCCGCTGTCACCTTACCGGTAACACGCAGGTCTTTGGAAGCAATATCACCAGCGGAAATACCTTCTTTCAATACCACCAGTTTGGAGGCAAGAATTTTGTAACTGACCCCGGTGTTCGACAAAATCTTGTCGAGCAGATCCGTTACCGGTGCATCCACCGCATCCACGGTTACTTTGGGTTTTTTCTTTAAGGCATTTTCACTGAAAAGAAACCGGTAATTGGTCTTCTTTTCAATGGCAAATAATACTTTCTTAATTTCTGCCTCATTCATTTTCAGCGTAATACGATCCTGCGAAAATCCGCGGGCGGAAACCTGTAGACAGGCAATCAGCAGGAAAGCAATCGTCAATTTCATAATTCGGGCAATCTTTGGTAACAAGAGATCCTTTTTAGAAACAGCAGTCGTTTCGTCTTTTTTCATACTTTACGTTTGAAGGGTTAATAAACGGGATTCCCATCCGGAATCCAGGCAACCTGGCGGGGTTTCGTTGCAGCGAAATCCCGCAATTTTTTATACACTTCAGGAAGTGTTGGGGAGCAGCAGAGCAATCATAAGCAATCACAATTAACGGTGAATAATTATTCTGTTTCCAGCTTTTTCGTATTGAAAAGCGATGGATTCCTTTAAAGCCTCCAACGCCTGGATTATCGTTTCTGATTCAAATACACCCGTCAGCCTTACATCACTGATACCCGGATCTTCAATAGCTATCTGCACATCATACCAACGTTCCATCCTTACCGCCACTTCACTGAAGGACTCATCCCGGAATACCAGTTTATTATTTACCCACTGTACTTCCGCAACGGTACTGTCCGCCGGATTGTATTTCAATTTGTTTATCGCCACCAGCGTACTGATTACCGGCAATTCCGTTCTCTTGATATTACCGGTCGTTTTATCCGCCGACTTATCAACCTGCTCAACCTTTGCTTCACTATTCTCCACCACCAGCTTTTCACTGGGCGATAATATTATCTTGTCATTGGGCCGGTTCCGGATGGTTACTTCAATACTGCCCCTGATCAGGCTGGTTTCCGTTTGTTTGTCTTCCGGATACGCTTTTACATTAAAGGCCGTACCCAGTACCTTGATTTTTATATTGGCCGCACTGATGATAAAAGGCTTTCCGGGGTTTTTTGTTACATCAAAAAATCCTTCCCCGATCAGCGTTACATCACGGGTTTCTTTTCCAAAGTCCTTGGTATACGTCAGTTTACTCCCCGCATTCAGCCATACCACAGAACCATCCGGCAACTGCACTTTGGATTTTGATCCGGGACGGGTGGAAATCTCATTCACATGTTGAGCCACTTCCTCCGTTTTCCTGTTAAATAAATAGAAAGAACTGAAAGCAAGCAGACCCGCCAGCAAGACAGCTGATGCGGCTACCCAATACCAACGCCTTGAACGTTTCTCTTTACCCACGCTATTACCTGAGCGGCCTGTAATATCATCAAAGGAAATCTGCATCTCCGTCATTCTGTGCAGATGCAGCATATACGCATCTTCACCTGTGATGGGATCAGTTGCAGCTTTCGTTTTCCAAAGATCTTCCAGGTTCTGAATGGCATACTGCCATTCCGGATGCGCCTGAATCAGGGTCTCCAGCAAAGCCAATTCCTCCGCCGATGCCTCGCCGGTCAGCTTTTTTGAAAATAATACCCAAAATTGTTCCTGACTCATGTAATACGCTGGTTGTAAAATAGCTAAGACAATAAAACACAGTAATTACCCCTAAAAAAAGTTTAACTTTTCTTTGTAGCCTGCGTATTAATATTTAATTGATTGATTTCCAATTCCATACATTTACCTAAACGACGAAGAGCAATGGCCATTTGTGCTTCTACTGTTTTAATAGACAGCTGTAATAATTCGGCTACTTCCTTATATTTCAAACCGTCTTCTTTTACCAGTTTGAATATAATCCGGCACCGGGGGGGGAGTGTATTGATAGCCTGGCGGATCTGACGCATCATTTCTTCCGTCATCATCAGCTGTTCCGGGTCAAAATAAACGCTATTGAGTTGTACCAGCCATTCTTCAGGGGAGCTATTGACCTGTCGTTTTTGCTTACTTAACCTATTGTAAGCCATGTTTTTAGCAGAAGTATAGAAATAAAGAAGCGGAGATTCAATGGTGGTCAGCTGGTCCTTTTTCTGCCAGACTTTGATAAACAAGTCAGATACCAGTTCTTCTGATTCCTCATGAGATTTGAGAATAGAATAAGCAAACTGCTTTAAACGACCATGCAGCAGGATGAAAAGCTCCTTATAGGCTGACTGGTCATTAGCAAAAGCAATAGCAGCAAGTAAACGCTTTATGGACTCGTTTTCAGGCATAAGCAAAGCGGGGTAAAACTATGAAATTGTTTCCTAAAAGTACATGACGGGTTTAAACCGGAATTTCTGTACTTTTGCAGCCGCCTGAAAGGCAGGACCCTTAGCTCAGTTGGTTAGAGCAGCAGACTCATAATCTGCGGGTCGTTGGTTCGATCCCAACAGGGTCCACAACAAGTACGAGGTTGGAAGTACGAAGTACGAAGTTGGAAGTACGGAGATCAAAACGTACTTCGTACTTCCAACTTCGTACTTTGTTTTTAAGTGTCCGGGGACTTGCCCTCTTGGTATTAACCTTTTGTTAACTGTACCACTTTTACTTTTGTTCACTACTTAATGATTATGAAGAAGTTTATTCTGTTTTCCGTTGCGGCTTTTACTGTTATCAGTCTTTCAGCACAATCTGTCGATTCTGTGATTGTGCCTAAAAAGAAAAAAGAAAAACCCAACCTGGCCAACCGGGCAAATGACCACCTGGTATTTCAGTTTGGCTATACCGGATGGGCCGGCCGTCCCGATACTATAACCACCAAAGGGTTTTCCAAGTCAATCAACGTATACCTGATGTACGACTTCCCCTTTAAAAATAATCCCAAACTGAGCATGGCCTTTGGTCCGGGCATCGGTTCTGACCATATCCTGTTTTCCAAAACCTATGTGGGCATAAAGGATCAGACCAGCACCCTTCATTTCACCAACATGAGTGATACCAATCACTTCAAGAAAACAAAACTGGCTACCGTTTTCCTGGAAGCCCCGATCGAATTCCGGTATTCAGCAGCACCTGAAACCGGTAAAGGGCTGAAGCTCGCTATTGGTGTAAAAGTGGGTACCCTCATCAATGCGCATACCCGCAGTTCTGATTATGAAAACAGCGGCGGCACCACACTGAACAATTACGTAATGAAGGAATCCAGCAAGCGGTTCATTAATAAACAACGTCTTTCCGGTATGATCAGGGCCGGCTATGGCAATCTCAGTGTGTATGGTTCCTACCAGTTCACGCCGGTATTCCGCGATGGAGCGGGTCCGCAGGTGCGGCCTTTCTCAGTGGGCATTACATTGAGCGGATTGTAAGAAAGGAAAATGGAAAGTGGACAATAGAGAATAGTTAAAAATAAAGCGGATACGCTTCCTGCTTAAATAGCTAAAAACGGTTCTGAAAACGGAACCGTTTTTTTTACCCGAAACCCCACTCACCACTCACCATTCACCACTCACCATTTACTACCTTTGCCAACCATGAAACAATTATCCCTGCTCTTACTGCTGCTGCTTCACTTCAATATCAACGCCCAGGATAAAATATCCGTCTATTTTGAATCCATCCGTAATAATGAAGCACAGCTGACGGCTTTCTTTGCCGGCATGCCGAAAGGTGGCGACCTGCATCACCACTTTTCCGGATCCGCCTGGCCGGATTACCTGCTGGCCAAAGCCATACGGGAAGATTACTGGGTGGAATTGAACACTTATACTGTCGCCACTGCAGCCGGAAAAACAGGAACATGGAAAAAATTCAGCGAGGTCAGCGATCTGCAGGCACTGAAAACGGCCATTCTTCAGCAATGGTCCGTAAAAAATTATCACCCGGCAGCCGGTCCTTCCGAGAATATTTTTTTCGACAGTTTCGGAAAGTTTGACGCGATCATGGACGCCTCCGTACCCGAAGCCCTGCTGGAACTGAAACGTCGCGCCAAAGCGGAAAACCTCAGCTATATCGAAACACAATTCATCCGTCCGAAATTTCCATTGAAGATTACCGGCAACGACAGTCTCAACTACCGTTTAAGGCAAGCCGGTATACAAAAAGATACAAACACTGTTTTTAGTGTATTCGAAGACCTCATCCGTCGTTTTGAGGCGGGCGGTGCCGTTGATACAGCCCTTGCATTCAATAAACGGGTCAGTGAGCAGCACAGGCAGCTGCAACTCGATGATGATTCCTTTACGTTGCGCTATCAGAATTTTGTGCTGCGGTTCATGGAGCCTGCAGAGTTATTTAAACATCTCTACGTAAATTTTATTTCCGCTGATAAAAGTCCGCTGATTGTCGGCGTGAACATTGTTTCTCCTGAACACGGAGAGGTTTCCATGCAGGATTACTGGCTGCACATGGCGATGTACAACTACCTGCACCGGAAATTTCCATTGGTTAAATATGCCATGCACGCCGGTGAACTGACATCCGGATTAGTAGCTCCCGAAGAACTCACCTGGCATATCAATGAAGCCGTACGTTTTGCCGGTGCTGCCCGTATTGGCCATGGCGTGGATATGGCCTGGGAAAAGGACAGCCGCTCACTTCTTGCTTATATGAAACATCATGAAGTAGCCGTGGAAATAAATCTCAGCAGCAATGAATTTATCCTGAATGTAAAAGACGACCTGCATCCCATCAGCCTTTATTATAAGGCGGCAGTGCCCATTACAATCAGTACAGATGACGCGGGTATACTGCGTACCAGCATTACCTGGCAATATGTACTGCTGGCCAAACGCTATCCGTTTATTTCCTATAAAGCCATTAAGGCGATGGTATACAACAGTATCCGGTACAGCTTTATAGAGGACGAACAGGTAAAAGCGGCGTTGAGAAAAAACCTGGACCTCCGGTTTGCCGTATTTGAAAAAACGTTCGGCAGATAAACCAACACCGAAACCGGGATAACGCGTTTATTGTTTTACTTTTTTCAACATGCCCGGGGAATTATCATACAGTCCCTGCTCCCGCAAAGGAAGGTTCCCGATTTTTTCAAAACTAAATGTTTGTATCGCTTCCGGTGCCCCGTCACTATATCCCTGTTTCCGGATCACCAGGGCTTCCCCGTTATTGCTGCCGCTGAAGGATGGAAGAGAAAGATTCGTTCCTGAATTTTTATTCTGAATCACCCAGCCCGAGGCGGATCCCTGGTTGCCGGTTTTATAATACAGTTTCCAGCGTACATTATCCTGCGCGGCATAATCCCATTGAATCACCGGTGTACCATCTGCGGTGCCCTGGCCCGCCGCATTGATATACCTGCCGCTGTGTACAGCACTGATTACATAAATGCCGTCGGCTATTTTCCGGATATAAAATTTATGATTGGCCTGATCTACATAATCCCATTGAACCAACCGGGCCCCGTTGTCTTTGCTTACACCTTCAATGGCAAGGTACTTCCCCGTCTGGTTCAGTTTTATTTTGTACATCCCCTCCTCAAGTTGCTGATTGGTCATTTTTGTCAACGCGCCTGACGATTGCTGATTTGTAAACATTACCTGTTGCTCTTCTTTCCGTACCAGGTAATCCTTGTATACCACCCGGGGTAACGAAGCATTATAAAAATAGCTGCTGTTAATGCCGGCAATATCCAGATCGCTTAACCGGTTGCCACCCAGACTGCAATCCGTTACCACATTCCCGTTTTTACACCGTATCGTCCGGTCACCGTCTTTACTGGCAAATGCCCCGGCTGAATAATGCATCACCGAATTATAATCATAGGCTGTACCGGTAACACCCGGTTCAATCTGAAAATTATACCGGAATTCAGGAGCCGCCTTTGTAGTATCCACCACTACATACTGGTCACGGTCATGGCGGCTTTGCTCATGGTAAAAACCAAAACTATGCATCAGCTCATGCAGGTAGGTGCGCACTGACGAAAGTGCCGTTATCCAGACTATTTGCTCGCCACCCACCCGGCCAACGGGTGATAATCCTCCATATGTGGTATCCGGCGAAAATTTTAGTGTGATATAGTCACGCTGATTAGTATGGGATACCAGCCGCAGATTGGTTAACCGGTTAAACTCCCCGATGGCTTCCAGTGCCTGTTTCCGCATATTCACACCCGCCCTGTTCACCCTGTTGGTCAGGCTTTCATCAATATTAATGGCAATTTCTCCCTTTGGCCAGATATAAAAATCATGATTATTCGTCTGGTACAGCATAGTCTTCTGCAGGGTATTGCCCGCGATAATATCCCCGTTGAGGACATAGTCCGTACCTGCTAACCTGACATAATAATCCTTTTCACCCTGGCTGAAAGGCAATTTAAACGATTGCCGGATATACCCGTTTTGTGAGGAAGCTGCCAGCTGAAGCAACAGCAGGCCTGCTGTAAAAAGAAGTTGTTGCATGATTTATTATTTTACCGCTATTTGTATAAATTATAGCACAAGGGATGCAGGCCGGAGACAGGATCAGACTGAAGCCGGCTCATGTGACAGAATACCTCTTGCTGGTTATGCTATTAAGTTGAATTGCTCTATAATTCCCTGTCTTTTTTCCGGGTATCCCACGATGCCAAACCGTTCATGGAGATCGTGCATTCGTTTGGCAATTCCCGGATCCTCCGGTGTCAGTTTCTTCTCCAGCATTTCCGGTATAAGCTGGTGTATTAACTCTTCGAGGTAGTCTTCAAAATTCTGGTTAAAGTACATGTCAATACCACGGAATGGCTGATCCGTTTTGTTAAAAAACGTATGCACTTTACCGTGAGGTCTGAAATGCCAGCCACCGGCCGGAATTTCATAAAACCGGTCCTCCACCATAACGGTTGCTGTTCCTTCCAGGACATACATCAGTTCATCCAGTTCTTTGTGGTAGTGTGGTGCCGGTCCCATTTTCCGCGCGGCCACGGCAAACTCCACACAGGAGAATTGCATATTGGTTTGCGCACTATGGATCAGCGTACGGATATCGAGTCCTCCCGGACCCGGTTGTAACGGCGCAGCTGGCGGAATATAAAACGGTTCAGTACCCGACAATACCGTCTTTGTATCGGCACTGTATGCCCCGGCTACCGCGCCGGAAGGAAGTCCGAGGAGCGAGAGACCGGCCATGCCGGTCAGCAACTGCTGTATAGCAGTCCGTCTGTTTTGAGTAGTTGATTGTTTCAATGTAATATGTTTTGTCATTCAAAAATAATTGGACGATCATTTTTCCTGGTGGTAATAAAAAGACATTTTAATTAAGCCCGCCCGGTCACCGGATACCAGGCACGGCACAAACCTACCCGGGCAACAGGGTATGGCAAAGCCCCGATCGACCAACGACAGCAGTAATCGCTGAACAGCCGTCACGGAATGCGCTTTACCCGATGTAAGCTTCAGCTGCCCGGTTGGTTATATCACGGGTTTTTGATAGCTTACTGTCTATAACCGAAGGATATGCAATCAAAAACGTACAGCGCCGGACTACTGGTTATCATTCTGCTTTTTCTTTTTGATCAGACAGGCTACTGCCAGCCCGGTAAAGCCGAAGCCGGGATTAAAAAAATAATGGAAGAAGCACCGGTTACCGGCCTTTCCGTGGCCGTAGTAAAAAACAATACACTGATCTATACACAGGCGTTCGGTGTCAAAGAGCGGGAGACCAATACCCCCCTTACCCCTGACTGCCTGTTCCGGATCGCCTCGATTTCCAAATCCTTTTCCGCCACGTCCATACTGCAACTCGTGGAAAAGAAAAAAATATCGCTGGATACAGATGTCAGTGACCTGATGGGTTTTACTGTACGGAATCCGAAATATCCGGAAACGATCATCACCCTCCGGCTTTTGTTGTCGCATCTGTCATCGATCAATGACAGTCAGGGGTATTTCACCCTCGATGCGATCAACCCTGCTAAAAATTCTGACTGGGCTAAATGCTATAACGACTATCAACCGGGAAAAGGTTACCAGTATTGCAACCTCAACTTTAATATGGCAGGCACCATTATCGAGAAATATTCCGGTGAACGGTTTGATCAGTATGTGAAACACCATATCCTTGATCCGCTCGGACTATATGGTGGTTATTGTGTGGACTCGCTGGATAAATCCCGTTTTGCTTCCATCTATGAGTATAATGGTGATTCCGCACGTTTCTTTCTTTCGCCGGGGGCGTACAATCCGCGCAGTGCTGAAATTGCCGCCTATACCATGGGCTACAGTACACCGGTGTTTTCACCAACCGGTGGCATGAAGATCTCCGCCCCGGACCTGGCCGGTTATATGATGATGCATATGAACCTGGGGAAAACAAAGGGAAAAAGAATCCTTTCTAAAAAAAGTGCCCGGGCCATGCAAACTCCATATTCGGAAAAAGAAGGATATGGATTTGCCCTCCTGCAAACGGATAAATTAATTCCCGGAAAAATAATGACGGGCCATACCGGCTCCGCTTACGGACTGCACAGTGCGATGTTCTTTAATGTTAAAGATAAATTCGGCATTGTTGTCATCAGTAACGGATGCGATCTTAAATACAGCGAGGGTTTTAATACGGTGATCCGGAAGGTGGTGAATGTGTTGTACGAGAACCTGATCGGGAATGACTGAATAATGAGCAATGAGTAATGAATAATGAGTAATGAGTAATCAGTAGCTAATCGAACTGGTTTATAAAATTGAAACCTCCGCCATAGAAAATGTTTCCATTCTTTCAGCATCTTCCCCCTTTACTCATTACTGATTACTCATTGCTCATTTCCCCCTCCTGAACATAAATCTCCTACTTTTGTTACTCAATAAAATCACATCACATGAGTACCCCCAATAAAGTATGGTTCATCACCGGTTGTTCCACAGGTTTTGGTCGTGAACTGGCAAAAGAAGCCCTTTCCAACGGATATAAAGTAGTCGTAACCGCCCGCAAACCGGAACAGGTAGCAGATATAGTTGCCGCTTACCCGGAAAGCGCATTGGCCCTGCCCCTGGATGTAACCGTTCCGCTACAAATACAAGACGCGGTACAGGCAGCTATCGGCCGTTTTGGCCGCATAGATGTATTAGTCAATAATGCGGGGATTGGCTATTTTGGCGCTGTTGAAGAAAGCGAGGAAAATGAAGTAAGACGGATGTTTGAAATTAATTTCTTTGGCCTGGCGAATATGACCAATGCCGTACTGCCGTATATGCGCCAGCAACGCAGCGGGCATATTCTGAATGTGGCGTCTATCGGCGGGTTGCGCTCCTTCCCTGCTGTAGGATTTTATAATGCCACGAAATATGCAGTGGACGGACTCAGTGAAGCGCTTTATAAAGAAGTTACTCCCCTTGGTATTAAGGTTACGGTAATTTGTCCGAGTGGTTTCCGTACCGACTGGGCCGGCCGTTCCGCCAATAATACCAGCATTAAAATTGAAGATTATAAAGACACTGCCTGGAAAAACATGGGCGATATACGCGGGTATAGTGGTAATCAGCCAGGCGATCCTGTAAAAGCGGCAAAAGCGATGATCCGGGTTACCGAAACCGAAAACCCGCCACTCCGTTTACTGCTCGGTGCCGCCGCACTGAAAGGTGCCCGGCTCAAACTGGAAGAACTGAGAAAGGACTTTGAGGAATGGGCAGCAGTAAGTGAAGGAGCTGATTTTAGTTAGCAGTTGCCGGCCACTTTCTGCAGCAGCCCTATAAAACTAAACGAAGTTCATTCAGGACAGGCCAACCGGCAAAGCTTTATCTTTACCGCTTCATGAATGTATTCACCGACAAATCGACGATAATCATTACCTGCCCCAAACGACTGGCTCCCTGGCTGGAACAGGAAGTTGTTGAACTGGGATACCGGCCCGATGAAACGTTTATAACGGGGGTAAAATTTACAGGTACCGTGACCGATTGCATCCGGCTCAACCTGAATCTCCGTTGTGCCAGCCAGGTTTTGTATAAAATAAAACAGTTTACAGCGGTAAATGCGGACGATATTTATAAAAATCTGCTGAGTTATCCCTGGGAAAATATTTTACCCGATGATGGCTATTTCTCCATCACCAGTAATGTAAACAACCCCACCATCAACAACAGCATGTTTGCCAACCTGCGTGTTAAAGACGCCGTTGTAGACAGGCTGAGAGAAAAAAGAGGTGTACGTCCTTCAACCGGCGCTGAACTCAGCGGAGCCGTAATCAACCTGTTCTGGAAAAATGAAAATGCCGAAGTTTTTATTGATACATCCGGTGATTCACTCGGACGACATGGTTATCGCAAGATACCCGGTCAGGCCCCGATGCTGGAGGCCCTGGCTTCGGCCACCATATATGCCACGGCCTGGGACCGCCGGTCTCCTTTTGTAAACCCCATGTGCGGCTCCGGTACACTGGCGATTGAAGCAGCCATGATTGCCACCAACAGGAGGCCCGGATTGTTTCGTACAAATTATGCCTTTATGCACCTGCAGGGATATGATGAGTCCGTATATGTAAAAGAAGACGCCCTGCTGGAAGAACAGATCATAGAAGTACCCGGACTGCGTATCATTGCCACCGATTACAGTGCCAGGGCTATTGAAAATTCAAAAAAGAATGCCATCGCAGCCGGTGTGGCCGATCTGATTGATTTTGCCGTATGTGATTTTGCAGCCACGGAAGTTCCCCAAAATGTACCAGGTATCTTTTTCGTAAACCCTGAATACGGGGAGCGGCTGGGTGATCTTAAAGAACTGGAAGAAACCTATGCGCGGATCGGCGACTTTATGAAACAAAAATGCGGCGGCTACCATGGCTATGTGTTTACCGGCAACCTGGAACTGGCTAAAAAAATCGGGCTGAAAGCCAGGCGCCGGCTTGAATTCTATACCAGTAAAATTGACTGCCGCCTTTTTGAATATGAACTCTACAGTGGCAGCAGGCAAACCAATAAAAAAGAAATCAACTAATCAATAACTGCTACAGCTATGGAAATCGCGGCCCTGCAAGAAATCGTGAAAGACCGTTATTTTGAAAACGACAATGCACGCGGGATTTATCATACCGCACTATGGTTTCATGAAGAAGTTGGCGAACTTTCCTCGGCCATTGCCCGTGGAGATAAAGAGAACGCCAAAGAAGAATTCGGGGATGTACTGATGTGGCTGCTCACACTCGCCAACCTGATGCAGGTAGACATGGAAGAAGTAGTGAAAGAATATCTTGAAAACCCGAGAAAGAAAATTCCCGGAAAATAATAGCCGGGATACTGCAATTTTTAAATATCCACCGCATCATATACAATTACTTTCGCCCACAGGTGCGAATAGTTTTTTACAAATGCCTGGTGAACCGGATGGTCCTGGTAAATTTTCTGCGCGGCTTCATCGTTGAAAAACATCAGTTCGGATACATCCCAGGAATTATCCACTACCTCTCTTTTTTCCGTGGAGGCCGGCACGCCGATATGCATTTGCCGGATACCGGGTATCGGGGCCAGGGTTTTTAATCCGGCGATTAAAGCGGCCCTGTCAGCGGTTGATTCCGGATTTTTTAACCAGAAAAAAACATGGTGCAGTAAGGTTGTTGATTCGTCGGGCATCCCGTTGGCTATTCCTGAAAGACCGGTTAGGACGGCCGTTGTAATAAATGTACTGCGCTTCATACGATCCTTTTGTATATAAATATAAAACTAAAGAAGGTATAGCTGCGCGGGTATTATTGATAGAGTTTCGCCTTCAGCAATGGCCGTACACTGTCCGGCACATTCTGAAAGAGGTTCAGTGGTACACCTGCCGCGTTGGCTTCGGTCTCCAGTGTATTGATCGTACAGAGATAATTGCGCCAGGCCGTTTTATTGCCGGCCGTATACAGAAAATTATCATTAGGCATATTCACCGCGAGCACGGTGGTATTCCTGTTTATACGGGCCAGGTCGCCATTGCCTTTGGGTAAGAGCAGCACCACTTTCCATATTTTATTGGGAACGGCCACATTGCCGTTATTGATCCAGGTATAGTAAAGGTTGGAGCCGTTGATGCCGCCTTTACCATGATTTCCCATAAATATATAGGCCTCATTGTTCCCGCCTACCAGCGTATTACGGATATAATCCTCCAATCCTTCCCAGGGCCCCTGGTTAAGATTCGGTGCCTGGGGAATCATATTCGTCATAAAGAATGTAGAGGAATTGGCTGCCACGGATGAGGTCCGGTCGCCGGAAGGGCAATTGTGTCCGCGGTCAAAACCACTGCCGCTGAAACTATTCGATTGCACCTGGTACCATCCGGCGGGAAGCCCCGTATCATTACGAAAATCATCCTGACGGGCCGCACCACCTATATCTTCACTCTGGAGGTGCCAGGCAACCCATACCGGTATGGCACGGCTTTTACTATAGGCCATGGACCAGTAGGTGTAATTTTTATAAAAATTTTCCGGAGAACCAGTTGCAGAGTTGGTCGCATTGGTAGGATTTCCGGGATTGATCGGATCGTTATCACCCAATACTACCACCGGTGGTGCAGGCGGCGGAGGCGGAGTAATATCTTCGGAACTTTTCTTCTTACAGGAAGCTAGGGCAATGACTAAGATGTACAGCGCGGCAGCTGAACGGATTACAGTATACAACTTCATTGGTTGCAAGTTAATTTGTTTTTGCGCATTCCGGTTAAACCCGGTGGCTTTTCCTGTAGTTTATACAGGCAACGTGATTGTAAATGTGGTTCCGGCATTCACCTCACTGGTTACATCGATCGTTCCCCGCATTTTTTCCACCTGCAGCCGGATAAGATATAAACCCAACCCGTTTCCTTCCGCGGCTTTCGGATTAAACCGCTGATAAATGCCGAATAGTTTGCTCCGGTTTGTACTCATGTCTATTCCCAGTCCGTTATCCCTGAATTCAAGACAAAGCATACCATCTGCCATACTTCCGCCGAACCGGATATCGGGCGGTATTCCGGGTCGGGCATATTTCAAACTGTTCGACAACATATTCTGAAATATATTATCCATATACGGCTTTACAAGGTGTACGACGCCAACCCCGCTGAAATCCCAATTGAACCGGCCTCCGAGATATTCGCATTTATCCTGGTAAATCGCCCAGGCATCCGCTGCTACATCATCCAGTTGTAACGGGGTTTTCAGTGCATTCAGTTTTTTATCATAATTAAGCAACGCATTCAAATCCCTCAATATCGAATCCAGCCGCTTAGCGGAAACGGATAACATCGTCACCAGTTTCGGGTCGGGTTTTTGCTCCGCTGCTTTTCGTTCGATCATGTCGCATAACCCAAGAATATTGGCCAACGGGCTCCTCAGATTATGAGAAACCGAATAAGAAAACTCTTCCAGTACCTGGTTACGCTGGATTAACTCGGAAGAAATGGCTGATTTTTCCTCTTCCGCCAATACGCGTTCCGTTATATCCTGTACATAACCTGTCGCCCTTTTCGCCACGCCGTTCTCATCATTGGATATAACCCAGGAAGCGCTGATATACCGGATACTTCCGTCGCTATGCCTTACCCGGTATTCCATCCGCGTATCCTGTGCTTTATCAGCCAGTCTGTTCCAGATATGACTGACCCGTACTTTATCCTCTTCATGCACTTTTTCTATAAAATCATGCAAGGCCGGTTGTTCCTTTTTTTCCACGCCATAAATGCTGTACATTTCATCCGATACCCAAAGTTTGTTGTCCGGAAGTTCCATATACCAGCTGCCGATTTTTGCCAGCATCTGCGTTTTATCAATAATGAGTTTACCCAGACTTGCAGCCGCCATTTCAACTACCTGCTTATCCCTTGCCTGAAGAAAGGCAACCAGAAACAGCACAACCATAATAATCACCAGGGAAAACTGATAATACTGAACCCAGTAACCCAGCCTGATATGACCCAGGAAAGCTAAGTTCATCATGGTTGAAGTGACGGTAGAAAAGAAAAACGCCACTGTCACTGGTATCGAATACCTGGCTTTTACTGAAACCAGGTAAAAGCTAACCCCGGTGAAGATGAGCATGCTGGGAATAAATACAAAATGCTTAACAAAAAAATCAGTCTGGTAGCTGAAGAGAAAAAGCTGTGGCAACAACGAAAGCGCCATAAAAACCAATGTAAAAAACAATACCCTGTCCGCCCGGGGAGAACTTTCTTTTAATTTAAAGTAGACCCGTAACAGGTACAGGCAGCTCATCAGGCTGATGGTCGCGCTTATTTCCGTCAGCTGTACAGGATTCACCAGATCGCCAAACGGCCTGTAGTAACCGGTCATGCCAGTTGATGTAAAAATGGTACTGATCAGAAACAGGCAATAGGCCAGAACTATTTTGCGATCGGGAAAGATGCGCATCAGGAAAATGGAAAAAAACAGTAAAATGGCAACAAAAAAAATAAAAACAAACGTGGCATAAAGCTTCCGGTCTTTCCACATAATCATTTCACCCAGTTGCTTTATCTGGTACGAATACACGGATATGTATCGTGGTTCAATCCGTACAAAAACTTCCACTTTCCCCTGTCCCGGAACGTTCACCCTGAACTCATCAATATTGGTTACCTGCAGTTTGCTTTTCTGCTTATACCCGAATCCATAAAAATCATGCTTCAGCACGGTATCTTCATAATAATATAAATCGGCTTTATAGATGACGGGATTATCAAAAGCAATATACCTGAACTGAGACCTTTCATTCGGATTGTCTACAACGATCCGGATCCATACTACATTATTTCCGGACGATAAACCGGGCTTAGCTGTGTAATAAAACAAACTGTCCGCATGACGGATAATAAACTCCGGTTTCAGTGAGCCTTTCCTGTCAATATAGATTTCATAGGCCAGCAGCCGGGAACTTGCCAGTAAGAACAGAAGAATAAAAAAAATCCGCCGCATACCCGGAATTTTTTAATTACGTTACAGAATTGCCGGCTTGCTCCATCCTGCTGAAAACATCCGACACGGTTTTAATACTGAGTGGTTTTTCCAGGAACCCCCTGATCGCCGATTCCCGGTTTGCTTTTTCCTGATCTGCCGGATTAATAGAAGAAGATAAAATATAAATACTGTCTTTCCCTGAAAAGTCGAAACAGGGGATGGCTTTCAGCCGGTTAATCAGTTCCCAGCCATTGAACTCAGGCATGTTAATATCAATAAAAAAGAGAAATGCTTCTTCCGGACGGCCCGGGCAGATTTTACCGGCCTCCAGTAAAACCTGGCTTGGGGAGACAAATTCAAAAACCCTTTCAGCTGGCAGAAACTCTTCAAGGACGGCTCTGGATAAATAATTATTGATTTCATCGTCATCGGCCAGAAAAACGGTCTTGTCTGTTGATACTTGCATAGGCTTGTGTACGGGAAACTGAATCTCAGCCTGCCGGATTTACAAAACTACTTCATTCAGGCAGGTCAGACAAGCAATTAATCAATACACTATCAAGTATGCCGGAAATATTATTTCAAAATAAGTAGAATAACTTATTTCCGGGCTGTGCCGCGATACCCGGCCGGAACCCTGTTGTTGCAGGTAAAGAGTATATTGCAAACGGGAAATGTATATGTATTACCAGCATCAATACACTGAAACCGGAACAGGCATTTCGCTGCTCATACCCGTACCGGAAAAAATCAAACCCGTTTATGAGGAATTGTACCGGACCGACCCCGGTACCCCGTTTCCCTATTGGGCGAAGATATGGCCGGCCGCCATGGCGCTGTCCGCATTCCTGCAAAACAATACTGAACTGGTAAAGGGGAAAAAATTGCTCGAAATCGGTGCCGGCATTGGTCTGCCTTCCTTTACGGCCGCACCCGCGGCCAGCCAGATTATCCTGAGTGATAATAACCCTGAAGCCGTGGAACTGATGAAGGAAAATATCAGGCAGCTCGGACTCCGGAATGCAACAGCCTGTCTCCTGGACTGGAATCAATTTCCGGATACAATAACGACGGATCTGCTCTTACTGAGTGATATAAATTATGCACCCGATCAATTTGAAACTTTACTGAAACTGATACATCGCTTTTTGCAACAGGGTACATTGATTCTGCTGGCCACCCCACAACGCATCACCGCTTCGCCTTTTGCGCAGGCACTTGCCCCGTTTATCAGGCAAACCGGTTTTCAGATAGTGACCGAAAACGGATCGGCAACAGATATCGCCATTTTGTTGCTGGCCGGGAATAACACCTTACCGCACCTGTGAAGTGTTTACTGACACATTATTGCCCGCTTCCCTGCTGTTGCATAAAGGATAGTTTGTCCCAATAGCCGCGCTGGTACACTATCCGGTTATTTTCAATCCAGAAAAAACCGCAACCACGTAATCCTTTCGGGTCCTTCCATTCCAGTATACCCACATTGCCGTCTTCAAAAATATTCTCCACAACACATACCATCTCAAATTGATCAAACTCCGTTTTAAATAGCTGCCGGATATTCTCCCGGCCCTGTACTATACCAACCGGTGTCTGATGATTAACACAATCCTCCGCATACAGTCCGGCCAGACCGTCATAGTCGTGCAGGTTAAATAACCGCACCCATGTCTGAAGTAATTCTTTTGGCCGCATTTTGTTGTTTTGTAAATCTAAGTTGCAGAATTCCCCGGATATCACAAAACAAGTAAGTTTTTAGTGGCGTGTTTTGTATCCATAAAAAATTATCTTTAGCCCATGTCAACTCCTTTTATCAGAGAAGTACTTCCAGGTGATCTGGAACAACTGCAGCTGATCAGCCGGCAGACCTTCACCGAAACATTTGCCGAAGTCAATACGGCCGAGAACATGGCAAAATACCTGGCGGAAGAATTATCACTGGAAAAACTGTCGGCCGAACTCAGTAATTCTTCTTCCGCATTTTATTTCGCGGCAGAAGGAGAACGTATTATCGGCTACCTGAAACTGAATACCGGTCATTCACAAACAGAATTAAAAGACAGCAAGGCCGTTGAAATTGAACGGATTTATGTGCTGCGGGAATTTCATGGAAAAAATATCGGGCAACTTCTCTATGATAAAGCCATAGAAATTTCAAAGGGGAAAAAAGCGGATTATGTCTGGCTGGGTGTTTGGGAAGAAAACCAGCGAGCCATCCGTTTTTATGAAAAAAACGGGTTTGTTGCGTTTGATAAACATATTTTCAGACTGGGAGAAGATGAGCAAACGGATATCATGATGAAAAAAAAGCTGTAGCCGTAATAGATCAACCCTAAGTGCCGGTGACATTTCGCTGCAGCAATACCCGGTCAATCTTCCTGCTCTTCCGCAAATTCCAGTATATCCCCCGGCTGGCAATGCAATACTTTGCAGATCGCTTCCAGTGTGCTGAAACGTATGGCCTTGGCTTTCCCTGTTTTCAGTACGGAGAGATTGGCCAGTGTGAGTCCTACTTTACCGGACAATTCATTCAATGACATTTTCCGTTTAGCCATCATCACGTCCAGGTTTACGATTATTGGCATAGGTCAGATGGTTAACTGGTTTTCGTTCTGAATAGTGATTCCTTTTTTAAAGATCCTTGCAAATACAAGCAGGGTGACACACATGAACAACCATACATCCGCACCGGCAAACCGCAGTTCCTGCAGCGAAGGCAGAGCCACTCCTTCTTTTATTAAAAAGCCGGAAAAATTGGTTCCCCAAAAGGTAAAGAGGCTAATGCCGGCTGTCAGGTAAGAAAGCGTATACAGTCCCCGGCCGAATGACTCATTAAAAGGGGCAGAAAGATCCAGTTTTTTATCATGAAACAATTTCACGATCACATAAAACAGGATGGCTTTAAGCACTGACGCGATGACCATAACAGCCGTCAGTGTTATGAAGTGACTCTGACTAAAATTGAATACAGCAGAAAGATCCGATTTCATCCAGAAATTCGCAGCCCCTGCGGAATTGTAGAATAGCGTATAGAGGGTATTAAAGAGGAAACCACCCGCTTCAATACAGAGACCGACAAAGATGATCCAGGAAAGGATATGCAGTACGATCAGTAAATAGTCTTTTTTTGTTTCCATAACATTGTTGTTGATGTTGATGGGACAAAAATAGATAATTTATTGATATTCGATAATTATTTATCTATTTATTTTAATTTTTTTCCTTTTCCCTTGATATTCAATCTCCGTTGATAAATCAAACTCAACTGGCTGATGGCATTACGAAACCTTTTTTATTCAATCTTACCATAAGCCGTATAACTGCCATAACCGGTATCCTGCAGCCATAAAATACGACCGCCTTTTATACAGGAGAAATAAGCATTATAGGTTCTGGCCTTCTTTTCTACATCGGAGCACCAGATCTGCCAGTCGCCCATGTGTTTATAGTTACCGCTGGATTTTGCCTGCTGCACATTCATCAGCGTACCGGTATAACCGCTGGCAGATGTAGCTTCATGCCTGTACTTTCCATTTCCCAAAAAGATAAAGGTGGAGCGGGAAGCATAGGTACTTGAACCTGCATAAATACCTGTATATACATTATAGTAGCTATTGGAAGCGGAAAAATCATTCGACCACTTGCCTTGCAGGTCATTCTTCCCTACAGAGAATTTATTATACCCCGCCAGTTTGACCAACGGATCCCAGTCGGAGAAATAGGTATCAGGATTATTGATACCAAAGGCATTCACAAAACTTTGTTTATCCTTAGTGAGGATCTCGATCCAGCCGCTTTTGCCTTTACTGAACAAGGTCACCCATACATCTTTTCCTGTCTTATTATCCGTTAATAACCCACCGGCGAAATGACCCGGCTCATAGGACATATTATAATTCAGTAATTCAAAGTTGCGCAGGTTGCTGTAGCGTGGTGCCACATACAGGTTCCAGAAAAAGCGGGTTGCTTCATCGTGCTGCGAAATGTACTTTTTATCTTCTTCCCTGGGATAATGGAGCAACACGCGTACATCGCCTTTCACCACTTCCACCCATTCTTCTTTGACCACACTGGTCCAGCCATCGTCAAAATTCGTGGTATTGAACTGAAAGCCTGTAGCCACGGGAACGGGTGGCTGTATTTGTTGTCCGCCGGAAACCGGTTCCTGTACTGTATTCTCTACTGCAGGTTGCCCGGTTGAAGCGGGAGCAGCCAGTGAAACAGAGCCCAGGAACGCCTGAATCGTGTTGTCAAAGAGTGAAGGATCATTGGTCATGGCCATAACACTGGCACAGCGTTGTCCATCCATAAAAGTCCGAACCAGCACTGTACAGTTCCGGTTATCAAACATAAACTGACCGGTGCCTGTTATAGCAGACCAACCACTCACTTGCAGGGTCTCGCTCATCACCGGGGTGCTGACACCCGGTTGAGCGGTTGCCACAATATCATTCCATTCTTTACTAAAATCATTCTGCAGGTTACCGCTGCCAACGGTATGCTTATAAAGTGCAACCCGGCACCAGGCTTTTTTCTGCTGATTGATGGTTGTGTAATTAATATTGGAATTCGCATTTTCCGCTTTTGTCCAGCCATCCGGAACGTTAGCCGTAAACACATCGTAGGTCAGCGACTGGGCGCTTAGAGATTGCCAACCGGCGAACAGGAAGAGTAACAGGATTTTTCTCATGCTGGTGGATTATCGTGAGCTGAATCGTTCACGCAAATATGGCCGACAATACCTGTACAGCCTATCCTGTAAAAAAGGGATTTTGGTCTGCCAGACAGCAAACTTGTGTGAAGGATTAGTGGTTGTTAAGTAGTTGGCGGCCAAAATCTTTTCTTTACGTAGCCGCACGCTCAACTCCGTTATTTGATGAATAAAATGCACCCGGTTTCCGGAACAAATGCAATACATTTATTACAAAACTGACCATGAAATATACATGCGGCCTGATCTTCCTTTTCTTTTTCATGTTAAAGACGGCCGAAGCACAAAATAAATACGCCGGTAACCCGGTCCTGAAAGGCTGGTATGCCGATCCGGAAGCTGTGGTATTCGGAAAACAATACTGGATCTATCCCACCTATTCTGACAAATACAATAAGCAGGTCTTCTTTGACGCCTTTTCCTCATCAGATCTTGTTCATTGGGAAAAGCATGAACATATACTGGACACCGGTGCAATCCGCTGGGCCAAACGCGCCATGTGGGCGCCAGCCGTAGTGAAGAAAGATGATAAATACTATTTCTTCTTTGCCGCCAATGATATCCAGAACAACCAGGAATATGGAGGCATCGGGGTGGCGGTGGCAGACAAACCTGAAGGCCCTTACAAGGACCATATTGGCAAACCCCTCATCAGTCAGTTCTATAACGGGGCACAGCCGATCGATCAATTTGTTTTTAAAGATCAGGATGGCAAATACTATATTATTTACGGAGGTTGGGGACATTGTAATATCGCCCAGCTCAATGATACCTTCACCGGATTCGTGCCCGATTCAGCAGGCACTGTATTCAAAGAGATCACTCCCACCGGCTATGTGGAAGGACCGTTTATGTTTGTCCGGAATAATAAATACTATTTCATGTGGAGTGAGGGCGGCTGGACGGGACCCGATTACAGTGTAGCGTATGCGGTAGCCGATAATCCGTTTGGTCCGTATCAGCGGATCGGGCGGATCCTGGAACAGGATTCGGTAGTGGCCAGGGGCTCCGGTCATCATTCCATCATTCACAATCCTAAAAAAGACAGCTGGTATATCGTGTATCACCGGCGCCCGTTGACCGAAACCGCTGCGAACAACCGGGCCACCTGTATAGACAGGATGTACTTTGACAAAGAAGGAAAGATAATTCCGGTAAAACAGACTTTTAAGGGTGTGAAGAAGCAGCGGTTGTGAGGGGTTGACTTATATCTTCAATACAGGAATAAATAAATATGGAGCTCAAAATAATAAAAACAAAAAAGCAATATCAGGAATACCTGGTTTTGGCTGCAAAGTAATTTATCAATCAGGTAAAGGCAGGAAGCCTTAAAATCATTTCGCAACAACTATTGAAACAATTATAAGTACAATAAAAAGCATGGGAATAAATAAATTGAAGAAAATAATAATCGTTGACCGGGGCTTAATTTCTGAATGCCGTATGTTATGCTGATTTATATACACCGCTATTTCAGCACCTGCTTCTTCATTTGTTCCCGTAATTGTATATGTAATAGTTTCTCTTACTCCTCTATAGAAAAATTCAACGGTAATAATCTTATTCAGTAAGCTGGTAGAATCCGGGTTGTCTTTTACATTAGTGATCCGGCCTTTCACCTTTTCTGCATGCTTATATAAATACATTTCCCGAAGTGAGTAATACAACCAGACTGCCATCAGTAACAGACCCAGTATTTTTGGTAAAAGAAAATCCATTCCCATTTTGAAGATCAGTTAAAATTTCTCAGCCTCAGATTAGCAACTATTAAAGGCAGGTATCTATCCCTGCAATTTAATCCCCGGCAACACCAGTCTGATCTGACCACCAAAGCCTTTGTTCACGATCCTGATCAGGGTGGAGAGTATAAAGTTGGAAGCGTCGTTTTTTACAAGATAACTCTTTTTAATAAGGCTAATGGACCATGAGGTATTGTATCAGGATTGATCAGTTGCATTAGTATTTTTCTGCTTTTTTGCTTTTTTATAAAGCGTTCAATCTTTATTGCCTCATTCTCCTTTTCTCCACAGGAAAATACGGCACTTAGCATCCATGGCCTGTACTTTGAGGTGTATGTATTGAAAGGCTTTGCATTGTGTTCTTCAAGTCGCCTCCACGGATCAGAAGAATAGCCAACATAATATTTTTCATGCTCCTTTGAAAAAAGGATATAGATATAGAATTGGTTTGCCATATTGCAAACCTCAGAAAACAGGAAAGCCTAAAAAAGGGAAAAACCTCAGCAAATGCTGAGGTTTTTCCCTTTTGTGCTCCCCCTGTTGAGGAAGCTATACTATTTAATGTCAATCACTTAAATCATCACTGACACCTATTTTAAACTAGTCAAATCCTGTGTAAAATTAATGCTTTTTAAACAAATAAAATAACTACTTGCAATTATTATTATAGGTCTCAAATACCTTATTTAAATACAAATGATCTTTCTTGATTAATTTACTCACCTCTTTGCTGGACTTATCAACCATTGCATAAGCTGCGTCACAATCTTTTACAAATGCCTTAAGTTCACTAAGAAAGCGAATAACAGTCAATACTCCATCGGGGCCTTTTTTCGCATAAATATTGCAAACGCTTCTGTTCGATGTAGTATTAAACCCACTTCCTGTTGTTACTTCCGTCATTTTATATACACTAACATACCCTTCAACTAAACGTAGAAATTCTTTGTTGTTAAAATACAAATAATAATGTCCGCCATAACTATATCCCCTTACTTCACTGTTTTGGAATTCTTTACCGTCAATTGATGTTACATTTTTAAAAAAGGGGCTTTTTAGCTTGGTTCCGTATACTCGGGTACCGTTGTTTAATTCAAGGTAGGTTTTTTTAGCAAGGACCGAATCATCGACAATCCTTTCCTTAACTGTAGCACAGCGGACAATTGGAGAATGAATACAACCTCCTAATAGGCAAATACTTAGAGTGATTAAAATTAGATAAACATATTTACATTCTTTAATAATCATTATACTAATTTTTATAAAATAATATAATACAAATTTTGCTTTTTGTTATCTCTTGGATATTTCGCGCTAACTGACCCCCTAAGATCGCGGCAAACTGACCCCTCATTTTTTATGGCCTTTGTTTGATCTTAATGATCCTGTTTTTTGCTGCTTCAAGCTACGTTAGTTTAATTTAATTTCAAATTTCCTCCTCCTGCTCTTTTGTCAGGGCTTTTTTCCGTCTGAGTGATTCCCCTTTCATATCCAGGCGATGGCTGTCGTGTACGATCCGGTCAAGGATGGCATCTGCGATAGTTTGCTCACCGATTATTTCGTGCCACAAGCTGACCGGAACCTGCGAGGTAATCACAGTTGATGATTTACCATGCCGGTCTTCGATAATTTCCATTAAAGTGTTCCTGCTTTGAGCATCCAGTGGTTGTATTCCAAAATCATCGATTATTAACAAATGTTGCCGTTCTATTCTTGCCAGTTCCTTCAGGTATGACCCATCCGCTTTTGCGAGCTTCATCTTCCCAAACAACTTTGTAGCATGCTGATAAAGGACCCTGTACCCCATTGAACAGGCCTGATACCCAAGAGCTGAAGCCAGAAAACTTTTTCCAATACCTGTACTACCGGTTAAAATGATGTTCTCTTTTCGTTTAATAAAATCACAGCCGGCAAGTCGGAGAACCTGATTTTTATCTACACGACCTTCATCGAAGTGTATCTCCTCAACACTGGCCCGGTATCGGAACCGGGCTTCTTTAATGGAGCGGTCAAGACGCCGGTTATAGCGCTCATCCCATTCAGCGTCTATAAGATGAGTGATCATTTCATCGGAGGTGAATTTTTCATTTTTCCCCGATTCTGTAGTGAGCTGGAAGGCCCGGGCCATTCCTGTTAAATGCATCTGACGCATTTTTTCCAATGACTGATTCATAATTGATTAATTTAAAAATGATTACTGTGTTTATTGATAGTATTTTCCTCCACGGATGTTATCATGTAATGGCATACTTACAGGATCTGGATCTTCTTCATACTTATCCAGGTGCTTTTTTAAGATATCCTCGATCGTCCGGTAATTGTAATAGCCGATCTGGTGCGCACGACGACAGGCTTTAATGAGTCGTGCGTTTCCCACACGTTTGGCAAAAGAGAGTATTCCCATACAACTCTTGTACGCTTGTTCCGGATGTGTTTTACGGGCCAGCACTTCGCGGATAAAATTTTCTACCTCAGGGTCAATCTGCTTTGCTTTATCAAGGAAGAACCGGGGATTCCATTCTGTCACAAACTGGTGTTGCGGAGGCATATGTACTGACTCTGTTGTGTATGTATGTGCACTTTTAATCCGCTTGTGACAGGCTACCATCGTGTATTTATGGAACAGCTCCACTACAGAGCGGGAGTACTGCAGCCGTAGTTTTTTTCCGATCAGTTCATAAGGCACACTGTAATAATGCTGATCCTCCGCGAGGTACACATGGCCATTCTTCATCACTGTTACCTGTTTTATCTTTCGCATTTCAAAACGGGTTGGAGCGAGCGGGTGAAGCGTAGGTTGCTCCAGGATCCACTGGTCTGCCCGGCTGTACTTTCTTCCTGTAAGTGAACTGCTATTCAGTCCGGCCAACGATTGTTGTATCCGTTGATTTAATGCCTGTAAACTAAAATGTTGATCCTCCGGTATCGTTGTGTAAATACGCTGGTAGGCAATCTTGACCATATTTTCCACATGCGCTTTATCCCTGGGCTTACGTGAACGGGCTGGTAAAATAGCAGTGCCATAATGTTCGGCAAAACAACGGAAGTTATCATTGAGAAGGGGCTCATACCGGCTGGCCTTAAATACCGCCGATTTAAGGTTGTCTGGTACAATGGCCAGCGGCACCCCTTTGAAGTAATACAGCGCATTCTCGCAACCTGTAATGAACTCCTCTATCGTTTGATCAGCTACTGCTTCCACATACGTATACTGACTCCATCCCAGTATCGCTACAAAGACCTGCGCCTTCATAAGTTCACCCGTTCCCTCTTCCACATACGGAAGCGTAGCTCCAGCATAATCAACATACATCTTATCACCCACCTTGTGCTCGATATGCATTGTCGGGTTAACCTTTCGCTTCCATTGATTGTAATACTTGTAAAACGCAGTTTCCCCAAAACCCTGCGGATGCCTGCTTTTGAACTCAATGAACTGCCTGGCTACTGTCATTCCACGTCTTCGAAGTTGCCGCTCCATCTCAGGAAAAAAATCAAAAAGCTGCTGTACCTTCTCATTCACAATAGTTTGCTGCGGAGGATGCAGTAACTGATCAAGTTCAAAATCACTCAGTTTTAACATCTCCCCATACGGCACCCCCAGTTTGCACAAGGCCCTCAGATATACATTCACGGTATTCTTAGATATCCCCAGACGATTGGCAATCCTTTTTTTACCAATACCCTGGAGTTTTAGCTTAACAATCTGTTTAATTGTGCTCATACTGATGTTTTTGTTAGCCATAGTCCTTAGATTTACTATGCCAAAGTGACACAGTAAATCCTAAGGGCAGCAGCGAAAAACAACAGAACTCAGATCAAATTCAGGGGGTCAGTTTCACGCGGTCAAATGGGGTCAATTTCACGCGATCTCAGGGGGTCAGTTTCACGCGGTCAAGTGGGGTCTGTTTCGGCGGAATTTCCAATAGAATATAGCTCCGGTTGCTGCAGAAAGACTTAGTAGAAAATGCAACATCATAACTAAATGTTCTAAGCACATCAGTTTAAATATCATCCTTAAACCTTAATAACACTTAAGTTATAAATCGAATACCCACTAACTATTAAATTGATCTAAAAGTACTTCTCCTTAACAATTCAATCACTTGAGGACAAACGCCCTCTCGGATGATTTCAGGTTATTTTAAGTTGAATTCAAGCTTCCGCATTTTAAAAACCCACATTAGTTAATAATATACTTACTTGTTTATCAAGCAATTTAACTCGAACCTAATCTCAAATTTTTATTTCCAATTTCTTAAATCATCCAAATCACTATCTTTAAGTACTTCTTAAAAGTATCCAACCCCTAAGTTTCTGGAAAAAACACTTGTTTTAAGCTGCCCTTATTATAAATAAGAATTCTTAATCTAATTTAAATTACTTGTTTATGAAAAGATGGCTTTTTATAATTCTTCTAATTTCAAATTTCTGCCTCACTGCAAATTCTCAACTGGGCTTTCTGTTTAAGAAAGGAATTGAGCGTTTAACTTACAGTGCTGCAAAAAGAGAATTGGCTCAAGCCTTAGAACTGCAAATGGCAAGAAGTATTAAATTTAAATCAGAAATTGAAGCATTTAGTTACCTCAGAAATAATTCAGTCTTAATTCAGAATTCAGCATCCAAACCACTATACCATGATTTAAAAAACGAACTTATATTAGTTGACAATAGTTTATCCTGGAGAAAGGGTTATGGAACAACATCAGACGATATAATAGTGTTTACTTCAGTTAAAGAAAAAAACGATTTTTTAACGTTAAGGAGTAAAGGACTGCTTGACGGCGAAACAGCTGCTGAGCAACTGGAATGTTTCAATAATCTTGTATTAGAATTAATAGGGTCAAAAGGGGGAAAACTAAACTTAAAAGACAAGAACACCATTGCCGCGGTAAATCGTAAAGCTGCAATAAATATACTTTCAAGGCATGAATTGTTAGACGAAAAGAATATTTCAAGTGATTTTCAATATGCAATAATGGAATTTCAAAAAATTCACCATCTTGAAATTACAGGCAAGCTAAATAATGAAACAGTAAAACTGCTTGATGATTTAACACCAGAAAGTATAAGAATGTCACAAAAGGAAGCTCTTTATGGAATAATAGATGACCGAGCTTCTGCTGAATTTCAGTACACCAATTATACAAAGAAGGGGCTTCTTATGAATTATTTCAAGCCCGATCCCGAGTACAAACATTGGATAGTGTATGATATGCCAACTGATTTAAATCTCAGAAATGAAATATTTCAATACCTCCGTGAAAATAATTATCTCCCCAAAAAAGACGCCAATTGCACAGTACTTGTAAAAGAAAAGGGTATTTTCAGATTTCAGAAGGATCAGGGGTTAACCCTAACAGGGTATTTTGATATACAAACAATAAGACGCATCGAGCAAATTAAAGTGTCTGAAAAAAGACTTCCTAACTTTAAAAACCACTTATACGAAGGAGATTTTAAAAATGAGATATTTCTTAACCAAGCCCCTTTTTCATATGAACATAATATTAAGATAGCAGAATGGGATGGCAGGGTATATTTATCTGAAGACTTAGAAAATGGTAATTATTTGTTAGCTCACACAAATCTCTTTAAGAACGAAGATGAAAAAAAAATATTAAAAGACTATTTTAATGATTTTATCCTAAAGATTTCTTCTGATCTTTCTTTGTATCCATCAACTGCTTTTGCATATACTTTAAAGATTGGAAGTGATGAATTTATTTTGCTACTGTATTTACATGATAGTAAAATTAGAGGTTATATACACAAAGCCAACGAATTTGCAAAGAGAGCAAAAAATGAGATGATTTTTATTAAAAAGAATAAATACTCATTTATATGGGCAGGGGATGATTTAATTTCTTTTGATATAATGACAGAGGCAGATAAAGTCGGATTACCTACGCTAAGAAGAATTTCGCAGGTAAGAACAGTAATAGATCCACAAAGTATACTATCAAGTAGCAGCTTCAATCCGGCAAATGCAAGTTTGTGTAACGCCATACCGCGCACTAAAGCGGAGTTGGAACTAGGAGGGTTTTCCACTCTGGAAGCTCATAGTTGGGAGAAATTTTATAATCAGGTCAATGTCTTATCAGAAGGAAAGTTCAGTTCAATCATAAAATCAAAAGACGAATTAAAAGAAGAGATTATAAACGGGGAAAGAGATATAGTGCAGATTATAGCACATTCAGATGGAATGTATTTGTATATAGGCGAAGAGCGGATTTCAATCACCGATATAAGCAATTGGGAAAACAGAATAGTTCCACTTAACAAACGAAGGGATGCAATATTAATTATCTGCAACGCGGGAAACACTAAAATCAAGAAAGGAATTTTTCGCAGACGGGTAGCTTCTCTATGTGAGCAGTTAATTAATAAAGGATATGTTAACCGTGTGATTGCCCCAAATCATGAGATACAAAAAGAGGAAGTCATTAAAATACTCACTGAACTGAAAAACAAAAAAGGGCCAATGGAGTTTCGTAAGCTCTACAAGGGTTGGTATGATAATGTTTTTATTTTATCGAAATCCCTTAAAATCGCATAATTCAAATTCCAAACCATTATGAGTATGTCAAGTTTAACGGGCTATTTCAAAGAAATGGGTTTTTACAGAAACGAAATTTCATTGGGTCCTAGTATTCGGCAAAAAAGAATGAGATGGGTGGGTATTGTATATATACTCGTTTCATTGGGAATTTTTGGCCGTCAAATTACCAATTTCCCGAAAGTAAGTATGAAATTTTCTAACTTAAATGGATCTATTTTCTTTGCTTCATTAATCATTGGTTTTGCAATTTTACCATATGTAATGCGGAAAATAACAAAACATAAACCAAAACCAGGAATTGAACACACCATCAGCGCATTTGGTATTGGATTTTTTATTGACTTTGCAAGTAGTGAGCTTTTACGCTTTTTTCATTAGTATCAGGCTTATAAAAAAATACTTCTGAAATCAACTATTTTGCAAAGAAGTTAAAATTAATCTTGGCCACACATATTATATTATTCGAATTCAATTAAATACCACATTTACTTCAAGACTTAACACGTTTTGATTGCACATTCAATATTTGCAATTATTCCAGTACCAATTATTTGCATTTTTGACTAATTTCATTGTAACATAAGAAATGGTTAATTAGTTAAGTCAGCCGGTTGTAGCCAGTCTCTCTACGGAGAGACTGTTTTATTTAAGCCGTCCTGAACTGTCAAGTTTGTATTAAATTAATCTTACAAACAAATGCACATTGTAATTTCCAGAATTATATAGTTAATTCCAAAAGAGCCCCTCTTAAATTCCTGTTGTGTAGGCTCCCCCTTTTTAGTACCGTTTAAAAGTAGACTATTTCATTCATTTGACCCTCTCCCATTTTCTGTAGCAGTCTGAATTAGAAATTTGGAGCCTTTGATTGCTTCAAATACTACAGCTGATTTGATGATTATTCTGATGCAGCTGGGCTATGTTCTACTGCTGCAAAATTCATCGGATCAGATGCAGGAGCCCCCGGCAGGGCTGCATTATTATTCTTCAACTTTTCGCATTGTTCAATAAACTCTGCCGGTGTTAAATCATTCAATGAACTGTGAGGCCGGTATTCGTTATAATCAATTCGCCAGCTCTCGATCTTTTCGGCTGCGTCTTCCAAAGATAAGAACCAGTGCGCATTCAGGCACTCGTCCCGAAAACTGCCATTAAACGATTCTACAAACGGGTTATCGGTCGGTTTACCTGGTCTGGAATAATCCAAGGTTACTTTGTTTTCATATGCCCAGTGGTCAACCTGCTTTGAAATAAACTCGCTGCCATTATCTGTTTGGATGCGTTGAGGCACTATTCCCCGATAATGTTTTAATCTTTGCAGCACATCCACCACATCTGTTCCTGTAAGGGACTGTCCAACCTGGATCGCCAGGCATTCCCGACTATAATTATCCACTAAAGTTAGTGCCCTGAATTTTCTGCCATCAAAGAGGGCATCGCTGACAAAATCCATTGAACAACATTGATACAATTCATTGGGGTTTACTCGGTCAAGACGAGTGGCCGCTGATCGATTTCTTCTTGGTTTTTTGCTACGTAGGTTCAGGCCTTCCTCTTTATAAATCCGGTACACTCTTTTGTGATTATCCTGCCAACCTTCACGACGAAATAGTGAATATATCCGCCAATGACCATAACGAACCCTTGCCTGCGCAATTTCTGTAATCCGGGCCCGCAAGGGACGATCTTCCCGACGATGGCGCTTGTAATAATACATCGAGTGATGGACCATCATTACACTGCATGCACGCCGAACCGAAACCCGGTAGTCTGAAACCAACCCTTTGGCCAGTGACTTATTCTGCACTGGCCTTAAAGCTTTTTTTTGATGACATCCTGTAGCATCTGTTTATCCAGGCTCAGATCAGCCACCATCTGTTTAAGACGGCTGTTTTCCTCCTTTAACTGACGAAGCTCTCGCAATTCAGAAACACCCAAACCACCATACTTTTTTCCTCCAATTGTAAAAAGTAGCCTCGCTGACACCCATCTTACGGCAAATCTCTTCCACCCTAACACCTGTTTCCGATTGTTTGATCGCAAAGACAATTTGTGCTTCCGTAAATTTTGACTTTTTCATGTGCAATTTTTCATGTTTAATTTATGAATAATTGCCCCATTTTTCTACTTTATATCGCTTCAGTTTTTTGGGAGGAGGTCACAATTTGCACCCCATCCGGCAATTATTTGAAAAGAATAAGTGCATAACCACTATTGACAGAGTATATCCCCTCAGTAAAATTGTTGCCGCAAATGCTTGTGTAGATATAAGCACGAAGAAAGGCTTGAATTGGATTATTTTAATTAGTTTGCTACATGCTTTGCAGTCCTGTTATCTGAAATGATTATTGCAAAGAGCACAATAATTAAAATAAAGCTAAACTCCATACCGTTTCTACCAGCCCCTACCACATACCATCCTTCTGCAAAATGAACTGTTATTATTCCAAAAATCAGGATAATGATGTTTACGATACAGGAAACCTTCACGACTTTATTTGCAACTAATAATAACGAAGTGATTATTTGGCTTATTACAACACCCCATGCCATGAAAACCCCAAATGGGCTGAACCCGATTTTGTTTAAAAACAAATTGCCAAAGTCGTTTACATCATTGCCGGTAAAAATGCCATGCAGACTGTGGGAAAGAAAAATTGTTGCTACTCCTAATCTTAACAGGAAAGTGTCATTAATTATTTCCCCTTTATTATTCACTATAGTGTATTATTAAGTTTTACTGTTACTTTTTTCTTTACGGTTTATATATTAGCGATGGTAGATCATTTGAAAAACGTCAGCCCCAATATTACCAAGCGATGTTGCAGGCCGTTTTATTCCATTTTTTTTACAATAATATTTCGCCCTCCATTTAATTTAATATGAAATGCCTGGATTTTATTGTTATCAAAAATAAATTGGTGGTCAATACCTGGTGCTTGGTACATGAAAAAATCAGTTGCAGACGTAAAATAAATTTGCCATTTCTGACCGATTAGTTCTAAAAACAAATTGCCCTTGTCTTGAGAAATAGTATATTCTCTATCATTAGAAGTGTAATTGCCAACGTATTTTGATAATTCTACCGGATCAATTTTTATTACCTTCTTTATTATGGGCGAATAATAGTTTTCCCATTTATAAACCGTCGCAATACTATTAAGAATTTCATACAAAATTGTTTTGTCAGTAGAATTGCACATTACAACCGCACCATAACCATTTTTCATATTTCCTACATATAAGCTTGTAAATCCCTCATTTACGCCTCCATGTCTAAAATATTTTGCAGATCCTTTGTCATCAATAAATACTCCTAATGCTGAAGAACTATCTAAATAAGGAGTAAGCATCTGCGTTATCATTTTTTGAGGGAGTATTCTATTTGATTTACCTAATAAAGATTTTTGAATTTCTATAACACATTTTGATAATTCTGTTGGATTTGTCCACAATCCTGCAGCAGCTTTTTCTGGGTAAATGTGATACTTCATTGCTACCTCCTTCTCTCCATTATAGCCTGTGGCCAATAATTTTAATTTGCTTTTAGAAGTAGTATTCGTGTAAAAACTATTTCGCATACCAATTGGCTTTAAAACGTTGCTTTCCATATAGGCAGCATAATTTTCCCCTGATACATCTTCAATAATTAATTGGGAAATAGATGTTCCTCCTCCCGAATACTTGTATTTTAAATTTGGTTCAAAAATAGATTTTACGGCATCGTTATTTGCCGGATTTTTTCCATTTAGAATTTGGATAATATTTGGTATTGAATCAATTATCGTATAGCCATCAAACCCACTAATATTTAAGCCGCCTGTGTGGCTTAGTAAATTTGCAATTGTAATTTTTTTGCCTTTTGAGACAGAATCGTACGGGAATTTCCAGGATCTTAAGTATGAATTGATATCAGTATTTATGTCTATGCTTTTATTCTGGGCTAATTTTAACATTCCTAACGCATTAAGAGATTTACTTATTGAAGCCGCTTGAAAAAGGGTGGAAGAAGTAACAAGTCTATTTTCTGCTGAATCAGCCCAACCATATCCTCTTGCCCATTCAATTTTATAATTTTTGATTATTGCGACACTTATGCCCTTTATTTTGTAAAACTTCATTCTTTCTTGCAAATTCCATTTTGGTGTATCTTTTATTTCTACCCAACTTGCTAAATTTTGTTCTACTTGGTGTATTTTACTTTCAACTTCTCTTGAATATTTTCTATTTGTTTGTGCTAAAAGCGTAGCAAATTGAAACACCAAAAGTAGAATACATAAAATTGGTTTTGTGTATATCCATTTCATAATTTAATAATTTGCTTATTAACTAATTTTGCTTGCTTTTTTTTAGAAAGAGAGTGTTGGCAATATTGCTTACAATAATATATTTTTACTGTATTTATCACTATAGTGTTTTCTTTAATTTTACTGTTATTTTTTCTCCTTCCTTATTAATTTTTACTATCTTTTTTATGGCAGCACTAACACTTGTTTTATACCTGTTTCTTTGGGTATTAGCCGTTGTTCCCTGAAACAAACCATTAATGTAAGTATCAGTATAACCAACAACCTCCGTTCGTGCTGCTGTATGGATATATCCAAATTCTGTAAACAAATAATATTCGCCCGGCATAAGGTTCGTGAATTCAAAGTTGCCTTCATTGTCATATACTGATGTTACTTTTATGCATTCGGCAGCTTCTTTTGAAAGCGGAACGGCTTGCCCTTTTTTTCGGAGTTTTTCATTCAATGCTATCCATTCTTTAAAATAATCTGTATAAGGAATAAGAATTACAGTTGTGCCCTGTTGTGCGTATTGCTTTTTATTAACATTAAGTATGGCTATTCCTCCTTTGGTAGTATTCTCATTATCCCTGGCATAGATTTGACCACTGATTGTACCGGAGCCTGCACTAACCATTTTATAAGTTTGTTCTTTGTCAAATGTTGCAGTAAAGGGGTTATAATCAAGTTCTTTATCAACAAGTAAATATTGTTTACCGTTTGATGCTAGTATATCCACTTTCCAGAGTTTTCTGCTTTCTTTATCAATATAATATTCATACTTAACGTTTGTCCCTTCTTCAAATACGCTAACCTGCCATACGTCATGTTCACCTGTAATATTACTTTTGTACATACTGCTTTTTACTTCAGAAATACGGGTATTTGAAATATTGTTTATAGTTCCGGGTTTGTATTCATATACAGGTAAAATCGCTTTGTAACCGGAAGTAAGAGGAAGAGCACCGAGCAGGTAAGGATAAATAAAACTATCAAAAAAGCCACCGTCTTTATTATCCTTAACCTGGCTGCCTTTATGTGAATGCTTATCGTAATAATAGCCCTCTATTGTATTTCCATATGCAACGTGATATTGCTTATCAGAATTGTTAGAAGATCGGTAAATAGGCTTTAAAGTAGTAATATCTGCTATGCTTGTATCTGCCCAAATTGAATTTCCTGCAGGAGAGCTTATCCTTGTAAACACAGATATGGTTTTTTCATTTGCGTTTATCTCTACATCAAAGGAACTGATTTCTAAGGTTTGTCTTCCTGATACGACGAAGTATGACATTTCAAAATGTGTGCTTTTAATGAAATTTTTATTAAAAGAATTATCTCCCGGTTTAAGTAGGGATTGTGCGTTTGCGTTCAAAGATGCAAATGCAAAAACTATGGTACTAACCCTTTGCATATGTAATATTTATCAGTTAAAATCTAAAGTTTACCCCAATTTGCCCATAGATAGGGAGCAATGGCTGTGACTTGAAATCCTGCTGTAAAAGCTTTCCGGCTTTAAGAGTAAAATCGATTTTTTTCATGGAATAGCCACCTTGCAATCCATAATAAAAATTACCTCCGGTGGCAGGCTCATACCAGCCATCATGAACGTTGTCATAAATATTTTCTTTGTACCAATCGCTGCTTTTAAAATGTGTAACAATGGCTTTATCAAAACCAACTTCAACACCCCAAAACCAATGTTTACTATAATAACCCATTGTGCCCGCAAAATCACTTCCAAAATTGAAAAGTGTAACCGACTGATTTTGGTAACGCCTGGATATCCCTTGTATTCTTGCTGAAAATTGAAAATGATTGAATGCAGCAATCTTTATTTGTGCACCTATTTTAACTTTAAAATCATCATCTGCTGACTGGCTTCCTGATGGTACTGAGAACTCACCACCAATCCATAAAGGAAATTTTTTGATAGGTATTAAGTGATGATAACCCAAACCTACAGTTACTCCATATTCCGCTCCTGCATTAACATGCAGCAGATGCTTATTTTGTTTTGAAGAATTTTCCCAGTTTAAAACCTGTGCAAATATTTTATTTTGAAAAAATAAAAAAGTAACAATTATAATTATTGATTTATTAGTGAGAGTTTTCATTGTTGTTATAATGATTGTATATAAGAAATAATTTTAGGCTCCATAGTTGTTCTCCAGAAATTTACCTGGTCTAACATTCCTGAATGACCAACTCCCTGTGCTTTAAAAATTTCTTTGTTAGAATAAGCCGATGAAATTTTTGTTGCCCAGCTATCGGGATATGCTTTGTTATTGCTACTGAAGATGAACAATACTTTTTTCAAAAACTGTTTGATGCCTGCAGAAAAATCGGGTTTAGTATCTTGTCCTAATTCATACGATGCTGCATTCACAACGGCACCACTTCGGGAAGCCACATAAGTTGGTGCATTATTACCTAAGTCAGAACCTGCATCGCCAACTATTGCATTTGTGCTACCTATCAAGCCAGCTTTATAGTCTAATATTTCATGCTGGTCTTCTTTGCCAGTAATAAACTGGTCAATATAGGTGGCATCATTTAAAGTTTCACTCCACAACTTAAAAGACCTTGATTCGGAAACGTAGTCAACGACATCATCCCATTTTAAACCACCCGGCTCCGCTACAATTAAACCATTTATCTCGTTTGGATATTTACCAGTGTAGCCAGTAGCCAACATGGCTCCCCAAGATTGCCCTAATAAAATAACCTTTTGCGAAGCAGATGTTTTATAATGGGTTATCACGCTTTTTAACTCGTCATAAAATATTATATTAATGGCATCGCTGCCCTTGGATTTATACCAACTTTTTGGAAATCGTTGAGAAAGCCCTGCACCCCGCTGGTCGTAAAAAACAACACGATAGCCCTTTGTTGCAAGAGTTTTACAATTGAGCATATACCGGTAGTCCCCACCAGGACCACCATGAATACATATAATCAATGTACTATCTTTTGGACCAAAAGCTTCTGAATGCAACAATGCACCGTTAATGGAAATTGAGGGCAGTGTCGCATCCTGATCAACCGTCCTGGGTATCAGGTTACCCGGCTGATCAATGTAAAGTTCATTTTTGCAAGAAGCTGTAGCCAAGGAAAAAAGTAAGATACAGATATAAATGCCAGCTGTAATTTTCATATGTTACGTTTAATTAAATGAAATTGATTATTCTCCTCTGCTTTTTATTGAAAAGTGAATGACATAGCAGCATTTGCAGAAGTGTTCTCCTGTGACTTCACAACCTGGTTGTCAACAAGTATCTCCAGTTTTACTGTTTTATCAGGGTTAACAGCAAATCCAAGTGTTGTGATAGTATACTTGTTTACTGTTCTGGTAACGGTTTTTGTATAAGGTAAAGCCGGGTTATTAACAGTGTTCAATCCACCTGTTTCATTTTCATGTGTAATTAAAAGTAGACTATTGGTTGTGGTACTGCTGACCCTGTACGTGATACTTACCTGCCTGGGGTAAGTTGTACCAGAACCGGAATCTGATTTTTTACAGGAAACTGCAAATAACAGGAGCATTCCTGCGAGTACATTGTATTTAAGTTGTTTCATGGTGTATAGTTTATTTTAAAGTAGTTCGAAATCCCATTGCAGAAACGGGCATTAACCCGGTTCAACCGGCTATATCCTTGGCCAGTTCCACGCCTTCCAAACAATAATGGCAGTTATAAAACTTTCTGAAAATGACAGCATCACATAGAACAACTTCCATTCTGTAATTGAAGAGAGGCCTACAAAAAGCGTGAATATTGTAAAAAAAGCTGCGGTTGAAATATTGAATACCCTGCTCCAGAAAGGATTGAGCACCAGTGATAGAAATATCATTAATGATGGAATTGACATAATGAAAGCCGCCAGTGCCAGCTTGTAAGGTGTGTCCAGTAAATGGCGGCCATTCAACAGACCTTCTGTTTTTCCGGGAACATATAATTCAAAATAGTCTCCATATATATAAAGAAACAGAACCGATGTCCAGAGTGAAGCAAGGATCAGTTTGATATTAATCTTTTTATTTTCGTATTGCAGTTTTTCAGCTTTCATACTTTTTTGGTTTTTAATCCTGCAACCAACAACCATATACAGGTACTGATTTCAGCTATAGATGGAAGCAACCCCGCAAATTTTCTGATTGCTGTTTGCTTGTAATCCTCAATCAGGGTATTGCCTGTAAAATTTATCAGGTAACCGGTACAGCCTGCCATCAGCAAAATGCCCAGTAATTTTGGCATAAAGCCGGACCTGTAAGCAAGCATCCCAAGCGGAAACAGCCAAAGACCCCAAAAAACAGTTGCTAGTAACAGCCCATTGTTATATTGCTGCAGTTCGAACATAAGCTGATTTTGCAGCTCGGCTGAAAAACCGTCCTTCAAATGGCCGGCAGCTTCAACAATGGATAATGCTGCAAATTTATGTTGCAGATTGATCAGGGATAATGGCACGCTTAGCAAAGCCAGTATCACCATCACACAGGCCAGTTGTGCGTGTACCGTATGCAATAACCTGTATAATACAAGTGGCAGAAATATAAAAGCCACATAACAAACCACACTGCTGAAAATACCCAGGCTGAATAAACCCGTAGACCGTGAAATATTTGAAAATGTTGTTCCGGCATTATTCCAGTCAATTAATTGTAACGGTACATAGGCCAGGCTAAAGATTCCGGTGACAATCACCAGCAGGTAAATTATACCTGCAGCCCCCGCTATTTTATTTTTATCACTCATACTCAATTTTTTTGAAACAGGCTGTGCGGCATTTCATTGAAATTGTGCTGGAAGGCAAAAGCAAGTAAAAGGAGAAATGCCAGCAGGCCCACTAATATTAACCTCTGAACACCTGAAACTTTCTGTATATCGTGTTGCAGCTTCTTTTCACAGATTTCACCCGGGCAGTATTGTACCTGTCCCTTTCTGATGGCCCTGTATAGTTTACAGCCCAGGCAAATCCCAAACGCCGATTCAAAAAACATTAATAGTAAACATATCATGCAGGCAAAACCGGTTATCGGACTGTAGGTATTCAGCACAACCAGGAGGAAAAACATCACAACAGCTATACTAAACCCGATGTACCAGGCAAATTTTTTCTGAGCAGCGCCAACATATTCGGGAACCTGGCCTCCAACAATCAAACGACCGGTAATTAACAGGGGTGCATATTTCGGATTAATAAATAACCGGATAAAAAATTCGGTCACAAAAACAGAAAGCACATATTTAACAGGTACAAAATCACCCTTGCTCAGCACTAGCACCAGGGATATAAAGGCCGACAGGAACATGAGTCCGGCAGCGGCCCGGATTTCCCTGTTGTTCAGCACCGGAATGTGGTAGCCATTTACTTTTTCGCCAAAAATGCTTTTCCTGTTCATATTATTTAATTAATGACTTCCGTAAAAAGAATATTCCAGATACTATTGCCGAACTTTTCAGTAAACAATGAGAAATGTCCGATTTTGGATACCCCGAAGTTTTCCGGAATAAAATGAAGCCGCTTACGTTCCGCATTTACATATTTTGCAGTGAGCCATTCCACTGATTGTTCAGGAGCAAAAAAATCGTCCGAAATACTGATGGAAGTGAGTTTACATTTGATCTTACTGAAATGAAGATTATCCACAGTGATGTGGCCAAACAAATAATTACTGTTTCTGCACCAGTCTGCCCATTCCTTTGCCACCCTGCCTGGCAAATGCTCCATCCTGCTGATCATTTTAGCTGGCAAATACCCGTAAACCTTGGTGAATACGGGTACCAGTAAATACCAGTTGAGCCACATCCTTATTCTGTTGATCCCTTTCCAGAATTTCCAATAACCAGATTGAGCAGCTATAAGTATTATTTTATCCACAAAAACTGATGATGGTGCCAGGCCGATCAGCTGCCCCCCTATACTATGCCCCAGAAGAATGATCTTATGATGAGGAAGATTGACCCGCGTATACCGAATTACTGCTTCCAGATTACTGCAGCCCCAATCTGCTATCCTGCAGGTTTCGTTTTTAATACTTCCATTCAGTGATTTACCAATGCCTGAATAATCAAATGTGATAACAGAAATCGCATTACGCATAAAAAACGACGCCATAGGCCTATAAAACGATTGCAGCACACCCGTTGCAGGTACAATAATCACTACTTTATCAGCATCAGCAGCGATATACTTAGTACAGGCTACATACTGCTGTGAATCACATTTGACATGAATATAGTCCATCCGGAAATACTGTTACAGCAGCAAATTTGCATTAAACTGTAAACCGCGAATGGCTTTTTCAATGAAATACAGATTCCTGTAAACAGAATGAAAATTCCCCGTAATAAACAAAATCTGAAAGCGGAATGTATTGCAACGAAAATGACTGATCAGCAAAAAAAAGCAGTTTGTTGACACCAATATGTAATTCATAGACATTCCACGTGAATCGGTAACTTTAAGGGTAGTTTTACAGAACGAATCCGGCAGATGAATAAGGAAAAGGATTATAAATTAATTAAGTTTTATATTAACACTGGCCTTGGCTTTCTGTTATTGTATTCCTTTGGTGAATTTTTTGAATACAAGGAATCTTTTGCCCGCAGAAGCATCAACAGTGTATTGCTGATCAGCTATCTCACTGTACTTAATTACCTGTTTTTTGAAAGAGTGTTGGTTTTATTTAAACGCCCCTATAGAAAACTCTTTTCTGCTGCTTTGTTGTTATGCATGATACTCCTCTTGTTTACATTTGGCTTATATGCGTGGCGGCTTTTTTGGATAAATCTTGGGGTTTACAAAGACTTCACCCCACATTTGTCGCACACCCGGGGAGTAGCCGTACATGCTCAATTCAGTCTGGCCGCTGTCATCTTTTTTGCCATTACCCGGAATATTTATAATAATGTAACACTTCGCGAAAAAAACAACCAGCTGCTTTTTGAAAAAAAAACAGCAGAACTAAATTATTTAAAAGCACAGACAAATCCGCATTTTTTGTTTAACACACTCAACAATATATACTCCCTTTCGAGGGACAAAAGCGATCTGGCTCCGGAATCCATAATGCGGCTGTCTAAGATCCTTCGGTTTATGTTATATGAAGCTGGCGGGGACTATATTTCAATCGACGAAGAATTGAAAATAATGACGGATTATATTGCGCTTGAAAAACTACGGTATGATGATTCGTTGCTTGTCACCCTGGAAACGGATGTTGAAAACCCCAAACAAACCATGCCCCCGCTCCTGCTGATTCCGTTAGTAGAAAATGCGTTCAAACATGGTGTGTCAGAAACCAGAAGTAGACCATTTGTCGCAATCAACCTGACAGTAAAAGGGCATCAACTCTGTTTTACTGTAAAAAATTCGGCTGAAGAGGATGTTACGTCGCCGGATATAAAAGAGAATATCGGCCTTTCTAACTTGCGCAGGCAACTGACATTGCTTTATAAAGAATACGAGTTAACTACAGTTCGTGAGCAGGCTGTTTTTATATCCACATTGAAAATAAATTTAACAAGTAATGCATAAGTTAAAATGCATCATCATTGAAGACGAGCCACTTGCCGTTAAAGTACTGGCGGACTATGTAGCGCAGGTGCCGTTTTTGGAGTTAGAGAGAAGTTTTAAAGACGCTTTACTTGCAACGGAATGGTTACGCGCCAATGAAGTTCAATTGATCTTTTTAGATATACACTTACCAAAACTCAAGGGTATGGATTTTTTAAGAACCCTCACCCAAAAGCCTGCGGTTATTATCACCACTGCTTATCATCAGTATGCAATCGAGGGATTTAATCTCGATGTCACGGATTATCTTTTGAAACCCATAGAATTTGAGCGCTTTTTAACTGCTGTAAATAAAATCCGGTCGGTAAACTACAAAAATCACCCGGGAAAAGTTGAAACAGAAACAAAGGACTATTTTTTTCTAACGACCCAAAAGAAAAGAGTGAAAGTGCTATTTACAGATATTATCTATGTTGAAAGCCAGCGGGAATATGTAAAAGTAGTTACAGAAAAAAAGACATTCACTGTACGCTTGAGCACTTATGAAATTGAGGACCTGCTGCCCGGCCGTATGTTCAAACGCGTACACCGGTCATATATCATTTCAATCAACAAACTGGAGTCCTACACAGCAGATTCAGTTGAACTGAAAGGAGTAACTATTCCAGTTGGCAGGGGATATAGACATGTCATTGAAAAGCTATAAAATATGTACTGCTGATGCTAATCAGGTAATTTTCCAGAATCCCGGATATGTAAATTTTCTGCTCAAAGAATGGATGGACTTTCCGATTGCTGGCTGTCAGATAACCGGACCTGCTGATTTTTTCTCTTTACTCACAGGCACAATATCCATCCTATACTATAAGCTCTAATAAAGCCACTTTTAAATTCCGGTGCTGTACTGGCAATTCTTCAGTGTTGGCTGTGGTATACTCTTCAATAAACCGGAACCCGTAACTTCTATAATAGTTGATCAGCTTCTCATTTTCAGCCCACGTATCCATTCGCAGGTGTTTTAGCTTCTTTTCACTGGCATGAACCAGGGCCCAGTCCAGTAGCAATCTAAAAAGTTTAATTTCCCTGAATTCCCGGTTCAGCACAATCCGGTGCAGATACAAAGCATCGCTTTTTTCCTTTTCTCTCCATATCAATGGATCTGAGTAGCATACACTAAAAATACCCAGCGTGTCTTTCCCCTTTATGATTCTATACAATAGCTGATTACTGATATCTTCCCGGATGAACTCTTTATCATAATTATTCCAGCCGATATAATTTTTCTCCCGTTGGAACTGTATAGCCTGCTCAAACAACCGGTAAATCTCCGGGAGATCACTGGATTGAGCAGGAATAATTATTACAGGCATCTTACTCATTTTTATTGAAGTAATATGATTCTCAAAACCGGGTCATTTTTCCTGGTTATTTAATCTGCTGTGCCGGGCACTGTACAGAAAATAAACCAGGAAACCGGCAATACTCCAGATGATCAGGCGGATCCAGGTGGACCAATCCAGGCTGAACATCAGTAAAAGATTAAAAAGAAATCCGAGGGACGCCACCAGTGGCAGGTACTTAACCCTGTAAGGTCGTTTCAGATCTGGCTGGCTTTTACGCAAGACCAGTACGGCGCAGCAAATCATCGCAAAAGCCAGCAAGGTTCCGATACTGGTCATCTTCGTTGCTTTTTCTATTGGGGTAACGGCCGCAATCAATGAAGCTAAAGCCCCAAGCAGGATCGTGCTTTTCCAGGGGGTCTTATAAACCGGATGGATAGCCGCAAATAGCCGGGGTGGCAATAACCCATCTTTTGCCATATTCAGAAAAATCCTGGTCTGGGATAGTAACATAACCAGCATAACAGATATTAACCCGATAACTGCCGCCACGGTAATCAGCATAGAGGCCCAGTACAGACCAACAGACGAAAAGGCGGAAGCCACCGGGGCACCCAGATCAATAACCTGATAACTTACCATTCCGGTGAGCACCAGTGAAACCATCAGGTACAAAGCAGTGCAAATAACCAAGGAGGCAATAATGGCAAAGGGAATGTCCCTGGTTGGATTAACTGCTTCCTGCGACTGTGTGGAGACGGCATCAAAACCAATAAAAGCAAAAAAAACAATCCCCGCCGCGGTGATCACTCCCTGTATACCGTAATGCCCAACCCCCGCGTTATCTACGGTCCTTGCCGGTATAAAGGGTTCCCAATTGGATGGATTGATATAAGAGATCCCGGCAATAATGACAAATAGGACGGCCGCCACCTTCAGAGAGACTATGAAATTGTTGGTCCTGGCGGATTCTTTTATTCCCTTTATCAGTATATAGGTAACGATCCAGATTATTAAAGCTGCTGGCAGGTTAATTGAAAATACAGGTGCACTTGTACCAAGCCTGGCAGCCTCCTCTTTCGCGGTAAACGGATCATTGAGTAACCAGGGCGGTAAAGAGTCCAGTCCGCAAAGTTGCAGGAGTTTGGTAAAATACTTTGACCAGCTCACGGCTACCGTGGTGGCCCCCATCATGTATTCCAGGATCAGGTTCCACCCGATAAACCAGGCAAACAGCTCCCCCACTGTCCCATAGGAATAGGCATAGGCTGAGCCGGACACGGGCAGTATGCTGGCAAATTCAGCATAACACAACGCAGCCAGCAGGCACCCTATACCGGCTAACACAAAAGATAAAGCCAGTGCGGGACCGGCATATTGATTGGCAGCCACCCCTGTTAAAACAAAGATGCCGCCGCCAATAACCGCCCCGACACCTATTGCTGTCAGCTCCCATTTGCCAAGCGTTCTTTTAAGCTGGCTGGTCTTTATATCCTCACTATAAGCAGCAAGGGGTTTTCGCCGGAAAAACTGAGTAAATCTCATTGTAATGTTTTGGTTTTCTAAATCACTTCCTGTAAAGCATAATCAACGGCTGCTATTGAATGGATCAGGGTTGTATTAAAAACGGGAACCGGCAAATCTTCCGACTGAATAATTAATGGGATTTCTGTGCACCCCAAAATGATCCCTTGTGCTCCCTGAGCTATGAGTTGGTTACACAGTTGCAGATAGGCCAGCTTTGTTCTTCCAGTAATGATTCCCTTACCCAGCTCATGTAAAAGGGTCTCTTCAATAAAATCCCGGTCAGCCTGAAGGCCCGGTATCATCACTTCTAACCCGCTGCCACGTAAAGTGTCTTTATAAAAATCCAGTTCCATGGTGTATTTTGTCCCAAGCAGTCCAAGCTTTTTCAGACCTCGGGCATGAATGGCCCTGGCGGTGGCCACCCGGATATCAATAAGCGGGAGCTTTACTGTCTCTGCAATCCTGTCGGCCACTATATGGGCTGTATTTGCTCCCAGGAGTAAAAGATCGGCCCCGGCCTTTTTAAGACTCAGTGCAGCACCGGCCAGTAATTCGTAAGTCCCGTCCCAGTTATGGGCTGTATTAAATTGCCGGAAATCCTCAAAATTGACAGAGTAAATAATACACTCTGCAAAATTTAAACCTCCTAACCGCTGATTTACACCTTCATTAATAATCCGGTAATAATCGATGGTAGACGTCCAACTGGTGCCGCCAACAAGTCCTATTTTTTTCATTTTCATTTATTTTAACATTCGTATGAACTGAATAAAAGGGCCAACTTCCCTTGTGTATTGCTTTCCCATGACTCTTGTTATCTGAGACAGATGGGAAAGATCATGTACCACCCAGGTGGCCAGTACTTCAGAGAGAGTGGCACTGCCAACCTTTGCGCTTATGCCTTGCCGGTTGAAATCCTCTTCAGTCAGGTGCAGTGATCTGAGTTTGGTGATATTACTTTTACGCAGCGCTGCAAATTCATTGAGCAGCATTTGCATGGATTTCCCCTCGCTTTCCCTGAATTGGGCCTGCATGTCAATCGGAGAGAATACCTTGTTACCAGTACCCGATAAAATGAGCTCAATCCTTGAAATAAAATTGGTTTTCTCACAGACTATTAAATGGCCCAGCACATCAAAAGGGCTCCAGGTTCCAGGTCCTTCGTTCTTATACGTCCATTCTTCATCTATTCCATCCAGCAGGTTAAATAGTGCGCCGGGGGTTCTTTCAACGATTTGAAGGGATTTTTCAAAATCAAATTTCATAGTCAGCATTTTTAATGAATAAATAAAGATTACACCAGTGACAACTTATGCAACCAGGACTTATGCCTACTGCTGATAATAAAAAACCAACGAAGTTTTTTGAATGACGTTTTGTTCGAGATTATAACCTACCAGGGCCGGGTTCGCATCGGCCGTCAATCCCAGTTTTGAAACTTTCAGGGCATAGAGAGTGATTACATACCGGTGTATCCCACTTCCGGGAGGAGGACAAGGGCCACCGTACCCGGCACTGCCAAAATCTGTTTTACTTTGAATGGCCTGGGCCGGGCTAACATTATTCAACGGGTTTCCGGCCCCTGATTTTAGTTCCCTAACCGATTTATCAATATCAAAAATCAGCCAGTGCCACCAGCCGCTTCCGGTCGGCGCACTTTCATCGAAAATTGTAACGGCAAAGCTTTGAGTGCCTTCAGGAATATTCACCCAGTACAGCTGTGGTGAACTATTTTCCCCTTTACACCCAAATATATTGGCAGCCTGCCTGAGGGAAGCCTGACCACCCAATTCATCAGACCTGAGCGTAAATGTTTGCGCCTGGAGTACAATGCTCACAAACAGGGCAATAGTTAATAATAAAGACTTCATGTGCTTTGTTTTAACGTTTTTACCCTTGATTCAAAATTCATTTCCTCCGGCAGGGGATTAACCACTTCGGAAAAAAAGTTCATTAGTTCATCTGAGTGAGGCTGACTCTTCTGCATCCTCAGATTAAAATGCACCAGTTTACCCCATAGTACGGCCCTTAACTCCGTTTTACTGTCGTTCCACATTCTGGCCTCGAATAACAGGCTCCTGGCACCAAAACTCAGAAGCTGCGTCTCGATAATCACTTCTTCCATCAGGGTGGCGGGCGATAAATAAGAAATCTCCGTCTGAGCCGTTACCCATCCGATACCCTGCTGCCTGGCCATTTTATAAATATCAAGGCCGTAATTCTCCTTCAACTGATCCCCCCTTGCGGCAATGATATAGTCGATATACCTGGAGTTATTCAGGTGATTAAACGGATCACAATCGTGAAAGCGGACCTTCATACTGCTTTGCAGTACTTTTTTAAATTCAGGCATAGTATTTCAATTAAGTTTTTGTTTCATTTCCAGGCACTTCCTATAACAGGCTCTTACAATCCTTATATCTTTAGGGATTTAGATAAGAGTCAAATTAAAATTCATTTTATACCGTTCGGTATATTTTTGGTCAAAAAAATTTTACCCCCTGAGCCCCTCTATCCAGGAGGCTAAAAAATCCATGGCAATCTTCAACTCTGTGGCCCGGCCGGCTACTTTAGCCTGCATGATGGCCCCTTCGATTATTGACATCATAATCACCGCCACAGTCGCCGGGCTGATGTCCTTTCTTATCTCCCCCCTGGATATTCCCCGCAATACCTGGTTTTCAATTGATTTTTTCCAAAAAGCCAGGGCCTCTGCGGCTTTCTCCTTTAATAAAGGATGTGTATCATCCGCCTCAGTAGAGGTATTCAGTATCGGACAACCAGGCCGTAAAAAAGGTATCTTGAGGAAATCCCGGTAGACTGTTGGATAGGCCAGTAGCCGGTCAATGGCATTTTCTTTAGCCAGTATCTTCGTCTTCATATACTCCGTGACCCGGTTAAAATTGAAATCGAAGGCGGCCACCGCTACGGCATCCTTATCGGCAAAGTTCCCGTAAATGCTCCCTTTGGTCAGCCCGGTGGCCTTTGTCAGATCCGTAAGAGAAGTACCGGCAAATCCCTTCTCATTAAAAACAGGGGCTGTTTTCTCAATAATGAATTGGCGGGTTCTTAAAGATTTAGACAATTTTTCACTCATCCGGAGTCAAATATATGAAATTTTATATACCGTACGGTATTTTTAATAAAATAAACACCGTGCAAAAAATTACATGTAAACACTGGAATATAAGAGACCCCAAAATAGGAAATGATCCCAACACTTATCCTCTCCTAAACAGTCGGCTATAAGCTTTCAATAAAACAAAAAGAAAACTACCCTGCTTATTAATTTGAGGTGATACTTGTCATGCTCAGTGATAAGTTAGAACTGCCGAAAAACTTGGGCCATTATCTTTAAAAATGACCCCATCAATGTATCACCTTACTTAATACAATAGATAACAGAGTTTACAGAATATAATCAAAACTATATATTTACAAATGAAATTAACAACTTTTGCTGTTTACCTATGGAACATTCGAGGAGTTCAATTTACTTCACCATCAAACAGTTAAAAGGTCAAAAAATTGACTGTTCAGAACAAATAATTAATCCTCCAAGTTCATTTCGTTATTATATAGAATAGATACATTCAGCGCTTGAAGGCATAGAATCTGTTAATTAAGATGAGAATATCGACTTACTTTTCCCGATTAATTGTTGGATATATGCAGAAAAGGTAGTGGCCGATTCCTGGTAGACGGCGTTGGGTATTGACTGGCCGAATTCCTTTCTCACCGTATCATCTGTACCTGTCACAGTGGTGATAGATATCCTCTTATGCTGTAATCTGCGCCGGAGCAAATCCTGGAATTTCGCTTCGGTGCCCTTCCAGCCGATCACTACGATCTCGTCGATGCCGGAAAGTAAATGATCCATCCAGACTTCATGCTTTTGGGGCATCACGAAACTATCTTTTGCTTTATAAGGTATCAGTAATTGAGGGAAGTAAGTAACAAGATCTGGTGTGTCAGTATTACGTATGATCTCATCTCGGCCTAGTAATTCTATCTCGCCGTTAATTTTACTTAATAAATAATCCAGGTCCCGGTTTTGCTTATACAGGAATTCTGCCAGCGTGCTGACAGACCGCATTTCAAAATGCGGTGGTAGGATTTCCATTATACTGGGGTGCAGTTTGCGAATGAAATTACAGGAACCGTGAGGTTTGAATAGTAGCACTTTTCTATTTTGATAGTCCACGTAATCATCGGTTGTGTCAAAATTGTATTTAATGCATTTGTTCAATGCATCTTCCAGCAGCAAATCGTAGTTGAAATTCACGATGGCCACATGCTCACCTGTTCTCACCACATAATCATCAACGAGGTTTACCAGGCTTTTGTAATTGCTCACTTTGGGGTTCAAGCATTTTTTGGAGATATCAATAAAAAGGTCGTGCAGGTAAAACTGAACATTGATCACCTTACTTAGTGCATTCAGATCGTAGTGAGCGGTGATCCGGTCCCATTTATGCTGAAAATAAGCTTCAATATCACTGGTATGGGCAAGGTCTGCACATGACTGGTAAGCACCCTGGTAAAAGGAACCCGGTCCGATATAGCGGTCATGGAATAGTTCGTTCGCCAGCGGGGGGCGCTGTTCCTTAGCGGTGATTCCGCAATCGTATGAAGCTCCAGCACCGAGAATTATCAACTTTCGGGTAACCGGCGGATTGGTTAATGGAAAGGATGAAGGTTGTTTGTACGGCTGATTCCTGGCTGCTATCTTCCATTGAATGATACAGTCAATCGAAACCGGCTCTCCTACATCCGACGGCTCCTTTCCCGGCTGGTTCAGTTCATTGATTTTATAAGGAGAGACAAAATATATTTTTCCGGAAGGATGTTCCTCGGCCAATATTCCCACCTTTATATCACCGTAATAAAACCGGAATTCGTAGAGGTCAGAATTTGATAATTGGTTAAAATCATTGTATGTCATGTTCATTGTAATATTAAACTGAAATTCGCACATTTTCCGGTATTAATAAATCCCTGACCGGAGTCAGAGCCTGTACCTGTCATCCATTTACTCAAGGGCCATTACTTTGCCAGTGTTACTTATGTTATCTATCTGCTGCTCTTTTGTTTCTGTTTTCTGTTTTTTCTTCTGTTGTTGTCTGTATTTCAGACTGTCACTGAATATGAATATAAAAATATATCAAGACAACTAATGCAATTATAAGTAACTTAGGTAACACAATTTGATGACCATGAAAGGAGAAGTACTAAAAATTATTTTCAAAGACGGTATGGCCTTTTTAACAAATGAAGTGGCACTGGATTTTAACCAGGTGGAAGTCCCCGCGGGTTCTAAATTCAAAGAACCGGCGTATTGGGTTCTCAGGGTTATAAATTATAACATAAATGAAAAGAGATTATTTGCGGAAGTGTTGGAATACCATGTAGGTGCAACGCAGTTTCCGTCAAGCCAAATAGAATTGAAAAACGAATTAATAGAAGTTGTAAAGGTTGGTTTTAGGAGCATTGACACCCCTGCATGGCTAAAAACTTCTAATGGCACAAAGCCGGGAAGATTCTTGCCCTCAAAACCGGAGGTAGTTTACAGGAGTGAACCAGTTGCAAGAGTTCCTGTGAAAAGAGTTTATGAAGACCCTTTTTCAATTCCGATTAAAGATGTCTCTTTCCTTGCAGGAAAGGTAACATTTGAAAAAAAGATACAGCCGCTGGGAAAGGTTGTAAAGTTCGAGATCGCAAATGAAGATATCATCGAGCAGTATGATTCTATCAAGAATTACTTTGAGAGTGTGCTCAAGACGAAAAGAATACAAGTGGCTTCGCTTATCACCACAACGGATGGTGAGATTGATTCGGTGAGTGCAACCTCGGAAGAAATCAGCAGGATAAACAAGTCATTGATCGAGGAAGTTAAAATTGAAATGTTAAGAGTCGCAGGAAAAAAGGAAGTGCCCGGAGAAACCCAGCTCTTTACAATGGAAGAGTATCTGGAAACCTTTGTTAATGCAAACGCCCAACAGGTTTTCAAAGATGAAAATGAACTCCTGGAAACATTACTTAAAAAGCCTGGGACAAAACATCATCCTCACCTGCGCTGGCTGTCCAGTAAACACAGAAATAACCTGGAAAAGCTTCGCTTGGTACATAAACCGTTTTCTTACGTTTTCTTATTGGAAAGTATAAACAATTTCTACATTGTTTGGGAAACGCTCGATACAGAAGAAGCAACATTTATCTGGAAGTTTAGAAAAGAGGCGATGCTAACAGAACAAATACTTACCGAAACCAATAAAGCACTTAATCATATAGCAAAGAATGGAAGGAATGAATATAGGGCACTACAGGAAAGCAATTTTGGCAGATTGGTTCATGACTACCATGACCCGCAGGGTGGATTTAAAAGCTGGAAAGAGAAAATGGAAAACATAATTCGATAGCCATCGTGAACAGATAATTTCTACCTGATTTTCAGACGTTCAGTAACTTTAGGAGGCAAAAAAGTCAGCATCGAAAAAAACAGGGATTATGATACCAGAGAGAATACAGGCCATATTCGATTTTATTGATTTCTTGGATAGCAAGATACAGGATTATTTGGAGAAATACATTCCCCTATGCAATGAGTTGAGTGATCTTGGGGATAAGCGTAGTCAACTACAGCAAAGAAAGAACTACAAGGATAAGCTGCAATACGATATGATACAGGCAGAAATCTCTGAAAAGTTTATTCCGATAACGGAAGAAATTTACAAACCTGTTGTAAATAAAATGCTGGATTTGGGAATTTGGTCAGGCGACGATGCGATGTCAAGTATCTGGAATAATAATTTTCCGGCAATTTCTGATTTCATGGAGAACTTTGAATCCGGGGACATTCCCCACGTCATGAGTTACAAGAAGAAATACCTGGAATTCCGGAATGAAACCAACTCAAACTTTCTTTCATTACAGATGGTATTTTCAAGTCTGGATGAAGTATTGAAACCACTTTTTGATTTTTTCAAAGACACTGGCGAAAATGAGTTTGACAAGTTTGAAGCCAAAACAATTGAAGTGAATAGTTTGGAGGAAGCAGTAAAAGGACTGATTGAGAATAAAAGAAAGAATGTAAAGTTTTCAATTCTGAATGAAGCCTTTCTACCGAAACCCAGCAATACTTCTTTGCAATCTCATTCAACCAACATAAAAAATATATTCAACATGGGCGACAATATTAGTATAGGAGATATAACCGGCAATTCGGGAAATATAACCATTGGTAAGAGTATTAAAATCTCCGATTCCTTTAATGATAGAAAAGAAACAGCAGATAAGATCACCGATTTGATTGAGTTGATACGTCAGGAGAATAATTACAGTGATGAACAAAAGCAATCACTGGTTTCAAGTTTTGAAAACGTTAAAGAAGAAGTGCTTAAGGACCAACCTGACAAATCCCGGATTCATAAATGGCTGTCCAATACAAAGGAAATTCTGGAAAACCTGGTGTTTGTTCACCATGTAGTAAAAGCTGTTAACTGGGTTTATAATAATTTGAATTTTGTTGTATGATAATTGAAGGAATAAGCAATCTTCCATTGAAAATTTAATTTTATGACCCAGGAAGAATTTCAGGCTTCAAGAAAGTTTGCAGAGGAGAAATTACTCGCTTTGATGGACCACGAAACCAAGCCTCATGCTGCTGTAGCATGGCCAATGCAATCCTATCTTCAATACACTAAAAATGGTCGAAAATTCTTTTACGTTGGAACCAACATATTTCGGGGGGTTTTCGAAGAAAACATTGTTGATGCTATAAATTTGTTTCCCCAAAACTTTGGCAATGGCAATGCCATGAGTGTTGTTCATGCGATAAATAAAGTCAGACCGCTCTGTGTCAGGACGAAGGAAGTAATTCGACTTTTGCGAACAGAATGTTTTGCTGTTGTTCATGAAGACAGGCTGACAGCAAAAAATGATGACATCATACGGTTGGATTTATTCCGAAAATTAAATAAGCAGCCTCATCATAAAAAAAAGTATGACTTTACCGGTGGGATCATGCACGCCCTCAAACATTTCACACTGAGTGGGAAACCTTTGTCAACCGGTACGGATATCAATAATATTTCACACCCCTTAAAAATTGTTGAAATTATAATTGATACATTCTTCATTGCCCTCGACTCTTATTATGAAAACAGGAATAAGTATGTATGCTTTTATGACCAGGACGCATCAAACGACATCAAGTTTGTATTCTACTATGAAGAGAATTCAGGCGTATTTTTCCTAACCACTATACATAAACAACCCAAAAAAGTTACACAAAAGGATAAGGTAAAAGCTGCAGCAAAGGGATGGACGAACGTAAGACCTTAATTCGGTGCTGAAAACAACTCTTTGCAGGCTTATTAGTCCAGTAATAGCCAATAAGATCGAAGTCCTTAATTACCAGCAACATGGGCAACCGTCTCTTCTTTCTTTTCCTCCGGCTGCGGAAGGTATCTTCCAAAACCCTGGACCAAAAACTCGAAGTAATGAGGGCTTACATCCTGGGAACTAATTTTTTTCAGGAAACCTGTATTCTGAACAAGAAAGGTGTGTAATCTGCTAATATCGTCTGCAGGCATAAAGCAAAGTAATTCCCGGCCGATCATCCCATTGTTTACATCCGTGGCATCAAAAGTAAACTGAACAACTTTATATACTGAAATATAGCAAGTGACGACCCAAAGGTATTTGGGCATACTTTCCGTAAGGAGTCGCAGTTTTTCAGCCTCTGACAGTTCTGATTTTTTAATTTGTTCCTTATAGGTTTCACTGAACAAGATCTGTATATCCCAGACAAGATCATGCCGTATCTTTTTGTCAAAGTACACGGAAAGGATTTTATCGATACCCACTACCATCGCTTCAATATCGGGGTAGGAAATCCGAACTTTCGGGAAAACAGGGACTATAATCTTTGTTACCCAGGTTGGCAAGTTGTCTTTATGGTCCTTACTCCACTGGGTACTCAATCCCTCTCCCACAAAATCCACTTTGGCAAAAGGTCCATACTGGTCATCATGGGCGTAAAACCGGTTGATATTCTCGGCTACCCAACTGGTTTTATCGCTCAGGTCTTTCGCTTGTATCGTATCCCTTTTATAACCAGAAACAGTGATTGCGTGAAGATCATAGCCTCCACTATAAGGCACTTTTACCACCAGTATAATTGGAATACCTAACGGGGCATAGGCATGAAGTACTTTTTTTGTATAATTATTAGATACGATTCTTTCCTTCACTTTCCCTTTTTCATCATATATCTCTGCATTGTATCCTTTTACTTCTGTTTCGAGCCCGGATGAAAGTATCGCCTGGCAGATTTGCATCACACTAAGTCCCCGGTTCGGGAATATCCGGCCCCCATCGGAAGACAAACTGCCGGCATCCCGGGTAATTTCGCTGGGAGTCTTTAAAATGGTTTGCGGATTATTAGCGGCCTTGTTGAGCATGGTCCAAATGGCTGTGGTAGCACAGGCCGCCAGCACACTATCCTGCTCCTGAAAAGCGAGGGAGTTAATCGTAACCTCGCGTCCGAAAACATGCACTTTATAATCGCGCAGTCCCCAGTACATCCTTCCATTGATGGGGTTACTGGTATTATAATGAATAAGTACCGTAAACCCGATCACAGTGGTAGGAATCGGCTTTACAACGATAAAACCAAGATAATTCTCCTTCCACCACTGATCATCGATTTGCTTCTCATCAAGAATGGCTCTGTTAAGCAGTTCCTCGGTGATTGTTGTTTTGAAAAAATGGATTCTTCTGCAATCTTTCAGGTAAGGCTTAAAACAAAAAGCATAATAGGCGGCGAAGTCGTGCAGATAATCCCGGCTTACATATCCGTCCTCGATGACCATATACTGCGCGTGAATCCCTTCCTCCTCGCTGAAGTAACGTAAAAAGTAGGTGTAATGCTTTTTACTTTTGATTACTTCAAGAGTAGTTTCAGTGCCCTGTAAAGCCTGGGCAAATGTATCCGGGTTAAAGGGGATAATGGTCACAGGTGACAGGGGGTGGTTGATCAGAGTTGTACGACCTCTCTGAATTCCTCTTCGGCAACCTCCTTAAGTTTCAGGATATCCTCTTGCTCCTTGTGGGTAGTCTCGACGAGCCTCATCATCTCTTCCGTTTCTTCCTGGATGATAAATGAAGTAAGCGTGGCGCCGGGAATAAGGATAAGGTCCATGCGAAGTGGTGGTGATTGATAAAATAAATCTTCCACTGTAGTTTGTTTAATAGTGTACCAATACAACAGGTCTCGTGGGGGAAGTCGGGCTAAGATAATGGCTCTCAGCCATTACACCAAGCCTTCTGTCCTCTTTTCTGGTCACTTTCAGCCTGTTTTAGGGGTTTTCCCTAGCCTTAGGGGCCATCTTCGTGCCAAAAAGGCCTCATTTGCCTTGTTGAAACTGTTTTAACTTGTCAATAATGCGCTGGGGCAGGGGACTGAGCCCGCGGGCAACCAACCGGTGATTTTCCTCGAAATCAGAGGAATCTTCCGAGCCAGCAGTGAACCTCACAACGCGTACGGACCGCTTTAAAATAGCGTGAGGGTTGACCACATCCTCTGGTATGCCCGCGTCAATAGGGCATAATGAGTCCAACCGGGACAACTCACGCTTATTTCTCGGGAAAATAAATCCCCAGGAGGCCAGCCATTCTGCAGAATGCTGAGGGGTAAGGAGAATATTATTCTGTTGCATTTTTTTTAAAGTATTGCTCAACGGTTTGAAATGCTTCATTCTTATATACACGGATCGAATTCTGACTAAGCTCCAGCCGGGCTCTTAGCTCTTTCAAAAGCTGCCTCGGCAGTTTAAATCCATCCTTTTCATATGCTTTGTAAGTCAGGTAGATAATTTTGTGCTTTCCCGTCAGCGTTGAAAGCGCGGCATCGATTATCTCCTGCGTTTTGCGAAAATCTTCTGCGGTACTTGCCGGAATATCAAGATGATCAATCGCGGGAAATTCCACAATGACCTCTTCAGTTCCGTCATAGGGTCCGGGCTCCTGGTTCAGTTCCTTATCCAGATCGGCCAGGCAATTCCGGGCAATACGAAAAAGATAAAGAACGACACACTTGTCGATCGGCATATCCGAACACCTGTCCTTCGAAAAAGTAAAGGGGTAGTTCCAGAACCGCTCAAAAGTCCTTTCAGCTACTTGGTCTGCGATATCTGAATCATAACCCCATTTCGCACTGATCTTCCGGCACCTGTCAGCTATTTCAATATTGAACCGGAAAGTAAAGGCAATAAAAGCCGCTTCTGCCAATGGCAGGTACTCAGGCTGATCCTTATACTTGATATACTCGATAAGGTCGGCCGTACTTTCCTCTTTCAGTTCTTCCCAGTTCATTTTTGCTTCCTTCTGTATACTGAAAACCGTTAGGTAACGCTTTCCTGTATGGGCTGGTTAACGCTTTTCGTACTTCTTATGTTACCGATTAAAACTAATACCCAAGTTAATTAAAACATTTAAAATGGAAAGCACTCAGATTTACATTCACGGAGAAAATTCCCGTGAGCCCAGATTGATCGAAGTTTCAGAAAAAGCTTCGATCCCCGATATTTTAAAAGCCTACGCTAAAGAGTTTCCAGAAACGGGTCAACCGGAGGAAATTTCCGTCTTTGTTGAAGATGAAGAGGAGGCGTTAATCAGGGAAAAACACGGAGAACCTGCAGGGATCAGAAAAAGGGGGCATTACCACTGCCATCGCTGCAAAAAAATCGAAGTCACCGTCTTCTATAACGGGGAAGACAAACGACTCCCCTTCCCGCCATCCACCACGGCCAAATTAGTTCTTAAAAAAGCCGTACGGGCCTTCCAAATCAATGAGGCGGACGCGGGTGATTACCTCTTAAAACTGGAGGACAGGACCGTGCTGCAGCCCGCTGACCATATCGGCTCCTTCGCCAGTTTTCCCTGTTGCGTCTTGAAATTATTCCTGACACCTACAAAACCAGTTCAGGGATGAGACCAGATTTAGCCCTTTTTGATCAGCATATGAATGAAGCCAGTTTCCAGTCCGGAATAGACGCGGGGCAGTGGGGACTTATGGACCCGGGTGCTACACATACCCAATGGCCCAAAATCATTATCTGGGTCCGCGCGGCTTCAAAACCCGGTAAACCGGATCTTTTTTACTTCAGTTTCGATCTCTCAGGCTATCCCAACCAGGCGCCTGCAGCATGTCCCTGGGATCCGGAAACCCGCGCCGCACTTTCGCCCGATCGCTGGCCAAGGGGCCGTAAACTGATCAACTTCACCTTTAATTTTAGCTGGAATCCGACAGCGCTTTATGCGCCATGTGACCGAATCGCCATGGCGGGTCATGACCCCTGGAGAGAACAGTTTCCAGAGCTCTGGTGGCAGCCGCATTTCAAGATCACCGTTTACCTGAACTATTTACATCACCTGCTAAATTCCTCCGACTATGCAAGGACCTGAATTAAAGATCAGAATAAGAATATGGAAGCGGCTGATTAAGCAATTAAAGGCCCGGGGAGATCAAACCAGGGAAAGCGGCGCATTCTTACTTGGTAAACCGGATGGGCGCGAAATTTCGGATTTCATCTGTTATGACGAACTGGATCCGGCTTCCTTGAACTCCGGCATCATCATCTTTAATGGCGACGGGTACATTCCGCTTTGGGAAATATGCAGGAAGAAAAAACTGAAGGTGCTGGCGGATGTCCACACACATCCGGGCAATTGGACCGGGCAAAGCGGGGCTGATCAGCGGCATCCGATGATAGCACAGCCAGGTCATATCGCGCTTATCGTTCCGGACTTTGCGGCAAAGCGCAACCAGCTATTGGAAAATGTGGGAGTGCATGAATTTTTGGGAGAAGGCAGTTGGCGATCGTATAGAGAGACGGACAGGATCATTCAACTTATAAAATAATGGCTTATGAAAATCAGCACAGACAGCATCAACCGTTTATCGCTTGGCATTATGGAAAAGCATCAATGCAGCCCGGAAGAAGCAATTGTAAAACTTCGTTCCCTCAACCTCAATCTGGATTGTGGAGATGAGATCAAAACCTCACTGCCCCTGCAGGCCGCTTTAGTAACAGCAGTAAATACCGCGAAGCGGGCTTTCCTGGGATCCTTATCGGTACGGATGCCGGGCAATACGCCCTGTCTGTTGCGGTGGCCAGGTGATATAAGTCTGAATGAAGTGGTTACGCAACTCGGAGGAACCATCATCGATGAACTTCCTTCCGGGACCTTTACCCTTTGTTTCGGACTTCCGGGAACGATCGATCATCTTTCGATGCGTGTGGTCTGTAATAACTGGCAGGTAGGTGTACTGGTCCAGGCTGAGAATCCGGAGATCTCTTCCACGGGGGATATTCCGACTGCCGGCATTTTCGCAGGTGCCTACTCCGTCTTCCTTGCCTTTCTCCGCAGCACCGGTATTCACCTGGCGGCCTGTGATGAATCTAAAGGAATTTCACTCTGGAGACCCGACCTGCACTGGCTGGATGGAAAGGCAAAAGGCCCCCATGTAGAATTTTTACCGGCCCAGTACTGGTTACTTGGCCTCGGTCATCTCGGGCAAGCCTATCTCTGGAACATCGGCCTCCTCCCCTACGCCAGTCCGGGACAGGTAAAGATTCTTCTGCAGGATGATGATAAAGTGGTCGAGGCGAACTGGAGCGCGGGTTTATTATCGGAGAAATCGCACCAGGGCATTATGAAAACAAGGCTATGCGCACAATGGTTGGAGAAACGCGGCTTTCTCACGTCCATTACGGAGCGCAGGTTCAACCAGCATACGCGCAGGATCCAGGATGAGCCCTTCCTCGCACTCTGCGGTTTTGACTCCGGACCATCGCGTCTTCCCCTCGAAGATGCCGGTTATGATCTCATCGTGGAGTCCGGTCTTGGCAATAGCCTCCCCACCTTCGATATGATCTCGCTGCATACTTTTCCTGGTGCAGATAAAACACCCACCGAGTTATGGGGAGATATCGATCCTGCAAAGATTGATATCAATGAGACCATTTATAACATCCTGCGAAAAGCCGAAGAGGGTGAATGTGGGATCATACCGCTTACCATCGCAGGCAAGGCCGTCTCCGCTTCTTTTGTCGGGGCCTGCTCGGGTGCCATGGTAGTAGCAGAATTATTACGCGGCCTGCACGGTGGAATGAGGTACGATAAAATAATGATGCATTTAAGAGACCTAGATAACCGCAAAGCGCTGCTCCATAAGAGTGGGGGTTATTTATACGAACATAGCAGGAACGGGTTTGTACAAAGTGCAACCAGGACGGGACTCGTGTAAATAAAAAACCCCGGGAAACCCGGGGTTAACTTTATCCCTGCGAAGCGCGCGGCTCACCGTTTTCGGTGATGATTGTTTTCTTACCGATGATTGCGCTTTCCTCACTATCTTCTCCGAAATCGGGTTCTATAATTTGAGCGTCGATATCAGCATTTTGTGCGGTTGGCGGAACTTCCACCGCGTCTTCTGTAAATAATGAGTCGCTGTCCACCCCGGATTCGCTATCCTTCTGCGGACCTCCTTCCATCTTTTTTGAACCGAAGTACTTTTTCTTCAATTCATTCATGGAAGAGCCTTGTGATATGTAGCCAGCATCAGATTTTGGGCTGCTGCTATCCGAATCAGATGAAAAATGCTGAAAGGAGCCGACAATACCACGCTTATCCGAACTCAGCTTCATATTCGGATAGTACTTTTTTACATCAAATGACTTACTCATACAATCCTCCTTTTTTTACTCTATAAAGATACCAAAAACCGTTAGGTTTCCTATTAAATTTAGTTAAATTACCAGCCCAGCCCCAGGCAGGTAAACTGCCTGACTGTCTTAAGCTCAGCCGCTCTTTCAATAGCTGCGCTCAGCGAATGGGGCATTTCCAGGATATATTTCTTCTTTGCTTCAAAGAGTGCCCTGGCAGGGGGGAGATTGTTGGCGATCCCGTTCCAGAATTCATCATGCATCGGTTTCCCGTAAGTATCCCAGGGCGGTTTGACTGGCGAATAATGGGAGCCCGTACAACCAACATAGGCCTGCACTCCGTTCTTTAAATAGGCCATGGCAATGGAATTAGCAGGGGTCCGGGATATAAGGGGGCGGCCCTGTGCAACCCGGTAAGCGGGAACATCGCTTATCAACGCCCCCCAGCAGGCACCCGTAAAAACAATATTACCGGGATTGGCGTGGGGAATAGCTTTAATGTCCAGGGCTTGGTAAAAACGCCGGTCTCTTTTCTCTCCCCAAAACCGGGTACCATCGAGCTCCGATCCATGTAACATAAAATAAACCGCACATTGATTCGCCGGTGCTACATTGGAGTCGGGCGAGAAGACTTCTGACACTTCCAGTTGGTTGGAGCCGGGTATCAGATCAAAACAACGCTGTGCATAAGCACGGTTGAAATTGCGTACCCCAAAACGATTACCCGTACTGAAAGCCGGCACTTGTAATGAGTTTAACAGGAATCCACCGTCACCCGAATCAGGGATCCGGCTAACCGGATAATTGGGTAGTTTATCGCCATCGGCATCTCCGTAGATATCATCAGACCATATAACAAAACCATCCGCATCATAATCCTCCTTGCCGATAGCGACCAGTTCCTGCATGAGCAGGGGATCGATCGCCATCAAACGTTGCGGAGGCACTACTTCATATCCTCCGAGGATAACGACTCCTTTGAATACACCGCTTCTTAATTTATACAGACTGGCCTGCGACAACTCATCCGGGTTTAGGCTTGCTCCTAGGTCGATAAGTTCAGATCCACTGAACCCACGGATAAAACCTGAGATCGTATCGAACATGGGTTGACCGATGTTTTCAATCAACCGTTGAAAGGAACTGATGAATAAAAGATTCGACAACCGCGACCGGTTATCAGGATTCGGGCTGACTGGCGCAGCAACTACGGAATCAGTTTTTTTTTTTTGAGGTTCCACTTCTACGGTGATCACCACTTTTGTCGTGGTATGCGGTATCTCGGCATTTATTTTTACAACACCGCCCGGTGCTGCCTCAGCTTGTTGAATGACTATCGGGGCTGGTGCTAAGGGTACAGGTGCTGCTTTCGGAGCTTCTGTAGGTAATTCCACCGCATCTATATCTCTGTTGGGAGTGAAATCGTTCAAACGACCTTTACTGATATCCATTTGCACTTCCTCACCCTTTTTGCTGACGGTGATCATACCGTTGCGGTCGGTACGGGCAAGTTTCAATTCACGTGAATAACCCTTGAGTAATTCAAGGACCGAGGGTTCGGGGTGAGCGGGGTCTCTGACCCCGCCGGTATGCGCAAAACAGGTCGTGCCTTTCAGCCATTCGGCCAGGATATTTTCATTGATTCCATTATAGCTGGAGTGATGGCTCAACTTTATAAAATTATAGGGCCCTGCTGCATTAATGCTATTCACCAGCTTATTCATGATCTTTCCAAGGCCACCCACCTCTGCTTTTCCAAACTGCATATCTCCGGCGAGCAGGGCCTTCCATCCATCTGCTTTAAAAGAGAGAACGATGCTTTGATTATTCTTGGCAGCGCCAACACCAGGCCGGTCCGCTGTGGGATCATCCGATTTAGGGAACAGTGCTTGGGCCGCAGATTTATAGGTTTGCGCAAGCTTCGCATAATCCAATTCTGCATCTGCCGCCGCAGATTTAATGGCATCGCTTCCAGCTGCCGCCGCAATGGCTTCAGCGCAAATGATTAAATGCTCGGAAGTGGGACCTAGTATTTTTAACCCGAAATCCTTGAAATCCTTTTGAAGTTTCTCCACCCATTTCCAGTCTTCACCCGGATATCGCTGAATTTTGGTACCGGCCTCTTCAAGTTCTCCGATCATGCCGGTATACTTATCAATCAGGCGGGCAGCATCAAAAAGAAATTGTTCGATATCGCTCTCAGGCATTCCGGTATGATCCTCTTCCTGCATGGCAACAAATAAGGACTTGGTCGCGTCAGATGCAGACTCGATAAATTTTGCATTATCTTCATTACGGGCTAAACCAAATCCCATATACTCGTCCGAGATCAGTGCTTGCTTTGCAGTGATATCGCCGAGTGAAACCAGTTCAGGCAAACAGCCGATATGGTCTCCATGGCAATGCGTAACAACCAAAAGATCAAAATCGAAGGGAGGCTGATGCTTAAAAATTTTAGAGAGCTGGTACCGGATGCTAGCTGCATCACCTGGATGAGCTCCATCGATCAGGATGCTTCGGTCGTTATGTGTGATGACAATACAGTCGCCATACTTGGTCTGGCCCATGTCCAGAAGGTGGATATTCATATAATGTTATTTGGTGGTCAAAAAATAGTGGTTCGCAGTAGGGCAGCTAACACTTAACCTGAAGTTGGATAACGGAAAAGTACTAATCCGAGGAGCTGATAGGGAAGTTATGAAATCACCGGCAATACCAAAGTTAACTTTCAAAATCTAAGTATAATTACTTACTTTCCAGGCGGCCCTGCCTTAACCGTGGGTCCTCCCCTTTTGGCGGCCGGCGAATGTACCATTTAGACTAACATTTGCTTGATCAGAAGCGCTCAACGTACTTGCTTCTTTAACTTCACCGCTATTAAGTAACACTAATTTATTGTTGGTTAACTATTGTAAATCATTGAAGGCTGCTGCTTTAAAAGTTGAAGACCCATTAATGATAATAAAGTATTTAAAGCCTGTCTGAATCTTGAATCTTTGAGTATAGATTTTCTCTGAAAAAAATCCGAAGTCAACAATAATTAATATTGATAAATGCGATGCTTTACTGAACTTGAAACAGGCCTAAACAAATCCTATCACACTCCTCTGCTTAGCAGAAGTAATCCCGGTTAACTTTAAGAAGAAAAATATTTATAGACTCGTTAAGAGATACTGAGCTGATTTTTAATGTTCAAAGTCTTAAAATAATTAATAGCGGTTATGAAAAGAAATTACTTTCTTAAATTAATGAAGCCGCACTAACAAAAATTATTTCGAGTAGTTATCGCGGTTATTACATTAATAATAAGAGTGAACTCAAAGTCTTTACTTATTATTCTGTTTAATCTATTTTCCGTCGAAATATCTACCTATTTCTGAAACCGGAACATACAACTTTCTTCCACGCCGGATTACCTTAACTTTACCCTCTTGTACCAATTGATCAAACTTTGTCCGCTTTATTCTTACTGCAGCCATAAACTCCAGGGCTGTAATGTACTCTGTTTTAAAAGCTGGCCGTGGAGAACGTGCTTTGATTTCCTTTAGCAGTGTTAGAAGTTCCAGCTGCATTTCAAAAAGTTTATTCCATTTTTCTTCTGCCAGCACAACAAATTGCATAGTTCTAGTTTTTTGTCAAGTCCGCTAATTCAACTTTTGATTGCCCAGGAACAAAACTGGGCCGGTAATCAATATAGCCGTATTCATGCAGGCCACGCAAGCATTTATTTAGCGTCACCTGAGAGCTTATCTTTGCCTTACTCATAAGGCTTTCCCGACGAAGATAAATGGGGAAGGCCAGCACATTGCCAGCCTCATGTAACAAAGCAAAGTAAAGACTGATGTGGGCAGGGCTGAGCCGGTTATCTGCACCTGCTTTTTGGTAAAAGCTTTGTTGATAATCAGCCCAGCCTTTCATTTAAATACCGAGGCCTTTTGTTTTACCTTCCCTTTTTTTGGTCACCAACCCCTTATTTTCCCAGGCCTCTCTTCCTTTAGAAGCCTTCAATTCCTTTTTTCCCGGCTGCTCCTCCTGACCCAGCTCCTGCTTTTTATCTTTTTCCTGCTGTTTACCGGTTTCCCCTGTTTCCAGTTTCAACAGCAGCTCCCGGCGCTGATCCTGGTCCAGACGCTGCATTTTTGTATCATAGAGGTTCACTGCTTTGTACTGGGGATTGGCTTCCACATATACCTTTATTTCCGCCATTTCTCCTTTCAGTGTCACTTGCTGTAAATTTCCTTTCTCCAGGGATTTCAGCAGCTTTTCCTTTTCTTCCGGGTTACCCAATTCCTTTATGGGATAGGCGGCCAGGGCGGCACGAATATCAAATCCATAATTTTCGTGATATTGCTTCCGCTCAAAGTTTCCATTTTTGTCCCTGGAAGAAATGTCCAGCTGGATCCAGGCCTTGTACTTCTGGTCCTCCTTGTCGAGCAGTTCCTTGTGTACTGCTCTTCCGTTGAGCAGGTTATAAGCCTCCTTCAGGGTAACACCCTGCCCTTTATTCATGTAGAAAGTCTGGGAAAGGGTCTCATCCTTACGCTCGGTCCTGGCTCGGAGATCATACTTGTTTAAAAAATACATGTCGGTTGTGTCAGAACGCCGGAAATAAAGCGTGGCTTCCAATTCTTTTTTGTTCACCTCTGTTTTATGTGCAAGGGTAAACTCCGCCCCTGCTTTACTCAGTTGTGTCTGCAGCTCCGGTTGGAGGCCTTCTCCGAAGCCGTGATACTTGAGCTGATCTTTCAGATACTCAAAGTTCTTTTCATTCATAATTTTAAAATTTAAGTTTATAACCTCCCCGTAGGGTATTTTTTTCAGCAACTCATCAATTGAACCGGCAAAAACCACCCGGTAATTATCATATTCACTGATATTGCTGTTTGAAAATTCATGAGCCTCATCACTGGTTTTAAAAAAGTGCATATCCCCTTTTTCAAGGAAATAAGAAATCTCATTATAAGCTACCCAGTTTTCATTCCGGGCAAGCGAAACCCATGCTTCATCGAGCAATTCATCGGATATGACATGTTCTCTTGGCATCCTAATTCAGTGCCGGTAGTAATACAGCTTTCATCAACAGGTGATTGGATACCTTCAGGTCAAAATGCCTTCCCCCGTTTTTTTCCAGAATACGGATATGGAGCATTTTAGCATCCGGGATCGTAAATTTATCCAAGGCCACCACCATCACCGTAAACCGGTATGCTTCCACTTTATCTTTCTTTCCGGCGATACAGAGCGGGCTAATTATATTTTCCTGACGCGCGGATCTTTTCAGATTACCCCGGTCACTGATTGCAAACTGTAACAAGTCAATATCAAAATCGAGCGGGCTGCTGTTTTTAATTATTAACTGGTAATAAATGACATTATCCCTCACATAAATCCCGGCGAGTTGCACTGTTACTTTGTAGTGGTCCACTTTAAGCAGACGTTTCCCTTTATTATCCAGGAGAGAATTCGCATAACTGGCCACCGCAGCCTTTTCACTGGGAGGTAGCTTGAACTGCAATTCGGCAGGCTTTTCCTGGTAACGGACCGTAAATGTATAGACTGACCCGTCTGCTGTTACGACACTTAAATTCGTTTCTGCAAATTGTTTGACCGCTGCTTTGATCAGCAGCACTTTCCCGTCTTCCTTTACCGGCTGTACCAGGATATCCCGGGTCCCCCGATCCACATACTTAATGGCAAAGGGGAAGATCAGACTGGTTGTTTTGTCAGTGGTCAGCGGAAGGACTTGCTGCGCCATGGCCCCATTAATCAGGGCAAAAAATGCAATGATAATTTGTTTCATAAATTACTTTTATTTTTAAATAATACCTGGTAACCCGACTTTACCAGGACCTTTTGCAACTTCACTTTCCGTGTCAGTAAATTTTTCAGTGCCCCGGCGCCGGTCGCTGCGGCTTGTGTCTTAATGCCGGGATCAAGAGACCGGAGTTCCAGCAGTTGAATGGATTGTTCGGCTGACTGCCTGGCCGCGTCCCGGGTAATGGCTCCGGGTATATAAATACCGGGTAACCCGTCCATATCATAAACTTCCAGTTGTACGGCATAGACTGATTTACCGGACCTGACTGTACTGATGACAATCTCCAGTCGTTCATTATTCAGGGTGGCAATCCCGTTTATATATGTGCCTACGGGAATACTGATCCCGTTGATATATACTGGCGCCGTTAACCTGAACTTAATCACTGATCCATTCACCAGCACCTGGTCACCATACACCCGGGCTTCTATCGTATTGGATCTTTCCGGTTCATTGGGATCAGACCAACTGTAAAAACCGTCCACCATGGTATCTTCCCCGCTACTGCTGCGCAGGGCATAAACAGCGTCAGTATTTTTAGCCACTTTATTTTTAACCCGCTCCGGATGCTGTATATCAAGAATCTTATCCATGACAGTCGAGAGTTGGTTAATCTCCGGGTCTTCTGTTACAGGGGACTGTAACTGGTTCATCATTCCTTCCAGTTTTTTCAGATCAGTATCTGTATAACCGGTTCCCCGTTCCGACAGTAAAGTCTCCGGGGTTTCAGCAGGATTCTCGTTTTGTTGCGCCAGCTCCTTTTGCAGACGGGAAAGTTTTCTTAGCAGTTCCGCTTCAGGAGCTGCTCCGGATTCCTGGTAGGGGGAGAGCCTTAAGCGCTGATTATATTTTGATGCAGCACCTTCCGTGAGTTCCTCCAGTTCATCAACCGGATTATTCAGGGAATCCTGATGTTCCTTGTAGTAAGGATCACTTCGCATCCATTCAGAGATTCTGGCAGAGTCCTTATCAGCCTGTTCATAAAACCCGAGTTTATCCATTCCCTGCTCTTCCTTCAGTCTTGCACCGGGTAAATCCGGGTTCAGTCCCTTTTCTTCAATTTCTTTCTTTGCTGAATCTGACCGCAGCAGCATATTCAGTCCCAGTACCAGGGAACCAGTAAAAATAAGTCCGATCATCAGCAGCATCCATTTGCTTTTTCCCTTCAGGTTTAAAATCTGTTTCATTTTAATATTTTTTCAATCATTTGTAAACTATCCCTCAGCCCTTCACTGACAGGTTCCCCCAGGCTATCCATTACCTGCTGGTATATCTTTACCTTCTGAGCAATCTCTTCTTCCCATTTTTTCTGTTCTTCCTCAGTAGGGCCATTTGTCTCCTGTGTTCTTGGCAAATTCATTTTATCAAATCTGATTACCTTTTTATGGGCTTTCTTTGTAAACAGGCTCCTGCCGGTAATCAGTAAACTGCTCCCTCCTGCCAGCATACAAAACCCAACAAGTGAAACAGTCAGCGTCTTTTTGCTCCAGCCGGCCACCCCTTTATTCAGGGCCGACGTGATCCTTAGCTGCATCCGGATAAAATAGCGGGCTATCCGGTCTGCCACCGGATCCACCCATTCGTATTTTCTTTCTTTTCTTTGCATTGGAACCTTTATCTTTCTTTCACATCGATATCCTTATTCTCAAGTGTCCGCCAGCGTTCAATTAAAAATCCATGCGGATTGTGATCACTTCTTGACACGTAACGCAGATACCCCTCTGTCACCAGGCTGCGTTTTGTAACTGTGGTTGGACGGATGATCCGCTGGGTTCCCCGGTAACAGAAATAAAACGGGTAACTGTCTGTACTGACCTGTATACTATCGGCTTCAATATCCTGGCTGATATTGCCTGCAATCAGGTTCGCGTAATAGCCGTTTTCTTTCAGGTTATCATACTGCTCTTTCGCTGTACGGTCAGCGAGGTAAAGGGCCCGCCTGATACCAGACTGAATCACTTTCTCATCCGGGTCAAGGGTAAAGAACTGCTGATGAAAAACCTTTACATGATCCCTGGCCTCTACCGGAATATTTTCTTTCCGGTCCGCTGCAAAGGCTTCAATCGCCTTCCCGTTGGCCAGGATATAAATCCGTTGCTGGGCCTGGGAAGAAATCCGGTAAGACTGAAAACTGATCAATACTGTGAGCAGCAGGCATAATCCCATAAATAACAGGGAGAATCGTCTTACTGACCGGAATGCGGTATCGAGGTTCTTCGCTTGCTGAAACATTATTTTCCTTTCACTTTATCTTTAAAATAGCCGTCTGAGGCACTGCTTTCGGCCATCCCTTGCGACACTTTATTATAGGCTCCGCCCAGGGCGTCCCGGCTCATAGAGGCCGAACCATGCACAAGGGAACGGGAAGAGGAACTCATAATAGTCGTTACTTTCTGAAGCAGGGCATTTCCCCCACCGGCATGAATAATATAGTTGGCCACCGAAGGCACGGTGAAATACCCGATAATCCCGATGATCATAAAGATCAGGTAGGCGGTATCGGTGGTACTGAAAAAAGTGTCCCCGTTCGTGGCAATCTGGTGCAGGTCTTCTTTAAGCATATTCTCCTGGATCTTGCCCATGATGCTGCCGAAAATATTGGCCACTGGCAGCCAGAGAAAAATATTCAGGTAACGGGCAATCCAGACCGTAAGGGTATGCTGGAATCCGTCAAAGACAGCAATCCCAAAAACCAGCGGGCCCAGGATCCCCAGCACCACCATATAAAAAGTGCGGATGGTATTAATACAAAGCGCGGCCGCTTCAAAGAGTACTTTCAGGACCTCCGACATCCATTGCTTGACGGAGTTTCGGAAATTATAGGAGAACTTCGCAAAGGCGAACTTAATATCATTACCAATGCTTTTAAGCCAGCCCTCACTCTTATCCCCGTAATGATATTTATACCATTTATCCCGGTCCCCGCTCCCACTAGGTCCCACATACATCTGCCAGTAGGCGGTGGATTTAATGGCTTCCTCTTTCATCTTCAGCAGTTGGGTAACTGCCTTATCCGAATCACTCACCATGGCAGCAGTGGCCGTGACCGTGGGTTTCATGACACCATTGATCAGGGACAGCACGGAAGGAAAAATGACTACGGCAAACCCCAGTACAAAAGGCCGGAACAGGGGATAAAAATCAACAGGCTCGGCTCTGGCGATATGTCCCCACACCCGGGTAGCGATATACCAGGTCGCGGCAAATCCGGCAATACCCCTTCCCACCCCGATCAGCCTGCTGCATAGCGGCATCATATCCTCATAGAGTGTATCCAGGACTTCATTCAGGCTCCGGATACGGTTCACCATCTGTGCCTCTGCACAAACCGGCAGCAGTAAAATAATCAGCATCGAAACAACTCTTATCACACAGGTTTCTTTCATCACATTCGTTTTTTTATTGTATCCCTCTCAGTCTCCTGGAATAGTCCAGTTCAGTTTTTTCCGCTTTCCGTTGCAGAGACAAGTAGGCTGTACTGCTGTTAAAGTCCTGGAGGAAAGAGAACTGGTCCTGGACAGAAGCATAGATCCGGTCAATGGCTTGTAACCGCTCCTCATCACTCATCCTGAGTTTACCGGATGTAATGACCATCATCAGTTCATCCAGGTTTTTTGCTACTTCCCCGACCAGGTTGGTATACACTTGTGCGATATACTCCAGTTCCTGGCTTTCAAAAATCCCATCTGTCCGGAACTCCTGCAAGGCCTTTTTATACTGCTTAAGGATCAGTAGCTGGTACTGAATGATATCACCGACCCGTTTATACTTTTGAACCAGTGGACTCACTTGCAGCAGGTTGTTAAGAAAATCCTGGTGCAGCTTAAAATTGCCGGAGGATATATCTTTGATGGCAGTATATCCTTTGTCCAGGGCCTTCCAGCCATCCTGCATATTTTTTAAAATAGTCTTGAACTGTGCCAGTTTCTCCCAGTTCAGCAGGAGTTGCTGCGCCTCCGGAGATTGGGCCCTTCCTACCATAGTAATCAGGATACAAATAGTTATCAGCAAACACTTCATTATCTTAATATTTTAGAATAATCAATTTCAGTATGCTCCGTTAACCGTTGCAGGGCAAGCAGGGCTATTTCGTTGGTAAATGATTGCATAAAGGACAACTGATCCTGCACATCAAGGTATAGCTGGTCAATGCGCCGCATGCGGGCATCATCACTCAGCGGGATGCTTGAATGGCTGGTCATTGTGGTCAACTCATCCAGGCAACCCGCGGATGCTTCCCTCACCCGGGCTACCACCTGCCTGCCATATACCTGCTCGTCCGCATTAAACCGGGCTGATTCCCAAATCACAGTAAGCGCTTTATTTCCGGTTTCCAGCAGCTGCATCTGCATCTTTATAATTTCCGCCACTTTGCCCCATCTTTTAATCCTTGGGTTTACCTTTCGCAAAGAATCAAAGTATCCAAGATGCTGCGCGTAGTCTCCCTGCTTTATCTTTTCAATCGACTGAAGTCCATTATTTACCAGTCTATAACCCTTTTTGGCATAATCAATGTAAACCTGGTTAGCGGCAATCTGTTCCCTTAATCGCTGGATCGCCAGCTTCTTTTGCTGTGTCCATTCCTCCCAGGTTTGCGCCTTGGCGTTGCTGCAAAGCACCAGCATCAATACTATTTGTAAACCTCTTTTCATGCTCATTTTCTCATTGTCAAAATTGTTGGATTATTTTATCCCATACAGCCTTTTCACATACTCGATCTCATTTCGCTCGGTCGCCCGTTGCAGGGAGATCATTTTATTTTCCTCATTAAATTCTTTCAGATCCATCAGGGTCTGCTCCATCCGGGAAGCTACTTCCCGGATAATCTCAAGCCGCTTCCCGTCACTCATCTGTGTCAGGTAGGCCTGCACCACCAGCAGTAACTGATCCAGGTGCTTCCCGCTTTCCTGCATCATGCCGGTATACACACCCAGCATATAATCCAGTTCAGTGGTGGTGAAATTTTTATCCTGCCTGAACAGGGCCCAGGCCTCTTTATATTCTGCAATCAACTGGGTTTGCTGACTGATTATATCCTTTACCCGCTGATAACTGCTGATGGCCAACTTTACTTTGCGGAGTTCATCAAAATATCCGGCATAGATTGCCCGTTGCTTTTCCGCCCACGCTCCTATCTGTTCCAGGTGCAGTTTGGAGAGCTTATTCTCCAGGGTCTTCTGGGCATTCTGGAGCCAGATCACTTTATTTTGCAATCGTTGTACTTTCAGATCCACTGCTACAATCACTTTGGTAATCCCCTGCTTAATAATTTCCAGGATTGGCAACTGCGCCGTCGCATTTATATGAATCATCAGCAAAACAATTATTATCCCTCTTTTCATATCTTCCTGTATTGATTTGTTCCGAATATTAATAGCTGATTTCGTACATCAAAACCTATCAGAGCCCCGGTTTCATTCTCCCGCATTTTTCCGGTCATGCCGTTGTAATAACCGGTACTATTGTAAAATTTATACTCCTGTTCCAGCAGTATTCCATCCTGCATCAGGCAAAAATTCGTTCTACGGGTAATCCGGTAAATACCCGCCTCTTTATGAACCAGGTCCATCCGGAAAATATCCCACTCTTCGCCCTTTTCGTTATTCAGCTCCCGGATATAAACACCAGGAATAAACCGGGGCAGCGGATCGGTCAGTTTCCTGTATATTCCGGTCACCAGTAGTACAAACAGTATTAAAAGGGTCAAGTTTCGCATCTTTAATTTTCCATTCTTTCCTGCGCCATGGCCTTAATCGCCTTTTCCAGGTCTCCACCAAATTTTCGCGTATATTCTGCCAGCTTTACTTTTTCTGATTCCTCGGTGGTATAGGCCAGGTATTCCTCCGGAGATACTTCCGTCCGGTACACTTTACTTAAGACACCACCCAGCGAGATAAACACTTCCTTATACCGGTGAGCCGGGTCATTGCTTTTATTAATGGACAGGACGAGGGCTTTCTCCTTTTCCGTTAAACCCAGCAGTTCCTGGATCTGGTCAAATTTGTTCTGATACTTACTCTGGTCCAGTAAAATTTTGCAATCGCTGTTATTAATAATGGCCTGCTTCACTACAGGCGAGGAAATAATATCCTCCACTTCCTGGGTGACCACCACCGCCTCCCCGAAAAATTTCCGGACCGTCTTGAACAGGTACTTTATGTATTCCGCCATACCTTCCCGGGCAATGGCTTTCCAGGCTTCCTCGATCAGGATCATTTTGCGGATGCCTTTAAGTTTCCGCATTTTGGAAATAAATACTTCCATAATGATAATGGTCACTACCGGGAATAAAATGGGATGGTCCTTGATATTATCCAGCTCAAATACAATAAACCGCTGGTTCATTAAATCAAGATTTTCTGTGGCATTAAGCAGGTAATCAAACTCGCCCCCTTTATAATAAGGACGCAGTACATAAAGGAAGTTGGACATATCAAAATCCTTCTCCTTCACGCCATCCTTTTGAAGTACATCAGAGAAAACAGTCTGCAGAAATTCGTAAAAGGAATCAAAACTCCGGAACTCAATTTCCTGCTCATAATAAAGTTGCAGGGCATTGGACAGCGCTACATATTCAGATCTCCGGAAACTCTCCGTATCTTTTTTCCAGAGCGCCAGCAGCAGGGTCTTAATACTTTCTTTTTTCTCTGTATCCGGCAGAATTCCTTCTTCTGTAAAAAACGGATTAAACCGGATCGGGTTATACTCTTCATAAGTAAAATAATAGCCCCCCAGCAGATCGCACAAGCCCTTATAACTATGCCCTACATCAACCAGAACAATATGCGTTCCCTGTTCATAGTAAGAGCGCACCATATGATTGGTGAAAAAACTCTTCCCGCTGCCACTGGGTCCAAGGATAAATTTATTCCTGTTGGTGGTCAGTCCTTTTTTCATGGGCTCATCACTGATATCCACATGCAGGGGACGACCATACTGGCGGTCACCAAGCCGGATTCCGACCGGAGAGACCGAGGACCGGTAATTGGTTTCCAGGTTAAGAAAACAGCAGGCTTGTTCCGCAAACGTGTCAAAGCATTCATTCATGGGGAAATCCGCTTCGTTCCCCGGTATACCCGCCCAGAAAATCTGCGGGGCCCCATCCAGTTCCTGCCTGGGAACCACATCCAGCTGAGTGAGTGCGGCTGCCACCATATTACGGATCGTCTTTACTTCAGTCACCTGGTCGGTCCAGGCCAGTATATTAAAATGAGCTTTTACCGGCAGTCGTTGTTCACTAATAGCTTCATTCAGAAATTCGTTGACCGCGTCCCTGGTAATGGAATTCTCTCTTGAATAAGCGGAGAGACTATGCAGGCGAAGCCGTTTAGATTCCAGTTTTTTGAGTGTCACCTGCGGATCATCTATAAACAGGTATTGATTGTAAATATGGTTACAGGAAAGCAGTTGCCCGAGGGGAGCCGCAAATCCCACACTGAACTTTGTTTTATCAGTGGAGTACCGGTCATAGTTGATCCGGCTCCCGCAAAAAGAAGGTAGATGGACTGCATCAGCCAGGGTAAAAAGCTGGCAATGATTAGGCCCGACCTGTATCCCTTCTTTAAACTGAATATCCTGTAATAAATACGACCGTTCACCGGGTTGCAGGTTCAGGTACCGCTCTGCAAGTCCGCAGGCATGCTCCTGTCCGGAGAGTTCTTCATTATGGAGCCGGCGTAATTTAACCTGACCGCTATCGGCAAGTATCCGTTCAAACTGCCCGGCGGCATCCAGGAACTCCTGCAACAATGAAGAACTCAGGCACTCCTGTGGCACAATGCTGCTACGGAGTAAATTCGAGAATAAGGAAGATCCGGGCTTGCGACCTGCTGGTTTCCGGGTCAGCAGGATATAACAATGGTGATTCAGGTAAGGCCGTTCGTGAAAATAACGTTCACTGCTGCGGGATAAAAAAGGAACCCCGATCGCACTGAAATCCGCTTCGACCTTTGCTTCAGTAAACCAGTCCTGTTTATGAAATACAGTATGCACCGGCAGGACCCGGATAGCTTTAACCAGGGACTGATGAAGGATTTCATAATCCTGGTCACTGAGGGTGAAAATTTCCGGCAGGGTCACTTCATAAGCGATTGTGATATCTCCCTGCTTGGAGAGCATCGCGTCGTGTTCTATCGAAAGAATGGGTAATATGTCCTGCAAGTTCCTGGTCACGTATTTTCAATTTTATTTTCTTCCTTCTTATATAAGGATTTAAAAACAAGCCTGGACCTTATCTTTACTACGCGGGGAACGGATCGCCTGGCCAGTGCCTTCATCATTCCATATTCCCCGTATTTACGGCTGATCGCATAAACCTTTACAAAAAGCCCTGTCCCCGCAAGTCCGATAAGACCCAGGCAAAAAAATGGAGATAGTCCGCTGATATATAAGAGTGCAAACAGTAATAGCAAAATAAGTACCCCGCCTCCCAGCCACCAGATATACTGAGCCCGTAGTCCTTTAAATTCAAGAGACAGGTTGATCCCTTTATTGATCCGGTAAAGACTAGTGGCCATTATTTTTGTTTTTCATGAATTCATACATGTATCCGGTCACTGCATAACGGATCAGGGGCAGGTCTCTCGATTGTTCAGAAAAATGAAGCTCATCAAAAAGAGAATCTGCCTGGCTGATAAAACCAATCAGTTCCAGTTGGACTAACCCGTCCTTTATAATCTGCTGGTACCATCCCGGAAACTGAGTCTTTAATAATTCTTCACAGTAATGATACCTGGACGGACGAAGTGGGCGGGTCAGTTCCTCCAAACATTGTTCCAGTATCCGTGCGGGAAGCACCTGCTTCTCCCCCAGCCGATCCAGCAGTTCGTCCACTGATAGCAGGTTTTCTTCCAGGAACTCCTCCAGCCTGCCGGCTTCATTTAGCACGGCCAACAGGTCCGGATTATGTTCCTTGATATACTGTTTAAATTGTCGTCTCAGGATCTCTTTCATAGGTCAGGGGTTTATTAGTATGGCCTGGCTATAACAGCGGCCAGTGGTCCTTATTTGCAGGTAATACCAGCCTTTTAGCCGGGCTGGAAACGAGAGCTGATAGTTATATGTTCCTCCCGGGTGGTTATATAGCTGAAGGGCAATATGCTGCCCTGTTATATTAAACAGCTCTGCAGTGAACGGTCCCTTTGAAATCCTTGCTGTAAAATTTAGGACTGTACCCTGTACCGGGTTTGGATATATTTTCAGTGCATCCGGCAGACTGACCGGGAAAACAGCCGGTAACTTCACCTGTATAACCGGGCTGTACACGATGGTCCCGTTTTGCTCAATAATCTTAAGCCGGTATTGCATCACTGGATCAGTTTGGGAATAAGGAATTGTATAGGTTGCACGGCTCCCATTATTGGAAGATGGCCATATCAGGGCCGCCAGTTCAAACCCTGAATCAGGAATCGCTTTTTGTAATTCATAGCGGTCTACTTCAGACTCAGTCAGGTTGGTCCATTGTAACCGGATCCTCCCGCTATCCAGTACTTCTCCCTGGAAACTGGTCAGGTTCACGGGTAAGGGACTGACCAGGCTTGAATCCACTTGCAATACCCCACGGATCACTTGTTGCTGGATACCACCACAATCAAAATTGTAAAGATTATAAGGAGCTGTCGGGGGAATCGTGGTATTGAAATTCACATTCCCGGGGAACATGGCCAGCGGGTCAGGCCAGAAATAATAAGGCAGGCATATATTGGGAGCGGTAAACCGCTCCAGCGGCTGGCCTGTACCGTAATCTATATCCCAGTAGGACACTCCTACAAAACCGCAATCCAGTTCATGGCCGTTAACGAGGTAATGGGTTGTTTGTGAAGGATCACAATCAATATAACCCGGGAGATAGGAACTATAGTAAGATACTGCCTTGGGCGCTGTCCAGGAATAACCAGGGTAATTATTGCCCGCGGAATCCTGTACCCCTCCTATCAGGCTCCCATATTGCAGGCCTTCCTTATATACCCACAGGTCGTAGTTGGTCAGGCTGACCGGTGCATAAATGCCGGTTGCGCTTACTTCATAGAAAGAAAGCAACAGCCGGTTCTGCCTTTTGGGCGGATTTGGGCTGTCATCCACCAGACGGGTTTCGGTGTACCTGGCTTTGACGCCGATATACTGAGCAAAGCTTTGCACCGAAAAAAAGAGGGTAAGGAAAAGTAAAGTTTGTTTCATAGCGTTGATTTATAGGATTAAGAATTGGGGTTAAATACCAAAGAAGGATCGTATCACGGTGGCCACAACGACCAGGAATACGCAGGAACCAAACCAGGCAGCGGCCACTTTGCTGGTATCAGGATCACCGCTGTTCCATTTACTATATACTTTAACTGCGCCAATCAGGCCAAGTACTGCCCCTACGGCATACATCAGGTTAGTTCCTGAAGCGAAATAGCTGCGCACTTTAGTATTGGCTTCATTTATACCGGCATTGCCGTCCTGGGCAAGGACCACGGCACTTATGATGGCAAGTACTAAACAGGAAATAAGCTTTTTCATAATTTAATTTTTAGTCCCCCTTATCCGGCCCTTCCTTACGGGGAAGAGCCGGGGGGGAGTTAACCACACCTTACCTTCACAACCTCGAATCAGTCTCTTCAATCGGTGCAGCAGCGGCGTTTCACATAGGTGGCCCGGATGATGGACGGCCTGGATATCGGATTAGAACAGGTTCGGATGTTTTTTAATTTCAATGGGGATATCCCCTTTTGACAGGACAAATATGGGGTGTGCCGGAAGCGATTTTTCAATAGTTCTTCCTGAGTCGGGAAAAATAAAGTCAATTTGCAGATATTTTCAAACACGAAAAAAGCAATAGGCAATAAAAAAGCCCCCTTTCAGGAGCTTTGAAAATCAATTGATTTTATACTACTAAGAATTGTCAGGTAATTCCTCAGTCAGTTATATTATCTTATTATGAGTAATCGTGGATTTAGCTTAACGCTTGATATTTGCAGGAAGTTTCAACTACTCTCAGTTTTCTTCTAGTAATAAATTCGAATTCCAGATCAAATTCATACTGTGTTCTGCGAGTATGATATGACGCAACAGTTATTCAGCAACGACTATTTCCCAAATGATATACAAATTATTAATTGCTCCTAAATTAATATGGAAGGTCAAGTTCCTGAGCCTTTTTCCTGATAAAAGCGGGATCATAATATCCGTTAAATAAAAGCTCCACTTCCTTTACCAGATTCTCGTCACTGACTGTTTCAGATTTTTGAAGATTAGTAATATTTTCTCTGCCACGGGAATTAATTCGCTGTTCATTGGCAGCTATTATTTCACCAAGTTCACCGTCATTAAAAAACTCATCCTCGTAATACATTTCGTCATTCAGGCTATAGGATTCAAAAATGACACGCCTACTTTTTATAATACTTATTTTTAATTCATCCCAATCTTCAACTGAAAACACACTGCTCCGCTTATCAGACACTTCATCCATTGTCTGTTCATTTGCAAGCTCATTTAAACACTCAGACAATACTTCCACATTTGTTTTATCCTTTATGTATTCAGTAAAATCCTGGTTAAACTCCTCGAATAAGTATTTCACTTCTTCAAAATCAGTTTCAGAGATGCAGGCCCTAAACTGACAATTTATCAACGTCTCGAAGTTTTTCACAATATAATTATACAAGTCAGATCCCCAGCGACCATGCCAAAGTGCTTGTGTGTAAAATTCCCTGCTCTCTGAGCTCAGATTATCAGGTGTATAATTAATTATTGCATCGAAAACGAATTGCGCTATCCGTTTTTTGGTTTCCTCATCTGCTTTAATTCCATATAAAATTGCTGATATTCTTAGTCCTATATACTTTTCCCTAATCTTTTCTCTTTTTAGCTCCTTATAAGTATATAATTCACCTGCCCTATCTAGCAGTAAATTGGCAAACCAGGATGACTCCTTCACCATAAATTCTTCTTCCATAAGCTCAAAGCCTAGAAAGTTCTGCTTATAATGCTCAAATTGCTCAACAGTACTAGAGCCATTTAAAAGCTTGTTTCGCTCTTCAACACTGTTGATAAAATAATACTTCAGAAAATCAGCCAATGATGGATTACAAAAGCTTATCCTCCCTGTAGTATTGTGGGCAAATCGTTCCATTTTAAGTATCCCATCCAATAAACGTTTACAGGCTGTCTGAAAAGGGCTGAGACCTTGCCGGTAATTGAAACACCTCGCTTCATATTCAAGCATATAAGCAAACATTTGCTTCGTGTCATCAGCTGTTGCAGAATAACTCTGAGCAAAAACTATATGTAGCAAAATACGCTCTTCAACGGAAAGTTGCTCCTGATAGAAGTATTTCCAAACCTCCTTCGGATTATTTAAGGTGTTTAATACAAAGCGAAAATAATCTTCAGTTGACCCCTTAGGGAAATGTCTTTTAGATGTAACAAACTCTATCAGTCGGGGGTTGTAATTCTTATGCTCAATAATCTTCCAATAATTCTTATCTGAAACAAATACTTCTTTAAATTCATCAGGAATCTCTGTAAAATAGATATGTTTTTGAAGTATACGTGCTTTATCAAGGATAGTATATTGATCAAGGACGATTTCGCGTCTGGCAACATCAACTTTCATCCTTTCCATCTTCTCATATTTTCCCAATGCATTGTTATAAATGGTGGTACGGGTTGTAAGAATAAGGTACTTATTCTCCAAGGCAGTAATTCGCTCCAGAAACAGGACAAATGCTGATTCAGTTGTTTTTGGCCGGTTAACTTCCAGGTATGTTTCACCTAAAAAATCATCAAAAAAAACTACCTGTTTAACTGTAGGGTCAGCATTTAACAAAATAGAAGCTTGGCTAATATCTGTATCCACATGTAATAACTGGAACCCGTTGGCCAGTAAATTATATGTCAGATAGTAGGCAAGAGTTGTTTTTCCAACACCTGGCTGACCAGTAATAAGGAGATATTTATGCTCTTTCAGGATCTCAAACGCTATATCATAACTTGGACATGGTACATAAAGTTGAGTGGTTCTTAAAATTTTACTCGCCACAAAATCATTAGCGCCAAGTATTCCATTATGTATAATTGACTGTAACACAGGGACACTTGTTAGCCATAATTTGTACCATCTTTTTTCCAGTTCAGGAAGTTCTGCAAGGTATTTATTAAGATCTTCCCTGCCGATAATGTCATTGGCTGTTTTCAAGTATGGAGACAGAAGTGTCACCACTTTATCTTTTTCAGCTGCACTTAATGAAATGGAAGTGACAACTATATACCGATCCGGGTTTAGAGCAGTAATCTTGGGTAGTTCCTTGGTTTCAAATTCCCTGAACAGTTTACTAAACCCTGATTTGAGCCAGTGTTTAGCCTGTACCACTATGGCATTATTGTTTTCGGGTGTGCTGTATCGTAGATCAATACCTTTATCCTTCCCACTTTTAAAACTCTGCAGGTCGAGTTTGAAAGTTGCATTGACAATGTCCAAAGACAATAATTCGAAATCATTACTGTCCAGTGTTGAAAAATCGTATGCCATTCTATTTTACACTTATTCTATGAAAAGTCATTTTGTCTCCGGAGTTGATGAATTCAACTTCAAACCTGATTTCAATATTACTTGTCCCGTTTTGGTATTGCGGATCAGTTGGTAGGGCCACTGTTGATTTCACCATATCACCAACTGGTTTTACATCTAGTACCTGCTGATGGGCAAGATTAATTACCTGCCTTATATCCTTTGTATGTCCAAGTCCTGCTAACTGGATATTCAGATCCCTCAGTTCATTCAACAGTACATTAAAGTCAGGCGGATTACCATAGAGCATTTCTTCCGTCATGATTTCATAATCTTTCCGGAAAGCCTCCATCTGGTCCCACGGTGGCAAAAATAACAATTGCCCCAGTTGCATGGATGTGTAGTCAACACCTTTCAATCTTACATAATGACTGCGATGACGAAGTAGTATTGCATATAGCTCAGGATCACCAATTACCTGTTCTGCAATTCCCTTTTTCTTCATTACCAGCAGATCAGACAGGTGCCTGGATTGACGTTCTCCAGCATCCCCCTCTGCCCGGTTTGTCAGAAATTTTTCATGTAAAAGCAGGAGTTTTTCCATAAATGTTTTGCGTGGCTCAACTGCTGTAACCTGGAACGGATCCTCTTTATAAGCCACGGTTGCGGATTCTTCGGCAAGAATTGATTGAATTTTCACTTTAGTAAAGGGTTCCTTAAGAGCCCGAACCCCAAACTCGACTTTCACTTCACCCGTAATATAGTTACTGTGGTCATAAAGTGACGCATACCTGATGTAAATAGTTTGTGGATCTTTATCTGGCAAAACAGGTTTCACTACTTCTGCTTCAATCTGTATTAAATCATTCGGGACACCTATGGTCCTCAGTGCAACTGTAAGCGCTTCCTTGATTACTTCACTTGTATATAGGCAGCCTTCTTTCTTTAATCGCTTTACATAACTGATACTCGGCTTCTCCTGATATTTTCTTCCAAAAGCTTCCGGCGCAAGGGCGATGTCAATGTCTTCTGAGAATCTCTCTATTAGTTTCCATCCTTTACTGAGGGATGTCCCTCCTTTAAAGATAAAATGCTCTGCCATTGGCAATGAGAACAACGCTTTCAATATAAGCGTCACCCACCAGTCCTTTTCAATGGCTTTAACAGGGATACCGGTTTGAGTATTCACCTGGCTGATCAGGGTACGCCTGGTTTCTTCCGGTAATTGCAGAAATTCAATCATGATGTGCAACTTTATTAGCTATATCCAGCAGAATTTTACAGACAAACTGAGGTGCGTTCCGGGCATCCTCCCGGATGATTACGGGTGACACCTGCATTAGTTTTTCGGTAAGTTTCAGCTTTACTTTTTCGGTGATTCCCTGTTTCCCCAATTCTACTAGTGATTGGATAGCCAGGAAAACGATTTCATTTTTAGCGGCCAGGTTTTTAGGAGTTGTTGGTTTGAAACTGATGACTCCCCTACCCACCTGTATCCGGCGACGGCTTCCATTGGTCAGAAATACCACTTTCATAGGAACCTGGGTAGATAGGCCCAACTTATTCAATGCATAGGAGCCGGTCGGCCGTATGATAACTCGTTCTTTCACTGCAATAGCATTTGCAATGTCTTCAAGTGATGGCAATACTGTCCCTAGCAGGGGGTCCTTTTTAGGCTTTACATAGATGCCATTCCCCAGCCTGATCAGTTCTTTCTGATCATTTAACCGTGATAAGGCCATATAAATAGCTTCAGGACTGCCCATTTCCAGAAAATCAGCGGGAAAAATAATTCTCCCGGGCTCCAGCCGGATCACTTCTTGTTCAATCCGGCTATGAAGGCTTTTTTCTATAATCATCTGTTAGAGTTTTGCAAAGAATTCTAACAAAAATAGCTAAAATATTCAATTTGTTAGGATTATCCGGATAATCTTAACAAACTAAAATATAATGCCCTCAAATATTAAACCGCTAATGTTCAATGGCTTGTAGAGAAACATTTCAAGATTCAAAAGTCAATTTCCGACAATACATTCTCCTATTACCATTAAAAACTCTCATCCGCAATATCCATCCGCTGCACCAGCCGGTCCCGGAGCAGATCCAGAAAACTCGTCCTGTTTTTCTTTCGCAGGCGCATCTCCTGGAAAACATGGTAAACATTCCCCAGGTCAATATCAAAAGTACTTTCAAAAAACCCTGAAATCAGTTTGATATCCGCACTGGCATTATTGAGTACCTGGGTACTCTGGAGGGCATAGATCAGCTCAATCAGTGCTACCTTAGATCCGGTCCACTTAAGGGCGTTCTTGGGAGCGGTTCCTGTATTCCCAAGGTGGGGAGCCCGGTCAATCTCCGCTATGGCACTGTTAATATAAATACGCAAGAGTTCGTTGGCGGATAATGTAGCAATCTTATAACTCTGTACGGTACAAAACTCCGGATCCATAGCCAGTTGCAGATCATCCGGTAATAGCCGCATATTTTGTTGTCCCCGGACAAAATAGGCTTCATCAAAATGGGTGGCCCCTGTCCGGTAATACTGGTAAAAATCCAGGTTCGTATCAAAAAACTGCTTGATCCGGTGAAGCTGATCCTTCAGGTATTTCCTTTGCACTTTATCACTTCCAGCCGGTCGGTTGGTTTCAATTGTAAAGACCCGGACATGATAAATAAACTGGCAGTAAAATTTAGGTTGAATCTCCTTAAAGAACAGAATCTCCTCTTCTTTGTCCTTAAAGGGGTTTTTGGAAAGTGACCATTTCAGTTCCTTAATACTCTCCTGACAGACCTCGATACACCGGGCATTCTGGCGCAGCAGGTTAAATTCCAGGACTTTAATTTCTTTTAATTGCAGCTCGAGGTTTTCATACAATTGTTGAGTATACGTTTGCATATGGTGGATTTAAATCTGGTTCGGACTTAAACATCTCACGGCATTAATTCCTCTATTCATTTCTCAAGAGCAGTGTAGCTACAAGTACAAAAATGAATAGTGAAAAATAGCAATCTTAACTAAAATAATTGTTGCTAATTCTGACATGGCAGTTAACCAAAATGAAATCTTTCGTTTTGGACAAGTTCATTTTTGCTTTGGGAAACATCTGCATGGATTCGTATACTGAAATTCATGAAATGAAACCTACGACTGCCAAAACTATCTTTATTGAAGTGACCACTGCTTTATTTGTCCTTCTCTTTACATATACAGCCATTATGAAACTGAGGGACATTCCTTTTTTCATCGGCTCAATGAATCATTCCCCCATTCTTCGTCCCTATGCACCCTTTCTTTCCGTATACATCCCGGCAGTCGAATTGATCATAGCAATATTACTCATCTTGCCGTTTACCAGGTATGCAGGCCTTGTATGCGCCAGCCTGCTGATGCTGATATTTACAGCTTATATCGCTTATATATTGCTGTCTCCAGATCAGCTACCTTGCTCCTGCGGAGGCGTGATTCAACAAATGAAATGGCCTGCACATTTGATTTTCAATATCTTTTTCTTACTTATGGGATTATTCAGTATTGTACTTAAGAATCAACTAATCGCGATAAACAGGAGCAGCCGAACACCTGAAATATAGTAGGCAAAATTGTTGATCTAAAACCTTCAAACATGAAAAAGATGTATCTGGTACTGGCAGCAGTTCTGCTGGCAGTGAGTTTCAGCGCTTTCACTGAAATCAAAAAAGCTCCGGCCGGTGATTTCAAATACGATGACGGCTCTGGTATGGTGGATGTACCCTCCACTGTTGATGTAAATACCCTCTGCCCTGCCGGTAATCAGCACGATTGCGTGATCGAAATCAATGGGGAAGATGAACTGATTTACCTGAACGGAAATGTTTACAGGTGGCAATAAAAATCACCCCTCTTTTCAAAGTTGCAGCCAGTCGTTGGCTGCAACTTTATTACTCCTTATAAAGCAACAGCACTTCCATCATTTTATTCTTTTTCTCAACTATAATTCCAATTTCACCAAGAGCTTTAATGAAATCCTCTTCCACGGTAAGGATAGCATTAATACTTACGTCAATTTTGTCATCTAGCCCGGATTCATTGATGAGAGGGATTCGGGATGAGTTATAATAATCAAGAATTGCTATTACTTCATTCAGCGAAACATTCGTATAGTTCAGACTGGCATGCGTTCTTTTCCTTGATGTTTTTAAACCTTTTGTCTTGATCGCATCAACATATGATGGATCAATTTTTACACTGTAGTATGGCATTGACTGCCTTATTACTTTCCCCTTATACCCAAAATATTGCGCCAGGGTTGACTTTAACATTATAGAGAGATCTGGCGGGACACTGGTTCTATAAGATGCAGAAAAGCAATACCTGTCATCTGTCTCAGGCTTAATGCTATCAGAAAGTATAGGGTGCGGCCATACCACTCCGTTCAGTGAATCTCCATACTTCCAGAAATGTGTTCCAAAAAAAGCTAACCGAAACAACTCTTCCATTGTATTGCCAAACGCGTGAAAGGTCCTGCTGCCGGGCTCAAATTCCATTTTTGTATGACTTAAATATGGTAACGAAGGATTCCACCGGGAGAGGATGGATCTGTATAGATAATTACTGTCAGACCCACCGTTTCCTTCAGTAAGAAAATCCTTAGATTTTACAAATGGCTGTGCTAACCGAAGTTCTCCGAATGGAAGTGGTTTGCCGGAAATAAATGTTTCAATATTCCGAACCGTTACTCTGTCCGGTTCGGTTACTGCTTTAATAAGTCCATCAGGACCAATCCAGATATAGGTAGGAAGAAAGTAATATTGTATACCGGCAAATAATACACTATCCTCTGCGATATCCAACTTAAGATTGAACCGCTCTCTGAATTTCCGGCAAAGTTCGCCTAACCTGTAATCTGCTTTCCCGATTAAAAGAATATTTAATTCTTTCCCGTATTTAACCTGGAAACTGTCCAGTTTTGGCATATTCTGAAAACACTCCACACAATTTGAACCAAACAAATCAAGTAATAAATATTTCCCTTTATAACTCTCTATTGTTCTTAGCCCGCCTTTATCTCCTCCTACGAAAAAGGTCTCCATATAGGGAAAAGGCTGACCAGTTTTAAGTTGTCGCTTTTCCTGGGCATAGCTATCACAGGCTGCTAATAGCAGCAAAACAAGTATAAAACGATACATTTGAGTAAATTAAATAGTGTAAATCCTAATAACCCGCGTTTTGAGTGAGTCTGTTATTCCGCGTTATTTCTGCCAGTGGTATCGGGTAAAGCGCATCTGTTGAACTCCAGTTGCTCCCTTTTACCTGAGATAATATATTATCCACCTGTCCTGTTCGTTTAAGATTCAGCCATCGATCACCACTTTCTGAAAATAACTCCAGCCTTCTTTCTTTCTGGATACTGTCAAACAAGGCTTCCGGAGTCAGGCCGCTCAGTGCAGATAATCCAGCCCGTAACCGGACTGTATTTAAATCCTGCTCCGCACCTGGTAAGTTACCCTGCATCTGGCGGGCCTCCGCCCTGATCAGGTATAATTCCGGCAACCTGAAAACCATACTATACTCGGATATACTTGTACTCTGTTTAACTTTATATTTGTTAGAGTAATAGTAAGTTCTTCCCGCTACCGTGATAGATTTAATCCAACTGGCTTTCCTCTTGTCAATACTCGTAAACTGTTTAACAAACTGAGTATCCAGTGCAGCCAGATTTGGAGTTGTAGTTAAAATCAACTGGGCACCTGGATAGGTATTATATCCGGGAACAACAGATTGATACTGCCAAATTGCTTCCGCACTGTTTTTTAAAAACACAGCATCCAGATTTGTAAGCAACTGAAAATTTCCGGCAATTACAGAACTGGCTGCGGCTTCTGCTTTATCCCACTGCTTTGAAATTAAATACGCCCTTGACAACAAAGTCTGTGCAGCATACCTGTTTGGACGAACTTTCTCAGTCGTTACTGTATTACCGGCACTGAAGTAACTGACGGGAAGCAAAGGAATCGCTGTCTCCAGATCTTCCTTAATAAAATTCAGTATATCAACTAATGAGCTTCGTGCTAATTGTTCATTTACCCGATAATCAGTCCCGGTAACGAGTGGTACATCTCCAAATAGAGTACAGAGATAATAATAACAATATGCACGAACAAAGCGCGCCTCTCCTTCAAGCCCGCTTCGGACCGTATCTGACAGTGTTTCAGATTTTGCTACACCTTCCAAAACAGCATTTGCCTGGTAAATATATTTATAGTAATTGGTCCAAAGGGTCAACACAATACCATTGTCAGCTGATACATTATTATTTACGATATCAATATTGAAATACGCGGTAGAGTAATTTGTGTATTCATCGGCCGACAATCCCATATTTAATATTTGCTGATAGGCAAGACCATCGCCTTCCATTCTCGCGTATATTGCCAACTGGGCTGCTATTGCGGTCTGATCATTAGTAAAAACTGTTGCAGAAACCAGCTGATTCCCGGGCATTTCTGCCGTCAGAAATTTCTTGCATGAAGACAACAGTACCAGCGAAACTATTGAAATGAGTATTTTTTTCATATAATTAGTTTAAGTTCATTTTAAAGCCAGCGGTTACCAACCTGATTGGAGGCATCAACAGCGTGAGTGTTTCCGGATCAAGACCCTTATACCGGCTTATTGTAAAAAGGTTATTTGCCCTGAGGTAGATTTCAGCCCCTTTTAGTCTTTTTTCTTTTTGTGCTGAAAACCGGTACGTAATGGACAGATTCTTACAACGCAGATAGGATGCATCGGAATAAGCTGCATCACTTAGCCTGTAATTGGAAAATGCGGTGGAGGATCCGCCACTAGTATTTGCAAATCGTTGCACATCTGTTATATCCCCCACCTTTTGCCAACGATTCATAACCCACTTAGGTTGGTTCATTAATAAGCCAGGTCTTGAAAACAGAGTCAGGTAATTTGATGCGTTAGGCACACGGGCAAATTGGAACAACAAACTCAATTCCCAGTGCCCTGAACGAAGCGTATTTTCAAACCCTCCATAAAACTGCTGTCCGGTGAAAATAATCTTCTGCCAGTCACCACTTGTTGTAAGCTGCCCATCCTGGTTAAAATCACGAAACTGGTGATTCCCCGTTGTGGGGTCTACACCCAGATACTCGTACCTCTTTACAATATTCAACGGCTGCCCGATTACATAGCGGCTTGCATAACTTGAACTGCTTAGGTTTTCAAAAGAAACCAGTTTATTTCTGGGTATTGTGATATTTACACCCATTTGCCAGGCCAGTTTTTTAGTCTTTATTACTGTACCATTGATTTCCATTTCCAACCCCGTATTTCGGATAGTAGCCGGGATATTCTGTACTATACTGCCAAAACCTGTCGTAACAGGAAGCGGATAGTTAACCAGTTGGTTACTTGTATTATTTCTGTAATAGCTAAATGTTGCCAATACCATATCGCTGAAAAATCCTAGATCCGTAGCCAATTCCAGCTTATTTACCCGTTCCCAACCATATATCGGATTATATAGCTGTGCGGGATAATATACAGTACTTCCCAAATAAGAACTCGTATACGGCGTATATAATTCAAGATATTTGTAATCGCCAATCTGATCATTACCTGTTACGCCTGCGCTAATCTTTACTTTACCGAAGCTCAGCACTTTCGAATTTCTCAGCCATTTTTCTTTGCTGAATATCCAGCCCGCTCCGACGGATCCAAAATCAGCATACCTGTTTTCCTCCCCATACCGGCTTGACCCATCACGGCGGAGGGTCAGACTGAAAAGATATTTTCCCGCCAGGTCATATTTTATCCGGCTGAATACTCCAGCATATGTGTAGCGGATATCGCCTTCAGACAAAACTGATACCTGAGCCGCCGACTGCAGGCTGCCCAGTAATTCGTCAGAGTTATATCCCGTACCCCGCTGATAAATAAAATACTGATCCGTTCTCTGTAAAGTTGAGCCCAGCAAAAATGTAATCCTTGCATTCTTGACTTTACGGCTATAATCTATATACGGTTCACCGATCAATGTGGTTATGCTTTTTGTACCAAACTGTGCGGAAGTAACAGGATTTGAAGCCGGATTTGAAGCTGTTTTCGGAGTGATAGCGTGATCCTCATTCTCCAGCCGGTTATATCCTCCGCTGAATTTCAGCATCAAACCTGGAATTAACTCATAAGAGGCGGTAACCTGAGTAATAAAATTGGTGCTTTTAGTTTTAAATGTCGCCCGCGTCCGGGCCATTGGATTTGACCAGGTGCCATTTTCCCAGTTTAACTCGCCGGAAGCTGTATACAGGACAGGTGAATTTGGAGCCAGGTTGATGGAACTGTAAAGATCCTGTTGTGGTAAAAGGTTAGAATAAAATACGGCATTGGAGGAAAAGGAAAACAGTAATCTTTTATTCACTGAACGATGAGACAAATTCAGATTCATTGTCTTCCGGTTATCCCCGAAATTTCCCGGATAAACAGTTGTTTCCCGGTGATACCCCAAGCCGAACAGGAAGTTTGTCTGCTCAGAACCTCCCGATAAATTAATCTTCGCATCGGTCGAATGGGCAGTATTCCCTAAAAAAACATTCTGCCAGTTTGTTTGCCTTGTTGAATCCCACAGTAGTAAATCTGGTGCATTTGATGTAGTGGGATTGGTCCCATCGTTGGCAAATGCTTCACGCCTCATCTGCAGATAATCCTTTGTCCCCAACAAATTCATTTTTTTGCTGACACCCCCGATTCCGGTATAAAACGAAAAATCGACCGCCGTTTTCCCAGCCTTACCTTTTACCGTACTGATCAGAATTACTCCGTTAGCACCTCTTGAACCGTAAATAGCTGTAGCATCCGCATCTTTCAGCACTTCCACACTTTCTATATCCGCTGGATTTAGCCCATTCAGCGGGCTTGAAGAGGTGCCTGCTCCCCCTCCTATTACGCCGTTCAGTGATTGAGAAGGATAAGGAATTCCGTCAATTACTATCAGGGGATCAGTTCCGTTAGCCAGGCTGTTGATGCCACGTAACTGCAGATTAAAACTGGAACCGGGTGCGCCTGATACCTGGAAAACCTGTAACCCCGGGACTCTGCCAGCCATTACCGCAAGTATATTGGATACCGGCTGCTTTTCAATTTTTTCCCTCTTAACACTGCTTACCGTCCCCGTTGAGATACGCTTTGAGGATTTACCATAGGCAATTACAAACGATTCGTCTAACAGACTCATCCGTGGCCGAACCACAATTAATGCATAGTTGTCTGATCCCGGGTTAATTTCCTGTGTCTCAATTTCCGCACCTGAAACAATCAGAACAGTACTTAACGGAACGGATGAGAACCTGAACATCCCCTCCTGGTTACTGATCGTTACCAGATTCCCGGGTTTTAGTGTAATACTGATACCCGGAGCTGCTTCCCCTTGCTCATTTACCACTTTCCCGCTAATTTCTTTTACTACAGGCGCCTTGAATTCAACAACTTTCTTCCGCACCACAATATGTTTTTGCTCGATAATAAATGTGAGCGGCTGATCCTGAAAACAAAGGCGGAGCACAGAATCTAGGGAAATATTGCGGACGACAAAACTGACCGGGACCGATTGTGCCAGCAACTCCTCCGTATAAATAAAGTTATAATCACTTTGTTGCTCTATCTGTAAAAAGACTTTCTCTAACTTCAGATTTTTAGCAGTAATCGTGAAAGACTGGGCTTCTCCGTCATAGGAGAAAAGCAGGAAAACCAACAGCAGTAGTCTTGCCGGTTTTCGGGCAAAATTTAATTTCAAAAGCATAGCTTTGTAATGTCCCGGCTAACCACCGGGATGGTTTGGGTTAAACAATTGTCGTTTCCGCGATATATTCTTGGGTGACCCAGACCTCGCCGGGAAGTGTAACAGCACTTTCCGGTTTTTTATGGTACCCTATTTAAGACTTACTGTAATCGTATTTCCTACAACGTTGAAATGTACCCTGCCGGTGGCTTCAAGAATACTTAGTAGCAGGGATACAGGCACTCCCCGGTCAATTGTTCCGGTAAAATGATCGGTAATTTTATCTTTATAAATAATCCGCGCATCATACCATCTTTCCACCATCCGCATCACTTCCTCGATTGAGCTCCCTTTAAATTTAAATTGCTGCCTGGTCCATGCCGTAAAGGGTAAAACATCCACCGCCTTTACATACCAGGCATCTTTACTGATCAGCAGTTGCTGACCAGGTTCCAGTTTTTCAGTTCTTCCCCCCCTGCTTATCCGTACTTTCCCTTCAGACAGTGTTGTTTTAATCCCCTCTTCATTGGTATAAGCATTGATATTAAAGGCGGTTCCTATAGCCTGAATGTCCACGTCCCCTACAGAAACTATAAAGGGATGAGCAGCATCCCTGGCCACTTCAAAATAAGTTTCACCTGTAACAGAAACCCTGCGCTCTGGTCCGGTAAAACGCGTAGGATAACGAATAGAAGATTCAGCATTAACCCAAACTTTTGTTTTGTCTGGTAAATCAAGTTGATAAAATCCCTTCCTGGGAATGATCAGCTCATGCATTTCAGGCTCAGCTCCCGCACCTGAATAAATTATATTACCGTTTTCAATGCTCACCAGCCTGCTAATGACTGAATCCTTTACATTCTTTAAATCAACTATACTGCCATCAGCCAGTTTCAGAGTGGCCGTTTTCCCACCAGGTATGATATCTCCGTCTTTCCGTTTTTCAGCAACAGGCAAATCGGTGGTATTTGGCGTATTGAATATAAAATATATACCGGCAAACATCAGAATGCCGATTATAACTGCGGCAACAGCAATTTTCAAAAATGAAAATGATTTACGCGCCTTTTTAAAACTGATTTTACGCTTTACTTCTGCCAGTCGTGCTTCTACATCACGTTCATGATACCAGCGCATAAATTCAGTCACCATTGATTCGTCAGTAAGATCTTCGAATATTTGCATATTCCGTTCACTTTTCAGAATCCATTGCTCAAGTTCTTCCTCCTCTTCTTCTGAAAGTATTTGCTGTATAAAGCCACCAATCAGGTAAGCGGCACGGAAATTCCGATCCAATTCCTCTTGATAACCTGAAATGCGATACATATATTAATTTTATTGATCAGGGCTGTTACTTCTATGATCCGGAAAAATGAGAATTCCGGACATACTAAGGCCGGTTTTTTTCAGGATAATTACTTATTCAAAATGAAATTTTAGTTTTCCTAAGTGCTATAATAGCCCTTAGGCGCTGGCGTGTCACTGTATCTGGTTGCAACTTCAATATCTCTGCAATTTCTTTACTGGATTTCTCTTCCAGATAATAAAGCCGTATAATCTGCTGTAGTGCAGGGGAAAGAGTGGAAATTAGCTGATAAAGCTCCCGTGCGGTTTCTGCGGCAATAATTGATTTTTCGACATTTCCCTCCAATGTATCTCCGTTATCACTTAGTCCCATACGATTTTGCCTTTCCAGATATTTAAGCGATTGATTCCTGACGGTAGTATATAAATAGCTTTTGATTGCTTTAACATGTTCCAACCGTTCTCTACGCTCCCAAAGTAAGACAAAGCAGTCCTGGACTAAATCCTCAGCCGTCTTAAAATCCAACACCAGGCGGTTGGCAAACAGTGTCAATGATGTAAAATAGGTTCTGAATAAGGTATCAAAAGCTACCTCCTCTCCTTTTTGAAAGGAATTATACCAGATTTCGCTATTTAAATTTAGTTCATTCACAAAACACTCTCCTATAGGTGATTGTCAAGTACGCAAGGTTTACTCAATTTTAGCGCAACGCGAAATTGTGAAGTCTAAGATTGATATATATGTTATTGACCGAGTAAAGGAAAAACGGATTGAAAAGAATCTGTCACAGGCTGCTCTGGCTTATGAGTTAGGGATGTCTGTTGGCTTTATCGGAAAAGTCGAAAGTTCGAAATACTCCTCTCACTATAATATTAAACATATTAACGACCTGGCTCGAATTCTTAAATGCAGCCCCCAAGATTTCCTCCCGCATAAACCAATCTGATTTCTCAACTAAATGGAAAATTACAAAATTTTCAAATACTCACCTATAGGTGATTGTATAAATTTTTATTGCCCTCCATCTTTACACTTACCAATAGGTGATTAATGCGATCAAAGGTTGACCAATATATTATTGATAAAATCAGGGAAATGCGAATATCTGGAAAATTATCGCAGGAGGATTTTTCAATTCAATTGGGGTTCAAATCAAATGCCTTTGTAGCATCCATAGAAAGTAACCGGACAACAAAAAAATACAATATTAATCATGTAGTGAAAGCTGCGAAGATTTTCGATTGTTCACTATGGGATATAGTTCCTCAGTATCCGATTTAACATTATAAACCCCTCCTTCTCTTTCTCCATTCTTTTGGAGTGACTTTAAATCGCTTTCGAAATGCATTAATAAACCCGGGAAGTGTCTGGTAACCAGCCTGATCTGCAATTTCTTTCAGTGGCAAATTCGTGCTTTCCAGCAATCGCTGAATATGTTCCATTTTGCGTTGCATCATTCTGGGGAATATTCCAATGCCAAAAACCTTTTCGTAATTTTTTTTAAGGGTTACAAAGTTAGTACCCAACTTTCTGGCCAGTTCTGGGATAGTAATCTGACCATCCAGGTTATTCGCCATAATTCTGTCTGCCTCATACATCGCTGCTACCTGATCCTTACTCAGCTCGCCTGGTAGCGCTACCGGTAAGGAAACAGCATGGCTGAACAGAATCTCTCTTACTTTGTTAGCATAGTAAAAACTGCGGGTATCTTCATTATATGGGCATTTCAACATTTCATGGACCATATCCATTATTTCATGTGCAGTTGGCCTGGGCGGGCATTCCACAATAGCCTGTATAGAACCAATACCTTCTAATAATAAATCGGAATAATAAATTACAAGTGAATGAGTTGACTCCTCTGATTGAAAATCACTTGCATAAAATGTTTGTCTGGTTAAATGGTACTGGCCCGGATTTAATTGTGTTGTTTCACCGTCCTTACCCAGAAAAATAACCTTACCGCTTATTGAAACTTCCAGCCGTAACCAGTCATTTTGCTCTTTGATAATAACCCTTGTATTTTGCCTGAACCTGAATTGTCGTAATGATAATTTAAATAAAGGGTGAGAATATAAATGAATGGCAATGGAATAGTTGTCCCTTTCAGTCATGTATAATGAACTGCCGGGGATCTGTTGTCCTTTGAATTTTCTGGCCGGTAACTCCTTAAGAATCAATGACTCACCGGTGGTAAGGCATAACTGAAGCATAAACAGTCGATGTTCGGTTGGAATTTCGCCTATTGATATTGGTAAAAGTTAACCAAAATGAAATAAATATTTCTAAAAACTAAATCCTTTCCTTCTAGTTTGACATTTATCATAGTATAATCGCCTGAATTCATACCTGTTTTTTACAATTCAGACTTTTCTAAAACACATCTTACAGAAAAATAGAACTAGCTTTTCATTATCGTTTCATTCCCTCCTTTCAAGTGGGTTTTTTTTACACTGCCAATAATTGTTGCATCCCGGTATTCCTTTTAATTAATCCCGGAAATATCCGGATCGGATAATTTCAAACTTTCCGGAGTATCAACCCTTTATCCTTTATTAACGACTGTTGAAAAATCATCGTGTTTTAGCCGGATTATATTTCTTTATATTGGGGCATGGATCGTCAGGAACTCACCTTATATATTATATACCAGTTTATCAAAGAGGATCATAAGCCACTTCAGCGGGTTATTTATCCCACTGAGATTATTGCGCGTCATCCTTCTCCCTGGGATGAAATTATGGAGGATCTGCATAACCTGTCTGAGGCTGGCTATATCCGGATACAGCCACAGGGTAAACTTTTTATTACAATTACAGATAGCGGATTTTCATCTGCTGAATCTTACCAGCGTGTAACTGCCGCTTAATTTTTTTTTTTACTATCCCATATTCTTTGGGCATCGTTTGTTGCGACGCTCCATTGATCGGCTGGATCAGTGGGCCTCTTTTACACTCTTTTGTACTTGTTACAATTCCTTTTAAATGGGCACCGGCAAAAGCGAAAGCAAGTTAGCGGTCTCCCAACTTCCTTATACGGGCCAAATGGTTCGGCATAAACCCGGCCCGCCGCAGCTTTCGGCGCAGGCGGGACTGCCCGCTCCCCAATACCCTTCCTTTATTCCGCATTCCATTTGGCACAGAGCTTCACCCGCTTTGGCTCTTGCTTTCTTTTTTCCGGTTTTCTTTTAAAAGAATGACTTGCCGGGGAAAGAAACTAATAATATTTATTCATTAAAAAAATTGTTATGGAATTAACAGGAAGAATCACTGCCGATGCAAAAGTTATCAGCTTAACCGATGGCCGTAAAGTCGTACGGTTCTCCATTGCGTTAAATGACCGTTACAAACCCAAAGGGTCCGATCAGTGGAAACAGCTCATCACTTTTGTAAACTGCTCCTGCTGGCAACGGGAGGCACTGGCCCCCTTTCTGACGAAAGGAACACTGGTGGAACTGGCTGGCAGGATCAGTGTGAGTGCGTGGAAAGATGCCGGCGGTGAGGCCAAAGGTTCTCTTGATTTTTTTGTCAGTTCCGTGAAGTTTCACGGAGGCAAGGCGGAAAAAAAGACAATCTCCACTCCGGTTACAGTCCCTGCTGAAGGGAATACCGCTGAAGATTTACCATTTTAATTTACCGGGGTTTGGCCCGTTGGCTGAACCCCCATTTTAAACCAAACCGCAGCAGTACCGCCTGCGGGATAGAAGTTAAAGCTGGGTAACTAGTATGGCACATAATTTAAATTTTAACGAACAGACAGGACAACACAGTTTCTTTTCAGTGAAAGAAAAACCCTGGCATGGACTGGGGCAGATCGTACAGGACTACCCCGGTAGCGCCGAAGCCCTTCGCTTTGCCGGACTGGATTACACCGTGGAGAAATCCCCTCTTTTCACCCGCCCGGATGGCCTTCCAGGAGCAGGCAATGATCTGGAAGTACCTGATTACTTTTCCACGATCCGCACCGATACCCTTCAGGTACTGGGGGTAGTGGGAAAGGATTACCAGGTGGTGCAGAACCGGGACGCTTTCAGCTTTTTTGACAGTATTGTTGGTGGCGAAGGCATCCAGTATGAAACCGCCGGAGCCCTTGGCAAGGGGGAACGAATCTTCATAACCGCCAAACTCCCTGGCTATATTAAAGTGGGTCGGGAAGACCTGATTGAAAAATACCTGTTCCTGACCACTTCACATGATGGTTTTGGAAGCATTACTGCCGCTTTTACGCCAATCCGGATTGTTTGCAATAATACCCTGAATGCCGCCCTGCGGAACCACAGCAATGCCATTAAAATCCGTCATACGGCCAATGCGAAAGAAAGACTTGAACAGGCCCATATAGTTATGGGAATTTCCAACCGGTTGACCGATCAACTTACTGAAATCTTTACCCAATGGTCAAAAGTCCGGATCACAGACCCGGAGCTCCAACGGCTGATACAACTGGCCATGGTTCCCAACAAAGAAGTACTGGAAAACATACAGGCAGGACGCCTGGACGAACTTTCCACCTGCTTTAACAATATCAGTAATTCCGCTTATGAGTATGCTCAGTCTAGCCCATCCCAGCAAAATGAGACCACTAAGGGCACTTTATTTGGAGCTTATAATGCCGTGACAGGGTATTTTCAGAATGTCCGGAACTATAGGGACGAAGAAAGCAAGCTGAAATCCCTTTTATATGGTGGTACGGCACAAATGCGGACGCAGAAAGCCTTTAACCTCTGTATGGATTATATGAACTGAACAACAATGGCAGCCCTGTGACGGGCTGCCTGTTTTAAAGCCAAAAAAGCTACCCCGACATCTACGGGGTTCATTAGTTGGGCAGGGCAGCTTGCATTTTAGTTACCTCAAACCATGTTATACTCATTGATATACATTTAATTATGAGCATACATTCAGAGTTCAGCAATAAAAATATTATATTGGCTGTATGACTTTTGATGACCTGTCCTTAAAATTCAAAACTGCCCGGCCTTTGGCACTGCTTAGAGCCAAAAATGCGCCTTTTATGCTTTCCTTTTTTTATAAGGTTTTCAGGGAATCGCATATAACTACGATCACCAATACGGAACTAAGGAACAAACTCGAAGGGTATATGGAAGATTTGGAGTATGAAGAGAAGGATGAAGAACTGGAAGCTTCCACACTGTTCGATGATTATTCACAAAAAGCTTCCCAATACATAGATAAATGGAGTAATGCAGGGTACCTGCAAAAATATCCAGATGATGAAGGAGAAGATCTTCATGAACTGACAAGTGATACGATCAAGGTTTTTGAATGGATTGAAAACCTGCAACGTCCTGATCACATTGGAACCAACAGCCGGTTCAGGGATATTTTCTTTAAGCTGAGGGGCATGATTGAGCAGAGTACAGAAAATTCTGAATTGCGGATACAGGAACTGGAAAATAAAAAATGGGAGATTGAAAATGAAATCAACCTGATTCAACAAGGTAAAAAACCAGTAACCTATGATGATACAGAAATAAAAGAAGAATTCTATAACCTAAACAAAATGGCCCGGGAACTACTGAGCGATTTTGCCGAGGTTGAACAGAATTTTGAACAGATACGTAAAGAAGTACAGCGTAAATACAATGAAAAAGATATAGCAAAAGGATCACTCCTGGTGTTTGCTTTAGATGCACTTGATGAAATTGAAAGTAAAGATCAGGGAAAAAGCTTTAAGGCATTCTGGGAGTTCCTGATGGATGAAAAAAAGCAACAGGAATTTGGACAATTAACTGAAAAGCTTTACCAGCTTTTAAAAGAACGTGGCATTGATTTTAACAATGACCGCTTTTTAAAGAATCTCAAAAGGTATCTCCACGCATCTGGCAAAAAAGTTATTGACTCCAACAGAAAATTAAGCGAAAAAATCAGCAGGGTCCTTTCAGAAAAAAATCTGCTGGATCGCAGAAGAGCGATGGAGTTAATCGGTCAAATTAGACAAATGGCATTTGCTTTAACAGATAGCCGGATCAAAGAGGAAGCCTTTCTCCTTTTAGAGGACGAGCCGGATATAAACCTGATTGATCGCTGGGAATTGTATGACGGTAAAGAGGATCTCCTGCATACATTGTTTCCCGAGGGTGTCGGGGGAGACCTGTCAGACGACGTCGACTTAAAATCGCTATTTGATCAGTTCACTATTGACAAAAAGAAACTGCAGAAAAATATTGACTTGATGCTGACTGACAAGGTACAGGTTACACTAAAGGAGATAATAGAGAAATACGGTCTGGAAAATGGGTTAAGTGAGATTGTAGGCTATTTTTCCATCGCCAGCAGCAACGAGCATCATATCATACTTGAGGAAACAATTGAAGCTGTTTGGATCGGGAAAAGAAAAGTGAATGTACCTATGATTCTTTATACAAAACCCGTTAAATAATTGAATATGGATCAGCAAAGTAGCCGGGCGCCTTATGCCCATATCATCATTAAACTGCTACAGGGGCCTGTATATGCAGAAGATAAGAATCATTGGAGGGATTTACAGGCATGGAAATCACCAATTCATGAATACTTCTCTAGAATCGGGCTCGACCTGAATATAAGTGATGTTGACGGTTTTGCCAGGGTCATACAACCAGAAGCAGACGAACACGATGAAAACCCATTACCACGCCTTATGCGTAAACAAACCCTAAATTATGAGACCACATTACTTTGTGTACTGCTCCGGGAGATGCTGGAGGAATTTGATATTAAAAGTGAAGGGACATCTTTTAAGCCAACCCAGAAGGATATAAAAGAGCGGATTGAGTTGTTCTATAAAGAACAAACAAACAAAAGTAAATTATGGAAAGAGCTGTCCAGGCCTATTAACAACTTAATAGCAATCGGAATACTCAAACTTAACCGGGAAGATCCCGTTAATAAAGACAATAACCGTTATGAAGTGAAAAGGATAATCAAAGCGTTAGTGAATAATGATAAACTCGAAGAAATCAAGCATAAGTTAGAAGGCTATGTCAACTCTGTTCAACAATAATAATGCTGAGAGCGGATACAGGCTACGCTCCATGGAAATATATAACTGGGGAACCTTTCATGGTAAGGTATATAAACTGCTTACCAACGGCAGAACCTCTTTACTGACGGGAGCTAACGGTAGTGGCAAAACAACGTTGATTGATGCCTTGCTAACAATTCTTGTTCCTGCCAACAAACGATTCTACAACCAGTCCTCCGGTGCCGAAACAAAGAAAGAAAGGGACGAGAACTCATATTTCTGGGGTTTTCACGGAAAAACCTATTCAGACGCAGATGAAAAATCAAAGGCCGAGCAATTAAGAAACAAATCAGATAATCCTTACTCTGTATTGCTGGCCAGTTTTCAGAATACCGGAACGCTTCATACTGTAACACTCGTACAGGTGAGGTGGTTCAGCGGCGGCAGTTTGAAAAAAGTATTTATTGTTGCGCCTTACCAATTAACTATTGCTGACAATTTTGGAAAAGGGCAATTTGACATGAAAGGGGAGTGGAAAAAGAAATTAAAAAAACAATACCCAAAAACAGATTTATTTGACAGCTTTAAAGACTATGCAACCCGTTTCAGTGACCTGTTTGGCCTAAAAGAAAAAGCGCTTTCATTATTCAATCAAACGGTGGGAATCAAAGTGCTGGGAGATCTGACACAATTTATCCGGCAACAAATGCTTGAAGAGCCTGAAGCAGAAGAACAGTTCAAAAGCTTGTATGATCATTATACGGATTTGCTAATCAGTCATAAAGCAATTCAAAAAGATGAAAAACAACTCGAGTTACTGGAACCCATTGTTGCCAATAAAGAACGTCTGGACGTGCTTGAGAAAGAAATGAGTGCCTTGGTTTTTATTGAGCAACAACTTCCATTCTTCCTCGATAAAATTGAGTTTAACCTGCTGGATTCTCATATAGGTTGTATTGAGAAAGAGATTATACAGCTAGAGCAAAAGAAGGAAGAAACCAGTCAAGCTATCAAACAAGACGAAGCGGAGAGAAGCTTACTGATCGCTCAGAAAGCTTCCCTGAATATTGATAACCAGGTGCAGCTGCTGAGTAAGGATATTTCTACAGAATCAGAAAAATTGAATGACAAGAAAAAAATATCCAAGGATTATATCCGGCTAGCTACTACCTTAGGACTTCAGACGACAATTACTGAAGGTTCATTCAGGGAGAATCTGCTTCATATTGACCGCCTCACCCTGTCTATCGAAAAGGATTACACTTCATTGAGTGAAGAAAGGTTCAGATATAAAACAAATCAGGAAAGAATCAGTATACAGATAGACAAAGTTCAAGAGAATATCAATTCTTATCTAAGTAGGCGTAACCGCATTTTGCCGGAACTGATAGCTGTCCGGGAACGCCTGATTGTGCTACTGGAGACTGGCGAGGAGGAACTTCCGTTTGTTGGCGAACTAATAAAAGTGAAAGCAGACGACCATCACTGGGAAGATGTCATTGAGAAAGTCCTGCACAATTTTTCTCTGCAGCTAGTAGTTCCGGAACGGTTTATAAAACAGGTTAATCATTTTGTTCATGCTAATGATCTTGGTGCCAAACTAGTTTATCAGCGGATCGACAAAAAAAACAGTGATACAATAGTTCGTTGGCCTAATGAGGATGACTGTCTTGTCAATAAATTAGAATTTAAAGAGTCGGGGCAATACAAATCCTGGCTTGAAAAACAACTCCTGGAAAGATATAACTACTATTGTACGGATGATCTGGATGACTTTTACGGTTCACAAAAAGCCATTACTTCAAATGGCTTGATCAGAAATATCAGCCGCCATGAAAAAGATGACCGCCCCAATAAATGGAACAAGTTAACATACACCTTAGGATGGGATAACAAAGAAACGGTTCAACTATTGATACAGGAGAAAAAAAGCCTGGAATCTGAACACAACAAGCTACATCAGCTTATCCAGGAGATTAACCCCAGGATTAAGGAACTTGATGAGAAACGACCCTTAGTCACGCTCCTGTCAGGTATAAAATCCTTTCATGAAATGAACTGGGAACAACATGCACTCAAAATCGACTCGTTGCAACGAAAAATTGTAGAGCTGCAAAGTTCATCTGATCAATATAAAACTGTTTCCAAACAACTGGATGAACTCGAAAAAGAACTGGAACTTAAGAGAAACGCTAGTGAAGAGTATATAAGAAAGCTCAGTAAACTGGAGGATGAGCTTAACCGTATGAACCTCCGGAAATTTCAGGTTAAATTTGACGATTTGACCACTGAAGGCATCGCCCGGATTGAATCATTTCTGGGCAAAGAGCAAATCGAATATTTTAATCCGGTTTCATTGGAACAGCTATCTTACCTGAAATCCAAAACAAATGAATTATTAAAAATTCAGATCATCACCGCTACTAAGAATATCACTAAGCTAAAAGAAGAAATCATTGGATTCATTGCAAGATTTGTAAACCCTAAGGAAACAATTTTAAAGGAATTTCCGGAATGGAGCGGCGATGTGATGAATTTAAGCCCACAGCTTACTAGTCTGGATGAACTCGAAGATTTGTATAAAACAATACGTAATCAAAGACTTGTGGAACATAAACGCCGCTTCCGGGAGTATATGGACAAGAGTATGCTTGATGCACTGACCAACTATCGCACCTGGCTCACTAATGAGGAGGACAAGATCAAAGAAATCATCGAAGAACTTAATGTTCCGCTCCGCAAAATTACTTTTAATAAAAACCCTGATACTTATTTGCAACTCGAATGCAAACCAACTCGTGAACAGGAAATTAAACTTTTCAGAGAGCAGCTGAGTGCCACCATTCCCAGTGTATTGGAATTTTCCACACAAAAAGATGAAGCATACCGGGAAAACGTATTTCAGAAAATCAAAGAAATGATTACAGAATTGCAAAAGGAAGAAACATGGCGCAAAAAAGTAACAGACATTAGGAACTGGTTGAGTTTTAATGCAAGGGAATACTCTTTTGCTGAGAATAAGGCTGGCCAATACCATGATAACACAGCCAGTTATTCGGGTGGACAAAAAGCACAGTTTACCTATGCTATTTTAGGTGCTGCTATTGCTCACCAATTTGGGATCTTTCAGCCGGGTAAACAGCATAAAAGCCTACGCTTCATTACCGTGGATGAGGCATTTAGCAAACTGGATCCTGAAAAAAGCCAATTCCTTATGGAATTCTGTGACCAACTCAATCTCCAGATACTGGTAGTAACGCCACTGGATAAAATCAATATTGCAGAACCCTATATCCATGCAGTACACTTTGTGGAAATAAAAAACAAAAAACATTCCATTGTCTATAACCTAACCATGGAAGAGTACAACGAACGAAAAGAAGAATTTAAACAATTAGCCGAAAACGCCGGATGATCACTCCCAAAGAATTATTAAACAAAACTGACAAAGCCTTTTTCAAGATTGCATCGTTGCAGTTAAAAGGGGAATCTGTTTTCCCATGGGTTATACCCAGTAACAAGAAAATCCTCGGCAGCAATTTCAGTGACTGGAAAAATGATATAGTACCTCTTCACCAGCATTCCAAATCGGTGAACTCAAAAAGCTATTCGGTTGACTGGAAGGAAAAGACTATTAACGGCAGCAAACAGAGTATTCCTGCGAAAATTTATTTTGAGAGTTTTGAAGATTTTTTAGCTTTTACAGGCAGACTAAATGATTATTCAAAAATATCTGCTGCCTACAATTCTATTATTGCCCACTACCCTATTTTGAAAAATTGGGCGGCCGAAAATACCAGAATATTATTGCAGTACGCAAATGCATGGGATGATATATTAAAAGTATGTGCTTACTTCGTTTCTAATCCCCCGCCACATCCCTTCTATATACGAGAAATACCAGTCGAGGTGCATTCAAAATTCATTGAGAGTCACACCGGAATTCTAAAGATTATGTTGGACATGTTTCTTCCCGCCGAACATATCAATACCCTTGAATCTGATTTTGCCGGACGATATTTTCTGAAAAAGCCTGCCATATTTACTCAGATCAGGATTTTGGACGATGACCTGAAACCCATTCTTGGGTATGATGAAATCAGTCTTTCGATGGATGATGCTTCATGGCTGAAATGGTTACCGGAGAGAGTATTTATAATTGAAAATAAAACTTGCTTCCTGACTTTTCCCAAAGTTAAAAATGCTATTGCGATATTCGGAGAAGGGTTCAAAAGTAATATTAGTAAACAATTACCCTGGCTGAAACAAACCCGGCTGTATTGTTGGTTTGACCTGGATGCAGCAGGCTTTGAAATGTTGAATATGATCCGGAAATTTTATACTGATGCCAGGGCTTTTCTTATGGACAATACCACTTACCGAAAATTTGAACAATACGCTGTTGTCAATAATTCAAAAGAAAAAAAATTACCTCATCTTTCTGCTGATGAACAACAGTTATACCAGTTTCTTCTCACCAATAAAAAGCGATTAGAACAGGAACGCATTGTACATGAGTATGTTCAGAATAAGCTGAACGGGCTTGTATAATCATTTCATTTTTTATTGCACTAAGATAGACTTTGGGCTGCTGAAGCGTCCATGAGCTTCCGGCATAAACACAAGGCCCTTGCACAAGGCTTTCATTTATTCCTTTGCCTCATGGACTTTATTGCCCAAAGTCTGGTACTGTTCCATAATCATTCTTTCATTTAAAACCTGGATTATGGAAAACAAATTAAGCCTGGAAATGCTGAACAATGTATCAGAAATCGATGTGGTGTACAAAAGAAAAGTCTCCGTTAAAGTATCAGAACGTCCACTGATGAGGACCTCTAAAGACTGTTACGACATTTTAAAAAACTACTGGAACGAAGAAAAGATTGAGCTTTTGGAAGAGTTCAAAGTATTATTTCTGAACCGGTCTAACAGAGTGCTTCAACTGATGACGGTCTCCAGTGGCGGAATAACCGGTACAGTGGCTGATCCACGGATCATACTTGCTGCAGCCTTACGACTGGGTTCCTGCTCCCTGGTCCTCAGCCATAACCATCCTTCCGGCAATCTCAAACCTTCCAGGGCAGACGAAGAACTAACCCAGAAAATCAAATATGCGGCACAGTTTCATGATATAACAGTGTTGGATCACATTATTCTATCTGGTGAAAGCTATCTGAGCTTTGCAGATGAAGGGCTGCTGTAAGCCCTTTTTATAATGGTTTGCCAATGGGGAATCAACTTTTTCATTTGAGGATATGAAAAAAGTTCTTTACGGGTTACGCATATAATTGATTTTTATTATTTTAGATGCAATCTTATGATATGGAAATTGCAACGTTCACTGAACCTCTAGAAACAGCTTTCGCTAACCCTGACATGCATGGCTATCTTGGGAGATTAGCAGATAGCTTTGCTAATAACCGGCCGGCCTCAGAAATCCCGGAGGAAATCCGTCAAAAGTCAATTCATCTAAAACTGCTCGAGAATAACACTTCACCCACATTTACTTCTAAAAGTACTCAGGCATTATTTTATGCCATCCACCTTACGCAGGATAAGATAAATAAATCTTCTGCTGAAGATAACGTCATAGCCTTTTTAAATGCTTTGCAAAAAAGCAGCTTTCCGACATATTATACAAATAACTGGCCCCAGATTAGGGAAATTGTTTACCTGGTTGTGAACAGGATTTATGAACATGATATTCCACGACTGATTGTTGAGCGGAAACTCTCTTCAAAATCAGTTTTCCGGGCGTATTGGGATCTTCTGCCTTACTTAAATAGCTCAGCAGAAACCTTGGTAAACGCCTTGTTTTTATCGACTACAGATATCACCGCAGAAGGCAATTATATCAATCTCAATGCGTCTGTCCGGCTCCGATCAAAGAACCAACCAGACTTTGGTATTCGGTTGATCGAACTATGTAAAGCAAGTAAGCAAAAGCTTGATTTGTTTTTTATGCACGCCTTTCTTGGCTTGTCGCAAACAACTGGCATACAGGAAGCTTACCCTTTATTGAAAGACATGCTAAATTCCACCAATAAGGATTTTGTAATAGCTGGCTTAAGAGCCTTCGCATGGTTGCATGGAAATAATGATCATCCCGAGGAAATCGCAGATAAAGTTATTCCAATACTGGACAGACTTACCGCAAAGAATGATGATCAGTTGACACAGAATATAATTTTTGCGTATGGTCTGCTTATCGCTAAAATTACCATTGCGAGAACCAAATTGGAATCACTCATATCCGACCAACTCGGTCCGGATTCCCGGTTTGCCCTTTCTCACCTGATCAGTATTTACATAAAAAATGCACAGGATGAAAATTGGTTTAGAAAATCACTGGCATTACTTGTCAACCTAAAAGGACAACATGTGGGTACTTACGTTAATCTATCCCATTCATTCGCCTATGCTTTTGAAACCCCGCCGGGTTTGTTTTACACCTACATCGACAAATTTATTGAAGATGAGAATAACGAGATAAAAACAATTGAGGGATTCAGGAATGCTTTTGAAGAAAGTCTGGCAAAAGATAAAGATCAATTTGAAAGGTGGTTAACACTGGCTTTTAATAATAATAATAGGAGATTTCACCATGCGGCCCGAGAAGTTTTGACGATGATTGATCGTAAGGCAGCAGAAATCCAACTGTCTAAGGAAATCATCCTGTCTTTAGCACCATATGACCTGGAATTCATTTTGTACAAAATAGTAGGAAATGTATATGCTAAAGAGCATCTTCAAAGCCTGGTTTATTCTGCACTTGAATATGTGGATGAATCGGGATTAGTGCCGCAGTTGGTTACAGAACTGATGGCCTTGTATATCATGTATAACTATCCGGGGGTCATGAGTTATTTGAAAGAAAAAAAGCAAACAGCAAATACGATGCAAGTATCGGTTATAACTGTAATTGAACAACACTACAACGAGATTCACAGGATTCAAGAAAAAAAACCGCTAGAACTGGCTCCTTCTTCCTCCAATTTGCAAAAACTCTTTAGAAAGTATGGTGAACAAATAAGCGACTTCAAAGACGAATCACCGTTCCGTCAACCCCGAATAACAGACTTTGTTACCCATATTACTATTGTTAAAGGGAATAGTTTTTTTCACCGGGATGGTGATTATGGAGCAATAAAAAACAAGTATAAATCCAGGTCTAATATGGGGAAGGTCGCCGTCGAATTTGAAATTCCGGGAGGAGAGTTTGTTGATCCCATCGGACAGGAATATAACCGCCACTATTGGAGGACATTTAAAAGAAGAATCCAATGAGGTTTATACTCCAGGAATACTTGAATTCTATCAAAGAAGATGGGGAATTGGATTCCTTCTTGAAACGGTTACTCATTTCGATGAAATTCAAACCGCTGACCACCACACAGCGCGGCCGTCAGTACGGAGTGGATCTTCCGGCAATTGGCACGGATGATGATGGAATAGAAAAGCTGTTCCTTTTTGTCATTAAGCAAGGAAATCTTTCAAGGAAGAGTTGGGATAGCGGCAGTGTTACAGATATTAGACCCTCAATAACCGAAATTCTCGATGTATACATCAGCACCCGTATTCCCAAACCTCTTGATCAGCTACCTGTAAAAATCGTGGTTTGCATCAATGGAGAAAGGGAACAGCCCGTAGAACAGAACTGGGCGCAGTTTGTTAACAGGCATACTGTGGATGGAAAGATTGAATTTGCGTGTTGGGACCTTTTCCATCTTGTTGAGAAAACTGAAAAGTATGAGTTAAATGAAGATTTGATGACGCCTGAATTGGCACTTAATTTCCGGCGGGCGCTGGCATTTATAGATCTTCCTGACTATGACCTGGCCCATTTTCATATTTTTCTCAATCTGCTGCTTCCTGCTACCGAATCGAAACTGTTAAGTGACCGGGAAACTTTGAGAAAAATTCGGCTGGCGAATTTGTCAATGAGCATCGTTCACAACTGGTGTAAGAAGAATAACAATCTTAAGCCAGCCTATGTAGCTGCGGAAAGAATTATACTGATGACTTTCAACTGGATAAGGAGCAATCAATATAACGAAAGCCAACTCATTATTTCTGAGTATTATGGACTCATCCAGAATTGGAAAGCCATAAATTATGATTACATAGAAAAAACCGGCAAATATCTCATGATAGATGAGAGTTTGAGCCTCGGTATTGGAAATTTTAATGAATACTGTTTTCTGACATTTGAACAAATTGGGTTTCTCAGTATGATGGGATTAGTGGAGGTCTGGGAATTTTATATTGCAAATCAACTTTCAAACGCTAGGGATGATCAGCGAGTTAAAGTGGCGTATGAAAATGCTGTGGGAATGGCCAATTTACTTGCTCAGATAATAGCTAAAAATCCAGCCAGTTTAAACCCCCGCTACGACGAGCATTGTATCGAGATCAATATGGGACTGATCCTGTTGACAGAAGCTGGACTGTTTGTTGCTGCGGTTCCCTGGCTCCGGCAATTAATTGACAGATTGATTTTGAATGTGAGGATGGCAAAATTCTTTCCATTGACTTATGCTAACCCGGAAAAAATTGAAAGTCAGCAGGCGCAGGATCAAAAAGTCAGTTTCCTTGCCGCACTACTCCTTGAATGGTGCATTGTATTAAAACAGTTCGGTTATTACAATGAACTTAGGAATTTCCTTAAAAGCGATCTGCCGAAAACAAATTTACAAATCTGGTTTCCGGATGAGCAAACAGAAAGCTTTCTGTATACCGGTGACGCGTCTGCACAGTCCGGGTCTGCAATGATAAGCATTGAATTTCCCGAAAGTCCGTACCACCTTCAAATGCTGATGGCTGAGGAGCGGGCTTTACTCAATGAAGAGAAAGAGTTTAAGAATTCCAAGGCGGGGTTATTCTTTCTGCCATTTCTTTCTTCCCGGCATTACAGAACCTATCCATTTCCAAACTCCTGGAGAAACCTAATGGCCAGTAATTTTTGCTTTAATTTACCTGAAAACAATAATGAATCAGATCAATCCGAAGAAGCACTTTAACCGGCCATAGGAACTCCTTTAGCGCGTTGCCAGGATTCTGAAAAATTACAGAGCCCTAAACCGTTCGTAAAATTCAGTCAGTTCTGCCTTTCTCAAAATCTCCTCGTGTATTACTTTAAACTCCTCCGTTGCTTCCTTTGGAAAAGCAAGAATAATTCCATCCTGAATCGGAGAATCCTTTGTCAGTAATCCCACCTCAATAAGACGGGTCAAGAGCAAAACATTTTGACGGCTTAACTGCAGAACTACTTTGCATTTTTCTGTCATCCCTGGACTGGTTAAAATGGTCTCGAAAATTTTTGATTTTTCTTTGTTTACTACACTGTTCATACTTCACAATTTTTAGAATTATTAATAATAAGGCAAAGCTATTTTATGTCAGTCAACTCCACCTGATCAGAATTTGACCATGTGCTTATTATCGGGAACGGACTGATTAACTTTACAAGGTCACAGGTTGCTGTGTCTGCAACCGGCAAGATGTTCAATTGTTGCACAATTGCATCTTGCTCCCTATGCCTCCGGAGTCGGCGGGAGTATGGGAAAAGAAGTTTGAAAGGACATTGCGGCAAAAGACAGTGCTTGTCTTTTGCCGGAAAAAAAGTGAAAATGAAACGTGATGAGTGAGCATAAAATTCCATCCTGGATCTCCTTTCGGGTTAAGCCCGAAGAGTATCAGAAAATACAAGGCTTATTTTCCAAAACCACACATAGAAAACTAAGCGAGTATGCCCGTAATGTGCTGCTGCAAAAACCTGTAATTTTTAAAATCAGGAACGAATCCGCCGATCAGTTTTTAATTGAAATGATTGGGCTGAAAAAAGAGTTGAACGCCATCGGCAACAACTACAACCAGGCTGTTAGAAAACTCCACACATTAAATCATATCAGTGAGGTGAAATGGTGGCTGAATTCACATGAACAGCTTCACCAAAGCTTCTTGCAACTGACGGAAGTTATATATCAGAAATTAAATGAAATCCACCGGCAATGGTCGTCCGAATAACCAGCCCGCATAGTCTGCAAAGGGCATTAAATTACAATGAGCAGAAATGCCAGAAGGAAAAAGCAGTTTGCATTTTCGCAGGAAACTATTTGCTGGATGCAAGCCAGTTGAATTTCCTCCAGAAAATGGAACGGATGCAGGACCTGATTGCAAGAAATGAACGGGTAAAAAAATCCAATACACTCCATATCTCCTTAAACTTCGCTCCTTCCGAGAAACTTGCGCAGGAGAAACTCACCCGGATCGCAAGAGCTTATATTGAAAAAATCGGCTTCGGCTCCCAACCCTACCTGGTTTATCAGCACCATGACGCTGGTCATCCCCATATCCATATCCTGACTACCAGTATCCAGCCTGATGGCAAGCGTATTGATACTTACAATATCGGCCGCAACCAATCCGAGAACGCAAGAAAAGAATTGGAAAAGAGTTTTGGTTTAATCCCGGCGCAGGGCAAAAAAGCAGCAGAGGTTGCAGGCATCCGGCCCGTGGATGTTCAAAAAGTTTTTTATGGCAATTCCGAGACCTGCCGCTCGATCACCAATGTCCTGGATGCGGTGATCAATCATTTTAAATATACCTCGCTGGCAGAACTGAACGTCATTCTCCGGCAGTATAACGTGGAGGCCGACCGGGGCCGGGAGACAGGGATCGTTTATAAATCCGGTGGGCTTTTCTACCGGTTGCTGGACGGAGAGGGCAATAAGGTCGGGGTACCCATCAAAGCCAGCCTGATCTACAGCAAACCTACCCTGAAAAATCTGGAGAAAAAATTCAAGGAAAATGAGAACCTCCGGCAGCCTGACAAAAAAAGGTTGAAGACCAGTATTGACTGGGTGATGGCAAAATCTCCGGGCAGCCTGGAAGCCTTGATCAATGCACTGAAAAAAGAAGGGGTGCATGTAATTCTGAGGGAGAATAAGCAGGGGCTGGTTTTCGGGATTACTTTTATTGACTTCCGTACGAAGGCCGTCTTTAATGGCAGTGATATAGGCAAGCTTTACAGTATCGCAGGTATCAGGGCTTCGTTGGATTCGGGTCAACAGGGCTTGACAAAAGCCCCAAAAACCGCCTCTGAAACCACCCAGTCAAAGGATTTCAGGAATGACCGAGAACCATCTCAGGCGGCAGAGACTCACCCCACCCAAGACGGCTTGCTCAAAGACCTGTTGGAGCATGAAAAGTACCTGAACCGGGTTCCTGCCGAACTGCTAAAGAAAAAGAAGAAAAAACGAAATCCTAACCCTAAATAAGTATCAATGTCATCCGGAACCGGCGAAAATGAAGCGGGGCTCAGAAAAATCCTGGATTTTACCCGGCTGGGGGCCATTTTGGTCCTGCTCTTGCACTGTTATTTTTACTGCTACGGGGCCTTTGAGCGCTGGGGGCTCACATCCCCCTGGGGTGATCAGTTCCTCCAAAATATCGCCCGTACAGGTCTTTACAGCACGGTGCTCAAGTCTAAACTGATTGCCCTCGCACTGCTGGGAATTTCCCTGCTGGGCGCAAGGGGTAAAAAATCCGAAAATATCACCCCCCCATCCATCCTGATTTACCTGGTTTTGGGGTTAAGTCTTTACTTCTACAGCACCCTTATTCTGGACTTTCAGGGCCCGTTGGAACACCTGGCAACCGGGTATATGACCCTGACCGGAACAGGGTTTCTTTTAGTACTTGCAGGGGGTAACCTGCTCAGCCGCTATATCAAAGTGAATTTAGGTAAGGATATTTTCAACGAGTTGAACGAAACCTTTCCCCAGGAAGAGCGGTTGTTGGAGAATGAATACTCGATCAATCTTCCTGCACAGTATAACCTAAGAGGCAAGGTTCACAAAAGCTGGATCAATATCATTAATCCATTTCGGGGGCTACTTGTTTGCGGCTCGCCCGGTGCAGGTAAATCCTATTTTGTGATTCAGCATATTATCAGGCAACATATCCGAAAGGGATTTACGATGCTGGTTTATGATTTTAAGTACGATGACATGACCAAAATCGCCTACAATACATTGCTGAAGAACATGGGCAGTTATAAAGTAGAACCGAAATTCTATACCATCAATTTTGATGATCTTTCAAGGAGTCACCGCTGTAATCCGCTGGATGCTTCCACCATGTTCGATATAACGGATGCCACCGAAGCGTCCCGTTCAATTATGATGGGCCTGAACCGGGACTGGATCACCAAACAGGGTGATTTTTTTGTAGAGTCTCCAATTAACTTTTTAACGGCCATTATCTGGTTTCTGAAAAAATACCAGGGCGGGAAATATCTGACCCTTCCGCATGTGATTGAACTGATGCAGGTGGACTATGAAAAATTGTTTTCCGTGCTTCGTACCGAACCTGAAATAGAAGTACTAATCAATCCTTTCATCTCCGCCTACCAAAATGATGCGATGGAGCAACTGGAGGGTCAGGTGGCCAGTGCTAAGATAGGGATGGCCCGCTTGTCGTCTCCGCAATTATACTGGGTATTGTCAGCTAACGATTTTACGTTGGACATTAATGACCCCGAAAATCCCAAGATCGTTTGCCTCGCCAACAATCCCCAAAAACAGCAGATTTACGGGGCAGTTCTTTCCTTATATGTGACCCGCTTGATTAAACTGGTCAACCAAAAAAATAAGCTGAAGTCAAGTCTGATATTTGACGAGTTCCCCACCATCTTTTTCAATGATATTGATAGTTTGATTGCCACTGCCCGTTCCAACAAAGTAGCAACTTGTCTGGGTATCCAGGATTTTAGTCAATTAAAAAAAGACTATGGCGCCGATCAATCTTCCGTTATTATGAATATCACGGGGAACATTATCAGTGGACAAGTGACTGGCGAAACGTCTAAATTTCTTTCAGAAAGATTTGGAAAGATCAACCAGGTCAAAGAAAGTATATCAATTAATAGAACAGATACTTCAGTGAGTAAATCAAGCCAACTGGATTTTGCTATCCCACAATCCAAAATAGCCGGGCTTTCCTCCGGGGAATTTGTAGGCATGGTTGCAGATGATCCGTCCAATAAAATAAAGCTCAAGACTTTTCACTGCGAGATCATCAATAATCACGGACTAATAAAAGTTGAGGTTAATTCATATAAAGATCTTCCTATAATTTCACAGATTTCAGCCCAAATGGTCAACGAGAATTTCAAAAAAGTAAAAACTGAAATAACTAATATAATAGAAAACGAAATCGAGCGAATTCTCAACACACCTGGTTTAGAAAATATAACCAAATAACAGCTTATTCAATCTGCCCCTTACTAATATTATTGATGACAATAATAATGTGAAATAATAAGCCCGGCACAAAGCCAGACCTTTAACAAAATTAGAGGTATTCGGTTCAGGTGGCGATGCCAGGTGCAATAGAACAATCAGAGCAAGAGGCAGTTATTTGCAGCACAGCAGCTGGAGAATTCTGCAATAATTCCTGTTCAACCTCATTCATGAATGGGATTTCGTTATTTGTAATTCCTGAGTTATTTCTTTCGAAACCAATTAACGAAACGAGAGAGCGCAGATTGTATTTTTGGTTTTCGGTTACGCTTATCAAAATACGTTCTGTTTCGTTTTTCTTCTGCTCTTCGCCCTTCTTTTATTTGTTTATCTGTCCATTGATATGACCAGTCTATTTCACCATCAGTGATCCAATAATGTGACCTGCAGGGGATCTGCCAGTTACCAATAGAAGGGTCTAATGTTGCCTTGCCGTCTTCTTCAACAAATTCCCAATCTGTTGGTCCAAGAGGAGTGATGATTTTGTTACCACACCCACACGGGCACAAATGCCCGGCAACCTCGAATTCTTCAGATACATACAATATACCTGCTTCAAATTCCTTAGGCATATAATGCACCCGCTGTAATGTAATTTTACACTTCATTGCAATCTCCTGCTAAATGAAAATCGTTTAACGAAAGTAACATATGATAAAATACATTATCATCCACATAAAAACCTCGTAGCTGTTTATATTTTATTACAGCCAGACATGCATTAAGGGCATTCAGCTCTGAGATTTGAATATTATTCTGGTATACATCATCAGGAGTGTCTATTACAGGTGCTAACTGTTTTGCCAAAACATCTTTAGCCTTTTCACGGTCATAAAAAGTGGCCCTGATCATTCCATTTATTGGACCGCTGTCTCTATTAAGCCCCATGCCGACATCAATAAATGGTATGTTCAAATTAATCAGCAGTTCAAAAATTCCTGCCCGTGACGAACCTTTATCTACACAAACAAAAGCAAATGTTACTCCTGCCAGATCTTCTGCCGATTCAGCATTGATAAACTTCGCTTGTATGTGAATTCCTGAACGAAATCCTTCATATCTCTTTTGATACACTTCCGCTTTTCTTTTCGCAAGCTCTTCAGCTTCCAGTTTCCCCGGAGAGCGAAACGCATTGTGTACATGAAACCAGTCCAGATCAAAACCTCGTATTTCCCGTACAGGTGTCTTTACCAGGAAGTCGAGAATATAGGATCCCGTTCCACCAAGGCCGATGATAGCAATAACCTCTTCATTGAATTTCATTGCGAGATCACCGATCTCTGCTCTGCTGGTTAAAGTATCACTGTACGTAAAAACAGAATCCTGCATTTTTTCAACTACCCGGTACGTAAAAGGGTTTACATCATACAACTGCATAGCAGGCCCGGAAATGATCGCTAAATAACTCTCTACTTTATCAAACAGGTTGGCAAAGCCATTCTTTGGTTTGTTAGAGAATGATCGTTCTACAACTAAATCCGCAGCTGCTAATTGCAGGGTAGTCAGCCCACCGCCCAGGTTACCTATAATACTCCCATCCAGTTCACAGGGATGTGATCCACAGAAAAACATTTGATGGTCTTCTAGCTGCACATGGGTTTGATCAATAAAAATCAACTTCGAAACAAAAGCTCCAGTTTTTAAGTTTTTATCTTTATCTAGGTACGGTATATCCCGAATTACCAGATAATTGCTATCAAATGCAAGAGCATAACCCCTTTCAACTAGCCGGCCTATGTCTTCGTTATGACTGACCAGTTGGTGAAACATTGAATATCATTTCGTCTTTTACTTTAACTGTTCCGCCTGGTGCCAGCACACCTTCAGGTTTATTACCGTGCCCTCTTTTGTATTTCACTGAATAAGTTACCTCCGGATGCTGAGGATAATCAGGAAAGGCAAGCGTTACCACTTCGGCATACGATATCTCTTCTTTCTCTACTTCAAAAGGTTCACCATTTACAACAATGGCTACCTTTTTCTTTTCATTTTGTGTCATAGTCTTAATTTTTACTAGTTATTTATTTGAATTATACATTTTTTTCGATCGTTATTGTTTAGACATTCTCTTTAATATCTTCTCATTTATCTGTTTCTTTTTTGTCAATTGCTTATCAGAGAATTTTCGTTTTGCAAATACGTCACCATAAAATTTATATTCCCATTCATTGATCCATCCTTTTGAATAAGCATGTTCGACTGTTTCTCCATTCAATTTTTTGTCTAAGTCAACCCTGATTCTCTTCACCGCCTGAAATATCTTATCCGACGGCAGACCAAGAAACTTTTTCACACAGCAATTACCCACTGTTGCACTATTACCATTCTTTGTGTTTTTTAATTCACACAATTCGATAATAGGGAAATGACCGCAAAGACATGTTTCAGGTTCCTCGGCAAAACAAATTGAATCAAGTACCCATTCAATTTTGGCCAATTCCCATGCATCCGCATTGCTCAATGCGATTATTTCAGCTACCAGTTTAAAGCCGCTCATAATACAATCGGTTTTACTTACCGAATTTTTTAAGGGCGCAATTCATATTTCCGATACCTCGTCTTGTAGAGCCCCCTTTGTCCTGCAGCTTTATATTGGTGCTGCAAGAACACTTTACCGTAGCGCCATTTGCTACCTGTTGGAGCGTCACCTGATGCTTACGGTTACAGGTCGGACATCCGATTGTTATTTTCTGCTTGCTTAGATCAAACATGTTCTTAATTTTTATTGGTAAACAAGAAAGCGGCTCTGCCGCCTTCCTGCTTGCAAACCTTTTTAATACTGCACTTGCTTAGCTTTCGCCAAATAGTAAATAGATGTACTAATAAGCAAGACAGCCAATGCAACAACAATAAGTTGCCCGTTGCGTCCTCTTGCTTCAATACATATGTCCTTTTTACAAAGTCTTACCGTGTCATTCGGCTGCCTGTAATTGTAAAGCTGTTTCATAATTTTCTTTTTAACTTTTAAAAAATCAATTTACCGTGTACGTCTTCCATGGAATTCTTGAAGGAGAAACATGCGTAAGAAAATTGACTATATCAGGCCTCCCTTGGTATGTCGCTCTTCCCCCAGAACCTTGTGCCATCAGGATAATGGGCACACCAGGGAAAATTCCTCTAAAACTTGACCGGGTACTTTCTGCTTCAGAAGAATTGTTCAATACATAGGGCTTTACTATTACAATAGCAAAGGTCACTCCCTGTTCTTTAATAACTGCTCCATCGAATTGCATAGCCACCTCCTTTTAGCCTTTCGGCGGATTTGGGTCATCGCCGTAAGTGTTACGTTCTCTTATTTGGCCATGACGGTTGTGAATGAATAGCTCAGAATTTTGGTTCTGTGCAATGTCCCTTGCTAATTTAATAGCCTCCGATTGCGTATCGGTGATGTAGGTAGCTTTGCTGTTACCTGCACCTTTTACGGCCCATTCGTTACCATGCGGGACCACATGTTGATTTTTTTTACTCATTGTTAGAATTTTAAATGAGTTAGAAAATGATGCTTCTTTACTTACGGATCAGGAGCTTTAGCCGGTGCAGATATTCAGGAGGAGTATGTTTATGGCCGCTTGTATAATTGTTGTATTTTGTATTACAAACTGTCTTATTTTGCAGCCGTCGAAAAACACTTCCGGAAAGGTGTCAGCTTTTTGCTTTCACAGGGAACTGCACAGAACCCAACTTTCCATTTTATTGCCCTGGTTTGATGGTTGCACATCGGCCAGGGTTTTTTAATTCTATACCAAATATAAAATATTTTGGACAAAATGGAAAATATTTATAAATTTGTCCAATAGTTGCCCACAACCAAAAATTAAACTGCTGCAAACAACCAGTCTATGAAGCACTTTTCAGAACGCCTAAAAGCTGCTCGTAAAATGAATGGTTATTCATTACAGGATTTGTCTGATGCCATCCAAAATCAACTCAACAAACAAGCATTGAACAGATTAGAAAACGGGGAGATGAGCCCCGATAGTGAAACCATCAGCTTACTTAGCAAAGCTTTAAAAGTAACTAATGATTACTTCTTCAGGGAGGCTACTGTAGCCCTGACCGACATTCGCTTTCGTAAACTCAAAAAACTCACTGTCAAGGAACAGGAAAAAGTTTCTGCACAAACTGTGGAATTTCTGGAGCGGTATCTTGAGCTGGAAGATCTTCTGGGGCTTAATAATGCAATTAAGTTCAAACCCAAGTCCTATAAGATAAAAACCAGTAAGGATGTAGAACTGGCCGCTCAGCAGATCAGGAAAGACTGGTGCCTGGGTGAAGATCCCTTACCTAATATTGTTGAGATGCTCGAAGAAAATAATATAAAGGTTTATCAGTTGGAAGTAGATATGTCTTTCTCCGGCATGTCTACTATTATTCATGAAAAGATTGCAGTAATAGTTCTGAATTGCAATGAAGAAATTCCGATTGTTCGTCAAAGATTTACCGCACTGCATGAATTGGCTCATCTCTATTTGGATTTATCGGCTTTTGATGATAAGGAATGTGAGAAAATGTGCGACCTTTTTGCGGGCGCAATGCTATTGCCGGAGAAAAAAATAAAACAGTATCTCGGCGATAAAAGAAGTCAGATTATAATGAAAGAACTATTCATGATTGCAGAGCAATATGGTATTTCTCTTGCTGCAATTATATACAGGTCTTTTAATCTTGAGATAATTACTCCTTCCTATTTCAAATTCTTTATGATAAAATACAATCAGTATCATACAAAAGAAAAAGAATTTGGTGTTTACACAGGAAGAGAGTACTCTGAAAGATTTTTACAGTTATTAATCCGGGCTGTAGCCGAAGAAATAATTTCAACCACCAAAGCTGCATCGTTAAACCGTCAGAAGCTAGGTGATTTTAGAGAAATCTTAGATAACACAGCAAAATGAAAGTTGCGGTAACCGATGCAAATATTTTTATTGACCTGATAAAACTACAGTTATTAGGTTACCTATTCAGCGTTGATGTAGAGATACACACAACAAGGGAAGTAGTTGACCAGCTTAATGCCGGTCAATACGAAAAAGTAGATTCATTCATTCAGGCAAAAGTCCTGAAAGTATATAATTTTTCAAGCGAAGAATTAACGGAGATTGTTGAAATGAATGCTCCGAAATCTTTGGAGTTTCCTGATAAAACGGTTGTCTATCTGGCAATCAAGCATTCGGCAGTGGTTTTAACGGGTGATGGCCCTTTAAGAAAATTTTGTACCAGCAATCAGCTTACTGTTAGAGGCATAATTTGGCTTTTTGATATATTTCTTAAAGCTGAGCTAATCAATCATACTTTAGCAATCGAAAAAATGAATTATTTGTTGAGTTTTAATGACCGTTTACCAAAAGATGAATGTATGAATCGCCTCAAACAATGGGAGATAAAAAAGTAATAGTTTTAAGCAAATTAACAAGATTACAATTAATTACTTTACTCTTTAAATTGTATTTTTGATCAAAAGTATTTTAAATTGATTTTTTAACATAAAACGACCAGTTTACGGATTTGTTTACGGTTTTCTGTAACAATATTGATTCCCAATAAAGTATTTAGCCCTGTCGAGGCTACATTTAAATTATAAACGGGAATCTAGATATTTATTTTTTCAAAATCTATCATCTTTGTCCCTTCAATAACCTCTCTTAACCCTACTTTGTAATAATTCTCCGTAGTCTGCTCCTTTTCATGCCCCATCATTTTTGAGAGCACGGGCCTTTCAGCTCCGTACCGTATCCACATCTGAGCATTTGTATGCCTGCCGGTCTTATTGCTCAATTTTCGTACTATACCTGCCTTTTTTGCCAGTAATTTTAAATTTCGGTTATATGCCTGGACTTCGATAAACAGATTCTTCCTGAAAAGCAAAGTATTCTCTGGATTTTTATCTTTATATTTCTTTATTATCTCAGCGGCATATGGAAACTTGAACAAAGGGATAATGGTCGGGTTGTTGTTTTTATCTCTTTCTCCAATAATATAGTGCCCTTGCTCAATATCATTAAATAACTGATCTTTCCTGAGAATTTGGAGGTCGTTATAATATAGCCCGGTATAGACCTGAAATAAGAAAAGATCCCTGTCTCTTTGCAAACTATAATCCTTCTCTTCAAAAACCAGTTTCCTTAACCGCTGCACTTCTTCTATTTCAAGGTGCTGGCCTTCTTTTTTCTTTGGTACACTTACTTTGATTTCTTCAAAATAACGCTCTACTTCAATCGGGTCCAAAAAATGATCCTTTTTGGCGGCATAGGTTAGTACGACCTTTAATTTATCCCAGTAGGATTTAATGGTGGCCGGATCCATCTTCCCTTTCCGCCCCTTCAGATTAGACAAGTAGTTCTTAAATCTGGCAATCAGTGTTTCATCAATTTCAGAAAAACTTATACGGCTCTGAAAATTGTTCAGGTGAAGTAAACAGGCATTATATTTTTCCCAGGTTACATCGTCCAACCTTACCGTTTCAGGTGGTCGCCTGATATAGTTCTTGAAATAATCATTAAAGACATTCCGCTCTCCCCGGAACATTAATTCCTTATCAATAGTGTAGAAGGTAACCGGCTTATTCTGGGCATAGAATCTTTTTACCAGGTCATTCAGCTTATTGATCGTCTCTGCAATTTTACAGTTGATCTCAAAAAAGAAGGGGTGGTTGTTTTTAACCCAGTGGTTTTCTTTCCCTTGCCATTGTTCAGTGGATACTTTAGCCGGCAATTTAATTGGATAAAGCCTGGGAGCTTCGCCTGACAAGTACACACGGATAGAAATGCCATACAGGCCGCTTCTGTTGGTTGATTTCCGCCAATTGTGTCTGACGGAGATAGTTGGAACTCGTATCATAATACCGCATTTTCATTACTACACTTTTCAAGTTCATTCCCTAAAATAATCAAGTTTGAACCTAAAAAAGTGTAACAAAAAGTGAAACAAAACTGGCGGGATTTGACGGGTTTTAACGGGAGTCGCGGGAAAAGAAAAACCCATGAAAGTATTGACTTACATGGGTTTGACTCGTTTTTAGTGATTTTAAGACTTTTAAAAAGTCCTGTTTCGCTCCCCCTGTTGGACTTGAACCAACGACCCTCTGATTAACAGTCATAATATTGATTCATTCCGATCTTTTCCGATTTAACTATTTATCTTCATATATATCATATATTCAATTACTTAAGCAATTTTATTTTTCCGAATCATACTTTTAATTACTGAATATTCTTTCCTTTGTGGTGCAAATTTGGTGCAAATTTGGTGCAAATACATAGTAAATGTTGCAAAAAATGAAAAAATTCAAACCTACAGTAACTCTATTCCTGGATAAACGGAATGCAAAGAAATCAGGCAAGTACCCTTTAAAGCTTACCATTTACTGTAAGCCAGAAAAAAAGCGTTACAGCACCAATCTTGACCTATCTATTACTGAATGGGAAAAGCTGAATACAGATAAACTTAGAGATGAAGGTTTAAAGGAAATTCGATATAAGATGAATGCCCTAAAAAACAGGGCCAAAACAATAATCGAAACATTGACTCCTTTCTCGTTTCAGAAATTTGAAAGCAAATTTTACGAAAATGCAATAGACTTTAATGCATTGAATCTGGCAGGTCTATTTGATAGATATATTGCTTTACAAAACAAAAAGGAAAGTGTAGGCACTGCAATATCCTATCAAACCACAAAAAATTCGCTTTTAGCCTTTAAAAAGAATTTAAGCTTAAATGATATTTCTCCTGAATTTCTTCAGGACTATGAAAAATACATGCTAAATAATAAAAAATCCTTTTCCACGATTGGAATATACCTCCGGCAATTACGATCAATCTATAACGATGCAATCTCGAGAAATATTATAAGTAAGGATGACTACCCGTTTGGGAAGAATAAATATGTAATACCAGTAAGTTCAAATACAAAAAAAGCATTGTCAACAGAAGAAATAGGAAACTTATTCAATTATAAACCAGAAAACAAAGAAGAAGCTAAAGCTTTGGATTTCTGGAAACTGAGCTATTTATGCAATGGAATGAATTTTTGTGATATTCTTAAACTAAAATCTGAAAACCTGAAAGGAGATTTTATTGAATTCATAAGATCCAAAACAAAAAACACAAAGAAGGGTAGTCTACAACAAATAAAGGTTCCAATTCTCCCACAAGCATTAGAGATTATAAATAAATGGAAAAACGAATTGCCTGAATCTGAGTACATTTTTCCCGTACTCAAAGAAGAGCACACCCCTATACAAATAAAATATTTGACCCAGAATTTTATAAAGTCCAATAATAAACATATGGAAGCTATTCGTTTACGGCTCAATATCTCTCAAAAATGCAACACTTATAGTTGTAGACACAGTTTTGCCACAATGCTTAAAAGGAAAAATGTAAATACTGAATTCATCTCTGAAAGCCTAGGGCACGCTAGTATTACAACCACTTCTGCTTACCTCGCATCATTTGAAGATTCCACAAAAATCGAATATGCGAATTTGTTAACGGACTTCTGAGAATTTTGTACTTTAGGATACAAATACAATTGATATGCAATCAATTAACGATATTTTTTCAGAACTTGATTCCAGGATAGACAATCTTAAAAATCTATCGACAAGCGGATTGGCTCATACCCATCTAAGATATGAGTATGACATCGCTATAATTCAAAGAAACCTCTATAAATTTCCAATTGAAGCCGAACAAAGAATAGAAATATCAATCAAAGAATTAAAGGATTTAAAATCGCTGGGAATTTCGCTTATTAATAAATATCAACTGTCTGGTGAATTTGATAGTTTTGAAGATAATTCAGTTTTTATACCAAAAACTATTGAACTAGATGATAAAACAAGAAAAAGATATTACAAATTAGCTAAAGACGAAATTGAATATTATTTAAAGGAATTAAATCTAATCAAGTTATCCTTAGTATCCCAAAAATCAAATAACCATAATTCTCCTATCACAATAACTCTTAGTCCAGATTTTTCATTCCCACAACTAAGGTTAGAATATCCCGATGCTGAACCTGTTTTAAACAAATCTCAATTAGCACTCCTTTTCCAATATTTAAAGAATGAAAAATTAATACTTCCTTATGAGAAGAGTTCTTTAAGTACTCTCGTGATGCATTTAACTGGTTATTCTGAAAATACTATTAGAAAAGACTTGACTTATTTAGACGACTTAAAAAAACCTACTAAGCGTCAAAATAATCTTTCAATATTAAAAGACTATCTCCAAAAAGTTATAACCGCAATAGACACAGATATTAAGTCCCAAAAAAAGTTATAACAAAGTAACCCTCTTGTAACCCCTTACAGCTAAGTTTTATTGCAAATTTTGTATTCATCAAAGCGATAGAAAATCAGTGAAAGTCGACTACTGGTTTTATAAATGCTTGATAATAAATAATTTAAGAAATCAATAAAACAAGTAAAATGCATAAAGCATATATGTCATTTAAGGAAGCGGCAGCCTTCCTGATGATCTCCAAATCGACTCTTTACAAAAAGACAAGCCTTCGCGAAATCCCATTCTGTAAGCCAGGGGGGAAACTGATCCTATTCCAAAAGACTGACCTGGAGCAATATCTATCCAAAAACAGGATTGCCACCAAAACAGAAATTGAAAATTCTTATTTAACAACCTTAAACCAAGCAAAATGATAACAGCATCCGCGCCTAAAGCGCCCACAGAAATGAATTTCATCGACCATGATGAAATAATTAAACAATTTCTTGTTCAAATAAAACCAATAAATTTCTTTGAACGAGTTGAGTTAGAAGATGATGGAAATTTGAAAAAACACCATTTTGTAATTGAAACAATTGAAGAAGTTTTATCAAAAGCAAAAGAGCTTAACTGGTCAATTGGTGTAAAAAATGGTACAATATATGTTTTTAATGGAGCATACTGGAAGTCATTAGAAAAAAATGAAATTGAAGCATTCTTAGGCAAATCAGCTGAATTATTAGGAGTAGATAAATATGATGCGAAATATCATATGTTCAAAACTGATTTACTAAAACAATTAATTTCATCGGCCTACATTATGAAAGTAGTAAAACCCTCTGATGAAGTACTGATAAACTTACAAAATGGGACCTTCGTTATTAATTCCAAGGGATACTTTACAAAAGCGTTTGATCAAGCTGATTTTTTACGATATCAACTTCCATTTGCCCTTAATAATGATGCAAGCTGTGAATTATTCGTAAATTTCTTAAATAAAGTGCTACCTGATGTTGAACAGCAAAATATTCTGGCCGAATATATAGCTTATGTCTTTGTAAGACTTAAAACACTAAAACTAGAAAAATGCCTGGTTTTGTATGGAAAAGGGGCAAATGGGAAAAGCGTATTCTTTGATATAATTAGCGCACTCCTTGGATCAGAAAATATAAGCAGCTATAGCCTCCAGTCACTTACAAATGAATCAGGATATCAGCGGGCATCCCTGGGCTCAAAACTTCTAAATTATGCCTCGGAAATTTCCTCTCATATGGATTCTTCATACTTTAAACAATTGGTAAGTGGAGAAGCTATTGAAGCCAGACTACCTTATGGTAGCCCATTTATACTAGAAGATTACGCAAAATTCATTTTTAATGCCAACGACCTGCCAAGAGACATCGAACAGAATGAAGCGTTTTTCAGGCGATTTATAATTATAAAATTCGACGTTACAATACCTGAAAATGAAAGAGACCCCGAATTAGCACAAAAAATTATAAAAACCGAACTCCCTGGAATTTTTAATTGGGTTTTACAAGGATTAGATAGGCTTTTGAAAAATAAAACATTTACACATTCTGAAGCTGTAAAAAACACATTAAATGACTATAAATTGAATTCTGATACAGTTTATACATTTATAGAAGATTTTCAATATGAAAAGAGTAATACTAATGAAATACGACTCCATCAACTCTATACTGAGTATAAGAAATACACTTCTGAATCGGGGAATATAGCTCCGTCGAAACGATTTTTTGCAGAAAGACTACGGAATATGGGTTACGAAATTCCGAGAAAAAACACTGGAAAAGTAGTATATGCTCAAAAAAAGGGTTTTCAAATTGAACACGAGCTACACTCTGTGCACTCAGATTAAGCTTTGGGTGTAGTAAGTGTTAAAAGTGAAGTACTTAAAAACATTTTTTATCATACTCAAGGTACTTATCCTAGACTCGGGTTATATGTAATAGTTAGTATTTAATCGGACAGTTGAGAATTAGTTTTTCAATTTTCAAAAGGGATACAGATTAAATAAATCAGGCTGCTGAACTTACTTGGTTCAGCAGTTTTTTGTTTGGCTAAGGTAATGGATTCATTAAAAGTCTGCATTGGGGTTTAATTAAAGCAATACCGCCCGCTATGGGGCCGCTCGTTGTTGTAGTGCTCTAGCCATTGATCCAGGTCGGCCTGGAGGGTTTCCAGCTCCTGATACAGTTTTTTACGGAAGGTAATCGCATAAAACTCCTCTTGCATGGTCCTGTACAGGCGTTCACAGATGCCGTTGCTTTGTGGATGACGGACTTTTGTTTTGCTATGATCTACCCCTTTAATTTTCAGATACAGCTCATACTTATGGTTTTCGGACCTTCCATTGAACTCTGTTCCTCTGTCTGTCAGTACTCGTAAAAGAGGGATTTGATTTTGATCGAAGAAGGGCAAAACTTTGTCATTAAGGATGTCGGCCGATGTGATAGCATGCTAGCTAGTGTAGAGTTTTGCAAAAGCTAAACGGCTGTAGGTATCGATAAAAGTTTGCTGATATATCCGTCCAACGCTTTTGATGGTTCCGACGTAACAAGTATCCTGAGAACCAAGGTATCCAGGATGTTCAGTTTCTATTTCACCATGCGCTTCCTGCTTTTCTCTTTTGCGTTCCATGGCGATTACCTGGGCTTCGGTCAGAATCAGCCCATACTGGGTAACACGGGTTTCCAGGGCTTTTAAACGCTTGTCAAATACCTCCAGATCGTGCCGCTGCCAGACACAGCGAACACCAACTGCAGAAATAAAAATACCCTGTTTAACGAAGTTCATTACTGGCCCGCGATTGACCATACGCAGGATTATCAAAGGCCATCTTCACAACCGCTTCTTCCACAGCTGGATCTACCCGGTTCTTGGGGATTGGTTTACGCCGGCTGATTTCTCGTAAAGCCTCTTCTCCCCCAGTATCATACAACTGCTTAATGCGGTAAAAAATGTCGCGTCTGGTGCCCATTAATTTGCAGGCACGGGTTACATTGTTCAATTGTTCAGTCAGGTTGAGCAGGCCAACGCGGGATTTGATTAACTAAGTTTCAGAATTCATAATCTAATTTTTTTGGGGGTTATTAATTTAGTTTGTCGTTACTCTAAATTAATCTCAACTGTCAGACTAAGTCTTAACTAATACAATTAACTGTATCTTTCGTGCTTTGTAGTTGTTCACAAAGTAAGCATTACTTCATACTTCCATGTTCCTACTATCTAATAAATTGTGTCGAAATTTCTGACTTAAAAATATTCCTTCATAATATCTACAATCTTCGAACTTTCATTTAGCTGAATTATTCTTGATTTATACAAACCGTTTTCCCTTTTAATTAAAGTAATATTATAAATATCGGTACTAATTGAATCTATAGTGAGTTTGTCGATATGAATAGCTGGCATTTTCAACTTATTGCAATTTGTATCTGTTAAGATAGAATACTGTGAAAAATAATTCATCTCGGATTCAGGTAAGCCATTCAGAGCATCGATAAAACATCCACATCTTATACAAGTCACAATTACTAGTTTATCACTAGATACATGACTTTTTAAAATATCAGAATTAATTATTTCAGAATTCTCCAAGGTGGAATTTTTACCCTTACAGGATAAACTTAAGGTTAAAATAAAGAATACAGTGAAATAAAAACTAATATATATATAGCCACATTTCCCCATTATGGCATTCAGGTCTTTAGTAAATTTTGGATTAATTGCACTCATAAATACTTGCTGATTTCATATCAATAGCGAGCGATATAAATCCCTTTCGATAATGTATAACATTCCTAAGTATCAAAGGCTTTATTTCGGTTTCAAATCTGGAAAGGCCATTATTTGTAAAATAATTACAATAATACTTTGCAATTTCATTAACATTTTTTGTACTTGCTTTTCTAAACACAAAAAAACTAGTACTATCATGAGCCAAGACGCCAAGGTTATTATCTCTAGTTACAACGTATTTCCTAACATATGCAGCATTTAACTCTTTATCTTTTTCAAATTCACGGACAGGTTCTGTATGGCCAGGTAAAACTTCAAACTTAATCCGATTAGACGAATCAAAACAATTTATCACGTCTAAATAATTATAACTGAAAATCATCTTATTATCTGTGATATGAGCAAAATGTATGTTTTCATCATACACAACCTTATCTTGAAAACAATCTGGATATGAGTATGTAATTTTTGAAATTCCACTCTCAATGTTGTATGCTACACTTGAATATTTGCCCAAGTAGTTCTTATCTTTCAAATCACCTATTATAAAATAAAGCATTGACTTGTTAACATAAAACTGACTTGCTAAAAGAGAAAAGTGAATAAATAAAGAGGGGCTTGATAGAGAAGGAGTCAGATCGATATCTTTAGTAACAGAATAAATATTGGAATTGGACTTGTTTAGAATATAGAATCGTTTGCTTTCTTGATCGAGTAGATAAATTGTATCCCCTGACATACTCATGTCTACCAAGCGACGAGTAATAAATTGAACAGGAAATATTTTTGTCTTTGTTGAGTCAAAAAGATCTACTCTTATTAAATTTCCATCTCTGGAGATATAATTTAGAAAAACAGATTGCGAATCGGCAGATAAACAATATGGAATTAGTGAATTGAGAGGTTTCTTCTCAAAGATTTTAATTATGAAGTCTGTATTAATACTATCAACATAATCAATTTTAGATTCACTCTGAATAGGTTGATATGTAATATTGTCACAATTAGAACTGGAGACATTGCATCCAGAAGATACGATAAATATACTCAGGAATACAAGTCTCCAGTCCAATTTTGCAAATTTTATAAACTAATTACAGGGTTCCAGAACAACTGCAAACCTTGTTGCATTCTCATAGCTTTCAAGATCATTAACAGACGAAAAAGGACGCCTAATTAAAATATTGCCTGTACTATCGAAAGCGATAGAATATTGCTCTTCTCTTAAGCTATCAAGCAATGATTGCTTTTTAAGCAATGACGGAAACAATTCAGTCCAGCTTCCATAAGTAAAATAATAATCCAAGCTGTCATGATTAACCATTCTTGTAAATTCATCATAATAAGCTTGTCTGCCTTGTGAACACGGGATAGGCGTGGCGCAGTTATTACCAGGATTGGGACAATGTACAACGGAATAAGGTCCAATGGTAGGGCCTGTTACTAAAATTTGCCTGTCTAACGTTGGTGGTGGTTCGTCTGGTCCGCATGAATAAATTAAAACAGTGCATAGCAAGACGGCTAAGAGGGGTGTGATTGCTCTTTTCATATAATAAAGTTTTGTTTTAACGAATATAATGAAATTAATTTCACACCAAAAAAATAATTTTATACAATTTTATATTTTAGGGCCGCTAAGCCTTCTTCGAGTATTGATTCCCGTGCACTTTTATTGGTTTTCAGGATAATATCACCTCATACTTAAATCGGAAAATAATCCACCGGATAAAAAACTATTGTTCTTGAAAAATAAATATGAATAGGTTTTTCAAAAATATTTTAAGATTTCTTTGTTTCTCTTGATACACATAATATCTAAAGTTATCTTGCATTTATTATCAAATATTTAGGCAATGAAATACATAGAAGTAAGCATCGGTAGTGTTCTTTATAAATTTGAATACTCAATCAAAAAATCTTCAGATACTAATAAAAAAGATAGATTTTGGGAGATTACTGTAACTCATTCACATACTAATTTAGTAGGGATTCCTAACAGATTTCAATTCTCAATAGATACCTTGAATAATATACAACTAGGTGCTATAAATGGTGCTATTCAGATTATAGCTGAAAAAATTTTAGAGCAAGAACAACAATAATAACATGTTGAAAATAAATACCTACTACAGAGGAAGGAATATAAGTTTAAACCTAATATTTGATACCATTTAATCAATATTTGTAGTCATTTAAGTTTACAAATATTGATTTATTAAGGGGTGACATAAAATTTCGTGATCTTATTCATGCTTATGCTATAACTAGTTATAGATGTACACAGGAAGGTTTTCCCCTCCACATGCTTTTTCCACTGAGCTATTTGAAAGAGAAATAATCTAATTCGTATAGTATTTGAGAAAAAGATGTTTAGAAAGCCTGGAAGCTGTCTGGTATGTTAGCTTTCCAGCTCAGGAATCAGTAGTTCCACGTCCCCTCATAACAGCTTGTTTTATCATCAAAGGTTACCTTTGAAGCTGTTACTAATAATTTCGTGAGGTATCCGCCTTTGTAACCTTTGTTTGTCTGTGGAGGTACTAGTTGACACCTGCAGTCAGAGCTAGTTTTTTAACGAATCCAATATCTGAATATCACTGTTTTTATCCTACCTATTCAGAGACTACTTTTCCTCATTTTTATTAAGCGGCTTGTAACATATTCCGCTGGCTAAAAATGGTAAAAAAACCAAGATTAAATATGTCTGAAGATTTTAAGTTTTGTGGATCTTTTTATCGTTGAAACACGATAAAACGGATTCATCGTAAGCCAATAAAGGAGCGAACCTGAATCTATATAAATTTACGAAATATTTAAGTTCTTACCTAATATAAACTATATAGATTTATTAATTTATCGCTTCGGAATTCAAAAAAATAAAAACTTATTTTATTAATCTTTAGAATCAATCCGGGATCTAGCTTTCGTCAAATACATGTTCTAATAAATACCCCTCCCTTCTCAATAAGCTAGAAGTATAATACCCCCCCCCCGTAAATATCTTTCTTTATTATTCAAGATCTCTCCTTGAATCATACCCTTTAGCAATTCGAGAGGTATGATAGCCCCCCTCACTTAAATATCATACTATGGTGAAAGGGTCATATAAACTGATATTCGAAATTCTCAAGGATATCCGGGGGATTTCAATCGCAAACCATCCGGATACCTGGTCGGATATTATGAAAGCTTTTGATCATGTTCAACAATCAAGAGTCAATGGATTAGAGGTAATCCAACGAATTGAAGAAAGAACCAGGCTCTGGTTACGGGTTATTGAAAGACACGAGGGTATACGTGGAGCAAAATACACAGTCGCAAAAACTTTAATCGGGCATAATATTCTGGAAGTCCTGGGTGAACTACTAGGACTTCTATACAGAAAGTCTTTAGTATTAAATCTTAGTGAGAATGAAAAGGACAAGTTGTGGCTTTCCACAATCAGGATATACGTTGTTCTCAACCGGTTCGACCTATACTTTATGACCGATTGGATGAAAACTCTCCATCAAGAGCTTTGTGGTAAGTTAATGGACATACAGAATAACCTGTATGGCTTTACAACCCTCGTTTGAGCACATCAGACAAAGCTCAATCCCAAGCAGCAAATACGTAACTCAAAATTACATTGATGAAATACTCAAAACTTACAACTATGCCTATAAGTCAATGGTCAGTAGATGACCGGCCAAGGGATAAGATGCTATCCCTGGGCCTATCGGTTCTATCAAATTCAGAGCTCCTGTCCATCCTGATTAGTACAGGCGATAAGGATATTACTGCTTTAGAGCAAGCTAAAGCGGTTCTTTCCCTTGCTGCGAATAACCTCAGCGAGTTAGGCAAACTGTCCTTAAATGACCTGCAAAAGGCTCAGGGAATAGGTCTGGCAAAAGCCTGTCTTATTGCGGCTGCTATTGAACTAGGTCGAAGACGTGAAATCGCTTCCCCTTTAGAACGGATAGTTATAAAGTCCAGTTCAGACTTAGCGCAGTACCTGAAAGCCATGTTTAAGGATTATAGCTGTGAGGTCTTTGCCGTTGTTTTCCTGAACCGTGCTAACAAAATCAAGCATTTTGAAATTGTAAGCAGTGGGGGAATTACGGGCACCGTTGCAGATCCCCGGATTATACTCAAACGGGCGGTTGAGCAGGAAGCCACCTCCCTGGTCCTGAGCCATAACCATCCCTCAGGAAACCTAAAACCTTCAAGGGCAGATATGTTACTTACCAGCAAGATTAAACTGGCGGCAAGTTATCTCGATATCGTTGTCCTTGACCATATCATCGTGTCTGATGAAGGGTATTATTCATTCGCCGATGAAGGCGATTTATAGGATGTAAACAGTTCATATTCATAACAATAAAACCTAAAAAATGTACGCATTAAAAAACAAGGTTCAATTAATTGGTAACCTGGGGTGCGCCCCTGAGTATCGTGAAATCGAAAGCGGCAAAAAATTAGCCCGCTTTTCGCTGGCCACTAACCAGAGTTACCGTAACCAAAACGGTGAAAAAGTGACCGAAACCCAATGGCATAACCTCATTGCCTGGGGAGCATTAGCCGAGATTGCGGAAAAGTATCTGCACAAAGGGGCTGATGTAGCTATTGAAGGCCGGTTAATTAACAGGAATTACACTGATTCCCAAGGAATTAAGCGCTATGTAACTGAAATTCAGGTACATGAGTTGCTGATGCTCGGTCAAAAGGGATTCTCGGAAGAAGAATAGAATTCACTCATTCCAAAAAAACAGGCCTGAGAGAGGTAGGATTTAGAAAACGGACATACCAATCTGAAATCCCCACCCTCTCAGGCCTTTTTCCATTTGTTTAAAATCTACCTGATTGATGAAAATCCAATCAGGAAATAAGGTATGCAGTATTTGCCCCTGACCACAAAAACACACGCCAGATAGCCCATTAGAAGCCCTTGGCTGCCCTATCTGTCATGGTTTTGCCCGCCCTTCGCAAATCTGCATTCCACTGCTCCTGTGTCTATTTCACATCCACAGCAGTTCCTCCAGGTTTTGCCACCTGCGGCAATTAGCGGCACTGGCACAAATCCGGTCTTTTATTACTCTGGCACAGGTCCAGGCTTATTAGCATCCCACGAGTAATAAGCCACGTTGAGGTCATTATTCTGCTGCTTTGCAGCTTCCATAATTCCCCCCGCTAATTGCGTGGCAGCCGGTGGCTTGAAACAGCCTTAAAACCCCATTATGTAAAAATCAATCATCTTTAAAATGTCAAATAATAACTACCCTCTAAGGAGAAGGCACAGAAAATGGATAAGCTACTCTTTTTATGGTTGCCTAAATGATAGCATAGTCCTTGTTGTTATGAGGTGCCCAGTAAAGGCAGGAATTCCTTGCTTTGATCTGGGGTGGCAGCATAAAATTGTACAGGTCTAACCCTCTAGCTTACTCTATTTGATCCATTCAAACCGTTGATTGAACGTCAGCTTCAGATTTCCATTCAACGACAGAATAAACAATCATCACTTTGAATGAGAATTTTAAAATTTCTTTATCGATTTAATATCCTTTTATTATTTTAGAGCAGCCGATGCCAAAGTAATACTAACTAGTTCCACGGCATTTCGTATATTATACTTATCCTAAAAAGAATTAATAATGCCAACTACTACACAAAAAAATGTAAACGATCTGAGTTTAGATTTGAATAACTTTAGAACAGTTCCTCAAAAAAAAGAAATAACAGCCATCAAAACTATGATATCCATTAATCCTGGTAAATTCTATGGAGTGGATAATCCGGTGATATTGACCACCCTTTTCCGGTGCAAACTGACCAGTCTTAGTTAACCACTTTTTTGGGCCTCATAAAGGTTGTTTCAGCTGTTTAAAATTAATAATTATTCGATTTCTTTCTC
>JAFLBL010000019.1 GCA_017303855.1 Chitinophagales bacterium | reverse complement strand
TTCGAAGGAAGGTTGTGTACGTGTTCCGCACCCGTTTGCCGGTCGCCATCAACTGTATTGCTACAGTCATGCTGCCCCTCGACTTGCATGTATTAAGCCTGCCGCTAGCGTTCATCCTGAGCCAGGATCAAACTCTCCATTGTAAATGATGTTTGATACTGACATGTTTTATTCTCATTAGAAAATTAACGTGTCAAATCTAAATGTAAATTTTAGCTTGACTTACCTATTTGTTTTCCTCCCGAATCGCTTCGGAAAGAAGTGCTATTGTTTCCCAACTTTCAAAGATCTTTTGCCGTTTTACCAGCACCCCGTTTTTGATTGGGAGTGCAAAGGTAAGGGCTTTTTTATTTCTACCAAATTTTTCTTTCATTTTTTTGAAAAAACTTCAGACGTTTCTGGCTTGATAATCAACTTGTTTGTGAAGAACTGTTTCGCTTTTTTTGAAAGCGGATTGCAAAGGTACGGGTCTTTTTATTTCTACCAAATTTTTCTTTCATTTTTTTGAAAAAATCAGAATCATCAGGTTCGCCGTAATCAACTGTTTTGCAAGAACTTAGCCGCCTTTTTGAAGCGGAGTGCAAAGGTAGGGGATTCAATTTTACCAGCAAATTTTATTCTGCTTTTTTTGCCCTTTTTTTTCTGCCCTTTTTCTTTCACAACCTTCAGAGAACTACCGCTTTTTTGAAGCGGGTTGCAAAGATAAGGGCACCTGCATTACCCACCAACAATTTTTGCTATAATTATTGCTTCAACTCCTGAAACCCAGTACTGTTAACGCTTTTCGACGAAAAAAATTTTCAGACACACACCGGCTTTAACCCAACAACCACTTCATAACCGCTTAACAGGTGTTCTTTTACCACTCGCCCCCGCCTTATCCCGGATATCCACAGCACTGTAAAAATCTTAGCCCCGCAGGAATATGGCTTAAATTACCCCACCCTATTATATAGAAGCAGGAACATTTTGCCCCTTCCAAAACTAATTTGTTACTGTATAACAGAAAATTGTGGCTGAATCTGCCCTGTAATCTACTTTTTATCAGGCCAATAGTCCGCCGGATAGTTTACCGCTACCAGAAATAAACCATGCGGAGGAACCGCAAAACTGGCTTTAGTACAATCCCGGGCCTCAATAATCGCCCTGAATTCATCCAGGCTTATCTTCCCCCGGCCAACTTTTAGCATGGTTGCTGTTAACGCCCTGACCATTCCCCGCAGAAAACGGTTGCCACGTACCCGGTAGACGAGACATTCCCCTTCCCGCTCCCAAACACTTTCTTCAATACGGCAGATAAATGTCTTTACCTGTGTATTCCGTTTGGAAAAGGAAGTAAAATCGCAGTACCCTTTCAGGATTTCAGCCGCTTCCTGCATCTGCTCAATATTCAGCTGATAAGGGAAATAATAAGCACGGTCTTCCAGAAAAGGATCCTTTGAACGGTATATAAAATACCGGTACTCCCGGGTGACCGCATCAAACCGGGCATGTGCCTCCGCCGGCATTTGTACGATCCGACGAATCACGATATCCGCCGGCAATATCGCATTCATCTTGTAGACAAATTGCGGATGCACCGCCTCTCCAAAATCAAAATGAAAGTAATTCTGTTCAGCATGTACCCCCGCATCCGTACGCGACGATCCGGTAAGTAACACCGGCTTACGTTGCAATACTTCAAACGCTTTTTCAATCTCCGACTGCACCGTAAAGGCATTCTCCTGGGTCTGAAACCCGCTGTATGAAGTTCCCTTATAGGCTATTTCGAGAAAATAACGGGGCATATAAACAGATAGCAGTTAGTAGTTAGTAGTCAATCCGCCTTACCGGCTGAGACAATTGATTAATGAATCATGGCTTTGAACCGGTTGATATAATAAGGGTCCTTTAATTCTGCCTCAAGGGAGGCAAATACTGCTTTATCAGAAGTGTATTTATAAGCCGCATCAAAAAAGTTATACCGGGCTTCATCATTCAGAAACAAGGCACCGAGGTTTTTCAGTTGTGCAACAGTAAAACATTTTTGCTTAAAATATTTTTTAGCCTGACTGATCATCTCTTCATCTCCGTCAGCTGCCGCCATTAACTTACGCAGGGCAAAGAAATCGGATTCCTCCGCTACGGCCGCACAGTTACTCTGAGCTATGGTTTTCTCCTCCGGTACAGCCGGCTTACTTTCTGCTTTAGGTAACTCCACTTTTACTTTTTCTCCGGTTTGGGGTACCACAGGCAGTCCTTCAGCAGGTTTCTCTTCCGCTTTTACGGCCGTTGCCGGAATATCCAGAAACTTCTTTTCTTCCTTTGGCACTTCTTTTACAGGGGCTGTAAAAACCTGCCTGGGATTGGGAATCAGCAACCGGATTGTGTCTGCGATTCCTCCCTCCCAGCTATCCAGAAAAACCAACCCGAATCCTTCCGTAGTCGAACTTTCCGCACGCTTGGTCACCATCCCGCTACGGAGTACAGGATTGATTTCGTTACCACTCTCCGCAACTTTCTCCGGAACAGGAATTGTTTCCGCAGGAATAGACGATTCCTTAATAACGTCCGGCGTGGCCGGTTTAACTGTTTCTTTTATTTCGGTTTTACTTTCAGCTACAGCAACAGGCACTGGTTCCTTTTGTACAGTAACCACTGCTTCTTTTTTTACTGCGTCCACCGTATTTACGACAGGCACTGTTTCCGGCTTAACCTCTGCCGGCACCTGGGCTACGGGTTTCTCCTCTGCTTTATTTACTACCGTTGTTTCCGATACCGGTTTCTGTACTTCTTTTACCTCCTGTTGGGGTTCCTCCTTAACAGGCAATCCGGTTTTGGCAACCACCGGTTCGGCTACCGGCTTTTCAGCTATACGGGGAGTCGGGGGTTTATCGCGCAGGGAAGGATCGCCTGTGGCTTTTGACAACAGATCAGTAAAAGGAGAAACGTCTTTATTTTCCGGCTTTGCCGGTTCTTCCACTTTCACCACCGGAGCGGAAGAGTACAGGATCTGCATGGTCCGCAGATCATATAAACCCCATCCTTTTTCAGCAAAATGTTTCAGCAGGAATCCATGATCCCGTTGCCCGATTTTCACAGTAAAAGGCTGTTCCGGCCATTTATCCTGCGGAAATCCAACAGAGAAGGTATAGGTACTGTCCGGCAAGCGTGAAAGAATCAGGTAACCGGTGGAAGATGAACTATGGATCTTCCCGTCCATCTTAACAAAGAAGGGTTGTGCCGGCTCCGCCTGCAGATAAATAAAATATACCCGCTGGGCAGAGGCGGTCAGCACAATGCCGGTTAGCAGTAAACCAAGAATAAATCGCTTCATTTGTACCAGAATTGGGTGGTTAGAACAAATTTAGCGAAATGGACGGGTTTATTGGTGAAGGGAAATGTTAAGAGGGGTTTAGATGTTTAGATGTTGAGATGTTGAGGGTTCCGTACCTCGTACTTACCCCCCGGCCTTTCATCCCATTTTGCCTTTTAATAACAGGCAACTGACCTACCTTTGCCCACCTTAAAACAATAAATCATTATGATGAAGAAAGTATTGCTTTCCCTTCTTTTTGTTACCTCCGGATTGGCCGGTATGGCACAAAACAAAACGGCAGCGGATACCGCCTGGAAAAAACAATACCGGGAAACGGCTCCCCGGATTAACAACCTGGTGCATACCCGGCTGGATCTGACACCGGATTTCAGTAAATCCTGGTTGTATGGCAAGGCTTGGATTACCCTGAAGCCCCATTTCTATCCTACCGATTCACTGGCCCTTGATGCCAAAGGCATGGAGATTAAAAAACTGGCCCTGGTGAAAGGTACAAAGCAGCAGAACCTGCAATACACATATGATGATTTTCAGCTTCATATCAAGCTGGATAAAACGTATACAGCGAAAGAGACCTACACTGTTTATATTGAATACACAGCCAAACCGGATGAATTTGAAGAGAAATATGCAAAAGGTGCCATGCTGGGGATCAAGGGTATGTATTTTATCAATCCCAGGGGAGAAGACAAAGATAAACCCACCCAGATCTGGACACAGGGTGAGACAGAATCCAGCTCGGCCTGGTTTCCCACTATTGATAAAACTCAACAGAAAACCACCCAGGAACTGACGGTCACCGTAGACAACAAATACATCACGCTCTCTAATGGAAAGCTGATGTCACAAAAGAAAAACAGCAACGGCACCCGATCCGATTACTGGAAAATGGATCTTCCTCATGCCCCTTATCTGTTTTTCCTCGGCGTTGGAGATTATGCGGTAGTGAAAGACAGCTGGAGAGGAAAAGAAGTAAACTACTATGTAGAAAAAGAATATGCTTCCGTAGCCAAAAAGATTTTCGGCAATACACCGGAAATGATGACTTTCTTTTCCACTATTACCGGGGTTGAATTTCCCTGGGTAAAATATGCTCAGATCACCGGACGTGATTATGTAGCCGGTGCCATGGAAAACACCACGGCCACGATACACCAGGAAACGGCACAGCAGGATGCCCGTGAACTGGTGGATGGCAATAGTTGGGAAGGCACTATTGCGCACGAACTTTTCCATCAGTGGTTCGGGGATTATGTAACCGCGGAAAGCTGGAGCAACCTGACCGTGAATGAATCCTTCGCCGATTACAGCCAGACGCTCTGGGAGGAATATAAATACGGCAAAGATGCCGGTGCCGCTGAAAACTACCAGGGCATGCAAGGCTACCTCGGAAATGTAATGGGGGGCAGCGACAAAAAAGACCTGGTCCGTTTTTACTATAAGGACCGGGAAGACATGTTTGATGAAATCAGTTACCAGAAAGGTGGCCGCATTTTACACATGCTCCGCACACATATCGGGGACAGTGCATTCTTTAAATCACTGAACCTGTATCTTGTAACCAATAAGTTTAAAGCGGCTGAAGCCCATCAGTTGCGGCTGGCTTTTGAAGAAATTACAGGGCGCGACCTGAACTGGTTTTTCAACCAATGGTATTTTGGCAGTGGCCACCCGGTAGTTGACATCAGTTATCAGTATAACGATTCCACTGGCACGGCCAATGTGATCATCAAGCAATCACAGAAAAAAATATTTACCCTGCCGCTGGCAATAGATGTGTATACAGGTGGTACAAAATCACGTCATCAAGTATGGGCACAGCATGCGACTGACACGTTCACTTTCTCCTATAAAACCCGCCCTGACCTGATTAATGTGGACGCCGAGAAAGTGATGCTGTGGGTGAAAAAAGACGCCAAGACACTTGACAACTATATTCACCAATATACACATGCCGGAAACTATATAGACAGAAGAGAAGCCATAGAGTTTGCCGCCAAAAAACAGGATGATCCCAAGGCACAGTCCTTACTCAAATCAGCTTTAAATGATACCTATAAGGGTTTACGCGAATTGACCATTAACCGTCTTGATCTGAAAAAAGGTGCTGTAAGAACAATGGCGGAGCCCGTATTAGCACAATTGGCAAAAGCGGATAAATATGCAACAGTTAAAGCAGCGGCTATTGAGAAACTGGGCGAACTGGAAAGCGTGGAGTATGTTCCGTTATTCAAATCGGCGGTAAATGACTCCTCGTATACTGTTGCCGGTAACGCGCTGGCTGCTTTAAGTGTGGCAGACCCTGACGCTACTTCAGCTATCGTGAAGAAACTGGCTGACACAAAAATGAAAGGGGTATTGCAGGCCGTGGTGATGGGTGAAATTCTGAAATCAGGTGATGAAACCATGGCCGATAAAATCATTGGCGATTTTGCAAAAATGCCGCTGAGCCAGGGAAAATTCCAGGCACTGGGCGGCTTGTCCACTTATCTTTCCGCCATTAAAAATGCGGAAAAGATAAAATGGGGCGTGGACGAAATTGTGAAATTCAGGGAAAAAGTTCCGGAAAGTTTTCGCAGCCAGACCGATCCCTTTATCAACGGCATGATACTGAAAGGCATCCTCGCTGCTAAAGGAAAACTGCTGAAAGAAACACCGGATGATAAATCACTTGCTGAACTGGTAGAGTTCATTAAAGCACAATTACCGGAAGCGGATAAGAAAGGATTCTGAAGAAGAGTGATGCATAATGAGTAATGGGTAGCTGACTGAACAGTCGTTATAAAAGTAAAGAGCCCTCCGGCATCCGGAGGGCTCTTTAATTTTATGTCTTTTTACATCATTACAAAATCAACTACTTTACTCCTTAATTAAGAACAGCATATTCAATAACCCTGCTCCGAACTCCCGACTCCCGACCAAACTACCAGCTTCCACTGGCACCACCGCCACCGCCGCTTCCACCCCCAAAGCCACCAAAGCCGCCGCCGCCGCCGGACCAGCCACCGCCGCCACCACCACCCGACCAGCCACCACCACCGGTCCATCCACCCCATCCGCCACGGGACACATATGTACCACCGCGGCTACCGCCGCCAAAAATCACAATAAGCAATATGATGATAAAAATGATCGTGCTGATGGAGGGCATTTTTTTATTGCTCTTCCCGTAATGTGCCGGTGCTTTATATTCTCCTGCCGCCGCCCTGATCAGCGCATCCGTACCCTCATCCAGTCCGCGGTAATAATTATCCTGTTTGAATGCCGGGGTGATTTCTTCCTCAATAATGTGTTTGGCCGTAACGTCAGTAATAGCTCCTTCGAGTCCATACCCGACTTCAATTTTCATTTTGCGGTCATCCTTTGCCACAAGGATGACTATGCCATTATTCTTGTCCTTATTGCCCACACCCCAATTACGGAGAATACCGAGTGCCACTTCATCCACCGTTGAATTCTTAGTAGTGGGAATGATGACAACTGCTATCTGGTTGGACGTACTGTCGTCATAGGCTACCAGCTTCTTTTCAAGTGCGTCCACCTGCATGGCGGAAAGCGTACCGGTAAAATCGTTTACCAGTTTTGGCGGGTTGGGCCTGGCAGGAATAACTTCATCGGTCTGTGCAGACACACAGACCGATAAAATCATCGAAAATATCAGGAGTATTTTTTTCATTGCATTTAACGACCGAATACGATCTCATCCGGCAGTTCATTTTTATCGGCTTCCTTGTCATATGGGAAATGTGCCTGAAGGGCATTGCCAATCTGTATTACTGCTTCAGATATGGCTTTGGCATAATTATCCGAGTTGAAAGAAGCCAGCATTTCCTGTACTACATTATCCCAGTAGGCTGTACCTACTTTCTGATGAATCCCTTCATCGCCAAAAACAGCTACCTGGCGGTCTTTGACAGCCACATACACAAGTGTCGCGTTGCGGTACTCGGTATTGCTCATTTTCAACGTATGAAAAAGCTCAGCAGCCCGGTCCAATGCATTCATAAAGCGGCAACGGCTTTCCACGTACACGCGTACTTCGCCACTGGTGCGCTGCTCTGCATGCCTGATTGCTTTTACAATCAGGCGATTGCTTTCTTCATCCAGCAAGGATTTCTTTTTTCTGAAAAAGCCAAACATGCTGCTTACTTAATATCAAATTTTATATCCGGAGCCTTTTCTGAACCAGCATCGGCTTTGTAATAGGCCTTCTCGCTGAAGTTAAACATGCTGGCCAGAATGTTTTTCGGGAATCGCTTCACCTTGAGGTTATACTCTTCCACGGCTTTGTTATAATCCTGACGGGCCACATTGATCCTGTTTTCCGTACCCTCAATCTGGGTCTGGAAATCGCGGAATGCCTGGGTGGTCTTCAGATCCGGATAATTTTCAAACGAAGCAATCAACCGGCTCATGGAACCCTGTAATTGTCCCTGTGCCTGCTGGAATTTTTCCAGGGTGGCCGGATCATTAATATCAACCGTGATGGAAGTGGCTTTAGCCCGGGCTTCCACTACGGCAGCCAGTGTGGATTTTTCAAAGTTTGCGGAAGCTTCCACTGTTTTGATTACGCTGCTGTACAGGTCTGTACGACGTTGGTAGTTGGTCTCCACATTACCCCACACTTTCTTTACGCTCTGATCGGAAGTGACCAATCCGTTATATCCATTGCATCCCCATACACCGAGGACAAGCAGCAGACCGAGAAAAACCAATAAACCGATGTTACGTGTTCCTTTCATTGTAGTGACTTTTTGATTAGGATATAAAATTAGGGGGTTTCCGGATAGCAAGGAGTGATTTTCGGCAAGCAGCGGCCGGCAGGCGGTGAAATCAGTCAGGAGTCGGTAGATAGTAGTCGGGAGCCAACAGCCCGATCGAATCGTCATCACAATCCGATGTGAGCCGAAGAAATTAAGAAAGGATGCCCCCTCTCCTTAAAGAGAAAAGACGGTAAGTCCGGTAGGTAGCAAAATGAGCAGAACCCCACCGGTAATGGAGGGGTTCAGCTCATTTGAAAATAGACGTAAGATTGCATATTCAATAGAAGTAACTCAGAAGGGGCTGTTGACCTGCCTGCCGGCAGGCAGGCTACAAACTACCGACTACGAACTACTAACTAGCTCTGTACTGCGGCAATTCCCGGTAAAACCTTCCCTTCGAAGTATTCCAGCATGGCACCACCACCGGTGGAGACATAGCTTACTTTGTCGGTAAAGCCGAACTGGTTGACTGCGGACACCGAGTCGCCCCCACCCACCAGGGAGAAGGAACCGTTCTGAGTAGCTTCTGCAATAGCAACTGCAATAGCCTTTGTTCCTTTTTGGAATTTTTCCATTTCGAAAACACCCATAGGACCATTCCACAGTATGGTTTTTGATTTACGGATCACTTCAGCAAAAATGCCTTCCGCTTTGGGTCCGATATCCAGTCCCATCCAGCCATCGGGGATGGCGTCGCTGGGACATACCTGTGTATTGGCATTTGCATCAAACTTATCGGCAATTACGGAATCTTCAGGCAAGTGTATACTCACATTGCGTTCTTTCGCTTTCTGCAGAATTTCAAGTGCCGTTTGCAAACGGTCTTCCTCACAAAGTGAATTACCGATTTTGCCACCACGGGCTTTCATAAAGGTATACGCCATACCTCCGCCAATGATAATATCCGTTGCCCTTTCCAGGAGGTTTTCAATAATCAGTATCTTATCACTCACTTTGGCTCCCCCGATAATCGCCGTAAACGGTTTTTCTGCCGCATGGAGTACTTTTTCCGCACTGGCCACTTCCCCTTCCATCAGGTAGCCAAAAAGTCTTTTTTCTGCGGGGAAAAACTTTGCAATTACGGCCGTGGAAGCATGTGCCCGGTGTGCCGTTCCGAAAGCGTCATTCACCCACACATCGCCCAAACGGGCAAGCTTAGCCGCGAAATCTTCATTCCCTTTTTCTTCCTCCTTATAAAACCGCAGGTTTTCCAGTAACAGCACTTCACCCGCGCGGAGCATCCCGGTGGTCAGCCAGGCCTGTTCGCCAATACAGTCATCGGCAAAGAAAACACGTGTGCCGCCGAGCAATTCACTTAAATGCGGGATCAGGTGTTTCAATGAATATTTTTCCGTGGGACCATCTTTCGGCCGTCCCAGATGACTCATCAGTATTACACTGCCGCCGTCATTCAGAATTTTCTTAATGGTTGGAACTGCGGCCCGCATACGGGTATCGTCGGTGATCTCAAATTTATCGTTGAGCGGGACATTAAAGTCAACACGAATCAGGGCTTTCTGATTCGAGAAATCATAAGCGCTAAATTTTGACATAACAGAAGAGATTTAATTAATTGAATCGGATTTGAATCGGGTGCGTTCAGCTTCACGGAAAAGGATGTGCCCTGCCACAGTCGACAGCACTTCATCCGTCACATCTTTTCCTCCTTTCAGGTTGGTACGGATGGCTTCAATGGTATAACGGGGTCCAAAAGGTAATCCCCACCAGCCAAACAGCAGGGTTATCAATGAAAAAGGCCATGATCTCCGGCTCCGGTTTTCGTCTTTACGGATGAGGTATACATCCGATGTGCGTTTGAATGTAAAGACGATCAGTGAAAAAGTCCAGGCAAAATAAACAAACCGCGCCCCCTTATCCCCTTCTTCCTGGATATCATGTGCAGACAACCCTTCAATGTTTTTAATCTTCATGGATACACACAAACAGGTAAATCAGCCCCGGAGCATCGGTATATCCGCGCTCCGGGGTTTGTTTACCATCGTATAAAATTACTTACTGATCAGGTTTGCGAAAAACTTCACGGTACGAACAAGCTGACTTACGTAGCTCATTTCGTTGTCATACCAGCTGACAGTTTTAACCAGCTGCTTGTCGCCAACGGTCATTACTTTGGTCTGTGTGGCATCGAACAATGAACCGAAATGTGTACCGATGATGTCGCTGCTTACGATTTCATCTTCCGTATAACCGAAAGATTCATTTGAAGCCGCTTTCATAGCCGCATTGATTTCATCAGCAGTCACTGATTTATTTAAGATGGAAGTCAGTTCCGTGAGTGATCCGGTAATGGTTGGTACGCGCTGGGCGGCACCATCCAGTTTACCTTTCAGCTCGGGCAATACAAGGCCGATCGCTTTGGCTGCTCCGGTAGAGTTCGGAACGATGTTCGCAGCGGCAGCACGGGCACGACGAAGATCGCCTTTAGCATGCGGCGCATCCAATGTGTTCTGGTCATTGGTATATGCGTGGATAGTGGTCATGAAACCGGCAGCGATACCGTATTTTTCATGGAGCACTTTAGCCATCGGAGCCAGGCAATTGGTAGTACAGGAAGCGCAGGAGATAATCGTTTCACTTCCATCCAGAATTTCGTGATTCACATTAAAAACAACAGTTTTCAGGTCACCGGTAGCGGGAGCTGAAATCACGACGCGTTTGGCACCAGCTGTAAGGTGGGCACCGGCTTTAGCAGCATCGGTAAAGAAACCGGTACATTCCAGTACCACATCTACCTGGTGTGATCCCCAGGGAATCTGAGCCGGATCTTTCTGGGCATAAATTTTCAATACATCACCGTTCACGGTGATGGTGTCTTCGCCAGCTTTTACATCGGCGTCGAAACGGCCTTGTGCGCTGTCGTATTTCAGGAGATGGGCAAGCACTTTAGGACTGGTCAGGTCGTTGATGGCTACTACATCAATACCATCCATGTTGTAAATCTGACGATAAGCCAGGCGACCGATACGGCCAAATCCATTGATAGCAACTTTAATTGTGCTCATAGTGCGGGAGAGATTTTAAGTTAAAAAAATTACCGGGCGTCTTTGGTGTACTCTGCAGAAGCAGGGTTACACTGTGTGACAAGAACAAATCGGGTCTGTTGGGAGAAAAATGTAATCTTTCCATTTCCGTTGAAACCTGACCTGTTTAAGAGCTCCGGCGGATTCCCGGCAGCCAGGATAATCGTGGTCCTGTTGACGCTGCTCAAGTCTCCTTTTTATTAGCGGTGCGAAGTTACACTTATATACGGGAATAGGGGGGTAAAATGGAAGCTGATTTTGACCCGTGCTGAACCTGATTGAAATTTGTGGAAAACCGGGTCAAAAACATTTGGCAGGAAAGAGGATTCCGCCTATCTTTGCCGTCCCGAAAAACAGAAAGGATGTTCTAACCAACTGAAAATCTGTATCTAAGGGCTCCCGAAAAAGAAAGTATATTCTTTTTTGATGCTGCGGAAAATGAGGAACAATCCTGCTTCGCTAAAGCTACGGAGGACGAAAGGCCCGTTCGTCTAAGGGCTAGGACACCACCCTTTCACGGTGGTGATACGGGTTCGAATCCCGTACGGGCTACGAAAAGAAAGAGACCTTCCAGTAATGGGGGTCTTTTTTTATATTCACAGGTGAATCGGCTACACACTCAGCAATCCTGCCTTCCATAAACCGTTCACTGGTTTATTATCCCAGAACAACTCAAAATCGTCTAACCCCGCCTCCTCATAACTGGCTTTAATCTCTTTAAGCGTCATTCCGGCCGGATTACTGATATGCAGTACAGGCAGGAGACGGCAGAGCCACTCCCCTTTGGCCGGCTCCACACTGATCATAATTGTTTCTTTCAGGGTTTGAAAACTGAGCGACAGGACTTCCCAACGGGCGCCTTTTTTGGATTTCTGCAATACGGTAGCTGATGGTTGTTTACCAATGAAGAGTATCCGGCTGGAAGATTTACTGTTTAGTTCCGGTTCTTCAATGGCTTGCTGAATTATACCGGGAGCAACCTTCGTTTTAGGTACGGGAAAGTCAAACCATTTATCATGCGAAAAATCAAAACAGGTCCCGTGCATATAATTGAGCAGGGCCTTCCGTAACCCGAAACCAAAAGTTTCATGATCGGCGCCCATCGGATCAATATGCTGAATATCGTTATTGGCAAAAGGACCAATAGCTGTGCTTTGTTTCCGGACATTGTATTTCTTCGGATCGAGCCCGATCGGACTATGTGCCGTCATGGTAAAGAGATGCCAGAAAGCGGATTGCAAAACACCGGTTTCAAATAACTGCCGGACCATTTCCAGTGAATCAATCGTCTCCTGTTCTGTCTGCGTCGGAAATCCATACATCAGGTAGGCATGCACCATAATCCCGGATGTAGTGAAGTTGCGGCAGACCTTTGCCACCTGAGATACAGTAATGCCTTTGTCAATCAGTTTTAATAAGCGGTCGGACGCCACTTCCAGCCCGCCACTTACGGCAATACAACCGGAAGCATTCAGCAATAAACAGAGATCGCGGGTGAAACTTTTTTCAAAACGTACATTGGTCCACCAGCTGACTACGAGGCCCCGACGGATGATTTCGATGGCCAGCGACTTCATTAACGATGGCGGAGCCGCTTCATCCACAAAATGAAACCCTGTCTGACCGGTTTTGGCAATCATTTCCTCCATCCGGTCCACAAGCAGTGATGCGGCTATGGGCTCATAATTTTTTATATAGTCCAGCGAAATATCACAAAAAGTACATTTTCCCCAGTAACATCCATGGGCCATGGTCAGTTTGTTCCAGCGGCCATCACTCCACAGGCTGTGCATCGGATTTACCACTTCAATGGCAGATATATATTTATCCAGCAAGAGGTCACTATAATCGGGTGTGCCGACCTGCCCCTGTTTATAATCAGCGCAACTTTTATTGTCAATAAAAACAACCTTGCCCCTTTCCCTGGTGAATGTTCTTTTCAGCGCGTCTCTTTCAATCCTTCCATGTACATACTCCCATAACTGTTCCAGCGGGGCCTCTCCGTCATCGAGGGTAATAAAATCATAAAAATCAAAAACACGGGGGTCACTGAGTGAACGCAATTCGGTATTGGCAAATCCTCCCCCCATTACCACGGTACAATCCGGAAAGTGCTGCTTCACAAACTGGCCGCAACGCAGCGATGTATACAGATTTCCCGGAAAAGGCACTGAGATCGCCAGCATCTTTGGGTGTATAGTCGCCATCTTCTCCCGAAGTATCTCAAGCAGGATGTGGTCGAGGTAAGTGGGTGGTGCCTGCAGGGCTGCATGAAGCTGATCAAAACTATTTGCAGAACGCCCCAGGGATTCCGCATAACGGCTGAAGCCGAAATGTTCATCCACTGTTTCCCTGATCAGGTCACTAAGGTCTTCGAGGTACATAGTGGCCAGGTATTTGGCTTTATCCTGAATACCCATGGTTCCGAAAGCCCATTTCAGGTCTTCTGCCTGGGCGAAACGACTGGCTTCCGGTAAAAAATTCCGGCGGCAGATCAGGTTTGCCAGGGTTGGCTGTTTGCCCTGAAGAAATAAAACCACTGCGTTTATTGTACGGATATAATCCTCCCTGAGCGAAACTATCCTTGCCGTATTGGGAGATTGTTCCCCATTCCGGTTTGCTATTTCTCCAAATAATTTGCGAAGTCCTTCTTTTGAAAAAACCGCCAGCGTAACATCTATCCCCAGATCCGCCTGTACAGCCGGTATATCTTTTGTATTGAAGAACCCTTTGAGATATGCCGTTGCCGGGTAAGGGGTGTTCAGCTGGGTAAAGGGAGGGGTGATCAGGAAGACCGGTTGCGCCAATGTATTGTTTTGCGCAAAAATACAATTTAGCGGCTGATAGCCGGAGGCCGCTTTTATTCATTACACATTTACCCTCTTCCCCGACTAATCAGCAACTTTGCTTCCAGTTCCTCCGCCTCCGGATGCTGGTATGAGTAGAGCAGCCAGCACCACTCATCAGGATAGTGGTTACGTAATATCTGGTAAAAAGTATCCGCCCCCCAAGCTTTGCGGGATTCGCCGGCAGCATCGGCCTGCACCAGTTGGGAGAGCAGGTGTAATTGATCCATATATTTCTGAATATTCCCTTGCTGTTTCTCCAGTGCCGGCTTTAAGAAGCTCACTTCACGCAGGTGCACTTTAAGAATCCCGAGTTCAAGACCGGCCTGAACACCCCAATACTCGTTCCAGAGAGAAAGGAATGCATCCGTATGATAGCGGAAATAATAACCCAGGCGGACCAATGCCACAAGACCCCGGCAGGCAGGCTGCATAGCTTCCTGTAAACGGAGTTGCTCTTCCAGAGAAATCCGGAGATAAACCGGCTCTTCAGGAGCATTGAAAACGTTGGTGGTTGTGAGGGTCTGCTTCATATTGGTTTATTTGATAGTACAAATATGAAAGGGCAAACCGCCATGTATTGGAGGAGTAAATAAAATTCAATATTGTTCTATAGTTTCCAGCAATTGCTTTTTTATGGCCGTCTTTAATGCCGCCGGACTTAACACCACACAGTGAGGCCCCATGGCCAGGATACGCTGATGAAGCTCATGTGTAATATGTACAGAAAGCTGAATGATGGAGCTTTTTCCCGTGGTACTTAACACTTGCTGGGATTGATGCAGGGGATCAAGGGCCACCAGTTTATGATATGGCGGTTTGATCCGTAGCTTTACGGTAACCGGTGCACCCTCCTGATCTATAATGCCCACCGCATGCTTTAAAAAGTTATCCGTATCAAATGATTGGCTGAGTTTTCTTTTTTCCCCGGTCACCCGCAGGCTGCGTATCCGGTCAAGGGCAAATGTGAGGTAGCTGTCGCGCCCTTCCACCCAGGCCACCATATACCAGCGGTTTTTTTGTTCACGCAGCAGCGCCGGCACTGCCTTATACTGCTTTACTTCATTTTTATAAATATTTTCATAACTGAATTCCAGTAATACCGATTGCCTGAGTGCGTCGGAAATGCTGCCCAGCCATTCATATCCGCTGAGCGAAACGGGTTGTTCAAACTGTATTTTTTTTGACAAAAAAGGGTCTTCCAGGTCAAGGCCGATCTGCAGACTCGCATCAATTCTTTCGATGGCGGCTTTGAAATTGGCAAAAACAGGAACCTCTTTATATTGAAATAATAAAAGTGCCGCATAGCGGATGGCTTCCCATTCTTCCGGTTCCAGCCCTACTTCATCGATTGAATAATGCGGCTCCTTATAAAAGTAACCGTTTTCCACCCGGCTGAAAACAATCGGCGCTTCATACCCAACAGGGCGATCCTGTTTCATGAGCCGTATATCTTTCTCAATGGTAGAAGGAGAAATGTTGGTTTCCAGGATATGTGAACAGGCGTCTGCCAATTCCTGTAATGTGGGGAAACGACGGCGTTTATCCCTGAGGCAATTATTGATAACACGGTGACGAATGACCGCAGATTTATTTTTTGGCATACGCAAAGGTATAAAGCGAAAAACGTGTACTCCCGGATGTGTTACTGAATTTTCGACCCTTTTATAATCACATCCCCGGATCCTTTTGCTGCAACATTTCCTTTAATTTCAATGTCCCCGTTTTTGCGAAGTGTAATACTGGCGCTGCCCGTCTTTATTGTAATCGCATCTTCGGCCATTAAAATGAGTTCTTTCCCGGTCAGCTGATAACGCTTTGCTGTACTGGTAGAAAAATCCTGGGCTACGGATAAGGTATAGGCTCCGCCAATTGAATTTGTAAAATTAGCACCCACCGAAAAGCTGCCGGCTCCTCCGGCCCTTAAATCCAGGTTGCGTGAAGTATTCAGTTTGAAATGCGTGCCCGTTGCAATGGCATATTCTCCCCCAACGGAAACACTCATGTTGGCACCGACAGCCTGAGTATGACTGGCGCCTACGGTGGTGGACAGATTAGCCCCCACCGTTGTAGTAGAGTTTACACCGATCGTTTCTGTCATATTGGAGGCAACCTGCCGGGTATAGTCTCTGCCGGTACTCATGGTAAAACTATTACCTATAATATCGGACCGGTTCAACTGACTATTGAATGTAACATTCCCGCCGGCTTGAACACTGATAGCGGATTTAAGTGTATTGATTTCTGTTCTCAGCATGGAAAGTTGTTTTTCCATATCCGCCAGTTGCTTTTGCAGGTCCTGAACGGTTTGCCCGGTTGCAGCGGCACAAAGGCAAATGGAAAAAATGAGGCCTGCAGAAAGACGTGGCAATAGTTGACGTTTCATCTGTGTATTATTTAAGAATGAATATACGAAATTCGACCGCCACTGTACACAACCAACCACCAATCGTCGCTGATCCCCTATCTTAGCGTTTTCCGGAAATTATGGAACGAAAAGAAGTGAAACTTACGGAGGAGCAGAAAGTCATTATCGCCTGTACCGGCGATATGGTGGTAAATGCGGTAGCGGGATCGGGAAAGACCAGTACCATGATTGCGTATGCGGCATCGAGACCGGCCAGCGCTAAAATCCTGTACCTCGCATTTAATAAATCGGTAAAGCTGGAAGCGGCCAGGCGCTTTGCGGAAAGCGGATTAACTAATGTAACAGTGGAAACCGCTCACTCACTGGCTTACAGGCATATTATGCGGGGGAGTGCTTATCAGCTGAGTACACAGGGATATAAAACCCACCAGGTGGCAGAAATGCTCGCACTAAGCGGTGACGGGGCCAAACATACAGAATTTATCATAGCGAATCACATTAATAAGTTCGTCACCTTTTTCTGCAACAGCGATAAGTCAAAAGTGCAGGATCTGAATTATCTTGATACGGTAAAAGAGACCAATGCAAAAAAATTTGTACATAGTTTCTACCGTGTGATCGAAGAAGGCACCCGCCGGTTTCTGGCACGGATGGATAAAGGCGAAATAGAAATCACCCATGATTTCTACCTCAAAAAATTCCAGCTATCCTGCCCGCAACTGATCTATGATTACATTCTGTTTGACGAAGGCCAGGATGCTTCAGCCGCCATGCTGGACGTATTCCTGAAACAACAGGCCATAAAAGTGATAGTGGGTGATACACATCAGCAGATTTATGGCTGGCGGTTCGCAATCAACTCTTTGTCGAAAGCGCCCTACTCTGCACTGCACCTGTCTGCCAGTTTCCGTTTCCCCCCGGATATTGCCGGCCTTGCCATGGCTGTACTGGGATGGAAAGACAAGCTGGGAGAATATAAACCCGTTGCCATAACAGGGAAAGGGAAAACAACCAAAACGGCAACCAAGGCTACAATTGGCCGGACCAACCTGGGACTCCTGCTGAATGCAATCAATTATATTACCGATAACCGGAAAGTAAAGCATATCTATTTTGAAGGGAATATCAATTCCTATACGTATGCGGATGAAGGGGCCTCTTTGTACGATGTACTCAGTCTGTATAATAATAACCATGACCGGATAAGGGACAAGTTAATAGGCACCATGCAATCCATTGACGAACTGGAAGAATATATTGAATCTACGGAAGATGCGCAATTGGGTATGATGCTGGAAATTGTAAACGAATACGGCAATGAGATTCCCCGTATTCTGCAAAATCTTAAAAATCTGCATACCGGTGATGAAGACCGTTCAAAAGCCGAGATGGTTTTTTCCACGGTACACCGGGCCAAAGGCATGGAATATGATACCGTACACCTGGTAAATGATTTTATCACCGAGCAGAAACTGGACAGGATACTGAAGGAAGCCGCTGCCGCAAAAGAGCCTGTCGACAAAAGCAAGCTGAATGAAGAAATCAATCTGTTGTATGTAGCAGTGACCCGGGCCAGGCATAAAATTTATATTCCGGATAGCTTTGTACCGGCTGACTTTCCGGCCTCCGCTCATATTATAAAACTGCGGAAGGATCCCCGGGAAAATATATACGGACAATCATCAAAAGTGCTGACCAGGACCACTACAGTGAAGAAAACAATACCTGGGCGGACTTTCGTTAAAGAAAAATCATATCCACTGGAGAAGAAAAGAGAAGAAAATAAAGAAGCCTACAAACCCTGGACTGCGGCGCAGGATGATGAGCTGATCTATTTATATGAAACAGAAAATTCGTTGTATGATATGGCCACACATTTTGGCCGCACAAGAGGCGCTATTATTTCGCGGCTGCGTAAACTGGGGTATTATACAGAATAAACTGTTGTTACAGGTTTCAAAAAAACAATCCGGCATTCATGTATATATTTTATATCAAAACACTACTGGCCTTTGCCTTGCTAGCGGGAGAGCTGATTACCGAATCCGGGAAAGTTGTAGCTGTTAAGGACGGGGACACGATCGAGGTAATGCTAAATGGTAAAACACAGCGGGTGAGACTGGCGCATATAGACTGCCCGGAAAAAAATCAGCCTTACGGAACAAAAGCAAGACAATTTACATCCGATGCCTGTTTTGGTCAGACAGTCAGCCTGGTACATAATAAACAATACGACAGGAATAAACGCCTGATAGCAGAAGTAATCACTGCAGCCGGAAAGAACCTGAATAAGGAACTGGTAAAAGCGGGCCTGGCCTGGCATTTTAAAAAATATTCAACAGATAGTATTTATGCCAACATGGAATCAGCCGCAAGAAAAACAAAAAACGGATTATGGAACGACCCACACCCGGTGGCACCATGGAACTGGCGCAGGCGGTAAATACAAACAATATTATTGTATAGCTAAAGAATAAATGAGCTATGTACTGTACTTCAAAGCCATTATTCAATTCCGGATGCATCAAACCTCTTTAATTTGTTTAAAGACCTACACATATTACCCCGGATTACAGGGCCGCTACTGGATCAGTACCTGGCAAAAGGGTGGTACCGGATGGGGCAGGTAATTTTCACCACAGACTACCTTTTTAAGGAGGAGCAGTGGTACCGGGTATTCTGGCTCAGGTACAGGATGGAACATTTCCGTTTTTCAAATAAACAGGAAAAGATGATGCGTTTGCCCGAAGGGTTTACCGTAAACACAAAGCCCTTACAGCTTTCGGATGAACTCGAAGCACTCTACCAGGTATACCGTAGTCAGCTGGATTTTGAGGTTAGTCCTACCTTACGAGACAACCTGTTTTCCCTTTGCTTTATCAGTTCGGAAGAAGAACCGGCTTTCGACAGCCGGGTAATTGAAATACGGGATCAGGGAAAACTGATTGCGGCAGGCATTTATGATACCGGTGAAGAAAGCATATCCGGCATAATAAATATCTATGACCCTGCGTATAAAAAATACAGTCCGGGCAAACAGCTTATACTTTTCAAACTGAAAGACGCATTGGAACAAGGGATAACCTATTTTTATCCGGGTTATATTGTAGTTGGATTTCCCAAGTTTGATTATAAACTGGAGCCGGGTGAAGGAATATGTGAAATCTACGATACAGTGAAAGGCGGGTGGATACCCTACTCAATTGCGGGTATCATGAATGCTGAAGCACCACCGATGGACTAACTTTTCAACGGTTAAATAGCAGTCCGGCCATTCAGGGACTAATTCTTTAAAAGCAAATAGCCATAAGCAGGCAAAATGACTGTGGCTCCTATGGCCACTGTAGCCCCGGACATTGCATCAGTCCAGTTAGTACCGGAAAGGGTTGCGGGAACATTGTAATTAACCGTATTGTTCCGGACATTGGAAAGGACCAGGACTTTTTCGGTTCCCAGTTCTTTTGTAAAAACCAGCACATCAGCAGTACTGTAACTTTGCAGTGTGCCACCGCGGATAGCCGCACTTCCGTTACGGAAACCTATGATTTTTTTATAGGTGGCTTTTAGTTCCGGATTTAATGCCCAGTTAATATCAGCACCTGTAAAAGGAAAGGTCAGGCGGAACGGCGTTCCCACTTCCTGTCCATTGTAAATCATCGGCACTCCTTTCAGTAAAGACGCCGCAATAAAAGCGGAGACGGAACCAGGCAAACCACCATAAAGTTCCTGGGGTGTACCATCCGAACCGTTTACATCATGGTTGGTGGTATAGCGGACCACCTGTTGACCGTTCGTGGTTCCTGAAAACTCCGAGTTATTAAGAGCGTCAAAATTAGTGGCAGGCTGACCGCTTAAAAAGACACTCCGGAGACCCCCGTAAAAATTAAATCCAAATGTATAATCGAAACCGGCGGTAAAATGATCCGCGCGGCTTCCTTCGGCCATTAATAATAATTTATGCGTATTGATCAGGCGTAAGGAATCCACAGCCTGTTTCCAGAATGAAAAAGGCGGGCCATCCGCATAATCGAATCGAAAACCATCAATATTGGCCGTATACACCCAATACTTCAGACTGCGGATCATTTCAAGCCGCATCGCGGCATTGGTGAAGTCCAGCTGGGCCACATCATTCCAGCCCATGCCGGGCGGACTGATGATGGCGCCTGCTGTATTTTTCTGATACCAGTCATTATGTGAACTGATCCAGGAATGATCCCAGGAAGTATGATTAGCCACCCAATCCAGCAATACACTCATATTGCGGCTGTGAGCTCCATCCACCAGTGCACGCAGATCCGCCAATGTACCAAACTCGGAATTAATAGTACGATAGTCCCTGACACAATACGGTGAATTGAACGCATTGACCACTCCAACCGGGTAGACAGGCATCAGGTAAATCACATTAGCACCGAGCGCTTTTATTGAATCCAGCCGGTCAATGACTCCCTGAAAATTTCCCCCACTACTGAAAACCCGCATGTTTACCTGATAAATCACCGCATCCTTACGGTCAGGTACATTCGCAAAAGGTGTTCCGTATTGAATAAAATTCGTATTCTCCGCTACCGGCAATATAACCGTGCAGCTTTTCGTTCCAAACCGGATATCAAAACTTGCATTACCCGGCACGGCAGCCGTTCCGTTTATGGCAAATGAAAGTTCACCAGCCCCATTGGACAATGTACCTTCCTGCAGATTTATTTGTAACCCTGTTACGCCGGAGGAACTGACCAGCACACCGGATGAATAAGCGGAACCGTTTCCTCCTGAATACTGAACGGTAACCGTTCCCGTAAATGAAACACCGGCTAACGGGGTACCGCTAAACCTGACAGAAGAACAATTTAAAGCTGAAATTTCAGGGCCAGTAACAGCGGTATTTGATTTTTTACAGGAAAACAAAAAAAACAGGCTCAGCGTGGTAAGGATAAATATACGCATACGGAAATTTAAACGGAAGCGCACAAAAAAGTAAACGACAATGCAAGGTAGAGCATTCTGTCGTTACAAAATCATATTAAAACATAATTACAGATTACTTATTTCTTCCCTGTTCTCCCGGATACAAATCTGTTACCCGGTCGCTTTGCCAGTATTCTTTTGTGTCAATATCCATTATGGAAAGTTTGCCTTTAAACGCAGCGCCTGTATCCAGATTCCAGACATTGGCACCATTCATGGGAGTATCCCGGTCGTAATAAAAAGTGGGTGTGTGCCCGATATAAATTTCTCTGAACAGCCTGAGGCGTTTGGGGTAATATGGCGAATCCAGGGGGATCGATTTATCCAGGGTCAGTGCCATTTCCCACAAGGTCCGGTCCCAGCTGAAATTGGAAGAATGAAACTCGGCTGAAGGCCCGTGCATGGAGGTGAATCCGGCATGAATAAACAGCCGGTTCTTTTCATCAGTTTCAAAATAATTCATCCGCTCAATAAACAAGAGGTGCCTGTGTTTAACTTCCTTGCTATAGCCATCATAACTGCGAATCGTTTCCATTCCTCCATGGGGCAGCCAGCGGCTATCAGCCGAGCCGGTACGCAGCCACTCTTCACACCATTCGTCATGATTTCCTTTGATAAAAATACAATCCTGCTGCAAGTTGCATTCCATTACAAAATCCACGACCTGTGCCGACTCACTCCAGCCATCCACGAGATCGCCTAAAAAAATCAGGTTGTCCTCACTGGTTACAGCCGCCCTTTCCATTACCTGCTTCAATGCCCGCAGGCCGCCGTGAATATCTCCTATGACTAATGTCCGTTTCATGGTGTAATTTACGGGGTTTAGGGTTTAGTGTTGACTACTTAGTATCTTCTTTGCTCCATTTAAAACTATCCTCCTTAATCTTCCAGATAAAACCGTCAAGGATATAATGGGTGATCTGCGGGAGTGCGAGTAAGGGTACAATAAAGGATAGGGCTTTCGGGGAAATGCTTACTTCCCCCAGCCAACTCATATTGAAAACCCTGGCATGCTCCTGCCATACGGCCCAGTCCCAAAGACCTTCTTCTATAAAAGCAAAAAGAAACAGCAGGCCAATGAAAACAATCAGCCCCCGGAAACTAAAGAGCATTTGCAGAAAACGGCTACCTTTTCCGGCTTGTGTATATGTTTTTTTGCCGAATAACCAGATCAGTGCCATATACGGAATGCCATGGCTCACCACATTAAGCAAGGTAAAAGCCATATCCCCGTTAAAATAGACAATACCCGCATACCACGAAATCACCGTACCGGTTATTGTTAGCGAACGGGGCCAGTTGATAACCCGAAACCGGATAAAAGACAACAACTCCCTGCCGATATAAAGCAGCAACACCGCGTAATACAACCATGTTAACAATGTCAACAGCAAATGTGACTGAAAATACATGAGGTCCTGTTCAATAAACCAGTTAAAATTCCGCGGACCACTTAAATGCCAATAAAGAATCGGGTAGAGGGTGGCGTAATAGATGGTCAGTTTATCTGTTTTTGCCATCCAGCCCCTGTTATCTTCCTTCCGGCTATATACCCGCATAAATCCATATTGTTGCCGGATAAAATGAAAGATCGCCACATAAGCCAATATACGCCAGAACCAGAGCACACTTACAGAATAGAGCAGTACACCTGAAACAAAACTTATAAACGGTATAGCCAGCAACAGGCTCTTTTGTTTACGGTATACCTGCGGATCAAAATACGTTCTGTACAAAGTGCTGTAAACATGCGCCACATCGATCAGCAGGATCAGAACCACCCAGGCAGCATCTGGCATTCCTTTATCATTCTGAAATAATTGAGGGAAAAGAGCAATCACGAATAAACAGGCAAACGGTGGCAGCAATATAAAAACTATATCCACTGCGGGTTTTCCGATCCATGGTTGTTGTACGTGCGGGGGCAAGGGCGTTCAGGTTTTGAATTCAGTGTTTAACAATTACTATATCCGTTTACAGACGACTAACTACTATCTTCCGGCTACTAACTATTCTACCATTTTCTTCGCCGCATTTATTCCCTGGTAAAAGGCTTCTTCAAATATACTGATGCCAGCAAGGTCCGTATGTGCAAATTGGATCCTTGGATCAGGGCTCTGCGCCAACTGCTGACGAATACCACCATGAATAATCCCGGGTAAGGGTTGTGCCATGGCATGTCCCCATAAAACTACATTCACTTCCGTTACTGCTTCATCAATGTTGGGATGTACAATACGGAGTTCATCCAGGATTTCTTTTACCCATTGCGCATGTGTTTTGGCCTGCGCTTTCTTACGGGCTTCAGCCGGTGGTTCCTGTGTCAAGGGCAGATAATAGGTCAGGTTCCGCTGTGTTTTATCCTGTTGTAATAACTGATGTGAGGCTTCCACATAACCGAGCGACTGACTGCCATGTAATACATTGTCCCAGCTTAATGGAGCACCGGATCTTTCTTCCAGCTTATCTACTTTAAGATTGGCCACCATCCACGGACTGTAATGTACTTTTTCCTTTACCAACTGTTGCCGTACCTTATCCTCCAGCAAACGGGCGGCAATGAATTGCGGTACAGCGAGTATACATTTACCGGCCCTGTACCCGGCGACCTGACCTGTCTTTCCATCCAAGTAGTCGATAAAAATTCCTTCTTTGACCGAAGTTACACGGGTCACGAGCCGATTGGTTTCAATAAACTCACTTACTGAACGGCGAAGACTGTTGACCAGGTATCCATTTCCTTCCGGCCAGGTCAGTACATCACTATGCGACGCATTCGCTCCCTTCCCTTTTCTGCTGGCGAAATAGTGAATACCGGCCCAGGCACTGATCGTATCCATTGTTGTTCCGAAATCATCCCGGCAACAATAATTAATATACTCCTGTAAACTTTCACTGCTGAATCCTTCCTGCTGCATCCATTGTTTCATGGTAATTTCATCCAGTTTTGTATACAAGGGATCTTTACTGGACCGGTCCACCGGAATGGCAAATGCATCTTTCCCGTCATTTCCCTTTTTATACCTGTATTCTTCCATCCGTTGAAGAAACAATTCGATCTGCTTCATTTCAGTAGTGGGTACACCAAACTGAGGGATCAATCCTTCCTGCCAACGGCCATTGATATACAATCGTTCCTGCGGGTCAAAACAAAGGCTGAGTTCATTGTAAACGGGCAATCCGCCTGCATCTGTATTTACGATTACTTCACATTCAGCAAGAAAGCTGAGGTATTCGGTCAGGTCATTATTCGGTACCGGAATATAATGTGCGCCCCAGGGATAAGCCGAAAGATCATTTTGCCCGTAATGCGCATTCCCTCCCACATGATCTTCCAGTTCCAGTAAGCTCATATCCTTTATGCCGAGGTTACGTAACCAACGGGCGGCAGACAAACCACTGATACCCCCTCCGACAATCACCAGTTCCTTATCGATGTAATTTGCCGGTCGATGCGACTCTTTATCCCGCAACAAGTGACCACGGGTAGCATTGGCACCAACAATGACACCTGGAATTTTTCTTTCCGGTTTACAGGAAAGCAGGTAAGTACTCAGCCCGGCAAGTCCTGCCCCCCATTGTATAAATGTCCTGCGATCCATTTTATTCAAGATAATTGCCCCATTCCTCTTCAAAATAATTCACCAGGGCCTGGTTGTTGAGGCGGTTTGTTTCGAGCTTTGCATGTGCTTTCATATCCTCAGGAAAAACAAATAACTGAGTCAGGGTTTCGCGGTTGAGATAGCGGAGTGAGTCGGGCATTTGTGCATACCAGTTACGGTTCGTATTGGTAAAGGCCATGATATAACCCCATTCGCCAAATGAGGGAACATAATTATGATAAGGCTTTGTCAGGAAACCGGCAGATTGTAAGGTAGTATCCACACACCAGAAACTTTTAGGGGCCACATAAGGTGAAGTACTCTGTACAACGGCCACAGCGTCGGGCGACATCGCTTTACGGAGCAATTGATAAAAAACAGTACTGTATAATTTACCAACAGAAAATCCGGATGGGTCCGGGAAATCAATCACCACGGCATCAAACAATTCACGGTTGTTTCTTAGCCAGGTAAGGGCATCTTCATTGTGAACGGTCACTTTTTTATTCAGCAGGGAGGATTGATTAATACTACGCAATACTTCCTGTGTGGAGAAGAGATCCGTCATTTTTGCATCCAGGTCCACCAGTTCAATTTTTTCGACAGCTGGATACTTCAGAATCTCCCGGACGGCAATGCCATCACCGCCACCCAGCACTAGTACCCTTTTCAATGAAGACACCGAAGAAAGCGCCGGGTGTACCAAGGCTTCATGATAACGGTACTCATCGGCTGAGCTGAACTGCAGATTCCCATTGAGGAATAACCGCAGTTCCCGTTTATTCCGGGTAATCACAATTCGCTGATAAGGAGATGAGGTTGAATAAACCACCTGGTCATTATACGTCATGGTTTCGCTGTACGACATGATGCTTTCGGAAAAAACAAAAGCCACCAGCTCGGCCAGCAATAACAAAATGGCGAGCATCCGGAGCAGAAAACCCTGTTTGATCTCTTTTTTAAAATAGGAGGCCAGGTACCAGCCTACAGCAATATTCAGGATGCCAAAAAACAAGGACGTACGGATCAGTCCGAGATGTGGCACCAGTAATAAGGGGAATATAAGCGACGCCAGTAATGCCCCGATATAATCGAATGTGAATACCCGGCTGACCAGTTCTTTGAATTCCACTTTATCCTGCAGGATACGCATCAGGATCGGAATCTCCAGTCCCACCAGTACACCGGTAAGGGATACCAGTCCATAGAGAATAATGCGAAAGGAAGCCGCCATTGGAAACACAAGAAAAAGAATGGCGGCACTGAAACCACCGATCAGTCCGACCAGTAATTCAATGCGGATAAACCATTCCAGCAGATTGCCGGTGAAATAACGGGAGAGAAAGGAACCGATGCCCATGGAAAAAAGATAGACCCCGATAATAGTACTGAATTGGGTCACACTATCGCCCAGCAGGTAACTGGCCAGTGTACCTGCCACCAGTTCATAAATCAGTCCGCAGGTGGCGATTACAAATACCGCTACCAGCAACAGCCATTGGGCACCATTCTCCTTCCGCATACGTATTAGTGTATTGCGGAAGCAATGATAATGGCAACTGACAGCATAAAGAATCCGGCCAGCAGGGCCAGGGCGATATTCTTATTCTCGAGAATTTCCTTCCGCAGATTATGCTTCGGCGTCAGAACCTCGAGCAGGAAAAAAGCCACCACCAGGATAGCTATTCCAAGGAAAGAATAAATGATGGAATTCAGGATCAGATTTGTCATATTTCGCTTATTAAATAATTTATTTGTGATACCCGGGTCCGCTGCTCTTCCAGTCAGGGCTTCCCGACCGGGTAAACATCCGTCCACCGTTCAGGTTATGCCAGCTTAGAAAAACCAGAACCAGCGCCGTGGAGACTATGAACCAACGTAGCGGGTACAAGGGCGAATGCAGGTTAAAAAAATTAATCTTCTTCATGGTATTTTGAATAAGGACTGTTTCTCCAGCGCTCTCCCTCCTGGTATTGACTGTAAAAAAAGGCAATAGCCGGCCACAAACTGAATAAAAGCAGTGCAAACCACAGATTACGGTTGCTGGTCACATCATATATGCCTTCCACATAAAAATCTTTTACACCCCCCAGGCCCGGATCAGCAGTACCTTGCAATTGCAGAAAATAAGTACCAGCCGGGATTCGTTTGAAATACGCATTCTCGTTCTGACTCCCTTCGTTCCATGATTCTCCTCCACTGACTCCATAATAATATTCAACGCCTTGTTGCAGGTTGTATTCCTTACCCGTTACCGCATTTACCAATGTGGCATCCAGTTCAAACCAGGCATTCATTACATTGGCACTTACCACCAGCTTCAGGTTGGAACGTCGTTTATCCAGTATATATTTTTCAGTCACCGCATTTACCACATTCGTACTGTCCGGAATTTTAAACTTGGTAAAGAACAATTGCTGTTCTTTATTATTCATGGTGGTCAGGAGATGTGTTATCAAAACCAGCGCTAAACCGACCAATGTGGCCAGCATAAGCTTTTTTCTGTTTATACTGCCTGGCTGTACCGCCCCTACTCCCACCCGGCGAGGCAGAATGGCCTCTTTAAAAGCATGGCGGATATCAGCAGGCGAAATATGCTGACCCTTAAACCAACGAATGCCCTCCGCTTTATCCTTTTCCTGTATCCAGATAAATGGCGGGGCAATAAATTCCCGGCACATGGTATTTTCATTATCGAAAATATTAAAGGCAAATTCTCCTTTCGCTTCCCTGATTTTATACGTATAGGAATTAAACAGGTCAAACCTTGTGCCGTCAAACGTAAACTCTTTTTCGTTCTGATTAAATAGTACCGGGCAACTGGCGGTCTCCTTTAACAAAATCCAATGCCCGTCATATTCGCTCAGGTAAACAAAGCCTTCCTGCTCATTATAAAGAGTATATTCTCTCCAGCGGGAATGACCACTGTTTTTTTCTTCCTTCTCCGTAAAACCCACAACCCGGAAAGTAATTCCATTCAGATCCCCTGTACTGCCGGTTTCAATCGCTAACCCGGATGCAGGTAAAGGAGAGCCGTCTTTTTTAAAATCTATCCCGCTCTGAAAACTATAGGTACTTCCACAGGATGTACAGGCGGCACTCTGCGTTAACGGAAAAGCCGTAATCTGTATTTCTGAATTGCATTTGTTACAGGAGAAACGGCGCCTCGTATCATCTTTTTGCCTTAGCTGCCGCATCTGCAACGCGGAAAATGAAACAGGCGTAACCTCAAAATACTGTGCCTGATTATCCTTAAAATCGACAATCGTTATCCGCTTTCCGGATGTGCCGGCAAAATCAAAGAAACGGAGTTGCGAAGGCTGCCAGGGCATAAAAATTTCTCCTTCCATTTCCCAGGAAAGGGTACGTTGTTTTTTCTCCAGCAACAACTCCTGGTTAATCTCTATTTCGTAACGGCTGCCGGTCTGGTAAGCGTCCAGGCTGGCCGTACTGATATACTTAGCCGCTTTAACCGGTTGCATAATGAAAAACAAACCATATCCTTCCCCCAGCCAGCCAATCGTTTTATCCGCCCATTCAATGGTCCAGTAATTAAAAACGTTCTCATCAAACCAGCAGAAACAACGACCCAGTACCGTAAACTTTTTTGACTCCCATTCTCCTGCAGAACCCGGTTGTATAAAACTATGTTTATGTAATAGTACGCCAATGGGCTTTTCATTAAATGTACCTTCCGCCGACCTTTCAACCACTGTACCACAGGTACATACTACCAAATGAGTATACGGGCTGGCGAAGCTGACTGGTTTCTGGCAACCGGGACAACTGGTGAGTGTATAACCGGAATAGTCCATCAGCGGCGGATCATTTGGTGATGAACTACGGAGGCGCTGAAGAAACGGATTAACGTTTCATAGATTCCGTTTACCGTACCGTCATTATTACGGAGAAAGTTGCTGAGATAAATATCCAGGTTGATCAGCCCGTGTTCCGGCCATGTATGAAGAGAAATATGACTTTCACTAAGACATATCAGAGCCGTAAATCCTCCTCCGGGAAAATCGTGATAGACTTCTCCCAGCTTCTGCAACTGATATTGATTGATTAATTCTTCAATTTGTTCCCTGACGGATGCACAGGAGCGGATAAGCGAATCCCGGTTTACTGTTAATGATGCGATAATATGTGTGCCAGGCTGGTATTCCACTGAATTTTCCTGATAAGCGGTTAGTAAAATACAAGTCTATGAAAAAAAAAGGTGCGGATAAAATAATCTTGTGCCTGATTGATCCCGATTAATGCCGGGGTTGGGACAACGGGAATTTTAAAATCTTATCCCCTGTTTTTGCAGTCCCCTCAGCATACTGATCCGCTGCCGGTGGATACAGTATCCGAAACCACCTGGAAAAGGCTACCAGGATCAGGGCGGTTTCACCTGCCGCGTTATGAATAACAGGCAAGGGTGCTGCAAAAACAGGTGTTACGGGGATAAGGGAAATGGACACAGGACAAGGTTACTAATCATTATCAATCAACAAAGCGCTATACCCGTAACACATGTATAGCTCTTTGTTACAGGAATAAAACTAACCCGGTTGAAAAAACCGGCAAGGGGAAAAACAACAGAAAAAAGGGGATTTTTCGGTCAGGCCGGTCATGACAAGTGGGAGCGAACCTGTGGCAGTACACTTTTACATATCATAAAATATGGATCACCTTCTGATAGCCAGTTACCAGTTATCCGTTCTGAAAGGTCCGGCCGGATAGCCATCCTTGTTATACAGATTGGCATCAACCGGACTATCGGCCCATGCGTACCTGGCGGCAACGGGCAGGGGCACCTGCTTTGCTTTTAGAATTACTGTATTTCCCTGTATAATCGCATCGGCCCAATAGAATTTTTTATCCGTACCGGCAATGGCAAATTGTTTCAGCGCACCCGCCTTCGCCAGCAGCCCTTTCCCTGTATTCGTAAACCGGATAATAACCTGCGCTCCTTTTACCTGCATGGAATGATACACGGGTCCGCCGGAAATCCGTTTAGTATTTCCATACACAAACCGCATGGCTTCATCCGCCAGCCGGCCCCCGACTTCCTGTTTCTTTACAGGGTGAATATTCACCGGATTCCCGATATCGGTGGTTATAGCCATGCCCGTATTTGGCAACCGGAGCGTGTTTGTCTGTGCTTCGCGTAACAAGGCCCAGTTACTTTCCGCAGGCTCCTTCTGTACCGGACCAAAAGAAGCCAGCTGTACAAAGAGAAAAGGAAAATCGCCCTGCCCCCAGCGGTTACGCCAGTCCGTTATCATGGAGGGAAACAATGTACTGTATTCTATTGATTCGTCTTTTGTGTCCGCATTACTTTCGCCCTGGTACCAGATGACGCCCCGGATACTCAACGGCAGTAAAGGGGCAATCATGGCATTAAACAATACAGCAGGCTGATGTTCAAGTGCGCCACGGCCACCTGTCATATCCGGCAGTTCGGCCAGAATCTCATACTTCGCTTTTCCCGCCAGCATGATTTTTTGCGCCCCGGAAACAATATAAAATTTATCCGGCACTGCAGCCAGTCCGCCACCTCCGCCATCATCCTGTACCCGGATCACCAGTACATTGCGTCCGGCTTTTAACACCCCGGCAGGAATGGTGTATGTACGTATCGCGTCCCATTGATTTATGCTGCCGATAAAGCGACCATTAATATAAGTGGAATCTATATCATCGATTGCAGGCATATTCAGTACGGCTTCCTTGCCGGCTGCCGCCTCATTTATATCAAAACTTAACCGGTAAACCACGACTCCATCCAGGGAAGGATAGCCTTGTTCCTCCCAAAGTTTTGGCAAACTCATTTCCTTCCAGCCCTGATCATTAAAGCCGGGATCAAGTATCGTTTTACTATAGGCGGATTTTGCCGCCAGTGTTTCCTGGTATTTTACGCGCAAAGCTGCCTGCTGGCGATCGATATCTTTCAGATTCAGTGGCCGGATATTTTTCACATAATCATTAATATACTGAGAAAACGATCCCAGTCCTTCCACACTCGTCCATGATTGCGCCGGAGTACCTCCCCAGGCCGTTACCACCAGTCCGATGGGTACATTCAATTCCCGCTGCAGTTTTTTTGCATACCAGTATGCTACAGCTGAACATTCACCCACCGTAGCGGGATCCACAGCCACCCATTTCTTCTGTATCCTGGCTTCTTTTTCCGGCATTGTCGCCAATGATTTACTGATAACGGTAAACCTGATCTGCTCATTCTTCGCGGTATTCAGTTCCTGCTGATACACATCTTTCAGCATATCCATCCGCCACTCCATATTACTTTGCCCGCTGCATATCCATACCTCACCCATCAGTATATTGGTAAACTCGATTTTCTCCTGATCCGCCTGTATCGTTACAGTTCCGGCCTCGCCGGCTTTTGCGGGGTCCAGCCATACCATCCACTCCCCTGCACTATTGGCAACAGCCGGATAATTCTTGCCTTTAAACTGAGTGGTAACAAGTTGTCCGGGGGCAGCCCAACCCCATACCCTGTTTACTTTATCCCTTTGTAATACCATATTATCTGAAAAAACAGAAGACACGCGAAGTTGCGCCTGCAGCATGGCTGGCAGTAAAAGAATGACAAGCAACATTTTCCTTTTCATACCTTGATGTATTTAATAACCCCTTGTCCGGGGGCTCTAAGCTACTACTTAATTGTTATCAACGATAATGGTTCTTCCCCCACGGCCCCGGCTGTCAAATGCACGGATGGAGATCTGCCCTTTATCAGCTATTGGCCCGGTTACGGGTGTACTGGCTGCCGTGGGTACGGTACCATCTGTTGTAAACCTGATCTGTAAACCGGGAAACTGAATATTGACCAGTACCTTACCCTCATGTATAACCGCACCCGGAGCCGGGATACGATAAGAAAAGCCCCCTGCGAGATAATCCAGTCTTGGCAATTCCCGTTTGCCCACCTGGTGTAAAAAAACCGACCAGGCCTGTATGTATAATTCGCGGGACTTTACACTATCCGGTTCTGTAGCCCAGGCAGGATCAGCCGCCCAGGCCCGTTCCGCCACAGCCAGTAATTTCGGCAACAACAGGTACTCCATAATCTCAGGAGACCGGAGATTCTCAGCCCATAACAAACCCTGAATACCAACTATATTAGATTTGCCAAAATCGGTCAGCCTGTCTTTCCCAATGAAAACAGCCGGATCAACGGGGTTGCCGTCGGGATCATCCTTTGAATTCTTATAATAATCAAATGGAATAAAGTAAAAGGGTTTATCAATATCCTGAAAGCCGCCCCAGTAATAACCGGGTTCCTCCGGATGCTTATAATAGGCCAGGTCAAGGTAATTATTGCTGACCGGCGAAAGCACCACTTTATACCCGGCATTGGCCAGCCGGTAGGGCAGGTCTTCTGCCCCCCATCCGGTTACATTGTTCCAGACATGCAGTTGTATGTTTTCATTGGCCATCCGCGGATTGGCTATCATCACCTCCTTTCCGTCACGTATTGTTTTACGCATACCGGCCTCCTCCCATGCGGAGAGAAAAAGTCCTTTTGCCTGTAACAGTTTATTGACTTTTCCATAGTAGTAATACCAGAGATCATTTATTTCATGAAGAGCAGGATCGTTTTCCACTAATTGCCGGCATACCGGTGATTTCTCCCAGACACCGGACGGCACTTCATCACCGCCCATATGAATTGTTTGTAAAGTGGCCCCGGCTTCCTTATACATAGCCCGGAGTTCATCCACCACTTTTTCAAGAAATGCATAGACGGAGGGCAAAGCCACACACATAACATTATCCGTCCACAGCTGCGCAGAACTGTAAACCGACTGATCATTCCTGTCACGCAACAGGTAACGCTCCGCTTCTTCTATGTTTCCCAATCGCATATATTTCTCATAACGGGCATCCATGGATTTAATCGCCGCCCTTGCATGGCCGGGTGTTTCAATTTCCGGTATCACCTGAATATGACGAGCCGTGGCATACTTCAGTATCTGGATAAAATCATTTTTACTATAGTACCCGGTTCCCAGGGATTTACCAGGCTCCGGTCCCGCAGCGTAGGAAGGAAGCAACATGGCCGTAGCATCGGTACTATAACCGCGGACGGCGCCGACTGAAGTCAGTTCGGGCAAGGAAGGTATCTCTATTCTCCAGCCTTCATCATCACTGAAATGGAAATGCAATACATTCATTTTATACAAAGCCATCATATCCAGTATCCGGAATACCGTTTCCCTGGACTTAAAATTTCTGGCCACATCCATCATCAGGCTACGGTAACCAAAACGTGGTTTATCGGCAACTTTTACTTTTTGAAGCGGAATAGTGGTTTGTGGAGATTTCCAGGCAACCGGTGGCATAAGGGAAAAAAGTGATTGAATGCCATTAAATATAGCATCCGCCCCGGCTGCGGTTATTTTAATTCCATCCTCATTGACCGAAAGCAGGTACTCTCCCGATGGCAATGGCTCTTTCTGCAATTGAATCCGGTTCTGTCTCCTTTTTGTTCCGGAATCAGCATTATTTACCAGCAGCCTCTTTTGCAATTCTCCTGAAAGATAATTTCGTTCGTTTTCAAAAGCCGGATCGGCTGACAATTCAACCCGGCCGTCAATATAGATATACCCTTCTTCTTCGGTATAACTCACCGGTGTTGGCAATATTTTGAGCAGTTCTTTATCCTGTACGGGCTGAATAATGCTGTTCTGATAAAACACTTTATCGGGGCCAGTTATACCCGGTACATGCTGCTGCATAGGCTGTACGGTATACGAAGTAAGACTAAACCCTTTTTCCGGCTGCTTGTCCCATACTATATACAAACCGCCAGGCGTAGCCGTGGAATTAATTATAGTGCCATTTGTAAAATACGCAATGGAGAGTGAATCATTCTTCTTCAATGCCGGAAAGGCCGGCCCCGGCACCAGTTTAAATATATCTCCATTTACGTGCGAAATAGTAGCCAGTTTATCGTTTTTAGCTGCTGCTACCGGCTGACTGGAATTGAAATAAATCGTCCATCCGCTACCGGGAAAGGGCGTTCCAGCTTTATTGATCAACGTAAAGACAGCTAATGCCGCTGAAGTATTATTATATGCATTACCGGTCAGCCGCCAGGATATGTGCAGCTGACTGGCAGGATACAACTTTCGTTGCTGTGCGTTTGTTGCCGACCCGTAAAAAATAAATAGTCCGAAACAAAAAGAAAGCAAATATTTTTTCATGAAAAGCAGGTTATTTCATTTTGAATAAACGACAGCCATAATTGTGCAGCTAAATAATATAGTCAGTAAGGAGTATACACGGCGCCCAGTTCATTCATTGGGGAATTAATACCATACATATAAAGATCAAGAGACCATCGCTTACCTTCGACCCTGTCCACCAGGTACAGATCATATCCTCCCCGGCCACCAGTGGTCGTACTGGAAATAATCAGGAACTGATTATTCACCGGACAGGCATCTGAATAATTCTGATACACTTCATTAAATGCGAACCGACGCGCCGGCCTTCCGTCAATATAACCCAGGTAAATCTGGTCATTGTGATTATCGGCACTGTACCAGCGTGTAAAATAAAAACTGCTGTCATCACAGGTAACCGGATAATACTCTTCGAGACCGGGATTCGCAGAAAGCGGAATTACGGTTCCCGTATTCAATCGAAGCAAACTGATATCTGCAGTTGATCCGATGGGTTCATTTCCCGAAAACAACAAGAGGCTGTCCCCTTTTGTATAGTAAGGCATGGAAGCTTCCTGCTGTGCTATTGCGAATGAGCGGGTAATAATGCCGAGTGTATCCATTTCCTTCATCACACCGTTTTGCTTGAAGACAATTTTATTGCCGGCAAACGAAAACTTCGGATCCTCATCCCGGGCAGTTCCATATGTGGCGGTAAGGTTCCGGGGTGTCAGATCCGTACCGATACGCCAATAAAATATATCCCAGCCGGAGCCGGCAGTCACCCCCATAAAAACAATCGCCCGTCCATCCGGAGATACATGCGCATTCATCGGATTTGCTATTGCCCAGTCACCGCTGATACACCGCAACAACTTCGTTGAGAAATCAAACTGGTACAATTTCGAATCATTGCAGTTATAACAGCTATAGGTATGAAAAAACAACCTGCCCGAAAGGGCAGGTTGAGTGCTTGCTGCATTGCCTGATGAGCCGTTTTTGTCAGCCACTGGCTGAGTACATCCGGTGGTCACCAGTATGATCCCGAGAAAAAAACAAAGTCCGTTTTGTATGAAAACTTTTTTCATACTTTCTCATTAATAACCCGGATTCTGTACCAGGTTCGGATTACTGTTCAGTTCCACCAACGGAATCGGCATGATCCAGTGTTGCTGGGTACATTGCGAATAATCCATCCGTACGGCAGGTCCCTGTACACCCGAAGGACAGGTATAGGTAACTTCATTCAGTGCCTGCATAACCGTTGTGGCTACACCAGCACGTACCAGGTCATCCCAGCGTTGTGCTTCAAAAGCCAGTTCCAGTCTTCTTTCCAGCAGGATAGCCGTTTTCATCTGCGCCTGTGAAGAACCCGTAATGGATGCAAGTCCCGCCCTGTTTCTTACCAGGTTCAACGTGGTAGCAGCGGGCCCCGGATTCCCGGTTTCATTCTGTGCTTCTGCTTTCAGTAAGAGGATATCTGCCAGGCGAATAAGATAAAAATTATCTCCGCTGGCCCAACCACCGGCGTTCTTTTGTTTCTGATTAAACGGCGTGGCGGTATTGGCGTCTTTACAAGGATTCCAGTTTTCATCCGGCCAGCTGATCGGATCTCCATTGCCATCACGGGTCAGGAAAAGAATGTTTGCATTTTTTCTTACCAGGTCGCCATTTGCATCATAAGCGGCCACCAGGTCTTTGGAAGGGACACAGTATTTCTGCCAGCCATCTTCCGGAGCCAGGTACAACTGCACACCCCAGCAGGAAGCATCCCAGTTACCGGCTTCATACGGAATTTCAAGAATGGATTCGCTGTTGAAATCATGGTTTCCGTCAAATACATCGGCATAGCTGGATAATAATGCATAGCCTGCCGGGCTGCTGATAACGGCATTACAATACTGTAAAACTTTGGCATAGTCGCGGTCACTGCGTTGTGCCCATGCTTTTGCCAGCATGGCATTGGCCGCACCTTTTGTAGCTCTTGCCTTATTTACAGATGGGGTATTGGCTGTAGCGGTACCGGCTGCTCCATTATAGGTATCCGGGAGACTGGCTACGGCTGCTTCCAGGTCGAGTACAATCTGATCATACACTTCCTTTTCTGTTGAGCGGGCTTTTCTTGTTTTGCCGGGATCCGCGGAATTGGATTCCAGTTCCAGGGGTACGCCACCATATAATTTCACCAGGTGATAATAATGGAAGGCGCGCAGAAATTTTGCTTCCCCGATAATCTCGGCTTTCCGTGCGGCGGTAAGTGCCGGATCAGCCACCAGTTCAATTTTATTCAGCAATACATTACATCGGGCAATGCCGTTATACAACGCTCTCCAGTGAGCATAGCTGTGTGTATTACTGGCCGGCAGAATAAACCGGTCATAATCAAAGAAGGTTTCTTCGTTGTTACCGCCGGGGTATGCATTGTCTGAACGCACATCGCTCAGCATTACATTCTCCCACTGATAGTAATCCGTGGCGTAAAATGTATGATAACAGCCGTTGAGCGCGTTCTCCGCATCGCGCGCGGAAGTGTACGCATTACCCGTTGTCAGTGCCGTCTCGGGCTTATCATCAAGAAATTTTTTGCACGATGCAAATGGCAGCAGTCCGATCATCGCCACTGCCAGTATCCGGTATGAATATTTTTTCATGTTTGCCATTTTTAGATTAGAAGGAGATGTTTAAGCCCAGTACGAAATCCCTGGATTGCGGATAGGTACCCCAATCCACACCGGGTGCCGCATTCTGGTTAGTAGTGGAATTTGACTTGCCACTGAATGCACTGAGTTCAGGGTCGAAACCGGTATAGTTCGTAAAGGTGAACAGATTCTCCGCGGTAAGGTAAATAAAGCAACGGCTCATCTTCAGTTTGCTGATGCTGCCTTCAGGTAGCCGATATCCAACGGTAAGCGATTTCAGCCGCAGGTAGGACCCTTTCTCCATATACCGGGTGGAAGGCAGTGAGTTGTTCCATGAGTTTGCGGAAGAACGCGGAATCGACGTAATATCCCCGGCATTCTTCCAACGATTCAGTACGGTTGCGGATTGATTCATCACCAGGGCCATTGATTCAGACAAAATACGTGTGGCATTCATGACATCATTACCACTTACTCCCTGGAAGAAAATATCTACCGAAAAGTTTTTGTAGGTAATGGAGTTACTGAATCCATACATGAATTTCGGATTGGCATTTCCAATTATCCCCACACTATCCGCTGTTCCTGCTTTATTCAGCATGTATCTGATATTGCCTGTAGCCGGATCCACACCCTGTGAAACCTTACCATAAAAACTACCCAGGGGCATGCCTTCCTGAACGATGGCTGTATTATAATCAGAACCAGCCGGATTGATGGTACCCACTACCAGTTGCGTGCCCACGATGTCAAGTACTTTGTTCTTATTAAAGGAGATATTAAAATCACTGCTCCATTTAAAATCCGTTTTCACGATATTTTTGGAAGCAAATGAAAACTCAAATCCTTTATTCTCGAGACTGCCCGCATTCTGCCAGGCACTGGAATATCCGGTGGTGGTAGGAATGGGCACGGCCAGCAACATATCGGTCGTTTTCTTATGATAGTAATCGGCGGTGATCATCAGGCGGTTTTTAAACAGCCCCAGATCAATACCAATATCCACCTGGTTGGTTTTCTCCCAGGTCAGATCCACATTCTCCAGTGTACGGGGAACATAGGCGGTACGTACGGCACCGCCAATCAGGTATTTGGGTGCGGCCGTATCCACTAATCCGAAACGTGCAAAGGCAGGTATACGATCATTTCCCACAATACCCCAGCCAGCACGGAGTTTCAGTTCAGATATACCATTTCCTGTTTTTTTGAAAAAGTCTTCCTCAGAAATTCTCCAGCCTGCAGAGAAAGAAGGAAAACTACCCCACTTATTTCCTTCAGCGAATTTGCCTGAACCATCCTGACGGAAATTGGTAGTCAGGTAATATTTGTCCTTGTAGTTGTAGAAAATCCGGGCAATAGCGGATACACTGGAAGCCCTCATTTTATCCTTAGTCGGAGTGGATTTTACGGCACCGCCATCCACGGACTGATCGCCGGGTTTAGCCGTACGGAAATCCACAGAACTGCGGTAAAGATTATCATCCGTTTCACGGGCTACGATAAAACCGGCCAGCGCATTAATACTGTGATTTTTAATCTTCGTCGTGTAACTGACTGTATTTTCTGATATCCAGTTTTTTTGTTTGTACGTATTCTCGGAAGCCAGTCCGTGCATGGTACGTCCGTATCTTGTCTGTACTGTATCCTGGAAAGAAGTAAACAAACCATCCGAATTTTCAAAACCAAAAAGGGTTTTCAGTTTCAGGCCTTTTTTCACTTCCGCTTCTGCATATATATTACCCGTGAAGCGGTTATTGGTGAACAGGTGCTCCGGCTGATAAACAGTGGATACCGGATTTTCGAGGTCGTTGATAAACGGACTCCGCGCATACTGTTTCGGGTCGTCCATATCGCGGATACCAATGATTGGTGCAGTAGTCAGCACACGGGCAATAACACCATTCCGGTAATTTTCCGGAACGTCGCGGTCTTTCCAATTGGAATAAGCCAGTGTGGCACCTACCTTCAGGAATTTTGTAACCTGCTGATCAAGGTTGGCTTTGAATGTCGCCCGTTTGAGGTTATTATTCAGCACAATTCCGTTCTGATTTACATACGCACCGGATACATAATAACTGGTATTTTTCGAACCACCGGTTGCGGTGAGCTGGTAATTCTGAGAAACGGCATTACGGAATGTCTCATCCTGCCAGTTGGTATTCGCATTGTATTTGTTCCAGTCGGTAGTAGCTCCCATTTCAGTAGCCAGGTCTTTAAACTGACTGCTGTTCAGCACATCCATTTTTTTCCAGGCCTTACTCATGGTCAGCGATGTATTGAACCCGATTTTCAGTTTCTGGTTTTTTCCTCTTTTAGTGGTTACAATCACTACCCCGTTGGAACCCCTGTTACCGTATATCGCGGCTGAAGATGCGTCTTTTAATACCGTGATATTTTCAATATCCCCGGGGTTAATATCATTTATATTTTCAGTAGGTATTCCATCTACAATATAAATCGGATCACTGCCCGCCGTGATGGATGCAGTACCCCTGACACGAATGGAGAAACCCGCCTGTGGCTGACCGGAAGAACGGATCACCTGTACGCCCGCGGCTTTACCTTCAATGGCATAGCCAAACTGGGAAGTCGGTCTGTTTTCCAGGTCTTTTGAAGTAAGGGTGGACACCGAACCAGTCAGGTCTTTTTTCTTCTGTGTACCATAACCCACTACCACTACTTGTTCCATCTGGGAGTCAGCAGGTTTCAGTTTTATATTAATAGTCTGTTGTGCGCCAACGGTTACTTCCTGCGGATCAAAACCTACATAGGAAAATACCAGTACGGCTTTTTCCGGAACTTCCAGTGAAAATTTTCCTTTGGCATCAGTAGTGGTTCCAAAATCTGTCCCTTTAATCCGGACACTGACGCCGGCCAACGGCTCTCCGGCTTCGGATAAAATGGTACCGGTAACTGTTTTGTTCACAGCCGCGTTATCGGCAGTAGTGGAAACAATAACAACTAGCCGGTTATTCATAATCCTGTACCCAAGTCCCGATCCGGCCAGCAGGTCATTGAGTACCGTAAGCACCGGGGTGTTTTTTACATCCACATCTACTTTACGCTGCAGGGCAGGTAAATCATAATTGTACAGGAAACGGTAAGGGCTTTGCTTTTCGATAGCCCGGAATACTTTCGGGATTTCAGCCTGCCTGAGCTGCAGCGTAACATTCTGCGCATGGCCCTCTCCTGCGGCAGTGACCTGAAAAGCAGTCAATAAGATCATTGCAACCGTCAACTTCATAAGCAATAGCATTTTTAAGAAAGAACAGTCTGGAGCAGGCAAAAGCCTTTCCCGAGGTACCTTTTTTTTCATACCTTTAGTTTTGGGGTTATTAAATGTGGAATCCCTTTCCTTCAACAAGCGGGGAATTCCGTTTTAGCCTTTATCGGGGAATGTTGCCGCATTTCCCGATTTTTTTTATACTACGTTTAATCAGTTATTTCTTATCAATCCATACTTCATTTCCTTTGACGGTACTGGAAAATGAGGCGGTCAGTTGTAATGCCTGCAATGCTTCTTCAATATTTTCATGTTCAAAAACACCGGTAAAGCGGTAGCCTGCCACTTTCTCATTTCTGAAACCGATTTTTACATTGAACCATCGTTCCATTCGTGGTGCAAGCTCCCTGAAAGTCTCCCCGTCAAATACCAGTTTACCGTAGACCCAGGACGTCTCAACCCGTATACTGTCGGCGATCCCTTTTGCAAGGGTGCTGATGGAAATACTTTCCGGCTTTACTTCCGGCTGTTGTACGCTATTATTTTTTTCAAGAGACGGTTCAGTTGTTTTTACAACATGGTCAAGGTTCTTATTATATACCAGTTTTTCATTGGGTTTTAACATGATCCTGGACGATTGGGGCTGGTTTATTTTTTCCACTTCAATCAGGCCCCTGACCAGTGTGGCTTCAATAGTGGGGTCCTGCGGATATGATTTAACATTAAACGCTGTCCCTAATACCCGTATCCGTATACCGGATGTATGTACTATAAACGGGCGTCTGGCATCTTTCACCACATCAAAATAGGCTTCCCCTTCCAGGCGGACTTCCCGTAGTGAATCATTGAAGAAATCAGCATAGGTAATACGGCTCTCTGCATTCAGCCATACCTGTGTACCATCGGGTAATAATAAGCGGGACTTGGTTCCCCGTTTTGCCACAATTTCATTTTCCGTATCGGCTGTTACAACTGAACTGCTGAATACATACCGGGCGCCAATAAACAACAGACCTGCCACAACAGCAGCCGCCATCCATTTTTTCCAACCGGAAAAATTCATTTTATGAACCGGTTTCTGTGATTGTATTATTTCTTCCGTCTGAAACTGATTGATGGCCGATTGATGTAAAATGCGTTCGAACCGAGCATCCTCCGATTCTTCGGCTTCAGGAGACATTGCTACACCGGATTCCCACCAGTTGGTGACAATTTCCTGCACATATTGCTCTTCCGGATGCGCCTGCAGGTATGCGTCCAGCTCACTGAGCTCTTCAGGACTGGCTTCTCCTGCCAGTTTTTTGGCAAATAAACTATAAAAGTGCTGGTTCGACATACGTGCTTACTGTATAAGACACAGCAAACAACCGGGTTCCCTAAACGCGTTCTATTTTTTTTGAAAAAAAATCCGGGGAAACAGATGCATTTCCTCTTTCAGGGCTTCTCGGATACGGCCGATGGCAATTACCATCTGGGCGTCAACGGTTTTATGGGAAAGATTCAGAATTTCGGCCACTTCCCGGTATTTTAATCCGTCCTCGCGCACCAGTTTAAAAACCATTTTACAACGAGGTGGCAGCGCGTCCACGGCAGCCCTGATTTTGCTGATCAGTTCCTGTGTTATCATCAAACGTTCCGGACTCAGATCGTCATTGAGCTGGATATAAATATCATCAAAAGGCTCATAAATATGCTGATGGGCTTTGCGGGATAAATAGTTGAGTGATTCATTCTTGACAGCCTGGTAAAGATATACACGCAGATTTTGTATAGACCCGATGGTTGACCTGTTGGTCCATAAGCGTACAAATACTTCATCCACGACTTCGCCGGCAATTTCTTCCGACTTAATTATTGAAGTTGCAAACTGTGAAAGACGGGTGTAGAAAAGATGAAACAATTGCCTGAAAGCCGCACTGTCACCACAGGCAATTCGTTCCTGTAGCGGGAGCAAAGAATCCCCGTTATATTGAGCAGCAGCATTCATGTAAGCAATCGTACGGGCAATATAGAAAAAATATCCGAACCCTGACCTGATCCTGATCAGAAAACAAAAACAACAACGGAACGTACGTTATTTTTTTTCTGCTACCGGAATAAAAATAAATTCACTGAATGGATCAAAGCGGCCGAAATTATCCATGGCGGGCGTGATCCGCAGTGTAGCCGTTTCATTCAGGCTGGCCGTCTGTAATACTGCATAAATATCCGACAGCGTAAGTATGCCATTGGCGTTTTCACCCCGGGATCGCAGCACCTGTAACAAAAGGTTTGCAAAAGGAGAATGTTTTCCGGCTTTCCCATCAAATGCCGGCTCTGTTCCAACCGATGAAAGAAACTTGCGGGTACGCAGCGGCAATTTATCTTTTAATAATTGTACAACATTCCGGTTGCTGATAGCAGCAAACACGCCTTCTCTTTTCCCGTCACCTGAAAATTTCTGATCAAATACTTTCTGATCAAACACGCCACCATGACAAACATCCAGCAATACCAGCACCTGCCTTGCCGGTATATTGTTCAGCATTTTTTTGAGTTTCATGTACGGGATATAGCTGTTGCGCATCGGATCATCCTCAACCGACCTGGAATCATGACATACAATAAATCCGTCGTCCAGCAACATTTCATCCATATCACCATGACCTGCCACATAGATAACCAGCTGATCATTGGGTTGTGCGTTGTTGTAATAATAACGGACTGCCGCATAGATGCTGTCCATCGGCTGATCTTCAAGCAGCCGGATTTCAAATCCATACCCTTCTTTTAATTCGGCGGCTACCGCCCGCGCATCCGCAATCGGATTACTCAGGGGGTTCCAGCCCTTACCCCGGTAATGATCGGTACCAATTACCAGGGCATAACGCTTCCCTTCCAGATCGCTGAGTTCTTTCGTCAGTTCAGCCGGCCGTACTTTCAAGCCCCTGGTAACAGACTCCTCCTCGCCGAAAACATCCCTGTACTGGCGGAGAAAGGTCTGTTCGAAAAACACATCAAAATAGTCCTGTGTTCCCGCTTCGCAGGCAATTTCGTGGTTCTTCATACTGTGTACAATTTTCTCCGCCTGCATCCCGGGCAGAAAAATATTGAAAATATTCAGTGTGCTGTCCAATGATGTCAGGTAAAAGTTCAGCGGGCCTTTACCTGCACTCTTTCCCTTGCAGAACAGATTATCCAGACCAAATCCTTCTGGCACCATAATAATCCTGTTTTTATTGAGCAGACCTGAAACCAGTGGCGAGTTCTGCATCAGCGTGCGTAAAAACTCTGTCTTAAAATTCCGGGTGGGGCCGGATTCTGTAATCAGCAGCTGTTGCTTAGCCGGTATCATCTGAAAATATTCCTGCAATACTTTCAGGGAAATCAGGCGTTCGCTGATCAGCTTAGCCTGCGGGCGCTTACTGTCTATAACTTCCTTGGAAAAACCTGCACTGTCCCAGGGAAAAAAACAGGTGGATTCTTTTTCCCCGTCCGCTGACAACGGATAACTCAGTCCACTGAAATTAAAAATAAAATAATCGCCGGGGGCTGCCCGTTCCGCGATTTCCCGCAATGTTTCAAGTATTGCCGCCCTGCTTGCTTTTTCACCGGTGAGCAGATATCCGTGATAGAATGACGCAGGAATTGAATGTCCCGCTTTCATAAACTGATTCCTGAAAAATTCGTTGTACGAACGTGCATCTGATTCGCAATTGCGGTAGTGCTGTGCAATTCCCCCGGTATAATTATCAATTCCTACGGACAACACCCAGGCAGCACCGGTTGCATACCTGTTACGATCAGTCTGCGTATACACTTCCTCCTGCCGTAGCAGTTGTTCCAGACCGGGCACTTTCTTCCCTTCCAGTTTAAATTTTTCACCATAATTAAAAATAAAGCGGTCTGTTGTTTTCCCCGTTTCATCCACAGCCACAACATCAAGTAATCCGGGTGCCAGATTCCAGGCTTTATCGGTTATCAGCAACTGATCATTGATCTGCCAAACACTGTCAATTTCCGTTCCGCTTTTAAAAACAAGCCGGTATGCTTTAATGCCATTACGAGCAGAATCCATAAAACCCCGGAGTTGTAAAATTGTGTCGTTACTGAAAAACTGTTTACGCCAGTGTTCTTTAATCACAGGTCCCTTGTACACTACATACACCGCTTGTGGCCGGATTTTTTTTATGGCAGACGGATATTGACTGGTTGCCAGCACATAGGTACCCCGGATCAGTATGCCCGGATTCGCCAATGCTCCGAAAAACAGGAACATCAGTACAATCAACAAACTGAAATGACGGGAACTTGTAAAATTCAGCATGTAGTATTTTTTTGAAAGTTACAGTCTCCCGGGAAATAAAAGTATACCCGGGAGACGGGATTATTCTGATCTGCTGCAGGGAAAGGCAAATCGCTAAAAATACCTTATTCACGGTACGCTTGTGACGGGAAAATGCAGTATTATTATCACACAAAACACCTGATTATGTACCGAATAAGCCTCTTTGTATTCTTCATTCTTGCAGGACTGCAATCCGTTTTGGGCCAGGAAAAAAGAGCCCTGATAATCGGTATAGACAAATACACGCCCCCGAAAGGGACAAAAATTCCCGGTACAGCCCGGTCCGAGTTCAGGGATCTGGACGGATGTGTGAACGATGGCAGGGCGATGCATTCAGTATTGCTCTCCCGGTTCCAGTTTTCCGCAGCCAATATGGATACCTTATTTAACCTTCAGGCCGGCCGTGACGCGATATTGAAAAAAATGAATGACCTGCTTGCAAAAACCAACAGCGGAGATGTGGTTGTGTTATTTTATGCCGGGCATGGCAGCCAGGTGAACAACAGCCTGAGCCGGGAAACAGACAAGAAAGATGAATCCATTGTACCGGCCGATACATGGAAACCGGGTGTGGCAGATATCCGGGATAAGGAACTAACAAAAATATATAACGCTTTTCTGGATAAAGGGGCCAACCTTACGGTTATACTTGACTGTTGCCATAGCGGATCGCTGGCACGGGGGCCGCAGTTACCGGGCAAGTTCCGCTTTATTGCCGATGCGGCTTATGATGCAAAAGATGACAGTCAACCCATACCACCTGAAACAAGAACGGAAGGTAAATTCCTTATTTTATCCGCCGCACAGGACAATGAATTTGCCCAGGAGCAACGGGATGCCAATAATATGGCACATGGCGCATTTACAATTGCTTTGCTACAGGCCCTCGATCAGCAATCGGTTAACGCGTCTGCCATTAACCTTTTCAGCAGTATCCGGGCAATCCTGAAAAGTAATGGGAAAAAACAGGAACCGGTGTTAGGTGCACAACCTGCCCGTCAGCAGCAGACCCTTTTTGGCCTGGCCAAAGGAACGGTTCCCGATAAATCACTGGTTGCCGTTTCCGGTTTCGAACGGGATAAAGTGATACTCCAGGGTGGTTTTGCCCTTGGACTGTACAAGGAAAATGAGCTGGTGAAGTTTTCCGGCACGGATACCCTGGTGAAACTGGTAATTGACAGTATTTATAGTGTAAATCGTTCCAGGGCCCGGTTTATTAAAGGAAGCAGCAAGGAGCTGAAGGCCGGAGAGTTGCTGGAAGTCACGAACTGGGTATCATCTTCCGCCCCGCTGTTAAAAATTTACCTCCCGGCTAATACCCTGTCATTCGCGGAAATCGGCAGGCTCGCAACAGTGAATAAAGAACTCAGATCATCCGGAAAAGTCAACTGGATCAACGAACTTGAAAAAACGGATCCGTATACAACCGTATTTCATGATGGAAAAAAATTCCGTATCAACACGGACGGAAAAGAAATACCGGCACCTGCCACCATTACAACAGCCTCCCTGGTGAATATAGCAGGAAAAGATTCCAGTTTTTATTTTGAGTTGCCTTTGTTTAAAGATTTATATCAATCCGTAAAATCCCGTTTGTTGTCTCCACAAAATAAAAGTATAGTGATTACTGACAATATTGCGGATGCGCACTATACCCTCTATGGCACTATTGATGAAGATGGGAATCCGGCCTATGGTTTGCGTCGGACTCAAACAGCGGCCCGTGACAGTCTTGAGTCCATGCCGGTCCAGACAAAGAGCTTTACCGTAACAGGTACCCAGGCTGCTGCCCTTCAGGAATTGACGGAATCCATTTACGAATATGCGATGCGTCTCTCCAAAATCAGGGGCTGGCTTCAACTGGTTGGTCCCGATGAAAGTGAAAGCAGTTTCCCCTTTCACCTGGAAATGCGGGATAAAACAACCGGCAGTGCCATTACCAATAATGAATACAGCGTTGGCCATTCCGTAGCTTTTCACCTGGTCGCCAACCCGGGAAGTACCAGTGCCAATAAAATAAAAAGGTATGTATATGTTTTTCTGATTGATAAAGCCGGCAATATGGTACTCACTTACCCTGATGCCAATGACGGTAACCTGGCAAACCAGTTTCCGAAATTCCGGGATTACGCACTGGTAAACGATGTATTCTTATTTGAGGGAACTGTTTCTGAGCCCGTGGGCACCGATAATTATTTCCTGCTGGCCTCCGATGAACCCATTCCTAACTTTTCCATGGTATTTAACCAGGAAGGTGTAAGAGGTATCGAAAAAGGAAATGGAAACTCGTTAGGCAACCTGCTGAATCTTGGAAATGATGGCGGAACCCGTGGTTTCACCAAGTCGGTAGCGAACTGGAACCTGATTAAACTGGCGGTCAAATCGAAACACTGATCTTCGTTTCATGTTGTTTACATACCAATTCATACCAGCTTACATTTAAAAGTGCTGGTACCTGAAATAGTGCAAAAACCGATCAAAATAGTGGCATACCGGTTACCGTAATTTGCGTTACTTTGAACTATGAACCGGCATGCACCATTAGCGGAAAGGGTTCGTCCCGTAACCCTGGACGAACTGATGGGCCAGGAACACCTGGTAGGCAAAGGCAGTATACTCCGTACGGCCATTGAACATGGCCGGATACATTCCATGTTGTTCTGGGGGCCTCCGGGAACCGGCAAAACCACCATTGCCAATATTATCGCACATACTTTACATGTCCCGTATTTTCAACTCAGTGCCATCAGTGCCGGGGTAAAAGATGTGCGGGAAATTATAGAACAGGCGCGTCAGCAACCAGGAGCCGTTTTATTTATTGATGAAATTCACCGGTTCAATAAAGGGCAACAGGATGCCCTGCTCGGAGCTGTGGAAAAAGGAATCATTACGCTGATCGGCGCCACCACAGAAAATCCTTCCTTTGAAGTCAACAGCGCCTTGCTTAGCCGTTGCCAGGTGTATGTACTGCGGCCCCTGGATGAAAAGGACCTGGTACAACTGATGCGGCATGCACTGGCAAAAGACGAATTGCTCTCACAAAAAAAAGTGGAATTAAAGGAAACCGCCGCCCTGATCAATATCTCCGGGGGTGATGGAAGAAAACTGCTGAACCTCCTCGAAATTGTTTGTGAAGCAGCCGGTAATGAAGTGGTCATTACGGATGCATTTGTAATGGACATCGCGCAAAAAAGAATTGCGCTGTATGATAAAGGTGGAGAGCAACATTATGATATTATATCCGCCTTTATAAAATCAGTACGGGGCAGCGATCCCAATGCCGCTTTGTACTGGCTGGCCCGCATGATTGAGGGTGGAGAGGATGTAAAGTTCATTGCCCGGCGGCTTGTAATACTGGCCAGTGAAGACATTGGTAATGCCAACCCCACTGCCCTGGTTATGGCCAATGCCAGTTTTGACGCGGTGAATAAGATCGGTTTCCCGGAAGCGAACATTATTCTTTCCCAATGTACCACCTACCTGGCTTCATCACCGAAAAGCAATGCAGCCGTGGCGGCAATCAACGAAGCGCTCATGGCGGTAAGAAAATTCGGCGACCTGCCCGTCCCTTTACATATCCGCAATGCCCCTACCAAACTGATGAAAAATATGGGCTATGGTAAAAACTATGAATATTCCCATAGCTATGACAACAGTTTTTCACCCCAGGAATATCTGCCAAAAGAAATCGCGGGCACCCGGTTCTTCGATCCCGGTAAAAATGCAAGAGAAGAAGAATTAAGAAAATTCCTGAGGGGGTTGTGGAAAGAAAAATACGGATACTAAAATACAAAGTACGAAGTACGGGGTACAAAGTATGGGGTACGAAGTACGGGGTACGAAGTACGTAGACTTCATTAATCATTGCGATCCTGACAACTCACAACTCACATCTCACAACTCACATCTCACAACTCACATCTCATTTCCGTCACTTTTCCCTTCTCCAGCCTTATAAATTTATTAATACAAGCCGGACGATCCTGCTCATAGTGAGAAACAAAGATCAGCGTCTTTTTGGTTACTGTACAGACCCGGTGGATTAATCCGATAATGTCCGCTTTCCGTTGCGGATCGAGCGCCTGGCAGGGTTCGTCCAGGATGAGCAATGGCGGATCTTTTACCAGTGCCCTTGCCAATAGTACCACCCGCTGTTCTCCGGTGGAAAGTTCCCTGAGTCGTTTATCCGCAAGTTGATCCACATTACAGATTTTCATCCATTGCATAATCCATTCGGTATCGGAAACAGACAATTGCCGGAACAAACCAATGGTATCAAACAGTCCGGAAGCCACGGCTTCAAAAGCCGTGGATGTTTCATTAAAATAAAGGTGCAGCTCAGGAGAAAGAAAGCCAATCTTCTTTTTAATATCCCAGATACTTTCCCCGGTGCCCCGCTTTCGCCCGAACAGCCGGATATTATTCGCATAGGCCTTGGGGTTATCCGCCGTAATGAGGCTGAGCAAAGTGGATTTTCCCGCCCCGTTGGGGCCACTGAGCAACCAGCAATCACCGGGCATCACCTGCCAGCTGACCCGGTCCAGAATGGTCTTTTCACCGTATTGTACAGACACATCCTGCATTTCAATAATGCTTTCAAAAATGCTGTCGCTGTGATGTTCCGGGAGTATTGTCGGTTCAGGCAGAGTATTGTCAATAGGCTGCTGATCATTCCGGTTTCCCCATTCCTGGAAACTGCAGTACCTTTTCATACTGCCTCCTTCCAGTTCAAGTATACGATCTGCACAGGATGGTATTTCATCGGCCGAACAAATCAGAATGACAATGGTTCCCTTTTGTTTCAGCGCCAGAATCAGCTTTTCCAGCCAGGCACGGGTGGCGGTATCCAGTCCTGTAAATGGCTGATCCATGATCAGTACAGCCGGGTTTAGCAGCCGGGCCCGGAGCAGCTGCAATTTTTTATTTTCTCCATTCGATAACTGAATCAGATTTTCCTGTAAAAGGTATTCTATTCCCATCTCACGGATCAGGGGAATGGCCCTGTCCAGTTCTTCACCCAACTCTGCAGCAACCGTTTTCGTTTCTTCCGTATCATACGCATTAAAACGCTGCTGATAATACAGGTCCGTGGTTGACTGTACTGTTTTAAAATGGTGTTGTTGTTCTACCCAACCGATATGACTGCCGGCCGGCAAATTATAGGCTATGTCGCCTTTATAATGTAATTGTTGCGCCAGGGCCATACCCAGGCTGGTTTTACCTGCACCCGATGCACCGGTAATCACCAGTACTTCCTGGTGATGCAGTAAAAAATCAATCCCTTCCAGTATTTTTTTCCCGGAACGATAAACAGCAAGGCGGCTGACTTTCATTACAGAATGCATACCGGCAAAAATAACAAGAAGCCGTTTCACCTTCCCTTAAACTTTACGTTGTAAACCCGCCTCCATTATTCTCCCTTCCCTTCTCTATCTTCGCCCCTTATTCAACCCGCTATGACCAACTGGACATTAAAACCTTTTTCTGAACTAACGCCTTTTGAACTCTATGCCATACTTCAGCTGCGAAGTGAAGTATTCGTGGTAGAACAAAACTGTGTATACCAGGATATGGATAATAAAGACCTGAAAGCCGTACATTTTATGGGTTGGAAAAAAGAAGAAGACGGAGAAAAACTCATCGCGCATACCCGGTTACTTGCTCCGGGCATTTCATATCCGCAACCTTCAATCGGAAGGGTTGTCAGTTCGCCTTCTGTAAGAGGCCTTGGTATCGGGCGCGAGCTGATGGAAAGATCCATTGCACACATATATACATTATATGGCCGGCAGGAAATCCGGATCGGCGCCCAGCTTTACCTGAAAAAATTTTACAGCTCACTAGGCTTTATTCCGGATGGAGAAGTATACCTGGAAGACGATATCGAACATATTACGATGTACAAACCCTGAAAAAGATGAGGGGAAGCATGGATAACCGGCCTATGTGGTTACCCTGAATTTCGTAAAAACACGAAGTAGAACCGCTTTTCTTTTGTTCAAAAACAAAAAAACTGTTCTCAATATTATCATCGTATTTCTGTATTCATCTACCTTAGCTCTGAAATCCAATAGTAGAAAAACCAGAAATCTGATACCAATGAGAACAAGTTTACTCAAAGTGCGGCTGTCCGCGCTTGTTTGCTTCGCAATTCTCTCTTTTTCCTCCAACGCACAATCTGTAACCTTAGGTAACGGCAAAGTAGAAGTCGGTCTTGGCTTAGGTCCGATGTTTTTCCTTGGCGACCTGGGAGGCAGTGCCGGTGTGGGAAAAACGTTTGTGAAAGACCTTGATCTTCCCCTCACCAAACTGAACAAAGGACTCTACGTAAACTACTACCCGGCTGAATGGGTGGGGCTGCGCGTAGCAGGTAACCTTGGTTTTGTAGAAGGAGATGATGCACAGGCACCTGATAAGGGCGGTGCTGAAACAGATCGGAAATACAGGAACCTGAATTTCCGTTCCAAAATCAGTGAAGCCTACGCGGCTGTTGAACTTTATCCTACTTTCTTCCTGGAAAAATATGATGGTCTGCTTGGCAAACTCCGTCCTTATGTACTGGGTGGTGCCGGTATCTTTCATTTCAATCCGGAAGCACAGGATGTGGATGGCAGCTGGGTAAAAACAGCACCTTTACGCCTCGAGGGCCAGGGATTTGCAGAGTACCCCGACAGCAAACCATATAAACTGACACAACTGAACCTGTTGTTTGGTTTTGGCGCAAAATATTATCTCAAGGAAAACATGTATATCGGTTTTGAAATTCTGCACCGCAAATTATTTACCGACTACGTGGATGATGTAAGCAATAATTACTACATCGATCCGATCTTATTTGATCAGTATCTGCCGGCAGCCGATGCCCAGAAAGCAAGAAGATTGTATTACAAAGGCACATATAGTTTCCCCACCACCCGTCCCTATCAGGAATTTGCGGAAAGAGGCGATCCCAAACAAAATGACGCTTTCTTTTCCAGTATCCTCCGCATGGGCTGGAGACTGGGAGGCAACAGTGCCACAAGGCACCTGAAATGCCCGGTGTTTTACTGATACCTTTTTAATACCGAACCACTATGAAACCACTATGTACCGTCCGCAGTTTTGCGGGGCTGGTCATCGCCTCCGGACTGCTGCTAGCTCAACCCGTTTTTGCAACAGTAAAACTGAACAAACTGCCGGCTGACACCAGTTCGTCTGTCCCTTCGGAAGATCCTGCAAAAAAAGAAACGAAAAAATTCGCCTCCCTGAACAACAGTGCGGTGAAAATCCATCCCGCCGCTGTAAAGAGAGAAATGCACGTGGTGGCGAAAGAAAATGAAGGAGCCGAAGTCGACTTTTATGTTTTCGACTTACAAGGCACCCTGATCCAGCATTATAAAATGCAACCGAAAAGCCATTATAAACTGAGTGGCCTGAAGAAAGGACAATATGTCTACAGTGTTTTCCAGGGAGACGAAGAAACCGTTTCCGGAAAATTTGAAATACGCTGATAAACGAATGCCGTCCCGAAAAGCGGCAGGGAGCTTAATAAAATCTGATACCTGGTTGAATAAACCTAATCCGTTCTCTATTGGTACTCTCATTTGTAAGCAAATTTTATTAATAACTCTCTGCCTTGCTTTTCGGAACGATTTCAACCCTGAGCTCTTTTAATTGTCATAACTAAGAAACCCATGAAGGTATTATCCGGTATTTTCTTTTACCAGGTAACCGGCAGGAAAATTGTCTAAATCCAGTATCCAGGCAAAACCCGGAACCCCTACGCTGTAAATTTTTACAATCACTTCCTGCCTTTACCCTCTGGGAACAAGTAAGTACGAAGTACGAAGTTTGAAGTACGAAGTACGAAGTTTGAAAGCCGCTGTAAGAGCGGCTTTTGTCGTTTAAAGAAGAATCCGGTGCCGGGCGTCAGGTGCCAGGTGCCAGGTGCCAGGTGTCAGGTGTCAGGTGTCAGGAATACAATGACAGATAAATGACCATACTTCGTACTTACGCACATATTCCCCTATTTCAGGGATTTTTTGAACATTTACCGAAATATAACTTTGAGCATCTTCTAATTAAGGGAAACTCCTTATATTAGTTTGTCATAAGCAGAAAGGTGCCCGGACCTGACCGGGGGCGTTTGCCGAAAAGCCATCAGAGTAGGCCTTCAACCCAAAACAACCAACTATGAACTTAATTGAAAGAGCTAAAAACATTATTGTAACGCCTAAAACGGAATGGGATGTTATCAATGGAGAAGAAGCCAATGTACCTGCAATTATTACCGGATATGTATTACCGCTGGCGGGTGCAGCCGCAGTGGCTGCCTTTATCGGCTATGGGCTGATAGGTGTAGATATGGGTTTCTTCAGAGTAAAGGGCATGGACTGGGGCCTCTATCAGGGAATCAGTGTACTGGCAGGTGCCCTGATCAGTGTTTTTGTAAGTGCCATTGTTATTGATGCATTAGCACCCAGTTTTGGATCTGAAAAAAACTTTGGAAAATCAGTTCAACTTGTTGCTTATACCTGGACTCCGGCCTGGATCGGCGGCCTGTTATCCATTCTCCCGGCAATTGCCATTATTGGATCACTCGCTGCCCTGTATGGGTTTTACCTGCTTTATGTAGGTTTGCCCGTGTTAAAAAAGACCCCGGAAGATAAAAAAGTGGCCTATTATGTGGTTTCCTTACTGACAATGTTCCTGGTCTTTATTGTTATAGGTTTTATCATGGCGAAAATACTGATGTCCGTATTCGGACTTAGTTATGGCCTGGGAGGCGGAAGCATCCGTCTTTAATCCGACTAATACGTTATAAAAAAAGGCCAGCGATATCACTGGCCTTTTTTTATAACTCCATTTTCAGATATTGTGCGGTATGACTCTCTTTGTTTTTGACGAGTTCCTCCGGCGTGCCTTCAAATAATACGCGGCCTCCCCCGTCACCTCCTTCCGGTCCGATATCAATAATATGGTCGGCTACTTTAATAACATCCATATTGTGCTCGATCACCAGCACCGTATTGCCCCGGTCCACGAGTTTGTTGAGTACATCCAGCAGGTGCCGGATATCTTCAAAGTGCAAACCGGTAGTGGGTTCATCCAGAATATAAAAAGTTTTACCGGTATCCCGCTTGGCCAGTTCCGTACTCAGTTTTACCCGCTGTGCTTCGCCGCCACTCAGTGTTACGGCCGACTGACCTAATGTAATGTAACCCAGCCCCACTTCTTCGAGCACTTTAATTTTGCGATAGAGATAAGGTACCGGCTGGAAAAACTCCACGGCTTCTTCCACCGTCATTTCCAGTACATCGGCAATTGACTTTCCTTTGTACCGTATCTCCAGGGTTTCCCGGTTATACCTTTTGCCATTGCATTTTTCACAATGCACGTATACATCCGGCAGAAAATTCATCTCAATCACCCGCATGCCTCCGCCTTCACACACATCGCAACGACCGGCTTTTACATTGAAGGAAAAGCGGCCTGCCGTATATCCCCTGATTTTCGCTTCCGGTATCGAAGCAAACAAGGTTCTGATCTCCGTGAAGAAACCACAATAGGTTGCGGGATTGCTGCGGGGCGTTCTTCCAATGGGCGACTGATCAATTTCGATGACTTTATCGATATGCTCCAGCCCTTTAATGGATTTATATTCCAACGGGGTCATCTTAGACCCGTATGCATGCTTCGATAAAACTGGATACAATGTCTCATTGATCAGCGTGGATTTCCCGCTTCCGCTTACACCTGTCACACAAATAAATTTCCCCAATGGAAACTTTACATCCACTTTCTGCAGGTTATTACCATTGGCTCCTTTCAGTTCCAGTAACTTTCCACTACCCTTTCTTCTCTCTGCTGGTATATCAATCATCCGGTGTCCGTTCAGGTAACCGGAGGTAAGTGTATCCAGTTTCAATAAAGCTTTCGGATCACCCTGTGCCACAATCCGGCCGCCATGAAAACCGGCTTTCGGACCAATATCAATCAGGTGATCGGCGGCCAGCATAATGTCTTTATCATGTTCCACCACCAAAACACTGTTCCCGATATCCCGCAGATTTTTGAGCGCTTCAATCAGCCGGTGATTGTCCCGTTGATGCAATCCGATGGAAGGTTCATCGAGAATATAGGTTATACCCTGCAACTGGGAACCGATTTGTGTGGCCAGCCTTATCCGCTGACTTTCCCCGCCGCTGAGCGTCCGGGATGGCCGGTCAATAGTCAGGTAAGTAAGCCCTACATCCAGCAAAAACTGCAGCCGTTCCCGGATTTCTTTCAATACATCTTTTGCAATGGCCTGTTGCTTGGTATCCAGCATCAGTTCAATCCCGTCAAACCAGGCGGCCAGGTTATCCAGGTTCATCCGGCTCAGTTCCGCAATATTGCGGCCGTTTACTTTGAACCAGAGACTTTCTTTTTTCAGCCGGGTACCGTCACAAGTGTCACAGGGTTTAATGATCATATACTCTTCGGTCCATTCACGGATTGCTTCACTGTATGGATTGGCAAACCAGCGTTGCAGCATATTGATCACTCCTTCAAAAGGCGCATAGGGATCAAATTTCGTCTGTTCGAACGATTGCTCTACCTGTTCCCCGGCTTCATTGCCATAGAGCAGTATATTCAACTGCTTCTGAGTAAGCTTACTGACCGGTGTCTTAAGCGATATCTTATGTTTCTTTGCTACTTCCTGTGCCTGCCGGTAAACCCAGGCATCCCTTTCTTCACCCAGCGGTGCAATGCCGCCTTCACTGATACTCAATGAAGGATCCGCAATTATGGAGTCCATATTGATATGGTGCTTTGTCCCGAGGCCTTTACAGGCCGGACATGCGCCATAGGGCGAATTGAAGGAAAACGCATTGGGGGATGGTTCTTCATAACTGATACCCGTATCCTCACACATGAGCAATTTTGAATACTGCACAAACTTTGTATCGTCCACCAGGATAAACAGCAGGTCCTTACCCAGCTTAAGCGTCTGTTGCACACTCTGGCTTAACCGGGTGCGCATGTCTTCTGTCGCCTGCAGCCTGTCCACCACCAGTTCAATATCATGAATGACATAACGATCCACCTGCATTTTGGGAACCAGGTCTTTTACTTCTCCATCCACCCGCACTTTCAGAAATCCCTTTTTGCGCACATCCTCAAATAATTCCCGATAATGTCCTTTCCGTCCCCTGACCAACGGGGCCAGGATGGCTATTTTTTTCCCTTTATACTTCTTTAAAATATTATCGACGATCTCCTCTTCACTCCATTTTACCATCCGTTTTTGCGTATTATAGGAATAGGCTTCCCCGATACGGGCATAGAGCAGTCGCAGAAAATCATAGATTTCGGTAACGGTTCCCACGGTTGACCGCGGATTTTTATTGGTGGTCTTCTGTTCAATGGAAATGACCGGTGAAAGACCGGTGATTTTGTCCACATCTGGCCGTTCCATATCCCCGATAAACTGCCGGGCATAGGCGCCAAAGGTTTCCATATACCGGCGTTGTCCTTCTGAATATATTGTATCAAAAGCCAGTGATGATTTGCCGCTACCGCTGATGCCCGTAATTACAACGAGCTGATTCTTTGGAATTGAAATGTCAATATTCTTCAGGTTGTGCACCCTTGCACCATAGACTTCGATGGATTCCTGGTTCGCGGAAACAGGAACGGGTTGGGTTTGCTTACTCTTTGCCATACTGGGGTAACGAAGATACGATTCAGGGCTGTCATGCCGCGCCGTTTATCCTTTTGAAAAACAGGCCGGCTTACAGGAAGTTTTTGAAGTTATCCACAAAATTTTAGTCTGGCACAGTATTTTGAAGTATTCCACGAGTACCAATTAAATCATTAAAAATTTCTCTTATGAAAAAGACCATTCCTGTAATGGGCGGATTATTATTGTCCTTACTTTCCCTTACTATGTCAGCCCAGCAAACCTGGGATGCTAAAAAAAACCCGACGGTGGATTCAATCGCATCGCTCTACCGGGATAAAATTGTAAAAGCACCCACCCCTCCCGGCCGTGCGGATATATTCCCGGTTATCGGTCAGTATGAATCTGCCACCAATCCGGATGCAGCGCATATCGTAATCAACGTGGATGAAGAAAACAAAGGGATTGCCTGGGTGGAAGGTCTGCCACAAGGCAAAGTAAAAGCCATGTTACGCAAATCACCCGCTACCTATAAAATTCCGGCTCAGAAAACAGCGGAAGGAAATGAAGTGGCAGAGGGTACGCTTATTTATGACAAAACCACCAATACCCTGAGTATCTGCATCGGTAAACCTTATAACCCGGAAGATCCTGCATCCGCTTTTGTACCTGCCACTGAAACAACTGCACCTGCTACAGTGAAAGGACCCAAAGTGAAGAAACCTGTAACTCCCAAAGCATGGATCTATACCGGCACAAAACAAGTATTGGAAACGGTAAAGAACTAACCTTTTATTGGACGGACAAACGGTGACTTTTGTGGTTGTTCCGGTATGCATACGCCGGAGCAACCACTTCTTTTTTCCACCCTGTTCGTACAGCCAGCTGATTTTCTCTCTACTTTTACAGTAAAGAAAAAAGTATGTTCGGATTATTTAAGAAGAAAGAAGACGGAATTACGGTTACGGATAAAGTCGTAATCAGCGAAGAAGCCAAACTCGCCATACTCCTGAAGACATGGAACAATGACCGCAATACTGTTTTCGCCTTCTGGTTTGAAGATAGCCTGGAAGAAGCGACTGCCTATTTCAGTCAGCATACTACGGAAGCCCTGCCACTCTTATTGGTCAGGGAACTGACTGGTGGCCAACGGGCCGGCCGTAATCCGGTATTTGCCGAGCATTACCCGTTACGGAAAAAGGAAACAGAGCTGTATCAGCAACTGGGGCTGGAAAAAGCAATCGTATACTCTTCCCTGCGGGAACCGTTATTTCAACAATTCGGCGGAGATAAAATCGTACAGGTGATGAAGCAGATGGGAATGAAAGAAGATGAACTGATAGAGCACAGTATGATCAGCAGTGCCATCAAAAAAGCGCAGGAGAAAATAGAAGCCAGAACGGGTATTGAACAAACGGCCCGATCACAAAAAGACTGGATTGAAAAAAATTATACCCCGTTAAACGCCTGACAACACGCTTTATAAAGCATTTCCAAACAACCGTTTGCAACAGACTCGCGGATTTTCTTTTCCCGCATTATATTCCATCGTATATTTGCAGCAGATCTTTACACACTTATCAAGAAAGGCAGAGGGTAATGGCCCGATGAAGCCTTGACAACCTATTCACTTTCCTCCTTCGACAAGCGCAGGATGACAGTGGAAAAGGTGCCAACTCCATCCCGCAACAGCGGGAAAGATAAGCCAGATATACAGCTTTATAAACGCACTACATATAAAAGCTCATCTGATTTATCGGGTGAGCTTTTTGCTTTCCCGGCCGGCTCAGTCCCCTTTTTTGGTAAACAGTAAAAATTATCAATCATTTTTTCATCATGTTTAAACCAAAAAAGATGAATCCTGTTACTTGCTTATCAAAGATCTGCTATCAAGATCCGCATACTATTGCCCGGTGCGGCCGGCAAATTTTTTCAAACAAACAATCATTTGCAAAACACATTTATTAACAAAGCATTAAGCCGGCTCACAAAAATAAATTTGGCGGCAAAAGCAAATGTCCACTAATTTTATCGGGTAAATGAAACGCATCAGCACATACACACACTCTCTTCGCACAGCCACCCTGTGCATGTGTTGCTGTTGTATGCCGTAAGGCATAAAACTATTCTATTCCCCGACAAGGGTGTATCACCCTGCTTTTATTGCTTTCCTTTTTTAAACAGCATTTCTGACATTCAAAAACATATTTGTATGAGTAACAAACCACGTTTCGAAACCCTGCAATTACACGCCGGTCAGCAAATAGACCCCACCACCAAGTCAAGAGCGGTACCGATTTACCAGACCACTTCGTATGGATTCAATAATGCCGAACACGCGGCCAACCTTTTTGGTTTAAGGGAATTCGGTAATATCTATACACGGATCATGAATCCGACCACTGATGTATTTGAACAACGTATTGCCGCCCTCGAAGGAGGTGTGGCTGCCGTGGCCACTGGTTCAGGCCAGGCCGCCCAGTTTCTCGCATTGAATAATATCCTCCAGGCCGGTGATAACTTTATCAGCACTTCCTTTTTGTATGGAGGCACCTATAATCAGTTTAAAGTGGCGTTTAAAAGACTGGGTATCGAGGTTCGTTTCGCAGATGGGGACAATGCGGAAAGTTTTGTACAACACATTGACAAAAACACCAAAGCCATTTACCTGGAAACAATCGGCAATCCCCGGCTGAATATACCCGATTTTGAAAAATTTGCCGCCATCGCCCGCGAATATGATCTGCCCCTGATCGTGGATAATACATTCGGTGCCGGCGGTTACCTGTTCCGTCCACTTGAACATGGTGCCAATATAGTAGTTGAATCTGCCACCAAATGGATAGGCGGCCATGGAACCAGTGTGGGTGGTGTAATTGTAGATGGCGGAAATTATAACTGGGGCAACGGAAAATTCCCACAGTTTACGGAACCATCGGAAGGATATCACGGACTGAAATTCTGGGATGTTTTCGGAGAAGGGAATCCGCTGGGCCTGCCCAATATCGCCTTTGCCATCCGTGCCAGGGTGGAAGGACTGCGCGACTTCGGTACTTCACAGAGTCCGTTCAATGCATTCCTTCTTTTACAGGGGCTCGAAACATTGAGTCTGCGCGTAGAACGGCATGTGGAAAATGCGCAAGCCCTCGCAGAGTGGCTGGAACAACACCCCGCCGTAGACTTTGTACAATATCCCGGACTGAAAAGCAATCCATATCATGCGCTGGCTAATAAATATTTAACCAGGGGATTTGGCGGGGTGCTGAATTTTGGCGTGAAAGGAACCAAAGAAAATGCCAGCAAATTTATTGACGCATTGAAACTGGTCAGTCACCTGGCCAACGTAGGTGATGCAAAAACACTGGCGATACATCCTGCATCCACCACGCATGAACAACTCAGCGCCGACGAACAAGTGGCCGCCGGTGTATTGCCCAACCAGGTACGGATCAGTGTGGGCATCGAACATATTGAAGATATCAAAGCCGATTTCGAACAGGCTTTTGAAAAAGTACTGAATAAAGCAACAGTCGCCTGAGTATGACACAGACATTTGAGTACAATAAACTGTTTACCCTGCAGTCAGGTGAAACCCTTCCCGGGTTTCACCTGGCCTATACCACGCATGGAAAACTGAATGCGGCCGGGGATAATGTAGTCTGGATTTTTCATGCCCTTACGGCCAACAGCAATCCGGTGGAATGGTGGCCTGGCCTTACCGGTGAAGGAAAGTATTTTGATCCTGAGCGGTATTTTATCATCTGCGTGAATAAGCCCGGCAGTCCGTACGGCAGTATTTCCCCAATCAGCAAAAATCCACTTACGGGTCAGCCTTATTATCATTCTTTTCCGGTATTCACAATCAGGGACATGGTACATACGTACCAGCACTTGCGTGAAGCACTGGGTATAACGAAAATTTTTGTGGGACTGGGTGGCAGTACCGGAGGAATGCAATTGCTGGAGTGGGCCATTGAAGAACCGGCATTATTTGAGCATATTGTTCCAATTGCCACCAACGCGGTACTCTCCCCCTGGGGAATCGCATTCAACAGTTCACAACGGATGGCCATAGAAGCCGATAGCAGCTGGCTGGAAAAAAGACCGGATGCGGGGCAAAAAGGACTGGCCGCGGCCCGTTCCATCGCACTGCTCTCCTACCGGCATTACAACGGATACGCCATCACACAACGACGCGACAAAGCGTTTGTACCCCTCAGTGACGACACGGTGTTTGCGGCGGATAATTACCAGCGGTACCAGGGACTGAAACTGGTGAACCGGTTTAATGCCATCAGCTATTACCGGCTTACGCAGAGTATGGACAGTCATGATACCGGCTACCAGCGCGGCGGTGTTCCGGCCGCGCTTGCCAGGATCAAAGCCCGGACATTAGTGATTGGTATCTGCTCCGATGTTTTGTATCCTTTTGCCGAACAGGAATACCTCCGGGATCATATTCCGGGTGCGGAATTACTGGGCATTTCAAGTGAATTCGGGCACGACGGTTTCCTGCTCGAATATGAAAAAATTGAAACGGCGCTTAAAAAATTTATTGATGATAAAAAATCATCTCATTTAAAAATTGTGAACGGATAAATATGGAAACACATAAACAATTAACAATCGGGCTTTTTGGTTTTGGCGTGGTAGGAGAAGGACTGTATAAAGTATTACAGCAAACTCCCTCATTGAAAGCCAGTATAAAAAAAATCTGCATAAAGAATTACGGCAAAAAAAGAAACGCGCCAGCCAGTCTTTTCACGACTGACCGGGAAGAGCTGCTGAATGACCGTGATATCAATGTAATCGTAGAGGTGATTGACGATGCCGATGCCGCTTTTGCCATTGTGAGTACCGCTTTAAAAAACGGCAAGGATGTGGTCAGTGCCAGTAAAAAAATGATTGCCGAACATTTGCCGGCCTTATTATCCCTGCAGGAAGAAACCGGACGTTCCCTGTTGTACGAAGCCGCCGCCTGCGCGTCTATCCCCGTCATCCGTAACCTGGAAGAATACTATGACAATGACCTGCTGCATTCCATTAAAGCCATTGTGAATGGTTCAACCAATTATATACTGACCAAAATATTTGATGAAGGGCTGGATTTCAAACAAGCCCTGATCCAGGCACAGCAACTGGGTTTTGCCGAAAGTAATCCCACCCTGGATGTGGAAGGCTATGATGCGGTAAACAAATGGACCTTCCTGCTTACCCATGCCTATGGAATAACGGCGGCGCCGGATGAAATACTCTTCAACGGCATACAGCATATACATGCGGCGGATGCAGCCGTGGCCCGGGAAAAAAAACAGGCCATTAAACTGGTGGCCCAGGCACAAAAATTAAATAACGGGCAGGTAGCCGCCTTTGTACTGCCCCAGTTTGTAAGACAGGATGATCACCTGGCATTTGTTAAGAATGAATACAACGGGGTGGTGATTGAAAGCGGCTTTTCCGATAAACAATTTTTCTATGGCAAGGGAGCCGGCAGTTTCCCCACGGCTTCTGCGGTATTGAGTGATATCGCCGCCCTTCGTTATCAATACAAATACGAGTATAAAAAATTATACCATCACCGGCCACACCAGCTGAGCCAGGCTTTGTATCTCCGGGTCTTTGTGAGTTTTGATGATATTGCCCTGATCCCCCGCGAGCGGTTTGAATGGATTGAAGAATGGCATGCACAGGAAGAACGGAAATACCTGGTTGGCGTGATTGCGTTTGCAGAACTGAAAAACAATACCTGGTGGAGGGAAAACAACACATCGTTGATTTTAACAGCAGACCCGGTTATTGAAGAAGTGGAAACACGGAAACTGAAAAAGAAAAGCCTGGAGCTGGCGGGTATTGTATAAAAATACCCGGCTTTTTTCCCCGTTTACGTTCCGCTTTTATCCTTCTGTTTACGCCTGCTTTCCCTGTACATTTGCATATAAACCGAACGGATGCCGGAATTATCCATTGTCATTACTGTCAAGAACGAACAGGAGAATATAAAGCCCCTGCTGGCTGCCGTGCGGGCGTCCATGACGGCCATGGATTATGAAATCATTCTGGTGGATGACGGCTCCGTTGATAATACCCGTACAGAAATACTGTCAGCCGCGGATGACCGCACCACTTTTGTGGAACTGAGAAAACACTACGGGCAGAGTACGGCCCTGAGTGCGGGTATTGATTATGCACGGGGCAAATACATTGCTTTACTGGATGGAGATCTGCAAAACGATCCTGAAGATATTCCACCCATGCTGGACCTGTTGAAAAAAGAAGACTGGGATGTGGTGGCCGGTAACCGGGCAAGACGCAAAGACAGCTTTTTATTCAGAACCCTTCCCAGCCGGATAGCTAATGCCATTATCAGGCGGATGACGGGTGTCTATATAAAAGATTACGGATGCACGTTGAAAGTGTTCAGAAGAGAAATTGCCGCCGAACTGGGTCTGTATGGGGAATTGCACCGGTTCATTCCGGTACTGGCCAAATTACAGGGAGCCAGGATCACACAAATGGATGTGAAGCATCATCCGCGGTTGCATGGCCGGAGTAAATATGGCATCAACCGTACTTTTAAAGTACTGAGTGACCTCGTGCTGATGATTTTTTTACGGCGGTATATGCAAAAGCCGATGCACCTGTTTGGCACGATGGGTTTTATCAGTTTCGGCCTGGGTCTGCTGATAAATCTGTACCTGCTTGCGTTGAAAATATCGGGACAGAATATCGGCGGAAAACCGTTGCTGATACTCGGGTTAATCCTGGTACTTGGGGGAATACAACTCATTACCATCGGTATAGTTGCCGATATCAATATACGCACCTACTACGAATCACAGAATAAGAAAACCTATACGGTACGCAAAATTGTCAGGGGCAGCCATGTACTGCAACCGGTACAGGAACAGGATGCCTGATTATTTTGTCAGCAACTCACGGTTAGCCACAAACCAGTTATAGAAATCGGTCAGCCCGTCTTTCAATTGTGTGGACGGATCATATCCCAGCAGTTTCCGGGCTTTGCTGATATCCGCGAACGTGCGGGGTACGTCCCCCTGTTGTTCGGGAAATTGCTCCACAACGGCCTGTTTTCCGGTTACCTCTTCAATCGCGCTGATCAGCTCTTTTAATGATACGGTATAATTATTACCCAGGTTGATAATTTCAAATGGCGTTTCGGTATAGTGTATCGCCCCGATAATTCCTTTTACGGTATCACCCACATAGGTATAATCACGGCTGGTGCTGCCGTCGCCATACATGGGAATAGGCTTACCCTGAAGTATGGCTTTGGTAAATTTATGAATCGCCAGATCGGGGCGCTGGCCCGGGCCATATACGGTAAAAAAGCGCAGGGCCAGAAAGCGGATCCCGAATAATTTACTGTACACATGCCCCATCATTTCTCCGGAAAGTTTGGTGCCGGCATAGGGACTGATCGGGAGCAATTGTTCATCTTCCTTCCACGGATAATGATCATTGATGCCATACACACTGCTGCTGGAAGCGAAAACAAATTGCTTAACGTTTTGTGCTCGGGCAAAGTCCAGCAATTGCTGCAGACCGATTACATTGGCCTGCTGATAGGCCATCGGGTTTTCGATACTCGGCCGCACACCTGCTTTAGCCGCAATATGAACAATCACGTCCACCGGTTCAGCAAGCTCTGCCGCCAGTGCGGCAGCCGCATTGTCCGCAATATCCATTTCAATAAAACGGTAACGCGGATCAGCCAGAAAAGTCTTTATATTAAACTCCTTGATTGCTCTCGGATAGAAAGGATCGAAATTATCCACACAGGTCACCCTGTAAGCAGGGTATTTTTCTAAAATTGTCCGGGTAAGGTTACTCCCGATAAATCCGGCTCCGCCGGTAATAAGGATATGCATGCTGGTATAATGTAGGGGCAAGATAGAAAAATAAACCGGCTAATAAAAGTAAGACGGGTCGTATCTGCTTACTAATGCAGCAAAAAAGCTGGTGAAATAACAGAAATATTCAGCAGAGAAAAAAAAAGCTGCCGGAAAAATCCAGCAGCTATTGCGAAAGTTGTCGGGAGGACAGGATTCCCCAAAAGGTTATTGGCCGAAATCGACAAAAAAAGAAACTTGCATAAAACACTGTTTATCTGACAATTGCGTCATTTTCAGATATTTGAGTAAAAATAGTCTTATCTGCAAGCCTTAAAATCTTCGCTAAAAATTCGCTAAACTGTGTCCTAAAACCAAATCAGTTGAGAAAACTCAAACACCGCCCAGCCGTTGCAAAGCCTAATAATACCAGTATAGTTATCTATTATTCGTATCAAGGAAAGGAAATGCGCTACCCTACAGGAGTAAGCATAGACCCCCAAAAGGATAAGGATGGGAAATTCACCAGTTGGGACTATAAAAACAACCGATTAAAGCTTCCAACCTACAACGGGAAAAAACCAATGTTGATAAATACGCTGGAAACAAAACAGCAACGGATTGATGACCTCTTAAACAGGGCTAACAGCCTCATAAATCGTTCCTTTTCCAATGGGTCAGTAATGTACCCCAACTATCTGGAGAGTCTTTTAAGCCACAAAGAAACGGTCCAATTGGACAGGGACAACACCAGCTTTTTTGATTATTTCAACCAGTTTCTGGAACGAAAAAGGGAGCACTTCAACGCCAGAGGAAAAATAATCAGCCTGAAAGACTATAACTCTACTTTGTTGCTTTTACAGGACTTTGAAAAATACAAGAATATTGATATCCGTATCGAGTATATAAATAATCTTTGGCTGGAAGACTTTGTGAATTATATGGCTACCAAACACCCAAAATATTACGGAGATTACAAGGTCCATTCACAAGGGGAAATGAAGGATTCCACGAAAAAGAAAAGGCTGGATATTCTCGCAGAGTTCTTCACCTATCTGAAAGAACTAAAAGTAGTCAGCATAGAACAAGAGGAAACAGTCAGAAAATTTAAAAAACGAATAAAAAAACAGCAGGTACAAAAAGCCACTTTAGATATCCCAGAAATCCACAAACTATACAAATTCAAGTTTGCCCAACGCCATCACGAACAAATCAGGGACCTATTTGTCTTCCTTTGCCTCACAGGGATAAGATTTCAGGACCTTATTGAGTTCGACAAGAATTTCATCAAAAAATCAAAAACTGGTTCAGGTTATGTATATGTGAAAGCAGCAAGCAAAACCAGCCTCGACTATAATATTCCCCTCTGTCAAATTGTATTGGAAATACTCAATAAATACAAATTCGAATTACCAAAAATTACGGGTCAATATGGAAACAGGGCCATAAAAGAAGCCCTCCAGATTACAGGGCTATTTGACGATATAACCCAGAATAAACACAAGTACACAAAAGAAAATAAAAGAAGGTTTGAAGCCATTACCCTACACAAAGGACGGGATAGTTTTATCACTAATCTGGTTGACACTACGCCGTTAAATGAACTAATGAAATATACAGGCCATAAAAAGCTTTCCACTTTACAGGGTTACATAGACAAAAAGAGGCCAGTAAAAATGGATTATATCAAGGTTTTTGATATGAAAAAAAGGATTCCAAAGCCTTAAAATAGCTACATTTACGTGATTTTTAACCCATTATACTACTATGCCTACACCGTTTCAAACCATCCTAGAAAAGTATCGTAAGATTTCATTCTCAGAGAAAGACAAGGGCGAACGCTTTGAACGATTAATGAAAGCGTATTTACTCACAGACCCGAAATATGCGTATAAATTCAAAAAAGTTTGGCTCTGGGAAGAGTTTGTTGGCAGGAAAGATTTAGGGGGCGGTGATACAGGGATTGACTTAGTTGCTTTAACCAACGAAGGCGACTACTGGGCAATTCAATGTAAATGTTATCAGGAAAGCTCCACTATAGATAAACCAGCTGTAGACAGCTTTCTTTCCACTTCAAGCCGACACTTTAAGGGAGAGGATTTAAAAACCTATTCCTTCGCTCACAGGCTCTGGATATCCACTACCAACAAATGGGGACCCAATGCACAGGAAGCCATAAAAAACCAGAATCCACCCGTTTCCAGAATAAACCTTTACGACCTGATTCAGGCTCCTGTAGATTGGGAAAAAATAGATAGCGGCATTACTGGTGAAGTAGCAAGAAACACCAAGAAAAAATTAAAACCCCACCAAACGGAAGCCGTCACCAAGGCCCATGAACATTACAAGACCAATGCAAGAGGCAAGCTAATCATGGCATGTGGTACAGGTAAAACATATACTTCATTAAAGATTGCAGAAACCGAAACGGAAGGAAAAGGGTTTATTTTATTTCTGGTCCCTTCAATAGCACTATTAGGGCAGACATTAAATGAATGGTATGCTGATGCCGTCGAACCAATAAATGCTATTTGTATCTGCTCGGACCCAGAAGTTTCCAGAAACAGAAAGAAGCTCGACGACATAGACACCTCTTCCGTTGTCGACTTAGCTTTACCAGCATCCACTAACGTTGATAATATTATTCAGCAATTCAAAAAAAATGAAACAAACGGCAATAAGGGACTTACAGTTGTTTTCTCTACATATCAATCCATAGATGTTATTTCCAAAGCCCAAAAAGCATTGGAAAAACAAAATCCTAAGTATGCAGAATTTGACTTGGTGATATGTGACGAAGCACACCGTACCACAGGCGTTTCCTTGGCAGATGAAGATGAAAGTGCTTTTACCAAGGTACACGACAACGATTTTTTAAAGGCCAAGAAAAGGCTTTATATGACCGCTACGCCCCGTTTGTATGACGATAACACCAAAAGCAAAGCAGCACAGGCTGACGCTTATCTATGCTCTATGGATGATGTGGATATGTATGGCGAGGAAATTTATAGAATCGGCTTTGGGGAGGCCGTAGACAAAGACCTGTTGACAGATTACAAGGTCCTGATTCTTACTCTTAATGAAAATGACGTCCCTCCAGTAATACAGAAAATGATAGCCGATAAAGAAAGCGAAATCAATACGGATGACGCATCCAAATTAATAGGCTGTATCAATGCCCTTTCCAAACAAATTTTAGGGGATGAAGGAATTATCAAACAATCGGACCCTGAACCGATGCGAAGAGCCGTTGCCTTTTGTCAATCCATAGCAGTATCTAAAAAAATTACCGCCACATTTAACGTAGCTTCTGAATCATATATTTCGGAATTGCCAAAGGACGCACAAAATTCCATGCAACTGATAGCATCCAAACATATTGATGGCACCATGAATGCCACAGAAAGAAATGAGTTACTTGGATGGCTAAAAGATGAACCATCAGAAAGAGAATGCCGAGTATTAACTAATGTAAGGTGCTTAAGTGAAGGAGTTGACGTCCCTTCACTCGATGCAGTTCTTTTCTTATCAGCCAGAAACTCACAGGTAGACGTTGTTCAATCCGTAGGCCGTGTAATGCGAAAGGCTGGCCCTGAAAAAAAATATGGTTATATAATTATTCCAGTAGTTGTACCAGCAGATATTGAAGCAGACAAAGCTCTAGATGACAATGAGCGTTACAAAGTAGTGTGGACAGTATTAAATGCTTTACGGGCTCATGATGACCGTTTCAATGCCACTGTTAATAAAATAGAATTAAACAAAAAAAGACCTGCTCAGATTTTAGTTGGCCGTCCTACATGGGAATTTGATGAAGATGGAAAACCGATTGACGCAAACGAAGACCAAGCGCCTTATAGCACTAAAAATATATCTGAACAATTATCCTTACAGTTCCAGCAATTGCAATCTGTTGTTTTTGCCAGAATGGTCCAGAAAGTTGGAGATAAAAGATACTGGGAGCAATGGGCAAAATCAGTTGCCGAAATTGCACAACGTCAAACAGAGCGAATTACAAAACTCGTTAATGAAGACAAAAAACACCAGATAGCTTTTGACAGTTTCTTAAAAGGGTTACATAAAAATATCAACCCCTCAATAACTCAGACGGAAGCCGTCGAAATGCTTTCACAGCATATTATTACAAAGCCTGTATTTGATGCATTATTTGAAAATTATTCTTTTGTACAAAACAATCCAATGAGTCAATCCATGCAGAAAATGCTGGATTTACTGGAAGAGCAATCATTGGAAAAAGATGCCGCAACATTAGAAAAATTTTATGAATCAGTAAAGTTAAGAGCCAGCGGAATAGATAATGCAGAAGGAAAGCAACGTATTATTATTGAGTTGTATGACAAGTTTTTCAAAACAGCTTTCCCAAAAATGGTGGAAAAACTAGGCATTGTTTACACACCGATTGAGGTGGTAGACTTCATTATTCACTCAGTGGCAGATATACTTCAAAAAGAATTTGGCAGAAGCATTTCGGATGAAAACGTACATATTCTGGACCCATTCACGGGGACAGGCACTTTCATTACACGGTTGCTGCAAAGTGGGGTAATTAATTCTAGGGATTTGGCACGTAAATACACTCAAGAAATACACTGTAATGAAATAGTATTATTGGCTTATTATATCGCTGCTGTTAATATTGAAAATACTTTCCACGATTTACAACCAGAAACAAATACAACATATATCCCCTTTGATGGGATATGTTTAACAGACACTTTCCAATTGAGCGAAACAACAGATGGTGAAAAACTGTTTTCAGAAATGTTCCCACAGAATAGTAAACGAGTCCAGCGTCAGCAAAAAGTTCCTTTACGTGTTATAATAGGGAATCCTCCGTATTCTATTGGTCAAAAGTCAGCTAACGACAATGCACAAAACCAGTCATATCCCAAATTAGACAAACGCATTGCCGATACATATGCAAAACTATCGGAGGCAGGTCTGAACAAATCATTATATGATGCCTATATTAAAGCATTTAGGTGGAGTACGGACCGACTTGACCAAAATGGTGGAATTATTTGCTTTGTTTCAAATGGTGCATGGCTTGATGGTAATAGTACAGACGGATTCCGAAAAGCAATAGAAAAAGAGTTTAGCTCAATCTATGTTTTTAATTTAAGGGGTAATTGGAAAATCCGCTCAAACTGACCACCTCTTTCCGGTCGAACCTGACCACCCTTTTCCGGTCGAACCTGACCACCCTTTTCCGGTGCAAACTGACCACCCCCTGGAGCCTCATTTATAAAGGTTGTTTTACTGGCCATAATAGCTGATAGTTGGGTATAAAACCCGCTACAGATGGCTAATAAAACAATTGATA
>JAFLBL010000018.1 GCA_017303855.1 Chitinophagales bacterium | reverse complement strand
ACTCAGCAAGCCCTGGGATACCAAGGGGATTGAAGGCGTGCACCGCTTCCTGAAAAAATTCTGGCGCTTGTTTGCTGATGAATTGAAAGGACTGATCGTAACAGAGGAGGCTCCTGCTGCAGAGGAATTAAAAGTACTCCACCGAACCATTAAGAAAATCGAAGACGATACCGAACGTTTCAGTTTCAATACGGCCGTCAGCGGTTTTATGATTGCCACCAATGAGCTGACGGATCTGAAATGTCATAAGAGGGCGGTACTGGAACCCTTACTGCTCCTGATTACCCCTTATGCACCGCATATTGCAGCCGAGCTCTGGAGTTTGCTGGGTCATTCAGACCATGTACTCGATGCGCCTTACCCGGTCTTCGATCCGCAACATGTAGTAGAGAGCAGCAAGGAGTACCCCATTTCCGTAAACGGTAAACTCCGCACCACCCTGAATATCGCCCTCGATGCGGCCCAGCCCGAAGTGGAGGCCCTCGTATTAGCAAATGAAGTAGTTCAAAAATGGCTCGAAGGCAAAACGCCTAAGAAGATCATTTTTGTGAAAGGCAAAATGGTCAACATCGTGATATAAGTACGAAGTTAGAGGTACGAAGTTAGAGGTACGAAGTACGAACCGTACCTCTAACTCTTTTTTTGAGTAAAATTTCCTTGTACTGCCAACCTTATTGATGTAGGGGAGCCGGTTTTTTCACCAGCCTGATCATGGCACTGCTGCCTTCGGTACTGGCAAGATAAGCTTCCAGTCTTTTCCCGTTTACGATGGCCACCATATAAGAAGTGTTTGGAGGAATGGATCCCATATTTTCCGCTACCATCACCAGTTCATTTGAGTCCATGAGATCACTTACGGGAAGTTTAACGGACCAGGCCGATGCTGTAAGCCGGATATGCTGGTACAGTAACCGGTCATTCAGGAAAAGTGAAATAGAATCGCCATCCACTTCCGCATTATCATAGAACCGGAGCTCGATGGAGTCGCCTTCCACTTGTATTTCCTTGATAAACTGTTTCTGCCGGTTTTTAAATTTGTCTTCAATGCCGGGAGGCGGTGCCGGAGGCAAGGGTTGTGGTTTTATTTCCGGGACTACCGGTTTTTCTTTTGCCGGGCCCGGAGGCGTGGTTATGGCAACGGGCTTTTCTGTGGAACGGGGTGGAGTAACCGCAATCACCGGTTCGGGGACAGGGGCGGCTATCGCTCTTTGGCTTAATCCCCTGATGCTGTCAATCAGTTCGGGATCATTTGCCCCCGTAGTATAATTATCTATAATATAATCCCACTCATCGGGGAATAATGGCTGATCATCTTTATCCAGGTGAAGATCCCCTTTCCGGTCATTCTCTTTTTCCTTTTGTACGGCATTTCCATCCAGCATCATCCGGCCATCCCCGGGACAGTTAAAATCGGCCCGAGACAATAAAGGCATTTTGCCCGGGGTGGAGATGGTGAAACGCCCTGCTTTTTCTTCCAGCAACTGGTCATCCCACCAGACTGCTTCGTTAGTAGCCTGGTCAAAATATCCCCGGATACTATATCGTCTGTAATTAGTTGAAGATTCGTAATAATACGAAGTGCCCGTCAGGCTGTCGCCATTCCGGATTATTTTTACCTCCACTTTCTGGCGGTTGATCTTTCCTTTCCAGATTCCGGTTATCATTTGCCCGGATACGGTCATTGAACAACAGCAAACCAGGCAGGAGCAGAAAATACGGAGTATATTATTAATCAAAGTGTAAGCGTTATTTTTTATACGGGAAAGGAATTTATAACGGTCTTTACACTGCAATTATTTTGCCTGATCCGGTTCCGGATATGTTTTGGCTGTATTTTGTATTTATTTCCTATATTAGTCCTGTATTTCATGCCATTACCTGCTTATGTGGAAAGCATCTTTACCTTCTTCCATTCGGGTATTTGCATGCCCCGAATCTCATATCCTCTTATTTACCACCAGACCCTAGAATCCTAACAGGAGTATAATTCGGCATCTAAAACCCAACACTAAACTTTTATGAGAAAAGTTCTACTTCTTTCTGTTCTGTTGATTTGTGCAGTGGCCGGTTTTGCCCAGGTTGACAACAAAGCAAAAAATGCGGCGTTGCAACTGGTAAAACAAAATGCGGCTGCACTAAAACTGCCTTCCGCGGATATCAACGATGTGATGGTATCCAGCAGCTATCAGGTTACCGGTTCGGATGTAACCATGGTATACCTGCAGCAGGCGTACAAAGGCATTCCCGTTTATAACCAGCTTAAAACCCTCGCATTCAGAGGAGGAAAACTGGTATCTGATGCGGGTAGTTTTCTTGGTTCCATGGAAAAACTGACCGGTAATATCAGTCAGTTCCCCTCCCTTTCTGCAATCAGTGCGGTACAATCCGCCGGCCGCGAAGCGAAAGTGGAATTACAGGAAACACCGGTTCCCGTAAGTATTAAAGAAGAGGGCCGTAAGCTGGAATTTGGCCGCTTAGGTGTCTCTGCCGAAAACATTACGTCAGAACTGATCTGGATGCCCAATGAAAAAGGGTTATACAGACTGGCCTGGCAGGTATTTATTGCCCCGGAAATCAGTTCCGATTACTGGCAGATCCGCGTGGATGCGCACACGGGTGCCATTATCAGCAAGCAAAGCCTGACCATTACCTGTCAGTGGGAACATGGCAACCACTCGGTGGCTGAGCATATCGCCAGGAACCACAATAAAAAAGCGGCTGCAGGTACCCGTAATTATGTATTGCAGCGCAATGAGAAAAATAAGAAATGGGAATTCCGTCCATTTTTAATCGGAACGGCTTCCTATACAGTAATTAAATATCCGGCAGAAAGTCCGATCCACCCGGGCGGTACTCCTTCTGTACATACCGATCCCTGGACGATGGGTTCGGCCAACGCCACTTCCCTGAAATGGCACAGTGACCCGGCTGATTACAGCACTACCCGCGGTAATAACGTATGGGCGCAGGAAGACAGGGACGCCAATAACACTACGTTTGGTATTATGGGTAACTCTACAACGGCTTTACCCAACCTGACGTTTAACTACGTATATGACTTCACCAAAAGTCCGATAGATGCCACATCTGATAACCAGCAGGCGGCGATTGTAAACCTGTTTTACATGAACAACCTGATGCATGATATGGCGTATGCCTACGGTTTTGATGAAGTGGGAGGTAACTTCCAGAATGATAACCAGGGTCGTGGTGGTGCCGGCGTGGACTATGTGATCGCCGACGCACAGGATGCCAGTGGATCCAATAACGCCAACTTTGCCACACCTGCGGATGGTTCACGCCCCAGGATGCAGATGTTTCTCTGGACAGCACCCAACCCTGACAGGGATGGAGATCTGGACAATGGTATCGTTTCACATGAATACGGACATGGTATCAGTAACCGACTGACCGGTGGTCCTTCCATTGTTAACTGTCTGCAGAATGCAGAACAGGCCGGAGAAGGCTGGAGTGATTATATGTCACTGATGATGGGCACCAACTGGGCTACAGCTACCATAAATGATGGCGTGATCCGCAGAGGTATTGGTACCTATGCGTTGAATCAGCCGATCACGGGTACGGGTATACGCCGTTTCCCTTACTCTACGGATATGACTATTTATCCGCTGACATACGCCAACCTTCCAGGTTCAGCCGTTCCGCATGGTGTAGGTGAGATCTGGTGTATGATGATCTGGGAAATGACCTGGGAAATTATCAAACAGGATAACTTTATTGATCCGAATTTCATGAATCCGGCTGGTGCGGTATCTACCTGGAGAGGTAATGCTGCAGCCATGAAACTGGTAATGGAAGGAATGAGGCTGCAGGCCTGCAGCCCTGGTTTTGTTCAATCAAGGGATGCGATTCTTCAGGCTGACCAGGTATTCTTTGGCGGCCGTTATAAATGTTCTATCTGGAAAGCATTTGCGAAAAGAGGACTGGGTCGCAATGCTTCACAAGGTTCCAATACCAGTATCAGCGACGGCGTAGCCGACTACTCAGTTGATGCAGGTTCATTTGCCCTGAACACCAGTGGCCCCACCGCTACTGAAGGTGCACCATTTACCTATACTAATGTGGTAAACTCAGGTGAATGTTCAGCCATGACCAACTATGTACTGCGTGATACCCTGCCCACTACAGTAACCTGGGTTAGCGGAGGTGTATACAATGCGGGTGACCGTACTGTAACATTCAGCCCGATCACCATGCCGATCAACAGTTCACAGAATTTCCCTGTAACAGTGACGGTGAACAACGGTACCTATTTTGCACCGGTACAACATATCAATGATCCGGTAACAGCCATTGCGCCGAACTGGACAGCTACTTCCACTACGGCGAATGTGTGGGCCACTTCCGGTACTACGACTCATAGTGCCCCGCTGGCTTTCTTTACACCGAATGCCACAATAGCTTCCGATCAGATTTTACGGACAACAGCCTCCTTTGCATTACCAACCGGAGCATCTGCCTACAGCACCCTCAGCTTCTGGCATAACTATAATGTGGAAAGCGGATGGGATGGTTGCGTGGTTGAAATCAGTACCAATGGCGGTACCACCTGGTCTGACCTTGGTCAGTATATGAGTGGTGCCCGTTATAATGGCACTCTGAACAGTTCCGTTAACCCGCTTACCGGCCGTGCCGCATTTACCGGTACTTCAGGTGGTTGGGTAAAAACCTCTGTTAACCTGGCTGCTTTCTCCGGACAATCTGTGCAGATCCGTTTCCGTTTTGGCGCGGATGGTTCACTTGGAAATACCGGCTGGTTTGTAGATGATATCGTAATGGAGAGCGCTCCTTACATATTTATGAAATCAGGATTGTATGATGCAGCTAACGTACGCGTAAGCTACAAAGACAGCCTGACACCGATTACACAGGCACTTTGTGCTGATCCTCCTGCAGTAACAGCTCCGGGCGTTACACAACCTACTTGCGGCGGACAACTGACAGGAACCATCGTAGTAAATGCTACCGGTGTAAGTGCACTGGAATACAGCATTGATGGTGGTACCACCTGGCAGGCTTCCAATACATTTAATAACCTGGCCGCGGGTAACTATAATGTGGTAGCCCGTTTACAAGCCACACCAAGTTGCGTTACGGCTTATGCCAGCAATCCGGTGGTGATTAATCCGCTTACCGGTACACCGGTTGTTTCAGCTCCTACTGTAACACAGCCTGTTTGTCCCGTTGTTACAGGTACCATTGTGGTAAATGCCACTGGTACCGGTACACTGGAATACAGTGTGAATGGCGGAACCACCTGGCAGACATCCAATACTTTCAGTGGATTGGCCGCAGGTCCGTATAATATTGTTGTAAGAGAACAAAGCACACCTGGCTGTCTGACTGTTTACAGCGGCAACCCGGTTACAATTAATACGGTAATTCCCCCGATCGTGGTAACACAACCGGTAAACCGTGTTATCTGTCAGAATGGTAATACAACATTTACCATTACGGATAATGCACCGGTACCGGCTCCCACTTATCAGTGGCAGGTAAGTTCCAATGGCGGAACTACCTGGACCAACCTGGCCAACGTACCTCCGTTTGCCGGTGTTACTACCACTACACTGACCCTCACCGGTACAGGTATTGTTTACAATGGTAATCTCTTCCGTTGTGGTGTAACCAATATTTGCGGCACCACTTATTCCAATACAGCCACCCTTACAGTGAACCCGCTGCCGGTGGTGAACTCCGGCCCCAGTGGTCTTTGTGCTCCGGTAACGTTAACCGCAACCGGTAATGCCAATACTTATAGCTGGTCACCGTCTGCCGGTCTTAATACCACTACAGGAACAACAGTGATAGCCACACCGACTGTGTCTACCGTGTATACTGTAACAGGTACAATCACCGCGACAGGTTGTACTAATTCTGCTGCGGTAACCGTATTGGGTACACCGGCCACCCCGGTAATTACACCAGCGGCTCCGGTTATTTGTGCGGGAACTATTCAGCCGCTTTCTGTTGCGGCGACTTCTTTCAGTGCGGCTTATTCAGGAGCGCCAATGACAGTAGGTACCGTTTCCGGACCGGCTTCTGTATATCCGGCCACAATCAGTGTTACCGGTCTGCCCACATCAGGCGTGCGTGTTAAATCCGTTATTCTGAATGGCATCACACATACTTTCCCCGGTGATATGGATGTACTGGTGCAATCACCCACCGGTACCAATGTAATCGTGATGTCTGACGCGGGAGGTGCTACTGATATCAATGGTATCAATCTTACGTTTGATGATGCAGCGGGTGCACTCCTGCCTGCCACACTGGTATCCGGTACATTCCGGCCAACCAATGCCGGCGGCCCGGATAACTTCCCTGCTCCCGGACCAGGTTCTATAACACAGGTGAATCCGCCACTATCCGGTTTCAGCGGAAACTTCAATGGTGACTGGAAACTTTTCTTTATGGATGACGCAGGTGGAGACGCCGGCAGCATTACCAGCTGGTCCATTGTATTTGAAGTACCGACCGCTATCTGGACACCGGTAACCGGTTTATTCAGTGATGCCAATGCTACCGTGCCGTATGTGGCGGGTACACCGGCGGCTACCGTTTACTTTAAGCAATCACCCACTGTAACTACACCCTATACATATACGGTAACCAATACACTGGGAACCTGTAGTTCAGGTTCGGCTTCTGTAACAGTAACCGTTAACCCGCTGCCCACCGTGGCCGTCAGCCCGACCGGTCAGTGTGGACCTGTAACCCTGACCGCCAGCGGGAATGCAACGACCTATACATGGTCACCATCAACCGGCCTGAGTGCCACTACCGGTGCTTCCGTAACGGCTACTCCGCAACTGAATACCACGTATACGGTAACGGGTACGATTACGGCAACAGGTTGTTCAGCTACTGCAACTGCAGTGGTGAATGCCACTCCGGCCACACCAGTGGTTACGCCTTCCAGTATCAATATCTGTTTGGGCAGTACCACTACATTAACTGTTGCACCGACAACAGTAACAACGGGCACTACCGGTCCGATTACAATCCCTGCAGGGGCACCTGTGGTTACTGCAGCCGGTGTGGCGAACCCTTATCCGTCAGCGATCAATGTGGGTGGTTTACCCGCATCCGGTGTTCGGGTGAAATCCGTAAATATCAATGGCATTTCTCATACATGGCCCAGCGATCTCGATATCCTGCTGCAGGCGCCAAACGGATCGAATGTGATCCTGATGTCTGACCGCGGTGGTTCAACGGATCTGGTGAACCTGAACCTGGTATTTGATGATGCCGCCCTGATTGATTTACCCAATACTGCAATTTCAAGTGGTACCTATCTGCCGACCAACGTCGCAGGTCCGGATAATTTCCCTGCACCGGGTCCCGGTTCTGTTAACCAGGTTACCCCGCGCCTGTCTGCTTTCTCCGGAAACTTCAACGGTGACTGGAAACTGTTTGTCAACGACCAGGTTGGTGGCGATGTCGGTTCAATTACCAGCTGGAGCATTACGTTCGAAATTACAGGTGCAGTTTGGAGCCCTGTAACCGGATTGTTTACTGATGCTAATGCCACCGTACCGTATGTGGCCAATACAATGGCCGGTACAGTGTATGCCAAACCGGCTACCAGTACCACATACAGTGTAACCCGGTCTACAGCTACCTGTACTTCCGGAGCCGCTACATCTGTAGTGACTGTATTTACCCCTGCTTCCATAACCACACAACCGGCCAATGTGACCGTATGTGCGGGCGCTAATGCCACATTCAGTGTTACCGCCGGCGGCAACAGCCTGGCGTATCAATGGCAGGTAAGTACGGATAATGGTACTACATGGACCAATATCACTGGCGCTAATGCCGCTACGTATACCATTACAGGTACTACAACCGCGATAAGCGGCAGAAGGTACCGCGTGATCATTACGAACACCTGTGCCAACGTGACATCGAATGCGGTAACGCTTACGGTGAATGCACTTACACCGGTTACGGCAACCGATCTCTTCAATCAGCGCATTTGCCTGAGTGATACACTGGTGCCCCTGGTTGGTACACCTGTAGGTGGTACATGGAGCGGAATCGGTGTTTCCGGATTCAACTTCATACCGGGCGCCACAGCAGTTGGAACCTATACGCTGACGTATTCTTATACCAATGCGGCCGGTTGTGTATCTACCGATACCACAACGGCTAAAGTGGTGGATTGTCCGGAAAGAATCCGTCTGCTCAGAGATGACGCGGTGATTCTCTACCCGAATCCCAACAATGGTCAGTTCTTCATCCGGATGAACAGTGTGCTCTATGAGCGTCTCATCATGCGTGTATACACGGTTGGCGGACAGTTAGTGGATGCACAACAATGGAACGGACTCGTATATGGCCGCGTAGTACCGGTGAACCTGACACACCTGCCTGCTTCCACATATATGGTAAGGTTTATGTATGATGGCGGTGTACGCACATCGGAAAAAACCTTCAGGGTGGTTGTAGGAGGTCATTGATAATACACCCTGTACAATGATAGCTATTTCAAGGCGTCCCGGATTACCGGGGCGCCTTTTTTTGTGATCAGGTATTTGTTGATTAATAATTAGCTTTACAACCATTTCAACGAACAACTGATGGCGAATACCAATCTCAATTCAGAAAAAGCAGGGTTAAGTGCAGCAGAAGCCGCATTTGAGAATACGATCCGCCCATCACAAATCAGTGATTTCTCCGGACAGGATCAGATTATTGAAAACCTCCGCATTTTTATTAAAGCGGCCAAAATAAGGGGTGAGGCATTGGATCATGTTTTGTTTCATGGACCGCCCGGGTTGGGAAAGACAACCCTTTCCCGTATTGTTGCCAATGAACTGGGTGTGAATATTAAAGAGACCTCCGGACCGGTGATTGAAAAGCCCGGCGACCTGGCCGGCTTACTGACCAGCCTGGAAGCCAATGATGTATTGTTCATTGATGAAATTCACCGGCTGAGTACCGTGGTGGAAGAATACCTGTATGCGGCCATGGAAGATTACCGCATAGACATTATGATTGACAGCGGGCCCAATGCGCGCAGTATTCAGATTAATCTCAATCCGTTTACACTGATCGGGGCCACTACACGCAGTGGATTGCTGACGGCTCCTTTATTATCCCGTTTCGCGATTAAATCAAGGCTTGAATATTATACGGCTCCCGTGCTGAATAAAATTATTGAACGGGCGTCTGGCATCCTGCAGGTGAAAATCAGCCATGAAGCTATTGGCGAAATAGGCCGCCGGAGCCGGGGTACACCCCGTATTGCCAACGGATTACTCCGCCGGGTTCGCGATTTCGCACAGGTGCTGAATGACGGGGATATTGACTTTGGCATCACCCAGCATGCACTGAAAGCACTGAACGTGGATGAACACGGACTGGATGATATGGATAACCGGATCCTCGCTACTATTATTGATAAATTCAAGGGCGGTCCTGTGGGTATTACCACCATCGCTACTGCGGTAGGGGAGGAAGCGGGTACACTGGAAGAAGTATACGAGCCTTTCCTGATTCAGGAAGGCTTTCTGCAACGCACGCCAAGGGGACGGGAAGTAACAGCCAAAGCCTATGAGCACCTGGGAAAAAAACCAGGCAGCCAGGGCGGACAACCACAACTCTGGTAAGCAACGGTTCTTCAAGCCTGCTTGTCATTCAGTGAAACCCCGGATTATGAAAATACTGATCGCCGGTATATTGCTTTTTATTTTTTCTTTCTTTTCCTGTACGAAAAGACTTTGTGCCTGTGATCCGGTAGTGGAAATTACCGTAAAAGCGGTGGTGGCTGATGTATCGGATATATCCTGCGGCCGCCCGCTGCTGGATATTGATCCGTCCGATACGGCATTATTAAACCAGGTAATGGGCCAGTCTGCGATCCGGTATGTGGCCAATGATCTCCCTGCTGCATTGAAAGTCAATAACCAGAAACTGTTTGTTTCCGTGGCCGTACTTTACCCATCCGAGGATTTTGCCTGTACCGCCATTGGTATCACCTACCCGCATATAAAAGTGCTGAGTGCCCGGATCCGGAATTAAAAAGGGATCACAGGCAAGCCCGCGATCCCTCGAATAAACAAAACTGTTTTTATTACTGTACTACCAGACGGAAACCGTTACCGTGAATGTTCACGATTTCAATCTTGTCGTCGTCCTTCAGGTATTTACGCAATTTGGCAATATACACATCCATGCTGCGCCCATTGAAATACGTGTCGCTGCCCCAGATTTTTTTCAGGGCCTGCTCACGGGGCAACAGGTCGTTCAGGTGTTCCGCCAGCATCTTCAGCAGTTCATTTTCTTTTGGCGATAATGTCTGTGTGGCACCATTGTGGATCAGTTGACGAAGCCGCGGATTAAAGTGATAGCTGGCCAGGTCAAACTCCTTGTTCTCACTTTCCTTGTTCTGCTCTTCATTCCTTTTCAGAATGGCTTTTATCTTCAGCATCAGCACTTCGCTGTCGAAAGGCTTGGTGATATAATCATCGGCCCCCAGTTTATAACCCTGGATCACATCTTCCTTCATGGTTTTGGCACTCAGGAAAAACAGGGGAATATCGGGATCCACATCGCGTATTTCTTCGGCTAAAGTGAATCCGTCCATATTCGGCATCATCACGTCCAGCAGGCAGAGTTCAAATTTTTCACGCTGAAAAGCAGCCAGTCCGAGACGACCGTCTCTTTCCAGGGTTACATCGTAGTCGTTCAGTTCAAGATAATTCTTCAGCACAGTGCCCAGGTTGGGGTCGTCTTCGCACAACAAAATTTTGGGTTTCTTCGCTTCCATGTTCTGGTGATTTTATATTGGTGACAAATAAAGTTAAAGCATTTCAGGGGTTCAAGTATCGGGATTGAATTTTTTGTTAAAACCCCGTATTTCGTACCTCGTACTTCTTACTTCGTCCCCCGTACTTCGTACTTACCCATTTTCATCCTCCCATCAGCTTCTTATACTCTTTCTCCGACATATATTCCAGTATATCGCCCGGCTGACATTCCAGTACCCGGCATATATCATCCAGGGTGGAAAACCGGATCGCCCTCGCTTTCCCTGTCTTGAGTATACTCAGGTTGGCGATGGCAATACCCACTTTCTCACTCAGTTCGGTGAGTGACATCTTGCGCCTGGCAAGCATAACATCAAGATTGGCGACTATGGGCATAATTATACGGTATAATCCTGTTCCTGTTGCAGTTTATATCCTTTCTGGAAAGCTTTGCGGATAAGGAAAACAGCCAGGCCGGAAAGTAATAAAGGTAATGAAGAGAAAAATGAATTGATTATTCCTTTGCCGATAAAATTGCCTTGAAGATAGTATGCGAATACCCATTCTTCCAGTATAGGGCTGATTGTTTTTAGAATGCCATAACCAGTGACAAACCAGCAAATAATTTTCAGATCCTTTATGTTCTGTTCAGTAAACGCTCTTCCTTTTGAAATAGCAACCAGAATGGAAGCCGGCAGACCTATTATAATGTAAAATGAAGCAATAAAGAAAAGTATGGTTAATATGAATGCTGTGCTGTTCAATAGATGGTACAAGTATTTCGAAACCGGAATGGAAACGGTGTTTTCAGTTTCATGATACCGCGCTTGAATCTGTTTTCTTTTATAATAAGCGACCCGGGACTTGTCAGTGTCTGTTTTTTTTGGATTGTCATAACTCAGGTAAGCGATATAATAATTCCCATTCTGAACGAAGAATTTATTGTCATAAGGTAACCTGTAATCCCGCAGTGTCAGGAAATAATCAAAATCTGCAGAACTGAGCGTGTCAGTAATTTCATCGTTTTGGGCGTAATTCCAATTCTCTATTATATTTTTTTTCATGCCGGACAAGTGTGCAATACTGTCCGGATCATTAGTTACAGCAATAAGCTTATCTATGGAATCAATCCTGTTTACTATGATCTCTGTTCTCTTTTTTTTGCGGGCTTCCTGTTTTAATGGGTTTTTCAATTTCGTAAAGCCCATAAAACCTGAATAGGAGGATTTGACCAGGTACCCTTTATTCTGCCGGTCAATCCCGAACTGAACAGCCTTAAAACTATCTTCAATTTTCCGATATTGATAATGGGGCAACGAATCGTCTATATTGTAATAGAAGAATCCATTTCTAAAAGCAGTGTCCTCTGTGGGTAATCTGATATCAGTACCACTATTGGTTGAAATTGTATGTTCAGACAATGAAAAACTGATGATACTAAACAAGAAATATGCTACCGGTACTAATGTTATAAATAGTGCCAAACGTCTGAATTTTCTTTTCTTCATAGTCAGGTTGTTTCGCTAAATATACAATATTTAATGATATTCAATAAAAATTAAATAATTATTGATATAAATTCTTCTTTTCTCAATGCCTTACTTCCTGGCACCCGGTACCTGGCACCTCGCACCCGGCAACTGACAACCGGCAACAGATTCTACATATCCTAACATTTCCTACCTTTCCCGGAAAATCAAAATCATGTCCGATAGTGCCAGATTTCTCGAAACAGTAAAAGCCGGTTATACCTTCAAGGGAGAATCATTTAAAATGGGCTGCGCCATGCTCGACGGGCAGGTGGTGCCGGGTGCTGATGTACTGATTCCTTTTAAAACGCTTAACCGGCACGGACTGATTGCCGGGGCTACAGGTACCGGTAAAACAAAAACCCTGCAGGTACTGGCCGAGGGATTGAGCGCTGCCAGTATCCCGGTACTGATGATGGATATTAAAGGCGACCTCAGCGGTATTGCCGCGGCCGGCACCGTAAATGATAAAATCACGGATCGCTGCCAGAAACTGAATCTCAGTTTTACACCCGTGGCCTGCCCGGTGGATCTCCTCACCCTGAGCAATCAGAAAGGCGTGCGGCTTAGGGCTACAGTGAGTGAATTTGGTCCGGTGCTCTTATCCAAAATTCTCGGCCTCAACGACACACAAGGTGGCTTTGTAGCCATGATCTTCAAATATTGTGATGACAATAAACTGCCCCTGCTGGACCTGAAGGATTTTATCAAAGTACTGCAGTTTGTAAGTGATGAAGGCAAGGCAGAACTGGAAAAAACATATGGAAAAATTTCCACCACGTCCACCGGCACCATTCTCCGCAAAGTGATTGAACTGCAACAGCAGGGCGCCGATGTATTCTTCGGGGAAAAAAGTTTTGATGTGGATGACCTGATGCGGATCAGCGAAGATGGCCGCGGTATGGTATCCATTGTACGCGTGACCGATCTGCAGGACCGGCCCAAACTCTTTTCCACGTTTATGCTCCAGCTTCTGGCCGAACTCTATGCCAGCTGCCCGGAAGAAGGGGATATGGATAAGCCCAAACTGGTAATGATCATTGATGAAGCCCACCTGATTTTCCAGGAAGCCAATGAGGCCTTGCTGCAGCAGATAGAGACCATAATTAAACTGATCCGTTCAAAAGGCATCGGTATTTATTTCTGTACCCAGAACCCGATGGATGTGCCGGCCTCCGTACTGGCACAACTGGGTTTGAAAGTGCAGCATGCCTTGCGTGCTTTTACCGCGGCCGACCGCAAAGTGATCAAACAGACATCGGAGAACTATCCGGAGACGGAATTTTATAAAACGGAAGACCTGATCACCCAGCTGGGTACCGGGGAAGCACTGGTGACCATTTTAAATGAAAAAGGAATACCCACGCCACTCGTGCATTGTATGTTGCGCCCCCCGCAGAGCCGGATGGATATTCTTTCGGATATTGAAATTGACGCATTGGTCAGTCAGTCAAAAATTGCCCGGAAGTACAATGAAGTGATTGACAGCAAAAGCGCGTATGAGATACTAACCGAAAAACTGGACGAAGCGGCCAAACGGGAAGAGGCGGCAAAAGAAGATGAGGATGAAGGGACAACAGAAAAGAAATCCGCCAAAAAGGAGAAAGGGTTCTTTGACAACCCGGTAGTGAAAAGTATGACCCGTACAGCCGGAAATACCATTGTACGTACATTACTTGGTGTACTCGGGTTGGGCGGACGTACCCGGAAGAAAAGTTTATTTTAATTGCAAGCGGCCCGACGGGTCCATATCTATTTTTAATTCAGCCTGGAGAAAATGCAGTACACTCCAGGCTTTTTCTTTGGAAATACCGGTGAGTTGTTGCAGCAGTTGCCTGCTGTCCATTGGGCCACCGGTCAGTATTTTCCGGATACGCGTTTCAATCAGTGCGAATTCTTCAGGCAGAAGTACCGTGGCTTTTTTTTTCAGGCAATTGTCGCAGACCCCGCATTCTTTCAGTTTTTCATCCCCGAAATACTGCCCGATCATCCGGCTTCTGCAGGTGCCGGTTTCATTTACATACAACAGCATCTGTTTTACCCGGCGCAGGTACTGTTCTTTCCGGCGGTTATATTCCACCATGTCAATGCTAATATCCTCCGCTTTTACCCGGTGCCGCAACAGGCATAGTTGTGGATTATCCTTTCGTGGCTGGTACTGTAAAATACCGGCACGGTCGAGTATGGCCAGTTCGTTTTTTACCTGTTCTTCTTCTTTTCTCATCAGACCGGCCAATACTTTTTCCGAAATCGCTACCGGTATATCATAAATACCTTCATAGCCCCTTAATAAAGCTTTTATGCAGGGCTCCAGATCAGGGTGGTCATTTTCGAACGCATACAAGCGGTCCTTGCGGGCGGTAAATAAAACAGTCGGTGGTATAAATACCTGTTCATTAAACGCCAGCCAGTCTTCCTGTTCCAATGCTTTGAGGGCATTGAGTACGAGATGCGGATTCAGGCTGAATTTTTTCAGAAAATCAGCCATGTCAAAATCATAGTATTGACCCTGACCACTGCCGGTGGGCAGCTGCAGGTAATTGGCTACCGACTGGTATACATTCCTGATTTCTTCTAGTGAGGGGAAACGCTGATCCGCCATCTCCTCCAGTTCATGCAGGTCGCGTTCATCATACAACAACACGGCATAGGATTTTTTTCCGTCTCTTCCTGCACGTCCGGCTTCCTGGTAATAATTCTCAAGGCAATCCGGTACATCCGCATGCACCACAACACGTACATCCGGTTTGTCAATGCCCATTCCAAAGGCATTGGTACAAACAATAATGCGGATTTTATTTTTGATCCAGTCTTCCTGTTTACGGCTTCGATCTTCCTGTACCAGACCGGCATGATAAAAATCCGCCGACATTCCCTGGAGTTGCAGCAACTCCGCCATCTCCCGTGTGCGCTTCCGGCTTTTACAATACACAATACCGGTGCCGGGTACGTTCCGGAAAATCTCAATAATCTTATTGGCTTTGGCATCGGGCCGTATACAACTATACGAGAGATTGGCTCTTTCAAAAGACTGCCGGAAGATTTCCGGGCTGATTAGCTCCAGCCGGGCGCAGATATCATCCTGTACTTCCGGTGTAGCCGAGGCGGTTAACGCCAGTACCGGCACATCCGGCAGGTCTTTACGTATAGCGGCAATCCGTAAATAGGGCGGGCGGAAATCATATCCCCATTGCGATACACAATGGGCTTCGTCTACCGCCAGCAGGCTCACCCCAAGTCCGGGCAGGTATTCCCTGAATAAAGTCGTCTCCAGCCGTTCCGGTGATACATACAGAAACTTACAATTACTCTGCATGGCGGTTTCAAAAGTGCGGATTACTTCCTTACGGCTCATCCCTGAAAAAATGGCAAACGCCGTGATGCCCCTTTTACGCAGGTTCTCCACCTGATCCTTCATCAACGCGATGAGTGGTGAAACAACAAGACACAGGCCCTCCATTGCCATGGCCGGTACCTGGTAACAAATGGATTTGCCACCCCCGGTGGGCAGGAGAGCCAGGGCATCTTTTCCGTTCAGCACGGTACGGATAATGTCTTCCTGCATGGGACGGAAAGCATCGTACCCCCAGTATTCTTTTAATATGTAGTTGGGATCCTTCACTGATTCAGGGCGACAAATTACATTATTGTAACGGGAGTTTGGTTTTCCTGAAAAGGATCAGTTCCACCCGGCGGTTCTGTGCCCGGCCTTCCGCTGTGCGGTTACAGGCTACAGGCCGGGAGCGGCCATACGGAATTACCGAAACAGGGATTTCCGGTGACAGCCCATGTTGTTGCAACCAGGATTTTACTGATTCACTGCGTTGGGTGCTGAGCGTTTTATTCCGGATATCAGTACCTACGGAATCGGTATGCCCTTCTATCCGGATACTGTCCAGGCGATTCATTTCTTCGTTGGTAAACCAGTTGCTGAGAATGGTTAAGGCGGCGGGTTTCAACAAGGCCTTGTTAAAATCAAACAACAGGTCCCCGAGTTTCAGGGTGTCCGTTTTTACCGGGAGAATTTTCTCCGCTGTTATTTTCCGTGTACGGCTGCTGTCGTTGAATTCCGGTTCAATAGCCAGTTCCCCTCTGCCATACAGCGAGTAATCCATTTCCCGGTGCCTGAAATTATAGGCGTATATCATATTTTTATTCAGCGCGTAGGCATCACATAATGTCTCGTCAGGATCGTCCGGTTGCAGAGTAAAACGGTCAAGAATAACCGAAACTGTTTGTACGCCGGTAAGGGGCGTTTTCCCGGCCAGGCTGTCCTTGTGGATCAGGCTGCCAAACGTCAGGTATTTCTCGTCTCCTGTGGCGGTGAAATGATAGCTGAATTCCACAAAATTTGTTTTCGGTACCGGTGTTACGGATTCAATACTGTCTGGCCGCAGGGTTGCCGAGAAGGGCCGCCGGGGTACATAAAACCGTTCTCCGAGACAAATACCGATTTTGAAATTGAGTTTGGGATTCAGCCGTGCATTCACGAGTCCTTTGAGTGTATACTGTTTTCCTTTCTGCAAACGGCAGGGTAAGATGCTGCCGATTACGGGTGTGAAACCGGTGTAATTAATCCAGTTATAAAAAACGGCCAGGCTATTGGTCCCGGTTAAAGGATTTTCTCCATCCTGGGCCAGCAGCTGAATTTTTACATCTTTCAGGTAGAACCAGCCTTCCACCCCGCATTCCGCTTTGTATTCAGTGCATGTATTCACTTCATCAAAACCGCCATTGACGAGTAAATTGATTTGTGTTAAACCGGTTAACGCTATAGCCAGCAGCAACACTAGTAGGCCGGTTTTTTTCATGACTATACCACTTTCTTGATAAACAGCCGGACGGAATTAACGGCCAGCACCACATCACTCATTCCCATGACCAACGCACCGAAAGTGGGTGTCAGAAAACCGAAAGCCGCAACCGGAATGGCAACAATATTATAGGCAAAAGCCCAGAACAGGTTCTGTTTAATTGTGAGGTAAGTGTGTTTGCCCAGACCCAGTGCCGTGGGCAGGTTCTTTAATCCGTGATTCATCAATACAACCTGTGCACTCTGTACGGCAATCTGTGACGCATCATTCATGGATATGCCAATCGTTGCTTTGGCCAGTGCCGGTGCATCGTTGATGCCATCACCTACCATGGCGGTTGCTGTCTTTTCACTCAGTTCAGCAATTTTATTGAGTTTTTGTTCCGGGCTTTGCTCGGCGATAACGGTATCAATACCCAGTTGTACGGCCAGCTTATTGCATTTGGCAAGCCGGTCGCCACTCAGCAGTATCGTACTGATGTTTTTACTGTGCAGATACTCCACCACCGTTTTTGCTTCCGGCCGCAGTTCATCTTTGACATCAATCCAGCCCAGGAGTACACCATTCCGGAGCAGGTATACATTATGACTATCATCTTTGGTAAGACCTTCGACGGCTTTATATGAACCCGCGGTATAGAGGTTGCCTTCTTTATCGGTGGCCTGCATGCCCAATCCCTTTACCTCTTCAATTTTTGCCCAGGCAATCATGTCTTTTGTCTTCCATTCAGCCGAGATACATTTGGCAATCGGGTGATTGGAATATTTTTCCAGCGAATAGACAATCCGCTTAAATCCGTCATCGCTGAGTGCCGGATCGGTTATTTTCCATTCACCGATGATAAAATCACCGGTGGTTAATGTGCCGGTTTTATCAAATACCACTTGCCGGATATCTTTAAAAGTTTCCAGGCTGGTGGCATTTCTGAAAAGTATTCCGGTACGGGCCGCGCGACCCAGGCCCACGGCAATAGCCGCCGGCGTGGCCAGTCCCATGGCACAGGGACAGGCAATAACCAATACGGCAATACTCCGCATCAGTGCCGGTGTAAAGTCTTTCAGTATAATCCAGCTTGCGATCAGGGTGATGGCCGCAATGCCAAGTACCACCGGAATAAAAATGCCGCTTATTTTATCAGCGAGTAGCTGCACCGGTGGTTTTTCACCCTGGGCCTGTTTTACCATGTTGAGAATTCCCGACAATACGGTATCATCTCCTGTGGCAGTTACCTGTGCTTTCACCGTACCATCAGTAATTACACTGCCGCCGATCAATGTGTCTTTTGCTTTTTTGTGCACCGGAAGACTTTCTCCGGTTATGATCGATTCATTGACATGTACATCTCCCCAGAGAATCTTACAGTCAATCGGTACTTGTTCGCCATTCTTGATCAGTATCAGATCACCCACCCGTAAAGCGGTATTTTCCACCGGAAATATCTGTTCTTTATGTTCATCGTCAAACGCGATCATATTGGCCATCACTTTCTGTGATTTTGCCAGTTTATTCAGTGCCCGCTGGGTGGAAGCAATGGAGGCTTCTTCCATATAATTGCCCAGGAATACCAGGGTAATAATAGTAGCCGCGGTTTCATAAAACATATACTGCTCCGCCTGGCCGGTTAGCGATCCGTACAGACTATAAACAAATGCCGCGGTGGAACCAAGGGCAATCAGCACATTCATATTCGGCATGCCATTGCGGATACTTTTCCAGGAACTTTTGCCAAAAAAACTCATGCCAACGAGGTAAACAGGTATGGTCAGTCCGAGCTGCACCCAGTGATTCATCAGCCAGTGCAGATGCAGGCCCGGTATCATGTGCAGCATCAGGATGGCTGTAAAAGGCAGACAGAACCAGAATCGTTGCAGGTGTGTTTTAAAGAAAGGGGTTTGCACATCTTCATGATCATGGTCATGTGCATGGCTGTTGCTAAGACCGGTATCCGTCTTTACTTTATAACCCAGCTCAGTAATTCCGGCGGCCAGCAGATCCGTTCCCAGGGTTTCATTTTTTGTGAAACTCACATCACCCGTGGCAAAATTGACCCGGATATCAGAGGCACCTTTCTTATCGAGGTATTTTTGGATATTGAGGGCGCAGGTGGTGCAGTCCATGCCTTCCACTTTCCATTGAACCTTTTCCATACCCTAAAGGTACCAAAAGGGGCTGCCCGATCTTTTCGCGTCCGGGAATATGTTTACAACATGGTTGCTATATCACCTTAATTTTGCGCTATGGAATGGACTTTTTCACTGGATGCTGTTGAAGAAACGGCGGCTGCATTTATTCGTGCGGCCGGCAAGGCCCGGGTATTCGCCTTCCATGGACCCATGGGAGCCGGGAAGACTACATTTATTCATGCCCTCTGTACCGCTTATGGTGTCAGCAGCACCGTCAGCAGCCCAACTTTTTCCATCATCAATGAATACCGGTATCCGGTCAATGGTAAAGAGTTGCCCCTCTATCACATGGATCTTTACCGGCTGCGCGATGAAGAAGAAGCACAACGGGCGGGAGTGGAAGACGCTTTATACAGCGGCCATATCTGCCTGGTGGAATGGCCGGAGCGGGCACCGGGTATTTTTCCGGAAGAGACCCTGCACGTATACATTTCATTGCTTGATACACAAACACGACGGATTAAAATCGGCAATTATTAAGTAGCTTTGGGAACAGCGATAATGAACCTTCGCCACCCGTTACATGAGCCAGCAGAAACCTAAAATAAGTACTTCTTTCAGCTATGAAACACTGGAAGAAACCCTGGATATCCGCCCCAAAACGGAGGGCATGATGATCGGTATTCCCAAAGAAATCGCTTTCCAGGAAAACAGGGTGGCCCTGACACCGGATGCCGTCAGTGTGCTGGTGAGTAACGGACACCAGGTGGTGGTGGAACATAATGCAGGGGAGGCCTCCCATTTCAGGGATAAGGAATACAGTGAGGCCGGGGCAAAAATTGTATATGACCGGGAATCCGTTTTTAAAGCGCCGATACTGGTTAAAAGCGCGCCCGTTATTGAGGAAGATCTGCCCCTGCTGCAACTCAATCAGATTATCATTTCACCCATACATCTTTCCGTACTCAAATCCATTATCCTGGAAAAGATGATGGAGAAGAGAATTACGGCCGTATCTTTTGAGAACCTCAAAGACGACAGTGACTCCTATCCCATTGTCCGCAGTATGAGTGAGATTGCCGGCAGTGCCGTAATGCTGATTGCCGGTCAGTACCTGGGTTCTTCCAATCATGGAAAAGGCGTTTTGCTGGGTGGTATCTCTGGTATTGCACCAACCAAAGTTGTCATCATAGGTGCCGGAATTGTTGGCGAGTTCGCCGCCCGTGCCGCCCTGGCCCTGGGTGCGTCGGTAAAAGTTTTTGACAACAGTGTATACCGGTTAAAACGATTACAGAACAATATAGGTCAGCGGATGTGGACCTCGGTTATTGAACCACGCTTGCTGGCCAAACAACTCAAAACCTGTGAAGTGGCCGTTGGCGCACTGGGTTCACAAACCGGTCGAACACCCCTGGTTGTAACGGAAGAAATGGTCAGCAATATGCGGCCGGGCTCCGTAATTATTGATGTGAGTATCGACCGGGGTGGTTGTTTTGAGACAGCGGAAATCACGACGCATGAACATCCCATTTTTATGAAATACGGGGTGATCCATTATTGTGTACCGAATATTCCTTCCGGATTTTCCAGAACAGCCTCCCAGGCTATCAGCAATGTGCTGATGCCCTTACTGCTGGAAGCAGGGGAGGAAGGAGGATTTGAAAACCTCGTCTGGCATAAACTGCACCTGCGCAGTGGTATCTATCTCTTTAAAGGGGCCCTGACCAATTTCTACCTCAGTCAGCGCTTTGACCTGAAGTATACCGATTTAAATTTACTGATCGCGAGTCAGCGGTAGAGGGAAGTTGAAAAGTTGATAGGTTGAGAAGTTGAAAAATTGAAAAGAACCAGCTAAAGGAACGACCTTGTATGCCTGTTAAATTTTCAATCTTTCAACTAAAACTTAAAAACTCAGCCGGATCATCAGATATCCGTTTCTTCCGGGCCGCTTAATATTTCCCCAATCCAGGTGCTCATGGTATGACTTGTCAAAGATGTTTTCCACACCAAGCTGCAGGTCTGTTTTTTTGCCCGCGAGTAAAAACTGACAACCGCTTCTGGCATGAAGCAGCAGGTATCCGTTTGTTTTATCTTCCCCGTATTTGCCGCTGATTTCAGTCTGTGCCGATGCGGCTTCTGTTTCCAGTTGCAGAAAAAAATGACTGAACTGGTAGCGGACTGTACTGGTATTTTTCAGCGGTGCTATCATGGGTAAAGGATCGCCGGTATTGTCCTTGCCGTTTGTATAGCGCAGGGTGGAAACAATATCTATTGCCGCGATGGGTTTATACAACAAACTGCTTTCCAGTCCGGCCAGGTTGGCAAAGGGCAGTGCTGAAAAATTTTTCACCCCGTTGGCACCGATTGTCATCGTGCTGAACGATTGATTAACGCTGCCGCTGATGAAATGTCGTATATGATTATAGAAGGCGGTGAATTTCAATCTGGCTTTTTTCCCATTTGTCTGCAGGGAAATCTCCCCCTGCAGGGATTGTTCCGGCAAAAGGCCGGGGTTGCCCAGGTAATCATATCCGTCCTGCGCATTAAACAAATAAAAGCCATAAAGTTCTGTAGCGGTGGGCATCCGTTCCGCATAGGCAACTGATGCGCTGGCTTTGAGCCGGTCATTTAATTTTCGTGTACCGGTAAATGACAGGTTTTTCAACAATTCATTTCTTGCCGCATCCGTTACACCCAGTATGCTGATATGATCTTTCGCTGCCTGGGTGGTGAGTCCGGTATGTATATAATCCAGCCGCAGGGCCGATTGCAGCAGCCAGTTGCTGTCGGCCTGGCAGGTCCAGCTGATCCCCGCGCCATACTGATCTTTCCGGTTATCCGGCCACGTGAGCATATACATGGGGGGCTGGCCGGCTTCATACATGGTCATTGAGGCGGTGAGACGGGTGGTAGACGCGTCGGCAACCAGGCGGAGTTGCTGTTTGCGGTTAATCCGCATTGCTCCTTCCGCGGTAAAGCCGGCAGTCATACTCCGTCCGGGCATATCCATATGGATCGGAACATTGGGCCGGTGAGTATCATCCATATAATGACGTACCTGGTTGGCATAGAGTTTTGCCTGCCATTTATACAAGCGTTTGCCGGCTGCTGTATGTTGTATGCCAAGGGAACCGATCCGGGCTACCGCATAACCAACATCCATGGGTAGAGCGGGGTAACCGATATTCCAGCCATTGTCGCCGATATAGTCAGCTTTAATACGGGTGTGCTGATTTAACTGATAACTGGCGGCCAATGAATAATTCAGTTTTTCGTATTGTGAAAATGCAATCTTTTCCCCGCCGCCACTACGATATGTATCACTCTTCCGCCAGGTGGCACTACCCAGGATGGACCAGTTGCCGGTATTGTAATTCAGCTGAAGGGCTTCGTGTAAACTTTTTGCCGCGGTCTGAAAACCACTGCTGATCAATCCGTGCAGCTTTTGATCGGGATGACAGACCGGTGAAGCTGTAATTAAATTTACCGTGCCACCTGTGGCAGAACCATAGACAAATCCCTGGCTGCCGGTTTGCAGTTGCAGCTGTTCCAGGTTTACCGGCTCAATATAAATAGTGGCCGGATCCATTTTATCGGTGCAGGCGCCATGTATACGCATACCATCTACCAATACATTGATTTGCCCGCCGCTTAAAGAACGGATAGACGGCTCCATCCCATACGTACCCCTGCGTATCAGGGAAAGTTCCGGCAGCCGCGAAAGAATATCTTCCAGGCTGGCCGATTGATTGGCCCGGTAAAAATGCAGCATCCGTTGACGGTCGGTGCGCTCTTTACTGATAACCTGTATTTCACGGAGCTCAATACTGCGGCTGCTGTCATCGCTCATCAGGGCCACATTGTTCTGTGAAAAAACGGATAAGCTGCTGCTCAGTATCAGCAACAGAGTAATTTGTTTCATGTTGAATATTTTAAAAAGCAGGCGGGAGACCCCGCCCGCTGGTATTTAACTGCTAAAAAGTAACATCGAAAAACTGGGTGGTATCTGCCACCGCAGTACCGGACATAAAGTCAAGGTTGAGCCGCCATAAACCGGTCATGGTGAAATTCACTTTGCCTTTATAGTGGCCGTTGCCCGTATGTACCGGATTTACATTGTTCGGAGAGCCATGTCCCATGGTAGGCATTTCCGGCGTCAGCACAACAGAAAGGCTGCTGTCGGCGGGCCAGCTCATCATGGAGGCTTTTTTATAGATAGCGATTTCCATGTCATTGATGCCCACTTTGGATGTACTGGCTGTGGGACTGATCAGGGAAATAAAATATTTCGCCCCGTTATGTACGGCGGTAAATGACTTTTGCCGGGACGCAGTCGGTTCGGCGATAGTCAGTGGCAGTGTAATGGACCCTTCTTTGTCGTTTACATGATTATGTACATCAATATCCAGTGTCCAGGTACCGCCCATGGAAGACATGATAAACGTAACACTGCAGGGAAATAAATGATTGACCGCTTCGGTGGAAGCCGGATTTTCAAAAGGGGCCGAATGCTGCATCATCCCCATATCCATCATGGGATTGAGCTGGATATGCGCGTCGTCAATCCGTTTGCCGGAAACAGAATCGTAAAGGGCGATATAAAACTTTGTATAGCCGGTGATCAGGGAAGTTTCTTTGGTATATACTTCCACTTTGGCCGCGGCGCCAATAGCATATCCTTCAGACAGTTTTGTCAGACCTTCAGTCGGGTTGGGTTCCGTTTTATCTTTTGTACAGGAAACAAGGAAAGCGAGGATGCAAAGCACAAATACGGTCACTAAGAGGCATACTGATTTTTTCATAAATCAATGTTGAAATAAATGGTTATAAAATGGGAACAGCACAGGGGGATACCAGTTGAGGGGCAACAGTATCATTGAGACAATAAAAAAGGAATGAAGTATCAGGCCTGTAGTGGCGGATGGAAGATGGCTATACTATGGAGGTACTTATAAGGCCGGTTGTACTGGTTGTACGTTGTTTTCCCGGTTTCAGGAATAAGCAACTGGTGATTACAGGAGACTGTAGTATACGGACTGCTTTCCAGCTGTTGTTTCACCTGCAGCGGCGCGTCTTCATCCTGGTGCTGGCTGTTTTCCTGTAGTTTCATTTTCAAAAAGCACTTGCCATCACATTTCAGTTCGGGGCGGTCTTTATTGATACAATGTTCAGCGGCAATCGCTTTCCGGTTGGCATAAAACCACAGCGTAAATACTGATGCATAACAGGATTGCACCGTAAATACCAGTAATAATATGAACGCAATAGCCTTTTTCACGGTGGCAAATATATGTGTCGTTTGTTAATTGGCAGAATGAGGGAAATCAGCAGGGTACATGATTAAAGACATGGATGTCTTTTTAGGTTGATAAGTTTACAGGTTGACGGGTTGATAAGGGAGCAGAATATAAACGCCTTATTAACTATTCAACTTATCAACCTTTTAACTTATAATCGCTGATATTGATGATTTCAGTACAGAATCTGTATTCCGTTTCGTCATTGCTGCTCACCACAATCAGCCGGTCTTTGCCATATTTTTCAATCAATGCATGATAGAGGGCTATACCGGCCGCATCCAGGTTGGTGCAGGGTTCATCCAGCAATACGATAGCGCTGTCGGAAAGAATACACTGCGCCAGTTTCACCCGTTGTTTCATTCCCGATGAATAATTACGGATTTGTTTGTCCACGGCTTTTTCAAGTCCGATTATTGAAATCACTTCTTTGGGAGTTAACCCCGGGAGAAAAGGTTTGAATCCCTGGTGAAAATCCAGGAATTCGGTAAGTGTCATTTCTTCAATCACATCCAGGTAAGGTGCACAGATGGATACATAACTGAAAATCTGTTCGGGATCCTGTTTCTTATCATTGATTTGCCAGTCAATGGTTCCTTCATTGATCATCATGGAGCCGCTGAGGGCCTGCAACAGGGTGCTTTTCCCGGATCCGTTTGGACCGGTAATGGCATAGGCATAGCCAGATGTAAACTGGTAAGTAAAATGACGGTAGATCCAGTCGCGGTTAAAGCGTTTACCGGCATCAGATAGGGAGATCGTCATCATTACTGCCTTTGGTGAAGCGTTTGATAATGCCGCGACCGCTTTCCCGGATAAAAGTAACGATCTCGTCGCGCTCGTCGGTAGCGGGCATTTCCTCTTCAAGGAATTCAATGGCCTGGCTGGTATTCATGCCCTTGTTATATAATACCCGGTAGATGTCAAGGATATGATTGATACGTTCCACACTAAACCCGCGGCGTTTGAGCCCGATGGAATTGACCCCCGCATAACTTAACGGGGTGCGTCCTGCTTTAATATAGGGCGGAACATCCTTGCCAACCAGCGATCCGCCGCTGATAAAGGAATGAGATCCGATTTTTACAAACTGGTGTACGGCACACATACCGCCGATAATGGCCCAGTCGCCAATGGTAACGTGACCTGCAACCTGGGTATTATTACTGGTAATACAGTTATCGCCTACAAAGCAGTCATGGGCAAAATGGCAATACGCCATAATCAGGCAATTGCTCCCGATAACGGTTTTCTCCCGATCCTTGGTACCCCGGTTGATGGTTACAAATTCCCGGATAGTGGTACCGTCGCCGATATATACATTTGAGTATTCACCCTGAAATTTCAGATCCTGCGGAATGGCCGCAATGACCGCCCCCGGAAATATGCGGCAGTTTTTACCTATCCGGGCTCCTTCCATGATCGTTACATTCGAACCGATCCAGGTACCATCACCAATTTCCACGTCCTGGTGTATTACCGTAAACGGGTCAATTTTTACATTGGTGGCTAATCTGGCGTTGGGGTGTATATATGTATGGGGATGAATCATTCAGCTGTATTTCCGCAATCCGCGGACGGGCAAAGTTAGCTTTTAACGGCAAAAACGGAATTTTTTTTACGCATATATTGTTAAAAATCAGTGCCTGATCAGGATCATCCGGTGTTCCACCATTAAAGTCAGGGAGATGCAGTAAATTTGCCGTTCAGATGCATACGCCTCCGGATATACTGACCCTGGCTTATAAGCAAACCCTGATGCAGGATGAATTTTCCGTGCTCCAGGAAAAGGAACAGTTGATTCCGGGCTCGGTGCAATACTCCATTCAGCGCTACAGACGTCATCCTCAGTGGAATATGGAGGATACGGGGATGCTGGTGTATCACTATACTAAGTCAGAACCGAAGGACAATTACCTCGAGTTGAAATTTTGTGTGAGTGGAAATGTGTATTGCCGGAAAAAAGATACCGAGTGCGACCTCTGCCAGTTTAATGCCTCCAAATCCTGTATGGAAAGGGTGGAGAGTATAGATGTGGTCAGTTTCCGGTTTTCGCCGGTACAGCTCAGCCAGTTTGTAAAACCCCGGAAAGGCAATGCTGCTTTAACTGAACAGATTCTCGGGTTTAAGCATAATTCATCTTTTACCAAAATTCTTCCCCTCTGCGGAAAAACCAGGATGGTACTGGAAGGAGTGCTGAATCATACCTACAGCGACAGCCTGGAAAATATTTACATCAATGCACAGACGCAGATGCTGCTCCTGTACTCCCTGGATTGTATGCTGGGCGAGAAAGAGATTGATGTGATCAGTTGTAAGTTTCTGGCCAATGAGGCCGACCGGGAAAAGATTGTAAAAGCCCGGGAAATCCTGATCCAGCATATTGGTGAACCCATCACCATTAAGGAACTCAGCCGCAAAGTGGCCATTAATGAATGTTACCTGAAAAAAGGGTTTAAGGAGCTGTTTGGCACCACCGTATTTGATTTTTATCAAAGTCAGCGGATGGAACATGCCAAATACCTGCTGTATGAAAAAGGCCTGAGCGTAACGGAAGTATCCCTGTTGCTCGGTTATTCCTCCATTTCCCACTTTTCCACCGCTTTCAAAAAACACACAGGGCTGAAGCCTTGTGAACTTCTACTGCGGTAATGTCCCATTACCAGTAATGTTAAATACTTATTATTTGTAGTGATATGCCAATTGATGGCACAATAAACAAATATTTGCCCCGTTCAACATCGCATGGCATCATTTTTGAATATTTGAAATGTCACAGATGCGTAAAAAACTGGCAATACTACTGATTAGTTTACATCTCGCGGGAAATACCGAGGCGGGTCAGTTATTTAAATTGCCTTTTTTAATACAGCATTTTCATCAGCACCAGGAGAAAAAGGGTTCCCTGGATTTTTTCAGCTTTATTGTAATGCACTATATGGGTGATGACGGCACAACAGCCGACGATGATCAGGATCAACAATTACCCTGTCATAACCTGCGGCAGCATACCATGCATATCGCTTTTTCTCCCATGATTACTACGGTAACCGTTACGGATATCATTCCGGCCGGTAGCAGAAACTATATTTCCCATTTTTCCGGCGGTATGCCGGATGTACCGCTACCGGTAGTGATACAGCCTCCGCGATTCTCCTGATACTTTCCACTTTGTTTATTATTAACCGGTATGGTTATAGACTGTCTGTTTGTTTTTACAAATAGTTTATCAGTCAGTACCCTCGTATTTATTGGAATAAAAAAACATACATCAAATCAACTATTATGAAAAACAAATTCCTGATTGTCCTGACTGTTATGGTGACCGGGCTGGTCATTTTAAATGCCTGCCGGCATGAAATTCTTTATCCCGGCGGTGGTACAGGTGGTGGAACAGGTGGCGGTACCGGCGGTGGTACGGGTGCAACGAATACCTGTAGCCCGGATACGGTATATTTTGTAAATGACATCATGCCGCTGATCGCTTCAAACTGTAACATGAGTGGCTGTCACGATGCCATTTCCCATGCGGATGGTGTGGATCTGACCACTTATACCAAGATTATGCGGTATGTATCCGCGGGAAATGCAGCCGGTAGTAAGATATATAAGGAAGTAATTAAAACCAATAATGACCGGATGCCTCCTCCGCCCAAACCGGCATTTACCACAGCGCAGAAAACCATGTTGCAAAAGTGGATTAACCAGGGTGCAAAGAATAACAGTTGTGCAGGCCGTTGTGATACTGCTGTATTTACCTACGCACTGGCGGTAAAGCCTATCATGGAAAGCAAATGTGTGGGTTGTCATAATCCGGCCAACCTGGGCGGAAATATCGATCTCTCTACGTATGCGGCCGTGAAAACATCAGCGCTGACGGGTAAACTCTACGGCTCAATTGCTCATCAGACCGGTTTTTCTGCCATGCCGATGGGTGCGGCAAAACTTTCTGATTGTGAAATTACACAGGTACAGAAATGGATTGCCAACGGTTCGCTCAATAATTAAAATTCAGTATACATGAAAAATAAAATCACCATCTCCATATTAACGGTTGCCGTTGTTATGGCATTCAGTTCCTGTTATTACGACAAAGAAGACCTGTTGTACAATGGCGCGGGAGCGGTCTGTACCGACAGTGCCGGAACGGTTTCCTATGCGCAAAAAGTTGTTCCCCTGTTACAGCAATACTGTTATAGTTGTCATACCGGCAGTTTTCCTTCCGGTAATGCACTGATGGGTACCTATGCCGCGGATAAGGCCATGGCCTTAAACGGAAAACTGTATGGTACCATCGCGCATTCAAGCGGTTTCTCGCCAATGCCCAAGGGTATGTCCAAAATGACCAATTGCCAGATCGCCGTTATTAAAAAATGGATCGACAGCGGCACCCTCAACAACTAAACAACTAAACCCCCACCATGAAACGTAAAAAGATAATTATCTGGACCGTGCTGATTCTCCTGCTGGCGGGAGCCGCTGGCGGTTACTATGCCTATAGCGAATATAATCGTAAGCATAAGGATACAGCCGATCTGAAACCCGATTTTACCGCATCGGCCACTTCCCTGCTGGAAGAATACCAGAAAGATGAAAAGTCCGCAAATACCCGCTATCTCGGTAAAGTATTGAAAGTAGACGGGCTGGTGAAAGAGCTGATTAAAGATGACAAAGGGCTCTATACAATTGTACTGGGAGACACGGCTTCCATGTCATCCGTCCGGCTCATTATGGACAGTATTCATAATGAGCAGGCTGCCGGCCTGGTAAAAGGTACTGCCGCGGTAGTAAAAGGCATCTGCACCGGTTATAATGCGGTTGAAATGCTGGGTTCAGATCTGATGCTGAACAGGGCGGTACTGGATAAAAAATAAATACATACACACAACATCTAAATCAACGAACATGAAAAATTATTTTGTTTTAGCCGCAGCGGTCCTGCTGTTCAGTTTCTCCGCAACCGCGCAGAAATATTTTACAAAGACGGGCAAAATCAGTTTCGACGCCACCACTTCTTCTTCTCCGGAAAAGATTGAAGGCGTCAATAAAACGTCCACCTGTGTACTGGATACCAAATCCGGAGCCATTCAGTTTGCCGTATTAATGAAGGGGTTCCTGTTTGAAAGAGCACTGATGGAAGAGCATTTCAATGAAAATTATGTAGAGAGCAATAAATTTCCCAAAGCTGAATTCAAAGGAGCCATCAGTAATAACGATGCCGTGAACTACAGTAAAGACGGAACCTATGCTGTAACAGTGAAAGGTAAACTGACGATGCATGGCGTAACAAAAGACGTAGAGACACCGGGCAAACTGGTTGTGCAGGGTGGTAAGATACAGGCAACCGCCACATTTAATGCGTTGCTGGCTGATTACAGCGTATCCATTCCCGGTCTGGTGGCTGATAAAGTAGCCAAAACCGCAAAAATCGGTGTGGACTGTTCGCTCGAGCTTTTAAAATAAACATTGAATAATTCAACGAACTATGAATAAACGTACAATAAATTTTTTCCTGGTACTGTCTTTACTGGTCAGTACAACCGGTATCCGGGCGCAGGACGATGATCTGCTCAAATTGCTCGGCGAGGAAAAACCGAAAAAGGAACGGATAAAATACGCCTTTAAATCCCCGCGGGTGATTAACAGTCATTCCATGGAATTTTTAAACCCCGGCACCATGGATTTCAGAATTCTCCACCGCTTTGGTCAGGTAGATCAGGGGTATAAAAATCTGTTTGGTCTCGATCAGGCCAGTATGCGGATGGGATTTGATTTTGGTGTGATGCAAAACCTGATGTTTGGTTTCGGACGCAGTACCTATAAAAAAGAACTTGATGCCTTTTTGAAATATGCACCGATCCGGCAATCAACAGGCCCCTGGAGTTCACCGGTAACCGTTGCCTTTGTTTCCGGTATTACGATGGATGGTCTTCCCTGGGCGGATCCCTCCCGTAAAAACTTTTTTACATCAAAACTGGGGTATTATTTCGAAGCAATAATCGGCCGGAAATTCAGTGAGACCTTCTCTTTACAGGTAGCGCCGACCATGGTACATCGCAACCTGGTGGCTACGGAAGCCACGCCGAATAATGTATATGCCCTGGGCGTTGGCGGACGGCTGAAATTATCCCAGCGGGTCGCTTTTACCTGGGATTATTCACATGTGTTTATCGGCATGCCGGACAGCGGGTATTATCATCCACTTTCAGTTGGTTTTGATATTGAAACAGGCGGTCACGTATTTCAGCTGCATTTTTCCAATTCAACGGGTATGAATGAACGCGCATTTATAACAGAAACCACCGGCCGGTGGGGTAAGGCGGAAGTGCGTTTCGGATTTAATTTGTCTAGGGTCTTTCAGATCAAAAAGAATAAGAAACACAAGGAGTAAGGGAAAAATTTCTTCCCGTGCCGGAATTAAAGGGGCTGTATTGATTTTTTAATACAGCCCCTCTCTATTTTTGTCAAAAGCTAGTGAATGACAGCCGACAATTTTAACGAGCTGGCCCGCCGCCGCCGCTCTGTTTTTCCCGATCAGTTTGAAGCCGGTAAGCCCGTGGATGACGCGGTAATCCGGGAAATAATGATCAATGCCAGCTGGGCGCCGAATCACGGACGTACCGAGCCCTGGCAGTTTACCGTGTTCAGCGGAAAAGGATTGGTGAAATTCGCGGACCTGCAAAGCCAGCTTTACAAAGCTTCTTCCGGAGGAAATTTTAAGGAAGCCACGTATCTCAAAATGCAGCAGAATCCGCTGAAAGCGTCCCATATCATTGCCATCGGGATGAAGCGTTCGACGCTGAAGAATATTCCGGAAATAGAGGATATTGAAGCCGTGGCCTGCGCGGTTCAGAATATTTACCTGTCGGTAACGGCCTACGGGCTTGGCGGCTACTGGACCACCGGCGGTATTACTTACCTGGAAGAAGCCAAAGCATATTTTAACCTGGGTGCGGAAGATAAACTGCTCGGCTTTTTTTATATCGGGCACGTGGCTTTGCCGTCCACAGGCGGCAAACGTCATGCAATAGACGAAAAAGTAAACTGGATAACTGAATAATATGCGACAACAACCTGTTACTCCTCCCTATCATATTTACTACCCGGTAAAAGTGGCGAAAAGCAAAATTGCCGGCAAGGGGGCCTATGCGTTACAGCGGATTCCGGCCCGGAAAAAAATCGGTGATCTTGGCGGGGTAATCATTACCATGAAAGAAGCCATGAAGCTGATCAAAAACCTGAAAGTGATCAACCTGGTGGAACTGGATAATGATCTTGCCCTGAATGCATCGGCCAATCCCAACGATATGCGCTTTATCAATCATTCCTGCGGGCCGAACACTTACTTACGGGTGATGAAGGACAGGGTGGAGTTCTATGCCCTGCGGAATATTAAAAAAGGGGAGGAACTGAGTTGCGATTACGGGGAAACCCATCATGAGGGAAAACTGCCCTGTAAATGCGGAGCAAAAAACTGCCGCGGTTTTATCTGATAAAAGCAATGATTCCGCTCATTCTTTTTTAAGCGCGGGTTCCCTTTATTTACGGTTTATATTAATCATGAAGAAGTTTACAATTACCGCTTTGATTTTTCTGGGTGTACTGGTTTGTATTTCATTTACAGATCAGGGACTCCGGCATCAGTATGCCAGACCTGCTTCCGAATGGCCGGCTCCCTGGGTGGATGAAGGGGTAAGCTGGTCCGAACTCGGCGCACTACCTCCCGTACCGGTGGACCTGAACAATGATTCGGTCAGGCAGGTGGTGGAACTGGGTAAAACACTTTTCTTTGATCCCCGGCTCAGCAGTTCAGGAAAAATTTCCTGTGCCACTTGTCACGATCCGGCACTCAGCTGGACGGATGCCAAACCCCGGTCGGTAGGGCATGAAGGGGCGATCGGAAACAGAAATGCACCCACGGTACAGAACAGCTGGTTGTATAGCAAATTATTCTGGGATGGCCGTTCCCGTAACCTCCAGGACCAGGCATTTGCACCAATTGTCAGCGGTGTTGAAATGAACAGCGAAATGCATGATGTGGTAATGAAGCTCCGTCGCAGCAAGACCTATCGTGAACTCTTTAAAAAGGCATTTGGTTCGGATTTTATCAATCCGCATGTGATGACAGAAGCGATTGCCGTTTTTGAAAAATCCATCCGCAGTGCCGACAGCCGCTTTGACCGTTTTGTAAAAGGCGATTATAAAGCACTTTCCAACAGCGAATTGAGGGGGCTGCATCTTTTCCGTACCAAAGCCCGCTGTATTAACTGTCATAACAGTCCGCTTTTTTCCGATAACAAATTTCATTACAACGGCGTGAGCAGTACGGGTCCCGATAATGACAAAGGCTATTATACAGTTACGCATAATGACAATGACCTGCATAAATTCCGCACCCCCTCCCTGCGGGATGTGATGTATACAGGCCCCTGGATGCACAATGGAAAGGAGAAGGACCTGAAGGCATTAATTGAACTGTACCATAATGACAGTCCGGCCCCGGGCGGTGGCCGGCGTCAGCTGGGACTTACCGGAAAGGAGAAACGAGACCTGCTGGCCTTCCTGGGAGCTATTTCGGCTCCGCCATTGCCTTTTGTAAAACCTGTTTTACCTGAATAGGCAACTATTTTGCCCGAAAACCTATCTTTGAATTTCATCTGAAACATATAAAAAACGATACAATGAAAAAAACACTGTTTGTCCTGCTTTTGATGTCTGCGGCCCTGCTTACGTATGCACAGCCCCCCGAAGGTGATGCTAAACCCGGTGAGTGGTACGGGGAGAAAGTAAATACGGAAGGCGCCCTGAACATCAATGATGTGGTTAAAAAAGTAAACGGAGGGGCCGAGTTTCCCGAAGTAAAAATTAAAGCCAAAGTAGTGGAAGTCTGCGATAAGAAAGGTTGCTGGATTACGCTGGAACTGGAAAACGGACAAACGGCCATGGTAAAAATGAAGGACTATGGATTTTTCCTTCCCGTTGCCGCAAAAGGAAAAACAGTGGTGATTGATGGTGAGGTAAAACTCAAAACCACTTCCGTGGCGGAACTGAAACACTATGCGGAGGATGCTAAAAAATCCAAAGAGGAAATTGACGCGATCAAAGAACCGAAAAAAGAGATCCGGGTGATGGCAAAAGGAATTACTGTAGTGGAATAAATAGAAATATTATTTTATACAAGGGCTGCTCCGTTCAAACGGGGCAGCCTTTTTTTATTCCTTTCCGTTTTCCGTAAATCGTTTTCCCGATGCGGCATTCAGGCGGGATCAACGCTTTTTAGTTTTGTGTCCGATAGAAATTGTGAACAAGCTAAAAACATTGAGATGAAAAAAACCATATTGCTTATTGTAATTCTTTTCAACGCTATACTATTTATATCTGGTCAGTCACCGGCCGCCGAACTCCGCGGAACCGTGAAGACCAGTGACGGGAAACCGGCTGCCATGGTCAGTGTGGTACTGAAAGAATTAAAGAAAGGGTTTGTTACGGATGAAAGAGGAGGCTATTATTTCAAAGGGATCAGTGCAGGTCGTTATACACTGGTGGTTTCTTATGTAGGACTCGAAACGGTGGAATCACAGATTGAAGTGCAACAAAAGGGTGTCAGTATTGCCGACTTTACATTGCAGGAAAGCCGGAATGAACTGGAAGAGATCGTAATTGCAGCCGGATATACAGCTAATGAACGGACACTGTTATCGGGAAAGTCGGCTATACGCCTGATGGATCTTCCACAAGCAGTAACCATTATAAATAAGGAAGCGCTTGAACGGCAACAGGTACTTCATATCAGCGACGCGCTGCAACAGGTAAATGGTGTTTACCTGATGGGAAATACCGGTGGCTTCCAGGAAGAAATTGCCGCCCGCGGCTTCTCTTTTTCCAGTGCCAACACGTTCAAGAACGGGGTTCGGTTTAATAACGGCATAATGCCGGAAATGAGCAGTATAGAGAAACTGGAATTCCTAAAAGGGGGCAGTGCTATTCTTTTTGGTAATGTAGCCCCTGGTGGTATAATGAATATCATTACTAAAAAGCCACGGTTCGAACAGGGGGGGGAACTGTCCTTCCGGACCGGCAGTTTTGGATTTTATAAACCGATGCTGGATATCTATAGCGGCCTTGGAAAAAAGCAACAGGTGGCTCTACGGGTCAACAGTACTTACGAGAAAGCAAACAGCTTCCGGGATGTAGTGTCATCTGAGCGCTATTATATAAACCCATCCCTGCTGGTCAGGCTTTCGCCAAAAACTGAATTCCTGCTGCAGGGCGATTATCTGTCTGATAACAGAACCCCCGATTACGGTATCGGTGCTATAAATTATACGATACCGGATGTGCCCCGCTCCGTATTTATCGGCACCAGTTGGGCGTATAATAAAGTGAAGCAATCTACTGTCAATGCAACAATGACACATCAGTTTAATGCACGCTGGCAACTGACCACCGTAGCCGGTTTTCAGCACTATGCAGGCAATCTGTTTGCAGCTGCCCGTCCTAATACCAACAGTAATTTTATACAAGCCAATGGTACCTGGATCCGGGGCTTGCAAAAATCAGCCACAGAAGAGAATTATTATTTACTGCAGGCCGACCTGAACGGGAAATTCAAAACCGGCAATACGGAACATACCTTATTAGCCGGTGCCGATGCCGATCAGTATCATACCGAAGCACGCACGTTTATTACAACGGCTTACAATAACGGTCTCTCGAATACAAGTATCCGGAATAAAAATATTTACGACACCATTAACCTCTTCGATCCGTATGGCACTATGTTTACAACGCGAAATGATATCCCTTACCTGGCTCCCAATCTGCTGACCTCAAGCCCTGTTCAACGGGCGGGATTGTATATACAGGATCTCATCAGTGTATCCGGCAGGTTTAAAATGCTGGCCGGTATCCGTTACAGTGTGCAACAAAACCGCAGGGCTACGGTGGATACATTGGCCAAAGGAACACAAGGTTTTATCAAAGCTTATACAACGGACGCGTTCAGTCCACGCCTGGGACTTGTTTATCAACCTGCAAAAAGCGTATCCGTTTTTGTGAGTTATACCAATAACTTCAGCCCGAATACCGGAGTAGATACGCTCAATAATCCCCTGAAACCTTCCATTATTGACCAGGCTGAGTTTGGTGTGAAATCGGATATATTCAATAAAGCACTGACCATTAACCTGACAACCTATCTTATCCGTAACAGTGATTTCGCTTTGTCTGTGGTCAATCCGCCGGCTGCAGTTCCGGCCGCCAGGGAACTGGTAGGGGAAGTGACCAGTAAGGGAGTGGAACTGGATATCAGTACCCGTTCAGTGAAGGGATTTGTTTTACTGGCAGGGTACAGTTACAACGATACGCGTTATACAAAATCAAACGGACATAACAGTTCGGTGCGGGCAGGCGACCGTTTAAAGTATAACCCTTCCCATACAGCAAACGCCAGTCTGCATTATAGTTTTTCCTCTGTTTCGCGCCTGCACGGATTCTCTATTGGGATTGGAAGTTTTTATACAGGAAACAGATTGGCCGGCCGTAATACCACAAACAGCAACCCGGGATATAAGCTGATGGCGATACCGGATTACGTGCTGATGGATTTTTTTGCGGGCTATGCAGCCGGCAAATATGCCTTGCGTTTGAAGTTGTCGAATCTGACCAATACGCTCAGTTATAATGTGCACGACGATAACAGTGTTAATCCGATTGCTCCGCGGCAGTTATCCGCATCGGTCTCTTATAAACTATAAGACTGTTTCAGGGCTCAGTCTGCTCAACCGGGTTGGATCATTCATTTTAATGAAGGATTCAACCCGTCATTGTTTAAACAATGATGACCTTTCTCATGAATCCGGCTGACTTCATAACAGACCTTGTCATCTTTTTGTCAAAGATGACCTTGTTTTAATAAGCTGACAATCAGATGATAATTCTCATCATTTCGTGGTAAATCTTTGTGTCCGAAATGAAAATTATGAGAAAAATTCACCTCTTACTCGCTGTCCTGGGCATTCAAACGGCCATACAGGCGCAGACAGCAAAGCAATATTTACCGGAAGATACCAGCAAGGCCAAAGACCTCGACGAAGTGGTGGTGACCGGTCAGTATAAGCCCCAATCCGTTAAAAACTCCGTTTACCAGATTAAAGTGATCAGCCGCGAGCGGATCGAAAAGCAGGGGGCCACCCGCCTGCAGGATGTGCTCCGCAATGAACTGAATCTTCGTTTTTCGCAGGATCTCGCTACAGGCGGTTCTGCGATTTCCATGTTGGGACTCAGCGGACAAAATGTAAAAATCCTGGTGGATGGATTGCCGGTTACCGGTCGCCAGGGGGTGAACAACGAATTTGATATCAGCCAGCTTGACATCAACAGTATTGAGCGCATCGAATTGGTGGAAGGCCCGATGTCGGTGGTCTATGGCGCCGATGCACTGGCCGGTGTAATTAATATTATTACAAAAAAAGCAAGTACCGCCCGTTTATCTGTGAATGCCCGTTTGCATGAAGAGTCAATAGGTAATGAATATGGTACCCGCCAGGGTATACATAACCAGCAGATCGGTCTTACCTGGAAAAAGAAAAACTGGGAAGCCGGTGCTTCACTGGCTCATAATTTTTTTGGTGGCTGGAGAGATACCGCTATCGGTCGTGAACTGGTTTGGCATAAAAAAGACCAGCGGTTGCTGAACGGATTTGTTGGCTACAGCAAAGGCAAACTGAATCTTCGTTACCGTGCCGACGGTCTGGATGAAGTGATCACCAATCCGGCCAACTATCTGCCCTTTCCCGACCGGATTTCCGGGGATACCCTGGCCTATGATCAGGAATATCTTTCCCGGAGGCTCATGCATCAGCTACAGGGTGGATATGTGGCCAGTAACCGGTTGTCTTTTCAGTTGCAATCATCTTATACAGATTACCGCCGCGAAGTATTTTCCACCACATTAAATAAAGCAAACGGCGATGTGCGGCTGGATCCGGGAGAAGGCCGTCAGTCTGTGGTAAACTTTTCCGGCTTTACCCTGCGCGGTACCATGTACTATAAATTGAATGAGCTGATCAGTCTTCAACCCGGGGTGGATATCAACCTGGATAAAGGAGAAGGCGAACGTTTGAAAACCGGCGCCAATACCGTCAATGACTATGCGTTTTTTATCAGTTCAGAAATCACTCCCGGCAATAAATTCACGATCCGTCCGGGGCTGCGGTTTATCAAAAACTCAGTGTATGACGCGCCGCCGGTTATTCCTTCCGTCAATGCAAAATGGATGATTACCGAACAACTGGATATCCGGGCTTCCTATGCACGGGGGTTCCGTTCACCTTCACTTCGTGAACTGTATTTCAGTTTCTTCGATGCCAATCACCAGGTCGTGGGCAACCCGGATCTGAAAGCGGAAACATCACACAGTTTCACCGCGGCCATAAGTCTGAAAAACAAAACGGCCTCAGGGTGGCAGTATACCGTACAGGCCGGTGGTTTTTACAATGATGTAAAAAACCTGATTGACTATGTATTCACGCAGACTTCGGATACAGCGCGTTTGTATAATATTTTAAGAAGCAAAACATCCGGCGCCAACCTGCTGCTGACATTGCGTTACCGGCAATTGACACTGGGAGCCGGTGGTTCCTGGACCGGTTTTTATAATGATCAGTATGAAGCGGATAAATCACTGCCGCAACAACTCTGGTCCGCGGAAGCCAACCTTACAGCCGGGTATTCATTTCCCGCAATCGGCCTGGACCTGAGCCTGTATTATAAATTTACGGGTAAGCGACCCCGTTATATCACAAACGGCCCCGACCTCGTCCTTTCTGAACAGGAAGGCTATCATATGGCGGATTTTACCGTAAATAAGAAAATCAGCCGGTTTTTACGAATCAATGCCGGTGTACGCAATCTCTTTAATGTGGATCGTATCCGCAGCAGCTTTGTGGCCGGGGGCATTCATACCGGCGGCGGGCTCAGTGTGGCAACCGGCCGTTCCGGCTTTGCTTCCCTGCTGTTTAACTGGAACAAAAACTAATCATGAACGCAAATCTCATAGTAATGAAACAAAAACTTATTTTCCTGGTATTGCCCCTGGTCCTCCTGCTTCTGGTAGTAACAGGCTGCCGCAAGCGCACGGCTGAGCTGGCCGATAATTATGTGGTATTTGAATCAGCGGCCCAGGGAATCACCGCTGCTGAATCCGCCATCACGGTGCGCCTCGAATTATCCCGGGCTGCAGAAACCGATCTGCCGGTGACCATCAGTCTCGCTGAACTGGATCTGGCCTATGGCGTGGATTATACCACTACTCCCGCTGCCGTATCAGGATCTGTTACCGTAACGGTACCAGCTGGCGCCAATGAAGCCGGTTTTGAAGTGAATAAAGTAAGCGGAGTTTTGTTTGATGGTGATGAAAAACTCACGTTTGATATCAACCAGCCATCCGAACGGGTTTCGGTTGGAGTAACCCGCCGTTTTACACTGACTTTCGCGGAGCTGATTGCCGCAAGACCGGCACTCACCATCAATGGAGGCGGTGTGCAGTATTCCAATAAAGTGTTTATTGACCTGAGTGCAAACAGGCAGACGATTGTAAACCGCAATAACTGGGATCTTGGTTTTTATACCGGAGCTGATCAGTCAAGAGTGATCCTGAATTCTTCAACCGCCATGATGGCCAGGCAACTGAGTAAAAATGACCTGAACCTGGTAACCGCGGCAGATACGCTTGGTTTTTCCACGGAAGTGGCGTTTAACCAGTTTGCCCCCGTCACCACATCATTGCCCTATATGGATTACCCCAATGGGGATGTAAACCGTACAGCCATTGCGGCCGTGAGTGATGTGGCTTCAGATAATAAAGTATATATCGTTAACCGCGGACTGGCACCCGGTAATCCGGCACCGGCCAGGGGCTGGAAAAAAATCAGGGTACTGAAAAACGCAACCGGCGGTTATACGCTTCAGTATGCGGATATTGCCGCAACGGGTTTTTCCACAATTGATATCGCCAGGGAGGATGCGTATTTCTTTAAATATATTTCTTTCGATAATGGTGCAGTGGTTGTGGAACCGGCCAAAAAGAAATGGGATCTGGCCTGGACTTATTTTTCCAATGTCACCAATTTCGGTGCAGGTGAAGTACCCTATCTGTTCCAGGATATTATCCTGCTGAACCGCAATGTCAGCATTGCCAAAGTGATGACCGCAACAAAAGCCTATGCCGACTTTACAGCAGCGGATGCGGATGTACAGACATATATGACGGCCCAGAATGCGATAGCCGCTGACTGGCGTTCCGGTGGCGGACCGGGAGTATCGCCTTCCGTGCGAACCGACCGGTATTATATTGTAAAAGATGGCGATAATAATTATTACAAACTTCGTTTTACTGCATTGACCCAGAACGGGGAAAGAGGATACCCGGCTTTTGAAGCCATGTGGTTGAAAAAAGGGTAAGTTCAGGTTTAATGGTCAGAAGGCTTCGCCGTATTGGCGGGGCCTTTTTTATGTCCCTACGGTTAGGGCCATTATATTTCGTAACTTTGCACCCATTTTAGACAGGCTATGAGTGTTAAATACAGAGAATTTACCGGACTGAACCTGCCCGCTTTTGAGCAGGAAATTTTATCTGACTGGACTGAAAACCAGGCCTTTGAAAAAAGCGTACTCCTTCGAGAAGGGGCCACCCCCTTTGTGTTTTATGAAGGTCCGCCCAGCGCCAACGGCATGCCCGGGATTCATCACGTGATCTCCCGTACCCTGAAGGATATGGTATGCAGGTACAAAACGATGAAAGGCTTCCAGGTAAAACGTAAAGGAGGATGGGATACCCATGGATTGCCGATTGAACTGGGCGTGGAAAAAGAATTGGGGATTACCAAGGAAGATATCGGGAAGAAAATCTCTGTGGAAGACTACAACAAAAAATGCCGGGAAGCGGTATTGCGGTACAAGGATAAATGGGATGACATTACCCGGAAGATGGGGTATTGGGTGGATCTGAATGATCCTTATATCACGTTCAAGAATGAATACATCGAGACCCTGTGGTGGTTGCTCAGTGAATTATACAAGAAAGGACTGCTTTATGAAAGTGTGAGCATACAGCCTTATTCACCCGCGGCAGGTACCGGGTTAAGTTCGCACGAACTGAATCAGCCCGGTACTTATAAGGACGTTAAGGATACCAGTTGCGTGGCGATGTTCCGTGCCGTGCAGGATGAGAAAAGCAAGTTTCTGCATGATGCCGTTCATGGCGATGAGGTTTTCTTTCTCGCCTGGACGACCACTCCCTGGACCCTGCCTTCCAACCTCGGACTGACCGTTGGTGCCAATATTGATTATGTATTGGTAAAAACATTCAATCCCTATACGCATCTTCCCGTGAATGTGGTACTGGCCAAAGCTTTGCTTGGTAAATATTTTAAAGAAGAAGGGAAAGACGGAGATTTTGCCGGCTACAATGAAAAAGTAAAAGTATTACCCTGGTCTGTCATCACTGAATTCAAAGGTTCACAGATTGAAGAGTGCCGTTATGAACAACTGATGCCCTATGACGCCAACAGTGCCGCTCATGCGGGAGGCGATCCGTTCCGGGTGCTGGTTGATACATTCGTAACCACCGAAGATGGTACCGGTATTGTACATACGGCTCCTGCATTTGGTGCTGATGACTATAAAGTAGGCAAGAAATACGGTATTGGTATTCTCACCATGGTGGACAGGGAAGGAAAATTCGTGGATGGACTTGGTGAATTCAGCAACCGCTATGTAAAAAATTATAAAGACGATCCGGCCTATGCGGATGTGAATGTGGACATCGCGGTCAAACTGAAGAAAGAGAACCGCGCTTTTAAAGTAGAGAAATACGAGCACAGTTATCCGCATTGCTGGAGAACGGATAAACCCGTGTTATACTATCCGCTGGATGCCTGGTTTATCAAAACCACGGCGATCAAGGAAAGAATGGTGGAACTGAATAAAACCATTAACTGGAAGCCGAAATCAACCGGCGAAGGCCGTTTCGGCAACTGGCTGGAGAATATGGTAGACTGGAACCTGAGCCGTTCCCGTTTTTGGGGTACGCCCTTACCGGTTTGGCGAACCGAAGATGGTTCCGAAGAAATCTGTATTGGCAGTATCGCTGAACTAAGAGATCTCGCTTTAAAGGCCGACTCGCAACTCGCAACTCACAACGCACCACTTTTATCTGATAACTTAGATCTTCATAAGCCCTACGTGGATGAGATTGTACTTGTAAGTCCCTCCGGCAAACCGATGAAGCGGGTTCCCGACCTGATAGACGTTTGGTTTGACAGTGGTGCCATGCCTTATGCACAATGGCATTTCCCCTTTGAGAATAAAGAGACGTTTAAACAATCCTTCCCGGCCGACTTTATCGCGGAAGGAGTTGACCAGACCCGTGGCTGGTTTTATACCCTTCACGCCATTGCCTGCCTGGTATTTGATTCGGTGGCGTACAAGACGGTGGTGAGTAACGGACTGGTACTGGATAAGAACGGGAATAAAATGAGTAAACGTCTCGGCAATGTCGTGGATCCGTTTGAGACCATTGAAAAATACGGAGCCGATGCCACCCGCTGGTACCTGATCACCAATGCGTCTCCCTGGGATAACCTGAAATTTGATAGTGAGGGAATCAAGGAAGTACAACGTAAATTCTTCGGCACACTGTATAATACCTACCAGTTCTTCGCCCTTTATGCCAATGTGGACGGCTTTGCGTTTAAGGAAGCCTATATACCGGTTAAGGAACGTCCTGAAATCGACCGTTGGATTCTTTCTGCCCTTAATACGGTGGTAAAGAAAGCGGGTGATTTCATGGATGACTATGAGCCGACACAGGCCGGACGTGTGATTGAGGATTTTGTGGATGAGCAACTCAGTAACTGGTATGTACGTCTTTGCCGCCGCCGTTTCTGGAAAGGGGAATATGAGCAGGATAAGATCTGTGCGTACCAGACATTGTATGAATGCCTGGAGACCCTGACCCGGTTGATTGCACCCATATCACCTTTCTTCAGTGATGTGTTGTTCCGCAACCTGAATGCCGTGACCGGCCGGTTTACCACGGCCTCCATTCATCATGCCGATTACCCGGTATATAATGCCGCTGTAGTGGATTCGCTGCTGGAAGAAAGGATGCAGCTGGCACAGGACGCGTCATCCCTGGTGCTGTCGCTGAGAAAAAAAGTGAATATTAAAGTGCGTCAGCCGTTACAGAAAGTATTAATACCGGTGTTGAATCCGGTGATGAAAGCACAACTGGAAAAAGTGGAAAACCTGCTGAAAGCCGAAGTGAATGTAAAAGAAATCGAGTACCTCAGTCCGGACAATACATTTATCCGTAAAAAAATCAAACCCAACTTTGTGGCATTGGGTAAAAAGCTGGGAGCAAAAATGAAAGCAGTATCCACAGCTTTGTCACAATTCACCCAGGAAGACATAGCATCACTTGAAAAAGAAGGGCAATATAATTTGTCAATTGAAGGCGAACCCTTAATATTACAAATCGCAGAAACAGAGATCAGCAGTGAAGATATTCCGGGCTGGACGGTAGCCGGAAAGGGTAGTCTGACCGTGGCGCTGGATGTTACGGTAACCCCTGAACTGGAAGCCGAAGGGAATGCCCGGGAGTTTGTGAACCGGATACAGAAAATCCGCAAGGACAGCGGGTTTGAGCTGACTGACAGGGTGCTGATTGAGGTGGCTGCGCCTGACGGATTAAAAGATTCGTTAGCTCAGTTTAAAACCTATATTTGCGCCGAAATTCTGGCTGATTCACTGGAATTTGTGCCTGAAATAAAGGACGGCACTGAAATGGATATTAACGATGTATTGCTTAATGTGAATGTTTTAAAAAAAGGGTAATTTATGGCAACTAAAAAGCAAACCCGTCCAACTGGCGGGAAAAAGGCTCCGAAAAAAGCCGCCAAACCCGCCCCTAAAGCTGCCGCTAAAAAACCGGTAGCAAAGAAAACTGTGAAAAAGTCTGCACCCAAACCCGCCCCTAAGAAGGCCGCCAAACCGGCTCCGAAACCGGCTGTTAAAGCAGCTGCAAAGCCCGTAGCTAAGAAACCAGCACCGAAGCCGGCCGCCAAGCCTGCTCCGAAACCGGCTGCAAAACCCGCTCCGAAACCGGTAGCAAAACCTGCCCCGGCCGCCAAAGCCCCCGCCCCTAAAGCGGCAGCCCCGGCACCAGTGGTAAAGCAGGAAGTTCCTGCTCCGAAACCGGCAGCAAAAAAACCCGGTACCGTAGACCCGAAGTCGCTGGTATCGGTAAAACCCAAAGTGCAACCTGTGATTAAAAAAGAACCGCCGAAAGCCGGCAAAGTCGTTATACCCAAGACTACTACAAAAACCTCAGTAAAATACGAACCTGAGTTTACTAAATCCGTATTAGATATAACTATGCAGCAACATCATCAATCCGGACCCACGATGCGTTATTCTGATTCTGACCTGGCCGAGTTCAGGGAGATCATTCAACGCAAACTGGATGCCGCCAAGAAAGAACTGAACTACCTCCAGGGACTGATTACCCGTAAGGATGAAGGTGGGGATATGGACGAAGCCCGTTACATGACCATGGAAGATGGCAGTGTGAGTATGGAGCGTGAACAACTGAGCCAGATGGCCAGCCGCCAGATCACGTTTATTGATCACCTGGAGAAAGCCATGATGCGTATTGAAAACAAAACCTATGGCATCTGCCGGGTTACCGGAAAGCTGATTGATAAAGCCCGTCTTCGTGCCGTGCCACATGCCACACTCAGCATTGAGGCCAAGCAGATGATGAGCAAATAACAGGTGAAGAGAAACTAACGATACGAAAAAGCCCCGGAATGCCGGGGCTTTTCAATTTGTATAGCAAACGGTTTATTTTTTTTTGCGCAGAAAGAACTGGAAACCAACTCCGGCCATAAATCCGTGATTGGTAAAACGGGTGCTGGTTTCATTTTCAGAACGGGTGTCCACGCTGCCATTATTGCCATCGTCGCGGAGCGTGGTTTTTTTAAATACGTTTTTATTGTACGAAAAGTTATAACCCAGGTACAGATCAAGCCCGGCATTCTCCCCGAGCATTTTTGTAAAACCACCACTCAGGGCGGCATTTACAAAACTACCCCCGGTTGACTGACCCGTATAACTGGTTTTATAGGCCAGCGCGCCGGCACCTCCGTAAAAAAAACCTTCTGTTTTGAGTGAACTGAAACCGCCATTTAAAGCAATCTGGCCAAATGGCAGCAGTTTATTATTACTCGCGAAATAGGAACGTGCAAATCCGCCAAGACCGATAGTAAAGCCGGTGTTTTTATCGCTTTGATAGGTGCTCCCGCTTTGCTCATACGTGGTTTTGTTTCCATAAGGATTCAAATTCAGGGTGGCACCTACAACCGTATTGCCGGAAACAAACCAGCCAAGAGACGGGCTGACCGTCAGGTTGTAGTTGGTGATCTTTGACGTATTGCTGCCAATTGAAGCAACGGAAATATCCGCTGTACCTGAATTATAAAGCAGGCTGCCTACGGTGGTACCCGCCATCCTGTCCCCTTTAACAAACTGTCCCCGGGCGGTGCCGGTAGCCGCCAGCATTAGTACTGTGATGATCAGAGAATTTCGTATCATAAATAGAAGTTGGTTACCGGACAAATATAGTTCTTAGGCCAACTCCGCGTTGGGCAAATATTTTTTTAACCTGTGTGGTTTTGTGTTTTTTTCCTTTATCTTTAATTGATGTTGGTAAAGAGGAAAAATCCCTTTACTTTTAAGTCTAAACCATAATAACAGCCAAATCTTCGTTTATGAGAAAGTTCAGACTCCTCTCGCTTCTGTCTTTAGCTATTACCTTTTTAGCCGTTAGTTGTACCAAAGAAGGTCCGGAAGGTCCTGCGGGTGCTACAGGTGCGCAAGGTCCTGCCGGTGCTACTGGTGGTACAGGTGCTACCGGTGCCACAGGCGCTACGGGTGCACAAGGTCCGGTTGGTCCGGCCGGTCCCCAGGGTCCTGCAGGTACAGCCAATGTTATCTATTCTGCCTGGTTTACATTAACCGGTTGGCATGATTCCACATTAGCTGATCAGGGACTGAGCAAAATTGATTATAAAGATGCCCCCGGTATTACAGCCGCTGTGGTAAACAACGGCGTAGTGCTTTCTTATGTAGCCCCCTCCGCCACCAGTACGTTTGCTTATGCATTACCCTGGACTGTAACCGCGGTAACTCCGAATAACTTAATTGTAAGTTATATCCCGACCGTTGGCCGGATGATCTATTTAAACAAACCGATTAATTCAACAACTACGGGTATTGTTCCCAGTGCTACTTATGTATACCGTTATGTAATTATTCCGGGTGGAGTGGCTGGTGGCCGTAGCCCGTTTGCAGGTAATTCCGGCTATACAGTAGAACAACTGAAAGCCATGACTTACGAACAGGTGGCCCAGGCACTGAATCTCCCTGCAAATGGTCAGGGCTGGAAATAATCGTACAACGCATTATTCTGAAAGAGGCTGTATCAATTTTGATACAGCCTCTTTTGTTTGGTAACTTGCGCCTTCAAATTATCCCGCATGAAAAAGCTGCCTGTACTGATCAGTCTTCTTATTTTAACACACAGCCTTATGGCAAAGCTGCCCAGGGTGATTTCTGGACCAATGCTGGGCCCCGTAGAGCTGCGGGATGCAAAGATCTGGGTGGAAGTGTCCCCCGAAGTAAAATCGGTGGCTATACGTTACCAGCTGCCAGGGAAAAAGGCAATGCGGACGGTTGCCTATAAAGGTCCGCTGGGAAACGATTTCAATCCGGTTACCATTGTACTGGGCGGACTGGATATGAACAGTACATATGAGTATACAGTCCTGATCAACGGGGCTTCTTCCGGAAAAGGAGGCCGCTTTACCACAAAGGATCTCTGGCAGTGGCGTAAACCCGTGCCTGAATTTAGCTTCCTGACAGGTTCCTGCTCCTATTTTAATGAGCCGCAGTATGACCGGCTCGGTATTCCTTATGGTAAAGATTCATCCATTTTCAATACCATGGCCACCGAGAAAGCGGCTTTTATGCTCTGGCTGGGCGATGCCTGGTATACCCGTGAAGTGGATTATTACAGTGAATGGGGGTTGTGGAACAGGGCCAGTCATGATCGTGCGGTTTCCAGTCTCCAGCCATTTCTGAAATCCATGCCTCATTTCGCCACCTGGGATGATCATGACTACGGACCCAATGATATCGGCGGCAGTTATATACTCAAGGAAACCAGCCGCAAAGTGTTTAACAGCTATTTTCCCAATACATCTGCCGGCGAAAACGGCCAGGGTATCTATACCATGATCAACTGGGGAGATGCCGATATTTTTCTCACGGATGACCGCTGGTGGCGGAGTGCCGATGGTATGAAAGATTCAGTGAACGGAAAACCTAATCCGGAAAAAAGAATGCTGGGCAAACAACAGATGGATTGGTTAAAAAACGCCTTACTGCAAAGTACGGCTACGTTTAAGATTATCACGGTTGGCAGCCAGGTACTGAACCCGGTTTCGCCATTTGATAAATGGCTCGACTTCCCCGTTGAATACCAGGAGCTGATGGATTTTTTAGCGGACTATAAAATAAACGGGGTGTTGTTCCTGACCGGCGACCGTCATCACAGTGAGATTATCAAAACAGAAAGGCCCGGCGGTTACCCGCTGTATGATATTACCGTATCTCCCTTAACTTCCGGTACGCACACTTTCGGTGCCGCTGAAAAAAATAATCCGTATCGTGTTTTCGGATTGGATGAAAAGCAGAATTATGCCCGCTTTACTTTCAGCGGCGAACGTGGCCGCCGGCAACTGAAGGTGGAATTCATTGGCGTAAAAGGGGAGAAGCTGGGTGAATGGGCGATTACTGAAAAAGAGTTAAAGCATTAATACAATACTACAATGACGATCTATTTCGGATATGAAAAGCGGCAGGTAATCCAGGCCTTGCGGTATCATTTTATCAGCCGTAAAGAAATCAGACTGATGCTGATCCTGGTAAATGTATTTGCCCTCGCATCCGTCAGTCTTTATGCACTGAAATACATTTCACCCATGGCGTTTTTTGTCGGTTCCTCTTTATGGATCGTACTGATGGCCAGTTTCTGGTTTTTCCTGCCCTTTATGGTGTACCGGAAAGCCGTCACGTTTCAACATGAATTCAGTATGGATTTTACTGGGGAAGGGTTTACTTTATCGCATGAGAGAGGATCCAAATCATGGGCCTGGAACAGCTTAAAAAATTACCTGGAAAGCCCGCATTTTTTTCATCTGTACTTTGACAGCCGTTCATTTCTGCTGGTACCTAAAAACGGGTGTAAGGATACCGACGAAGTAATGTCACTCCGGAATATAATACGGGAACATGTGAAAAAAGGCTGATGATTACAGGGCTTTTTCCATAACGACATGGGGAATGGTGACTTCCTGGAATTCTTCACCAACGACTTTATAGCCCATTTTTTCATAAAAACCGATAGCGTTTTTCCGGGCATGCATGGAAAGTACTTTATACCCACGGTCGCGGGCAATATTTTCGGCAAAATTCATAATCGCCCGGCCAATCCCTTTTCCCTGCAGATTATTCAGCACGGCCATCTGGCGTAAGCGGATGATCCGGTTATTTTCTTCGACCAGCATACAACAGCCCAGGATATCCTCTTCTTCAAAGGCGCCAATCATGATATTCTCCTTTTCCTCTTCCAGCTCAGCTGATGTAAAGTCCAGCCCTAACGGTTTGCGCAGGATCATATCCCGGAGATTGACCATCTTCTGGTAATCGGAACTGCCGTGTTCGATAATTTTCAGCGCCATATCTAATTAGTTGGTTGGGAAGGAGTTCAAATTACAAAGATCCTTTAAAACTACCAACCGTTAAGGCAAAGAAATATCTCCGGCCCCGTTTGGTCACCCCGGCTTTTGCCCCTCGCAATCAATATTTTGGAACAATTACGGAAAAAACAGTCTTTCGCGTGCTTATTTATTCAAAAAGTATATTTTTGCACCCAATAAACAAAACTTTACGAACATGTCAGACATTGCATCAAGAGTTAAAAAGATCATCGTTGACAAACTGGGCGTTGACGAAGCAGAAGTTACAAACGAAGCTTCTTTTACCAACGACCTGGGTGCCGATTCTTTGGACACTGTAGAACTCATCATGGAATTTGAAAAAGAATTCAACATTTCTATCCCCGATGAGCAAGCCGAGACGATTACAACAGTTGGTCAGGCTATTACTTACCTGGAAGAGCACGCCAAGTAATGTACCATAAGTTGCCTGCCTGACTGGCAGGAAATAAATGTAACTCCCGCCTTCTCCATCCCGGATTACCGGGATAGAAGGCGGTTGGTTTTTGTTTTTGTGTTAAACTGCTTTACTTTCACCATATGGAACTGAAAAGAGTTGTAGTTACAGGCATGGGTGCACTCACCCCATTAGGAAATAATATTGATGATTATTGGAACGGACTGATCAATGGCGTTTCCGGCGCGGATATGATAACCCAGTTTGACGCTTCAAGATTCCGTACCCGGTTTGCATGTGAAGTAAAGAATTTTGATCCCACACAGTTTCTGGATAAAAAAGAAGCCCGCAAAATTGACCGCTTTACCCAGTTTGCGCTGGTGGTAAGCGATCAGGCGATGGCTGATGCCGGTCTCAATAAAGAGAATATCAATCCGGATCGGATAGGTGTGGTTTTCGCCAGTGGTATTGGCGGACTGACCACATTCCAGCACGAGGTTACCGATTTCGCTAAAGGAGACGGCACGCCCCGGTTTAATCCCTTCTTTATTCCCAAAATGATCCTGGACATTGCTGCCGGCCAGATCAGTATGCGGCACAACCTGCGGGGGCCCAACTTCGCCGTGGTAAGTGCCTGTGCCAGCAGTACCAATGCCATAATGGATGCTTTTAACCTGATACGGCTGGGTAAGGCGGATATTATTTTAACCGGAGGTAGTGAAGCCGTAATCAGTGAAGCGGGCGTGGGCGGATTCAATGCGATGAAAGCGATGAGTGAACGCAACGATGATCCCAAAACCGCCAGCCGTCCCTATGACAAGGAAAGAGATGGTTTTGTAATGGGCGAAGCCGCCGGTATGCTTGTACTGGAAGACCTGGACCATGCCATTGCCCGTGGTGCGAAAATCTATTGTGAAATTGCCGGTTGTGGTGCCACTGCCGACGCGTATCATATTACGGCCCCGCATCCTGAAGGACTGGGTGCCCGTAACGTAATGCTGGCCGCCCTGGCAGAAGCGAATATGCAACCGGAAGAAATTGATTATATCAATACGCACGGCACTTCCACGCCCATCGGGGATGGTGCAGAAGTAAAAGCTATCACTGCTGTATTTGGTGAGCACGCCTATAAACTGAATATCAGCGCTACCAAATCCATGACCGGACATTGTCTCGGCGCCGCCGGTGTTATTGAAGCCATTGCCAGTATCAAGGCTGTTATACATGATATGGTGCCGCCTACCATCAATCACTTTACCGATGATCCGGAACTGGATCCGAAGCTGAACTTTACTTTTAATCAGTCACAGCAACGTACCGTAAACGCGGCACTGAGCAATACATTTGGTTTTGGCGGCCATAATGCCTGCGTGATTGTGAAAAAGTATAAAGCCTGATCCGCCATTTATTTGTAGTTTGCAACCAGTGGATTTTTTTAAAAATTTTTTCAACAGGCACGCGGGTTCCTCTTTTAAAAAGGAGCTCCGGAATATACTGGGTTATAAACCCGGCAACACTTCACTATACAAGACAGCACTTACACACCGTTCAGTACGCGAAGGAGCGGACGAAAACAATGAACGGCTGGAATATCTCGGCGACGCCGTACTAAGCGCCCTGATTGCCGATTACCTGTTCAAACGATATCCCTATAAGGAAGAAGGATTCCTCACCGAAATGCGCAGCAAGATGGTAAACCGCCAGCAGCTGAATGATATTGCGGTACGGATGGGGTTAAAAAAGGTAACCCTCTTTAATAAAATGGACGGCTCGCTCAAAGTGAGTCAGATATTCGGCAATACACTGGAAGCCCTGGTAGGCGCCATTTACCTGGATATCGGGTATAAAAAAACGGCCCGTTGGGTACTGGATTATATCATCCTGCCGCACATGTTTATGGATGATCTGGAAAACCTCGAGATCAACCACAAAAACAAACTCTATGGATGGGCCAATAAAAATGGCCGGGTGCTGGAATTTGAAACACTGAATGAACGGCTGGAAAACGGACGCCGGTTGTTTACCGTGGCCGCCGTGCTGGATGGAAAAAATATAGCCGAAGGAAAAGCCTTTAATAAAAAAGACGCCTCCCAGATCGCAGCCCAGGTAGCCGTGGAAAAACTGAATATCGTCAATGCGGACTCGCTTGGTGATGCTGCGGAATGATGAGTAGTGAGTAATGAGTGCGAAGAGCGTTTAAAGGCTGAAAAAGTTGCTGCACATAAAAAACTCAATTGCTTTTCAAATGTTAACCTGCTCCGGGCCATTCACTTTTTTTCAATAGTTAGTCTGATCCGGATCAGTCAGTGTGTTCCACAGCTACTCATTACTCATTATTCATTCCTTTCACTGCAGAGTTCAATCAGCACCCCGTTGGTATGCTTCGGATGCAGAAAGCAGACCCATTTGTTGTCGGCACCGGCCTTTGGTTTCTCATTCAGTAATACGAATCCCTCATCCTGCAGCCGTTTCATTTCCGCTTCGATGTCTTCCACGGCAAACGCCACATGGTGCAGACCTTCCCCTTTTTTCTCAATAAAGCGGGCAATCACGCCATCGGGATCACTGCTTTCCAGCAATTCCACTTTATTCGGACCATTTTGAAAAAAAGCGGTATTCACTTTTTCGGATTCAACGGATTCTGTCTTGTAGCAGGGTGTATTGAGCAGCTTCTCATAAACCGGTACCGCGGCTGCCAGGTTTTTAACGGCAATACCGATATGTTCAATCTTTTGCATAATAAAGAGTTATGTATACAAAATTAGGTCTTTTCGAATTCGGTAAATTCACCGTTTTCACTCAAATAACCCCGCTCTTTTAGAACCTTTTGAGTTAATTTTGTGTTTATTGAAACGAACCACGTTTAACTGAATTTATGTTACAATTCCCTATTTATTTAGACCATAATGCGACCACGCCCTGCGACCCACGGGTGGTAGAGGCCATGATCCCTTATTTTACCAATAATTTCGGTAATGCCGCCAGCCGGAACCACCCTTTTGGATGGCAGGCTGAGGAGGCTGTTGATTATGCCCGTGAGCAGGTGGCCCGTCTGATTGGTGCCGACCCCAAGGAAATCATCTTTACTTCCGGAGCCACAGAAGGCGATAACCTGGCGATCAAAGGCGTGTATGAAATGTATGCCAGCAAAGGCAACCATATCATTACCTGCAATATTGAGCACAAAGCCGTGCTGGATACCTGCAAGCATATTGAAAAAGAAGGCGGTGAAGTCACGTATCTGAAAGTAAAAGAGAACGGACTGATTGACCTGGCAGAGCTTGAAGCAGCCATTAAACCCACTACCATTCTGATTTCAATCATGTATGCCAATAATGAAATCGGCACCATCATGCCGATGAAGGAAATCAGCGCCATTGCCCGTAAACACGGTGTGCTGGTTTTCAGCGACGCCACACAGGCCGTTGGTAAAATTCCGGTGGATGTAAACAAAGACGGCATCGACCTGATGGCGTTTACCGCGCACAAAATGTATGGCCCGAAAGGAGTGGGGGCCCTCTATGTCCGCCGCAAAAATCCCCGCGTAAAAGTGACCGCCCAGATTGATGGTGGCGGACACGAACGTGGCATGCGTAGCGGTACGCTGAATGTACCCGGTATCGTGGGCTTTGGTAAAGCCTGTGAAATCTGCATGAATGAAATGGAAGAGGAAACCAAACGCGTAAGTAAACTCCGTGATAAACTGCAGACGGAACTGCTGAAAGTGGAGGAGTCCTACCTGAACGGTGATAAAGAGCATAAACTGCCCCATGTAACCAATATCTCTTTCAAGTATGTGGAAGGAGAAGGCTTACTGATGGGCTTCAACAAAAATATCGCCCTGTCTTCCGGTTCTGCCTGTACATCGGCCTCCCTGGAGCCTTCGTATGTACTCAAGGCTTTGGGACTGGGTGATGACCTGGCCCATAGTTCACTTCGTTTCGGACTGGGCCGCTTTACCACTGAAGAGCAGATTGATTATACGATTGAACAAATTACCAATACGGTTAATAAATTAAGGGATATGAGCCCCCTTTGGGAAATGTACAAAGAGGGAATTGATCTGAACACGATTGAGTGGGCGCACCACTAATCAGTTTAAAAGATGACGGGTTGATAAGTTGACAGGACCCGTCTTAACTTGTTAACCTGTCAACTTATCAACTTGTTAACTTAAAAACATTAACCAATGGCATACAGCGAAAAAGTAATCGATCATTACCAGAACCCGAAGAATGTGGGTACGCTGGATAAAAGCAAAAACAATGTAGGTACCGGTCTCGTGGGTGCACCCGAGTGCGGCGACGTAATGCGGCTGCAGATCGAAGTGGATGATGCGACTGGTATTATCAAAGATGCGAAGTTCAAAACCTTTGGTTGTGGTTCGGCCATTGCCTCTTCCTCCCTGGCCACTGAATGGCTGAAGGGAAAATCAATGGAAGAAGCAGTGAAGATCGACAATATGACCATCGTGGAAGAGTTGAACCTTCCTCCCGTAAAGATTCACTGCTCTGTACTGGCCGAAGACGCCATCAAAGCCGCGATCAACGACTACCGGAAGAAGAACGGACTGGAGGAATTGAAGTTTGAAGAAAGTGTAATACATTAAAAAGTAAAAAGTCAAAAGTAAAAAGTAAAAAAGCTGCCGGAAGCGGGGTCTATCTGTACTATACATTGATTTGATGGGTTACGTTTTTTTACTTTTTACTTTTTAATTTTGAATTCCCGTTATGAGTGTAGCTACAGAAAATGCCATCTACGTCAGCGACAAGGCAAAAGCCAAAGTCGCACAACTCCTCGCCGATGCCGGTGTGGCGGATGATCCATCTTATTTTCTCCGGGTGAGCGTAGTGGGCGGCGGCTGTTCGGGGTTGAGCTATAAACTCGATTTCGACAACGAACAGAAGCCCATGGATCAGGCTTTTGAAGACAACGGGGTAAAAGTGGTGACCGATCTGAAGAGTTTTCTCTACCTGGTAAATACCACCCTTGATTTTTCTGACGGCCTGAACGGGAAGGGCTTTTATTTCAGCAATCCCAATGCCAGCCGTACCTGCGGGTGCGGAGAGAGCTTCGCCGTATAAATAAACCGAAATTTCGTAAACGGAACGGGGATACAACAGCTGTATCTCCGTTTTTTTATAAAGGATAGCCCGCCGCTGATCCATTATATTGCGGGTTTTAATGTATTTTGCATTATTGTCCAAGCCTATGTGGTCTGTATGTAAAAAAGAGCTCCGCCAATTCTTCAGTAGCCTCACCGGTTACATTGCGATTATTGTATTCCTGCTGGTAAACGGCCTGGTGCTGTTTTTCTTCGAAGACAATATTTTCAGTTTCGGGTATGCCACCCTTGACCGTTTTTTTCAGCTGGCTCCCTGGATATTAATGTTCCTGATACCGGCAATTACGATGCGGTCTTTTTCGGAAGAGTTCAAAACCGGCACGTATGAAATATTACAAACCCGGCCGCTGACACGCGGACAGATTATCGGGGGCAAATACCTGGGCAGTCTGATCGTAGTGCTGATTGCATTGATCCCCACCCTCATTTATATTTTTTCCATCCAGCGACTGGCGGCCGGTGAAGGGCTGGATATGGGCGCCACAACCGGTTCCTATATCGGTTTATTCTTTCTGGCGGCCGTGTTTACCGCGATCAGCATCTGTTGCAGCAGTTTTACCAATAATGCAGTGGTGGCGTTTATTGCCGGACTGATCGGTTGTGCCCTGATTTATTACGGGTTCAGTGCCATCAGCAAAATACCGGCGCTGGCCAATGGCCCGGACTATTATGTGGAAATGATCGGGATTGATTTTCACTACCACAGCATCAGCCGCGGACTGATTGATACCCGTGACCTGTTGTATTTCGGGTCGGTGATCTTCCTGTTTTTTGCCATTACTAACCGAAACCTCCTGAAGCGATAATATGAAAAGTTGGACAGGAAAAATAATGGCGTCAAAATTCTGGTGGTTGGTACTGCTGCTGATACTGGTAGTGGTAAACTACCTGGGTACCCTTGTACATGGCCGCCTTGATCTGACCAAAGAGAAACGCTATACCCTTAGTACCGCTACAAAAAAATTACTGGCCGGGCTGGAAGAGCCGGTGCAGATAGATGTATTTCTGAAAGGCGAGTTTCCGGCCGGCTTTAAGAAACTGGCCAACAGTACCGGTGACTTTCTGCAATTGCTAAAAGATCATAACGGGGCAAAAGTAATGTACCGGTTTATTGCACCAACGGATGAGATGGACAACGGGAAACCCTGGGGTGATTCGCTGGTGAAAATGGGGGCCGTACCCATCAATCTCTCCGTAGTAAAAAAAGCGGGAGAAAGCAGCAATATTATTTTCCCGGTGGCGGTACTCCGGTATAAGGAAAAAGAAATGCTGGTGAACCTGTATCCCGGTGCCAGTAATAATATTTCACAAAACGAAATCAACTCGGCAGAAGCCCTGCTGGAGTACCAGTTTGCCAAATCACTGGATAAGCTGACAACGGATAAAAAGCCGGCCATTGCCTATGCCGTGGGTAATGGAGAGCCGGTGGATTACCGGGTGATGGACCTGGAGCAGACACTCACCAAGGATTATCGTTTCGGTCCGGTGGATATCACCACAAGGCCGGTTCCGGCGGAAGCAGATGTGCTGATGATTGTAAAGCCCACTACCGGTTTTTCGGAGGAGGTTAAACTGAAACTTGATCAGTATGTAATGCGGGGTGGCAAACTCTTACTCTTTATTGACAACCTGATTGCCGAACAGGACAGTCTGCAGGGTAAAGCGAAAGGGGAAACCATCGCGTATGACCGGAACCTGAACCTGACTGATCAGCTGTTCCGCTACGGGGTGAGGATCAATACGGATCTGCTGATGGATCTGCAGTGTGACCTGATCCCGATTGTGGTAGGCGGCACCATTGATAATCCGCAAATGGAGTTCCTTCACTGGAATTATTTTCCCTTCCTGGTATCCTCCAACAACAATGTGAGTAAGAATATCGGCTACGTGGCCGGCCGGTTTGTAAATTCAATTGATACCATTGAAGTGGCCGGAATAAAGAAAACGCCCCTGCTGGTTACCTCTCCTAATTCACGGATCATCAGTACACCGGCACTGATCAGCCTGAATGAAAATAAAAATGTACCCGAGGATATAAAATTCAAACGGAATGCAATTCCGGCAGCTGTATTACTGGAAGGAAAGTTTACTTCATTGTTTCGTAATAAACTGGGTAAACAGCTGCAGGACAGCCTGCAGGCTGCCGGTCAGCCTTTCCTGTCCAACTCCGCCGACAATAAAATGATTGTGGTGGCCGATGGTGATATGGTATTGAATGATGTATTACCCGACAGCGGCCCGATTCCCATGGGTTGGAACAAATACACGTATACTGAATACCTGAAGGAAACACCCTATGCCCGTACTTTTCTGCCGGTAGCCAACCGGGATTTTCTGCTCAACTGTGTGGAGTACCTGGTTAATAATCCGGAAATCAGTGAAACCAGGAATAAGGATATCGTACTCCGTCTGCTGAATACACAGAAAGTAAATGAACAAAAAGGTACCTGGCAGTTTTTCAATATCGCATTGCCCATTCTCCTGGTGATTTTATCCGGATGGATCTATCAGCAGATCAGAAAAAGAAAATACACTGCAGGCGTTTAATAAATTTTACCCACTTAAGTCATCAAGATGAGTGTTGATCAGATAACCTATCTCGTATTTGGAATTGTACTGGTACTGGCCCTGGTATTTGACCTGGGACTGCTGAGTAAGAAAGGGCAGACGGTATCGATTAAGCAGGCCTTATACCAGACTTTTTTCTGGGTAGGACTGGCACTCGCCTTTTTTGTATTTGTGTGGGTGGAAAAAGGACAGGGGCTTGCCCTTGAGTACCTCAGTGCCTACCTGATGGAATGGAGCCTGAGTATTGACAATATATTTGTGTTTATACTGATATTTTCAGCCTTTTCCGTTAAAGAAAAAAACTACGGGCGCGTCTTGCTGATCGGTATCCTGATGGCCATCGTGTTCCGGATTATTTTTATTACTGTGGGGGTGGCCCTGGTAGAGCGTTTTCACTGGATTCTGTATGTGTTTGGTGTATTCCTGCTTTATACGGGGTACAAAATGTTTTCGGCCGGCGATGAGGAAGAATTCAATCCGCAGGAGAGTGGCGTATATAAGTTTATGAAGAAATTTCTGCCGCTGGTACCACATGATGGCGAAGGCCGCTTTGTGGTCAGGGAAAACGGCAAGCCGGCCTATACCACACTGTTTGTAGTAGTAATTATGCTGGCGGCCATCGACCTGGTCTTTGCGTTGGATTCTATTCCGGCGGTAATGGGAATTTCACGGGATAAACTGGTGATTTATACTTCCAATATATTTGCCGTACTCGGTCTTCGTTCCCTGTTTTTCCTGCTTCGGGGAGCGGTTACAAAATTTGATTACCTGCAGCAGGGGATTGCAATCGTTCTCGTGTTTATCGGATTGAAGATGCTGACGGAACATTGGATTAATCAATGGGTAAGTAAGCCGGTCCAGGTATTCATTTCACTGGGCGTCATCATGGTTTGTATCAGCGGATCCATTTTCTATTCTATTTTTATCAACCGGAAAGGAGTGCCGCCCGATATTAACGATAAAAGTATTTCCTGATTTATTATGCAGTAGTGGAATATACGATCAGCGATATAGCCGGTATTGTGCAGGCGGAAACCCGCCTGGTACAGGAAGCAACCATAACACATTTGTTACTGGACAGCCGGAAAATTATCGCACCGGCACATTCCCTTTTTTTCGCCCTTGGCGGATTTCGCCGGGATGGACATGATTTTATTGCCAGCCTGTATCAAAACGGTGTCCGGAATTTTGTAGTAAGTAAGCGGGTGGAGGAACCGGATTATCCGGAAGCTAATTTTCTGCTGGTAAAAGACACGCTCGCCGCCCTTCAGACACTCGCCGCTTATCATCGTAACCGTTTTTCAATACCCGTTATCGGTATTACCGGCAGCAACGGGAAAACCATTGTAAAGGAATGGTTGTTCCAGTTATTGCATCCGGAGTATCATATTGTACGCAGTCCGAAAAGTTATAACTCTCAGATTGGGGTACCACTCAGTATCTGGCAGATGAATCCGCAGCATACGCTGGCTGTTTTTGAGGCTGGTATTTCCAGAATGGGAGAAATGGAAAAGCTGGAGCGGATGATCCGGCCAACCATCGGGTTATTTACCAATATCGGTGAAGCGCATAGTGAAGGATTTTCTTCAAAAGAAGAAAAGGAAAAGGAGAAGCGGATTTTATTCAGGAACGCGTTGCTGGTGCCGGAACTGGTCATTACAGGCGTAAAACAGGAGGGAGGCAGTTCGCTTATACAGGCGGGTGAGCAATCCATCCGCATTCCTTTTACGGATGAAGCTTCAGTAGCCAATGCCATTACCTGCTGGAAGCTGATGCTGCACCTGGGGTATACGGCTGAACGGATACAGGAACGCATGCAGGGACTTACACCAGTGGATATGCGGCTAGTGCTGAAGAAAGGGATACATCACTGTAGTGTGATCAATGACAGTTACAGTGCGGATCTCAGTTCACTGGAAATAGCGCTGAATTTCCTGGTACAGCAGCACCCGGGCATACGGAGAACGGTGATTTTATCTGATTTCCTGCAGAGTGCCATTCCGGATCAGGCCCTTTATTCCCAGGTTACGGAAGCATTGCGGAAACATGGTATTACCCGGTTGATCGGGATTGGAGAACGGATATCCGCCGCGATCCGTCAACAACAACATCCCGGATTTGAAACGGAATTATACAGCAATACGGCTGATTTTATCAGTCAGTTCAGATCGGTATCGTTTAAAGAAGAAGCCATACTGGTAAAGGGTGCCCGTGTTTTTCATTTTGAACAGATAGTTCAGTTGCTGGAACAGAAAGTGCATCAGACCGTGCTGGAAATAAACCTGCATGCGCTGGTGAATAACCTGAAAGAGTACCAGGCAAAGCTGCATCCAAAGACAAAGATTATGGGTATGGTGAAGGCTTTTGCCTATGGAAGTGGCGGGGCGGAAATAGCTGGTATGCTGCAATATCATAAAGTGGATTATCTCGGTGTGGCTTATGCCGATGAGGGAGTGGAGCTACGCCGGGCGGGCATTCATCTGCCCATCATGGTAATGAACCCGGAAGAGAACGCGTTTGATGCTATCATTGAAAATAACCTTGAGCCTGAGCTGTATTCATTTGAAATACTGAAATCGTTTGACAGGTACCTGCAGCAGCAGGGCATACAGCAATATCCTGTACACCTGGAAGTGGAAACGGGCATGAACCGGCTGGGCTTCGCGGTGGAAGAGATTCCCGCTTTGGGTGCCTGGCTGCTGGATAGTTCGTCCTGCAAAGTACAATCGGTATTCTCTCACCTGGCTGCCAGTGAGGAAGCCGGGCAGGATGCTTTTACAGAACAGCAATACCAGTTATTTACAGGGGCTGCTGCGGCACTAAGCAATGCGTTGGGCTATTCATTTCTAAGTCATATTGCCAACTCCGCTGCGGCTATCCGGCACCCGCATTTACAACTGGATATGGTGCGGCTGGGTATTGGGTTGTATGGGGTGGATAGTGCGGCTACCAATCAATTGTATCTGCAACCGGTGGCTACCCTGAAATCCACAGTGGCACAATTAAAGCAACTGAAAGCCGGTGAATCGGTAAGTTATAACCGGAGGGGTAAACTGACCCGGGATGCCCTGATTGCCACGATCCGGATGGGCTATGCGGATGGCTATCCCCGCAGACTCGGACATGGGGTGGGCAAGGTGCTGATCAACGGCCAACAGGCTCCCGTTATTGGAACTATTTGTATGGATATGTTTATGGTGGATGTAACGGATATACCCGGCATTAAACAAGGGGATGAAGTGATCATTTTCGGGAAAGAACTACCGGTACAGGAAATGGCCCGCCTGGCTGAAACCATACCCTATGAAATTCTCACAGGCATTTCCCAACGGGTTAAAAGGGTGTATTTTGAGGAGTAAACGGGTAATGTTTACTATTTAACAATCTGAACGGGCTGTTTACTCCCGACTCCGGGCTCCCGACTGTCTCCGCTCCCTTCAATATCCTTATATTTGCTCCTTAAATTTCATTCATTGAAACGCAGTTCAGTCGCTTTCCTTATTGCTTTTATTATCATTGCCGACCAGGCCCTGAAGATCTGGATTAAAACCGCACACCCCACCGGGGAAGTTGTTCGGATATTCGGGATGGACTGGTTTCGCCTGCATTTTATTGAGAACCCGGGTATGGCCTGGGGCTGGAAATTCGGTAACGAAACCGGCAAAATGATTCTGACGCTTTTCCGACTGGCTGCCGTGATATTTGGTACCTGGTACCTGGGCCGGATTGTAAAGGAGAAATACAGTAAAGGATTTATTATCTGTGCCGGACTGATTTACGCGGGTGCCTTGGGTAACCTGATCGACAGTATGTTTTACGGGATGATCTTTGATAAAGGGTTACATTATGATCCTACTCTGCAGGATTATATCAGTTATTCCGGGGTGGCCCAGTTTTCTTCAAACGGATATTCCTCATTCCTGCACGGAAGCGTGGTGGATATGCTTTATTTCCCCATGATCAAATCGCAGTTTCCTTCCTGGATCCCGGGAATAGGCGGCGATCACTTTGAATTCTTCAGCCCTATTTTCAATATTGCCGATGCCTCCATCTCCGTCGGGGTAATCACCCTGCTGGTATTTCAGAAGCGTTTCTTTAAAAAAGAAACGGAACCGGAAACCGCTCCTACCGTGGAGACCAGCAGTGAAGTAACCGATGAGGCACAGGTTTCCTGAGCGGCTCAGTTTGTTTTCATAACGGTCCTGTATAACCAGGTATCCGGTGTTTTTACCTGCAGAAAATAAACCCCGTTGGCTAAATGACCGGTCTGACCGAGTCTGAGATGATTCACACCACGGAAGATATCCGTTTCTTTTACCGCTACCGGTCTTCCTGCCGCATCCAGTAAACGGATATTAAGCGCTCCGGTTACCGGGCTGGCTATATCAAACACCAACTCATCTCTGAATGGATTGATGACTGAAATAAACGTACTTTTTGTATCCGTTTCATAATTGATCAGTACTGTACGTGATAGAGTGGCCTGGTATAATTTATTAACCATGCGTAACCGGTAGAATACGCGTCCGGGCAAAACCTGCGGATCCGTAAACTGGTAACTGATCTGTTCCTGGCTTACCGGCTCACTGTATACTGTACCGATTTTTGTAAAAGTTAATCCGTCAGTACTTTTTTCAATTTCATAGGTCACCGGTTCGGGTTCCCGGTTTACCGTCCATTTTAATTCCGAATGGCTGCCACTACCGGTTGCATTGAATTGCACCAGTTGTACAGACAGTGGCGGCGGACAATCAATTACATTCAGGGTAATGGCCCCGTTATCCAGAAAGAAACAACCGGCTGATGTAAGGTTGGCGGATGTGGTTGCCACCACAACACGGTACTGATCCCCGCTGTTGGCCAGCAGGGTATTCCAGGGTGGTACATTATAGGTTGCCACATGTTCCCATTCGGTGCCATTCCAGTAAGGTACGGCCGGTCCGATAGCCGGTGTTACATCCGTCCAGGTAGTACCGCCATCCGTACTGCGTTGCCACTTATAGTAATTGTAGATATTAAAAAATGATCTAACGGTATCGCTCAGGGTAATATAATTGCTGTCACAGATCGTCGGATTCAGGGAGGGTGCATATTTCAGGTTGGGCGCACAGGTGGATACCGAGATATCATCCAGTGCCCAGTCATTACCACCACCACCGGGCGCATTATTAAAAAACTTCAGGGTGAAGCTGGTCTGCGCCGGACCGGTGAGAAAGGTAAATCCTTTTCGTACCCATTGACCGGTGTACCGCAAGTTGCCGGAAGTATAATAATCTATACCATCTATTTCAAATGTCAGGTTTGGTGCCACACCTGAAGAATCGCCTGGATTAGTAGGAATATAGAAAGGGGGGCCGCTGGAATTGGTGGCACCCGTACCGTTGGAATCGCAACCGCATTTGGAGCAGATATTCCGCATCCAGCAGGAGATTTCATAATAGGTATTGGGGCAAAGACCGGAGATGGTTTGCTGAAATGCGGAATCAATACGATAGGCGGCGTTGATCACGAGCATATAGCCGGCATTGGCATTGGCGACTGTATCAGCAGGCGGATTGCCTGCAGTTGGCGATACAGCGCCTGTATGATCACCAATAATATCCCACACACTGAACACCCGGTGAGAGGGCGCTGAAGCATCCGGAATACCCCAGCCGTTATTAGTGGTATAGCCAGTACGGGTTGATGTATTATTGGCAATACCGTAGTAGTAGTCATTGGGCATATTGGCATCAAAATGACTGTACGTATAACCAACAGGTACATTGGCAGAAATACCCCGGTTGCGTGGCAGACCTGAACCGAAAGTGCCATTGAACTCTGTACCGATACTATTGGCGCCAAAGGAATTGGAGCAGATACCATAATTAGTATAGACCCTGAGTGTATTGGCCGGAAAAGTAAATGTCTGTATAGCCGCTAAACCACTCTTATACGTCATATTCCCTCCACCCGTACTGATATCTGTACCAGTAGCCGCGCTTACCCTTACCTGGAAGGATGCGATCATTATACAGGTATTGCTGTAAAAAGAAGGTTTGTGTGTATTGGCAACCCGGCCTCTGCGGAATGCGGTGGCCGGCGAGGCACCTGTTCTGTACCCAAGATTAATGGTAATGTTGGATCCGGTTATATAACCTGCATCATCACCCCAGGCATCGGTAAACTGTTTATAGATTTTTCCTTCATTGGTCAGTACGCGTATCGTGCCGGGCAGGTATACCGTACCGGCCGGAACGGCATCGCGGTAACGGCAACTGTCATATGTACCGGAACGGACCACGAATGTTGCCCTGATTTCGAGTACATCACCGGTTTCCACAGTGCCGCCATTCAATCCTTTGGTTACATTGATATAGCTTTTCCCGAAATCAATATTCTGGGCAGAAAGCCCGGTGCCGGCCAATACGATCAGTACTGCCGTGACCAGGATTTTACGTGAATAAGACAATGAGGGTACAGTTATAATCATATTTAAGGTTTCTGTTTCACAGGTTCAGGCTACTGGTATTAAAAGTAGATTAATGGTATACCATATCAAATAGTAAATATTCTTGCTTATCTGTATAAAATACGGGGAAAAAAAACCCGGCTATTCACTCTTGTAAGCAGCCTGACTGAATCGTATTTTGTTACTGAAAATCACCTCTATGCAAAAACCCGTCTCTTATCTGTCGTGTGTTGTATTGTCCTTATTTCTGTCCTTAACCATTGACGCACAGAATGAACCATTCTCAAAACGCACGGTTGTTTCGGGATTGAACTCGGCCTGGGAAGTACTGTACGGGCCGAATGATTCGCTCTGGGTAACGGAAAACAGGTCTTACCTGATCTCCAGAATCAATATTGCGAATGGCGCTAAGACGGTCCTGAATGATCTGCGGGCTACCGATGCCTCCATTAATTTTACCAGTGCGGCAGCTAATCAGCCGCAGGGTGGTTTGATGGGACTGGCTATACATCCCAATCTCTATTCATCCAATGCCGCGGTAAGAGCGGCCAAACCCTGGGTATATGCGGCCTATGTATTTAATAAAGGGTCCTGTCCGGGAACCAATACCAGTTGTATTTACACAACTAAGATTGTGCGTTTTGAATACAATGGCAACAGCCTGATCAACCCGGTTACCATACTCAATACCATACCCGGCAGCAGTGATCATAATTCGGGGCGGCTGGTGATCAGCCCGGTGATTGAACCCGGCTCCGATGCCGCGCATACGCAATACCGGTTATACTATACAGTTGGTGATATGGGCGCCGGCCAGTTTCTCAATACCACCCGTGCCGAGAACGCCCTGAATATTGATATTATGGAAGGCAAGGTGTTGCGGATAAACACGGAATCCGATGGCGATGCCGGGCAGGATGCCTGGGTGCCGGATGACAACCCGTTTTTTAATGCGGCGGCTATAACACCGCAGGACTATGTGTTTAGCTACGGACACCGGAATGCGCAGGGGCTTGATTGGGGTACAGTAAATGGCACGAATATTCTTTACAGTACCGAACAGATGGACCGTACCGATGACGAAATAAATATTATAGAAGCGGGTAAAAGTTACGGATGGGACCAGGTATCCGGCTACTGTGATGATAATGTAAACGGGTATAAAATCGGCCGTAATAACAGCGCGGATGAAAATGCGTATTGCTCCGTTACGCCGGCACACCAGGAACCCATATTTACCACATTCACCGAACCGGCATCGGGTATGGCTGCGCTGATGGCACAATCAAACAATCAGCTCTGGCCTACCATCGCTTCTTCCAGTGTGGATTTTTACGGGCACAATAAAATTCCCGGCTGGAATTATTCACTGCTGATCAGTCCGCTGAAAAAGGATCGTATTTACCGGGTATTGCTCAACGGTACAGGTACGGATGTGACAGGGGATACCATTGGTTATTTTGCCGGCGATGGCAACCGGATCCGCCGGGTAACCGTGGCGCCGGATGGTTTAAAATTTTATGTGGCCCGCGATGCAGGAGCTACCAGCAATGGAGGCGCCGTTATGGAGTATACCTATGCCGGAATTATCCTGGCGTTAAATGAAAACCCGGGCAACGGGCCGGTAGCGGTACAGGATATGATCAGTATATACCCCAACCCTGTGAACCAGGTATTGAATATTCATGGGAAAAGAGAATTGCGGAAACCATTGTTTGCGCAGGTATTGGATTTGAGCGGCAGGCCGGTACTGAGCCAGAGCAGCTTCCGGAATGACTTTAGTATGGATGTGCAAACCCTGCAGGCGGGAATCTATGTGCTGAAACTTTTTAATGGAAATAATATGGAAGTACAGGTGGTGAAGTTTGTGAAGCAATGAGAGAAATGTTTGGTGAGTGGTGAGTAGTGAGTGGTGAGTAGTGAGGGAGTGTAAACTAAAAAATAACCTCCGCTTTCGCGGAGGCTTTTTTATGCTCAGGGTTCTCAGAAATCAATTTGAAACACTATTCTTTCTTCTTCATGGCGGCGCTGTCGCGTATATACCGGATGGCGGCCATGCGGTCAGGGTAGTCTGTTTTAATAGCGGTTTCTGAAGAGGATACAATCCGGGATCCGGAAAGTATGGCTTTCAGATACGCTGATTTTATCTGATCGGATGAAGGGGGTGTTTTTTTAACAGCTTTCAGCTGTATGGCAGAAGAAGCGGGTATTGACCGCAAAGGGCTTTTCATATGGTATTAATTAATGGATAATGAATTTTGCATAGTCAAGGTACACAGTTTCCGCAGGGTTAACCAAACCTTCCGGCATAAAAAAAAGAGAAAACAGGGTGTTTTCTCTTTTTACTAAGTGAAAATACGTGCTTATTTCAGCTTGCCGACCATATTGGCAGGTATCACCCAGGCATCAAATTCCTCCGGTGTTACATACCCCAGTTTTACCGCCATCTCTTTCAATGTGGTTCCTTGTTTATGGGCTTTCTGGGCTATTTCAGCCGCTTTATAATAACCGATCTTGGTATTGAGTGAAGTAACCAGCATCAGTGAATTTTCCACGTGCTTCCGGATATTGGCTTCAATGGGTTCAATACCCACCGCGCATTTATCATTAAAGGAAACGCAACCATCACCGATCAGCCGGGCACTGTGCAGGAAATTATAAATCATGACCGGTTTGAATACGTTGAGTTCAAAATGTCCGTTGGCGCCACCGATATTGATAGTAACATCATTACCCAGTACCTGGGCGGCAATCATGGTCAGTGCCTCACACTGCGTGGGGTTTACCTTGCCCGGCATGATAGAAGAGCCGGGTTCGTTGTCCGGAATAAATAATTCGCCGATGCCGCTGCGTGGACCGGAAGAGAGCATACGGATATCGTTGGCAATCTTCATCAGGCTCACGGCTACTGTTTTCAGGGCGCCATGGGCTTCCACAATGGCGTCATGGGCGGCCAGGGCTTCAAATTTATTCGCAGCGGTTACAAAAGGCAGTCCGGTGAGACTGGCAATATGTTTGGCTACATTTTTATCATAGTCGGGAGGCGTGTTGATACCGGTACCCACGGCTGTTCCGCCCAGGGCCAGTTCACTCAGGTGCGCCAGTGAATTTTTAATGGCTTTCAGTCCATGATCTAACTGTGATACATAACCGCTGAACTCCTGTCCCACGGTAAGCGGCGTGGCGTCCATAAAATGGGTACGTCCGATCTTTACCACTTTCATGAATTTCTTACTCTTGGCCGCCAGTGTATTCCGCAGTTTGGTGATGCCGGGAATAGTGGTTTCCACCAGTATCTTGTACGCGGCAATATGCATCGCCGTGGGGAAAGTATCGTTGGATGACTGCGATTTGTTAACATCATCATTGGGATGAAGGAATTTATCTTTATCCGTCAGCTGGCCGCCTTTCAGCACGTGGCCACGGTAAGCGATTACTTCATTTACATTCATATTGCTCTGGGTACCGCTGCCGGTCTGCCAGACTACTAAGGGGAAATAATCATCGAGTTTGCCTTTCAGGATTTCGTCACAAACTTTACCAATCAGCTGGGCTTTGTTTTTGGCCAGTACACCTGCATCCAGGTTAGTCAGTGCCGCCGCTTTTTTCAGGTAAGCAAAAGCCCGGATGATTTCTTTGGGCATGCGGTTGATATCCTGCGCAATCTTAAAGTTGTCAATGCTGCGTTGTGTCTGTGCACCAAAATAAGCGTCGGCCGGGACCTTTACTTCGCCCATGGTGTCTTTTTCAATCCTGTAGTCCATAATAATCGGAGTTAAGTGGGGTTAAGGGGGATTTTAAATTTCCGCAAAGTTAGCCCAAACAGGCAAACGGTTGTTCCAATTTTATCCTGTTCTGTCTGCCCCCCGCCGGAATGCAGTATTTTAGTATCCTGACCTGATTAAAATTTCTGTATGAGAAAAATATTACCGGGCCTCTTCCTGTTGCTGACCCTGCAAACGGTTCAGTCACAGAACACACACCGGTTTAGTTTGGGAAAAGACCAGTTCCTGCTTGACGGGAAGCCCCTGCAGCTTATCAGCGGGGAGATGCACCCGGCAAGGATACCCAAAGAATACTGGCGCCACCGGATACAAATGGCAAAAGCCATGGGCTGTAATTCGATTGCTGCCTATATTTTCTGGAATTATCATGAGGTAAAGCCGGGTGTTTTTGACTTTCGTTCGGAAAACCGGGATATAGCAGAATTCGTACGGATCTGTCAGCAGGAAGGCATGTGGGTACTCTTTCGCCCCGGACCCTATGTTTGTGCGGAATGGGATTTTGGCGGACTGCCCACGTCTTTACTGAAGATACCCGATATTAAAATCCGTTGTCTTGACCCGCGTTATATGAAAGCGGTGGAATCCTATATTACGGCCCTCGCCAAACAGGTAAAATCATTACAATGCACGGCCGGTGGTCCGATTCTGATGGTGCAGGTGGAAAATGAATATGGCAGTTATGGCAATGATAAAGCCTACCTGGAAAGGCTCCGGCAGTTATGGATCAGCCAGGGAATCAATGTGCCGTTTTATACGGCGGATGGTCCCACTCCTTATATGCTTGAAGCCGGGAATATTGACGGCGCGGCTATCGGCCTTGACAGTGGCAGCAGTGAAGCAGATTTTGAACAGGCGAAAAAAAGAAATCCCGGAGTACCGGCATTCAGCAGCGAAACCTATCCCGGCTGGCTTACCCACTGGGGTGAGAAATGGCAACGGCCCGATACCAATGACCTGAAAAAAGAAGTGGAATTTTTATTAAAGACAAAACGTTCAGTCAATTTTTATGTATTACACGGAGGCACCAATTTTGGTTTTACCGCTGGTGCCAATGCATTTTCGCCTACGGCGTATCAACCTGATATCACCAGTTATGATTACGATGCACCGATCAATGAACAGGGGCAACCCACGGCCAAGTACTTTATGTTGCGCCGGCTGATCAGTCAGTATGTATCGTATGCCATTCCGGAACCCCCGGCTTTGGTTAATACCATTGAAATTCCGGCCATACCCATGCAACAGGTACAATCCATCTGGAATGTACTTCCTCCTGCTTTCCGGACACCGATGCCGGTGCCGATGGAAACCCTCAATCAGAACCAGGGACTGATGCTGTATCGCACAAAACTGATCGGACATAAGAGTGGCCGGCTCACAATATGGGAACCGCATGATTACGCGCTGGTATTCCTCAACGGTAAATTCATTGATACCGTTTTCAGGGATGGCGGTAAATGGACGGTGGACATACCCAAAGACACGTCGGTTAAAGATCCCGTACTGGATATACTGGTGGAAGGCATGGGGCATATCAACTTTGCCCAGTTTATGATTGACCGGAAAGGGATAACGGACAGGGTTACCCTGAATGGCATGACCCTGATGAACTGGGAGCAATACTCCCTGCCGATGGATGAAGCGTTTGTTGCAAAGGCGGTCAGTAAATTGCCGGCCCCGCCTGACCCGCGTAACGGACAGTTTTTCAAAGGCCGGTTTACGCTGGAAAAAACCGGGGATACTTATTTCGATATGAGTGGCTATGTAAAAGGAATGCTGTATGTAAACGGACATAATCTCGGCCGCTTCTGGTATATTGGCCCGCAACAACGATTGTATTGTCCCGCGGCATGGCTGAAGAAAGGGGAGAACACAATTGTCATTTTTGATCTGCACAATACTGTATCGTCGCCGGTTGTGGGGATGGGGGGGATGAATGAGTGAGTGGTGAGTGGTGAGTGGGTACTTTTTATAACAATAGTCTTTTTAAATTTGAGGGTAAGGAATATTTCAAAAATGGTCGAAACAATAATTAAAGTTCCTTTATAAGCGACCCACTCACTACTCACTACTGACAAATAGAATAAATGAACTAATTCAACTATATGCACATCTTCAAACCTGTTTCCCTTTTACTCTCCTTTGCCCTCTTAGCCACTTGTATTTCCGCTCAACCCAAACCCAGTGCCGCGCAACTCGCCTGGCACGATATGGAATACTATTTCTTTTTTCATTTTGGCCCTAATACATTTACCGATCTCGAGTGGGGACATGGTACGGAACCGGCGGATATGTTTAATCCCACAGAACTGGATTGCCGGCAGTGGGTGCGTACCGCGAAAGCAGCCGGGGCAAAGGGTGTGATCATAACCGCCAAACACCATGATGGTTTTTGTCTCTGGCCCAGCAACTATTCCACACATACTGTACGTGAGAGTAAATGGAAGAATGGCAAAGGTGATGTACTGAAAGAACTCTCACAAGCCTGTAAAGAATATGGAATGAAATTCGGTGTTTATCTATCTCCCTGGGACCGCAATCATCCGGATTATGGCACTGATAAATACAACGATGTATATGTGAACATGATGAAAGAACTGTTTACCAGCTATGGTCCTATCTGGGAACTCTGGTGGGATGGCGCCAATGGTGAAGGCCCCAATGGCAAGATGCAGGTGTATGACTGGGCCCGTTTCAAAAAAACGGTGAAAACACTTTCTCCCAATACCGTTGTATTCAGCGATATTGGTCCGCATATCCGCTGGGTGGGCAATGAAAGCGGGATTGCCGGTACCAGCAACTGGAATACACTCGATACTGCCGGTTTTACCCCGGGTAAAGGAGCACCGAAACAGGATACCCTCACCACCGGTAATAAATACGGCAAGGCGTGGATTCCTGCTGAGTGTGATGTGAGTATCCGTCCGGGATGGTTTTATCATGAAGCAGAGGATAGCAAGGTAAGAACACCGGAAAATTTATTCGATCTCTGGCTGAAGAGTGTGGGAAGAGGAGCGAACCTGTTACTGAATATTCCGCCGGACCGGAAAGGGAAGATTCATAAAAATGATTCACTGGCGTTGGTTGCATTTAAAAAACTCCGTGAAAAGAATTTCACGAATAACCTGGCCCGTTTGTCTGTGCCTTACCTGGTCACCGATAACCACAATATTAAATCACCTTCATTAACTGATGGCAAGCTGTCAACTTTTGTCACGATCAATGATAAACAGATGCAGCAACCAGGGCTGGAGTTTGCAAAAACCACCAAACTGAATTGTATTGTAATAAGCGAAAATCTGACGGCGGGACAACAATGTGCTAAATTTAAGGTGGTGTTAATGAAGGACTGGAAAGTAGTGAAAGAGATCAGGGGTACAACCATTGGCCGGAAGAGAATTTTAACCTTTCCGGTAACGGATACAGACGCGATTACATTGTTTATTGAAGAAGATAAAGGGCCAGTCCGAGTGGCTGAAATTGAAGCCTATCTGATTCATGATTCACTGATAGAAAATTAACTGCATGAAAATATATTTGCTTGCCATAGTTTTATTGTGTAACACAGTTGCACAGTCCCAACCCTACACCCCCGATTGGGAAAGTCTCGACAAACGTCCGGTGCCCGCCTGGTTCAGTAATGATAAGTTTGGCATCTTCATACACTGGGGTATGTATGCCGTGCCGGGTTATACCGCCAAGGGCAATTATTCGGAATGGTACCAGCAGTATATGCAGGGCCGGAATGACAGTGCCGTATTGAAATACCATAAAGCAAAATTCGGAGACAGGACGTACTATGACCTGGCGCAGGATTTTAAAGCCGAGTTGTTCAATCCGGATGAATGGGCGAAGTTATTTGAGAAGAGTGGCGCAAAATATATTGTACTCACGTCCAAACATCATGATGGTTATTCTTTATGGCCCAGTGCAGAGACAAGAAAGGCCTGGGACTTCCCGTGGACATCGGTGGATGTGGGACCGAAGCGGGACCTGATCGGTGATCTGTTTGCTGCGGTACGTAAGACCTCTGTAAGAGCCGGCATGTATTATTCCCTCTATGAGTGGTTCAATCCTCTATGGAAATCCGATCCGGCCAGATTTGCGGAGCAGCATACCTGGCCGCAGATGAAGGACCTGATCAATAACTATCAGCCCGATGTATTCTGGACCGATGGCGACTGGGATGCGCCGGCTGAATTGTGGAAGAGTCAGCAGTTTCTCGCCTGGTTGTACAATGAAAGCCCGGTAAAAAATAAAGTGGTGGTGAATGACCGCTGGGGTGCTGGTATCCGTTTTCATCATGGCGGTATCTATACCCCCGAATACCAGCCCGATCTCGATTTTGAAGACCATGCCTGGGAAGAAAGCCGGGGTATGGGTTTCAGTTATGGGTATAACCGCGAGGAAGATGCCTGGGATTATAACAGCACGCAGTCACTCATTCTGCAGTTAATAGATAAAGTAAGTCGCGGCGGAAATTTCTTATTGGATATCGGTCCCGATGAACACGGCAAGATACCACCCATTATGCAGGATCGTTTGCTGCAGATGGGAGAGTGGTTGAAGCTGAATGGTGAAGCGATTTATAATACCCGTCGCTGGAAGACTACCAGCCAGTGGAGTGCCGGCCGGCGGGATTACACCGATCGTCATGGGGATATGCTGTTAAAGATCACGGTAGATCCCGATCCGGGTTATGCAGTGAAAGAAGTATTCTATACCTACAATCCAACGGGTAATAATCTTTATGCGATTTTACCCCGCTATCCGCAGAGCCGGAAAGTGATGTTGAAGGATATGCAATTACCAATGGGTACACAACCGGATCTCTTATCAACCGGTCAGTCATTAACCTGGAAACAGGTTGGCGCCAATGTGGAAGTGCAATTGCCCGAATACAATCCCTCCAGTATGAAAGCGCCCTGGGCCTGGGTGATACGGATTAAAAATTATGGGGCGTTTGCTGCCAAACCGCAGATCAATGCCATCTATAAAGATCCCCTGCGTCCGGAAGTGACTATAAAGGCAGAACCCGGAGCAAAAATTTATTATACCACTGATGGCAGTACAGTTACTACAAAGTCTTCTCTGTATAAAGCACCGTTCATTTTAGGAAGTACGGGGCCTGTAAAAGCCATGGCTGTCAGAGCAGGGATGCTGCCCAGTGGAGAAGCTAAGAGTGATTTCAGGGTGTATAACCTGATGAAGGCACAGCCAGTCAGTAACACTTCTCCCGGCTTGCTGTACAGTTACTACGAAGGTGAGAACCTCGATATCCGTTCCGTAGAGACCGGTGCCGCCCTTAAGAAAGGCACCACATCCGTGATCAATGAATCGCTCAAACAACGGAAAGAGAAATACGGATTATTATTCACTGGTTATATCCGTATCGGCAAACAGGCCATGTATGAATTCTTTACCAGCAGTGATGATGGCAGCCAGTTGTACATCGACGACGAGCTGATTGTGAACAATGACGGCAATCACAGTATGCAGGAGCGTAGCGGCAAGGCCCTGCTTGCGCCAGGCTATCATAAAATAAAACTCATTTATTTTGACAGTGGTGGCGGCAATGGGTTGAAGGTGCAATATCGAATGGAAGGCGGAGAGAAGAAGGAGTGGGAAGGGGAAATGATGTGGCATTGATTTCGAGCGCAGCGAGAAATCTTACTCTTCTCCCCCCAAAGGCCTTGTCATTCCGACGAAGGAGGAAACTTCTTCAGAGGCAATATGATTGATCTGCAAAGTTCCTCCCAGGGTTATTGTATTTAGTTGCCCGTTACGAGCATGTATTAGGTACCTCCTTTGTCGGAATGAAGCGTATACGTGTGGGTTAAGTTTCCTCCTTCGTCGGAATGAAGCGTATACGGGTGGGTTAAGTTTCCTCCTTTGTCGGAATGAAGCGTATACGGGTGGGTTAAGTTTCCTCCTTCGTCGGAATGACAAATTTCGGAGAGTGTGGGAAGTTTCCTCCTTCGTCGGAATGACAAATTTCGGAGAGTGTGGGAAGGGTAAGATTTCTCGCTGCGCTCGAAATCTCAATACAGTCATTTTCATTTTCCCTGAAAAATCGCTTTCCGTTTTTCCAAAAATGCGTTTACTCCTTCCTTCATGTCTTCCGTATCAAACGCATTGCCGAACTCTTCAATTTCGAGGGCATAGCCATCCTTGCTTTCATCATAGACCGCATTGGCCGCTTTGATGCAACCTGCTACTGCGAGGGGTGCTTTGCTGTTGATAGTCTCCAGTATTTTGCGGGTATGATCGAGTAAGGTCTCGGGGGTGGTTACATAATTTACCAGTCCCAGGGCTTTGGCTTCATTGGCATCGATCATGTGGGCACTCATCAGGAGTTCCATGGCCTTACCCTTGCCGATCAGTTGTACCAGTCGTTGTGTACCGCCATAGCCGGGAATTAATCCCAGGTTCACTTCCGGCTGACCGAACTTCGCATTTTCAGCGGCTACCCGGAAATGGCAACTCATCGCCAGTTCACAACCGCCACCTAATGCAAATCCATTCACTGCCGCAACAATCGGTTTGGATGAGTTTTCAATTCGTGCAAAAGTATCCTGTCCTCTTTTCGCCACGGCCATGGCTTCTTCCTTGCTCATACCGTTGAATTCGGTGATATCCGCTCCCGCCACAAAAGCCTTCGAACCGGCACCGGTAATGATAACGGATTTAATGGCCGGTGATTTTTCTATTTCATCCAGTACGAGATTCAGTTCATTGAAAACTTCTTTATTCAATGCATTCAGTTTATCGGCACGGTTGATCACCACAGTAAGAATACCGTTTTCGGGGAGGAGGAGGAGGGTCTGGTACATGGGAGGAGTTTTGGCAAAAATAGGGGAGAATTGAGTAATGAATAATGAATAATCAGTAATGAGTAGCCCGGGAAAGGGTTGAAAAGTAAGATGGTGCCCGATAGCAGGATGAGTAATGAATAATGAGTGATGAATAGCCCGGGAAAGGGTTGAAAAGAAAGATAGTGCCTGATAGCAGAATGAGTAATCAGTAATGAGTAGCCCGGGAAAAGGCATTACAAATCTGATTTTTTTCAATTTCCGTAGAGGCTCATTACTCATTATTCATTACTCTTCTGCCTTCATCATCATTTCCAGCGATCCCTCATTGCCCGTTACATCGGTAGCGGTTGCTTTAATCCGGCTGCCGGCAGGAAGGCTGTTATTCAACTGAGTGGTATAGGTCCAGTCGAGACCGTTCTTGTTTTGTGTAGCACTGCCTGTTTCGTGCAGGGTGCCGGCGGCATCATAGATTTCCACGAGGACAGCTGTCACGCGGAAATCATCGGTGGCAGGTTGGTAAGTTGAAAAGAACGGTATGATTATTCATTTCGTTCTTTTCAACCTGTCAACCCGTCCACTCATGATATACTCAAGGTTTCCGGGCGTAGTAAAGGAAGAGTGGCAGAAGAGTAAAAGGGGAAAGGGGCTTATCCTGAAAAGTACAGAGCCGGTTCAAATTCCTGTATAAACTTTACAGGGCTTACAATCAACCTGATTTAGCATCTAAGCCGCAACTATTTTCCGTATCTGGTACCTGTTTCAGGTACTGATTTGTTTGCTGCCTCACGGTTAACAAAATAGTCCGGCTTCCGGACGTCCGGGATATCAAAAGTCGAGGAAACATCTTTTCAACACTTAGTCGATCAGTGAATGGAATGCCCGGATTTAATGTGCTTCTGCTAAGTGAGCCTGTATTGACTACTAACTCCCGACCTGCCTTTGCCGGCAGGCAGGCTACAAACTACCGACTAAATAAATAGTATCGACAGGAATGAATTCGAAGGAAATTCAATTCGAACTGTATGAGTTGAATTTCAGTAATATTATTTTATAAAGAAAGTGTTGTCCAGATAAAAAACGGTATCGATAAAGAAAAGAATGCCATTATTGGTCAGGACATTCTCATCATGAAGGTCTTCCAGGATCAGCCCAAGTTCAGTATTGAAATAATCATTGTTCTTCCTTAACTGAAATCCATTTGCATAAAGGAATTCCTTCACAATGCTGGTATCTGTAGTGCTTGTGATCTCAATGAATGGTTGCTTTACGACAGCATAGAATACATCCTCCTTCTTGAAAAATCCGATGAGCTGATAAGCGGTAGAAGGGAAAAAATAATTGTGGATGAGAAGACTGTAGAAATAGTCAAGCCAGTATTGATAGAAAATAGAGTCGTTCAGTTTGTAAACGTGTCGTTCATCCTTGTGCAGGTAAACTTTCTGCTCTGCCCCGCTGGCAATGAATCTATTTTCATCGTGATCTGTGAACCAGAGCTGTTGTTCATTGATCCATGAGATCAACTCCGCTGTTTCTTGGTCTTTGGTGAGCTTTGGTTCTTGAGAGTTTCCGCTTGTTTCCTGGCCTTTTCTAATGTAGTTGGCCGCTGCTTTAATAAGATCCGTTGTTGCATGATCGCCAATTCCTGAAATGATACTTTGTAATTCATGCTTTACATTCATTTTCACAAAGATAAAAAATTGTAGCCACACATTCACAGCTCTAACGCCTCACATTATCAAGTAGTTATAATCTAATAAAAATGGCTGCCTGAAATTATTTCCCGCAACCATTATTATTTTCTAAAATAATAAGTAGTCCCGATCCCGGAGGTCCGGGATATCAAAAGTTCAGGAAACATTCCGGGAGCAACTGTATTGACTACTAACTCCCGACTTCTAACTCCCGACTAAATAAGTAGTCCCGATCCCGGACGTCCGGGATATCAAAAGTTCAGGAAACATTCCGGGAGCACCTGTATTGACTACTAACTCCCGACCTGCCTTTGCCGGCAGGCAGGCTACTAACTCCCGACTAAATAAGTAGTCCCGACAGGAATCGAACCTGTATCTAAAGTTTAGGAAACTTCTATTCTATCCATTGAACTACGGGACCCTGCTTCGCTAAAGCTACGCAGGACAAAGCCCGGTACCGTGTAGCTTTAGCGAAGGGGGGCAAATATACAAAAGAAATAAGCGCCTATTTCGTAAGTTCGCTATTAAATTAAGTAACCGTAGTTGACTGAGTTTGAATTGATAGAAGGACTCCGGAAAGGGGATGAAGCAGCTTTCCGGTACCTGGTGGATACCTACCAGGACAGGGTTTACAATACGGCGATGGGTATAGTACAAAGTGCGGAAGACGCGGAAGACGTGGCCCAGGAAGTATTTATACAGGTCTTTCGCTCCATTGGCGCCTTTAAAGCCGAATCCAAACTGTCTACCTGGATCTACCGCATTACCACCACCCGCTCCCTTGACCTGCTGCGGAGCCGGAAAAGCAAGAAACGTTTCGGATTTATTCAGCGCCTGATGGGTGAAAATAATGAACCCGTACAGGAAATTCCTGATTTTAATCATCCGGGAATTCAGCTGGACCGGAAAGAAAATGCAACCCGTTTGTTTAAAGTCATTGGAAAATTGCCGGAAAATCAGAAAATTGCTTTTACCTTACACAAACTGGAAGATCTTAGTTATCAGGAGGTTAGTGATGTGATGGGAACCACCGTTGCGGCCGTGGAATCGCTGATGCACCGGGCTAAACAAAACCTCCGGAAATTATTGGAAAATGAAAACGATTGAATAGGGTAAATCGAAGGTTTTACCCCCTGTTAACGTCAAAACAGAGCTATATGAGCACAAACAAACAACATAGAATCGACGAAATCATGGACAGCCTGGATGGCTGCACCCGGGCCGCTGCCCCTGATTTTTTCTATACCCGGCTGAGGGCCAGGATGGAAAATGAAGCCAGCCCCACTACCAGTGGTTTCTGGCTGCTGCGCCCTGCTTTTGCTTTTGTCAGTATGGCCATAATACTGCTCATCAATTTACTGGTTGTTTTTAGCCAATCGAATAATAACACGGACGATGCGGTTGTTGCTACGGAAACGGACGGTTTTCAATCCATAGCTGCGGAATACCGCCTCAATGAAGGCAACAGTTCCATTTCTTATTACAATTTAAATCAGGACAGGTAATGAAGAGCGGGAACAAATTACTGATCGTAGTGATCGGGCTTCTGGTAGTATCCAATATAGTGCTGGCTTTTTTTCTCCTTAACGGAAAAACAAAAAAACCGGCAAAACGCGAACGTAACGACCCGACTGAAATGATGATAAAGGAAGTAGGGATGGATGAAAAGCAGGCCGCTACGCATAAACAAATGAAAGACGATCACTTTAAAGCGGTTCGTCCCCTGTATGATTCCCTGCGGGCCGCAAAAGCCACTTATTTCGGATTGGTAAAAGATACCGCCGTGAAAGAAGAAATGGCAAAAGTGTACCGCGATAAAATTGCCGCCTGGCAGAGTACGATCGACAGTATGACATTTGCTCATTTCCGTAAAATGCGCAGCCTCCTCAATCCGCAACAACAGCTGAAGTACGATGAATTTGTACAGAAACTGATGCAACGCGGCCGGAAAGACAGCACGGCTAAGAAATAATCCGGATCAGTTATAGATCCGGTCAATTGCTTCTTTATATTTCTCGATAATTACTTTCCGTTTGAGGGACAGTTTCGGTGTTAATTCGCCGGTATCCACACTCCAGTCATGCGAGAGCAACTCAAATTTTTTCACCTGTTCCACATGGTTGAAGTATTTATTAAAACTCTCCACCAGGTCCTTGTACATCTCATTTACTTTTGGTTCACGGATCACCTCCTCATGGTTCGTGACACTGATTCCGTTGTGCCGGCACCAATCGAGCAGGTTGGGGAAAGAAGGTACAATCAGGGCGCTTACAAATTTACGGTCGGCCCCTACCAGCATCACCTGTTCTATAAAGGGCGATTCCTTTAACCGGTTTTCAATAGGCAAGGGTGCAACATATTTTCCGCCGCTGGTTTTAAACAATTCTTTTTTGCGGTCGGTGATTTTCAGGAAATTCCTGTCCGTCATTGAACCGATATCACCGGAGTAAAACCAGCCGTCTTTGTCAATCACTTCATCTGTAAGATCCGGGCGCTTGTAGTAGCCCATCATAATATTGGGTCCTTTACAAAGAATCTCTCCGTCTTCCGCAATTTTTACTTCCACTCCGTTTATCAGCGGTCCCACACTGCCGAACTGCCGGCCCGATTCTTCATAACGGTTAACGGCTACCACCGGTGAGGTTTCTGTAAGACCGTACCCTTCCATGATTGTAATCTTTGCCGCGGAGAAAATACGGATCAGTCTTACCTGGCAGGCAGCCCCGCCGGTTACAATACACTTGATATTGCCACCCAGACCTTCCCTCCATTTGAAAAAAATAATTTTATTGGCCAGCCCCAGTTTGAAATTATACATCGCCCCCTGGTCTTTATTGATCTCATATTTTTCGGCCAGTCCATGTGCCCAGAAAAAGAGTTTGCGTTTGGTACCGGTAAGCTCATTGCCTTTCTGCATGATCTTGTCATATACTTTTTCCAGCAGCCTCGGCACCGTCGTAAACATGTGCGGTTGAACTTCTTTCAGGTTGTCGGCAATCGTTTCCAGGCTTTCCGCGTAATAAATGGAAATGCCCCTGTACAGGTAGAGATAGGTAACCATCCGCTCGAAAATATGATTGAGCGGCAGGAAACTAAGGGCTTTCATTTCCTCACCTGGGGGGAAACAGGGCATACTGGACATAACATTGGAAAGAATATTCCGGTGCGACAGCATAACTCCTTTAGGTGTACCGGTAGTGCCTGATGTGTAAATGATCGTAGCCAGGTCTTCGTACTGAATTTTTTCCGATACGTTTTTAATCTGCGCTATCAGTTCGGGAGTGGAACCGGCCAGTACTTCCTTCCAGTGCGTGGCATTAGGTACGTGTTCAAAAGTGAAAATGTCTTTCAGACTATGCACTTTTTCCTTCAGGCTATAGACTTTCAGAAAAAGCTCCTCGTCGTTTACAAATACATATTTAACCTGTGCGTCGTTGAGCACAAATTCCAGTTCGTTTACATTAATCGTGGGATAAATCGGCGTAAGTACGGCACCAATCTGTTGCACCGCCAGATCCAGCATTACCCATTCGGGCCGGTTTTTGGAAAGGATGGCGATCTTATCACGGCCTTCGGCTGTCATATCACCACAGCTGACACCCAGGCTGAGCAGTCCGGCACTCAAACGGTCTACAGTTTCTTTTACGGCAGTGGTACTGTATTTTTTGTATTGTCCTCCTTCTTTTCCGGCCAGCATTACTTCCAGCGGGGTGCGTTCAAGGTGGTATTCCAGGCAGTCAAAAAGTCGTTTCGGCTCCGTCATGGGCAATCGTTTAGTTTATATCAACACAAGAAGTTAATCGTGGGTTCAATATACTATTTTTTTGATTAGTTGACGGGAGTAGGGAGTAGGGAGTCGGGAGTCAGGAGTCGGGAGTCAGGAGTAGGGAGTCGGGAGGCCACAGTCCGTACTCAGCAGGTTCACAAAAATCCGTATCGCTACCCGTTTTACCGAATGCCGTTCGTACTTCGTACTTCATACCTCGTACTTATTCGGCTGCCTGATAATACTGCCCGGCCGGCATTTTAAAAATGCGGGATTGCTGAAATTTGCTGAACCGGCCGTATTCTTCGGCATGGGTTTTTGTCCAGTTGTCGTAGGCGGCGAGGTTTTCAGATGCGCCGAACAGCCATTGATTGTAGGCGTCAAACATCCCTTCTTCGAGTAATTGTTTATGGTAATCGAAAAGACGGAAGGGAAATTTAGCGCCATTAGCTTCATACCAATCAAGGATAAAGCGGGTCCGGATCATAGTCAGTACAGATGTACCGATGCCATTTTTTACAAGGCCGGATTGCCTGCCGATTGTTTGTAAAAAGGCTTTGGCGAATTCGCTTTTATTTTTTTCTTCTCCTTTCATGATGTCCGGATCTGAAAAGAGTTTTTCTTTATAACCCTGAAGCAGCATTTGTTTCATGGCGGCACCTCTTTCGCTGAGACTTTCCATGTTTACAAAAATCTCCCCGTAAATCAGGCTCCAGATTTTATCCTTTGTATAGAAATAAAAGACGGAGGCGTTGTAATAATTGCCACTATAGCCGGGATCGGTACGTATTCCTTCTTCCCATTGTTTTATGGCGGAGAAATCTTTGGCCGCCCAGAGCAGCTCCCCGTATTCGCTGTAGAGCGGGCCGCTTTTGGGAAATTTCTTCAGGGCCTTCCTGTACATCTTATCACAATCCTTTACTTCTTCAAGGGCTTTGTACACATTACCGGCAATCTGAAAACTAACCACATCGGCATCTTCCCGGTCAATCAGTACTTTGGCGCCTTCCAATGCTTTCGCGTAATCCCTTTTATAGTAATAGCTCATCACGAGATCTTTCTGGAGTTCCATGTTCTTGCCGTCGCGCTGCAGGGCACGGGTAAGCACAATGATGGCATTGTCAAAATCGCCGCTCCGCATAAACGTGCGGGCTGTTTCCTGTAATTGTTTGATATCATCCGGCTGGGCGGTGGTTACCAGGGAGAGGGATAAGGCAAAACCTAAAAGAATTCGTTGAATCATAGCGCAAATTAAACAAACAGAGACGTTGGAATCAACGTCTCTGTTGCAAAATAACAAATATTTCTGCGTTTGTACCGGCTCAGATCAGGTGGGTCAGCAGACCGTCCCGCAGTTTGGGCTCAAACCAGGTGCTTTTCGGAGGCATTACATTGCCGCTGTCGGCAATATTGAATAATTGTTCAATGGTTACGGGATACAGGCTGAAGGCGGCTTTCATTTCCCCGCTGTTTACTCTTCTTTCGAGTTCTTTCAGTCCGCGTATACCCCCAACAAAATCGATCCGTTTATCGGTACGCTGGTCTTTTATATCAAGGATTTTATCCAGAATATTATTGGACAGGATTGTAACATCCAGCACCCCGATCGGGTCTTCGGTCCAGGTACCTTTGCGGGCACCGAGGATATACCATTTACCATCGAGGTATAGACCAAATTCGTGCAGGTGAGCCGGCTTTACGGGCTCCGGACTCAGTGTTACATAGAAATCATCCTGCAATGAACCCAGGAATTTTTCCGCTGATAATCCGTTAAGGTCTTTTACCAGCCGGTTATAATCCAGGATGGCCAGTTCAGACGCGGGGAAAATAGTCGTCAGGAAATAACCGGCATCCTCACTGTCGGGCAGCGCCTTACTTACTTTGGCGGCGGAGGCGGCCCGGTGATGACCATCGGCGATATAAGTGGCCGGCACATTTTTTTGAAATTCCGTACTGATGGCATCTACCACCGCGGGCTCATTCACTACCCATACCGCATGTTGTATGCCGTCGACGGCCGTGAAATTATACACCGGCTGATGGGCTTGTTTCCAGTTGTTGATCAGCTGATTTACGGCCTCCACATCCCGGTAGGCGAGAAAAACATTGCCGGTCTGTGCGCGGATCGTACGCATGTGATCAATCCGGTCTTTTTCTTTTTCGGGCCGGGTGAATTCATGTTTTTTGATCACGTCTTTAAAATAATCATCCACGGCGGATACACAGACCAGGCCGGTCTGGCTCCTTCCTTTCATCACGAGTTCGTAGATATAATAACAGGGTTGTTCTTCCCGGAATACAATGCCGTTGCTGATAAACTGATTCAGGTTTTCCTTGGCTTTGTCGTATACATCCTGACTGTGTATATCAATACCGGGGGGCAGGTCTATTTCAGATTTGGTAACGTGCAGAAAGGAGAAGGGATTGCCGGCTGCTTCGGCACGGGCTTCTTCACTGTTCAGTACATCATAGGGGCGGGAAGCTACCTGCTGTGATAATTGTTGCTGGGGTCTTAACGCGTGAAACGGTTTAATGAGGGCCATTACTATCCTTTTTTTGTTGCGAATTCTTTCATCAGGTCGGTGAGCGCTTTTACACTGTCTATGGTGAGGGCATTGTACATGGATACCCGGAAACCGCCGACACTGCGGTGTCCTTTAATGCCTACCATATTTTCTTTCTTGCACCAGTCCATAAACTCCTGTTCCAGGGCGGGGTCTTTCATTACGAAAACCGCATTCATCCAGCTGCGGTCGGGTGTGGCTACCGGACCGTGAAACAGGGGCAGGGCATCGAGCGTGTTATAGAAGAGATTGGCTTTCTCCCGGTTTCTGTTTTCGATTGCGGCTACGCCTCCCTGTGATTTCAGCCAGCGCAGTGTGAGCAGCACCACGTAAACGGCGAATACCGGGGGGGTATTCAGCATGCTGCCTTCGGCAATATGATTGCGGTAATCCAGGATGGTGGGTATGGTCCGGGTTACTTTACCGAGTATCTCTTTGTTTACCACCAGCAGGTTTACCCCGGCGGCTCCCATATTCTTCTGTGCGCCGGCATAGATCAGGTCAAACCGGTTAAAGTCCAGCTGGCGGCTCAATATATCACTGCTCATATCGGCTACCAGGGGTACTCCGCAGTCATACGGAATGGCATGCCATTGGGTACCGGCAATGGTTTCATTTGTAGTGATATGCAGATAGGCGGCCGTGGGAGATACGCTCAGTTCGTCGGGGATACAGGTATAGTTTTCCGTTTTCGATGAACCTGCAATTTCCACATGGCCGAATAAACGGGCTTCTTTGATTGCTTTGCCCGCCCAGGTACCGGTTTCGGTGTAGGAGGCAATATCATTTTCATTGAGCAGGTTCATGGGTACCTGCATAAACTGTGTGCTGGCCCCGCCGTGAAGAAATAATACTTCATGTTTATCGCCCAGTCCCATCAGCTCTTTAACCAGGGAACGGGCTTCATTCATAACGGGTTGAAAAAGGGAGGTACGGTGACCGATTTCTAAAATGGATAAACCGGTATCATTAAAGTTCAGTACCGCTTTGCTGGCTGCTTCAAATACTTCTTTCGGGAGAATGGAAGGACCGGCGTTAAAATTATGGATCACCTTCGTCACGGGCTCGTTCGGGTTTAGAGGTAATAAATGGAGTGGCAAAATTAAGGGAATTGAGCGCCTTAGTGGTCATGATCACGACCTTTAATCACACTGTTTTTCCAGGACTGGTTCAATGCTTCAAATTCAAGCTGTTCAGCCGCGGTAAACTCCCTTTCTGTGAGGGTGGTAAGATCGGGCTGACCGGCATTTACCCAGGCGGTATACCAGAAAGAAGCCACGGCATAGATTGATTGCCGCATGCGGCGTTCCACCATCCCTTTCATCAGGTCATTATATTTTGTACTGAAAGCAGCGGAATACTGACGAATGATCGTGCCATTCCTTTCTTCAAAAGCGTATTTCTGATCCGGACGAAACCGGGCGGATAGTTTTTTTTCCATCGACAGTACCGTGTCTACGGCCGCTGCGCTTTCCAATACACGGGCCCAGATAAAGGAACCGGGGTTGGAGATATAAGAAGCGTTGCCGATGAGAAAATCCCAGGATTTTTCGGCCAGCAATTCCGGTACCCGGCTTTCCCAGAAGCCATGTATGCCGCGTTGGTTGGTGAACTGTCCGTTGTGATTGCTGGAGGCATGCAGGGGTACATGGGCATCGGCGATATAATGGCCGATTTCAGCGGAGAGTTTAAGAATCCTCTCAGGTTTTCCAAATTCTATAGGAGTAAATCCGTTTGGCTTATCAAGTTTGCTTGCAGCTTTTGCATAAGATTTGTTATATGATGCGCCGATAGAAACGAATAGTCCCAGCTCATCCCATATAGCTTTCTTTACTTTTTCTCCGAGCTTTTTTGCTTCATCAAAATTCCTTACTATATCAGAGCCTTCCATAAAACACTCATCAATACTGTATTGCTCTACGCAGTCATGGGGAAAATACTCTTTTAGAATAGTTAATACATCTAACAAAGTTCGCTCATATTTTGGTCCGTTACATGGGAGAGATATCAGCATGGGGCAGATTTTCTTAGCATCGATAACTGATATGCCTGTAGAGACTCCATACTTTCTTGCCTCATAAGAAGCCGTCATAACAATGCCGGCATTCGAATCTTCCCATCCGCCGACTGATACAGGCTTGCCTTTTAGCTCGGGGTTATCGCGCTGCTCTACCTGTGCAAAGAATGCATCCAAATCAAGATGATAAAAAACTTTCCTGCTGTTATCTTTAAGCCCTAAATCAAACTCTTTTATATGGGGAAAAGAATAAGCAGGTAATATTCTTACCCTCCTGAAATTCTGAGCATGCTTTTCCCCTTCCCGCGGAATAAAAAATTGTGAGCTAATCATACCTTAAATTATATAGGTAGATTAATTTAAGCAATGGTAAAAATTCATAATAAGTATAAAAAATCCAATATTATGCCTTTTATTTATGGGTAAATTTTGATAATTTGTTCATTCTACCAAATATGTAAGCCCGGGTGGCGGAACTGGTAGACGCGCAGGACTTAAAATCCTGTTGCCTGTAAAG
>JAFLBL010000017.1 GCA_017303855.1 Chitinophagales bacterium | reverse complement strand
TATCAATTGTTTTATTAGCCATCTGTAGCGGGTTTTATACCCAACTATCAGCTATTATGGCCAGTAAAACAACCTTTATAAATGAGGCTCCAGGGGGTGGTCAGTTTGCACCGGAAAAGGGTGGTCAGGTTCGACCGGAAAAGGGTGGTCAGGTTCGACCGGAAAGAGGTGGTCAGTTTGAGCGGATTTTCCATATGGAGTAATGGAAAGTATAATTGAAGACGGTTATATCCCTACAGAGAATATTATTATACTTAAACAAGGACAATCCTTTATTGTAAAAGAAGGTAATAGAAGAATCGCTGCACTTAAGTTGATACATGGGGTTTATAAAATAACTGATTTTGGAATTCCTGCATCAATATTGAATAAAGTTGCAAGCCTAAGTACATCATGGAAAAAAGATAATATTTCAGTTCCATGTACAGTTTTTAGTGCATCAGAGTCAAAAAAAGCCGACAAAGTTGTAGCCTTAGCCCATGGTAAAGGCGAAAAAGCAAGTCGTGACCCTTGGACTTCAGTTGCTACAGCAAGACACAATAGAGATGCGAAAGGAATGTCTGAACCTGCTTTAGATTTATTAGAAAAATATTTGAAAAATGGCAATAATTTAAATAATCAACAAAAAGAAAGATGGTCAGGTGACTACCCCCTTACTGTTTTACATGAAGCCCTAAGATTAATACATTCGAGAATGGGATATAAAACCATTTCTGAACTATCAACAAAATATCCCAAAATAAAAAACGCCAAAGAAATAGAAGATTTATTGCTAGATGTGGGACTAGAACAACTTCAGTTCAAACAAATAAGAGACTCCAATATAGATTTTGCCTTGAAATACAAAGTTCCACCAATTCAAACTAATCAATCAAGTAACAAGAGCACTAATACAGGCAGTGCATCTACATCGAGCTCTGGAGGTACTGGCTCAAATACTGTAACAACAAAAAAAACGGGAACAGGGCCTAAAGCTGTTGCAGCAAATGACCCCAAACATGTAGCAAACTTATTAAAATTATTTAGTCCAAAAGGAAATAACAGACAAAAGGTTGTAACTCTTAGAGATGAGTTAAAAAAAATTAAAATACCTGATACGCCTATAGCCTTTTGCTTTATTTTAAGAAGCATGTTTGAAATTTCCGCGAAAGCGTATTGCGCGGATCACAATATACCTATGACTGAGCCAAGCAAAGTTAATCAGCCAGTAAAAGAAAAACCTCTAGCTAAACTTTTAAGAGAAATAACAAAAAATCTCACAAATAATAACCAAAATAAAGCGCAAGTTAAAATACTCCACGGCGCTTTAACTGAAATTGATAAATCAACAGGCATACTCTCTGTCACATCAATGAATAACCTAGTGCACAATCCGGCATTTTCTGTCCAACCTTCCGATATCAGCATATTATTCGGAAATATTTATCCACTTTTAGAGGCTATGAATTAATATGAGTAATTTTAAAACTCCACTGCGATATCCTGGCGGTAAACAAAGATTAACACCTTTTATTCAAGAATTACTCGATTGCAATAAAATAACAGGAAATTATGTAGAACCATATGCAGGTGGAGCTGGTGTTGCAATCCAGTTATTACTTGAAAATAAAATTGAACAAATTCATCTGAATGACTCAGACTTTGGAATCTATGCATTTTGGTATTCTGTTTTATTTAAAACCGAAGAATTATGTAAACTAATAGCATCTGCATCTTTAACAATTCCAGAATGGAGGTTACGACAGAATATTGTTACCAAGTGCGACAAAAGAAAAATCCTAGAATTAGGGTATAGCGTATTTTACTTGAATAGATGTAATAGATCAGGCGTTTTAAGCGCTGGTGTAATTGGAGGTATTAATCAAAATGGCAATTATAAAATGGATGCTCGTTTTTCAAGAAATGACCTAATTAGGCGAATTGAAACTATAGCATTATATAAGGATAGAATTTCACTTACAAATTATGACGCGGAATATTATATTGAAAATTATATCCCTAGCCTCCCAGCAAATACATTAATTTACCTTGACCCTCCTTATTATGAGAAAGGAAGCGAGCTGTATTTAAATGCGTATAAAAAAAGTGACCATACTAGAATTGCAAAAACCGTACAAAGCAAAATAAAACATAAGTGGGTGTTATCTTATGATGGTGTTCCTGATATTATTTCACTATACACCAAACGAAGGTTTTTTCTATATAATCTCCAATACACGGCAGCGAAAGTATATAAAGGACAGGAGATCTTCGTGTTTTGTGATAAGCTAAAATTGCCTATAAGGTGCTCTTTGAAGCACATTGACATAGGATTAAATAATTTAGTATCATGTCACTAATTTGATAGACTACCTTAATATTTAATACACATATATTCTATGCCATACTCCTTACTTCCTATAAAAATTAGCCCGAAAGAAGAAGTCCCTTTAGAAATTTATGTAAAATTTACAAAGCTGGACAATTCGACTCTACTTAAATTATTATTAGGAATTGATAAAATTAGTCGGGCAATTATACGTGAATATTCCCTTACTGATGAATTAACAAATTTGGCCGGTTCGAATATCAAAATATCACCAGAATTAGAAATATCATCAATAAATACCGGAAATTCTATTATCTGGAAGTATAAAGAGGGCTGGAAACCTACATTTAGACCCAATCAACACGGGGATTTAGAAATTTCAATAAATTACAAAATTGGTTTAACTGCGCTAATTGCAAGTTCATTATTATTTGCTATCCCAAGAGTTTTAGACGTACAAAAAACCTATTTAGAAAATAAAAATTTGGAAGAAGAAATTAAAATTAAAAAAATTGATAGGCAAATTAAAGAGCAAGAGCTAGAAAGTAAAACAAGTGCAAAAGAAAGTGACATCCATAAAGCAGTGCCATATAAGGAAAGTAGCACTGTAAGATTTGTCCCAACTGTGGACGACAACAAAGAACATACAGAAAAGGAAATTAATAATTACTTATTATATATCCAAAATAACAGAAGGATCACATTTGTACAAATAAATGGAGTAGTGATAAAAAACAGCAAACCGAATTAGATGAACAATACTAATAATTGAATAACTTTCCCCTTGTCAAAAGAGCAATAGCTTTTACATCAACACTAAAAAAATGGCATCGAAAATATCTATCAAAATTGCAAAAGTCGCAAGTGTAATTTTTTCGATAATTGGCGTTGTGTATACGGTTATACTCATTTATGACTATGTAAATCAAACAAGAAATAAATTAGAAGCTTCATATTACTCATTTGACTTGTACCCATACCTGAGCAAATTGGAGAGAAATTCTATATACTCCGTCGTTCAAGAAGAAGAAATAAAGAATTTGAAGTTTGCTAAAATCAATAAATATCTCAAAAATCCAATAACAATTGAAAACCTATATTCACATGAAAATTTAAGAAATGAATTACAGGAAATGAAAGAAGCATTAACATCACCTCTTATAGAAGCCCTTGTTAATCGAAATACAATATGTGAAATTAAAATAGAAAATATATCTGATAAGGAAGTTAAAGATATCAAAGTTGATTTGTCAGACTTCACTTCTACGTTTGAATCTTACATTTACATTATTAATAAAGAAAATATACCTTTTTCTACTGACACAACAACAATCCTTAAAGGTCTTAAATCTGAACATGTAATTTTCGTTGGCAATCTATTGCCCAGAGAAATTAAATCAGTTACTATATTTGGACTGACTAATATTTTGAGTAATAAAAAATATCCAAGAATTATATATCCCGATGGTTATATAACAGCATATGGTCTGGGATACATAAAAAACAAAGGAGTTTTCAATAAATTTGTTTTATGGGTAGTAAGTATGCCTAAAATACTTCAAACACTGATTTTATTTATTTTAATACTAGGATTTTTCTACCTCTTTAAAATGTCTTTTTCTTTTACAAAACTAATTTTCAAAGATAAATAACTAATGCATCATTTAGTATGAGAACTAGTCAAGTAAACTAATTCATTTAAGAGAAAAAAAATAAAATCTCAAGGCAGTAAGCTTTTAGCAGTAACTCCTAATGCCTCAGCAACCCTAAAAAGGTAGGATATTGTGAAATTAACCTGCCCCGTCTCCATCCTGGCTAATTGAGAATAATCCATACCAGAGGAATTAGCCAGGGCTTCAATAGAAAGTCCTTTAGAGGTCCTTACTTCCCTGATTTTTGCTCCTACAAGCAATAAGGCTGGTTTATTAACATAATAAGCAGTTTTCGGCTTTTTCTTCACCCTCCAAAGGGAAATAATTCGCTCGTTTTGAACAATGGAGAATTCTCTATATATTTAAACGTACCCGTAGCTCAACAATTTCCATTTAAAAGAAGATCTCTATTCCAATAAATAAAAGTTATTTCCCTACTACAAAATCAAATGTATAAAAAATGAAATTCACACTATATCTTAAATCAAAACAAAACTTATTACTAGTTTTTCTACTAATTAATGTGCTAGCATTATTCGTAAACATATTTGAAATTAAAGGAGACTTATCCCCTTATAATATTGTTACTGATAAATATGAAAAATATTCAAGTGTATACCTTTTTTCTAATTCTTATGTAGAACATAAATCTGATAAACCATCCCATCATTTCTGGCCTATAGTAAAATTCTATGAGTCAAAAACTTTATACAATCCCTATAATAGTAGTAAATCTGTTTTTTCCAAATTCAATGGTATTTTCTATAAATATGATATTTCTGAATTTATTGCATATATATTTTCCATCCTGCTTATACTTTACATTCGCTGGAAAAGTAAATATGAAGAATTGCCCCCTAGCTTAAATGATAGTCCTATTCACTCTCAGAACCCAAGCAATTCACTTTTGTGGTATAATCTAATACAAGGTAAGAAAAATAACGGGTCAATAACTAATGGATTAACAATACCATATTTAGTTGGTGCATACTCAACACTTACCAAATCAATTAAGAAAGATGCCTTAATTGAATTAATTACTGATATATGTAATACAAATATGAATCAAAAAGCGGTATTACAATATTGTGGCGATATAAATCAATTTGTAATTTCTTTAAAGCCTATAGAATTTTGTTTAGCCAATTTTGATAAAAACGCTTCTTTGAAAAATAATGAAAACGATAATTCACTTTATATTTCACTTAGTGCAACTGATTTTGGTTTCACAAAAAGTGATCTAATTGATAACTTATGGCGCAAATATGAAGAGCCAATAACAAATAATAAATACTCATGGAAATCCTTAACACAGTCATGGGAGCCTTTTTCAAATCAGGAACTAGAAGAAATAAATACAATTTTTAAAGCTTAGCTTATGAATCCTCACAACAATAAAATTGTCGAAATCCTTGTTAACAATGTGGGTATAGATAAGGAAGAGCTATTTATAAAATCCGGATATACAAGCAAACGAGAATTTATATCTGAAATAAACCTCTTGCAGTCAAGCTATCGAATTGCAACAATTTATGATAGGCATATATATGCTCCCAGGGTATTATTACTTGTAGAATTGACCCAACAAAAAGACCAGGTAACTAGGAGGATTCCTTTGAATTACTTACCAACTGACGTGCTTATAGAAAAATTGAATTTCAAGGAAAGAGGTACAGAACCGGAGGACCGAATAGATTACTTTCTGGAAATTGCGGGTTATGAGCTAAAGCCAAAGGATAAAGCTTTCATGGAAATACACAGTAATACTATCTTGGATTTTAATAAATACTGCTACAGCTTGTGGGCCAAATATTTACAACCGAAAATGATATTAGAATGAAAATTAAATCCTGGAAACTACTGTAATTCTCTCTCCCCTGGCATTTAAGCTCCAGTGAATTGAACAATTTTGCATTTTCAAGACAGAATATATAGCTATCTCGAACATCTCCCAGACCTAACTACAATTGCCTTAAAAGCCTATCTACATTATATCGTTTTTAAGTATATTTATTCCCGTGGTGCAAAATAAAGGGTATACTACTTTATGAATATGCAACCAACCCTTGTAAAAGAAAGTTTCGATATGATAGTCAATAGAAATATTGTTGTAAGGAGAGTTGGAAATAGCTTAATTCTTCCATCTACAAAAGTGATTGAACTAGAGGTAGACAGAAATGTCTTTCTGCCTGTAAAGGAATTCATAATGTTCCGCGTTGTGAGTTATGATGAAAATTCTGGCAAATTGGGTTTAAAAATTAATTCAGATATAGTTAATGAAGGGGCATTCTGGGTTTCATTTGAAGAAAATTCAAACATTCTATCAACTCTTAATATCAACAGTGTTGAGATAACAAATCCACCAAAACGAAATACAGAATTTATTCAACCTATTTCTTCTATTACCAACATTAGTAAGATTGAAAATAAAAACATCAGAGAGAATCAAACTAGAATCTGGGAGTCTATTAAAACAGAGCAAGCGCCTAAACAAGCACAAAAAGCGATTATCACTTTACAACTGCCTGTAAAAGATTTGATTTTTTCCAATGGCAAAGTTTCTTTTGAGTATTACATAGAACAAATCCGAAGAAAATCGTCATTTGATATACCTCACTTATTTCTTAAAACTGAACATGATTCAATAAAAAATTATTTTCCGAACATTCTAAAAATTAAACACTTTACTATATCAGTAGAGTTTGAGTACTTGGAAAATAGAATTTTAAATTATTCCGCTAGGTCAGCTGAAATTTCATTGATAAATGAACTTCTTTTTGATCAAGTAGAGGACTTGCTTATTCAGGATTACATTGTGAACAGTACAGATGAGGAAATCTACACCCTTGATGAAATAGCATCCGAATTATCAAAAAAAACAGGTTTAGATGAAAGTCATGATGGACAGAGGTTACTTAATAAGCTTTTCTCAAAAGATAAAACCAAGCACTATTATCATTTAAGGTACTTGTCTGACAAACATCTGACCAATATTATGACGATAAACCTTACTGCGAAACCAATGTCTTTTATCTTTCTATTGCCTTATCAAAATAATTATTGCATAGTATGGGAAACTTATTCAACCAATGAAGCGACATATGCCTGGAAAATCGACCATAAACCGCAATCACAATTAATGGAGCGTATTCAAGAAATCGTCGATCGAATAAAATGGCTTAGGAATAAAAATAAAATGACCTATTTAAGAACCAAGCCTGAGAATTTTATGAGGATTGAGCACGAATACTCAGGTGATGACTTTGGGTTTAAGAAATGGAAATCCCAAATAGAGAGTTTTCTTCAAAATACGCCTAGCAACCCCTAAAACTGCAGTTCTTTTGCCTAAATAACCTTTCTGGAAGCTTTTAGTATTCATTTTAGAAAGAAACAATCCACCGCTGCGAATAAGTTATGGTGCAAATTATGGTGCAAACAAAAAAGCAGTTGCAAATATAATTCTGCAACTGCTTGATTTTCAGCTCCCCCTGTTGGACTTGAACCAACGACCCTCTGATTAACAGTCAGATGCTCTAACCAACTGAGCTAAAGGGGAATATTTTCCAGCTTTTTTACACTGTCTGAACCAGTGTTCCTTTCGACCCTCTGATTAATCCCGTAACTACGGGACTCTAACCAACTGAGCTAAAGGGGAATATTTTCCAGCTTTTTTACACTGTCTGAACCAGTGTTCCTTTCGACCCTCTGATTAATCCCGTAACTACGGGACTCTAACCAACTGAGCTAAAGGGGAATCTCCCGTTTGGGGTTGCAAAAATAGGGGGATTCTGGCTTTTTAACAAGTTGTGCACCATCATTTTTATTGAAAAATATTCCAGAAGCCGCCCTCCTCCATGCCGACGAACACCCCTTCCTCCCGGATCTCCACCGGCCAATGCTTCAGGTAATAGCCCTCCCCGCTTACATTCCGGCCGTTTTGCAGGCTGAATTTATAGCGGTGCAGGGGACAAACCACATTCCCAAGGGCATCTATATACCCGTCGGCCATGATGCCCCCGGCATGGGGACATTTATAAGCAAAAGCAAAGATTTCATCCTTAAACCGGCCCAGACAGATCTTTTTGCCCTTCAGCTCGGCCACGGCAATACCGTTTTCGGCCCAGGATAGCTCGTTGGGATGGTCGGCGAGTTTGTGGAAGGAAAGTTTTTTTGACATGGGACAGGTTGAAAGTAGAATGAGTAATGAATAATCAGTAATGAGTAGCCCGGGAAAATTCGTTTACGACAGGTGCAGGATGAATGTAGAAATGAATAATGAGTAATCAGTAATGAGTAGCTCCGGAAATTTCAATATAGAATAGCTAGAGACTGAAAACTGAAAATATTATTTAAAATACCTTGAAAACTGTTTTTAGAATCTAAAGCTTCCTGCTTATAGAGTGTACCTATACTTTCCGAGTCTTCCACACTTACTCATTACTGATTACTCATTACTCATCCAAATATAAGACTGTCACTATATCAAAAACATCTCCCCGAGCTACTCATTACTCATTACTCATTACTCATTCCCTCCTCTTCGCCATAGAAAAAATCCGTCTTATACGGGTACCTGATCCTGTACAGCTTCCGCACTTTATCAAGTATCGTCTTACGAAGGCCATCGAGATTGCGGCGCTCAACAGCCGCTACAAAGACGGCATTGCCACCGGTCTCATTCTGCCAGCGGTCATACAGATCGTGCAGTATCTCTTTCTTCGTGTCTTCTTCCAGCCACTCATCAAATGTCTGCTTCTCGTAAAGATCCATTTTGTTGAAGATAGTAAGCATGGGCTTCTCCGCGGCATTGAGCTCCTGCAGGGTTTTGTTGACTACACCGATCTGGTCTTCATAATTGGGATGCGACACATCCACCACATGCAACAAAATATCCGCTTCCCGCACTTCATCCAATGTACTCTTGAAACTCTCTACCAGGTGGTGCGGCAACTTACGGATGAAGCCTACCGTATCACTTAACAAAAACGGGGTATTCTCATACACCACTTTACTGGTAGTGGTATCGAGCGTGGCAAATAATTTATTCTCGGCAAACACATCTCTTTTACTCAACAGGTTCATCAGGGTACTCTTACCTACATTGGTATACCCTACCAATGCTACCCGGATAAATTCACCCCGGTCTTTCCGCTGGGTAAAGGCCTGTTTGTCTATTTCAGCGAGACGCTTCTTTAATAACGTGATCTTATCCCGCACAATACGACGGTCAGTTTCGATCTCCGTCTCCCCCGGACCCCTGGTACCAATACCACCACCCAGACGCTCCAGGTGTTTCCACATCCCTCTCAACCTCGGTAAGATATACTGATACTGCGCCAGCTCCACCTGTGCACGGGCCTGGGCGGTCTTGGCGCGACGGGCAAATATGTCGAGGATCAGGTCACTCCGGTCGATCGTCTTTACATCGAGTGCCTTTTCAATATTATTGATCTGCGCCCCGCTGAGCTCATCATCAAATATCACCACTTTAATGTCCTTACCCTGTATATACTGCCGGATCTCTTCGAGTTTTCCTTTACCCACAAAATGACGGCTGTCGGGGTGCGGCAATTTCTGGGTAAACCGCTTAACCGTAATGGCACCTGCTGTCTCTGCCAGGAAGGCCAGTTCATCCAGGTACTCGATCACCTGCGCTTCGGTCTGGTCTTTCTGCACCAGTGCCACAAGCACCGCTTTCTCATTCGTCTGTATCTTATTCGCTTTGTCGATCATAATAAAAAGTCCCCCGCAGGGCGAGGGATGCACAAAGGTAAAAAATATGCCGGATTAGCCCGGTTTAATAAAAGGGCTGACCCGTTGCCGGATCAGCCCCAACATCTAAAACAACATGGCCAACTCTTACAACAGATACTCCTGAACGGTTATATTGCCCGGAGTATCCTGTACTTCCACCAGCACTTTACCACCGGAAGGACTGTGATGAAACACAGTCGCGGTATAGATCCAGCTGTCCTGTTCCCCTACACGGGTGGCTGAACCAGCTTCCACCAGGCTACCTGTGCTATCGAATACCTGCAGACGAACATCCACTAACCGGGTATCATCTGTTGCCATGACCGTTATCAGGCTACCGATTTCTCCCGTGTAACTCCCGATATCTACTGCATTGATCACAGGTGCGTTGAAGTAATCCCTGATCGCGAGATTGTAAGCGGACTGACCGCCCGTTGCCCGCGTCTCATACAGTTCACGGATTGCCGGATTCTTCAATGCGGAACCTGCATAGATCGCCGCGAGCCTGAACTTCTCACGAACCTGTTGCTGATCCGGGGTGACCCTGCCTGACCGGGCAGCGATCTTTGCGACAATTGTTTTACCGTTGCGCTGACGGAACTGGAGAAGATCGCCGATCTTCCCGCTGATACCATGTGTAACTACATTATAATTTACTCTAGCCATTCTGATTAAAATTTAAAAATTGATTAAAAAAGGATTTATGCAACGGCCGGCCGCGGTTCCGGAAGAGTCTATCCCACTGCTACAACAACGCTAGCCCTTGTTGTATTGGCTTCGTATACTCTGTACCGTTACGACACAAACATACTATGCCCCGAAACGCATCTCCAAATCCCGTTGCCGTTCTTGCCGATTTTGCCATTTATGCATATTTATGCCGTATCTGAGGGAACAAAAAAAGTGACAATACCGGTGTTCAGGTTCGCTTTAGCTTCGGTTAAGGTTCGGTTAAGATTCACGGATACCCGTAATGAAAGAGCCCCGCCAAAAGCGGGGCTCAGTCAAAGTCGTTTTACAGACCCGGATCAGGAGACCATATAGCTTAGCACCAATTCTTCGGATAATCCGGTAAATGAGCAGAACTCACTAACCGTAACAAACTGATGTTTCAGCTTTCCTAAGGCTTTTTTGATCGTCTGCAGGTGATGCCTGGCCGTACGACCTTTTTTGCCTGTTATGTTTTCTACGTCCCTGGGATGTATAACGACCCTTTGCGGGATAGGCATGTTCTTTTTCATAATAATTAAGAGCATGGCAAGATCACAAAAGGTATCCTAACTAGTATTACTGTAAAATACAATTTTTATTTAATTCAAAAAAAAGAAGGCGAATAAAATTCCCCCGCATCACCAGACCGATCACATCATTGAAAATACTTGGATAACCGGCCATGGGTATTGTTTTACAAATTCAGTTTCCAGAAATTTTCCATCGTCCTCCGTAAATGCAAAGTGGTATTCACGCCCTGCCAGATGCCGTGGTCCCGATTGGGATAGGATTGCATACTGAACAGTTTGTTGTTTTTTATCAGTTCATTCACCAACATTTCAAAATTCTGGTAATGTACATTGTCATCACCGGTTCCATGAATGATCATGAGCTTGCCCTGCAGTTTACCTGCATGCGTCAGCGGGGAACCTTCCTTATAGCCGTATTGATTGTCATCCGGTAATCCCATATAGCGTTCCTGGTAAACATTATCATACAGGTTTTGCAGCGCCACAAAGGAAACGGCAATCCCGGTTTTGAACACATCGCCATGACGGAACAATCCATGCAGGGTCATTTGTCCGCCACCGCTCCAGCCCCACATGCCCACATGTGCGGAGTCGATAAAGGAATAAGTCTGTATGATCTTTTTTGCTGCTGCTGCCTGATCATCCGCCGCCAGTAAACCGATCTGCCGGTAAATACATTTCCGGAAATCACGTCCCCGCGGCACTTTGGTACCACGGTTGTCTACACTGATCACGATACAGCCGAGTTCATTGGCCAGGTACTGGTGCCATAGATTATCACCTGTGCCCCAGTTGTCCTGCACGGTAGAACCGGCAGGCTCGCCATATACATGAAAAATAACCGGATACTTTTTCTGCGGATCGAACTGAATGGGTTTGATCATCCAGGCATCAAGCACCACAGCACCGATATCTACTTTTAAAAATTCTTTGGGCCGCAGACTAAGTTCACTGATGCGGCTTTTCAGTTCCTTGTTATCCTCCATCAATCGGATCTCTTTATGCGTACGGAGATCGATCAGGGAAATACGACGCGGCGTCTGTGCATTTTCAAAACTGTGAATGGCATATTTCGCATCGGCCGAGATCTGGTAACTGTGTTGTCCGGCCATATCCGCTGGTGATACGCGTTCGGCTATTCCCTTTCCATCGAGACGACTACGATAGAGATAACGCTGGGTGAAATTCTCCGGTGATGCGATATAGTACACATACCCGCCTGCCGGATCGATACAGTTGATATTCACCACATCAAAATTCCCCCTGGTGATGGGCTTGATCTCTTTTCCGTCTCTCGATACTTTATACAAATGCACCCAGCCATCGCGTTCACTGGTCCAGGTAAAATATTTATTATTATCAAGCCATACGATATCGTCATGTATATCCACCCAGGCACTGTCGGTTTCGGTGAACAATAATTTCAACTGCATACCCGCTGTATTCCCAACCCATACCTTATTGCTGTTCTGCAGGCGGTTGAGTTGCCGGATCATCACTTCATTGGAACCGGGAATAAAATCCATCCGGGCGAGATAATTGTTGCGCGGATCACCCGGCACATCAAACCATCTGGTGGCACCACCGGTAGCGGCAACCACACCCACTTTCACCGCTGAGTTAGAGGTTCCAACTTTAGGATAGGGAAATGGCAGGGGCTTGGAGTAATTGGAATCGGTATTATTGATCAGGTAAAAAGTGCCCACGCCCTTTGTATCCGATTGCCAGTAAGCAATACTGTTACCATCCGGACTCCAGCGAAATCCATCGCGGTCATCCAGTTCTTCTTCGTATACCCAGTCAAATGTACCGTTGATAATATCGCCACCACCATCTTTGGTCAGTTGGGTGATCATGCCGGTTGCGATTTCTTCCACATAAATATTCTGCTGACTCACATATCCCACTCTGCTGCCATCAGGCGAGAATTTGGCAAACATCAACGTAGAGGCCGGCAGGCTTTTACCCAATTGTGTGAGTTTACCGCTTTTCAGATCGAGCACCCAGTAATCGCCACGGGTATTGTACCGCCATACTTTTTTGGTATTGGTGAAAAGCAGGAGTTTGTTGTTATCGGCCGACCATTCGTAGTCTGCAATGCCAAGTGGTTTTGCACCCGATGCGGGAACCAGCTGACTGGCATTGATAAGAATACTGCGGGCGCCACTTACCACATCATACCGGATGATATCCGATCCGCCTGCAGCTGCATTATATTCCACGGTGGAGTAGCTTTTATTATCCTGCATCCAGCGAAGCGGACCTACCCCTTTTGAACCATAGCGATTCTTTGTATAAATATCCCCGAGGGTCAGTTTTTTTATTTGTGCCTGACTGTTAACAGCAAACAGAAGCAAGGCGACAAATAATGAAGCGAAACGTAACATAGTTGAATGTTTTACTCTGGAAACGGCTTAAAAATAAATACTATTTCAAAAATACTCTTCGCCGCTGGTACTCCCCTGTGAAAATCCCACATCATCTGCTTCAAAAAGAAAATAATGTCTTCCCCGCTGTTCAAACACCCCCGTTCTTCATTTTCCGGTTAAAGGAGCTTTCCTTACCACCGTCAGCGATTTCTCTCCTGTTTTAAAATGCTGCAAGTTTTCTTTCCAGCTGCCTAGTTCTTCGATTCCTGGTGACAAAAGTCGCATGGTACCATTCTGCCACAACAGTATATTGCCATTGGGGATTTTTTTTAATGTGTCGGTTTGAGCCGCTGCGGTATGCCAGCAGAAAATGAAAGCAGCAGCCAGTTCCTTTTTTTCTGCGGGTTATTGTTTACTGAAAACGGCATGAAGATAACAGAAAAATAAAACGACCGCATACAGCGAGCTATACTAAAATGCAAACCCGGCAGAAAAAAACATTTTTCCATGGTGTTTTTCCCTTTGTATATTCCAATGATTGAAGGAATTTCATTTTTATAAATTAAGAATATGGGACTCTCCATTCACTACACCGGCACCATCAAAGACAAAACCCTGCTGCCACTACTGGCGGCCGAGATGAAAGATATCTGCGAAAGCCTGGGCTGGGACTATCATTATTTCGATCCCGGCGAAGAAGATACGCTGGAAGGCGTCTATTTTTCACCGCCTGAATGTGAGCCTTTATTCCTGACGTTTAACAAGGAAGGTCGATTGCTCTCACCGATCAGCCAGATCACACGCGATATGCTCCTGCAGAACGGACTGGATCCCGAACTGATTTTTACCATCAGTACCAAAACACAATATGCCGGCATTGATGTGCATATTGCGCTGATCCGGTTGTTCCGCTACTTAAAGGAGAAATATTTCAGTGATTTTGAAATGAATGATGAAGGAGGTTATTGGGAGTCGGATGAACGCGAATTGCTGGAACAACAGTTTACCCGCTATGAAACCGCCATGGCTTCCATGAAAGAAATGCTGGACCAGCTGAAATCCGCCAGTCAGGCTTCCCCTGAATCGATTGCCTGCCGGATTGAAGAACTGCTGAAGAAAAGAAAAAGTTAACCCGGATTATAACTACGTTTACCGCCCTATTCGATGGAAATAGAAAGACTCCTTTTGGAATACAGGTATAATCAACCGGTTCTATTGATAAATATCGTTACTGGCCGAAAGTATTTCCCTGTACTTATAGAATATTTTTGTTTTTGAAATAAACCCTTTGAAATTCTTCTGCTTGTCTAATACGGGCAGGAACCAGCTGCGGGTAAGATCGAATTTTTCCATCACACTATGCATGTCTTCCTCTTCATCCAGTACGGCAGGTGGTTTTTTCATCAGACTCCTTACGGGCACTATATCAAACTGTCGGCTATCGAACAAGCGTTGCTTTACATCGTTAAGTTCGATAATGCCTGCAAATTTCCCTTTCTGATCAACGACTGCATAAATATTTTTTTCGCTACGCCGGATCACTTCCACCAGGTCACGCAATTTTTTATCAATAGATATGGTTTCAAAAGTATCATGTAAAATATCGGAGAGCTGTATACTGGTCAGTATGTTTTTCTCTTTCTGGTGAGTGAATACCTGACCTTCTTCAGCCAGTTTCTTTATATCCATGGAATACGGCTCATACGATTTGACGATAAAAAAAGATACGGCAGATACAATCATCAAAGGGATAAACAGTTCATAGCCATTAGTCACTTCAGCAATCAGGAAGATCCCCGTAAGCGGGCAATACATGACGCCACTGAGTAAACCTGCCATTCCGACCAGGCTGAAATTACCTTCAGGAATTTTAAACCAGGGAGTGGAATTGACCAGTCGGGCAAAAAAGAAACCAAGATAGGCGCCGGTAAATAAAGACGGAGCAAAGTTCCCGCCATTTCCTCCGCTTCCTATTGTGATAGCCGCAGCAACCGGTTTTAATAATATAATCAGTCCGGCGAATATTAATAATCCCCAAGGTTCCCTCAAACCGGATAACAAACTGGTGTTATCCGTAAAATTTGTAAATAAACCATTTGCTACCAGAGTTATCCGCTCATATCCTTCGCCGAACAAGGGAGGCAGAATGAAATAAAGACAGGCCAGAATAGATCCGCCGGTCAGCACTTTCCATCCAAACCAGGATTTCCATCCGGAAATACGATGTTCAGTTTTTTTGTACACCCTTGCATAGTAAAGCGAGACAAACCCTGCTAGTACACCAAGCAGCAGATAAAATGGCACATTGTGATAATCAAACGCCTGTTTCAGCCGGAAATTAAACAGCAACTCTTCGCCCAATACAACCCTTGCACAGAGTACACCGGTAACGGCAGAGATAATAAGTGGTATAAAATAACTCACCATCATTTCTGTCAGCAGGATCTCAACAGCGAAGATGACACCCGCTACGGGTGCATTGAACACGGCTGCTATACCCGCTGCCGCACCACAGGCAATGAGGAGGCTTCGCTCCGCATAAGTGAGGTCACTGATCCGTCCGAGATTTGAACCAACCGCTGATCCGGTTGCCACGATCGGCGCTTCAAGACCAGCTGAACCACCGAGCCCGACCGTAACGGAACTGGTCAGCACATGCGCCCAGGTATGACTGAGTGGTATGTACGATCCTTTCCGGGCCATTGCCCGAAGCACCATGGCGATCCCCCTTTCAATATAGCCGCCTAAAAAATACCGGATTATAAGTGCTGAAATAAAAAGGCCAAGTAAAGGAAAAAGCAAGTAATAAAAGCCATGTTGCTTCTGTGAAAGTATGCTGTCGAGTATCAGGTGCACCAATCCTTTCATCAATACTGCGAGCAATCCCGATACAAGGCCGGTAAAAACCGCCACGAGGACGATCAATTGAGCGCGGCTGAGTTTTGTCCTGATGAAATTGAAAAATTGCTGGTAAACCCTTTTCATGATCCGTGTTAAAATTGTTGCTGTAACAGGAAAACTGCAATTCCTCCTGCAAAGCCTGCCAGCGCCAGCCAGCTGATTTTGCGGAGATACCACATGAAATCGATTTTTTCGATGCCCATAACGGCTACCCCTGCTGCTGAACCAATAATTACCGCACTGCCACCGGTACCTGTGGTCAGCGCCAGAAATTCCCAGAACGGATGATCGGTGGGATAGGTTTGCAGATCATACATGCCTTGTGAAGCGGCTACCAGGGGCACATTGTCTACTATAGCTGACAATAATCCCAGCACAGAACCGATCAGGTAAGTATTCCCCAGTTTATCACTGAGCCAGGTAGCTCCTTCGCGAAGCAGGCCGGCTGATTGAAGTGCAGATACGGCTAACAGAATACCAAGAAAGAAAAGGATACTGGGACTATCCACTTTCTGTAACGCTTTGGCCACATTGAATTTCTCTGCCAGTTCAGGATCCTTGCTCTTGTGCAACAAGGTAGTGATCACCCACATCAGTCCCAATGCGAGTAACATCCCCATAAAAGGGGGCAAATGAGTCAGGGTTTTAAATACGGGCACAAAGACCAGAAAGCCAATACCTGCGAATAGGATGATCTTTCCATCCTTTTTTTCGTCGGCACTGCTTTCAGGTATCGTAATTTTTTCAATTTGTTGTCCGCGAAACCTGAACCAGACGATCAATGTCGGAATCGCACATACCACGAGGCTGGGCAGGATCAGTTGTTTCATGATATTCAATGCCGTGATTTGTCCCCCGATCCAGAGCATAGTAGTGGTTACATCGCCCAATGGTGACCAGGCCCCTCCGGCATTCGCAGCTATTACAATCACTCCGCAAAACCATAGCTTATCTTCTTTTGACTGCAATAATTTGGTACAAAGTGAAGCCATTACGATGGCCGTCGTCAGGTTGTCCAGTAAGGCCGAGAGAAAAAAGGTAATCACAGTTACTAATAATAATAGCCTCGATTTGGAGTTCGTGCTGATATAACGGGTAATGATGTCAAAACCATTGTGCGTATCGATCAGCTCCACGATCGTCATAGCACCGAGCAGAAAGAATAATATCGAAGCAATCTCACCCAGGTGGTGCAGCAGTTCTTCCGTTACTGTATGGGCTTCACCGGAAGTATTAACCATAAAAATAGTCCAGCAAAGCACGCCGGTAATCAATGCCGACGCTGCTTTATTGAGTTGCAGGGGATGTTCAAACGCAATGGCCAGGTAACCGGCAATAAATACAATCAGTAATAGTACAACCATAGATTATTCAATTATGGGTAATAGTAATTCAAAATCAGGTTCCTTAACAATAAAATCCGCTACTGCATCCAGCAGACTGTTGGTGGAACAAAAGGAAACGCCGATCCCGGATTTTTTTATGATACAAATATCATTCTCACTGTCCCCGATGGCCAGGGTGTCGGACAGGGGTACATCGAATCGTTTGCAAATATGGGTCAACGCATGCGTTTTGCAATATTCATGGGTGCAGGCACTGTGGTCGTGAGATAAATAAAAAGAGGGAATCTTCACTTCACCGGTAGCGACACTTTTTGAAAACTCCAGCTCATTGCCCAGTGAGAAATCAAATCCGAATTTATTTTTAAAGTGATTCGTGATACAATCATAACTGTCTGACACCAATCCAACCACAAAACCATTTTCCTTCAGGGTCTTTATGATCTGTGGCGTGTAGACTGTTACCGGAATTGCATCTGCCAGACGGATCAGTTCACTGAAATCGCGTCCTTTCAGCAACCGTGCGATCTGTTTGGTACGGATAAAGGGGTTACTTTGCGTGGTCTGGATATCCAGTAATTCTTTCTTAAGGCCGAACTCATTGGCGGCTGTATGAATAAAGCTCGCCCGTAATAATGTATTGTCCATATCAAAAATGGCCACCTTTCGCAGCTTACGCGATGTTTCACGTATGGCAAATTCCATCTGCTCCCGGATCAGCTGGATATGTTCCAGTGTTTCATAGTTGTTTTCACCCGAATTTTTCGATTTCTTCAGAATTACTGCCGCGACTTCCCTTGACATTTTTCCTAATTGCTCCAGCGGTTGCATTTTATTTTCAATATGACCAATACATACTTCATTGATCCTTGCGTCAGATTGATACATATCAATCAGAATACCGATATCCACTCCATAGCCCTCTTCAAAATCGAGTTTACGCAGGATTGATTTTCGACCGGCAATCATCCCGCTTAAAGGCTGTACAAAAGAGGGGAAATCCGGATAGAGAATCGACAACAGGGGTTTGGCCACCAGTTCGGTAACACGCCCCGCCTGACGTGAAAAATACGACTTGCAAAAATCCGCTTTATCTTCTAATAATGGATTGGCCAGTAAGGTAATCACATCATCCGGATATGTAGTGATATCTGCATCAAGAAAGACCAATACTTCATTGCCGGCACAAAGCACACCGTCTTTCATGGACGCTCCTTTACCCAATTTGGTGCTGGTTATAACCGTCGCCCCGGCCTTCCTGGCTTCTTCCACTGTATTGTCAAGTGACTTGTCATCCACTACAATCACTTCAGTAACGCCGGTGGTGTTTAAAGCCAGCTGTACCACTTGAGCAACTGTTCTTTCTTCATTCAATGCGGGGATGATAACTGAAATCATAGCTTAACGATTAATTGGACACTGGTATCCGCCGTCCGCGCTGCCAGCCAGTTCCGCAACTTTAATTGCTCCGGGTTACTGATTGTCCGGTTAAAAGATAATACGACCAGGAGCGACTGCCTGACTTTACCACTATCTGCATTTTCACGCAAAGGGGTAATGGCACAGGAACGTAGTCCCGGGTATTGAATAGTTATTTCCGTAAACAGGCGACGACCCAATGAATCATACCCTGTCCGTTGATCTACAAATGACTTTAGTTTATCCAGTTCCTGTTGTTTATCCTGCAACGCACTGGTCATTGCTGCCATTTTTTCATCCGGATCACCGGAAGGAGTTGAGTAGGAAGCAAAACCCTGCCTGATCTCCAGGCGGGCATCCGTTAATCCATATACAGGCAAGCGCGAACGAATGGTGGCAACCTGCTCATTACTGATTTCATTTCCACCATAAATCAGCAGAATAGACTTGTCCTTGCTATTCACTTTTTTACTCAGCAGGTAGTCTCCCGGAATCTGGGTTTCAAGATTGATAAAACGGGAGGCCCGTTGTGAAAACCTGTTTTGCTGTACCATATCATACCCGAAATATAAACTGGGCAAAAATGTAAGCAATACCACTAACCAGATTATTCGCCGTGATAATCGTTCCGCTTTTTCAGTGGTGAATTTTTTATAGGGAAAATGAAAAATCCGGATCACAATAAATGTAGCTAATGCAATAAATACGGTATTGATGATGTACAGGTAAAATGCCCCAAAGAAAAAACTGAATTGCAGCGTTGCCAACCCATATCCGGCCGTGCATAAGGGTGGCATCAATGCGGTAGCGATCGCTACACCCGGCAGTACATTCCCTTTTTGTTTACTTGATACTGCCACGATACCAGCTAAACCACCGAATAAAGCGATCAGGACATCATAAATAGTAGGTGCTGTACGTGCCAGTAATTCAGAATGGGCTTCATCCAGCGGTGTGAGCAAAAAATAACAGGTAGAAGTCAGCAAGGCCACAACAGTTGCCACTCCATAATTCATGCCGGCCCGTCTGAGCAACTGACTGTCATTAATGCCCACAGAGAACCCAATCCCCATGATCGGACCCATCAGGGGGGAAATGAGCATCGCGCCGATGATGACGGCTGTGGAATTGACATTTAAACCAAGTGATGCTACAAAAATGGCGAAGATGAGAATCCACAAATTGGTGCCGCGGAATACTATTCCCGACTCAATGGAACCGGCTACTGAACTGAACGCCTCTTTCTCTTCGCCTAACCTGAATTTGCTGAAAAAATTCGTCAAAGATAATCGGTTAGTGCGTTATGTATTACTGTAAAGTTAACTTAATCAATGTGATTTACCTGAGAAAAAAGGACAAATCTGAACTGAAAATAATCGCGGATTATACACAGAATAGTATAAATTATCATTGAGCTTCATGTATTAAAAACTATTTTATAACATTTACAGTATTTAACAGAACTTTTAAGCATAGCACAAATAATACCTGGCAAACTGATTCTGCTCATTGTTTTTGGTAGAGAACCGGAGTAAATTGGGAGTACTAAATACTAAACAGATGAAACAGCTATTAAAACTGGCTGTCCTGTTTCTTTTCCTCCTGCCTGGTTGCAGTTCTTCCCGTATCACCAGCTCCTGGAAGTCTGACAAGGTACAGCCGCAAAACTTTACGAAAATCATTGTACTGGGACTGATCCGCGAAAATGACCGGCATCTCCGGGAAAGCATGGAACAACAGCTCGTAACCGGATTGCGCAATCTCGGTTATGATGCCACCTGCTCCTGTGATGAATACAATCCCAAATCATTTGAAAACATGACAGAGGAGCAGGCCCTGGCTAAATTGAAAAATTCGGGGGTGGATGCCGTGATGACCATTGTGCTGCTGGATAAAACCCGTGAACGTTATTATGTTCCCGGCCGGGTTCAATACACGCCCTACCGGATGTACTACAATCGCTTCTGGGGCTATTCCCGGACCATGTATGGCCGGATTTATACGGAAGGCTATTACACAGAAGACACCAAATACTTCTGGGAAACGAATCTGTATGCTCTTCAGGACAATGAACTGATCTACTCCGCGCAGAGCCAGTCTTTTGATCCGGCATCGAGTGCAAAAATGGGGGAAGAACATGCCGTGATGCTGACAAAAGACATGCTGAAGAAAAAAGTACTGCGTGACCTGAAAGCTGAACCTGTAAAAAAAGCCATGTAATGATTCAGCATCATACCTTGCTTAACTGGACAGGCCGTATCAGTGGCATCCTGGTTACGGCCTTTTTCGCCGCCTTTTTTATTGGCGAAGGACTTCCGGATATCCTCAACGGAAAGGGAAAAGAACTGCTCTTTTTCCTTCCTTTCAGTATTCCGGCCCTGGCTGGTTTTATTCTGGCCTGGTTCTATCCGTTACGGGGCGGCTGGGTTATGATTGGCGGCGCCCTGCTGATGGCCGTCTTTTTCTTATTGAAAAACGATTCCATTATGGCACTCGTTTACGGTCTGCCACCCCTGATGATCGGCTTGTGTTTTATTGCAGCGGATAATAAAGAACTCATCTGAGTACGTGATACAGCGGATCTTCTTATTTTCATACACAGATGGAGACTTTGTTATTATCCCTGTTTGTACTGGCTGTATTGGTTTTACTGTTTGGCTATTTTTATTCAACCATGCGGAAAAAAGCGCAGCCGGCAACAACTTTTCCGGCTGCATGGCGTCCGGTATTAGCCGAACAATCTGTGTTTTACCGGGAACTGGATCCCGGTGCCAGGTTACAGTTTGAACACCGTATCCAGGTATTCCTGCAAACCACCCGTATCACGGGTGTACATACAACGGTGGAAGATCTTGACCGGTTATTGGTTGCTGCCAGTGCCATCATTCCCATATTCGCTTTTCCCGATTGGGAATACATCAACCTGAATGAAGTATTGCTCTATCCTGATTCATTCAACCACGACTTTGAACAAAGTGGCAGTGACCGCGCAGTACTGGGCATGGTGGGCGATGGCGCGCTGAACGGCGTGATGGTACTGTCGCAACATGAACTCCGGCAGGCATTCAGTAATAAAACCAGCAAGACCAATACGGCCATTCATGAATTTGCGCACCTGGTTGACAAAACCGATGGTGCCGTGGATGGTATACCGGAAGTGTTGGTTAAACAATCCTATGTACTGCCCTGGCTGCAGGCCATGCAAAAGGAAATAAAAAAGATTCGTGCCGACCGGTCGGATATAAATCCTTACGGCGGCACCAGTGAGGCGGAGTTTTTTGCCGTAGCCGCGGAATATTTTTTTGAACGGCCTGACCTGATGGAAAAAAAGAACCCGGAACTGTACCGGTTGTTGCGTGAAATATTCCTGCAACAGCGGACTGGTTCCGGGTAGTTTTTCTGTAAGCTGATTATAACGGAATATTTCCGTGTTTTTTTCTCGGGCGTTTGGCCACTTTGTTTTCAAGCATGGCAAAGGCCTTGATCAGTTTCTTCCTGGTTTCTTTCGGCTCTATTACTTCATCAATAAAGCCGCGTTCGGCCGCTGTATACGGATTGGCAAAAAGCTCCGCATATTCGGCTTCCTTCTCCAGTAATTTTTTAGCGGGATCATCGGAAGCCGCGATTTCATTTTTGAAAATGATTTCACTGGCGCCCTTGGCTCCCATTACCGCGATCTCCGCACTGGGCCATGCATAGTTCATGTCCGCACCGATATGTTTGGAGTTCATCACATCATAGGCACCACCGTAAGCTTTACGCGTAATCACGGTACAACGGGGTACAGTCGCTTCACTTAATGCATACAGCAATTTGGCGCCATTGGTGATGATACCATTCCACTCCTGGTCCGTACCCGGCAGGAAGCCCGGTACATCCACCAGTACCAGTAACGGAATATTGAAACAATCGCAGAAACGGGTGAAACGGGCACCTTTCTTGGAACTCTCGATATCCAGCACACCGGCCAGGCTCATCGGCTGATTGGCCACGATACCAATACTGCGTCCGGCTATACGGGCAAATCCCACCACGATATTGTCGGCATAATACTTATGCACTTCAAAGAAAGAATCAATATCGCAGATGCCTTCAATCACGCTGCGGATATCATAAGGCTGGTTGGCACTGAGCGGCACAATAGTCTCCAGTACTTCACGGGTTTCATCACCCAGTTCATACGGATATTTCACCACCACATCCTCACAGTTCTGCGGCATATAACTCAGCAATGTCTTTACCTGGTTGATGCAATCCATATCATTCAACGCGGTCAGGTGCGTAACCCCCGACTTGGTAGAGTGGGTGGAAGCGCCACCGAGTTCTTCGGAGCTTACTTCTTCATTGGTAACGGTCTTAACCACGTTGGGACCGGTTACAAACATATAACTGGTATTCTCCACCATAATGGTAAAATCCGTCATAGCCGGTGAATACACGGCACCGCCGGCGCAGGGCCCCATGATCGCGGAGATCTGGGGAATAACACCGGAGGACTGCACATTGCGGTAAAAAATATCTGCGTAGCCGCCCAGTGAACGGACACCTTCCTGGATACGGGCACCACCGGAATCATTCAGTCCCACCATCGGTGCACCGGCCTTCATGGCCATGTCCATAATACGGCAGATTTTTTCCGCATGGGTTTCAGACAGGGCGCCGCCAAATACAGTAAAGTCCTGGGCAAATACATAGACCAGTCTTCCGTTCACCGTGCCATAGCCGGTAACTACTCCATCCCCATAAAATTTCTGATCTTCCATTCCGAAGTCTTTGGTGCGGTGCATGACGAGGGCTCCGATTTCTTCAAATGAGCCGGGATCCATCAGTAGCTCCACGCGTTCACGGGCCGTGAGTTTACCTTTTTTATGCTGGGCTTCGATGCGCTTTACACCGCCACCGAGTTTGCCTTCTTCGAGTTTTTCTCTGAGTATTTCAACTTTTGATTTCATTGTTGTAGGTTTTGAGTAGCGTGATAGTTTTAATTTTTTATGGTTCGTCACCCTTCGGCAGGCTCAGGGTGACAACCGTTGTCATGGTGAGCTTGCCGAACCATGAACATTGACGATATTTCTAACTATTAATGCGCCAGCCTTCTTTTCCAACTAGTGGATTTATGTTCCACCGGTTGCAGTTTTTTACCGCACTCCTGCCAGTATTTCAACGCCACCAGGGCCGCGATTTCCGCATTGGCTTTTTGCTTTTCCTTTAATTTTTCAGGCGTATAGTAATTCTTTACAAAATGCGTATCAAAGTGGCCGGTAAAGAAAGCATCATGCTCAAACACGAACGTACCGAAAGGCAATGTTGTCGCCACTCCTTCAATCTTATAGTCCTTGATCGCCTGGAGCATTTTCTGAATGGCTTCCGTACGGGTTTTACCATGCACCACCAGTTTGGCAATCATCGGATCGTAATAGATCGGAATCGTCATCCCTTCTTCGTATCCGTCATCCACGCGGATGCCTTCCCCGACGGGTTTCTGATATTTCGTAAGCGTGCCAATGGAAGGCAGAAAATTATTCAACGGGTCTTCGGCATATACGCGCAGTTCAATCGCGTGTCCGTTGGGTTTGATGTCGGCCTGTGTAACCGCAAGCTTTTCACCCCGGGCAATCCGGATCTGCTGTTCCACCAGGTCGAGACCGATGATCATTTCTGACACCGGGTGTTCCACCTGCAGCCGGGTATTCATTTCAAGGAAATAAAAATTCAGTTTATCATCCACCAGAAATTCAACCGTACCGGTACTTACATAATTACAGGACTTCGCCACCATTACAGCCGCTTCACCGATGCGGTCGCGCATTTCGGGTGTAACCACGGCGGACGGTGTTTCCTCCACCACTTTCTGGTGCCGGCGCTGGATACTGCACTCGCGCTCGAGACCATGAATCACATTGCCGTATTTGTCGGCCACCACCTGTACTTCAATGTGGCGGGGAGATGTAACATATTTCTCAATGAAAACGGAGCCATCTCCGAAAGAAGATTTCGCTTCACTGATGGCGCGTTCCATTTGCTCCTGCATATCATCGGCTTTCTCCACAATCCGCATACCCTTACCGCCACCACCGGCCGATGCTTTGATCAAAATAGGGTATCCGATCCTGTTAGCCACTTCGATGGCTTCGTTCACATCCTCAATAGCCCGGTCAATCCCCGGTACCATCGGGATATTGTATTTCTTCACACTATCCTTGGCCGCGAGTTTGGAACCCATTACCCGCATGGCTTCCGGACTGGGACCGATAAACTCAATACCGGCATCCGTAACTTTCTGCGCGAAATCGGCATTTTCACTCAGAAAACCATAGCCGGGGTGAATACCATCCACGCCGAGTTCCTTGCAGATGTCAATAATTTTATCGCCATTCAGATAGGACTGATTAGAGGGTGCCGGTCCGATACAAACGGCTTCATCCGCAAACAATACATGCGGGGAATGACGGTCCGCTTCCGAATACACCGCCACTGATTTTATTCCCATTTTGCGGATCGTCCGCATAATACGCAGGGCAATTTCTCCCCGGTTGGCAACTAATATTTTTTTCATTGCTGATTTTTTTAATGAGTGAGTTATTCCAGTTCCACCAGTACCTGGTTTTTATCAACGGCCTGACCGGCGGTAACGGCGATCCGTTTAATTACCGCGTCATTCTGTATCATAATACTGTTTTCCATTTTCATGGCTTCCAGGATCAGGATACGGTCGCCTTCTTTTACGGCCTGCCCTTCGGTTACCGCGATACTGAGTACCAGTCCGGGCATCGGCGCTTTGATTTCTTTCACATGCTTGGTAGTGGCCGTACTGAATCCCATGCTGTCCAGCATCTGGTCCAGTTCGTCTTTCACTTCCATTTCAAAACTTTCACCATCCAGTTCCAGTTTGATTTTCTTTCCGGTAATATCTGCGTCGAGGAGCCGGGCATTGACGGAACGGTTGTCGCGGATCAGATTAAACTCGTCCGGTGATTTTCTGAAAAAATCAGCCGCGTCAATTTCTGCCTGGGTAAAGGAGAAGACAAAATCATTTGCCTTTACCTTGTAGGTTTTACTTGTGTCTGACATATAGCAAGGGATTTACGTGTAAGTTACCTGAATTATAAAAGATAGACGGCCTGTTCATCATAGCCTGCCCGATGGGGATTTAAATGGCCCTGTGGCTATCGCCGCCAGGTTTTAAAACAATCAGACTGCAAGGTTGGTGATAATCAATTGCTATTTGATGATTATCCTCACTCTTCCACCAAACTTACATCAAGGTAACAGGTAAAAAATAAAGCTTATTAAGGTATAAAAGCAGTATGGCTGATTTGTCACAGGAAGGTCACGAGGCCGTTTTTTTATTTTCACGCAATACATGAAAAATGCTGTGTACGTTTATTCTCCACTGTGGCAACAGGTATACCAGTATGATTTCTTCAACCAGTTCAATAGCGGTAACAAACGTAGCGGTATAAAATAAAGTCGTATCGGGCCGGCCGGTAAAAAAGGTCAGTATCAGGAAAACACCCTGCAGGATGGCAGCCGTTTTCGCCAGCCAGGTATGAAAGCTTGACATTTTTTTGTAACGAAAAAAAGCATAGCCGGTCTGCAGCAGAAATAATACGGCCAGTAACATCAGCATCCACAAATGTGTCCGGATAAAATCAGGAAACTGAACGATCAGTCCCGTGAGTGCCACTGCAATGGTAAGATCATCGCCGACAGAATCCAGCCGGGTGCCCGCCACACTGGTAACCCGGAATGCACGGGCCAGAAATCCGTCTATGAAATCTGTAAAAAAACTGAGGGCGATTCCCCACCTGAATAAATCATAACGGCCCGTGAACAATAACCATAATAAGAGAGGCACTGTTACGATCCGGTACCCGGTAATCGCGTTGACCAGATAATAGGGCCAGGTATGAGCCGGTGACTTACTCATTTCACAATGCGTTGTATGTAACAAACGTGCTTACACTGTCTACAAATTCCGTTCAAACCAATCGGCGGCCAGTTCAGCCACTTCCTGCAGTTTCCCGGTTTCTTCAAATAAATGTGAGGCCCCTTCAATAACGATTAATTCATTCGGGCAACGGAACCGGGCGGAAGCTTCCCTGTTCAGATCAAGTACTTCATCATCCAGTGAACCAACGATCAGCAATACGGGTGCCTGTACCAGAGGCAATGAGCGAAAAGCAAGGTCAGGTCTTCCGCCTCTGGATACAACGGCCCTGATATTTCCCGGCATTATAGAAGCCGCGCCAAGTGCGGAAGCCGCGCCGGTACTGGCGCCGAAGTAAGCAATATGATAGTTGCGGAATACCGGTTGTTCCCTGATCCAGTTGGTAACGGCCGCCAGTCGTTGAGTAAGCAGGGCAATATCAAAACGGGCCGTATGCGTTATACTTTCACGGGATGTAAGCAGATCCACCAGTAAGGTGGCCATCCCTTTTTCATTGAGCAATCCGGCCACAAACTGATTGCGCGGACTGAAACGGCTGCTCCCGGTACCGTGTGAAAAAATGATCATGCGGTCGGCATGCTCCGGTACATCAAGCCGGCCTTCCAATGTTACTGAGCCTACAGGGATATGTATATTCTCTCCGATTTCTTTTTTCATGATAGCAGCCGGCAAACCCCGGTAGCCCCAGGTTTTCCATATTGAAAGTACTGTACCCTTCCGGCTGAATGAAGTGAGTTCACTCATATACGCCGCTGAATCTGATCATAAAACCGCCTAACCGGAAAACGACAACGCTAAAACGACGTACTCGTCAACGCTGCCTTCATCACTTGTTTGATTTTTTCTTTTTGGGTGGATGCATCAGGTCACGGATCACCACGGAAGCGGCTACAGCCCCGAATACGGCTGGTAAATAGGAAATAGTGCCATAAGCTGATTTTTTGTAGCGCTGCCCCGGCGTCAGCATCAGGCTTTCTTTAATCGGCATTTCCGGAGAGAATACCACTTTGATCCCTTTACGTATACCGTAATGTCTCTTTAACTGTTTACGCACCTGCTGGGCAAAAGGGCAATGATGTGTTTCCGCAATATCCACCACCTGCAAGCGGGTTGGATCCAGTTTGGCACCGGCTCCCATACTGCTGACTAACTGAAGTCCGCTTTCATACGCGAGTTTAATAAAGGTGATCTTGGGCGTAATGCTGTCAATGGCATCTATGATATAGGAAGGACGGTGACTCAGTTGCTCTTCCACCATGGCGGGATTGATAAATTCACGTACCACTTCAAGCTCCAGTTCCGGGTTTATGGCTTTTAACCGGTCGGCCATGATCAGCGCTTTTGATTCACCATGATTAGTAGCTAATGCCGGCAACTGCCGGTTACGGTTGCTCGGGTCCACCACATCGCCGTCAATAATTGTCATACGCCCCACCCCGCTGCGCGCAATAAACTCCGCCGCATAAGAGCCCACACCACCCAGTCCCACTACCATGACATGCGCCGCAGCGAGCCGTTGCAGCGCCTCATCACCAATCAGCAACTGTGTGCGTGATAGCCAGGAAAAATCAGTTGTCATAATAGAATTCCGGTACCTAATACCGTCTCCGCGTTTTTTTGAATCTGCAAAACAAGGGAATTATGATCAATTGATAAAGCAGTCGCCGCCAGGTTATAAATTGTTTCTATTCCAATGTCATACGCATCATCTGTTTCGAGGAAAATACGATCTGCCGGCAAGACCGCAAGTACCTCCTGTACCCGGGCAAATTGCAATGCTTTTCCCAATGAAATATAGTGGCCCGCTTTTATTATCCGTTGTGCCAGTTGCCGGTTTTTTGCAAACCCGTGAAAGATCACCGGTACTTTGTTTTGCGCATTTTCCAGTTGGGAAAGCACGTCATCCCAGGCCCGTACACAATGAATCACTAAGGGTTTTTCCTGTGAATTAGCCCATTCCACCTGGGCGGCAAAGAGCTGTTGCTGCAGGGGAAAAGGGGTGGAACAGGCTTTATCCAACCCGGTTTCTCCAATGGCCAGCACCCGCGTATCCTGACTGTTCCGGCGGAGTGTGTCCAGTTGATTTTCCCAATGAACAGGATCAATATGCCATGGATGAATTCCCATGGAATACAGGCCAGCAGCGGATTCCAGCGTTTCCGATTCACGCCGGTTCTGCAATGCCCATACGCCGTTTACCGGGGCGGTATGTGTATGTATATTGATGTACATGCCCTGTGTATGCAGCTGCAATATAGCAACTGCGGCGGGTGATACGCCGGTTTTCATTGGGAAAAATGGGATTTCATTGTGGAAAAACAAAGTGAAAAAAAAGGGCCAATTTTTTTCTCATTGTGCGTACAAGTAAAGAAATCATCTATATTTGATATCGGTATACAGCATACCCATTAACATTCTAAATCTAAAAAACATGGCAACAAAGAAAAAAGCAGCTGCAAAGAAACCCGCTGCTAAAAAACCCGCTGCAAAGAAACCCGCAGCAAAAAAAGCCGCTGCTAAAAAACCTGCAGCAAAAAAAGCAGCTAAGCCTGCAAAACCCGCTAAGAAGAAATCTGCCCGCAAGCCGAATGCAGCTTTCATGAAAGCCCTGACTCCCAGTGCCGCATTAGCCGCTGTAGTAGGTGCTAAAGCACTGCCCCGTACAGAAGCAGTTAAAAAAATCTGGGCTTACATTAAAGCCAACAAACTGCAGGATGCTAAAAACAAACGTAATGTAAACACTGATGCTAAACTGAAAGTTGTTTTCGGTAACAAAGCACAGGTTTCCATGTTTGAAATTGCAAAATTCCTCGGCAAACACCTGAGTTAATACCGCACTTTCTATAGTAAAAGCCGGACTGAAATTCAGTCCGGCTTTTTTTATTGCCTGCATTTTTTTAACTCCAGGTCCGTAGGATCATACGGTAATGACTAACGAAGATCATAGCACCGGTGATATAATTTCAGTAACTTACCCGTATACAAAACTGCGTGTAGCATGAACAGCAGTGTGAACTTCAATAATCAGATCAAGCAGGTCATTATTCTCAGTCTCCTGGCACTGCTGGTTTTTCTGTCTGTGCGCGAACTCTATATTTTCTTCCCGGGCTTACTGGGCGCCTTAACACTCTATATACTCAGCCGCAACAGTTACTTCCAGCTGGTCTATCATTACAAATGGAAAAAGGGACGCACGGCCGGACTCTACCTGCTGGCCTATACACTCCTGCTGGCCGCCCTGGTCTGGTTTACTTTTGTACTGGTGGAAAGACAGGTACATCCTTTTCTGAAAGATCCGGCAGCCACCATGAACCGTATCCGGGACGCGGTAAGTGCCGCGCAGGCCAAAACCGGTATTACACTGGTAACCGCTGAAGGCCTGAGCAACCTGCAACAAAAACTATCGGCCATTCTTCCCTCCCTGGTCAATGACACATCGAACCTGATTGTAAACCTGGCCATCTTATTATTTCTGCTTTATTATATGCTGGTACACGGCAAAGAGATTGAAACCTATATCTCTGGAATACTTCCGTTGAAACACGCCAACGTGATCCTGCTTGCCACCGAAACCAAACGGATAGTGCGGGCCAGTGCACTCGGGATTCCGATTATCTCCCTGATACAAGGCGCTACCGCAACGATCGGCTATATCATCTTCGGCCCCGACAATGTAATCCTGTGGGGATTTCTGACCGGTGTATTTGCTTTCTTTCCTGTTATCGGTACCATGGTAATCTGGGTGCCACTGGTAGTGTTTATGTATGCAAGCGGCGATACCTGGAATGCAACCGGCCTTTTATTGTACAGTGTTATTGTAACCGGAAATGTGGATTACCTGGCCAGAATCAGTATTCTGAAAAAACTGGGACAGGTACACCCGGTTGTAACCGTGCTTGGCGTACTGGTCGGACTCGGCCTCTTTGGTTTTATCGGGCTCATCTTCGGCCCTTTGCTGGTCAATTATATCATCCTGCTATTTCGTATCTACAGCAATGAATTTCTGCCGGAAAAAAATTAAAAAGGATTGTGCCGCATTACTGAAGCACAACCCTTATTAAATGAGTTGTGAGATGTGAGTTGTGAGTTGTGAGTTGTCAGGCCTTTTAAGTTCTGACAGGTTTCAGACAAACGGAATCTCAACTTCTCAACTTATCAACTTCTCAACTTTTCAACTTTCCAACCTTTCTCAGCCTCTCTACCCAATTACACATGTCCCTCTGCCAGCATCGCATCAGCCACACGGACAAAGCCGGCAATATTCGCGCCTTTTACATAATCGATAGTACCATCTTCTTTCTTACCATGCTGTATGCATTGCTCATGAATACTGCGCATAATCATCCTCAGTTTGTTTTCCACTTCTTCGCGGGTCCAGGAGAGACGAATAGAGTTCTGTGACATTTCCAGTCCGGATGTGGCCACACCACCTGCATTCGCCGCTTTACCCGGTGCATACAGAATGCCTTTTTCCTGTAATACCTCAATGGCATCCGGTGTAGTAGGCATATTGGCTCCTTCAGCCACCAGTTTACAATTGCCTTTCACCAGCAGCAGGGCGCCTTCCTTATCCAGTTCATTTTGTACCGCGCAAGGCAAGGCTACATCACAAGGAATTTTCCAGGGCTTCTCACCCGCATAATACGGCACGTTATATTTATCCGCATATTCGGAGATACGTCCGCGACGAACATTCTTCAGTTCCAGGATAAACTCCAGTTTTTCCTGGTCTATGCCGTCCGGGTCATAAATAAATCCATCACTATCCGAAGCAGTAAGGGGTATACCACCCATGGCAATTGTTTTCTCAATGGCATACTGTGCCACATTGCCACTGCCGGATACCACCACTTTTTTGTTCTTCAGGGTTTCGCCCTGTGTTTTCAGCATTTCTTCTACAAAGAACAGTAATCCATAGCCCGTTGCTTCCGGACGGATCAGGCTGCCGCCATAGGTAAATCCTTTCCCGGTAAGGACCCCGGTAAATTCGTTGGAGAGGCGTTTATACTGACCAAACAGGAATCCGATTTCACGGCCACCCACACCAATATCGCCGGCAGGTACATCCGTATCATTGCCGATATGACGATAAAGCTCTGTCATAAAACTCTGGCAAAAACGCATCACTTCATTATCGGATTTTCCTTTGGGGTCAAAATCGGAACCGCCCTTGGCACCACCCATTGGTAAAGTGGTGAGTGAGTTTTTAAATACCTGTTCAAAAGCAAGGAATTTCAGGATGCTCAGGTTTACATTGGGATGGAAACGAAGTCCGCCTTTATACGGACCAATAGCGTTGTTCATCTGAATACGGTATCCCCTGTTTACCCGGAAATTACCATTGTCATCTACCCAGGGAACACGGAAAATGATAATACGTTCGGCTTCGGTCATACGCTCGAGCACATTCGCTTTCTGGTACTCGGGGTGCTCCTCGATATACGGTATAATGGCCTGGGCTACTTCTGAAACAGCTTGCAAAAATTCAGGTTGATCAGGATTACGCTTTTTCATGTATTGCATGAACCTGTCAACTACGGGTGTTTGTGTTGTTAACATACAGCAAGATTTAAATGGATCAATCGTTTTATACTGCGCCGGTAAGGGTATTGCCTGAGCAGTTTTCAAAAATAGAAAGCGGATACCCGGATATAAAATGAGCAAAGTCAGCTATTTGAAGGTTTTTATATGAGCATAGACATACGAACGGCTGTTCAATTTCAGTCCGGCGGTTTTTCCTCCTCCCGTTTACCATTTTTCACTTACAAAGATTTTTCCCCTGTACTTATTTCCGGAAATGAACGGCTGACCCGGATTGCTTCCCCGTTGCCGTACAGCAGGGATTCTTTAATTTCATAGTCGTCAGTTCAATAGTACAACATGCAAAAAATTCTTGCGGATTGCGGGCTTCAGGCAGACCGTACCACGGTGATACATGGCGGGGATATCAACGAAGCCTGGCAGATAGCATGTGCGGATAAAACCTATTTTCTGAAAATCAATAACGCCGGTCTTTACCCGGGTATGTTTCAGGCTGAAGCTGCCGGACTGGAAGCCCTGCGTGAAAACAGCAACCTGTATATTCCGGCCGTAATAAAAAGCGGCAAGGCCATCAATAAGCAATACCTGCTGCTGGAATGGATTGAAAAAGGACAGCCTGCAACAGATTGCTGGGAAAACTTTGGCAGGGAACTGGCCCGGCTTCATCAGAAAGCACAACCATTCTTTGGCTGGACCAGCGATAATTATATCGGAAGATTAAAACAACCGAATAATAAACAGGATACCTGGGATGAATTCTATACGGAATACCGCATTATGCCCCTGGTGGAAATGCTGTTTAATAAAGGTTTATTCAACCGGACTGATATCAACGCCGCCGGGCATTACTGCAATCAGCTGGATTCCTTATTCCCGGTGGAACATCCGTCATTATTACATGGCGATCTCTGGAGTGGCAACTATACCATAACACCCGATGGACAAGCCTGTATTTTTGATCCGGCTGTATATTTTGGTCACCGCGAAATGGACCTGGGTATGACCCGGTTGTTTGGCGGTTTCGATGAACGTTTTTACGCTGCTTATAATGAAGTCTATCCACTGGAAAAAGGATGGGAAAAAAGACTGAAGCTGACCGAAGCCTATCCATTACTGGTTCACGCCGTCCTCTTTGGCGGCTTCTATACAGGCCGGGCAAGGGAAATACTCAGTTATTTTAACGACTGGACCTGAACAAACTACTCCCGCCCTGCTGATGAATCATACCGGCAGGTAACCTGCGTCATGCGGCACCGCTTTGCCACACCGGTAAATTACCCCTGACAGCTGATCCGATACCCCGGTTATAAAATACTTGTCGTATGAAACATGACAGCACAACAGCCGGCCGGATTGAAAAAAAATACCGTTGGTTGCCCCTGGTTTTTATCGGGCTCCTCGGTTTGTTTATGCTCCTGCTGATAAAACTTTTCCCGGAAGAAAAATCATTCGCAGTTCTTCGAATACAGGGAAAAGAAGGGGCCGTAAATTTTTCCAAAGCCTATCACCTGCGGCAGTTTCAACCGGGCATCCGTGACAAACAAGCCATACTGGCTGAAAAAAACGACTGGATCGGAGTAAATGATTATTACTTCCGGTACAATTTACCCGAAACGGATACGCTTTTGGTGGATGAGAGCGGGGATTCAATGGTGCTGGTCAACGGGAAAATTCACGCGCTTATTATTGAAAATGAAGAAACACTCCTGCCTTTCTTCCAACAAATGAAAAAAGAGGACCTCAGGCAACTTGAAACGATTTATTTCAGGGACTCCATTCCCTCCTCTTATCTGCCTTTCCTTAAAACAATCGCCGGACAGCATCCGTCCATTTCCCTTGTTTTTGAAGACTGGGAAAATGCGGACCTGCCGGCTGATTACAACAACAAAGCCGGCTACTTCAGTCCGAAATATGTCAGTCTGCCGGTGACCAACAACAGTATAAAGAACCTGTCCATCTGGAAAAATGCCGAATGTCTTTATCTCAACCTGGCCGATTCTGTTATAACCAATCCCCTGCCCGCCCTGCCTGCCCTGCAACAATGCATCGTTTACAGTGAACATGTATCGTCTTTACCCGCCGGTTTCTTTCTGCATAATCCGCAATTGACGAGAGTCAGTATGCTGACGGATACGCCCTTTTTCTCCCTGGTGAAGCCGCTGGAAAAACTGGATGAGCTGGTACTTCATTTCAGTAAAGGTGAAGCCTCCATGGATGAATTATCCGGGCAACTGAGCCGGTTATCCGTGCTGATGATTTCAGGACGCTGTACCAATATTGCGTTGTTAAGCAAAGCCAAAAGACTGAAATGGATTGGCCTCCCGGCAAATACCACGCAGGAAAATTTTGATGATATATTGAAAGCAGTAAACAAACTCCAGGTGGCCGCCATTTCCGGGAGTAAACATATCCGGAACTATTCCGCCTTACAACAACTGCCGGATCTGCGGGGTCTGATCATTACGGACACGGTTACGGATATAACCGGTATCAGTACACTAAATAAACTGAGATACCTGTCGCTGCCGCTTCAGGACAGGGAAGACAGTGCCGCCATGTTATCCCTGGAAAAAGCATTGCCGGGATGTATTATCGTAGCCAACAGCGGTGCCTGCCTGGGCTCCGGCTGGTTGTTGTTACTGTTTCCGGCGACATTCCTGTTTTTCTGGCTGCTCCGGAAAAACAAAACCATGCATCATGCAGACAGTACACCTGAGAAAAGCTGACCGGCAGCAGGCTGTTGCGGCCGCAGTGGCCTGCAGCGGCTGCCTGGTCCTCTTCGGCTACCTGATCAGCTGGCCGGCTCCCGTTAAATGGGCGGGACTGATTCCCTTACTGTTTGCCGGGTACGTGATCAGCCGGAATATAACATTCACCAATAAACGCATATCAATCCCGTATTCAGAGCCAGTGAACTTTTTACTTATTTTTTATTGCAGCCTTGGATTGCTCCTGGGATTTGCGGGTGCTTTTTATTACCGCGGCAGTTATGCGATGCCCCTGTGGCCGGTTTATTTCCAATGGTTCAGCGGGGTAGCGGTAGGTATTGGTCTGCTTGAAGAATTGCTTTTCAGGGGCTTTATTCAAACCCGGTTGCAGGCGGTTAATCACCGGGCGGCCATCCTGATCGCCGCACTGGCGCATGCGGCCTATAAGTCGTCGCTGTTTCTTCCTCCTGCCATGGCCGGCATCACATCGATCTGGCTTTTCTTCACGTACTCCTTCTTTGCCTTTGTGCTGCTGGGAATGTTGCGGTATTGGTCCGGAAGCCTCTGGCCCCCCATACTGGTGCATGCCGTTTTTGACCTGCTTGTATATGCGGAAAATACAGAAGCACCGGTCTGGGTCTGGTAAATACGAATTTATTTATCCCGTAAATAAAAGGTTTCCGATTTGGTAATCCAGGAAATACCAAAGGAAATCAGGGCAATGGATTCGAACCAGTATACCAGGCTGTATTTTTCACAGATCGCCTGTTTGAGAAAAATAAGGCTGAAAGCAATGGCAAGGATACAGCTGATCATGATGATGCCGCAGACCAGGTAGATTTTATTCCGGTTCTTCTTTTCCGGCGTCATTGTCTTTACCGGATTTGTTTTCCGGAATAAAACCAGTGAGAAAAATATGAAGACGGAGAATAATGAAAGGGCAAAAACAAAATGCATATAATAAACCCAGCAGCCATTGCAATGCGTAGTCGGAAACAAGGCCAGTCCAAGAGCCGCCACACAACCGATATCGGCCGTCCGGTTATCCAGTCTGTCAGGTCCTTTGTATGAAAGCAGGAAAAACCCCAGTACAAACAAAACCCCGACCAGGATATCTCCGCCGGCACCGTTATCATAATAATCGCTGATGGAAAATTCAAGAGCGGGCGAACCATTCGAAATCCATTTCCCGATAACCACAAGAATGGGCAACAGAATACCCGTGGCGCCAATCAGGATACGGAGTGTGTAATAGGAAATAATCTGGTCATTGGGCCGCGTGGCGGTCTCCTGTTCATGTTGGGATAAGGGGTGCATGGCAGTAATTTTTCCGGGTGAATACTGCCAGTGAAAATAAGATTATCCGGTCATACTTACTCCCCGGTATGCTTTTTATGTGACTTGTGATGACCCAGTTCCAGTTCATAGTTCATACCTGCGAGCACAAACTGCTGATTGATATGTCCCCAGGTATAAAGATATTCGGTATGAAATCCCCAATGCCCTCTTTGCCAGAGCAGACCCGCGCCGGCATTTACAGACCAGAAACGTTCTGTAACAGCTTCGCCCATTGGCAATTTTGATACTTCCTTTTCAGCAGTATGGCTGATACCGGAGATCGGATATACATATAAATGATGCCCCAGGGGGAGGTTATAATGGAAGTTGATATCAATATCCCAGGCAGAAGTATTCATGTCCGCATCGGCATGACTGGTAACGGGAAAAAACCGGTTCACTTCAATACCACCGGCCAGTTTTTCACTGAAATGATAAAAACTACTGATGTTCAGCCCGTTTACTTCATGCAGGGTCTGGCGGATTACACCCAGGTCAAAACTAATTTTCTGCTGGGCATTCATCAGAGAAACAGACAGCAGGAACAGGGCCAGGAGGGATATCTTTTTCATGGGACAAAGTGAAAAATGTTTCCTGGTGATGCCCATGACTTTTGTATGACAATTTCTTGATAATTGTCAGGAAACTGCTCATATTACACTTACTTTAGGCAGCTGTTCAGGCAATTGTCTATCCGGTAACGGTACTGTTCTAACAACAGAACTGTTTGTATATAAATGAACAAACCAATTTTATGCATAAAAAAGAGCTTTGGTTAAAACTCAGAAATTATTCTTTTGACCATGTGGTCAGTCCGGGGCTATGGGATAAAATTTCCGCCCGCTTTGGACATACGGACCCTTCATTGATGGCCTTTGCCCATAAACTCGGCAAGAAACATGGATGGGCTACGCCCTTTTCATTAAGGGCCATTAATGAATATAAAAAGTTTATTTTCCTCGGGCTGGTGAGTGATTTCCAGGTAACCCCTTCAAAAATCATTGATGTGGTATGGCATGAGCATATATTATTCAGCAAGGCCTACCGTGAGTTTTGTGAGCAGGTAATCGGTCAGCCCTTTGATCATTATCCTGAACTGGTACCCATGGAAGACCAGACCGGCCGCTTCAGTGCCCAGTACCTTGATACGATTGAGCTGTATAAAAAAGAATTTGATCTGGAACCACCTGTAGCTATATGGGGCGATACCAAATTTGATCAGGAGCAGGTTAAAAAGAACGGCTACCAGTCAAAGAAAAAAAACAGCAACGACGGAGGGAGCGATGGTATCATTTACAGTAATGAACCCTTGTATACGCATTTTGAATCGGAACCCGCAACCGCGTTCCCGGAATTCAGCGGCTATGAAGGAGGTGATGCCGGAGGCGCAGGAGCCAGTGGCGATTGGGGAGACAGCAGTGACAGCGGCAGTGACGGCGGGGGTGACAGCGGCGGCTGCAGTGGCGGCTGTGGTGGCGGGGGTGACTGATTCCAGTCAGTCACATCGTGTGGTACAACAATTAAACACGTTGTACATCCAGTTCGAAACTGAATACGCTTCCTTTGTCTTTTGTACTGCGCAGCAACAGATCCGATCCCATAAGGTCAAGGAATTTTTTACTGATGGACAAGCCAAGACCCGTACCGCCATATTTCCGGCTGATGGATGTATCGGCTTGTGAGAAGGCCTGGAATATGATCAGTTGTTGTTCGTGCGGTATGCCAATACCCGTATCTGAAATGGAGAAGAAAAGTGTTTGCCGGTTATCAGTATCCGGCACTGACTGCACTTCCACCCGCAATTCCACCCTTCCCTTTTCCGTAAATTTTACCGCATTCGCCAAAAGGTTATTCAGTACCTGCTCCAGTTTCATATCGTCCAGTATACAAAACTCCGGAAGATCATGATCCGGATTGTAAATAAACGCAAGGCCTTTGGCAGCTGCGGTCACTCTGATTTTATTACAACAACGCGTGATCAAAGCGGGCAGATCGCTCTTCACCAGTTCCAGTCCCATTTTGCCCGATTCAATTTTACTAAAATCAAGTATCTGATTAATGACACGCAGCATGGACTCGGCCGATTCTTTCAGGTGGCCCAGGTATTGCAATTGCTGCGGCTGCATATTGCTGTTCATCAGGATATCAGTAAAACCCAATACACCGTGCAAGGGTGTGCGCATTTCATGCGACATATTTGCCAGGAAATCGGATTTATACCGGCTGGCACGCGTTGCTTTATCCGCCAGCTGTTGCGCATCCGCCGTAATTTCTTTTAAGTGCTGTGCCTGCTGGTGCCGCAGTATAACGGATCCGAGATTATCCGCCAGTAATTGTAGCAACTGGCGTTGTGAATTATCCCATACCATGCTGTTTTGTACCGCATCGAATCCGATAAAGCCATAGAGTTGTTCCGCGGCGATGACGGGAAGTGCCAGTAAAGACTGAACACCTTGTGGCTCCAGTATTGATTTTTCCGCTGCCCACGATTCCGGCAACAACTGTACATCCGGAATATACACGGCTTCCTTCCTTTCAAGCGTACGCATCCAGGCCGGAAAAATTTCCACCGGAAGATCCTTCAGATTTTCTATTTCCGGATTCGTTCCCGGCGAACACCATTCATGACTGTTATCCATTGTTTTCCTGTCGTCGTTAAAACGGAATACATACGCGCGGTCTGCTTTGGCAAATGAACCGATACGAGCCAGGACTGCATTCACCGATTCATCAAAATTCTCTTCGGTGGTTTGCAATAATGTACTGGTGGCATAAATCATCTGTTCTTCAAATACAGCCTGAAAGCGTACACTCGCTTCCACTTTTTTCTGCGCGGTGGATTCCATTACGCAAAGCAGGTAGAACGGGTATTCACATCCGTCCCGAATAAACTGCAATGTTGCCGTAAACCAGCGTCCCTCTTCCGGATTAAATGAAGGATAGGAAAAATGAATTATTTCACCGGTTTCCTTTGCGCTTTCAAAGTGTGACTGAAACATTTTCCAATGTCCTTCCGGTACGACTTCCATAATTTTTCTTCCCAGAAAAAGTTCTTTCTCCAGTAAAAGATCGCCGGGATTTCCAAGATATACTTCCAGAAATGTATAATCCGTACTGATTTCAAACACGGTATTATTGGTCAGTCTGAGTACACTGTCGAGAATTTTGTTATAACGTGTCTGTTGCATAAACCCTGAAATTAAACAGCTGATTTCATTACTCAAGTTCGCTGCAATAACGCGTTAAGTGAAATCCGTATGCGGCCTGTTTACTAAAATAAGTAAATAGACTTATGCCGTCCATGCCTGTTTGTAGTGCGGCAACTACATGGCTTGTGAGAAATTACGACGTTGATTTACTATACGCATTCCCTTATGTAAATGACTGAGTAACAAAGTAAGTGTAATCTTCTAGAGCGGCTAATGTTCATCACCGAATTCATCAAATAAAAGGCCTGAATATTTTTCTTACGCGTATTACGGATGTAGCTTTATTCTGCAATTAAGAACAAGAGATAAAAATCCAGATCCAAAAAAACCAAAGTCCAGATCCAGAAAAACCAAATCCAGATCCAAAAAAAACCAAGAGAAACCCGATCCTGAGAAAACCAAATCCAGATCCGAAAAAACCAAGAGAAACCCGATCCTAAGAAAACCAAAATCCAGATCCGAAAAAAACCAAACAAGTCCAGATCCGATTGTCCGATGAAAACCCAATCCAATCCAACCCCAATGTCCAAGTCCGTTAGAAATTCGGACCTATGAAAGCGAAAAGTTCTGTGTCCCCTAAACTTTATGCCCCGCCACCCGGCGGGGTTTTTTCTTCTCAGAAGCAGGTGTGAGGTGCCAGGTGCCAGTTGTGAGGTGCCATATTCAACAATCCGCTAGCTGCGCAGCAGCAAATTTCTATGTTGCCTCTGCTAAATACAATATTCCAACCTTTCAACCGGCCTCTCCTTCTCCTATGTGCGCCTATGTGCCTATGTCTCTATGTGTGAGATGCGAGATGTTGGGTGCCAGGTGCGGTTCACGCTTATTCCACCACTACCCGTTTCCCAAAAGGCATCAATGACAACTCCACCAGTTTAAAATGCTGCCTTCCCCAGGGTATCCCGATAATAGTAATACTAAGCAGCACGCCCATCAACACATGAATAATGGCGGATGCCAGTCCGCCGCAAATAATCCAGACAATATTGGCCACTGTGGCCAGGCAACCCGAATTGGAAGAATCACTGACTACTTTAAGCCCGAAAGGCATCAGGATAAAGCCGGCAATTTTGAAACACTGCAGTCCCCAGGGAATACCGATAACTGTACAACAAAGAACCAAGCCACCGAAAAAATAACAAAGCGCGGCCAGGAAGCCGCCAAAGATCAGCCAGACCAGGTTGCCTAAAAAATTCATACTACTTGTTTAATCAGGTACAAATTAGCAACAAATAAATAAAACCCTGTAACCAGATGGATAAGCGGACAATCCGATCCCGTTTTTTTCGTTAGTATCGCAGTTATGAACCGACGCCTCTTTATTTTCCTTGCCTGGCTGGGCTTTATGTTGTATGGTGCCCTGCTCACCAAAAACATTCTCTTTAAGCACGGCAACTACCGTTATTACAAGGCCTATTTCAAAAACGAATACCCTCGTTATTCCGTAAAACGAGGCTGGAAAGAAGCCAATACGGTACCCTTTCACACCATCAACCGCTACTACCGCAACGGCTATATTCCCACTGAAAATGCCCGCTATAATCTCTATGGCAACCTGCTCGGCTTCATTCCCTTCGGTATCTTCTTCCCGCTTTTATTACGGCGCATGCGGCATTTACTGCTTACAGTACCTGCCGGCTTTGCCCTGAGTTTTATGTATGAATACACCCAGGTAAAAACCGGGCTGGGTTATTTTGATGTGGATGATTTGTTGTTGAATACGGGCGGGGTGCTGGCGGGGTATTTGTTGTTTTGGGTGACCAGTAAACTATGGAGAAGAAAAGCGACTTCTGATGAAAGGAGTAATTAAGTTGCGCAAAAGCAGCATTAAAAGTTGCCGCAATGAAGCAGGTTGATTTTTGTAAATGCGGGGCAATAGTCTCTTACCTTTCCGCAATCTCTTTTAATTTACCCAGGGCCAGCGGGTAATGCTGGTTGAAATAATCCTTGAAATCTTCCACCGTGTCCAGTTCAACAGTTACCGTAGTGATGCCATTATTTTCCTCGTAGGTATAATTCTCATGTCCGCCCGCCCATTGCTCCACCTGTTCACCGCTCGTGATTTCTTTATCCCCATCCAGAAAACCATAATGCCGGATCGACACAAATGCTGCCGGGCGGTTCTCCTCAATTTCAGAAATCATACCACCCTTTTTCCCGTTCGCATCCACCCCCACAAAATAGATCTTGCTGCCCTTTTCCCAGCTTCCCTCGTAGGTGGATGTCGGGTTAAAAGCCGCTGTCCAGTACTCGTAGCTGCTTTTGTCTTTAAGCCCCAGCATGGTTTCGTACACTTTTTGAGCGGAGGCGTTGATTTGGGTGGTGAATTGGAATTTGGTCATGGGGGGAGATTTTGGATGAAGATAGGTATTAGGCAAAAATATCTTGATTAAATTGATAGATGCACTAACGGTTTACCTATTAGCGATGGTGGGCATTTGAAAAACGTCAGCCCAACATTTGCACAAATGCCCGATAGAATTACAAATGTTGAGTTTATAACTGTCAGCCCCATTATTGCCAATACGATGTTGGCAGTAGTTTTTATTGGATATAATTTAGTCCACTCGTATTTCTATAAAGAATTGCTCTACAAAGTTCTCTTAAATTGTTATTTTGAATATAATTCAATGAACTTTCATTACCATATAACAGGGTATTCCCAAATTCTTTTAAGTCATTGTTCTGAATATAGTTTAGGGCATTACCATCTCTATTTAGTAAAGCACTTGCCAATTCTTTAAGGTCATTATTTTGGATATAGTTTAGAGCATTATAGTCTCTTTCAACTAAAGCTGTTCCAAACTCCCTTAAGTTAGGATTTTGAATATATCTTAAAGAATTTGAGTCTCTATTTATTATTGCCATTCCAAGTTCTTTTAAATCATTTGCTGCCATTTTAAAATATTTTAATTGTTAGTGAGATTATAGATTTTTTGTTTGATTAAATTCTTCTTCTTTGAGTTCTGTTAGTTAAGATTGTTTTTTCAAAAATTGCATAAATTATTTCTGTTGTCCCATAGCCACCAAGTTCAAATTCCAAATTTTCATTGTCGTTGAAGTATTTTAAATACAAAGTTCCGTGTCCTTTGTAAAAATCAAGAAACATATAACTTGTGTAGTCATAAATACCAAGGTCTGCAAATTTGTTTACAATTTCCAAATTATGTTTTGTGCATTGTCCTGTTTCATTTTCATAACCTGACATTTCAAATCGTCTATGTTCCTTTTTAAAAATCTCTTTATCTGTATGTCTTAACTGGCTTTCAATGTTAGTGTCAAATGATAGTCTTTCTCTAATGAACTCAAAAATTTCATCTTTTGTTTTCGCTATTAAAATCTCTCTTGTCATTTTAAATATTTGTTGTTTGTAAATTGTTTTGTATAGTGGGTCTGTAAAATTACTGCCAACGTCTGTATTAACGAATATACGATTCCACCTATGCCCCGATCTCTTTGTATTGTTGCTTTTTAAATCAATATCTCACATCGAATATGTAACATTTTAAAGCATAATCCCTAATTGCGTCAATACACAAGACGATCATGTCTTTTACCGCACACTCCCCTTCACTCACATAACCACCAACCAACCTATTCTGTATTTTTCGCATAAAACCGATACCGTGAAGAAGTAGAGGTACCAGGAAAGGATAAACGAATTTTAAGGATAGGTGTAGGCTAATTTAGTAATTTTTAATACAACACGGGATGATTTAGGTCATTTTATTACGGGGCGGTATAGATGAAAGGCCGGCCGGTTGAAGCAGGTTGTCAAGAATGAAAGACGGGACAGACATAACGGTTAGTAGGGTTGTAAATATGAATGGAACGGCGAAGTCCGTAAAAAAAGAGCGGGTAGTTGCCGTTTACCAGGATAAACAGGAAGATCAGGCAGCGGCGCGCTTCAGGGATTCCGGGAGGATGATCCGGGGATTCTTCGGGGAGCCCTATGGTTTTCGTATGACCTTGTTCGGGACTCGTTCGATGGCGGCCGAAGCAGTAGCGAAGCAGAACAAAAGGAGAACATAAACATTCCTGTGTCTTTTCCGAAACGCATCCGAAGCCGTCCCGAAGCGCTCACGAAGCTTTCCCGAAGGATTCCCGAAGCACTCCCGAAGCCGCCCCGAAGAAAAGCCGGCAGATTTTTTGTAAAAAACTGACTATCAGCAGATCCAATCTTTCAATGGATAAACATTGAATTTGTACTGATTGATTTTCCGCCATTTACAAAAAAGCTGAGTCACATGCCGCAACCCCAAACTCCCAACCCCTCCCCCTCACTCAACCTCCCCGATCTCTCAGCCTTTTCAACCTTACCAACTTATCAACTTTCCCTACCTGTGAACCCCCTTCTGCTTTCAGCCCTGTCAACTTATCAACCTTTCAACCTCTCAACTTTCCCTATCTTTCCCCAAACAAAAACCAATGCGCCTCCTCCTCCCCTTACTCCTTGTATGCCAAACCCTCCCCGCCCAATTGCTGATCAAAAACAGCACCGTCGTCGACATAGAAAAGAAAAAACTATTGCCGGGCTATACCGTACTTGTTCAAGAGGGTAAGATCACCGTCGTGGACAAGGACATCAAGTTCAAACTGCCGGAGGGCACTACCATTATCGACGGTACCGGCCAATACCTCACACCGGGCTTTACCGATGCGCATGTACACTTTTTCCAGAGCGGCGGTCTCTATGCCCGCCCGGATGCGATCGACCTGCGCAAATACCGCCCTTATGCGGAAGAGATCAGCTGGACCCATAACCACATGGACGACCTGCTGCGCCGCTACCTTTCCGCGGGCATCACGTCCGTGATTGATGTGGGCGCCAGTAATAATTTCCTGAGGCAAAAAGATTCTTTTACCAGCAAGACCTGGGCACCACTGGTGCGCATGACAGGCGCCCTGCTGACCACCTATATACCCGCACCCTACAAAAACCTGGGCGATGATTCACCCTTTACCGAAATGCTCACGGAAGAGAATACCCGAAAAGCAGTGCGGGATCAATTACCCCTTAACACCGACTTTATCAAGATCTGGTATATCGTTACGGACCCTGACGTAGAAAAGGGTGCAAGAAAAAATCTGCCCCTCGTACAGGCCGCCATCGACGAAGCGCATAAAAACAATAAACGCGTGGCCGTACACGCTACCGAACGCATCACGGCGCAACTGGCCGTGGAAGCGGGTGCCGATTTCCTGGTACACAGCGTGGATGATGAAGTGATCTCCGATGCCTTTGTACAATTACTGAAACAAAAGAAGACCGTGCTCTGTCCCACCCTCGTGGTAATGGGTCACTACGGCAAAGTACTGGGCGATCATTATCATTTCAGCACCGATGAACTGAACCTCGCCAATCCGGAAACCATTGGTTCGGTACTGGATTACCCATGGCCGGATACCACACTTGCTAAAACCTATATCAAGAGCGTGCGCTCCCCGATGCAGGCGGCCCGGGAAAAAACAGCGGACTCCATTATAACGGTGAACCTGCAGAAACTGGTGAATGGCGGCGTGATCATTGCCACCGGTACCGATGCAGGCAATACAGGCACGCAACATGCCAGTTCTTATTTCATTGAATTAGCGGCAATGCAAAAAGCCGGTATGACGCCCTGGCAATTGCTCGAAGCGAGTACCATCAATGGCGCTAAAGCCATGGGACAGGAAAAAGAATGGGGCAGTATCGCCAAAGGTAAATGGGCAAATATGGTGCTGCTCACTGCCAATCCGCTGGACAGCCTGGCCAACTGGCGACGCATCAGCAAAGTGATTCAGAAAGGCGTGGTACTGGATCCGGGATCACTGATCGTCTCTTCTCCGGAATACCTGGTACAGCAACAACTGAATGCCTATAATGCCCATGACCTCGAGGCCTTCCTCGCGCCTTATGCGGATGAGGTGGAACTGTACGAGTTCCCGGACAAACTCCTTTCAAAAGGAAAGGACAGTATGCGGAAGGATTATGCCTTTCTCAGCAAAGTGCCCAAACTGTATTGTAAGATTCAGAAAAGAATCATTCAAGGCAATATGGTGATTGATCACGAAGAAGTCTCCGGCTTCGGCCCTAAACCAATGTATGCCGTGGCGATCTATGTGATTGAGAACGGCAAGATCAGTAAAGTGTACTTCAAACAATAAAATGTAAAATTTCATAAATACAATGACAGTGCCGGTAGCACTGTCATCTCGAGCGTAGCGAGAGATCTATTATTTCTTCCCCCCATACATTCTGTCATCCCGACGAAGGAGGGACCTTATATTGCTCCCCCTCCAATACAAACGTCATCCCGAGTTTACCCTGAGTTTATCGAAGGGAAGGAGGGACCTTGTGTTTTCACCTTTTACACCACATTCCACCAATCTCCCCCTTCTTTCGGCGCTTCACCGCTGGTATCGGGCTTGCCAGGTTGCGGAGATTGCGTGATACGAACCGGTTTAGGAATTTTATCAAGCAAGGGCGTGAGTGCATTTTTAAGCAACGCGCCTTTTTCCGGATTTACCATAGTGATAAACTGCAGGTATCCCGGTATGGCATAAGCGGGATGGCTTTGTCCCCAATGTATGGCGTCCGGACCCTTGGTCTTCAGCGTATGGATCAGGGCGCGGAACTGCCGCATTTTCTTACGGTCAATATTGAGTTTCTTATTTACCACCACCCCGGTTACTTCCTGCTTGCTGCTTTGCCGCATCACCCTGATCTTTTCAGGATGCACCGTAAATCCTTCATCGGTGAGAATCCTTTTAATCCGCCAGATCAGTTGCTGCGGGTTTAGCGTATTACTATTGGTGGAGAAACTGATATCATCCGCATAGCGTGTATACGTGCAACCGGTTTTGGCGGCCAGTCCCTGCAGTCGCTTATCACATTTATAAAAAAGGATATTGGTAAGGGCGGGACTGGTGGGAGCCCCTTGCGGGAGTACGCGATTGCCTTTCTGTACAAAATAATTTTTTCCGTCTATACTTACTTCATCCGTCGGTGCTTCCGTACAGATCAGGGCCAGCAGGGTACTGATTTTTTCCGCATAACCCAGTTTACGGAATACGCCTTTTACCCGCTTATAATCCACCGTTGGAAAAAAATCCTTTATATCCAGGTTCAGTAAAAGGGTTTTGCCTACATGCTGTTGCGCATTGGTTACAATCGAACGTTTTTTTACAAACCCGTTGGCGGCATCATGCAATACCACTTTATTGAGTACCTGTTCCAGTACATGGTACTGCGCCTCTTTTAAGCGTTGCATCGGCGCGGCTATCAGTCTTTTGCCCCCTGATTTTTTGGGGAGATAAAACTTCCGGTAATGACTAACCGTGGATACGATACGGGAAAAACTGAGAAAACGGAGTTCGTTGATGGTAATACCGAGACCGGCAGCCAGACTCAGTTCATCCGTAAACAACGGCAGTCCGTAACGTTGCAGGATATCCGGTTTTGTTTCGGTTGAATTCATGCCGGCAGACACATTCTCCCCGGCATACAGAATGCTGGTTTCTTTTTTCTTTTGCCAGGCGGCCGCTTTATCCGCCCGTTGCTGTTCCCGTTTCTTTTTGGTTTCTTCCCGTTTGCGTTTGGCTTCCTCCATCCGCTTCTGCCGCATTTCCTTTAGTACCGCTTCCTTGTTCTGGTATTTTCTTTTTTGTTCAAACAGGCGGTTGAGTTCCTGCTGCAATCCGGTTTCTTTCTTAATCATCAGTTCGGGCACAATGCTGCTGCTCTCTTTTGATTTCCAGAAACCGAGGCGTTTCATTTCTTCCAGGATATATTCATCCTTCGATGATTCCCGGATCCGGTCATAAATCTGTTGTCGGGTAAGATGGGTGTCAGCCATAATCGGAGAGAAAAAATTCATGTTCTGACAGAGGGTGGCTGCGCCTTCGTGCCTGCCGCGGACCAAATTAATCAACGCCAGGCATACACGTACCAGTGTACCATTATGGCACCACGTGCCTGCACCGGGAAAGGTACACTGGTACGTGTATGCCATAGTAAAGATTACATTTGGTGATGCATGAACGAGTCATGTTGCATGAACGACGAAACATCGTTCTTTCCTTTTCAGGAAGCAAGGTGCAATGCCAAACGACCCTCTGTCAAAGAACACGAAATAAGGTTATCAAATATAGTTTACTGTTGTTAAAAAATCCGATCCTGTTCATTTATATTTTCACGGTTTCCTGTATCCTCGATTTACTCCAAGCCTGTCGTACAGCCAGCATGTGCTCACATGGCCCTTTACGCAGTTTGTTTTCCCCATAAAAACTGCAATCACATTGTGCCGATTTCAGTCGTTCATCTCCGTCTATCTGCATGGAGGCCGAAAATGTTTTGCGCTTGCCTTTTACCGTTCCCTTCAGTTCGGTCTGGTTGCCTTCCAATGCAGTGGCCGTGAACTTTACTTCCTGTGTTTTCAGCATTTCTTCCGCCAGTTCTTCCTGCGGATTGCTGAAACGAAGTTTGTCAAACGGCAGGGGTTCGCGACTGAGTTCACGCAGGCGGTACACGTGCTTATTGATATCATATATAACCCTGCCTGCCTGTGTATATGCACTCAGGGCTCCCGCGGCTTCACCTGATTTTACGGATGCCGCCGTGGCTATCTCCTCCGCAGTACCCAGCCAGGTCTGTTTCAACGCGGTTATTACTTTCTGTTTAATTGTATCATCCACCTGCATGCGTGGTGCCAGCAGATCAAAATTGCCGGCATGGCTCCAGTCATTGGCCGTCCAGCCACTCAGTCCAAGGGTGAAATTCATATCGCCCAGATCCGCTATATAAAAGGCGGGTAAACCGTTACCGAGTAACTGCACGGTAAATTTTTTAGCTACGGGTATTAACCGTTCCAGGATATGCAACCGGCGCCGTCCCCAGGTTCTGATCTCCTGCGCCTGTGATCCGGTGTAAATACTCCGGGCACAGATTACTTCCATCCCCCAGGGTTCGAGCTGCACTTTTACAGGCTGTCCGGGTACAAGAATATAACGCAGCGCGCGGGGACCTTTTTTCTCTTTAAACCGGCGAAGCAGGGAACAGATACTGTGTATATCCATCGGGTGCAGATCAAACTGAATACCCGGCAAAGTCATGGCACTGCTCACTTGCAGAAAGCCCCGTACCCAGCTGTCCGGCAGATCAATCTTTACTTCTTTATACACATCCTCATTAGTAGTTTGCACGGCAAAACCGGATGGATCAATCTTTAGCTCGGTATCCTTGTACTCCCTGATTTTCTGAAACTCCTCATATAGCGCAGCTGAATAATCCACATTGGTAGTGCCGCATTTATAATCATCCAGCTGTGTGAATACATTATAATTACAGCCGAGTTTTCCGTATGTCGATTCGTCCTGGCTGAAACATTCAAAAAACAATTCGTCCGGATGAATGGTAATGACCGGATCCAGTACAAACCAGGCATCCCGGTCTTTTTGATACAGGTAATTGAAGTACCTGCTTTTTGCCCGGTTATAGGGACCCATTAGTTTCTCCTTTTCAGTCCGCAGCAGCTGCAGTTCCTGTTTTACTTCTTCTACCCGTTTATCGGCCGCGGCGGCATCATACCCTGCCATGTATTCAGCCAGAAAAAGGGCTTCATGCTGTGCCACCCATTCTTTATAGGCGGTTTTGTCTTTGGGTTTAAAGCGCAGGTCACTGACCACCACATCATGCAGCGCGGAAATGGCTTCGCGAAAGGCGATCTTCTTATTCAGTTTGCCCACAAACCAGGCACTGTCGCGCAGCAGGTCAGGAGCAAAGCTCAGCCCGGTGGCATAAGCGCTGCTGCTGACAGTGGAAGATCCGGCAAATCGGTAATTAAATAACATGCAAGAACAATTGTCTTTAATGAATGCTTATTATACGGTCCGGGTTTCTGTTTCTTTTACCTGCAACGGGGTGTCCAGCGCATACAGCGCGTTCAGCTGCAGCAGGATTTCTATACATTTTGATTTATCCCGCGACACTGCGGTTGCGGATATATCGGATAAAAGCCGTCCCACGATTCCTGCAGCCTCCGGTGACTTGCGGCCTTCGGTCAACAGGAAACGATAGATCCTGTCTTTGGCTATCCGGCTTTTATTGACCCGGGTGAGCACAGACCGGAAATAAAAAGCGAGTCCGTTGAGCCTTTCCGTATTATCGGCCGCGAAGCGTTCGAGATAATTGGTGGCGAACAGCTGCATTTTTTCACCGGGATGCTGGCTCAGTTTCAGCAGGTATTCCTCCCCGTTATCACTATCGAAAAATTTAGTGATCAGTTCCCTTCCGAACGCTTCCACTTCCGGTTTTACGGAATCGGCCAGTGTGATCAGGGTGCTGCTATCCCAGTCTTCCATACGGAAATGCTCCCGGAAAAACTGCATGGCAAACAGCCTGCTGTCTTCCCATTTTGATTCAAGCAGCCTGATGGCCTCCGCTTTTTCAAAACGTATCCGGGGTATTTCAGCAAGGTAGAACCGTTGACACCATTCGCGTACCGTCAGGTTCTCATGACCGCCAAGGGCCACCACCTGTGGCAGGGTCAGTTGTGCCGGATCCGTATATTTTTCCAGAATGGTTACTCCTACATTTTGTGCCGCGGGATAATGTGAATACAGCAGATGCAGGGCCCGGTCTTTATCGGCATGCTGTAAATAGTTGCTCAGTTCATTGCAAAGCAAACGGCTCACACTGTTATGCAACCCTTCTACCGACTCTTTCCGTAGCAGCCAGGGCATCAGGTATTCGGCCGCGGCAATGCCAAATGAACGATCCGCTTCCGCCATTTTCTGAATGAGCGGAGGTAACTGGTTGCGTACATTATCAAATGAGGAAAGGCAGGCATCCAGTATGCCTTCTTTCCGTTGCAGTAATACGGTAGCCGGCTGCATTTTTAACAAGGCAATCCCTTCTTCACGTACCGGCGCATAAGCATGATGGAGTAAACTGAAAATAAACTCATCAGATAATTCTTCCGGTTTTATTTTATCGGCTTTTGCTTTCAGCATTTTTAACCCGGCCAGTAATACGGCGGGATGCCCGTGAGCCAGCAGATCGGCAATGACCGGCAAACCGGTTTCTTTGACTTCCCGGTTAAACAGGGCAAACAGATTGTCCGTGGCTTCGCGGATTATGACTTCCTCTTCTGCAGCAGTACCGGTAAATTTCATCAGACCGGCAATAGTTTTACCGGTTACGGCTAACCGCAGATCGTCGGGTAATGACTGGCGGCCGATCAGGTCTTTTCCCCAGGAGCGGATCTCCGGGTAACGGGCCAGCAGGAGTCCGGCGATAAACCCGCTTTGCTGAAACAATGTGCTGCTGTATTTCTCCGTCCATTGCCGGCCGGTTTCACGGGCAGGTATATGTGCAGCATCAAGCAGGGCATTTACAAGATCATCATCCGGCAGACTGTTTTCAAATTTTTCACGGGTAATGGTAAATCCAAATTCGGCCGGAAGCGCAAAAGCGGACAGCAGCAGTTTTATACAGGCAGCTTTATCCAGCCTGTTTTTAATCTCCGCATACTGCGGATGGGTGGTCAAACCGAGATGAGCAAACAGGTGTATATCATCCATCCGCGCATTCATCAATAACTGGATATAGGCCTGTGGCAACTGGTTCCAGAGATCGATATAAGGAACGAAGGCCAGTAAACCGGTTACTGTTGCCGCCGGTTCGGGCTGACTGACTTCATCAACCGTTTTCTTTTTACTGAAAAGACTGCTGATTTTTTTAAGGAACCCGCCGGATTGCTTCGGACTTTCCGGTGCGCGTGCCGCTGCCTGATGATTGCTGTAACGCCAGGTGCTTCCGTTATTGATCAGCTCCAGTTCAGGGTTAGCCCCCTGTAGTATATAATGCAGGTAAACCGCCTGTGCGGATTCCGGATGCCGTTGCTCCACCTGCTGATAACGGCCATTGACACTACTGAATTTGTATGTGGAAAATGGCGGACGGGTATCGGATGCTGCTTCATATTGCAGGAGTAATCCCGTGGCCAGTTTTACATAATCAATATTGCCGGTTTGTCCCAGCTGGCGTAATTGTCTTCTTGTACGCCTTGCCAGGTATTTTTTTGTTTTCTGTGAAAATGCCAGCCGGCTGTTTTGTTTTTTCAGTTCTGCACCCGGTGTAAAATATTCCCCGAGTCCTTCAATAAAAATTTCCGCTTTATTAATTTTAGCGGCTGCTGAAAGGAAATGGGTGAAATAGGCTTCTTCTTTTTCAAAGCGTATGGCAAGCAGGGCCAGCACTTCATAATCATCCAGCAGTTCTGCCAGTTTATAAATGGATCTTGTATGCCGGAAGTATCCGGGTTTCAGGGGAAGCTCACGAATAATTTTATTCAGCAATGGCCGTAATTCCTTTCTGGTATGCGTCAGCAGGTAGAGCGGCTCCAGCCATTGGAGTGAAACCGGTTGCTGGTTGATATGTTCGGTGAGCAGGGTTTCAAGCGCTGCTGTATTCCCGGCCAGCACCGCATTTTTTATTTCAGCAGGCAGGTTGTTCAGGTATGTCCCGGTCTGTACTTCCTTTTCCGCACCGGTCAGGTGTTTCAGTAAACCGGCACCGGCTATTTTTTTAATGGCGGGCAAAGGATGATTGGCAGCCAGATTTTGCAAGGCCTCCGTGGCTGCAGAACCACCGCAACGGGCCAGTGCCCATACGCAACTGTATTGCTGCAGCTGGTCACCGCTATTGTATAAATGCAAAATAAAAGGTACCGCTTCCTGAATTTTATACACGCCGGCTTTCCAGATTACCCGGGATGTTTTCCAGGGGAAACGGGAACGCGTATCCGAAGATACCGCCTGTTGTAAACGCTGAAGAATGGCTTTTGAACGGCCGGGCGGGAGAACTGACCAGTCACCGGCTGCAGGCGGAGCCGGAACGTTTAAAGCAAAGACGGGTGCTTTTACAGCGCTTCCCGAACTGCTGCCGGTTTCGGTATATCCTTTCTGGATTTTTTCCGATTCTACATCGGTATAGATTTTTTCGGCTTCCGCCAGCGAAACAGGAACAGGCGTCTTGGTCGCTTCTTTCAGTACGGCTCCTCTGCGGCCATACCGGAAGTTGACTACATATTTGTCCGTTCCTGCTTCACAAAGATCGATTTCATATACTTTATCGGAATTACCTTCTTTAAACCAGAGTAAACTTTGCCTGATCAGCCGCATGGGAAAAGGGTTAAAAAGGAAAGTTAGTAAAAAAAGCGGGAAGCCCATGAGTAGGATCTCAGGCTTCCCGCTTTTAATTTAACTTCTTTTCCTTACAGCACGTTCACACTACGCTCAACGAATGCGGTGAGGTCGGCGCCTTTCAGCATTCCCTGTGCCAGCAGGGCAAGATCAAATGCCTGTTTGGCCAATACGGTCTGCTGTGCTTCATCCGCACCGAGAATTTTTGCGATCAGTTTATGATTGCCGTTTACAGACACTTTGTAATTATCGGGCATGGCACCGTAAAAGTTCATGCCGCCGCCGAGTTTGCTCATGTCTTTCATCCGGCGCATCCATTCTTCCATGGTAATGGTAACCGGGAAGCTGTCATCGGCACCGCTTTCCACTTCCACTTTCATGGAAGGGTTGCTGATGGCTTTATCAAAAATGGCTTTGAGCTTTTCCGTTTCTTCACTGGTCAGTTTATGGGTGGCCGCATCTTCCTTTTCGATCAGCTTATCCAACACATCCGCATCCACCCGCTTCAGGGAGGTTTTCTCCAGTTTCATTTCCAGGTGATGGATAAAATGCGTATCGATCGGACTGTTCATCAACAGTACATCATAATTTTTCTTTTCAGCGGCGGCAATATAGCTGTGCTGGTATTCGGCATCCGCGGTATAGAGGTAAACCAGCTGCCCGTTTTTATCCGTCTGGAAGTCTTTCACTTTTGTCTGGTATTCTTCCAGTGTATAATTCTCTTTATTGGTATTGGTCAGCAGGATAAACTCCTTCGCCTTTTCATAGAATTTCTCATCACTCAGGGCGCCGTATTTCACAAACATGCCGATATCGCTCCATTTTTCTTCAAAAGACTTACGTTCTTTTTTGAACAGTTCCGCCAGTTTCTCCGCCACTTTACGACTGATATAACTGTTGATCTTTTTTACGTTGCTGTCGCTCTGCAGAAAGGAGCGGCTTACATTCAGCGGAATATCGGGCGAGTCAATCACCCCGTGCAGCAGTAATAAAAATTCCGGTACGATATCTTTTACCTCGTCGGTAATAAATACCTGGCGGCTGAAGAGTTTGATTTTATTTTTCTGTACTTCAAAATCATTCTTCAGTTTGGGGAAATAGAGCACACCGGTCAGGTTAAAGGGATAGTCTACATTCAGGTGGATCCAGAACAGGGGATCATCCTGAAACGGATAGAGCTCACGGTAAAAATCAAGATAGTCCTCATCCTTCAGTTCATTGGGCGCCTTGGTCCAGATCGGATTGGTGTTATTGATTATATTATCAACTTCCACCGTTTTGTATTTGGGCTTCCCGTTTTCATCCTCGCCGTCGGGTTCGGAATTACTGCGGGTACCGAATTGCACCGGAACGGGCAGAAACTTCGCGTATTTATCCAGGATACCCTGAATCCGTTGTTTGTCGAGGAACTCAGCGGAGTCCTCGTTGATATAGAGAATGACGTCGGTACCGCGTTCGGTCCGGGTTCCGTCACTGATTTCAAATTCGGTACTGCCATCGCAGGTCCAGCGGGCCGGGGTGCTGCCTTCCTGGTAGGAAAGGGTCTGGATCTCCACGCGTTCCGCCACCATAAAGGAGGAATAAAATCCTAAACCAAAGCGGCCGATTATTTCATTGGCATCATTGGCTTCCTTGAATTTTTCCATGAATTCGGTAGCCCCGGAAAAAGCCACCTGGTTGATATACTTTTTAATTTCCTCCGCGGTCATACCAATACCACTGTCGGAAATGGTGATGGTTTTGGCATCCGGATCCACGGCAACACGGATTTTCAGTTCGCCCAGTTCCTGGTTGTAATGACCCAGTGAGCCTAATCTCTTGATTTTCTGCGTGGCATCCACGGCATTGCTTACGAGTTCACGAAGAAAAATCTCGTGGTCGGAATAGAGGAATTTTTTAATAATCGGAAAAATATTTTCCGTGTTAATCGAAATTGTACCTTTTTCCTGTGTCATAAATTGTAAAATTTGTCAGTTATGAATGGTGGACGCGAATGTACCAAGATCAGGCCAATCGGAAGAGACGGACAGAAAGGCAGAAGTTAGATAGTAGTTAGCAGATAGTAGATAGTAGTCGGGACCCGGCACCTCACACCTCACACCTGGCACCTGGCACCTCACATCTCACAACCCACAACTCACAACTCATTCAAAACATCCCGTAATATCCTTCCGCTCACTCCCCGGTTTGCTTGACGATGCTCAAGCGCTGGTATGAAGTACCTCATTGTTCTGGCCCGGTTTATGTTTTACATTAGGAGTAAACAGAACGGATTCTTAATTGCAAATTAAAAACAATGAAAAACACATCTAAAGTCCTGATTGCGCTGGGAGCCGGATTGGCCATTGGTGGTTTAGTGGGTGTGTTATTTGCCCCTGACAAAGGCGAAAACACCCGGAAAAAAATTGCCGAGAGTGGTAAAAAGTTCACCGACCAGTTGAAACGGAAAGTAAAAAACGGTAAGGAGAAAATGGAAGAGCACCTGAGCCGGGTAAATGGTGAGCTGGAAGAAGTGATCTGACAGTACTACCGCCTAATCAACCTCAATATGTCAGAAGAATTCAGCAAATTTGAATCGTTAGCCGAACAGCTCAAAGCGTATGTCAACACCAGGGTATCGCAGGCAAAGTTGTCAGTAGCGGAAAAAGTATCGAATGTAGCCGCTACCCTGATAGCTATGCTGCTGGCAGCCCTGGTGTTCTTTTTAATGCTGACCCTGCTCTGTGTGGCCGCTGCCCTGTTGATCGGGCAATGGCTGGGCAGTCTCTGGCTGGGATTCCTGATCGTGGCAGGCTTTGTTTTACTGCTCGGCCTGGTACTCTGGTTTGCAAGAGACCGGCTGTTTCGTATCCCTATTATGAATACCCTGATCGAAGCCCTGTTTGAAAACGAGGAAACCGATGAAAAAAATTAAACGCATACAGGATATTGAACGGGAAAAACTCCGGCTCCGCGTGCAACAGCTTGAACAGGAAAAAAAACTAAAAGATTCCTGGGACGGATTGAAGCATGACCTGAAGCCCGGCAATTTTCTGCGCAATAAACTGAATGAATATACACAGGAAAAGACCGGAGAATCAGGTCTTGTCAGCGGACTGGTAAACGTGGGTGCCGCCTATCTCAGTAAACGCCTCACCGGCTATGCCGGGGAAAAAATTGACGCCAGTATACAAACGGGTATTGACCGGCTGAGTGAGCGGCTCAAGAAAACACTTGGCAGAAGAAGAGCCAGGAAAACAAAGACCTGAATACTGCTTTTTTTCTCTCCTTCTGTTCTCTTTTCTTTTATCTCATATTATTCTGATGCATATTCCTGTAAAGCTCCTCATACCCGGCCTTACATACGGGTTAGCCGTATTCCCCAAACTTTTTCTACGATGCTCATAACGATCCTGCTGACCAGGACCGCCTTTAATTTTTGATTCTTTTTTGGCTTCTTGATTCTTGGTCCTTTTTTGGCATCCTGGCATCTTGGTTCTTGTTTCTTTCTCCCTTATGTAATTCCATTTTACCCCGCATCCTGTTAACGAATAGTGAAATAATTCACGCCAAAACCAGGATTATGAAACGAATACTGCTGGCAGGATGCCTGCACCCTGCCCTTATGTCCGCACAGGAAGTGAGGCCGGTTTATTCGGCCGATTATCTCGCCCTGATCCGGAAAGACAGTTCAGGACAAATTATTACCGACTCCAGTAACAGTATGCGGACAGCAAAACTCCTGTCTCCTGGTTATATATATTATAATAATTATACAGTCCGGCGTATACAGATCGGAAGAAACAACGTACTTCAACTGCAGGGTGGCCCGCAAAAAAATATACTCATCGGCGGAAGCTTCAGTACCACTGCCGAACTACAACGGTATAACCGCCTACCTTCCCTGCAACAGGAGTATGCGCAGGGACGTACCGTTAACGGTCAATTGAAATGGCAGGGTCCGGAAACAAATGAGTTATTCAGTTTTGGGCCGTCTTTGCGACTGCTGGAATTTGACGGCAGTCCTTATAATTATGACATCAACGGAAAACTGGTAACAACCGGTACCGGCAATGGAAAACCCGCGATTGCCTATACGAACAATATGCTCAGGCCCGCCTCGCTGATGGCCAATAACCTGATACTAAGTGCAAAATACCCCAGCCAATGGGGAAATATGATTGCGGTAGGATTCAAGACCGGGCAAACACGTGAAAAAATATTTATTCAGCAAAACCGGAATAAAAGCCACTACTATACGGCAACGGCAGACGCGACAATAAATAAACTGGTACTCAGCAGTCAGTATAATTTCAGAAAAGAATATTTCGATCAGAGTAACCGGAGCGGATTACTGAACAGGATATATCAGAACAGCCTCTTAACACCAGCCAGTTTTTCCAATGAGCAGGCATCCCGGCTAAACACCGGCCAGCGCAGTTACAGCAATGAAGCCAATAACCCGTTTTTTCAACTGGAGAATCCGGAGCATGGTTTTACAAGAAAACAAAATACCAGTTCGGTAACCGCTGATATCCGGCTGAACCGGTTCCGGATCAAAACCGGACATGCCTATGAAAATAAACAACAGATCAGCCGTGAGTCGTTGGAAGCCGGTACGGCATTCTTTCCCGCCGGGTTGAATCAAACCCGTATTCAACTCGATAAAAACCACAGCCTTCAGACAACGATCAGTTACAATACAAATTTTGGTGATTATCATTACACCGGTACGGCCAGTCTGAATTATAGCTATGCCCATCAACACACGGATATTCAGTACGGTCCTTCACACCCGGCCTACCGGTATCAGCGTGCATCGCATGATCTCTCGCTCAGCTTCAATCCCGTACACCGGGGCTATAACCATGAAACCGGGGCCGGACTGGTCTATAAATTTTTTACGTCCACTACCAGTCAGAAAAATTACTGGCTCCCGCAGGTATCCGCTTTTCACCGGTTTAGTGAACTGTTCGGCGTTGATAACCTGAGCCTGAAACTAACAGCATCCTATAACCGGTTTAACAGCGAATTGCCCATAAGCCGGAGCCTTGCTTCGGTAGCCCTGCTCCAGTATGATCCGGCATCGGCCCTGCGTTACAACCCGGTGGCGGAAGTAAACAGCTTTGCCGGAATAAAACCTGTGGAGCACCGCGAATTCCAGGCTGGCTTCGAGTGTAACCTCGCGAACAAGTTCAATCTTAGCGGACACTGGTTCAACCGGCAGATACGGCATGACGTTTTTCCCTGGATACAAAACAATATAGTGATGCTGGCCAATATGGCCGGGCATTATAAACGGGGCATTGAACTGCAGGCGGAATACAACCAGTATTCTTATGATAAAAACAAACTCTCTTATAACAGTCTGCTCAGCTTTGTAAGCTATACCAGTAAAATAACATCGGTGGCGCCGGGATTTGAACAACAGCCGATGGCCGGTTTCAGTACCGTTCATACCGCCCTGGTAAAAGGGGAGCCACTTGGCGTCATCCTCGGAAACCGTTGGTTGCGCAATGCAGATCAGAAAATAATGATTGGCAACGACGGATTTCCGGTTGCGGATAATCAGTTATCCGTTTTGGGTAATACACTCCCGGATTTTATCATGAAAATGTCTCATAAGCTCCGGTATAAAACATGGGACCTGCTGCTTGACATTGAGTGGAAAAAAGGAGGTGAATGCTGGAACGGCACCGAAGCCATGCTCGACTATTATGGACGCTCTGCGGGAACGGCTGAACAGCGTACCATCAGTAATTATGTATTTCCCGGTATTATGGCCAATGGCAGTCATAATACAATCCCGGTCAGTTTTTATGATCCCGCTCTGCCTTTTTCGCAAAACAAATGGGTACGGTATGGACCAACCGGAGTAACGGAAGACTATATTCAGCAGGGTGATATGCTTCGCATCAGTTCACTCAGTCTTTCCTGGAAACCGGTTATCAACCGCCCGCTGCAACAACTGAGCTTCACCCTCTATGTCACCAATTTGCTGCTCTGGTCTCCTTACGAAGGGGTGGATACCAATCAACAGCTGTATGATCAGTCCGGCACCCAGGGACTTGATTTTTTTAACCTGCCTGCACAACGTTCCGCAGGTATTACAATGGCACTTCAATTTTAATGCAATGAAAAAAATATTCGCTGCCTGCTGGCTGTTCATCCTGTTCTTTGTGACGCCGGAATTATCCGCCCAGGATTATGCTTCCCGAAAAGAAAAACTGTATATACAAACCAATCACTGCTTCTATAGCAACAATGAAGTGGTGTACTTCAAAGCCTATGTGGTACGTGGCGAAGACAACACGCCATCCCGTATAAGTAATGTGGTATATGCGGAACTGATCAGTCCTTCAGGAACCGTGGTTGAAAAAGCAAAATTTTCGGTAACAGACGGCTATGCGGAAGGTAGTTTTGTATTTGCCCCGGAGGCAGTTGGCGGTATTTATAAAATCAGGGCCTATACCAACTGGATGCAGAATGAAAAAGAAAGCCTCTTTTTTGTAAAAGAAGTTACCCTGCAAAAAGTGCTGGCTCCCCGCATCCTCATGAAACTGGATTTTCCGGAAAAAGGATATGGTCCGGGCGATGCGGTTACCGCCGCGTTTTCCATGCGCAACCTGATGGATGAACCAATCAGGAATTACGTCGGAAAATTTACTGTTTATATCGGGGGAACGGCGATAGCAACAAATCCCTTTACGACCGATGCGGCTGGCAAAGCAAAAATAAATTTCACATTACCGGCCAGCCTTACTGTCAATGACGGTTTGCTCACTGTTACCATCCTGTATGAATCCTACACCGAATCCATTTCCCGGAGTATCCCCATTGTACTCAACCATATTGATCTTCAATTTATGCCGGAAGGTGGCACACTGGTAGCCGGACTGGAAAGCCAGGTTGCGTTCAAAGCGGTAAATGAAAATGGCAAAGCCGCCGATATAAAAGGCGAAGTACGGGATGAAGCCGGACGTACCGTAGCTTCTTTCAGTTCCTTTTATTTTGGGATGGGAAAGTTCCGGTTCACACCCGGTGCCGGACATCAGTACCAGGCGGTAATTACATCGCCTGCCGGGATCACGGCGGTCTATGCACTTCCCGCAGCCGCGGCGTCTGGCGTGCTGCTGCATCTGGAAAAACAAAACAATAAAATTGCTGTGTTGCTGAACAGCGCCGTAAGTATGCCTGTGCAGCTACGCGCTACCGTACGGAATACCGTTTATTATACAGAAAAAATAAACTTACGCAAAGGAGAAAACAATCTTGTTATTGACGAAAACGCATTCCCGTCCGGTATTGCACAATTCACTTTGTATGCGGCCAATGACATACCGCTGGCCGAACGGCTGATTTTCCTGAATGAAGACCGTCAGCTGAATGTGCAGCTGAGTTTTGATAAAAAATCCTACGGCCCGCGTGAGCAGGTGAAATTATCCATTCACACGGCGGATACGGAAGGCAAACCCGTCCCCTCCAATTTCTCCTTGTCCGTGGTGGATGATAAGCGATGGACATTCGCGGACGATAAACAGGATCATATCCTTTCCTGGCTGCTGCTGAGCAGTGAACTCAAAGGAAAAATTGAAGAACCGCAATTCTATTTTAAAAAGGAAGAGCCCAAAGCCAAAGCGGCCCTCGATCTCCTGATGCTTACACACGGGTACCGGTATTTTGATTTTATTGATTATATCGTACAGGAGGGTAAACTGAAATACCTCCCTGACCAGGATAATATTGTAAGCGGCGTTATCAGAACCCCGGATGGAAATCCGGTACAGGCAAAAATATTTCTGATGAATAATGTAAGGGGGGGCAAAGCAATGGAATATATCACCGGTGAAGACGGACAGTTTTTTTTCTCCGAACTGCAGCCCAACAGCCACTATTACCTGTTTGCCCAATCACTGAATAAATCCGGCCGGGTACAGATTACGATTTTGCAAAACGGTCTGGGTTATAATCCCGCAACCACCCGTACCCTGAATATGCTGGGATCAGCGCCGCGTGTTTTTGAAGGATGGCCTGTTAGTCCCCAGCCTGCCAAAAAAGAAAACAAACCCCTGTCCCCGGATATGCTGATGATAACTGCCAAAAACAAGTCCAGTGCATTGAGTGAAGTAGTGGTAGTGGGATATGGCGCTCAAAACAAAAAAGACATAACCGCCTCTGTGAGCATTGTCAGAGGCGACGAAATATTCAGACAGCAAAACCTGGCCAATGCGTTGCAGGGAAAAGTGGCCGGACTGCAAATCACTCAACCAGCAAATATTCTGAATACTACGGATATACGTCTGCGTGGTAATACCACGCTGACCGGCAACAATGTACCCTTGTTTGTCATTAACGGAGTGCCCTCCGACGCACTCAGCATAAATACACTGAATCAGCATGATATTGACAATATCACCGTGTTAAAAGACGGCAGTGCCACGGCTTTATACGGATCAAGGGCGGCCTTTGGTGCCATCATCATCGAAACGAAAAAGTACCGGCGGGAACGCATCGCCCTGAAATTCGGGAACCGCTATTATTATACGAGTCAGCCCTTTTCCACCAGCGGCACCAGTTATTCCCCGGTGCGAAAATTCTATGCGCCGCTTTACCAGACTACAAAAACGGAAGAAAGAACGGATTTCAGGGAAACCATATACTGGAACCCCGTTGTACAGACAGACAGGGAAGGAAAAGCCACTGTCAGTTTCTATAATTCCGATGCCAGTACCACTTTCCGTGCCATTGCGGAAGGCATCGGGTACAATGGTCTTGTGGGAAGAACTGAAAACACCTATGGCGTACAAAATCATTTGCAGGTGGATGCCAAAATACCACCCAGCCTGACAGCCGGAGACAAAGCCCTGCTGCCACTGGTTATTAAAAACAACAGCAGCGGAGCCGGCAGCGTACAAATAAACGTGGATGCGCCTGCCGGATTTATAACAGGATCGTATACACGTAGTTGTTTCCTGCTACCCGATAGCAGCATCCGGATACTGATTCCCTTAACGGCTGTATCGGCCAGTTCCGGCCTGGTCCGCTTCCAGGTTAAAAGCGACTTCGGCGATGAGAAGATCGTATTGCCTGTAGCCGCCACGGATAAAGGATTCCCTGTAAAACTGGTTTTATCCGGCAACAACAGCGGCCGGCACATATTCGATGTCAGTAAAATGATCCCCGGCACCCTGCAGACAAAACTGCAGTTGTTCACATCACTCGAAGGACAATTACTGAACGGTATTGAATCCATGCTCCGCGAACCCTATGGTTGTTTTGAACAGACATCTTCCAGTACCTACCCGAATGTCTTTATCCTGAAATACCTGAAAGAGTCCGGCAAGTCAGTTAAAAAAATTGAACAAAAGGCCCTTGACTATATACAACGGGGTTACAAACGGCTGATTGGATTTGAAACAAAAGAAGACGGATTTGAATGGTTTGGCAATACGCCGCCGCATGAAGCGCTTACCGCTTATGGCTTGCTTGAATTCACGGATATGAAAGAGTTCGTTGATGTAGATCCGAAAATGCTGCAACGTACACGTAAATTCCTGCTGAGCCGGAGAGACGGTAATGGCGGATTTAAAATCCAGAACCGCGGCTATGACCAGTTTGCTTCTGTACCCAATAAAATTGCGCACCTGTATATAGTATATGCACTTACCGAAGCCGGAGTAACCGGTGAAATCGAAGCCGAGTATACGACCGGAGTAAAAAAAGCACTGGAAAGCAATGACGCGTACCAGCTGGCCCTGATGGCATTGGCAGCTGATAATATGAAGGATCCGGTCCGTTATCAGCAATTGATGAGCCGTTTAAACGATTCACCGGAAAAACTGAAAACAGAAACAACCGTAGTCAACTCACGGGAAGCCTCCCTTAGGGTGGAGTCCTGGTCACTGCACGCATTGGCGCTCTTACGTGCCACCCGTCCTGATCTGGGTCGTATAGCAGGACTATTATCAAAGATACTGGGCGAAAAAAGTTATTACGGGTATGGATCTACCCAGGCAACCGTACTCGCCCTGAAAGCCATAACCGCTTATGGCCGTGCCGCCGGTAATGCCTCCGGCGAAACGGATGTTCAGTTCACACTCAATAATAACCGGGTGATCAGTTATGATTCCCTGAATGGCTTACTGCAATCCGGAAAAAATGAGTTCAACATTCAGTATAACCGGAATGAAAATGCGGTGCCGTATAACCTGGAAGTAGAGTACAGCACATTCACCCCGCCTTCCAGTGATAAAGCGGAATTGAAACTGAATACCCGGTTAAAAGATACAGTGGTAAGTATGGGGGAAACCGTCAGGATGGATATTGAAGTTATAAATACACGCTCTACCCTTCAACCAATGACGATAGCTAAAATTGGTATCCCCGCCGGTTTATCCCTGCAGCCCTGGCAATTAAAAGAGCTGGTAGAAAAAAAGAAAGTGGCGTATTACGAAATTTTCGACAATTATCTCGTCTTTTACTGGATGGGCTTTGCCCCGGGAGAAACCAAAACAATCGGGCTTGACCTGAAGGCCGAAATTCCCGGATCCTATAAAGGGAAAGCAGGTACGGTGTACCTCTACTATACACCAGAGTATAAAGATTGGGAAGAGGGAACGGAGGCGACAGTTGAAAGTCGATAGTCGATAGTCGTTAGTCAATAGTTGGTAAAGGGGAAAAAGCGTTATTTTAGCGCTTCATGCCCCTTTACCTCTGTTCACTTAATTCCGGCAGTAATGCCAATTGCTACTATATCGGCAACGACGATGAAGCTGTCCTGGTGGATACGGGATTAAGCTGCCGGGAAACCGAGCGTCGCCTGAAACAACGTGAACTGGATATTGAAAAAATAAAGGCCATATTTATCTCGCATGAGCATTCAGATCATATAACGGGCATGTCGGGGCTTTCCAAAAAGTATCATATCCCCGTTTATATCACCAATGGCACATTCCTCAACAGCCGGATGCCTCTTGAAGAAGACCTGATCTGTACATTTAAACAACCGGTACCGGTAAAAATCGGGGGGCTCAGCATTACGCCTTTTAAAAAATCACATGATGCGGCCGATCCGCATAGTTTTATGATTTCCGGTTGTGGAGTGAATGCAGGGGTTATCACCGATATCGGCTATGCCTGTAAAAAAGTAATAAACTATTTCGGGCAATGTCATGCGGCTTTCCTGGAATCCAATTACTGTGAAGACATGCTGATGAATGGTTCATATCCCTGGCACCTGAAAAAACGCATACACGGGGATGAAGGGCATTTGTCCAATAAGCAGGCGCTGGAACTTTTTCAGCAGTACCGCTCCCCGGAACTGGAGTTACTTATTCTCTCCCATCTGTCCAAAAATAACAATACGCCCGAAAAAGTAGCCAACCTCTTTGCCCCGCATGCTGCCGGCGTGAATATAATCGTCGCCTCCCGGTACGAAGCCGGCGAAGTGTTTCGCCTGGAAGATAAAGAAGTAGCAAAAGAAACAGTGAAGACCAGGAAGAAGGCGTTGAAGAATGAAAATCAGTTAACGCTGTTTTAAGAAGTACGAGCTACGAAGTACGGGGTACGGGGTACGAAGTACGAAGTACGGGGTACGGGGCGTTATACCGATAAGAAGTTTCCTCCTGCGTTGTGGCTGATGTCCGTTACCGTGGAAAGAAGTTTCCTCCTCTGTCGGAATGAACTGTGTTTAAAAACAAATATTTTTTAACCGACTGGCTGATACTTAATACCACTTTTTGCGATCGCAAAAGCCTGTTTAACCAGTTTATTTGCTACTGCTATTAAAGCCAGCCTTTTTGATTTCCCCTTTTCAACCAACCGGTCGTATAATTGCTTGCAAGCTAAATTTCCTTTTTTGGCACTCCATGCGCATACATATAAAATTGCCCGTATCCGGCTCATTCCCAGTTTGCATATTCTGGATCGACCCCTTACTGAACTGCCTGATTCGTAGATCCGGGGGCAGATTCCAAGGTATGAACTGAACTTTTTATAGTTGTCAAAGCGTTTAAATCCATCTGATGCCACGATTAAGGCAACGGCTGATCTTTTACCTATACCGGGTATGGATTTTAAATTCTCAAGCATTTCCTTGTAATGAGCCCCAATGACAGCTGTAATTTCGGCTTCAATCTTTTCCATTTTTTTGGTTACATCTGCAATCGTTTTCTTTAAAAGTGAACAGGTAAAGGGATCTGCTATGCCTGTGACTTCAAAAGCATGTAACTGGTTCATTAAAGCCGTGCGGTTCTTCGTAAACAGCTCTACCAGGGCGTCCAGTTGCTGTAGCTTTACTATGTACAGGGCAGGGGGCTGCCATAAAGCCGGCTTTTCTGTTTTAGCATACAAAGCAATCATTCTTGCATCAGCCTTATCGGTTTTGGCTCTGACCAGCTTCATCTGGCAAAATCGCCTAATCACCAACGGATTAACTACGCTGACAGCATAGCCGTTTTGGTAAAGCCAGGTCGCTAATTTTAGATAATACGGTCCGGTAGCCTCCATAACACAATGGCTTTGTGCTGGAATAAACCTGACAAGGCTTTTAAGCCCTTCGCGAGTATATACAACCCGCTGACCAATAGACTTTCCCTGATCATCAATAGTGAAAAAATCAAAATAATCCTTGCTTACATCAAAGCCTGAGAAAACATTTAAATTTGTCATACCTATAGTTTTTTAAATCAGGCAGAAGACATTACTGTTTTTCCTATCAATCCTACATACAGGCTCTAAGCCTACTGAACTGTTCAGGATTACACAGTAAGAGGGGAAAGGGATTAGCATTCCGAACGGTCTTAATTGACCAATGACAAGCCGTAATCTGATTCCTTTCTCCTTCTTCTGTTTGAATTGTTTAAAAACTAAGTTCCTACCTAACTAAGAGATAAGCAAACATAGGATGACGACCCGTTGCCCTGGTAAGAAGTTTCCTCCTTCGTTGTGGCTGATGTCCGTTACCGTGGAAAGAAGTTTCCTCCTGCGTCGGAATGACGGCGCTTGCAGGGGAGGAAAAAGGAAATACAAGATTTCTCGCTGCGCTCGAAATAGAAGTTACAGTTCATTTTTTAGACAACTCTCCACAGAAAGGGCTGTTGACTCACGACTCCCGACTACTAACTCCCGACTACTATCTCCCGACTACTATCTCCCGACTAACCCCAAGGGGCTGTTGACTACTAACTCCCGACTACTATCTCCCGACTAACTCCAAGGGGCTGTTGACTACTAACTCCCGACTACTAACTCCCGACTAACCTAAGGTGCCAGCCTTTCCCTCTTCCACTCCTCTCCCGTCTTTGTATATAAAATACGGTCGTGCATCCGGCTTGGGCGGCCTTGCCAGAATTCTATTTTTTCAGGAATGATACGGTACCCACCCCAATGCGGAGGCTTGGGAATCTGTCCGTGTTTGAAACGTTCTGCATAATACTCAAAAGTTTCTTTCAGCCATGCTTTACCGGCCACTACCATGCTTTGAGGGGAAGCCCAGGCACCGATCTTGCTGCCATCGGGCCGGCTGTCGAAATAATCAATACTTTCCTTCATTGAAATTTTTTCCGCGCGGCCATTGATACGGACCTGGCGTTCCAGCTCCCGCCAGAAAAAAAGGAGACAACAATTCGCATTAAAGTCCAGCTGCTGACTTTTAGCACTGTTGTAATTGGTAAAAAAAACAAAACCCCGCTCATCAAAAGCTTTTAGCAAAACGGTACGGGCTTCAGGCATGCCGTCATGACCGGTGCTGGCTACGGTCATGGCATTAAACTCCAGTATCTGTGATTTCTCCGCATCATCCCACCATTTTTCAAATTGCGTAATGGGCGAAGGATCCACATCGTCCTCATTCAGCGCATGCAACGTATAGTCTTTCCGTATCCTGGCTATTTCTTCGGGTTTCATGTAGCAAATTTAACCCTGTTTAGATTAGTCTTTGCTTTTTGTGTAAACAGGTAGCTGATGCCGAGCAGCATCCCTAGAAATCCGCCTACATAACTGTAGTTGTGCATAGCACCGGCAATAATAAACCGGTCAGTATGTGCCAGGTCCTTCGGCAACCACCAGTCCACTCCTTTCCTGGCCAGCCAGTATTTTCCCAGGCAATACCCGGAAAATGACATGAGCAGTGTGCTTATAAAAACCACCCCGACAGCGCGGGGCAGGTATTTCTTCATTTCGCGGTAATTATCAAAAATAAAAGCGGTTATGCCCAGGCCGGCACCAATAAAAATACCGGTCCACCAGGCGGCCAGGAAGCCTATGGCAGCCACCGTCATCCGTTCACCGCCATACTCAGCCGGATTTACATTGAACTGGGAAAATTTATAGTGGGTATAATATTCCGGCGAGATAGTATAACTGATCTGATCATGCAGGATACCATAGATACCGGCAAGCAGACAACAGAGGAATATGTTGGTGCAACACACACCGAATTTTCTCATAGAATAATTTTGGTTAAAGTAAGATACAAAAAAAACCGGGTTGCCCCGGCTTCAATCTTACTAATCAGAAATGCGGTTATACCAATTCAGGTTTCCAGTCACGGGCCAGCGCCTCCCCGAGTTCAAGCGCCTGGCGGTTTACCGGCAGCAAATGATGATATTTTTCCGGCAATACTTTTGCGAGCGCTTCAAGGATGGAATCATTCTGCACCACCGGTTTTAATTGCAGATAAGCCCCCAGCATAATCATGTTCATGGTCTTTGCATTCTTCATCAGCAGGGCTTCCGTGGTAGCGGGTATGCCGATGATATTAATATCCGTACGCGTACTGGGTTTAAAAATATTTCCGGATTCATAGAGCAGCAAGCCGCCTTCTTTGATCCGCGGCGCAAACTTATCCATCGAAGGCTGATTGAGCACAATGGCCGAATCAAACTGTGAAAGGATGGGGGAACTGATTTTATTCTCCGACAATATCACAATACAATTGGCCGTGCCGCCCCGCATTTCCGGCCCATACGACGGCATCCAGGAGATTTCCTTGTTCTCCACCATGCCCGCATACGCGAGCGTCATTCCCAATGATAATACACCCTGTCCGCCAAAACCGGCCACAATCAGTTCTTCCAGCTGACGGCAATCATTCAGACTGTTCATACACGGTAGCTTTAAAAGATTTTCAGATCCTCCGCATTGGGAACTTTAATATCTCCCAATGGAAAAGTTTTAACCATTTCCTCATCAATAAATTTTGCCGCTTCCACCGGGGTCATTTTCCAGTTGGACGGACAGTTGCCGATAATCTCTACCAGGCAAGTGCCTTTATGCAGTTGCTGATACTTAAGTGCGTTCTGCAAGGCTTTCTTTGTACGGCGAACCGCATTCGGATTATTGACTGATTGACGGGTAACATAAAATGAACCGGGCAACACGGCCAATAATTCAGAAACTTTGATCGGCGCCCCGTAATACCCCACATCCCGTCCATCAGGACTGGTGGTGGTATGCATGCCGGGCAATGTGGTTGGCGCCATTTGTCCGCTGGTCATGCCATACACCGCATTATTCATAAAAACGATCAGGATATTTTCCCCACGGTTTACTGCATGCAGCGTTTCGGCAATGCCAATCGCGGCCAGATCCCCATCGCCCTGGTAAGTAAACACATATTTATCCGGCATCAGCCGTTTGATACCCGTAGCCACGGCACAGGCACGACCATGGGCCGCTTCCTGCATATCAATATCCATATAATCATAGGCAAAAACCGAACAACCCACCGGTGCCACACCCACTGTTTTTTCCTGGATATCCATTTCCTCCACCACTTCCATAATCAGTTTATGTACCAGGCTATGCGCACAACCCGGACAATAGTGCATGGCCGTATCCACCATGGTGGCCGGCTTGTGATACACCATTTCATATTCATCTTCCTCCTTGTGACAGGCAGGCAGGTTCAGTACCGGCTCCGGACCGGGCAATACATGCTGATCAATTGACATGATGATACTGTATTAAAGTTTCTAAATGATGTACAATTTCCTCGGGTGTTGGCATCATGCCTCCCATGCGGCCATAAAATTCCACCGGCACTTTCCCGTTCACCGCCAGCCGTACATCCTCCACCATCTGGCCACTGTTGAGTTCCACACTCAGCATCAGTTTTACCTGTGCAGCCAGTTCATTGAGCCGCTGATAGGGATAGGGATACAGCGTAACCGGGCGAAGCAAACCAACCTTAATCCCCTTTTGTCTCGCCATATCCATCGCTTTCTGACAGATCCGGGCACTCAGTCCATACGCCACAAACAAATACTCCGCACCCTCGGTATTGTATTCTTCAAAACGCACTTCATTCTCCCGGATCATTTTAAATTTTTCCTCGAGATGCCGGTTATGCTCTTCCATTTTTTCCGGCAGGATATGCAGGGACGTGATATAGTTTCTTTTCCTTGTTTTGGGTTTACCAGTGGTAGCCCAACCTGATTTATCCACTTCAGGGCGTGTATAGGGTTTGAATTTTACTTTCTCCATCATCTGACCAATCGCGCCATCGGATAACATCAATACGGGATTCCGGTATTTTTCAGCCAGATCGAATCCGAGATATACAAAGTCAGCCATCTCCTGAACAGATGCCGGTGCGAGTACAATCATACGGTAATCGCCATGTCCTCCTCCCTTGGTGGACTGAAAATAATCTCCCTGGCCTGGCTGAATGGTTCCGAGTCCCGGACCTGCCCGGTTTACATTCACGATCAGGCAGGGCAGTTCCGCTCCGGCGATATAGGAAATTCCTTCCTGCATCAGGCTGATACCGGGAGAAGAGGAACTGGTCATGGTTCTGAATCCCGCGCCGGCGGCACCATAGACCATATTGATGGAAGCCACTTCACTTTCCGCCTGCATCACAATCCGGTTGTGCTTTGGCATTTCACGGGCCAGGTATTCCAATACCTCCGATTGTGGCGTGATCGGGTATCCAAAATAAGCATCACAACCGGCCAGAATCGCGGCTTCGGCCATGGCTTCATTCCCTTTCATCAGTTTGAATTCAGTCATAACAGTTTATTTTGCGGGAACGATGATTGATTGAAGTTGTTCGCGTATATCCGTTGGCGTTATATCCACCGGTTTCTTTTTGGGATGGGTACGGTATACCGTAATCACCGCGTCGGGACAAACCAGCGCGCAATTCACACAACCGGTGCATACGTCATTATTGGCGAGTATGTACCGGTACCCTTTGATGTTGATGGTGTCTGATAAAGTGAGCGCGTGCTCCTTGCAGGCCGTGGTGCAGAGTTCGCAACCCTTGCAGCGTTGTATATCTATCTCCACCTTCCCCTTGACCTTTCTTTCCTTCCCCGCCGGGTTGCTGTTGTTGTTTTGTTCCATTGTCAGGGATTTAAGCAGTTCGTCGAATGAACATTTGTTAGTATAATATTACCTAATCAAATCTCCAAAAAACTACCCTGTAAAACGCAACGAAAGGTCATAAACAGGTATGATTGTAATCAGGCATGTGTCGCCGGTTCTTCCTCTTCCACACTCAGGCTCAATACCTTAAGCTCTTTCCCTTGCAGGATATTGACGAGATAGCCCTGGCAATGCGGACAGGCTTTCCCAAAGCTGTCCAGATGGTACACGGTACCGCAATCGGAGCAGCGCGCTTCGCCGGGAATGGTTTCAATCTGTAATACGGCCCTTTCCAGTACGGTTCCCGAACGGATAGCGGAAAATGCGAAAAGCAGGGCTTCAGTATCAATACTGCTGAGTTCACCCACCTGTATATTCACCGCATGAATAAAGCCGGTCGCCTCCGCGGGAAAGGAACGTTCCGCGATAGAGAGTATGGAATGGGCAATGGATAATTCATGCATACAGCCGGATGATTAAATGATTACTCGGTTGAATTGTCCGCGGCCGCTTTATCATCAGCCGCTTTTTTTGCGGCGGCCGCCGCTTTGTCCGCAGCCGCTTTCTCCGCCGTTTTTCGTTTTTTCTCCGCCGCATACAACTCACGGCTTTCCAGCGACTCATCAAACAGCTTGTTCCAGCCATTGTTGATATTCTCTTCTTTCAGCGCACATGGAGCGGGTTCGGCTGTCTGGAAAATAGCCCCTTCTTTCGGACAGGCGCGCACACATTCATGACAATAAATACAAACGGCCCGGTTATAATGATAAGTCTGTTTCCCTTCCATATCCTGCGAAAACACAATCGCACCCGGCGGACATACCGCTTCACAACGGCGGCACCAGATACAAAGACTCTCTTCAAACCCGATCAGCCCGCGGTAATCATCGGGCTTATACGTCTGCTCAAACGGATACCTGGTCGTAACCGGTTTCTTCAGGAGATTGCCGAGGGCGGAGAAAAATGTCTTCATGATTATGCAATTTGAAGAATGAGTAATCGCTATGAGTAATCAATAATGAGTAATGAGTGGTGTACTAAAGCAGAAAGTGTACTCCATCATACCACGGTACTTATTTAATGATTACTATTCTCATTCTTGTTAATTATTCTATTACTATTATATTCAATTCCAGGAAGTCTGTCCAGCCAGCTACTCATTACTGATTACTCATTACTCATCCCACCATTTCCATTCTCAGCATTCCTCTATTCTCCGCGAACTCCGCGCTCTCCGCGGTAATATAACCGCAGAGAGACTGTATTCACGACTCCCGGCTTGTCTTCCCTATCTCGCTGTACACGACAAACACGGATCATAGGACGCTATAATCGCCGGTGCTGACGCGTATTCATTTCCTTCAAACGCCTTCACCATCCCCGCTACATTGGAAAAAGTCGGCGCTTTTATTTTCAGTCTTTCCAGTACCTGTGTCTTGTTTCCCTTGGCATAATAAAAGAGTTCACCTCTCGGCGCCTCGAGCCGTACAGTGGCTTCTCCTTCCGGAAACGCCTTCGTTTCGGTTACCAGCTCTCCTTCCGGCAAGCCATTGATGATGTTCTGAATGATGCGGATGGAAACATAAATCTCGCGTAACCGGATCATATTCCGCGCATGTACATCACCGGCAGTATCCGTTATCATCTCAAAACCCACTTCTTTCCAGGGCAGCAGGTCTTCCGTTTCATTCCGCACATCTACCTCCAGACCGGCCGCACGGGCAAATGGTCCGACCACATTCAGCTGCATCGCTTGTTCCCTGGTCAGCACGCCCACTCCTTTATTCTTCAGCGATAAGGTCCAGTTATTTTCATAAATACCGACCAGCTCATCCAGTTGCGGCATAAATGTTTTCAATCGCTGCAAGATCTGCTGTGCCACATCCGTACGCAGGTCACGGGTAACTCCGCCCACGATGGAAAAATCATACTGAATCCGGTTGCCGCATACGGCCTCGAGCAGTTCCATGGAAAACTCCCTGTACATCATGGTTTTCATAAACAATGCCTCAAAACCGGAGTTCTCGGCCACATGACTCAGGCAAAGCAAATGCGAGTGAATACGATCCAGCTCAATCACCAGCATCCGCAGGTACTTCGCTTTTTTCGGAATCTCCAGTTTCAGTAATTTCTCCGCCACCTGCGAATAAGCTGTGGTATGTGAAATGGAACATAAGCCACATACGCGGCCTACCACAAAACTGACCTGGCGGAATTTAAATTTCGTTACACAGGCCTGCTCTATTCCCCGGTGTACATAATAGACATTCGCATCCGTCTTTATGATCTTTTCGTTTTCCGTTGTAAATTTAAAATGCAGGGGCTCCAGCAGGGAAATATGCTGCGCGCCAACGGGTATTTCGTATTGTCTTCCCATACTATTTTTTCTTTAATAAGGGTCCGCTTTCAAAATCAGGTTCCAAGACAAAGCCTTTTGCCGTATTCTCCACCTTGATATTCATCAGGTCCACCAGTTCGGCTTCCGCTACCCAGGCAGACAACACAATATCTTTTATACTGGGTACTTCATCCTCCCGGCCAGTCAGGGCATAAAAGCAGGTGGTCTCGCAGGGATGCGCATAATCCGCGAAAAACCATTGCACTTCCATCTGCTCCCCGGTTTCCACCGCGTTCATCACCATAAAATGATGCAGTCCGGGATTATAGAATGCCGCTATATCTTTTCGCAGGTGCTCCAGCGTGGTTTCAATTTTTTTCATGTCAGTAACGGTTTTATATCATCCGCCAGCTCCCGGCGGTTCAGTTGCCCTTCTTCCTGTTTGGCAGCCCGCTTCAGTTGCACCGGTTCTTCCAATGCTTTGGTCTTTTTCTCCAGTATGGCCAGCGCCTGTACCACCCCGTCAATGATTTGTTCCGGCCGGGTACCACAACCGCATACATACACATCCACCGGGATAAACTGATCAATCCCGCCTTCACAGTTATACATGCCGCGGAATACGCCGCCGGTACTGGCGCAGGCGCCACAACTGATCACCACTTTGGGTTCGGGCATCTGGGCATATATTTCGACCAGGCGTTCCCGTGAGCGTTTGGTTACCGGCCCGGTAACGAGTAAGATATCCGATTGCTTGGGATTCCCGGTATTGATCATTCCGAATCGCTCAATATCATATTTGGGACTCAGACAAGCCAGGATTTCAATATCACAGCCATTACAGCCCCCTGCATTATAATGCAGGATCCAGGGTGATTTTTTCCGGTAAGCGGCCAGGTTCATAGCAGACTATTGATGATTAAATTAATAAAGGCCAGCGTAAATGCCACGCCCAGTGAAAAACGAAGCATCTGTTTATAATTCACCCGGGCGGAGGAATTATCCAGTGCATTCAGGTATAAAAACGTAAACGCCATCAGTCCCAGTCCGAGTAAAATATTGCTGCCGGCAAAAAGAAATACCAGCGTATAGCAGAAGATGTAATCCAGCCATTTGGCTGTATATACGGCTTCAAAAAATAACCCGGAGAATTCAAGTTCCACCCCGCCGGTTATTTCCTGGTGTGCTTCGGCCACATCAAAAGGAGATTTTTTCAGTTTGATCGGCAGCACCAGTAACAAGGCAATAAAGGCAAGCGGCATTTTATACAATAAGGGTTCATTACCCGCAAATACCAACGCGGTGTCAAAACTGCCATTGATCATAAATATACTGACCGCAATAATGATCAGTACCGGCTCATAAGCGAGTACGCTGATGGCCATCCGGTTGGCACCCAGATGACTGAAAATGGAACGGGTACTATAGCCGGCCAGAATCAGTAAGGCCGTAGACAGCAGGTGCAGGAAGATCACCAGGATCAGATCGCCCCCGAGTAACAAAACGGCCAGCGCAAACCACAAGGAGACAAAATGCATGATACCGAGAAAAGCATGGGTGGAATGTACCATCATCTGCCGTTTGTCTGCCAGTTTCAGAAAATCATAGAAGGGTTGCAACAGCGGAGGTCCGATCCGGCGCTGCATCCGCGCTTTTACAATGCGTTCAAATCCGTAAACCAGGCCGCCAATAACCGGGGCCAGTACAATTAAGAGAACGGGTATCAGGTAATCGTTCATAACAAACAATTTAAATCAGTGCCACTGCAATCAGCGCGATAAAAAACAGGATGCCCGCCGCTGAAAAATACGGGATAGCCCGGTCAGTGGAGAAATAGAAGGATGAAAAAGAGTAATTGATTTTCTCCCCGCACATATATTCCTTCGCGCGGTCCGCATGCCTGAAACGGATAAACATGGCCAGCAGAATGGTTACAGGCAACAGGAAGAAAGCAATCAGCATCGGCAACAGCGGTATCCGCATGGTACCGATAAACAGGTTCCAGCCTTCATTCAGCACGGGTACCGGACTGCCATGTACTGCCGCGGCTACCGGTGCGAAATAATAAGTGAGTAATAACGGAAGTCCGGCAACAGTTATCAATACCAGGCCAAGTAATATATAAATGGTAGCAGAATAATATGGTCCCGTATTTTCAAAACGCAACTGATCCTTTTCACCGGTCCGGTTGATTAACAGTCCCATTACTTTGAAATACAATAAGGACAATACCGCACCACCACCGGCCACGGCAACAAGCACCAATGCTCCCAGTAATTTCTTTTCCGTTGCCAGTGCGCCCAGTGTTTCAATACTCAGCCATTTGCCGATAAAAGCCCCGAAAGGAGGAAGCAGCAATGACATAAAACCAATCGTCATCACCAGGGCGGTAAAAGGACCACTCTCGCTGAGCCGGTCCATATCGGATGATTGCTTGAGATGAAAGACCCGCTCCAGTATACCCGCGTTCAGGAAGAGCATACATTTTGAAATACCATGGAACAGCACCAGCACCAGGGCCGCCACTATGGTAACCGGAGTACCGATAGCTCCCATCATAATCATCAGGGCCAGCAGGGCAATGGTGGAGTGAGCCAGTATACGCTTGAAATTATCCTGTGATAAGGCACTGATGGCGGACGCGATAAATACAAAACCTGTCAGACCCACAATGACCATGGCCACCGGGGTGTCTTTAATGGCAGGTGATAAACGCAATATGATAAAAGGCGCAATCTTCACCATAGTGGAAGAGTGCAGCAGGGCACTTACCGGTGTGGGAGCCACCATGGCGCCCAGTAACCATTTACTGAAAGGCAGTTGCGCTCCTTTGATCAACGCGGCTATACTCAGTAAGGCCAGCGGCAATAACAGTCCATCCGCTCCCGTATGCGCAAGCAGGTTGGTAAACGTAATCTCTCCATAGCCATTATACATGATAAAGAAGATAGCCGCGAGAATGGCGATACCACCCAGCTGGTTCATCCACAATGCGGTGATGGCATTCTGAACGGATACCGCATCTTTCCGGAAACCGATAAAGAGAAAGGAAGCCAGTGTGGTGAGTTCAAAGAACAGGAAGAAATACTCCAGGTTGTCCGCGGAAACCACCAGGTTCATCGCCCCGATAAACCAGAACAAGAGCGCCATGAAGAATTTTTTCCGGAAAGCACTGCATTCCTCTTCATCAATATAGCGGAGAGTAAAGACGGCGATGATGCCGCTGATAATATTAATGAGCAGAAACATGAACGTACTCAGTCGGTCCACCATAAACTGCAGCGTTTCTCCGCCAGACAGATTCTTCAATATATACAACAGACCGGCCAGTTGTACCACACTCAGGATACCCACCAGCAGACTTTTCCGCTGCAGGGCCACCCACAGGAAGTACATCAGCATGAGTACATCCGCACCCGCTACCAGCTGACTCACATAATGGGGCACACTGAAATAAACAGGTTCACTGACAGAGAAAAAAACAAGGAGAGCCAGCACAGATAATATAAGGGAAGAAAGAATAACCAGGGGTCTGGAAATCTTTGCCGGCGCGATGAGGAGTATCCCACCCACGATCAGTGGCAGGAAATACAATCCTGTAAGATAGAAATTCATATGGCGATGAATTTAGAATGGCTAAGCGGATGCTATATTAGGAAAAACCGGGCCCGCGATTATTGACGTCTATCAGACCCGGATATGATATGTTGTAATTTTTCAACCGCCGATTGTCAGGAGAATGTCACTGAATCATCCGGAAAAGAGACACAGCCCTCTATGATGCAGTAACTTGTAAAACAACACATGTACGCATGACTTTAATCATATCCGGCATTCATAAGCCTGTATAGTTTCGCATTGTCACTAACCGTACAAGGCATTATGATCTGCCAGCCACGTACAAAAACGATTGCCCTTCCAACTCATTTTTATTCAACTATAAAAATCCGGGAGAACTATTTATGAAAAGCGATACCGCTGTTCCTGGAAAGGAATTGCCCAAAACGGACCCCCGCGTAAAACTGATTGCCGCCAAACTGAAGAAGGAAAACTATCAGCCGGATGCCCTGATTGAAATACTGCATACCGCCCAGAACGCATACGGGCACCTGCCGAAAGAAGTGCTGACCTATATTACCAAAGCCCTCCGGCTGCCTCCATCCCGGGTATACTCTACCGTTACTTTTTACCATTTCTTTTCCCTGAAATCAAAAGGAGAACACACTTGCCTGGTCTGTACCGGTACCGCCTGCTATGTAAAAGGCGCCCAGCAGATATTGCAGGCGATAGAAAAAGAAACCGGTATCGCCCCCGGTAAAGTAAGCGCGGACAATAAACTGGGGGTACAGGTAGCCCGTTGCATCGGTGCCTGTGGCCTGGCACCGGCCGTGGTGATTGATGAAGAAGTGCAGGCCAAAGCCAGTCCGGAAGAAATTATTCAGAAACTGAACGCTAAAATCGGAAAGATATGAACCGGCAAGAATTAAAGACTATCATACAGGCGGAAAAGAACCGGGAATTCAGTCAAACCGGCAAACAGAAAATATGTGTTTGTTGCGGAGCCGGTTGCCTTTCCTCTGGTGCGGAGGAAGTGATGAAGAAATTGCAGGAAGAAATTAAAGCCCGGGGAATTGAACACGAAGTGGAGGTAATACCCACCGGCTGTATGGGTCCCTGCAACCAGGGCCCGTTGCTGAAATGCCTGCCCGGTTACAATATGTACCAGAAAGTGGATTGCAGCAATATTGAAAAGATTGTGCAAAGTCAGCTGGTAGAGAAAAAACCGCTGGAGGACCTGCTGCTCTTCGCCGACTTAAGGGAAAAACCTTTTCTGGATGCCAGGGAGGATCCCTATTTTAAAAAACAACTGAAGATCGCACTCAAAGATTGCGGCACTTTGAATCCGGAACGCATTGAAGACTATCTCGCGCATGATGGCTATGTGGCCCTCGATAAAGCATTGTTTGAACTCAGTCCGGAAGAAGTAATCGCCGAAGTAAAACACAGCCGTATCCGCGGCCGCGGTGGTGCCGGTTACCCCACCGGATTGAAATGGGAAAGTGTATATAAATATGTGAATGACCAGAAATATGTAATCTGCAATGGCGATGAAGGTGACCCCGGCGCCTTTATGGATCGCAGTGTACTGGAAGGAAATCCGCATCGTGTACTGGAGGGTATGTGTATCGCGGGGTATGCCATCGGGGCCAGCAAGGGCTTTGCCTATATCCGTGGTGAATACCCGCTGGCGATCAAACGGTTTGAACAGGCCATTAAGCAGGCAAAGAAAATGGGCTTGCTGGGTTCGCATATCCTCGGCAGTTCGTTCAGCTTTGACATTGAAGTCCGTATTGGCGCGGGTGCTTTTGTATGCGGGGAAGAAACAGCCCTTATCGCTTCTATTGAAGGGAAACGCGGTACACCCAAACCCCGTCCGCCATTCCCGGCTGAATCGGGTCTCTGGGGCAAACCTACATTAATCAATAATGTGGAAACCTTTGCGGCCATCGCACCCATCATCCGAAACGGGGGTGAATGGTACAGTGAAATCGGTACGCCGAAAAGCGCAGGTACTAAAGTATTTGCACTGGCGGGTAAAATAAATAATGCGGGATTGATTGAAGTGCCGATGGGCACCACGCTGCGCGAAATTGTTTTTGATATCGGCGGCGGTATCCAGCACGGAGAGGAATTCAAAGCCGCGCAGACCGGCGGACCTTCAGGTGGTTGTATTCCGGCCGCGCACCTCGATGTAAAAATGGATTATGAATCCCTGGTGAGCCTGGGTTCTATTATGGGTTCCGGCGGACTGATTATCATGGATAAAAGTTCGGATATGGTGGATGTGGCCCGCTTCTTCATGGAATTCTGTATGGATGAAAGCTGTGGTAAATGTGTGCCCTGCCGTGTAGGTACCCGTATGCTGCATGATCTGTTGCAGAAAATATGCGACAATAAAGCCACCCGGATTGACCTGGACCGGCTGGAAGAACTGGCAGTATATGTAAAAGAAGCCAGCCTCTGCGGACTGGGTGGTTCCGCCCCGAATCCGCTGCTCAGTACCCTCCGGCATTTCCGGGAAGAGTACGAAAGCAGGATGCTGACACATGATTTATCCGAATGATTCAACGACTGTAATATGAATACCATACCAATTACAATAGATGATAAAAAGATAGAAGCGGATCCGGGTAAATCCATACTGGAGGTCTGCCGTGAAAATGATATTGAGATCCTCACCATGTGCCACCTGAAAGGCATACTGGATATCGGTGCCTGCCGGCTTTGCCTCGTGGAAATCGAAGGCATGAATAAACTGCTCAGCGCCTGTACCACAAAAGTGGCCGCCAACATGATCATCCGTACGAATACGGACCGTATCCGGAAATACCAGCGGATTACCACCGAACTGTTTTTTGCCGAGCGGAATCACGTTTGTGCCGTATGTGTGGCCAATGGCCAATGTGAACTGCAGGATCTCGGGTACAAAGTAGGCCTGGATCACATCCGCTACCCGCACCTGTTTCCGCAATGCGAAGTGGATACCTCGCACCCCTGGTATGTATTGGATCATAACCGCTGCATTATGTGTTCGCGCTGTGTACGCGTATGCAATGAAGTGGAAGGCGCGCATAACTGGGATATCAAAAACCGCGGTCACCAGGTACGGATCATTTCCGACTTCGATACACCCTGGGGCGAATCCGTTACCTGTACTTCCTGCGGCAAATGCCTGCATGCCTGCCCCACCGGCGCCATCTGGCCCAAAGCGATTGTGCAGGGACAGCTGCAGAAAAATCCGGGAATGATTTGTGAATTGATGGAGAAGCGCAAGATGCGTTTGTAGGTAAGATGATGATTATATAGAAACATTATTAAAGTAGGATGAGTAATGAGTAATGAATAATGAGTAGCTGGCGGGAGAGAACTAAAGTAGGGGAAATCATTAAAAAAGGATGAATAATGAATAATGAGTAATGAGTAGCTAGCTGAACAAACTTTATTGAAATGACTATAATAATATTTGAATAGGAATAAATACAGTAACAGAAATGATATGGTATCGTTTAAACCACTTTCTACTTTAGGACACCACTCATTACTCATTACTCATTATTCATTTCTGATTACTCATTCTACATAACACACAAAATTCAACCAATGCCCAAAAAAAAACTCGCCACAATATGGCTCGGCGGCTGCTCCGGTTGTCACATGTCTTTACTCGATATTGACGAACGGATACTCGAAGTCGTGAAGCTCGCCGATATCGTGAAGAGCCCCGTCGTAGATGGCAAAGAACTCCCCGAAGTGGATATTGCCCTCGTGGAAGGTTCCATCACCAGTGATGAACATTTCCGGGAAATACTGCATATCCGCAAACAGGCCAAAACCCTGATTGCGCTGGGTGATTGCGCCGTAATGACCAATGTGACCGGTATGCGCAATTATTTTGATTTAAAGGAAGTGGTGGACGCCTCGTATGTAAACGCCGTCAGCAATGACGGACAGGGCGAATTACCCGGTCATCCCTGCCTGCTGAAGCTGAATGATAAAGTACTTCCCCTGCAGGAAGTGGTAAAAGTGGATTTTGTGATTCCCGGTTGCCCGCCGGACGCGGATACGATCTTTTATGTGCTGGCTGAATTCCTCAATGACCGTCTGCCTGATCTGGGCAAGACTAAAAAACTGAAATATGGATAAGCGTAAAATATTTATTTCCCCGGTTACCCGGATCGAAGGACATGCCAATATCACCATCGAAATGAATGATGACGGCACGGTACATGATGCACAGTTTCACGTAAATGAATTCCGCGGCTTCGAAAAATTCTGCGAAGGGCGTATGTATACGGAAATGCCGACCATTACGCCCCGGATCTGCGGTATCTGTCCTACCAGTCATACCCTCGCCAGCGTAAAAGCCTGCGAAATGATCCAGGGAATCAAACCGACCTATACGGCCAACCTGTTACGGAGACTGATGCACATCGGGCAGAACCTGTCTTCCCATGCACTTTCCTTCTTCCATTTGTCGGCACCGGATTTTTTACTGGGGTACGACAGCGATCCGGCCAAACGGAATATCATCGGCATTGCCGAACAATTTCCGGATGTGGCTTTACGGGGTATACGTCTCCGTAAGTTCGGCCAGGAAATCAGTGAACGCATCACCGGGAAGAAAATCCATATCATGGGAATCGTTCCCGGCGGCATGGCCTATCCCTTATCCGAAGACAACCGGAAAGCGTTGCTGGACTGGATACCGGAAGCGAAGCAAACGGTACAACTCGGTATTAACATCATTAAAAAATTTCATGAAGAGAACGGGGTGATGGTGAATTCCTTTGCCAGTTCGCCCACTCTTTATCTCGGAACGGTCGGGCCGGGTGGCGAACATGAGCTATATGACGGCAAACTTCGTTTTATGGATGACGAAGGAATTATTCTGCAGGACCAGGTAAGTCCGGAGCGCTACCTGGAATTCATCGCGGAACGTTCGGTAAACTGGTCTTACCTGAAATACCCGTATTATAAACCCTATGGTTTTGATAAAGGATTCTACCGCGTGGGACCACTGGCCAGGCTGAATGTATGCAGCCGCATGAAAACCCCGCTGGCCCAGGAAGAGTTTGAAAAATTCAGGCAGATGAGTGGCGGGCGTCCGGTACACGGCACATTCTATTATCATTATACCCGGCTCATTGAAGCCCTCAGCGACGTGGAAGACGCGGAACGGATCCTGCTTGATCCGGAAGTTACTTCCCTGCATATCCAGCACCATGGCCGCTGGAACTATGAAGAAGGAATCGGCAGTTCCGAAGCGCCGCGCGGTACATTATTCCATCATTATAAAACGGATGAAACAGGTAAACTGAAAAATGTAAACCTGCTTATTGCCACCGGGCAGAATAATCCCTCCATGAACCGTTCGGTACTGGAAGTAGCCCGGCAATATGTAAAAGGAGAAAATGTAAAAGAAGGTATGCTGAACCGGGTGGAGTCCACCATTCGTTGCTATGATCCCTGTTTATCCTGCTCCACACACGCAATCGGAAAAATGCCGATGGTCATTTCTTTAAAAGACAGGAGAGGTAATATTATCCGTTCAATCGAACGTTACTGATTTTCATGTCCATTAATCCATCCAAGAATTGTGCTGACCGCCTGGTCAGCATTTTTCTTTCCGGCAAAAGAGAGTGATTCCCGCAGCGTAAAATCCGGGGCACCAATGGCACAGATATAAACGGACAGGGTTTTCGCATATACCAGTTCAGCCATCCGCAATAGCTGAACGGCACTGGTATAATGTGAAGCGGAGGCTCCGGCTTCAGCTGTTTCCGCTACTTTATAGAAATGAACGGGAGCCGTTTCCACCGACGCGTCCACAATCACCGTATGAGCTGCCCGGCTCATTTCTTCCAGCAAATCACTGGTCATCTGCTGTACAGTGATACAATGTACACCCGGGAGTTCCATTCCTTGCAAACGGGCAGCCACATACGCACCAATGCCATCATCGCCCATCAGGGTGTTGCCTACGCCAATGATTAATATGTTATTTTTAATATGCACTTTTTTTGTAATGATAAGCTAATGTTCATGTCTTGGTGCCTGCCCCGCCAAATGCGGGGAGCTGTCGAACCACTTCAAATTTCCACTTTATCCCGTTAGAAAAATCCTTATTTTGATTTTTCCTTTACATTTGTCCTTCTTTCAATCAAAGAATATGAAATACTGCTAAGGTTCGCTTCCATTGTACTCCCGGTTCATTCGGGACAGAACCTGACATTTACCGAACGTTCGCTGACTGCACTTTTGTAATGCAGCCATTTCCTATTATTCATTTATCTTACTAAAGTATTTCACGTATGTTGAAACAACCAACCAACCGGTATACTCATTTTATTTCCATTATAAAGCAATCGCTGAAAGGCGGGGAGCATGACTATACCCAGGGTTCTATCCGGGGTGCTATTGTCCTGCTGGCCATACCCATGATTCTCGAGCTCATGCTGGAATCCGTTTTTGCCGTAGTGGATATGTATTTTGTCAGTCACCTCCCCAATAGTGAAGTGGCCATTGCCACCGTCGGACTCACGGAATCATTTATTACCATCATTTATACCATTGCCATGGGACTGGGAATGGGAGCCACAGCCGTTGTGGCCCGCCGTATCGGGGAGAAGAATCCGGAAGCGGCTGCTCATGCCGGGGCGCAATCCATTCTGATCGGCATGATGGCCGCACTGGTGCTCAGTGTGGCCGGACTGATCTTTGCGCCCGATATCCTGCGCCTGATGAAGGCCGAGCCGCAGGTGATCGCCGAGGGCACCATCTTCACCCGTATCATGCTCGGAGGCAGTATGGTCATCATCCTCATCTTCCTGATCAATGGTGTATTCCGGGGCGCGGGAGATGCCGCCATTGCCATGCGCAGTCTCTGGCTGGCCAGTATTATTAATATACTATTATGTCCTACCCTGATCAATGGCTATGGCCCCTTCCCCGAACTGGGTTTAAAAGGTGCCGCCATTGCCACCGTGATCGGCCGGGGTACGGGAGTCATTTATCAGTGCTATTACCTGTTTCACAGCAAGGGGAATATGAAAATCAGGTGGGCGCATTTTAAAATTGATTTTCCTGTCATCCGTCATTTGCTCGAAGTGGCCTGGCCTGCCACTTTCCAGTTCTTTATTCAGAGTGGCAGCTGGATCGTACTGGCCTGGCTGGTATCGGATACCGGGGGTACACATGCCACGGCCGGTTACCAGGTAGCCATCCGGAATGTGGTCTTTTTTATATTACCGGCCTGGGGACTCAGTAATGCGGCGGCCACCCTGGTAGGACAAAACCTCGGGGCCAATCAACCGGATCGTGCGGAACGCAGTGTAGTGCTGGCCACCCGGTTCAATGCGATCTTTATGGCTTTTGTCATGTTTATCTTTTTGCTCTTCGCATCCCCCATCATCAGCATATTTACCAATCAGCCGGAAGTACATCGTTTCGGGGTACTCTCCATGCAGATTATCGGCAGCGGCTATATTTTTTATGGCATCGGCATGGTGATGGTGCAGGCATTAAACGGGGCCGGTGATACCAAAACACCCACCTGGATTAATATTGGAGGCTTCTGGCTTTTTCAGATTCCTTTTGCCTGGCTGCTGGCGAAAGGCATTGGCCTGGGGCCCGTAGGCGCTTTTATAGCGGTACCCGTAGCCGAGACCCTGATCGCGATAGTAGCCTGGTACTATTTTAAGAAAGGAGGTTGGAAGAAGGTGGAAGTCTAAATCCAGTAAATTATACTTCAAATGCAACATTCATGAACAATAATGTCCTCGACCATAACCGTATCCGGCAGGTGTTCTTTATTATTATCATCCTGTTGCTGGGAATTTTGCTGAGCTGGCAGTTGTATTCATTTTTGCCCGCCCTGCTGGGGGCCATTACATTATATATATTAATGCACGGGGCCATGTTGTACCTCACCGAGAAGCGGAAATGGCGGAAGGGCTGGACGGCTTTATTACTCATGCTGGTTTCCTTTATCGTCATCCTGCTGCCGGTAGGTTTGCTCATCAATATGCTATCATCAAAAGTGAGTTATGCCATCCAGCATTCGTCTGAACTGGTAACGGCGCTGAAGAAACTGGTGGCCGATGCGGAAATGCAATTGAATATGGAGATCCTGAGTGATGAAAACATCAATCAGCTCGGGGATTTTATCGCCAAGAGTCTGCCCGGCATTGTGGGTGCCACGTTCAATTCGATCAGCACGATTTTCTTCATGTACTTTATCCTTTATTTCATGCTGATGAATGCGCGGTACATGGAAGACGCCTTATATGAATATATTCCGCTGAAGGATGAGAATGTCAGCCGGCTGGGCAAGGAAGTAAACAGCATGGTGGCCTCCAATGCCATCGGCATTCCCCTGATCGCCTTTGCGCAGGGACTGGTGGGACTCATCGGTTATTTATTATTAGGCGTCAAAGAGCCTTTCTTCTGGTTCGGGGTTACCTGTATTGCTGGTATGATTCCCGTAGTGGGAGCCGCCCTTGCTTATGTACCATTGGCCATCCTGTTTTTTGCCAACGGACAGAACTGGCAGGGCATCACCATGCTGATTTTCGGGTTTGGCATTATCGGTACTATTGATAATGTACTTCGTTTTACTTTATTAAAGAAGCTGGGCAATGTACATCCGCTGACCACCGTATTCGGTGTAATCATCGGGCTCAATCTGTTTGGTTTTATCGGGCTCATCTTCGGGCCCCTGCTTATTTCCTTATTTATGTTGTTGCTGCGAATTTACTCCAGTGAGTTTGTAATCAAACAGCGGGATGTCAATAAGATAATGGAAAACTGATTGATCAGTATCAATCCGAACAAACGCACATTGTAGTACAGATACTACGTATCGGAATTTATCTCGTAATTCTCCGGTACGTTCTATTTATACATGTACGTATTAATCCTTAATCCATTAAAAAACAAAACATTATTACTATAAAATGCAATGATCCGATAATAATTTAGCAGCTGTTACCGTTTGATAATCCGTAACACCGTACCTATTTTGAAAAACCTGATCTTCCCGATATCATTAGGGTTTTTGTGCAGTTCATTTGCCATAAACCCCGCTGTTCAGCCCACGAACAGGATGCCCGAAGCAACGGCTTATTCCACAGTAAGTATGGAGGTAAAGTTAACCGCGGATGCGGCCACTGCCCTTTATGAAGAGATGCAGTTAGCGCAATCCGGTTTATCAAAAGCAGCATTTGACCAGGCATGGAAAGGATACCATACACTGCTGGCGCAAAAAAAAATAAGCCGCCATCAGTACCTGACCATCTGTGATTTTTCCCAGTCTTCCTTAAAAAAGAGGATGTATATAATAGATATGGAAAACAATGAACTGGTAAAGAATACCTATGTGGCACACGGACAAAATTCCGGTCTTGAATATGCCACTTCGTTTTCAAATAAACCGGAGTCATTGCAGAGCAGCCTGGGATTCTTTCTCACCGAGAGAACCTATACCGGCAAACACGGGCTATCCCTGCGGATGACCGGCCTGGAGCCCGGCATCAATGACAAAGCAATGGAACGCGCCATTGTAATACATGGAGCGGACTATGTGAATGCGGGCCGCGCCGCCGGTGGTGGTTATATGGGAAGAAGCTGGGGTTGTCCCGCGGTACCCATGAATGAAGTAAATACGATTATTGCAACAATAAAAAACGGCACCTGCCTGTTTATCTATCATCCGCAAAAGAATTACCAGCAAGGATCAAAGATATTAAACGACTGATTGGACACACAACAAGGATGGATGATTACAAAAAAAGCTCAACGTACCCTATGGTTGGGCTTTTTTGTTTTTTTACACTTCGCCCAGGTGTGAACTAAAAAATGTGCAACATGAGTTTTAAACTTACAGTTATTGAAACCGCCTGACATGAGTTGTAAATAAAAGAATTTTTTAACATAGTAAGCCACCCGGTTGAATGTAAATAGGGGAGTGTTATAAACTATTCATCACCCCTGCACACTTTTCATAATCCCCACCACCCCCATATACCCCATCGCCACTACCACCAGCCACCCGATCCACTGCAGCCAGGCGGGATGCCGGTAATCGCCTACCACTTTTTGCCTGCCGGATGCCACCAGTATAACGGCGAGGGCTATGGGCAAAATAAATCCGTTCACCGCACCGGCCAGCACCAGCAGACGTACCGGTTGCCCGACAAAAAGAAAAATAAGTGTTGAAAACAAAATGAAAACAGTGGTCACGCCTTTTTCATTCCGCTGTACAAAAGGGGAAATGGTTTTCCAGAAAGAAACCGACGTATACGAAGCCCCTACCACCGACGTGATGGCGGCACTCCACATGACGATGCCAAAAAAACGATAACCCAATTCACCTGCGGCGGATTGAAATACGGAAGCGGCGGGATTGCCGGCGGATAACTTCACCCCCTGCCATACCACGCCCAAGGCAGCCAGGAACAAAATATACCGCATCAGTGAGGTAATCAGAATGCCGCTGACGGAACTCTTAGTGACCTGCCCGAGCTGTTCCTTTCCTTTTACCCCGGCATCAAGCAAACGATGCGCCCCGGCAAAGGAAATATATCCGCCTACGGTTCCGCCTACCAGTGTCACGATCTTCAGCATATCCGTTTTCTCCGGCCATACCGTATGCAACAGGGCCTGACCCAACGGAGGCTGCGAAACAAAGGCAATATAAACGGTAAGCCCGATCATCAGCAGTCCCAGTATTTTTACAAATACATCAATCAATCGTCCGGCCTGTTTAGACCAGAAAATGCCAACGGCCAGCAAGGCACTGATCAGGGCACCGGTTTTCACCTCAACACCCGTCAGCACATTTAATCCCAAACCCGTTCCTGCAATATTGCCGATATTGAATACCAATCCGCCAAAAGCAATAAGGGAGGCTAACACGATACCCAGCCCCGGCAACAGGGTATTGGAAATATCCTGGGCCCTTTTTTCACTGACCGTGATGATGCGCCAGATATTCAACTGGGCACCAATATCAAGTAATACGGAAATCAGGATGATAAAACCAAAACTGGTGAACAGTTCACTGGTAAATAAACTGGTCTGGGTAAGAAAACCCGGACCAATAGCCGAAGTAGCCATCAGGAAAGCGGCTCCGAGGATTACTCCTTTTGTTCCTTTACTGGCCGGCACGAATGGTTATTCCTTTTTGTTGTAATGTAGTATAAATGGTTTCGGCAAAAAGCAGGGCATGCGGCCCGTCTCCATGCAGACAAACGGACTCGGCCACTATCGGTACCTTATTGCCCGTAACGGAGGTAACCACTCCTTCCCGCACCATCTCCAGTACCTGGGCCGCGGCTATGGCCGGATCCGTAATCAACGCACCGGGTTCGGTCCTTGCGGTCAGGGTGCCGTCATCCTGGTAGGTACGGTCCGCATATACCTCACTGATAGTAGGCAGACCGATCTCAATCGCCTGCTCAATGGAACAACTGCCACTGAGTCCGGTCAGGTGCAGTTTACTGTCAAAATTTTTTACCGCTTTGGCAATAACCCGGGCCACCAGCGGATCACGGGCCGACAGATTGTATAAAGCGCCATGCGGCTTTACATGACGGAGCGTAACTCCCGCTATATCCGCGGTCTCCTTCATGATCAGCAACTGCTGGATCACGAGTTCATATAATTCCGTTACGGGCAGTTCTCTTTCCACACGGCCGAAATTGGCACGATCCAGGAAAGAGGGATGCGCCCCCGCTGCCACCCCATGTTCCTTGCATAGTTCTAGTACATGCAACATGGTGACGGAATCGCCGGCATGATACCCGCAGGCGATATTGGCAGAAGTAATATACGGCATCAGCAATTCTTCATTGCCCACACCTTCTCCCATATCACAGTTTATGTCAATCGTTTCAGCCATATTGCTGCAGTTTAAGTGTACAGGCATGTTGCAACTGACGCAAATGCTGTTGTTGCCGGGTCAGCTTTTCTTCCGCCGTTGCCATATCCGTTAACCTGAAATATACGCTATCTCCCGATTTCAGTTGCGCCAGTTTTGAATGATCCGCCGTAATTACATGGGCTATCCGCGGATAACCACCCGTGGT
>JAFLBL010000016.1 GCA_017303855.1 Chitinophagales bacterium | reverse complement strand
GAGAAAGAAATCGAATAATTATTAATTTTAAACAGCTGAAACAACCTTTATGAGGCCCAAAAAAGTGGTTAACTAAGACTGGTCAGTTTGCACCGGAAAAGGGTGGTCAATATCACCGGATTATCCACATGGACCGTAAAAACGTGCTAAAGTGCCCGAAATCCTTTGGTTTTGACGGTCCAAAAATAACCACCCTAAATATGGTACTTTTCAATAAATAGTCTTATTTTTATTCTCTCAAACAGAGAATATGAAAGCACGATATGTAAGAGTTTCCAGCTTAAAGCAAAACGAGGAACGCCAGTTAGTCCGTCAGCACCCTGACGAAAAACTTTACGTTGATAAGATAAGTGGAGCTGTCCCATTTGAGGACCGCCCTCAGGCCAAGGAACTACTTACAGCCATCCAGAAAGGAGAAATCACTTATTTAAGTGTTAGCAGTATCGACCGCCTTGGGAGAAGCACACTTAACTTGTTACAAACCATCAAAACTTTTACAGAGTTGGGCGTTGCTTTGAAAGTGGATAATCTGGGACTGGAATCTCTTATATCTGGTAAAGAAAATCCCACCTTCAAGCTAATCGTTAGTGTATTAGCGAATATTAGCGAAATGGAGCGCACCACGTTACGGGAAAGGCAATTGGAAGGCATCCAGCTTGCAAAGCTCAGAGGGACCTATAAAGGCCGTGCAAAGGGGTCCAGAGAATCGAGAGAGGAAATACTCAAAAAATATCATAATGTAGTTTATCATATTCAACGGCAGAACAACTCCTATAAAGAAATAGCGAAGCTTTGCGACTGTTCGAAAAACACAGTGATTAAGGTAAAGAAGGTGCTTGTGGATTCAGAATAGGTAATAAATCCAGTTTAAATGAATGTAGATTTATCTGGGATTCATAAACCCTTGCGTGAGGAAATTTTTTCTTTGCAATACTATGAATTTCAACTTTGTCCGCTTCTGGCATGTTGCAGCCCAGAATAATTTCAAGGATAGCCTCATTTGGAAGGTTAATAACCTGTTTTGCTCCGTCGATTCTTACAATCCTATATTCATCTTCATATTCCCATTTAGTTGATTTGGTTGTAGTAAGAATTGTAAGTGAAAATGGATTCTCATCAAATAATCCGATTTCTGGGAATTCATCTGAATAGTTTACTCTACCTAGAACACCTTGACACCTTTCATATAATAATACTTTATCTAAACCAACACAGTATCCCCTGTGACTATCCGCATAGTGTGACCACATTAAAATATCATCCCTTTTCTGGGACAAAGAGAGAATCCCAAATCGAGTATTAATATTGTTTTTAAAATATGGGTAGTTCTCTTTCCAATATTGCCCATTCTCAAATACACCAGTAGATTGCCTAGTATAGCATATTTGTTGAATTTCGCTTTCAGGTAGATGGGGATTACTTCTAATAGTCATCTCCCTTAATTTTCTGAAAATATTATCAGGTGTCATTTCGCTTTCTTTATATCTGAATGGTAAAGCCCCATCAAAAGGGTCATTAAACTCATCAGGAGAAGCGAAGTATACTTGGTTATGGGTGAGTAATCTTTGACCAAACTTATTTTCATCGTTCGGTGCATTCCATGTACGGTACTTATAAAGAGGCTGGGGAATACCTTCCAAATATTTCATATTATTAGTTAATTACTTGTACGAAAACTCTATCCTATAAAAATAGAATACAAGTAAAATAATCTTATATCACTTGTATTAGGAAAAATCTTCTCTAAAAATTCGCTAATATAGCCTTATATAAAAATAACCACCTGAAAATCAGATGGTTATTTTAGACTTAAGTCGGGAGGACAGGATTCGAACCTGCGACCCCCTGGTCCCAAACCAGGTATTCTACCGGGCTGAACTACCTCCCGATCGGTTCATTGTCAATTGAATGACCCGAAGCCTTTTTGCAGCGTACCGCTTCAAAGGGGGGCAAATATAGGGCTATTCTGTCACTTTTCAGGAATTAAAAAGGGGCTGTACGAAAATCGTACAGCCCCCGGATATTTTCACAAGTCAGCGCTATTACCGTTGTGGTATACTCATTGGCGCACTGCTGGAGAAATACATCAGTTTATTCATCTGACTGTTGGCTACATCATTCAGGTAAACGGTGAATTCCACACCCACCTGCTCACCATTCAGTGCCGGGATATAGTCGAAAGGCAGGAACAACTCAAAGTTCTTCTTGAGTTTGTTGTAGCTGATCTTCGTGTTGGGCAACAGGTTTACTTTTTTATACGTGCCTACAGATCCTGCCCAATTGTAGAAAAGTCCGCTGGTGCTGATATATTTATCATCGGTAGTAAAGAGCCGGGCCACAAAATAGACTTCCCCGAGTTTGGCGTTGGTCTTCAGGTCAAAACTGGGCTGTATCACCAGTCCTTTACGGGTGGTATTGGCCGTTACGGTAAGTTTGGTGAAATTGCTGATGGTGATCTTCGGTACCAGGTTAACCGATTCCTTGCGGTCTTTCGGATAGAGAGCAGCGATCAGGCCCTTATCGCCATAAGATAATTCATAATTATCCTTCAGTGAAAATCCATCGGTTGTCTGCCAGGGCTCCACCGAATAGTGCATAATGGATTTCGGGTCATAGGCGGTTCCATTAGTATAAAATTGTTCCGCTACTTCAAATACATTAAAATCCACTTTAGCACGGTTCCACCCTTGTGTTTCCAGGTAATACTGATAGGCGGAATCGGAACGGTTCCACTTTATCGCACCCGGAAAACTCTGTTCATGCAACAAACCGAGTGCATGCCCGAATTCATGCATTACCACACGGCGGAGTTCTTTCAGATCCCAGCGGTCGGGATCAGTCTGCATTTCTTTCTCTACATCACGGGTGGTATAAGGGCCATAATTCCCTTTCTTCTGCAATTTCCCCAGGTAATGTCTGAAATCGGCAAATGAGATGGTATCAAAATTCATCGTTTGTTCATTCTGCGAACGGAATTTGGCTTCCGTTCCTACGGCGGAATTATGACCCAGTCCCTGTCCGAGTTTAATCCGTATATCCGTGACGGGTTCATTATCCGGCACAAACTGCAACTTCACATTTCCATGCATTTCCCATTCGCGGGCGTTTTGCATTACTTTTTCCCGGATCATTTTTCCGCCTCCGGGCATGAATTTTACTCTCAGCGTAACTCCATTTTCCCAGGTATGATAATTATCCGCCACACCCCTGTCTTTTACAGTATCTTTTTTGGCGAACATGGCTTCTGATAAAACGGTGGAACATCCGGCTTTGGGAATATTGCGCTTTTGCCCGAAGAGGGTCAATGTCCCGATCAGGCCTGCAATGGAAAGAACAAGATATCTTTTCATGATGGTGATTTTATACGAATATATTATCCTTTAGACGAAACTGCAATACCCGGGCTAGGGTATATTCAGGAGGGGGTAACTCCGTTGCTTTAGCTTCGGAGGGCAAAGGCGGAGAGGGAGGGATTATCTACGCTGATCCTTTGGAGGGGGCGTCAACCCAAACTGATATTGCCCGCGCTATCGCGCTTTGCCATTTTCATTTAGACTGTGTGGCAAGCAAGCTTGCCACACAGTCTAAATGAAAATTGCCCCTTTGGGGGGCAATATCAGTTTGGGTTGCGGAGAGGGAGGGATTCGAACCCTCGATACAGATTTAAGTCCGTATAACGGTTTAGCAAACCGGCCCTTTCGGCCACTCAGGCACCTCTCCTTTTAATAACTATGTACCCCGTTTATGGCCCGGAAGCCGTTACCTAAACGGGGTTGCAAAAATACGACTTAGGACAGGTAAATTCCAAAAAACAGGAGACAATTCCAAAATATTTATCCAAACAAAAATCCCGAATTCCGGGAGCCGGTATTCGGGATGGATACACATTATATTTTACTAATTACATAGCAGCCAGTTGCACTTTCTGCTGGAGTTCCAGCACATTCTCGCGGAAAACGCCATCCGTATCCATCAGGTCCTTAACCGTCTGGCAGGAATGAATTACCGTGGTGTGATCGCGCCCCCCAAAATGTTCCCCGATGGTTTTGAGCGAGTTTTTGGTGAACGCTTTGGCCAGGTACATGGTAATCTGGCGGGCCTGTACGATTTCGCGCTTGCGTGTTTTTTGCAGGAGTTTATCGTAGGGCACAGCGAAGTATTCGCATACCATTTTCTGGATGGTATCGATTGTTATTTCTTTACTGGATGATTTTACAAAATTGCGTAACACTTTCTTGGCGAGGTCTAAATCAATCTCTCTTCTGTTCAGCGAAGATTGTGCCAACAGTGAAATCAGGGCGCCTTCCAGTTCCCGCACGTTATTGCTGATATTATAAGCAATGTACTTGACCACTTCCTTTGGCATCTCCAGCCCGTCATTCTTCATTTTTTTCTCCAGGATCTCAATCCGTGTATCATATTCCGGCACCTGCAGATCTGCACTGAGGCCCCAGCGGAAACGGGAGAGCAAACGCTCCTGTACCCCATCCAGATCCTTGGGCGATTTATCGGAAGTCAGTACCAGCTGTTTCTGGGACTGATGCAGGTGATTGAAAATGGCGAAAAATGCGTCCTGTGATTTCTCGGCCTTGGCAAAGAATTGTACATCATCCAGGATCAGTACATCAATCAGCTGATAAAAATGAATAAAATCGTTGATGGCATTGTTCCGGCTATGATCCATAAACTGGTTGATGAACTTTTCAGAGCTCACATACAATACCACTTTATTGGGGTGCAGTCTTTTTACTTCATTCCCGATAGCTTGTGCCAGGTGCGTTTTACCCAGTCCGACACCACCATAGATCACCAGCGGATTAAAAGAATTCGCTCCGGGCTTTTCCGCCACCGTTTTACCGGCCCTGCGGGCTACCCGGTTACAATCGCCTTCAATAAATGCCTCGAAAGTATAATTAGGATTCAGCTGCGGATCAATCTGCATCTTCTTAAGACCCGGAATTACAAACGGGTTCTTAACAGGGTTGTTTATGACGAGCGGAAAATCCATTTCGTTATTTGAAAAAGTTTTGAAACCCTGACCACTTACATCCATGGTCACCGGTTTGTTTTTACTGTTGCCGCTGTCCACCATAATCCGGTATTCCAGCCGGGCTTCCTTACCCAATTCCCGCTTTAATGTCTTTGCCAGCAGGTTTACATAATGCTCTTCCAGGTATTCGAAAAAAAACTGGCTGGGTACCTGTATCACCAGTACATTGTTTTTTAATGATACGGGCATTATCGGTTCAAACCAGGTCTTGAAATGCTGCCATTCAACGATATCCTTGATGATCTTTAAACAATTCGACCAGATTTTTTCAGCATTTTTGTCCATCAGTCTGTCAGCAGTTTATGTCGGGTTAACTATAGTTGTTACGATCAGATTGTCCAAAAAAAATCTCCACATCAGGTCAATAAAAAAAGTTGGACAGGGAGGCGAATATCACTATTTCTTTTCTAAAAAAAAATTTTATCCACCTGATTTTTGTGAAACCTGAATTGCATGATTTTTTACCAGTTTTTTGCCCGAAAATTTGGTAAATTCAAAATCTAGTCTACCAAGGATCAACCCCGCAAACCCGACCTGATTTACCAGTACATCATTCCCGGATTTGTTCTTATACAGCAGCGGCTGATCCAGGAAAGTATGCGTGTGGCCGCCAATGATCAGGTCGATATGTTCGGACTCCCGGGCCAGTATTTCATCACTCACTTTATCGTATCCTTTGTACTGATTGCCCAGGTGCGAAAGACAAATCACCAGGTCACAGTTTTTTCTTTTTTTCAGGAAGGCGGCTGTTTCGTTTGCTTTCTGCACCGGGTCAAGATAAACGGTATTGCCAAACAGGTTGTCGGGTATCAGTCCTTTACCTTCAATACTCACTCCCAGCACGCCGATCGTAAGTTTACCTTTTTTAAAAATCCGGTAAGGCTCGGTTTTATTTTCCATGGGAGTTCCGGAAAAATCATAATTGCTGACCAGCATCGGAAACCGGGCATGCCGGGTCAGTTGTGTGGCCAGGTTTTCCATCCCCGCGTCAAAATCATGGTTGCCGATTGTACAGGCATCATAGCCCATCATCGTCATGGCTTTTATCTCCGGCTCTCCTTTATATATATTAAAATAAGGGGTGCCCTGAAATATATCTCCCGCGTCCAGTAATAACACCTGTTCTTCCGTAGCCCTGATATCCTCAATCAGCTTTGCCCTTGCCGCCACGCCGCCCATTCCCTGGTTGCGGCCTCCATCCATCGGAAATGGCTCCAGCCGGCTATGCGTATCATTGGTATGCAGTATGGTCAGCTTTAACGGATCAAAAAAACCGGCTGCTTCCGCAATAGCGGGACCGGCCAGCATGGCTCCGGCCGATAAAAATGACTGCTGTAAAAATTTTTTTCTATTGAGCATTGCTTACCCTGTTTTCAATGGTGGCTGTAACTTTTTTTCCCTGTTGCCGCAACAGTTCCAGGTAATCAATAATGGCATCTCTCATCAGGTATCCGTTGGTTATCTGTGGCAACGTCCGCAACATATCCGCATTATCGCCACCATTGGCAATAAAATCAGAGTTGGCGATTGTATATATTTTTTCCGGATCCAGTGGCTTGCCGCCGATCAGTACATTCACCGCTTTGCCGTTACTGATCCGCAGGGAAATGCCGGCCATGGGCCAGCCGCCGCGGGCCGCCGTGAGATCCAGTAATTGTTGTAATACGGAGCCCTTTACTTTTTGCAATATGAGCAGGTTATCGAAAGGCATCAGTTCAAAAACTTTGCCCCGTGTAATGGGACCGGCCGGTAACTGGGTGAGACGGATGCCGCCAAAGTTTACAAAGGCCAGGTCCACTTCTGTCTGATATTTTATCCGCGCCATATGCAGAAAGGCATCTACCATAAAATTTCCAAGCGTACCTTCCGGCTGTGCCTTCTCCAGGCTTTCCGTAACCTGCCCCAGCACCATATTCATACTGTTATTGACACTGTCACTGAAAGGTTGCAGAAAACGCAATACCGATGAATCAACCGGCATTGTTTTACCAATACGGTATCCCTTATAAGCTAATGACTGGCTCTGGTAAGAACGGGTACAGGCTGATGCGGAGAAAAGCAACACGACGATAAGCGGGTAAGAAAAGAATCTGTGGTACATAAACGCTGTTCTTCATGGAAGGTATTACTAATTTACTTCCTGACGCTAAAAAAAAGAAAAAAAAATATACCGGAATTTCTCATCATCTTTACACGGATTTCAGGATAAAAACCTGACACTATGCAAAAGACAATTTCCCTTAAACTGCTGCCATCCGAGGCGGCCAGTGAGCAAACTATCAAAACGTATATTGCCGCCAGTGCCGGGGTATCCCCTTCCCTTGTAACCGGTTATATCATACAAAAACAATCCATTGACGCACGTGGCCGCCAGCCCTGGATAAACCTGACCCTGCTTGTATTTATCAATGAGCCCCCTGAACCCCGCAACCTGCCATCCTTTTTTTTCCGGGACGTCCATAAAGCAAAACAAACAGTCATTATTATCGGAGCGGGACCGGCCGGACTATTCGCCGCGCTCCGGCTGATTGAGTGCGGTATAAAACCACTGCTGCTGGAAAGAGGAAAAGATGTACGGGCAAGACGCCGCGACCTGGCGCTGCTGAATAAACACGGCGAGGTTGATCCCGACAGCAATTATTGTTTTGGCGAAGGCGGAGCCGGCACGTACAGCGATGGCAAACTTTATACCCGCAGCAGTAAACGGGGAGACATCTCCCGGATACTCGATTTGTTTGTGTATTTCGGGGCGACGGAAAAAATTTTATACGAATCTCATCCGCATATCGGCACCAATAAACTGCCGCATATCATCACCGCCATGCGTGAAAAAATACTTTCCTGCGGCGGGGAATTTCATTTTGGAAAGAGAGTTACGGATTTCACGCTTACGAACAACCGGATTACCGCTGTTAAAACGGCCGATGGTACCGGTTTCCACGGGGATGCGGTAATCCTGGCCACCGGCCATTCGGCGAGGGATATATTCCAATTGCTGCAGGCCCGGAAAATACGTATTGAGCTGAAGCCCTTTGCCCTTGGCGTACGGGTGGAACATCCGCAATCACTGATCGACAGCACGCAATATCATTGTCACACAAGGGGTGAGTTTCTTCCACCCGCCGCGTATAGCTGGGTACAACAGGTTGACGGCAGAGGCGTATTCTCCTTTTGCATGTGTCCCGGGGGCATTATTGCCCCGGCCGCCACTGCACCGGGAGAACTGGTGGTAAACGGATGGAGCCCTTCAAAACGGAATAATCCCTATGCCAACAGCGGCATTGTAGTGAGTATCGAAGAAAAAGACCTGCAGAAATATGCAGCGCAGGGGCCATTAGCCGCCATGTATTTTCAACAGGCAGTGGAACAAAAAGCTTTTACAGCCGGTGGTGGAAAAATGGTGGCACCTGCACAGCGACTGGTTGATTTTACGACCAATAAATTTTCGTCTACCCTGCCTCTGTGTTCTTACGGACCGGGTATCCGACCGGCCGCAATAAAAGACATACTCCCCTCTTTTGTGTCCAACCGCCTCAGGGAAGGATTCATCGCGTTTGGCAAAAAAATGAAGAGCTACCTGACCAATGAGGCAGTGATTGTTGCCACTGAATCCAGAACCTCATCGCCGGTTCGTATACCCCGGGATACGCTATCACTTCAACACCCGCAGATTGGTAATCTTTATCCCTGCGGGGAAGGCGCCGGCTATGCAGGCGGTATTGTCAGTGCCGCTATGGATGGAGAACGGGTGGCCGGTATGATCGCTGAAACGCTCCGTTAATCAGCACTTCGTGTAGTTTGCACCGTTAAAAATGCAGTTTGCCGAAAATAAAGGGCAAAGTCTGCAGGAAGTTTAATTTTACACTTCAAACCAACCATTATGGCCCTGCTGGAATTACAGAATCTCAAGAAATACTTTGCCACTCAGAAAGCGGTGGATGATATCAGCCTGCATGTGGAACAAGGACAGATATTTGGTTTGCTCGGCCCGAACGGAGCCGGCAAAACCACCCTGATCCGTATGATCACCGGTATCTTTTACCCGGACGAAGGCAGCATTCTTTTTGATGGTAAAAAATTCGACCCCATTAAAGACGTAGGCAAGATCGGATACATGCCGGAAGAACGCGGCCTGTACAAAAAAATGAAAATCGGCGAACAAGCCATGTACCTGGCCCAGTTGAAAGGACTGAGTCACAGCGAAGCACAATCGAAAATAAAAAAATGGTTCGCCCGTTTTGAAATGGACAGCTGGTGGAACAAAAAAGTGGAAGACCTGTCCAAAGGGATGGGGCAGAAACTCCAGTTTGTAACCACCGTATTACACGAGCCCAAACTGATCATCCTGGATGAACCGTTCAGCGGACTGGACCCGGTGAACAGCAACCTGATCAAAGATGAAATTTTCAACCTGTCGAGAAATGGCGCTACCATCATTTTCAGTACGCACCGGATGGAACAGGTGGAAGAAATCTGCAACCATATAGCGCTTGTAAATAAAGGACAGAAAATACTGGACGGCACGGTAAAACAGGTGAAGCAGGATTATAAAGAGAACCTGTACAGTATCGGGCTGAACCGTTCATTGATCGAAGTAAGCGAACTGGCTCCCTTTACCTTGGCAGGAACGCGGGAAGATTCCCTTATAATAAAAATCAAGGATGGTCATACTCCCAATGAAGTACTTCGCTTCGTACTCGACCAGGGACTCAGTATACACGCTTTTAATGAAATTCTTCCTTCCCTCAATGATATTTTCATCAAACTGGTGGAAGGCACGCCCACGGCCCGGCAGTTTCAACCCGTACAGGCCTGACACCAATGACAACTTATTATTACCATTCAACTTCCTGTTATGAATAAAATCTGGATTATTATAAAAAGGGAATACCTCACCCGGGTACGGAAAAAAACATTTATTATTTCCACTCTTTTATTTCCGCTTCTGTATATGGGACTCATATTCGGTATGGGTTTTATTGCTGAAAAAAGTAAACAGAGCCTGCATGTGGCACTGATTGATTCTTCCGGCTATTTTACTGAAGAAAAAATCATGGCACAGAACCTGGCCGACAACAGCTCACTGATAACCCTGGTAAAGGCAAAACCGGAAGCGGTAATGGCCGATCATAAAGCCGCCGGCTATGACGGCTACCTGGTCATCCCTTCTCTTGACTGGAAGACCGGTTCGGATTCATTGGTATTTAAAGCGGATAAATCCTATGGCAGCGGCTCCACCGCGGCTGTGGAAGCCAAACTTAACCGGATCTGGAGCGCCATTAAAAATGACAGTCTTCAGATAGACGGGGAAAAACAAAAGATTCTCTCGCAACGCCTGCAGGTTTCCTCCTATAACATTAAAGATGAAAAGGCGAATGCGAAAACAGCGGAAGGGATTGGCTATGTTTCGGGTTTTCTGATTTACCTGATTCTGCTGATTTACGGCTCACAGGTGATGATGGGAGTGATGGAAGAAAAAACCAATCGCATCGCCGAAGTAATTGTTTCATCGGTGAAACCCTTCCAGATGATGCTGGGTAAAATTCTCGGTATCGGGCTGGTGGCACTGACCCAGTTCTTTTTGTGGATTGCCTTTGTGCTGATTGTTTATAATGTGGGCATTGCCTCTTCTTCCAGCGGTATGGTATCCCAGATGGTGGGTACCATGCAGAAAATATTCTCCAGTGTAAACATGCCGCTGATCCTGTTTTGCTTCGGTTTTTATTTCCTTGCCGGCTTCTTCTTTTATGCCTCCTTATATGGAGCCATCGGCAGCGCGGTGAATGAAGACATGCGGGAAGCGCAGTCGCTCAGTTTCCCGATCACCATGCTCGTGATCATTTCAATAGCCATGATGTCATCGGCTATTGCGGATCCCACCGGCCCTGTAGCCGTATGGGGCAGTATAATACCTATCAGTTCCCCCATTGTAATGATGGCCCGCATTCCCTTTGGCGCTCCGGGCACGGTACCCTGGTGGCAATTGGGATTGTCCATGGGCTTACTGATTCTCAGTTTCATGTTTACCGTCTGGTTTGCCGGAAAAATCTACCGCACCGGTATCCTGATGTATGGCAAGAAGCCGACCTGGAAGGAAATGATTAAGTGGGCGTTCAGGAAGAATTAGGCGGTTGCCAGGGGGAAGTCTTCAACGGTAGAAAGAGGCTGAAAGGGGAATGAGTAATGAGTAATAGGGGAAGACACTAAAAATAAAGTCGCCCTCCGATTTTCGGAGGGCGACATACGTTAAGACTATTCGATCAGCTACTCATTACTGATTACTCATTGCTCATTATTGTTAAAATTTCCCCTATTTCCGGCCTTACTGTAACTTAATACGAAGCTGATCGTATATTTGTACGAAACATTTCGTCGAAAACAAATTCATTCATTAAACTATTAGCACATGAAACCAACAACCCTTTCTCCCGCCCGGTTCGGGCTGATCCTTTTACTGGCCACTTTCAGTATTGGTCTTCTTTCCTGGGATTATCAGCAAACACCGGGTGGACAACCGGTAACCGCCAACGACACCGTGCCCAAAAAAATACAGAAGGAAAAGAAAGTCCGGGACCTGGATGAAGCCCTTTCCGAACTGGAAGCTATTGACATCAGTGCTGAAATGGCCAAAGTAAGCGCCGAACTTTCAAAAGCCTTTAAAGAATTTGACGGAGAAAAGATCCGGCTGGAAATTGAAAAAGCCATGAAAGAAGTGGACCTCGCAAAAATTCAGGCGGAGGTACAGGCTTCAATGGCAAAAACAGACTGGAATGAAGTAAAAGAACAAATTGCCGCAGCCATAAAAGAAATAGATGTGGCGAAAATACAGCAGGAAGTACAGGCTTCGCTCGCCAAAGTGGACTGGGACAAGATGAAACTGGAAATGGAAAAAGTAAAAGAAACAGATTTTCGTAAGATGGAGGAAGACATGAAAAAAATGGCTGCGGAACTTAAGGAAATGGCCCCTAAGCTGGAAAAAGAAATGAAAAAAGCCAAAGAGGAAATGGAGAAAGCCAAAACAGAAATGAAGGCAATGAAAACCCTCGTGGACGGATTGGACAGCGACGGGCTGCTGATAAAAAAAGAGGGATATAAACTGGAACATAAAAACGGCGTGCTCCTGATAAACGGGAAAAAAGCCAGTGAGGGTGTATATAAAAAATACCAGGCTGTGCTGGATAAATACCCCACGTTCACCCTTTCAAAAACGGATGACGATTTTGACATGAACCTGGACTAAATGAACAATAAAAAAACCGCGGCAGTACCGCGGTTTTTTTCTGTCTCTTTATACTCAGAATCCCCCGATATTAAAAGGGGACGGTAATATTTCGTAATCACCCATTTCCACCAGTTCAATCTGCAACTGGGAGGTTTCGTCTGTCTTAATCACCACTTTTTCCCTGGTTACTTTTTTGAACCCCGTTTTCTCAAACACAAATTTGTACACGCCGGGTTTCAGTTCATCAAAAGAAAATCCACCCTCCTCATTACTGATAACGATTTTTTCTTTTTTTGAATTGTTGATATAGGCAGTCACGCTCACGTCCTTTAAAGGCCGCTTTGTTTCAGCATGCAGCACTACCCCATTAAGTTCATCCCGGGCTCCGTTTCCGGGATCAGTATTTGCTTTCGCCATAAAAGTACCCAGCAAACAAACAGCGAGGATCAGCAGTTTTTGTTTCATTGTAACTGGTTTAAATGGTTATTGAACAGGTTCAGGTTTGCGGTAAATCAGAGCGGAGATTAAAATTAATTCAATTCCAGCGGATTTTCCAAACCGTTGATAAATTCCTGCCAGACGTTCTCTACAATTTTTTTCGCCGGCAGTATTTCATCTAATAAAGCACTCACCTGTCCTATTTCAAGTTCACCTGCGGCAAGATCACCCTCAAACATCCCCTTTTTGGCACGTCCCCGTCCCAGCAATTCTTTTAATTCATCCGGAGAAGCACCTCTCAATTCCGCTGCACGCACCTGTGTGGCAAACTCATTCCGTAATAAACGCACGGGTGTCAGTTGCTTCATCATCAGTTGTGTGTCGCCTTCCTGTGCCCCGATCACTTCATTTTTAAATTGAATATGAGAGGAAGCTTCCTCACTGGCTACAAAGCGGCTGCCCATCTGTACACCACCCGCCCCAAGTACCATACAGGCCAGCATCTGGCGGCCTGTGGCAATGCCTCCTGCGGCGATTACCGGAATCTTTACCGCCTTACGAACGGCGGGAATAAGCACGAGGGTGGTTGTTTCTTCCCTGCCATTGTGCCCGCCGGCCTCAAACCCTTCCGCTACAACCGCGTCGCAACCGGCTTCTTCCGCTTTCCGGGCAAATTTTGAGGAACTGACCACATGTACAACCGTAATCCCTTTTTCCCTGAGTACAGACGTCCATGTCTTTGGGTTTCCTGCGGACGTAAACACAATTTTTACACCTTCTTCCAAGATTATTTCAATATGCTTTTCAATATCCGGGTATAAAAGCGGCAGGTTAACGGCAAAGGGCTTTGTGGTCGCCGCCTTACATTGCCGGATATGATCACGCAATACTTCAGGATACATGGAGCCCGCCCCGATAATACCCAGTCCGCCGGCATTACTAACGGCACTGGCTAACCGCCAGCCGCTGGCCCACACCATGCCGCCCTGAATAATTGGGTAATCTATCCCGAACAGCCGGGTAACGTGATTGGAGAATCTGTTCATGGAGTAAAGTTAACAAGTTAACCTGTTGAAAAGTTAACAAGGCCCATCCCTCACCTCTCAACTTCTCAACCTCTCAACCTCTCAACCTATCAACCTATCACCCTATCACCCTAAATCAATACTCGTATTATCCCCGATATTCAGCGACCGGGACTCACCACGCAGATTGGTATCGCTGCCGATCACGGAATCCGCCAATACAATATCAAAGAGGTTGGAATAGGAGCCAATAATGGAACCTTTGACGATGGAATAATCGATGGTGGTATTTTCGCCTATGGCCACATTCGGACCAATGATTGAATTTTTAATCACACAGCCGGCTCCGATACTTACCGGCGGAACGATAACCGTATTTTCAAACTGACCGGCATCGGTATCCGTTGCAAATTTTTTCAGCAGCAATGCATTGGATTCAAGCAGGGTTTCTTTGCGGCCGCAATCAAACCAGTTTTCCACCTTAAAGGAGCGGAATTTCACACCCGCACGGATCATACAATCCAGCGCATCGGTCAGGTTATATTCACCATGACTACGGAGCCCGTGCCGGATATTATTTTCCAGGCAATCAAACAACTGGCCGCTCTCCCGGATTTTATAAATACCCACCATGGCCATATTCGATTTCGGAATCTGGGGTTTTTCCACCACATGCTCAATCATTCCGTCATCATCCAGTTCGGCCACACCGAAATCACGGGGATCCTCCACTTTACGCAGACCGATCATGGAATCCGGGCTGCTGATTACTTCTTTCACATCATATTCGCAGATCGTATCGCCCAGTACCACAAACACTTCATCTCCGTTTACCAGTTCTTTGGTTAATTCCACCGCATGTCCCACACCCTGCCGGTCGGTCTGGTGTACGTAATGCGTTTGTAATTCGGGGTATTTGGCATTTACATAATCCTCAATTTTCTCCCCGAGATAGCCCACAATAAAAATGAATTCTGAAATACCGGCTTCTCTGAGCTGGTCGATAATGATGCTGAGCACGGTCTTCCCGGCCAGGGGGATCAATGCCTTCGGTTGTGTATAACTATGGGGTCGCAGTTTGGTTCCTGCGCCCGCTACTGGTATAATCGCCTTCATTATAAGCCAACTGGTTTATCGGGCCCTGCCCGGGTAACTAATCAAAAGCTAACGAAAGTACCATTTTTAAGGAAAAAACGAGTATTTGTTTGCTCCTCCCGACTCCCGACTCCCAACTCCCGACTCCCAACTCCCGACTATTTATCAACGCCCCTTTGTTTAAGGCTTTTATATAGAACCGGTACGTAAATTTGCGCCATGCAAAAAGACACCCTCGTATTTGACCTGATCCGGAAGGAACTGGACCGTCAGCGCCATGGTATTGAACTGATCGCCTCTGAAAACTTTACCTCCCTGCAGGTGATGCAGGCCATGGGCACCGTGCCCACGAACAAGTATGCGGAAGGATACCCCGGCAAACGCTATTATGGCGGATGTGAAGTGGTAGACGAAATTGAAACACTGGCGATTGACCGCCTGAAAAAAGTATTTAATGCCTCCTGGGCCAATGTGCAACCGCACAGTGGTGCATCGGCCAATGCCGCTGTTTTTCTGGCGGTAATGAAGCCCGGCGAAAAATTCCTGGGACTGGACCTCAGTATGGGCGGGCACCTGACTCATGGCAGTCCGGCCAATTTCTCCGGGAAAACTTACGAAGCATTGCATTATGGCGTTACCAAAGACGGGATTGTGGATTACGAACAACTGGAAGCCAAAGCAAGGGCGGAGAAACCCAAGATGATTATTTGCGGCGCATCAGCGTACAGCCGCGACTGGGATTATAAAAGAATCCGGGCCGTGGCGGACGAAATCGGTGCCGTTGTATTTGCGGATATTGCCCATCCGGCGGGACTGATCGCCACCGGCTTACTGAATGATCCTTTTGATCATTGCCATATCGTATCCTCCACCACACATAAAACATTACGCGGACCACGCGGCGGCATCATCATGCTTCGTCATGATTTTGAAAATCCATGGGGTATCAAAGATCCCAAGGGCAATCTCCGTACCATGAGTCAGCTGCTTGACCTGGCCGTATTCCCCGGGTCACAGGGCGGACCGCTGGAACACGTGATTGCCGCCAAAGCCGTGGCATTCGGAGAAATTTTATCCGAAGATTTTACAGCCTATGGCAAACAGGTTATCGCCAATGCACAGGCAATGGCCACCGCATTTAATAACCGCGGTTATCAGCTGATCAGTAACGGCACCGACAACCACCTGATGCTGATTGACCTGCGGAATAAAAACCTGACGGGTAAAAAAGCGCAGGAAACACTCGATAAAGCTCATATCACCCTGAATAAAAACGCGGTGCCTTTTGACGATAAATCACCGTTTGTTACTTCGGGTATACGTGTGGGTGTGCCGGCCATTACCACCCGCGGCATGAATGAAGCACATATGGAAACCGTAGTATCGTTCATTGACGAAGTGCTGATGAACGCGGATGATGAAAATAAAGTGGCGGCGGTAAAACAGGAAGTGAATACATTTATGCAGCAGTTTCCGCTTTACCCGGAACTGGGATAAAACTTTTTGAGCCAACCTCAAACTATTTTGTATGATACAACGTCAGCAAACATTATGGTTATTACTGGCAGCGGCTGCGGCTGTTGCCAGCTTTATTTTCCCGTTCGCCGTGGGCGATCAGCTCAAAGAAGGCAGTACGGCCCCGCTCCGGGTAAATATTTATGCCGGCCATAGTTTTCTGCTCCTGCTGACCGCAGGTATCAGTATGATTCTTTCCGCCGTTACTATTTTCCTTTACAAAAACAGGCAACAGCAAAGCTGGCTTTGTGCCGGAGGCGTAATCATCAGTCTTCTCCTGTTGTTGTTATTTTTTAAGGAAATGAAGCAACTGATCAAACCGGTGCTGGCACTCAGTTCCATTCTGCCGGTACTGATCCTGGGCGGTTTTGTTATGGCTTTCCGGGGCATCCGGAAAGATGAAAAACTGGTGAAGTCGCTGGATAATCTCCGTTAACGTATTATTGAACCAACAGGGCCGTATACAACTGCTGTGTTTCTCCGCTTACCTGCAGATGATACACACCTGCCTGTAACTGCTCCGGCAAATCGAGGGTCTGTGCGGCTCCGCCCCCGTTGTATTGCCAGCTTCTGGATAGTAGCTGCTGGCCGCTGTTACTGTATAGCTTTATCTGATACAATCCCCGTGTACGGCTGTTAAGCTGTACCGTAACCTGTTTATTCACTACAGGATTGGGAAATACTTTTATACTGTTTGCGCTGGCCGTGTTACGACTGACTTTCAATACCTGGCTGTAACTGATCTGACCACTGTTTTCAGTAGCCCTGATCCGGTAATAGGTTACCTGGCCGGGTTGAAGATCGGCCACTGTATAGCTTTCCTTCCCTCCGTTATTACTCCGTGCCTGTTGCTGAAAAAGCGTTACAAACTGAAGTCCGTCACCTGATTTCTCAATAACATATTCCGCAATCCCCGCTTCAGCCCTGTTGGTCCAGCCGATCCGGTTCTGCGTACCTGCTGCCCAGGCTGCCAGATCCGTCATCTTTACACTTAAGGGATTGGCCGCCGCACTGGTGCTTCCCAGTGTAAAAATGCTGAAGGCCGCCACCGTATTCCTGGTTACATTTCCCTGGGAAGCCGTACCACTATACCCACCGCTGTTCCCATGACTGTTCCAGTTGGTTCCGTCAAAATGCGCAACGGTAAGACTGGCCAGACTGGTTACATAGGCTGCCGCGTTACAGGGACTGAGTCCGCTCCAGGAGAGGGATACATCCACTGTAGGACTGCCCGGCCCCACTTCTTCGATATCCCAGTATTCACAATAGCTGATCTGGCTTAAGCCGGGGGCTGTAATATTGGTTCGGTTGGGAGGCGTGCCGCGGAAATATTCGCCCCGGTATTCCGCAGTTACGGCTGCCGGAGCAGAGATGCTGGCGGGTGCATAAATGTTATTTTTTCCCACCGGAAATGTAAAGGCGTCGTCCCCGATTTTACGGACGGGTCCGTCCACATAGCGTACGGGTGCATAACTGCCACCAGTAGCCGTAGCATTATCCGCAATGGTCAGCAGGTTGGTCAGTGTGCTTACCAGGATGCCATTTACCAGTTGCAATGAATTGGTAATGGTAACCGGCTGACTCAGCACTACATTCCCGCTGCTGTTATTCACGATCAGGTTGCTGAGTGTATTGGCCGTTGGCGTAGTGGGAAAAACACCTGTAATACCGGTCTGAAATTCATAGTCCGCGCTGCTGTGATAGATCCGGGTGGCAATAGCTGTAGAAACGGTTCCATTAGTGGCATCCGTTTGCAGACCACCCGCATTGGCCGTTATTATTTTTCCACCGGTTTGCAGTTCGAAACGGTTGTTAACACCGGCTGTGGCACCCGAAGAACTGGCAATACGGAAAGTACCCGCATCCACAGTACCGCCTGTGGCAATTGTAAACTGTCCGGCGAATCCAGCCGTAGCACTGCTGGAAAGTGATATATCCGACTGGAGTTGCAGGATGGAAGAATTATCTATCTGATAATTTACAGACAGCAAATATGACGTGCCATCAACAAAAAGTGTTTGCGTACCATTCCTGGTAAAGAGCAGCAGTCCGTTAATGACAGAGTTATCACCGGAGCCGGTCTGTAATAATGCATCAGCAGACAGACTGAAGTTGCCGTTGATCCGCATCTCCGTAAAGTTCGATACGTTAGATTCTCCATAGGCCATATCCAGGTAACCGCTGGTCTGAATATAATCACCACCCACATTCAGAATGATTTTGGCCAGCGTAATGCCACTCCCGGTTGCTGCATGAAAATCCACCATCGTTGAGTACATACTGCTGCCGGTAATGGTGAAGTCGTTCGTTACATTCACCGTGGCGGTAATATTGTCGCCGTATGTAAGCAGGAACCAGGCATTATCTTCCACCACCAGGTTTCCGCCAATGGCAAGTGTGTACGTACTGTTGTTGGTAGAAGCCAGTACCACAGCCTGCAGGGCCGAGTTGCGGATGACGAGGTCTCCGGCAACGGCCGTCAGCTGGCCGGCAAATAAAGCGGGACCTGTTTGCGATGCGCAATCCCAGACAAAGCGGGCAAAAGACTGATTGAGTCCGGTGGGCAGTGTCGTGGTAAAACCGGTAATTGTACAGGTTGCATTTCCCGTCCAGGTGGCTACCGGAATGCCATTGCCATTTACCGCATGGTTATAGTAACTGCTTCCGGTAAAATTCAGGTTGCCCGCGGCGGCACCGATTGTACCCCCGTTATTTCTCAGGGTACCCGTAACCGTGGTAACTGAATTATTGAAATTGATAATCCCCGGATCATTACCGGTTATATTCAGATTAAGGGCTCCGGCAATGCTGATTGTATTTCCGGCACCGGTAAAGCGCAGGGTTAAAGAACGGGTTCCGCCAAGATTCTGTCCGGTCAGCGACAGGGTGCTGCCGGTTTGTACATCCATGGCCAGGCCCGCATTGGAAATCGTCAATGTTCTTGCTCCGCCATTGGGCTCAAGTGTTACGGTGGTATTCCCGCTCACTACCAATCGCCCTATGGTTTGTGTGGGCACAGCCGTAATCGTTTTTGTTCCGCCATTATTGATAATCAGGATATCCGACACCGCGGGTGTGATACGTGCGGGTGTCCAGTTGCCGGCGGTAGCCCAGCTGCCGTTGCCGGGCATGTTCCAGGTGTACGTAGTCTGTGCATACAGACAACCGGTGAAGAATAAAGCGATAAACGCAACGATCTGATTTCTCACTGTTTGGATTTTCAATGGTACGGGAATTAATCAGTAACCCTTAACGGTTACTAAGTGCAATACTATTTATAGCTACACGAATACTAATGGTTTTGCCCTAAAAAAACCGGATCAGCCGTATTTTTTCCTTTCCGTACTGGTAAAAGCACGAAAATCCATACCGTAAAACAACCTGAACACTTATTTTCTATAACGTATTTTATCGTATACACTTTACCGTTATACTTATTTTTTTACCGAAAAAAAAGAATATTCACCACAACGGAAAACCGGCTTACGTAGTTTTGTCGTCCGTCACGCACAACCGGCCCTGATTTATTTACATTGGTTAACCAGTAAGTACCGTAAGTACTAACCCATAAATCAAAATAATACTGTTGGACTTCATAGGTTTTGGTGATACACGCGTGTAAGTTTGTTCTGCATCCAAATCCATCCTTTATGAAGACCATCCTCTTCTTCATCGCATTTGCCCTGCTGGCATTCCGGTCAGGCGCACAGATAGATCCCTCCACACCGTGGACGTGGATGAAAGGCGATCACAGCATTGACATCATGGGAATATATGGCACAAAAGGTGTCCCTTCCAGCATTAATAAACCTGGTTCACGTACTTCTGCCATTACATGGAGTGATAAATCCGGTAACCTATGGATGTTTGGAGGTATGGGCAACAGCAATAGCGAACTGGGTTATCTTAATGATTTATGGAAGTTTGATATCGGCACCAATAAATGGACCTGGGTAAAAGGCGACAGCAGTGTCCAACAATATTCAGTTTATGGAACCCAGGGCAACAGCAATGCTGCTAATAAACCCGGAGCTACATATGCCAGTGTTTCCTGGACAGACATGAATGGAAACCTCTGGATGTTCGGCGGTTTTGGATATACTGACAACTCATTCGGATTTCTGAATGCCCTGTGGATGTACAATCCGGCTACAAATAACTGGACCTGGATTAAAGGGGATAATACAATCGATGTAAAAGGCTCCTATGGAGTTAAAGGTAATGAACACAACAATAACAAACCTGGAGCCAGGTATGGCAGTAATACCTGGACCGACGCAAATGGATATTTATGGCTATATGGAGGATATGGGTATAATAGTAGTGAAACTGGTCTATTGAATGATCTTTGGCGCTACAACCCTTCTACAAACAAATGGACCTGGATAAGCGGCGATAATGCTATTGAAAGAACAGCCGTTTTCGGAACCAAGGGGGTGTCTTCTTCCGGTAATAAACCCGGAGCTCGTTACGTATCCACTTCCTGGGCTGATGCGGATGGTAACTTCTGGCTTTTTGGAGGATATGGTTATGACGCAATAAATGGCGGAAATCTTAGTGATTTATGGAAATACAATCCTACTACCAATTTGTGGACATGGATAAGTGGGCATAATACAATAAATCAGGCTCCAGTATATGGGATACAAGGTACAGGCAGCATTTCAAATACACCAGGAGCACGATACATCAGCAGTTCATGGACTGACCCCAACGGAGAATTATGGTTATTTGGAGGTTATGGCTATGATGGAAGTAATATAGAAGGATATCTAAATGATTTCTGGAAATTCAGTCCTTTTACCAACACATGGACCTGGGTTAAGGGGGATAATAAAATTGATCAGAAAGGTATTTACGGAATTCAGGGGCAACCCAGTCTTACAAACAAAACCGGTGCAAGACAAGGGAGTGTTTCATGGACTGACCAAACGGGCAATCTTTGGTTATTTGGTGGATACGGATATGACGACAGCACTTCTGGCATTTTGAACGACTTATGGAAAATAAACAGTTATAATGTGGTGTTACCCGTTACGCTGTTACAATTCAATGGCACATTGGCAAACGGGCAGACGCAGCTGCAATGGGTAACTGAACAGGAAACCGGTTTCAGTCATTATTCCATCCAGCGAAGTTTTGACGGCTTGCAATTCAGCACGATCGGTAAAGTGGATGCCCGTGGTGCCGCAACACGCAATGAGTACCGGTTCACCGATGCGCTTCATTCAAACCATACAGCAGGGAGAATATATTACAGGTTACAGTTAACAGATAAAGACGGCAAGAACAGTTACAGCAAAGTGATCTTTTTTAATCAGGCGCAAACAGGCAGTGATTTCCGCGTATTTCCCAACCCGGCCGTAAACAATGTCACCGTTTCCCTCAGCCTGGAGAAAAGCGGGAATGTCCGGTTAACCCTCACCGATATGAAAGGCACTATTGTAAAACAAATGATCAGCAGTCTGCCGGCCGGCAAAAGCAGTCTGACCATGGATTGCAGTCAGCTTTCCTCCGCCATGTATATTCTGACGTTGCAGACAACGGACGGGCAGTTATTGCAGGAAAAACTTATTATCAGGCGGTAACGCCGCTGTACCAGGCACAGACCGGGCAACCGGGTTGATCCTGGATGGATGCCAGAACAACTGCTCATTCCCTGCGCATGAAAAAGGGTTGTACCCGTTGGTACAACCCTTTATTCGTTGTGGTTTTTGTGTTATCGCTTATTGAATCACGAACATTTTCGTCTCTTTGAAATTATCGCCACTCACCAGCACATTGTACATACCGGCTTTCAGTGAAGGCAGGCTAACCTGCTGGGCTACGGTACCACCGGCATGATTCAGCTGTTGTCTGTAAACAACCTGGCCAGCCGTATTCAGTACACTCATCGTGTAGAGCCCTTTACCGGCAGTGAAAGCAACGGTAATATCGGAACCTTTTACGGGGTTCGGATAGAGACTAACTCCTTTTACGGTACGACCCATATCCACCCGGAGTGATTTGGTATAAATAGATTTACCAGCCAGTTCCATCGCTTTCACCCGATAGAAGTTAGTGCCATTAAGCGGTGCCAGGTCATTGTATACATAGCTGGCTTTATCAGCCTGGTTGCTGCGGGGTGCTACCTGTCCGATTGCAGTAAAGTCGATACCATTGGCAGAACGTTCGATTACATAACCGGAAATATCAGACTCAGTGAGGTTTGTCCATTCAACCTGAACCCCTGTCCCCTTTTCAAAGGCTTTTACGTTACTGAATGCAACTGGTAACGGATTCGCCGTAAAACTGGTAGAAGCTAAAGTAAAGGGGCTGAAAGCAGTAACTGTATTTGAAACAATGGTCCCGCCAGCTAGTGCAGTTCCCGTAGTTGAAGCACGACCTGCATTGGTCCAGCCGGTACCGTCATGACGTGCAACTGTTAACTGGGTAAGATCCGTAACATAACCCCATGAATTAGAACCACAATTGGAACCACTGGCTAACCACGAGAGTGTTACTGAAGCATTTGCCCCACCTGTTGAACGATCAACATTCCAGTACTCACACACACTGATTTGCTGCAATGCACCTAATACACCGCCATTTGCCAGTGAACGCGGATTTGCATTATTAAACCTTGCAGTATACGTTGTAGCCGTATTTGCTGTTGGCGTTACTGATACCGCCCTGATTCCGCGACCAACCGCACCAACGGGGAATGAGAATGAAGCAGTAGTGTTTGTGGATTTAGCTAAAGGACCATTTACAAATGCACCATTAGCTGTTGTTGCTGATCCGCTAGTAGAAAGTGTAAGTAATTCAGTTGCCGTTGTTGTTAGATAACCATTTGTAAGGTTAAGAATTCCATCAAGTGTTCTTGCGGAAGAAAGTGTAACGCCAGATGGGTTATCAATAATAACTTCATCAAGATCTGCACTGCCAGTAAGAAATTCAAAATTTGATGTTGACTGAGGGGCTGAACCTTTATACTCAAGGATAGCAGTATTGTAAGTTATAGTATTCCCAACTGTTGCAGTGCCTTGTAGAGAAAGTTTATCATTGACTTGCACACCATTTGTTGTTTTCACTCCGCTTCCGGACAGGATTAAATAACGATATGTTGCTGCATTAGTTACAGTTTGGGCTGCACCTGAGTAGTTAACGGTAGCCAGATCTCCAGCTCCACCAAAACTAATAGATTCAGTTCCTAAACCAGTAAGAACAAAAGGTGTTGCCGCAGTTAGGTTTAGTACACCATTGCTAGTGCCATTATCCATTCTAAATGATGCAATTGCATCATTATCATCGATGTCACTATCAAGTGTAATTGTACCGGAAATTCCAAGGGCACCCGAATTTAGATTGAATATAGCGTCATTCTCCCTGTTAACATTATCTTCTCCATTAATACTTATGTTCCCATTAACTGTTAAATTGGAAACCGTTGAAGTAAGAGTTGTAGTTCTGTCGGCTGTTACAGCTGTTACATTTCCTCCAACAACAATTGATGCACAACTGATAGAACCTGCGCCAGCAAGTGTCGCTGCGGTATTGCTACCGGTTGTGTTCTGCAATGTTATCGCACCTGTAACAGCAAGCGCCCTTGTTGCATTTACAGTGATTGTTCCAGATGTGCTTCCGAATGTAAGGCTGTTACATTCAGCTAAAGCCACATCAACAGTTACAGTGATGCCATTATTAATAACAACATCATTTATTGATGTTGGTACAGATGCTCCACCCCAGGTAGCCGTATTACTCCATATACCGGTAACGGAGGCAGTTCTTGTTTGCGCATTTACCACCGCCACCGTCAGAAACAGGGCCAGTGTCAACGCGATTTTTTTACCAATTTGTAAATTCTTTTTCATGCTTCAGTGTTTTTAAGCTTTAAAAAAAATAAGGTTCGAAATAATGGTTCTGCATCGGGCTGCGACATTATTGTCATCGCCAGGAAATTGGTAGCTATTTATACGTATTGATCCGTAGTCTGATTTACTGCGGTCGTTCAGCGAGGATTTGGGGTAGGGATTTCGAGAGGATCTGGGGATTGATACTTTCGCGTAGTCGGAAATTCACGTCGTAAAGTGACGGTAAAGATATACGGCCATTTCCGTAACTGCAAGATTTTAACTAAAAAAATTTAAGCAAATACACTGATGCGTATTCTTACGAAACCCTTACCCATAGCGGTTTTCAGCTATATATAAGGGTTTACCTTTAGTTTTACCGTCCCGATTTCCGGAATATGGAAATTACTTACAGGTACCGGGCGGTATGACTGTTTTTTGCTTTTTTCAACGCGGCCGGCGGACCCGCAAAAACCAGCTCTCCTCCCCCTTCACCGGCTTCGGGCCCAAGGTCAATCACCCAATCGGCCGAACGGATCACATCTGTATTATGTTCTATTACAAGAATGGAGTGCCCCTGCTCTATCAACGCGTTAAACGACGCCAGAAGCTTATTAATGTCGTTAAAATGCAAACCGGTAGTTGGCTCGTCAAAAATAAACAGGAGCTTATTTCCCGCTCTTCCTTTGCCCAGGAACGACGCCAGTTTTACCCGCTGCGCTTCTCCGCCGGACAAAGTATCCGACGATTGTCCCAGTTTCACATAGCCCAGCCCCACATCACTCAACGGCTGTAATGCGCGGGCTATCGCCCCCCCGTCTGCCGAGAAGAATTGGATGGCTTCATCCACGCTCATTTCCAGCACTTCGTAAATACTCTTATCGTGGTACTTCACTTCCAGAACTTCTTCCTTGAATTTTTTTCCGCCACAGGATTCGCAGACCAGGTGCACATCGGCCAGGAACTGCATCTCCACCACCTGTTCGCCTTCACCTTTGCAGGTATCACATCGTCCTCCATCCACATTAAAGGAAAAATGCTTGGGCTGAAAACCGCGCATCTTACTCAACGGCTGCCGCGCATACAAATCCCTCACTTCATCCCATGCCTTTATATACGTGACCGGATTACTCCTTGATGATTTGCCAATTGGATGCTGATCCACCATCTCCACCTGGGCAATACTATCTATATCGCCGGTTAAGGCTTTATGAAAGCCGACCTTATCGCCAAACTCTCCCTTGAGCTTGCGTAAGGCGGGCAACAGTATCTGTTTAACCAATGTGGTCTTCCCGCTGCCACTGACCCCGCTGACCACACACAACACATTCAGCGGAAATTCCACCGTGATATTTTTTAAATTATTATGCCGGGCGCCTTCCACGGTTATGGAGCGGTTCCATTTACGCACATTTTTGGGCGGCTCAATTTTCAATGTGCCGTTGAGGTACTTCCCGGTCAGACTCATCGCGTTACTGACGATGGCGTCATAATCGCCTTCCGCAATTACTTCGCCACCGAGATGAGAGGCCAGCGGCCCCATATCAATGATATGATCCGCTTCCCGCATCATCATTTCATCATGTTCCACCACCACCACGGTATTACCAAGATCACGCAGTTCTTTCAACACGGTTATCAGGTTGGCCGTATCGCGCGAATGCAGCCCGATCGACGGCTCATCCAGAATATATAATGAATTGGTGAGATTGCTCCCCAGGCTCCGGGTCAGCTGGATCCGCTGACTTTCACCACCACTGAGTGTATTGGCCAGCCGGCTCAACGTGAGATAACCCAATCCGACTTTAATCAACGTATCCAGGCGGCTATGCAATTCCAGCAGGATGCGTTTGGCAATGTCTTTATCCTGTGCCGTAAGCACCGGTTCCAGTGTATTGAACCAGGCTTTAAGATCCTTTACGGGCATGGCACTGAGTTCGCCGATATGCATGCCGTTTACCTGTACATACAGGGCTTCCCGGCGCAAGCGGAAGCCTTTACAGTCCGTACATTCCGTACGTCCCCGGTAACGGCTCAGCAATACCCGGTACTGCACTTTGTACAACTGAGACTCCACATCTTTGAAAAAATCTTTAATGCCATATACATCATGACTGCCTTCCCAGAGCTGCGCATACTGGGCCGCGGTAAGATCCGCTACCGGTTTATGCACGGGGAAATCAAACTTCTTAGCGCCTTTAATAAAATTCTGGCGCCACCAGTCAAGTTTCTCTCCTTTCCATGGCGCTACAGCTCCTTCATATACGCTCAGCCGCCTGTCGGGAATTACCAGGTCCGGATCAATACCCAGTACCTGCGAAAATCCTTCACAAACCGGACAGGCACCAAAAGGATTATTAAATGAAAATAAATTCGGCACCGGTTCTTCGAACGTCATGCCATCGAGTTCGAAGCGGTTGTTGAAATGGAGAAGAGAGTGGAGAGTGGAGAGTCGGGAGTCGGGAGTCGGGAGTCGGGAGTCGGAAGTCGGGAGTCGGGAGTCGGAAGTCGGGAGTCGGGAGTCGGAAGTCTGGAGTCGGGAGTCGGGAGAGACCTGGAGGTAGACGTCGCCCTCACCTTCATAAAACGCGGTGCCAACGGAATCGGCCATCCTGTGTAAATCGTCTTCATCAAATTCCTCTTTCGCCACGAGCCGGTCGATAAGAATATGCGTGATATTTTTTTTCTTCAGCTCTTTATCCTGCAGTTCCAGCAGGTCTTCAATGCTGTACACGGTTCCGGCTTGTCCGTTGTCTGTTGTTTGTTGTGCATACACCCGCGAAAATCCTTTTTGTACCAGGATATTCAGTTCTTCCTTTATATCCCGGTTCTTGTGCTTTTTAAACAGCGCGAGAATAAATGCCTTGTCACCGGGTTTCAGTGAACGAATTGCGTTTACCACATCCGTGACATCGTCTTTTTTTACCACACGTCCGGATACGGGTGAAATCGTTTTACCCACCCTTGCAAAAAGCAACCGCAGGTATTCATAAATTTCCGTCATGCTGCCGACCGTACTGCGGGGTGTGCGGGTACTCACTTTCTGTTCGATGGCAATAGCCGGGCATAGGCCCTTGATCATATCCACATCCGGCTTATTCATGCGGTTGAGAAACTGCCGGGCATAGGCACTCAGGCTTTCCGCATAGCGGCGCTGCCCTTCGGCATAAAGTGTATCAATGGTCAGAGATGATTTACCGGAACCGGACACACCGGTCACGACAATGAGTTTATTCCGTGGTATTTCCACGGTCACATTTTTCAGATTATGTACCCGGGCACCCCGGATAAGGATATTTTCTGCGGAAATTACGGTCCGGGCTTTGGCGGGATTCTTCCCTTTTATTGTACGGTCCATTATGGTCTCAGGATTGGTAAAGCCTTGACCCTCGCGGGTTTCAGCCAAAATCATTAACATTTCGTTAGCACAAGTACTACGTATTTCGGCTACAAATGTTTGGCAATTTCCTGAAATGACCTATTTTTATATCACAATATCCAACATATGAATAACCCAAAACTCACACCGCCTATTGCATAACATCTACACTTTTTTTTAACCGACTTTTTTTTACTGTTTCCAATATCCAATTTCTCTGCGTGCAGTTGCATGCGGAAAAAAACCAAAAACTGTAGGAGTTATGAAAGCTTTAGCAAAAAAAACCGATCACGAACTGATCCACCTGTTCCAGGACGGCAATCTCAGTGCCTTAGAGGCCTTAGTACTGCGTCATAAGGACAAACTGTACACATCCATCCTGTTCCTGGTAAAAGACAAATACCTGGCCGAAGACATCTTCCAGGACGCATTTATCCGGATTATCGACACTATGCGTGGCGGCCGTTATACCGAGGAAGGAAAATTCCTGCCCTGGGCCATGCGGATTGCCCACAATCTTTGTGTGGATCATTTCCGTAAAGTGAAGCGTACCCCCACGATCCGCAATGGTGAAGACAAAGATATTTTTGAAGTACTGAACTTCTCTGAAGACAGTGCGGAAGTAACCCTGATGAAAAGGCAGAGCCATGACCGCGTACGCGATATGCTGCAGAGTCTGCCCGAAGATCAGCGCGAAGTGATTATCCTGCGTCACTATGCGGATATGAGCTTTAAGGAAATCGCCGCCGCCACCAACTGCAGCATTAACACCGCGTTGGGAAGAATGCGTTACGGATTGATTAACTTACGCAAGCTGATGACCCAAAAACAGATCGCATTATAATATTGGCCTCCGTCTTTACATTTTTTGAAAGACCAAGGTTTTGTCATTCTGCATCTCCGACCGTACAGGTATCCGGTCCGTGCAATGTCTTCGCTGGTTGCGGAAGCTATTTCCCGGTCGCGGTACCCCGGTTTACAGTACTGATTTCTACAGTTCTTCAGGCCTGTTGTTACCATGGAAAGGCTGGTGCAGAATGACACCAAATTGAGCAGCCTCCGGTTTTTTCCGGAGGCTGTTTTTTATTGAAAGCAATTAAGAATCGGATTCCGGAAAGTATATACGAATGAAGAAAATGTTCAAAACTCAACGCTCAATGCTCAATTTTCATTGGACGTTCAAAGGATGCATGTGTTTTAAGTTGGGCCTTGCTAAATGCAGGTTTTTTGAACAGTAAAATAATTACTCCATTTATGCCGATCACATCACCGCAGGTGATAACTATGTGAACTTAACCTCCGCACTGCCACGAGCCTCAACCCGCTGAACCTTTTGCTTTGTATTCTATGTAATCTATGTACCTATGTTCCTATGTGTGAAACACTGCCGGCAGGTGTGAAATCCGTTATTAACCAACAAAGCACCCCTACAGGGTGGCAGAGAGTCATTGCGTATGGTTTGTTTGTTACCGACAACGCACCCTTACAGGGTGGCAGAGGGTCATTGGGGTCATGTTGTTGGCTGCCGACAATGTACACATGCAAAGCGATTATTAGAAAAATGTTCAACGTCCAATGATCAATGCTCAATTTTCATTGGGTGTACAAAGCAGGTATTCGTTGCTGATCGGGCTTTGTTTTATACAGAAGCATTAAACAGGATTAAAGTTTATTTAAAACGGTTCACATCACCGCAGGTGATAACTATGTGAACTAAACCTGCGGATTTATATAATTTTCCAATCGTTGAACCACTGGACTGTATTCTATGGAATCTATGTCCCTATGTTCCTATGTGTGAAACTCTGCCGGCAGGCAGAAAGCGCATTTTTCTCCCGCTTATTTACTCCCCCGAAATGTCCGCAGCCCGCATTCCAGCCACTCAATAAACTCATCTGCATCGGGCGTATAGAATTTCGTTTTGGTAAGCAGCACCTGGTCGGGCGACAATATCGCATACTGCGGCTGTGAAGTAGCTCCGAAATTTTCAATCTGGAACGTGGCCCATTTATCCCCCACCGTAACAATTGACTTCTCCGTATTATTGGACAGTTTCTCCACCGTCTGTTCCTGTAAGGGAAGTTTCTTCCGCTCATCCACATACAGGGATACCACCACAAATTCATTCCGCATCAGGCTGTCCACGATTTTATCCGGCCAGATATTCTCCTCCATCCGGCGGCAGTTCACACAGGCCCATCCGGTAAAATCAATCAGCACCGGTTTATTTTCCGCCTTTGCCCTTGCCAGTGCCGCTGTATAATCATTATGAAGCGGTTCAAATAAGGCTTTACGCTCGGGCGGATTCAGACTATAGGTACGCGGCGGCGGAAATCCGCTGATCAGGGCCAGCCGTCCATTCACCAATCCGGGCAACAGGTAAATGGTTACCGACGCAAACAAAACGATAAACCCGATCCGCAGTACGCCGAATTTCTTCACCGGCGAACTATGTGCGATCCGCAACCAGCCCAGCAAATACAACACAATCAGCAATCCAATCAGTATCCAGAGTCCGATAAATACTTCCCGCTTCAGCAGTCCCCACTGTATCACCAGGTCCGCGTTGGATAAAAACTTAACCGCCAGGGCCAGCTCCAGGAAACCCAGTACCACTTTCACATCCGTCATCCAGCCGCCGGATTTGGGCAGGGATTGCAGCCAGTGCGGGAACATGGCAAAAAGGGCAAAAGGTAATCCCAATGCAATACCGAAGCCCGCCGCACCCACTGTAAGCGGCCAGGCCCCCTGATCGGCTACGCCTACCAGTAAGGTACCCAGTAAAGGACCGGTGCAGGAAAATGAAACGATGGCCAGTGTGGTAGCCATAAAGAATATGCCCCCGATATTGCCAAGCCCCGATTTGGAATCCGCCTTATTGGCAAAAGAAGCCGGCAATCCGATTTCGTACAAGCCAAAAAAGGAAAGGGCAAATGCCACAAAAATGGCAAAGAAGAGCAGGTTCAGCGGCACATTCGTGGAAATATTATTAAAGATCTCCGGACTGATGGCTTTCCCGGCAACATGAAAGGGCAGCGTGATCAGTACATAAATCAGGAAAATAAAGAACCCATATAGCAGCGCATTGGTTACGCCTTTTTTCCGGTCGGTTGATTTCTTGGTAAAAAATGTAACCGTTACCGGAATCATCGGAAACACACAGGGCGTTACCAGGGCTATTAATCCGCCCAGCAATCCCAGTAAAAAAATCGTCAGCAAACTTTTATTCGTGGTACCCTCATCCCCGCAGGGCGCTTTCGGGTTATGGATATCAATGGCGGACACTTTACTCCCCGCCACTTTTTCCCCGCCTTCCAACGCTACGGAAAAAGCCAATGGCGCGTCGGGACTGAACTCTTCTCCTTTCCCGTAGAAATAAGTAAGGCTGCCCTGGAGGGTAGCGGGCACTCTCCCTTTTATTGTAATACGGCTGGTCCAGGTAGTGCTGCCCTCATAAACTTTCACCACCGTCTGATCGAAGATCGGGCTGGCAAAGCGGTTAGCCGTTCCCGTTTCTCCGAAGAGCGGATCCGCGGTAATCGCCGAGTCCGGAAACAACAGTTCAACCGTTTTGATGCCTCCCAGTTCCTGGTTCGGGGCATAGAGCTGGTAGCCCTGTGTGGCCGTGGTACTGAATGAAATTTCATACACCCCCTCTCCTGTTTTCTTACTGCTGACTTCCCATTTATAGAGAGCGGTACTGTCTTGCGCCGTGGTGGAAATAAATGCCACGCCGGCCATCACCAAAAACAAAAAACGAACGACACTGAACATGTTTCTCATTTTAAAAAACAAACGAGTTCTTTTTCAGGGAACTCGTTTTAATACTTTATAACACACTTATCAGTTTAAAGCTACTTTGAAACTGACTTTTTTAGGAGGCAGGCATTTCTCATCATCACAGGTCTGGTATTCCACCGTGCCGGTTACACTGGTCTTAACCTTGCCCTTCAGTTTTACCACCTGCGTAAAAGTAACCGTATTGGAATACTGGTTGGCAGACACCCCCAGGGTCTTATCCGTATACTTTTCCAGCTTGCCGGTTTCTTTTACTTTTCCTTCCAGGGAGAAGAGCGGGTTCGGGCTGAACACAAATGTGGTCGGCATGGCAACAGCGTCTTCCGGTTGTGTCTGGGAGTATAAATGCCATTTGGTCAGAATCGTGGCTTTGCATTGCACTTCATAGGTCTTATCGGCGATTTTACGCGCACTGAAACTCCAGGTAATGGGATTTAGTTGCGCCTGTGCCACAGCGGCCAGACCAAGTAAGAAGAAGGCAAGTACGGTTTTTTTCATGTGTTTCATTTAATCATTGACGATACAAAAATCCTGCTTATCGCCGGTATAAATTGTTAAAATCCGTTTTGTAAAATTAACCCCGCCACCGGGTTTTGTTGGTGACAAAAGTGACAAAGTCATTCTCCTGATTACAAGAGGCAAAAAGGCTTATACCAGTTGCGTGGCCATCAGCATCGTCCGGATAATTTCCCGTCCGTCCGTATTGCCCAGGGCAGCGGAACAGGCTCTTTCCGGGTGTGGCATCATGCCAAATACATTCCGGCTTTCGTTGCATATACCGGCAATATGACGGGTGGAACCATTGGGATTACCGGCAGCTCCTATTTTCCCGTTTTCATCGCAATAATAAAAAATCACCTGGCCATTGGCTTCCAGTTTGTCAAGGGTCTGCTCATCGGCATAGTACCGCCCTTCTCCATGCGCTACCGGTATCTTATAGGGTTTGCCGGTTTCATTGGTGATATATACATTCTTACAAACAAACTGCTGATGGCTGTTGCGGAGCAGGCCACCGGGCAGCAGGTGCGATTCACAAAGAATCTGGAATCCGTTGCACACCCCGAACACTTTCCCCCCGGCATTGGCGAATTCGATAACGGACTGCATCATCGGACTGAACCGCGCAATAGCCCCGCAACGCAGGTAATCACCATAGGAAAATCCACCCGGCAGGATGATACAATCGTCGGTGGTAAACGCGCTCAGGTCCCGGTCTTTGTGCCAGAGCATCCGTACATCCTGACCCAGGTCGTCATGCAATGCATCATACATATCCCTGTCGCAATTGGAACCCGGAAAAACAACAACGCCAAATTTCATATCGGAGGTGATTTTGAGGGACAAAGATATGTAATCGACCGGGAATCGGTATGCAGGATTACCAGCCCGGACCCGCATACTGGAAGGCAATAATCAGGGCCACGGAAAGCCAGAATACCAGGTTGGGAATTATCCGGAGGGTGGAATAATGATAGGTACAGGCGTGGAAGGCGGCAAAGGGCACGGCAGCCATAACCCAGTTGGCCAGGCTGTCGTTATTATTGACAAATGGCACCAGGATGGCCACCAGTAAATAGAGTAAGACAAGGCTCCAGCCTTTGCGGACCTGGATCAGCATTTTCCGGAGGCTGTCCTGCACATAATAACTGCCGATCAGGAACGGAATGGTCAGCAAAAACACGGCCCCTGCCATCCAGGCGGTCTGGGTAATGGCCGGCAACCGGAAAGCTATATGCGGCAGAAAATCCGACCAGATCCAGGGACCCGTAATAAACAGGTAAGCGGCATAAAAATAAAAGGGAGCCATGACACCGAGAATACAAAGCACCCATTCATTCAGGCGGAAAGGACGCATAACCATCAGGGCCAGCAGAATAAAACCGGTATAAACAATAGCCGGGAAATAGAAAAAGGCGGAGATGCCCAGCGCCAGACCAATATTAAAAATAGTGCCCCGGGCCGACGGTTGATTGTAAATCCGGAAAAGGGCGGAGAGAACAATCAGCAAAAATGTATTTACAATCAGCGGGGCGGTGAAATAATTCCACTCCGGGATAAGCGCGGTAATCAGCAGGTAGGCCATCCCCGGGAAATAAGTGGGGCGGCTCATCATCCGGTGACTGGTAATAAAACGGTTCAGCATCAGCGCCTGTATATACAGCAGCGCAAACGTGAATAACGGGTAAAGATGCGGGGAGGCCTTTGCGGACTGCATCATATCCAGCAGGCCGCTAAACAATATGCCATCCCCTTCGGACTTAACCGTACTATGAGGATGCGAAAACATGGGAATCCTGATCAGTATCCCGAACACCAGGAGCAAAAATATATTTACCGGGTTCTTCTGTTTGAATAGTCCGACCACGCAGTATGGCTGAATTAAGGATTAGTTGTAATCGATTTTGGCAAAACAAATATAGTTACGATACAAACAAGGAATGATCATTTGTTTTGCACTGACCTGTTTGCCCAGTTTGGGCATAAACTCATACCCTTTATCCAGGTTCTTCAGGGTCGGGTTCCGGGTCATTTCCCCGGCCGGGCTTACGGCATAATCACTCAGCAGGTTATTCCGCCTTTCCATCTGGTTAAAAAGAAAATGAATCGCTTCCCCGGTATTCATCAGCTGGTAGGAGATCAGGTCGCCGCCCTCATCGTCAAACTGTTCCTTGGCCACCACATTGCTCCATTCCATTTTGCCCTGGCTATCGAAAGACAATACGGTAACATGGTCGGCATGATGACGGGAGCTCTGGTTGCTGGTACTCCCCCTGTTCCACCAGAAGCGGTCATAATAGGGCGAATAATAATTATTAAACCCGGTACCCCAGTAAGGCGAGCCATAGAGATAATCCCAGCGGTTCCAGTTATTGAACCGGGAAGTGGTAAAATAGGATTCGCTGGCAATCAGGAATCCGCCGTCCCTTCGGGTAATGATATTCCGGATAAAGAAATCATTAAAGGCCATTTTCATACTGGCGTCTCCCCGGGCTTCCCGGCGCAGTTCATCGGTGAAAAGACTCACCGTTTCCACCAGTGGTTTATCGGCCATTTTATCCCAGATATAAAAGTAGTAGCCGTCAATATTACCCCGGCGTTCGGTATAGAAAAAGGAGGTCAGGAAATAGCGTTTGTTATGATTATCCACTTTAATATGGATTTCATCCAGCCAGGTCTTTTCAATCGTCAGCGTTTTTTGAATCAGGGTATCTTCCTGCGCCTTTTTAATCAGGAAGGATGCCGAACTGATATTATCGTTACCGGTACGGAGGAATCGGGAAAAAACAAGGTCTCCGTCATTGTCCAGGTTAAAATCACCCAGGTTTTCATTTCTTTCCTCCATCGGAATTTCCAGCCGGCTTTTTTTCAGCAACTGCAGCTTTTCGTCAAAGAGCAGGGTGGTCATGAGAAAAAGTCTTTTATTCCGGCTGTTGATTTTAAAAATACTGATCCTTTTTTTATCCTCACTGCTGATGGCTGAATAGATCTTATTATCAGCAGTGAATCCGATATGGGTGGTGTCCAGTTCCATTACTTCCCCGGTTTTCTTACCCATACCATCCAGTTGGGCGGCCATGCAATAAATCACATTCCGGCGTTCATACTGGTATACCATCCAGCTGTGGTTGGCATAAGGGAAGAAATCGACATTGATCATCCGGTCATCGTTGGGCAGAAAATCCAGGACGGATTTGCCCACTTCCCGCATTTCATTATCCAGGACCGTAATCCAGCTCCGGCTGCGGGCATTTTTATAAATCTGGAAATTGCCGCCGATTTTACCCACTATTTCAAAGTTGAGGCGTCGGGTATCATCATTGTCTTTTTCTGAATAGACGATTTTCTGGGCATTGGCCGGCATGGAAAAGGCGGCAGCCAGCAGGGCGGTCAGACAGGTATTGAACAGAAAGCGTTTCATACTTATTTCGTTTAAAGTTACGAAGCGGGACAGACCCGGATGCATAACAGATGCAATTTGGTGCAATTTTACATGCCGGCACCAAAATGAGCCGGTATTTTCAGGGTTGCCCGGACATTTCCATATAACAAAAAGGGAAAATGAAAGTTGCCCGGGTTGATCGTTGTAACAATATTTTGCCTATACCTTTGTCATTCTGCCGTTACAGTAACAAAATCTGTACCTGCGGGAGCCGGGCAACCGGCCAGACTAACGGTCTGCCAGAATAAAACAAATACTTAACAGTGAAACACACGACGAACAAAGTTACGGCCGCCGGATTACTGATCGCGCTCGGCATCATTTACGGCGATATCGGAACTTCTCCTCTCTACGTGTTCAATGCCATCATCGGCGACCGGGTCGTAAATGAGGAACTCATCCTGGGAACATTATCCTGTATTATCTGGACCCTTACATTTCAGACCACTATTAAATATGTGGTGCTCGTATTACGGGCAGATAACCGGGGTGAGGGCGGCACATTCGCGCTGTATGCCCTGGTACGCCGGCGAAAAAAATGGCTGGTAATACCGGCCATGATCGGGGGTGCTTCCCTGCTGGCCGATGGTATCATTACCCCTCCCATCTCCATTACATCAGCGGTGGAGGGATTAAAACAGCTGCCCAGCCTGGGTATACAGGATGGCAGCGATACCGTAGTGATTATCGTTTTGTCCATTCTCACTTTATTCTTCTTCATGCAGCAGTTTGGTACGGCGTCCATCGGTAAGCTGTTCGGACCGGTGATGTTTATCTGGTTTACCATGCTGCTGGTACTTGGTTTAGTGCACGTGTTTGACGATATGGCTATATTCAAAGCCCTCAGTCCCTATTACGCCATCCATTTTCTCCAGACCTATAAGGAAGGATTCTGGTTACTCGGTGCGGTATTTCTCTGTACTACCGGAGCCGAAGCCCTCTACAGCGATCTCGGGCACTGCGGCCGGGGTAATATCCGTATGTCCTGGATCTATGTAAAAATCTGTCTGCTTGTCCATTATTTTGGCCAGGGCGCCTACCTGCTCTATCATCATTCCGGGCTTAAAATAACACCGGAAGTAAAAAGCAGTCTCAGTATAAACGCATTTTATAACCTGATGCCCCATTGGTTTATCATACCCGGGGTGATTATTGCCACCACCGCCGCGATCATTGCCAGTCAGGCGATGATCTCCGGTGCCTTTACGCTGATCAGTGAAGCCATGCGGCTGAATCTTTGGCCCAAACTCCGGATCCGGTATCCTTCGGAAGCCAAGGGGCAGTTGTTTATACCCACGATTAATTTCCTGATGTTCCTCGGTTGTGCCGGTGTAGTGCTTTTCTTCCGGAAATCATCCAATATGGAAGCTGCCTACGGACTGGCCATTATCGTTACCATGCTGGCCACTACCATGCTGTATGCCAATTACCTGGTATTGCAGCGGGCCAAATCCGTCTGGATTTACGTTTTCCTCGGGTTTTACCTGGTAGTGGAAATCGGCTACCTCGTGGCACTCATGGTAAAATTCACCCATGGCGGTTATATCACGCTTATTATCGGTCTGCTGATGTTTGTGGTAATGTATGTATGGTACAGGGCCCGTAAGATCAAGAACCGCTATGTGGAATTTGTGCGGCTCGAACATTATATTCCTAAAATCCAGGAACTGAGTAATGACAAATCGGTTCCCAAATATGCCACACACCTGGTCTATATGACGAGTGCCAATAACCCGAAGGAAATAGAGCACAAGATTATTTACTCTATTCTTAACCGGAAGCCCAAGCGCGCCGATATTTACTGGTTTGTGCATATTGACACGGTGGATGATCCTTATACCTGCGAATACAAAGTAGAGCATATCATCCCCAATGATATTATCCGGGTGGATTTCCGTCTTGGGTTCCGTATGGAGCCACGGGTAAACCTGATGTTCCGCAAAGTAGTGGAAGACCTGGTGGCCAATAAGGAAGTGAATATTATCAGCCGGTACGAAAGCCTGGCCAACAGCGGCACTGTGGGTGACTTCCAGTTCATGGTTATGGAGAAATACCTGAGCCAGGACAACGAACTCCCCTTCTTTGAACGCATCGTCATGAAATTCCACTTCTGGCTCAAGGAACACAGTCTCTCCGAAGAGAAAGGCTTCGGGCTTGACCTTGCCAACGTAACGGTGGAAAAATTCCCGCTGATTGTATCACCGGTAACGAATCTGAAGTTGAAACGAGTAGAGGATTAGTCGGTAGTTCGTAGTTAGTAGTTAGTAGTTTGTAGTCGTTTACGTAAAAAGTGAAGTTACTCATTATTTTAAACAGCTACCTGATAGTTGACTTTGTGGGCGACGGACTACTAAGTAACTTCCGGCACCTGGCAATTCAAGTACGAAGTTAGAAGTACGAAGTACGGCGCTTCGGATGGAACGTCGCTATTGGCAACTGACACCCGGCACCTCACTACGAAGTACGGCGCTTCGTGTGTTATGTATTTACTGTCATCTCACATCTCACAACTGATTTCCGTATATTGCACCAAACCAAGCCTCATTGCCCTCACTCATCTGGTATATAATAATTGGTATCTCGTTTCTTTCCCTGATTGCTTATTTCTTCCAGGAAAAATTCATTTTCAAACCGGAGAAATTAAGACCTGATTTCCAGTTTAAGTATGATGTGCCGTTCCGCGAATATTTTTTTGATATAGAGCCGGGGGTGCGGATCAACGGGCTGCATTTTTTCCGGGAAAAGCCCAAGGGATTGATTCTTTATTTTCATGGCAATACCCGGAGTATTAAGGGCTGGGCCAGGTATGCAAAGGATTTTTACCGCTTTGATTATGACGTGGTGCTGGTGGATTACCGCGGCTTTGGCAAAAGCACGGGGAAACGGAGTGAAAAAGAAATGCTGTCGGATATGCAGTTTGTCTATAACAAACTGAAGGAAACCTATCCCGAAGATCACCTGATTATTTATGGCCGGAGCATGGGCAGCGGCTTTGCCAGTAAACTGGCTTCGGATAACCAGCCCCGTTACCTGCTTCTCGACGCGCCGTATTTCAGTTTTATCCGCGTCATCGAACGCTTTTTGCCGATGCTGCCCCTGCGCCTGGTGCTGCGGTTTAAATTGCGTACCGACCTGTGGCTGCCAAAAGTAAAATGTCATACCTACATCCTGCATGGTACACGCGACTGGCTGATCCCTATCCGGCACAGTGAAGCCCTGCAAAAACTAAACCCGCAAAAAGTGACATTAATCCGCATAATCGGGGGCGGACACAACAATCTTCCTTCCTTTGACGAGTACCATAATTTCATCCGCGACATTTTGAAATACTGAAAACCCGCCTGATTTGTTAATGATTGGCTAATTGCCGGTACCACCTGTTAACCGGTGCGTTATTTGAACGTCACACAGTAAAAGGAGGTGCTTATGAAAAGACAACTCTACACAATTACCGTTATCGTTCTCAGTTTTGTCCTGTTCTCCTGCCGCTCGGCTAAAAAATTATACGAGAAAGGCCGTTATGATGAAGCGGTGGAACTGGCCGCCAAAAAACTGCAGAAAGACCCCGATGATGCCGGTCTGCTGGCCACATTGCGCAGTGCTTACCGGTATGCAGTGGAAGATCACGAAGCGCGTATCCGTGCCAATGCGGAGAGCAACAGTGAAATGAAATGGGAATGGAATTACTATGAGTACCTGGCCCTCCAGCGCATGTATGACGCGATTCACCGGGTGCCCGATGTTTACAGCATTGTACTGCCTGAAAACTATACATCCTACCTGGTAATCTATGCGGATAAGGCAGCCGATACACGGTTTGACCGGGGACTGGCGTTTATGCAACACTCCGACAAACAAAGTTACCGGAACGCATACCGCGAATTCCAGGCAGTGCTGAACTTCAGACCCGCCGACCGCGAAGCGGTACTCAAAATGAACGAGGTCTTTGAATACGCGGTAACCAATGTAGTGGTGTTACCCATGCAACGCGACGGTGGTTATGTGTACAGTTCATACGGTCTGGGACAACCCAACCTGGATGATCAGCTGATCAGTCAGCTGCAACAGAACAGCGGCAATGAATTTGTACGCTTCTATTCCGCCTGGGATGCCCGCAGCCGACGCATACGGGTGGACAATGAAATCACGATGCAGTTTGTGAATATGGACCTGGGCCGTGTATTTGATAATCACGAGACCCGTAAAGTAACCCGTAAAGTAGTGGTAAAGGAAACCGTTTACCGTCCCGACAGCGTGGTGCGTGAGTATGCGAACGTACAGGCGACCATTACTACCACCAACCGGAGTCTGCGTTCCGCTGCCACCCTGCAGGTGATAGTACGCGACGAAAACGGCCGCCGGATCTGGACCGACACTTACAGCTCCGCCCATAACTGGAGCACCCGTTTCAGTCAGTATACCGGCGACGAACGCGCCCTCAGCGAGGAGGATAAGCAACAGATCAACCGCCGCAAAGACTTCCCCCCTTCTGAAAATGACATGATCAAATGTATGGTCGACGAAATTGGCAACAATGCCATGTATGGCCTGCGGAGTTATTTCAACAGGAAGAGTTAGTTGATAGTCGGGAGTTGGGAGTCGGGAGTCGGGAGTCGGGAGTAAACAGCCCCCTCTAATTGGCATTTTCTTAGAAGGTGTATTTACTCCCGACTCCCGACTGCTCCCCACTCCCCACTCTCCACTTTCCACTCTCCACTCTCCACTCTCCACTTTCCACTTTCCACTCGCATTTATTTCAGGATATTTGCTTTAATGAAGAAAATCAACTGGAAAAAATGGGCCTGGATTACCGGAACAGTTTACCTGATCCTGGGAATGGCTTTCTATTTTCTGCAGGATGCCGTACTCTTTCACCCGGTAACGCTGAACCGGGAATACAGTTATAATTTCCCGCAGCCGCACCAGGATATTTCCATTCCCCTGAACCAGGACGACACGCTGAACCTGGTGGATTTTGCCAGCACCGATAGCGTTACCCGGGGCGTGGTGCTTTATTTCCATGGGAATAAAAAGAATATCAGCTGGTATGCGAAATACATACCTCATTTTACCCGGCACGGATACCAGGTACTGATGATTGACTATCCCGGATTCGGGAAGAGTACCGGCCAGCTGACGGAACAAAAACTCTATGACTGGGCCCTGCATGTATACCGGGTGGCTGTAAAGCGATTCAGCCAGGACAGCATCATTATTTACGGGAAAAGCATGGGCACGGGTATTGCCGCGCAACTGGCTTCCGTACGAAGTTGTAAACGGCTGATCCTGGAGACTCCCTATTATGATTTTCCGGCCGTGGTCAGTCATTACCTGCCGGTATACCCGGTGCGCTGGATGCTCCATTATGAGCTGCCCACACATGAATACCTGCAACGGGTCAGTGCGCCGGTTACCATTTTTCACGGTACCAGTGACTGGATTGTTCCTTATAAAAATGCAAAACGGCTGCAACCCCTGCTCAAGCCCGCCGACGAACTGATAACCATACAGGGCGGCAGTCATAATAACCTCTACGACTACCCGCAGCTGGTACAGCACCTGGATACCTTGCTGGCCCGGTAATTATACCGGCACCACATGATGCGTTTTATTCTTGCGGATCTTTTCCGGAATGGTTTGTAAAATTTCTTTGCGGAGTACATCAATCAGCCGTCGTTTTACCAGGTTGCGGTGCACCACCACACTTACTTCCCGCATGGGAAAAGGTTTCTTAAACTGGCGGATCAGCTGCCGTTGCGCCGCGGGCATTTCCAGCGTGGCCAGTTCGGGCAGTATTGTAATACCATCATTCATCTCCACCATCCGCCGCAGGGTTTCGATACTGCCGGCTTCATAATCAAAGTGACTGTTTTCCCGGCTTATTTTCTGCAACTCACAGAGATTGACGATCTGTGACCGGAAACAATGGCCTTCTTCAAGCAACCATAATTTTTCCGGATCAATATCCTGGGGCAAGAGATAGGTTTTTTCGTAGATGGCATTCTTGCGGGACACATAGGCCATCATCTCCTCATAAAACAATACATGCTCCTGTATCCCCGGTTCCTGCAAAGGGGTTACAAGTATGCCCGCATCAATCTTTCCTTCGCGCAAACGGGCAATAATCAGTTCCGTCATCATCTCGTGCACCACCAGCCGCACGTCCGGATACTTGCGGGTAAAGGATTGGACAAACAGGGGCAAGAGATAGGGCGCCAGGGTGGGAATAATCCCGATCCGCAATTCCCCCATCAGTATCCCCTTTTTCTCCTGCACCGTTTCCAGCAGTTTATTCCGGGCATCCAGTATGACCCGGGCCTGCCGGATCAGTTCAAGACCTGTTTCCGTAGGCACCACCGGCTGCTTGCTCCGGTCAAATATTTTCAGGTCCAGTTCTTCCTCCAGTTTCTGGATCTGCATACTGAGGGTGGGCTGGGTTACAAAACAATGGGCGGCCGCCGTGGCAAAATGACGCCAGGTATCCACGGCCAGGATGTATTCGAGCTGGGTAAATGTCATATAGATTAAACCTATTTGAATATAAATTTAATCAATTTGCTTTATACTCAAGGAAGCAGCATATTTGTATGGCTGGTACTGAAACCCGGAGCGGGCCACTGGTGAAATGCATCAGTCTGCCTTCCGGTAAGTACGGCCGGCAACAAAATCCAACGCGTTTTAGGTTAGGTTACTATTTACAAGGGGCTGCATCAAAAGGGGGTGTGGCCCCGTTTTATTCCTGCAGGGTTACTTTGGATTTTCCCACCCTGAGTTTATAGCCCACCCCTACTTTCAATGCATAGTTGCGGTCGGTATGGCTCACGGGAAAATCATAACAAACCGGATAGTCATACTCCGCTACCGCATGCCTGAGTATTTCATCAATCGTCTGCCCAAAAGGCCGGTCCGTATCTTTTGTTTCGGTAAAGCCGCCATAGATAAGCCCGGCCAGTTTTGCCAGTTTGCCGCTGCGTTTCAGCTGGTACAGCATCCGGTCCAGGTTATACAACTGTTCGCCCACATCTTCAATAAACAGGATTTTCCCTTTTGTTTTCAGATCCGAATCCGTACCCACCAGGTGGGCCAGCAAGGCCAGGTTGCCGCCTACCAGTTCACCGATGGCTTCTCCTTTCCGGTTATCCGGATGCGTGGCACAACTGTAATTGATTTTCTTTCCTTCCAGGGCTTGTTTTAACGAGCCTACAAATTCATTGCCCGCACCGCCTTCATTAAACGCGCCCGCCATCGGCGCGTGCAGGGTGGCGATATAATAATTGCTGTAGATATGCGCATGCAGTACGGTGATATCACTGTACCCGACAATCCATTTCGGATTTTTTTTAAACTTTTTGAAATCCAGCTGATCAATGATCCGTCCCGTACCATAGCCCCCACGGGCACATACAATTGTTTTTACTTCATCATTGTCCAGCATGGCCTGGAAATCACGGAGCCGTTCTTCATCGGTACCCGAGAAATAAGTGGCAGAGCCGCCGCCCACCGTAGCCCCTACATTTACATTGTAGCCCCAGTCCTGCAGGGTGTTCACACAGGTTTTTACCCGTTCAAAAGGCATATAACCGGCGGGACAAACCAGCCCGATAGTATCTCCCTTTTTCAAATAAGGCGGTATCTTAATCATGCTTAAAAGTATTATTTCTTTGCTTAATTTCCTGTAATGGAATCGCTAAAAACAGCCCTTGCCCGGATATCCGCTTTATCGCCCGACACGGAGGCCGCGTTTCTTTCCGCCTGGAAGTCATGGACACTGCCCAAAGATCACCCGGTACTAAGGGAACATACCGTCAGCGATTATATTTACTTTATTGAAAAAGGGGCGGCCCGTATTTTTTATACCAAAAACGGCAAAACCATTACCGAGTGGCTGGCCCTGGATCAGCAGTTTTTTTTATCCATCACCAGTTTTTTCCAGCGTAGTCCCAGCCACCTCGGCATACATACCCTGGAGCCTGCCGAACTCCGCGGCATCCATTACCAGGACTTCATGTCCCTTGCCGACCGGTATCATGAAGTGGAAAGACTGTTACGTAAAATGATTACGGACTCCCTGATTCTCTCACAGGTGCGGATGGATGCCATTCAGTTTGAAACCGCACAGCAACGTTATGACCGGCTGATGGCCACACAGCCGGAAATCATTCAGCGTGTACCGCTCACCTATATCGCCTCCTTTCTGGGCATGACACTCGAGACGCTGAGCCGTATCCGTTCCGGCAAATAGTATTTGATAATTATCAAATCAGGCTGCTTTATCCTGCAGGACCTTTATGGCCTAAACCGATTGCAGTATGAAGTATTTATTTACCGCCCTTTTTTCCGCGGCGCTTACCACAGGCTATAGCCAACCCACCCCGGCAGGCAGATTGGTTTCCCAAATGACCATTGAAGAAAAAGTAAACCTGGTGGTAGGTATGGGCATGAAGTTGCCCGGTAATGAAAACAGTGCCCCTGTAGTAGGTCAGACAGACGACAAGGTACCCGGTGCGGCTGGCACTACATTTGCGATTTCGCGACTGGGCATTCCCACAACGGTACTGGCCGACGGTCCGGCCGGACTGCGGATAGAACCCACCCGTAAAAAAGATCCCGCCACCTATTATGCCACCGCCTGGCCGGTTGGTACACTGCTGGCCTCTACCTGGAATACCGCCCTGGTGGAAAAAGTAGGCAGAGCCATGGGCAATGAAGTAAAAGAATACGGGGTGGATGTATTACTTGCCCCCGCATTGAATATTCACCGCAATTCACTGGGCGGACGGAATTTTGAATACTATTCCGAAGACCCGCTTATTTCAGGCAAAATGGCCGCCGCTATCGTAAACGGGGTGGAGTACAACGGCGTAGGCACATCCGTCAAACATTTTGCGGCCAATAACCAGGAGACCAACCGCAATACCGTCAATACCATTGTAAGCGAAAGAGCCCTCCGCGAAATTTACCTGAAAGGGTTCCAGATTGCGGTAAAGGAAGCACAACCCTGGACGGTGATGAGTTCATACAACTACATTAACGGAAAATATACTTCTGAAGATGATCAACTGCTCAATACGATTCTACGGAAAGAATGGGGATTTAAAGGACTGGTGATGACGGACTGGTTTGGCGGTAAAGATGCCGTTGCACAAATGAAAGCCGGCAATGACCTGCTGATGCCGGGTACGGCCGATCAGAAAAAAGCCATTACAGACGCGTTGCATAACGGGCAACTGGATATAAAAATACTGGATCAGAATGTGGAACGGATACTGAGTTATATTATGCAGTCACCCGCGTATAAAAAATATGCCTTCAGCAACAAGCCCGATCTTAAAGCCCATGCAGCCCTGGTACGGACTGCCGCCGCGGAAGGCATGATCCTCCTGCGGAACAAAAACAACGCCCTGCCCCTGAAGCGTAATCAGCGGCTGGCCGTATTCGGCAATACCTCTTACAACTTTATAGCCGGGGGTACCGGCAGTGGCGATGTAAACGAAGCCTATACCATTTCACTGGAACAGGGGCTGCTCAACAGCGGTTTTCAACCCGATGCGGATCTGCAAAAATATTATACCCGATACCTGGCCGCTTACAACCAGGCACACCCGAAAAAAGGGTTTATCGAAGAAATTTTCAACCCGACCCCGCCCGCTCCCGAGGCGGAAGGCTATGCGGACTTGCTGCAGCACAAAGCAGTGGCTACCGATGCAGCCCTGATCACCATTGGCCGCAATGCCGGTGAATTCCGGGATCGTAAACGCGAAAATGATTTTTACCTCAGTGCCGCGGAAACGGACCTGATCCGGAAAGTAGCTTCCGCTTACCATGCGAATGGGAAAAAAGTGATAGTGATCATTAATGCCGGGGGCATGATCGATGTGGCTTCCTGGAGAGATGAAGTGGATGCCATTTTACTGGCCTGGCAGGGCGGGCAGGAAGCCGGCAATGCCGTGGCGGATATTCTCAGCGGCAAAGTAAATCCATCCGGCAAACTGGCTACCACGATGCCGGTCAGGAATGAAGATGAATCCAGCCAGAAAAATTTTCCGGGAATTGAGTTTCCGGAAAAAGCCACTACCGGCACGCTGGGTATGAAAACCGTACCCGCGGAAGTAACCTACGAAGAAGGCATCTATGTGGGGTACCGCTACAACAGTACATTTGACGTAAAACCGGCCTATGCCTTTGGTTTTGGATTAAGCTATACGCAGTTTTCCTGCAGTGCAGTCCGACTCAGCCGTCCGGTACTAAACGGGAAAATCACCGTATCACTAACGGTAACGAATACCGGCATAATGGCCGGCAAGGAAGTGATTCAGCTTTACATAACCGCACCGGGCAAAACCATGGACAAGCCCGCTATTGAACTGAAAGCGTTTGCCAAGACAAAAAACCTGGCCCCGGGTGAAAAACAAACACTGGAGTTTACGCTTACAGCGGCCGATATCGCCTCGTACGACAGCAACCGCAGTGCCTGGGTAGCAGAGCCCGGCCTGTACGAAGTAAAAGCGGGTAATGCATCCGACCAGCTACTGCAGACGGCCCGCTTTACACTGGAGGCAGAAATTATTACTGAAAAATGTAATAAAGTCATGCTGCCACAGGTAACGATTCATGAACTGAAAAAATAAATAACGGCACTGATCAGAATCAGCCAAAACCCTTCGGAATACGGAGGGTTTTCTTTTACTTTTATACTCTTAATCACACGATATGAAAAACAGTCTGTTCCTTTTTATCAGCCTCCTCTTTGTATGTACACTAACCGCGCAGCAAAAAGAAATTCCCTTGTACGAAGGGGCGGCACCCGGTTCCGAAACATCGAACTGGAATGAAGGCGTAAGTGAACAGAACAGCTGGCAGACAAAACTCGTGTATAATGTAACCCGTCCTACGCTGACTGTATATCAGCCCCCCATGGGCAAGGCCAATGGCACGGCGGTGATCATTTGTCCCGGCGGTGCCTTTTATGCCTTATCCATCAACAGTGAAGGCAATGATGTAGCAACCTGGCTGACGCAAAAAGGCGTAACCTGTTTTGTATTAAAATACAGGCTGGCCAGAAGCTATACCAGTGATCCTGCGGCGGAAGTAAATGCCAAAATGGGCAGCAAGGAATTTACGGAAGAAACCAATCAAGTAATACCGCTGGCGATTGCGGATGGTAAAGCCGCTATTGCCTGGGTAAGGGAACATGCGGCGGACTATCAACTGCTGCGTAACCGGATCGGCATTATCGGCTTTTCCGCCGGGGGAACGGTAGCCGGTTCTGCTGCATTTAACTTCACTGCAGAAAACCGCCCGGATTTTATCGGTTCAGTGTATTCCTATATACCAAAACAGTTACTGGGTACCGTTGGCAACAACACCCCGCCTCTTTTTGCCGTAGCCGCCAGTGATGACCAGCTGGGACTTGCTCCACACAGTGTGGATATGTACAACAGCTGGGTTGCCGCCAAAAAATCCGCTGAACTGCACATGTATGCGAAAGGCGGTCACGGGTTTGGCATGCGCAAGCAAAACCTGCCTTCCGACCAATGGATAGAGCGTTTCGGCGACTGGCTGGATCAGCAGGGTTTGCTGAAAAAGCCGGCATTCAATCCGGAACTGGCCCTCTATGAACAGCGGGTATACCCCACCGTTGACGGTCATATTCTTCCCTATCGTATTCTATACCCCGCCAATTATGACCGCAGTAAAAAATATCCCCTGTTGTTGTTTCTCCATGGCGCTGGAGAAAGAGGAAAAGACAATGAGAAGCAGCTGACCCATGGTGCCCGCCTTTTCTTAAAAGAAGAAAACAGGTCCGCCTTCCCGGCCATCATCATCTTCCCTCAATGTCCGGAGGACTCTTACTGGGCTGCCTCCAAAATTGACCGCACGGTGCAGCCTGTAAAGTTTGAACTGGATTACAGTGGTCCGGCCAACTGGCCGCTGCAGGCTGCCAATGAACTGGTACAGAAAATAATGAAAGAGGACGCCGTGGATCCCTCCCGGGTCTATATTACCGGCCTCTCTATGGGTGGCATGGGTACATTTGAATCCGTGTTCCGTTATCCCAACCTCTATGCTGCAGCCATGCCGATCTGCGGCGGAGGCGACCTCAAATTATACGATAAACGTGTAAAGAAAACCGCTTTCCGCGTATTTCATGGCGCGGCCGATGCGGTGGTGGATGTAAAAATGTCACGCGACATGGTGGAAAAACTAAAATCCCTCAAAGCCGAAGTTAAATACGTTGAATACCCCGGCGTAAATCATAACAGCTGGGATAATGCGTTTGCCGAGCCGGACTATCTGGGTTGGATGTTTGGGAAGAAGAGATGAGGGAGACGAGATGTGAGTTGTGGGATGTGAGATGTGAGATGTGAGATGTGAGTAGAGACGATTTATGAGGGGCGCCGGACTTAGTAGTGAGGTGCCGGGTGCCGGGTGCCAGGAGAGACGTTTCATCCGGAGCGCCGTACTTCGTACTTGAGTTGCACTCCTGCCGGGTATGTTGTCGCCTGTGGCGACATGCGGAATGACTGATTATTTGCTCTGCGGGGGCGTTCCGCCCCGCTATTGGCAACTGCTCACTTCTCTGGATATTATCAGGAAATGGATGAAAAAATATTTTTATAACCAACTTCTCGGTTGATAATAAATTTAATGAAAGAATCTCAAGTCTTATAACTCTAATTTATTACTGGCTGGCTTTTAGGTATACTTACACGGCCATCACTTTGGCCGCAATGGGCTGGCCGGTTTCTGCTACTGATTTTTTCAGTTGTCAGATGTGAGTTGTGAGATGTCAGTGGAGACGTATCCTGAAGATCGCCATACTTCGTAATGAGGTGCCAGGTGCCAGGTGCCAGTAACGACGTTTCATCCGGAGCGCCGTACTTCGTACTTGAGTTGCACTCCTGCCGGGTATGTTGTCGCCTGTGGCGACATGCGGAATGACTGATCATTTGCTCTGCGGGGGCGTTCCGCCCCGCTATTGGCAGCCGCTCCCTTATTCCGGATATTATCCGGGAATGGATGAAATCTTAAATGAACTAACTATCCAGTTAATTATAAAATGCGGAGCGCGTCAAAAGTTCTCCAACTTTACTTTTAAACTTTCTGGTTTTCATGTATACTTGCAGACGAAATTTCAAACTACTGATCTCCAAAACATTTAATCATTATTTACCGGTTTAAACCCAGTAAATCCGGTTTTACTGTTCTTCAATTTTTAGTTTTACCCGCTATAATTTTCTTTATCTCTTCTTCAAACCACGGCAGGTACGCTTCAATTTGTGAAATCAGGAAATAAGGCAGGTTCAATAAATAAAATATCTTTTGCCCTGGTGTTGTGAGGACAGAAATACGCAGTTCACCTGCATAGAATCGGATAGCTATATTATGGGGCGCCATGTCCATGAACAGATGTAAAGAACGTAATCGTCCATCAGTTCCTGATTTAACTTCAACAGGTATCAGTTTCCCTTCATACTGGTATATATAATCTATCTCTGCTACAGCGGTGTTTTTCTCTCTTACCCAAAAATTAAGTCCATGCAATGCACTGTATTGTCTTGCCAGCAATTCCTGCCCGGCAATATGTTCTATCATCGTACCGCCATATACAGCATTTAGATCTTCAGTTCCTATTATCTCTTTCTGTATGCCGGCAAAGTAATTCAGCATGCCCGTATCTAAATAGTGAAGCCGTGGTGATCTGTCATAATCAGGCTGAAGCGGAAGTACGGGACTGGTTTGCGGATAGACCAGGTGAACAAGCAGGGCCTTTTCCAATGTTCGCAACGCTTCCCCCATTTCCCTTGACTTATACGTGGAGTTTCCAAACCCCTGAAACTTTATCCTTTTTCCTGCTTCTGCAAAACAGGAACGGATTGCATGGCGGATATAATTTGCCTGTGCGTTGCTTGCAGCATATTTCTCTACATCGTCCATATAAGAAACAAGGAGTGAATCATAGGTAGTGTTCAAAGCAGTCAGGTCCCTGTCCTTCGCATACTTTTCAATAATTTCAGGCATCCCTCCAATCAGGCAATACGTACGGAAGAACTGCATCAATTTATCCTGTGCAAATCCGGCAAGTGGAATATTTTTTAATTGTTCCAGTGCAGCTGTTTCGCCGATGGCCCCTAAAAATTCAGGAAAAGAAACCGGGTGTATCACCAGGTATTCTACCCTTCCAACCGGAAAACTAATCTCAGTATTGAACAGACTTTCCAGCATTGACCCCGCTGCAATAACCGGGATGTCCGGTACCTCTTCATAGAAATAACGAAGCTGCTGTAAGGCGGCAGGAACTTCCTGAATTTCATCTATAAAAATCAGGGTCTCTTTTCTTTTTGCAAGAGAAAGGTTTTTCAGAAAAAATAAAGATTGCAGGAGCGTATCAAAGTTGCTGAACGCTTCAAAAGGTTTTCTGTCTTCAGGAAGCTCCAAATTGAGATAAAGAGATTGTTCAAATTCAGCAGCAAACTGACGCACCACCGTTGTTTTTCCAACCTGCCTGGCTCCCCGGATAACTAAAGGTTTTCGGGCTTCCCGCTGATGCCATTTTTGAAGTTCCCCTAAGATATCCCTGTTGAACATGTATCAAAATTAGGGTAATATTTTTAAATAAATGCATTATAAATATGGTAAATTTAAACATAAAACGTAATATAATTAGGGTCAACTTGCCGTTATCCGGGGGCTGTAACGGGAGACAACTATTGAAAAGTTTCTGAAATTCAATGCTTTATTCAACTTTCTTCTGCGAGATCACGGAGGGAACGAAATGTGGATGTGAGTTGTGAGTTGTGAGATGTGAGATGTGAGTAGAGACGATTTATGAGGGGCACCGGACTTAGTAGTGAGGTGCCGGGTGCCGGGTGCCAGTAGAGACGTTTCGTGAAGAGCACCGTACTTCGAAGGGAGGTGCGAGGTGCCGGGTGCCAGGTGCCAGTAACGACGTTTCATCCGGAGCGCCGTACTTTGTAGTCAGGTGCCAGGTGCCGGGTGCCAGGTGCCAGTACCGACGTTTCATCCGGAGCGCCGTACTTCGTACCTCGTACCTCGTACTTGAGTTGCACTCCTGCCGGGTATGTTGTCGCCTGTGGCGACATGCGGAATGACTGATTATTTGCTCTGCGGGGCGTTCCGCCCCGCTATTGGCAAGGACTCACTTATTCCGGATATTATCAGGAAATGGAAGAAGTATTAATAAAAAAAATACGCAGTTAGTCTTAATCATGAGAAGTATTATAATTGAACCCTTTTTCAATACAAGATATACTTTTTGCTAAGCTACACTTACCGTGCAATAATTAATTGATTTATTAATTTGGCTTGATTGTTATCTAAACGATATGTTTCAATTTTAAAAGGCAAAAATTGCTTTTTATCAACATAATACAAACTATAATAAGAATCAGGCGATTGAATTGCTTCGGATTTAAACAGATAACATTTGATCAATTTCCCATATTGATATAAAACCACTTCCTTATTAATCAACCAAGTATATTCTGAACTCGCAGTATATGCATCTGAGAATAACAGGGCAGTTGGCTTTTTAATATCCGAAAAAGAATACAATAATCTTTTAACTGGATTCATGCCCTTTACCGTGTACGTAATACCATTTACGTCTTTATAAAATGCATAGGGGCCGTATGAGTATGAGGAGACTTCCTTGATTGTATCCTGACGATTAACGGCTGAATCTATTTTGATATTTAAAAAGTAACTCTGCTCAAAATTAAAAGAATAATACTTTCCCTCTTTGACAATTTTGCAGTACAAAGAAGTATCCCCATTCTGAACATTATACATTTTCCATTCCTCGGTTTTCTGTTGAGAAAACACCAAGACTGAAAATTGCATTATCGATACGATTAAAAATAAACCCCTTATCATGATTGCTTGTTCATTACTAGTTATCATTTTATATTATACTCCCCATATTTAGGACCAATCGGGTCGCTAGCTTCGCCGGTCCCCGGGGTCCGCTGCGTGAGAATACTATTGCACAGATGCCGTGAACCAATGCTTTTTTCAACATCCTTCTGCGTGACCCCGGAGGGAACCATAACTCCAACTGCTTATTTCTTCAATACCGCTTCCATCATTTTTTTGAAAGTAACAGAAGCCCAGCTGGAACCAATGCCCGTAGGTGCATGCGATTTGTTTTTCAACCTGTCTACAAAATGAAAATCAAACATGCTTATCGAGGAAGATGCTCTGCCGGGTTCCATACCGCTCATCCGATGCAGATCATAAGAGTATGCAATGGCGAAACGGTACACATTTTTATCCGCATACCGGCCCGTACTATCCGCCAGCTCTTTGGCATCCACAAACTCATACTTGTACCCGTACTTTTTCTTCATAAACGCTTCAATCTTTCGCTGTTGTTTCCTGGGCCACTCTACCCGCTCAATCAATAAAATGCCCTGTGACGGCACAAACTCGGCAGGCCTCCAGCCATTCGAGTTAGAATTAAAAGTTTTAACAGAGGGCAAAAAACAGCCGGTCAGGAGGATGACTGAAACAAACAATGTTAGTGTAAGTACCTTTTTCATTTTGAAAAAATATAAAATTTGATGATTAAACTTATGTATACCTGAGAACTATTAATGAGCTAATGTCACACTTCGCCGGTCTCCGGGGTCCGCGGCGGGTGACTGCTATTGACCAGATACCGTGAACCGGTTCTTTTTTCAACATTCTGCTGCGTGACCCAGGTGGGAACGAAATGTGGATGTGAGATATGAGTTGTGAGTTGTGGGATGTGAGATATGAGTTGTGAGTTGTGGGATGTGAGATGTCAGCAGAGACGTTTCGTGAAGAGCACCGCACTTCGAAGGGAGGTGCCAGGTGCCAGTAACGACGTTTCATCCGGAGCGCCGTACTTCGTACCTCGTACTTCTTACTTGATTTGCACTCCTGCCGGGTATGTTGTCGCCCGTGGCGACATGCGGAATGACTGATTACCTTCTCTGCGGGGGCGTTCCGCCCCGCCTTCCGCCGGCTTTCTTCTTCCGTTATCAGTTTCAGCAATTCTTTTGATAAATAATAGTCCGGTGCATTTTCGGCTTTTATGGCCGGGTCGGGAATGTACCAGGTGAATTGCATAAATACTTTTTTCAGGGCTTCGTCCTTGAAATCATAGCCCATACGGGCAAAATGCAGGTTGCGGTAAAGCCTTAATTCCAGGTCGGTCATGCGACGGAGCAATACATCGGTGGAATCGCCCATCAGCAAGTCCATACTGTTTTCAAATACATGCGGTGTCTTTTTATCCGTCCAGAGGTTTACTTCATTGTGAAACTGAAATACGGTTAGTCCCAGGTCCTTTTGCGGTTTGAAGTTCAGCTGCCTTAACTGCAGCTTCCCCTTACGCAGGTAGACCATCCGGAGGGTCCGGCCCCCCTCTTCATCCCCGTACGGATTAAAGACTGTCGCCGCCCCGATACGGCCCACACCTACAAGGGTCCAGGCGGCAGCGGTACTGCCAAAGGCGGAAGGAACGGCAAAATAACAGTCGTCGCCCATATTGATGTTGAGCTCAAAATCCCCGATGCTGCCCCCGGCCCAGGTGGCGCCGGTGGTAAGCCGGTACAGAAAATCATGGGATGCTTCCACTGAAGCGCCTCCCCGGTACAGGTAACTGTGCCGGATAACCGTAATTCCTTTGGCGAAACGGATCGTGAAATAATAGACAAAATCGAAGCCCTCCGCCAGTTTGCTGCTCACTTTAAACCCGGACTCTTCCATCCTGGCTATTTTATACGGCAGGATCCGGTCACCGGTCATGACCATAAAATTCTTTACCTGCGGATGCGTTTCCTCCGCTTCCGTTATATCCCCGAAAGCGGGCGGGGTTACAAACCCTACGGTGAGTTCCTTTTCAGGCCCGGGTTGAAAAATTCAAAGTAGATATCCACCTGCATCCAGTCCCCTTTCCGGTCCAGGCTCAGGATCTCCTTTTTCATCTGTATAATGGTTTCCTTCAGGGGAATCAGGGTATTGCCGGCGGCATAAAAAGAGCCGTCATTGGCCAGGGCGCCACTATATGTGGCCAGCAGCAGGCACAAAAGGTTGAATTTTCGCATGATTCCGGGGTTTGCGCTCTAAGTTAGCACAATCAAGGTTTTGGGCAATGGTGGCTATTCCGGTAATTTTGCAGCCGATCAAAGAATGTTTTTGCATGAGTTTACCTAAACGATACCTGATTACTTCCGCCCTCCCCTATGCCAACGGACTGAAACACGTGGGGCACCTGGCGGGCGCCTATATTCCGGCTGATATTTATGCGCGCTACCTGCGGGCACAGAAAAGAGATGTGGTGTTTGTATGCGGCAGCGATGAACATGGCACGGCCATCCCGATTCAGGCCACAAAGGAAGGCACCACGCCCCGCGCGATCATTGATAAATACCATGCGGCCATGAAACAGGATTTTGAAGACCTGAGCATGAGCTTTGATATTTATCACCGCACCAGCGAACCGATTCATCATGAAACGGCACAGGAATTTTTTACCTACCTGAATGACCGGGGCGAACTGGAAATCAAAGAAACCGAGCAGTATTTTGACGAGGAGGCCAATAGTTTCCTGGCCGACCGTTATATCAAAGGCACTTGTCCCAACTGCGGCAGCGACCGTGCCTTTGGCGATCAGTGCGAAACCTGCGGACGTACATTAAGTCCCGATGAACTGATCAACCCGGTGAGTACCCTGAGCGGTAAAACACCGGTAAAGAAAAAAACATCGCACTGGTACCTGCCATTGGGAAAACATGAACAGTTTTTACGGGAATGGATACTGGAACAACATAAAGACGACTGGCGCCCGACTGTAATCGGTCAGTGCAAGAGCTGGATCGATGGCGGTCTGCAATCAAGAGCGGTAACACGCGACCTTGACTGGGGTATTAAAGTACCCGTAGCCGGTGCCGATGGAAAAATGCTCTATGTATGGTTTGACGCGCCGATCGGTTATGTGAGCGCTACCAAACAATGGGCACTTGACAATAAGAAAGAATGGGAACCTTACTGGTATGATAAGGATACCAAACTGGTGCATTTTATCGGGAAAGACAATATCGTTTTCCATTGCATCATCTTCCCGCTGATGCTGAAACTGCATGGCAATATTTTACCGGAGAATGTTCCCGCCAATGAATTCCTGAACCTGGAAGGCGATAAGATGAGTACCAGCCGCAACTGGAAACTCGATATGCGGGATTATATCAACGATTTTGTAAAACAGGAAAACGGCGGCACCCAGTGCGTGGACATGTTGCGGTATTACCTGACACAGATCGCGCCGGAAACCAAGGACAGTGAATTCATGTGGAAAGGATTCCAGGATGCCGTGAACAGTGAACTGGTGTCCATCTTCGGCAATTTTGTAAACCGTACCTGGGTGCTGATGCATAAACTCTGCGGCGGTAAAGTACCCCGCCTGCATGAGGAACTGCTGGATGATACCGATCGCGGCCTGGTGGAAGATATCCGCCTGGCCCGGAAAAAAATAGAAGGCCTGCTGGAAGAATATAAATTCCGGGAAGCCCTGTTTGAAGTGATTGACCTTTCCCGCAAAGGCAATCAGTATATGCAGAAAAAAGAACCCTGGATTGTGGCCAAACAACTGGCCACCAATCCCGATGCGCAGAAGAGTATTGATAACAGCCTGCATCTTTGTCTGCAGCTGACGGCTAATCTCGCCATCCTGATCAACCCTTTCCTGCCGAACACCGCACGGAAGATGCTGCACATGATGAAAGTGGTGGAGAAGATGCTGGACTGGGAAAACGCGGGTAAAATGAATTTGCTGAGTGTGGGCTATGTATTGCGCGAACCGCAACTGTTGTTCCGGAAAATTGAGGATACGGAAATCGCGGCACAGATTGAAAAATTAAAAAGCGGATTAACGAAAATGGAAGAACCGAAAAAAGAAGAAGTAAAACCGGAGGTACCGGCCAAAGCGGAAATACAGTTTGACGATTTCGCAAAGATTGACCTGAAGATCGGCACCATTCTCACCGCGGAGAAAGTGGAGAAGGCGGATAAACTGCTGAAACTATCCATCGACCTCGGTACGGAAACCCGGACCATCGTAAGCGGCATTGCCCTGCATTTTGCCCCGGAAGAAATTGTGGGCAAACAGGTAACCGTGGTAACCAACCTGGCGCCGCGGAAAATGAGAGGCATTGAAAGTAATGGCATGATCCTGATGGCGGAGGATAAGGCCGGCAAACTGCATTTTGTACAACCCGGCAGTATGATTGACGCGGGGTCTTCCGTGAGTTAACTGTTAAAATTACAGGCAGCCCCCGTTCTGATTACACCGGAACGGGGGTTTTTACTTGTTTCCGTTTTTTATTCAGTAAATTCATCGCCTGTAAACTAAATATCCTTCGTCCCTTGTCACGCAGCAGAAAGGCCATGAAATTCTTGAAATGGACAGGTATCGTCACCGGTATCCTGCTGCTGCTGTTTATAACCCTGCATATCTGGATCAACTATACGGCCAAGCATATTGTACAGGACCTGGTGGAGTCCCGTTCGCACGGAAAACTGAAAATGAAGATTCAGAAATTCCGTTTCAGCTGGTTCAGTAAACGGGTGGACCTTACCAATGCCGTTATTTACTCCACCGATTCCATTCATCCGGTTACAGCTTACCGTTTCCATGTGCAGCATGTCAAACTTTCGGTACAGGAAATTCTGCCGATCCTGCTGGATAAAAAACTGCTGATTGATTCGCTGAACCTGGATCAGCCGGATTTTACCGTTACCCGCCTGAAACCATTACCGGGCAAAGACAGCGCGGCAAAAAAGCAGGTCTCCATTCCCGAAGAACTGGGAAAAATTTACAATTCGATACAGGAAGCGCTGCAGACATTCCGTATCAACCGGTTTCAGATCAACGATGCCCGCTTTACCCTGGTGAATAAACTGCAACCGGCACAAGAACCGATGCGGATCAGCAATATTCATTTTCATATTGACAATCTGTCGGTAGGCAATACCCGGAAAGGAGAAAAGGAAAAACTCCTGTTCAGCGATAATGTGGTGCTGAGCAGCCGTAACCAGGATATTGTATTCCCGGATAACCGGCACCGTTTGTCTTTCCGCAATTTCCGGATCAACCTGAAAGAACAGCAGGTGGAGTTTGACAGCTGTACGATTACCGCCGAACAAAAGGAAACGGGCCGCTCCAGGTTTCGCGTATTTGTGGATACGCTCCGCCTGAGCCGTATCGACTTTGATACACTCTATCGTACCGAAGTGATCAAAGCCGATTCGGTACTTTGTCTGAATCCCCGCTTCGACCTGGAAGTGGAAAACAACCGGCGCTTACCCGGCGAAAAGAAGAAAGGACCCCGGCTGGAAGAAATCGTACAACAACTCACCGGCGATTTGTTGCTGGGCACCGTACTGGTACGCAATGCGGATTTTCACATCAATACCAATACCGGTGACCAGCAGGCCAGTTTCAACTTTACCAATAACAGTTTTGAACTGCAGGGATTAAAAGTATCCAGACTGGCGGCCAAACCGCTCACGGTAAAAAATGTGGCGCTGGCCATCCGCAACTATGAAAATTTTATCCGGGACAGTACCTACAAACTCAGTTTCGACAGTATCCTGATCCGGGAAGACCGGGTGTACCTCGATCATTTTGTATTTGACAAGTTTGCCGCGGGCACTTTATCCAGCCGGTTCAGCATTCCCCGTTTTGAATTAACCGGATTATCCTGGGATGACCTGGTATTTAATCAGCAACTCCGGGCTCGTGAAGCCACGCTCTATGATCCGGTAATCAATTACAACGCGGCTGTGGCCCCGGCCGGCAGCAAGGGAAAAAAAAGCATCTTCACCACCTTGGGAAATATCGGTCAGCTGATACAGCTGGATAAAATGAATATCCGGCATGGCCGGATTGACATCGAATTAAAAAACAACAATGCGGTTCAACTGGAAGACGCGTCCATGACCATCAGTACCCGTACTCTCTTCAAAGCCCGGAAAGCAAGGGCTCTTGAACCGGCGGTGGACCGGTTGAATTTCAGAAAGGGAATTATCCGGGCCGGTAACCTGGTAATCGGATTAGCGGATGTGATATACAACGGCCATCAGAACGGATTTCTGCTGGCCAGTAAAGTGCGGGTAACAGATCAGCAGAAAGAAATGGATATTACCGCCATCAATGCGGCGGTGGATGATATACTCGTGGATGAGGAAACGGGCGATATCACGGCCAACGGGATCCGATGGGATACCGCCAGTGTGGAACTGCAACTGCCGGCACAACCGGAAAAGAAATCCGGCACGCCTTCCATTGAACTGAAAGATCTGCGGGGCGGTGAAACCCGGATCGCGATTACACAAGGCGAACGGAAAATAAATACCCTGCTGCATACCATACAGGCGGATGAAATAAAAAAAGAACCGGGCCAGGTTTTGCAATTATTGCACCCGGCTGTGCAGGGTGAACAATTACTGTATACGGATAAATCACAATCGCTCAGGGTCGGCCGCTACCGGGTGGAGGATTCTCTTCCATCCACCCTGGAGCAGGTGACCTATTCATCCATAAGCAACGGGACTTTTCAATTCCGCGCTCCGCTGATTACCGGTAATGTGGCCATCGGTTCCGCTCTGGCCAATACGATCCGGCTGGATACGGTACTGGTGCATTCGCCTCAGGTACAACTGGACCTTTCGGATAATCCCCGTAAACAAAAATGGCCAGATCTGCAAATTGGTCAGCTACGCTTGCTGCAACCCCGTATCGAACTGCGGTCACCCGGAACGGGCAAAGGCGCCACATTTAACTGGGATGGATATGCGAAAAAGAACAATTACCTCCTGCTAAAGAACTGCTTCAGTCAGCCGGCCGGCAAACTACAGGTGGGGTCCATGGAACTGCATATGGATCATTTCAGCTATCAGAGTCCGGGGAAAAAACAGTTTAATGCCGGCGATGGTGAAGTGGAAGCGGTAGTGGAAGAGCTGACGTACGTTAAAGGGGCTGATGAACCGGCAGAATGGTCGGCCCGTATCCGGCAGCTTGCCGCCCGACAATTTACAGTGGATAGTCTTGGCCGTAAAAAAGGCCGGCTTCAACTGGACGAAGCCCGGCTTTACCAGTTACAGATTTCCGATCAGACACTCACCGATCCGTACCGGTTAACTGCCGCGAATAATCAATTCCGGCTTGAAAAGTTTTCCGGGAATTATATTGACCCGGTTAAACAGTTCAGCTGGAAAAATGCCGGCTACAGCCAGGAAAGCGGTTACTGCACCGTGGATTCATTTCAGTATACGCCCACGCCTGTGCTGGATAGTTTTCTGGCGCGGTTAACATTCCAGAAAGATTATATCAGTACCGGTTGTGCTTCAGTAGTGATCGGGCCGATTGACAAGGCAAGCTTTATACAGGACAGTGTATTCCGGATCGGGAAGATCCGCATCGGGAAGACCTGGTTTACGGATTATAAAGACAAACGGCAACCTTTTGCAGCCGGGGCCATCCGTCCCTTACCGGTAGAACTGATCAGCCGAATTCCGGTGGGTATTGCCGTAGATACCGTGCAGTTGCAGCAGGCATCGGTGATGTATACTGAATTCAGTGAAAAAACCAATAAAGCGGCCACGGTACCGGTAACACGTATGCAGATCGAATTACTGCATGTAAAAAACCGGTTTATAAAAAAAGGAGACAGTCTGTATATCAGCGCCACGGGGTATGTTATGGATTCCATCTGGACCCGGTTAAAAGTACAGGCTGCCTACTGGGATTCTCTTTCCGGTTTCCGGATGACCTTAAGGGCCAAGACCGGTGACATCCGAGTGTTGAATCCTGTTTTGATTCCCCTGGTATCCGTCAAACTGAATTCCGGTGAGCTGGATACCCTCTCCCTCCGTGCTACAGGCCGGGAATATCTTACGCTGGGCGAATTAAAAATGTATTACCGGAATCTCAGTATCCGGTTTCTCAAAGCGGGAAAAGATGAACGGCAGGCATTTCTTACGCGGCTGAAAAGTTTTATGGCCAACAGTTTTGTGATCCGGAAAAACAACAAATCCCGCACGGGCGATGTATTTGCCCTCCGGAAAAGAGACCGCTCGGCCATCAATTACCTGTTGCGGATTGTAATCAGCGGAATGGGCAGCAGTACCGGGGCGAAGAGTAATAAAAAAATGATCCGCCGCTACCGGCAGGAACTCAGGCAAAAAGGGCTCCCCGCTTTTGACCGGTAATAAAAATTGTCCCGCTTTTTCCGGTTCCCAAAAAAACTTATCTTCGATTTCAAATTAGTTGCATAACTAACTATTTTATTTTACCTCTTTATAAAACTGCATCTATGAAGCGTGCCATAAAAAAAGTTGCTGTCCTTGGAAGTGGAGTAATGGGTTCCCGTATTGCCTGTCATTTTGCAGGGATCGGGGTGCAGGTATTGTTGCTGGATATAACCCCCAAAGATATTGCGGCCGATGCCAAACCGGCTGAACGGAACAAGATCGTGAATGATGCATTGACCGCAGCTATCAAGAGTAATCCGTCTCCCGTGTATCACAAGGATGTGGTAAAGAAAATAAGTACCGGCAATTTTGAAGACAACATGAAGGATATCGCCGGTTGCGACTGGATTATTGAAGTTGTGGTGGAAAGGCTCGATATCAAACAAAAAGTATTTGAGCAGGTGGAGCAATACCGGAAGCCCGGCACACTGATCACGTCGAATACGTCCGGAATCCCGATTTATATGATGGCGGAAGGACGAAGTGAAGATTTCAAAAAACATTTCTGCGGTACACACTTTTTCAATCCGCCGCGTTATCTCCGCTTACTGGAGATCATCCCCACGCCGCATACCGATCCGGCCATTGTGGATTTTCTGATGAATTACGGGGATCTTTATCTCGGAAAGACTACTGTATTATGTAAGGACACACCTGCCTTTATCGCCAACCGGATCGGTGTATTCGGCATGATGGCGATCATGCATGTAAAAGAAAAACTCAAGCTCAGCATAGATGAGATCGATGCACTGACCGGTCCGGTGATCGGTCGTCCGAAATCCGCCACTTTCCGTACAGCGGATGTGGTAGGAATTGATACGCTTGTGAAAGTGGCCAGGGGAGTTGCGGATAATTGTCCGGCTGATGAAGCCCGTGATCAGTTTACGATTCCGGACTGGCTCGAGAAAATGGCCGGCAATAACTGGCTGGGTGATAAAACCGGGCAGGGTTTCTTTAAGAAAACAAAAGGGGCCGGCGGGGAGAAGGAAATTCTTACCCTGAACCTGGACACCATGGAATATGCGCCAAGGGTGAAACCGAAATTTGCCACATTGGAAGCCGCCAAACCCGTAGATGATTTGTATACCCGTTTGAAAATGTTGCTGGCCGGTCAGGATAAAGCCGGTGAGTTTTATCGTCATTTCCATTACAGCCTGTTCTCTTATATTTCTTTCCGGATACCTGAAATAAGTGATGAATTATACCGCGTGGATGATGCCATGATGGCCGGCTTTGGCTGGGAGATCGGTGCTTTTGAAAGCTGGGATGTATTGGGTGTGGCAAAGACCGCGGAAGCAATGAAAGCGGCCGGATACAAAGTAGCGACCTGGGTGGAAGAGATGCTGGCTGCGGGTAATAAATCCTTCTTTAAAGTAGAGGGCGGACGCAAATTCAGCTATGATCCCGCCAGCAAATCGTATAAAGCCTTACCCGGTGGTGAAGCTTTCATCGTAATGAGCAATTACACCGATAAACAGATCTGGAAAAACGGCAGTTGCCGGTTGTATGAACTCGGTGATGATGTACTCGGTCTGCAGTGGTTTACCAAGATGGGCAGTATCGGCAGCGATGTCTTAAGCGGCATACAAACCGCTATTGATAAAGCGGAAAAAAATTATAAAGGACTGGTGATTGCCAATGAAGGCGCGAACTTCTCGGCAGGCGCCAATGTGGGTATGATCTTTATGTTCGCGATTGAGCAGGATTATGATGAACTGAATATGGCGATCCGGTATTTCCAGCAAACGATGATGCGGGCGCGTTACTCGTCTGTCCCGGTAGTAGTGGCCCCGCATGGTCTCACGCTGGGCGGTGCCTGCGAACTGAACCTGCATGCGGACAAATGTCATCCGGCCGCTGAAACCTATACCGGACTGGTGGAGCTGGGCGTAGGTCTTATACCCGGTGGCGGGGGCACCAAAGAATTTGTATTGCGCGCCTCCGATGAAATGCATGAAGATGAACCGGAGACTATCACGTTAAAAAACAGATTCCTTTCCATTGCCACCGCCAAAGTGGCTACGTCCGCCCATGAAGGTTTCAATATGGGCATATACCGTAAGGGGCAGGATGAACTGGCGATGAACCAGGGGCGCCGGATTGCGGATGCCAAAAAATCGGTGATTGAAATATACGATGCCGGTTATACCACACCGGTACCCAGAAACGATATTAAAGTACTGGGACAATCCGCCCTGGGAGCCCTGTACTCCGGCGTGCATGCCATGCAGACGGCCAATTATGCCACGGCGCATGACGCCCTGGTGGCAAAGAAACTGGCTTACGTTATGTGCGGCGGCGACCTGAGCGAACCCACCCTTGTATCCGAGCAATACCTGCTCGACCTGGAACGTGAAGCATTTCTTTCCTTATGCGGCGAAAAGAAAACGCTGGAAAGGATACAGAGTGTGTTGAAGAGCGGACGGCCGGTGAGGAATTAGTCGGGAGTTAGTAGTCTGGAGTTAGTAGTCGGAGTACGGATGAATCTTCAGTTTTCTTCGTAGTGTGGATGTTGTATAAATGGAGAAGGGAGTCAGGAGTCGGGAGAATCGTCTGCTTGCTTCGAAGTGGAGCTGTTGTATAAATTATGATTGAGTTTACGTCAGTCATCCGCCGGAGATAGCCAATGGAATCGCTACCTTTACTACTCCAAAACGCCACGCATGAAAAAGATAGTTGTTGCTTTTCTGGCAAGTACCACCTGGCTGGTCGCCACCGCACAAAACAAACCCCTCTCCCTCGAAGACGCTTTCCTACGGGCACGCACCACCCTGGCTCCGGAGAACCTGGCGCAGCTTCAGTTTTTTGAAGGCAGCACGGATTATGTGTACCTGAAAAAACAAAATGGGACGGATGTATGGATGCGGGGCAATTATAAAACCGCGGGACAGGAAACGGCTTTTTTACAGTTGTCCGGCCTGAATCAATATATGCGGGAAGCGGGTGCCGATACATTTAAAACCATGCCGGCTATCCGCTTTACAGCAGGTGGATGGATGATGAATAATAACGGGAATAAAGTGAGCTATAACCCGGCTGCAAAAAAATTAACCGTGCTGCTGTCAAAGGAGCTGGCCTCAAAAGAGAATGCGGAAGAAAGCAGTGCCGGCTATATCGCTTACCTGGATCATTTTAATCTGTACGTTACCAAAGACAATCAAACCAGCCAGGTAACCACCGATGGCAGTAAGGATATCGTTTACGCATCCTCCGTACACCGGGATGAATTTGGCATCAGCAAAGGAATTTTCTGGAGCAACAAAGGAACGAAACTGGCTTTCTACCGGATGGACCAGAGCATGGTGAACGACTATCCCATTATTCAATGGAATGAACGGCCCGCCAAAGCGGAATTAATCAAATACCCGATGGCCGGTGATAAGAGTCATCATGTGCGGGTGGGCATTTACAATACCAGTACAGCCTCCACAATCTGGCTGAAGACCGGCCTGCCGGCTGAACAATACCTGACCAATATTGCCTGGAGTCCCGATGACCGCTTTGTTTATATAGCCGTCGTAAACAGGGAGCAGAATCACCTATCGCTGAATCAATATAATGCAGGTAATGGCGAATTCATCAAAACCCTGTTTGAAGAAAAAGATGAAAAATATACAGAGCCATTGGTGCCGATGCTGTTTCTGAAAAACAATCCGGCACAGTTTATCTGGCAAAGCAACCGCGACGGCTGGAACCAGCTGTATCTCTATGATATCAGCGGCAAACTGATCCGGCCATTAACAAAAGGCAATTGGGAAGTAACCGAAGTAAAAGGAGTTGACAGCAAAGGGGAAAACCTGTACTTCGTATCCACCGTTATATCCCCTGTAGACAGAAGCCTTTCCGCGGTTAATATCAAATCCGGTAAAATAACTTTACTGACTACAGGTACCGGTGTACACAATGCACAGGTAAGCGCGGACGGAACCACCCTGCTTGATCAGTACAGTACCATCTCCAACCCGAGAACCATCCTGGTGGCCGATCTGAAAAAACCGGCAAAGAACCCGGCAAAAATATTGCTGCAATCCGCCAATCCGCTGAACGAATATGCGACCGGCGATCTTTCGGTATTCACGATAAAAAATAAAAACGGGGATAGCCTTTACTGCCGCCTGTTTAAACCGGTAAATCTTACACAGGGGAAAAAATACCCGGTGATTGTATACTGGTACGGCGGCCCGCATGCACAGATGATCCTCAACAGCTGGAATGGAGGTGCGGGTGATTACTGGTTCCGCTATATGGCTCAACAGGGCTATGTGGTGTTTACTGTGGATACCCGTGGCAGTGATAACCGGGGCAAGGCATTTGAGCAATCCATATTCCGTAAACTGGGAGAAGCACAGATGGATGATATGCTGGCCGCTGTTGATTATTTACAACAACAGGCTTATGTTGACAAATCGAGGATGGGTTTATTCGGCTGGAGTTTCGGCGGCTTTATGACCACGGATTTCCTGTTGCATCATCCCGGCATTTTCAAAGCAGCGGTGGCCGGCGGGCCGGTGATGGACTGGTCATTATATGAAATTATGTATGGCGAACGGTATATGGATACCCCGCAGGAGAACCCGGAAGGCTATGCCGCCACCAACCTGGTACAACAGGCCGGTAAGCTGAAAGACAAATTATTACTCATTCATGGCCTGCAGGACCCGGTAGTCGTACAACAACATTCCGTGAATTTCGTTAAAGCCTGTGTAGACAAGGGTGTACAGGTGGATTATATGATCTACCCGGGACATGAACACAATGTAACGGGAAAAGACCGTGTACACCTGTACCAGAAAGTAACCGATTATTTAATGCAATACCTGAAACAGGAATAGCGCAATGGGAACAGCAGAACCCGGACACCAGGAGTTAATCATCCGGTCCACAATAATCACCTATGGAAATGCCGCATCCGCCGCGCTTACCAGCCTGATGCGCGAAGAGATTGAAACGATGTGGAATGAACCGGATTCATGGATCCTGCTGGATGGTTATTATTTCCGGGTGGTATTCCGGATTGAAGGTCTTTACCAGCCCGAACTGACAGATATTGACATTTACCAGAACCTGGATCCGGTCAATAACTATTTCCGGATCGAAGAATTTGCGCACGGAAATATTTCTTTTGTAGACGGGCTTGGTTGCAACAGTGGTTATTTCAAACTCGAAAATCTCTATGCGGGTTCCACCACAGCCGCGCATGAATATGGCCATACACTCGGTCTACCCCATCCGGACATCCTGGATATCCGCGGACAAGGCACACCCGGTATCATGTATCCACGGGGCACACTCGTAGATCCTGAATTTCAATACGAGCCGGATAAGCAGGCGGGCACAAAAGGAGGTACACTCTACCCCATTCACAGAAGAGTAAGAGAAGAAGATATACTGCAGCTAAACCTGCAACGGCTTTCATTTAAAAACGGGAAGGCGGTGCTGGGTGAGTTCAGCAATATCTGGCACCCCGATCATGCCGCCGTTGACAACCTGAGCTATCTCTCCTGAGCCGTTTCAGCAAGCAGCGCACTGTCTATATCGGGATAAAGAAAGCGGTAACCGGTTTGCAGCATTTTACCGGCACTCACCGTGGCGCTTTTCAATACTTCAATACTCATTTCCCCCATCATCAGCTTCAATATAAAAGCAGGTACCGGCATCGGTATATAAAAACCTTTCCCTGCTTTGGCCAGGGCCAGTGTAAGCGATTTATTGCTCACCGGTTGAGGAGCTACGGCATTGTATATGCCGTTCCATTTTTCATTTTCCAGGCTGTCCGTAATCATCTGAACCAGGTCATCCCGGTGTATCCAGCTGACCATCTGTTTGCCGTTTCCGAGTACAGCCGCAACGCCAAACCGAAGCGGTTTTAAAAATTCTTTCAGTGCCCCGCCTTCACGGCTCAATACAATACCGATCCGGAGAACGACTCTGCGTATACTCATTTCCGTTATGCCTGATGTGGAAGCTTCCCACTGCCGGCAGGTATCGCCGAGAAAGGCGGTATCGGCGGGCCGGTCTTCAGTAAATGGATGTGGATTGGGTATTACCGGATCGGCTCCATACCAGCCGATGGCGGATGCCGTTATCACCGCTTTTACCTGGTGGGGCCACTGCCGGAGGCTGGTGGTAAGCAGTTCCCCGCTTTTTACCCGGCTATCCAGTATCTCCTTTTTGCGGGCGGCCGACCATCGTTTATCCGCCACACCGGCCCCCGCCAGGTGTACAATATAATCGGCCTGCTGTAATGCCTGCTGGTCAATGATTCCTGCTTCCGGGTTCCATGTCGCATAATGGATACCGTTTGTCCCATTCCGGGGGCTCCGGGACAGGATGATACAGGAATAACCGCGTTGCACAAGTGCCCGGGTAAGGGCTTTTCCAACAAGACCGGTACCCCCGGTAATTAAAACAGTAGCCATAGCACCGAAATTAGTTGAATAAATAACATACCGTTCTCGATATTGTTGCGGACTTTCTCCCGGAATCTTATATCTTCAACACCGAAAAAAACCTGATATGAGTACTGTTTTATCCTTGCAGAATATTGCCAAATCCTATGGACCCGTGCGGGCACTGGCCGGCGTTTCATTTGACGTGCCGGAAGGAAGCGTATTTGGCATTCTCGGTCCCAATGGCAGCGGCAAGACCACCCTCCTGGGTATTGTAATGGATGTATTAAAAGCCAATTCCGGCGATTTCCGCTGGTTTGGTCAGCCGGGCACACCCGAACACCGGAAAAAAATCGGCTCCCTCCTGGAAACGCCGAATTTCTATACCTATCTATCGGCTACGGATAACCTGAAAATAACACAATCCATCAGCGGACGTGGTGATGCGGCAGAGATAGAATCTGTATTAAAGAAAGTCAACCTGTTTGAACGGAGAAAATACCGTTTCAGTTCCTATAGCCTGGGGATGAAACAACGGCTGGCCATTGCGGCGGCCTTACTGGGGAATCCCAAAGTACTGGTGCTGGATGAACCCACCAACGGACTGGATCCGGTGGGCATTGCGGAGATCCGGCAACTGATCATGGACCTCAGCAAGCAGGGTCATACGATCATCATGGCGAGTCACCTGCTGGATGAAGTGGAGAAAGTTTGTACCCATGTGGCCATTCTGAAGACAGGTAACCTGCTTACCACCGGACATGTGGATGAAGTATTATCGGATGAAGACACGGTGGAACTGGGTGCCCCCGACCTGCAACAACTGGCGGCCTTTTTGCAGCATGCCGGTGAACAGGTAACAGTGGATGAAAAAACGGGGACATTAATCCTGACTTTGCCGAAGGGCAGTTCCAACCTGGAAGATATTAACCGCCGCTGTTTTGAAAACGGCATTGTCCTCAATCATTTATTACTGAAAAAGAAAAGACTGGAAGCCAAATTCTTTGAATTAACCAATAACTAAACTTACAAATTACCGATATGACACAGCTGATAAAAACGGAATGGCTGAAGATGAAAAAGTACAGTGCCTTCTGGTGGGTACTGGGACTGACGGCACTTTCTTATCCCGGGATTAATTACATGTTCTTCAAGATATATGATCAGATGGCTTCCAATCAGAGCACAGGCGGCAAACTGATCAAAGCGGCTATCGGCAATCCCTTTGCCTTTCCGGAAAGCTGGCATACCGCCGCTTATTTTTCTTCCTGGTTTATTTTTATTCCGTCCGTGGTGGTCATCATGCTGATCAGTAATGAATACAGCTTCCGGACACATCGCCAGAATATTATTGACGGATGGAGCCGGAGCCAGTTTGTCAGCAGCAAACTGATTGACGTACTGATTATTTCCATCATGATCACCCTGCTGTATGTAACCGTTGCCCTGGTAACCGGATTTACCAATATGGAAGACAGCACCGGCGATCATTTTGGCAAAGCCTATTTCACCGGTTTGTTCTTCCTGCAGACATTCTCCCAGTTGTCCATTGCCTTCCTGATCGGGTTCCTGGTACGGAAAGCTTTTATAGCCCTGGGTATATTTATTTTTTACTTCCTGATTCTGGAGAATATACTGGTTGGTATATCACGCTTAAAACTGGGTGATGCCGGACGGTTCCTGCCTTTTGAGATTTCTGACCGCATGATTCCTCCAGCGGCCTTTCTCGCCAAACTGGATAGTCCGGAAAAATACCAGCAGGCTTTTGATAATATTCCCTTGCATATCGGGCTCACCCTGGTGTTAACCGCCATTATCTGGGGCATCTGTTACCGGCTTAATAATAAACGCGATCTGAAATAGTCTACCAGCGTTCATCATCGGGATAATCCTTCACCCATTTTGAAGCCGTATCACCCGTCTGCGGCTGTACTTTTTGTACAGGAGGACGTTGTACCTGCTGCTTTTGCAACACAGGTCGTTGCTGTTGATGAGCAGGACGCTGTGATTGCTGAGGCGGTCGTTGCTGCTGTTGCGCGGGGCGTTGTTGTTGTGCAGACCGTTGTTGTTGCGCAGGTCTTTGTTGCCTGGCAGCAGACTGTCCCTGCTGTTGTCCTTGTTGCGGTTTATGCGCAGGCCGTTGCTGCAACCGGTGCTGGGTATGTTCGTTTTTTTGCTGGTGATGTTTTTCGTTCTGTTGGCGGAAGCCTGGCCGCTGTCTTTCTTCTTTAGGCGGTGCTGCACTATGCGCGTTGGCCGTATAGGGATGATCCTCCACTACAATCAGTGTTTTTACAATCAGTTTCTGGATTGCTCTTAATTCATCTTTTTCTTCCGCAGCACAGAAGGAAATGGCGAGTCCTGAATTACCGGCTCTTCCGGTACGACCGATCCGGTGTACATAAGTCTCCGGTACATCGGGCAGGTCAAAGTTGATCACATGCGCCAGTTCATCAATATCGATTCCCCTTGCGGCAATATCGGTGGCCACCAATACGCGGATAGCCCCGTTTTTAAAACCGGCCAATGCGGCCTGCCTGGCATTCTGCGATTTATTTCCATGTATAGCGGCTGCCTGTATCTGATGTTTGTGCAGCATCCTTGCTACTTTATCGGCTCCATGTTTGGTGCGGGTAAAGACAAGGGTTGATTTTATTTCCGGATTTTGCAATAAATGCAACAGCAGATCCGGTTTCTCCTTTTTGGCAACAAAGTAAAGGCGTTGCTCAATTTTCTCCACCGTGGTAGCCGGAGGAGTTACTTCCACTTTAGCCGGGTTTGTCAGTAACATATCCGCCAGTTTCTGAATCTCCGGCGGCATGGTGGCTGAGAAAAACAGGGTTTGCCTTTTAGCAGGAAGTTTGGCAATTACTTTTTTTACATCATGGATAAAGCCCATATCAAGCATACGGTCTGCTTCATCGAGTACAAAAATCTGAAGTTGGTCGAGCCGGATAAAACCCTGTTGCATCAGGTCCAGCAAGCGACCGGGTGTAGCCACCAGTACATCCACACCCTGACGAAGAGCGTTAACCTGTGCATGTTGTGATACGCCGCCGAAAATTACCGTATGTCTTATACCGGTATACCGGCCATACGCGGCAAAACTCTCATCAATCTGGATGGCCAGTTCACGGGTAGGTGTAAGTATCAATACCTTGATACCGGGGCCCAATGGTTTTTGTGCCTGTAATAATTCAAGAATGGGAATGGCAAACGCGGCCGTCTTACCGGTTCCGGTTTGTGCGCAACCCAGCAGATCTCTTTGTTGTAATACAAAAGGAATTGCCTGTTGCTGAATGGGGGTAGGTGTGGTATACCCTTCCTGTGCCAGTGCCTTCAGGACTGGTTCTGTCAATGCTAATTTGCTAAAAGCCATATAGGTTTTTACACGTTTTTATGTAGCTGGCTAAGACGTTGTAGTTTCTGAAACAGCGAAAGTTATTTATGGTACTCCTTTGCTTTGTGCGGGGGAGAAAATCCACCGGCTTACAACCTGCCGGTACTAAAATGTAGTAGTACAGTGTGGAATGAAGCACAAAGGTAGACAATAAATACCAGATTGTCTGTTTTATCGGTTGTTAAAAACATGAAAGGCTGTTAACCAGTCTTTAGCACCTCCGTTATACCATCCTGTTTTTATCGGCGTAGCGGATAATCCAGGGTTTCAGAAAATTATCCAGTTGATCTTTCGGCATGGGGGGCAGCCGTTGCAATTGTTTATAATGCGGCCAGCCGGTATCTTCCACCCAGAATAATTCATAATACCGGGCCGGTACCAAAACGGTGGAAGTAGCCATCAGTATCAGTTCTGTTTTTTCCCTTTCGGTAAATGGCTTTGGCGGCATGCCGGATTCCTGTATGCCGATATACAACAGTATATCGTCAATCCCGGTATATTGCCCGGTTTTTTGCATGATATACTCTTCCAGTTGTTGCCAGCGCTGGGAAATATCTTCCTCAGGAATCATGCAGCGAAAGTAATGACCGTCGAAAAAAAGCAGTATGATTTTAGCAAGGGAGCGGAATGAGGTTGATGATTTTATGTCCTGGCGTCCTATTGCTGCGCAAAAGAGACAGCGGGACAAAAAAACCCTCCGGTAGAAACCGGAGGGAACAACTAAAAAACACTAGCTAAATGCTCGTGCCGCCCGGATTAGCCCGGGGCGGACGGGGCTTCATTGGAACGAACAACGGGTACCGGTTGGATACGGGTAATTCAGTCGGGTTTCTTCCCGTCTAAGAAGGTGTTTATCGTACTGATATGTCCTTGATTTTTTTCGTCAGACCTGACCTCGTAACTGCTGTAGAAACTTTCTATCTGGGTATTGCTGTTATACAATTCCATGTTGCGGCGGATATAAGCCGGCACAGTTTCAAACTCATTATTGGGGTCAGCAGCGTTAACATTGAAAGACAAGTTGCGTAACTTGTGCAGTCGCTCCGCCGCCCTACGTTTTTGTTCCTCAGCTTCGTCCTGCATAGCAGGATCCTCAACATTGGTGGACAAAGGTTCCTGAGCCTGATGGGCCATCGGCATATCCGCCGCTGGAATGTCATCCCGCTCTACGAGTTGCATTTGCAGATCCAGGAGTTCCTCCTGTTCTTCGCTGGCAACTTTTTTTGTAGCCGGGACCGGTTCTTCGGCAGAACTGTTTGAGGTAGTCACCTCTTTTTTTGTTTCCGCGTAGATATTGGATGGTCTGGCCAGATATCCTCCCGATGCTGCAGACACCGGGGATGTACTACTAGTACTATCTTTCATACTGAGAATCATCTCAGCATCTGTTTCTTTAATAATTAAGGGGGGAACGGATGTGTGCGGTACCGCCGAAATTATCTCTTCATTATTCACGGCAGTTGACATTTTGCCCACAGTAGAATTACCCGCTGTTTCTGCCGTATTATTACTAAGGGAATTTACCCGTAAATCAGTTACCGCCAAAGGCAGTTCAGGCTGCAGTTCCCAGTGAATCACCATCGGCTCTTCCACTTCTTTGATATCCGTGAAGTCAATGACCGGTGCTGCTTCGGGGAATTCATCCACCAGGGTGGGCATGAGGTAACTCATTTCTTCTTCACGGGGTGCTACCTGTAAAGGATTGGCTTTTACTTCGGGCAATTGTTGCGTTACCTGTGAAGCGGGTTGCAATTCAACCTTGGGTGCCATCGGAATAACCGGAGCCGGTTCAGTAGCGCCCAATACCATCACGATTTTCTCTTCCGGTTTGGGTTCTTCTTTTTTCGGTACCGGTTTGGCAAACGGATCCTTGTGCTCAAATCCCGTCGCGATCAGTGTAATACCGATTTTATCGCCCAGTGTGCTGTCATAGCCCATACCGAGAATCACATCGGTATCTTCGCCGGCCTGACTGAGCAGGTAATTCTGAATCACTTCCACTTCATCCATGGTGAATTCATGTTCACCCTGGGCGGAATTGATATTGATGAGTATCCATTTGGCACCCTGGATTTCACTGTCATTCAGTAAGGGTGAATTCAACGCTTCTTCAATCGCGCGTTGTGCCCTGTTTTCCCCGGCAGCTTCCGCATTGCCCAGAATGGCTACACCGCCATTGCGCATGACCGTGCATACGTCGGCAAAATCCACATTGATCTGACCGGTACTGTTAATCACATCCGTGATACATTTGGAAGCAGTAGCCAGTACATTATCCGCTTTGGCAAATGCTTCCCGCATTTTCAGGTTGCCATACTGATGACGCAGTTTATCGTTACTGATCACCAGCAGGGTATCCACATACTGTTTCAGCGACTTGATGCCCTCTTCGGCTTGGAGCTGACGCTTCTTGCCTTCGTAAGCAAACGGCGTGGTAACAATACCCACGGTGAGAATACCCAGGTCTTTACAGATTTTGGCAATGATGGGCGCTCCGCCAGTACCTGTACCACCACCCATACCGGCGGTGATAAAAGCCATCTTGGTATTTACTTCCAGGATGCGTTTGATTTCCTCGAGGGATTCTTCAGTGGCCTGTCTTCCGATATCGGGATTAGCACCGGCACCGAGTCCCTGTGTCAGGTGTGGCCCGAGCTGAATCCGGTTAGGGATATCGCTGCCGGCCAATGCCTGCGCGTCGGTATTGCAGATTACAAAATTCACGCCTTCTATCTGCTGGCTGAACATGAAGTTCACCGCGTTTCCTCCGCCTCCGCCCACACCGATCACTTTCAGGATGGAAGATTTTTCTTTCGGCAGATCAAAATGTATCATAGTAAGAATTTAATAGTTGGATATTTGGTTTACATAAAGTCAAAATTGAAAAGTAAAAAGTAAAAAATCCCAAGGCTGAACAGACATTTCAATTTGCAGCCTGTTCCTTTTTTACTTTTTAATTTTTGACTTTTTAATTTATAAATGTTTGTCTTCTTCTTCTTTAAACAAATCGATAATTCCGTCCTTGAATTTTCCCCAGAAATTGGGCAGTCCCTTACGGCTTTTCACTGCTACCGGTACAGCTATATCACCTGCGGGTTCAAGTTCAGCTTCTTCCGCTTTCTTCAGTGCTTCGGGCACATCCACTTTGCGGAAATCTTTATCAAACTCTTTCCGGTTGTGCTCGTAGTCATCATATCCTTTCAGGATAAGACCGATACAGGTGGAATAGGTAGGCCTGGAGAGTTCTTCGATATGGCCGCCGGCAAGATGCTCGTTGGGAAAACCGATACGGGCATTCAGTCCGGTTACATATTCAGTCAGCTGGATCAGGTGTTTCAGCTGTGAACCACCTCCTGTCAGGATGATGCCTCCGTTGAGTGCCTTATTATCCAGTCCCACCTGCTTGAGGTGATAGGTAACAAAGTCCATGATTTCACTCATACGTGCCTGGATAATATTCGCCAGGTTCTTCACGCTGATTTCCTTGGCGGGCATTCCGCGTAAACCGGGAATGGTAATATAGGCATTGGCTTTGGCCTCATTGGCGAGGGCGCTGCCAAACTGTACTTTCATTTGTTCCGCCTGTGTTTTCAATACACCCAGTCCGGTTTTGATATCGTTGGTGATATTCTCACCGGCAAAGGGAATCACGGCGGTATGTTTTAAAATACCTTCATAGAATACGGCGAGGTCCGTAGTACCGCCACCGATATCCACGATGGCCACACCGGCTTCCATATCTTCCTGGCCCATAACGGCGGAAGAAGAAGCAAGGGGTTGCAGTACCAGGTCCTTGGTACGGAGGTCCGCCTTTTCCACACTGCGGTTGATATTGCGGATCGCGTTCTTATCACCGGTGATGATATGGAAATTGGCGCCAATCTTTACACCACCATAACCGATGGGATTGGGAATATTCTGAAAATTATCCACGGTAAATTCCTGCGGGATCACATCAATGATCTGGTCGCCGGCCGGGATATAGGTTTTGTACTGATCGTCAATCAGCTGATCAATTTCACGCTGCGTGATTTCTTCATCGGTACGCTGCCGTACGATATCGCCGCGCGTCTGGAGACTCTTGATATGATGTCCGGCAATACCTACATAGACTTCGCTGATCTCGAGGTCGGGATTGGAAGCAAAGCAGTTGTCAAGGGCGGTACGGATGGCTTTGATCGTTTCATCAATGTTGAGCACCTGGCCGTGCTTTACACCATTGGAGTTGGCTTTTCCGAAGCCAAGGATCTCGAGCTTCCCGTACTCGTTCTTACGGCCGGCAATAACCGCGATCTTGGTAGTACCAATATCAAGGCCGACAATAATGGGTTGTTCGTTGTTCATAGTTGCTGTTTTAGTTGTTGTTTTTTATCGAAATCGTTGTTGTTTTTTTAATTATATCCCCCGTTTGCGTCTTCCGTTGTCCTCGGCGGCATCTGCGCTTTGGGTTTAGGTTTTGGTGCGGCGGGTTTGTTGCTGCTGCCCGGCTTCGGCGTTACAGGAGTGTTCACAGGGTTGGGATTACGGTTCGTTATATTATCTGTTGTACGCGTGGCGGCCGGTTCCTGTACCGGTGGTTCATCCGCGGCATCGGTTGCCAGCGGGATCGCGGGACCGGGTAAAATACGGGCCACAGTATCGGCTTCGGCATCGCGTGATTGTTTCAGCAGTTGCTCCACATTGCGTCTTAATTGTACTGAATCCACTTTCGCATTCCCGGCAAAACGGGAAGCCACTACCTGGCCGGCATACTGTACATTGATAACTTTGTAGCGCTCAAATCCTGTTTTGCTGAGGACCTGGTTGTAGAAAGTAAACAAGCGCTGAAATTGCTGTTCAACGGGCCGGGCCGCATCCATCTTCACCACATGATTACCTACGAGGGGAATCATTTCAAAATTCCGTTCCGGGGTAATATCCATTTGCGTAACCTGGGCCAGCCAGAAAGAATCACGCAGGATAAAGAGTGCCGCATTGGTTACACGGCTCAGCAATACACTGTCGTCGCTGTTCAGCTTTTTCTTATCCGGGAATCCGGTGAAAACCGGTACACGGGCACTGAGTTTTTCGGAGAGCGGCATTTTCTTTCCGCTTTTATCAATATAAAAAGAGCTGCCTGCCGTGGTAAAGATCCTGGCAATGGGTTCCTTCTCTGAAATCGTTACATGCAGGTGATCCTGTTTATCCACATATAATTCCGCGTCACGGATCCATGTATTGCGTTCCAGTGAGGTTTCCAGTTCATACAGATTCAAAGATGCCAGCAGTTGTCCTTTCACGGCTCCACCGGCGGCTTTCATCAGCAGGGCTTCCACATCCTTCTGATCAATGAAATAATTCTTCTCTACATCATTGATCGTGATGCTGTACCCGCTGCAGCGACCCTTGTTCTTACTGCTGATGGCGGCCATCAGCAGCGTGAACATGCCACCGGCGATACACACCCAAACGGTGATAAAAGCAATTTTCCGTATCGTTTTCTTCGCACTCAATTTTTATATTTCTTTCAACAGGTCTTTAACAGGTTCCACCAGTGTATCAATATCGCCGGCACCGGCCACAATCAGCAATGCGCCGAATTCCTTATTTACAGCGGGCGCATAACTTTCTTTTATCCAGTTCATCAACGCCGCTTTCTCTTTAACCGCCACATGGGCTATCGTCATTTTATCTCTTATCATTTCACTGTTTACACCTTCCACCGGTAACTCACGGGCCGGATAGACGGGAAGCAGTACTACTTCATCGGCCTGGCTCAGCACAGCGGCAAAGCCATCAGCATGGTCGCGGGTACGGCTGAACAAATGCGGCTGAAACAACACGGTACATTTCCGCTGAGGAAATAGTGTCTTTGCCCCGGTGATCAGTGCCCGCAGTTCTTCCGGATGATGGGCATAGTCATCAATAAAAACCAGCCGTTCATTTTTGATGATATACTCAAACCTTCTTTTCACACCGCGGAAGTTTTCCACCGCTGCCCTGATTTTATCCGGTTCAATACCCAGCGAAGCGGCCACCCCGATAGCAGCCACCGCATTCTCCACATTGTGCATGCCGCCCATATTCAGTTTCACATTTTCCAGCAACAGTCCGGGCAGCTGCACGTCGAATGAATAACTGCCATTCTTCATCCGGATATTGGCGGCATACAAATCGGCTGCTTCATTCTGCAGGCTGTAAGTCAGGTGTGTGTCTGCCTGCAGTTCCTTTCCCCGTTTCAGTCCGAACTGGCTGATCAGGATACCCCCGGGTTTCACCGCTTTACTGAATCCGATAAAAGCTTCTTCCATTGCTGCGGCGGTACCGTAAATATCCAGGTGATCCGCATCCATGGCAGTAATCACAGCCACATCCGGACTCAGTTTCAAAAAGCTACGGTCGTACTCATCGGCTTCAATCACACATATGTTTTTTTCACTGCTCCAGAAATTGGTGCCATAGTTTACCGCAATACCACCCAGAAAGGCATTGCACCCCAACCCGCTGTCGCGGAGTATATGCGCTGTCATGCTGGTAATGGTGGTCTTGCCATGTGTACCGGCTATACAAACATTAAAAGAACTTTCAGTAATCAGCTGGAGTACATCACTCCGCTTCACTACATTATATCCGTTTTCACGGTAGTACACCAGCTCCTGGTGTGTCGCAGGCACAGCCGGTGTGTACACTACCAGGTCTGCCTCTTTGGGTGCCAGTGCGAGGTTCTCTTCATAATGAACCGCAATACCGCTGGCTTCCAGTTCACGGGACAGTGCCGTGGGTGTTTTATCATACCCGCTCACCTGTACACCGGCGGCATGAAAGAAACGGGCAATCGCACTCATCCCGATTCCTCCGATACCGATGAAATAAACGGATCTCAGTTTGTCAATCCCCCGGAAGGGGGTATTCATAAGGACAGTATTGGCGTGTACGTTCATCGGATCAGTTTGAGCATTTCAGCGGCCACCACTTCATCAGCATTCGTCACTGCCAATGCCGCTATATTGTTCTTCAGTTCCTGTTGTTTCGCTTCATCGTTTGCCAGCGCGATGGTTTTCGGGACCAGTTCCTGCAAAACATCACTGTCCTTCACCATCAGCGCGGCCTCTTTTTTTACCAGTTGCTGCGCATTCACCGTCTGGTGATCTTCGGCAGCAAAGGGATAGGGTACAAACAAAACGGGCTTCTTTGCCACACATAATTCCGCCACACTCATCGCCCCGGCGCGTGACACCACAATATCCGCGGCCGCGTAGGCATATTCCATCTGCGTGATAAATTCATGAACACGAACGGCTTCCTTATCAGCGGCTCTTTCTTTTGCTTTAGCCGCATACGGCTTGCCGGTTTGCCAGATAACCTGTAATCCGGCCTGCAGCAATTCGTCGAGTCCTTTATCGATGGCTTCATTCACCGAACGGGCCCCGAGGCTGCCACCCACTACAAACACAGTTTTGCGGTTACTGGTCAGCGTAAAATGTTTCAATCCTTCTTCCCTGCTCAGACGGGCATTGGTAATTACCGACCGTACCGGGTTCCCGGTAACGCGTATTTTTTCCACCGGAAAAAATTTTTCCATCCCGTCCGTGCCTGTAAAAACCAGGGTCGCTTTTTTCCCAAGCAGGATATTGGATTTACCGGCAAATGAATTGGACTCGTGAATAAATGTTTTTATTCCCTTTGCCTGCGCCATCCGCAATACCGGGAAACTGGAATACCCGCCCACACCGACCACCGCATCCGGTTTAAACCGGTTGAAGACCCGGCGCACCTGTAAAAAACTTTTCAGGAGTTTAAAAGGCAGTCCGATATTTTTAATCAAAGAACTTCTGTTGAAACCCGCAATATCCAATCCTTCAATATCATACCCGGCCTGCGGTACTTTTTCCATTTCCATTTTCCCTTTCGCCCCGATAAAAAGAAAGACGGCGGAAGGCTCCATTTTTTTCAGCGCATTGGCAATGGCGATAGCCGGAAATATATGTCCGCCTGTACCACCACCCGCGATAATGAAACGCTTACCGCTTCCGCGCTGCGCACTGGTTTCCTTATGTTGGTTTGCGTCTGACATTATTTAAATACCTTCTCAGGCGATCGCTTCTTTTTGTTGTGTTTTCCCTTCTGTCTGCTCCACGTTCCTGGCCACACTCAGAATAATTCCGATCGCCAGGCAGGTAAAAATGAAACTGGTTCCACCCATACTGACCAGTGGCAGGGTAACCCCCGTTACCGGAAATAAATTCACCGTTACTGCCATATTCGCCACGGCTTGTATGGCCAGTGTAAAACTCAGTCCCAGTGCCAGGAATGCGCCAAAGGCAAAAGGACAACGTTTGAAGATGCGGATACAGCGGTATAAAAACACGAGATAAATAAACATGATAAAGGCGCCGCCCGCAATACCGTACTCTTCAATGATAATCGCATAGATAAAGTCGTTATACGCCTGGGGCAGAAAATCACGGGTGGTACTGTTGCCGGGGCCCACACCAAAAAATCCGCCTTTTGAAATGGCAATCTTGGCCTGACTGGTCTGATAAGCACCGCCATCAATATCTTCCTTACTGCCATAAATAAAACTCTCCACCCGGCTAACCCAGGTATCCACCCGGGCCGTGAGTGTACTGCCGGCAGTTTTTTTCGCAATCACCGGTTCCGTATCGTCTTTGTGCCGGAGTACCGCGGCGGAAATCAGTAACAAAACAGGGATCATCGCCACCCCGATCGTGATCAGGATATGTTTGGTATTCACGCGTCCGATAAATAATAACAACAGGCAACTGGCGCCGAGTAACAGGGCGGTTGACAGGTTGGCCGGTGCAATCAGCAGACAGGTAATAGCCACGGGCGTCATGACGGGCAGGAATCCTTTTTTAAAATCCTTGATCACATCCTGTTTCTTGCTGAGCAACCGCGCGAGATACATGAACAATGCCAGCTTGGCCAGATCCGAAGTCTGCATGGTCATGTTGATAATCGGGAGACGGATCCAGCGGCTTCCTTCATTCATTTTTACACCGAAAAACAGGGTGTAAATAAGCAAGGGCACCGATAACATGAATACAATCTTCGCCGCTTTGGAATAAAACGTATAATTAATCAGGTGGGCAAAATAGATCACCATTATTCCCACGCCGATAAAGGCCACCTGTTTGAACAGATAGATCTCCGTATTCCCTTTATAATTTTTATAGGCCAGTGAACCCGTGGCGCTGTAAACCGCCAGTAAGGAAACCAGCGTCAGCAATACCACCAGGGCCCAGATCACCTTATCCCCTTTCGTTTTACTGAGGAGGTGCTGTGTATTGAAGGTATTCTTCAGCTCATTAAACCGTATGTCCCGGGTTGCTTCCATTTTTATAACTCTCTTACGGCCAGTTTAAATTGCGTGCCGCGGTCTTCATAATTTTTAAACAGGTCAAAGCTGGCACAGGCCGGACTCAGTAAAACCACATCCCCTTTCTCCGCGAAATGGAAAGCGGCATGAACGGCTTCCAGCGCGCTCTTTGTATCCACGATGGTGTTAACGGTACCGCCAAAGGCTTCATGAATCTTGGCGTTGTCTGTACCGAGGCAAATCACCGCCTTCACTTTCTCTTTAACCAGTTCTTCTATCAGGGAATAATCATTTCCTTTATCCACACCGCCGAGGATCAGTACGACAGGCTTCGACATGCTTTCCAGTGCATACCAGGTGGAATTCACGTTGGTGGCTTTACTGTCGTTGATAAACTCAACGCCGCGTACGGTAGCCACGGGCTCCATCCGGTGCTCCAGGCTCTGAAAATGCTGTACCGCGTCACGGATTTTATCCTTGCGGATATCCATGGTTGTTGCTGCCACACATGCTGCCATAGTATTATACTGGTTATGTTTGCCTTTTAAGGCGAAATCAAACACACTCATCCGGGTAAATTCCTGCCCGGTCCTTACATACATATCTCCGTCCTTGATAAAAGCGCCGTTTGGTAATTCTCTTTTCATACTGATTGGCAGTTGGTTTGATTTGATATTGTATTCGTTTAAAAATTGCATGGTTACTTCATCATCCGCGCAGTAGATGAAAAAATCATCCGGCTGCTGATTCATGATGATCCGGAATTTGCTCCGGATATAATTTTCGAATTTGTAATCGTAACGATCCAGGTGATCCTCGGTGATGTTGGTGAGAATGGCCACATCCGGCCGGAACTCCTTACAATCATCGAGCTGAAAACTGCTCAGTTCCACCACATACAATGGCCGCGGATCGAGGGCCACCTGTTTGGCAAATGATTCCCCGATATTTCCGACCAGCGCTGCATCCAGTCCCGCTTCCCTGCAGATATGATACGTAAGCGCGGTGGTGGTGGTTTTTCCATTGCTCCCGGTAATGGCAATAATTTTACTTTTCCCTTTAAACCGGTAAGCCAGTTCCACTTCGCTGATTACATTGATCCCGGCTGCCCTGATTTTTTTTACCATGGCCGCTTTTTCAGGAATGCCCGGACTTTTTACCACTTCACCGGCAGCCAGGATACGGGCTTCGGTATGTTGCCCTTCTTCAAATTCAATTCCTGCCGCCTGCAGTTCGTTACGATACGCCTCCTTCAAAGAACTTCCGTCGGATAAAAAAACAGTATAGCCTTCCTTCTTCGCGAGCAGGGCGGCCCCCACCCCGCTTTCTCCTCCACCCAGTATGACCATTTCTTTTCCCATAATCTTAAGTCCGTGTACGGAACACGGTCTTCATAAGTATTGGTTTTAAGTACAACTGCACCACAATTCGTTTACTTCAGCCAATCATTTTCATCAGGTCCGGTGCGGGGTTTTTCGGTTATACATTTCCTTTCTGCCTCCCGCCGGCAGTCAGGGTTTTATCTCAGTTTCAGTGTTACAATACTCAGCACCACCAGCAACACGGTTACAATCCAGAACCGGGTCACGATTTTCACTTCGTGGTAATTTTTCATCTGGTAGTGATGGTGCAGGGGCGACTTCAGGAAAATCCGGCGGCCTTCCCCGTATTTCTTTTTTGTGTATTTGAAATAGCTCACCTGGATCATCACGCTCAGGCTTTCCACGAAGAAGATGCCGCAGAAAATCGGGATCAGCAGTTCCTTGTGAACGATAATCGCGATAGCCGCGATGATACCGCCAAGGGTCAGACTGCCGGTATCGCCCATAAACATCTGGGCCGGATATGAATTGTACCAGAGGAAACCGACACAACCCCCGATCATGGCCGCAATGAAGATGGACAACTCACCCAGGTTCGGGATATACATGATGTTCAGGTAATCTGCGAATACCAGGTTGCCGCTGGCATAGGCAAAAATGCCCAGCAACGCGCCGATCAATGCCGACGTACCCGTGGCGAGCCCGTCCAGCCCGTCAGTCAGATTTGATCCGTTGGATACCGCCGTAATAATGAAGATCACGATCAGGATATACAACACCCAGGTATAACCGCGCATGGATTCGGGCAGCAGTTTGGAATAATTGAATTCATGATTCTTTACAAACGGGATAGTCGTGATCGGTTCTTTGGATTCCACGAAATAATGGGTTGATCCGTTATATTGTTTGGCCACTACGGTAGAATCCGTCGGCGGCACTTTACCTACATATTCGCGCCAGATTTTTACATCACTATTGAAGTACAGTGTGGCACCCACCAGGATACCGAGCCCCACCTGTCCCAGGATTTTAAACCAGCCGGCCAGTCCGTCCTTATTGGATTTCTTGTAATCCTTTCCCATTTTCTGGGCCATCCGTTTGCTGCGGAGTTTCAGGTAATCATCGATAAATCCGATGATACCCAGCCACACGGTGCTGATCAGCAGCAGTTGTACATATACATTGGTCAGGTCGGCCAGCAGGAGCGTCGGGATAATGATCGCCATAATGATGATGATCCCGCCCATGGTGGGTGTACCTTTCTTGCTTTCTTCTCCGGCCAGTCCTTCTTCACGGATACTTTCGCTGATTTGTTTTTTCTGTAAAAACCGGATCAGTTTTTTGCCATACACCAGGGTAATGAACAGCGACAGCAGTACTGCTGCCAGTACGCGGAAGGTGATGAATCCGAACAGGCGGCTGCCCGGAACTTCAATTCCTTCCTGATTGAGCCATTCAAATAAATGATGTAACATAGCTGCCTGCGGTTATTGGTTTACTTATTCAACAGTTTAAAAAATTCAGTTACAATTTCTTTATCATCAAAGTGACTGCGCACTCCTTTTATTTCCTGGTACTTCTCGTGTCCTTTACCGGCCACCAGGATGATATCTTCTTTTTGCGCCAGGCTGATTGCGGTTTTAATCGCTTCTTTCCTGTCGGTGATCGAGATATACTTTCTTTTGTAGGCAGCCGACAATCCTTCTTCCATATCCCGGATAATCTGATCCGGTTCTTCACTCCGCGGGTTATCACTGGTAAAAATCACCCGGTCGCTGTGTTCACAGGCGGCTGCGGCCATAACGGGTCTTTTTGTTTTGTCCCGGTCTCCGCCACATCCCACCACGGTAATCACCTGCTCGTACCCTTTCTTCAGTTTTTTAATAGTGGCCAGTACATTCAGCAATGCATCCGGTGTATGCGCATAATCCACAATACCGATAATCCGTTCATTGGCGGACACCTGGTAATCAAATCGCCCTTCGGCCCCGGTCAGCACACTGAGCGCGGTCAGCACTTCCTGTTTGTCTTCACCCAGGCAAATGGCGGCTCCGTAAACAGCCAGCAGGTTGTACGCATTGAATTCCCCGATCAGCAGAAAATTCACTTCCACGTCATTTACCGTCATCAGCAAACCATTCAGGCTGTTGTCAAGGATTTTTCCCTTAAAATCAGCCATGGTCTTCAGGCTGTAAAAGAACTTTTTAGCGACCGTATTCTGCAGCATCACGGCTCCCCGTTTATCATCCGCATTGCTGATGGCGAAAGCCGCCGCCGGCAATGAATCGAAGAAGGATTTTTTTACCCGGATATATTCATCAAATGTTTTGTGGTAATCCAGGTGATCATGCGTGATATTGCTGAAGATTCCGCCGGCATACTGGAGCCCGGCGATCCGGTGCTGGTGTACAGCATGTGAACTGGTTTCCATAAACACATGCGAACAGCCGGCATCCGTCATCTGTTTCAGCAGACTATTCAGGCTGATGGCATCCGGTGTGGTATGCGTAGCCGGTACAATTACATCACCAATCCTGTTTTCCACGGTACTGATCAGTCCGCAGGTATATCCCAATCTGGTAAAGAGCTTATATAATAATGTTGCAATAGTCGTTTTGCCGTTTGTACCCGTCACCCCGGTCAGTTTCAGTCTTTCGGAAGGACGACCGTAAAAATTATGCGCCATATAGCCGGCAGCCACTGCACTGTTCTCTGCCTGTACATATACTACATGTTCTTTAATTACTGCCGGCCAGACTTCACATACCACAACGGTTGCACCCTGCTCAATGGCGGCATCAATAAACAGGTGTCCGTCGGCCGCGGCGCCTTTTACAGCAATAAAGGCAGTTCCGGGTTTTACTTTCCGGGAGTCCAGTTGCAGGCCGCTGATCTCCACCGCGGTGGAACCGGCAACTGTCCTGATCGGCACTTTATATAATACATCCTGTAAAACCACAACCGTTATTTACGTTCTTTTTTATTTTAACTCAGTTCCAGCAATACCGTTGTCCCTTTTACCAGGGCAGTGCCCGGTGCAATGGATTGTGCGGCAATTTTTCCCTTACCTGTAACCGTTACCTTTACACCCATATTCTCCAGCAGGTAAAGCGCGTCTTTCAGTCCCATGCCCCGTACATTCGGCATCACTTTCTTATTAACCGTACTCACTTTTACTACCGGCTGGTAATTGGCCGCGTATACGGTCGCCCAGTTATTGTTCAGGCAGGAATCCGCGTATTTTACCCTGAGGGTATTGTATACATTTTTGATGTCGGGGGTATAGCCGGCATAATAAAATGCGGAACTGTCTTTCTTCGCGGCAATCAGCGATGGATCCTTTTTGTTTACATACATCGCATAGAGCTTGGTGGCGATTTCACGGAATACCGGGGCCGCCAGTGTGCCACCGAAATGCGATGCCGCATGTGGTTTGGTACGCACGACCACGATGCAGGTGTATTGCGGACGTTCCGCCGGGAAATAACCAACAAATGTTGCCTGGTACACGCCATCCCCGTATTTGATTGGCCCATCGGATACGTGCGCTGTGCCTGTTTTACCGGCAACCGCAAAAGGAAGTTTATCAAATGCCCGGCGGCCGGTTCCTTCTGTCACTACCATTTCCATGGATTTGCGGGCCACATTAATCACATCGGGTTTGCAAATGTTTTCGGATATGACCGTTGGCTCAAACTGCTTATACATTACCCCGTTTTGCTGGATGCTGCTGACCAGGTAAGGCTTCATCATCCTGCCGTTATTGGCGATAGCATTATAGAGCATCAGTGTATGCAGCGGGCTTACCTGGATACCATAACCAAAACTCATCCACAACATATTTCCTTCCGCACTTCCTTTCTGGTTCAGCGGAGCCATCGTAGGTCTGGGTACATTGGCCAGGTCCACCGGCACTTTCGTATCCAGATGGAAGCGTTGCATATACTCTTTCAGTTCGGCCGGTTTCTGTGCAAAGGCTTTATAGGCCAGTTTGCTCATACCGATATTGGAACTGTGAGCGAAACATTCTTTTACGGTCAGTACCGGTTTGGGCTGACGTTCCGCATCGGTCACTATTTTATTCCCTACCTGCAGGCGGCCCGCCGTGCCTACTTCCACGAGGTCATCGGGACGGCTGGTACCTTTTTCCAGTACAGATAATAATGTAACCAGTTTGATAGTGGAGCCGGGCTCGGTATTGCGCAGCGCGTAGTTATCATCTTCCCAATAGCTGCCATCCGGACGGCGTCCCAGATTGGCCATGGCCTTGATTTTGCCGGTGGCCGTTTCCATTACAATAGCGGTACCGTATGGACCTTCACATTGCTGCATCATGCGGAGCAGTGCTGTCTCGGTAATATCCTGTATCTGTACATCCAGTGTGGTATAAATATCTTTCCCGTTTTCAGGATCCGTTTCAGAACCTTCAATGGGAATAGCAGTACCCCCGGCGATATAGCGCACCAGTTTTTGTCCGCTTTTGCCGCTCAGCACACTGTCATAACTTCTTTCGAGGCCAACATTTTGTTTGCGGACTTTACCATCGCTGGCGATATGTTCGCGGGAAAGACCAATGGTACGGCTGGCCAGTAAGCCGAAAGGAGGCAGCCGTTTGCTGTTGGTTTCCACGATGATGCCGCTCTTGTTGCGGCCAAGACGGGCCAGCGGAAATTCACGGAAGGCTTTGTATTGTTCAAAGCTGAGTTTCTTTTTCAGCGGATAGTAGCGGGTGTTCTTTTTATAGGCCGCTTTTAGTTCCGTTTTATATTGGGCGGTGGTTTTATCGCCAAAATAACCGGCCAATGCAAGTGCGAAAGAATCCACCTGTTCATAAAACCGGCGGCCTTTTTTTTCACGGAGTCCATCGGCATTAAAGTCAATATAGATATCAAAAGTGGGAATAGAAGCACTGAGCATCTGGCCGTCATCGCTGTAGATGGTGCCGCGCTGTGCATCCAGTTCAATAAAGCGTTGGTGAAGACTGTCGCTCATGCTGCGCCAGTGTTCCCCTTCCGCCTGCTGGATATAGAAGGCTCTTCCGAGTACCAGTAAACTCAGTACCACGATACCGAGAAAACTGAGATATACTCTCCAAAGTATGTCACGTTTTACTTCCAATGCCCTTTGCTTGTGTCCGTTATTAGTTGTTTGTATCGATCACCACCGAAGCGGTCCGTCCTTTATTTAACCGTGCTGCTGTCACTGAGTACCACCGGCGATTCCGTCAGTTCTTTCAATCCCAGGGGTTCCACCGCTTTCACCAGTTCGCTTTGCTTGCTGCGTGAGATCAGTTCTCCTTTCACGGCAGTGTACTCGTACTGCAGTTCTTTCACTTCTTTCTCCGTGCGGTTGATACTGCGTATCGTTTTATCGGCCAGGTGCCCGTTGTAGATATACAGTACTGCCAGGAGCGCCAGGAATAAAAAGAACGGAACCTGTTTTACGATGGACTGATAATTCAGCCAGCGTTTCCAGCCGGGCTGTCCCGTTGTGGATTCCATTTCATTTTTTTGTTCGTCCGGCATACGCGTTTTTTCAGCAGTCGGTTGTTGGTTGTATCAACCGGCAAGGGTTGATTTCAAAGGATATAGCATTTCCAGAAGTTAGAATGCCTTTATAGTTGTTCGTTCGTTGTTCTTTTACCTGTACCCGCTGATCACTTACCTGTTTTCTCCGCCACTCTCAGTTTCGCGCTTCGCGATCTCGGGTTTCTTTTCATCTCTTCTTCCGAAGGCCCGATGGGTTTCTTCGTGATAATTTTCAGTACACTTTCATTTACCGTAGTAGTAAAAGGATTCTCTTCGGGCTCATCGAATGAACCGCGTTTAAAGAAGTGTTTGACCAGTCTGTCCTCAAGTGAATGAAACGTGATGATGGCGACCCGGCCTCCGGGTTTCAGCAGGTTGGGGATTTGTTCCAGCATTGCTTTCAATGCTCCTAACTCATCATTTACCTCTATCCGTAAAGCCTGGAAAACCTGGGCGAAATACTTGTTGGGATTTCCTTTTACGACATCCCGGACTGCATTCTTAAACCCGTCAATTGTTTTCAGTGAGGCGGTATGCCTTACGTCTGCAATTTTCCGGGCCAGTGTTTTGGAGTTGGTTACTTCCCCATACTGTTCAAACAGTTTGTGCAACTGCTGTTCTGTATAGGTACTGACCACATCAAAGGCGGTCAGCGACTGACGCTGATCCATCCGCATATCCAGTGCGGCATTGAAGCGGGTGGAGAACCCTCTTTCTGCCTCATCAAACTGGTGACTGCTGACGCCCAGATCGGCCATAATACCATCCACTGCGGTGATCTGTTCTAACCGGAGAAAACGCTGCAGGTGACGAAAGTTGTGTGAAACAAATATTAATCTTTCGTCATCGGGCAGGTTCTTTTTCGCATCATCATCCTGGTCGAAAGCGACCAGTTTACCTTTTGCACCCAGCCTGGAGAGAATCGCTCTGGAGTGACCACCTCCGCCAAATGTGCAGTCCACATAAATACCGTCCGGTTGAATATTCAGGCCTTCCAGGGTTTCGCTGAGCAGAACAGGAATATGGTAGTCTTGTGAGTCAGCGGGTAAGCCGGATGCACCTTTTTGTTGATTGGGCTGTTCCATGCTTTTCCGTTTTAACTTTTCGACTTATCCGATCCGCTACCCAGTACCTGGTCGCCCAAATCACTGAATGTGTCCGAAGAAAGTGAATCAAAGATCTCTTTGTACTTATTACTATCCCAGATTTCTAATTTGTCTCCTGTTGCCATCAGCACAATGTCTTTCTGCAGTCCGGCATACGCCTTCAGGTTTGGCGGCAACAATATTCTGCCGGCGGTGTCGGGCTCCACGAATGTGGCGCCGTTCAGGAATGCCCGTCTGAACTCCCGTTGCTTGGGGTCAAACTCATTCAGGCCGGCGATCTTTTCAAAGAGTGGCTCCCAGGTCCGCATGGGATAAAGAGCCAGACATTTTTCAAATCCCCTGTTGATAACGAACCGGTTGGTCTCCTCTTCCGGCAACTGCCTCTTGAACCCCGCCGGGAGCAAGAAACGCCCCTTGGCGTCCAACGTTGCCTCGAATTCTCCGAGAAAGCCTGTCATTATCAAATAATTGGGTCAATTGCTATTAATTGACACAAAATAACACATTTTCCCACTTGCATAACAAATTTTACTGCTTTTATTTTTTCCACAGGCCAATATTGGCTGAAATCCTTTACAGTAAAGGTTTTCATTGAATTTACCCGACGGAAATGGTTTTTGGCGGTGAACTGGCTGTGGATTGCAGTGGATAAGGTGGGGATAATCCCAAAATCTCTATTATTTTGGGATAAATACAGAAATTGTAGCCAAACCAGCTACTATGGCAACAGGGTATTCAGGTACTCCTCTCATCAATAAGTTAGGCATTAAACCAGGAATGAAAATCTTACTACTTAACCAGCCTGCCAATTATGATGAATTGCTTGAAAAGAATATCGCTGACCAGTTAGTGAAAAAGAATAACATCCCAGATATCGTCCATCTCTTTGTAAAATCAAACAAAGAATTGGAGAAAGAAATGTTGCAGTTAAAATCTGTCATTAATAAAAATCCTGCGATAACTATCTGGGTTTCCTGGTATAAAAAAACAGCCAAAAACCCTACTGATGTGACAGAAGATGTGATCAGGAACTATGCGCTGAAGAATGACCTGGTAGACGTAAAGGTCTGTGCGGTGAGTGATATATGGAGTGGATTAAAACTGGTTGTGCCCCTGGAGAAACGATAGTAACTTTATCTCTCAACAACTGCGACAGTTAGTCGCAAAAAACATATGCATCCCAAATATCTTTCCATCAACGATTTTTCGTATTCGCTCCCGGAAGAACGTATTGCCAGCTACCCATTAGCAGAAAGAGATGCTTCAAAATTGCTGGTCTTTCAAAACGGCACAATAAAAGATGATACCTACCGGAATATTGCAACACATATACCCGCTGGTTCATTACTCATCTTCAATAATACCAAAGTAGTGGAAGCAAGGCTGGTTTTTCAAAAACCAACCGGGGGACAGATTGAAATTTTTTGCCTGGAACCCCATGAACAGTACCCTGATATTACTACCGGGATGTTGCAACAAAAAAAAGTACAATGGCTTTGCCTGGTGGGTGGTGCTTCCAAATGGAAAAAGGGACAAGTACTGGAAAAGAAAATAACAATAACCGGAAAAGAAATAATCCTGTCAGCAAACTACGTTGAGAAAAGGGCTGATTGTTTTGTCATTGAGTTATCCTGGTCTCCGGGCACTTTAAGTTTTGCAGAAATATTGCATTACACCGGTGCTATTCCATTACCCCCTTATATAAAAAGGGCTGTTGAATCGGATGATGCCGGTCGTTATCAAACCATTTATGCCCACTTCGATGGTTCGGTAGCTGCTCCAACAGCCGGGCTTCATTTTACAAACTATATTTTCCGGCCATTGGAAGAAAAAAATATAAAAAAAGATTTTGTTACACTTCATGTCGGGGCCGGTACTTTCAAACCCGTGAAAGCAGCTATCATGGAAGAACATGAAATGCATGCGGAGTTCATTGACATAAACAAGTCCCTTATCGAAAACCTGGTAACCAACCCGGATGGAAATATTATTGCAGTTGGCACCACTTCCCTGAGAACCATTGAAAGTCTTTACTGGCTGGGTGTAAAAACAGTTATTGATCCTGCTATTCATCCTTCAGCTTTATCACTTACACAATGGGAAGCCTATGAACTTTCAGAACACAATATCCCGGCAAAGGATGCATTAACCGCTTTGCTGAAATGGATGGAACAGAACAATACTGATCGTTTACTGACAAAAACACAGATCATCATTGCACCGGGCTATACCCTGAGAATTACAAAAGCGCTGATCACCAATTTTCACCAGCCCCAATCTACTTTACTTTTACTGGTAGCAGCTCTCACGGGTGATGAATGGAGAAATATCTATGACCATGCATTAAAGTATGATTACAGATTCTTAAGTTATGGTGACGGAAGTTTATTGTGGGCAGTACAGGATTAGCTCTTTTTCAACGGCAGCTCCACAATGAAAGTACTTCCCTTCCCTAATGTACTCTCCGCTTTAATTTCCCCTTGATGCGCCTCCACCATTGTTTTCACATAACTGAGTCCCAGCCCGAAACCTTTTACATTATGAAGATTACCGGTATGAGCCCGGTAAAACCGCTCAAATACTCTCTTCAGTGTTTCTTTATTCATGCCAATTCCGTTATCCTCGATCCGCATGATAAATTTTTTGCCGTTTGACTGCGTGGTCAGTTTTACAAAAGGTGGTACATTATCTTTTGAATATTTCAATGCATTATCAATAAGGTTATTTACCAGGTTCGATAAATGTACTTCGTCGGCTTCTATAAGGTCATTGGTTGCATTCAATAATAATTCTGCTTTCCCGCCCTTCTCTTCCAGTTGCAACCCGAAATTTTCAACCACATCTTTAATGATGCTGTGCACATGTGCCGGCTTCAGGTTAAGATCAACTTCCTGTTTCTCCAGTTGTGAAGCTTTCAGAATGGTTTCCACCTGCCGGTTCATCCTTTTATTTTCCTCCTTGATGATATTGTTAAAGTAAGTGAGTTTTTCCCGGTCATTCAGTACTTTTTCA
>JAFLBL010000015.1 GCA_017303855.1 Chitinophagales bacterium | reverse complement strand
AAATGGCGATTTCCCTTTGTATACCGTAAAAGAAGGCATCGTGGTAGTGAAAAAAGGAGCGGTTATTCCAAACGGATTTGTCATCTGACCCCGGCTTACATAAAGACTACAATTTTTAAGGTACACAAATGTGTACCTTTTACATATTAATGATTACCTTTCCTTTAGTTTTAGCAAATTAAATCCGATTGCTTATGTCTTCTGCTTTTACCGGCGTCAAGCCACGCTTGTCTTTCTGGCAAATATGGAATATGTGTTTTGGTTTCTTTGGTATCCAGTTTGGCTGGAGCCTGCAGATGGGAAATATGAGTGCCATTTATGAGTATCTGGGTGCCAAGCCCGAAGAAATACCCGGTTTATGGCTGGCTGCACCAATGACAGGATTGCTCGTTCAGCCAATTATTGGTTATTTCAGTGATCGTACCTGGAATCCGCGACTGGGCCGCAGGCGTCCATATTTTCTGGTCGGGGCTATTCTCAGCTCACTCGCTTTATTTGTAATGCCGAACTCTTCTGCGGTCTGGATGGCAGCCGGTACTTTATGGATACTTGATTCCTGCATCAATATCAGTATGGAACCATTCAGGGCATTTGTTGCGGATAATCTGGATGAGAAGCAACGGTCATTTGGTTATGCCATGCAAAGCATGTTTATCGGTGCTGCTTCTTTTATTGCCGGTTTCCTGCCCGGTATACTGGTACAGTGGTTTGGCATTTCAAGAGATAAAGGAGCCGGTGGAATTCCGCAGAATATAATGTGGTCATTCTACATTGGTGCTTTCGTTTTTCTTTTTGCCGTTTTATATACTGTTTTCAGAAGCAGGGAGTATCCTCCTTCTGATCCTGACTGGAAGGAAAACATGGCAAAAGAAAAAGCGGCCGGAAAGGGGAGTGGCATTGTCAGTGAAATATTCAATGCTATTGTATCCATGCCTTCCCAGATGAAAAGACTGGCGATTGTTCAGTTCCTGACATGGCCGGGACTTTTCCTGATGTGGTTTTATTACAGTACGGGAGTTGCTGCAGATATTTTCGGCGGTGACGCTTTGAACAACAGTGAAGTCTATACAAAAGGTCTTGAGCATGCCAATAATACTTCAGCCATTCTCAACCTGGTAACATTTCTTTTTGCTTTTTCTATTCCGTTCTGGGTGGGTAAACTTGGAAAGAAACTGACCCATACAGCCTGTTTACTGATCGGTGGCCTGGGACTGATCTCTGTTAATTTCATAACAGAACCCTGGATGCTGTATATATCCATGAGTATGGTTGGTATTGCCTGGTCATCCATTCTTTCCATGCCATATTCCATGCTTGCCGGTTCAATTCCGCAGGGAAAAATGGGTATCTACATGGGGATCTTCAATTTCTTTATAGTCCTTCCTGAAATTCTGGCTTCCCTGTTTTTTGGAAAAATTATGGAAAATTTCCTGCACAATGACCGGCTGATTGCAGTACTGATCGGTGGATTGCTGCTGGTTACAGCAGCCATTGTTTGCCTGCTGATTGTGAAGGAAAACAAGTCTGAATCTTCAAATTTGTAAATCTGCTGATATGAAGTTTGTTTTATTTGCCGCTCTGCTTTTTTCGCAGCTGACTCTTTGTGCTCAAAACGTTTATCCCACCCATTGGTGGACAGGGATGAAGAATAATAAACTCCAGTTGATGATCCACAGTACTAAAAATATCGCCGTGGATAAACTGGTTTTTTCGTCGGGCAGTCCGGATGTAAAAGTGCTTAAAGTACACCGGTTAGCCAACCGGCATTACATACTTGTGGACCTGGAAATTGCTAAGAATGCCAAACCCCAGAAAGTGAAATTCTCATTTGGCGGCATCATACGTAATGAATGGACTTACTTTGACTATGAACTGAAAGCCAGAAACCGGGAGAACGGGATATCCCGCGTACAAGGTGTATCCGCCAAAGACCTGGTCTACCTCATCATGCCCGACCGTTTCAGCAATGCAGATCCATCCAACGACTTCTATCCTGATATGCGCGACCACGGACATGACCGCAACAATCCGTTTGACCGGCACGGGGGCGATCTGAAAGGGGTGGAGAATAAACTGGATTATCTGCAGGAACTGGGCGCAACCTCAATATGGATGACGCCGGTGGTGGAGAATGATATGGCCCGTACCATGGAAGGGGGCACATCCAGGGCTACCTATCACGGGTATGCTTTTACCAATCAATACCAGGTGGATAAACGACTGGGCGGGAATTCGGCTTATCATTCACTGATCAGCGCCGCACATAAGAAAGGAATGAAAATTATCCAGGACGCGGTGTATAATCATTTAGGAAAAGATCATTTTCTGATCCGCGACCTGCCGGACAGCAGCTGGCTCAACAGGTGGCCGTCTTATACCAATACTTCCTATAAAGATCAGCCGCTGGTGGATCCGTATGCCTCCGCCATTGATACCAGAACCGCTCTCGATGGCTGGTTTACCCCTTTCCTGGCCGATATCAATCAGCGCAATCCGTTTGTATCCACGTTCCTGATACAATATGCGGTCTGGGCTACAGAAGAGTTCGGTATTGATGGCTGGCGGGTGGATACTTATTTCTACAGCGATCCGGTTTTTCTCAATAAAGTAAATGAAGCCTTATACCGCGAGTTTCCAAAACTAACCGTATTTGGAGAGGCCTGGGTACAAAGCGTGACCAACAGCGCATATTTCTGTGAAAACAATATGGCCGTTCCGTTTAAACATAACAGCCAGGGTGTAACCGATTTTCCCTTGTATTTCGCAATGAATGATCTGCTGAATCAGCCATATGGATGGAATGAAGGCGCCAATAAACTTTACCAGGTACTGGCGCAGGATGTATTGTATAAAAACCCGATGCGCAATTGTATTTTCCTCGACAATCATGATCTCGACCGTTTTTATTCGGTCATCGGGGAAGACTTTGCCAAATATAAAATGGCGATCAATATCCTGCTGACCCAACGGGGTATTCCGCAACTTTACTATGGCAGTGAAATACTGATGAAGAATTATAAAAATCCGTCTGACGCCGAAGTACGACGTGATTTTCCCGGTGGATGGGAGGGAGATAAGGAGGATAAATTCACTGCTGCCGGCCGTAACGCACAGGAGAATGAAGCATTCAGCTATGTAAAAGCGGTAGCGGGTTTTCGCAAAACCTCTTCGGCAATCGGTTCCGGTAAGCTTATGCAGTACCTGCCCAAAGACGGGGTGTATACTTATTTCAGGTATGATGCCACACAGACGGTCATGGTGATTTCCCATACGGGTACTCAACCGTTTAAACCGGACTGGAACTACCTGGCCGAACGTACAGCCGGATTTACAAAGCTCCGAAATGTGGTTACCGGAGAGATTATTGCAATGACTTCACTGGAACTGAAGCCCAGAGAGAGTTTTGTGTTTGAAATGTTGAAATAATCAAAGAAAAATATTCCATACCGCCTGCTGCCCCCAGGAGCCCCAGTCGCTGGTCGCTTTCTTAACCACTTCGATCAGGTCCTTTCCCTGTTTCTTCTTGCCTTTAACGGGTGGAATGATGCTGCTCTTATTGACATTGATAATATCCACTTTGGTGGCAATCCAGCTGCTGTGCATTCGTGGTATGGTAACACCCAGTATCATACCGGGTAAACCGTGTAAGCTCATCGGCCCACCAGGGATCAGTATCTCATCCGTATAAAAAGCAAAAACATATACGCTGTCAAATAAAATACCCACCGCTTTACGGCAATTGAACCCGGCAATCTCCCGGGTTTCATTGGGCACCAGTTTCCAGTTGATCTGCGTCATTGAATCGGTGAGCAGGTACTGGTCGTCAAAAACGAATTTCCGCTTGACTACCTGGCCGGAGTTGAAATCACTATACCACAGATCTTCCTCCACATTGTTGTTGAAAAAAGGAACTTTGGTTTTCTCATCCTGCTTTTCATACTTATATACCGACTTATTATTGTCGAATGTATAGCTGTACCAGGACGTGGAGAACTGTGCTATCTTATCCCTGAACATATCGGCCCAGATGCCTTCTCCGATGGATTTATGGTTGTTGGTCCTCATCTCAAACTCAATAGTACCGCTGCTGATGAATTGCTGGGCATGTACCTGTATGGCTGTTACAAAGAGGAGGCTGACTATCAGTTTTTTCATGTTGTAAGGTTGTTGGTTTAGAAGCCGGAAGCCGGTTTGCCGTTTTTAGAAATATTCCAGGTCAGGGTCAGCAGCCAGAACCGGCGCAGGGTAGTGTAATAAGATTCGGTAAAGCTATAGCTGTTGAAGCGCCGGTCAAATCCGCGGTTCTGGTTCAGGATATCATAAACGCCGAATTTAACTTCCAGGTCATTCCCTTTGAAAAAGCGTTTGGTGAGATCCATATTCCACCGGGTGAAATTATTGTTCTGTGCAAAGCGTTTGTCTTTCTGCCGTAATTCTGAATTTATATCCGTATGCAGTTCAAACTTCTTCGGCAGGTGCAACCGCCCGCTGCCCCACAGTTCCAGTTGCCAGTATTTTGCATTGGCCGCCGTATTGATACTGCCTCTCGAATCATTCAAGGTAAATTCCGGGCCAAAGTCGAAATCAAATTTATTTTCCTTTTGCATACTGGCATTCAGCCGGAGACCCGCGCTTTTTGTTGTGGTGAAGTTTTTAATTCCATTGATATAATCCACACTCCTGTAAATGTTGGCGGTGGGACCCGCACCGAGTCTTACTTTTTTTACTTTAAAACTGTAATCCGAATAGAGGTTAAAATTGTATTGCCCGTCACTGTTCACCGTCTGATAAGTCCGGCGGCCACTGGCGTCTATATTGCTGGATTGTACAAAGGCGTTATCCGTCATGCTGAAATTGATACTGGTCCACATGCCTTTTTCTTTGAGTACATTGAAAAAGTTGAAACTGGTTCCGAAACTGTGCCGGAAGGATTGTTTCAGTAAAGGATTACCCATATAGATATTCAGCGGATCTGTATTTACGGCTACAGGTTGCAGTTGTTCAAGGCTGGGGGCCTGGGTGGACCCATTGTAATTTATCCGGAAGCCGGTATTGGGCTTGAATTTGTAGTTGAACATGGCCTGCGGAAAGAAATTGACGAAGTTGTAGCTGGTTGCCGTGTTCAGGGTTTTATTCTTCTGTTTAAACTGGCTGAAACCGGCTGCCGCCCCGAAAGAATAACTGTATTTCTTTTTATTCATACGGAAATTAAGTCCCGGTGTATTGACCAGCCGGTCAAACACAAATGAATTACTGAGCGAATCCACTTCGTCTTCGTATTTCCCGTTATTGGCTTTTTTATATGTAATCCGGTCACTGCTGCTGCTGTTCCAGGCAATGCTGTGACTCAGCTCCATATAAAAATCTTTGGCCAGTGGCTCCGTGTAGGAGATTTTTGTATTGATGCCTTTTGTATTGTTATCACGGATTTGTTCCTGGTCCACCGTATCGGTACGGTTACGAATCCCGTTGGTATAATACCGGTTGAGTGAATAAAGGTATCCGTCATTGGTGGAGCTGCTGCTGTTGAAATCGGTGTTGACCGACAAGGTTCTTGAAAGCTTCTTAAACTTGTGTTTCCAGAGCAGGGTGCTGTTGAAACTGTTGTTATCACCGGTCGAATGCTGGTTGCGCTGACTGTTATTGATACTGTCCAGTCCTTCGGTCAGCATTTCGCTATAGGACAAACTGCGGTTAATTGTATTTTTCTTGTTTACACGGGTGGTCCATTTGAGCGAATTCGCCGAGTCAAGGTTAAATTCCATGGTCAGGTTGAGAGCATGCTTACTGTTGGAATTATAACTGTTGTTATTACTGCGGCTCAGCCAGCTGCTGTCCGGCAGGAACGTGCGGGAAAAACTGGAATTCACCGCGTCGGCGTTGATCCGGCTGAATTTGTATCCGGAGTTAAAACTCTGCTTATTATCCCTCCCGAACTTATTACTGTAATGTAAACCTCCATTTATATTGCGGGGTATGCCATTCCGTCCGCCCCAGAAATTATCATCTCCATCGCCCTGCATACTGATCCACATGCCTCCGTCTTCCGTCATGCCCGAACTCATATTGTCGTTTCCGCCATAATTCTGCGCATCCTGCCAGTCAAGATTAGTCTGCCCTGTATTACTTAAAATACCGTATGCAGCCAGTTTACGTTTATCCTTAAAGGCATTAAACATAGCGGCATTGTTGTATTTGTCTTTTAATCCGCCACCGGCTTCTATTTTCCCGAAATAGCCTTTTTTGGTTTTCATTTTCAGGTTTATCGTCTTGTCCTTCACCCCGTCATCAATACCGGTGAATTCCGCCTGATCGCTTTTCTTGTCAAATACTTCTACTTCTTTTACCGCGTCTGCCCGCAGATTCTTGGTGGCGATACCCGGATCACTGCCAAAGAACTCTTCGCCGTCTACCAGAACTTTTTTAACGCGCTCACCCATGGCCGTTATCTTTCCGTCCTTATCCACTGAAATGCCCGGCAGCCGGCGTAACAGTTCTTCCACATTGGCACCTGCCCGTACTTTGAAACTATCGGCTGTATAAACAGTGGTATCACCTTTGATCCTGATCGGCGTGCCGGTTCTCAGAATTACTTCCGCCAGCAGTTTCGACTTTGGTGTTACATATATTTTTCCCAAATCCACCGGCTGTCCGGCTTGCACCGATACCGAATCAAAATAATCGCCCATAAAAGGGTGCGTAGCCATCAGAATATAACGACCGGCCGGGATATTATTCAGCGTGAAATGCCCGTCTTTTTCTGCCCGGGTGAATTTGACTAAAATGGAATCCGTTCTGCGTAGTAAGGAAATCACTGCAAAGGCCGGATTTTTCTTCTCTACCGAGTCGCTGATCTGGCCTTTAACAGCTGACCCCGGCTGGGCTTTGAGTGAGAGGGTACAAATGAGCAAAATAATGCCCGTAAAGATCTTTTTTATCATGGCTGGTTGGTTTGGCGTCGGTTTAATGGCAATAAAGCAGCGAATTTCCACTGATTTTCGATGTAATGCACTGCCGTTCATGTAATTTTAAGTTAAATCGATTAATTGCCCGGCTTATGACACAAAAAAAGTTGGATTCCATAAAGAAGGTAAAAACAGTTGCCACGAAAAAAGTCGTTTCTGAAAAGTCAAAACCGAAAGTGAAAAATAAAAAATACGAAGAAGAAAATTTTGTTGACAGCACCGGTCCCGTCTGGAACTACTCTTTACTGACCGAAGAAGACGTGAGCAATTATCAGAACGGAACGAATTACCGGTTGTATCAGAAATTTGGTTCCCATTCCATACAGGTCAATGAAACATGGGGCATGTATTTCTGCGTGTGGGCGCCCAATGCCACTTCGGTTTCTGTTAAAGGTAATTTTAATGACTGGGCAAATCATCAGTACGAATTGTTTCCCCGTTGGGATAAAAGTGGTATCTGGGAAGGATTTATACCCGGTGTTGGCCTGGGAGAAGCCTATAAGTACCATATCGTGGGTTTTGAAAAAAAGGCGCAGGATAAAGGCGATCCGTTTGCCCGTTTCTGGGAAGTCCGACCATTAACAGCCAGCATTACCTGGGATTCCTATTATGAATGGAAGGACCAGGACTGGATGAAGAAAAGAAAAAAACACAATGCGCTGGATGCACCCTGGAGCGTGTATGAACTGCACCTGGCCAGCTGGATGCGTCCCGATAAAAATGATGAGGAACGGTATAACAGTTACGATGATATCCGTGAACGACTGGTGCCATATATACAGGAAACCGGATTTACCCATGTGGAATTTATGCCCGTAATGGAACATCCGTTTGACGGCAGCTGGGGCTATCAATGTACCGGTTTTTTTGCCGCTACATCCCGTTTTGGCGACCCGCAAGGGCTGATGCGCCTGATAGATGCCCTGCACCAGGCCGGGATCGGGGTGATTTTCGATTGGGTGCCTTCTCATTTTCCCTATGATTCACATGGCCTTTTCATGTTTGACGGTACCCATACCTATGAATATGCGGATATGCGTAAGGGTTTCCATCCCGACTGGAACAGTTACATTTTCAATTATAAGCGGGGAGAGGTAAAATCTTTTCTGATCAGCAGCGCCCGCTACTGGTTTGATCTTTTTCATATCGACGGAATCCGGGTGGATGCCGTTTCCTCGATGCTGAAACTGAACTATTCCCGTAAGCATGGTCAATGGGAACCCAACGAACATGGGGGAGACGGCAACCTGGAAGCCATTGCGTTTATCAAAGACCTGAATGAAACGATTTACCGCGACTTTCCCGATACGCAAACCATTGCCGAAGAAGCTACCGACTGGCCGGGGGTCAGCAAGCCCACCTTCGAAGGCGGTCTCGGTTTTGGTATGAAATGGATGATGGGCTGGATGCACGATACGCTGGACTATTTCAAGTTTGATCCGGTTTTCCGGCAACATCATCAGAATAAGTTTTCATTCAGTATGATGTATTACTATGATGAAAACTTTATGCTGCCGCTGAGTCATGATGAAGTAGTACATGGAAAAAGCCCCATGTTGTACAAGATGCCCGGGGATGAGTGGCAGAAATTCGCCAACCTGCGTTTATTGTATACATACATGTGGACACATCCCGGCGCCAAACTCTTATTTATGGGCGGGGAGTTCGGGCAAACGAATGAATGGAATTATAAATCGGAATTACAATGGGATCTGTTACAATTCGATTGTCACCGGTTTCTGAAGAATTGTGTGGGTGACCTGAACAAACTGCTCCGGGCGGAACCGGCCCTTCATCTGCAACAGTTCTCGATGGACGGCTTTGAGTGGGTGGATCTGAATAAGCGGGCGGAGTCGGTCATATCCTTTAAACGAAAAGGGAAAAAGAAAGGGGATGATTTGCTGGTTATTCTGAATATGACGCCTGTTGTCAGGAATGAATGGACGGTGGAAGTAATCGGAAAGCCTTATTCCGCGGAAATATTTAATAGTGACGGGGCAATATATTGGGGCTCCGGAAACGTTTTTAATCCGGAGATCAGGTGTGAACTGGTTGACAAGGCTCAAAAAAAATACCGGATTACCGTAAATTTACCAGCCCTGGCCGGAATTATTCTGAAATAATTACGAACTTGGAATGAAATTAGCTGGTTAATAACGGGTTAAGTTTTGATTAGTCAACCTTCACTTCTACCTTAGTATGGTGAGAACGAACGAAGTCAAGGTTAAAATTCATCCTATGTTAAAGTATTTTCTTTCTTTTTGTGTATTGCTGACCGGCGGGGTACTTCAATCCCAGACCGCTGTAAATACCGTGTATGTGCCGGTAGACAGTGCCGATTTCTTTTTACAAAAAGGGTTGACAGAGAAACAAAACGGACGCCGCATGGAATCGCTCAAAAATTTTGAGAAAGCCGTCCGGTACGATTCTTCCAGCAAAGCCATTATTACAGAACTGGCAGCGGCCTATCACGATCTCCGCAAATACAATAATTCCCTGCTGATGTATAAAAAACTGATCAGTATGGGTGACGCAAATCCGGCTCTATACAAGCAGGTGATGCAGCTCTGTTACCAGATGAAGCAGAACGAAGAAGTGATCGTGTATGCGCAACAACTGAAAAAGCTGGACCCTTCGGAGAAAGTCAGTTATTATCTCGGCAAAGCGAATTACGAGATGGACAACTATGGCGACGCGATTAAATTCCTGAATGAAGCGGCCAATGAAGATCCGGCCAACGCGGAAGTACCGTATATGATCGCCCGCAGTTACGCTGATATGATGAACTACAAACTGGCCATTCCATTCTTTAAAAAAGCGATCGAACTGGATCCGGCAAAGAACTACTGGATCTATGAAATGGGCCTGATTTGTTACGCCATGCATGATGACAAGAATGCCCTGAAATATATCCTGGAAGCTGGTGAAAAAGGAATGAAACGCGACAACGATTACCTGGAGAACCTGGCAATCGCCTATCTCAATGTGGGCAATCTTGATTCCGGTGTGGCTATGCTCAATGAAATTCTGAAACGCAGACCCAGTGATATGAATATCCTGAACATGGTAGCCGAAGCCTACTATTATAAAGGGAAATTCGACCTGGCAATTGAATACTGGGACCGTGTACTGGAATATGATAAGGAGAATGCCACGGCTCTTTATATGATCGGTATGAGCTATCAGAAAAAAGGCGGCAAGGAAAATACAGAAAAAGGCATCACACTTTGTGATAAAGCCATCGAACTCGATCCCAGCCTGGCCAACCTGAAGCAGAAGAAGATGATGGCAGGATTGTAGGTAAGTTCGTAGTTAGTAGCCGGTTGTTAATAGCCGGCGTCTGAAAGAAGAAAACTACTTGCAGGAATGGGAAAAAAATATTGATTTTAATGTTATAAAGAAAATGCAATCACTTCGATGATTGCATTTTCTTTATAATGAGGTTTTTCAATATATCTAATACTCCGAAGATTACGTAGAAGCGGCTGTTGACTACTAACTTTTATCTACTATCTGCTAACTACAATTACATTCTCTCCGGTACCCGAATTCCCAACAACCCCATTGCCGATTTGATTACATGGGCCGTCATTTCCGATAACCGGAGACGCAATTGTTTCTTTTCTTCAGATTCCGCATTCATCACGGAATGTTCAGTATAGAAAGTATTGAAAGTCCTGGCCAGGTTAAATGCATAAATTGCCAGCAGGGAAGGGTTGTGTTCCGCTACGGCCTGCCCGATCAATACGGGGTATTGTTCCAGCGATACGAGCAACTCTTTTTCCAGTTTAAGTAAAGCTGTTGTTGTCTCCGGCTGATGGGTAACAGCCTGTTCAGCTCCCTTCCGCAACACGGATTTAATCCGGGCATGTGTATATTGAATAAATGGTCCGGTAAATCCGTGAAAGTCGATAGACTCTTCCGGATTGAAGATCATCCGTTTTTTGGGATCCACCCGGAGCAGGAAAAACTTCAATGCGCCTAATGCGATAGTATCATAAAGTTCCTTGAGCTCTTCTGTTGTAAAGTCTTTCACTTTTCCCAGTTCCTCGGTTTTGGCCTTTGCCACGGCTACCATTTCTTCCACCATATCGTCCGCATCCACAACCGTGCCTTCCCTGGTTTTCATCCGGCCGGTTGGCAGTTCCACCATTCCATAGCTAAGGTGATAAATGCCGTCAGCTCCGGTAATTCCCAGTTTCTCGCTGATCAGCTTCAATACTTTAAAATGGTAGTTCTGTTCATCGGCCACCACATATATGCTTTGCTGGCAGCCAAACTCTTCCTGCTTCTGCGCGGCCAGGCCAATGTCCTGGGTGATATATACCGCTGTCCCGTCTTTCCGTTGTACTACTTTCTCATCCAGTCCGTCGGCCGTAAGGTCAATCCACACACTGCCATCTTCTTTTTGGAAAAACACTTTTTTAGCGAGCCCGTCTTCCACTGCTTTTTTGCCCAGCAGGTAGGTCTCACTTTCATAATAGGTTTTATCAAAATCACTGCCGATCCGTTTATAGGTTACGTCAAATCCGGCATAGACCCAGCTGTTCATCATTTTCCAGAGAGCGATTACTTCCGGCTTCCCCGCTTCCCAATCCACCAGCATCTGTTGGGCTGCCTTCATGATAGGGGCTTCTTTTTCCGCTTCTTTTTCGGGCAGGCCTTGTTCCATCAGTAAGGCCATTTCTTTTTTATGTTCAACGCCAAACTGTACATAATAATCGCCTACAAAATGGTCGCCCTTGGTGCCGGTACTTTTCGGGGTGGCACCGTTCCCAAACAGTTGCCAGGCCACCATGCTTTTGCAGATATGAATACCCCGGTCATTGGATATACAGGTCTTATAAATATCATACCCGTCATACTTCAGGATTTCTGCCACACTCCAGCCCAGGAAATTATTACGCAGGTGACCCAGGTGCAAAGGTTTATTGGTGTTGGGAGAAGAATATTCCACCATCACTTTCTGTCCGTTCGCCGGTTTTTTCCCAAAATCAGGGTTTTGGTATTCCTGATTTAATACCTCCAGCCAATACACATCCGTTATCGTCAGGTTCAGAAACCCTTTGATTACATTATGAGCAGCAAACAATTCAGGATTTCGGGCCACCAATGCATTCCCGATTTCCTCCCCAATTGCTTCGGGTGACTTTTTCAGTTGCTTGACAAAAGAAAATAACACAAGCGTATAATCTCCTTCAAATTCAGGTTTTGTGCTGCTGATGGTCAGGTCGGATGCTGCCGGCGTAATGCCATATAGATCCCCGAGTGTACTTATGATCAGCGGCTTTATTTTACTTACTATACTCATTCGTTGTGATTTGGTGGGCAAATTTACGGAATTGATGAGAGGTTTAGGGGTTTAGGTGTTTGGGTGTTGAGATGTTGAGGTGTTGAGGTGTTGAGGTGAAGCCATTCGTTTAGTAGGAAGTACCTGACTATCGACTCCCGACTCCCGACTATCGACTAAAGACTATTGACTATATTTGCTCCCGCCAATGCGAAAACACCTTCATAGCGCCCGGGATTTTATCCTGCCAGTCATTGACTTTTTCTATCCGCCATTCCGCAGGATTATGAATCTGCAGACATTTCGTTATGCGGCTTCCGGGGGTGGGAATGTGCTCCTCGGATTTCTGATTTTCACCATTAGTTTTAAATACATTTTTCTGGAAAAAGAGTTTGATTTTGGTTTTTATGCACTGAAAGGACATACCGCGGCGCTTTTCCTGTCGTTCTGTGTTACATTCCCGATCGGCTTCTTTATGTCAAAGTATGTAGTCTTTAATGACTCGGCAATAAAAGGGAGCGTACAGCTATTCCGGTATTTTATGATCTGTATGTTTAACCTGGCTCTCAACTATATCCTGCTCAAGATTTTTATTGAGCGACTGCACCTGGATGAGATTTTTTCGCAGGTAATGACGGTGGTAATTGTGGTGGTGTTCAGTTACCTGGCGCAACGGAATTTTTCATTTAAAGCGGCCGCTCCCGGAGAGGATAATTAACTGCACAATCAGAGACTGAGTTTCCCGGCATCTACTTTCACACTCAGATCGCCTTCGCAATTACTCCGGATGATCAGGTGTTGCTGCATCGGGTACATGCGGATAAGCCGGATATCGTTTATATTGCCAAAACTGCGGATGCCCGGCATCCATTCCTGGTTCAATTGGGTATTGACCGTCACCTTGGCATTGTCAATATAATTGCCCAGCTCAAAGCGGGCATATTTACCAATTTCCCGGGCTATTTTTTTATCAAACAGCCAGCCGGCGGAACCCAGCAGGAAATTTTTAGTTTTAATATCAAAATCCAGGTTGGTTATTTCAATCATTCTCCGGGCGGTATCATAGGAAGGAGTACCCACGAGGTAGATCAAGCCGTGATTCGTTCCTGAGAAGTAGAGCCGGATGATCATTTTATCGAATCCGCCTCCGTAGATTTTACAACTATCTATGATAAACTGCTTTTTTACAAAGGCTTTTTTAAATTCAAATTGTTTGCCGGCTACCTGCGCATTCATAATCCGGCTGAGTGAATCATAATTCAATAAGGCGTCGAGAAAGATGGAAAAACCGGGACGGGCAACCGATTTGCTGATATGGGGAACCTGGGTCAGGATCTCTGCCGGTTTTTCAAAACTGATGACGGGCCTGGCCGATAAGCCAAGGTTTATATTTAATGAATCATTTTGTGCAAAAAGCCGGTTGAGGTGAACGGCGGTGGGATTTATTTTTAACCAGCCAAGGCCATAGAGATTGTAGCTCCTGTTCAGCTGATCCCATATTTTCTGCATTTGTGGTTTCAGCTCCGTGCTGCCGTAGTTTTTATCGAGTTCCGCTTTTGATGCATCCAGTTCGGCTACCAGTCCTTTCATCACCTGGCCGGTTACATTTTGTCCCCAGAAACAGACTTCACATTTATCCAGTGGTTGTGGTTCATTGCGCCTGATCTCCAGCTTTACTTTATAGTTGGTCATCAGGCTGAGGGTATTTGAAAAAGAAACATTGACCCTGCGTTCCGGTTCATCAAAGCCGCAGCGGCAGGGGGGAGTCCAGGGAGAAAGGGCAACCCCGCTGGCGCATACCCTTGATGATCCTACGATTTTATAATATCCGGTAAAACCCAGGTTAAGTGATAATCCATTTGCCTGCATGGAGAGTTTACTCCGGCGAAAAACATATTTATACCGTGTATCACATCCTTCCTGTACCCATCCGTCCGGGTAACCTGCAGAAGTAAACAGGGTATCTACTGATTTCTCAGCCATGGCATACACAGGCCGCAAATCTACCTGTATGGGAATATTTAATTCAGAATCGGGTAATGAATCCAGCCTGAAATTGCCCGGAGAAAGATCCGGATTGGCCGGGTCAATCCGTTGTGCCTGTAATAGGGTAGTACAAAATAATAAGCCGGCTAATAGAATCAGGGTTCCTTTCATGGTTTATACTGCTGTCAAATGTAACTAAAGAGTTGACAAGTTAATAAGTGGAAAAGTTAAAAAGCTTACTATGATGTTACTTCTCAACTTTTCAACCTTTCAACTTTTCAACTATTTTCATAATCATCCCTTCCACACGTTTCATCCGGGTTTCTTCCTTTTTCGCCGTTACCACCCATTCAATATATTCCTTTTTATGTGTAAAAGCCAGTTTATCAAAATAGGCGAGTACTGCTGTTTTTTTCTTCAATGCATCAGCTAAATCCGGTGGCAGTTTTACTTCTTTTGTAGTGGGGTTTACCCAGTTAAATATTTCGCGTTCCTGCTTGGGTTTTGCATCCTTTTTCAGATCGGTTTCTGTCTTGCCCCTGAATCCGGATACCGACCAGGTACTGTCAAAAGAAATCAGGTTAAGCCAGGCCAGTTTATCACTTTCAGCCAGCAGGCATTCCCACCCTTTGTCACGGGTAAGATCGGTCTGCAGTTTTGAGGTACCCTTGGGATAATAGACCCACAAGGCTACGCCGGGTCTGACCAGTTTCAATACTTTACTAAGCTCTTTTTCCAGCTGTGCCCGGTTCTGTACAAACCAGTGTACCTGGTCGGGATGTTTTACTTTTTCTGTAATTATGACCCCGGCCGGTAGTTTTCCGAGCGTCTTTTTAAAATCGACAGGAGCATGCAGGGTAAACAGGATATTACCGGCTTTAATACGGAGTTTTTCTGGGAGAGCGGTGGGCATTGAGCGGGGAGTTGAAAAATTGAAAGGTTAACAAGTTAAAAGTAAAAAAATATACCAGTAAACGATGAACACTCCTCGGTACTTCTCCCGACTCCCGACTCCCGACTCCAAACTCCCGACTCCCGACTCTCCGGGACTGCCATTTTTTCACCCTTGCAGCTCCCGGCACAAAGATTGACTATCTACTGCGAACAATAAATCCAGAAATATGGGAAAGATAATAGGAATCGACTTAGGAACCACAAACAGCTGCGTTTCCGTAATGGAAGGGAACGAGCCAGTGGTGATTGCCAATGACGAAGGACGTCGTACAACCCCGTCTGTCGTGGCTTTTCTGAAAAATGGTGAACGTAAAGTAGGTGATCCGGCCAAACGCCAGGCGATCACCAACCCCCATAATACCATCGCTTCAGTGAAGCGTTTTATGGGCCGCCAGTTTGGCGAAGTGACAGAAGAAATCAGCCATTGGAGCTACAAAGTGGCAAAAGGTGACAATAATACCGTTCGTATTGACATAGATGGCAGATTGTATACCCCCCAGGAAATAAGTGCCATGGTGCTGCAGAAAATGAAAAAAACGGCAGAAGACTATCTGGGTCAGGAAGTAACGGAAGCGGTAATTACCGTACCGGCTTACTTTAATGATGCCCAGCGCCAGGCTACCAAAGAAGCGGGCGAAATTGCCGGACTGACAGTCCGCCGGATTGTAAACGAACCGACAGCCGCCGCACTCGCATACGGACTTGATAAAGCGAAACATGATCAGAAGATCGCCGTATTTGACCTCGGCGGTGGTACTTTCGATATTTCCGTCCTCGAGCTGGGCGACGGCGTATTTGAAGTAAAATCAACAAACGGAGATACGCACCTCGGTGGTGACGATTTCGATAAAGTGGTGATGGACTGGCTGGCTGATGAATTCAAAGCCGATGAAGCCATTGACCTGCGCAAAGATCCCATGGCCTTGCAGCGTCTGAAAGAAGCCGCTGAAAAAGCCAAAGTGGAATTGTCTTCTTCTTCAGAAACAGAAATCAACTTACCGTATATCACAGCGATGGATGGCGTGCCCAAACACCTGGTTAAAAAACTGACCCGTGCCAAATTTGAAGCACTGGCCGATAACCTGTTTGCCCGTTGTCTGAAACCCTGTGAAGCAGCTTTAAAAGATGCTGGTTTAAGTACATCGCAGATTGACGAGGTAATCCTGGTGGGTGGTTCCACCCGTATTCCCAAAGTACAGGAGATCGTGGAAAAATTCTTCGGCAAGAAACCGAATCGTGGTGTAAACCCCGATGAAGTGGTGGCTGTTGGTGCGGCTATCCAGGGTGCTGTTCTCACAGGTGAAGTAAAAGATGTACTCCTGCTCGACGTAACCCCGTTGTCACTCGGTATTGAAACCATGGGTGGCGTGATGACCCCGCTGATCCCCAGCAATACTACCATCCCGACTAAAAAATCAGAAGTTTTTTCAACAGCCAGCGATAACCAGCCCGGTGTACAGATCCATGTACTCCAGGGAGAACGCAGCATGGCCCGCGATAATAAAAGTCTCGGTATGTTCAACCTGGATGATATTCCCCCGGCTCCCCGTGGCGTACCCCAGATTGAAGTCATCTTTGATATCGATGCCAATGGAATTTTGCATGTAACCGCAAAAGATAAAGGCACCGGTAAAGAACAAAAAATTCATATCGAAGCCGGTTCCGGTCTCAGCAAAGATGAAGTGGAAAAAATGAAGGCGGAAGCCCGTGCCAATGAAGCCAGTGATAAAGCGGAAAAAGAAAAAGTAGACAAACTGAACCAGGCGGATAGTCTCGTTTTCCAGACAGAGAAGCAACTGAAGGAATATGGCGACAAAATTCCGGCAGATAAGAAAGGAGCCATTGAGCAGGCTGCAGAAAAACTGAAAGAAGCGCATAAGGCCCAGGATCTGACTGGTATTGATACGGCCATGGCCGCCCTGAACGCTGCCTGGACAGCCGCCAGTGAAGACATGTATAAGTCTACCCAGGAAGGCGGAGCACAGCCCGGACCGGATGCAGGTGCTTCACAGAAAGCAGAGGCGAACACCGATAATGTAACCGATGTTCCGTATGAGGAAGTGAAGTAAGACGGAACGATTAACGTAAAATAATATACGTATACAGCCCTGGTGAAAACCGGGGCTGTTTTGTTTCCCTTTGTTTAAGGAGATTTTGATTAGTGATACTTACGGCTATGCAGTACTGTCAGCCGCTTTCATTATTTTTGACAGGAATCATAAAACATATAATTATGCAGGAACTTATCAAATTAGTAACCGAGAAAACAGGTATTTCAGCCGATCAGGCAACAAAAGCCGTTGAAACTGTATTGGGATTTATTAAAGACAAAATGCCGGGAGGAATCGGTGGCCAGGTGGAATCATTTATCAGTGGCAATGCCGGTTCTGTAGGCGATGTAATCGATAACCTGAAAGACAAAGCGTCGGGTTTATTCAGCTAAACACTTCTTTATCCTGCCGGAAAGGTTTTCCGGCAGGCTTTTCATTTACTGTTCCGGTCATTGCTTTTCCGGAAAACCTTTTTTATATTCGTCCCCAATCTTTTTTATGAAAATTATCATTACTGCTGCAGTTGTTGTATTTCTGTTTTCTTCCTGCGAAAAAAAACCGGTTTGCCCTTCTTCGCTTGAATTACGGGCCAATACACTGACCCCTACGGTCGGTGACGATCTGATTATTTCCGCACCGGAACCTCCCAATACCAATGTGGTTTTTCAATGGAACGGACCCAGGACCAATGAAACCAATCAGTCATCTTCCCTGCAGATCAGCGATATAAAATTGTCACATAGCGGAATCTATTATTGCAACCTGGCCAACACGGACTGCAATACCTCCCTGGGCGATTCAATTGTGATTAATGTACAGCTGAAACAGGAAACACCACCCTGTACTATTACCAATAATACGGTTACCGCATCCAGCATTCCCGGCACCACATTTGGTTCTGTTACCAAGTCATACGGCGGCTCCTGGAATACCCTGAACCTGTATGCCAGTGCAGCCTCATTCGGCTATCCTTCCTATACCGTTTTATTTAATTCGTATAACGGAAATGTGGAACCCCGTGACGGCGTGTATACGACTACCGATATTGCCACTTTCAGTCCGTTACAGGAACCCAATGAAATCTCCATCAGCTTCATTTATTCCAGTAATTATTTCCACTGCCGGCCGGGAAATAAAGTGTACGTCAGTCATGTGGGAGGTAAACTGCAGGTAAATTTCTGTAACCTCGAATTCGCATCCCCGCCGTTTGTGACAACCTGTTCCGGAAAAATCACACAAACAAATTAATAAATTCAGTCTGCGTAAAGCGGATACTCCACAAGGGTTTTAAGTTTAAGATCGGCAGCCCCCCAACGAAGCTGTTCAAATTGATTGGCGGCGGGTACCACCACGCATTTCATCCGGGCTGCTTTGGCGGCAATCATGCCATTGTAGGAGTCTTCAAAAACAATACAGGCTGCAGGAGGCGTTTGCAAAGCAGCCGCGCAATCAAGGAATACCTGCGGATGAGGTTTACCGTAAGGTAGAAATTCTGCTGAACTGAAATGATGAAAACGGTTCCGGATAGTTAATTTGTCCACGACTACATCCACCAGTGCCAGAGGGGATGAGGTAGCCAGGCCGATCCGGTAGTTCTTTTCGCTGAAGTAATCAAGTATCTCCGTTACACCAGGCATGGCCGTACCCTGTTGCCCGATTTTATCAATTGCTGTCTGTATGATGATACGTACCGCTTCCGGAGCATGAACCTGATCAATCCCGAAATACCTGAACCAGTGATCCACCCATTCTTCCGTACGCAGACCTGTACTGGTATGGTATTGGTCGTCAGTCAGTGAAATGCCAAAGTGATTCAGGGTTTCTTTTCCCGCTTCCTGCCACAAAGGTTCGCTGTCGATCAGCACCCCGTCCATATCAAAAATAACGGCTGAATAATTCATACTGCAAGATTCAGTATTAGCGGGAGCTTACCAAAAAGTGGGGTAAAAAAGAAGAGGGGGTGACCCTAACACCCCCTCAATGGTTTTTCCAAACCTTATGAAACCATGAAAACTATTTATTTAACCAGTATAAAAGGCTTTACAATCTTTGTTGCACCGTTGCCGGCCAGTTGCAGATTATACATGCCTGATTGCAGGTTGGCGGACAATGAAATCGTCTGGTTTACCGCGCCACCTGTGTGGTTCAGGGACTGATTATATACCTGCTGTCCGTTGGCATTGAAAACGGTTACCTGGTAAAGACCTTTTGCCAGATCGGTTGCCTGAATGGAAACCTGCGTACCACGAACCGGGTTAGGATAGAGGCTGATTTCTTTAACCGATTTATCAAGGTTCACTTTTACCATGTTGCTGTAACCGGCTTTCCCATCAATATCATTGTTGCGGATGCGGTAGATATTCACACCGGCTAATGGAGCGGCGTCAAAGAAACTGTAATCATTACGGGCAGCAGTGCTGTTAGCCGCATTCACCGAACCTATCGCTGTAAAGTTGATACCATCAGAAGAACGTTCGATCGTGTAGTTATTCATATTTACCTCATCGTATGAAGTCCAGTCCAGTTGAATGCCTTTCTGCTTTTCAGCGGCTTTGATGGCACCGAATTTTACAGGAAGGGGGGCGCCGGCAGGAGCCAGATTGGTCCAGGCGGCTGCGGAATTAACTGTTTGAGTTGAACCAGTTGCACCGGTTCTGGCGTAAGCTACTTTAATTCCATCTATGCTGAGACCTGCGGCATTATTCTGCTGATATAACTGGAAGTACTTGAAATAATCTGTTCCGGAAGCAAAATTATCGTTGCCGGAATCAGAAGCCGCTGCACTTGCGAGAGTGGGTTCACTGCTGACTGATGTGGGATTCATCCATACGTACACATTGTCATCATTTCCGGCTGCACCGTTTACATACTTAATGATAACAAGGTACGAAGTATTCATGTTATAAGCTGTACTGCCCCAGGTGCCAGGTACTGTTAAATCAGTTGATACACCCACATTGAATGTGGTCGCACCAATAGAAGTACTTCTGATATATAGGCTTGCTGCAGTACCGTTTACAGCTGTACCCGCACTCCCGTTTACAGTAGAAAGGGTCATTACATAGTTTCCGCTTCCTCCATTGTTCCGGGCTGCGTCAACCTGCATAACGAACGAAATATAAAAAACTGACTGATCGTTGGTAGGTATGGCACTTCCGTTAAATGCCTTATACGGATCTGACTGGTTTGTGTTTGACGCAGTAGTCAGATAATTGGTTCCGCTGGTATAGCCGGTATAAACAACGCCGGTTGTATTGGTTGCGCTTACCACCTGCGCATTGGTGCCGGTCGGACTTACCCAGCTGCCTTGTGTACCAAGATTGCCTGCGGTATAGTTGAAATTCTCTGACATTAACAGGCTGCCTGTCTGGGCAAATGCGCCAGTTGAAAGGAGGCTGATCAGGACGGCAAGTACAATTTTTTTCATGTGTTTTGTTTTTAGGGTTTCAGGGTTTTTTTTATCTTATATCAATCAAATTGGCTCATGTATGGCACAAGCGGTCATCTCACGTGTATCAGCTACTTCGTGACCGGTTGTTACTTCGGTTCTGTTACAATTAGTCTTTGTCGGAAATTGGGTACGGCTTTCGGTGGAGATGGATTGAATTGATGTCACAAAACAAATCAATCAGCAGAGCCTTTGCAAGCTTTTTAAGGGTTTGCCTGTAAAATCGGTAGTTTATGCTTGCCCTTGACTAAGTAGGGATACGTAGAAATGAGTTGTTTTACCAGTGAAAAGTCCCATGAATAGTCGGTTTAGTCCCATCCGCAGCAGAGAAAAACTACGGCAATGACAAGAAGTCACCAGTCTCATATTCTTTTATTATTGTATGTGAATAGTTAACGTTAAAGAAATGTACACAGTTCAATATCAGGGCTTTATTGTAGTCTTTTTTATATATTTGGCAAAACCTTTTTCCATGCGTTATCTCGTGGTTCTCTATCTCTTTACTTCGTTAGATACTGTTTCATTATCAGCACAGACACACCGATTTTCTCCCGGTTTTATGATTAAACAGAATGGGGATACCCTGAACGGACTGTTTTATTGGCGTAAATATGCCGAAAGCTATGATAGTCTTTATTATAAACCGTCTGCGGACAGTCCCGAACAGGCAATGGCCTGGCCGGCTGTTCAATATGCCGCCAGAACAGGAAAGGATGAAGTGTATATCCAGACAATGAAGCGAATCCTGGATTACCTGGACCCGAATACCTTCAATATCCGGATGAAGGATAGTTCCCGCGTAGAAACGATTCCCCTTACGCCCATTTTTAAAGGCAAAGTGCTTACTCTTTATCTTTTCAGGGGTGATGCGGATTTTTATTTTATATCGGACAGCAGCGGAAAAGCCGTTCAGCTGATTCAAACCTACAGATACCTGACACCCCGTGAACAAATGTTCTATCTCACACAGGTACCGAAATACATGATCAATTATGAGTACCGGAACCAGCTGATGATGTACTATAATTTTGACAGTGACCGTAAAATGGCGGATCTGCTGGAACGAACCCTGTACCAGGAAGTATCCTTAAAGACACTGGTTAAAAAAATGGACAGTAAACTGGTGTCCGTACGGTGAATGCACAGTGCCGGGAATAATTGAATTGCCCGAAATTTGCTTTCAAATCTTTACACATGGAAACTGAAATTTTTACGCTTTGCGATTTTGCCCAGGACAATCAGTCCAAACTCACTATAGTAGGAACCTTCGACAGTATTTATTCTCCTGTTTTTCCGGTGGTGCATACCAGTTGTGCTATTGCCTGCCGGATCAGGTTTTCCCTGAAAGAAACCGGTGATCATGATTTCAGGATACAACTGACGGATGAAAAGGGAAAGGAAATTATCCAACCCATAACCGGTACGATTTCTGTCCGGCCTCCGGCAAAAGGACAGTTTTCAGCTGCTAATATAGTTATCAATTTCAATCAGCTCCAGTTTGAAGCACCCGGCCGCTTTTCCTTTTCATTGTATATAGACGGGGAATGGATTACCGGTTTACCCCTGCTTTTATCCAAAGCTTCCTGATAAAGCCGGCCCCACGGAATTTTTTTAGCCGCTAATTTCGCCAAACCTATACTTTTGTACGGTTTTACGATTTATGGCTCAACCCGTTATTTAAAAAATGACCAACTCTTATCACGACCTCGTTAAGCAGACATTCAATTTTCCGCAGGAAGGCATCGAAGTGGAGGACAGCAATCTTTATTTCAACGGGCTCGACCTGAAAGCCCTGATTGCCAAACACGGCACGCCGATGAAACTGACCTACCTGCCTAAAATCGGGATGCAGATCAAGAAGGCAAAAACCATGTTTGCCAACGCGTTTAAAAAGCATAAATACGAGGGTAAATATTTTTACTGCTATTGTACCAAGAGTTCGCATTTCAGTTTTGTGGTGGAAGAAGCGTTGAAAAACGAAATCCATCTCGAAACTTCTTACGCTTATGATATCGAGATTATAAAAAAACTGTACGCCAAAAAGAAAATCACCAAGGATATTCATATCATTTGCAACGGGTTCAAGGAAAAGGGCTATACCAGGCGTATTGCGCATCTCCTGAATACCGGATTTTCCAATGTGATTCCGGTACTGGATAATATGAATGAGCTGAAGGATTATGCCCATTCTGTAAAAGTGCCTTTTAAACTGGGTATCCGGGTGGCTGCTGAAGAAGAACCCAACTTTCCCTTTTATACATCAAGATTGGGTATCCGGGCCAAAGATATCCTGGAATTTTATGTGGACAGGATTGAAGGTTATGAAAGCAAATTCCAGCTTAAAATGCTCCATATATTCCTCAATAAAGGGATAAAAGACGATATCTATTACTGGAGTGAGCTGAATAAAGTGATCAACCTGTATTGCCAGCTGAAGAAAATCTGTCCTGAACTGGACTCCATCAATATCGGCGGCGGATTCCCGATCAAGCACTCCCTAGGATTTGAATACGACTACCAGTTCATGATCAATGAGATCGTGCGCAATATCAAAGTGGCTTGTAAAAAAGCCAAAGTTCCCATGCCGAATATTTTTACCGAATTCGGCAGCTATACAGTAGGAGAGAGCATGGCCCACATCTATAGTGTAATTGCGGAAAAAGTGCAGAATGACCGGGAAACCTGGTATATGATTGACTCTTCTTTTATCACCACCTTACCTGACACCTGGGGTATCGGGGAAAAATTCCTGATGTTGCCGGTGAATAAATGGGACCAGGATTATCAACGCGTGGTGCTGGGAGGAATTACCTGCGACAGTCATGACTACTACGACTCAGAAGAACATATCAACGAAGTGTTCCTGCCCAAAACCAATGGCACCAATGAGCCATTGTACGTGGGCTTCTTTCATACCGGTGCCTACCAGGACCAGATCAGCGGATACGGAGGTATCAAACACTGCCTGATCCCTTCACCCAAACACGTTATTGTGGGGTACGATAAAAACGGGAAACTGGTGGACTGGGTATATGCCAAACAACAGACCGCGCAGAGTATGCTGAAGATTCTGGGCTATAAATGATGAATAATGAATAAAGAGTAATGAATAATGAGTTAACAAAACCCTCCGGAAACGGAGGGTTTTGTTTTTAAAGAGTGTTCAGTCAGCTACTCATTATTCATTACTCTTTACTCATATCGTTCATTTTCCGCTATGCCGGCTATATCTTTTCCATTCCTTGATTTCGAATTTACTGTAGCGGGAACGGTCTACCTGGTTTTTGTCGAGGAAAAAGCGGTTGTCGAACCCTTTCCAGTAGAGCAGCCCCTGCGGACTCCGGTGAAAGTAATTGCCATTGGCATGCCGCGCCATCTTAAAGCCAGGGTGAGGCGTGATGATCAGCGGGGCACCGGCCAGTTGATTATTATACGTTGGACTGGCAGCGGGACGCTGACGGGAAACAGGAGGAGGACCATCATTCCTTTTTTCTTTATTGGCCCAAACCCGGCTGTGACCGCAACTGCTGAATACCACCGCCGCGGTCAGCGCCAGTACCGATGTGTAAATAAATGTCCGTTTCATGCATTTGTTTTTATGGTGAGGAAATTGAGACGATTATTGATTCTCCCGGGTGCGTTTTGTCCGCACACCGGAATTGCCGGTTTTATTTTTTATTACCGGTGCCACTGAATCGGCAGATGCTCTGGCCGTTTCATTACCGGAATTGACGAACGTTGAGCTATCTGTTGTTGTCAGTCGTTTTGTTAAATTAGTTTCCGGTATAGTGAGGCTGTCTTCCCCTGTTTGCAGGAAACGTACCCGGCTGGCCGTTTTTTTCTTTTCCGGGCTCTCCCGGGGGGCAAATAGTTTGCTGCTGTATTGTTTGCCCGTGGCGCAACTGGCAGCCAGTGCCACAAGTATCATGAGTATAACCGCCTGTATAATTTTTGTGAGTTGCATGCGCGGGGCATTTATATTAGCCGGGTGATTTATAGTACACAACCAATTCATTTGCCATAAAATCTTAAAAAATGTTAGCATGAAATACTTTCTGATAGCCTTAACAATACAGGTCTGCAGTTTCGCTGCCAGTGCACAAACCGCGGAGGACTCCGTGAAACAGGTCATCACCCAACTGTTCACGGCCATGAAAAACGCGGATACCACGTTGCTGAAAACCTGTTTCGCGGACAGCATGGTACTGCAAACCATTACCCGGGATAAATCCGGCTCGGCAGTCGTTGTAAATGAGAAAGCGGCTGGTTTTATTAACAGTATCGGCAAACTGCCGGCCGGGGCGGCGGATGAACAGATACAGTTCGAGACCCTCCGGATCGACGGCCCCCTGGCCATTGTCTGGACTCCGTATAAATTTTATTTCAATGGAAAATTCAGCCATTGCGGTGCCAATTCTTTTCAATTGGTCCGGTTTAAAGAAGGCTGGAAAATTCAGTATCTGATTGATACGAGAAGGAGAGTGGGATGCCTGGAGTAGTCGGGAGTCGGGAGTCGGGAGTCAGGAGTCGGGAGTCGGGAGTCAGGAGTCAGGAGTTGGGAGTCAATAGCCCTCCTGTGAAGGTTGAATCTTTATAAACAGTTGTTACACGTTTTACGAAATGCCATTCGTACCCCGTACTTCGTACATCGTACCCCGTACTTCGTACTTAAAAAAATAGCCCTTCGTGGAAACGAAGGGCGTAAACCAAAACCAACTGCTTATGAGAAAAAATGTATGTAAGAACTTATTTAATTTCGATCGCTGTTGAAGCTTGGACTGTCACCTTCTTCGGAAGGTTTAATCTCAATACTCCATTGATGTAAGAAGCGTCGATATTCGTTGCATCAATTTTGTCGTCGATTGTGAAAGATCTCTTAAAAGACCTGAACCTGTACTCGCTGCGCAACTGTTTCTCCGCTTCCGTTTTTTCGGTCGTTTTTTTCTCCGCGGAAATGGTCAGCACCTGCTGTTCCAGTTGTACCGAAAAATCTGTTTTGTCAAAGCCGGGAGCTACCACTTCCAGTTCGTAACTCTTCTCTGTTTCTTTGACGTTTACCGGTATGAATTCCTTTCCTATGGAATTGTTAAAGCCATTGTTCAATAAGGCCGGCAGTTCGGAAAAGAAATCATCGGCGAAATTGCTGAATCGTCCTTCAAAAGGTTTTCTGTTGAATTGTACGTATGCCATACTTTTTAGTTTTTGTTTTTTAAAAATTTGTACGTTCAATGCAGCTCAAAGCCTGTACCAGTACATTTTTTACTGTCAGGAATGGCAGGATCCGGTTTGTGAGAAAGACAGAATTTCCGAAAACGGGAAAAATTGCTGTCAGAATTTCCTTTTGAAACGCAGGTAAGGGGATGGGTTAAACAAATTCTTTAGCTTTGTGTTTCATAAAATAAAAGCGTATGTATCCAGAAGAAATAGTTATTCCGATGAAAGAGGAACTGACCGATAACGGCTTTTCCGAGTTGCTTACCCCGGCGGATGTAGAAGCACAGCTGGCAAAAGAAGGAACCACCCTGGTAATGATTAATTCAGTATGTGGTTGTTCTGCAGGTACAGCACGCCCAGGTGTATTACTGGCAGTTGCCAATACGGAAAAAAAGCCGGATTTTCTGACCACCAGCTTTGCCGGGTTTGATGTGGAAGCGATTAAAACGCTTCGTCAGCACCTGATGCCTTACCCGCCGTCTTCACCGGCGATTGCCTTGTTTAAAAACGGGCAGTTAGTACATTTTATAGAAAGACACCAGATTGAGGGCCGCCCGGCGCAAATGATTGCCCAGAACCTGATCGGAGCTTTTCAGCAACATTGTAATTAAGCGGATCTGATAGAATTTAAAAGAGCTGTTTCATACCTGAAACAGCTCTTTTTTCATATCGGCAAGCTTCTCCTTTTACGGAATGCATTCGTACTCCTTACCCCGTACTTCAAATGTGGCTGCATGTTAATATTGGTTCAACCTCCAAAACACTGGCTGTTTACTCACATCTCACAACCCACATCTCACATCTCATCCATATACCGTTTATACCCTTCTGCAGCTGTTTTGACTTTTGATGCAGGCTCTTTTTGTATATTCGCCTCTCTTAAATACTAACATGTATCCTAACTTATATTACGCATTCAGGGATCTCTTTGGGGTGGAATGGACCTTTCTCCGTTTTGTCAATTCATTCGGGTTCTTTGTCGCGATTTCCTTTATTATTTCCGCCATAGTGCTGAGTGCCGAATTGCGCCGCAAAAGCAAAGGCGGCTTATTTCAGCCAACGGAAATGCAGGTAATGGTAGGGCAGCCGGCCACAGTTTCTGATCTGCTGCTGAATTTCCTGTTGGGATTCCTGATGGGGTATAAGATCGTAGCCCTTTTTATTCTGGACAATTCCGCCACAGTGGATCCGCAGGCCTTTATTTTCTCTTCCCTGGGCAGCTGGCCGGCCGGTATTGGCATGGGCCTCTTGTTTGCCGGGTTGAAATGGTACGAGAAAAATAAACAGAAACTGGATAAACCGGAACGCAGAACCGTCCGGATCTGGCCGGAAGACAGGGTAGGTGAATTGACTATAATCGCGCTTGTTTTTGGACTGCTGGGCGCCAAACTCTTTGATATTTTTGAAAACTGGAGCGATTTTCTGACCCGCCCCGGGGATTATATCTTTTCCGCAAAAGGCCTTACTTTTTATGGCGGACTGATCTGTGCAGCCCTGGCTATGTGGTGGTATGCCAAAAAACACAAGATCGGTTTCTGGCACCTGAACGACGCGCTGGGAACGACAATGATGCTGGCTTACAGTATCGGACGCATCGGTTGCCAGGTTTCAGGAGACGGAGACTGGGGTATCGAGAATCCTAAACCCAATCCTTTCGGCTGGCTGCCTGACTGGGCCTGGTCCTATACTTATCCGCATAACGTAAATGAAGTGGGTGTGCCGATTCCCGGATGTACCGATGATAAATTCTGTACACAACTGCCGGTGGCCGTTTTTCCCACACCCCTTTATGAAGTGGTATTCTGTTTTCTCCTTTTCCTGGTACTCTGGATGCTGCGTAAACGATTGAAAGTGCCCGGTACGCTTTTTGCTATCTATTTGATGCTGAATGGAATGGAGCGGTTTCTTATAGAAAAAATCAGGGTCAATGTACCCATGAATTTCCTTGGCTTCCATCCCACACAGGCGGAAATAATCTCAAGTTTCCTGTTTTTATCAGGGCTGGGGCTTTTTATCTGGTTAAGAAAAAAAGCAAAAGCAGAAAAATCCACATTGTCATCAAAACAGGCTTGATTTTTATCAAATTTTAATTTTTGTTACGGCTGTATCATTTTCGCTGAAACCCTTACCCGTATTGGCTTTCGGTAAAACCGGGCATTGGCCGGGATCGATTGCGTTTTTCCTGTTAGTAATTTTTCATCGGCGAACGCTATGAGATCCCGTAACTTATAGGTATCTTTGCAGACGGTCTGGGACGGTAAAAAATCTATTTCTGCTTTTAACTATCCATTTGCAGCATGCTGCAAACAAAGGCCTTCTCTTATTCGTTGATAACTAAAATTTCTTAAACTATGCGGCAACTCAAAATTGCTACCCAGATTACGAACCGGGATTCACAGGCAGTTGAGAAGTACTTACAGGAAATCTCTAAAATTTCAATGATCACGCCGGAAGAGGAAACCACACTTGCCCAGCGGATCAAGATGTTTAACCGGAATCCGGTTGATTCTCAGCGTGCACTTGACAAACTGGTGCAGGCCAACCTGCGTTTCGTAGTGTCTGTGGCTAAGCAATACCAGCACCAGGGGTTGTCGCTCAGTGACCTGATTAACGAGGGTAACCTCGGCCTGATCAAAGCGGCACAACGTTTCGATGAAACCAAGGGTTTCAAATTCATTTCATACGCGGTATGGTGGATCCGCCAGTCTATCCTGCAGGCTTTGGCTGAGCAGGGCCGTCTGGTCCGCCTGCCCCAAAATAAAATCGGTACCTACAACAAAGCAAATAAAGCTTATATGGCTTTTGAGCAGGAGCATGAGCGCGAGCCTTCTACTGAAGAACTGGCCGAACTGCTTGAAATGAGCGAAACCGAGATCAATAATATTTTCCAGAGCAATACCCGTCATACTTCACTGGATGCCCCAGTGCACGAAGCCGAAGACGTAGCCATGGGTGATCTGCTGGAAGGCAGCGATGATACCGATGACGATGTAATGAAAGATTCCCTCCGGAATGAAATCCGCCGGGTACTTAAATCATTGTCTCCCAGGGAAGCCGAAATAGTAAATGCCTATTTTGGTTTAGATGGGGAAAACGGGGTGACAATTGAACAGATCGGACAGAAATACGACCTGACCAAGGAGCGTATCCGTCAGATCAAGGAAAGGGCGATCAAACGCCTGCAAAAAGCCCGTTACAGCAGCGCTTTAAAAGCTTACCTGGGTTAATACATTTCCAGGTTTATTTAACAGATTATTCCGGATCTCAGGCGACTGAGGCCGGAATTTTTTTTAAGAACAAACTATCTTTATCACCGTTATACAGGTATGAGAATTCAAGTCGCTTTACTGAGTTTACTATTGTTATTGGTCGCCTGTGAAAAAACGGTAACCTTTAACCTCAACGAAGTACCCCCAAAACTCGTGGTGGAAGCTACTATTGAAAACGGTCAGCAACCATTGGTCTACCTGTCAAGAAGCCTTGGTTATTTTTCCTCCATCAGTCCCGATTCCATTGCCGCCAGTTTTGTACATGACGCGGAAGTATATATTTCAAACGGAACCCGTACGCATAAGCTGAAAGAATACAGTATCCGGATAGGCGGTTACAATGCCTTCTATTTTTCAACGGACTCGGCCAGTTTGCTGACGGCGGTAACCGGCGAACTGAATACAACCTATGATCTGCGGATTGTATGGCAGGGCAAAGAGTATACTGCCCGGACTCATATACCCCGGATCACCCGTCAGATAGATTCGCTTTACTGGAAACCCGCTCCGGTTGGCAATATCCCGTACAAAGTAGTCCTGATGATTAAAGCAACAGATGCGCCGGGGTACGGGGATTATATCCGTTATTTTACCAGTCAGAACAGTGATCCTTTTTATCCCGGACTGAATTCCGTATTCGACGATCAGGTTATTGACGGCACCACCTACGAAATACCAGTGGAAAGAGGGGTGCCCCGGTTCAATTCTCTCGGGGAAAACTACAGTTTTTTCGACAGGGGCGATACCGTTACACTCAAGCTCTGCAATATCGACAAAGCCACATACGATTTCTGGCGTACCATGGAATTTTCATACTCCAGCATCGGTAATCCGTTTTCTTCTCCTACCAAAGTGCTGAGTAATATCAGCGGTGGTGCATTAGGATACTTCGGCGGCTATGCGGCGCAGTACAGGCGGCTGGTTATTCCTCAATAAAGTTGACAAGTTGATATGTTGATAAGTTGAAAAGGGCCATCTTAGCAGATTTTCGTTCGAATCGAAATTTCGACACCTTTCAACTTTTCAACCTTTCAACCTTTCACCTTTTCCCTAACTTTGTCCACTGATCATTTTTAATTTGTAACAGAACGAGTATGGAAGCCACAGAGAAAGTACACTGCCTGATCATTGGTTCAGGTCCCGCCGGTTATACGGCCGCCATTTATGCCAGCCGGGCCGGACTGAATCCCGTTTTATACCAGGGAATACAACCGGGCGGACAATTAACCATAACTACAGAAGTGGAAAACTATCCCGGGTATCCGGAAGGGATACAGGGGCCGGAAATGATGGTGCATTTTGAAAAACAGGCGGCCCGGATGGGAGCTGATATCCGGTATGGACTGGCTACAAAGGTGGATTTTTCCGGCCCGGTACATAAAGTACAGATCGATGAGGAGAAATGGATCGAAGCGGATGCCGTGATTATTTCAACAGGGGCATCGGCCAAATGGCTGGGACTGGAAAGCGAACAACGGCTGAACGGTTTTGGCGTAAGCGCCTGCGCCGTTTGCGATGGTTTCTTTTTTAAAGGAAAGGAAGTGGCGATTGTAGGTGCCGGTGATACAGCGGCGGAGGAAGCCCTTTATTTATCCAAAATATGCGCACAGGTACACATGATTGTACGCCGTGATGAAATGAGGGCCAGTAAAGTAATGCAGGAAAGAGTAAAAAATACGGCGAATATCAAAGTGTACTGGAACAGTGTTACCGATGAAGTACTGGGCGATAAAAAAGTAAGTGCCGTACGAATTCACAATACAAAAACGGATACGAAAGAGGAAGTACCCGTGAGTGCTTTCTTCGTGGCAATCGGTCACCAGCCCAATTCGGATATCTTCAAACCATTTATTGAAATGGATGAAGCCGGTTATATCAAAACGGTTCCGGGTACCAGCAAAACCAACATTGAAGGGGTTTTTGCCGCGGGTGATGTACAGGATAAGATCTACCGCCAGGCCGTAACAGCAGCCGGCAGTGGTTGCATGGCAGCCCTCGACGCGGAACGTTACCTGAGTGCCAAAGGACTTCATTAAACTGACTATGCCAGCCAATATGACCATTGAACTGCAGGACCTTCGTTTCCATGCATTCCACGGCTTATACCCGGAAGAACGAAAAACGGGAAATCAGTTCCGGGTGGAGCTGCAGGTGGTGTATTGTCCCACGGAAGAATTAATTACCAGGATTGACGATACGGTAAACTATGCAACGCTTTTTTCCATTGTACAACAGTATATGCAACAACCGCACGATCTGCTGGAAACACTGGCCATGAAAATTACGGCGGCTATACATACCGCATTCCCCGTCATTACTTCAGTGCGGATCTCCATTTATAAATTACAACCACCCATTGCCGGCTTCAACGGATCCGTGGGGATTACTTATCAGCAGGATTTTAAATAATTTTTGCCTTCCACCGGCCACTCCGCAGGTACCAGAAAGAGGGAACAAAAAGGCAGACCCAATACAACCATTCACTCATCCACCCGTAATGTATGGGCAGGAAATAATGTTCGCTTACAAGGTATACGTAGAGGCAGTAGAAAACAATCGCGAACAACTCTATCAGAAAAGTAACCCGGGTATTACCGGTACCTGTAACCGCACTCAGGAAAATGACGGAAAAAGACATTAATAGCATGGCCGCCGTAACCACCCGCAGGGAAGGCATGGCGGCGGTTGTAAAGGCGGGCTCCTGACCGAATATGGATAGGAAAGCTTCCGGAAACAGGTTCAGTAGTATACAGGCCACAATGGCCCAGCCCATACTCAACCGGATGATTTTTTTAAGCAGCGGTATCACCTGTTCTTTTTTATCCTGCCCGATTACATTGCTGACCATGGCATTGGTGGTAGCGGCAAAGGCCCAGGTCACACAACCGAAAACGCCAAATATATTCCGCATTACATTGGACACTTTCAGCGCCATGGCGCCATGATGTTCGATCAGTAAAAAGAAATATTGCCAGCTGATAATACTGATCGCATGCTGAAACATCAGGGGGGCGGACATGGAAATAATCAGTGCACTGTTTTCCCTGTTCCAGCCAAACTCCCGGAACAAACCAAAACGCTGACTGATCCCTTTCCAGCGGATGACCAGAAAGATGACAAACATCCCGGTAAACTCGGCAATGACAGACGCGATGGCGGCCCCGTTAAAACCCAGTTCCGGTAAACCCCAGTGGCCAAAGATCAGGAGGTAGTCCAGCCCGATATTGGCCAGGGTTTCAGCCAGTGTTCCCGCCACCAGGTAGCGGCTCTGATTGGTACCTACCAGTAAGGCATTCCGTAACTGGTAAATGTAGAGAAAGGGGAGACCCCATATACGGATTCGTAAAAATTCAATAGCCTTTTGCTGAATTTCCGGATCATGGATAATCAGCCGGAATACAGCGGGTGTAAATAACCAGGTGACCAGGATACCGGCAGCGGCCACACAAAGTCCGATCAGGACTCCTTGTGAAAACAGCCTCCCTATTTCTTCCGGTCGGTTTTCACCAGCCCGCCGGGCAATCAGGGCCTGTAACCCATTATTGAGCCCGTACCCAATGGCGGCAAATATCAGGTAATACACCCCGGTAATACCCGCAACGGCAAGGGCCGCAGTATCGTTTGTATAATGACCGAGAAAAATATTATTGGTGATAAAATTCAGCTGGGGAATTAATATGGCAAGGCTGATCGGCAAGGCGATCTTTAAAATCTGCCGGTTGCTGACCTGCACCTGTAATTCATTGGTAATGCCCGCTGCCATAGTTGAAAAAGAGGCAAACCTACGATATTTAAATTTTTGTCTATTATTGCACGAATTGAAAGGAGGATTTTGAAAGAATTATTTACGATAACGGCGAAAAAAGAATCACCGGTGCAACCGGTACTTTCCCTGCGGCTGGGTGACCGCCACCTGGCTTATTCCATTACAAACGGAACCGGAGAGGAACTCCACCAGCTGGGGTACTACCGGATTGAAGAAGCGGATACCGCTGTTTTTCCCGGTTTACTGGAACAGGTTCCGGCATTGACTGAAAATTTTTTCCAGGTACAGGTAGCTTATGATTATACCAACAGCACCCTGGCCCCTTTATTACAGTTTCCCGCGGAAGAAGCCGGCTCACTGCTGAGAAGTCTGTCCGGCCCTTCAGGCAATGAAGCAGTGGTTACAGAAACAATCGCCGAATGGCAGCTGTATAATGTATATGCGGTTCCGGCGGATTTACTGCACCAGGTACAACAACACTATCCGGCCGCCCGCAGCCGGCACCAGTTTTCACTCAGTCTGCACAAACTGAACGAAGCCGGGGAAAACGGATTGATGCTGGTGGAATTCAGACAGGATGACTTTACGGTACTGCTTGGTCGTTCCGGTAAACTGTTACTGGCACAAACCTACGCGTATGCCACCCCGGAAGATGTATTGTACTACCTGGTAAAAATCAGCAATCAGTTCTCCCTGTCACGACAGGAATTACTACTGCAATTGTCCGGGTTGATTGACCAGGATTCCGCCTTATTTACCGAGCTCAGCCAGTATTTCCTTCAATTGGAATTCAGACCGGGTCTCTGGCAGGATACCGGATACCCGGATCATTTTTTCACTTCGCTTAATGACCTCGCCCGATGCGCATCATAGGAGGAGAACATGGGGGACGGAAATTTAACCCGCCGTCCAATATGCCATATACAAGGCCTACTACGGATATTGCCAAGGAAGGACTCTTTAATGTGTTACAGCATAAACTTGATTTTGAAAGCCTGAAAACACTGGACTTGTTTGGCGGCACCGGCAGTATCAGTTATGAACTGGCATCAAGAGGAGTACCCGACCTCACCATTGTGGAGAAAGACAATGCCATGTTTGATTTTATAAAAAAAACATCGGCCACACTGCGGCTGGAAAACTTTAAAGTGATAAAAATGGATGTGTTCAAATACATCCTGCAATGCACCGAACGGTTTGATTTTATTTTTGCCGGCCCCCCGTATGCACTTACAACTATTGATGACCTGCCAAAACTGATATTTGAAAAGAAATTACTTACAAAAGACGGCCGGTTTGTATTGGAACATACCCCCAGGAATGACTACAAGGATTTTCCCTTCTTCGTAGCCGAACGCAACTACGGCACCACGGTATTCTCTACTTTTGTAGAGAACAGGGACTGATTATGATAAAAAAAGATTTACGCCGGATTTATAAGGAAAAAAGAACGGCCCTCTCCTCCGTTGAAAAAGCAAAGCTGGACGACCTGCTGCTGATCCAATTCCAGCAGGCCAGACTTCCGTTTATTCAGACCCTGTTTTCCTATTGGCCGATGGAGCAATTCCGGGAACCGGATATGCACCTCTTTACCGATTTTATGGAATTCAGCAACCCGGAACTACTGATCGCTTACCCGCGTACTAATCCCGCCACGCTGACGATGGATGCCGTTATAGTGGATGAAGAGACATCGTTTGCTAAAAACAGTTTTGGTGTGTATGAGCCGGAAGGGACTGTCTTTTTGCAACCGGCGGATATGGATATGGTCTTTGTGCCGTTGCTGACTTTCGACAAACGGGGTTACCGGGTCGGATACGGGAAAGGTTATTATGACCGCTTTCTTGCCGCATGCAGACCCGGATGTGTGAAAGTGGGTTTCTCCTTTTTTGAGCCGGTGGAAGAAATCCGGGATACGCATGAATTTGACGTAACTTTAAATCTTTGTATCACGCCGCAATCGATTTATGTTTTCTAATTTTTTTCTGAAATCTTTCCGCATTTTTTTACTGCCCTTTGCATTATTGTATTGGCTGGTAATAGGTATCCGTAACTGGATGTTTGATAAAAAAATACTTCCTTCCTCCTCTTTCGGACTACCCCTGATCTGTGTGGGCAATTTATCCGTAGGAGGCACCGGCAAGTCGCCCATGGTGGAATACCTGGTATTGTCATTGAAAGACCGGTATAAACTGGGTACACTCAGCCGCGGGTATAAACGCAAAACAACAGGATATGCCCTGGCAGATGAAAAGACTACAGCGCTTGAAATAGGGGATGAGCCGATGCAGTTTCACCTGAAATTTCCCGATTTACCGGTAGCGGTAGGTGAAGAAAGAATTGTGGCGATTCCGCAATTGCTGCATGACCGGCCGGAAACCCAGGTTATCATTCTGGACGATGCCTTTCAGCACCGGACTGTCAGGGCCGGGCTGAATATTTTACTGACTGATTATAACAATTTATTTACCCGGGATTTTTACCTGCCAACCGGAGATCTGCGGGATCTGAAAAGCAGCTATAAAAGAGCGGAAGTGATTGTGGTAACCAAATGCCGCAAAGACCTTGACGAAACAGAGAAAAAGAAAATTATCAGGGAGATCAGACCGGTACCGGGACAACAGGTATTCTTTACCTGTATTGACTACAGCCGCCCTTACCATATCATCACCCGCGAAGAACGCGGACTGGAAAGTACCGTTGATATTTTATTGGTGACCGGGATTGCCAATCCACGGCCACTTAAAAAAATGCTGGAAGATTACAGTAATACCTACCAGATGTTGCAGTATGCCGACCACCATATTTTTACCATCGATGACCTGCAGGAGATCCGGCGGACGTTTGACAAACTCACGGCAACGGATAAAGTGATCCTGACCACGGAAAAAGATGCGGTACGGTTGTTGAAGTTCAGTGAGGAAATCAGGGAACTGCCACTGTATGTGGTACCGGTACGTCACCGGTTTTTATTTGACGAAGGACCCGTTTTTGATAAACGGGTCAGTGATTTTATTTTACATTTTAAAAAAGAGGAGTAAGAGATTATGGGCAGAAAAAATGCGAAGAAAAGAAAAACAAAAGAGCGTTCAGGGCATTTGCATGTGCTGAAAGGAACGCTTGATATAACCCGTTCAGGAATGGGTTTTGTAACAGTAGATGGACTGGAAACCGATATCATGATCCGGCCGGCGGATTTTAATACAGCCCTTCATGGCGATATTGTAAAAGTGGCCGTACGGGATACCTCGGGTCGTGGCCGTCGTATGCAGGGAACCGTAAAGGAAGTACTGCAACGCAAACGCACCGAGTTTATCGGGGAATTGCAGATGAATAAAGGCTTTGCCTTTTTTGTTTCTGAATCGGATAAGCCGATGCCGGATATTTTTATACCCCTGCAATCCATAGGTAAAGCAAAAGGAGGCGACAGGGTAGTGGTAAAACTGACCTCCTGGGAGACTGATGAAAACAAACGGCCTGTCGGGGAAGTGGTAACCGTACTGGATGCAGAGAACAGCAATGATGCGGCGATGAAAGAAATTCTGCTGGATGCAGGATTCCCTTTACAGTTTTCCGATGAAGCACTGGAAGTAGCCGCCCGTATACCGGAACTGATCAGCGCGGAAGAAGTAAAGAAAAGAAAAGATATCCGGGAGATTTTTACCATTACTATTGACCCGGTGGACGCAAAGGATTTCGATGATGCCATCTCTTTTCGTAAACTGAAAAACGGCTATTATGAAATCGGGATTCATATTGCCGATGTAAGTCACTACCTGGAACCGGAAAGCCCGCTGGATAAAGAAGCTTATGGCCGTGCCACTTCCGTGTACCTTCCCGACCGGGTTAACCCGATGTTGCCGGAACATATTTCCAATGTATTGTGTTCCCTGCGGCCAAAGGAAGATAAGCTCACTTTCTCGGCCATTTTCCAGATCAATGGAAAAGCAGAGATAAAACAATACTGGCTGGGTAAAACCGTCATACACTCAGATCACCGGTTTACGTATGAGGAAGTACAGGATATTATTGAGACGAAAGCCGGTTTATATGCGGAGGAAATTTTAATCCTGAATGATATCGCGCAACGTTTCCGGAAGAAGCGGTTTAATAACGGGGCCATCAATTTCAGTTCCCAGGAAGTGCGTTTTAAACTGGATGAGAAAGGCGACCCGGTGGGTATCATGATCAAGGAAAGCAAGGAAGCGCATCAGCTGATTGAGGAATTTATGTTGCTGGCCAACCGTACAGTGGCGGAGAATATTTCCAAAATCAAAGTGCAGAATAAACCGATTCCATTCCCGTATCGTACACACGATGATCCGGATGAGGAAAAGCTGGTGCCTTTTGCCGCTTTTGCCCGGAAATTCGGACATAAGTTCGATACCAGTTCGCCGGAAGCCATTGCCGCTTCCTTTAACCGGCTGCTGAAAGATGTACAGGGAAAACCGGAGCAGCATGTACTGGAGCAACTCGGCATCCGCACGATGGCCAAAGCCAAGTACACCACCGAGAATGTCGGGCACTATGGATTGGGCTTTGAACACTACTGCCATTTTACATCTCCTATCCGTCGTTACCCCGATGTGCAGGTACACCGGATACTGTTTGCTGTATTGAATAATCAGCTTTCTCCGGATAAAAAGATGGAGGAAAAATGCAAACATACCAGTGAACGGGAGCGTGCCGCCATGCAGGCGGAGCGTGACTCCAATAAATACAAACAGGTGCAGTATATGCGCAATTATCTCGGCGAAGAATTTGACGGGGTGATCAGCGGGGTGGCTTCATTTGGTTTCTGGGTGGAGACGGTGGAGCATAAATGCGAAGGCCTGGTGAGTGTGAACAGTCTGCTCGAATATGATGAGTTCAGGCATGTGGAATCGGATTATTCGCTGGTGGGGCACCGGAGCGGACAGAAATTCAGAATGGGAGATAAAGTCAGGATACGGGTAGTGGCGGCCAGTCTCGCCAAACGTCAGCTTGACTATGATTGGGTAGTAGTAGCTGATGAAATTGAAGAAAAAACTGTAAAACAAACCCGTAAAAAACGGAAATGATACTTATTTTGGCCTATGCAAAGTTTTGAGTTACTCTCGAGGAAGTTTGCCCTGCATTTTGAGAAATCGCATTTCCCGGCAACCCCGGCCAGCCTGTACGAACCCAATAACTATTTCCTGGGTTTGGGGGGGAAGCGGGTACGTCCTGTTCTTTGCCTGATGGGTAATGAACTGTTTGATGAAATCCGCAATGATGCCTGGGAACTGGCAGACGCGATAGAACTGTTTCATAATTTCACCCTGATACATGATGATATTATGGACAAAGCCCCGTTGCGCCGGGGTATGGAAACCGTGCATACCCGATATGGGGAAAGCACCGCGCTGCTGGCCGGTGATGTGATGCTGGTAAAAGCGTATGAATACCTCAGTAAAATAGAAGGTGATTTTTTACACCCGATCCTGATGCTGTTTAACCAGACAGCCAGGGAGGTTTGTGAAGGGCAGCAAATGGATATGGATTTTGAAAAACAGGAACGGGTAACGCTGGATGAGTACCTGCGGATGATCGAATTGAAAACCTCCGTATTGCTGGCCGGGAGTCTGAAAATGGGCGCCATACTCGGTGGTGCCGGAGAGCGGAATCAAAATCTGTTGTACGAATTTGGCCGAAAACTCGGCATCGCTTTCCAGGTGCAGGATGATTACCTCGACGCGTTTGGCGACCCGGCAAAATTCGGTAAACAGGTGGGCGGAGATATTCTGGCCAATAAAAAAACCTTCCTGCTGATACATGCACTGGAAACCGCAACGGGTACGGCCGCTGATGAGCTCGGCAGACTGCTGGCCACCAACGAAGCAGATAAAGTAGAGCAGGTGCTCGCCATCTACCGTGCCTGTAAAGTGGATGAGTGGGCGCTTGAATTAAAAAATAAATACCTGGACGAAGCCTTTCAGCACCTGGATGATATTGCCGTGCTGTCGAAGCGGAAAGAGCCGTTAACAGCGCTGGCCCGATTCCTGGTGCAACGGGAATACTGATTGTTTAACCGTATCTGCCGACATGCCATATATTTTCCCTATTTTGACCAACAAAACCAACTGACTGATGTCAAATTCACTCTTCCGGAAAAAATCCATCGACAGCATTAAAAAGGAATATGAATCTGGTCTTTCAGATCATGGCTCCGGATTGAAAAAAATCCTGGGAGTGAGGGACCTTACTTTCATGGGTATTGCCGCCGTGATCGGTGCCGGAATATTCTCCACGATTGGCGGTGCCGCGTATAACGGAGGTCCCGGTATATCCTTGTTATTTGTTATCACGGCCATTACCTGCGGATTTTCCGCACTTTGCTATGCGGAGTTTGCCAGTCGTGTACCGGTGGCCGGTAGTGCCTATACTTATTCCTATGTTACGTTTGGCGAACTGATTGCCTGGATTATCGGCTGGGCCCTGATCCTTGAATACGCGATAGGGAATATAGTAGTGGCTATTTCCTGGAGTGGTTATTTTAACAATCTGCTGGTACATGTGTTTAATATCAACCTGCCCTCCTGGATGCTGGTAGATCCGGTAACAGCTGGTAATGCTTTTACGGAAGCCAGCAATGCCCTGGCTGCAGGTAATATAGCCGATCCCGAAAAACTGAAAAGTTTCCAGTTTGCCGTGGATGCGTATAACAATGCGCCGGTCATTGGCGGTACACATATTTTCTTCAACCTGCCCGCCTTTATAGTAGTAGCACTGATAACCTGGCTCGCCTATATCGGTATTAAGGAAAGCAAGCAGTCGGCAAATTTTATGGTCATCTTTAAAGTAGCGGTGATCATTTTTGTAATTGTTGCCGGCGCGTTCTTTGTGGATACCAACAACTGGAGTCCCTTTATGCCCAATGGTTTTGAAGGGGTGCTCAAAGGCGTATCCGCCGTATTCTATGCCTATATCGGGTTTGATGCCATCTCCACCATGGCGGAGGAATGTAAGGATCCGCAACGGGATATGCCCAAGGGAATGATTTATTCCTTAGTGGTATGTACCGTATTGTATATCCTGATTGCACTGGTACTTACCGGTATTGAAAGTTATTCATCATTCAAAGATGTAAATGATCCGCTCGCGTTTGTATTTGAGAAAAGAGCGCCATGGATTGAAAAAATCGTATCCGTGAGTGCCGTAGTGGCCACCACATCGGTACTGCTGGTGTTCCAGATCGGACAACCCCGTATCTGGATGAGCATGAGCCGCGATGGATTATTGCCCAAAATTTTCCAGAAAATTCATCCGAAGTTTCAGACACCTTCCTTCGCAACGATACTTACAGGTGTAATAGTAGGTATCGGCGCCTTGTTTATTCAGAGCGGACTGGTAACCGACCTCACCAGTATTGGTACCTTATTCGCTTTTGTACTGGTTTCAGGCGGTGTATTAGTATTACCCCGTGTGGCTAAAGAACCGGGAAAATTCCATTTGCCTTATATCAATGGTAAGTTTATAGTGCCGTTATTGATGGCTTTGTTTATTTATGTTTTCAGAAACCGGGTTATGGAATCAGTACAACATATCGGTCATGAAAATTACCAGGAAGTACTGTTCCTGGTCTTTGTCCTGATCGCGGTGATACTTTCCGTACTCACTTTTATCCGCAATTATTCCTTCATTCCCATCATGGGTGTCGTCTCCTGCCTGTACCTGATGATCGAAATCCCGGCTGTCAGCTGGACCTGGTTCTTTGCCTGGATGGGCCTCGGCTTACTGATCTATTTCCTCTATGGCTACAGGAATAGTAAACTCGCACCGGGAGGAGAAAAGATGTGAGTTGTGTGTTGTGAGGCCTCAACACCTCAACATCTAAAAAACAAAACATCTAAACAACTAAACACCTCAACAACTAAACAACCAAACACTTCAACACCTCAATAATGAAATACCAGGTAGGTGACATAGTGCTGATTCTTCATTCCAATGAAGAGGCGAAAGTGGTGGATATCATCAATGATAAAATGCTGATGGTGGAAACAAGGGGAGTGTCGTATCCGGTATACAAAGACCAGGTGGATTTTCCCTATTTCAAGCGGTTTACTGAAAAGAAAATTGTACCCGCCAAAAAGGAAAAAAAATACGTGGATGATGTAAAAAAGGAAAATTATACCGGTCAGCAACGCGTGGAAGACGGCGTATGGCTCACTTTTCTACCCGTAATGGATCATGATGAGTTCGGCGACCTGGTAGTGGAGGAACTGAAACTGCACCTCGTAAATCATACCAGAACGGCTTATCATTTTGTCTATAAACTTCATTTCTTCGGGAAGCCGGATTTTGAACTGAAGAACACGGTACAGCCTTTTGAAGATTTCTATTTACACGATATCGATTTCAGTGAACTGAATGACAGTCCGAGTTTCGCGTTTGAATTTTCACTGGTTAAACCGGAGAAAAATAAAGCCACTCATTTTGAGGCATCGGTACGATTGAAACCCAAACAGCTTTTCGCCAGAATAGAGGAACTGAAACAGAAAAACCAGGCTACTTTCTCCCAGAAACTTTTTGATACCTACCCTGATCTGCAGTTTGAAGATGTGGTGGAATCGGATAACTATATGTTTAAACTGGAAAAGGCCGGGTTCAAAGTCTATGATGCGGCTAAAGCCCGTCAACATATGGAGCCCGCCCGCAGCGTAGTGGATCTGCATATTGATAAACTTACGGATCACTGGGAGAAAATGGACAATTTTGAAATGTTGTCCCTCCAGTTGAAAAGTTTTGAAAAATATTTTCACCTGGCCGTGGTCCATCACCAGCCCTCGCTGACGGTGATCCATGGAGTGGGAGAAGGGAAACTCCGGGATGAAATACATGATATACTCCGTCATAAAAAGGAGGTAAAGTCCTTTATCAACCGGCACCATCCGGCCTATGGATACGGGGCAACTGAAATATTCTTCCAATACTGATTTTCATGTCTACCTTTGCCGTGCTACAAGCCAGGCTATCGCTCGTTGTCATCCTGAGTTTATCGAAGGAAGCAACGGGAGGAAAGTCCGGACAGCACAGAGCAATGCACCGGTGAATAGCCGGCCTGTTGAAAGACAGAGAGATAGTGCCACAGAAAATTACCGCCTGATGTAGCTTTTGCGGATGGGGAAGCCCGCTTATGGAGGTTTGCAAATGGGCAAGCCCTCCTTCGCTAAAGCTACGGAGGGCAAGGTTGAAAACGTGGGGTAAGAGCCCACGGCTTATGGCAGTAATGCCATTCGCGGGTAAACCTTGCATGCTGAAATGCCACGTATAGTACCCGGTAAGGGCGGCTCGCCCGTGATTGTTGCAAAACAATCGGGGTACAGGGTAGGCAGATTGAGCCCGGTGCGTAAGTGCCGGGACAGATAAATGATAGGCCGCACATGTAAATGTGTTACAAAATCCGGCTTATGGCTTGTAGCTTTTTTTTCAGGTGCCGGGTGTGAATTCGAATTATCGGGTTCTGACTACTATCTGCTAACTACTAACTTTGAACTAGTATTCCCGCGATTTCCATCATCCACGCAATTCCCAGGTGTACCAGCAAACCGCCCCGGATACTCCTCGTATGGTATACAACAATACCCAGTAAGATTCCCCCGAAATAAGAACTGATGCACTCCGCCAGCGGTTTACCGAAATGAATGCTGCAATAAAATACGGCTACCGGCAGTATCGCTTCTTTTCCCAGCCACCTGGCCAGGCTGAGTACCATAAATCCCCGGAAAAATAGTTCAATCGTGATAAAATCCGTGCCGTAGCTTAATTCAAAGAGCAGGGCCTGCCAGCTACTGGCTGTACCTCCCGTAGCGGAATATAATTTGGGATACATGGATTGAAAGTCGGCCTGAGTGGAGGCGAAAGCAATAAATGGAAGCATCAGCAGCAACATCAGGATATACGGCTTCATGCTGTTCATCGGACGGCCCGTTCCAAAATCCGTTTTATTTTTTAAAATGAAATGCCGTGACAGTAACAACAGCAGGAGCATGATCAGTCCGAGTAATGGCCAGTAGATAACTGTATTCCAATATTGATTGACGGTATTGTTATAGGAAAAACGGAACCGGAAGGAAAGGCTGCATTTAATGGCGAATAATACAGGGGCAATGAACAGAAAAAGATAATAAGAAAGTGAAAGGGGACTGGCGGTTTTTCTGTTTTTAACTGACCAGTATACAGGAACAATCAGCGCAACCATAAAGACTGCCGTCCATATAATTAGTTTAACCGGAAAGGAATTATTTTTTACGGCGATTATATACAGTTTAAAATAATAATTGAAAAAGATCAGCAGCCCGCAAAAAATACTGACCCGGATAAATTGTTTTTTATCACTGTCCCGCAAGTAGTTGCGGATATATTGAAGGATGGCTTTCAATACGCGAATGTACTTTTTTTTAAAGGGCTTTAAACTTTCCTGCGCCTGACGCATCCAAATTTCCGTTAAACATTTATAAACAAAAAAGTATAGCCATGAAAACTTTATCTCGCCTCACACCCGCGGTTGTTTTATTCACCGCTCTTTTTCTTTTATTCCTTACCTCCTGTAAAAAAGAAGGCAGTCTTTCTTCTACTGAAACGGTAACGGAAGAAGAAGCCACAACGTACTCCGATGAAAGTACACAGGCTGAAGCCGGTTTTGATGATGTGGAAGATGTCAGTATGCTGGCCGCCGACGAAGAAGGGGAGACCAGTGTATACGGACGTGGTGCGGAAGACGCCGGTCGTCTTTTTCCCTTTGTGGAATTGCGTCGCCGCCTCGGACCTTGTGCTACTATCACCGTATTTCCGGCCGACAGTTCTTATCCGAAAACAATCACGATTGATTTTGGCTACATCGGTTGCCTTTGTACCGATGGTAAATTCCGCCGGGGTAAAATCGTGACCCACCTGACTGCCCCGATCCGCCGGCCCGGTTCTGTAATGACCATTACACTGGATAGCTTCTATCTGAACCGCACTTCCATTTTAGGCACCAAAGTAGTGAGCAACCTGAGTGAAAACGGTAATATTAAATTCACCGTGCAGGTGGTAGGCGGTAAAGTCACACATCCTAACGGCAGGGGATATACGTATAATAGCCTGAAATATGTACGGCAGACAGAAGGCGGCAATACACGCCCGGTAATGGACGATGTGTACAAGATTGAAGGCCGTTCCAAAACTGAATTCAACAATGGAGTGGTGATCAACCTGGATACGGAAACACCGCTGGTGAAGAAAACCGCCTGTCATTGGATCAGCGACGGTACCCTGAAGATAAAAATCAACAGCCGGGTATTGTACCTCAACTATGGCGCACCTTCTAACGGGGATTGTGATAACAAAGCCATACTGACCTGGAACAATGGCTCCAGCAGCCGCCTGATTACATTACCCTGATGGTAATTATAACTGAACCTGGCTGTATAGCCGAAAAAAGCTCCCGGATAATAAACCGGGAGCTTTTCTACTATTTTTATTTCAGTTCGCCTGCTGTTCTTATTCAATATGAAAACTGACCAGGTTTGAAATCTGCTGCAGTTTAATAATACGGGTACCCATTGGCGCTTTTTCCTGCACATACCGCAGTACACCAATACCGGGTTTAAATATAACCTGGTCCCGACGATAGTTGCGGGCATTCTTTTCAATGTATATCGTTTCTGAAAATGCGCCGGCACGGGAGTTGAATGTATTGGTATTTTTCAATGAACGGGTAATAGCCGCCGCATCCTGGAAACCGGAGAGGTAACGGGTGGAATCGCCGGCGAACATACCATACTCTTTCTTCACATCCTTTACGCCCTGTGTAAACATCCGGTCTTCCATTTTATATACAGCGGAGTCATTGGCATATACCTTTTCAGGTAACCCGATGGTCATATTACTTTCCCACCATACCAGGTCATCCGTTAATGATTTCTGTGTGCGGGTAAAACGAAGGGTATCGAAACGCACCTGTATAAATACACCATCCTGGAAAATGGAATCTTCATAAACCCAGTAGTTACGGCTGTTCAGGGGCAATACGCCACAATGCGTGCTGGTGCAGGTATAGTCAATAATTGAATCAGCGGAATAGGAGCGGCCAGCCGGATTGGCGGTCTGCATCTTGCAGGGTTCAGGAGTAATCACCGGTATAGTGAGTTGTTCTTTCTGGCAGGCGGTCAGTGATATTACGGCCAGCAAAATCAGGGTAATAGTAGCTTTCAAGGGTTTGTTTTTTAGTACGGGACAGCAAAATAGAAACCGGAACTGAAAGCGCATAGTTTTACTACGTATTTTTTCGGCCTTTTGCAGAAAATACGTATAAATTATTATCTAAAGCCTTGTTTTCAGGCGGTTTTAGCCATAAAAAAGCCCCGCTGTTGCAGGGCCTTAGCTTCTACGTATCGTAAAATTACTTATTGAACAGCGTCTTGAAGAAGCCTTTCATATCATTCCAGGAAGCCGTATCCGCAGCCGCATTATAGGCAATCGGTATATTGAATTTCTGCCCCATGGCCGTGGCATCCGGGTTGCTGAAAGCATGGGTGGCACTGTCATACACATTGAATGTATAGCGTGCTCCGATTGAATCCATTTGTTTTCTGAAACGGGTAACCTGTTCTGCCGGAACAAAAGGATCAGCACCGCCATGACAAACCAATACCTGGGCTTTCAGTTTTGTTTTATCAGGGGTAACCACGTCCAGTCCTCCATGAAAACTGACAACCCCAACCAGCTCTTCACCGAGATTGGCCATATTGAGTACCTGGGTTCCGCCAAAGCAATAACCGATTGCGGCAATTTTGCTGGTATCGGTCTGACTATAACTGCGGAGCGTGGCCAGTGCCGCATCAAAACGTTGTTTGGCCATCTGCGGATCCTGGTAAAACGGGGTAGCCAGTTTACCCGCATCAGTCGGGTTATCGGCTCTTTTTCCATTACCATAAAAGTCAACCGCCATCGCGATATAGCCCAGACCGGCCAGTTCCCTTACTCTTCTTTTTACATACTCATTCATCCCCCACCATTCGTGCACTACCAGTATGGCAGGTCGTTTGCCCGTAGTATTTTCATCCCAGGCCAGGTAGCCATCCATCACCAGGCTGTCTTTGGCCCCATCCAGGTTATAAGTTACCGCTTCGGTTTTAATACGGGGTTCCTGCATAGCTGTTTCTCTAGTGGTGGAGGTATTGTTATTACAGGCAGCCGTTAACAGCACGGCCAGTGTGAGTACAGGTAAAAAATACTTTCTCATTGTTTGGTTTTTTGTAAGGTTATATGAACAATAAAGTTCAATAAAAGATCGGTATCGCGAAATAAAATCTCCCGGTTGCCGCCCGTCCGTTTACTGATCGCTTTTCCCTACCTTTGCGTCCATGACACAGGAAAAATTACAGGATATGCGGTCCCGCATTGCCGGGATAAGGAGGTTTCTTTGACGTCGCTAACCGACAATATAAGATAGCCGAAGATAAACAACTGTCGCTCAGCCCGGGCTTCTGGGAAGATAATAAACGCGCGACAGAAATTCTCAAAAGCATCAAATTAAATGAATACTGGGTGAAGTTGTATGAAACAGCGGAGACCGGGGTGGAGGACTTTGCCGTTCTCTTTGATTTCTGGAAAGGAGGCGATGCCACCGAAGAAGAAACCAAGGAAGCCTACGAGCAGGCCATTGCCTTATTGGATGATGCGGAATTCAAAGCCACCCTAAATGAACCGGAAGATGAATTGCCGGCTGTACTGCAGATCAATTCCGGTGCCGGTGGTACCGAGAGTCAGGACTGGGCTGAAATGCTGGCCCGGATGTACAGGATGTATGGAGAGAAACAGGGCTGGAAAGTAACCGAAATGGACTGGCAATGGGGCGATGGCGCCGGTATTAAAACCTGCACCCTGCAGTTTGAAGGCCCGTTTGCCTATGGCTTTCTAAAAGCAGAAAGCGGCGTGCACCGGCTGGTGCGGATTTCCCCGTTCGACAGCAATGCCCGCCGGCATACCTCCTTCGTCAGTGTATACGTATACCCGATGGTGGATGATACCATCACCATTGAAATAAACCCGGCCGATGTAAAAATGGAGACCTCCCGAAGCGGTGGTGCCGGTGGACAGAACGTAAACAAAGTGGAGACCAAGGTACAGCTGACGCATATACCCACGGGTATTGTGGTGGTTTGTCAGCAGGACAGGAGTCAGCTGGGCAACCGCGAACTGGCCATGCAGATGCTCCGCAGCCGTTTATATGAAATGGAATTGCAGAAACGCAACGCGCTGAAAGATGCCACCAATGCCAAGAAGAAAAAGATCGAGTGGGGCAGCCAGATTCGCAGTTATGTTTTCCATCCCTATAAAATGATCAAGGACCACCGTACCGATTATGAAGTGGGCAATGTGCAGCCGGTAATGGACGGTGACCTCGACGGTTTTATTAAAGCCTACCTGATGAGTGAAAAGGAATCAGAACAGCAGTAGACAGGCTGTTTCCGTATTAAACTTACTACCTTCACCACATAATTTATTACTATGAGTTTTGGAACTTTCTCATACCCGATGCCGGTCAATGAACCCGTATTGAATTATGCCCCCGGTTCTCCGGAAAAGAAACGGTTAAAAGAAGTACTGGCTGTATTAAAAAGTGAAACCGCGGATGTACCGATGTATATCGGCAGTAAGGAAGTCCGGACCAATAAAAAAGTGGCCATGCATCCCCCCCATGAAACCAGTCATACGCTGGGCTACTTTCATGCCGGAGAAGAAAAGCATGTACACCAGGCTATCGAAGCGGCTCTGGCTGCTAAAGAAAGCTGGGCCGCCACCAGCTGGGAAAACAGGGCCAATATATTTTTAAAAGCCGCTGACCTGATTGCTACAAAGTACCGTCCCTATATGAACGGTACCACCATGCTGGGACAAAGCAAGAATGCCTTCCAGGCCGAGATCGACAGTGCCTGTGAAATCATTGATTTTCTCCGGTTCAATGTTCATTTTCTTTCTGAAATTTATAAGCAACAACCCATCAGCGGACCCGGTATGCACAACCGGCTCGAGTACCGTCCGCTGGAAGGATTTGTACTGGCGGTAACCCCCTTCAACTTTACGGCTATTGGTGGTAACCTGCCCACTTCCGCGGCCATGTGTGGCAATGTGGTGGTGTGGAAATGTGCCAATACACAGGTCTACTCCGCACAGATGTTTATGCGCATCATGAAGGAAGCCGGTCTTCCGGACGGTGTGATCAACCTGATTTATGTAGATGGTCCCACCATTGGCCGCGTTTGTTTTAATCACCGTGATTTTGCCGGTGTACACTTTACCGGATCCACGGGTGTTTTTAATAATATGTGGGAGACCATTGGTAAGAATATGCCGAACTACCGTACCTATCCCCGTATCGTGGGCGAGACCGGTGGCAAGGACTTTGTCATGGTACACAAATCCGCCGATCCCGATGTGGTCGCTACGGCTTTGCTGAGAGGGGCTTTTGAATACCAGGGACAGAAATGCTCCGCCGCTTCCCGTGCTTATATCCCTTCCAATATCGCGGAAGCGGTAAAGAAGAAACTGATAGCCGGGGTGAAGAGTTTTAAAATGGGTACGGTGGAAGACTTTACCAACTTCATCAACGCCGTGATTGATGAAAAGAGTTACAACAATATCAAACGCTATATTGATAAAGCGAAGAAAGATCCCAAGGCGGAAATATGGGTGGGTGGTAAATGCGACAGTAAGCAAGGCTGGTATATTCAGCCCACGGTGATACAGGCAAAAGATCCTAAATACACCACCATGTGTGAAGAAATCTTCGGACCGGTGCTTACGGTATATGTGTATCCTGCCAACAGTTTTGAAAAAACACTGGAGTTGCTGGACAACACTTCGCCCTATGCACTTACGGGTTCTATCATTTCGCAGGACAGGGCCGCGGTGGAACTGGCCACCAATAAACTCCGCAATGCGGCAGGTAATTTTTATATCAATGACAAGCCGACTGGTGCCGTTGTGGGACAACAACCTTTTGGTGGCGCCCGTGCCAGTGGTACCAATGATAAAGCGGGTTCTATACTGAATCTTTATCGCTGGCTGAGTCCGCGTACCATCAAGGAAACCTTTAATCCGCCAACTGATTATCATTATCCATTCCTTTCTGAGGAATAGCCGGTTTTGAAATCCATTTAAACCCTGAACCTTCAAACCTAAACCCTAAACCCTAAACCCCCTGTATGGCTGTACTACTAACATCAGAACAACTTTCAGCTTCCATTGCGGTACTGGCGACTGAACTCAGTAAGCGCCATCCCGATTTTGCCGATGTGGTATTTGTCGGTATTCAGCAGGGCGGGGCCGTATTGGGCGAACTTTTGGTTGCAGAACTGCAACGGATGCATCCGGGGCGTACCATTCCCTACGGGCAACTGGATATCACCTTTTACAGGGATGATATCCGGAAGAATATCATTCCCCCGGATAAAATGAATATCCATTTTGGCGTGGAGAATAAAACCGTGATACTGATTGATGATGTACTTTTTACCGGGCGTACCATCAAAGCAGCCCTGGATGTGTTGTTTGATTACGGGCGTCCGGCCAAGGTGGAACTCTGTGTGCTGGTGGACAGGAAAGAGCACAGGCAATTTCCCATACAGGCTGATTATGTGGGCACTACAGTGGTTACCCAACGTTCTGATAAAGTTAAACTGGTCAACAGGGAGTTTGTCCTGATACCGGGATAACCGGTGGAGATTTTTATAAACGTCTAAAACTCATTTACCCTAACTTCGCTTTTTAATGCAACTATCTACGCGACATCTGCTGGGCATTAAAAACCTCACGAAGGACGATATTTCCCTTATTTTATCTACTGCCGAGCAATTCAAAGAAGTCTTACAACGACCCGTTAAGAAAGTTCCTTCCCTCCGGGATGTGACCATTGTAAATCTCTTTTATGAGAATTCCACCCGAACGCGGTTCTCTTTTGAACTGGCCGAAAAACGCTTAAGCGCCGATACCATCAATTTTGCCGCCAGTTCTTCTTCCGCCGCCAAAGGGGAGACCCTGCTGGATACAGTAAATAATATCCTGTCCATGAAAGTGGACATGGTGGTGATGCGGCATAGTGCCAGTGGTGCCCCGCATTTTTTATCCCAGCATATACCCGCCGCTATTGTAAATGCGGGTGATGGCATCAATGAGCACCCCACACAGGCCTTGCTCGACGCGTTCTCCATCAAAGAAAAGACTGGCGGACTCGAAGGTCGCAAAGTCGCGATCATCGGGGATATCATGCATAGCCGGGTGGCGCAGAGTAATATTTATCTGTTGAATAAAATGGGCGCCAAAGTAACCGTTTGCGGTCCGCCCACTTTAATACCCAAATATATCCGGGAAGCACTCGGCGTGGAAGTAAGTTATAACCTCCGCGAAACACTGGAATGGTGCGATGTGGCCAATGTGCTCCGGATTCAACTGGAACGGCAGAACCAGGTACTTTTCTCCTCCCTGCGGGAATACAGCATTGCTTACGGCATCAACCGGCAACTGCTCGACAGCCTGCAAAAAGAAATCGTCATCATGCATCCCGGTCCAATCAATCGCGGCGTAGAACTCGACAGCGATGTGGCCGACAGCAAACAATCCATTATCTTACAGCAGGTGGAAAATGGCGTGGCGGTGAGGATGGCGGTGTTGTATTTGCTGGCGAACAGGGAGAATTAATTTGAATGAGTTGTGAGATGAGAGATGTGAGATGTGAGTTGTGAGATGTCTGGTGCCAGAGGCCCTCTGTGAATCTATTGTGTTCAGCCGATTATAATCTCGCACCTCAACACCTCAACACCTCAACAACTAAACAACTAAACCAATAAACACCTAAACACCCCAACCGCATGCCACGTATCTGCCTCTTCCCCGGAACCTTTGACCCTGTAACCCTGGGCCATGTCGATATTATCAACCGGGCCCTGCCTTTATTTGATAAAATCGTAGTGGGTATAGGATTGAATTCGGCCAAAGCCCCCATGTTTTCCGCGGAGCAACGGCTGGACTGGATTGCAGAAATTTATAAAGATGAGGAGCGGGTAGTGGGTGCCGTTTATGAAGGACTTACTATTGACTATTGCCGTACCATAGATGCCCGCTTTATACTCCGGGGTATCAGGTACGTCAGTGATTTTGAATATGAGAAGACGATTGCCGATGCCAACCGCACGCTCGATAAATCCATAGAAACGATCTTCCTTACCGGGGAGCCCAAGTATACTTCGGTAGCCTCCACCATTGTACGGGATATCTTACGCAATGGCGGTAATGCCGCTCCCTTTATACCCGAGGTAGTGGCCAATTCCATTAAACGGAAATAAAATGGCAATCTGGTTTAATAAGCAACTTCAGCTCAGTGATCTGGCAGACATGGGTAAAGCCACCATGAGTGAACACCTGGGAATTGAATGGGGCGCTCTTGGAGAAAACTCAATCAGTGCCCGGATGCCGGTTGATCACCGCACGGTACAGCCTTATGGTTTATTGCATGGCGGAGCTTCCTGTGTACTGGCAGAGACATTGGGCAGTGTGGGAGCCGCACTGGTGGTGGATCCGGATAAATTCCAATGTGTGGGACTTGAAATAAACGCCAATCATGTACGGAGTGCAAGAGCCGGATTTGTAACCGGTGTGGCCAGTCCGCTCCATATCGGCGCCAGTACCCAGGTATGGGAAATAAAAATTCATGATGAGCGGGAGAAGCTGATCTGTATCAGCCGGCTTACCGTAGCCGTGATCCCGAAGAAAATCAGGTCATAATTCCCGGGCCAGGTTCAGTATATCGGCCACGGAAGGGTAGGTCAGTCCCAGGTATTCATCCAGTGTATTGGGATTTACCCATCTTACTTCTTCTATTTCTTCCTCTGTTTGCGGAACCAGCTGCTGATCGCCGCTCACGGTCATCAGGTACCAATGTGATTCCTTCAGGATAAACCGGGTGCCTTCATGATAAGTATGCCAGGTTATACCAAGTGGTTTTTGCAGGGTGATATTTTTCAAACCGGTTTCTTCCTCTGCTTCCCGTACCGCACAGTCTTCCAGCTTTTCTTTTTTCTCCAGTTTGCCCTTGGGCAGATCCCATTTCCCTCTTCTGAATATCAGTAACCATTCATTGTTTTCATTTATGACCAGTCCGCCTGCCGCCTGCTGCACGGTGAATTTTTTAAAGAAGGCCTGTTGTAACACCCCGAGATCCGGATGCAGAAAGACACCCGCGTGAATTTTTTCCTGTTGCATTTCATGTACCATGGATTTTACCGTATGCGGATCCAGTTCGTCAATAAAGACGGCATCGTCGTGGTGCACATATGGTTCAATCGATTCTTCCAGTGCATCGCAGAGGAAGAGAGGCTTGTCGGAAAAATAAATTTTTATATACATAGTGCGGGGTTCATTTTATCTTCGCTGCATGACAGATGCAAAAGCGGTAGCCGAAAAACTGCTTCAAGTTAATGCAGTTCGGTTAAATCCTCAAGAACCCTTTACCTGGGCCAGTGGCTGGAAGAGCCCGATTTATTGCGACAACCGGAAAGTATTGTCCTTTCCTTATATCCGGGACTATATCAAATCGGAAATGTGCAATGTGATTTTTGAGAAATTTCCGGATGCGGAATTACTGGCCGGGGTAGCTACGGCCGGTATTGCCTGGGGGGCCATGGCAGCCGATCAGCTGAAACTGCCCTATATTTATGTCCGTCCCAAACCCAAAGAGCACGGCCTGGGCAACCAGATCGAAGGGTCATACGAAAAAGGGCAGAAGACCGTGGTCATTGAAGACCTGGTTTCCACCGGCAAAAGCAGTCTCCAGGTAGTGGATGTGCTCAAGGCACAGGGTCTGGAAGTTACCGGCATGGTATCCATCTTCACGTATGGATTTCCGGCTGCAACCGAAGCCTTTGCTGCCGCGTCATTGCCTTACCAGTCACTCACCGACTATCCGTCCCTGATCGAGCTGGCCGTAAAAAAAGGGATTGTAAGTCCGGAGCAGGAAGAAATTTTGTTAAAATGGCGGGATAACCCTGCCGGTTGGAAAGGGTCTTTGTAATTTTAGCTTTGCGAAAACAAAAAGACATGAAGAAAATCTTTGTAACCCTCTTTGCCCTGCTGGGCTTTACGCTGATCATGCAGGCCCAGACAAAGCCGGTACTCACGGCCGTCATCAAGACGCCCACTGCGCTTTGCCAGTCCTGCAAGGATCGTATTGAGACTTATCTCAAGCGGCATGACGGGGTGCTGGAGATAAATGTCAATTTCAGAAAGGGTGAAACGAAAGTGAAGTATGTAACCGACCGTACTGACATAGAGCAGATTAAAACGGCTATTGCGAATTGCGGATACGATGCTGATGATGTACCCGCCGCAGAAGACGCGTATGCCCGTTTACCCAAATCCTGTAAAAAGTTTGAAGAAGGAGGAGGGCATCCCAAACCCAAACTGCCTCCTCCGTCCGCGCAGCAATAAAAGAACAGGTAACCGATTCGTATTGGAAAGCCGTCAGTCCTGCTTCCTGCATACTGACGGTTTTTTATTTTTTAATGTACTGGCTCACGGCCTGTTTGCCTTCAAACAGGATCGGGTAATTGAAATAAAATCCGCTTTTACCCAGTCTTGCTTTCCCCTCAATTTTTACCTCCACTTCGTCTTTCAGCAAAAGCACCGCGCTGTTTTTTAAAGCGTTCTTCATATCCAGGTCAATAATAACGGGGATAGTGAATTCCGACCGTCCCGGAACCAGGATGCTGCTGTCAATCCGGAAATCCCCGAATTTCTGTCCCTCCACCCAGGCTTCTCCTGTGGCATGCTTCACCCGGAACCGGCTCTTATTCGGGTTATAGCAGCGCAGGTCAAAGCTCAGCACAGATTGTCGTGTACCCAGTTTCGGCGATTGTATATTCTCCACGCCCCTCAGTTCCGGCTTCTTAAAATCCGAACAGGAGCTGCCCAGTACCAGCGCCATAACCAGCAGAGTGAGAAGAGGCCAGTTTTTCCACATATACTGAAAGTAGGAAAATCCGGGTAAATGGTTGGTGGAGGGAATGTTAAAAGGGGATGGGAGGCGTCGGCCCTTCGTTTTTATCAAATCCCGTTTATTAGCGGGGGTGTAAAAAAGGGGATATAACCCGCAACTCTGAATACTCCTCTTACTACTCAGCTATTTTCCGGTAAGTGATCGTGTCTGTCACAATAGGATTGGTCCAGCCTTTTGAAGTGTCAGTGTCTTTTTGTGTCAATACGATTCGCATTTCATCATAAAGTCTTACAGGACATAGCTGAGTTAAGTTGCTATCCATACCATTGGTGAACATTCTGTTTGTTGTATCCAGTAAGCTAAAGACAAATGTGAAGCTGCCAGGATTGGTTTGTGTAAAAGGAATCGAGAAATGAAATCCATAGGAGGAGTCCAGCACCCGTTTACCGTTATGATACGTAAAGTTAACCTCTGTCCACGCGGTGTCTGTTGTCATAATCGTGCCGTCCAGCAGGTTAAATCTGTTCTTGTCTGCAATGTAAGAATAAACAGGGGAGCCGTTTTTCAAAGCGTCCTGTCTCGTTTTACTGTGCCCGAAAAGCCCGTTGTCTTTATGTGAAAAGTCGCAGCCAGACAACAGGCACAACCCAAAAAAAGAGAAAAGAGATAATATTTTCATGCCGTATGCAGGTTATATTTAAAATTACACCCGGCGAGCTGGAGTTACCGATGGCGGGGACTAAATCCCAACCGCCCGGAACCGCTGCCTGGATTTTATAAAATTACATATTCAACAATCAAGCCGCTTGGTGCCCTTTTCAATTGATCCGGGGGTCGTCAAGCCGTTAACTGAAGTAAGGCAGAATTACTTATCGGCAAGCAGATTTATCAACCAGCCAATCCGGGGCATTTTGAAGGCTAAGCACCCGGCCGAAGGACTGTCAATTCAAAGGCCATCCTTTTCAATCTGTTAACAATAAAGGCGGCAGATAGAGGTTAAAATCATGCAGCCCCAGCCCGGTCAAAGGGTTTATTCTTGCTTTGCTCTTTCTATACTCTTCGTTCACTCATGATATCCGGATTCCGGGGTTCATGAGTATATCATGTGTGAAGGAGGAGTGGAGGAGCAGGGAGGTTGAAAGGTTGAAAAGTTAATAGGGCCCCTTCTAAGAAAGGTTTCGTACGAAGCGAAATTCCGCACCCTTTTCAACTTGTAAACATATCAACCTGTAAACTTAACCCGGTGACACACTCTCGGGTCGTTCTCTCCTGAACTTATTCCACCCTTTAATGGCTTCCGGCCGGCTGAAACCGTTCGTTTCTTAGAAGCCCCCGGCCCCTGACACCTGGCACCTGAATGCTGTACGGCTGACATCCCACAACTCACATCTCACAACTCAAATCTTTTTCCTAAAACACGAAAGGGTAGTCTTTCAAACCTGCTATTAATTATTAAAAAATGCCGCTAATATAATTAGCATTTAGCCCCAAACAGACTGAAATTATTTTACTAAGAAATAAGTCTGATTATATAAATTATAATATACTGTATATCAATAAAATAAAAACATATAATTCATATTAATAAGAAAGTAAAAAATCGTTTATTTTACCATTATTATCATTTTATTCAAACTGAACTGAATATTCAAATAGATTATCTTATAATATTGAAATATAATTATTTAAGTAAACTTATTTAAATATTATTAAGATGTAAGATCTTATATATAAAATTTAACTACATCGATAATTTATGAATTTGTGGATAACTGCAACATCGTAAAAACCCCCTTGGTTTTGAGGGGCAACAGGTTAGAAATTATTTGCATAAATCATTCATTATCTATTATCTACGTAAAGCTGCTTAACCCATATTTCTTTCGAATTAGTTCACGGAAAGCTTCTTTTTACGAAATCTGCATAGTACATTAGCCAACGGTTTTTACACTTTTGGATATTGGACAAATGAGAAAACTACTAAGATTAAGTACCCTACTTATACTGGCTTCATTTTGGGGCAGTGTATCCTATTCCCAGGACTTTTCGAACAGAGGCAAGGAATTCTGGCTGGCTTACAGCTACCATGTCGGTATGAATGGAAGTAACCCGGTAATGACCCTGTACCTGACTTCTGATGTTACCACTTCATATACGGTTGAGATTTTTGGCGTGACTACCATTTCAACCGGAACTATTGCCGCCAACCAGGTAGTGCCGGTGGTGATACCCAATACATACTTTGTTTTCGGTGACGGGAACTTTACCGGAAGGGCTATCCGGGTTACCGCCGCAAAGCCAATTGTGGTGTACTCCTTTATTACCCGTAGCCAGGCCAGTGCGGCCAGCCTTTGTTTGCCCACCAGCGTGCTGGGTAAAGAATATTACTCTACCAGCTATACCCAGGTTTCCAACGAGAATAACTCAAACTCATATATTACTATCGTTGCCGTTGAGGACAATACGGCCGTGGAAATTACCCCCACCGCAACTACCGTTGGCGGCTGGGCCCCGAACAGCACCCATACGGTAAACCTGAACAAAGGTCAGGTGTACCAGGTACTGGGAATTACCTCCGGCAACACCGGGGTAGACCTTACCGGTACCCATGTTCAGTCCGTTGCTACCGGCACAGGTGGCTGTAAACGGATCGCCGTTTTTTCCGGCAGTGGTAAACTATCCATTTCCACTCCCGGTTGTAATGCCGGCAGTGCGGATAACCTGTATCAGCAATTGTACCCGGTTGCCGCCTGGGGTAAAAAATTTCTGACCGTTCCCAGCTTTGGTAAACCCAATAACTATTACCGGATCCAGCGCAGCAGCCCTACTGCCAATATTCTGCTGAATGGTGTATTAATACCCGCCGGCAGTTTTATTAATAATTTCTACGAATTCTTCAGCAATAAAGGCAACATGGTGGAGTCCGATTCACCGATCAGCGTGGCCCAGTATTTTACTTCGCAGAACTGTCCCTCAGGTCCGGGTGGAAATCCCAGTCCCTACGACCCGGATATGATTATCCTGAACCCGGTGGAACAGAATATTAATAAAGTTACCCTGGTTAATTCGCCCCTGACGATTAACGGTGCTCATGAACACCATATCCATGCGGTAATCCGGACAGGCGGAACCGCACAGTCTTCTTTTAGACTGGATGGCGCTCCCGTACCGGCCGGTAACTGGGTTACCCATAATGCCGACCCGAACTACGCTTATATATATTTGTCCAATATTGCACAGGGCAATCATACCATCTATTCTGATTCCGGATTTAACGCCATCGCTTACGGATACGGAAGTGCTGAAACCTACGGGTACTCTGCTGGTACGAATGTGAAAGATATTTATCAATTCACATCAGTGCAGAACGAGGGTGCCACGGTTAACTTCCCGGCTACCTGTAAGGACAAGCCCTTTTATTTCTCCATGACCTTCCCGTATCAGCCTACCAGCATCCAATGGGTATTCGGACCCGCACTGAATGCCATGGGTATTGCGGATGTTACAATCCCGTCACCGGTATTTACTTCCACATCCGTTGTAAATGGAAAGACGCTCTACACCTATAAACTGAATACGCCCTACCTGATCACAGCTACCGGTTCCTTCCCTGTTAAAGTGGTGGCGACAAATCCAACAGCTGATGGCTGTGGCGGTGTACAGGAAATTGACTTTGATATGCAGGTGTATAATGCCCCCCTGGCCGATTTCAATTTCGCTACCGACGGCTGTGTGACCAACCCGGTTCAGTTTACGGATAACTCCAATACGGACGGACGCCCGGTGATATCCCGCTTCTGGAATTTTGGCGACGCCACTACCAGTGTGGCCAATAATCCCAGTCATACCTATCCCGCCCCAGGTGCGTATACTGTAAAGTATGCCCTGACTACCGATATCGGTTGTCAGACAGATACTACATCAAAAGTGGTAACGATAAATAATCCCCCGGTAGCCCTGTTTACCGTGTCGACACCTACCTGCGAAAACAGCGATATCACATTTACGGATCAGTCGAATGCCGCGGACGGTACACTGGCACAATGGACCTGGGATTTCGGAGATGCCACACCGGTTATCGTCCGTAATACCAGTACCAACGAAACTCACCGCTATGCAGCACCGGGCACTTATACTGTTACCTTAAAAGTGGTGACCAGTACCGGTTGCGCGAGTCTTACCTACAGCACACAAGTGACCGTATACCCGGCTCCCGTTGCTAATTTTAATTTACCTGTTGCCTGTCTGCCGGCAGGTACCGCACAGTTCAACGACCTTTCTACTGTTGCGGCCGGTAATACAATTAACAGCTGGAGCTGGAGCTTCGGTGATGCCGGAACGTCCATCATTCAAAACCCGTTGCATACCTATACTACGGCCGGACCTTTTAGTGTAAGTCTTAAAGTAACGACCAATAATGGTTGTACCGATACCCGTACGCAGCAACTGACCACCGTATATCCGGAACCGGTAGCGGCTTTTAACTCATTGCCTGAAGTATGTATCGGCAGCCTGATCGGTTTCTCTGATGCCAGTACGGCACAGGGGAGTACGGTTACCGGCTGGACCTGGGATTTTGGCGATGCAAGCCCCGGATCCACTGCGCAAAACCCGACACATACCTATTCAGTAGCAGGTACCTATACCGTTACTCTTAGAGTGACTTCTGCGGCAGGTTGTGCCACTGTAAATAATGTGGCTACCCGTACAGTGCTGGTAAAACCTTTACCTACCGCTACTATCGCCGGAAACAATACAGTTTGTCTGAATGCGCCATCTCCCTTTATCACTTTTACCGGTGCGAATGGCAGTGCGCCCTTCCACTTCAGCTTCTCCCTGAATGGCGGCCCTACACAAGTGGCAGTGGCCAATACAGGCAATAGTGTTACGGTGCCGGTTTCCACCACAGCAGCCGGAACCTTTACTTACACCCTGCAGTCTGTACAGGAAACAGCGACTACCGGTTGTACGCAAACGCAAAGCGGTTCTGTTGCGGTTATCGTGAAACCCCTGCCCACCGCGGTGTTCAGCAGTGGCAACGTGGTCGTTTGCCGCAACGCGCCTATGCCGCAAATTACCCTGACCGCGGCAAATGGTACAGCGCCCTATACTTTTGAATATAATATTAACGGGGGGGCTACCCAGACGGTAGTTACCACCACGGGCAATAGTGTTACGGTATCGGCACCTACGGGTACGGCCGGTACATTTACCTATAACCTGCTTTCTGTAAAAGAGGGTAGTGCCAACGGATGCAGTCAGGCCGTAACCGGATCATTAGTGGTAACTGTAAACGAACTGCCCACCGCCACTGTTTCCGGAGCTACGGAAGTATGTCTGAATGCGGCATCACCCAGCGTTACATTTACCGGGGCCGCGGGTACAGCGCCATATACATTTACGTATACAATCAATGGAGGGGCTAACCAGACCGTTACCAGTACGGGTAACAGTGTTACGGTACCTGTGCCCACCGCCACGGCCGGTACTTTTGTATATGCTTTGGTCAGTGTAAGAGATGCCAGTTCCGTTACCTGCAGCCAGGCACAGACCGGAAGCACAACCGTAATTGTAAATCCGTTGCCCACAGCCAACTTCAGTTTTGTGGCGCCCGGCTGCGAAACCAGGAATATTCTTTTTAACAATGCATCTACCCCCAATGCCGGTACCCTGAACAGCTGGCAATGGAATTTCGGTGATCCGGGTAGTGGTGCGGCAAATTCGGCGACTACACAAAATGCCCCGCATACCTATATTGCTGCAGGTACTTATCCTGTCAGTCTTACGGTGAGTACGGATAAAGGTTGTGTGAGTACCCTCTATTCACGCGATGTGGTGATAAGTCCCCGACCTAAAGCCGGCTTTATATCACCGGAAGTGTGTCTGACCGACCCCAATGCGCCTTTTATTGATACGAGTTCCGTAGCGGGAGGAACCATTACCGCCTGGCAATGGAATTTCGGTGATCCCAATGCCAATACCGGTAACCCGAATACATCCATTTTGCAAAATCCCACCCATAGTTATGGGGTGGTTGGACCGTATACCGCGCAACTGGTTGTAACCAGCAACCTGGGTTGTACCGATACTGTACAACAGACTTTTACCGTGAATGGTTCTATACCCGTGGCCGGCTTCCAGGTTCAGAATGCCAATAATCTCTGCAGTAATACTCCGGTGAGTATTACGGATGCTTCCAGTGTAAACTTCGGTAACCTGGTAAAAGTGGAAATCTATTGGGATTATCTGAATAACCCCACGGTTAAAACAACCGATGATAATCCCCTTGCCGGAGCTGTCTATACACATACTTATCCTGAATTTGGTACACCAGCTACCCGTACCTACCAGATCAGGTATGTGGCTTATTCCGGTATCAACTGTGTCAATACAACTACACAGACGATTACTGTACTTGCCACACCCACTATACAGTTTAACCCGATACCATTTGTCTGTAATTCGCAGACGTCTTTCCAGATTACACAGGCCAGCCTGCTGAATGGATTGCCGGGCACTGGCGTATTCAGTGGAACTGCAGCTGTGAGCTCAACGGGTATGTTTACACCGTCCACACCCGGACAATACACGATCCGGTACACGTTTACCGCGGCTAACGGCTGCAGCAACTTTAAAGAACAGGTGCTGGATGTATTTGCTACCCCGGCCATCAATGCCGGACCGGATAAGTTTGTACTGGAAGGAGGGCAGGTGGCACTTACCCCGGCCTTAAACGCGAATGTACCTGTTACGTATCAGTGGACACCCCCGACGGGATTAAACAATGCAACGTCACCCGCACCTTTGGCTTCACCCACCAGTGATATAACCTATACACTTACCGTAACTTCGCCGCAGGGATGTAAGGCCAGCGATGCGGTTTTTGTAAAAGTGCTGAAAGCGCCGGCCGTGCCGAATATTTTCAGTCCGAACGGAGATGGGGTTCACGATCGTTGGGTGATCCAGTACCTTGAATCGTACCCGGGCTGTACAATTGATATTGTAAACCGTTACGGCCAGCCAGTCTTCCATTCTGTAGGCTATACCACTCCATGGGATGGTAAAGTAAATGGCAAGGATGTTCCGGTGGGCACCTATTATTATGTGATTGATCCGAAAAACGGCCGCTCCAAAATGGCCGGATATGTTGATATAATCAGGTAAGTCTATGAAACGTATTTTAATTACTGCAATAGTGGTTCTGGGTACCGGCTGGATGGCGCAAAGCCAGCAACGCCCGCATTATACCCAGTATGTAATCAATCCTTTTATCATCAATCCGGCCATTGCGGGTATAGATAACTACGCGGACCTGAAAATGTCCGTACGGGATCAGTGGGTGGGTATCAACGGCGCACCAAAAACGACCTACCTGACCATACATGGTCCGATCGGCAAGAACGATTACCGGACTTCTTCTACTTCCTTCCAGGTTCCCGGGGAAAATCCACGCGGCCGTGCTTATTGGGAAAATTATACAGCGGCTGAACCACACCACGGAGCCGGTTTTACATTTATTAATGACCGCACGGGAAGTTTCAATTTCTCTACGGTAATGGCATCTTATGCGTATCACCTGGGACTGAGTCCCACTACCAATATATCCGCCGGTTTATCCGCCGGTATTACAAAAGTGGGGATTGATATCAGCAAACAGGATTTCTCTGGAAATGGCAATCCCAGTGATCCTGCCAATGGTTCACTGAATACAGGCAATCTCACTAAAACCCGCCCGCAGATGGCTGCCGGTATATGGCTCTATTCGAGGGATTATTTTATCGGTTTATCCGCTCAGAATGTTTTGCCCAGTACCATCAACTTTGTTGACGATAATGCCTCCATCCTTGAAAAAGGCCGGATGGTACCGCATATGTTCCTGACTGCCGGTTACCGCTTCCTCCTGTCGGATGATGTAAATGCCGTTCCTTCCCTGATGGTGAAATACATTAAAGGCAGCTCCTTCAGGGAATTTCAACCGGAAGCCAACCTGAAACTCCAGTACCGGGATCAGCTTTGGCTGGGGGGCAGTTACCGCTACCAGGACGGATTTGCGGGTATGCTGGGTATGAATATCAGCAATACCTTCAATGTCAGCTATGCCTATGAGAAATCCAGCAACAACAATATTTTGCGTGATTTCAACAGCGGCACCCACGAACTGGTCTTTGGTTTTATGATCGGCAACAAGTACAGCGAGAAATGTCCCCGTTGCTACTGACAGAAGTCATTCCTTTTTTTGAACAATATCACGGCCTGTATTAAACTTATTCCGGTAATTTTATTCATACCCGGGGGAAATGTACCCCAGGCCTATTTATGTACAGCCGGCAGCGATGCCATTGCTTATGAGAAAGGGTATAAGGTTTCTGACGTTTCTTTTTGTCTTTATGGTCAGTTTAGACGTGACCGGGCAGGACTATTCCAATAAGGGTAAGGATTTCTGGGTAATATATACCGGCCATATCGACGGCACCACCTCCCGGATGGCATTATACATCACATCCCAATACAATGCCACCGGTACTTTATCAGTTGCGGGGAATAATCTGCCCTTTTCCGTTACCGCCAATCAGATCACCACACTGCGTTTAACCAATACATCCACACCGGCAAACAGTCTTGCTTATAATGCTCAGGTGGTGGGAATCGGCACCAACAAGGGGATTCACATTGTAGCCGATACACCGATCGTAGTGTACGCGCATATTCTCAATTCAGCACGCTCCGGTTCCACATTGGTGTTACCTACTAAAGTATTAGGTCGGGAATATTATGTGTCCGGTTATGCATCAAACCCTGGTAATAACTCCAGGTCAGAGTTTGCGGTAGTGGCTACGGAAGATAATACACAGGTGGAAATAACACCGAAGCAGACAGATGGAAATAACACGTATCCTGCCAATACCCCTTTCCAGGTTACACTGAACAAGGGAGATGTGTTTCAATACCAGACAGCCAACCAGGGCGATCTTACAGGTACGTTTATAAAATCTGTTGCCACTACCGGTTCACCCTGTAAGCCGATTGCCGTTTTTGCCGGTTCTACCTGGACAGCGATGGGATGCGGCTCCGCGAGTTCGGGAGATAACCTGTATCAGCAATTGTTTCCACTTGTTTCGTGGGGACAATACTATATCACGGCACCCATGAAACTCCGTTCTTATGATATTTTCAGGGTGCTGGTAAAAGATCCGACCACACAGGTAACGGTAAACGGTACCCCGCTGCCATTAGGTACGTTGATCAACAACAGTTATTATGAATTCAATACCCAGGGAAACAATACACCCCGGATTATCACTTCAGATAAACCGGTTTGTGTGGTGCAGTACCTCATCACCCAGGGCTGCGATGGCGTGAACAGTGATCCGGAGATGATTATCCTGAACCCGATTGAACAGACACTGAGCGATATAACAGTCTTGTCTGCCCGAAGCGACCTGACTCCGCCGAGTACCAATATTACCCGGCATTTTCTGAATATTATTATCCGTACAGCCGGCCTGACCAGTTTGCGGATTGACGGCCTGCCGTATACCGCCACACCGTTGGCCATCGGCACTACCGGTTACTCGTATCTGCAGGAGGAAGTAACAACGTCCACGCTGACGAACCCGACCCACCGGGCCGTATCCGACAGCGGGTTTGTCGCCATCGCTTACGGATATGGCAATGTGGAATCTTATGGCTATAATGCCGGTACCAATGTGCGCGACCTTTATCAGTATGTGAGTGTGCAGAATCAGTATGCCACTGTTACTTTTCCGGCCGCCTGTAAGAGTTCTCCTTTTTATTTTTCAATGGTCTTTCCGTATCAGCCCACATCCATCAGCTGGCGGTTCAGTGGCTTGTTTACCGATGTCACCATTCCCAATCCGGTATATGATAATACCTTTATCGTAAACGGTAAGCAACTCTACGAATACAAATTGCCCACGCCATATACCATCAATACAGCAGGTTCTTATCCCATACGGGTGATTGCGAATAACCCCACACCTGATGGTTGCAGCGGGGAACAACAGATTGATTATATACTTCAAGTGTTTGATCCGCCGCTGGCCGACTTTACCACGATGCCTGTATGTTTCCCCAATCCGGTACAGTTTACCGAGAACAACAATACCGGCGGACGACCCATCATCAGCCGCTATTGGGATTTTGGCGATGCCAGTACAGCCATCAACAGTAATCCGGCTCATACTTACCTGGCACCCGGCACTTATAATGCCCGCTTCGCCCTTATTACCGATGTGGGTTGTTTGTCTGATACCACATCCCATATCGTAACCGTATCGCCGTTGCCCACCGCTTCCATTGCGGGTACGGTTGCGGTTTGTCAGAACGGTGCAGCTCCGGCAATCAGTTTTACAGGGGCAGCGGGTACAGCACCCTATACGTTTACTTATACGATTAATGGAGGTGCTCCGCAGACCGTTACCAGTACGGGTAATGTGGCTACCGTGAATGCACCTACAGCTGTACCCGGCACATTTACCTATACTCTGGTGAGTGTACAGGATGCCAGTCCGGCAACCTGCAGCCAGTTACAAACAGGTACGGCCGTGGTAACAGTGAATCCTTTACCCACAGCAACCATTACAGGTAATACAGCTGTTTGTGAAAATGCCACATCGCCGCTGGTTACATTTACCGGGGCAACTGGTACCGCCCCTTATACATTTACGTATACTATTAATGGAGGTACCCCACTAACGGTAACCACCACTGCGGGTAATTCAGTTACGGTACCTGTGCCGACTGCGGCACCGGGCACATATATTTATTCATTGATAAATGTTATCGATGGTACGGCTACGGCCTGTACACAAAATCAGGCCGGCTCCGTAACGATACTGGTAAATCCGTTACCTACGGCCACAATCAGTGGTACTACGGAACAATGCGAAAATGGCAGTTCTCCGCTGATCAGTTTTACCGGCGCTACCGGACCTGCACCCTATACATTTTATTACCGGATCAACGGGGGGCCGTTACTGAATGTAACAAGTACCGGCAGTACCGCAACGGTTACCGTACCCACCGCTGTTCCGGGTACCTATGTATACAGCCTGGTAAGTGTTACCGATGGCAGCAGTACCACCTGCTCCAATCTGCAGTCGGGTACCGCTACCATAATTATCCATCCGTTGCCAACAGCAGATTATGCGGTTTCCAATCCGCAATGCCCCGGTATACCGGTGAATTTTACTGATCAGTCAAGTCCCAATGTGGGCAACCTGGTCAGCTGGAGCTGGAATTTTGGTGATCCTGCCAGCGGCGCGGCAAATACAGCTGCGGTACAAAACCCGGTGCATACTTATATGGCTTCCGGCACTTATACTGTAACACTTACTGTAACAAATGATGAAGGGTGTGTGAGTAATATGCTGACCCGGCAGATCATCATACGTGCAAAACCGGAAGCCGGATTTATTTTACCAGATGTCTGTCTGAATGATACCTATGCCCAGTTCAATGATACCAGTACCGTGGCCACTCCGTCAGCGATTGCAGCCTGGCTCTGGAACTTTGGTGATCCGGGCAGTGGGGTGAATAATACCGCGGTTACACAGAACCCGCAACACAGTTATACCGCTGTTGGTAATTACCCGGTAGAACTGATTGTTACCAGCAGTCATGGTTGTAAGGATACCGTATTAACCCAGCTTTTTGTGAATGGAAGTTTCCCGGTAGCCAACTTTACGGTAAATGCACCCACCACACTTTGCGCCAATGATTCGGTGGCGATAACAGAAGCGTCGACCGTATTCCCGGGCAATATCACCAAAGTGGAAATCTATTGGGACAATGCAGGACAACCCACCGTTTTTGATACGGATGATGTGCCTTTTACAGGTAAAGTATATAAGCACCTGTATCCGGATTTTCAGGCACCGCTTACCCGGGTATTCACCATCCGTTACCGGGCTTATTCCGGTGGGGTTTGTGTAAATGATGTACTGAAAAATATTACGGTAAATGCGGCACCCCGTGTGCAGTTTACCACCGTGCCTGATATCTGCCTGGATGCTGTGCCTTACCAGATCACCCAGGCTACGGAACTGGGTGGGGTGCCAGGCAGTTATCTGTTTACCGGACCGGGCGTTTCCGCTACCGGATTATTTACTCCCTCTGTAGCGGGACCGGGTACACATACCATTAAGTATCTCTATACGTCTTCCACAGGTGGTTGTATGGACAGTATCACGCAGACCATTCATGTATATGCGCCACCGGTGGCCGTATTTACGGTCAGCAGTCCGCTTTGCGAAACAAAGACCGTCACGTTCTCCACTACTTCATCCACACCGGAAGGTACGCTGACCAGCTGGATCTGGGATTTCGGGGATGGGTCACCGTTACTAACCGCATTGAACGGAAACCCTGTTACGCATACATATACCAACTGGGGCGATTATGATGTACGCTTAACCGTGGTAACCAGCAATGGCTGTGTAAGCACGGCAGCGCTTACCCGGATTCATGTAAATCCGCAACCACGGCCCGGTTTCAGTTTTCCGTCGCATATCTGTCTGCCCAATGCCAATGCGGTATTCACCAATCTTTCCTCCATCGCCGACAATACGGAAAGCAGCTTCAGCTATCTCTGGAATTTCGGTGATCCGGGCAGCGGGGTGGTGAATACCTCTACCGGTATCAATCCTTCGCATACCTATATCAGCACCGGGCCCTTTGCAGTAAACCTGCAGGTAACCAGCGGGGCGGGTTGTGTAAAGGATACCACGATTGCATTAACCACGATCCGAAATCAGCCACTGGCGGCTTTTATAACGGATAAACCGGAAGTCTGCCTGGCCGACCCGATCCGCTTTACCGATGCCACAAATCCCATGGGCGGTATCACCAATCAATGGTTCTGGACTATGGATGACGGTGGAAATGATAACCGGGCTGCGTTTTCGTATACCTATACTACAGCTGGCACGTACAATGTCAGCCTGTATACCATCAACAGTTTTGGCTGCCGCAGTACCACATTTACAGCGCCGGTAACCATTCACCCATACCCGGTAGTGGATGCGGGACCCGACCGGCTGGTGTTGGAAGGCGGACAAATTACCCTGAACCCAACCGTTAGTGGCAATGACCTGACATTCCTGTGGACACCCAACCAGTATTTCTCCGGCAGTAATACCGTGCAGCAGCCCATCGTGCTTGGGGTGGATGATATTACGTATACCCTTGCCGTAACCGCCCGGGGTGGGTGTATCAGTACGGACCAGGTATTTGTAAAAGTGCTGAAGAAGCCGGATGTGCCGAATATATTCAGTCCGAACGGAGATGGCATTCATGATAAATGGGTAATCCTTTACCTCGATTCCTATCCCGGTTGTACCGTTGATATTGTGAACCGTTACGGCCAGCCCGTATATCATTCAGTTGGCTATACCATTCCCTGGGATGGAAAAGTAAACGGGAAAGAGGTGCCGGTAGGCACGTATTATTATGTGATTGATCCGAAGAATGGCCGGGCGAAAATGGCCGGTTATGTGGATGTGATCAGGTAAGCGATGGGCTTAGAGCCGTACGATTTTCTTCGCGCGGATGTTTTTCAGTTTATTCAGGCTTTCCTGTACTTTCTGCCGCTTGTCCTCCACCAGTTGCAGCGAGATATCACTGTCAGGGATACTCGTAATTTTATTCTCATTCAGTTCACGCTGTACTTCCGCGAGGCGGAGAGCCACATCGTTGTACACATGCTGAATACTATCCAGCCGGATCTGGTTGAGGGCGGTATTGAGCTGACTGTTTACATTTTCCCAGTCAATTTTTGAATACGCAATTTTCAGGTTTTTCTCCAGTTTATTCCAGTCGAAATTATTCAGCTCCTTCTGATATACTTTCCGGATTTCGCTTTTCTCCTGCTCATTAAAGGCGTCGGCGATACTCTTTTCCACTTCCTTCCATTGTGCATTTTCCAGAACTCGTTTGGAAGCGGCAAGGGCTTCTTTTACCTGTGCTTCCTGCCGGGCCATCAGCACCGGAATCTGAACCTCATCAAAACCGGCCAGCCGGTAGGCGAGGGGGCTGATTTCACTGGCAGCAGCAGCCGGGTCTGTTTGCTCAGCTGAAATGGCTTCAGGGAAATTAGTTGACTTTTCGTTGGGACTTTCTATGCTGACTGCTTCCGTGGCCAGGGTTTGAGGAAATTCTGCTTCAGTTTGTACGGTTTCCTGTGGACTAAATACCATGTCCATCGGGTTCATCATTATATTATCAGCCAGGATGGTGTTGTTCAGGGATTTTGTCTGACCGGGCAAAAGCAGCAGCAGGTTCAGGGCCAGGATACCCATTATCAGGGAAAGCAGTCCGGTTATTTTCTGCCGGGTAACAGCCGGTTTTTTGTGCATCCCCAGGATGGCTTCCACCCGTTGCAGCAGATCCGGTTCTTGTCCCTTAGCCGCCATAAAGAATACCGGTTGAACCGGTTTGGTTTTTTCCAGCGTAAGCAGGGCTGTCGCATACGCATGTGCGTCATATTGAAACTGGAGTACCAGTTCATCACAGCTCTTCTCCCGTTCCTGTTCCACGATTCTTACCAGGGCTTTTACAAAGGGGTTAAAGTATAAAATAGTACGGATGCTGTTCAGTAAGAGATTAACCAGGTAATCGGAGCGGCGGATATGTGCCAGTTCATGCAGCAGGATAGCTTCCAGTTGCTGCGGGCTGAGTTGATTGATCGCAGCGAGTGGAACAAGTATGACGGGTTTTAAATAACCAATTGTTACGGGTGATTGTACAAATGCCGACACCCATATCTCCACTTTTCTCCCGATGTTCATCCGTTCAGCTGTATTCCTTACAAACAGGCGCCAATCCACCCCGATCTTACTCAGACCAAAAGAACGGATCACCTGTACATATCTGTAGTTTTTTATAAAACGCAGTACCGGGAACAGCAATATCACTAAATAAAAAACAGAGATCCAGGGAAGTCCTTTGCTCAGCCACTTACTCACCAGGGCCGAGGCCAGCGGACTGCTGAGTGTATCGCCTGCACTGATAGCTGCAAATGCCACTATGAAATTCAGGAGAAACCAGCCAAAGCCGGCGAAGAGTAGAGAAGCGACCAGGTTAGCTTTATGTACCGGTCTCGACGACTGCCAGCAAAGCATTATACACTGGTATACGACCCAGAGCAGGGCCATTTGCCAGAGGGAGTTGAGCAGGGCCCAACCGAGGGATTGCAGCAGTTGCAACGGCATTTTGGTTTATTGTTTTTTAAGACTGTCCAGGAGTGCCTGGATCTTTTCCAGTTCTTCTTTACTTGCTTTGTGGCTTTCATCACCGAGAGCCTGGATCACCAGTTGGGTAGGGGAGCCGCCAAACAGGCTGTCAATCATCTTCCCCAGCAGGTGTTTCTGTGTCCGCTCCTTATTCACCGCGGCCTGGTACACGTGGGTCCGCATGGAGTCATCCCTTTTCACAATGCCTTTCTCATTCATGATCTGCATCAGTTTCAGGGTAGTGGTATAGCCCACGTCCTTGGTCTGCGCCAGTTCTTCATGCACTTCCCGTACGGTAGCCGTTCCTTTCTTCCACAGGAGCTGCAGTATTTCCAGTTCAGATTCAGTTGGTTTAACCAGTTTAGGTGCTGACATGCGGTCGAATTTTAAGCTAATGTACGATTTTGTTCGTAATGAGCAACCGGGACGGTTCTTTTTACTGTTTTTTAACATTCGTAAGACGGGATAAAGTGGGTATTGGTTACAGGATTAGTATGAGTAATTAGCTAATTAGCACATTTGCAAATTAGCTAATCAGCTTGCATTGTAGAACCAGCAGATAGCTCCTTTTTATCATCCCGTTCCACTCCCGACTCCCGACTCCCGACTCTCGACTCCTATCTCCCGACTCCCGACTGACACCTCCCGACTCAAAAAAATCCCCATTTTCCATGATCTCCTCTTTCATATAATTCCTCAACTTTACCCGGTTGATCATCATTAAAACCGGGAACATGAGAAATGTCATTTTACTTATTCTGTTGAGCCTGGGCATTACGGCCGGGGCACAGCAATCCTGTTATCACCTGTTTTGTTATACCGAGCCGGCCGGCTGGGAGAAAGAGGAGAACCAGACATTTATTACTTACACGTATACAAATGCGGCGAAGGGACAGTGGTGCAGGTTCGCGATTTATAATGAGGCACCGGGTAAGGGAGATACCATGGATTTTAAAAGTGAATGGGATGATCTCGTGCTGAAACCATACACCGTGAAGGATAAAGCGGTGATGCCCGTACTCACTGTAAAAAAGGGTTGGAAGATCCGGCGGGGAAAAAGTACGTTTACATATAACGGACAATCGGCCACAGCCCTGCTGTATACGGTCAGCGGACAATCCCTCAGGGCCAGCATTGTAGTTACCACCAATGATAAGGCCCTGTTTCCGGTGATTGAAAAATTTCTGAACGGGGTGGAGATGAATCCTGATTTTAAAACCACGGTCAGTATAACACAGCCTCCTCCACCAAAACCGGCAATGGTGCTGAACGAGGGCTATGCCTTTACCACTACCCGTTTTGATGATGGCTGGTTTGCCGAGGTAAAACCGGATTATGTGGAAGTCACCAAAGGAGAGATCAAAGTCCTGCTTCATTTTTCGGATGCGCGTACCAATAAGGGAGGCGATCCGGTACCGCAGATCAACAATGCCTGGGATGTTCTGGTGGCGCCGAAATACAAGAGTCTGAAGAACTATGTAACACGCAGTCCGACAGATTACCAGCGGGCACTTTTCGGGGCGGGAGAAGTAACGGATGCCGGCGGCCGTTCCTTGTATGTGGCCGTTTTCAGCAGAGGAAGTTCCGGCTGGATGGAATTCATCACCAAAAATAAACAGGCTTTTGTAGCAGAATACGGCATAGATGCCGACCTTATTGACTGGAGTACCAGCAGTGAAGTCTGGAAAAAAATGGAGAACATGGCCTACTACAACCGTTTTGCCGTAGGAGCTTCCGATCTCAGGGGAACCTGGACCAGCGATTTCAATGGCATGCAGGAGTATTACAATATATATACCGGCTCACATATGGCCACCGATATTCACCAGAGTTCAGAAACATTCAGTTTCCTCCCCGGCAATAAATACAACTGGAGTATCCTCGCCATTAACGGCCAGGTAGGTGCCATGCGCTACGACCAGGCAAAGAACTCCGGCAGTTTCTCCCTGCCCAATAACTGGCAGGTATATTTCAGCAACCTCGAAGGCAAACCCAAAACCTTTGACGCCTATTTTACCTGTATCCGTGGCGGCCGTATGCTATGGATGCAGAATGCACAGTACCGTAATGGCTGGACAGGGTATGGGGTGAAGAAGTGAGTCGGGAGTCGGGAGTGAACAGCCCCTTCTTTAGTGGCTCAATTTTAAAAGTGAGCTGAATTTCTTTTTATGAAATGTCTTAGTACTATGTACTTTTTGGAATGAAATTCAGGCTAAATTTATTCTTCATTACATAGTTTTTATTTCAATCAGCATTGCACTGAATTCCAGCGATTTTATAATCATAAACGCATCCATCACCGCAGGTGATAATCTATGTTTGCCCAGCCTCTGTTGAAATCCATTTCCAGCCTGTAAAGCTGTCCATTGAATTCTAAGTAATCTGTTTAGCTTTTTCACTATGCCTGCCTGCCGGTAGGCAGGTGTGATAATCTGCCGAAGGCAGGTTAAAATAACACTCCAGGCCGCCCCAGGAATTTCACATTCCATTTCAGAAAAGCCTATATTAGTACTACCATTATTCACCTCAATTCAACTACTATGCAAGATTCCTCGCGTCGCCGGTTTCTCAGACAAGGCGCCCTTACCGCTGGTCTGGCCGGTATCAGTACATTACCTGTTTTTGCTACAACTGCTCCATTACCTGCAGACGAACGTCCAAACGTTATCGGCCCGCGGGAAGGCTTCAGTCCGCAGGTAGGAACCCTGCTCTCCATGATGACCTGGATGCGGGGCGCCGTACTGAGTTCTGTTCGCAATATGACCATGGAACAACTCGATTACCTGCATGATGATAAATCGAATACCATCGGCAGTATGCTCTTTCACCTGGCCGCTACCGAACGGTTTTACCAGATACACAGTTTTGATGGCAAGAAATGGGGCGATTGGTCAAAAGAAGACAATGACCGTTTTGGTATCGCCATGGAACTGGGCGAGGAGGCCCGCAAAGCTATCAAAGGGCATGATCTTAAATTCTACCTGGATACCCTGAAAGAAGTCCGCGATAATACCATCGCTGAATTCAAAAAACGCGACGACCAATGGCTGAGCTCAGTAGATGAAAAATGGTTCTGGGGACCAACCAATAATTACTGCAAATGGTTCCATGTATGCGAACATGAATCGAATCACAACGGACAGATCAAGTGGATACGGGGAAGGTTGAAGAAATAGTTCGTAGTCTGGAGTTAGTAGTTAGTAGTCAACAGCCGGATTTCGTTATACGATAAAATACCTGAGAAGGGGCTGTTCACTACCGAAAACCGACTATTGACTAACAACTACACTCCCTGCAACCATTTCTCTACCGGATTGTTACGCAAATATGACCGACGCCATCATCGCCCTGATTTCACTGATAGCCCTTGAAGTTATTCTCGGGATTGATAATATCATTTTTATTTCCATTCTGGCTGATAAACTGCCCGAACAACAGCGGAATAAGCTCCGTTTTTGGGGGATCGGACTGGCCATGGTCATGCGGCTGCTCCTGCTGGCCATTATCTCCTGGATCCTGAAACTGGATCAGACGCTTTTCACCCTGTACAAAACGGCTTTTTCAGGAAAAGGACTGATACTGATTGTGGGAGGACTTTTCCTGATTTATAAAGCCACAAAAGAGATTTATCATAAGACGGAAATGGTGGAAGAACAACCCGGTGCAGGGAAAAATGCCACTTTCTCCCGCTTACTGGGGGAGATCATTCTGCTTGACCTGGTATTTTCCGTTGATTCTATTATTACGGCTGTAGGAATGGCCCAGGACCTCTGGGTGATGTATACGGCCGTAGTGGTGACGGTAATCATTATGTTATTTGCATCAGGGCCGATCAGCCGGTTTATTCATCAGCACCCTTCTTTTAAAATTCTGGCACTCTGTTTTCTGCTGCTGATCGGTGTCTCCCTGCTCGCCGAAGGTTTCCAATTTGAAATTCCCAAGGGCTATATCTATTTTTCAATGGCCTTTGCCTTTATGGTGGATATAATTCAAATGAAAACGGCAGGGAAGAAAGTTGGAAGCCGATAGTCATTTATCAATAGTAAAAAGCCCAAACTACCGACTACCGGCTAATGACTATCGGCTTTCTATCCGTATTTTTGCGCAAACGACAGTCCCTTGCTACAAGCCTACTTCCAATCCTTCCGGAATAATGTCATTGGTATTGATACCGAGTTTACCACGCCTTACGGGATCCGTAAAATGATCTATGCCGACTGGACCGCCAGCGGAAGGGCGTATCAACCCATTGAAGATAAGCTGACAAAAGAGATTATGCCGCTGCTCGGGAATACGCATACGGAGACTACGGTAACAGGTACGGCCATGACCCGGGCCTATGAATTGTCCAAGCAAATTATTAAAAAACATGTACAGGCCGGTCCGGATGATGTTCTCATTTTCGCGGGAAGCGGCATGACCGGAGCGGTTAATAAACTGCAACGCCTGCTGGGTCTCCGGATTCCGGAACGGATCATGGATTATGTGCGGGCCGGCCGTTTGCCTGATAGCAGCAGCCTGTCGCAAAGCGCGTTGAAAATACATGAGCTGTTCAGCAATTACCTCGACCTTGACCCGCAACTGAAACCGGTGATCTTTGTTTCTGAAATGGAGCACCATTCCAATCAAACTTCCTGGCTGGAAACAATCGCCGATGTGGAGATTATTCCCAATGATGAGGACGGAAATATCTGTCTGCATTCTTTTCAGCAGCTGCTGGATAAATATAAGAACCGGCAACATAAGATCGCGGCTATAACGGGCTGTTCGAATGTAACTGGCATACAGACACCTTATCATGAAGTGGCCCGTAGAATACACGCGTATAACGGCCTCTGTTTTGTGGATTTTGCCTGTTCAGCGCCATATGTAGCTATCAATATGCATCCCGGAGAGGAGGACGCACACCTGGATGCGATTTTCTTTTCTCCGCATAAATTCCTGGGCGGACAAGGCACTCCCGGTGTACTCATCTTTCATAAAAAGCTGTATAAAAATATTATACCCGATCAGCCGGGTGGGGGTACAGTTACCTATACCAATCCCTGGAAGCAGCATGAATACATCAATGATATTGAACACCGGGAGGACGGCGGAACCCCGCCTTTCTTACAAGGGATAAAAGCGGCGCTTGCCGTTAAACTGAAAGAGCAGATGGGTGTGGAAAATATGCTCCGCCGGGAAGAAGAATTATTAAAAATCATATTTGAGCGGCTGCCCGCTGTGCCGGGAATAGAAATACTGGAAGGTCAAACCAGGCACCGGCTGGGGGTGATCAGTTTTATCTTAAAAGGCACCCATTTCAACCTGGTGGTGAAACTGCTCAATGACCGCTTTGGCATACAGACCCGTGGCGGATGTGCCTGTGCCGGCACGTATGGCCATATGCTGCTTCATGTGGACCAGCTGCATTCCTATGCCATACTCGAAGAGATGCACAAGGGCGATTTATCCTGTAAACCCGGCTGGATCCGCATGTCCATTCATCCGGTGATGACGGATGAGGAAGTCCGTTATATACTGGACGCGATTGAACAGGTGGCCACCCATTACGCGACCTGGAAAAAGGAATATGTATACGAACCGGATACCAATGAATATCACCATATTTCCTTTAAAGATGAAATAACGGAAGTGGTGGGAAGGTGGTTTGATTCGCTCAGGAATTAAATATTATCTTATTTCTTTCAGTTCAATGCGGAATCCGATATCCATCTTCAGGATAACCGGTACTTTATCGTAAAGTTGAATAATCATTGTCTTTTGTTCGGCTCCCGTTTTTTCATTGCTGATATCGAACGCATTGAGCAGGTAGGTTTTCCCGTGAACATTGACCGGGTATTTTACTTCACTGTTATATTTTTTTATAAATTTTTCTTTAATACCATCCAGCGAAATTACAGAAGAACCGCTCATTAAATCCGTATAGGTTTCCGTAGTTAAAAAAACGGCACTTTCATTATCCAGTTCCTGCGAACCGCCGGCAAACCGGTTGATATAGGAGCGGCTGTACAACATTGCGTCAGACGAAATCTGAATACTTCCGGAGCGGTTAACCGGGTTGGTCATTTTCCAGTTAAAATGTATACCCTCGTCATAGGGATCAAACTGTTGCATGGCTACGATGAACTGGTAATTTTGCCCGCCCGCATTCACCTCATAAACCAGTGTGTCTCCCTCCTTAATATCAAAAAGATAAGTCTGGTTATAATCCCTTTTAGACAGCCTTTTTTCCACAGGTTCCTGGGCTTGTAAAACTGACAGGCCGGAGAGTAGCAGGACGAGAAATACTGACTTGATCATTGGTTTGTTTTAATCAAATTTAATAAGTCCTGTCACTGCCGGTATACCGTGTAGCGGGTATTTCAGCAGGTATAAAAAAAGGTTGGCCCAAAAGTCGTTCCGCGGGAACAGGCCCGGGCACAGACTTTTGGGACAACCTGATTGCTGCTTCAGGGTTGGGTTTAATAATTTACATTAATAGTGCCGAGATCAGTCAGCATATTTTCCATAATCTGTATATCATTCAGTTCGATGGTGGGGTATCCGGGCGTATGCGGAATGATCTGCACTTTATAGGTGCCGGTTTGTAATTGCCGTACATAGACTCTTCCTTCTTCCTCTTCTTCATAAGCCGGTATTGGCCCTGAATTATAAATATCATTCGATACGATTACGGTGGATTTGGAATCCAGCGGAGCAATAACCATGGTCAGATTACCGAATGTTCTTGCTCCTTCATAACCGCCACTACCGGTCAGGGTTGGAGTGATGGGCGTCATCCTTTGCATTACAGTGATGGTTTTAGTACCGGCCTGTGCGGGGTTATTGGTCGCAGCAGGAGCAGTGGTACGGTCTTTGGAACAACTGATCAGATTAATAATGGCAAAGAGTAAAAGGGCAGACATGCCGGCGCGGATTACGTTTTTCATAAGGTTCGCTTTTTGTGGTGACGAATTAATAACAACCGCAAGCTAGGCTACGTTTTATCACGTTACAACTAACTGCAAATAATTTATTCTGTTCTAAGTGTTAGAGCTTATAGTGACAGGGAGAAAGAGTATTAGTTTCTGGTGTGGCATGCCTGCCTGGCGGCAGCTTATCACACCTGCCTACCGGCAGGCAGGCATAGGTATATAGAAAAATAGGTTACATAGAAAACAAAATACTGTTTTAAAGGCTCGCGATGCATTACAATCAGAGACGTATCGCACATTGCAATCAAATGCAGTGATAAGTACCGTTATTGAAGAGTTTAATAATTGTTCATTGCAACCTGCATTTAGCTAGGCCAAACTTAAAACACATCCTTCCTTCGAATGAGTGTTGAAAATTGAATATTGAACATTGGGTATTGAACATTTTCTTCATCATGCCATAACACTCAATATTAAATGCTCAATGTTCATAGAAAAACTAAGCCCCCCTGTAGAAACAGCGGGGCTTAAAGTAATGGTTCTGATTAAGAAGTTATACTATCCTTATTGGTAGTTGGCCGTGTTGCTGGTATTGATTTTTGCAACCGGTTCTGAATTCATTCTGTATTCTGTTTTTCCGGTTTCTTTCTGCGGTGCAGGAGGTGTAACCGGGGCTTCTTCCGTATGCGCGCCAAACATTTGTGCCAGGGTAGGAGCAATAACGAGTGACACGATGGACATCAGTTTGATCAGGATGTTCATGGAAGGACCAGACGTATCTTTAAAAGGATCTCCAACAGTATCTCCCGTTACAGATGCTTTATGGGGTTCTGATTTCTTGTAATAAGTTTCACCGTTGATCTCAACGCCTTTTTCAAAAGATTTCTTGGCATTATCCCAGGCGCCACCGGCATTGTTCTGGAACATACCCATCAGTACACCACTAACCGTAGCACCGGCCAGGAAACCACCCAGTGCCTCGGGGCCTAGTGTGAAACCAATAGCCAGCGGAGAAATAATGGTGATGGCACCGGGTAAAAGCATTTTCTTAATGGATGCCTGTGTGGAAATCGCCACACATTTATCGTATTCAGGTTTACCGGTACCTTCCATGATACCCGGAATACTGCGGAACTGGCGACGAACTTCCTCCACCATACTCATGGCCGCTTCACCCACCGCGCGGATAGCGAGTGAGGAGAAGATCATGGGGATCATACCACCAATAAACAGGGAAGCAAGCACATCGGCTTTATAAATATCAATATGCTGGTTATCCGGCATCGCCACACCTACAAAGGCGGCAAACAGGGCCAGGGCTGTCAGGGCAGCAGAAGCAATGGCAAAACCTTTACCCGTGGCAGCGGTGGTATTACCTACCGCATCCAGTACGTCTGTTTTTTCACGTACATCTTTTGGCAGTTCACTCATCTCCGCGATACCACCGGCATTGTCGGCGATCGGTCCAAAGGCGTCAATCGCCAGCTGCATCGCTGTAGTGGCCATCATTCCGGCTGCGGCAATAGCCACACCGTACAGACCGGCAAATTCATAAGAGCCCCAGATACCGGCAGCCAGCACCAGGATCGGCAGGAATGTAGATTCCATACCTACAGCCAGACCACCGATTACGTTGGTGGCATGCCCGGTAGAAGATTGCCTGATAATTGAGTTAACAGGACGTTTGCCCATCGCCGTATAGTACTCGGTAATGATACTCATTAAGGCACCAACGGCCAGACCAACTCCGATTGCACCCATTACATCCCATTTGGTAAATACCACACCACGGAGTTCCATGGCTTCAGGGAGAATAAAGTTGACCAGACCGGCAGCGGCAATCGCTGTTAATACAATAGAGCCCCAGTTACCCATATTCAGTGCTTTCTGTACCACATCTGTACTGATACCAGCAGAATCGCTGACACGGACGAAAAGAGTTCCGATAATGGAGAAAAGAATACCCACACCGGCAATCAGCATGGGGAGAACGATGGGAGAGTAACCACCCAATACATCATCACCAAAGAGCACCGTGGTCTGCTGACCCAGTACAATCGTTGCCAATACAGTCGCTACATAAGAACCGAATAAGTCGGCACCCATACCGGCCACATCACCTACGTTATCACCAACGTTATCCGCAATGGTAGCGGGGTTACGGGGATCATCTTCCGGGATACCGGCTTCTACTTTACCCACGAGGTCGGCGCCTACGTCAGCCGCCTTGGTATAGATACCACCACCCACACGGGCAAAAAGGGCGATGGACTCAGCACCCAGTGAAAAACCGGTCAGCACTTCGATGGTTTTAATCATCTCGTTGGAATCAACGGATGCACCGGGAGCGAAAACCTGTTTTAAAATAATATATAAACCACCAAGTCCTAATACAGCGAGACCCGAAACACCCAGTCCCATAACGGCACCGCCGGTAAAGGAAACATTCAGGGCCTTACTCAGACTGGTACGTGCTGCCTGTGCAGTACGCACATTGGCACGGGTGGCTACTTTCATACCAATATAACCGGCAGTGGCGCTGAATACAGCACCTACTACAAACGCTACGGAAATCAGCCAGTGTGAGTGTGGGTTTGACTGGGCCATTACGGCCAGAAGTATACCCACAATAACAACGAAATAACCCAGGATTTTCCATTCCGCCTTCAGGAAGGCCATGGCACCTACGGCAATGTAATTGGAGATTTCTTTCATACGGTCGTTACCGGCATCTTGTTTGGAAACCCAATTGAACTTAATAAGTGTGTAAAGCAAGCCAATCAGTCCCATGACAGGTACGAGGTAGATCAATTTGTCCATAACAGTCAATTCTTAGTGTCTGGTTTAGATTAAAAAAGGCCATTTCGGCCGGGCGGCAAAGATAGGGGTTGGCCCCCAATAGCCCAAACCCCTGAAGAGCATTATTTTCAGGGGTTTGAAGTGTAAAATGAACACTTATAAAAAGCAATGTTCCCAGGGTAAAACAAGGTCGTAATTTGTATTGGTTTTGTCCGGCGGAGAACACTTTAAAGGTTGCTTTTGGGGGAAAAGAGACAATGGATGCAACGAATTTTCGGATCTTTTCTTTCCCAAATCTTCAACTGAGCAATATAATTCTCGTAATATATTTCAATTAAATCCTTTAATTATTTGATAATCAAATTCATGTTAATTATTAATACATAACCAACAAAACACCCCTACGGGGTGATGCTGGGCCAATACGTTCATTTTGGTGGCAACCGATAATGCACCCCTACAGGGTGACAAAGAATCGTTGAAGTTATATTATGTGCAACCGCGTTACACTTCTTTTGAATTTGGCCTTGCTTAATGCAGGTTGCAATGAACAGTTTTAAAACTCATTAATAACGTATCTCTTCACCGCAGGTGAAAATCTATGTATGCCAGCCTCAGTTTAAAATGCATTACCAGCCTGTAACGCTGCCGGTTGTATTCTATGTAGCCTATGTTCCTATTTGACTATGTGTTGAATACTGCCGCAGGCAGCTGCAACTTATTCCTGAATTCCATTAGCCCCAATCTGTAATTCACCTTTTTCTAACTAATTTCTAAAAACGCTTTCCCCAGGTATTCAACTATATCCCCGGCTATCAGCGCCTCCTCCGATATTTCCTTTGCCGCTATATCGCCTGCCAATCCATGCAGGTATACCCCGAGCAAAGCTGCTTCCACCGGCGAATAGCCCTGGGCCAGTAACCCGGTCAGAATTCCGGTAAGCACATCACCACTGCCGGCCGTGGCCATACCCGGATTCCCGGTACTATTAAAATACCCTTTGCCACCCGGCGTGGCAATCAGACTGTGATGCCCCTTGAGCACAATCACCGATTTCCATTCCTTTGCCAGTTGCATAAGTTTTTCAATTCTCTCAGGATCATTGCCCACCGGCCCGGCCAGCCTTTCAAATTCTTTTGGATGGGGCGTGAGAATTGAACCGGCAGGAATCAATTTTAGTAACAACGGGGCGGCCGCCAGTATATTCAGGGCATCCGCATCAATCACCATGGGCCGTTTATACTGATTTAATAACGCTTCAAAACACCGGACTGTTTCCGGCGCCTGTCCGATGCCAGGCCCGATGCCAACGGCACTGTATCTATCCGTGATATTGACTTGTGAAATAAAATCTGCGTGGCTATCTGTTTCCACCATGGCTTCCGGTACGGCTGTCTGCACTATGTCGCAGGCTGCAGCAGGTAGATGAACCGTAAGCAAACCGGCACCACTGCGCAGACAAGCCCCGGCACTGAGTACGGCCGCTCCCGCCTTGCCCCGGCTGCCGGCTAACAGCATGGCATGACCGAAATTTCCCTTGTGAGCAAACCGGCTCCTGGTTTTCAACACCGCATGTATGAGCTGATCATCGGGCAACTCAAAGCGGCAATTTGTTTCAGCCTCGTATGTGCCATGTAATCCGATATCCAGTATTTCCACCTTCCCGAACGATCCCTGGTTTTCCGGCAACAGTAAAGCCAGTTTACAGGTCTGAAAACTCAACGTATACCGGGCCTGTATGGACAGTTTACCCTTCGAACTGCTGTCGCTGAATAACCCGCTGGGTATGTCTATGGATATGATTTCCGCACCGGATTGATTGAGGGCTGATACCAGTGCGGCACTCAGTCCGTCAAGTTCACGATTAAGCCCGGATCCGAACAGGGCATCCACTGCTATTTCCCCGGGTGCTGGTACCTGTATATGATCAGCTGATTGTATAAAACTGATCCGCCCCTGCGGATAAAGATGCAGTCTTGCCAGGTTTTGCTGAAAATCATCCGTTCCCCGGTGACCAAATTCAAGAATATAAAGATTGACGATGTATCCTTTTTCAAGCAGCAGACGGGCAATAGCCAGTCCGTCACCTCCATTATTTCCCTTACCACAATAAATATGAAACAACTCAATATCCGGGTAACGGCGCAATAACCATTCCGTACAGGATTGGGCGGCTCTTTCCATCAGGTCAATGGAACTGATGGGCTCATGGGTAATTGTATACTGATCCCAGTCCCTGATCTGCTGTGCGGAAAAAATTTTCATACAGACTAAAGGTCAGTCAATTTCAGGGAAAAAGGCATGACTTAACGGCGAGATTTTTCAGTTTTACGGGATGGGGCCGTTTTTTTCTCCGGCATATTCTCTGTATCAGCATCTTCCGATTCCGCTTTTCCAAAATACTCGCCGAAGATATCATAACAATGGTGTGCCGCATTATAAATGCTCCGGGTAAACCGGTTGCCTAATATGATAATAACGGCTTTCTCATCCGGCAACCGGGCAAATGCGGCATTGGCGCCGTGCCAGCGCCCGAAATGATATACGATTTTCTTGCCATTGGGCATCAGTAATAACCGGAAACCCAACCCGTAATTGTGTATGGAAGGCCGCTCATTACTATACGGTGTAAATGCGGAATCCAGTAAGGCCTTACTGATTAACTGATCGGTATACAATGCCTGATCCCATTTTAACAGATCCCTGGCCGTGGTATAGATATTCTTGTCGCCATACGTACCATCCAGAAAATCGAAATCCCAATACGTACCTGAAGGCGAAAAGGTCGGGGTGGCTTTCAGCGAGTCCTTCATTGTAAATACATAGGTGTCCTTCATCTGCAGCGGCCCGAAAAATTTCTCCTGCATAAATTCCGGGTATGATAAACCGGTGATTTTTTCAATAATCAGGGCCAGCAGGATATAGTTGGTATTGCAATAGCTGAACTTACGGTCGGGGCTGGCTTCCTTATTGGGCGGCTCGCTCATCATGATGGACAATACATCAGCGTTGGTACAATAATTTTTTTGATCCCAACTGGTCTTATCCATGAAATTGACATAATTCGGCAGCCCGCTCCGGTGATTCAGCAACATCTTTACTGTAATCCCTTTATAGGGGAAATCCGGAAAAAAGCGACTGAGACTGTCCTGCAGTGTAAGTTTTCCTTCCTGTATAAGACGCAGGATGGCAATACCGGTAAAAGTTTTTGATGTGGAGGCAATATGAAGGGAAGTGTTGGCGGTCATGCTGTCCTTCTGCCTCAGGTCGGGATGGCCTGCATAATGCTCATAAATAATGGAGCCGTTTTTAGCGACAATTACCTGTCCGCTGAAACTACTCCGCAGTAATGTGCTGTCGAAATAAGCAGTCAGTTGCCGGTAATATTCCCTGAATTCAGCTTTTTCCAGCGGGGCAGGGGTGGGCGGATAATATTGCAGCGAATCTTCTTCGGTCTTTTCCTCTTTTCCTTGCTGATTACAACCCCAGATGAATGCGCTAAATAAAAAAATATATAGTGTATGTTTCAATGTCAAAGCTTAAGGAACAAAAATAACTGCCGGTCAGTCGTTAACGGGTGTCTGTTTTTCCCCAATAATCATACAAATGTGAATAGAAAACAACTGTTAGTGTTAATATTTTCTGCAGGAGTTTGTTATTTCAGCCTCAGACAGGTAAACGCTACTTAGTATATTTGCGCTATGACAAAAACAGGAAAAAGCACCAGTTATCCTAAAGAGAAGATCCGGATTCTCTTTCTTGAAAATATCAGCGACTCGGCTGTAAAAAATTTCCGCCAGCACGGGTATGTAAAAGTGGAAAAGATCAGCAAAGCACTGACTGAAGAGGAACTGATTGAAGAAATCAGGGATGTACATATCCTGGGTATCCGTTCCAAAACACAGGTTACAAAAAAAGTACTGGATGCGGCGGTAAAACTGCAGGCGATTGGCTGTTTCTGTATCGGTGTAAACCAGGTGGACCTGAAATCCGCAACAAAGAATGGGGTAGTGGTATTCAATGCCCCGTATTCCAATACCCGCAGTGTGGCGGAACTGGTCATCGGTCTGGCCATAATGCTGATCAGGCGGATTCCCGACAAAAACAAAGCGGCACATGAGGGAGTATGGATGAAGGAGGCAAAAAACAGTTTTGAATTAAGAGGTAAAACGCTGGGGATAATCGGATATGGAAATATCGGCAGCCAGGTAAGTGTACTGGCTGAAGCGTTGGGAATGAAAGTCCTGTTTTATGATGTGGAGACCAAACTGCCTTTGGGCAATGCGGAAGATGCACGTACCCTGAAAGAACTGCTGAGCCGGGCAGATGTGGTGACACTGCACGTACCCGAGACTGCACAGACCAAAAACCTGATCAATAAAAATAACCTGCGCTATTTTAAAAAGGGAGCTATATTGATCAACTATGCAAGAGGAGAAGTGGTGGACCTGGATGCCCTGAGCCGGGAATTAAAAGAAGGTACGATCGGGGGAGCAGCTATTGATGTGTTTCCCTGGGAACCGGAAAAGAACGGCGATCGTTTTGTAACGCCTCTACAGCATATGTCCAACGTAATACTGACTCCGCATATCGGGGGCAGTACGGAAGAAGCACAGGCCAATATCGGGGAAGATGTAAGTGTGAAGCTTTTTAATTACCTGGAAAAGGGGATCACGTTTGGTTCGCATACTGTACCGGCACTGGCATTGCCTCCACAGGAAGGCAGTCACCGGATTCTGCATATCCATAAAAATGTGCCGGGTGTACTTTCTGCTATTAATACCCAGTTATCCAAAAACAACATCAATATTGTCGGCCAGTACCTGAAAACCAATGAAAGTATAGGGTATGTGGTGCTTGACGTGGATAAGAAACTGTCATCCCAGGCCTTGTCTCTTTTAAAAGAAGTAAAGGAAACAATTAAAGTGAGAATGCTGTATTAACCGGTAGGGGGAAACAGGACGAAAAGATAAATATTCCTATATTTTCAATAATTATTGAAAATACTGTATTTTTGTGTTGTAAAACCAGTTCAACATGAAAGTCGTCATAGCCGGAGCCGGATTCGGGGGATTGAAGCTCGCCCGCCTGCTCAACAACAAGCCCGGATTTGAAGTCATACTGATAGATCGTTTCAATTACCACCAGTTTCAGCCCTTATTTTACCAGGTAGCCACGGCCGGATTGGATGCCAGTAATATTTCATTCCCCTTGCGAAAAGTATTCCAGAAAAGCCGGAATGTACGGATCCGCCTGGCTGAGATTAAAGAAATACGGTCGTCCGAAAACCTCCTGATTACACACGAAGAAACAATTTCGTATGATGTGTTGGTGCTAGCCACTGGTGCTGATACCAATTTTTTCGGTAACGAATCCCTCGCTGCCCACGCATACCCGATGAAGTCCACCGTGGAAGCGTTGCAGATACGTCACCGCTTGCTTCAGTTATTTGAACGGGCTCATCTTGAGAAAGACCCCATAGCCCTGCAGCGGATGATGAATATCGTGGTTGTTGGTGGTGGCCCCACCGGGGTGGAAGTCTCCGGTGCCCTGGCAGAAATGAAACAATATGTATTGCCTAAGGATTATCCTGAACTTGATTTTTCCAAAATGAATATCTTCCTGCTGGAGGGTACAGGGAAAACGCTGGCTTCCATGCGGGAAAAATCATCGGAACGATCCGGTGTTTACCTCGGAAAGCTTGGGGTGAAACTGATGACCAATACCATTGTAAAAAATTACGACGGGCAGGAAGTAGAACTGCAAACCGGAGAAAAGATTCCGGCCTCTACCGTAATCTGGGCTGCCGGAATTAAGGGGAATATACCGGATGGCGTTGATAAATCACTTATTGCCAGGGGTAACAGAATTAAAACTGACCGTTATTGCCGGATGACTGGTGCAGCAAATATTTATGTTATTGGCGACCTGGCATATATGGAAACGCCTGCTTATCCCAATGGACATCCGCAGGTGGCTCCGGCCGCAATGCAGCAGGCCGCGATGCTGGCTGCTAATCTCAGATTGATTGAGAAGAAAGCCGGACAGGACCGCCTGCTTCAGTTTGAATACCATGACAAAGGCTCCATGGCTACTGTAGGCCGCAACCTGGCGGTGGTAGATCTGCCCAAACCCCGTTGGTCATTTGGTGGTTTTTTTGCCTGGATGATCTGGATGGGACTGCACCTGATGCTGATCCTTGGCGTGAAGAACCGCTTCTTTGTCTTTATGAACTGGCTCTATAACTATATTACATACGATCAGAACTTACGCCTGATTTTCCGGGAATTTTATAAGGAACAGGATGATACGCTTATCCGGAATCAATAAAACGAATAAAACTTTTTAATCAACCGCCGGCCTGATAAAAAACAGCGCTGAACAGTACCTCCTTTTTGTGTATTTTTTTATATTTACCGGATATATAAATACCTAACCTTTCCGTATGGAAAAATATTCGTATCGGGATCCGGCCGTTCACGGTTTTCTACAGCGTGCTGTATTATTTGCTAAAAACTCCGGATTTCTCCTGTTGTTATTTTTTACCGGCTTTTATCCTTCCCGGTCACAGGCACAAACCACGGCTGATATAAATCTGGCGGAATCCTATGCCAAAAAATACACAGAGGACGGGGTGGTCTGTATTTCCTCAAAGAAGACGTTTTCATTTGATGTGGGCAAAAATGAACTGGGAGACCAGGTGGTACAGGTTACAGAGGACGCCGAGTACGAGTTTCTTTCACTGAAGCGTTTTGCCTCTGTAATGTATCCGGAGTATTATAACAAGTTTATACAGCTGAAAACATTTAAACGCGCTGAAAAACGGGGAAACAAGTTTATCACGTATGAAAAAGGCGGCATAGACCGGGCGGTAGCGGATGACGATATTTTCTTTGATGACAGCCGGGTGCAGTTTTTCCCGCTGCGTTTTACCAATAAGGGAATGGTGCAGAAGATTACGGTGAAGAAACTCTATTCGGACGGCCGGTACCTGACCCGTTTATTTTTCCATGAATCGTATCCGGTTATCGAACAGGTGATTTCCTTTAAAGTTCCGGACTGGCTCAGGATTGATTTTAAGAAGATGAATTTTACCGGGTACAATATTGAAACCGGCGATAATACATCGAAAGGAGTAACCAGTCATGAATTTGTATTAAAAGAATTACCGGCGTATAAAAGTGAATACCGGCGTATCGGCCGGGCCTATACCGATCCGCATGTGATTGTTCAGCTACGTTCTTTTGACTATAAAGGAGAATCGTTCCGGGCTTTTGAAAATGTGGATGATATCTACAAATGGAATAACCGGTTGTACAAGATGGCCGGTAATGATAAGGTGGCGTTGAAATCATTGCTCGATGAAATTGTAAAAGGCAAAACGACGGACACCGATAAAATTAAAGCCATCTATTACTGGGTTCAGGATCATATCCGTTATATCGCGTATGAAGATGGTTTATCCGGATATATTCCGGCTTCGGCGCAGGATGTGATGGCAAAAAAATACGGGGATTGTAAGGGGATGGCCAATATACTTACGGAACTCCTGCAAATGGCCGGTTTTGATGCCCGGTTCACCTGGATCGGAACCCGGCACCTGCCATACCCGCAGTCTTTACCCGCACTTTGTGTAAATAATCATGCGATCTGCACATTGATATATGGTGGTAAAACGTATTTCCTGGATGGAACTGAAAAGTTTGTGCCATTTGGCGAAAATGCATTCCGTATCCAGGGCAAAGAAGTACTTATTGCCAATGGTGATAAATCGGAAATTAAAACCGTACCGGTAACCACAGCCGCGGAGAACAGGTTATACACCAAAGCCGAACTGACACTGGCAGGGGAGAAACTGACGGGTAAAGTAAAAGTGGAGCTGACCGGTAATCAACGGACAAGCTTCCACCAGGAATACCAGGAACTTCCGGCCAGCAGTACGAAAGAGTTCCTGAATGATTACCTGGAATTTGGCAACAATAACATGATTGCCACCAATGTTAAAACCAGTGATTTAAAGAACCGCGAAATACCGGTATCCATCGAAGGTGAAGTGGATCTGAGCAATACCGTGAGTACGATCAGTGGCGATAAGTACGTGAGTATTGACTTTTTCCCGAAATCACTGGAACGGTTTATTCCCGATGAAAAAAGAGTGGAAGGATATGACCTTGATATTATCGTAAAATTTGAAGATGAAATAGCACTGACCCTGCCGGCCGGTTTTCAGTTTACGGATAAACCCGATAACCTGGAAGTCAGCGGGGCCGGCTATGCGTTTAAAGGAAGTTACCTGGTTGAAGGAAACCGGCTGATCCTGAAAAAAGAACTGACCATCAGTAACAGCATGATCCGGAAGAAGGAGTTTGCCGACTGGAGAAAATTTATTGAATCAATCCGTGAATTCAACCGTTACCTGGTTACCATCAGTAAAAAATAATAAACCGACTATGAAAAAATACCTGGCTTATACGGGGCTGCTGCTGATGTGCCTGTTCACGTTGAACAGCATACAGCTGTCGGCCCAGGATATAATTGATGAGGATTTCCTGGAGACCCTGGAAGTAAATGCCAAACCCTTGTGGGAGGACAAGCAACCCGCCTTTAAACAGTCAGCAATACCCGAAAAATACAAAGACGAATCGGCGGTGATCCTGGGTTACCGGCGGATGGTCAGTATTGACAAGAAATCAAGAAGCGGATTTCTGACAAAAGGAGAGAGAAGCCTTATATTCCTTGAAAATGTGCGTTTCAGAATCAGGTTGAATGACCGGAATGCGGTCAGGAATTTTACCGAAATCTATTTCCGGTATACGGACAAACTGGATGGATTCAGTGCGCGGATCACCAAACCGGATGGCACGGTAAGCAGGGTGGCACTGGACCGGGCGGTAAGTGTGGAGCAGGTATCCTCCGTACCCGAATTTTTCAAGAGCTTTTTTGATAAGGAAATGGAAGGTGCCGGAGCCTATTATAAAGTGGCCATCCCGGACCTCAATCCGGGTGATATATTCGAGTACGTGACCAATACGCACAACAAACTGAATGTAAAAAATTCAGGCTATATCGAGTTTAATCCGCAGTTTGAAATCTGTAATAAATCCTATCCGATCCTGTTTAATGAGATAGTGATGGAGACGGATGAGAAATCTTATTTCAAGTCACTGGCCCTGAACGGGGCGCCGGCATTTAAACGGACGACCGCAGCGGATCCTGAATTTTTCCGTTATGTGTTTACCGATACGGACAGGGGCGTGGAGAAAGACGTGAATTTTATCAACTCGCTGAGTGTATATCCGCTGGTGAAATTCCAGGTTATTTATGCCAACAGTGATAAAGTAAAAGGAGCGCTTGTAGGCAACCGGGGTGAAAATAAAAGTCAGTTTTCAAAAGAGGAACTGGCCCGGAAAGCCTGGGAGGATTATGAGCAGGTAGGTGATCAGTATTTCAACAGCCAGTATACGGTAAATAAAGCCGTGGATGCCATCTGGAAAGAGTTGGTTTCGCTGGGCTATAAAGCAGCCGCTAACGACCGGTTTATTGAAAAAGCGTATTACAAAATCAGGAACATGGTGGTGAACCGTGACAATTACCTGAGCGATAAAATGGCGGCCTATCTGCTGGGATCCGTTTTATACCAGCGTGATATAAAATCGGACCTGATCATTTGTGTTCCCGCTTCCATGCGGAGTTTTAATGAAGTGATATTTGAGCAGGAAATACGGTATGTGCTTCGGGTAGGCGATAAGTTTTATTTCAATTGCACGGATCACAGTAACCCCGGAGAATTGGTGGAAAATCTGCTGGGGGCGGATGCCTGGGTGCTGAATATGCCCCCCGGGAAAGGTAGTACGGTGCAGGTAAGGCAGTTAAAATTGCCGGATGCAGCCGCGGCTGATAATACCAGCGATTTTCTGATCAATGTCGCTTTTACGGAGAATTTGTCCGCGCTGAAAGTAAAACGGTTCAATTCCTATAATGGCATCAGTAAGAACCGGGAAATTGGTTCGGTCATGCAGTATACGCCTTATATGCTGAATGACCATGAAAGTTATGGTGGCCGGTCAGCCACATCCTATATGTATGGCAACCAGCTGGATGAATATTATAAATACACCAGGACACTGAAAGATGAATTCGCCAAAAAGAAAGAAAAAGCCGTGGTGGATGAACTGGAGCGGGAATTCCGTCAAAAAGTAAAGTATACCAATTTTGAAATATCGAGCGACGGACGCACCATCAATAATGCTGAATTAAAATACAGTGAAGAATTTGAGCTCAGTGACCTGGTACGCAAAGCCGGTAAAAAAATACTGATCAATCTGCCCGGTCTCGTGGGATCCCAATTGCAGATCAAACAGGAAGAGCGGGAAAGGAAATATGATATTAATGTCAGCTATGCACGTACGTTGAACTGGAAGATCCGTTTCCAGGTACCAGCAGGTTATTCGGTGGAAGGGTTGCAGGAGCTGAACAGCAAAGTGGAAAATGAAGCCGGGTTGTTTTCCTGTACCGCCGAAAAAGAGGACGATGTGGTGGTATTGCATATACAGAAAGTCTATAAACAGGCCCGGATGCCTAAAGAAAAATGGGCTGACATGCTGGCTTTTGTGGATGCGGCGTATAATAATTCGTATAAATATATTTTATTAAAACCAAAAACTAAATAATGATGAGCAGCGTTACCCGGGTTCAATTGAATGCATTTTGGCTGTTACTTTTTCTATTAACCGCACAGCTGGCCATGGCCCAGTATAAGAAAGTGAATCTATTCACCAAATCTGGCCGGATATATGAAATGGGCATCAACTACCGGATGCAAAACGGGGAACGCTCAGCCAGTCCCGGTTTTTTTATCAGTGCGGGCCGTTCCCGGGATGACCGCCGGATTCATCACTGGTTTGATATGGGTATAAATGCCGGTAACAAGTTTGATTATATGACGGTAAGTTCTTACAGCAGCACACCCGGGCCGGTTAGAGTACAAGGCAAATCGGGGTTTGATTATACATTGAATTATACCCTTGGTTATTTTCTTGCGGATAACAGTGATGATGAAAAACCGTTGCTGCCTTATATAAGTGGTACCATTGGTTATTCCAGTAAGATCAATTACAGTGAGTATACTGTATCCCCGGCGGGCGATTCACCGGAAATGTATCCATCCGATGAGCGGGGTTCCTTCAATGCGGGAGTGGCTGCAGGTATATTGTACCGGGCAAGTGAGAAAATCGGTATTCGTTTATCTGCCGGTTATATGAGTGTCACCACGGCAAGCAGTGGCTATGGTGTAGTATTTGAAGAATTAAAATCGCACCCGGCTATACAGCTGGCGCTGCGGTTTAATATCGGGGCTGGCGAGTAAAGGCGTTTGGTAATTGCCACTTTATTTAGCGAGTTGCTTTAGAATTTTCCGGCCGCGTGATCTGAACGCGGCCGTTTCATACTCCCATCGGTCCTCAATAATGGCTTTCAATTCCGGCTGTATGTCCGGGTATTGTTTGGACAGGTTAAAGAGTACTGTCAGGGCAAAAGCCTTCACGGCTGGTTTTTCGGACAAGGATTCAATAAAGCCGAAACAGGCATTCATCAGCTCTCCACGGTATCGTTCAGGAACGTCTGTATCCTGAAAAATCCTGACTGTATTCCGTTTAACCGCATCTGGCAGGCCTGGCCGTTGCATATTCTTAATGAGCTTTCCGTAATGTGCCCGTATAAAAGAAGGGCAGGCTTCTACAGCATAACTCAGTGGCCAGGCGGCCCGTTGCACTAACAGTTTTTCATCAGATAGAAATAAGTTCAACAGTTCATTGAATCGTTGCTGATCCGTACCGATCCAGTTTACAATCCTCATGCATTGTGCTTTGGAATGTTCGGCTATCAAGGCATTTCTGAGATTCATGGTTGCATTTTCAATAGTAAGTTACTAAAAAATCCATACAAACTACTTACTTTCAGCATCTTAGAAAGTTCATGATTTATACATGTTTGTTCCTATAATTTATATTATGTTAAGTCGATGTTTATCTTTTGCCGCCCAGACCCGTCGCAACAAAGCCTGTGTTACCGGGCCCCTGCTGACATAAAAAAAGGGCTGCACCCTTTTGATGCAGCCCTCCTGTCGGATTACTTAAACGAATCAGTTCTTGATAGAATCGTATACTTCATTCCATTTCTTTTCCTCTGCTGTATACTTCGCTATATCGGCAGGTTTGCCTTTAGCCATTACTCTTTTAAAAGAATAAATATCGGCCAGGTAGCTTGCGGCTTTTTTGTATTGCTGTTTATCACGCATTTCCAATGAACTGTGTGCCGCGAAAATGGCTGCTGCTTTTTCATAAGGTTCGCGGGCACCTTCCAGTGTTTCCAGGTATTCTTTATCCAGGGCCTCCCTTTTTGCCACATCTTCCTTAGAAGCCATGGTTCCGGGTTTTGTACGTGCTTTCATGTCTTTGGCATGTGCATCCCTTCTGTCGTTCACCTTATTGGCTTTATTAATAAAATGATCTCCGATAAACAGATAGGGAATTTCGTAATTGGGCTTACCCTTGGCTACTTTCCCGAAAGCTTCAATCATTTTCTTTTCCAGTTCAGCGGCATTCGCCGGTAAGGGGGCCGTATGATCTTTCGGATTCAGTGTGTCGTAAATGATTTCTCCCAACACCTGGTTGGCTTTTACATTATCCGGATCGGTAGTCAGCACTTCATTGAGTGCGGCCAGTTTTTCCTCAAATTTATCGGTGAGTCCCACCGCAAAATCAATCTTGTCATATTTGAAATACTCGCTTTTCGGAAACAACTCAGCGCCCAAACCCTTGTATTTCTCAAAACTGGTCATGTCCTTTTTACCAAATGCGTGACTGACCAGGAAACGGTAGACCCCTTCAAATCCATCACCGGCAATTTTAGCATCGGCCAGTCGTCCGTAAAATATAGCCGCGTCATCCGCCGCATTCGCTTTTTCCGCAGTGATACCTGCCAGGATCAGTACGTTGGTATCCATGGCAACTGTCAGTAATTTCCGGCTCAATAACAGGTCTGAATACTCCACCGCTTTTTTCAGTTTTGTATAACCCGGTACCCATTTATTGGTATTGTAATCGTGATAACCGCTGGAATAATAATAGGAATACAGGTTAATCGGGCCGTTCTGATAAGTCGGGTCGCTCAGTAAGGCCATACCGGCATCCATGGATTTAAATTTTCCAAATGCTTCATCCGCGGCTGCGATCAGCTGCTCGGCATCGGGACTGTTTTTCCTGGCTTCAGATTGTGCGAGACCGGCATATATGGCTGTCTTCAGGATAAATGCTTCAGGTTTGGCTATAAACTTGGCATTTGTCATGTTTTTATCCAATTCTGTTTTGGCTTTTTCAAGCTGATTCAGCATCAGAATCGTTTTTAAATCATCATATTTCTGTGCAAAACCGGCTACTGCTGACAGGCTGACCGTTAAAAGAAGGAAGAACCTTTTCATGATATTGAGTTGAGTTGTTAAATGTTTATTCAGCTTCACTTACATCAGATGAATTTTCACCGGTTCCGGTTGCGTTATCGCCACCGTTTTCACCGGTTTCCGTATTTTCTGCTGTTTCCGGGGCTGTTTCTTCTGCGTGCACCTCATTTTCCACTGTTTCCTGATCGTCCAGGTTTGTAATGGCAGCGATTTCATCCCCCTCATCCAGCCGGATAAGTTTTACACCCTGGGTAGCCCTTCCCTGTTCACTGATTCCGCTGACCGGCATCCGGATGGTTACCCCGCTTTTACAGGTAATCATGATGTCCTCACGTTCATTTACATCCAAAATTCCAACCAGTGAACCTGTCTTTTCTGTAACATTGATCGTTTTCACACCCTTGCCACCGCGGTTAGTAAACCGGTATTCGTCCACAGGTGTCCGCTTGCCATATCCTTTTTCGCTTACCACCAGTACGGTTTTGGATGCATCTGTCTCCGGATTTACACAAACCATTCCCACTACTTCATCCTGCTCATTATCCACTTCAATACCGGCCACGCCAATAGCACCCCGGCCGGTAGGCCTTACTTTTTCTTCGGAGAACCGGATGGCACGACCACTCTTCACTGCCATCATGATTTCACTGTTGCCGTCCGTCATCCGGGCTTCAATCAGTTCATCTCCTTCTACTATCGTAATGGCATTCACGCCCGTCTGCCGCGGACGGCTGAAGTCCAGCAGTTCCGTTTTCTTGATGATGCCTTTCTTTGTACACAGTACGATATTGTGTGTCTTTACAAAATCCTCATCTTTCAGGTCTTTTACATCCAGAATGGCCCGCACTTTATCATCGGGAGGTAATTGCATCAGGTTCTGGATGGCTCTTCCTTTTCCGGTCTTCTCCCCTTCCGGAATCTCATACACATTCAACCAGTAACATCTTCCTTTTTCAGTGAAGAAAAGCATGGTATGGTGTGTGGAAGCAACGAATAAATGCTCGATATAATCTTCTTCACGGGTTTTACCACCCATTACCCCACGTCCGCCTCTTCGTTGAGCACGGAACTCTTCCGCCGGCGTGCGTTTAATATAGCCCAGGTGAGAAATGGTAATTACCACATCCTCTTCCTTAATCAGGTCTTTTATTTTAACCTCATCATCCAGGTAGGTAATCTCCGTCTTACGGGCATCCCCGAATTTTTCCTTTATTTCCAGCAATTCCGTTTTAATCAGATCAAAACGCATGCCTTCGTTGGATAATAATTCATTCAGGTGGGCGATCAGCTTCATCAGTTCGTCATACTCTTCCTTGATCTTATCGCGTTCCATGCCTGTCAGCCGCTGCAGCCGCAGTTCCAGGATCGCTTTGGCCTGTATTTCATCCAGTCCCCAGCCCGCATTGATCAGGTTTTCTTTGGCTATGTCCGGAGTAGCCGAACTGCGGATCAGGGCGATCACTTCATCCAGGTGATCCAGGGCAATCAGGTAACCTTGCAGGATATGTGCCCTTTTCTGCGCTTCATTCAATTCAAACTTTGTACGCCTAACCACTACTTCATGCCGGAAATCAACAAACTCACTGATCAGATCTTTCAGGTTGAGCGTTCTCGGCCTTCCTTTTACAATCGCCACGTTATTGATACCGTAGGATGTCTGCAGATCCGTATGCTTGAATAACTGGTTAATGATCACATTGGCAATGGCATCTTTTTTCAGGTCCAGTACCACGCGCGTGCCTTCCTTTTCATTGGATTCATTGTTGACATGGGCAATCCCTTCAATGATTTTTTCATTCACCAGTTCTCCGATCCGGTGCGTCATGGCATCCCGGTTTACCTGGTAAGGCACTTCGGAAATGATTACCTGCTCCCGTCCGCTGGGTTTGGTTTCCACCGTCAGTTTGCCCCTCACTACTACCCGGCCGCGTCCATAATGCATGGCTGCTTTCACACCTTCCATGCCGTAAATGATACCACCTGTCGGGAAGTCAGGC
>JAFLBL010000014.1 GCA_017303855.1 Chitinophagales bacterium | reverse complement strand
CTGAAGATAAGGTGAATAAGTCTGACACCCCGCACCTGCACTACTGGCAACAGGAAGTCAACTATAGCATCAACGTCGCGCTCAACGACACGGCACATAGCCTCACCGGTTTTGAAAAAATTCAATACACCAATCATTCCCCCGATACCCTCCGCTTTATCTGGTTTCATCTCTGGCCCAATGCGTATAAAAATGATAAAACGGCATATTGTGAACAATTGCTGGAAAACGGGGATACCCGTTTCTATTTCTCCAAACCGGAGGAGAGAGGTTATATCAACAAACTGGATTTTAAAGTAGACGGACGTACGGCCAGTCTTGAAGATCATCCCGAACATATTGATATTGCGAAACTCGTTTTACCGGCTCCGTTACCACCCGGTGGTAAAATTCAGATCAGCACGCCGTTTCATGTAAAGTTGCCATACAATTTTTCACGAAGCGGTCACGATGGACAAAGCTATCAGCTGACCCAATGGTACCCCAAACCGGCCGTATATGACCGGGAAGGCTGGCACCCGATGCCCTACCTGGATCAGGGTGAATTTTACAGCGAATATGGAAGCTTCGATGTCTCCATCACCGTTCCCAAAAACTATGTAGTGGCCGCCACCGGTGAACTGCAGAATGCAGACGAAAAAGTATGGCTGAAAACAAGGAAGACCTATACCTGGGAGCCGGTAAAACAAAAAACCAAAACAGCCGGCGGTCAGCTGAAGACCAGCTATCAGCTTTTTCCTGATTCAGATAAAGAGATTAAAATACTTACCTATAAACAAAGCAATGTTCACGATTTTGCCTGGTTCGCAGACAAACGGTTTATTGTAAATACGGATACCTGTCGCCTGGCTTCCGGTCGTATTATTGATCTGTTTACATTTTATACCTCAACACAAAAAACAACCTGGGAAAAAAGTCTGGACTATACAAAAGACGCTATCCTTCATTACTCAAATCTGGTGGGGGAATATCCTTACAATGTGGTGAGTGCCGTACAGGGACCCGAAAGTTTCGGTGGAGGAATGGAATACCCGACAATCACGGTTATTTCACCCACAGAAAGTACCCGGGAACTGGATTATACCATTGCCCATGAAGTAGGACACAACTGGTTCTATGGTATACTTGGCAGCAATGAACGTGATCATCCGTGGATGGACGAAGGAATCAATTCTTACTACGAATACCGGTACCAACAAAAAAAGAGCCACCGATTTAATCAAAACGCGGAACAAAGTCTCCTGGAAACACAAGTGGCGGAAAAGAAAGATCAGCCCATTCAGACTGCATCTGGTGTATTTACGGAAAACAACTATGCACTGATCGCCTATTATAAAACGGCCAAATGGCTCGAACTGCTCGAAAAGGAAATGGGCCCCGGACCTTTTCAGAAAGCCATGCAGGCCTATTTCAATCAATGGAAATTTCGTCACCCCTCACCGGCTGATTTTAAAAAAGCGGTTGAAACTAGCAGTGGCCAGCAACTGGATAGCCTTTTTTCATTACTGGATAAAAAAGGAACACTGCCATCCGCGTCCAAAAAAGGAATCCGGATACAACATCCGTTATCCGCTTTCATACATTCCTACCTTGGCAGTAATGCACAAAAAAAAGCGGTGATCAATTTATTCCCTGTTGCCGGATTCAACAGTTATGATAAACTGATGCTGGGCATCGGCGTTACCAACCTTCGCTTTCCACCCAATAAATTTCAGTTTTTCTGGGCCGGCTTTCATGGCTTTGGTTCAAAAAGAAAGACCATGATCGGGTTCGCCAATTACAGTTTCCTCCCGGGAAAAACATTCCGTAAAGTGGATATAGGCATCAGTACATCCGCTTTCACTGCTGATAATTATACCAGCCCCGAAGGCATTAAAACGCAGCTGGGATTTAGCAAATGGGTACCCGGCATCCGGTTATTACTTAAAGAAAAAACGGCCCGCAGCCCCCTTACCCGGTATTTTCAGTTCAGGACCTACCTGGTAAAGGAAGACAAACTGAACTTTTACCGGGATACGGTTATTACCGGCATTGACACGACAATTACATTAAAAGCCAATAGCAAAAATGAAAGCAGGGTACTCAATCAATTGAAAGTCGTGGTGGAAAATAACCGGGCACTTTACCCCTATCGCGGAGAAATAAAAGTAGAACAGGGCAAGGATTTTGTACGTACGGCATTCACAGGTAAATACTTTTTCAATTATGACACCAAAGGCGGACTGACACTCCGTTTCTTTGCCGGTAAATTTTTCTATACCGGTTCAAAAACATTCAGCAAACAGTTTGCGACAGACCGCTATCACCTGAACATGACCGGGGCCAATGGCTATGAAGATTATACGTACAGTGATTACTTTATCGGGCGCAATGAATTTGAAGGTCTGGCCAGTCAGCAGATTATGGAAAGAGACGGCGCCTTCAAAGTACGTACTGATTTGCTGGCCGAAAAAACCGGGCGTACGGATGACTGGCTGATGGCTATTAACCTCAGCAGCACCATCCCCTCTTCTGTCAATCCGCTGGCCATACTGCCGGTAAAAATTCCTTTGAAAGTCTTCCTGGATATCGGCACGCAGGCAGCAGCCTGGCAATCCAATGCCTCCGAAGACCGCTTTCTCTTTGACGCGGGTTTGCAAATTCCCCTGTTCAAAGAAACCGTGAATATTTATATCCCTTTACTCTACAGTACTGTTTATAAAAATTATTACGAATCCACCATTGCCAAAAAAGAACGGTTCTGGAAAAAGATCTCTTTCAGCATAGACATTTCCAATTTCAGTTTCCGCAAAATTGACCGCAATTTTGATTTCTGATGAGTGGTAATGCAACTATACAATACCTGACCCGCAGCCAGATTGACAGCAGCAGATGGGATGCCTGTATTACGAACGCGGCCAATGGCCGGATATATGCCTGCTCCGTTTACCTGGACACCATGGCTGAAAACTGGGATGCCCTCGTACTGAACGACTATGAAGCCGTAATGCCATTGACCTGGAAAAGCAAGTACGGTATCCGGTATCTGTACCAGCCTTTTCTGGCCGCACAACTGGGCGTATTTGGCAGCCAGGAAGTGGACGCATTTACAGCAGCCATTCCTGCTCATTTCCGCTATATTGATATTTACCTGAACAGCGCCAATACCGTTGCCGTAAACAGGCAATCAGTATTGCTACGGGACAACTACCTCCTGGCTCTTCAACAGCCTTATGAAACTTTGTATGCAGCCTACAGGGAAAACATCCGTCGCAATATTAAAAAAGCAAAACAGGCAGGCTGTGTCGTTGTAAAGGATTTTACAGTGGAAACGGTTATTACACTCGCCACTGCACAAATGCAATTGCATGATAAGAATGTGGAGGAGAATATTGACCGGTTCCGCCGGCTATTTAACACACTGCATGCGGAAAAGAAAGCCATCACCTATGGCATTTCATTACAGGGAAACATGATTGCTTCCTGTGTGTTTTTCTTTTCCCACAAACGGGCGTATTATATATTGGTAGGCAATCATCCGAATGGAAAAACCATCGGTGCATCGCATGCGTTGATCGACGCGTTTATAGCCGACCATGCCGGGCAGGATCTCACCCTTGATTTTGAAGGATCGGATATCCGCAACCTGGCCTTCTTCTACAGCAGTTTTGGTGCCGTACAGGAAATTTATCCGGCCCTGAAGATCAACCGGCTTCCGTTCTGGTTAAAATGGCTGAAGAAATAATCAGGCTTCCCGCTCGTACAATATCTGTTCGGCTAATAAGAGATCGGCCGGATGAGTGATTTTGATATTCGTTTCCTCTCCTGCCACCAGGGATACTTTCATACCAAAGGCTTCCACTACTGTGGCTTCATCCGTAAACTTGTCTTTATAATCAATCTGGAAAGCAGGCTGTAAAATTTTACTGTGAAACGTCTGCGGGGTTTGTACCAGCATTACTTTAGTGCGGTCATAGGCCGTATTGCCATCATCGGTGATTAACCGGATACTGTCTTTTGAGGGAATGGCCGGAATAGCGGTGCCTGTTGCAGCCGCCTGTTCATAACAACGGTGAATCAGTTCACGGGTTACCAGGCAACGAACGCCGTCATGCACAAAGATCACGGACTCTTCTTCTACCAGGGCCAGTCCGTTTTTTACTGATTGAAAACGGGTATCACCACCGGCAGTAATCCGGATACGGTCTTTATCAAAAAAAGCATCAATGATTTCCTGGCCCATATCGGTATAGTCAACCGGCAGCACCAGAATGATCTGCAGATCAGGATACGCCTCAGTAAATGCCCGGAGCGTATAATAGAGCACCGGTCTTTCACGGAGCAGGAGAAATTGCTTGGGCAGCAAGGCGCCCATCCGCGTGCCGGATCCACCAGCCACTATGATCGCATATTTTTTCATGGGCGCAAATGTAACGGAAAGATCCGCATTATTTATAGATTGATACTACCTGTTCACCATCACTGTTCTTCATTCCCCTGTACATACCTTCACTGTTAAAGACCATGGCCGTATTCCCTTTTGCATCCACTCCGATCATACCGCCCTCTCCGTCTATCTTCAGTAATTTATCATGCACCACAAGGTGCATGGCTTCCTGCAGCGAAAGCCCTTTGTATTCCATCAGGCAGCTGACATCATATGCGGTTACCGCCCGGATAAAGGGTTCTCCATGTCCTGTACAACTGATGGCACAGGTTTCATTATTGGCATAGGTACCGGCGCCGATGATCGGACTGTCGCCCACGCGCCCCCATTGCTTATTGGTCATACCACCCGTACTGGTGGCCGCTGCAATATTACCATGCACATCCACGGCTACGGCGCCTACGGTACCAAATTTCCGGCCTTCTGTACCAGGTAACGCATTTGTATCCTGCACTTTTACATTATGATCCAATGCAGCGGTTCCGGACCCTTGCAGTTGTTTCCATTGTTCATACCTTAATGCGGAATAAAAATATTCATCCGGTGCTGTGGCCAGTCCCTGTGCTACGGCAAATTCATACGCGCCTTTTCCGTTCAGCATCACATGCGGGCTTTTCTGCATGATCGTATACGCCAGTTCCACCGGATTCCGTATATGCTGTACAGCCGATACGGCACCGGCCATCCGGGTTTTACCATCCATGATGGATGCATCCATTTCCTGCCGGCCATCTGCACCGAATACGGCTCCCCGTCCTGCATTAAAAAGAATACAATCCTCAAGATTCATTACGGCGGCTTTTACGGCATCAAGCGAACATCCTCCCTGCTGCAGAAAGCTGAAGCCGGCCTGCAGGGCTTCTTCCAGCGCTGCTGAATAGTGCGCTTCCATTTCCGCCGTCATTGCTGAACGAAGCAGGGTGCCGGCCCCGCCATGAATCACTAGTGCATACCTGGACATACGTGGTATTGGGTATTGGTGAAAGAACGAAATTAGGTAATTTGTTAGCGAAATACCTGCCACCTCATGTACAGAAGAAAAATCACTGCTTCCGATCTGTTGCTTATTGCCGCTAACCTGTTGCCGGTATACGGCGTCTGGTTTCTCGGCTGGAGTCCGACAGAAGCCTTTACCGTTTATGCCATGGAAACAATGATTGTAGGTATTATGACTGTGCTGAAGCTCCTGGTATGTACAGTGGCAAAAGGGAAAGACGACTGGAATAATAACGGGATGACCACGAAAATGAGCGGCTTGTTCTTTATCCTGTTTTTTATAGTACACTTTGGGATATTTGCACTGGTACAGACCGCTATTTTTTCCTCAACCGCGAAAATAAGTCCGCCCGGCAGCGGTATGTTTCATTTCTTTTTTCACTGGTACAGTTATATAAATCAGGATATCGCATATATGCTGATGGCCTTTATCATCGGGTACCTCGGAAAAAGTTTCCTGCCTTTCCTGCTGAACGGAGACTATAAAAATCAGCCAATGATGCTGATTATGTTTATGCCCTATGGCCGCATTTTTGTACAGCAGTTTACGGTAATACTGGGCAGTATGTTCCTCAGTCTCGGACTGGGAAAAGTATTTATCCTGATTTTTGTACTGGCTAAACTGGCTTTTGAAATGCTGATAGATTTTGAAGCACTGCTGAAAAAATCAGCGGAAGGAATGAATAAACAATCAACCAAGCAATAGTTCACATTCCTGTTGCAGTTTCTCTTTATTAATGGCGGCTGTACCTACTTCTTCGCATACCAGTCCGCCGGCAATATTCGCCATCTCGGCCATCAGCCGTACATCATTGGTAGCGGCATAGACCAGCGAAGCCACGGCGATTACCGTATCCCCTGCACCGGATACATCGGCAATATTCCGGATATGTGAAGGAATGATCTGTCCATCGTTGCCCTGCTGATAAAACACGCCTTTTTCAGAGAGGGTGATAAAGGAAATCCGGTGTTGCAATTCCTTATAAAGTGCCTGGTGAATGGATTGCAGATCATGCGCTCCGCTGTCACCACTGGTTATATTCAACGCATCCCGCACTTCTTTCAGATTGGGCTTAAAAATATCCACCCCGGTATATGAGAAAAAGTTTCTGCGTTTGGGATCAACGGCTACAATTATCTGCCTGGCCTGACAGTCGGCGATCACCGAACGGATCACGTTTGCTGTCAGTACCCCTTTATTATAATCTTCCAGAATGACCACCCTTGGTTTTTCCTGATCAAGAAACAAGCGCACTTTCTCCAGCAACAATTCTTCTTCCGCCGTATCAAGATCGCGAGTGATTTCCGCATCCAGGCGCATCATCTGCTGACTGCGGCTGATGATCCTCATTTTATTAGTAGTAATCCTGGAGGCGCTGCTTACCAGGTAAGAGGTATCAATACCGTTTTTATTAAACAGTTCGCGGAGTACAGCGGCATCCGGGTCGGTACCGGTTACGGATAGTATGGAGGCTTTAGCGCCGAGTGAGCGGCAGTTCAGTGCGACATTCCCTGCTCCGCCGATCCGGTATTCTTTCTGCTGAAGGGTAACAATAGGAACCGGAGCTTCCGGGGAAATACGGTCCACCTTACCCCACATATAAGTATCCAGCATTACATCGCCAATGATACCGACGTGAAGAGAGGAGAACCCGTCAAACAATTTATTAAAATCAGCCATACCCAAAAATAACGCAATAATTCTGTTGAAAAAAAGGACACAAAAAAGCCCCGACACCGGGGCTTTTCAAATCAGTTCTTTTTCGTTTTATAACTTTCATTCAGTCCCTTAATCACATCGGCTGTGATATTATAGGCTGTATCCTTGTAGTAAAACAGTCCCTGCTCATAGGAGACGATATACGAATAGTCTTTTGTCTTGTTGTACTCTTTCAGGAATGCTTCGATTTTGGATTTGATTTCATTCTGACGACGCATCACAAAGTCACTGTATTCCGTATCCAGTGCCTGTTTACGGTTCTTCATTTCATCATCCATGTTCTTCATATCCCTGCTGGCGGCTTCAGATTGCTCCTGTGTCAGGGCGCCTGAATTGGCCTGCTGCTGGTAATAATTAAATTTCTGCTGCAGGTTCCTGGAAAGCTTTTCCAGTTCATTATTAATGGCATCTTCCCTTTTCAGCATTTCTGCTTTCAGTTCTTTTACCATATCAAAGCTGGAAGCCAGTGAATCCATTTCGAAATAGGCGATTTTAAATGCCGCTTTCTCTCCGCCTGCATTTCCGGTATTGGCCGTTGAAGGCTTCACCGCTTTTTTGCCACCAAACTGGGCAAATAACAAATAGCCGATTCCAAGGGTAAGGAAGGCATTCCAGATCAACAATCCATTTTTCATCCCAATCATTTTACAAAATAACTACTAATAGGCGGGCAAATATAAGGAATCAGGTACTTTATGAAAGCCTTAACAGGCCTTGTTTTCAGAAAAAAAGGGCTGCACCTGAACCGGTGCAGCCCGTAATATGATGCTGCTAAAGCGTATTACTCTTCGTCATCGAAAGACATGGCTTCGCGGGTGGTCTGGAGCAGTTCATACTCCTCCTTGCTGCCCACAATCATACTTTCAAAGTCGCGGAGACCTGTACCAGCCGGAATCGGATGTCCGGTGATTACGTTCTCTTTCAGTCCCAGCATGGAATCGGTCTTACCATTGATAGCTGCGGAAGAAAGCACTTTAGTTGTCTCCTGGAAGGATGCGGCAGATATCCAGCTCGGTACCCCCAGTGACGCCTTCGTAATACCCAGCAGGGTCGGCGAGGAAGTAGCGGGTTTGGCGTCGCGGTATTCCACCAGGTTCTTATCACTGCGGCGAAGGATGGAGTTTTCTTCCCTTACTTCACGCAGGCTAACAATCTGACCGGCACGCAGACGTGTGCTATCGCCCACTTCTGTTACCACTTTCTTATCGAAGATATAATCGTTTTCTTCCACGAAGTCAAACTTATCGGTCAGATCATCTTCGAGGAAACGGGTATCTCCCGGATCAACGATATTAACTTTCCGCATCATCTGGCGTACGATAACTTCAATGTGTTTGTCGTTGATCTTCACACCCTGTAAACGATATACCTCCTGGATCTCATTTACCACATACTCCTGTACGGCAAACGGACCTTTGATAGAGAGGATATCGAACGGAGCAATCTGTCCGTCACTCAGTGAAGCACCGGCTTTTACAAAGTCGCCGTCCTGCGCCAGGATCTGGCGGGTCAGGGGAACCAGGTATTTTTTCTGAACACCGTCCTTAGCTTCAATGATGATCTCACGGTTACCACGTTTAATGGCACCCATGACCACCACCCCGTCAATTTCAGAAACCACGGCCGGGTTGCTCGGGTTACGGGCTTCAAAGAGTTCCGTAACACGGGGCAGACCCCCGGTGATATCTCTCAGTTTACCGAGGATACGCGGGATCTTCACAATAACCTGTCCGGCTTTCACCTCATCCCCTTCTTCCATGATAATATGGCTTCCGGTTGGCAGGTTATATGATTTCTTATCCTTGCCTTCAACAACAATGGAAGGAATCTTTGTTTTATCACGTGTTTCAATAACCACTTTCTCACGGTGACCGGTTTGCTCATCCGCTTCTTCGCGGTAAGTGATACCATCGAGTACATTCTCAAACTTCACGGTACCGTTGATCTCGGCCATGATAACGTTGTTGAACGGATCCCATGAACAAAGCGCGTCTCCCTTACTTACCTTCTGTCCGTCTTTCACACTCAGGGTTGCACCATAAGGAATGTTATTGGTGATCAGCAGACGATCATTCTTGGTATCGATAATCCGTACTTCACCTGTACGACCAATAACTACCTGTGATTTATCGCCTTCATTATTTTCCACCACAACGGTACGTAGACCATCGAACTGGATTGTTCCTTCAAATTTCGCAAGCAGGGTAGATTCCACAGAAGCGGAACCGGCCACACCACCCACGTGGAAGGTACGCAGGGTCAGCTGTGTACCCGGCTCACCAATGGACTGGGCAGCAATGATACCAACTGCATCCCCTTTCTGAGCGATGTTGCCTGAAGCCAGGTTTTTACCATAACACTTCACACATACACCACGCTTGCTTTCGCAGGTCAGTACAGAACGGATTTCCACCGTTTCAATACCGGCCTCTTCAATTTTGCGGGCAATATCAATTGTGATTTCATCTCCGCCAGCCACAATCAGGTTGTCATTTACCGGATCATATACATCATGCAGTGATGTACGACCCGCCAGCCTGTCGCTCAACGGTTCAATGATATCTTCATTATCTTTTAATGCGGAAGTGGCAATACCACGCAGTGTACCGCAATCCTCTTCGGTGATCACCACATCCTGTGCCACATCCACCAGACGACGGGTCAGGTAACCGGCATCGGCTGTTTTAAGGGCCGTATCCGCCAGACCTTTACGGGCACCGTGCGTAGAGATAAAGTAATCCAATACGTTCAGACCGCCTTTGAAGTTGGACAGGATCGGGTTCTCAATGATCTCAGAACCGGTAGATCCTGATTTACGGGGCTTGGCCATCAATCCCCGGATACCAGCCAGCTGTTTGATCTGCTGTTTGGAACCACGGGCACCGGAATCAAGCATCATGTATACTGAGTTGAAACCTTGTTTATCGTTGGCCAGTTCACGGATCAGCGTTTCTGTAATACGGGTATCCACACGGCTCCAGATATCCACGATCTGGTTATACCGTTCGTTATTGGTGATCAGACCCATATTGTAGCTGTCCCATACCTCATCTACTTCCCCTTTTGCATTACCCAGCATTTCTTCTTTCTCATCCGGGATAATCAGGTCATTGATGTTGAAGGACAGACCACCCTGGAAGGCGGTACGGAAACCAAGCTGTTTGATATCGTCCAGGAACTTCGCCGTTTTCGGTACGTTGGTGATTTTAATAATGTCACCAATGATCTCCCGGAGATTCTTTTTAGTCAGCAGGGCATTTACAAAACCTACTTCAGCAGGTACGTGCTGGTTAAACAGTACGCGACCCACGGTGGTTTCGATCAGTTTGTGTTCGAGCAGACCATCCGCATTACGGATATTGGTTTTCACCTTTATCCAGGCATGCAGGTCCACCACGCGCTCATTATACGCGATAATAACCTCTTCTGCAGAATAGAATATTTTACCCTGACCACGAACCGTTTCCGTTTCGTTAGTTTTCTTTCCCTTAGTGATATAGTACAGACCCAGTACCATGTCCTGAGAAGGCAGGGTAATCGGCGTACCATTCTGTGGGTTCAGGATGTTATGTGAGGCCAGCATCAGTAACTGTGCTTCCAGGATAGCCGCATGGCTCAGGGGCACGTGTACCGCCATCTGGTCACCATCAAAGTCGGCGTTGAACGCTGACGTTACAAGCGGGTGCAGCTGGATCGCTTTTCCTTCAATCAGTTTGGGCTGGAAGGCCTGGATGGACAAACGGTGCAGTGTAGGGGCACGGTTCAGCATTACCGGGTGACCTTTCAGAATATTTTCAAGGATATCCCATACCACCGCTTCCTTCTTATCCACCAGTTTACGGGCAGACTTCACGGTTTTAACGATACCTCTTTCAATCAGTTTACGGATGATAAACGGCTTAAACAATTCAGCCGCCATATCTTTCGGAAGACCGCACTCATGGAGTTTCAGTTCAGGTCCTACCACGATTACAGAACGACCGGAGTAGTCCACACGTTTACCAAGCAGGTTCTGACGGAAACGACCTTGTTTACCTTTCAGTACATCACTCAATGATTTCAGGGCACGTCCGCCTTCCGCTTTAACGGCGTTGGACTTACGGCTGTTATCAAACAGGGAATCCACGGCTTCCTGCAGCATACGTTTTTCGTTACGCAGGATCACTTCAGGCGCTTTGATTTCTAACAAACGCTTCAGCCGGTTATTCCGGATAATCACCCGGCGATACAGGTCATTCAGGTCAGAAGAAGCAAAACGGCCACCATCCAGGGGAACGAGGGGACGCAGTTCCGGCGGAATAACCGGGATATACTGCATAACCATCCATTCCGGACGATTCGTGATTCTTGTATTGGCATCACGGAAAGCTTCCACCACACTCAGCCGCTTCAGCGCATCGGCTTTACGTTGCTGAGAAGTTTCAGTGGCGGCGGCATTCCGCAGGTCAAATGATAACTGGTCAAGATCAATGCGTGCGAGCATATCATGCACCGCTTCGGCACCCATCTTGGCAATAAATTTATTCGGATCATCATCCGGCAGATACTGGTTATCCTTAGGCAATGTATCGAGGATATCGAGGTATTCCTCTTCTGTCAGGAGGTCACCCATATTCTGTCCTTTATCCGCACGGATACCGGACTGGATCACCACATATCTTTCATAATAAACAATGGTCTCCAGCTTCTTGGAGCTTACGCCCAGCAGGTAACCGATCTTATTAGGAAGAGATTTAAAATACCAGATATGTACTACCGGCACTACCAGTTTGATATGTCCCATCCTTTCACGGCGGACTTTTTTCTCTGTTACTTCCACACCACAACGGTCGCACACGATACCCTTATACCGGATACGCTTGTACTTACCGCAGGCACATTCGTAATCTTTAACAGGACCAAAGATTCTTTCGCAGAACAAACCATCTCTTTCCGGTTTGTACGTACGATAGTTGATCGTTTCAGGCTTTAATATCTCACCATAACTTCTTTCCAGGATGGTATCCGGTGAAGCCAGACCAATGGTGATCTTTGAAAAAGCCGCTTTTGGACGATTTTCTTTTCTGATAGCCATAATTTACTTTATAGTTGTTAGACCCTGATTAGTTAATTCAAAATGAAAAAGTCAAAAGTAAAAATCCGTTAAGCCGACCTTACTGACAGCAGGGAAATATTCCGACAGCAGGGTTTTTTACTTTTGATTTTTTACTTATTCAAATTTGAGATCCAGCCCCAGTCCTCTCAGTTCATGTACAAGTACATTGAAGGACTCAGGCACCCCGGCTCTGGGAACGTTCTCTCCTTTCACAATAGATTCATACGTTTTCGCACGACCGATGATATCATCCGATTTAATGGTAAGCAGTTCCTGGAGGATATTGGAAGCACCGTAGGCTTCAAGCGCCCACACTTCCATTTCCCCGAAACGCTGACCACCAAACTGGGCTTTACCACCGAGCGGCTGCTGCGTAATAAGACTGTACGGTCCGATAGAACGGGCGTGCATCTTATCATCCACCATGTGGTGCAGTTTGATCACGTAAATGATACCCACGGTTGCTTTCTGGTGGAAACGCTCTCCGGTCTCTCCATCATACAGATAGGTGTGACCATACATCGGGATATTGGCATCCTTACAATAGGAAGCGATCTCGTCGACGGAAGCACCATCAAAGATGGGCGTGGCGAATTTCAATCCCAGTTTCTGACCGGTCCAGCCAAGGATGGTTTCATAAATCTGACCGAGGTTCATACGACTCGGTACACCCAGCGGGTTCAGTACCACATCCACCGGCGTTCCGTCTTCAAGAAACGGCATATCTTCCTGGCGTACGATTTTGGCCACGATACCTTTGTTACCGTGACGTCCGGCCATTTTATCACCCACTTTCAGTTTACGTTTAACCGCGAGGTATACTTTCGCCAGTTTCAGTACACCAGCTGGTAATTCATCCCCGATACTGATGTTGAATTTCTCGCGTTTGTAACGACCCAGTTCTTCGTTGAACTTGATGTTATAGTTGTGCAGCAGGGTATTGATCTGGTCATCCACTTTCGCATCACCTGTCCAGCCCAGCGGATTAATATTGGCATAATCCAGTCCGCGCAGGTTTTTCTCCGTGAACTTGGCGCCTTTACCGATCTGTATTTCCCCGAAGTTGTTGCTTACACCGGAAGAAACATGCTCACGCAACAGCGTGGTCAGTTTTTCCAGCAGCACTTCCATCAGGTCTGTTTCATTCTTCTCGTGTACTTTCTCCAGTTTTTCAATAGCCGCTTTCTCGCGCACTTTGGCATTCTTATCTTTCTTCGCGCGCTGGAAAAGTTTCTTACCGATCACCACGCCTTCCACACCATTCGGTGCTTTCAGGGAAGCGTCTTTGGCATCACCGGCTTTATCACCGAAGATGGCACGGAGCAGTTTCTCTTCCGGTGTAGGATCGCTTTCTCCTTTCGGCGTGATTTTTCCAATCAGGATGTCGCCTTCTTTTACCTGGGCACCGATACGGATAATACCGTTCTCATCCAGGTCTTTGGTGGCTTCTTCTGAAACGTTGGGAATATCCGGCGTCAGCTCTTCCTCACCCAGTTTGGTATCGCGCACTTCCAGTTCATATTCAGAAATGTGAACGGAGGTAAACATATCTTCTTTCACCACTCTTTCACTGATTACAATCGCATCCTCGAAGTTGTAACCTTTCCAGGGCATGAAGGCCACTTTCAGGTTTTTACCAAGAGCGAGTTCACCATTCTGCGTGGCATATCCTTCGGTCAGGAAGTCGCCTTTCTTCACCTTTTGTCCTTTCTTCACAGCCGGGCAAAGGTTGATACAGGTTTCCTGGTTGGTCTTGATGAATTTTGTGAGTCTGTATATACGCAGGTCATCTTCAAAGCTGACCAGTTTCTCAGCCGCGTCGCGGTCGTAGCGTACATGTATTTCATTCGCATCCACAAACTCCACCACACCTTCTCCTTCAGAGTGAATCTGGATCCTCGCATCACGGGCTGCTTTTCCTTCGAGACCGGTACCTACAATAGGCACATCCGGACGCAGCAGCGGTACAGCCTGACGTTGCATGTTTGAACCCATCAGGGCACGGTTGGCATCATCATGCTCCAGGAACGGAATCAGGGAAGCACTCAGTCCCACAATCTGGTTGGGGGCTACGTCCATATATTCCACATCCGCTTTATCAAGAATCGGGAAGTCACCGGTTTCACGGCTCTGGATTCTTTCTTCACGGAAATTACCTTTTTCGTCAATCTGGGTATTCGCCTGGGCGATTTTAGCCAGATCTTCTTCCTCCGCACTCAGGAAGTTCAGCTCCTTCATGTTCACCTTACCGTTATCCACTTTACGATACGGGGTTTCAATGAAGCCCATATCATTGATCTTCGCGTGAACGCAAAGCGTGGAGATAAGACCGATGTTCGGTCCTTCCGGTGTTTCAATGGTACACAGGCGACCGTAGTGTGAATAGTGTACGTCACGTACCTCGAAACCGGCACGCTCCCGGCTGAGACCACCCGGCCCGAGTGCCGAAATACGACGTTTGTGTGTGATTTCAGAAAGCGGGTTGGTCTGATCGAGGAACTGGGACAACTGGGATGTTCCGAAGAAGGAATTAATCACAGAAGAAAGTGTACGGGCATTGATCAGGTCAACCGGTGTAAATACCTCATTGTCGCGTACGTTCATCCGCTCACGGATCGTACGGGCCATACGGGCCAGACCTACACCGAACTGAGCATATAACTGCTCGCCTACCGTTCTCACACGACGGTTACTCAGGTGATCGATATCATCAATCTCTGCTTTACCGTTGGTCAGACGTACCAGGTATTTAATGATGAGGATGATATCCTCTTTGGTCAGTGTTTTCTTTTCCAGTGGCAGGTCAACATTCAGTTTACGGTTGATTTTGTACCGGCCAACTTCGCCGAGATCATACCGCTTATCGCTGAAGAATAATTTATCGATGATACCACGGGCGGTTTCATTATCGGGCGCATCGGCACCACGGAGCTGACGGTAGATAAACTGTACCGCTTCCAGCTCACTGTTGGAAGTATCCTTATTCAGGGTATTGTAAATAATCGCGTAGTCTCCACCCACATCTTCACGCTGAACGAATACGCTGGCTACTTCCATTTCGGAAATAGTATCGATAGCCTCTTCATCCAGTACGGTATCCCTTTCCATCACGATTTCGTTCCGCTCAATGGACACCACCTCACCGGTATCCTCATCCACAAAATCCTCTACCCAGGTACGGAGTACACGGGCAGCCAGGCGTTTGCCTACATATTTACCAAGGGTCTTTTTGTCCGTTTTTACTTCATCGGCCATACCGAAAAGCTCCAGGATATCCTTATCGGTTTCATAACCGATAGAACGCAGCAGCGTGGTAACCGGGAACTTCTTCTTCCGGTCAATATACGCGTACATTACGTTGTTGATGTCCGTGGCAAACTCCATCCAGGCACCTTTGAAAGGAATCACACGGGCGGAGTAGATCTTGGTTCCGTTCGGGTGAACAGATTGACCAAAGAACACACCCGGTGAACGGTGCAGCTGGGATACGACCACCCGCTCAGCGCCGTTGATCACAAAGGTACCACGGGGGGTCATGTAGGGAATATTGCCCAGGAACACATCCTGTACGATTGTCTGAAAATCCACGTGCTCTTCATCGTTACAACTCAGGCGGAGTTTAGCCTTAAGTGGAACAGCATACGTAAGCCCGCGTTCCATACACTCTTCGATGGTGTACCGGGGCGGATCGATAAAGTAATCCAGGAATTCCAGTACGAAGATATTCCGGGTATCCGTGATCGGAAAGTTATCCTTAAATACACGGAACAGCCCTTCGATATTTCGCTTATCGGGGGTGGTTTCTAACTGGAAAAACTCTTTAAACGATTGAATCTGTACTTCAAGCAGATCGGGTGTTTCAGCCAGGTGCTTGATTTTACCGAAATCCACTCTTGAGTTCACTTTTGTTGAAGACATATGCGTAAAACCGGTTTTTACAACGTTGAGGACACACCAATCATGCTCATGCTCTCATTTTAGAAAAAACGAAAGTCAATGAAAATCAGCTAGTTACACATGAGTTGGGATGTCAAAATATGTTTGGCCAAAATAAAGGATTGCAAAGGTAGGGATTATATATTCTCAACCAAGAAAACTTTGCTCACAATAACCCGGCCAAAAACACGGGAAATCAGGTGGTTTTCCCCATTTCCAGACCCCGGCTTTTGGCTAAAATCGTAGCATGAAAAAGAAGCAATGGATCAATGATTACCTGTCGCTCAGCCGGCGGGAAAGATGGGGAATCACGGGCGTAGTTGTATTGGTAGCCCTCTTCTTTCTGTTACCGTCTGTTCTCCCCACCTCTCCCGGTGCTGCCAGACCCGGTCCGGCAGACACGGCCTGGATTACAGCCATGAAAAAACTGGAGCAGCCTGTTCCGGAAAACGGCCCCGGTGAAAGCCGGTATTCTGAACGTAATCGCCCCTATCCCGGCAAAACACCATATGGCCAGGGTAACACCCGTTCAGGCGGCACCCTTTTCTACTTCGATCCCAATACGCTGGATGAAGCAGGCTGGCGGCAACTGGGATTACGTGAAAAGACAATTAAAACGATTTTAAACTATACTTCGAAAGGCGGCAAGTTCCGTAAGCCAGAGGATCTGAAACGGATTTACGGGCTGTTTCCGGACGAATTTGAACGGATACAAAGCTATATCCGGATCGGGTCCGCCCCTGTCGCTGAATCCAAAGAGTGGCCGACAGATAAAATACAGGAAGTACGCCCGGCCCGGTTTCCTGCAACAAAAAAACCAGCCGCCATCGAAATCAATACTGCGGATACCAGTGACTGGATTGCTTTACCCGGAATTGGTTCAAAACTGGCGCATCGGATCGTACTGTTCAGGGAAAAACTGGGTGGATTCTATGCGATTGAACAGGTAGCCGAAACCTTTGGCCTTGCCGATTCAGTGTATCAGCAAATCAGGCCCCTGCTCCGGCTGGAACAACCGGTAGTAAAAAAAATAAACATCAATACGGCCTCAGCAGAAGATTTTAAAAAGCATCCGTACCTGAAATGGGCAATCGTGAATACACTGATAGCTTACCGTAAGGAACACGGGCCATTTACCCGGCTGGAAGACTTAAAAAAAATACAGTCAGTCACCAGTGAACTGTATGCTAAAATCAGTCCTTACCTCATTCTGCAATAAAAAACCCTCCGGGTATCCGGAGGGCTTATTATTTCTGATCAGTTGAAATTAAGCAATCTCAACATCAGCACCTGCTTCTTTCAGTTTAGCGGCGATTTCTTCAGCTTCAGCTTTAGATACACCTTCTTTTACGTTCTTCGGAGCACCGTCAACCAGGTCTTTTGCTTCTTTCAGACCGAGGCCAGTCAGATCTTTAACGATCTTAACCACGTTCAGTTTGGAAGCACCACCGTTCTTCAGTACTACGTTGAAAGCTGTTTTTTCTTCTGCTGCTGCAGCACCACCACCATCGCCACTTGCAACTACTACAGCTGCAGCTGCGGGTTCGATACCGTACTCAGATTTCAGGAAATCAGCTAATTCCTGTACTTCTTTTACTGTTAAGCCTACCAGGCTTTCTGCTAATGCTTTTACGTCTGCCATTTTGTTTGAATTTTTACCGTCTTCATATCCATTAATGGATCCGACGGCGGTTTTAAAAAAATTGTTTATAGTAAAGTGGCGGTTGAACAATGATGCCCTTTCAGGCGCTCAACATGCAACACACCGCTATATACTCCTTACTCTGCGGCTGCAGCTTCTGCGCCGCCGGCTTTTTGTTCGTGGTGGTGCAATAAAGCAGCCAGTACACGTTTGGCCGGAGATTGCAACAAACCGATAACCTCACCAATAAGTTCATTTTTGGTTTTGATCTGGGTCAGTGCTTTCAGGTTGTTATCGCCTGTATAGATATCACCATTGATGAAAGCGGCTTTCAGCACGGGTTTTTCACCATTGCTTTCCTTACGGAAAGAACTGATGATCAGGGCCGGTTCTTTCGGGTTCTCGGAGAACATCAGGGCAGTCACCTTGTGCAGTGAATCATACATACCTGCATACTTCTCGCTATCCAGTGATTCCAGCGCTTTTTTAATCAGGGTGTTCTTGGCTACTTTCATTTCCACCTGCTTGTTGAAACAGGCCCGGCGGAGTTTACCCACCTGCGCTACAGAAAGCGACTCTGTATCGGCGATATAGAAGTTGTTATATTGAGCGAACTTGCCTTTCAGCAGTTCAATCACTTCGTTTTTTTGATCTTTTGTCATTTTATAAATGTTTTGACTGGTCAGTTAATCGGAGGCATTGTCGCCCCTCTTCCGGAGGGGCCGGCAGCCTTAGTGAACAAATGCTTTGGTGTCGATAGCAATACCAGGACTCATTGTACTGGCCATGCTGATACCGCGCAGGTAAGTACCTTTTGCGGAAGACGGTTTTGCCTTGATCACCGCATTCAGCAGCTCCTGGCTGTTTTCCGCGATTTTCTCCGGAGTGAAACTTACCCGTCCGATAGAAGCATGGATGATACCTACTTTATCCACTTTAAAAGCGATCTTACCACCTTTAACATCGTTGATGGCATTGGCCACATCATTGGTTACCGTACCGGTCTTTGGGTTCGGCATCAGGTTACGGGGACCGAGTACTTTACCCAGTTTACCAATTTTAGGCATAACAGAAGGTGTGGCAATGATAACATCCACATCTACCCAACCGCCTTCGATTTTTGTTACAAACTCATCCAGTCCAACATAGTCGGCACCGGCTGCTTTTGCTTCTGCTTCTTTGTCGGCAGGACAAAGAACCAGAACTTTTTTAGTTTTACCAGTACCATGGGGCAGACTTACGGTGCCACGGATAGCCTGGTCAGCTTTTTTAGGATCCACACCCAGACGGATGTGCAGGTCCACAGAAGCATCGAATTTGCAGGTGTTGATCGTTTTCACCAGGGCAGATGCTTCTTTTAATGAATATGCTTTATTGGCGTCAACCTTCGTATCGGCCACTTTTCTTTTCTTACTAATGAATGCCATGTTAATTTCTTTTAAAGGATTTCAAAAAACCGGGATGATTAATTTTCCCAGGGGGCTTTACCTTCCACGTTGAGTCCCATGCTGCGGGCGGTACCGGCAACCATTTTCATGGCGCTTTCAACTGTAAAGCAGTTGAGGTCAGGCATTTTGTCTTCTGCAATTGCCTTTACCTGTTCCCAGTTTACTTTACCCACTTTTGCACGGTTACTTTCTTTGGAACCCTTTTGAATTTTAGCGGCTTCCATCAGCTGAATAGCTGCGGGAGGCGTTTTGATCACAAAATCAAAACTCTTGTCAGTATAAACAGTGATTAATACGGGAAGCACTTTTCCCATTTTGTCCTGCGTTCTTGCGTTGAACTGCTTACAGAATTCCATGATGTTAATACCCTTGGAACCCAGCGCAGGACCGATCGGAGGTGCAGGGTTGGCCTGGCCACCCTTACACTGCAGCTTTACATAGCCGGAGATTTCTTTTGCCATTTTCTTTGTTTTATTGGTTCTGACGACCTTTCGATTTGTCTACTTGGTCTCCCAAATTCAACCATCGTCCTCATTTTAAAAAATACCGAGGACAAAGAAAGAACTGATTGGGGCGGCAAAGGTAAGCGTAAAACTGTTACCGGCAAAGGGTTTCAGTGATTTTTTCAGAACCCGGGGTACATAAAAAAGCCACCCGTGAATACGGGTGGCTTTCAATTTGTTACAGAAAAAATCAGCTGATTTTCTCCACCTGCATATAGTTCAGTTCCACCGGGGTTGAACGACCAAAGATCTTTACAGTCACTTTCAGCTTTTTCTTCTCATCATTTACTTCCTCAATCACCCCGTTAAAATCATTAAACGGCCCTTCAATGATTTTGATGGTTTCGCCTACAATAAAGGGCTCACTCATGCTGATACCGCCTACTTCAGCCATTTCGTCCATCTTACCCAGCATCTTGTTCACTTCAGCTTTACGCAACGCAATGGGGTTTTCCTTACCCAGGAAATGGATCACGTTCGTGGTATTTTTGATGATATCTTTCAGGTCATCGCTGAGTTTGCCTTCAGTAATTTCAATCATTACATAACCGGGATAATAGTTTCTTTCCCGCATTACTTTCTTGCCACTGGCTACTTTGTATACTTTTTCCACCGGCAGAAAAACCTGCTTTACGATTTCACTCCAGCCGCCACGGGAGATTTCCTTATCCAGGTACTCCTTTACCTTTTTCTCCTTTCCGCTAACCACACGCAGTACAAACCATTTGGTGTCCTGCTGTTTTACGTCTGTATTGGGCGTTGTTTCCATCAGAAAAGTTGTTTGTAAATAAACTTCAGACCATTACCAATTACCGAATCCATCGCCAGTACAATAAAGGTGATGACCAGTGTGGCGGCCAGCACAATCATTGTGGATTGCTGCAATTGCTGCCAGGTAGGCCAGGTCACTTTTTCCACCAGCTCTTTCAGGCTTTCTTTGAAATATGTTGTGATCTTGTTCATAATACGCTGTTTGCACGGGCAGAGAGATTCGAACTCCCATCAACGGTTTTGGAGACCGCTATTCTGCCATTGAACTATGCCCGTAAGAATCAAAAGTCACCGGTCGTTCGGAAAATCCGACTGACCAATGACTTTTGAAGTATCAAAGATAATAGATTATTTAATAATCTCAGTAACCTGGCCGGCACCTACTGTACGTCCACCTTCACGGATCGCAAACTTCAGACCCTTTTCCATCGCGATGGGCTGGATCAGTTTAACATTCAGTGATGTGTTATCACCAGGCATAACCATTTCAGTTCCAGCGTTCAGTTCAACTTCTCCGGTTACGTCTGTAGTACGGAAATAGAACTGGGGACGGTATTTCTGGAAGAACGGAGTATGACGTCCACCTTCTTCTTTGCTCAGTACGTAAACCTCAGCTTTGAATTCAGTGTGGGGAGTGATAGAACCGGGCTTAACGATAACCATACCACGACGGATCTGGGTTTTCTCAATACCACGGAGCAGCAGACCTGCATTGTCACCAGCTTCACCTTCATCCAGCAGTTTGCGGAACATTTCCACACCTGTACAGGTAGAAGTCAGGGGCTCAGCGATCAGACCTACGATCTCAACCGGCTCACCAACTTTAATACGACCTCTTTCGATACGACCTGTAGCAACTGTACCACGACCTGTGATAGAGAATACGTCTTCCACAGACATCAGGAACGGCTGATCAACCGGGCGGGGAGGCAGGGGAATATATTCGTCAACTGCAGCCATCAGGTCTTCAACCTGTTTTACAGCTTCAGCTTCACCTTCCAGTGCTTTGATAGCAGATCCCTTAATGATCGGTGTGTTGGCACCATCAAAACCGTAGAAAGTCAGGAGGTCACGGATTTCCATTTCCACCAGTTCCAGCAGTTCGGGGTCATCTACCAGGTCAACTTTATTCATAAATACCACAATCTTGGGTACACCTACCTGGCGGGCAAGCAGGATGTGCTCCTTCGTTTGGGGCATGGGACCGTCTGTAGCGGCAACCACCAGGATCGCACCATCCATCTGGGCAGCACCGGTGATCATGTTTTTAACATAGTCAGCGTGACCGGGACAGTCAACGTGTGCGTAGTGACGGTTGGCCGTCTGGTACTCAACGTGAGCTGTATTGATCGTGATACCCCTTTCTTTTTCTTCAGGAGCAGCATCGATTTCATCATATTTTTTTGCCTGCGCCATACCCTTTGAAGCCAGGATAGTTGTAATAGCAGCAGTCAAAGTTGTTTTACCATGGTCAATGTGTCCGATGGTACCAACGTTAACGTGGGGTTTGTCCCTCTTAAAGGTCTCTTTTGACATTGTTATCGGTTTTAAAGTTGTGTTTTACAATTATTGTTTTTTTATCAGGAAGCCCCAGCCTGAACTGTGGCCATCTTTGCAACACATTGTTAATCAAAAATATCTGAGCCGTTATGGGGAATTGAACCCCAGACCTCTTCCTTACCAAGGAAGTGCTCTACCACTGAGCTACAACGGCTTCTTAACACGTTTAGCTGGCAGACCTCTTCTCCCGTACCTACGGGATGCTCTACCACTGAGCTACAACGGCTTACGCTCAGTCAGCAGTTTTCAGTCGGCAGTCAGCAGTCAATCCTGACGAATACTGCAGACTGCGAACTGCAGGCTGCAAACTGAAAAGAGCGGGAGACCGGGCTCGAACCGGCCACCTGAAGCTTGGAAGGCTACCGCTCTACCAAATGAGCTACTCCCGCTTAAAATGAATATTGAGCATTGATCATTGGTTATTGGAAATTACCGGGAATACCCAATTTTCAATAACCAATACTCAATTTTCAAAGAACGTGGGCAAGGATGGATTCGAACCACCGAACTCCGAAGAGGACAGATTTACAGTCTGTTGCCGTTGGCCACTTGGCTACTTGCCCGCCTGGAGCCACCTGCCAGAGTCGAACTGGCGACCTACTGATTACAAATCAGTTGCTCTACCAACTGAGCTAAGGTGGCGTTTTTTAATCCCGGATTCGCATATTTGCTTTCCGGATCAGGCAATAAAGAACTACCCCATTTTTTGGGAAGGCAAAGGTAAGGGAATTTGGATATTGCAAAAATTTTATGAGCATTATTTTCTGCTGAAAATCAGGAAATAAATCAGGAACCGGTATCCGGCAAATTTTCAGACAACAGTCCACATAGGAGAAATGCAGGCGCAGTAAGGGCTGGAGCCAAAAAAAGGGGCTGTACTTTTTGGTACAGCCCCTGGAAATTTTTACGCGGCTTGCTTCTCTTTTTTTCTTTTTATCTGGCTTACGAGTGACTCGAAAGCACTGTCAAAGGATTCTTCAAACGATTTACTGGTTGATTTTACAAAAAAGTCGTGACGGGGTACATGCACCCTGATCTCAGCAATTTTGTCTTTAATTGAATGTGCCACATTGTCCAATTTCAAAAACACATTAACCTGGATGATGCGATCGCTAAACACCGGCAGCTTATCTAATTTTTTGTTTACATACTCAATCAGTTTGCTGTCAGCATTGAAATGAACAGTTTGAATTTTTACGTTCATGGTCATCATTTTTAAACTGTGAAACAATAAATAAAGAACTAATCGAAAGTGGTTTCTCTTAGGTGGTTCTTATATCGGTATCAAGTTACTTAAAAAGTAACAGCAATCCAACAAAAAAAAGGCTAAAATTTTATTGTGCCAAAGGAAAAAATCAGCCCCTTGGATGAGCTTTTTTATGTATATCTTTTAGCTTCTCAATGGTGGTGTGTGTATACACCTGGGTAGCGGCCAGGCTGCTGTGGCCCAGCAATTCTTTGACGGCATTCAGATCGGCCCCGTGATTCATCAGGTGCGTGGCAAAACTGTGGCGCAATACGTGGGGACTCCGTTTGTCCAGACTACTACCCGCTCCCAGTACCTGGTTAACCAGCTTCCAGGCATACCGCGGATACATTTTTTTCCCCTTCTCTGTTACCAGTAGTGTTTCTTCTGTACGGGCAAATTCCTTATTTCGGAGCGCCTGGTATGTACGGATCAGGTCAAGCAGTTCCCGGCTCACGGGAATTACCCGTTCCTTATTCCCTTTCCCCAACACTTTTATCTGTTCCCGGTCCGGATCAATCTGCTGATCTTTTAAGCCGATCAGCTCACTCAGGCGCATTCCGGTAGCATAAAAAATACCCACCAGCATACGCGCATTCAGGCTTTTCCAATCCTCAGCACCGGACTGTAATACCGTATTCAGAGAACGGGCTTCTTCCTCCTTCACAAAAACAGGTAATCGCCGTCCTTTCTTCGGACTGATGATCTGGCCCATCGGAGACTGCTCTACCCCCCCCGATTTCAATTGGAATTTAAAAAAAGACTTGAGGGAGGAAATTTTACGGTTCAGGGTTACACCGGTCATCCCCTTTTCTTTAAGCTCGGCCAGCCAGCTGCGGACCATGACTGACTGCACCTCCCTGATTTGCTGTACACCATAACTGGTCTCAAGAAAATCGAAAAAGCTGATAAGATCGTTTGAATATGACGCAATGGTATGAGCAGAATACCGCTTCTCAAATTTGAGATAATCGGTGAAGGTTTGAATATATTGTCGTTCGCTGACAGGCATAAAAAAAGACAGCCACAAAGCTATTAAACTTTGCAGCTATCTCAGTAATTTATAATGCAACGGGGATTATCCCTCAATCTTGCCGCTGGCAAGCTGCTGCTTGTAGATCGCTTTCAGCACCTGGCCTCTGCGCTTTACAGAAGGCTTGGTGAAACTCTGGCGCTCGCGCAGTTGCAGAAGCACTTTGGATTTCTCAAACTTCTTCTTGTACTTCTTTAAAGCTTTGTCGATGTTTTCGCAATCTTTTGAGTCGATGATCAGCATAATAATTGATACCCCCTTCGGTATTTTATTTTTTTGTTCCCGAAATTTCGGGTGGCAAATATAGGCGGTATATTTGAAATGGAGAAATGAAAAAATAAATGATTTAACTTGCTCCCATGTTTACAGGAATTGTAGAAAGCACCGGCATAGTTAAAGCTATCATTTTCAATGGTTCAAACAGAACTTTCTGGATCAGTTCCCCCCTCTCGGATCAGCTGAAAACCGATCAGAGTGTCAGCCATAGCGGGGTCTGTCTTACCGTTGAAGAAGTCCGGGACGGTCAGCACCGGATTACAGCTATTGAAGAAACACTGAAAAAGTCGAACCTGAATGACTGGGTGGAAGGTTCCCTGGTGAATCTTGAACGCTGTCTTCAAATGAATGGCCGGCTCGACGGACACCTGGTGCAGGGACATGTGGATGCCACCGGCACCTGTATCAACCGGGTGGAAAAAGAGGGCAGCTGGGAATTTGAAATTGAATTTCCCCGCCGTTTTGCCGAACTTATCATTGAAAAAGGCTCCGTTTGCCTCAATGGGATCAGCCTGACCGCTTTTGACGTGAAAAAGAAACGGTTTAAGGTAGCTATTATTCCTTACACGTTTGAACACACCAATCTGAAAAGTCTTGAGCCCGGGCAATCCGTGAACATTGAATTTGATATGATCGGAAAGTATCTGCTCAGAAGATTATCTTTGAAAGACTAACTAACCTGTTTCCCGCCCATGCAATCAGTCACGCCTAACAGGCAACATATACCTGCCCTGGACGGACTCCGTGGACTGGCCATTCTGATGGTTGTGGTATACCATAATTTTGATTTTACGCATTATTTCTTTTTTGGCTGGATGGGTGTCGATCTTTTTTTCGTGTTATCCGGATTCCTGATAACAGATATACTTTTAAAAACTGTACACCAGCCACATTTTCTCCGGAATTTCTATATACGCAGAATACTCCGGATTTTTCCGCTTTACTACCTGGCATTGTGCCTGTTCCTTTTATTGTTGCCACCATTCTTCACCCATCTCCAGGTAAGCTATTACCGCGAAAACCAGGTATGGCTATGGACATACCTGCAAAACTGGTTGTATATTTTCAGCTCCCCCGATCAGTCCAATCTGCTGAATCATTTCTGGTCTTTGGCCGTGGAAGAACAGTTTTATATGGTCTGGCCATTGCTGATACTATTGCTGAAAAAACCATGGCATTTGCTGTACCTGCTCATCATCGTTTTACTGGCAGTAATCGGATTCCGCATCTGGATCTGGAACAACCAGGTACCTGACCTGGCTTATTTCAATCTCTATACTTTTACAAGGATCGACGGCATCTGTATAGGCAGTATGATTGCTTTATTGCAACGGGTACGACCCGGGTTCCTGGATAAATATATGTCACTGGTAGTACTGCTGTTTGCCGGATTCAATTTTCTATTCTACTTCATCAACAGCAGCAATCAGTATTCCTTTCCCTACCTGGCAATTGCCGGTTATACCACATTCGCGATGGTGTTTGGATTACTGGTAAACGAAGCAGCCGGCGGAGAGAACAGGCTAATGAACCTTGTATTCAATTTTTCCCCGCTTCGGTTTTTAGGAAAAATTTCCTACGGTCTGTATATTTTTCATTGGCCGGTTTATGTTATACTTAACCCAACGCTGTACCGGTTGTTTTCGAAGTCGCTGGAAGGACATAGCCTTTCAATTATGATTGCCGGCATTGCTACACTGCTGGCAATCGGAATAAGCTGGCTGAGCTATCAGTATTTTGAACGTTATTTCATGCAATTGAAAGACCGGTTTATTTAACCGCAGCATCCTTTTATTCCTTCAATTGATTGTATCTTTAGGGCCACCGATGACCGGACACACTATCATATTAATCCCTGTATATAACGACAGCGTTTCCGCCAACCGATTACTCGTTGAATTATCCAAAGCGCTTACACCGGCAACCGGCCAGACTTTTTCCGTGTTGCTGTTGAATGATGGTTCCGCAGAGCCATTACAAACTGTTTCCATTCCGGGTTTGCAGGTGCGGATTCTTCACCTTTTACGGAATATCGGCCACCAGAAAGCCATCGCAATCGGTTTGGCTTATATACGGGAAAAAATGCCCTGTGACCACGTACTGATCATGGACAGCGACGGAGAGGACAGACCGGAAGACGCAGGTCTGCTGCTTAACACCGTTGCCAGCCATCCCGGTAAAATTATTTTTGCACGCCGCCGGTCCAGACAGGAAAGCCGGAAATTCAGAATCTTTTATACCATTTACAAATTTGTATTCCGGGTACTGACCGGTAAAAGGATAAGCTTTGGGAATTTCCTAGTAATGCCATCCTCCCTGCTTGGAAAACTGGTTTATTACAGCGAAATATGGAATCATTTAGCCGGAGGGATTATAAAATCCGGACTCCCCTATCAATCTGTTGACACGCACCGTGGCAAACGGTATGATGGTCATTCCAAAATGGGTTTTCACGGCTTATTACTGCATGGACTCGGAGCTATAGCCGTGTTTATTGAAGTTATTGCCAGTCGACTATTAATCTTCTCTTTATTGCTGATTGGTATTTCATTGCTCCTGATCGTACTGTTGCTGGTTATTAAATCATTTACCACACGGGCCATTCCCGGCTGGACGTCCACGGTAACTTCGGCCATGCTGATCATTCTCTTACAGAGTTTCCTCCTGTCTTTGTTCACCATCTTTCTCTTTCTTTCATCACAGTCACAACGGAAATTCATACCGGCCAAACACTATACGGATTATACCGGCGAAACCGAAATAACCGGATAAATGGAGACGGTAAATTTTCAATATCCCGGAGACGAGCTGGTCCTTTTTCAGCATGCGCGCAATTGGAAAAAATATTTTTCGGAACAATTGCAGCCTTTTATTAAAGGACGCGTTCTGGAAGCCGGCGCAGGTATCGGCTCCACTACTATTCTGCTACACCACAAGGCAATTGAAGATTGGCTGTTACTGGAACCGGATGCAGACATGAGCCGGCAACTTTTGCTTAAAATCAGGGAAGGGCAGCTTCCATCCTCTTGCCGTATACAAACAGGTACCATTGACGATGTCAATGAAAAATTTGATTGTATCATATACATTGATGTACTGGAGCATATAGAAAAAGACCAGGCGGAACTGGCAAAAGCAGCAGCCCATTTATTACCCGGGGGGCACCTGCTGGTTCTTTCGCCGGCTTTTCAGCATTTATTCAGTCCGTTCGACAAAGCGATCGGCCACTATCGCAGGTATACTAAAAAAACATTACAGGCGATCTCCCCCCCTTCGATGGAGCTTCTGCAATGCCGTTATTATGACAGCACGGGTTATATGGCTGCACTGGCAAACAAACTGATACTACATCAGCAATACCCGTCCGAAAAACAGGTTTTATTCTGGGACAAATGGCTTGTACCTGTTTCAAGGCTGACAGATAAACTGCTTTTTCATCTTTTCGGGAAAAGTATAATTGCGATCTGGAAAAAGAGCCCGGCCGGATAATATTGTTTTGATAGCTTTGCAGCATCTGTATGAAAAATAACCTGGAAGATATTCCTTTCGACGCTGTTGTAAATAAGCAAGGTACCAGCTATGCCGTTTTCCGCGGACAACTTACCCCCCGGTATGCAACCGTATTTGCCGATATTGCCAAAGGCTACTTTTTTCTCATTGCCATTGTTGTTTCATTATCCCTGCTGCAAAAACACAGCACAGTTCCCTGGTGGTTGCTGATTCCGGCAGGCGGCCTTTTCATTGGTTATACTGCCGCTTATATTGCTTTATTTGCCCATGAAGCCAGTCACTATAATATTCACCCCGATAAAAAGAAAAATGAATGGCTGGGCACCCTGTTCTTGTGCCTTCCTTTCGGCTTGTCCTTAAAATCCTACCGGAAAATTCACTGGCAACATCACCTGCATTTAGGCACACCGGCTGATACAGAAATTTCTTACTTTAATCATCTGTCAGGTTTGTTTATCCTGGAAACAATTACCGGGGTACACCTGCTGCGTACCATGTTCTCAAAAGAAAAGAGTACCGTGCTGAATAAAGAACAGATCAGGGAAAGCCGCCTCATGTTAATGGCAGGAGCCTTATTGCATGCCGGGTTGCTTACCCTGGCTTTTCTTACAGGCAACTGGTTACCCGCATTGGCCTGGATTCCGGGCTTTGCCATTTTCTTCCCCTTTTTTGCGAGTATACGTCAGTTACTCGAACACCGCGATGAGCTGGCTGACGCGCTGACTGATTTCCGGAAAAAACCGCATGGCAAAATCAGTCGTATATTTTATCACACCCTGTTGAGCGGCAGTTTTGGCGCCGCCGGATTTACCCGACACATGATTCATCATTGGGATCCCCAGGCCAGTTATACCCGTATGAAAGACATTGAACAGTTTCTTGAAGAAGACGACAAAACAGCAGCCATACTCCGGGATTCACGTACATCTTACACCACCGTTTTAAAAAAACTATATAACGCCCATTGAAACCCATTACACCCCATTGCCCGGTCTGCCACCAGTCTTCTGTGGGAACATGGAACCAGGCAAAAGATTATGAATATTATTCCACGGACGAAACGTATACCTATTATCACTGTACCGGGTGTGATACCATTTTTATAGATCCGGTACCTGTTGAACAATTGCGAAAGATATATCCGGCCAACTATTATTCTTTTGTAAACGGGAAAGGAAACCTGGTAACCCGGATAAAAGAATGGCTGGATCGCCGGTTCCTAAAAAAAATACTGACGGGTATTACTGCTGAAAAAATCAATGTACTGGATGTGGGAGGCGGCACCGGTTGGATACTGGATGTGCTGAAGAAAGCGGATTCACGGATCAGCTTTACGCAGGTAGCGGATATCGATGAACAGGCTCAAGCCATTGCTGAAAAGAACGGCCATGCTTATTTCCAGGGTACAGTAGAACAGTTTGAAACTGATAAACGATTTCACCTGATCCTGATGCTGAACCTGATTGAACATGTACAATTCCCCCTCGACGTTTTAAAAAAAGCCGCACAACTGCTGGAGCCGGGAGGAATCATCCTGATAAAAACACCCAACACCGACAGTTGGGATGCCCGTCTGTTCAGGAAAAGCTATTGGGGCGGTCTGCACTGCCCAAGACACTGGACCATCTTCTCTGAGAAGAGTTTCCGGATAATTGCGGCGGCTGCCGGCCTGCGCATTGAAAAACTGGAATACACACAAGGAGCCCCTTTCTGGGCATTCAGTATCATCGCCGCCCTGACCCGCAAGAAAATTATACGTACGGATGCCAATCATCCCGTCATTTTTCATTGGCTCTTTGCACCGGTTAGTGCTTTTTTTGCATTGCTCGATTTTATCCGCCGCCCATTTGCTAAAACATCCCAGCTGTTCATCCGGCTGACCCGGGAATAATTTCAGTCAGGGATTTTGCTTTTTTATCTATTTTGAGGATATGAACCGTTTGGGTTATACTTTATCTGATTCGTCAATACGGCAGCACACAAGAGCCCAGGTTTCTAATTACCTGTGGTTGTTGCTGATCTGCCTGTTGGCCTACTGGCCTTTAACCGGCGGTGTATTCAGCGTAAAAAACGATGCCATTCATTACTTTCTGCCGTACCGTTTCAATATCAGCGAAGCCATTCGCAATGGCGAATTTCCATTCTGGAGCCCCTATATCTATAATGGCTACCCTGTTTACGGCGATATGCAAAGCGGGGCCTGGAATCCGGTTGTCTGGCTCTTTTCCTGTATAGGCCGCTATGACCTCACCCTTTTCCATTATGAAAACCTGCTTTATATATTCCTGGGGAGTGTTGGCATGTATAAACTGGCCACGCGGCTTACATCGCATAAAAAAGCAGCGCTGCTGACGGCAGTTGCCTACATGTTGAGTGGTTTTATGCTGAGCGGACAGTTGATAAACTGGCTGGCCGCTGCGGCTTTTATTCCGTTTGTACTGCACTATTTCACCTTGTTGCTGAAAAGCCCTGCATACAATACAGCGATCAAAACGGCTGTAAGTCTCTACCTGCTGTTTACTGCCGGCTACCCTTCTTTTTTTATTGTGACCCTGTATCTCCTGCTGCTGCTCTTTCTGTTCAGTGATTTCAGTAAAAAGGAATTGAAAAAGAAACTCCTTGCCACAGGGCTGCTCATTGTTGTCTTTTCTTTGTTATCACTACCCGCCTTTCTTTCCTATCTTGAATTACTCCCCTACTACCAGCGCGGGCAAGGCCTGCCTTATCCGGATGCAGTAATCAATTCGTTTGACTGGCACCAGCTCCGCAGTTTTCTTTTCCCCTCCACCATACACGCGGCGGACATCCCCTCAGCCACCGATCTCAGCTTCAGAAATATGTACATCGGTTTATTACCGCTGGCACTGATCATCTGCTACCCTCCGGCGTTTACTAAAAGAACATTGCTGTTGAGTACCGCGGTTTTGTTTGCCTTGCTGTATAGCCTGGGTAATACCACTCCTGTTCATAAATTCTGTTACGATTACCTGCCGTTGATGAATACATTCCGCCATCCCGCGCAGGTAAGACTATTTCTGATTATTGCTTTGTTATTGCTCTCCGCTCCCGCGCTGAAAGAACTGCTGGATGCCGCTGAAAAAGGACAAGAACTGACACGCTTCCGCTACGCACTTGGCGTCTTGTTCATATTGACTATAGCAACCATCACCCTTGTAATGCCTCAGTCGATGTATTCGCTGAACAGGTTTACGTCAATTTCTTCCGTAACGGCATTTGTTAAAGACTGGGTGAATTATACCACGTTGAGTTATACAATGCTGATCAACGGCATTATTCAGATGCTGTTTATTGCGGCATTTTTTGTCTGGACAATCAGGAGAAACCAGTATTTCTTTTTCATATTATGGATATCCAACCTTATTATTATGGCACAATTACTGCTGCCAGTCAGCTTTGTCAGCAGCTACAGTCCTAACGCCACAAACCGGTTTATACATCAACAGCCCAATGGGTTTCCGGTTACAGGCTGCGACAGCAGCCTGGCCTATAACAGTCAGGATGCTTATGCGGATTTCGATCAAATGTCGCTCCGTAATTTCTACAATAAAAAACCGGGCATAAGCCAGGTCAGTAATTCTCCGTCTTTTCTTAATTCCGCTGAAACATTTCTTCAAAACCGGCCGCTGTATGCCTATGTTGCAGGGAAACCTCTTGCTTACCTGGCAGACAGCATTCAGCCCGGTAACAGGGATTATTACTCATTATCAGCCGACAGCTGTGCGTTTGCAACAGGCGTAACAACATGGAGTGGTGTTCCATGTACTAAAAATAAATCAGTACGGGTAACAAGCTTGTCCTCCAATAAGATCACGTTTGAAACCATAACAGGGCAATCCGCTTTTCTAATACTGGCTCAGCAATACCATCACAACTGGTCGGTGAAAGTGGATGGTAAAACAGCGGCTGTATCACAAGTGAATATCCGTTTTATGGGCGTGGAGATCCCGCCTGGAATGCATACAGTAAGATTCAGCTTCAGCTCCCGTAACGTATCATTAGCTTTATGGCCAATGGCTGCCACATTGCTGGTATTACTTATTTATGGATGCTGGCAAATGGCCGGTAAATTGCGAAATCAAACACCGTGAAAAAAGCGCCCGTTATATTATCACTGGCTTTGGCAATACCCGTTGGGCTGTTCCTGTTACAACACTATTTCTATCATAGTTCCGGACTGCAACCTACCGGATTTACAGTGGATGAAAATGTACTGTATATGTCGTATGCGCACCAGTACCTTGATCAGCCCCACGCTGAACTGTTTTATTCGAACCCATTTGACGGCAATCCCTCTTCGCCCGTTATCTATTTCCAGCCGGTTACCATATTCTTTGCAGCGCTGATGAAAGCCGGAGCTGACCCCGGGTTAACCTTATCTCTTTTCGGCTTATTGATGACGATAGCCTGTATATATACCGGAATCCTGTTGTTGAAAACAATCGCAGGCAGGGAAGGAAACCTGGGATGGTTATCATTGCTATTTACATGGGGCGGCGGCCTGACTGCTGCCGCAGGACTCGCCACCTGGCTTTTTCTGCCGGATCATACCTGGTACAGTGGTTTGAATGCCATTTATACAGCAGACCCTGCCAATGGCTGGTGGGGGCTCAACTGGGGAAGAAATCTGTTTATTCCACTGGAAGCTTATTATCACTTCTTATTTCTGCTGAATGTCTATTTCGTAGTGAAACAGCGATGGGTAGCCGCAGCTGCTGCTGCCATTTTCCTGTCCATTTCACACCCCTTTACCGGCATAGAATACCTACTGATTATCAATGGCTGGCTTTTCATTGAAAAATTGCTGCTGAAAAACAAAAACATTCCCTATTCATTCTGGATTTCCATATTATTGATCACTGCTTTTCACCTGCTGTATTACCTGGTATACCTCAATCAATTTCCGGAGCACAGGAAGCTGTTTGAACAGTATAGTGCCAGCTGGACCTATAGCCTGTGGGTAGCCGTTCCGGCGTATAGCCTGGTCCTTCTGCTTTCTGTTATTGCAGTAAAGCTGAATAAAAAATTCCCCTTATTATCAGCACCGCAGCAACGGCTTTTTCTTTGCTGGGCGCTTATTTCTTTTTTACTTTCCAAACATGAATGGTTTATTCCCGCAAGACAACCCCTGCATTTTACAAGAGGATATACATGGGCAGGGTTGTTTTTACTGGCTTTACCCGTACTCGTCTTTCTGTTTAACAGATGGAAACACCGCTACAGAACCATCGTGCTGGCGGCGTTAATTACGGTTTTACTGAATGATAATATACTCTGGACTATTAATCTGCTCCGGAAAAAGGAGGAAACAGAGTGGGAAGGTCATCTGACGAATCCGACCCGGGAAGTATTACACTTTCTTGCCGGGAACTGCACACCTGCCGATCTGTTGACAGGCAATGCCACGCTGGTTAATTATTTGGCCAATGTTTACAGCCCGGCCAATGCCTGGATCTCCCACCCTTATAACACTCCGGATATCCCCGCTAGAAAAAGTGTACTGGATCGGTTCCTGTCAACCGGTAAACTACCGGTTGAGTGGAAAGACCGCAGGGTACTGCTGATTGTAGATAAAAATGAAAACTCCCCTGAAATTCATGCAGGTATTTTGGAAAAAAGAATATTGTTTGAAAATAGCCGTTACCGGATAATCACTCCATAATATTCTTTCCTTTCATTGCTTTACTGATTGCCTGATCCATCAACCGTTCGGCAAAGGGGCGCGACAGTTCATTCAAAGTTTCGATTCCAGACTGGATCTCATCCTTTGTGCCTGACAAGAGGAGTGCGGACAGACTTTCCATACAACTTTTTGTCTCCGCAATCTCCTGACTGGTCAGCAATGATTCGTTTTTGCCAATAAACAAAGCTGTGGCGTCCAGTATCTGTTGTGCGTCTGTCTGCGCTTCCACCAGTGCCCTGACGCGAATATCTTCCTGAGCATGCGTAATTGAATCCAACAGCATTTTCTCCACCTGGTCATCCGTTAAACCATATTGAGGTTTAACCTCAATACTCTGCTCCACGCCACTACGCAATTCTTTCGCTTTTACTGTCAGAATACCATCTGCATTCACCAGGAAAGAGACATCCACTTTCGGCAACCCTGCCGGCATACCGGGGATACCCGTCAGATTAAACTCAGCCAGTTTACGGTTGTCTTTTACCAGATCGCGCTCCCCCTGGTAAACGGAAATACGCATACTTCCCTGCCCGTCTTTTTGTGTGGTATATTGTCTGCCTGCTTTTGAAGGCACTTTTGAGTTGCGCGGAATCAGCACATCCATAAGACCGCCCATAGTTTCGATACCCAATGAAAGGGGGGTAATATCCAGTAATAAAACATCCTTATTATTTCCGGCCAATACGTCTGCCTGAACAGCGGCACCAAGCGCCACTACTTCATCAGGATTCAATGTGTCATGTACTTTTTTTCCGAAGAAAAGACTTACTTGCTCTTTTACCAAGGGTACACGGGTGGAGCCGCCAACCATAACTACTTCATCAATATCTTCTTTACTTAACCCTGCATCCTGAAGAGCCTGCGTACAGGACCTTATCGTCCGGGCTACCAGCCCTTCCACCAGGTTTTCAAATTTACTTCGCGTTAAGGTAAACGTTTCTCCAGCCACAGTTCCTGTAAAATTATCACTGCAACTCAGGCTTACTTTTGCCGTTTCCGCCAGCAAACGAAATTCCTGTGCCAGGTTTTTATGCATGGAAAGTTCCTCTTCATTGAGTCCGGCCAACCCGGTCCAGTACCTGACAATTTCCCTGTCAAAATCATCTCCTCCCAGATAGGTATCGCCGTTGGTGGAGAGCACTTCAAAAATTCCATTACTGATCCGCAGAACAGAAATGTCAAAAGTACCACCGCCAAGATCATATACGGCAATGGTTTTGGTTTCATCACGCCCAAGTCCCATTCCGTAAGCGAGGCTGGCTGCAGTAGGTTCATTCACAATCCGCATCACATCCAGTCCGGCCAGCTTACCTGCATCCCTGGTAGCCTGCCGCTGCGCATCATTAAAATAAGCCGGAACGGTAATCACCGCTTTTGTTACCGGTGTTTTTAAAATATGTTCTGCCCTTGATTTTAATTCCTTCAGAATGAAAGAAGATAATTCCACCGGTGAATAAAATACAGATCCTACCTGAATTTTTACCAGGCTATCCGTATTGTCATCAATCACTTTATAGCTGAAAAACCCGGCATGCTCTTTAATGTCACTGTACGATTTACCCATCAGCCGCTTTACAGAAAATATGGTATGCTGCGGCTCGGTTACCAGAAAGTCCCTGGCAGCATCACCAACAGTAACAAGCCCCTGTTCACCAAAGTGAACAACGGAGGGAACCAACGCCACGCCATCATGTTCTTTCAGTACTACGGGCTGTTTTGTGTCAGGGTGAATAATGGCCACCAGGCTGTTGGTGGTACCCAGGTCAATCCCAACAATCATTTCATTTTGCTGCAGACTGCCTGTTGCGATATTTATTCCGATTTTAGCCATAGTTCAGATTAACTTTTTAGAAACGAATGTCTGTCAAAAAATGAAGCCGGGTAAACCGATTGTTGTGTAACCGGATCTTTAAGAACTTCCGCAGTTGTCAATTCTTTTACCGGCTCCTGTTGCTGTACAAAAAACAAATTGTATCCCTGTTTGTTTGCTGCTACAAGTTTATAGCCTTTTTGCAACCCTAATATACGAAGCGCTTCTACAGAAGCTCCGTTATACATACTATCGGAAGAATGGTGATTGTGATGTCCATAAGACACCAGCCGGTTGCCTGTTCCAAATTCCACCTTAGCCTCAATAATCACAATTCTCGGCCGGATAATGTCAATGGCCTTCCATATCCAATAGTCATTACCATCTATGTCGATCGAGAGCAGCCCCGCTTCCCCGGAGAACCCGGCAGCACCGATAACCTGATTCACATTGTCCGGTGTAATATGCGTATTTATAAACGATAATCTTCCCTTCCGGTTATTAATCCGTTTGTAGAAGTTTCTGCCGGTTTGCAATTGCCCGTTATCTGCATCTAAGAAACACCCATCCCACGCAGCATGAACAGCCAGGCTGGCACAATTACTTTTTATACAATCCCCGGCACCAATATCAATGAACGAAGGAGATACGCTATCCAGCTGACCTAATAAAAAAGCAATGATGCCATCCTCCCCATGATAGGTAAACAGGTCACGCGATACTTCTTCCACCCTGAAAACAGGACGTTGTGATGCCGCAGCCGCAACCCAGCTCCGGAATTGTTCACCCGCCGAAGCTGAGCACCGGCTCCTGTAAAGCCAATGGGCAAAATGCCGTTTTAACCATGTTTTGACGGATTGCATATCTGCCGGCAAAAGTCGCTTATCTGCACCGTATAAAAAAGTCCCGCCGGGGCGGGACTTTTCGCTTTTTGGAATATTTTATCAACGCATCAGGTACATTTTGCCATACCCTTTATTAAAGTACTTATCCGTTTCATCATTTTGCGACTTGTATTTATCAAGCGCCTTACCGTTCAGATTGGTTATGACACGGTACAGGTAAATGCCATTAGCCAGTTTCTGCCCGTACTGATCGGTGCCATCCCACTTAAACTCAGTAATGTTACGACCTATCCGGAGGGGTCCCAGCTCATCCTTGGTAATTTCGCGGACTATTTTTCCGGTTACCGTCATTATTTCAATTTTTATATTCTGCGGCACTTCATTACCGGTTATTGTAAATACAAAGGCGGTTGAACTGGTAAACGGATTCGGGTAATTCAGCATATTAGAAATCATCGGCTTATTAATCACTTCAAAGAGTACACGGTACTCAATGGCGCCGGCTTCGTTTTCGCTTCTGTCTTTACCGCTGATGATCAGCTCATATTCACCGTCCTGCTGGAAGTAAGGTTTAAAATTCAGCGTGGCCGTATTGTCGGTAACAGGTGCCTGCCCCGCCGGAGTAAACCGCAGTGTATCATTATTGAAATAGAACCGTCGCAAACTTCCATTGGGGAAACGTACCTGCAAGGTCAACAGACTGGTATCATCCAATGCCATCCATTTTGCCTCATCCTTCAGCTTGATCATAATATCCGGCTTGGAGGATACAATATCCCTGTTCAGGATATGCATACCGTCAAATGTTACATCCAGCAGCGGGTTAAGGCTATCCGGCTTCACATATAGATTACGGAAAGCAAAATTGTTAAAATGGTGTTGTTCCAGCTGATCACTGTCCGGATTCGCTTCAATGTATACGGTGTTGGCGCCAGGCAAAGAACCGGTGCTTACAACGGCGCCGATCTGTAATGTATCGTTCACAGGAAGGGGTCTTCTGCGTGGCATTGGTATTACATGCGGCACATTGTTCTTGTCCGTAATTACCATTTTTATTTTAAGACTGTCGAACCCGATTTCACTGACATTTTTAAACCCGACTTTAAACTGATACGGTTCACCCACATCCACTGTATCTTTTACCGATAAGTGCAGGTTCGGCGCTATGGCGCCTTCCGGTACCGGCACATAGGTAATACGCCAGTAACGAAGCTGATAAGGTGTAAAGCCTACATTGTCCGTAGTGCGCATTCTGAGTTTTACATAGGGGTAAACTTCCGGATCAATGCTGGATACATCGAAATCCTGCTGGGCGGTTGTGAGGCCGGAGAACTGTAATTGCTCCAGTCCTTCCATCGTTACGCCTATAACATCCACCGTTGCTGTATCATGCACATTGTCAGCGGCGCCTCTCCACTTTAACTGTTTCCATGCTTTGGCTGGTCCAAATAAAGGTGAGGTAATATGTCCGACCGTATCTTTTGTAGGACAATCAGCAGACAGCGTAGGGTTATCAAACATACCATCACCCATCACCCATTTTGGAGTGAAAGCCGGATCATTCTTTTTATAGATCAGGGCCCAGGGACGCGCACGATAGAAAGAGTCGATAGAAGTAAGACCCGCGTTCTTGATATAATGATATAATGATTGACCGGGACCATGCAAGGCTTCATCAGCCGCCCAGTCAGCAGCCCAGGCATTGGGGAAACCAAAAGTCGGGTTCAGGGTAAAATTCCGGATTACCACATAGGCGCCATCAGGTATTATATCCCGCATGAAATCCATCATTTTTCTTCGACTGGATGTATCCGTATACCGGTATTCAAAATTGAACGTTTTCTGGCTACCAAAACAGTCATTATCCGTACTGTTAAATAATCCCAAACCAAGGCTGGATGGGTAGGTATTGGGCTCTACGGTCCTGTTCTGCCAGGGCCGGAAAGAAACAGGGTCAAAGACATTGAATACAAGTGAAGAGAACCAGCACATCAGACGAATTGCCGACACCCCGTCAATTGAAACAGCAAGTGCAGCTTCCTGTGTGGCACCGCTGGTGATCCAGGTCCCCTGCCGGACAAACAGGTTATGTGCCACAGGCCCAAAAGTTGTCCCGTGTGTGGCGGAATCGATGAGTATACGCTCGTAAGACGATTTTGTATGCTGATAGAAATCTGACTGATTATAACCCAGATCACTGACATTCGGACCACTGTTACTGAGGTATACAAATGATGCTTTATTCCAGGAAGGTTGTCCGCTGGTTGGTTGCGGCGCCACTCTCCAATGATATACGGCACTGTCCCGCAAGGTTATACCAGGCTGAAATTCCAGTACTCCGCCGGCAGAGCTGATGGTCCGGGTCACTTTCATCGGGGAATTAAAGAATTCGGTGGTGTCCATTTCCATCACATACTGCTTCAGCGAACCAAATGGGTTCGCAGTGGAAGCCACCAGTTTCACAGACGGGTTATTGATGATTGCATAATTGTATGGATATACCGGCCGGGCTTCGTCTTCAAAAATGAATACGTCTTTGGTTATGCAGTTATTCGTTTCGTATAACTCATCAACTGTATTGTCTGCGTCCACACAAATCGAAATCCGGTTCAGTCCCTTATCTCTTGTAGCGACAATATCAATTGAATAGACCAATGAATCAATAAAACGGATGCCGGGAATCGTATCCCTCCTGATTACTTCCGTCGTCAGGTTTGGATACGTTCTTTTCACTTCCACCACAATTTTTTTATTGATGGCTTTACCCAGGTTCATAAACTTAGCGTCCACTTTAAAATGCGTTTCCGCTACGGAAATAAACGACGGGTTCACTTTAATCAGCTGATCTTCTATAACATAATCTGGTTTAGGCGCGGAGGCATCCAGCTTAATTGCAGGATCACCGTGTAAGGTGGTTTGTTCTGTATGAAAACGGGCATAATAATCGTTCTGTGTGGTCAGGTCATACACCTGTGCAATGGACTCACGCAGTATCTCCCCCAGTGTTTTTCCATAATGCGAGACCGACGCGGCCGTCATTGTCTTTGTATTAATAATATCCAGGTAGTGTACAATACCGAAGTGCGTACTGGCCACAAATGCAATGGATCCCCGCTGGTTGGCCAATACAAATTTTTCAGACAGTGTTTCTTTTGTAATAAAACGAAGCGTATTATAGTTGAAGAAATTACCGGCGTTACAACCCATTACAATAGTTACCGGGTATTTTCCAGGATTGTTATACTGATCAGGATTATCCAGATTAAACTCCAGTGTGGTAGCAGAAGAGTGACCGAAATAAGTCATCAGACCGATTCCTTCCTGAAAGAGACTATATAAACGGTCGTTACTGGCTTGCTCAACCGGTGCGGAGGATACCTTACTAAATGTGTTTACGTTAGCCCCCATAAGTGTATCCCTTACAATATTTTTGTACCTATCCATATCAGCCGTCAGAATAGCGCCCAAAGAACCATCTGCAGCACCAATAACATGCACCACATTCTTTGTCCAGGCTTTATCCGCGATTAATGGCGAACTGAAAGCCTGTTGTTGTTCATACTGAACTACCTTATTCAAATACACGGTAACTTCATCACCATTGATGGCTGAAATACGGCCGATAGATACTTTGGGAATACCATTCCCTCCCGGCTCACAGGCCAGGAGATTATCTGAAGCCGGAATACCAAATGTCGGAATGAAAGAAAGCTTTTCCACATCTGAAGTATTCTCATACGATCTGTATTGCACATAGTTCAACCCCTTACCGACCAGCAGTACGTTCTTAACAGGTGCAGAAAAATTAACCCGCGACCACATAATGAAATTTCGCAGGGCTGCCGGGTTTTTTTTGATGCCAAACCCAAACTGATCAATCAGATCATCTATCAGATAAATCTTAGCTGAATGCCCGCCCCCGGCTGATGAGCTTCTGTAATTCTTATACTCCTCTACCGGATTTGCCCCACCAGTCGATGTCATCAAAGCAGGATGCGACACGATGAGATAATTCCCCTGATTACCTGCACTCAGATAATTAATAAAATTCTTTGTCTCCATACTGGAAACTTCCTTCACTACATAACCCGAATGCCTGGAAACCAATACCAATTGTCGTGCAGTTGCAGATGGACCCAGCACAAATTTCACAAGTAACGGGTCAGTGATATCGCCCAGATAACGCTTGCCATTTGTTAAATCATATAGTACAGGGCTAACACCGGAATGATTGAAATTGGCGATTTCAAGATAATTACCGGCTGTATTTGCCGCCAGTTCAAATGGGAAACTGGTAGCGGCGCCAAAATTGAACTGTCGGGCATAGATCAGTTCGGATTTTGCTACTACCATGCGATCATTTGGCAATGTAGTTACGTTCTTAATATCCAATACAGCAGTACCGCTGCTGAGTAATGCGGCGCTGAAATTAATATCAGTTTTTTTATAATCAAAAAAGTCCATCGTAACAGTAGACAAGAGATTACCATTGACTTTCACTTCAAACTGCCGGGTGTTCAGTGCATTTCCAGATGCATTTACTTTAACATGCGCCTCGGGAGCACCGGCACCGGTATAGGGATAAAGATTAGTATAGCTGTCATTCAGTGATAAGCCGGTTCCAATGTCAGCTGAAGTCCAGCCCTCTCCCTGGTCATACGATGATGAATACACGTATTCTCCTACAACGGCCGCATAACCCGGATTCAGTTTATTCCGGTAATACTTACCCGTTGTATAAATAAAATAGGGATCTGCAGGTATAGTGGCAGGCAGTACATTGGCTGCAGGCACCAGTCTAAAATTGCTGCCGCCAGCGTTAACTGTAAGGAAATAGGCAGCCGTATCAGTCTCCAGGCTCCATTTATCGTTTAACTGAAAATCGGCATTCCGGTAAAGCTCTTTATCGGGTTTCCCGTCATTCATCTCACCCCAGAATTCAATGTAATCACCGGCTCCCATACTGCCGGTTTGCACGGTAGTATAGACAGGGATTTGCTGCCCGTTTCTCCATAACTGAAAATCCTGCGCTGGTGTGTTTCCCAGGCCTATAGATGCCAGCACTGGTTGACTGATCCGGTACAAACCGGTGGTACCCACTTTAAATTTGTAGTAGGTCTTGGAATAATCAATCCACTCGTTATTGTAGGTCTGCGACTGTGCCGCAAAGCCTGCAGTAAGTAATATCAGAAGTAAAAATCTTTTCATGGAAATAAGTTTATCGGATACGGACAGATTTTTATTTATTATTTTTTGTGCCCACCAGGTTCAGCCGGAGGGAAAACACATGGGTAAATAAAGGATTAGTCTGATTCGCCAGATTCGTAAACGCGTAATCAACGGCCAGCTGCTGAATTTTGAATCCGGCGCCCGCACTGGGCTGGTAAATCCAGACACGCTTCTGATTCACGGTATCACCGTCATACAGGGCTTGCTGGAAATTATTAATACCGCCACGAAGGAAAAATACATTATTGATATTCAGTTCCAGCCCCAGTTTAGGATCGGCACTCACCGGATCGGCACTGATCACGGTGTTCCTTTTCCCATCAAAAGTTAGGTCAACATTAGCTTCGGCCAACAGACTGGATTTCTGACCCAGTTTAAATGAACGAGCCACGCCCAATACAAGGCGAGGTGCCGTCATCTCTGTTGATTTAACAGGAATCTCATTATTCGTCAGATACAAAATTTCTTTCTCTTTTTCGGTAAACGTGAATGACCAGGCATTGAACGTGCTGGTTACGTCACGGGCTGTAACTCCAAACTGCCATTTTCCGGTATGCAGCTGTAATCCGGCATCAAGCCCAAAACCCCAGGCTTTGGCAAATTTGCCCACACTCCGGTGAATCACCTTGGCATTTACACCGAAATTTATCTTCTTCTTATCCTTTTCTTTTAAGGTCTGTGCAAACGAGAAAATAAATCCGTAATCGGCTGATGAAAAAGACTGGATATTATTATAGTTCACGGATCCATCTGGTTCCACCAGGAAAAGTGTATTCATGATATCGTCTACGGCAAAACGCAGACCCGTAATGCCGATAGTCCTTTTATTTCCCGCGGTCGGAAATGCGATGCTGGCATAATCATATTTGCCAATACCGGCGAAATACTCAGCATGCATCAGGTTAACCTGCGGATGATCCTTGATGTCTGCCAGTCCGGCCGGGTTCCAGTAACCAGCGGTTCCGTCATTTACGGAAGCTACTTGTGAACTGCCCATGGCGAGCCCACGGGCACCTGCACCGATATTCAAGAATTCATTTGAATACTTGCGGAATTGTGAGTGAGAGACCTGCAGCACCAGGGTGGCCAGTACTGTCAGGCATAAGCGGTTCGTTTTCATTCATTGAATTTTCAAATAAGCAATGGATTAATTACTTGTTTTCTATGGGTACGGTCAGCTTGTAAAATTAATCTTTACCCTTCAAATATCATAGCCTTGTGAAGGGTTTAGACTAATCCTTGAAAACGAATATTTTACATGAATATTGCCCCGGCAGGATCTAAATCTGCATTCTGCCTTACTTTTGCAGAATAATTAGGGGTTAGTACATATTCCTTAGATTGACAATCAATTAATTAAAAAATGAACCTGATAGAAGAATTACGTTGGAGAGGCATGATTGCGGATATAATGCCCGGTACGGAAGAACATTTGAACAAGGAAATGACCACGGGGTATATCGGTTTCGATCCGACAGCGGATAGCCTGCATATTGGCAGCCTGGTACCAATTCTTTTACTGGTTCATTTCCAGAAAGCCGGTCATAAACCGATTGCCCTTGTAGGTGGAGCTACCGGGATGGTAGGCGATCCGAGCGGAAAAAGTGAAGAAAGAAACCTGCTGAGTGAAGAAGCGCTCCAAAAAAATGTGGCGGGTGTAAAAGCTCAGCTTGAGCAATTTCTGGACTTTAACCCCACACTGCCGAACGCAGCAGAAATGGCCAACAACTATGATTGGTTTAAAAACATTTCTTTTATTGATTTCCTTCGGGATACCGGGAAACACATTACCGTCAACTATATGATGGCGAAGGATAGTGTAAAAAAACGTATTGAAGGAGAAACCGGTATCAGTTATACAGAATTCGCTTACCAGCTTATGCAGGGTTACGATTTTTACTGGCTCTATCAGCATAAAAACTGTAAACTGCAAATGGGAGGTTCTGACCAGTGGGGTAATATGACTACGGGTACTGAACTAATCCGCCGTAAAGCCGGAGGAGAAGCCTTCGTATTTACCAACCCGCTGATCACCAAAGCCGATGGCGGCAAATTTGGAAAAACGGAAAGCGGAAATGTATGGCTGGACCCGGCCCGGACATCCCCCTATCAGTTTTACCAGTTCTGGCTCAACGCCAGCGATACGGATGCGGAGAAATGGATTAAAATATTCACTTTTCTCAACCGCGATACAGTGGAAAAACTGATCACTGAACATCAGCAAAACCCTTCCTCCCGTATACTGCAAAAAACACTGGCGCAGGAAATTACCACATTTGTACATGGGAAAGAAGAATTTGAAAAAGCAGTGGAAACCACCCAAAAACTTTTCGCCAACCAGAACGCACCGGCAGAAAGCCTGAGTGTGGAAGACCTCGAGGGAATGGAAGGTGTGATCAAAGTGGATTATGCTAAAGAAAAAATCACCGGGGGCACAGACATTGTTTCATTTCTTGCAGAAACAACTATCCTGCCCAGTAAAGGCGAAGCCCGTAAACTGGTGGAAGGAGGCGGCATCAGCATCAACCGGAAAAAAGCAGATGGCGTTAAGATGATCATTGACAGCCAGCTGCTGCTGCATGACAAATACATCCTGGTACAAAAAGGGAAAAAGAACTACTACCTGGTACAGGCTGTTTAATTAGCAAATTGAAAAAAGTTTATTTTATCAGCGGGCTGGGGGCCGACAAACGGATATTTTCCTTCCTTGATCTGTCCTTTTGTGAACCGGTTTTTATAGACTGGATCAGCCCGTTGAAAAATGAATCGCTGGAAAAGTATGCCCTCAGGCTTCGTCAGCAAATACCGGATGAATCACCCTGGATTGTAGGCATCTCTTTTGGCGGCATGCTGGCCGTTGAGATGGCCAAATCCGACCCAGCCATACATGCGATTATTCTCTCCAGCAATAAAACCAGGAAGGAATTTCCGGCTTATTTAAGAGCCGGACTTTATCTGCCGCTATACAAATGGAGTCCGGCCCGGTTATCCAAACAATTCACGTTGTGTACCAGTTCCCTCCTGGGCGGAACAAATGATGCAGAAAAAAAGCTGCTGCACCAGATTATCCGGGATAGTGATATGCGTTTTGTACGTTGGGCCATCAGTGCGATTTTACATTGGAAGAACAAGATCATTCCGGGCAATATAATTCACGTGCACGGAACGGCAGACAAACTCCTGCCCTGCCGCTATGTTAAAGCAGATTTTGTAGTAGAAGGAGGTTCACACGTCATGACCCTGGATAAGCACGGGGAGATCAGCCGGCTGCTGCAACAATTAATTCAATGATTTAATCGCATTCCACATCGCGTCGGCCAGGAACTGGTTTCCTTTTGCATTCATGTGTACGCGGTCGTAGGTCAGTACTTCCTTTTCTTTATTCTCCGGATTATTAGCCAGTTCGTAGTCTATGAATTGCTTTCGGAGATCAATTAAAGGCAGCTTACTTTTATTCGCAATATCCCGGATAATATTACTGTAGCGGTTCAGATCGCCATCAAGCTGATTACTCATATCGTTCTTCTCTCCCACTACCGCGGGCGTACAAAGGATGGCTTTTATATTTTTCTCTTTCAGCTTTTTTAATATGGCGTAATAAAACTTCTCAAACTTATCCGGATCAGTACCAGTGCCATGAATAATCTTATGCCACACATCATTCACGCCGACATAAATCACCACCACATCCGGATTTTTGGCCAGCACATCCTCTTCCATCCGCAAGTACAGATCATAAACTTTATTGCCGCCTATACCGGCACCGGTAAATGAATACTGCTCTCCTTTCCCCGCCGCCCTGCACATACTGTCCACACGGGTTATATACCCGCCGGGCTTTACGCCCAGTTCGGTTATGGAATCACCGAAAAAAATAACTTTTGTCTTTTTCTGCGGAATAAAGGCAAGTGAACTCAGCAGTACGGCCAGTAACAGTATATTCTTTTTCATATCCTGAATTTTATTCTGCAATATAAAACAAAAGCATACGGCTGCAACAGTATGCTTTTATACAGGTTGCCGGTGTGCTTTTTTATATATTATCCTTTTATGCCACGGGCACAGCCATAACCAGATTAGTTAATCCAGACAAAAAAGGGGCCTCCTGTTCCGGAATACCCCTCGCCTATATATTGTTTTCATTATTCCACATCCAGCTCTTTCCGGATTACAGCCCCGTCGCTGGCTTCAGGTAGGTACCGGCGCTCCCGGATAAGATAGCCATTCCCTTTTTCGCAAAAATGCACTTTCATATTCTCAATACTGATCGGGTTGCCATCGGGAATATCGGCCAGATTACAATGGCCGATTTCATGGCCATCGACAATCACCACTAATCCGCTGCCAATCGCTTCCATTTTATTTCCTTCGGTCACCAGCATCCCGGTATCTTCTCCTAAACCAATTCCAATACAACCCGGATTACCTGCTACAGCCTGTGCAAGGCGGCCGAATCGTCCACGCTTCTCAAAATGTGAATCGATAATGACATTATTCATAAACCCGAGCCCTGTCGTGATTTTCACCTCGCCTTTTAAGTGAGCGCGGGTGGCATTCCCTTCATAGATCATGGTATTGCTCATGGCCATGGCACCGGCAGAAGTACCAGCAATCAGAAAACCCGTTTCTTCCTGGTAGCGCTTTTTTAACAGGGCCAGGAATTCTGTACCGCCGTCTGTTACACTCAACCGTAACTGGTTGCCCCCGGAGAACATGACCGCATCACAAACACGAATCCGTTCCAGGTATTCCTCAATCATCGTGTCCGGCCGGTTACGGATATGCAACAAGCCGATATTGGTACAACCGATTTTACCAAAAGCATTCAGGTAGTTCTCCCCTACTTCATAAGGGATCGTAGAGGCTGTAGTAATTACTTCGATCCGGGCATTTACGCCACCGGCTTCCTCCACCACCCGGCGAAGGATGCCCAATTCAAAGAAATTCAGATTATTCCGCCGAATTTCTCCATTTTCAAGGTCCGTGCCTTTATCTTCCGCACCACCAATCGCTATCAGTTTTCCTTTAGGATGATTCATTCACCGGGATTTGATTCAGACAAAAATAGAAAGAAAATTGTTCAGTGGCCCGGAAGCTTACCGGGCACCAGTTCTTTTTTTATTTCATTTTACAAAATGCAGTGATGCCATCCACCAGTACATCCAGCTGTTTCGTTGTTGTATACACGTTGGGTGTTACCCGTACCCCCTTAATATTTTCCCATTCTATAGCCACGGTATGCACTCTGTACTTATCGAGCAAAAAGCTATCAAGCTCACCGGGTTTACGGCCTTCTATACCCACATTTCCGATGGCACAGCCCCACTTGGGATGGAGGGATGTATTCAATTTCACACCCGGCAGATGCTTCACTTTTTCCATCCAGTAATTCTTCAGGTAGTGCAGCCGTTTTTCTTTTCGCTCCGCGCCGATCATTTCATGAAATTCAATCGCTTTCCCGATGGCCTGTTCGATAAAAAAGGGCCGCGTACCAAGGGCTTCAAATTTTCGTATATCGTCTTTGAGCGGATTGTCCACGGCGAACATCGGGAAAATTTTTTTAATTTTTTCCCTGCGCACATACAACAGCCCGCTGCCGATTGGGGCATATAACCATTTATGCAAACTGCCGGCAAAGTAGTCGGCATCCAGATCGGGCACGTTAAAATCAAAATGGGCAAAACTATGCGCACCATCCACTACTACTTCTATTCCCCTTTTATGCGCCTCACGGGCAATTTTCTTCACTGGCAAAATCTGACCGTTCCAGTTAATTATATGGGTGATATGTACTACCCTTGTCTTCGGCGAAAACGCATTTACATACTGATTGACCAGGTAATCTTCATCTTCGCTGGGTAACTCCAGATTGATCCAGACCATTTTAATTCCGTCCCGGATTTCCCGTTGCTTATAGGCATTTATCATGTTTGGATAATCCTGTTTTGCAGCCACCACTTCATCACCCGCTTTCAGTTGCATACCGAAAATTACGGTCTCCAGACCTTCTGACGAATTACGGTTAATCGCTATTTCCTCCGGTGAACAACCCGCAACTCTGGCCAGGTTCCGGCGCAGCGGCTCCCTGCCCTGATCCAGTACGCGCCACATATAATAACTCGGCGCCTCATTACTAAGATCATAATACCGTTTCATCGCATCCTGCACCGTTTTGGGTGCCGGAGAAACCCCTCCATTATTCAGGTTGATCAACGAGGGTGATACCGTAAACGATTGCTGGATATAATACCAGAAGTCTTCATCCGATGCCAGTTTTTCAGGAGAAATGGCGGACGCATTTTGCAGGGCCTGTTGCAGGTTCCTGCTCCAGGCTGGTGCGGTGAGTGTTGCCAGAAAACTGGTAGCGGAAAACATACCGGCCCGCTGAAGGAACCGTCGACGGCTGTTTAGAGACATACAATTGATTTTAAGTGTTTAAATATACTGAAAAAGCGTTGCCGGCAACCCGGTTGGCGACTCAGTTAAAAACACTTATATTGAAGGTTCAATAAACCTGCTTATGCGCATACTTGAAATCAAAGTGCTGAAAGGCCCTAACTACTGGAGTGTACGGAGAACAAAACTGATCCAGATGAAACTGGACCTGGAAGAAAAAGAAAACATGCCCACCAATAAAATACCGGGTTTCCGGGACCGGCTTGAAAAATTATTACCCAGTCTTTATACACACCGGTGCAGTGTAGGCAGCCCCGGTGGCTTTTTCCAGCGGGTAGACGAGGGCACCTGGATGGGACATGTGGTGGAACATATCGCACTCGAAATCCAGACACTTGCCGGTATGGATACGGGATTTGGCCGTACCCGCACCCCGGATGGTGAAAAAGAAGGAATCTATTATGTCGTTTTCAGTTATATGGAAGAAGACGCTGGTGTATATGCGGCTAAAGCGGCGGTTCGTATTGCCCAGGCCCTGATTGACGGCACAGATTATGATCTGACGGACGATATTCAGCAGATGCGGGAGATTCGTGAGGACACGCGCCTCGGGCCTTCCACCGGTTGTATTGTGGAAGAAGCCGCAAAAAGAGGAATCCCCTATATCCGGTTGAATAAACAAAGCCTGGTACAACTGGGATACGGCGTAAACCAGAAACGTATCCGTGCCACTATTGCTTCCACTACTTCTAATATCGCCGTGGATATTGCCTGTGATAAGGAAGAAACCAAGATGCTCCTGGAAGCTGCGGAAATTCCGGTACCCCGGGGTACGGTGGTTCGCTCAGAAGAAGGGCTTGATGCAGCCATTGAAAAATTCGGTTACCCATTGGTGATAAAACCGATTGACGGGAATCATGGAAAAGGGAACACTACCAATATTACGAACAGGGAACAGGCACTTAAAGCGTTTGCCGCAGCGAAACAGTACAGCCGCAGTGTGATTGTGGAACGGTTTATCACCGGATACGACTTCCGCTGCCTGGTCATCAACTACAAGTTCATTTGCGCGGCCCTCCGGACTCCCGCTTCCGTAATCGGAGACGGCATCCACGATCTGCAATGGCTGATTGATGAAGTGAATAAAGATCCCCGTCGTGGCTATGGACATGAAAAAGTGCTCACCCAGATAACCATTGATCAGTTTACCCAGAAAATGCTGGACGATGCAGGCGTTACACTTCAGCATATACCGGCCAAAGGCGAACTTTTTTTACTGAAACCTACGGCTAACCTTTCTACAGGTGGCACATCCACTGATGTAACCGATGAAGTACATCCGGCAAATGTTTTCATGTTTGAACGGATTGCAAAAATCATCGGACTGGATATCTGCGGAATTGATGTAATGGCAACAGACCTGCGCACACCTGTTGCTGAAAACGGAGGTGCCATTCTTGAAGTAAATGCCGCACCAGGCTTCAGGATGCATATTGAACCGGCCGAAGGATTGCCCAGAAATGTGGCAGAACCGGTTGTGGATATGTTATTCCCGAAAGGAAGTGCCGGCCGGATTCCCATTATTGCCGTTACCGGTACCAACGGAAAAACAACCACCACCCGGCTGATTGCCCATATAGCTAAAACAGCCGGTAAAAAAACAGGGTATACCACCAGTGACGGTGTGTATATTCAGAACCAGCTGATGATGAAAGGTGATTGCACCGGACCGATCTCTTCGCAGTTTGTTTTAAAAGACCCAACCGTTGATTTTGCCGTATTGGAATGTGCCAGGGGAGGTATTCTGAAAGCCGGACTTGCTTTCCAAAACTGTGAAGTAGCAGTAGTAACCAATGTGGCAGCGGATCATATAGGGCTGGGAGGAATTAATTCAGTTGAACAAATGGCGAAAGTAAAAGCCGTGGTTCCTGAAACTGTCTTCCCGCACGGGTATGCCGTGTTAAATGCCGATGACGACCTGGTATATAAAATGAAGGCGGACCTGAAATGCAATATTGCACTATTCAGTATGGATGAACACAATCCCAGGATAAAGCAACATTGTGCCAATCATGGACTGGCTTGTGTGTTTGAAAACGGGTATGTTACCATTATGAAAGGTACCTGGAAAATCCGTGTGTTGCCGGCCCGGGATATTCCCCTGACATTTGAGGGCAAAGCCGTTCATAATATTAATAATTGCCTGCCTGCTGTACTCGCCGCCTATCTGTACCGGGATATTAATATTGATGATATCCGTACGGGGCTGCAGACATTTGTACCCAGCGAAAGCCTTACTCCGGGGCGGCTCAACTTTTTCCATTTTAAACATTTCACAATACTGGCCGACTTTGCCCATAATCCGCATGGATTGCGGCTGCTATGTGACTTTGTAAGCAAACTGGATTACCCGGTAAAAGTAGGAGTGATCAGCGGCACCGGCGACAGAAGAGATGAAGATATCCGTGAACTAGGGGAAATTTCAGCCGCTTATTTTGACGAAATCATCATCCGCTGCGATAAGAATCTGCGGGGACGGTCCGCTGAGGAAATAATTGAGTTGTTAAAAGAAGGTATTTATAAAGTAAATCCGCAAATACCGGTGCTTACGATTCCCAACGAAGATCAGGCCCTGGATCATATTTATGAGCAGGCAAAACCCGGGGCACTATATACCATTATGTGCGATGTGGTGGCCAGGGCCCTGGATAAGATTAAAGAGTTGAAAGTGAGGGAGGAGCAGGAATTGGCAAAAGCCTGATTTTTTCAATAAAATCTAAAAAACCATTTGGGAGAAACGCCATATAGCCTTATTTTTGCACTCCCAAAAGCAATTTTGGTTCCTTCGGAAACGCGGGAGATTGACCCATGGTGTAATGGTAACACTACTGATTTTGGTTCAGTCATTTAAGGTTCGAATCCTTATGGGTCAACAAAAAAGCTCCGGATAACCGGAGCTTTTTTAATTATTATTCTTTCACAGCTCAGCGGATCAGCATAATATTCCCTTTTTTAAACACTACTTTCCCGGTATAATCGGTTCCCTGCACCATATACACAAAGTTATTCGTATCCTGAATCTGCCCCCGGATGCGGCCGTCCCATCCCTCTCCTATGCTGCTGGTTTGAAATACCAGCTGCCCCCAACGGTTAAATACCCTGAAATAATCCAGTTGCTTAATTCCCACACAAATTGGAAATATCTTATCGTTTAACCCATCATTATTCGGTGTAAAAGCCGTGGGTACAAATATATCCGGACCGGTTTTGAAAATAGTGACTCTGATATCATCTTCTCCGTAACAACCTTCAGCATTGGTGGCTCTGACAAGGTAAGTGATTGAATTTCCCAGATCCGCCCCCAATGTTGCCACCGGGTTATAAACTGAGGTTGAATTCAGGCCAGTTGATGGGGTCCAGTTGAAACTGCCCGCATCCGGATCGCTGACGGTTGCCAGCAATTGCAAAGGCTGATTGGCTACTATGGCCGTATCATTACCGGCAAATACAATGATCCTCGGACGCACCCGTACTTCAAATGTGTCACGGTATATGTTCGGACATCCGGCATTGGTAATCGTGAAAATATAATTTGTATTGTTCCGCGGAGTTGCAGTGGCATTTATCACCTGGGGAAGACTGGTCACTACACCCGATCCAATATTAGTAAGCGTACTGCTGTTGCTCCAGTTATATGCTGTACCCACGGTTACAGTAGCTGTTAGTGAAGCAGAACGGCCATAACAAATGGTGACGGAATCAGGCACAGTAAATCCGGCCGGATAAGGAACATTTATAAAATTGATGGAGGCTACAGCACTGGTATCTGCGGGACAAACCCCGCTTTTGAGTATTGAACGGTAATATTGAGTGGTATTTACGCCATTTACCTGATAGGTGGTAGCGGTATATGCCGGAGTCAACCCGGTCCAGTTTACATTATCAAAAGAACGCTGCCAGTTTAATACGCTACCCGTATGCCCGGACAAAGTGAGCAGGTTGTCGGCGTTTTGTCCAAGACAAATATTGGTAGCAGATGGACTTAGTACCCCTCCGGCTGTTTTCGGGTCTACGGTTATTATGGCTGCGCCGCTGCTGTCTGCCTTGCAAGCAGTTCCGTTTTGAACAATTGCCTTATAGTGTGTTGTCGCGGTAAGTTGCTGAGCCGTATACGAACTGCTTGTATTTGCAAATGATGTCCAGTTGATTCCATCCGGGGAAGACAACCAATGCAGTACTGAACCGGTCTGACCGGTAAGGTTTAGCGTTGTACTGTTAATTCCGGCACATACTGTATTATCGCTGTTCACCTGTCCCGGTACGGTAGGCGTCGTCGCTGTTACAACGATTGTATCCCGCAAATCCGCACAACCATTTATTTCATGGGCAATAATCAGCCCGCCTGTATTGCCCGCTGTTACATTAATCATATTGGTACTGGCACCGGAATTAATGGTCCACCCTGCCGGAACGGTCCAGTTGTAAATGGCACTGGCTAATGCGGGAATTGAATAGGTCATATCCGAATTAGCACAAACTACAGGACTGCCGCTGATCTCAAGACCTGCACAGGTATTGCGTACGGCCACATAGGCATAAGCAAAATGTCCTCCGGGAGCACAGTTATCGGCTTCAAATGTGAGTGTAACCTGTTGTCCCCGGTAAGCGGATAAATCAAAAGTGACTTCAGTCCAGCCTTTGGTCCAGACATCATAGAGTAATGTGCCAACGTTATTGTTTTGCCCTGTATGACTCAGGAATGGAGTCGGACTCAACGAAAACCCGTTGGCCAGTGCAGTAGCGGTATCCAAAGTGGCGCCGGTGGAACCGGAACCACTCCCCCCTCCCGCGTTATTAAAAGTTGGGAGATAATATTGTGGTGAAGCACAGGTAACCACACTGTCCGCCGTATTCAATATTGCTTTAAACAGCGGTTGCTGATTTGAATTATGCGTTCCATTTTCCAGTACCATCGCATACGCATAGGTCATGGTATAGGGTACAGATGCAGGCCCTGCCGGTACATTGATAGTATAGGTAATCGCACGTGAAAATCCACCTGGATTATTGCTTGCTCCGGAAGAACTCTGCCGGTAATCCCAGGAAGTGGCTGTTGACCCCATTTTAACCGAATACCCGTAGGAGTATCCATTGATTGTCGGAATAAGCTGAAACCCGCCGAAAGCGTCGGTACCTTGAGATGTGATTACCTGAATACCCGTACTTGAAATAGTATATTCCGGAATTACGGACACCCCGTTATTAGGTGCCGGATAGTTGGTGATGCCCCCGTTGATCAGACCTGTGCGGGCCGCCCAGGAACTTATATCGCCACGGGAAAAATTAATATTAGCCGGACAGTCCTGTACTTGTGCATCTGCAGAAATCTGAAACTGCAGCAAGAGCAGCAGCACAGACATCAGCTTCACAAATAAATACAGTATACGGAGTTTACAGCTCATTGTTCATTCTTTCTGACCCGGATAACCGTTAGTAATATACAAACGTCCGGTTACTTCACAAAAGTATCCCTTAAGCGGGGCATGACATATGACTACCGTTAGTCACTTCATTTGAATCGGTGAACCGGGCCATGGGGTTTGCTCATTCCTGAAATTCAGGTTGCTAAGTAGTTAAAAAAAGGAAAAGACGGTTAAACAACACCGCCTTCGGGCAGTTACTGTCAGACAGAAAATTAAACCAGGCGTTTAAAAATGCAGGAAAATTAATTGTGTAGCCTGGCCATGCAGACTTTCAGACTCTCTTTCCAGGGTTTTGGAGCCAATGACCATGTATGTAAAAGGCTTGTGGTATCCATCACTGAATAAGAAGGCCGCTTTGCAGGTGTGGGATACTGTGAAGACGGAATGGGATGTACCCGGCAGCCGCTTTGGCTGATCTCTTTTATGGCCAGTGCAAATTCATACCAATTAATAACGCCTTCGTTACTATAGTGATAAAGGCCCGGCACCCATTTACCTGAATTTATAATTTGCATAATCACCGCAGCCAGATCCGCCGCATAGGTAGGTGACCCGACCTGGTCATTAACCACATTAAGATCTTCCCGCTCGGCCATCAGCTTCATCATCGTTTTAACAAAGTTCTTCCCAAACTCCGAATAGACCCAGGAGGTACGGATAATAATGCTTTCAGGGTTAAACTGAACGGCCTGCTGCTCTCCCATGAGTTTGGAAGCGCCATAGACACTTTGCGGATTGGTTGGTGAGTCCGGCTGGTACGGTGCTGTTCCGTTTCCGTCAAACACATAATCCGTTGAAATATGCAAGAACCGGGTTCTGTATTCTTTACATACAGCGGCCAGTACACCTACGGCTTCCCCATTCACCTGGAAAGCCAGGTCTTGTTCCGTTTCCGCTTTATCCACAGCTGTATAAGCCGCACAATTGATCAGGTATTGCGGGTGATATCCTTTGAAAAAATTACGAACCAGTTCAAAATGATGTATGGGCAGGTCTTCCCTGGAAAGGAAAATAAATGTATAGCCTGAAAAAGCCTGTTCGAGCTGTTTAAGTTCTTTTCCAAGCTGGCCGTTGGCTCCGGTAACGAGTATGACAGGTTTTGCTCCCATTATCCGATAAATTCAAATGTATTATTGCAGGATGACAGCACCGGAAGTATCAGATCCTTGTCAGATACGATGGCACTGTCTGCCGGTATACGCCAGTCGATAGCTAAAGCCGGATCATTATAAATAATGCCGCCTTCACTTTCTTTGCTGTAAAACCCATCACATTTATATAATACTTCTGCCTGTTCACTGAGCACGGAAAAACCATGGGCAAATCCCCTGGGCACCAGCAATTGCTTTTTATTCTCTCCGGACAATACGATACTGAACACTTTCCCATACGTAGGTGATCCTTTCCGTATATCCACCACCACATCCAGTATTTCACCACGTAATACTCGTACCAGTTTAGTTTGTGCATTGGGAGGCAACTGATAATGCAGTCCCCGTATCACTCCGTATGAGGAACTGGATTGATTATCCTGTACCCATTGGGATGTCACACCCGCTTCACGGAATACACGGTCATTAAATGATTCAAAGAAGTAGCCGCGGCTGTCTTCAAATACACGTGGCTCATACACCATGAGCCCGGGAAATTCGTTGGTTATAAATGGCATACTATAGACTCCAGTAGGTTCGGTTAGATATTTTGTTTCTGTATATTCCTTTCAGATCGGCTACCATGGCATGCGGCTTTGTTATGCCGGCATAGTAATGCTCATCCAGTGCCTTATATTGCTGGTGCGGTACCGGTATAATCACCGCATCATAATCTGTAGCCACTTTATCCACCAGACCAAAACCGTATTCGTGTTCCAGTTCCGCCGAATCCGCATGCGGGTCCTCCACATCCACATTCACATAATATTCTTTCAACGCATTTACCACATCGGCGACTTTTGAATTCCGGATATCGCTCACGTCTTCTTTGAAAGTAGCTCCCTTAATCAGCACTTTTGAGGATTTCACATCCCCACTGTTCTTGATGATATGCTGAATCACTTTCTTGGCCACATATTTTCCCATATTGTCATTGATACTCCGTCCGGCCAGAATAACTTCTGAATGGTATCCCAGTTCCTTGGCTTTATACGTCAGGTAATACGGGTCCACCCCTATACAATGTCCGCCCACCAGCCCAGGCTGAAATTTCAGAAAATTCCATTTGGTCCCCGCGGCTTCCAGTACTTCATACGTATTAATATTCATTTTATCGAATATCAGCGACAATTCATTCATCAATGCGATATTCAGGTCCCGCTGTGTATTCTCAATGATTTTGGCCGCTTCTGCCACTTTAATGGAGGATGCCCGGTGTACACCAGCCTTAACAACCAGTTCATATGTTTTGGCAATCTGCTCAAGAGAGGCGGCATCGCAACCGGATACGACCTTAACGATCGTAGCGAGTGTATGCTGCTTATCGCCTGGATTAATACGTTCAGGTGAATATCCAAGTTTGAAATCAGTTACATTTTTCAACCCCGACAATTTTTCAATAACGGGCAGGCAATCTTCCTCGGTACAGCCCGGAAAAACAGTCGATTCAAACACCACATAGTCGCCCTGCTTAATCACTTTCCCAACCGTTTCAGACGCTTTTAATACAGGTAACAGGTCTGGCACATTGTGCTCATCCACTGGCGTGGGTACAGCCACAATAAAAAATTTCGCCTCCCGCAATACATCGAGCGAATCGGTAAATGTAATATCACAACCCTCAAATGCGGCTTTGTCCAGTTCATTGCTGGGATCAATCCCTTGTTTCATCATGTCTATACGACGCGCACTGATATCGAATCCGATTACAGAAATCTTCCGGGCAAATTCCAGTGCTATCGGCAGGCCTACATAACCCAGGCCGATTACTGCCAGCTTACACTTTTTATCAACTAAATTCTGGTACATTAGATAAGGGTTTTGATTTTTGCAGGTTAACGGTTTAAAAAAGTCAGCACATGATCGCAGATATATTGCAATTGTTCTTCATCCAGTTCTGTATGCATGGGTAAGGAAATCACCCGATGAGTCAGCCAGTCAGTAACAGGCATATCCTGAGCCGCGGAACCGAACTGGTCAAACATTTTTTGTTTATGCCCCGGTACAGGATAATAAATCATAGAAGGGATCTGCTGATCTGCCAGATATTGTGAAAGGGCATCCCTGTCCACCCCTTCAAGGAGTAAGGTATACTGATGATAAACATGCTTTGAATAGGCAGCCCTGAAAGGTACCGTTAGCTGGGCCTGCCTGGCAAATGCCTGGTCATAAAAATCAGCGGCCTTTCTGCGGGCACCCGCATATTCATCCAGGTACCTGAGTTTGATATCCAGAATAGCCGCCTGGATGGAATCCAACCGGCTGTTACAACCGACCACATCATGATAATACCGGCGGCTCTGGCCATGGTTGGCAATCATTTTCAGTTTATCCGCTAGCGCGTCGTCATTGGTAAAAATAGCACCGCCATCCCCGAACGCACCAAGATTTTTTGACGGATAAAATGACGTACAACCAATATGACCGATAGTACCGGTTTTCTTCCTGCTGCCATCAGAATAAATATATTCAGCCCCCAGCGCCTGGGCATTATCTTCAATTACAAAGAGCTTATGTTTTTCCGCAATGGCCATTATTTCCTCCATAGGTGCAGCCTGCCCATACAAATGAACCGGCACAATCGCTTTTGTACGAGGCGTTATCGCTTTTTCAAGGTCTGCCGGATCCATACAAAAGGTCCTTGCATCCACTTCCACAAATACCGGTTTCAGGCGTAATAAGGCTATTACTTCCGTTGTGGCTATATAAGTGAAAGAAGGTGTAATAACCTCATCGCCCGGCTGCAGCCCCAGGGCCATCATGGCAATTTGCAAGGCATCCGTTCCGTTTGCGCAGGGTATGGTATGCCTGACGTTCAGATAGGCAGATAAATTTGCGGCAAAGGATTGAACCGGTTTGCCATTTATAAAAGCCGAACTCTCCAGCACATTGGCGACAGCCTGATCAATATCCTGCTTTATCTTTTGGTACTGCGTTTTTGTATCAACCATTTGTATTTGCCGCATAGAAAGGAATTGTTCGTTCTTAAGTGTCGCAAAAATAGTAAAATAAGGGTAGTTTGCACGATTGGTGCTACTTTTGTTACCTGTTCAAACCCAATCACCTGGCAGTTTTCTTCTACAATATTTTTTTACTCCTGTTTAAAGCAGGTATCCACGCTGCGGCACCCTTTAGTTCAAAAGCGGCCCAATGGATCCGTGGCCGCAAGCAAGTCTTTGAAAAACTGGCAGCGGCTATCCCTCCTGGTGAGAAAATTATCTGGATGCATTGCGCCTCCCTGGGAGAATTTGAACAAGGACGTCCCTTACTTGAAAAAATGCGCGAAATTTACCCGGACCATCGCTTCTTACTGACTTTTTTCTCTCCTTCTGGATTTGAAGTGCAAAAAAACTATAAAGGGGCCGACTGGGTCTTTTATCTCCCGGCAGACAGTGCAGCAAACGCACGCCGCTTCCTGGAAATTGTGCATCCCTCCCTCGTTATTTTTGTGAAATATGAATTCTGGTATTACTATCTGAAAAAAATTAAATACCGGAAAATACCGCTGATCCTGGTTTCCGCACTTTTCAGAAGGGATATGAGTTTCTTTAAATGGTATGGCGGACTGCAGCGCAAAATGCTCTCCCGGTTCGACCACCTTTTTGTACAAAACCGGGGGTCGGCTGATTTAATGGCGGAAATCGGCCTGTCCGGCATCACTTCAGAATCGGGGGATACCCGGTTTGACCGGGTGATAGAAATAGCCAGCCGCTTTGAACCACTGCCGGAGATTGAACGATTCACAAAAAACCACCGATGCCTCATTGCAGGCAGTACATGGCCCGCCGATGAAACAGTACTGGCAATAGCGCTGCAGAATCCCACATTGCCAGACCTGAAACTGATTCTTGCACCGCATGAAATTGGCGAAAAACATCTGGAAGAAATTGAACAGCTTTTCCCGGATTCAATCCGGTATTCCAGGCTTGCAGAGCAGGAAGTTGAAGCGCAAAAGACCTTGATAATAGACAATATCGGCATGCTGTCCAGATTATACCGGTATGGCTGGCTCACGTATATCGGAGGGGGTATGGAAAAAAACGGGGTTCACAATGTGCTTGAAGCTGCAGTCTATGACAAAGCGGTCATATTCGGGCCATTTTATCATAAATACACGGAAGCAACAGGATTGGTAAATGCCGGGGGAGGAATCTCCTTTTCTGATCCGGAAAAAGACGGAAGAAGGCTCAGTGAACTGATATGCAGACTGGCTGAAGACCACCAGGAGTACACACAACGGAGCAAAGCCGCAGGTGAATTTGTCAGGTCAAATCAGGGAGCCACCGGGAAAATACTCGGATATATTCAGGAAAAACGTCTCCTGACCAGCTGATCAAAATGCGCCACCGTTTCACTACTGTTATCCCAACCCAGTTTCAGTTTCAGTTCCCGGCTGATCCAGTACTCCGCCTCCGCGAGAATATTAAAATTATTGATAGTGCGGATACTTCTTTCGTACATTGTTTCATCTCCCCTGAAAAGTTCATTCATAAAAACAAAGCGATCATTGATTCCAATGGCTTTGCGGAGATCTTTTACCGGACTTTCTTTCAGAACCTCCATAAGTTCTGTCTTTTCCTGTTTCAACCGGTCATTCAGGGATTCTGCCAGCACCGGGTTATCATTTACTTCTGTCCCTTTCGACTGATGTGAAAGCGTCGGGATATCATTCAAAGGATCGAAACCAAGATCTGCCTGCTTACTCATCGAAATGCCAGGCTTCTGAACAGGAATTTCCTGCATCACCGGAGCCGGGTCTGTAATAACAGGTGCTTTCGTCGCTGCCGTCGGGGGCATATATTTTTCCATTGCCGGAGTTATATCAGTTGTCTCCGCAACCGTACGTGCTGCCGGCGTGGCTGGTAAGACAACCGCCACTTTGGCGGTACCCAATCCTGCAGCAGGCTTCCCCGTCAGCCGGGTCAGTTCAAACTGAATCAATTGAACCGTTCCAAGCAGTAAGGCCGGATCGGCCTGTTGCTCATATTGTTCTTTTAATTTACTGATCAGTGATTCGATTCGTTCCATTCAATTATATTTGGCGCCGGCAAAACCAGACCCAATAAAGTTACAAACTGTTTGCCAATTAAACCCGTTACAAATAACGCCTGACAAATCTTAACAATGTTTATTGAACCCAACACAAGCGGTGAACGAAGAGGGAGTATTGAAGTAATCTGCGGATCCATGTTCAGCGGAAAAACAGAAGAACTGATCCGCCGGTTGAAACGAGTTAAAATCGCCAACCAGAAAGCAGAGATCTTTAAGCCGGCGATTGATATACGGTACGATGAAGTAAAAATTGTTTCACATGACGCTACAGCGATTCATTCCACCCCTATCGATAATTCACAGAAAATCCTGCTGATGGCCGGTGATGCCGATGTAATAGGCATCGACGAAGCCCAGTTTTTTGATGCGGAAATTGCGAATGTATGTGACGAACTTGCTTTCCGGGGTATCCGTGTTATTGTGGCAGGCCTCGATATGGATTACCTGGGTAAGCCATTCGGACAAATGCCCTTTATTATGGCGAAGGCTGATTATGTTACCAAACTGCACGCCATCTGTATGAAGTGCGGCAGTATTGCCAATTATTCATATCGCAAAATCCCTAATGAAGACCAGGTTATGCTGGGTGCCACTGACGCCTATGAACCCCGTTGCCGGAAATGTTATCATGAACATAAAGACTGAAAGGGCCGCTTATCGCGCCACCCCTTTGATCTTTGTACTTCCTGTTATCGGTATTTCAACACCCCCGATGCTCGCTTTCATTTTTAATTGCAGGTCGGCCGTTACTACCAGCCCGCTCCGGCTGTCCACCACCAGGGTACCTTTCTGACTGCCGGTCACTTTCTCCTCGCTACCTGTACTGGTAATCACCGTATTCTCTTCAAGGGTCACCATATCACCTTCTATTTCTATTACTTTGTACGTAGCGTTCATCTGGCCTGCCGCCATGCCGGACATGCTGCCTTTACGGTTCCATTTATCACCAACCTTCACTTCTTTATTGGGGAATATATAAAGGATACTGGCAAACTGCTCCCTGATTTTTTCATCATTAAACTGCTGCCCGAATGCTTTTCGCATTTCATCCCGTACTTCTTTTTCTTTTGAAGGATCGAGTTCCATTGATGACACTACGGACTCGGCCATTTCTTTAAAGCCTGTCACTTCTTTAATATGGCCTTCCTGATCCACTTTCATCTCAAATTCCTTCCCTTTAATTGAGCCAAAAACCCGGCTCAACATGGCCATCTGGCCGCCGCCCAATGCTGAAGTGTCCACCGGAGTTTCCGTGTCAACTTTCATTTTCATGGCGGCCATATCCAGCGACATTTTAAAACGCTCATAGCGGGTCTGCAATGTTTTTAACTGCCCATCATCTTCTTTTACTACAATGGAATAATAAGTAGCCATCCGGATACCAGTGGCCATACCCAGTATTTCCTGTTCCAGGTTCATGTCCATTTCATAATCATAGCCCTTCCCTTTTTCAAAATTAAATTTCAGCAGTTTGGTGGTGGTGGCGGTACGGGTAGACTGACAGGCTGAAAAACCCAGGATAAATACAACAGGAATTATCAGTATCCGTATGTATGAAAAAGATATTGTCGGCATGGCTTTTTTTGGAAAATTAGCCTATTTCCGCAGTACAGAAGTCCTATTTTTGCGCAAATATTTTTTATCAGCACTTTCCGCCATATACTGACCCTTTTCAAAAAAGACCTGTTACTGGAAGTCCGCCAGCAATACAGCTTTTATGGCATTCTGCTCTATATAGGAGCAACCATTTTTGTTTTATTTATGGCATTGGAAGAACCGGAAAGCAGGGTGTGGAATGGCCTCTTCTGGGTAATTCAGTTGTTTATCTGTATTAACGCGGTAGCCAAAAGTTTTCTCCAGGAAAGCAGGGGTCGAATGTTGTATTTCTATTCTATCGCCAGCCCGACTGCATTTGTATTGGCAAAATTACTGTTCAACTCCCTGTTGATGTTGCTGATGAGCCTGCTGAGTTTATTGCTCTTCACGATGTTTCTCGGCAACCCGCTTGAAAAAGCGGGCGCATTTATCGGCCTCGTTCTGCTGGGGGGATGGAGCCTGAGCCTCGTCTTTAGTTTCCTGGCTGCCATTGCTGCCAAAGCACAGCAGAATGCCGCAATCATGGCCGTACTCGGGTTCCCGATCATCATCCCGCAACTGATCCTGCTGATGCGCTTATCCAGTGCCGCTTTCTCCCCGTTACTGACTATACCTGCCGGTACGGTACTGATGCTGGTGGCCCTTGACGCGCTCATCATTTTATTATCCGTAATCCTGTTTCCGTTTCTTTGGAGAGATTGACTTCCAACGGGTTTTGCCCTGATTTTAATCAAAAGAAAATTTAGCTTCGTTTAGCGGCATCACCTTAATTTTGCCTCCTAAGCAGGCCATTGACCAGTATGGCACAGACGATGACCAACGTAAATAACTATATGCATAAGTCCTGGTGGAAAATCGCAAGTATTGTTTTGCTTGTGTACACATTTGTTGCCGGCTTTTTGGGCCCCGTACCTCATCTTCCTCTTTTACAGGAAACCATCCGCAATCTTTATTTCCACGTTTGTATGTGGTTCGCTATGATGATCCTGTTTACCGTTTCCGTGGTTAACTCCATCCGGTACCTGCGGACCTTTAATCTGAAGTATGATATTTATGCCCGCCATTTCGCAGTAATCGCCATTGTATTTGGCTTGCTGGGATATATAACCGGTGCCATCTGGGCTTCCTATACCTGGGCCGACCCCAATAAACCGGCCACCAACTCCTTCAGCACTATTGCCCGGGATCCGAAACTGATTGGCGCCGCCATAGCGCTGCTTGTATATTTTGCGTACCTGATCCTTCGGGATTCTATCCAGGATATGGACAAAAAAGCACGTATTGGTGCCGTTTACAATATTTTCGCCTATGCAATTTTATTCCCCTCCATCTGGATTCTGCCCCGTATTCTACCCAGCCTGCACCCTGGTAATGACGGAGAAAATCCAGCACTGGATGTGAAAAATGATATTGACGGAAGTATGCGGACCGTATTTTACCCGGCCGTTATCGGCTGGACATTGCTTGGCGTCTGGATTGCCACACTTAAAATACGCCTCAGTCTCTTGAAAGAAAAAAAGATGTCAGCATGAAACATTTAAGAAAAATCAGCCTGTTATTTTCCAGCGTTATCCTGTCATTACTCGCCACGGCGCAAGATAAACCCGTTGAAATGGCCGACAGCATGCGCAGCAACGGCCGGATATATGTTGTGGTGGCAGTGGTACTGACAATTCTCAGTGGATTAATTCTATATGTGGCCCGGCTGGACAAAAAAATTTCCCGGCTGGAAAAAGACACGAACTGATTCCGGACACAAAAAAGCCTGTAATTACAATTACCGGCTTTTTTAAGAACTTTCATAATAACGAACGATTGCTATAACCTAAAAAAGAAATCATGTCACACAAGTACAGCTTTTTTGGCGCAGTGGAAAAAAGTTTCGACAAAGCGGCCAAGTTTACAAAATGGGATAAAGGACTATTAGAACAGATCCGGCAATGTAATGCCGTATACCAGATCCGCTTCCCTATCAAAAGGGATGATGGCTCTATTGAAGTAATTGAAGCATACCGCGTGCAGCACTCGCATCATAAAACACCCTGTAAAGGAGGTATTCGTTTTGCCGCGGAAGTAAACCAGGATGAAGTAATGGCGCTGGCCGCCCTGATGACGTACAAATGTACCATCGTGGATGTTCCCTTCGGCGGCGCTAAAGGAGGTATCAAAATTGATCCCAAAAAATACTCCCCCATTGAACTGGAAAAAATCACCCGTCGTTACACATCTGAACTGATCCGGAAAAAATTTATCGGACCGGGCACGGACGTTCCTGCCCCCGACTACGGAACGGGAGAAAGAGAAATGTCATGGATCCTTGATACCTATACAGCGATGCACCCGGGTGAAATTGATGCAGCCGGTTGTGTTACCGGTAAACCTATATCACAGGGAGGTGTGCGTGGCCGCCGTGAAGCCACCGGACTTGGTGTATTCTTCGGCATCCGTGAAGTTTGCAATATGGCCGATATCATGGCCAAACTGAATCTGACTACCGGTGTGGAAGGTAAAAAAGTTATTGTACAGGGTCTCGGAAATGTGGGTTACCACTCCGCCAAGTTCTTCCAGGATGCAGGTGCAAAAATTATAGCACTGGCCGAATATGAAGGTGCCATCTGGAGTAATGAAGGGCTGGATGTGGACAGTGTATTTCAACATCGTAAGAAAACCGGTTCGATCCTGAACTATCCGGGCGCTGAAAATTTTGCAAAATCCGGTGACGCGTTAGAGATGGAATGCGATATCCTGATTCCTGCCGCCCTGGAAAATGTAATCGATGGCAAGAATGCACCTAATGTAAAAGCTAAACTGATTGGTGAAGCCGCGAATGGCCCATTGACACCGGAGGCTGACGAAGTTTTTGCAAAAAAAGGAATCATCGTTGTACCGGACATGTATCTCAATGCGGGAGGTGTTACTGTTTCCTATTTCGAATGGCTGAAAAACCTGAGCCATGTCCGCTATGGCCGTCTGGAGAAAAGGTTCACGGAGAATATGAACACTCATATCCTCGGACAAATCGAGGAAGTAAGTGGGAAAAAAGTAAAACCCGCCGCCCGCGAAATGATTATGCATGGACCGGACGAAGTAGACCTGGTTTACAGCGGACTGGAAGAAACCATGATCAACGCCACCCGCGAAATCATGGAAACATGGAAGGAAAACCCGGACATACCGGATATGCGTACGGCAGCATATGTAGTAGCTATCAACAAAGTGGCTACCGCCTACGCAGAACTGGGTATCTTCCCATAGTATCCAACACGCCATACAAATTGCTTATTCTTGTCCCGTTTGCCTGCCAGACGGGACTTTTTTTTACAAGCCGGCAGCCTTTCACGTCCTTTTTTCTGCCATTCAGCGGAATCTTGAAAATTCCGGATTAGAAAAAACTAACTTCAGCCTGTAAAACACTTAACCATGAAACAAGTCCTGACCGCATTATTCAGTATACTTCTTTTTACAGCTAATGCTCAAACGGCTGATGAGATTGTACAGAAAAATATCCAGTCGATGGGAGGACTGGAATTACTCAGCAATATCACCACCTATAAAATCACGGGCAACGTTACCGGTAATGGCGTGGATATGCCCCTCACCACGCAGGTGATTAATGGAAAATCCTTTCGTACGGATATTGATGTAATGGGACAGTCCATTGTAATGGTCTATCATAACGGTGCAGGCTGGACGATAAATCCTTTTACAGGCGCCACGGAAGCTACGGATATCACGGGCGCCCAGTTGTATGACCTGAAATCACAGGCCGGCCTTGTTTCCAACCTGATGGACTATAAAAACCGGGGGCACCAGCTGGAATTGCAGGGAACGGAAGAGGTGGAAGGCGTGAAAACATATAAACTCCGGCTCACCGCAAAAGAGGACGGCAGAGTCTTTACCTATTTTATCAGCCAGACTGATTTTACGGTTGTTAAATCTGTAACCAAACGGGAAATACAGGGACAGGAAATAGACGTAGAAAACTACTTTTCCAACTATAAAGTAACAGACGGTGTGAAGTTCGCCTTCTCCCGGTCGCAGAAAGTGGAAGGACAGGTTCTTCAGGAAATGCACATTGAGAAAGTGGAGCTGAATATACCCCTGGACGAAGCCATTTTTAAAAAATAAACCCGGACGGCTGCTATTATTTACCCGCCATGTACGGGTAAGCTGTTTATGGCCAGGAATCCTTCCGGGCTGCGTTTCCAGCCAAAACAGGAATCCCCGTTGGTAATAACCACGTAAGGCACCGGTATACTGATTGTATAACGCATAATCTGCCGCAACGTACTTTCTGACAAGGTGATTTCCGGAGCCTTGCATTCCACCATCAGCCAGGGCTGATGACTGTGGTCATATACCAGTATATCAAACCGCTTATTCATCTCCCCCAGCCGTATCATCTTCTCCTGAGCAATAAGGCCGACCGGATATTTCATTACCTGAACAAGGTAGTTGATAAAATTCTGCCTGACCCATTCTTCCGGTGTTAGCAACAGCCATTTCTTCCGCAAAGCGTCAAATATGTACTCCTTACCTGCTTCCTCCTTTCTGCGGAATACAGGTTCCGGATAGCCAATACTGATCATTTTTCAAAAATACAACTGTGGCAGAATACTTTACAAAAAAGCAAGGCCCTGATTTAAATACAACAGGTCAGCGTATTTTATTAAATTCGTAGCATGAAGACAAAAGAAGAAATTGTACACAACTGGCTGCCCCGCTATACCGGGGAGCAACTGGAAAACTTTGGAGAGTATGTGTTGCTGACCAATTTCAGTAATTATGTAAGCATGTTTGCAGAGTGGAACAATGTAAACGTGATCGGAGAAGGCAAACCGATGCAATGTGCCACCGCCAATAATATTACCATTATCAATTTCGGTATGGGGAGCCCTACGGCGGCTACGATAATGGATCTCCTGACAGCAATTGACCCCAAGGCCGTATTATTCCTGGGAAAATGCGGAGGTCTGAAAAAAAGAAATAAACTGGGCGACCTGATTCTGCCTATTGCCGCTATCCGGGGAGAAGGTACGTCCAACGATTATTTCCCCCCCGAAGTCCCGGCTTTACCCGCCTTCGCCTTGCAGAAAGCCGTTTCTACCACCATCCGTGATTATGAAGTAGACTACTGGACCGGCACCGTTTACACCACCAACCGCCGGGTATGGGAACATGATGAACCCTTCAAGGAATATCTTCAGAAAGTACGCGCTTATGCGATAGATATGGAAACAGCCACCATCTTTACTGTTGGATTCTATAACAAGATTCCTACAGGGGCTTTACTACTGGTAAGTGATCAGCCTATGATTCCGGAAGGTGTTAAAACGGAAGAAAGCGATAAAGCCGTTACCGCCCATTTCGTGGAAAATCACCTGAAGATCGGCATTGACTCCCTGAAACAATTAATGAATGACGGCCTTACTGTACGCCACCTGAAATTCTGATATTAACTACTGATGCATCCGTTGCTTCGTATACAGAATCTGCACGTTGATTTCACAACCGGATCAGGAGTTACGCCTGCCTTAAAAAATATAAATCTGACGGTAGCCCATGGTGAGATTCTGGCTTTGGTCGGCGAATCCGGCTCCGGCAAATCAGTTACGTCGCTTTCCGTTTTACAACTACTTCCTGCCCCGCCCGCCCGTTACAGCAAAGGAGAAATATTGTTCAGCCCCGACGGGAAAGAGCCGGTAAGTCTGCTCCGGCGCGATCGCTATGAAATGCAGGATATCCGGGGAAATAAGATTGCCATGATTTTTCAGGAACCCATGACATCTTTGAACCCCGTACTTACCTGCGGCAAGCAGGTAATGGAAGCGATACTGTTACATAAAAAAATTAATAAACACACGGCCCGGGAACAAGTCATCAGCTGGTTTGAAAAAGTGAAACTCCCGGATCCTGAAAATATATTTGACCGTTATCCACATCAGCTCAGCGGTGGTCAGAAACAACGCGTCATGATTGCCCTGGCCATGTGCTGTGAACCGGCTTTACTTATATGTGATGAGCCCACTACCGCCCTGGATGTTACGGTACAAAAAACCATCCTCCGGCTGATTAAAAGTTTACAGGAACAGTCAGGCATGGGGGTTATTTTTATTACACACGACCTGGGCGTTGTCGCTGAAATAGCAGACAGAGCGGCCGTGATGTATAAAGGGGAAATAGTGGAAGAAGGCGCAATCAAATCACTGTTTAATAAGCCGCAACATCCCTACACAAAAGCTTTGCTTGCCTGCCGCCCGGTGAATCATCAGCGTGGACAACGGCTACCAGTAGTCGCGGACTTTATGGGTACCGGGAATAAACAGCCCCTCGTAACGGCTCTGCAGAAGCCGGTAATAAATAAAACGGAAACAGCCCCCTTGCTCGAAGTAAAAAATCTGTCTGTCTGGTTTCCGCGAAAAAAGACTTTTTGGGGGAAACCCCTGCAATTCACAAAAGCGGTGGATGACCTGAGCTTTACCGTTTACCAGGGTGAAACGCTGGGGCTGGTTGGTGAAAGCGGCTGTGGGAAAACCACTTTGGGACGGGCCTTGTTACGACTGATCGAACCGACATCCGGACAGATCCATTATAAAAATACGGAACTGACTGTCCAAAAAAGAGAAACGCTCCGGGAGTTAAGGAAAGAAATTCAGCTCATATTCCAGGACCCCTACTCTTCCCTGAATCCACGGCTGACCGTTGGTTCGGCCATTGCTGAGCCATTGAAAGTACACCGGATGTATTCATCAGATCAGCAACGAAAAGATAAAGTAGTGGAACTGCTGGAAAAAGTAAATCTGCGGGCGGAGCATTTTAACCGCTACCCGCATGAATTCAGTGGCGGTCAGCGCCAACGGATAGTTATTGCCAGGGCCCTTGCCCTGCATCCTTCTTTTATCATTTGCGACGAATCCGTTTCCGCACTCGATGTTAGCGTACAGGCACAGGTACTGAACCTGCTGAATGACCTGAAAAAGGAATTTGGATTTACAAGCATTTTTATTTCACACGACCTGTCCGTTGTCCGTTATATCAGTGACCGCATAATGGTGATGAACAAAGGCCGCATAGAAGAAAGCGGACCGGCCGATGTAATTTACAATCATCCCCAATCCGCCTATACCAAACAATTAATTGCCGCTATTCCCAAAGGAGTCAGCCAAAGCTGATATCATTCCATTTCAACCGGGCCATCCTCATAGTCACGACCCGAACTGTTTTCATAAAACTGACGGGCACTTTTCCGCCTTGAAAACAACAGTTTCTTTACTTCCTTGCTCAACTGATCTTTAACCTGTTCCCCGGGTGTCACTTTCGCATCCAGAAAGCTCGTAAAAGAAAACCGGTTAAAACCCGCGTTCAGAAAGGCAAGGGCCGGGTTCTTTTGAATGGCGGAAAGGGCGGCCGAATCCACAAATTCAAACTCTCTTGGATTCAAAGGCACTAAACCCACAACAGCCAGTTTCCAGCTCAGGTCATCCTTTTTGGTTTTATAAGTGAAGAAATACAGGTAGCCTTTTTTGTCTTTATAGTCAACCTGTACCCTGTCCGCATAAACCACTGAATCAGGCTTGCTATATTTTTGTTCAGCCAGTAAGGCACTTCTGCCAAGATCCAGGTGATTGTTATACATTGCCGGAAACTTATCTGTTTTCTTCATATCCCGGAGATCCGTATATAACGTATACCTGTATTCGTCAAGCCCGGCAAAATACCGGAGTAACGTATCGGGATAAGGCCTGTTCTTTTTCAACAATTGTATCAGGGTATTATACTTCAGCTTTTTGTCGTTGGAAGACAGCATCTGACTGATCAGCGGCGACACGGCGGGGTGACTATCCCAGAACGGAATCAGCAATGTCGCATACTGACTAAGGTCTTCATTCCCTTCATCCACCTCTTCATCATCTGCATAGCGGTTATTCTTTTTTTCCTCCTTGCTTTCCTCCGCCCGTTGAATGGCGAGTTTCTTTTCTGCAACCGACTGTTTTTTCAGTTCCTGTTTTGCTTCCAGCAGAAATTTATTATAATACATTACATACTCCGAAGGCTTCAGTTGATTACTGTCGGCCATTTTACCCAGCAGACTCATAACCGGCGATTTATAGTCATCCAGGTTCAGTAAGGGCAGAATATCGGGCAATATCGTTCTGGTAAGCGGCAGGGAGTCTGCCAGCTCGTCCATAAAATCATCATTGTTGATTGAATAATTACCCAGGCCGTAACCACGCAATGCATATGTTGCCATTGCATAATCAAACTTTCCGCTTTTTTCCAGCACCGGTGGTTCGGTTGCAATAATTGTCCGGAACAGGTTGAAAGCATAGGGCGTTTTATGCGTCAATAACGCTTCCAATACCGGATATACAAGTTGCACCGTATCACCCAGGTTGTAATACAAATCCTTCAGGTAATCTGCCGCGGCCGGCGTTCTGATCTGGCCAAGTTTATAAATCAGTTGCTTTTTGGTATTGAGGTACTTCTTTTCTTTCCAGTTGCGGGATTCAATAGCCTTTCGTAACAGGCCAAAGTCAGATGAATCCAGGTAAATATCCTGAATATGACTCAACGCCTTCTTGTGAATCACGGAATCACTGTTACCGAGGTCCTCAAAAAACTGAACCGATTTTTTTGCAAATGGATTCACCCCCTTCAAGGTATCCGCCGGAGTGAAGCTTTCATAAAACTGCCTGATAAAATCACTCGGCGGCGTCAGGGTATCCGACTGTGAAGTCAGCGAAAAAGTTACGCCATCCTTGTAATAGACCTTATACCAGAAGCTCCTGCTGCTTCCGGTATCGGTTACCTGCATATCCCATATATACCGGTTATCCGGCATTACTTTACGGCTGTATTTTTTTATAATCCAGGTGGAATCATTCATATAACGCATGGCACTGTCGCTATACAACCGGCTGCTGTCTTTGGTATAATGATAACGCGATGACTTATAAAATGAAACATAAATTTTTTCCCCGGTACTGTCATTGGCAATTATTTTATTGCGGTAAGCACCACTTTCCAGTAACTGGTCCTCTGTTTCTTCTTCCTCCTCATTTCCATATCCACCCATACCGGAGTAGCGTGGCATATCGAGTTTTATTTTGGCACTGACCGGGAACACAGGCGTCTGTACACTAAAATAAAGGATGGTATCTCTCTCCGCTTTTGCAGCGGCATATACCAGGGGTTTAATCTCAAATGAATTCAAAAACCGCTGCATTTCCGGTACTTCCTGTTTACCATGTGCTACAAGTGTATAGTAATGCGGCCCCTGCAAGATGTAACGTACCGTAAACAAGCCGCCCTGTTTATCACGGTATTTTGCATCAAGTGCGGGATACCCTTTGTATTGCGTCTGTTTTCTTTGTAATGCGGAGTCAATAAATTCTGAGGCCATAAAACTTTCCTCCATCAGCCCCAGGTCAAATGTGTCTTCCTCCGCAAAACCAAAATGATGAATATCCGTACGTACCAGGCGAAACTGTGAGCCGTTTGTTTTGTCCACGGCATCCCATATCCAGCTGCCATCATTCCCCTGGTAGGGCAGGTGCGGAAAATCCACGGCAAAGCCACCCGTGACAGGTGAGTATTTTTTCCAGCCGGACTCGGTCCCGCCATTCGTATACTCTTTTAGCTGAATACTGCCAAAGAACTTCTTCGCTTCTTCTCCGCCTTTTACATAGTCCCCGTTCCCGCTCATCTTAAAAAAAAGAACTTCAAACGGCGTCACAAAAATATTATAACGCTGCATATCTCCCCGTCGCGTGCGGTTTACGATGTCATACCCCTTATACCCGTTTTTAATAATGGGGGTCTTTGTGAGAATTTTTCCGGGTACATTCTCATACAGCAGGCTATCCACTTTTCTCAACACATCATCCGGCTGGTGATTCCACATCCAGGCATTGGTCATAATACGGGTGACCATATAATAACTGCCGTTGGCCATATCCGCATATTGCTGCTGATCCAGGGCCATATCATCTCCGGACTTATAGAACTTACCGGGGATATCCACTTTATAAAACCCATCGGCCGCCACCGCTGTTTTAAAGCTTACGGGGACACGCAGTTTATCCACTCCGTCTTTTTCCTTACTGGCTCTTTCCCCCATTTTTACTGGACGGAGTTTGTACCCTTTGGCCCGGAGCATTTCTATCACGCCCCTGTCGCCAGGCAGGTGGGCAGCACCAACACCCACAAACAGAATCGTTCCGGACCGAAGGATGGAATCAATAGAGCTGGCCTGAATTTCATTCCTGCGGTATAAAAATTTTTCATCAAAAGCTGCGGAAAAACTGTTGTATTGATTGATCGAATCCAGCAAATCGAGATCGCCTTTGCGGTAGGCTTCCTGTAATTTATCAGCGGAATATTCTTCGGCCATATCATCGTAACTCCTTTCCTTCCTGTTTTTTTCCTTCGCCGCGTCTTTATACGCCTCCGCCATAAGCCGCATGCTTTCTCCATACTCTTCCACCCCGGACACTTTCTTTCCCCATTTTTTGCCGCACTGGTAGATATACATGTCCAGGTAAGTGTCTTCCTCGAAGTCAGCCGATTGCTGGCCATAGGACCGGTAAAGAAGATTATTTATTGTTGAAGGGCTGCTGAACAGGCCGCGTTCAATTTTATTATCATACTTGAAAAACTTAAGTGTGCTCAAGGTGAGGTATTCGGCTGGTGATGAAGCATCCGTTCCATCCCCGTAACCGGATTCACCCAAATCATACTTACTCATATCCTCCTGCCAGGTTTCCGGATTGGTTTCAAGGGCCACCATTTGGGCGCTGCGAACAGCTATATAAAACGAATCCGGCAGGTTGAATGCAATTTTACTGCTGACATGCATTGTTCCTATCAGGTAAGAAGGTTTCTTCATCCCGTTCCCGGTGATTTCCCATAATATACTGGGGTATTTGCGGGGTGGCTTGCCCGGTTGAGACTGAACGGCATAAAAACTGACAAGAAAAAGGAAGAATAAGGTAATACGCTTCATAAAGGGTTCTCCGGCTGATCCGGCTTTTTTTGTTAATAACAAATGTATGATGCGAATTTCCAATAAAAGCATAAAACTCTCAGATTGAAGGAGGAAGCTTAATACAGGCTGGCCGAAACGGCTGGTTTTAGTTGTGCATTATATTTCCCGGAAATTGGCCAAAAAAACGTAATTTTGCCCGCCGCCGGCAGTACTATGCAGGCGGAAATGAACAGTCGCTTAGACCAAACCCGGCGCCGTAAGGCCGGCTAGGAAGAGCTCCGGCATTTAGCCCGGTTTGCGTCATGAGCCTATTTTGTTATAAACCCAAACACTCATGAAGCTTTCACAATTCCGTTTTGACCTCCCTTTGAACCTTATTGCCCAGAATCCGACCAAACGCCGTGAAGATTCCCGAATGATGGTGGTCAACCGCCATACCGGGGACATTGAAAACAAATATTTCCGTGATATCCTGGACTATTTCGACGATAAGGATTGTTTTGTAGTAAACAATACCAAAGTATTTCCCGCCCGTATGTATGGACGTAAGGAAAAAACAGGTGCCAAAATTGAAGTGTTCCTGCTGCGTGAACTGAATAAGCCCAATCGACTCTGGGATGTAATCGTTGATCCCGCAAGAAAAATCCGCGTGGGCAATAAACTGTATTTTGGAGAACAGGAAGACCTGGTTGCTGAAGTCATCGATAATACCACCAGCCGCGGTCGTACCATCCGCTTCCTGTGGGAAGGATCAGAGGAAGAATTCCGCGCACAACTGGAGAAACTGGGTGAAACACCGCTTCCCAAATACATTAAACGTAAACCCGACGAAGAAGATAAAGAACGTTATCAGACGGTATATGCCAAACATGAAGGAGCCGTTGCCGCTCCGACTGCCGGTTTGCATTTCAGCCGTGAACTGATCAAACGTCTTGAAATTAAGGGTATCCGCTTCGCGGAAGTTACCCTGCATACCGGCCTCGGTACATTCCGCCCTATTGAAGTGGAAGACCTCAGTAAACATAAAATGGATGCGGAGTATTATAATATAGATGAAACCGCCTGTAAAGTAGTAAACAGGGCTAAGGAATACGGCCATCGTGTATGCTCTGTGGGTACCACTACCATGCGCGCGCTTGAGTCTTCCTTTACCGCACAGAAATTGCTGAAACCATCTGAAGGCTGGACCAATATGTTTATACATCCGCCGTATGACTTCAGTATTGCCGACTCACTGGTAACCAACTTCCATTTGCCCAAAACCAGCCTGCTGATTATGACCTGTGCGTTTGCGGGTTACGAACTGGCTATGGAAGCCTACAAAAAAGCAATTAAGGATAAGTACCGCTTCTTCAGCTATGGAGACGCGCTGCTGATCATTTAAGCAAATACCAACTGTTTTCGTAAACCGCCTGAGAGGGCGGTTTTTTTATTGAACATTGAAAAATGAAAATTGAATATTGAACATTTTCTTCCTTAGGAAAGCAATGCACAATATTCAATGCTCAATATTCATCAGCAGGAGACACTGTTGATGCGGGGTTATTCTAACCCGAACATTCCTTTATTGAGCTGCTGCAGAATCTGTATTTTATGACCGGCATCGGTCAGCAGGGAAATATTATGAGGACTGCCGCCATAACTGACCATACGTACCGGGATATTCACAATTGATCCAAAAAGTTTTTTGATGATATCTTCCGTGCGGGAAATTTCATTTCCCACAACAGAAATTATTACCTGGTTCTTGTCTACTTCGGTCGTACCGAATGGCTCAAGCTCTTTCAGAATATCCTGCAGATGCACATCGCTGTCAATGGTTAGTGAAACCGCCACTTCGGAAGTGGTGATCATATCGATCGGTGTACGGTATTTTTCAAATACCTCGAAGATTTTACGGAGAAAGCCATACGCAAGCAACATACGGCTGCTTTTGATACGGATAGCAATGATATTATCCTTGGCTGCTACGGCTTTCACGCCCACACTACCTGCTTCTTCGGTGATCAGGGTACCCCTGGCCTGCGGTTCCATAGTGTTCAGCAATTTCACCGGGATCTTATACGTTTGTGCGGGCCAGATGGATGCCGGATGCAGGATCTTGGCCCCGAAATAAGCCAGCTCCGCCGCTTCTTCAAAACTCATTTGTTCAATAGGTACGGTCTTTTTCACCACTCGGGGATCATTATTGTGCATGCCATCAATATCCGTCCATATCTCACAAACCGACGCGTTAATCGCGGCGGCAATCAGCGACGCGGAATAATCACTTCCCCCTCTTTTTAAATTATCCACTTCTCCCCGTGCATTACGGCAGATATATCCTTGTGTTACAAAAATCTTCGTGTCTTTATGCTGTTGCAGCAGTTGGGTCAGTTTTACTTTAATACTGCCTATCTGGGGTTCGTCATAATGATCAATCGACATAAACTCCAGTGCCGGCAACAACAGGTGATCCTTTCCCTGTTCTTCCAGGTAGATACAGAATAACTTGGTCGACAACAATTCTCCCTGTGCCAGGATATCCTTACTCAGGGCTTCACTGAAGGATATCTTCAGGATGATATTGAGGAACTCAAAATGCTCAGTTATGATCGCCTTTGCTTTTACAACAGCAGCCTCAGTCTTCACCAGGTCTTTAACAAATGCCTGGTAGTGGGCTTCCAGTTTATCAATGGATTGCTTGGCTCCATTCCGGTCGCCTTTGGCAATAGCATCACCGATTTCCACCAGGGCGTTGGTAGTACCGGATAAAGCGGATAAGACCACGATCACCGGTTCTTTTTCATTGGACACCAATCCGGCAATATGATGCATACGCTCCGGTTTACCCACGCTGGTGCCGCCAAACTTCATTACTTTCATCGTACAGGTTTTTTTAGTTACAGGTGAAATCACACCCTTTAATCACTTACACGCATACAGGTACCGGCTGTATTCCGGCCTTCCCCCCTCCCATAAATTGCAGGATGATTCGCTGTAAGCGGTGGCAAAGATACCGCTTATCGCTTTCAATTGATCAGGCAGATAAGTCATTTTACGGAAACGTTACCGCCAAATACACGAACAGCTGTAAGCCGGACAGAGCGCTATAAATTGATATACTCATAAATGTATTTGTTGAATTCAATCATTCCGTTTATGCGGGATACGGCAGGGTACCCCGATGTGGCAATGGTATGGCTGGCACTTAATATCAAACTACCGGAGATGCTGTTAAAGTTGGATTCTGAAGTAATATTATTCAATGAGGGGAAACTTATTGTTGGTACCGCAGATTCATAATACCCATTGAAGAAAAGCTGAAACCGCCGTAACGGGCCTTTATTTTGATCATACTGATACTGACTGGATTCCACATAATCTAACAATCCTGAACTCCAGACTGAATCCACAGTACTGATAATATTACCACTGGTATAGGTGCGCGAAAAAATGGTGCTATCCACTGTTTCAAAGACTCCGGGATTTAAATCGGTTTCCCGGACAGATTTTAATAAATACCAGCCGGGTCGTAACGAACTGAACTGTGTAACCTGCTTGTAATTATTTATCCCGTTAAAACCCGAGGTGGAATCCGTTGCAACAAAATTACCTGAATAACTATAAAAACTGCTGGCATGTGAATTCCCGCTTATAACGTCATACCTGAAAGGCAACGTATCATTACCGGAATAATGCATTGTATATATTTCGTCTGGCCATACAGTTCCGCCCAACCTGTCCCTTAAAACAATCTGACTAAGCCGCTTCTGCTGATCATATGTATAACTACTAACAAATATTGTATCCGAACCGGCAGGTTTTGTAGTATCCAGCGCATATACACGACTTAGATATGTCGAGTCGTCATGATTCTGATCCGGCAAAACAAGATCGACTTCTTGCTGACATGCACCAAATAAAATTAAAACAGGTAGAATGATAAATAAATTGGATAAGGTTCTCATATGAAGGTTTATTAGTGAAAATTTATTGAAAACCGATCTGCAAGCGTTGCGAGGTCGGTCACAACGGCCTGGAGCAAAGGTATTCCATTGCGCTTTCGTTCTGCCTCAAATTCCCGTTCCGGATCCCCGGGCACTAACACTTTTTCCTCCCCCGGAACAGTGCGTGCTGACCGGAAACCCTGTATCCAGTGATCCATTGCTGCCTTAAATTCATCCGCCGGACGGAACGCATCCACACGCATTGCCCCAAGAAAATGACCGATGCCTTTTCCCGGTTGCTGCGCCGGCATGGGTACATAAGCCGGGAAAGGCGGTACCCAGGGGGCATAATTGGCTCCGCTAAGCAATGCGGAAAATATATCGACTACTGCACCTAATGCATACCCTTTATGTGAACCATGCTCCCGGTCGCCACCCAGCGGCAGTAAAGCACCTCCCTTCTTCAGAATATTCGCGTCGTTGGTCGGATTCCCCTCCACATCCTGCACCCAACCGTCAGGCGTATCCGCATTCTTGCGTTGTAGTATTTCCAGTTTGCCATTCGCAGCGGTAGTTGTTGCGAGGTCTGCTACAAAAGCCGGCTCCTTGCCAGCAGGTGCAGCCACACAGATCGGGTTTGTGCCAAGCATTTTATCTATAGAGAATGTAGGAGCTACCAGCGGACTCGCATTAGTCATGGCCATTCCGATCATATCATGCTCCAGGGCCATCATAGCGTGATAACCTGCAATACCGAAATGATTACTGTGTTGTACACTCACCCAACCGGTGCCCACCTGTTTTGCCTTCTCTATCGCAATCTGCATGGCAAAAGGAGCCACCACCAGTCCCAGCCCGCTATCGCCATCCACAACAGCAGTAGAGGGAGTTTCATGTATAATTTTAATAACCGGTGTTGCATTCACCCGTTTGGCCTCCCATAAGCGCACATACCCGCTCAGCCGGGCTATCCCATGCGAATCGATTCCACGCAGATCGGCAGACAATAAAGTTTTTGTTGCTGTTGCTGCATGTTCATCACTGCAGCCGATGCTTTTGAATACTTTTTCCGTAAAGGAAGCAAGTTGCTGATAGGAATAGAGATGTTCAGACATAATTCAAAGATAATACAGACCCGTTAGTTAGCAAGAATATGCCCGCCGTATCACCCGTTTTATCTTAGTTACTACTACAAAAAAAAAGAGGATGCAACCGGCATCCTCTTTACTTCGCTTGTATAAATTTTAAAACGGTAAATCATCCACGGGCTCATTCGCTGTCGTCATTCCCCCGGCCTGGTTTGAAGCAGGTGATGATGATGCGGCCGGCTGATAGGCAGACGGGCCACTTCCTGAATCACCACGACCACCCAACAACTGCACTTCTCTCACACGCAAAGAAAGCGATGCACCAGCTGTACCATCCTGACGTTGAAAGGAACGTACTTCCGGCTGACCTTCGGCATAAATCTGTTTGCCCTTCGTGAGGTACTGAGCCACCGTAGTCCGGTCTGTCCAGTAAGCGCATTCCACCCAGGTTGTCTTTTCCTGCAGGTTGCCCTGACTGTCCTTATATTTTTCCGTATGGGCTACGGTAAAGTTGATGACGTTTTTTCCGTTGACGGTGTTTACCACACAGTCTTTTCCGAGATTTCCGATAACCTGCATTTTAATCATAGTGCTCAATTTTTATTGTACTAAATATTGTTTGGGCAACGAAAATAAGCTTAATCAAAATACCCGGCAGGGGAATTACACCGGCTACCGAACGTTTTTTTCCCCAGCTTATCCAGTGAAAAAAACAATTATTCATCTGTTCTTCCACTGGCCGCATCAATTATCCGGCCAAAGAAAATAGCATTCATGAATAATTTGGTGCCGCCCAGCCAGAAAGCCCGCAGGTTGGGATTATCGGCAATATTGATCACACGTCCATTACCAACTGTATTCACAATCACTGCCGCTGAATTCTTTATGGCCTCCCCATTTTCCCTGCTCACCCAGCCACTCTGCATGGATCTGGGCCCGTAAAAGAAGGGCGTGGCATACGGGTTCTTGCTCTTCTCCATAAAGACTTTATTGGCTTTAAATAGGCTTACGGTCTTCTGCGTGTAACCGAATGCCAGCGGATGTGTCAGATCCGCCTCAGCACCGAAAATGGCGCCGTAAATCTGCTGCGCCCCATCTATTTGTTCCCTTTCTGCATATGCTATACGTTGGGTGCTGTCTACCGGGGCTTTTACTTTTTTTAATTTCACATCGGATATTCCGTTTTGCGCAGCCCAGCTTACCGCTTCTTCCGTTAGTATCAGCGTACCCCCGGCCTGTACCCATGCCTTCAGTTTATCTTTGTTCAGATCACCATAGGTTCCTGCTGCCAGTATAATGGTATTGTACCTGTTTATATCCGCCCGGTTAAAAATGCCCGGTTCAAGATGAGTGGCCGTTATATTCATCCGCTGATCCAGCAAATGCCAGATTTCACCGGCATCCAGCGCATTCACACCAGGTCCGGTAATCAGGGCAATGGAAGGCCTGGCTACCGTTACCTGTTTACCACTGCCGAGGTCAGGACCGTTATTGGAGTTACCTGAGCCAACTGCCCAGCTGAGGACTTTATATTTTTCAGTAACCATAGTCAGCCGCGCGTAGACCGCGTCACTGCTTTCCTTTTGCATATGCACGGGGATTATAATGGACCCGGGATTAAACTTTTTATTCACAGCTCCAACCGGAATTTCAAATGGCCGGGTAGCCACTTTTACATTATAACCGGCCTGCAACAACTCGTTCAATGCGGCTGGCGCATACAGTTCTTCCCATTGCATGATATAGGCATAATCCGATTTACCCCCATTCACTTGCTGTGCAGGCCAGGGAATATCAGTGATTTTTTCACCCAAGGTCATAGGTGCTGTAATCTCCCGGTAAGGCAATCCAAAAGCAAGCGGCATGGTCCATGAAGTGATATCATAAAAGATGCTGTCTTTATATTCGAGTGTCTTGTCAAAAATCCCACGGATCAGGCTGTGTTGCGGTTGATTCAGTGAAACCATAAAAGATGAACCTTTTTCAAACTCCGCATCCTTCCAGGTATCCGGCACATTATTCACTTCGATCTGGTGACGCTTCAGCATTTCAATGAACCGGTAAGTTTTTGCTTTATCATGCTTATCGCCAAACACATATCCCTTCACGGCATAAGCAGCCGCCCGCACTGCCGCCTGCTTATAGAAATCACGCTGATAATTGAGGAATTCTTTACGCATTTCCCTGGCCCCTTCAAGCGTGGAGAGCGCTGTAACAAACTGATTGCGGATAGTAAACGGAAAACTAAGCAGTCCATTCGTTGTTTCCTGCAAATGCCCGCGGGATGATCCCTGTTCAAATAAAATACCAATGGCCCCGTTCACATCCGGATACGTGGACCCCTTGCCATAATAAAAATCATCATAGCTTTCTTTCGTAAAATAGAAAGAGCCGATCTTATCCAGGTTCTTTGCATGAAACTTCCCCAGCTTACCGGTAAGCTCCTGATTTTTCTCCGGTGTCAGCGGATTTACCCGTGATGGTACACCAGGCTGAAAAAAGAAACTCGCGTTACTTCCCTGCTCGTGATGATCGGTCAGTATATTCGGTTTCCAGCGATGGAACCATTGCAGCCGGTTCTGACTTTCCGGATGCACTGCCGGCAACCAGTCACGGTTAAGATCAAACCAATAGTGATTGTAGCGGCCACCAGGCCAGACTTCATTGTACTCCCGGTCGTTGGGATCACTCACCAGGTTTTTGCTTTTATGCTGATTAGCCCAGGTGGAAAACCGTTGTAATCCGTCAGGGTTAAATGAAGGATCCACCAGGATTACGGTGTTATCCAGCAACTCTTCAATTTCTTTTCCTTGTGCTGCAGCGAGATAATAGGCCGTCAGCAGACTTGCATTCGCACCACTTGGTTCATTCCCATGTATGGAATGTCCGATCCAGACCACTATCGGCATATCCGCAGTATTCAATGCGGCAGATGCAGAAGGGTCGGTCAGTTTCACATGTTGCTGCCGGATCTCTTCCAGCCGGGCATGGTTATTCTTTGAAGTAATGATCAGCAATACCTGCGGACGGTTTTCATACGAGAAACCCATTTGCTCGAGTTTCACCCGGTCGGGAGCAGCGGCCGCTATGGCTTTCATATAATTCACGAGCCGGTCATGCGTTACATGCCATTCGCCCACTTCATGATAGATCACTTCTTTGGGTTTTGGAATAGCGGGATTATAACTTACTTGTTGAGGCAAATAATATCCAAGGTCCTGGGAATTAACACTGAGTCCGGCAAGGAGCAGTGCGGCAATAAGCAGATTCTTCATACAATAACATGGTTGATAAAGACCGGAAGTTACCGAAAATGCACTAAAACCACAGTCATCCAATGCATTAGGTTTTACCCATTTCGGAAACCCGGTACCCGCCGGATCAGCGTATATTTGCAGATTGATTTCCGGAACAAAAATCCGGTTAAAAGTTTATATGAGTCAAAAAGGAAAAGTGCTGGTTGCGATGAGTGGCGGTATCGACAGTACCGTTACCGCCCTGATGCTGAATCAGCAGGGATATGAAGTGGTAGGTATTACCATGAAGACATGGGATTATGCGGCCAGCGGAGGCAGTAAAAAAGAAACAGGTTGCTGCAACCTGGATTCATTCAATGATGCACGTCAGGCCGCGGTAGAACATGGCTTTGCCCATTATATACTGGATATCCGGGAAGAATTCGGCGATTTTGTGATCGAGAATTTTGTGGAAGAATACCTCGCCGGCCGCACGCCAAATCCCTGTGTGCTTTGCAATACTCACATCAAATGGAGAGCCCTCTTAAAAAGAGCGGATGCACTGGGCTGTGAGTTTATTGCAACCGGACATTATGCCAAAGTCAGACAACATGATAATGGCCGGTTTGTGGTAAGCAAAGCCATTGACGACACAAAGGACCAGAGCTATGTGTTATGGGGCTTGCAACAGGATTTACTCAGCCGTACATTATTGCCACTGGGGCCTTACCGTAAAACAGAAATCCGCCAGATGGCACATGATTTCGGGTACCCGGAACTGGCAAAAAAACACGAGAGCTATGAAATCTGTTTTGTACCGGATAACGATTACCGGGGATTTCTGAAACGTCGTGTGGAAGGTCTCGAAGTAAGAGTAGCAGGTGGAAATTTTATTGACAAGACAGGCAAAATACTCGGTCAGCATAAGGGCTATCCTTTCTATACGATCGGGCAGCGAAAAGGACTCGATATTGCCCTGGGACGGCCGGTATTTGTTACCAAAATTGATCCGGATAACAACACGGTAATGCTGGGAGATGAAGAAGACCTTGAGCAGAATGAAATGCTGGTAGGTAAACTGAACATGATTAAATACGACAACATCACTCCTGGCATGGAAGCCATCACCAAAATCCGCTACAAGGATGCCGGATCTCTTTCGAATATCTATCCCGAAGACGGTAAAATGAAAGTCCGCTTTTACGAAAACGTCAAAGGCATTGCGCCTGGCCAGAGTGCTGTTTTTTATGAAGGAGAAGATGTGATTGGCGGTGGAATAATACAGTCGGGAGTCCGGAGTTAGGAGTCGGGAGTCGGGAGTCGGGAGTCGGGAGTCTGGAGTCTACAGCCCTAACAGAGGAATCATGTGAATTACTGTTATCATAAATTGATTTTCAATAAGTTAACAAATACTTGTTGCTTAGCCCGTTGGTTCTTACTAACGACAATCGCTAATGACTACCGACTGATTCTCAGGCAATAAACCACTTATTTTCCCGTTTTATCCCCGGAGAAATTATAATTCCCCGTTTATAGATTGTACTTTAGATTCTAATTTATATCCGTGAACTCAGAAAAACCACTTATGAGCATTTTCTACCCTGTTCGCATTTTATTTATTGCGACCCTCAGCCTGGCCCTTTTTTCCTGCAACGAAAAGGAAACATTTTCCTCTGCGCCAATATCAGATTACCTGCCATTAGTGGCAAAGAAATATATCACGTACAGACTTGATTCCACGGTATTCACCAATTTTGGCCGTTCCACAGAAATCCACAAATACCAGGTTAAACATGTAATTGATACACTGATTACCGATAACCAGGGACGTCCTTCTTACCGGGTATACCGTTACCTGAATGATTCTACCGCTTCCCAGACCTGGCAACCTGCCGGCTCCTATTTCATTACTCCGTTGAACGATCAGCTGGAAATAGTGGAAGACAATCTGCGCTTTATTAAAATGCATCTCCCCCTTCGCAGTGGTTTCAGCTGGAAAGGGAATAAATACCTGCCGGCAGATCCATACGGCCCGCTCTTCAATTTCAGTAACGACGACAGTATGGAAGACTGGGACTTCTTCTATGACGGAGAGGCCGGCTCATTCAGTTATCGCAATCAAAACTATGCGGATGTTTTCAGTGTAGAGCAGGCCGACGAATCCTTTAATGTACCGATCACTACACCTACCGCTTATGCGGCGAAATCAAGATCCGTGGAAAAATATGCCAAAAGCATCGGGTTGGTCTACCGCGAATTTGAATTGTGGGAATACCAGCCAAATCCTGGTGGAGCCGGCGGTCCCTATAAAACCGGATTCGGCATAACCATGTGGATGATTGACCATAATTAATACGTTGTTATCCTTATTTTTGAAGCAGGCCAAATGCCGGTAAATGATGAAAAAAACAATCCTGCTTAGTGTTCTCCTAATACTGGTATACGGAACTGTAACGGCGCAGTTTACCCGCTATATTGTGCGCTTTAAAAACAAGGGGAATGCGTCATTCACGCTGGCCAATCCTTCCGCTTACTTGTCCCAACGGGCCATCGATCGCAGAACCCGGTACAATATCCTTTATGACAGTACGGATCTGCCGGTTACCCCTGCTTATATCACACAACTCCGGAATGTACCCAATGTAACCGTCCTCAATGTTTCAAAATGGCTGAATGCGGCATCTATACAAACCACAGATGCAAATGCTATTACAACTATCAGTGGATTCTCCTTTGTTTCATCGGTTAACGGGCTGGCGGCGAAGCCGGCAACAGAGGGCCGCGGAAGCCGAAACAAATTTGCGTTGGAAGAAGATATAATTCCCCTGCCTGTTTCCAGCGCGAAAGGCGAAGGTGTAATGGGTGATTTCTTTAATTATGGCAGCAATTCATACAATGAAATTCATTTGCACAATGGGGAATTCCTGCACAATATCGGCATGCGTGGCCAGGGCATGCAGCTGGCCGTACTGGATGGCGGATTTATGAACTATACCAGTCTGAAAGCTTTTGACAGTGCCAATGCCAATGGGCAGATACTCGGTACCTGGGATTTTGTTAACCGCGAAAGCAGTGTCGTTGAAGATCACCCGCATGGCATGCAGTGTTTGTCTACCATTGCCGCTAATATCCCCGGCGAGTTTGTCGGCAAAGCCCCGAAAGCCAGCTTCTATCTCTTCCGTACAGAAGACGTTGCATCAGAATACCCGATTGAAGAGCTGAACTGGGTTTGTGGCGCGGAAAGAGCAGATAGTTCGGGTGTGGAAGTTATTTCATCTTCTTTGGGCTATTATGATTTTGACAACGCCACTTTCAATTATACGTATGCCAATATGGATGGCAATACAACCATGGCCGTAAAAGGAGCTGACCTGGCTGCAAAAAAAGGCATACTCGTGTTCAATTCGGTGGGTAATGAAGGGGGCAATGCCTGGAATTTCCTGGTTACACCATCGGATGGAGACAGTGTTGTTGCAGTTGGCGCGGTTAGTGCTGCCGGTAACGTTGGCGCATTTTCCAGCTATGGGCCATCGGCCGACGGACAAATAAAACCGGATATGGCATCTGTCGGAGTTGCCGCCCTCGTACAAACCACCAGCAATACCGTTGGCGCCTCCAATGGCACTTCATTTGCCTGTCCGAATATGGCCGGTCTTGGAACTATTTTGTGGCAGGCATTTCCCGAGTTTTCCAATATGAAAATAATTCAGGCATTGAAACAGGCGGGCAATAAATTCAACGTTCCGGATAACCGCACGGGATTTGGCATTCCTAATATGAAACTCGCATTTGCTAACCTGCTCGTTGATTATTCAACAGCAACAGCAAGTACAGCTGGTTGTACGGCCACCGTAAACTGGAACAGTAAGGATGTAAGTGCCATGAAATATGAAATAGAACGCAAAGCCCCTGGAGAGTCAGTATTTACAAAAGTGGGAGAAATGTCCGCGCTGGGTAATACTGTTCTTTCAAACCGTACTTACTCTTTTAGCAATTCCCTGGCTGCATTACAACCCGGTACGGTTTCCTACCGGATCAGGCAGATAGTGGATACAAGCGTTTCCGGATTTACCGCCGTGTATGTAGATACAATCACCGCTACAGTGGAAGCCGGTTGCCTGACCACGGGAACCGGTAATACGGATCCGGTAAATGAAAAGGTAACGGTGCAGCCCAATCCTGTAAACGGCCATACCGCATTCCTGGTGGTGGAGACAGCGTATGCAATACCGGAATTGAGCATCCGGATTTATGACGCTAAAGGAAGTTTGATTTATACAACACAAAGCAACAAAGGCACAGGTAAAAAAACAATCGAACTTTCACTGGCCGGTCTGTCCGCGGGGACGTACTTTATCAGTGTATATAACGGGAAAAAATGGTTGGCCGCGCCGGCTTTGATAAAACGCTGATTATTTCCGGAAAAGACAGGCGAACATGGTATCCGCCTTTACAGTATACCCGGCAATCAGTTCCTTTTTTATCAATGTCAGTCCTTTTTCTTTTTCAATAAAGGCGGCCACATCTTCGTTTTCCGCTTTAAATACGGAACAGGTTATATACAGAAAATAACCACCGGACTTAACATGCGTTATGGCGGTGGAAACAATATTCTTTTGTAATTGACTAAAGACACCGATCGCCGGTTCAGAAAAATAGCTGAGCTGTTCCGGTGTCCGGCTCCAGGTACCACTGCCGCTACAGGGTACGTCTGCTATTACCAGGTCAAAATAATCCTGTGTGCCAAAAGGGTCCTCCTTTGTAAGATCGGCAACCACCTGTTTATACGACCCCATGCCGGCTTCCGCAAATCGTTTCTTCAGATTATGCAAAATTGATTCGCGTATATCCGACACAGTTAGTGCCAGCGGGCCAAGCCGGTCTTTCGCCATGATTGACTTGCCGCCACTGGCCGCACAGCAATCCCATACCGTCACCGATCCTCCTTGCCTGTCCGGTTTCACCTGCTCAAGCAATTCCCCCACCTGCTGTGAACTGTAATCCTGTATTACAGCTTCTTTATTCGTAAGTAATAATTCATCCAGTTTGGTACCCGCCGGAAATGAAAAACAGTCCGTACGGATACGGCTAAAAACAATACCCTTCCCGATCAGTTTTTTTTCCAGTTGTTCCGCATGCCCCGGACGAATACGTATAAACGTATCCGGCTGAACCAGGAACGACCGGCTGAAAGCGGACTTATCCAGTTCCTCAGTCAATTGTGTTGCCCATGGGAAAAAATCCCCCGCTGTATCAGGCAACTCAAGTACTGCTAACTTATCCTCCGTTGACAGCGAAAAAGAAGACGACCATTCCGGGTGTAACTCATCCAGTAAAGAAACGGGTGTCTGTGAACAAAGAAACAAGGCCTGCTGCAACTGATCCTGCAAAGGCCGGCCTTTCAAAACATGCGCAGTACGGAAATAACAATAGCACAAATGGGTGATTTGTTTGCGGTCCCTGGAACCATGCTTTTTATGCTGGGCAAAATACTTTTTCAGGAATGCGGCAAACGGTTCTTTTCCCCGGTATTGTTCCAGGAGTTTTGATGCAGTATCCAGATATGAATGATAACGGCTCACTTGGTAAAGTAAGTTGATAAGAAAGTTACCTGTAAAAGTAGGCAATCCGGTTAACGGCACCGCCTGGTGTTGTGGTACTATGAGCGGAGTCGGGTCGGTTTAACCGGTTGTAAAAGTAAAGGTTACTCTCGGAAAAGTTGTTGGCAGGATTGGCAATATCCGATACACTTACTGAGGTAATATTTCCCGCATTGAAAAGGGCAGGACGACTCAGTACAATGGCTTCATTCAGCAATACTAAAGGATTGATGGCTGCATCCACTGTATATGTTTGAACCATTGCCTGCGTTAACGGATCTCCGGGATTGCCTGCTGTTTCCTGTGTAACCCGCAACAGGTTATTACCGGTAGGATCATAATTGTAAACATTGCGAAGCATCAACATGGCAGGCACGGGAACACCCAGGGCTCCGCTGCTGAGATAATGTTCGTCTTTATTTATTTTGCCTGTTCCATCATAGGTAAAAACGGCACTGTCGGTTACGGAAAACCCAAGTAATGTCAGTGAAAAAGAGGCGGCGGTATACCTGGAAACTGCCGGATTGTAGTAAAAAGCTGTGATTACACTGTCAACTCCCAGCGCAGTAAATGCGGGAGATTGCTGAACTGTTCTCGTAATCACCCCTGTTGCATTCCGGTAAATCCGCAGATCATTATCCATGCTGATGCCAGAGCGCAGCCCTGTCGTTTTTTCGCGAACTAAACGGCCAGCTGCATCATACGAGTAATCTACCATCGTGGTATCGGTTCCGGAAACAGTGCTGACCCTGTATAATAACGTACCTGCATTCCCTCCGCCAGTTCCCCAATCTATTTCCTTCTGGCAGGATGTCAGTGACAAGGTCAGTATCAAAATAACAAACCGTAAAGTGGCAGCCATCTTATTTACTTTAAAAAAACAGATCAGAGTTCCAGCAGGGTTTTCACCGGGTCCTTGCCAATCAGCAATTGCTCCGGGTTTTCCAGTAATTCCTTAACCCGAACCAGGAAACTGACCGATTCACGTCCGTCGATAATCCGGTGATCATAACTCAGGGCAATATACATCATGGGACGAACCTGTACCTGTCCGTTCACCGCCATCGGGCGATCCTGGATTTTATGCATACCCAAAATAGCACTTTGCGGAATATTGATGATCGGCGTACTCATTAATGAACCAAACACTCCCCCGTTGGTAATGGTAAATGTGCCACCGGTCAGTTCTTCCGCGGTCAGTTTACTGTCGCGGGCCTTACCGGCCAGTTCCACCACTTTACGTTCCACATCCGCCATACTCATACTTTCCACATTGCGCATAACCGGTACCGTAAGTCCTCTCGGTGTGCTTACAGCGATACTGATATCCGCGTAATCGTGGTATACGATCTGGTCTCCGTCAATGGAAGCGTTCACCGAAGGCCATTCGCCCAGGGCTACTGCGCAGGCTTTACCGAAGAAACTCATGAAACCTAATCCCACCCCGTGCAGTTCTTTGAACTTATCTTTATACTTTGCCCTGATCTCCATAATCCGGGTCATATCCACTTCATTGAAAGTGGTCAGCATGGCCGTGGTGTTTTTGGATTCCACCAGGCGTCTCGAAATTGTTTTGCGGAGATTACTCATTTTCTCCACCCGCACTGTACGGCTGTTCAGTGCTGTACCCGCGAAAGCTTTTTTTCCTGGTGAGGATAAAGCGGCAAGTACATCATCCTTCAGTATTTTACCCATCGGTCCGGAGGCAGTTACCGATTTCGGATCAACCTGCTTATCTGCAATGATAGCGGAAGCGACCGGAGTTGCTTTAATTTCTGCAGGTACGGCTACTACCGGTGCAGCGGTTACCACCGGCTCCTTTTTTTCGGGTACCGCTGCGGCTGCAATGGCAGCGGCGGGCTTTGCGGCATTATCATCAATCGAAGCCAGCAAATCACCGATCTTCAAAGAATCTCCTTCAGCAGCGCCGGTTTTTAAAACCCCCGCCTGCTCGGCATTCACTTCAAACGTGGCTTTTTCACTTTCCAGTTCTGCGATTACTTCATCCCTTTCCACATAATCACCGTCTTTCTTAACCCATTTCAACAGGGTCACTTCACTGATAGATTCGCCAACGGTTGGTACTTTTATTTCAATCATAAGTTTATTTGTTCAATCAGATACTAAATGCGGTTTCTACAATCTCAGCCTGCTCCTGCTGATGAATTTTATTATACCCGGTAGCCGTGGAAGCAGAGGGCTGACGGCTGATGACGCCAAAAGCGATGCTATTCAGGTTCATTTTCAGGAATGAAGCCGCCCCCATATTCAAGGGTTCTTCCTGTACCCAGAACCAGGTAGCCTTATTGTATTTTTGCTGCAACGCTTCCAGTTGCTTTACAGGTAAGGGATACAACTGCTCTACCCGTATCAACGCTACCTCGTCCCGGTTTTCCTTTTGCTTTTTATCGGCCAGGTCAAAATACATTTTTCCGCTACAGAACAAAACCTTATTCACTTTAGCGGGGTCAGCAGCGGCATCTTCTATCACTTCACGGAATCCACCCGTTGTAAATTCCTCCACTCTTGAGTAAGATCCGGTATGCCGGAGATTGGCCTTCGGAGAAAAATTGATCAGGGGTTTCCGGAATGGCCATGCCAGCTGACGACGCAATGCATGGAAGAAATTCGCCGCTGTAGTAATATTCGTTACCACCATATTGAACTCCGCACATAACTGCAGAAAACGCTCCAGCCGGGCACTGCTATGTTCCGGTCCTTGTCCTTCATAGCCATGTGGCAACAACATGGTAATCCCGTTCATCCGGTTCCACTTTTGTTCTCCTGCGGCAATAAACTGATCAATCATTGTTTGTGCGCCATTGGCAAAATCGCCAAACTGCGCTTCCCATATCACCAGTGCATTGGGATTTGCCAATGCATACCCATATTCAAATCCCAGCACGCCGTATTCACTAAGCAGTGAGTTGTATATTCTGAACTTACCAGTCTTACCGGGTATTCTCGACAAACGGCTATAGGGCTTATCTGTCTGTTCATCCCGCAACACGGCATGCCTGTGTGAGAAGGTGCCCCGACGCACATCCTGACCACTCATCCGTACATCTTTGCCTTCAAGCGTCAGGCTGCCATAAGCCAATAACTCCCCTGTGGCCCAATCCACTTTCTGTTCGGTCTCAAATAACCTGACTTTATCCTGCAGAATTTTCTCCACTTTACGTAATGGTTTAAACCCCTGCGGCCAGGTCATCATGGCCTCAAATACCGTTTTAAACTTTTCCGTACTGATACTGGTAACCGGAGAAAAATCAAAATCGGTTACTGTTGCCCGGCGCAGTTTTTTCCACTCCAGTTCCGGAGGCTGATAGTGGTAAGGCAATGGATGCTGCTTTACTTCATCCAGTCTTTCCTGCAGATCCGCCCAGAATTTTTTCTCCATCTCTTTCGCCAGTTCCTGTGCATCCGGCTCCCCGTTTTCCAATAAGTATTTTATATACACTTCCCGGGGATTCGGATGTTTATCTATCAGTGCATACAAATGCGGTTGGGTGAATTTCGGATCGTCGCCTTCATTATGTCCATGACGGCGGTAACATACCATATCAATAAAAACATCCCCGTTGAATTCCTGCCGGTAACGGGTAGCCAGTTCCGCACACTTTATTACGGCTTCCGGATCATCCCCGTTTACGTGAAAAACCGGTGCTTGTATGGCCGCTGCCAGTGAGGTACAATAATCAGAACTCCGGGCGTCATCAAAATCAGTGGTAAATCCAATCTGATTGTTGATTACATAGTGTATTGTGCCACCGGTATAATACCCTTTCAGATAGCTCATCTGCAGTACTTCATATACGATTCCTTGTCCGGCAACTGAAGCATCCCCGTGAATAAGAATGGGCAATATCCGGTCAAATTCGCTCTGGTACATCACATCTGCTTTGGCCCGTGCAAAGCCTACCACAACCGGATCCACCGCTTCCAGGTGTGAGGGATTCGGCATCAGCTTCAGGTGAATATTTTTCCCATTGATGGTGTCAACTTCACTGCCATAACCCATATGGTATTTAACATCACCGCTGCCCATAGTCTGATCTACTTTTGCTGTGCCCTCAAACTCACTGAAAATCTGCGCATAGGTTTTACCCATAATATTGGCCAGTACATTCAGCCTTCCCCGATGCGCCATACCGATCACCACTTCATGTACGTCCTGATCCGCAGCCGCGCTGATAATCGCATCCAGGGCCGCAATGGTGGTCTCTCCTCCTTCCAGTGAAAAACGCTTCTGGCCTACATATTTGGTATGCAGGAATTTCTCAAACATCACACCCTGATTCAGTTTTTCGAGTGCTCTTTTCTTTTTGTTCAGGGGAAGTGGTTGCAGTAACGTTTGCTCAATCTCCCGGGTCAGCCAGTCTATTTTCTTCGGGTCGCTGATATATTTAAATTCAACCCCCACGGAAGAAGCATAACATTTTTCCAGGTGAGCCAGGATATGCCGGAGTGAAACAGCTCCTAATCCCAGCAATGAACCAGCCTGGAAAACCGTATCCAGTTCATTTTCCGTTAATCCATAAAAAGATAAATCAATATGCGCCCCCCGGTCTTTCCGTTGACGGATCGGGTTGGTTTTGGCAATCAGGTGGGCTTTATTCCGATAGCCCAGTATCAGGCGATAAACCCTGAGTTCCCGCATCCAGTCTGTACCGGATTGGGTTGTGATGTCCTTCTCTTTTACTACTGCAGCCGTTGTTGCTGCAGTTTCCATACCTGCAGGAGCATTGCTAATTGCAAAGTCAAATCCTTCAAAAAACTTTTTCAGGTCAGGGTCTGTACTGGATGGGTCCTTCAGAAATTCACGATACAGGTTTTCAATGTACTCCGGATGGGAGTTAGTGATATAGGAAAAATCCTTCATGAAGAGGTTATTATAAAAACAGGTGAAAAATGGGGTACAAATATCGCTGAAAAAAAGCAAAACCCATCCGGCACTTCCTGTAATTCCGGGAATCGGTAATCCGGCTTATTATACTTTGAATTTCAGGCATTTACTTGCTTACTGCCAAAACGGACCCAAAGTCAGCCATCCGGGTATAATTTTGTAATTAATCTGCAGGAAATTTGGTGGAAAGGGCTTGTCCCCCTACCTTTGCACTCCTTAAATTGAATACCAGATGGCTAATCACAGTGCAACAAAAAAGGATGCCCGCCAGGCGGCTAAACGTCGTGACAGAAATAAGTATTACGGAAAAACCACCCGTAATGCAATCCGTGACCTGAAAGCGGCCAAAGGCAAAGAAATGGGTGAGAAATTTCCCGATGTTGCCAGCATGATCGACAAACTGGCCAAGCGCGGTGTTATCCACAAAAACAAAGCGGCAAACCTGAAAAGCAAATTGGCCAGAAAAGCCAATGCAGCGGTTAAGTAAGCTGTTTAAATTCAGATATTATTTGAAAGGCATTCCTGTATGGAATGCCTTTTCTATTTTTAAGGATCAATCATTATTTATGCGGCACCCTTTTCTTTCTCTCCTGCTTTTCTTTTTTTATTCCATTGCGGGGATGGCTCAAACTATACCTACCCGTTTTGAACAGTCCGGTGGCACACAAACTCCCGGCTATGCGGAAATAATCGACTGGTGGAAAAAACTGGATGAGAAATCCGGTAAAGTGAAAATGATTACAATGGGCATGACGGATGCCGGGTTCCCGCTCCACCTGGTAGTAGTGGCCAATAATGGAGATTATAATTTTGAGCAGATCCGTAAGAATAATAAACGTATCATACTTGTCAATAATGGTATTCACCCCGGTGAGCCTGATGGAATCGATGCCAGTATGCTGCTCTGTCGTGATATTGTAACCGGCAAATACAAAATTCCGGACCATGTGGTGCTGGCTTTTATTCCGGTCTATAATATCGGGGGTTGCCTGAACCGCAGTGCCGGATACCGGGTAGATCAGAACGGCCCCGAAGAGTTTGGGTTCCGCGGCAATTCACAAAACCTCGATCTCAACCGCGATGCCATAAAATGTGATTCAAAAGATGCCCGCTCCTTTACAGAAATCTTTCACCTGCTTGACCCGGATGTTTTTATTGACAATCATGTCAGCAATGGTGCCGACTACCAGCATGTAATGACCCTGCTCAGTACACAATCCTCCAAACTGGGAGGTGTTATGGGAGCATACCTGCAGAAAGAGTTTGAGCCGGCTGTATACAGCCGGATGAAACAAAAGGGATTTGACCTGGTGCCATATGTAAATGTGTGGGGTGATAATCCGGAAAATGGCTGGAGTGAATATTGGGACAGCCCGCGTTATGCGAGCGGATTTGCCGCACTCTGGCATACATTCAGTTTTGTACCGGAGACGCATATGCTGAAACCCTATGATCAGCGGGTGAAGGCTACTTATGCGTTGATGCAGTCTTTCATTGAATTCACCGGAGTCAACAGTGAAAAAATAAAAAACTGCCGGACAACAGCTAAGGAAGCTGTGAAAACACAAGCCGTATTCCCCATTGCCTGGTCACTGGACAAATCACTATTTAAAGAAGTACTTTTCAAAGGATATGCCTCCGGACGTAAACCCAGCGAGATATCCGGCTTTCCCCGGTTATATTATGATCGTGAAAAGCCCTATGAAAAGACTGTGAAAATTTTTCATAACTACCCTGCCAAAGAGTTTATAAAAAAACCGGAAGCCTATATAATTCCACAGGGCTGGTGGAAAGTTACGGACCTGTTGCAATTGAATAAAGTACAGATGAGCCGGCTTAAAAAAGATACGGTCATTGAAGTGGAAGCGTATAAGATTATTGATTATAAAACATCTCCCCGTCAATACGAAATGCATCACCTGAACAGCGATGTTAAAACAGTGGCCACCCGGCAGAAAATGACTTTCCGTAAAGGCGACTGGTATATTCCCCTGAATCAGGAGGCCAACCGTTTCCTTATAGAAACGCTGGAGCCCACAGGAGAGGACTCCTATTTTGCCTGGAATTATTTCGACGCTATACTCGGACAAAAAGAAGGTTATTCTGCGTATGTATTTGAAGATATCGCGGCGGACTATCTGAAATCCAATAAAGAGCTGCAGTTGAAACTGGAACAGCGAAGAGTAGCCGATACGGTCTTTGCTAAAGACGGCCGGGCACAGCTGAATTATATTTATCAGCAATCGCCATGGTTTGAACCGGCACATATGCAATATCCGGTTTTCCGTATACTGTAACTTATTTTTTCCTGTCCACTTCTTTAAATAAGAACCGCCCGAGCAAAAGGCCAAGCAAAAGGATCAGAACAGAGAGGTACCCTACCCATTCGTAGTGATATAACCTGTGCCTGGAATCTTCAGTTACAATCAATCCTGAAAGCAAGGCAGCTGCGCCCGTACCCAGGTGTTGTATGCTGCTGTTCAGACTCATAAAGCTTCCCCTGCCTGCTGCCCCTGTTACGCTGCTGACCATAGTCTGAGATGTAACAGCACGGCCGGTAGCCAGTGCGAACCAAATGGCAAAAAAGAGCAAAACCAGTGCAAAAGGAATAGCCGGCATATTGGTTATCAGAATAACCATAATAAAGGACAGGGGCACACAGTATATAAACACTTTCAGTTTTCCCACCCGGTCTGAAAAGCGCCCCAGCAGGATCGCCGCTATGAAGGAGGCAATACCGCCGACAAGATAAATCAGCGGGGTAACTGAGCGGGGATACCCTTTATTAAACTCCATGAAAGGATTAATAAAGGGAATGATCAGAAAATGACCCATCATCATCAATCCGGAGAAAAGCAGGGCCAGTCCGGTTGTTTTATTGGTCAGTGTTTGTATTAATTGCCGGCCCCGGGAAATGGGCAAAGGTTCTTCAGTAAGATGGCTGCGCAACACGGGCAAATAGTACCAGCAAAGCGGCCAGAGTACTACCGCCAGCAGGGCCGTAAAAAGGAAGGGCACGTGCCAGTCGTCTTTAAAAATACCGACCAGATAAAGGGAGAAAGTAACCCCGACAGATGAAGCTACGGCAAATGCGCTCATAACCGCTCCCATAGCCCTTCCACGCCGTTCATAAGAAAACAGATCACTGATCATCGAAAGTACTTGTCCGCCGATAATACCGCCGAAAATACCGGCTACTACCCTGGCTGAGAGGAGTAGTCCATAACTGTTGGCAAAGCCGCAGGCCGCCGTACCAACTATAAAGCCGGCATACGTGAATAACAGTAAAGATTTTCGTTCATATTTATCAGCCAGCAGAGCCATCCACAAACCGGAGACAAATGAGCTGACCGGATAAGAGGCCAGCAGGATACTGAATTGTGCGGGATTGATGCCGAATTCAGGCATCAGGTAATTACCCAGGGGCATCATGATCATAAAATCCAGGATATGGGTGAACTGGATTCCTGCGAGCAGGAAGAGTATGATCGTCTCTTTTTGTTTCATGCCGGGCAAAGATTGGAAATAGAGAGGAGAAATCAAAGTACGAAGTACGAAGTATGAGGTACGAAGTATCATGTACTTGAGTATGTACATAAAAAAAGCCTCTCATTTCTGAAAGGCTTTTTTATAATAAATATGGCAGCTACCTACTCTCCCGCATTGTGGTGCAGTACCATCGGCCATAAGGGGCTTAACTTCTCTGTTCGGTATGGGAAGAGGTGAACACCCTTGGAAAAACCACCATAAGCTTATGAGTTTACGGGTTTATAAGTATCTGGCTGACAGGGAGACCTTTTCAACCTATTAACTTATTAACTTTTCAACTTTAATAATGTCATATTGGAAAATGTTAGGGAGTATCTACTTTCTTTTCGCCAATAAAGGGTATAAAGAAAGAAAAAAAATTAAAGCGTACGGGCAATTAGTACTACTCGGCTTTGATGTTACCACCTTTACACCTGTAGCCTATCAACGTCATAGTCTCTGACGACCCTTAAAAGTAAACTCATCTTGAGGAAGGTTTCACGCTTAGATGCTTTCAGCGTTTATCCTGTCCGTACATAGCTACTCTGCATTGCACCTGGCGGCACAACAGATACACCAGCGGTACGTACGACCCGGTCCTCTCGTACTAAGGTCAT
>JAFLBL010000013.1 GCA_017303855.1 Chitinophagales bacterium | reverse complement strand
TCGCCAAAGATCGCATCGATCAGTTTGGCCCGGCCCATGGATTTATCGGTTTCAATTCTTAACTGTTTACATACACTCAGTAAATGTTCTTCACTCATATTGCTTACATCAAAGCCGGTATGTTCTTTTATCGCTTCGTAAATACTGATACGTTTGAATGGCGCTTTGAAGGAAATGGTATTGCTGCCAACAGGAACATCTGTTGAACCGCACACATCAACCGCGGCTTTCTCCAGCAATTGCTCCGTGGTTTCCATCATCCACAGGTAATCTTTATAAGCGGTATAGAATTCAAGAATGGTGAATTCGGGATTATGGGTCCGGTCCATTCCTTCATTGCGGAAATTGCGGCTGAATTCATAGACCCAGTCAAAACCACCCACGATCAGTCTCTTTAAATAGAGTTCGTTGGCAATACGCAGGTACAACGGAATATCCAGTGCATTATGGTGGGTGGTGAAGGGTCTTGCCGCCGCACCGCCTGGAATACTTTGCAACACCGGTGTATCCACTTCCAAAGCACCTCTTTCGTTCAGGAACTGGCGGATAGAGTTCACCAGTTTTGTTCTTTTGGTAAATACTTCTTTTACCGCGGGGTTAATGATCAGGTCGGCATAACGCTGGCGATAACGGAATTCCGGGTCGGTCACGGCATCAAAGGTTTCACCATCTGCTTCTTTAACGATGGGTAAAGGACGGAGTGATTTACTCAGTACCGTCAGTTCTTTTACATGCACCGAAGTTTCTCCGGTCTTGGTAATAAAAGCATAGCCTTTGATACCAACGATATCCCCGATATCAATCAATTTTTTCCAGACAATATCATAGAGGCTTTTATCTTCCCCGGGACAAATATCATCGCGGCGGATATATAACTGGATACGTCCCTGCGCATCCTGTAGCACGGCAAAATTTGCTTTACCCATATCCCGGACACTCATGATGCGGCCGGCCAGGCAAACATCAGCAAACTGTTCCTTTGTCTCTTCTTTATAATTTTCTTTGATATAAACAGAATTACTGTTGACCGGGAATAAAGGAGCCGGGTAGGGCTCAATGCCCATCATGATCATTTCCGCCAGTTTTTCCCTGCGCAGCTGTTCCTGTTCTGATAAGTGTTGTGTACTCATTATTCTTTACTATTAGCGGCGGCAAAGGTACTGGTTAAGCCCCAGCAGACCAACTGGCAGTAACAGCAGCTTTTCGCTCAAAAAAGTAAGAACACGGGTCAAAAGACTGGAAATTTCCGCTGTAACAAACGAAATCCCTTAAAGTATCGTCAAACCATAGCCGGTTGTTTGCAGAAACAGAAACCGGCAGTTAATTTGGCTCATATTTTAAAACAGAATTGTATGAAGAAAACACAGCTGCTGGGATTATTTTTTATGGTAGCAATACCGATGGCTTCTTTTTCGCAGATCAATCTTTCTAAGTTGATCCCGAAGAAAAATGCCACAGGCGTTTCGCAGGATGAGGCCGGGATGGGTATTAAAGAAGCTCTGACACAGGGTGTGACCACCGCCGTATTGAACCTGAATAAGACCGATGGTTTCTTTGGCAGTGAGGTTTATAAAATGTTTTTACCTCCTGATGCGGTCAAAATAGAAACCTCGTTACGCAAAGCCGGTATGGGTGCCCAGGTGGATAAAGCCATACTCGCTATAAACCGCGGTGCTGAAGATGCGGTGGCTTTTGCCAAACCGATCTTTGTAGAAGCCATCAAGGAAATGACGATCACCGATGCGCTCAATATCCTGAAAGGGAATAAAGATGCTGCCACTCAATACTTCAAACAAAAGACAACGGCCAAACTGGTCGCTGCTTTTACGCCTTCTGTTCAGAGCTCCCTGGAAAAAACTGAAGCGACCAAGTATTATGGGGATATCGTAACCACCTATAACAAGTTTCCCACCACTTTCAAGAAGATCAATCCTGACCTGACTTCGTTTGTGGTGGGTAAAGCGGTGGATGCATTATTTGACCAGGTGGCTAAAGAAGAAGCCAATATCAGGGCGAATCCGCTGGCAAGAACAAGCGACCTGCTGAAAAAAGTATTTGGCGGAAAGTAAAAATGTATTCTTTCGGCCGGATGGAAGGCAATAGAAACAGGAAAGCCCCGGTTTGCGGGGCTTTCCTGGTATAATGAAGACGTTACTTATTTATTATTGAACAGGAAACCGATCTGGATGCCAAAGCAGGCATTCCTCATTTTTTTGTCGCCAACCACTTCACCTGTCACCAGGTTCCTGATACCCTGGTTGTAATAAGCCTGGGCAAAAAAGCCACCGGGCAACCGGTATCCCAGTACTGCATTAGCGCCATAATCAATACCCCTGAAATCGGCTGCTGCTGTTTCGCCGAAAATGATATCGGTAGAGGTTTTCTTTTCAGTCTTTTTATTCTCAGTTATTCTTTTAGAAGGAACATTGAAAGAAAGGGTTGGGCCGAGTCCTACAAAAAAACCGCCATTTGTACCATTGGTGCTGTACAGGAAATTGAATGGAACCTCCACATAGCGAAGGGCATTGATCACTTTTACATTCGCATCCTCTTTCAGCAGGTTTCCTTTTTGTACATAGTTAAGAGATGGCTGAAAGCTGAATTTTCCACCGAGTGGAGTGTTCACCAGTATGCCGACCGTATAACCGGTTTTTACATTATGGTTCATCTGGTTCTGATTACCCATGATATCACTGATCGTGAATCCTCCTGTAAGACCTACTCTTGAAGATTGGGAAAATCCTGCGATATGCAGGGCAAAAAGAAATACAGCCAAAATAGAAAACGTCTTTTTCATAACACAGCAGTTTTGTATGTACCTACTCGTTTCGCTTTTCGGTAAAGGCGCCCTACTCTTTTTAACGGGATTTCGGGAATGTCCCTGATTTGATCACAGGCTATAATGCGATAAAATTAGCAGAAACCTGATGTAAAAAAAATCATTTTTTATAGCGGGGCAAAGGTACTGTTTATGACCAAAAAACAAAGACCGGCCGGCTTACCGGTAACAAAATGATCATACTGCGTTCCTAAACCCTGTTTATCCCCTCTTTCTTTCTAAAACTGGTGATTTACAGGTATCAAACCCCGGCCAGTAATACCTGCCAGGCTTCCTGCACCTGCCCGTTGGCCAGCAATTTTTGGGCATACAACTGCAGCTCTTTCTCCATTTCATCCGGGTTGATGCTGTAGTACTGGATGATCTGTTTCAGGTGCGGATCATCAAACGAAGGCTCTATCACCGGCAGGTCATGCACATTGGCCAGTTGCCCCAGGTCATTACCGGAAAGGATCGTGCTGTTCCGGATATGAACCGGGAGGGCATCTACGCCGATACCCAATTGTGTATTCGGTTTGGCCACCTGGAAAAGATTAGCTTCATTCACCACGCAGTACCAGTCGCCGCCAAGCCGGGCCACATGGTTAATCCTGCGCTGGTCCAGTTTGGGTAAACCCTGGGCGGTAGCCGAAGGGTCATCCAGCAGCTCCTCCGCAATATGCATCCGCAGCACTTCGCAGATCACTAAGTTGCCTGCCCCGCCTTCTTTGCCCAGTGGTTTCACTTCGGTGACCCGGCATTCCATCTTCACTTTGCTTTCTTTTACCATGGGAGGTTTTACCAGCGTAGCAGGTTCTTCAGTAAAACCGGCTTTGACAAATTCATTGGTTCCCTTGGGGAACTCGCAACTGGCCAGCGACATCTGCTGCACCATATCATAGGTCACAATATTGATCACCACTTCCGGCACTTCGAGCACATTTTCAAGGGTATGCTTGCTGGTTTTATCCCTTACCCGGCGGGCAGGAGAAAAAACAACGATGGGCGGATTGGAAGAAAACAGGTTAAAAAAACTAAAGGGACTCAGGTTCACCTTCCCGGCTTTATCAATGGTGGAGGCAAAACAAATGGGCCGCGGGGCGATCACATGCTGCAGGTAATATTGCCGTTCGGCCGGCTTCAGTTCATTCAGATCGAGGATCATAGATGGAAAACTTTATAATGAGTAATGGATAATGAGTGAGAATGAATAATGAATAATGAGTAATGAGTAACTGGGCAAAAAACTTTACTGCTTTGAGGCTGTATCATAGCAGTAATGACTCTACCCGCTCTACTCATTACTCATTATTCATTAATCATTTCTTCCTCCCCAGTATGCTCCAATCCGTTTCCTCTGCCACAATCGTGTTACTCAGCAGTCCCAGTCCGTCGATTTCCATTTCCACCACATCTCCGGGTTGCAGCCATTGTTCAGTATAGTTGGGGTCGTTGAGTTTTCCCGTACCATTGAGTTCAAGGAAGCAACCTGTTCCCACTGTACCGCTGCCAATAACGTCACCTGCATAAAGATCCACGCCGTATGAAGCCCGTTCGATGATCTCGGCAAATGTCCAATCCATATCACCGGCATTTCCCTCGCTGACCTGTTTGCCATTTACGCGGCATTGCATTCGCAGGTTCCAGTTACGGCCGGTATGATTTTCTTTTGCGGGCATCAGAAACTGTTCCAGTTCATCCGGAGTTACCAGCCAGGGGCCGATAACGGTGGAGAAGTCTTTGCCTTTCGCCGGTCCGAGATTCAGCAGCATTTCCTCCATCTGCAGCCGGCGGGCACTCATGTCATTCATGATCATAAAACCCCCGATATATTCATCCGCTTCAGCGGCCCTGATATTCCGGCCATGTTTGCAGATGACAATGGCCAATTCCAGTTCGAAATCTAGTTTTTCAAAATGATCGGGCATACAGTGTATTTCCCCGGGACCCTGTATGCTGTGGTGATTGGTAAAATAAAAAATCGGGTATTGATCAAATTCGGGAATCATCTCCACTTTACGGTTACGCCGCGCTGCAGCCACATGCTGCCGGAAAGCATACCCGTCACGACAGGAAGTCGGAAAAGGAACCGGTGCCAGTAAAGACAATTCATCAAGAGGTATCCCTTTATTGCTGGTACGGGTACCTTCACGCAACATCAGTTCGCCGGCCTGGGCAATGGGGAAATATTCTTCCCAGTAATTCAGGAGCATATTCATGCTGTTGGGAAGATCGGGGTGCAGCACATCCATATCATATGCAAGGCCGTTGACCAGTACAGCCAGTTGTTCTCTGCCTTCTTTCAGGTAACTGATTAGTTTCATTTTTTATACATTATTGTCCGCTAAGTTAGAGTAAAACACGGTTCTGTTTTGTACGGGATTGGCCGTTAGTATGTAAATTGCTGAAATGAAAAAATGGTTACTGCTGTTATTGTTTCCACTCAGCTGCCTGGGGCAGGATCAACCAAAAAGCCGGATCCGGATAAATCAGTTGGGTTATACGCCTGCTGCCGTGAAAATAGCGGTATGGGGTGGTAAATGGGATGTAACAGATAGTAATCTGAATAAGAATAACCGGAATGGCGGGAAATGGGAACTGGTGAATGCGGCAACCGGTTCAGTCGTTATGCAGGGGAAAGCCGGTAAAGACTTTGGGGAGTACGGCCCGTTTAATCATACTTACCGGTTGAATTTTACTGCACACAAAAAGCCCGGACAGTATTATCTGCGGGCCGGCGGGGTACAGTCACCTGTGTTCAGTATCGGGGATGACGTATACAAGGGGGCAGCGGATTTTTGTCTTCGCTATATGCGACAGCAACGCACCGGATTCAATCCCTTTTTAAAAGACAGCTGTCATACCCACGATGGCTATGTTTTATATGGTGAGAAAGCAGGTATAAAAGACAGTACGCATATTGATGTGGTAGGTGGCTGGCATGATGCGTCGGATTACCTGCAGTACAGTACTACTTCGGCTAATGCCACTTATCATTTATTAATGGCTTACCGCGATTTTCCCAACGTATTCGGGGACGAAAAACAGGCCAATGGACTTGATGGGAAAAACGGCCGGGCCGATGTATTGGATGAAGCCAGATGGGGACTCGACTGGTTATTGAAAATGCATCCGAAGGATGACTGGCTATTTAACCAGATAGGTGACGACCGTGATCATATGGGTATGCGGATTCCGAAAGAGGATACCAATTATTACGGACCAGGTCTGGATCGTCCTGTTTATTTTATCAATGGCGAACCGCAGCAGCGGGGCAAGTTTATGAATGCGACTACGGGTACGAGTTCGACTGCGGGGAAGTTTGCCGGCGCATTTGCATTAGGTAGTAAATTGTTTTCCGGTGCAGATACATCATTTTCCGCGTTGTTGGCCGGTAAAGCCATGTCTGCTTACCGGTTTGGCAAAAAGAAGCCCGGGTTTACGCAAACCGTATCGGTACGGTCACCCTATATCTATGCGGAAATGAACTGGACAGATGACATGGAGTCGGGTGCAGCTGCCGTGGCGGATCTGTATAATTCGGAAGTGTTGCGGAGTGAATCATACGCGTATGCCCAAATGGAAAAAATAACACCCTGGCTGGGAAACGATACCGCCGCACATTACCAATGGTACCCTTTTATCAATATTGGCCATTATGAACTGGCAAAGCAACTCAGCGGATCAGCACGCAGTGAAGTCATCCGCTATTACAAAGAGGGTATTGAAAAAGTCTGGAATAAAGCAAAGAACAATGCGTTTTACAGGGGGATACCCTTTATCTGGTGCAGCAATAACCTCACGACTTCATTTGCCATTCAGTGTTATTGGTATAAACAATTAACCGGAGATGATCAGTTCAGCGAACTGGAACAGGCCAATTTCGACTGGCTCTTTGGTTGCAATCCGTGGGGTACATCGATGGTGTATGGATTACCGGCCTGGGGTGATACACCGGTGGATCCGCACTCCGCATTTACGCATATCAAACAATACCCGATTGATGGCGGATTGGTGGATGGTCCCGTGTATGGCAGTATTTACAAGGGATTGATTGGGATTACGCTGAACGATCCGGATGAATATGCGGAGTTTCAGAGTAATCTGGCCGTATACCATGACGATTACGGGGACTACAGTACCAATGAACCCACTATGGATGGTACGGCTTCCCTGATATACCTGCTGGCGGCAAAAGAAGCGGTGGCTACGCCAGCCTCTACCCCGGGAAAGGTAAACGGGAAAGTACTGAATAAACAACCATACGCTCAACCCGGGAATACGGCTATCAAAAAAAAAACTACAGTTATAACCAGGGGGCAATAATCAGGGGCGATAGTACACGCAAAGAAATTGCATTGGTTTTTACCGGGCATGAATTCGGGGAAGGGGGTGATTATATTGACAGTCTCCTGCTGAAAGAAAATGCCCAGGCTTCCTTTTTTTTCACGGGCGATTTTTACCGTAATGAGCAATTCCGGCCATTGATCAAAAGGCTCCGCCGCCGCGGGCATTACCTGGGTGCGCATTCCGATCAGCATTTATTGTATTGCGACTGGAAAAAACGGGACAGCCTGCTGGTAACTAACCGGCAGTTTATATTTGATCTCGCCGATAATTATACTGCCATGACCAGGCACGGTATAGCGATTAACCAGGCGAAGTTTTTCTTACCTCCCTACGAGTGGTACAATGATTCGGTTGCCGCCTGGACCAGCGGCTATGGGTTGCAACTGATCAATTATACACCCGGCACTATCAGTCATGCCGATTATACTACTCCGGCTGACAAAAACTTCCGCAGCAGCGACAGTATATTCAGCTCTGTAACCTCCTTTGAGTCCGGCCATCCTGCGGGGCTGAATGGTTTTATCCTGCTGCTTCATGTAGGTGCTGGTCCGGGCAGAACGGATAAGTTTTATTATAAACTGCCGGAGTTAATAAAATATTTAAAAACAAAAGGTTATAATTTTAAAAGGATTGATGAATTGCTGGTGCAACAGTAGATAGTTTTAATTGCAACTAATTCCGGATGTTAAAATCGTTCTTCCTCTTTTCTATTTCATCTGAACCGTCAGTATCTTTGCGGTATGAAATTCGAGAAGATTCATAATAAAGGGCAGGCAAGATTATTTGAAAATGATTTCCTGGAAGCGCTGACGAAAGCCAATCCCCTTGTGATATGGGGCATGTATATTCCTATTCTCAGTTATATTATTTACCTCGCTGCTACAAAATATAATTACAGTACCGGCACAATTCTGCTGGTCTTTTTTGCGGGAATGTTTTTCTGGAGTTTCTTCGAATACCTGGCACACCGCTTCCTGTTTCATTGGATTCCGAAGGGGAAAGTGGCCACGAAGATCGTATACACGATGCATGGCAATCACCATCATTATCCCCGTGACCGGCAACGTTTATTTATGCCACCGGTACCCAGTCTGCTCATCGCCAGTATTCTCTTCAGTACGTTTTACCTGATCATGAAATCCTATGCTTTTATGTTTTTCCCGGGTTTCCTGATCGGCTATCTCATGTATGGCACCATGCACTATGCCATTCATGCCTGGAATCCGCCTTTTAAATGGATGAAACCGCTCTGGAGAAATCACCACCTGCACCATTATAAAAATGAGCACCAGGGTTTTGGTGTCAGCTCCACTATCTGGGATCATGTATTCGGCACCATGTTTGACCTGAAGAGTGAGAAGGAAGATAAAGAGAAAGTGAATGAGCTGATGTTTGAGAAAAAAGGGCAATGAACCGCTATGCAGATGCCGGGAAATTATTACTGATGTTTCAGGCTGACCTGTTAACCTACATAGGAATAATCTTTTCAAGCTGTCAACTTATCCGATATCACACCTGTACGTCCTGTGTACTTTATCCTTTACCGCCCCTGTAGCTTCATGAATAGCCAGCATTTTTGTATTGAAGTCGCCAACCCAGGCCAGTTCCACTCCATTGATGGTATTGCGGGGCATTACTTCCAGTTGTAGTTGCCGGATCAGGGCGGATTCGATGCCCCGGTTCTGGTATTTCTTTTTACAGCCCATAACTATGGTACGGATCCGGCGGGTAATGATCCTGTTTTTATACCAGAGAAATTTCAATTTGCCCCACCAGTTCAATTTCCCGTTAAGGTGTCTGAGCACCGGATTTATATCCGGCATGCAGATGATAAAACCGATGGGTTCATCCTGGTGATAGGCAAACCAGATAATTTTTTCATCCATAACCGGTTTCATTTGCATGAACGCGTCATAAACGGTTTCCTGTTCCATGGGGGAGAAAGCGGGGAAATCGCTCCAGGCATCGTTATATATTTCACGGAAATCAGCTGCGAAGCGATCGAATTCCTTTTTATCAAAATGACGGAAACTGTACTCCGGTTTCTTCAGCACCCAATTGGCAATTTTCAGAAAGCGTTCCGGGAACGGTATATTCAGATCCAGCATATTGGTCAGCTGGTCATATTTTTTTACAAAGCCATAGGATTCGAAAAATGACTGGTACCAGGGCGGATTATAGTTCATACCCATGCTGGGTGGTTTGAACCCGTCTACCAGCAGTCCCCAGTATTTATCATTCTCCCCAAAATTCACGGGGCCTTCCATAACCTGCATACCTCTTTCTTTCAGCCAGTTTTTAGCGGTATCAAAAAGCAGGAAGGCGGCGGACTGATCGTTGATGCAGTCAAAAAATCCCATACCCCCGGTGGGTTTTTCTTCTTCGTAGGCTTTATGATTATTGATAAAGGCGGCTACGCGGCCGATAATTTCTCCGCTTTCATTCTTCAGCAGCCAGCGGGTGCAGCTGCCATGTGAAAAAAAGCTGTTTCGTTGAGGGTCAAATACGGTGATAATGTCATTATCCAACGGACAAATCCAGTCGGGGTCATCTTTATACAAACGTCTCGGGAGATCAAGAAAGGCCCGGGCGTCGGATTTATCTTTTACTTCCAGCACTGTCATGCCGCAAAGCTACTAATACTACACAGCTTCTGCCAAATCGAAATAGATCAGCGGTGAAACGATTTCAATTGCAACTGTTGTGAAGTACTATTTTTTACTGATACGGATCACAAGTGCATGTGAACGCGGCACTTTTTTTAACAAATCAGCAGGTAAATGAACCAGCAGCTGTTCCCCGGCCCTGCTTGTTTTTAGCCGGGTGTTGCTGCCCGTCAGCCGGTACTGATTGTTTAATGTTGAAAGACCTGCGGGTATTTGTAAGGTGGCCGGCCATTGCCCGGTTGAATCAGCTAAACAGAAGGCATAACTGTTTTCTTCATCCTTGCTGCGGGTGAAATACAGGTTGCCTGCGGAGTAAGGCGCTGCCGGCCGGCTGTTATAGATGGCTTCTCCGTTGAGCCGCATCCAGTCGCCGATTTGTTCTAATCGTTTATAGGCTTCCGGGTCCCAGTCTCCATCCGGGCCGGGCCCGATATTCAGGAGGAAATTGCCGCCCCGGGAGACAATTTTTATCAGGAGATGTATCAGTTCTGTAGCCGATTTATACTGATCACCGGGCACATAACTCCAGGAGCCACCCATGGTCATACAGGTTTCCCAGGGAAAGGGGAGTGGTTTATCAGGCACCTGTTGTTCCGGTGTGGTATAGTTTTCATATTCACCAGTCACGGTTCTGTCCACAATCAGCAGACCGGGCTGGTAGCTCCTGGCCATCGCTGCAATTTTTGGCATATCAATATCCTGGTCCTGTTTGATCCCGCGCTGCCATTCAACCGATGTATCTACCGTAGAGAGCGGGCGTACCCAGCCGCCATCCAGCCAGAGGATATCCATTTTGCCATACTCACTCATCAGTTCTTTCAGTTGGTTATAGGTAAACTGCTTGTAGGCATTCCATTTTTCGGGATACTTCGTGGGTTCATAGTTTACGTTGCGGTCTTTCGGCGGAAAATACGGCCACCAGTAATTCTCGTGGTGCCAGTCGGGTTTGGAAAAATAAGCACCGGTCCAGAAACCCTGGTTCCGGAAAGAAGTGAAAATTTCTTTTGCCACATTGCTTTTCGGGTTCGAGGCAAAAGGTGATCTGGCTCCGCTGATCTTGTAATCGGTTTCTTTGGTATCAAACATGGAGAAGCCATCGTGGTGCTTGGTGGTAAAGACCACATACTTCATTCCTGCTGCTTTTGCGGCAGTGGCCCATTTTTCCGGATCAAATTTTACAGGATTAAAAGTGGTTTGCAGATTTTCATAGGCTTTTACATACTCACTATAGCTTTTTGAGTAAGGACCACGTCTTACAGTCCAGCCCTCATCTTCCGGACAAAGGGTCCAGCTTTCTACAATGCCCCACTGACTGTAAGTTCCCCAATGCATCATGAGGCCGAATTTCAGGTCCTGCCACTGGTTCAGTTTCTGTTGCACCAGGGTATCGGAAGGAGCGTGGTATTTTTCGTGTTGAGCGGAGGAAAGTAAAAAGGCAAAAGTAAAAAATAAAAAAACCCCTGAACGCCTGAACTGTTTTATCATTGGATATAATTTATTGCTGAAAGAAGGGAAAGCTTGTAATAACAATTAGGATGCATGCATCACAAAATGATTACGTGTGCAGAGGACTACTATCTTCTATCTGTTAACTAAACTACCATTTCTCTTCCCCATTCCCCTCAGTGGCTTTCTGCTTAAATTCATTTCTCGCTTTAATCTTCTGCAACTGTCTTTCAATTACCAGTTCAGCGATCAGGCCTGCGGCTCCTTCCCCTTCTTTGTGTGCGAGGAGTGCGCGCATACGCGCTTCATCCACATCAATGCGGTAGAGATAAAAAACAAGCTTTTCAAAATCATGATTGATCAGTTCATTGATTTGCAGGGAAAGCTTTTCTTTCAATGCTGCGGCGCTGGTTGTTTCAGGCAAAGCCAGTTCAAGCGCCTGGTTAATGTCGGGTACGAGTTCTTGCGGGATAGTGGTCATCTTTTAATATTTTTCAATGGCGCCCAATGTAAAAAGGGCAAAATCATATTTAACCGGATCTTCCGGGTCTAAAGTTCGTAAGTATTCCGTTAGGTCGGTAGCGGTTTTCCAGTTTACCGTTAAATTTTCAGCATTTTTAAACCAGAGCAGGTTAAACCGTTTGGCAACACGGGCCACGTGCAGGTCGATCGGACAGATCAGATTGGCCGGGGAGATCTGCTTCCAGATGCCGAAGTCCACACCCTTATCGTCCCGGCGCACCATCCAGCGCAAAAACATATTGAGGCGTTTACAGGTGGAACCTTTTTCCGGGCTGGCAATATGCTTGCGGGTACGGGGCGGGGCATCTTCCAGCGAAAAGAAATAATGATGGAAACCGGTCAGCATCTCTTCAATAGTATTTCCGTGCAGGGTAAAGGCTGTTTCCAGGCTTTTATGTTTACTGTAATGCCATTTAAAAAATTCAATGAAATAGAGCAGGTCGGTAGTGTTGAATGTGCGGTGTTTGAAGGAAAGCAGTTTTTTCAGGTCATTATCCGTATGCCCGGTACAAAAAGCATGCGGGGCATCATCCATCAGCTTCATCAGCTCGTTCGACTTTTTGATGATCGTGATCCGGTTGCCCCAGGCGAAAGTGGCGGCAAAGAAGCCGGCGATTTCTATATCCTGTTTTTTGGAAAAGCGATGCGGAACCGAAATGGGATCCTCCGCTATAAAAGAGGGCTGGTTGTACTGCTCCACTTTCGAATCAAGGAATTTCCGCCAGTTTTTATCCGGGTCTTTTTTCTTCACGGGGCAATTACGATAATTTTAGTGACAAAACCGACGATATGGGAAAAAACAGGCTCGAAGCTTTCAGTGATGGCGTACTCGCTATCATCATTACGATCATGGTGCTTGAACTTAAAGCCCCTCATAGCACTGAATGGGAGGAGATCCGTAAACTGATACCGGTACTGATCAGTTATGTGATGAGCTTTTTATTCATCGGCGTTTATTGGGGCAATCACCATCATCTCCTGCATATTGTGAAACGGATGTCTTCCGGAATCATGCTCTCCAACTTAAACCTTTTGTTCTGGTTATCGCTGGTGCCTTTTGCTACCGGCTGGATCTCGGAGTCACATTTTGCTTCATTGCCCGTAGCGATTTATGCCCTGCTGCTGGATATCTGCGGAATTTCTTATACTATTTTACAACGCACTATTGCCAGTTGTCATAAGCAAAATCATGAACTGGATGTGATTGCCAAAGGACAAAAGCAAAAAGGAATAATTTCGGTGATTATGTATACATCCGCCATTCCCCTGGCTTATGTCAACCCGTATATATCGGTCGCCATTTTTTTCATCGTGGCTGTTTACTGGCTGGTACCGGATAAGAATATTGAGCGCGTGCTGGATAAGGAATAATTACCCGATCGCTTTCGCCAGGTCGGCTACCAGGTCATCTGCATCCTCAATACCTACACTCAGCCTGATCAGGGAGTCTGATAAACCGTTTTTAATCCTTTCTTCCCGCGGAATAGAAGCATGCGTCATGCTGGCCGGGTGATTGATCAGTGATTCCACCCCACCCAGACTTTCGGCGAGAGAAAATAAATGGGTGGAGGATAAGACGCGTTTGGCTTCTTCCACACTGTCATTCTTTAATTCAAAAGAGATCATCCCGCCAAAGCCTTTCATTTGTTTGCTGGCGACTGAATAACCGGCATGGTCTTCAAAACCGGGCCAGTAAACTTTTCCCACTTTGGGATTGGATCGAAGCCAGTTGGCAATGATCTTTCCGTTTTCACAATGGGCTTTCATCCGGATGCCGAGGGTTTTGATGCCTCTTAATACCAGGAAACAATCCATTGGCCCGGGTACAGCCCCACAACTTTTCTGGATGAAATAGAGTTTGTCCCGCAGTTCCGCGTCATTCATCACCAATGCTCCCTGTATTACATCACTATGACCACCGAGATACTTGGTGGCGGAATGCATCACGATATCTGCTCCCAGATCAAGCGGATTTTGTAAAGCAGGAGAAGCAAATGTATTATCGACTACGAGGATCAGTTTTTTTGCTTTGCTGATGGCTGCTACGGCAGCGATATCCGTAATATTCATCAGCGGGTTGGTGGGAGTTTCCAGCCATATCATTTTGGTATTGGCCGTAACAGCTGCTTCCACATTGGCTGCAAGGGTAGTATCCACATAGCGGAAAACGATGCCAAAACGTTCAAACACTTTGGTGAAAAGGCGATAAGTACCACCATACATATCATTGGCACAGATTACTTCATCACCGGGATTTAATAATTTAATCACCGCATCCGTAGCAGCCACTCCGCTGCTGAAAGCGAGACCGAATTTACCATTCTCAATTACGGCCAGTGCTTCTTCGAGGGCGGCACGGGTGGGGTTCTGACTGCGGGCATATTCATAACCTTTATTTACGCCGGGTGCTTCCTGCACATAGGTAGAGGTCATGTACACCGGGGTCATAATGGCACCGGTGGAAGGATCGGGATGTGAACCGGCATGAATGTATTTGGTAGCTGATTTCATATAGTTAATTTTTTATTTGAATGTTGAACAGCAAAGATCACGAAAAGCCATCATTTGAAAAGGCTGGCCGCGGAAAAATAACGCCAGTCATAATTATCAGGGGCATGAGCGGACAAGGCTTGTACCGGTTTGTCGGGAACGTCCGCCTGCAATATATTTTCCCTGACCAGTGTTTTTTTGGCTTCCCGGATGGCTTCCTGCATGGCGGGGGCCGTCATCCATTGCTGCTGCGGGGGTTCAAAGCCCACTTTATCTGTGCGCCAGGTTATACCGGCCGGAAGAAGCGGATCCATCGTTTTCCTTAGCAGCCATTTACTCCAGCCCTGTCTGATTTTGTACTTCGATGGAAGCGTGAATATAAATTCCACGAGTTCATGACTCAGAAAGGGTAGTCGTACCTCACAACCATGTGCCATACTGTTGCGGTCTGCATAACGGAGCAATTCCTCCAGTCCGTGTATACAGGTATTAAAATACAATACGCCATTGAGATTGAAATATTCCGGCGGCGTATAATAGGCTTCTTTACTTTGCAGCCGGACAAAATCTTTTGTCAGGTCTTCCTGGCTGATTGCTTTTACCAGGTATTGCCGTTCCAGGACCACACTCGCAAAGGAAGGGAAATAGGCGGCAATCATATTCCTGTAATCAAAAGATTCCCGGATGCCTCTTTCCTTTGCAAAACGTAATTCGTTGCTACGGTATAGTTTTCTCTTGCGGAACAACTCTTGCCAGTACCATTTATAATAGCTGCTGTAACCTGCCATGGTTTCATCGGCACCTTGTCCGTCCAGCAATACCGTAATGCCTTCCTGCCTGGCTCTTTCATACACTTTATACTGGGCATAAATGCTGGCCGACCCAATCGGTTCTTCCTGCTGGTAACAAAGTTTATCCCAGTCCTGCAACAACTCCTTTTCAGAAAAGGAAACCAGGTGCTGTTGTAAGTCGTATTGCCGGGCAACTTCAGCGGCAAATGCGGCTTCATTTTTTTCAAAGCCATCAAACACCGCGGTAAAGCAATGTTGTGGCCGGTTGCCCGATTTAAGGGCCTGCAGCATCGCCACGATGGATGAACTGTCCAGTCCGCCGCTGAGGGAAGTGCCCACCGCCACATCACTCCGCAAACGACGTTGTACCGCTGTCTGAAAAAGGGCGATAAATTCTTCCGCGGCTTCTTCATCTGTTATATCCGGGTCCTCCGCTTCGGGATCAATATCCCAGTAATTTTTTACCGTGTATTGGAAATAGATATACGAGAATTTAAGGTAGGAAGCGGCGGGTAGTTTAAAGATGTGTTCAAAAAAACTTTCTTCCGGTCTTGCCGGGTTGTCCGTATAGCCGATGGTGATAAAATTGAACAGCATCTTCTGATTGGGCGATTTTTCTATCCCGGCAGCCCAGAGCGCTTTCATTTCGGAAGCAAACAGAAACCGTTGATGATCGTAATAATAATAAAATGGTTTTTCGCCAAAGCGGTCACGCGCGGCAAAGAGTTCACGTTTTTTTTCATCCCAGATGGCAAAAGCAAACATGCCGTCAAACTGTTGCAGACATTCTTCCTGCCAGCAATCATAGGCGGCCACGATTACTTCCGTATCTGTTTTTGTCCGGAAAACATATCCTTTTTGTTGCAGGGTTTCCTTCAGTTCCACATAGTTGTACAGTTCCCCGTTATGGACAATGGTATACCGACCGAGGTAGAGCATGGGTTGTTGTCCGTCTTCACTGAGGTCAATGACGGACAGGCGGCGATGGCCGAGTAAGACACTGCCGTCGGGGTTTTGCCAGTCACCCTCACCATCCGGTCCGCGATGGGCAAGTGACAGGGTCATTTTTTGCAGCTGATCCCTGCCATAGCCTGCAGCAGGTAATTGTATGATTCCGGCAATTCCGCACATACTGTAAATATCCGTAATAAATCCCGCAGTCGGAGAAAAGGATCAGAAACGGAAGGGGAGTCGTACTTCCACATCATCCCAGGCCATGAGCAGGTTGGCGCTTTGTTTATCCTGCTCGAATACCATTGTGAAGTATTCAAGGTTATTTTGTGTTTGTTTCACCGGCACCACAAAACGCGCTACATCCCGGGTGCTGTCCGGTTCCAGTCCCCATGTATCAATAGTGGCATTGATGGCCACCGTCCAGTTTTCCTTGTGTGGGATACAATAAAGGGTATAGCGTCCCGCCTTTATTTTTTTATCCTGAATCATGGCCTCTTTATACAACATCAGCTCTGTGGCTTCATTGGCGCCGAGCCGCCAGGGTTCGTCGTATTTCAGCACTTCGTGAAATATATGCCGGCCCTGGAGATGCGGGCGGCTGTAAATAACACGGGCCATCGGAGGCTGACTGGCCGTATGCGTCATTTTTAATTTCGGGTAGTCAACGGGGTAATAGATCATATCCATCGGCGATACGTCTACAGTGGCATATGGATTGGCCGCTGGTCTTTCGGTACGGCTTACAACCGGGCTGTCTTTGGTTTTAAGACTGTCGGCTACAGGCGTATTATCTTCTTTTCCATTGCGGCAGGAAAACAGCAGAAAACAGGAAGCCAGAAAGCAGCTGGTTAATCTCATAAGTAAGGCAATTTATAAACTTATTGGCAATGCGATCTTTACTGTATCCCATGCAACCAACAAATTACACCCCGTTGCTGATTTTTCAAAACCGATTACAAGGGATTCCAGCGGGGAATCTGTTTTTTGCACAGGTACGGTGGTACGGAGCAGGTCTTTCTTTGCATCATATTTAAACGAACCCCAGGTATCTGTATCCTTATTCAAAATCATCGTCCAGCTGTTTTCATTGACGATAGCAAACAGGGAATAGCGGCCTTTTGCAACCTTCTTGCCGTCGATTTTTACGGGTTTGAAAAATTCGATTTCAGTGGCTTCATTGGCTCCCATACGCCAGACCTCTCCGTATTTCACCAATCCGCCAAAGATGGTGCGGCCGGCTTTTTGCGGCCTGCTGTATACAACACGTACTGCCAGGGGTTCAGTGGCTTTATCCTGGATCTTCAAGACCGGGTAGTTCACCGGGTAATAACTCATATCCATCGGTGATTTATCTACCGGGGGCAGACTTTGTGCCATCAGGCTGCAAAAAATAAGCTGGAATACGAACAGGAGTGCAATGATTTTTTTCATGGATTACTTTTTTGTATGCAGAATTACCGGTACAGCACCCTGCGAATGTAAAACGAATTCGCCGGCTAAACTGTTACAACCCGGTCGAAGTATTTTCTGTGTTTTTTAATTCGGCCAGTCGTTGTCCGGCACGGGGTTTCATGTCCGCCCAGAAATGACGATAGCATTCCGCTAATAGTTGGTAGTTTTCTTCAAAAAGACGAAAGGCTGTTTCGCTGTCAGACATATAGCGGGCCCGTCGTACCAGGCCGCCAAGGCTTTTGCCTGTGCCCCAGCGGCTGCGGTAATGAAAGAGCCAGTTCTGTTCTTTCATATAAGGAAACATGCCGGAAAACCGCTCTGGAAAATGTACCTGGTGATGGTGGAGTGTCTGGTATACCTGTTGGGAAAAATCATGCAGGCCGGCTTCCGTAAATTCTGTATCATCCGCCGCCAGGAAGTGATCATATACCACATCCACAATCGCACCACTGTATAAGCGGTAAGCGGGACGGAATACTTCTTTCGCCGTACGGGTGGCTTCATGGTTGTCAGTAAATTCATCAATAAACCGGTGCAGCCGTATGCCCCGCTGAATATCCACCGGGTAGTCCAGCAGTTTTTTCCCTTTTACATAATCACTGATCATATTCCCAACCAGGATGGCCGGATCATGAAAGGATAAACGGGCGTGGGCGAGGTAATTGATAATTGGTTAGTTTGAACACACGAATTTACGGATTACCGTTGCTGTTTTTTTGCCGTTGATAAAACCGCCAGGAAAATACAGCGGGAATAATCACCATCAGCAGGATACCCCCGATAAATACGACGGTGGCTGCTGCAGGCGGCAGCAGAAAACACAGGAGGGTCATCGCCAGTCCGCCATAAAACCAGATTCTGCCGGCTAATGCATGCGTGGCCCGCCAGTTGTCCTGGCTTTCGAGTGTCCAGGGAAGGCGCATACCCGCGAAGTAATTAGGTTTCAGATTAGGCATATAATTGCCGATCACTGCAAACAATAAACTTACGGCAGCGAGAATCAGGTTCACATCCATTTTTGAACCGCCGTGGGTGGAACTATATATTATAAAGCAATTGAGCGCAGCTATAAACAAAGCTACTGCAAAGCCGATTTTTTTAAAACGCAGCGTATTTTCAGCCGCATACCTTTTAGGGTCGATCCGGTTGATATTGGCCATCAGAAAATAGAGACCCACACTTACTGCAAAGAGGATCAGGACCACAATCAGCAGTTCACTTTTGTCGCCATACCGGTCCGGTTTGCCCTGGATATCAAAATGCATGGCAACAGTGTCAGGCAGTTTTTGCCAGATCAGGCCCAGGTAAATAGCGGGAGCAATGGCGATCAGCCAGATCAGCCGGTTCATCAGTATATTCATCTTATTTCTTTTTTGTTCTGAATTGTACAAACCATTTCATGATCTCATCCACTACCGTGGTGTTCAGGGAGTAAAAAATATACTGTCCCTGTTTTTCGGCCGTCACCAATCCGGCCTGTTTCAGCAGGTCGAGGTGGTGTGAAATGCTGGGACCGGATATATTGAACTGATCCACAATCTCTCCGGCTGTCATATCCCGGCGTTGCAACAGTTCCAGGATCTCCCTTCTCGTCGGATCATTCAGGGCTTTAAACACAGCGTTCATAATGCTATTTACATATTTAGACAAATGTCTAAATATTATTTTTCATATGCAAATTTTTTCAGCAGAATCCGGAACAACCGGCCGGGTTGCTGATAAACGGTAGTTAAAAATGGAGAACGGTTAATGAACATTGCCACCTGTTAACAACCATTAACAAGGCGTTCCACTAATCACAATTGGCTTGTGTCCGCCTGTAACACCCGCTACCTTTATATCGTCATACAAACAGCTAATCAACTAAACAGCTCAACAACTAAACGCCTCAACAATTAAACATATAACCATGAAAAAAATCATTTTCGCCCTTGTGATCTCCTTCAGTTCACTGGCCATGCATGCGGAAAACATCAATGTAAATGAAAAAGTACTCACCGCTTTTAAAACCGACTTTGTAACGGCGGATCAGGTTGAGTGGTTTGCCGGTCCCAATTATTTCAAAGCCGCCTTCCGGTTAAACGACCACCAGGTATTTGCTTTTTATAACCAGGAAGGAAAGTTGCTGGGTCTGACCCGCTATATACTTACTTCCGAACTCCCGCTCAGATTACAGGCCTCGCTCAAGAAAAGTTACAATCAGTATTGGGTCAGCGATCTGTTTGAAGCCGCCCGGGAAGAAGGCACTTCGTATTATATCACGCTGGAAGACGCGGAAACGAAGCTGGTACTGAAAGCCGGATCAGATAATACCTGGACGGTGTATGAAAAAACAAAAAAGGCCTGATCAACGATAGTTTTGGTGTGTGGTGAAAGACCCTGGTCTGCGAAAGCAGCCAGGGTTTTGTTTTATATTGTTTTCTGTAAAACAGTATTTTTGTGCCCCGCAATGTCTCATCCCGTACAATACAGGATGATCTGAAGGCGGATCTTAAAAATTTAAACAAAATGAACAAAAAAGGTCCGGTTTCTCAATTTATTCAGCATCATTACCGTCACTTCAATGCGGCCGCGTTGGTGGATGCTGCCAAAGGTTACGAACAACACCTGCTGGAAGGCGGTAAAATGATGATCACACTCGCGGGTGCCATGAGCACTGGTGAACTGGGTATTTCTCTTGCCGAAATGATCCGCCAGGGAAAAGTGGATATCATCAGTTGTACTGGTGCCAACCTGGAAGAGGATGTAATGAACCTCGTGGCACACTCGCATTACAAGCGTATTCCCAACTATCGTGATCTCACGCCCCAGGAAGAGTGGGATTTGCTGGAGAATCACTATAACCGCGTAACGGATACCTGTATTCCAGAGGAGGAAGCTTTCCGCCGTTTGCAGAAGCACCTGGTAAAACAGTGGAAGGATGCGGAGGCCGCCGGTGAGCGTTATTTTCCGCATGAGTTTTTATACAAAACCGTGCTGAGCGGCGAGCTGCAACAGTATTATGAAATTGATCCGAAAGACAGCTGGATTATCGCGGCTGCGGAGAAAAATATTCCGATCGTGGTTCCGGGCTGGGAAGACAGTACCACCGGTAATATCTTTGCCAGTTATGTGATCAAAGGCGAATTGAAAGCCAGTACGGTAAAGAACGGAATTGAATATATGGTATGGCTGGCCGATTGGTACCGGCAGAACTCCGGTGGCAAAGGTGTTGGCTTCTTCCAGGTAGGTGGCGGTATCGCCGGTGACTTCCCGATCTGCGTGGTGCCTATGATGTACCAGGACCTGGAATGGCATGATGTACCGTTCTGGAGTTATTTCTGTCAGATCAGTGATTCCACCACTTCTTATGGTTCCTATTCCGGTGCTGTGCCCAATGAGAAAATCACCTGGGGTAAGCTGGATGTAAATACACCCAAGTTTATTGTGGAAAGTGATGCCACTATTGTAGCCCCGCTGATATTTGCCTGGGTACTGGGCTGGTAAAATTATATACTGAAAAAGCAAAACCCCGTGACATTGTTGTCCGGGGTTTCTTATTTAAAAAGGTAGGGATCAAAATCAACTGTTGTCGTTCAATGGTAAAGACAGTGTTTTGACCGCCGAAGTTGCAACGGGTTTAAAAAAATGACCGGTTAATTTCTGGAAGGTATTTCCAGCTTCATGTCCCGCTTCAGCATATCATTCCGGTTCGCCATTTCCCAGGCAGTATGGAAGACGAGCTTTGCTCTTTTGGCAAAGAGTTCATACTGGATTTTGTCAGGGGTATCGGTGGGCCGGTGATAATCGGCACCCAGCATACCATCATAATAGAATATGATGGGAACGCCTTTGGCCGCGAAATTATAATGATCGCTGCGGAAATAAATCCGGTTCGGATCTTTCGGATCATTGAATTTATAATCCAGTTCCATTTTCACATACAGTTTATTCATACCCTCACTGATTACTTTCAGGTCGCTGCTGATTTTATCGTCCCCTACCACGTATACGTAATTGGTGGAATCACCGGTTTTGCGGCTGGCATCATTCCGGCCGATCATATCAATATTCAGATCCACCGTGGTTTTATCGAGCGGGAAAATGGGATGATTTCCATAATAGCCGGAGCCCCACAGGCCTTTTTCCTCACCGCTTACGGTCATAAAAACGATACTGCGCCGGGGACCTTTCCCAGCCGCTTTCGCTTTTACGAAGGCTTCTGCAATTTCCAGTACACCCGTGGTACCGGATCCGTCATCATCGGCGCCATAATAAATTACCGTATCGCGTTTGCCCAGGTGATCGTAGTGTGCCGTAATGAATACATATTCATCTTTCAGATCGGTGCCCTCCAGTACGCCAATTACATTGGACGCTTTGGCTGTGCGTGATGTTTTCACATATTCCAGGTCCACCTCAGCCGGATACACTTTATTGGCTACAGTACCCGCTTTAATCTTTTCCGCTACTGTTTTTCCTTCTTCGCCAAGAATTTTCCCGGCCACTTCTGCAGATACAGAAAAGCTGAACAGTGGTTGTGCCGCTTTATATCCGTTCATGCTCCAGTTACTGGTGGTATTCGTCATCCGGGTACGGGGGAAACCGCTGTTGATGATCAGTACCGCCGCAGCACCTCTGCTCAGAGCGGCATTCATTTTACCCATATTGCCGGCAGGGGAATTGAACCCTGTCTGCGAGGGTTTGTAATCAGCCGGACTGCCATCCATAATCATAACCAGTTTGCCTGCTACTTTCAGGTCTTTATAATCATCTCTTTTATCGCCATCGCTGATACCATATCCTGCAAATACCACTTCTGAAAAACGCATGGCCGCAGTATAGTTACTGGTCTGCGGCTGAAAGTCTTTGTTCAGTTCCAATGCGGTGCCATTCAGTTTCATGGCGGTGCTGGTCATGGAATCCATGTACAACGGATAAAACTGACGATAGCTGTCCTTGTTTCCGGGTAATAAACCGAGTGATTTAAAATGGGCTTCAATATAATCGGCCGCCCGGTCCAGTCCGGCAGAGGGAGTACCTCTTCCTTCCATTTCCTTACTGGCAATAATATACAGGTGTTTCTTCAGGTCTTCCACTGTAATAGTAGCGGCGGCTTTTACCGCCTGTTTGTCTTTTTTCTGTGCGTGGCTCAGCAGCGGGAGCAGGGACATCGCTGCTATCAGCAATTTTTTTAACATGATATACGTATTGGTTTGTAGTAGGGGTAAAAATAATCCCTTCCCGCTAAGGAAGGGATAAAAATATGGATGACCGGCAGGAATCAGGCGCAGGAAATTTTGCCAACGCGGGTAGCATGGCGACCGCCTTCAAATTCGGTGGTCATAAAATGGGCGACCATTTTCTCCGCATCACCTTCCCGTACAAAGCGGGCCGGAATACAAATGATGTTGGCATTGTTGTGAGCTCTTGACAATTGTGCCAGTTCTTCTCCCCAGCAAATGGCAGCCCGTATGCCCTGGTGTTTGTTGGCTGTAATAGCAACTCCGTTAGCACTGCCACAGATAAGGATGCCAAAAGCTGCTTCCCCGCTTTCAACCGCAGAAGCAACCGGGTGGGCAAAATCAGGATAATCCACAGACTCACTGCTATGCGTACCAAAGTCGGTAAATGGCAGTCCTTTCCCTTCCAGGAATGAAATCAGTTGCTCTTTGTACTTAAAACCGGCATGATCGCTGCCGATCGCTATGGGTTTATGAAGATCAAAAGGAGAATGCATAATCAGAAAGTATAAATAAAAAGATGAATTCGCTATTGTGGCGTAAAGTTACGGAAATACGAAGAACGGAGAAATAAGTACGAAGTACGGGGTACGAAGTACGTAAAGCAGGAAGTGCCTTATAGAATTACATCAAACTTCAAAGCAGGGGTTATTGCTCCTGACTCCTGACTCCCGACTCATTCCTAGCTCCATTCCTTCTCCTTCTCTTCCTGTTGTTTATTCACTTTTGCGGCCACAATGATACTGGCTTCAAATAACAGGTAGAGTGGTATGGTTACAATGGTGAGGCTGAAAGGGTCTGTTGAAGGGGTGATAATGGCTGCCGCGATAACAATCAGTACAAACGCATGGCGACGGTATTTACGAAGAAATCTGGCAGTTACAATTCCGATACGGGCCAATACCATTACCAGCAGGGGCATCTGAAAAAGGACGCCGATGCCTACCGTGGTATAGATCAGGTTTTCCAGGTAATCGGAAAAACTGGGCATGATTACAATCTGGGCACTGAGCTTGAAATTAAAGTAGAAATTAACCATGAAGGGGGTCAGGATAAAATACCCGAAAGCTACTCCTGTGAAAAACAGCAGCGTTACCCAGAAAATCACTCCCCTTGTTTTTTTCAGTTCTTTTTCAGAGAGGGCGGGCTTAACAAATTTCCAGAACTCCCAGAAGATATATGGAAATGCAATAACAAAGCCCCCTATAAAACCTACGGTGAAATAGGAGATAAACTGCCCCGTCATGGTATTCTCCAGAAACTTTGCATCTACGGGGGGAAAACAGAGTGTGTTACCCAATCCGGCCCAATGGCTGAATTTACACATCCAGAGAGAGGATATAAAATCTTCACGCGTTGGGGCCATCAGGATATCATCCACTACTTCTCTCGAAAAGATCATAACCAATACGGCACCGATTAATACTGCAATCACCGACCGTACCAGGTGCCAGCGCAATTCCTCCAGGTGGTCAATGAATGTCATTTCTCCCTGGGTATCAGTATTCCGTTTATTGAAAAAATCGAGTAAAGCCATGATGAATATGAGGGGCGAAGATAGGTAATTAGCCGATTTGCCGATGTGCCAATTGGGGAAGATCACGTAAGCGCAAAAGTCGCTCACTGGCGGAAAATCAGAAAGGCATAAAAACCTGCGATTTTATTTAGCAGGGTTATAAGGGTACCCTTGTTAACCACCAACAATTCAATAGCGACAATAATTTTCTTGCACAATGATTGGCTAATCTGTACATGGTCTCATCGGCTCGTCATCACATCGGCTCATCGGCACATCCTCAAATCGGCACATCGTCTCATCATTTCAGCTTCTTCATTTTCACGGTTTCAATCCTGGTATCAGTGACATGCAGAATGTCGAATTCGTAATCATCAATAATAATCCGTTCTTTTTGCCGGGGAATGGTTTCATGGTAGTTGATGATATACCCGGAGAGGGTTTCGGCTTCTTCCTGCCCGAATCCAAACCCGTATTTTTCTTCGAGATAATCCAGTTCCAGCCGGCCTGAAAAAATATATTCATTTTCGGCCAGTTGTTTTTCCACGAATTCTTCAGTATCATATTCATCCTGTATTTCCCCGAATAGCTCTTCCAGTACATCTTCCATGGTAATGATACCGGCGGTGCCGCCAAATTCATCCACCACCCAGGCTATACTCTTGCGCTCCTTACTGAATTTACCTATCAGGTCGGTGGCACTCATGCTTTCAGGCACGGCGGGAATGGGCAGAAGTACCGACTGAAGATCGGTTGGTTTTTTAAACATATCCAGCTGGTGTACATACCCGATAATATGGTCAATATTATTTTCATATACCACCAGTTTGCTCAGTTTTGTTTCCACAAATTTGCTGGTCAGTTCGGCAATCGTGGACCTGCTCTCAATACCCACAATCTCTTTACGGGGTACCAGGCATTGCCTGATTTTCACCTTGGGCAATTCCTGTGCGTTCTCCATCAGCTGGGTATTGCGTTCCTGCCGTTCATCGCCGGCATTGGGCTGAAACAGGTGCTTCAGATCACTCCGTTTTAAAGCCTGCTTATTGTTTTTATCCATCCTGATATTAAACACAATTTTTAACAGCCATTCCGAGAGATCGAGAAAGGCGGTTACCACCGGTACAAACAGCTGGTAAAAGAAATTAGTGACCTGTGACAATTTTTGCAAGAGCAGACTGCCTTTGGCCCTGAAAATAGCCCGGGGTATGAATTCGGCAAAGATGAGAACGATAAATGTAGTCAGGACAATTTCGACCAGGATATGAATAGTGTCGGACCCGATCCGGAAATATTGCCAGATCGGTTGCATAACCGTACTGATCTGCAGACCGAGAAAGACCAGGAATATATTGTACCCGAGTAAGGTAGTGCCCAGGAATTTTGCCGGAGAATCGAAAAAAGCGGAAAGGATTTCGGTATGCGAGTCGCCTTGTTTTTTCCTGATTTCAAAGCTCAGGCGGTTGGCACTGTAAAAGGCCATTTCGATGCCGGCAAAGAAACCCATCAGTGAAAGTGTGAGGAGAAAAAATACAATCGAGTACCAGTCTATCATAGTACAAATATAGTAAATGCCGGGTTGTGCATGGTGGAGTGACAGGGGCTGGCCGTCAATGATTAGTAAAGATTTAAAGAATTAATAATCAATGCACAGGAGTGAATTCCAAAATGGCAGACAACGCCAGGATGAATTGACGTTCCGGGCGAATCATGCATTCCGGAGAAAATTACGGATTATATTTTCCGCTTCCGTGCAGGCCCGGGACAATTGATCATTCAGGATCACATGATCAAACTGATGCTTAAACGTGAGCTCATACGCTGCTTTATTCACCCTTGCCTGCAGGGATTCTTCGGTTTCGGTACCTCGCTTCCGTAATCTCTTTTCAAGTTCCTCAATGGAGGGCGGTTCTATAAAAAGGGAAAGTGTTTGTCCGGGGAATTTTTTTTGTACATGTAATCCTCCTTGTACATCCACATCCAGCAGTGGAAAACGACCCGATGCCCAGATCCGTTCTGTTTCGGCTTTCAGGGTGCCATAATACTTTCCTTCATACACCATTTCCCATTCCACAAATGCATCCTGTGCAATTTTCTCTTCAAACGCCGCTACACTGATAAAATAATAATCCACCCCGTCTTTTTCATTGTTACGGGGGCTGCGTGTGGCCGCCGAAATGGAAAAGGCAAGCTGATCCGGCATTACGTGCAGAAGGTGTCGTACCACGGATGTCTTACCCGAACCGGATGGTGCGGCGATGATGATAATCTTTTTACTAGCCAGGTTCATAGAAGGCGTCAAAGGTAAAGATTTATCACCCGTAAATCAGGGACGTATTTTAAGCAGAACTACTCCATGCGCGGGTATCCGGCTGCTGTAACTGTTGCCGGATTCAAGCTCCTTCTGCCGCCAGAGATCCCTGATTTTGAAATCTCCTTCCAGTCCCAGGTCCGTTCCTTTGATTTTTATCGTGGCATAATCATCGCTTACATTAAACAACCCCACCGCTTTACTTCCGTCTTCCAGTTCTTTAACCCAGACCTGGCAGGTATCATTTTTAATAACCCGTATGGCTTGTTTGCCGGCGGCATCCTGGTTTACGGCAATCACTTCATCATTGCTCAGCAGGCTCACGGTAAAATCGTCCATGCTGGCAATATCGCAACCGATCAGTAAGGGGGATGCCAGCAGTGACCAGAGACTGATATGCGTGTATTGTTCATCCGCATTGAGGCGGGTGGGATGTAACTGATCTCCCCATCCCACATTGCCAACAATCAGCATATCCGGGTCATTCCAGCGGCCGGGTTTTGCCCATGGCTGCATGGCGATCTGATTAAACGCAATGGCATACATGCTTTCCCAGGTATCTTCAATATCACCCGTGGTGCGCCAGCAATTGCCATCCACATCAGCCCCCCATTTCCAGACTTCTTTCATTCCATACTGGCAGAGACTGTACACAATATCGCGGGGCTGCGAACGCAGGGCCGTCTTCATTACCTCGTAGGGTTTTATATAGGAATTCAGACTGGTATCCTTGCCGCCGTGAATTTCTCCGTAGCTGCACCAGTCATATTTCAGGTAGTCGATACCCCATTCATTATATAACTGTGCATCTCGCATTTCATATTGATACGAACCCAGATACCCGCCACAGGTACGTGGTCCCGGTGAGGAGTAGATACCGAATTTCAAGCCCTTGCTGTGCAACCAGTCACCGAGTCCTTTCATATCCGGAAACTTCTGATTGGTAATTATATCCCCGTTGGCAGCACGGGCCGGTGCTTCCCAGCCATCATCAATATTCATATATGTCCAGCCATGATCAATCAGTCCCTTGTCAATCAAAGCCTGCGCGGATGCTTTCACGCGGTCCTGGCTTACACTGAGCCCCCAGCAGTTCCAGCTGTTCCAGCCCATGGGTGGCGTCAGTGCCAGCGTGTCGCCGCATTTTACCGTAAAGGATTTTCGGGCAGTTCCTTTTTTATTTTTCACCTGCAACTGCATGGTATAACTGCCTGCTTTGGTAATGGTGCCGGTGATGATTCCGGTAAGGGGATCCAGTTTTAACCCGGCCGGTAATTTTGATACACTATACTTTAAAGGCTTTTCCCCGGTAGCCGCAATTTTAAACAGGAATGGTGAACCGGGACGTATGCCAAATACTGTGGCATTGTTAATCCGCGGAGAAGCACCCGGGGCCGGCGTAAGAATATAGGGAGGTACCACCTGCAGGTATACGGATTGTTCACTCCGGCTTTCCGTAAAGGAGGCGGAGATCTCGACACGGGATTGCGAATTGATAGTTAACGGTAATGAATAACTGCTTTTTGGTTCTATACTGATGGACTGCGTACTGTGTTGTAAAACATCTTTTGTGACCGGATCGGTGATTTTTACCGTCAGTTTTCCCTGGATGGTACCCGGCAGCTGATGGGTAAGCCGCAGTTGCTTATCCTGATAACCCAGCCTGGCCAGGTCTTTAAACTGCAGGGCACTGATACCAGGCAACGCGCCAAATATACCCCCCAGACCACCGCCATCATAGACCCGTACCGCGAGCAGGTTGTCTTTATCCCATTGCAACAACGGATCATTCATTGCAAGCCTGATTTCCCGTTGCCGATCCCATTGTGTACTGTAGCCACCCGGATCGTCCGGGAAGCGCCCGGTTTTACTGATCTTTGTCCCATTGAGGAATATTTCATCCGCGTCATCAATCTTAGCGAGGAAAATACGGAGACTGTCCGGCCACCAATTATTGCTTTTTAAGAGGGAACTCAGTTCAAAATGAAAACGGTACCAGCCAAAACCATCATAATCGGCAAATCCCTGTTTGTCCCAGTTATACTGAGGTTTTATGGACTTCCAGTCTTCGTCATTCAGTTCTGGTTTGCTCCATTCCGGATTGTCGCCGGTTTTAAAAAGCGCATTGTTCAGTTCAATACGGGTAAATACCTGTGCACCTGCCTTTGTAAAAAGGAACAGGGCCGCTAACCAGAAAAGTTTTTTCATAATAACCTTTTTGCACCTTAAAAGTAGTGGATTCGGTTGGAGCATCCCGCAACAGTCCGGTTAAATCCGGTTGACGGGGCGGGACCGGAAACTGATGAGCCAGATCCAGAGTAAAACTGACAGGAAACTGATTTTCTGAACTACCGGGAGCAGCCAGAGCAGGGCCGGCGTATAATAGAGCAGGTTGTTTAATCCTACCAATACCAGGTTGAGTATTCCAAGCCGGAACAGGAATTGCTGCCGGTGCTTATAAAGAATATACAGGGTTCCGCATACTGCAATCAGTCCGAAACCGGACGCTATATTGGTAACAGCATCGTGATCAAAACTGCCGATAAACAGCGCGCTCAGCATGGCCAGTGGCCCGCAACAGCGGATCATCCATTGTACAGCGCGATTCACTGTTGATTTTACCGGGTAAAAAAACCAGAAACCGGAGAGGCTGATGCATAAAATAAGCATGCCGGCTATGGCATAGGGGCGTCCCTTGTTCCATTCACCGTTAATAGCTTGCTCATTCAACAAGTGACACCAGTAATTGTGCAGCCAGCTGAAGCCTTCAGCATGGACATTACCCGGTTGACCGCCCGGATAAAAAAAGGCAGCCATAAAATAAAGTAGTATAAATGCCGGGATACCGGCAAGGGGAATAAACGTCCAGTTATTGTGTTTTGTGCCCAGTGTCAGGTGTTTAAATCAGCCAGGTAATTGAAAAATCTTTTTTCCGGGATATCAAAGCTTGTTTTTTTCCCCCGAACAAAAAAGTTAATTGAACGCATCCCGGACAACCACGAATTGCTGTTGTCGATCAGCAATATGCTGGTCTCTTCTATTTCGAAATCTGCCTGGTGAGCCGTTAGTATCCGGTCAACATACCATATCGTGTATTGATTTTTTGACAACCGGAAACCTGTTATATATTTTCTGCGGCTGAAAAGTAAATGAAACAATGTAAATGTAATAACAGATCCAAACAGGATGATCAGTTGATCAGTCGCATTCAACAAAAAACATAAAGCCAGACCGGTAGCCGATACAAGTACAGGTCCACAGGAATGGAGAAAGATTTTTAGCCTGGTTTCATATCGGATATGCATATAAGATTTATTGCTGTGCCACACTGTTTACTTCAATCCAGTAACCATCCGGGTCCTGGAAAAAGATCTGTAGAATGCCATCGGGGCGAACATGCACTTTGCCCGGGGTGCCCGGCCAATCAGAGAAGGGTATCTTTTTTTCTTCCAGTTCTTTTACAAAGTTATGAAAGCGTGGTGTGGTCAGGGCCAGGTGTACCGCTTTGGAGATTTTGACTTCGCCCGGGGTAGTGGAGATCAGATGCAGTTCTTTTCCTTCACCCAGGGATATCCAACGGATGCCCTCGTTCCTGGTCCGGTTCTCGATCTCCTTCAGGTGAAGTATATTTTTATAAAAATCCGCGGCGCGCTGTACATCTTTTACAGAAAGAGCCAGATGATTAAAACTGAAACGATAATTTATGGTGTCCTGGGCGTTGGTCATAGCTGTAATACTGAATGAAAATAAGAGGATAAATAGTTTACGCATAGCAATTGTTTCGTTACCGAATTTAAGGATAAACCTGTATATCAGTTTTTCGCAACTGCATTCCCTTTCCGGTACTCCGTTGGCGATTGTCCCGTTTCCTTCTTAAAAAATTTTCCAAATGAAGACTGATCCGGGAAATTCAGCAGCAAGGACACCTGCTGTACGGAATAGTCTGGATGCTGTAATAGCATTTCCGCTTCCAGAGCCAGGGTGCGGTCAATCCATGCACCAGCTGTTTTTCCGGTTAATTCTTTTATGGTTTCAGTTAAATGTTTGGCACTGATAAACAACTGCTCTGCGTAAAACCGGACGCTATGCTCCTGCCGGAAATGACGGAACAGGAGTTCATTAAACTTCCGGTGCAGTTCTTCTTTACGGGTTCTTTTTTTCTCCGTTAATCCATACTGCTGCTGGTAAATGGCTTCAAAATCATGCAATAAAACCATCAGCAGGTTACCGGTAATCTCCCGGCGGTAGGGATGATTGTTTTCATGAAAGCGCTTCCAGATGTAAATGAAGAGCGATTGCAGTTCATTGGCCGCTCTTTCTTCCAGTTTGATTACCGGGACCGCCCCGGCTTCCGAAAAGCGAAAGGTATCGAGGATATGCGGGTTGATAAAATTGGCGGTAAGAAAGCGTTTCGAGAAAACAATAAACCGGCAACGGAAATCTTTACTGGTTTCCTTCACCTGCAATACCTGGTGCGGACTGGTAATGATCATATTGTTGATCCCGCCTTTATACTCTTTGCGGTTAACCTTTATCCGGGCTGTACCCCGGGTACAGATGCCAATCACATAGCCATCCACATGCGTAGGCAGATCGTGTATCCGCAGGTAATGTTGTTCATCCGATACCAGGAAATCGTGTATGCTCCAGTCAAACCGGTAAGTGTATTTGATATCATCAATACTCGTCTCTTTAATTGATAACCGCGGCATACTCAAAATTACTCCAATTTATTAATCTCTCTGTTTTTGACCAGTTTGCCCGACAAAACGACCAGAATGGCTTTGCCGCATAGCAGAGCTTTGTGTCCGTAATGATAAACGAAATGTATAGAAAGCAACTGATGCAGGGGAAAATGGTTATTCTCCTGTTCGCTGCCCTGCTTATCGGCAAGGTATTGCAGGCCCAATTGTTTGATGCGGAATTTAAAAGACTGCTGGACCAGGCTGTTGAGAAAAGTGATACGTTACAACTGAATGCCCTGCGTATCCGGCAGGTGAAGCTGGATGAACAAAGCACCCGATTTAATTACCTGCCAAGAATAAGCTCGAATGCAACTTATACAAGACTGAACGCGGATCTTGTATTTCCTTCAAATACGCAAACCTTGCTGACGGGAGCTCAGCGCCTGCTGATCAAAGAAGCAGCCGGTATTCCTTTTACAACTTCTTTGCCGGCTACTGTTAAACTGCAGCCCGTGCCCCCGGTCCAGGAAAAAAATATCCTGAAACTGAGTGCCAATACACAATGGTTATTGTTCAGTGGATTTAAAGTGGAGAACGGGGTCAGAGCATTTCAGCATCAGCAGAAAGCGCTTTCCTATGGAAACGACCGGCATAAGGCAAAACTGGCCATTGAACTGTCCGCGCTCTACGATCAACTGGCGTTGCTTCGTGCGGCGGATTCAGTAATGAGTCGCTCTGCAAACGTATTGAAAGAACAAAACCGGTTTGTTACCACCGCTATAAAAAACGGACTGGCTACTCCGCTTGAGCGGAAGAAGATTGAACTGGTATTACAGAAACTGGAGCTGAGAAAAGCGGAAAATGAAAGCAACCGCATTGTACTGCTGGAAAAATTGCAACAGCTGACGGGAGCCGGTTATACCTTTTTACAACAGTTACAACCTGTATTGGAACCAATGCTCCTGGCTGGAGACAATATTCAAAAAGAACGTCCTGAAATAAGTGCACTGAATGAGGCCATTACTGCTTCCCGGTTTAAAGAAAAAGCGGAAAGGAGTGAATACTTTCCCAAACTGCTGGCTTTCGGGCAGTATGAATTCCGCGAAGAAGATCTGTCCCTGATGGATCCCAAATGGTATGCAGGTCTGCGGTTGCAATGGAACCTTTTTGACGGATTTACAGCCCGTAACAATGCCCGAAAAGCGGCTTTGGAGCGTAAGAGCTTTGAAGTGCAAAAACAGGCTGCGGCAGAACTGCTGCAACTGGGCAGGGCAAAAGCCCGGCAGGAATGGATTATGGCCGGACAGCGCATACGAATGCTGCAGGCCCAGGAATCACTTGCTGCAGAAACACTCGGTTTTGTAACAAAGCAGTACCGGAACGGACTGACCACGATGACCGAGCTATTAAATGCGCTGAATGACCTTGAAAAAGCCGGATTTGATTTGCAGCAGGCATTTTATGAGCAGCGACGGGCAGGCCTTCAGCTGCTCGATACCAATGGAACATTAGCAGACCAACTCTAATTGTTTAAATATATGAAAAAGAAAATCTTCGTTTATGCTATACTGGTAGTAGTTGTGTTACCCGCCTGCAGGCAGGGGAATACGGCTGTGCTGAATACCGGTTATCAGGGAAAAGTGAAACAGGAAACCATAGCGGTGGCCCCCAAACTGGCCGGCCGAATTCAGGACATTTTTGTAAAAGAAGGACAAGCAGTTAAAGCCGGGGATACACTGGCCTTTCTCGATATTCCCGAACTCGGTACCCGGCTGCAGCAGGCCAGCGGGGCAATTGAAACGGCTGAAGGGCAACTGGGCCTGGCTATAAACGGGGCTTCGGATGAGCAGCTGCTACAGGTACAGGGGCAGGTGGATGCGGCAATGGCACAGCTGAATTTTGCCAATGAAACCAACCGCCGGATGAAGAATATGTTTGACGACTCACTTATTTCCGCACAACAATATGATGAAGTACACAGTAAGTGGCTGGCGGCAAAAGCACAACTGGAGACCCTGCAGGCGAAAAAAGCCGAACTGGAGAAAGGGACCCGGCCGGAGACCATCCAGGCGGCCCGTGGACAGGTGGAGAGGGCTGTAGGCGCAAAGAATGAAGTTATCCAGGCGCAAAAGGAAATTTATCTCACAGCGCCGGCGGATATGGTTATTGAAAGCATTACACTTAAAAAGGGAGAACTGGCATTGCCAGGGTATACGCTGTTTACCGGTTACCAGATGGCAGGAACTTCTTTCCGCTTTACCATTCCCGAATCAAAAATTAATAATTACCAGGTCAATCAGTCCTTACTGGTGAAAGTGCCCTTTACACCAAAAATCATAAATGTAACTGTAGCCAGTATTAAACAACTGCCGCGTTATGCGGAGAATACCAGTACGGCTCCCAATTATCAATTGGGCGAGGGACTGTTTGAATTGAAACTGATACCGGTAAATCCAGGCCAGGCGGAAGGCTTGTTTGCAAACGCTACTGTATTACTGGAAGAAAAATAAGTACTGCTAAATAGTGTATATGAAAAAGTTTGCCCGTTTATTGAAAAAAGAGTTCAAACGGATTTTTACTAACCGGGTGGTGATGCTGGTTTTTTTCGGAGCACCGCTGTTGTACGGGCTTCTGTTCGTTCATATGTACGAAAAAGGGAAGATCACTGAAATGCCGGTATTGATTGTGGACGAGGACCATAGTCCTCTTTCTGCAAAATTCATTGATGCCCTGGATGATAATGAAAACCTGTTGGTGGCGGATATCCGTTTTCAGAAAGCGAATCTTTCGTCAGAAATGCCTTCGAAGGAGTATGTATCGGTGATCAGTATTCCGGATGGATTTGAATCAGCCGTTTTGCAGAAAAGATATCCCGAACTGCAGGTGGATATGAACCTGACCAACCTTGTAACAGCCAACTTTGCCACCAGGGCCATTCAAACGGTAATGAGTACCCTGAGCGCAGGGATGGAAATGGAAACCCTGAAAAAGACCGGGATAGCCCCTGCCTATGCAGCACAGTTGTATGAGCCTTTTAAAGTGAGCTATAACAGGCTGTACAATCCTGCGGGTAATTATAAAGAGCTGATGATGCCGGGTATTCTTGGTACAGTGATGCAACAGGTCTTATTCCTGGCGCTGGCCCTGGTATTTGCGCGTGATTTCGAGGATGATTATTTCAGGAAACTGGTTGAGGCCAGCCGATGGGCTGTTTATCATCTGTTGCTGAAGATCACTCCCTTTGTTCTGTTATCTGCCCTGCTCTGGCTGGTGATTGGTATGTTTTTCCCATTATTTAAAATCGGGATGCCAGTGTTTACCATACCTATGCTGGCCCTGGTTGTTCTGTTCAACCTTGCCTGTATGTGCATGGGTATGTTGTTCTCCCTGATACTACCCAGTCAGTTGAAAGCCACGGAATTCCTGATGGTACTGGCCACACCTTCCTTTCTGCTCAGCGGTTATACCTGGCCCACGGAAGCAATGCCGGTAGTGGTGCAGCGGTTTGCCGATCTTATCCCCCTGACACATTTTCTTCACGGTTTCAGAAAAGCCGCTGTGTACGGGGGAATGCTTCAGGATATTGCGTATCAGTTATGGGCATTGGGCCTCATCGCCCTGGTTTGTCTGCTGCTGGCGCTGGTCATGCTGCAATGGAAAATAAACCGCGTAAGACGTAAGAAAAAGCCGCTGCACACTATAGCTTTATCAGAAAGCTGTTAAAGGAGTCCGCCGCAAGGGTGGCTTTCAGTCGTTTATCAGCCAGTTTTAGTGACAGTTTTTTAACTGTTTTGGTTTCATTCTGCACCACTACAACTACCGACCTATCCGGATTCTGAAAAGCAAGCAGGTTGGAAAAGTCACCACTTGTCTCCAGCCGTTTGGCACCGGGTTGTATGAAATGACTGAAATGTTTGATCAGGTAATACTCATAATTATACTTGTATGTTTTTTTCACTGTATCCACACTTACCAGTGAATTCTGCTTCCAGCCCCAGGTACTGATGCCGCCTTCTTTGAGGGAGGTATTCCAGTAAGTATATGCATTGGCCCCGTTGGATAAATATAATTTCATAAGATCCCATGCATACCGGCAGTATTTCCAGTCATTTTTACTGTTGCCGCATTCCTGTTCGGTCTGGTACAACTGCAGTTTGGGAAATTTTTTATGTATGGCGGCAATGGCTCCTTTGCCGGCCCATTGAAAGCCGGCGCCTTTTATGAAAGGAGTGCAAAAACCATCTGTCAGGACGGTATCGGCCAGCAGGTGATTCGCCCGTTCAATAGTGCCTAAAAAGAGAGCTACTTTCATACTGTCCATTTTCGGACCGAGAATACGGAGGAAACGTACCAGCCCGGCGGCCGTCCATGTACAACTGGGAAATACCTGGGCGGAATTAAATTCATTCTGCGGCATCACCATGCTGATATTTATTCCTTCTTTCCGGTACGCCTCAATAAAACGGGTGAAGTAAAGGGCATAGGCATTGAAATAAGACTCGCCCTGGAGGAACATATCTGTTCCTTCCCGTCCTTCTTTATCGGGCGATAATCCGTTGTTGATTTTCCGGAGATCCATGCCCCATTCCTCGGATACAAAATCAGCGTTGTTTACAGCGCGTGCGGCATAATGTCCGTTGGTTTTCATCCAGGAAGGCGGCGACCAGGGAGAGGCCCAGAGTTTAATGGACGGATTGTATTTCATCGCCGCTTTGATAAAGGGAATCAGGGTTTCTTTATCATTGGCAATGCTGAAATTTTTCATCTCAAAATCGCCGGCTGTTTCATTGTACGAGTACCATTGCCGGGAGAAATCATTGGCGCCAATAGGCATCCGGCAGATAGTGAAATTCGCGCCTTTGCCCGGGGCAAACAGTTCGTTCAGAATTTGTTCACGGTCAGAAGCTGATAAAAGACCCAATGAAGTCCAGCCCAGTTCATTGAAGCAGGTTCCGAATCCTTCAATGGTTTGCTGCGGTTTGCTGAGCAGGACTTCCGCATCTGACGTACCAGTGGCTGTTTGCCAAACAGCACCTGTATTGGTTTGCCAGGACCGGAGGGAGTCACTGCTGATCCAGCGGACGGATGATTGGGCCGTTGAAAAAACGGTGTAGAAAAAGCTGCAGAGAAAAAATAGTTTTTTCATAAATTGAAAGTAAGCAGAAGCCAGCAGTTTGGAAAATTATCCGGGTGGTCCGCAAAGGGGATAAGTATCACTTAAAGTGATTCGGCTTCCATTGCCAGACGAGATTGGAAAGGCATTGCCGGAAAGCACTATTCACTGGTGGCTGCAAGGAGTTGTTGTACCTGGTTTTCAGGGAAACCGGGGGCTTATTTCACCGTGGTAGCTGGCCAGTTTGAGTTATACAGCTGACGGAATATTTTCCACTGGTCTTCTGTTTTTTTCCAGAGCATAATATATTTTCCTTCATCCAGCAGCAAGTCTCTTTTACTTTTATAGGAGAATTTTCCTTCTTCCACAAGCAGATTATCATCACCCCAGAGGCCGGTCGTCGTCAACGATACCTTGCTGACACCATCTTTCATTAAAAACCCAAACTGATGCAGCATGGCCTCTTTCCCCGAAATCACGGGTGTATTGGGTTCCATCAGTTTTCCATCGGGAGTAAACATATCCGCCAGTCCGGCGGAATCGCTGTTGGAAAAAAAGCCAGTCAGCTGTTCATGGGCTTTATTGATTTCACGTCCGGCCTGCACCAGGTCATATGGTGCAGCCTGTGTTGCCACGGCGGGCGATTGTTTGGATGAATCACAGGCACTGAAAAAAAAGAGACTGCCCAATAAAAACAGCAAATACTGTTTGCGTACCATAATACAGTTTGATTTTTGTTTATACAAAAGAAAAAAAATTTCGGTAATTAAAACTTTATCCCGGCCTTACGCCGCGGTAAAAGATAAGTACATCCGGTGATTGGGGTTTGTATGGGTTGGTGAAATCCGGAAATCATGACTGCCATTGATGAGGAATCCCTTTTTTTCATAAAAACGGATGGCCCGTAAATTTTCCTTCCATACATAAAGCCAAACGCCTTCCTGCTTTTCTTTCTTCATCAGGTGGAGTAGAAAATCCATCAGGGCCGGCCCCAGGTTGGTGCCATAATATCCTTTGAGTAAATATATCCGTTCCAGTTTGGTTACTGCCGGGGCTGGACAACCTTCAAAAGGGGCATTTAAAATAATCTTCGAAAACCCGACCGCCTGTTTATTGTAATACTGGATATGATAAATGTTCGCCGGATTTTCCAGTTCTGCCAGCAATATTTCTGTGGTATAATGTTCCGCCACATAGGCCGCAATATCTTCCGGGGCGGCACTGTTTCCGTGCGATTCTACAAAAGTCTGTGCAGCCAGTGAGGCCAGTAATGCGGCATCTTTACTGCCGGCCCTGATGATAGCGTTCATGCCACGAAGTTAACTGATAATTACCGGCCGGGACGGTGCAGGCTGAAATTTACCGGGCTGTCCGGTTCATGACCGGCAATCGATGAAGGTCATTGCCGGTAACGGGAAAATTTTCCCCGGTTGTTGTATCTTACGATTGTTTTCGGTGCAACATTTATAAATTTAGCCTGCTGATGCGGTATTTCCTTTTTATAACCGGTGTTTTGTTTTACCTGATTTCAACAATCACAGTGTCTCAGACACTGACGGGTTGCACTCCGGGTTCGGGTACCACGGATACAATAGCACCGCCGCCGCCACCACCGCCACCGCCACCACCACCAGTAGTGCCGGATACGATAACTCTGGTCCGTAAGCTGGAAGAGTTTTATATCAGTGGTAATCCATACCAGGAATCAAGGACCCGCAGTTTTAGTTTTTACTATGATAATCAGAAACGGGTAACGGCTATTGGTCTGCGGAATCATATCAGTTTTCAAACCGATACCATGACCACCCGGATGTTTTATTCCGGGAATGAAAAGTTTCCGTATATGATTATTGCACCCAGTACATCCAGTGTCAATACCGGCCCTCCGCTCTATGATACCTGCTGGTTCTTTATGGGTACAAACGGCAGGCTACTGAAAGATTCAGCAACAGACTGGTCGTACAACAGTACCAGCGGGCAGCTGGAGCATGTATACCCGGTGGTCAGGAATTATAGCTACAATGGCAATCAGACCTTTATTGAATGGAGGGGAAGGTATCACAGTAATGTAACCGGATTTGAAACCCTGCGGCTGGATACGATTCTTGCCAGTGCAGATACGGTACTTACACGGGCCAATTCCGTTTTTTATACCAGCCAGGCCTGGATGGGATCGCCGAATACCGTTACACAACCCACCGTGGGTTCTTTCTATGTAAATCCATTGGCAAAACTGAATATAAGCGGCACCATCTATTCCCTTATTTATACGCCCACGGTATATGAAATTCTGGGCAACCGATTTCATGTTGCCGCGCACAATTCAAATACCCTGGCGTATTATCTTGATTTTTTTAACAGCAAAATTCCGGCCCGGTATTATATGAGCAGTTACCAGGGAGGCTTTTTGCTCGCGGCCGGTGGTATTCAGACGGACATTACCGTAACCCCCTGGACTGTCAGGACCAGTTACCCGGCTGAACTTTTTGTGACTATGAGTTTCGGTTATCCGGGAGATAAGTTCAGGTATAAGTATTCCTATTAATTACCGGCCGGATCAACTGTTGCGATATCCTGGATTATTTACTTTTTGGGTTTTATCAGCCTTAGATTCCAGGTAATTTTTGTTTTTCCATCGGGCATCGTTTTTGAACCGGCTAACGTATCCCGGTTTTTTGCGTTGGTTTTTCCGGTTACATCAAAACCGGAAGCGTCCAGTTTTTGTTCAGGTATACTTTGTGCATCATTTACTGGCGGATTGGTTGTACTGCAGCCGGTTTCCGACCGGTTCGTTACAATTTTCCCCAATAGTGTGCCACTGGGTGTGGGTACCGATATTTTGTAATTGCCCTCTTCGTCCAGTGATATATGAACAGGCAGCGTACCGGCTCCGCCTCCTGTTTGCGTCATGGTTTCTGTATATTTTAAATTATATCCTTTCCAGATTGGATTTTCTCCTTTGGGCCTGCAATATACTTCGCCAACTGTTTCCTGAATTTTTTCCGCCGTGATAATTGACTTCATCCATACTCGGGCCATTGACTTTGCTGATGATACATCACTTCCCGGTTTGGGAGGCAGTAGCGTGGCGCTTATATTGCTTTGGGCATTATAGTTGTCGGTTTTAGTCCGTTTGGTTTTTCGTGTGCCGGCATGCATTGCGCCTTCATCTGTTGTAGTCTTTGATTCGCTCGTGGCATATGTATAATTGATAACCCCGACCCAGTGCGGTTTACAATTATCTGTAAGCCCTGAACCGAGCTGACGAACAATACTTTCCGCTATTTGTTTTGGATCAGTGCCTGTTTGCCGGGCAATGGTTTTTCCCGTTTGCGGGTCCATCACAAAGGCCGTGTATGTGCTGCCTCCTGAGCCGGGTATGGCAGATACGCTCATTACGTAACTGGCACCCATCAGGTTGGCTATATCCGTAAGCACCTGCTGCGGGTCACCGCCTTCGAGTAAATTTTTTTCTCGTTCACTTTCCAGCATATTCCGGATATCCGCGTCATCCATAATATCCACACAGGGTTTTTCCCGGTTTAATGCTGATTCTATTTCCGACCGGAGACCGGCTGTTGCATTTTCGCCCCCATTGGCCTGGGTGGTATTGTCGTGTATGACGATAGAAGATCCTTTTTGTGCCAGCGAGAACTGAGAATATAAGGCAAAAACCAGTATCAGGAATGACTGAATTAACACTTTCATAGTTTTACCCTCCCTTTTTTATCTGAGGAAATTGCGATACAGCGAATACGGATACGCTGCTATCTTCAAAAAGCTTTGCCTTTTTAAAGGTCGGCATTTCGGACTAAAATCAAAATGATGTGGATCAGCCGGAGAATACCTCAACCGGCTGATGCGGTGGAACAGGGGCTGAGGAAACCTGTTTTGAGCTATCCGAATCCAATCCGGATGCGCTTCTGCGGGCCGGGTTACACAGTCATCGGCAGTTATTCTGTACGCAGTATGGTAAAAGCCCTGTCTTCTTTTATCATACCGATTTTCGGATAATATTCCATTGCAGTCGGGACTGAAAGCAACAGTAACATGGATTGTTCACCCAGTTTTTCTTTTGTCAGTCTGACCAGTTCTTTCCCGATACCTGCTTTTTTGAATGCCGGGTGTACGGCAAGATCTGCCAGATAACAACTCCAGACCCAATTAGTAATAGAACGGGAAACGCCAACCAGTTGTTCGTCATTCCAGGCGGTTACAATCAGGTTTGAGCTGTCAAACATTTTCTGTATTCTATCTTTGTCGTTTGTAGGCCGGGGTAAGCCTGCTGTTTCATAAAGCTCAATGAGCTGATCGGCAGAAGGTCTTTTGCCGGGGCTGCCTGTTCTGCCATTAATAGTTAGGCGCTCCCCGCGCTGACAGCAGCCTTACGGCCTTGTTTAACCGGGTACGGGTCTGGTGCCGCAAGGTATATTTTCCATGGCATGTACAAGGCATTCGCTTGTATGGATTCAACTACCATACAACATCAGGATTTTCTTTGCCAGGTTTTAATTTGAGTTAAGCCTTACGGGTAATCATGGCTGCTTGTTTCTTATCCAGTCATCATAGGTCATGATGAATTTTATTTCTTTTGGCCCGTTTGTACCTGCTTCTGTCCAGCCGGCTTTTCTGTAAAAATTTTCAGCCCTTGTGTTAAAAGCAGTTCCTAACCAGACAGTAGCTTTTGTTTGTGAAAAATACCAGTCCAGCATTCGCTTATGCAGCTGTTGCCCGATACCCTTTTTCTCAAAATCCGGGGCTATAAATAAGGCCCAGATATTGTTTTCTTTCAGGTCGGCAATGGCAAACCCCACAATCTGACCGTCTATTTCGCAGACCCAGCCTTTTCCTCTTGCGGTTATAAATTCTTCGCAGTCTTTATCCGTCACCAAATCCGGGTTGGATAAAGTATTTTCTGTAACGGCATTCCGTACAAATTGTATCTGTTTTATGTCGGCAATCCGGGCCTCTCTGAAAATCATAGTTAAGTTGTAGTATTTATTTTTTCAATTGAGATTTAAGTGCAAGGTATGCTTCTTCCTCCTGAATGGCCGTACATAACGGCATAAGTTAGTTCCCCGGCGGGTTAAAAAGAATGGAATGCTCTTTCATTATAAAAGTAACATGGCCACAGCTACTTTTTTATATTGATAAGTAATTCCTGCAATCAAGACGGAAACACTTACTCCCGTTTTTCGGGTAATAGAAACAATTCGGTATATATATGGCCCGGAGCCATATGCCGCCGGCTTATCATTCTATTACCCGAAGAATCAGGCCACGGCAAGGATCAAAGTACAGTACTTTTTTCTGCGGATGATTCCAGGTAAACTCAACTTCGCAGGAATGACTGTCTGCGTTTATTTGTTGGTTTGTACTGAGCTGTTTAATAAGTATACCGCCAAGCTGGTTCCGAAACAATTCGTAGCGCTGATAAGGTGGACCGGCCCAATCCTGTCCATGGCTGTGCCTGATTGTATAGTTTTTCAGGTTCCACTCTTCTTTACGGGACAGGTAACCTGCTTTACTGAAGGCCAGATAAAGGAAGATATGCGAGGCATTGGCGATTAAGAGAATGAATACAAGCAACAGCAGGGCCCAGCGTATGAGGGCATCTGCCCTTCGAAGAAGCCAGAAAACAGGGTAGCCTATACTGATACCGTGTACCAGTATATCAAGCAGGGCAAACCGGAAATGATAGCCTGTTGTCCAGAGCAGGATACTGATTACCGGAAATGGCAGGTAGTAAAACAGGAGACGGTATTTTTTCGGTGCTGCCATCAACGGATTTTTTCCAGGAGTGCTTCCCGCACACCGCTTTCCCATTCAGTCCGTAATATACTCAGAATAATACTGTCTCTCCGCCCGCCTTGTGCAGTCGGCATATGGTTACGAAGAACACCTTCAGGTACACAACCAATGGCTTTCATTGCCGTGATACTGGGGGCATTATTGGCATCGGCCCTGAACTCACAGCGCTCCAGTCCCCAGTTTTCAAACACATACGAGAGCAGCAGGAATTTGCAATGCCGGTTTAATCCTGTCCGTTGAAAAGCGCTGCCATACCAGGTATAACCGAGTTGCGTGCTGAGCCAGTGTTGCTGAATATCGTAAAACCGCGTACTGCCGGCAAAGCGCCCGGCCAGTTTATCATAGACGATAAAAGGATATTCCTTTCTTTCTTCCCGGTTCTTCACGGCCTGGGCCAGGTATTGCCGCAGGTTTTCCTCACCGGCAGCTGTCACCAGTCCGTATTTCCATATTCCGGGCTCTTTCAGGGAAAAGGGCAGCAGGTGATCGTAGTCTGCTTCCGTAAGGGGGCGCAGAAGTACACGTTCATTTTCTAATACCGGGTTTGTGGAGAAGATATCTGCAGACATGTGTTTAGTTTATAAGAACCAAGATACCAGGAGCCGGGATCCAGCGAATCATCAAAAATCAAAGTCAAAAGCTTCCTGAGGTGATGGGTTGTTTATCGGTGCTTCTTTGGATCTTGTATCCTGATCTTTATTTTCTAACGATATCTGCCCCCAATGCCCTCAGTCTTCCGTCAATATCCTGGTACCCCCTGTCAATCTGCTCGATATTCTGAATGACGCTCTTGCCCTCCGCACTCAGGGCGGCAATCAGCAGGGCCACTCCTGCGCGGATATCCGGTGAACTCATAGTGATGCCACGGAGAGCCTGTTCGCGCTCGAGTCCGATTACTACGGCACGGTGCGGATCACAGAGAACAATCCGGGCGCCCATATCGATCAGTTTGTCGACAAAGAACAGCCGGCTTTCAAACATTTTCTGGTGTATCAGCACGGAACCACAGGCTTGTATAGCCGTAACCAATACGATGCTCAGCAGGTCGGGCGTAAAGCCCGGCCATGGGTGGTCATAAATGGTCATTACGGAGCCGTCCAGGAATGTCTGGATTTCGTATTTCTCCTGTGCGGGAATATGAATATCGTCACCCTGTATTTCGAGCTGTATACCGAGCTGTCTGAATTTTTCAGGAATAATACCCAGGTGCTCCACCCCGGCATTTTTAATGGTAATTGCGCTTTGCGTCATCGCCGCCAGCCCGATAAAGGAACCGACTTCAATCATGTCGGGCAGCATCCGGTGTTCAGTGCCGCCGAGATAAGTCACCCCTTCTATGCTGAGCAGGTTGCTGCCGATACCACTGATCTTTGCTCCCATTCGGTTGAGCATCCGGCAGAGTTGCTGGATATAAGGTTCACAGGCGGCATTATAAATGATCGTGTTACCCACGGCCATCGAAGCCGCCATAATGATATTGGCGGTGCCGGTAACCGAGGGTTCATCCAGCAGCAAGTTGGTGCCTTTCAGGTGCGGGGCTTCGAGATGAAAAAAGCCATCTTCTTCATGATATGTAAATGAGGCGCCGAGTTTTTCAAAACCAATAATATGCGTATCAAGTCTGCGCCTGCCGATTTTATCACCACCGGGCTTTGGTATAAATGCCCGGCGGAAACGGGCCAGTAGCGGACCAGCCAGCATAACTGAACCCCGGAGCCGGCCGCTTTTTTTCTTATACGCTTCACTGTGCAGGTAATCAATTTTCACTTCATCGGCCTGGAAAATGCAGGTATCCCGTTGGGGTCTTTCCACTTTTACATTCATTTCACCCAGCAGTTCGATCAGCAGGTTTACATCAATGATATCGGGAATATTGGTGACCGTCACTTTTTCCGGAGTCAGCAATACCGCACTGATAATCTGAAGCGCTTCATTCTTCGCTCCCTGGGGCGTAATGTCCCCGTTTAATTTCTTGCAGCCTCGTACTTCGAAGGAATACATGTTGAAAGGTTGATAAGTTGAAAGGTTGACTGGTTAACAGGTTGACAGGGCGTGGCCGGTGTTTAGGGGCGCCTGTTTTACCGGTTAATGTAAAGAGGGCAAATTAGAGAAAATTAACCGATGTGCCAATGTACAGATGTGCCGGTGAGTCGATGTGCCGATGTGCCGATGTTGTGATGAGCCATTGGCAAATTGGTATATTAAAAAGGGTTGAACAGAACTATTCTGCCCAACCCTTTCCTGTTGTTATTTGAGTAAGTTTAGTATCTCTTCTTTTTAAAATTACCGCCGCCGCCGCCACGGTTATCCCTGCGTTGTCCGCCGCCACCACCGCGTTGCTGAAACTTACCGCCACCTCCGTTATTGCGTTTGCCGTAATTACCCCGGTTGTCACGTCCTTCAGGTTGCATCCGGTACGCTTTTACATAAGGTGTATTAGTGAAAGTGAGCTGGCCTTGTGTGATACCGGTGAGTTCACTTTGTATCGCGTCGTCGTGTACAATTTCCTTATGCCAGTTATTATAGGCCAGCTTCATGTAATAGGCAATGGCATTGGCAAAGCCAAGGCGTTTTTCCGGATTCTGTTCTGCCAGTGCCTTATCAATAATCACTTCCAGGTTTTTGCCCAGGTGAGAGAAACGAAGTTTGCGTTTGGGATAGGGTAGGGGCATGGGTCTCGCTTTCAGCGTTTCCCTTGTGGGTATGGGGTAAGGGGATTTTACATCCAGCTTAAAATCAGCAATCAGGAAAAGATGATCCCATAATTTATGACGGAAATCTTCCACATTTTTCAGGTGGGGGTTCAGAAACCCCATGAGTTCGATCACTGCATAGGCGTTGCGCTGGCGGCGCTCCGGGTCCTCAATTGTCTGCACATGTTCAATCATCCGCTGCACATGCCGGCCATATTCCCGCATAGTGAGGTGATTTCTGGTAGTATTATATTCCATGGAAATTTGTTCGTGAAGTCTGTAAGGATCAAAAATAAGAAAATGCCATGAAATTGGCTAAAATCGCTTTAATACGTTGAGTTTCCGTTGTATGTAGTTTTTCAGGTGGTATAATTGAAAATTGAGTAATGAATATTGAATAGTGAACATTTGTATTATGAAATGCTCAGTATTCTACGTTCACTTATCATAGGTAAAAGAAAGGGGCCCCGAACCAAGGCCCCTTTTACAAGCCACCATCCTCTTCCACCTAAGAGGTCATTTAATAAAAAGTTGATTGACCGCCGAGAGCCGGGTACTCAGGTCTGTTAATTTGACCCAATACATGCCTTGCTGTAAACGGGCGATCTGCTGATAGGAATTGGCGGACAACACGATATCTTTTCGCTGCACCACCTGCCCCTGTCCATTGTATACTTCCAGTCTGTACTGGCCGCCATCATTATTATCAAATTTGATACCAACCACCCCATCTGAGGGGTTCGGACTGAGAATAAACCGGGGTACCAGGGAATTTTTTAACGTAATTTTTCTTACTTCACTGAGACGACTATAACCATTGCTGTACACCTGTTTAACCCGGAAGTAAATTTCACCGCTTTCATCCTGGGCGGTTGCATAGTTGAAACGATAATCATCCGTACCATCTGTATTCTTTTCCACACGACCCACCGCTACAAAATCTTTCCCGTTCCGGCTTTTTTCCACTACATACGAATAGGCATTGGTATTATTCAATCCCTGCCAGGTAAGCAGTGCCTTATTATCCGCCGCTTTGTTTACTTCGAAATTGCGGATATTCAGCGGCAGCACATAGCCCGGACAGGTACAATACTGAAACCGGAACCGGACAATGGCTGAAGTGGCAACGGTACTGTTATAATTGCCTCCGGTACAGGTAACATTGGTAAAAGCGGTGATATTATACAGGTACGTAATGCTGTCTGAACCATAGAACTGAAACAGGGAATCAAGATTGGTAATTATCTGGCACACCTGAACCGCATTTAATACTGTATCTCTTGAAATGGATACAAAGTCCGGACCGGAGCCGAGTATGCCATTGGTGGCGCCCAGGTTGTAGGGGCCATAATGATGATTTATGCTATTGGTCAGCGGGCCCGAAAGGCCGGGACCTGTGATCTGGTCCGTCCGGATATAGTATACATCCGCATTCTGCGGAGAGAATGAATTATTTTCCACACTTACGGAATCCACCACACCTGTAATGGTTACGCATAGCCGCATACAGGTAACCATACCGGCCAGCGGATCCGCCTGTGGTACCTTTATCTGCAACGTATTAATACCGGCAGGCGTATTGATTACCGTATCATAAAAAGTACTGCTGCTGGGAAAATTATACGGGCAGGGCATCTGGGCACTGACCCTGTTTCCGGAAAGGAGCACAAATAAAACAATAACCGGGAGGAGTAAACGTTTTGTGTAAATATGTTTCATAGGTCGGAGCTTTGGTTCTCACTGCTGAATTGGCTATAAAATTACTCCGCCGGCATGGCATCCGCAATTGTATTACTGCGTTGTTTTATATCTGGTATTTCATGAAAGGTAAAGGGAATTTTGCGTGTACAGTCCTTCTGCTCATGCAGGTAAAAACATCCGGAAAAAAACTTCACCGGATACGTTTTTTTACTTATCCGTATGTTGCGGTATTTTGTATGGGATTATTGTGATTTCTTCTGTCATCCGGTAAATAGCGGTTAACTTTGTGACCCGTTATGCGTATCGCCGTCAATACCCGTTTCTTATTAAAAGATTACCTGGAAGGATACGGGTATTTTATCTATGAACTTTTCCGGCGGATTACGGAAAATCACCCGGAACATACATTCATATTTATCTTTGACCGGCCCTGGGATCAGCAGTTTATTTTCGGAAAGAATGTGATTCCCATTCAGGCTGGTCCTCCTGCCCGGCATCCCCTGCTCTGGAAATACTGGTATGATTATAAAGTGCCGGCCCTGCTCCGGAAACACAAAGCTGACCTTTTTATATCCTGTGACGGTTTTTGTTCCCTCCGTACCCGTGTACCCCAATGCCTGGTACTGCATGACCTGGCTTTTCTGCATTATCCGGCGGGTATTTCAAAAACACAGCTTGCGTTTTATAAAAAATACACCCCCGCTTTTTTAAAAAAAGCAAATACCGTGATAACAGTATCGGCGTTTTCAAAAAATGATATTGCCATTCACTATCCTTTTGCGACGGATAAATTGCAGGTGATCTATAACGGTATCCGCCCTGTTTTTCAGCCACTTGATTTTGCGGCAAGACAACCCGTAAAAGATCAATACACGGAGGGGAAAGAATATTTTATTTATACCGGCTCCGTTCATCCGCGTAAAAATCTTTTGGGTCTGCTCCGCGCTTTTTCCCTTTTTAAAAAAAGACAGCAATCTTCCATGAAACTGGTGATTGCCGGCCGGCTGGCCTGGAAATATGATTCATTTGTAAGCAGCCTGAAAACCTATAAATACAGACAGGATGTGGTGATGACGGGATACCTGCCCGATACGGAACTGGCCCGGCTGATGGCGGCTGCCTATGCGTTGGTCTATCCATCATTTTTTGAAGGATTCGGCGTACCAGTGGCTGAAGCGATGCAGGCTGGTGTACCGGTAATTACGTCTGCCGGTACGGCTATGGAAGAAGTAGCAGGAGAAGCGGCACTTTATGCTGATCCGGCTGACCATAAGGCTCTGGCCGATCAGCTGATGCGGATGTATAAAGACGAAAGCCTGCGTGCCGGCCTGATTGAAAAAGGGAAAATAAAAGCGAAACAGTATAATTGGGATACAGCTGCCGGTCGCACCTGGGAACTGATTCAGGATTGCGTCGCCTGAATTTTTTACCTTTGCCCTCTCATACAAAAACGATGAATAAATCAACGATTACAATTGAAGTGGAAACCGATGACAACCGGATTCCCGCGGGCATTTCCTGGTCCGCTTCAGATACCAGTGCTGAAAATGCACAGAAGGCCAAGGCCATGATGATTTCTTTCTGGGACAGTGCAGAAAAAGCAGCTCTTCGGATTGACCTGTGGACACAGGATATGATGGTGGATGAAATGGCCGACTTCTTCTATCAGACCATGATGACCATGGCGGATACATACGGTAGGGCTACACGCTATACCGACCAGGTAGAGGAAATGAAAACATTCGCAAAAGGTTTCTATGCGAAATTCAGGGAGAAGCAAATGAAGGAGAATAAAGCCACCTGATATTTTCAGCAATCATTCAAAAAATACGAATATGAGTTTAGAACAACAAATAATGACGGATCTGAAAGCCGCCATGCTGGCGAAAGATGAAGCGGCACTCAGAAGTCTTCGTGCAATTAAAGCGGCGATCCTGCTGGCTAAAACAGCGGAAGGCGGAAACGGAGAAGTTTCAGCGGAGGATGAAATCAAACTGCTCCAGAAAATGGTGAAGCAACGGAAAGACTCCCTGGAAATTTTTCAGCAGCAAAACAGACCCGAGCTGGCTAAAAAAGAAGAAGAAGAAATCGCGGTGATTGAAAAATTCCTTCCTAAACAAATGAGTACGGAAGAGGTAAAAGCAGCCCTGGCGGATATTATTACCACAGTCGGAGCTTCATCTCCTGCCGATATGGGCAAGGTAATGGGGGCGGCCACCAAACTACTGGCAGGTAAGGCGGATGGGAAAACCATTTCCGCACTGGTGAAGGAACTACTGGCTAAGTAATCAGGAACTTTAACAAAGGCAGCACACCTGGCTTTCAAACCGGAGCGTTATTTCTTTATGATCATCGATATACTTTATGCGCTACTGCTGGTACTGGCGATCATCAAAGGTTACCAGCGCGGATTAATAGTAGGTGTATTCTCCTTTCTGGCCATCATCATCGGACTCGCCGCGGCGTTGAAACTATCATTGGTTGCCGCGGGGTATATCGGCTCTGTTGTCAATATTTCATCGGCCTGGCTCCCTTTTATTTCCTTTCTGCTGGTATTTATCGGGGTGGTGATCCTGATCCGGCTGGGAGCAAATGCCATTGAAAGTACAGTGGAAGTAGTGATGCTGGGCTGGCTGAACCGGTTAGGAGGCATGCTGCTATATATGGCATTATATACCCTGGTCTATAGTGTTTTGCTGTTTTATGCAGATAAAATGACTTTCCTTCAACCGGCAACAAAAGAAGCTTCAGTTTGTTTTTCCTTTATAAGTCCCCTGGGACCTCAGGTTATCAATACAGTGGGACAATTACTGCCCTGGTTCAGGGATATGTTTGCGGACCTTACCACTTTTTTCGAATCGGTCTCCAGGCAGGTACCGCCTCGCTGATAGTTTCAACAGAAAGCCGTTATGTGTACGGGAGAATGTGTATGACTTTCACCGCATCGGTACAAAACAGGCCGCTTGCCCCTATATTTGCGTAAATCAGGTTGGAATTGTGGCACAAACACCTGAATTTAACGGCAAAACAATTATTTTAGCAACCAGCAACAACGCATAGATTGACTGCCCATGCAATACGAAATTAAACAAGAAGAGAAGTTTAAATACCTGGAAGAAGGCAGTGGTGAACCACTGGTGCTGCTGCATGGACTCTTTGGGGCAATGAGTAATTTTGAACCCCTGGTTGAATACTTCCGGCACCATAACCGGGTTATTGTACCGATCCTTCCCCTGCTGGATATGGATATCCTGCATACTTCTGTGGGAGGACTGGCCAAATTTGTCCATAAATTTCTGGAATTAAAAGACCTGAACGGGGTTCACCTGCTGGGTAATTCACTCGGGGGCCATGTGGCATTGGTGCATACACTGAAACATCCTGAACGTATTAAGTCACTGATCCTGACCGGAAGTTCAGGTCTCTTCGAAAACGGGATGGGCGACAGCTATCCCAAAAGAGGGGATTATGAATTTATACGCAAAAAGACGGAACTGACGTTCTATGATCCGAAAGTAGCCACTAAGGAACTGGTGGATGAGGTATACAGTATCACCAATAACCGCCTGAAAGCGATTAAAATTATTGCGCTGGCCAAAAGTGCTATCCGTAATAACCTGGGCGAGGAACTGAACCAGATTAAACAACCGACCTTACTGGTCTGGGGGAATAATGATACCATAACCCCGCCATTTGTGGGTCGTGAATTCAATAAACTGATCCCGAACAGTGAACTGTATTTTGTAGACAAATGCGGGCACGCGCCCATGATGGAGGTGCCGGATGAGTTTAATGCCATCCTGCATAAGTTTTTGAAAAAACTGAATGAACACGCAACAGTTGCCTGATCATGGCTGTCCTGAACCGGCTATGCGTTTTATTACAGTAACACGAACCGTTTAAAGCCGCTATCCATGTTAACCCGAGAATTGGAATCCCAGTCGCTCCCTTACCTGCACCTTAGCGATAAGGTATACCAGGCATTGCAGCTGATGAATGATAATCACGTAACGCATCTCCCGATCGTGGATGGGGAGAAATACACCGGCCTGATCAGCGAAGATGATTTATTGATGGCCGATAATGACCATGACGAACTGAGTTCCCTCCAGCAATCTTTTTCCAATATGTCTGTAAAAGGGCATGAACATTTTCTGCGTGCTGTACAGGTAGCCGCCGAAAACGGACTCAGTGTGGTACCCGTGGTAAATGAAGAGGGCGACCTGATCGGCACCGTGGTGTACAATGATCTCCTGAAACATGCTTCCGAATTCATGAGCCTGAATGAGCCGGGTGGATTGATAGTACTGGAAGTGGACAGCAACCAGTATTCCTTTAATGAAATCAGCAAACTGGTGGAGACCAATGATGCCCAGATTACCCAACTCAATACAAATAATGACCCGGAAACGGGTATCATGCAGGTGACCATCCGTATCAATAAGCCGGAGGTATCCGATATTGTGGCCACCTTTCAACGGTATGAATACAATGTAAAATATTTCTTTGGCGAAGAGTTGTATACGAACGAGTTGAAAAGCAATTATGACAACCTGATGAATTACCTGCGCATCTGACCGGTTTTCCCCGTATTTTACAGGCTTGTTTTGAATTGGCAGTGAAGAAGAAATACGTTCCATATTTTCCAGGGCTGATTATGGCGCTCTTGTTTGGCTGTTCGCTTTGCGCGCAACAGGCGGCCATGGATTTATCTCCTGCCGATACCGGGGCCGCGCCGGCCATTATGAAATATATTGTGGGAGAGATCGTGATCTCCGGCAATAAGAAAACAAGGAAGCCCATTATTCTCCGCGAAATTCCATTGCAACCGGGTCAGGCATATACCTTACAGGACCTGGTAGCAAAATTTGAAGACGCCCGCCGGCAACTGATGAACACCACACTCTTTCATTCAGTCATAGTTGCGGCAAAAGGGTTCAACGGCAATGTGATTGATATAACCGTGTCCGTAAAAGAACGTTGGTACCTGTTCCCTCTCCCTTATTTTAAGCCCGTGGACCGTAATCTGAATCAATGGCTGGTGGAACAGAACGCCAGTCTGAGCCGGGTGAACTATGGCGCCAAACTTTTATACAATAATGCCACGGGTAATAATGATAAAATCCGCCTCTGGCTGATGTCCGGTTATACCAGGCAGATATCCCTCGGTTACGACCGCTTGTATATTGATAAAGCCATGCGCTGGGGTATGCGGTTCAGTTTCGCGGCCGGGAAAAACCGGGAACTGAATTACAATACCATTCATGACAAACAGGTGTTTCTTAAAGACAATAAACGGTATGTCCGGAATTTTTTGAATACACAAGCCGAACTGACGTACCGTCGCGCGATCAAAACAAGACACAGTATCGGAATTGGTTATACCAGCGAAGTGGTGGAGGATACGATTGTACAGCTGAACCCGGCTTATTTTGAAGCAGGCCGCAACCGCATCCGCTTTCCGGAGTTGTATTACAATATGACTTTCTTTGATGTGGATTATATTCCTTACCCCACCAAAGGATATGCGGCCAATCTGTTGCTAAGCCGCAAAGGCATTAATGCGTCGAACAACCTCTGGCAGCTGAACCTGAAAGCACTTGGCAGCTGGCACCTGTCTCCGAAAACTTTTGTCAGTGCGATGGCTTATGGGGGAATAAAACTGCCTTTCAAACAACCTTATTTCAACAAACGTTTCCTGGGATACGGAGATGTATTTATGCAGGGCTATGAGTATTACGTTGTAGATGGGGTGGCGGGAGGTTATCTTAAAACGACGTTGTCGCGGGAACTGTTCAATTTCGGTATCCGGATGCCGGTGAAAGGGAAAACCACGGACCAGATACCCGTCCGGATCTTTGGAAAAATATTTGGCAACAGCGGTTATGTACACAATCCGCAACCCGGCGAAAACGCACTCAGCAACCGTATGTTGCATTCAGCCGGTATCGGTATTGATATCGTTACGTTCTATGACGTGATTTTCCGGCTGGAATACACATTCAACCAGTTAGGGCAAAACGGGTTATATTTACACAGAAAGACTATATTCTGACATGAAGGCAGCTATCTACAGCAGGATTTTTGACACAGAGCACAAAGAAGAAGTACAGCTTTTTTTTGACGAACTGGAGTTGCAGAAAATTGAGCCGGTTATTTTTCATCATTTTTACGAGCAGATCCGTTCGGAAATCCGTATTCCGGAAGGCACCCGGACTTTTACTTTATCGGAAGACCTTACAGAAGAAATAGAATTTATCATAAGTCTCGGTGGCGATGGTACATTACTGGATACCATTACCCTGGTACGCGATAAAAAGATTTCCATCATGGGAATCAATTTCGGGCGACTGGGTTTCCTGGCCAGTATCGGGCGTAATGAAGTAAAGACCGCTGTAAAAGCGATCGCCCGCAGAACCTATGTGAATGATACCCGCACATTGATCCATGTGGATGCCGATATGCCCTTATTTGGCAGTATTCCCTATGCATTGAATGAATTTTCCATACATAAACAGGATGTGGCATCCATGATTAAAATTCATACGTACCTGAATGGCGAGTTTCTCAACAGTTACTGGGCCGATGGGTTGATTGTGGCCACTCCCACCGGCAGCACCGGTTATTCACTCAGTTGCGGTGGTCCGGTGGTATTCCCTGATGCCGGGAGTTTTGTTATTACCCCTGTGGCACCGCATAACCTGAATGTGCGTCCTATCATTGTACCTGACAGCAATATCATTTCCTTTGAAGTGGAAAGCCGGACCGATAAAATAATCTGTGCCCTGGACTCGCGCCGGGAAATTGTAAATAAAAACGTGACCCTGGCCGTTAAAAAAGAGGATTTTGGCATCAACCTCGTTCGCCTGAGTGAGAACAATTTTCTGCAAACCCTCCGGAATAAACTCACCTGGGGACTGGATAAACGGAATTAAACCGGTTCCGGATAATAAGAAAATAGCTATTTTTAGCGTTCTAGGTAATCCCGTCCATTTTATAGTTATGAAAAAGAAGATTTTAGCTTTTGTGTTTGCATCCGGTATAGCTGTAATGCATAGTTCAGCCCAGGATGCCGTAGTGCAGGAAGGTGAATTTGGTTTTGGTGCAGGTGCCGGTCATTATTTTGGTGACCTGAATACCAAGGCAAAACTCAACCGGCCCAAGATGGCCGCCACCGTTTTTTTTCGTAAAAATTTTGGTAATTATATCGCCGGCCGTGTTGGTGTATCCTTTGCCCAGCTGGGTTATTCGGATTCCTATAATTCCCATAACAAAGTAATGCAGTCCCGTAACCTGAGCTTCAACAGCCGGGTATGGGAGCTGAGTCTGCAGGGCGATTTTAATTTCTTCCGGTTTATGCCCGGCGAACCCGGCTATAGTTTCACCCCGTATATTACATTCGGAGCAGGTATTTTCAGCTATGATCCGTATGCTTATCTGCGTGGTGAAAAAATAATGCTCCGCCCGCTAGGTACGGAAGGACAAGGAAATGCGGCTTATCCTGACCGTAAGCCGTACAGCACCATGGCTTTCAGTATTCCCTTTGGCGGAGGTATCAAGTATGCACTCAATTCCCGGATGAATATCGCCCTTGAAGTATTGCATCGCTTTACCAATACTGATTACCTGGATGATGTAAGCAAGACCTATGTAAATCCGGCCATTTTCCCCAATAATCCGGATGGCAGCCCTTCCAATGCCCGTCTCCTGAGCGATCGCTCCTGGGAACTCGGAACCCCCATCGGAACGGACGGATTGCAGCGGGGCAACAGCCGGCAGAAAGATCAGTTTGTAACGGCCATGCTCCACCTGAGCTTTAACCTGCAGTCGTACAAGTGCCCGGCTGTGGCTAAATAAACGGGGTAATCATTTGATTAATCACAAATATATCGCTGACTATCAATTATTTATTTAATTTATTCAGTGAATAAACGATTAAAAAATGCAGACCCGACCTGTTTTTCCGGGGTCACAGATTTAGCTGGTAAAAGAACAGAATCCCGAAAATTGAAATTACCTTTGTGCCCCCGTTAAAAGGGGCTTTTTTATGTCTTCCTTACTCGAAAAGATTGATAAAAACCGGCTGCCAAAACATATCGCCATCATCATGGATGGAAACGGGCGTTGGGCAAAAGAGAAAGGGGAAGACCGTCTCTTTGGTCACTATCATGGCGTGGAGAGTGTACGGAATATCGTGGAAGGGTGCGCGGAACTCGGGGTAGGCTATTTAACCCTTTATGCCTTTTCAACCGAGAACTGGGATCGTCCGGAATACGAAGTGGTGGGACTGATGGAACTGCTGGTGAGTACGATCCGGAAAGAAGTGGAAAGCCTGAATAAAAACAATATCCGGCTGCATGTAATCGGGGATATGAGTATGCTCCCCGAATATGCCCGGAATGAACTGAATGAAGCACTTGATATTACCCGGGAGAATACCGGTCTGAACCTGGTGATGGCCCTGAGTTACAGTGGCCGCTGGGAGTTGCTGAATGCGGTGAAAAATATTGCTTTTGAAGTGAAACAAGGCCGTTTACAGGTGGAGCAGATCAATCAGGACACCCTGCAGCATTTTCTATGTACCAGCGATTTTCCCGATCCGGAACTGATGATACGCACCAGCGGGGAATACCGGATCAGCAATTTCCTGCTGTACCAGCTGGCGTATGCGGAATTGTATTTCACCAATGTGCGCTGGCCCGATTTCAGGAAAGAAAACCTGTATGAAGCCATTGCCGATTACCAGAACCGGGAAAGGCGTTTTGGAAAAACCAGTGATCAGCTCGAAGAAAGTGAAACACCGGTCTGATCAGGTGCGGACGGGTTTCTTTTAACAAAGACTTTCGATATTAACCGTTAATTTGCCGCCGTATCATCAGGCGGTATTTTTTATAAATCGCAGAATATAAACAATTTAAACTCCGTTTGTACGGGGAAGATACCAGAACAATAACACATGCAACGATTTTTACAAAGGGTGGGGATGACTATGCTTTTTGCGGTAATGACCAGTGCCACACTATTGGCACAGGAACAACCGGATACCACTAAACCCACGTCCCTGGATCCTAAAATGATTGACTGGCAGAATGCCCGTATTGCGAAAGAATATACCATCGCTTCAGTCACCATTACCGGGGTTAATTACCTGGATACTTCCATTGTTTATTCCATTGCCAACCTGCAGCCGGGCGATAAATTCGTTCATCCCGGTGCGGAGGTTTTTGGTAAAGCGATTGCCAGCCTCTGGAGACAAAAATTATTTTCCAATGTGCAGATTTTTGTTACCAGGATCGACGGAGATAAGGTATGGCTCGAGATCAGTGTAACGGAACGTCCCCGTCTCGGCAACTATAAATTTTTTGGGTTGCGGAAAACAGAAGAAGAAGATATCCTGGCTAAAGTAACACTGACCAAACAGACCATCATTACTGAAAATATCCGCCGCGAACTGAACGAAAAGATTACCAAACATTTTGCCGATAAAGGATTCCGGAACATTAAAGTACGGCTCGAAGAAAAACCCGATACCACCTATGTAAACTCCAATATCCTGAATATCTACGTGGATAAAGGTGCCAAGGTCCGGATCAACAATGTGAGCTTTTTCGGGAATGACAATATCGACGATCTGCGGTTGAAAAAACAGATGAAGGGTACGAAGGAAATGTCCAAGTTTACGTTGTATCCCGATAACGCGGTCAGTCCTTTCGGAGCCAACCGGACTTTCTCATTTAATCAATACCTGCGCGACTGGGGATTCCTTTCCATTAGTAAAACAAAGGCTCTACTGGATCCATATTTCCGGTTTAAAATGTTCAGCGGCGCCAAATTCGACGACAAAAAGTTTGAAGAAGATAAGGATAAGGTTCTCGATTACTACAACTCCATGGGTTACCGTGACGCGCAGATCGTGGCGGACACACAGTATAAAACACAGAATGGCAACCTGAATGTGGACCTGAAAGTAAAAGAAGGACGTCGTTATTACTTCGGTAATATCGTCTGGAAAGGGAATGCCAAATTCACCGACTCCCTGCTGAATGTGATTCTCGGTATCAACAAAGGGGATATTTACAATGTGTCTATCCTGAATAAACGTCTCGGTAAAGAAGCCGCCGGTGACGGTGGTGGCGATATCAGCAGCTACTACATGGATGACGGATATCTTTTCTTCCGTGCTGAGCCGGTGGAAACGGCCGTATACAACGACACCATAGATTATGAAATACGGATCATGGAAGGTCCTCAGGCAAGGGTTAAGAATGTTACCATTGCCGGGAATGATAAAACCAAAGACTATGTAATCCGTCGTGAACTGAGAACCGTACCGGGTGAACTCTTCAGCCGTTCTGACCTGATCCGCTCACAGCGAGAACTGGCCAACCTGCAGTTCTTTAACCAGGAAACGATTAATCCCGGTGTGGTGCCGAATGCGGAAGACGGAACCGTGGATATCAACTGGAAACTCGAAGAAAAATCATCTGACCAGCTGGAACTTTCGGCCGGTTGGGGTGGTGGTATCGGTCTGACCGGTACCCTGGGTGTTACCTTCAATAACTTTTCAGTACGTAATATCTGGAAAAAATCTGCCTGGGATCCGCTTCCTACCGGTGATGGGCAGAAACTGAGTCTGCGTATGCAGTCCAACGGCCGTGCTTACCGTTCTTACAGTGCTTCATTTACCGAACCCTGGCTGGGAGGTAAGAAAAGGAATTCACTGACAATCGGATTGAACAACAGTAAATTTTCCAGTGCGTATAACCCGCTTACCGGTACCATTGACAGAGCCAAATCGGATACGGTTTACCTGAAGACAACCGGGGTTACCTTATCGCTGGGTAAACAGCTGAAATGGCCGGATGACTTCTTTACCCTTGTATATTCGTTTAACTATACCCGTTATGCCCGTCGTAACTATGGTATCTTCCAGGGAGCCAGCCCAACCGGTATTTCCGACAACCTGAGCTTTAAGATTGCGCTGCAGCGTTCATCCGTTTTCAACCCGATCTTCCCGACCAGTGGTTCCAGTTTCCTGGGCAGTGTGCAGTTCACGCCACCCTATTCTTTATTCAACCCGGACATTGTGAATGCCGTGGATCCGTATAAAAAACCGGAATACCATAAATGGCGTTTCAATGCGGAATGGTATGTGCCAATCGGAAAAGCATTAGGCGCGGAGAAGAACCGTCAGTTTGTAATGAAACTGGCAGCGAAATACGGCTTCATGGGTCGCTATAACAAAAAACTGGAATATTCTCCCTTTGAGCGCTTCCAGGTGGGTGATGCCGGTCTGACCAATAACTTCGGATTACTGGGTTATGATATCGTGGCCCATCGCGGTTACCCGGTATATGATAATTCCGATCCCACGATTAACCCGGATCAGCAGGGAGCCAATCAGTTCTTTACCATTTTCAATAAATACCAGCTGGAAATGCGTTTCCCGCTCGTGACCAATCCCAGCAGTACCATTTACGCGCTTACTTTCTTTGAAGCTGCGAATGGCTGGTATAATTACAAAGATTACAATCCTTTCCGTCTGCGTCGCAGTGTGGGTGTGGGTATGCGTTTCTTCCTGCCGATGTTCGGATTACTTGGATTTGATTATGGGGTAGGACTTGACCGTATTCAGCCCGGGCAGACCGGCTTGAAAGGAGCATCCCGCTTTACCTTTATGCTGGGCTTTGAGCCGGAATAATATATCTAAACCACAAATTCCACTATATGAAAAAGTTGCTTCTTCTTGTCTGTATGCTGGGGCTGGGCTTTGCCGGTATTTCCCAGAAATATGCAATCATAGATACCCGCTATATTCTTGATAAAATGCCTGAGTATAAAGAGGCACAAAAACAACTGGACGATATTGCGGCCGGCTGGCAGCGCGATATTGACGCCCGCCAGGCTGAACTGGATAAGATGTACAAGGATTATGATGCCGAGCAGGTAATGCTGACGGAAGAACTCCGCAAAAAAAGAGAAGATCAGCTCTTTAATAAAGAAAAAGACGTACGGGATCTGCAACGTAAACGCTTTGGTTTTGAAGGAGATCTGTTTAAGAAACGCCAGGAACTGATCAAGCCTATTCAGGACAAGGTTTTCAATGCGGTACAGAAAATGGCGGTTAGCCGCGGCTATGATTTTGTACTGGATAAAAGTGAGGGAAATACCATTATATTTGCCGACCCCAAACTGGACAAAAGCGAAGATGTGTTGAAAGACCTGGGGGTTAAGTAAATGATAAAAGAAAGTTAAGGCGCAACTAACTGCCTTTTTTTAGAATCATATAAAGCACAACAAAAAAATCGAGATGAAAAAGATCCTTACAGTCATTGCAATAGTGGGTTTGCTGGCTTTCTCTGGTACTGCTAATGCACAAACTAAAATCGGCTACATTAAAATTGATGATGTAGTGAGCCTGTTTCCCGAAACAGCGAAAATCGACTCTGTCCTGGAGCGTTACCAGTCAGATTCCCTGAACCCCGAGTATGCTTCCCTGGTACAACGTTACCAATGGGATGACAGTCTGTACCGGGATTCTGTAAAAACACCGAAAGCGGTTCGTGATGAAATCGCCAAAAAACTCCCTTCTTATATTTACCAGATCCAGAACTGGCAGCAGATTGTGAACCAGGCCCTGGAAGGAAAACAAAATGAAATCCTGGCTCCGCTTTACCGCAAAGCCTATGATGCCATTAAACTGGTAGCGAAAGAAAAAGGGTATACGCATGTAATCAGCAAAGAAACCTTGCTGGTAGCGCCCGACGGAGATGATATGCTGGCCCTCGTGGCGGCAAAGCTCAAGCTTAAATTACCCCCCGGCGCTGCGAAATAATCAGCCCGTAACTGAATAGAAAAGCTGCTCCGGAAGGGGCGGCTTTTTTTATTCAGGTGCGAGGTGCCGGGTGCTAGGAAAGTGATGGTGAATAAAGGTTATTTTCTGCGTTTCAGCGTTGAAAGAAGAATCATACTTCACACCTCGTACTTCGTATTTCATACCTCGTACTTCGTACTTTGTATTCCGTACTTTTGTTTTATGTCATCCCGCAACCCCATAGGTGTTTTTGATTCCGGCTACGGAGGACTTACAGTATTGCGGGAAATAACAGAGGCCCTGCCCGGATATGATTACCTGTATTTGGGTGATAGTGCCCGTTCTCCCTACGGTAACCGGTCCTTTGAAACCGTGTACCAGTATACCCTGCAGGCGGTAAAATGGTTTTTTGACCAGGGCTGTTCGCTGGTAATTCTGGCCTGTAATACCGCATCAGCCAAAGCCCTGCGTACGATTCAGCAAAATGACCTGCCCCGGCTGGCGCCTGGCAAACGTGTACTGGGTGTAATCCGGCCGACCGCTGAAATTATCGGAACATATTCTGAAACCGGCGTAGTGGGCGTGCTGGCTACTAACGGCACTGTGGCCTCCGGGTCTTACCCGATTGAGATCAGTAAGTTTTTTCCGGCGCTTCAGGTGATCCAGGAAGCCTGTCCGATGTGGGTACCACTGGTGGAAAACAATGAAATGGATAATAAAGGCGCGGATTATTTTGTAAAAAAGAACCTGGAACAGATTTTTGATAAAGGTCCTGAAATAGACGTATTACTCCTGGGTTGTACGCATTACCCTTTATTAAAAAAGACCATTGAAGAATACATGCCCGTAGGAGTAAAGCTTATATCACAGGGTGAAATAGTGGCCACCAGTCTGGCCGATTACCTGCAACGACACCCGGAAATAGCTGCCCAATGTAGCCGTGAGGGCCGCCGGGCCTTTTATACCACGGATTCCACGACTGATTTTGACCAGCATGCCACCGTATTTTATGGCGGTCCGGTAAGTTCGCAGCATGTGGATCTGGATGCAACAATGCATTGATTACTATATGTTTAAATAATTTTCTACCTTGTCATTCCGGTGTTGGTCGGTGGATTTTTTAAATTATTGGCCCCCGCCTTTTATCTTATGCTGTTCAAACCTTACCTTTGCCGTCCTTTCACGAACAGTAGGTGTGGTGACCCGCTGTCGAAATGAAACCAGGGCCGTTCTCCCGGTCCATATTTCAAAGTTCTCTGCTGCAACAACAGCGTAGAATAAAAGTGAAAAAGCGAAATAATTATGAAACGTACATTCCAACCTCATCGTAAGCGCCGTAAAGCCGTACATGGATTCCGTAAACGTATGGAAACTGCTAACGGCCGTAAAGTATTAGCCAGCCGTCGTGCCAAAGGCCGTAAGAAGCTGACCGTTTCTGATGAGCGTAAACTGAAGTAAAAAATTAATCAGCTGTTGATTCAACGGCGGTTTCGATAATTTTACAGGGTTGTATCAATTGATTGATACAGCCCTTTTTTATGTTGCATAACAAACATACACTCGGAAAAAAAGAACGGTTAAAAAGCCGCAAAGCCATTGATGCATTATTCAGTGGCGGGCACCGCTTTACAGTCAGTCCTATCCGGGTGTTTTACCAGCCCACCAAGGGCACCACGCTGAAGTTTGGGGTGGCGGTGAGTACAAAGCTGTATAAAAAAGCGGTGGATCGTAACCGGGTAAAGCGGGTTATCCGCGAGTGCTGGCGATTGCAGAAAAACCAGTTGCAGGAAAAATTAACCGGCAAAGGCGCCGGGCTTGATGTGTTTTTCGTGTATACAGACCGTGAGTTACCCCGATACGAACCAATATTCCGTACAACAGGCATCATTCTTGAAAAATTAAATGAACGGATGAATGGGTAAAGAAATACTGCGTGTGGCCGGGAAGCTGCTCAGTCTTCCATTCCTGTTACTGATAAAAATCTATCAGTGGGTGATCTCTCCCTGGCTGGGTCCCAAATGCCGCTATACACCCACTTGCTCCCATTATGCGGCAGAAGCATTGAAGAAACACGGCTTCTTCAAAGGGTTCTGGCTGTCACTGAAACGGATCAGCCGTTGCCACCCCTGGGGCGGTAGTGGATACGACCCTGTTCCCTGAGTTTCAACGGCATTAACGGTTTATTAGTGAACAGGCCGTGAATAATATGTATCTTGTAGCATATTCTGAGTGTTTTGATTACGGTTTCGATAATAGAGGACGATAAAAATTACCGGGAAGGGCTCGAAGATTTTATTAATGCTTCTGATGAATTCAGGGTATTACAGAGCTATCCGTCCGGTGAAACCGCCCTGCCGCATATGCTCGAAAATCCTCCCGCCATTGCTGTTGTGGATATCAAGCTGCCTGGTATGTCCGGCGTGGAGCTGATCCGCCAGCTAAAAATGAAACGCCCCGACATTCAATGCATGGTGTGCTCCTTTTACGACGACAATGAAATTGTATTCAATGCACTGCGTAATGGCGCCAGCGGCTATATTCTGAAAGACTCCCTGGCCGTGGAAATTATCGAATCATTAAAAGAGTTGTATGGTGGCGGCGCTCCCATGAGCCGTTATATAGCCCGTAAAGTGATTTCCGCCTTCCAGGAAAAAACGGAACTGCCCACCTTGTCTGAACTGACTGCACGTGAAAATGAAATATTGCACTTACTGGCTACCGGATTGGTAATAAAGGAAGCGGCGGCTAAAATTAATCTGAGCGCCCATACGGTGACCAAACACCTGAAGAATATTTATACCAAGCTTCACGTCAACAACCGCATTGAAGCGGTGAATAAGCTTAATCAACGCTAAATACAAAGCACCTTAAATACAAAGCACCTTAAATACAAAGTACGGGGTTGGAAGTACGAAGTACGGGAAATACAAAGTACGAAGTTGGAAGTACGAAGTACGATCGGGTGGTTTGTTTTACACATGTATTTTGATCGTGCTGGTAATAAATTTCCCAGCCTTAAAAACACTTTCTTCTTTCAAACCGTACTTCATACTTCGTACCTCGTACTTAGCATTTACTTCCCAAATCTTTCAGCCACTTTAGCCCAGTTTACCACATTCCAGAAAGCACCGAGGTAATCTGCACGGCGGTTCTGGTATTTCAGGTAATAAGCATGTTCCCATACATCCACACCCAGGATCGGGGTGCCTTTTACATCGGCTACATCCATCAGGGGATTGTCCTGGTTGGGCGTAGAACTGATTTCGAGTTTGCCGTCTTTTACCAGCAACCAGGCCCAGCCACTGCCAAAACGGGTCATACCGGCATTGGCAAATTTTTCTTTGAACTCGTCAAAAGAACCAAACGCTTCATTGATGGCTTCAGCCAGTTTGCCTGCAGGGGCACCACCGGCATTGGGGGCCAGGCTTTCCCAGAAGAAGGTATGATTCCAGTGCCCGCCTCCATTGTTACGTACAGCAGGAGAAATAGTACCGGCTACGGCCACCAGTTCTTCCAGCGATTTACCTTCATTCGGCGTACCGGCAACGGCTTTGTTCAGGTTGTCTACATAGGCCTGGTGATGTTTTCCATGATGGATCTGCATGGTCAGCGTGTCAATATGCGGTTCCAATGCATCGTGTGCATAAGGAAGAGGTGCTAATGTAAATGCCATATTATTGATTTTTGATGATGAAAAAATGTGTATTGATCAGATAACAAAATTAAGTCCTGTGGGTTTAATATGAGGCCGTGTATATGATTTGTTTCTTAATTCGAAAACTGCGCCCGGCCTGACTTTTTCGCAATTCACCTTTTTCCCCTGAAAAAATCCTTCATCAGTTGCGCACATGCTTCCTTTTGTATGCCGGTTACCAGTTCCGTTTTGGGATGAAAAGCCGGATTGCTGCCCGCTGTCTTTTTGTACCCGTTTTTTTCATCATCGGCTCCATATACCACACGGCCCACTTTACTCCAGTAAGCGGCACCGGCACACATGGAACAAGGTTCAACGGTTACATATAAGGTGGCTTCAGGCAGGTACTTACTCCCCAGTGCGCTGAAAGCCGATGTGAGCGCGATCATTTCCGCATGAGCCGTCGGGTCATTCAGCCGCTCTGTCATATTCCGGCCACGGGCAATGATCTTATTGTTCATCACCACAACCGCGCCTATCGGGATTTCATCTTCTTCAAATGCCATCCTTGCTTCCTTTAGTGCCTGCGTCATAAAATAATCGTCTGTCATCCGGAATAAATAAAGTTTGAGTAATTGCTCTAAATTGGGATAAAATTACTGGTAATGACAGATATATCCCGCCTGCAAGAGCAACGGACCTTTTTTGACAGTGGAGCTACCCGGACCCTTGCTTTTCGCATGCAGCAATTGCTGGCATTTAAACAGACCATCATCAGGTACGAGCAGCAGATCTATGAAGCCTTGCATGCGGATCTGAAAAAAGTACCGGAAGAGGCCTGGTTTACGGAGAATGGATTGCTGATACAGGAGCTTAATTATGCGATCAAACATCTTCCCGGCTGGATGAAACGAAAGAAAGCCGGCACTAATCTGCTGAACCAGCCCTCTTCCAGTTATTTATATCCCTCTCCGCTGGGTGTGGTATTGGTGATTGGTCCCTGGAATTTTCCGCTGCAACTGCTGCTTATACCTGTGGTGGGTGCCATTGCAGCGGGCAATACTGTGGTTATTAAACCCAGTGAAAATGCTCCCGCTACTGCCCGCCTGGTCGAAAAACTGGTTACAGAAACATTTCCGCCCGGTCTGGCAACCGTGATACAGGGAGACGGAGCTGTAGTAATACCGGGGATGATGAAAGAGTTCAGGTTTGATCATGTGTTCTATACAGGAAGCATACCGGTAGGTAAAGCCATTTATCAACTCGCGGCAAAAGACCTGGTTCCTGTTACGCTTGAACTGGGCGGTAAAGACCCCTGTGTGGTGGAAGCGGATGCGCGGCTCGAAGTAGCTGCCAGGCGGATTGTACTCGGGAAATTTTCCAATGCCGGACAGATGTGTGTATCACCCGATTACCTGCTTGTACATGTTTCCGTAAAAGAAGAACTGCTGCGGTTAATGAAAAAATATATCCTGGATTTCTTTGGGGAAAATCCGGCAGAGACTTACGGGTATAATAAAATCATCAATGAACGGAATTTTGACCGGTTGGTCAGCTACTTGTCGCAGGGAAAAATAGTAACAGGTGGTGAACATGACCGGACGCGGCTGTTTATTGCGCCAACGATCCTGGAAGAAGTAAACCCTGAGGCACCGGTAATGCAGGAAGAAATATTCGGTCCTGTACTACCGGTATTTACATTTACCGCCAGAGAAGAAGCCCTGGCACTGATCCGGCGGAATCCTAACCCGCTGTCCTTTTACATTTTTACCGGCAGCAAGGTAAATGAAAGGGACTGGCTGGAGCAGGTGCAGTTTGGCAGCGGATGTGTCAACAATACCGCCCTTCAGTTTACCAACCACCATCTGCCGTTTGGCGGGGTGGGGCAGAGCGGGATTGGCGGTTATCATGGCCGGCACACTTTTGATGTGTTTACGCATTATAAAGCCGTGATGAAAACACCGGTCTGGTTCGATCCGGCCCTGAAGTATCCGCCCCTGAAAGGGAAACTGAAGCTGCTTAAATTCTTTATCCGGTAAAGGGCGCCATGAAAAAACTAAAACGATTATTACTTGTTCTTTTAGTACTGCTCACGGCTTTTGCCGCGTATGTGGAAATCATCAACCGTAACATGAAAAATATGACCTATCGGCAAAAAATACTGCGGGCTGTATACCCGGCTTTGATGTGGTTCAGCAACCGTAGTGGTAAGAACAGGGAAAAGCTGCAGCATCCGGAGAAAGAACCACCTGTTTCTTTTTACTCCCTGAAACTTGACCTGAATAACGGTGACACGCTTGATTTTTCCACGCTGCGGGGGAAGAAAGTGTTGCTGGTAAATACCGCCAGTGATTGCGGTTATACAAACCAGTATGAAGACCTGCAACGGTTGTATGAGCAATCCGGTGACAGCCTGCTGGTGATTGGCTTTCCCGCCAATGATTTCAAGGAACAGGAGAAGGGAACGGATGAGGAAATCGGTGCGTTCTGTAAAAAGAATTATGGTGTCAGTTTCCCGTTGGCAAAAAAATCAATAGTGATAAAAAGTGCCGGCCAGCATCCTGTTTATCAATGGCTGACCGACCCCGCTCAAAACGGATGGAACAGCAAGGCTCCGGTCTGGAATTTTTCCAAATACCTGGTAAATGAAAAAGGAATGCTGACGGGTTATTTTGATCCGTCCGTATCACCAATGGACCTGCTGCCTTGAGGCAGTTGTACCTGGTGCCTGGTACCAGTAACGCGATTTCAATTGTAGCACCGTACCTCGTACTTCATACTTCGTACTTAATTAACAGGGCAGTTCTGATGATAATCGATCAGCTGTATCGGCGCTTTTTCAAATTCAAATCCGGCATAGACGCGTAGAATTTCATTCAGCACTTCATCAATTTCCGCTACTTCTTTCAGCGTAACCAGTTTGCCACGGTACTCTTTAATATTGGGTAATCCCTTCAGGTAATTGGCATAATGTCTCCGCATTTCATTCACACCTACGACCGGGTTTTTCCATTCCACGGATTTATAGAGATGTTTGCGGCAGACTTCCACACGGGCTTCAATACTGGGGGGCGGGAGGTGTTCTCCGGTCTTTACAAAATGTTTGATTTCATTAAAGATCCAGGGATAACCGATGGCGGCACGGCCGATCATAATTCCGTCTACGCCATACCGGTTTTTATAGTCCAATGCCTTTTCGGGGGAATCAATGTCGCCATTTCCGATAATGGGTATTTGTATACGTGGATTATTCTTCACTTTACCGATCAGGGTCCAGTCCGCTTCACCCTTATACATCTGGGTACGGGTGCGTCCATGTATGGCGAGTGCCTTAATCCCCACATCCTGCAGCCGTTCCGCCACTTCTTCAATATTCCGGGTAGTATCATCCCAACCCAGCCTTGTTTTTACTGTTACGGGTAATGATGTTGATTTAACCACAGCGGAAGTCAGCCGTACCATCAGGTCAATATCTTTCAATACACCGGCACCTGCACCCTTCAGGGCTACTTTTTTTACAGGACAACCAAAGTTGATATCAAGCAGATCGGGGCTCGTTACTTCCACAATTTTAGCAGCCATTGCCAGGCTTTCCTCATCCCCTCCGAAAATTTGAATACCAACAGGGCGTTCATACTCAAAGATGTCCAGCTTTTTACGGCTTTTAATGGCATCGCGGATCAGTCCTTCAGAGGAAATGAACTCCGTGTACATCAGGTCGGCACCGTTATCCTTACAAACGGCCCGGAATGGCGGGTCACTGACATCCTCCATGGGAGCCAGAAGCAGCGGGAATTCAGGAAGTTGTATATCGCCGATTTTCACCATTCCGTTGGTATTTACGTATTTTTGCCGGTCTGCGGCTGAGGTTAAGCCTGCAAATTTACAATCAAAATGTCAGAGTAGCAGCATGAAGGGATTACTAAAGAATAAACCAGCCGGAAATCAATTACTTATAATGGTTTCGATTGCCCTTGTGGGTGTTTTTATCATTGGATCCCTGTTCGGAACAATCATCCTTACCGCCATTACCGGTATTAAGCCCACGGAGCTGCTGGATATGAATAAGCTGGATTATACAAGACCGGGTGTGATTACTTATATACGGGGTCTGCAGGTAGCCCAGTTCTTTGGTTTATTCCTGCTGCCTTCCCTGCTCTGTGCCTGGTTATTCAGCACCAACAGCCGTAAATACCTTGGTCTTCATAAACCACATGGTTTGTCTCATTGGGTAATCGGGATAATGGTAATGATCCTGGCCATTCCGTTTGTGCAATGGCTGGGGGAGATCAACCAGGCCGTACAGTTTCCTGCTGGTATTGCAAAATGGATGAAGGAAAAAGAAGACAGTGCGAATAAAACAGTAATGGCCTTACTGACCCGCCGGACACCGCTTGATTTGTTGCTGAACCTGGTGTTTATTGCGGGGCTTGCCGCCGTTGGGGAAGAATTATTATTCCGCGGTGTGGCCCAGCGTTTATTCATCCGTTTGTTCAAAAGTCCCTGGCCGGGGATCATTGTGGCGGCTTTTATTTTTTCCGCCCTGCATATGCAGTTCTATGGATTCCTGCCCCGTTTTGTTCTGGGGATTCTGCTGGGGGCTGTTTATTGGTACAGCGGAAGTCTCTGGACTGCCATTCTCGCGCATTTTGTGTATGATGCGCTGCTGATTGTAGTGGCTTATTTTAATCCCGCCCTGGTGAATGAAGAGAATACGGTAAAAATGTCCTCTATCGCATTGACGGCTGCGTTTAGTTTTATACTGGTATCCCTGGCGGTCAACTGGATGATCAAACATTCCGGTACGCATTATGACAATGTGTATGCGGAAGACAAATTGCCATCTCTGGAAGACCGTTCCTGATTAACTTTGATTTATGGCATTTAATTGGCAGACATTTAAAACCCGCGCATTAACCGCCCTTGTGTTTGTGGCGGTCATGCTCACCGGACTGCTCGTGAATCACTGGAGTTTTTTTCTCCTTTTCTCCGTGATTCATTTTGGTTGCTGGTGGGAGTATTTTAAACTGATCGGAAAAAACTTTCAGACCAGTTTTCATATCTATACCCAGCTTGGTTTTATGCTGCTGGGGTATGGTTTGTTTCTTTGGTTTTGCGGAGACTCTTTTCAGCTCGGGACATATCTGCTTCGCGACAATTTTTCCATGCCGGTATCTGTAGCCGGTTTTATTCTTACTGTTATTGGCATATTCCGCCAGGGCCCCCTGCACCTCAATGCATTTGGCGCGGCCCTGCTTGGGATCTTTTATATTTCCATGAGTTGGGGAATGATGTTGAGTCTTTATCCGGCCACGGATATTTCTTACCGGGACAGTTATTTTATTTTTAAAGCCGGGTTTTTGCCGGTGTTGATTATTGCAGCTATCTGGATTAATGATACCATGGCGTATATCGTGGGTTCACTGATTGGCAGAACCCCGTTGTCGGCAATCTCTCCCAAAAAAACCTGGGAGGGCACAATCGGGGGCATTATACTGGCCGTAGTGGTTACGGGGTTACTGATACCCCGTATCTATACCGGTGAAAATGAAATGTCGTTTTTTATTTTTACCGGAACCATTGCCCTGATAGCGGCGGTTACCGGTACATTCGGCGACCTGCTGGAGTCCAAACTGAAACGGCTGGCCGGTGTCAAAGACAGCGGTTCAATAATGCCGGGTCATGGTGGTTTTCTCGATCGTTTTGATTCACTTTTAATTGCCGTGCCGTTTGTATGGGGATTCATCCAGCTTATAAATAATTAGGAGTAGTAACGCACCCGGAACCGGTACCCGGAACCAGGCATCTGACAGCTGATTCTCCTATCTTTGCGCCAATAACAATTCCACATGACCATTCACAAAGAAGGCTATAAAACCATTGCTGTTGCCACCAGTATTTTTGCGGTGATCAACCTGATATCATTCTACACCCTTAGTGCCTCTGTGCCGGTAGTCAGTGGAATTATCTTTGTTGTAACCCTGGGACTGCTGCTGTTTCTCATATCATTTTTCCGGATACCGGCCCGTCAGTATACTATTCAGGAGAATGCCATTGTGGCGCCCTGCGACGGGAAAGTGGTGGTAATAGAAGAAGTACAGGCCGATGAATATTTTTCCGATCGTCGTATCCAGGTATCCATTTTTATGAGTCCGCTCAATGTGCATGTAAACCGTAATCCGGTTGCCGGTGAAGTGATGTACAGTCAGTACCACAAAGGCAAATACCTGGTAGCCTGGCACCCGAAATCCTCCACGGAGAACGAACGTCATTCAGTGGTCTACCGCAAAAACGGAAAGGAAATTCTGGTAAAGCAGATTGCCGGTGCCCTGGCCAAGCGTATTGTAAACTATCTTTCTCCCGGTCAAACGGTAAAACAAGCCGATGAAATGGGCTTTATTAAACTGGGGTCAAGGGTGGACCTGTTGTTGCCGCTGGATGCAAAGATTCACGTAAACCTCGGCGATAAACCCCGGGGAGGTGTGACTGTAATTGCCAGCTGGTAAACCGTAATCAAAAAATATTTTCCAGTTCTTTCAGGGAATAAACGGTATAGGTAGCAAACCGGTTATTGCTGGCTGCCACCTTTTCCCGGCTCAGGTGATTTACATGTACCTGGTCAATACCGGCATTCATACCCCCGAGAATATCCACGTCCACCGTATCGCCGATCATGATACTTTCTCCGGGACTGGCACCAGCTTTCTGAAATGCATAGTCAAATATCTCTTTGTGCGGTTTCAGGCTGTTGCTCCCTTCTGAAGTAATAACCTGTCTGAAATAACCGGCCAGTCCGGAATTTTCCAGTTTACTGTATTGTGTTTTTTCAAAACCATTGGTGATCATGTGGAGCTGATAATCCTTTTCCTGCAGATAACGGAGTATTTCAATCGTGTAGGGGAAAAGCAGTTTACGGGTAGGCAGGAGATCAAGAAACAAGACGCCCATCTGCCGGGCCAGCGGTTCATCAGCAATTTTAAAATCAAGCAGTGTAAGCCACATTCTTTTCCAACGGAGTTCATCCACTTTTATATAGCCGTTCCGGTAACGGTCCCAGAGCTTATCGTTATGTATAAGATAGTTTTTGTGAAAGAGATCAAAGTCATGCACGCCCCTGTCAGCGAGGTTCATGTTGTCAAATAATTCCTGCAGGGTTTGCCGGCTGTTGGCTTCAAAGTCCCAGAGGGTATGGTCAAGGTCAAAAAACAGGTGACGATAACGGGGCCGGGGGGAATTAATTTCTTTATTCATAGATAAGTTTGCAATTTACAGAACAATTCAGACAGGTATGGAAAGGAAAACAGGCCTCCGGGTAGTAATTACCGGGGCCTCAAAAGGAATCGGGAAAGCTGTGGCGGAACAATTTGCCGCCACAGGGGCGGAGCTTTTTATCTGCTCAAGAGGAGAAGCCAGCTTGTACAAAACGGTGGAAGAACTGCAGGGCCGGTATCCTGGCTGTATTGTGCATGCCCGTCCGGCTGATCTCAGCAAAGAGGATGAAGCCATTGCCTTTGGTCAGTGGTGTCTTTCGCATGGAGTGCCGGATATTGTGGTGAATAATGCAGGCCTGTTTGAACCAGGCTCCGTATATAGTGAACCGGATGGTCAGTTGGAAAGCCAGTTGCAGGTAAACCTGTTGAGTGCGTACCACCTGACGCGCACCCTGTTGCCCGGCATGATGGAGCGGAAGTCCGGCCATATTTTTAATATGTGCTCCATCGCTTCATTGAATGCTTATGCCAATGGAGGCGCCTATAGTATCAGCAAGTTCGCGCTTTATGGATTCAGCAAAAACCTGCGGGAAGAAATGAAACCGCATGGCATCAAGGTAACTGCTGTACATCCCGGGGCGGTAATGAGTGATTCCTGGGGAAATTTCGATAACAGCAGTAAGCGGATCATGGAAGCCGCCGATATTGCGGCATTGATTCTTGCTGCCAGCCGTTTATCTGTTCAGGCCTGTGTGGAGGACATTGTGATTCGTCCGCAGCTGGGAGATCTGTAATTCCCGCCATGCACTGCCGCTTAACCATTTTTTGATTTTATTTGGAATGGGGTCTTTATTTTAGCAAGGCTGAAATGAGGAGGATTCTATTTATAGTAATGCTGCTGTCCGGAATGCGGGGTATGGCACAGGGTCTGTTTAAAACCATGCTGCCGGGTGTTGCTGTTACAGCGGGTTCTTCTTTCCGGGTGGAGTACTATATTGAACAGGGTGAAGCAATAAGCTCTTTTACCGCACCGGACTTTTATCCCTTCCGGCTGGTAGAAGGACCCGATATTCACAAAGGACAACAACAGGTACGGAATTATGTATTTACATTGGAAGCGCCGGTTCCGGGCCACTATATCATAAGAGGTGCTTCCGTTACCATTAACGGGAAAACAGTAAGGAGCAATGATCAGCCGCTGCAGGTAATCGCAGCCGGCAAAACACTTGCTGCACCCGGGGCCGCTGCGCCAGTTTCGGAATATTATTTAAAACCCGGGGAAAATATACAGGAGAAAATAAAGCGCAATCTGTTTCTGAAACTGGAAACGGATAAACGAAGTTGTTATGTAGGAGAGCCGGTTCTGGCTACATTCAAACTTTATTCCAGGCTTGAATCCCGGTCTGATATAATCAGGAATCCGGGCTTTTACGGATTTACCGTGTATGATATGATCGGATTAAATGATCACCTGCAGGTTTCTGAAATGGTGGACGGAAAGGAATTTGACGTGCATGTCATCCGGAAAGTGCAGTTGTACCCGTTACAGGCAGGGCGATTTACCATTGATCCGATGGAGTTGCGTAACCAGGTGGAGTTCTCTACTACGCTGAACCGGAAAACACAACAAACAATTGCGGAAGGTTTGCAGGATCAGGAACCTTCTGCGGAAGCCAGGGCAGGAACAGAAACGGTGGAAGCCATGATACATTCTGCTGCCGTAACGGTGGATGTAAAGCCGCTGCCGGATAAAAACAAACCGGATGATTTTAACGGCGCAGTCGGCCGCTTTAGCCTGGAAACTGCATTAGAAAAAAAGCAGGTTGCCAGTAATGAAGCAGGATTCTTAACGATTACTCTCCATGGAAAGGGGAACTTCACACAGCTGGCCGCACCCGTTATACAATGGCCTGCGGGTATGGAGGGATTTACAGCTACAGTTACAGATTCATTGGATAAGGGTAGCCATCCTTTAGGAGGGAAGCGTGTTTTCCGCTATGGCTTTACCGCAGCACCCGGACGATATCAGCTACCGGTTATCCGCTTCTCCTATTTTAATACAGACAGTAACCGGTATAGCACAGTGGCTGGCCGGCTGCCTGAAATAACGATCAGCAATGCCGTACATCAGAACAGGATTCAGGAAGTACAGCAGGAATCAATAACAGCGAAAAGCGAACGGAAGAGCCGGGTGGCATTACTAGTCGTAATACTGTTAGTACTGGCTGTATTGGCTTTCTGGACGTTCAGGAAAAAGCCGGTAGTCGCGGACAAGCCCGCACCCGTCCCGGTTCGTAGTACAGTTGATGAGTTGCTGGCTGGCGCCGTACTGCAACTGAATGGGGAGGAAGCGGTTTTTTACAGGGAATTACATCAGGCGCTCTGGTCATTTATTGACCAGGCATTTGATTTGCGGGGTACTTCCCGTAACAAGGAAGCAGTGTTGAAAGCCCTGGAACACAAACAGGTGGAACCGGAATTCGTCAGTCGTATGGCTGCCTTATTCACCGCCTGTGAAACAGGTATGTATACGCAGGCAACAGCCTTGCATAACCGGGAATGGTTGCTGCATGAAGCACAGGATGTGGCGGTGCAGCTGGAAAAAAAATTATTCTGAGTATTTATAACCCACGCCTCTTACGGAGTGAAAATACAGGGGATTGCGACTGTCTTCCTCGAAGTACTTCCGGAAATTCAGAATAAAATTATCGATGGTGCGGGTGGTGGGGTACACATTATATCCCCATACGGATTGCAGGATTTTTTCCCGGGGCACTACTTCATTTTTATTTTCAATAAGCAGTTTGAGCAACATGGTTTCTTTCTTGCTCAGCTGAATTTTTTCCCCGTTAAAACCGGTGGCTTCCTGAGCTTTGAAGTCGATACTGTTTTTGCCAAACTCATAGACATCCCCGACGGTGGTTTTGTCCTGTAGTTTTTTATTCTTATTGATCAGTTTGTATACCCGGAGCAGGAGTTCTTCGAGGTTAAAGGGTTTGGTCAGGTAATCATCGGCGCCTTTCTTCAATCCAAGTACCCGGTCGGCACTGCTGTTCTTCGCGCTCAGAATTAAAATCGGTACTTCATTATTACTGAGCCGGATGGTCTCGGTTACATTGATGCCATCCATTTCCGGCAACATCACATCCAGGATGATCAGGTCGAAATATTCATTGCTGACGGCTTTGAGTGCGGCCGCCCCGTCAAAGGCGGAAGTAACTTCATAGCCTTCCAGTTCAAGATTTAACTTCAGTGCTTCGTGAAGATTTTCTTCATCTTCCACCAGCAGGATGGATGTTTTTTTATCTCCGCTCATGTCTTAAAAATAACGGTAAAATTAGTGCCCTTTGGTTCATTGTTTGTCACCGCAATGTCGCCATTGTGTCCCCGGGCTATTTTACGGCAAAGGTACAATCCAAGTCCGGTACCCTGTGTTTTCCGGGTAGATTCGTTGCCAATCCGGTAAAACTTCGAAAAGATCTTCGTTTTTTCCTCATCTGCGATACCGGGGCCCTCATCGATGATCTGCAGCCGTACCTGTCCCGGGGCTTTGTTTAAAACCGCTCTGATTGGTGATTCCTTTGGAGAATACTTATTGGCATTTTCCAGCAGGTTATTAATCAGCATCTGAAGGAGCAGGGCGTCCCCGCTTATATCCACGTCTTCTTCTACGGTTGCCTCAAACAACCGATCGGGAAACCGTTTCCGGAAATCGCGGATACAATCCAGGAGCAGGGCGGACAGATCGAGTTCTTCCCTGGCAGAATTATACCGGTCGGCATCGAGTTGCGAGGATACCAGGATATTATTGGTCAGCAGGTTCAGCCGGTTGGTTTCATCGAGTGTATTCCGGATCAGCTTTTTCTGTTTCTCGGGATCCAGGGTATATTTCTGCAAGGTTTCCAGGTTCAGCCGGGCTACAGCGATTGGTGTTTTCAACTCATGGGTCACCGCCATCATGAAATTCTGTTGCTGTTGTTGCAGCGTAAACTGTTTACGGATGGAGCGGTAAACAAAAATGGCACCGAAGGCAATCAGGATCAGAAAAGTAATGCCTTCTGCTACATACTTGCCGGTATTCCGTTTTTCTTCACGGGCGATAGCTTTCATTTTATCGGCCAGTTCGATACTGGTCATGGTTTCCGCCTGTACGGCCAGGTTGGCGTATTGCTGGCGTGCAATTTCCTTGCTTTGTTTCTCCAGCGAAACAAACCACCATACCAATGCGGAGATAACATAGAACAGCAGGGTGCAATAGATCAGGGTGGTGCGTTTCAGCCTTTTTTTTGTGGCATCGGGCATGAGAGCTTTATTATTTCTTTTCAATGCGGATACCCGTATTGAGCACCTGCTCAAGCGGATCTTCACGCATGATCTGTTCAATTGTAAAAGTATAATCCCCGGGTTTTTTAAAATAGAATGCCTTATCAGCAGAGCGTGGTGTCAGCAACTGACGGTGTTCGAAGATGTCGTCCATGCCGCTGCCGAGCCAGCCTTTTTCGTTTGTGGCCAGCCGGATATCATAGGTGGCAACCTGTGCGGTATCCTGTCCCGGTCCTTTGGCATACAGGTTGAAATAAATATTATTATACCTGTACCGGTCACTGTGCCGGATTATAAAATATAACTGGTAAGGGGCGGATGTATCCTTAATAGTAAATGTAAAAGAAGGCCTGAAGCTGCTTTTCCAGCTATGCCCGGGTATTACGGCTGTTTTCTCAAACAGATCAATAGGGGTACAGGAAATAGTGCCGGCCAGCAGCAGGAAGGCAATCAGGAACCAACGGGTATAGTGCAGCGGTTTCAAATAAAAAGGTTTTCACAAATGTAGTCAGAACAGTAATGTTACAGGACATTCAGTACCTGTTCTTTTGCCTTTTCCAGTTCATCTTTCATCTGTACCACGCATTTCTGGATGGTGGAGTCGTAGGCTTTGGAACCGGTGGTATTTATTTCGCGCCCGATTTCCTGGAGGATGAAGGAAAGTTTTTTGCCCTTTGATTCATCTTCCTCTGCCAGCAGGGATTTGAAGTATGCACAGTGATTTTTCAATCGTACCTGCTCTTCACTGATATCGATCTTTTCAATATAATAGATCAGTTCCTGCTCCAGCCGGTTGGCGTCATAATTCTCCTTGCCCACATTTTCTTCCAGCAGCCGGGTGATGCCCTCCCGGATTTTTACTTTACGTTGCGGCTCCAGCCGGATTACTTCTTCCTGCAGCTGTTCAATATTACTGATACGGATCTGCAGGTCTTCTTCCAGTGACCGGCCTTCATCCAGCCGGTGTTCATTCAGGTTGCCGATTGCCAGTTCAATTACTTTTTGCAATTCCTGCCATTCGGCATCAGTCAGGGTATCTCCGCTGGGTGTAATCACTTCCGGAAGTTTGACCAGTGTACTCAGAATATGCGAGGGATCGAGATTGAGTGCATTGGCAATTTCCGCCAGGGGCTGATAATAGGCTTTGGCCAGGTCGGTATTAATGGTAACCGGTTTTGCACTGCCGGTGTCTTTCAGACTGATCAGGCAATCCACACTGCCCCGGCTGAGTTTTTCAGACAGGAGGCGACGGATATCAAACTCAAAAGGTTTGAGGAAGGCAGGCAGTTTCAACTGCAGTTCAAACTGTTTTCCATTGAGTGACTTGATATCTACCAGGAAGGTTTTATCCGCAACGTTTTTTTCGGCCCGTCCGAATCCGGTCATTGATTTAAGCATGGAAGGAGATTATGTTTGTTGTAAAGGTATTTTTAATTATTGATTCGGCACTGTTGCATTACCGGCACCGCGTTGTACTGTTACACATCAATGATGACCTGTTAAAAAAAATCCCTCCGCGGAAGCGGAGGGATAATATATGGATGGGTTAGTAAGTACGGGAATTTAACTTCCCTTTGCAATATTAAAAAGAATTTTCTTTATCCAAAAAATATTTCCAAACTATTTTATTAACATTTTAAAATCACCTGTGGATAAACCAGCGGAATTTACTACTGATTGTCATTCATTTTTTTACTGTTGCATTCATTGTTATCGTGTTTACTGTTGGTAATTGATTGCGGAAAAAAGAGTGATTGATGAACAGAAATGTAGTTGCAACAAGCGTAAAGCGTTGTTCATTTAAATGTTTTTTCATTGGGAAAACGGGCATTTTTCTTCTTTTCAAATTCATGCGGCCTGCCCGCTTCTACCTTACTAACTTTGCCAAAACAATTTCTATGCGCTTTGAACAACCGGTTCCTGTAACAACGATCGCTGCACTGATTGGTGCTGAACTGGCAGGTAATACGGCCGGCATAGCAACCGGCATCAATGAAATACATAAGGTGGAAACAGGTGACCTCGTATTTGTGGATCACCCGAAGTACTATGATACCTGTCTGCATTCCGCTGCCAGTTTTATCATTATTAATACGCATACGGCTGTGCCGGATGGTAAAGCTTTATTGATTGTGAGCGATCCCTTTGAAGCGTATCTGAAAATTGTACAGTTCTACCGGCCATTTACTCCATCCGCTAAACCGGTAAGCGATACCGCGCAGATAGGAGAGGGCACGGTCATTATGCCCGGTGCTTATATTGGCCATCATGTACAAATCGGGAAGAACTGTATCATTTATCCGAACGTTACGATTCTCGATCATTGCCTGCTTGGCAATGATGTGGTGGTACAGGCCGGTTCGGTAATCGGCAGTGACGCTTTTTATTACAATAAGAAAACCAACCGCCCCGTACATTATAAAAGAATGGCCAGCTGCGGTCGTGTGGTGCTGGAGGACGGCGTGGAGATCGGCGCCAATTGTACGATTGACCGGGGTGTTAGTCATGATACGCTGATCGGAGCAGGCACCAAGATGGATAACCTGGTGCATGTGGGACATGATACGGTGGTGGGCAGAAATTGCCTGTTTGCCGCACAGGTGGCCATAGCCGGTGCCACTACTATTGAAGACAATGTTATCCTTTGGGGTCAGGTGGGCGTGAGTAAAACGCTTACCATTGGCAAAGACGCGGTAGTCCTGGCGCAAAGCGGTGTAGCTTCTACCATTGAAGGAGGCAAAACCTATTTCGGTACTCCGGTGGTGGATGCCCGTGAGAAAAGAAGAGAACTGGTTTGGGTAAAACGCATTCCGGAGTTATGGGAGAAAGTAATGGGCAATAAATAAACCGGATTCATTTATTCTTCCGGTACATAATCATAGGGAAGGAGGTCTGCCAGGTTTTTCCAGCTCCAGTAACCCTGGTTGATCCAGTCACGCTGATCATAGAAGTAGCCGTTCTCCGTAATAGCGATCGCGTCTTTAAGATCCACATAGGATATCGGGTACGGAACACTTTTAGGCAGGTTCATTTTTTTCAGGTATTCCGGTTCAGGACTTTTCTTCCGGTACGTAACACTGATTTTTCTGGGATACCAGATTTCAATTTCTGCGGTACTGTCCGCCGGTGTGTAATACGTGGTATCATACGGATTCGTCACCTTATTGAACTTTTTACTGTTCTGCTCGTCCAGGAGATCCACAATCCAGCCATCTTCTGCAAGGGTACTGTCATAATAACTGTGCAGAAAATGCAGCCGTGAACCGGCGTAGGCATCAGCCCTTCTTTTATTCCATTGTCTTTTCAGGCTGTCCGTTCCTTCCATTTCCATAAAGAGACAATAGCCCCGGTAGGAGTTGATATCGGTGTTATAGTGATATACAAAACTGTCCAGCTGATACCGTAATTCGTATCCGAGGGCATTGTTGGTAATCAGGAGGGCGTCGGTGGCCAGCACTTTCAGCCTGTTTGTTTTTTTGTAGAAAAGAAATTTCAGCACTTCCGGATTGGTTAATACACAACCTGCCGCATTGGGTGTGCTGCCGACAAAATTGCGCAGGAAAAAATCGCCGTATTTTGTCCAGCCATCCGCTACTTCAAAACTGCTTTTCAGTACCACTTCTTCCAGGTTGTTGTCTTTTTTTACCAGCAGTACTTCCAGTTTATTTTGCTCATTTATCCGGACGGTTTGTGTCTGGTACCCGGTATAACTGAAGATCAGGTCATAGCCACCGGATTTCAGGCTCAGGGAAAATTCTCCTTCCTTGTTGGTGAGTGTACCCAATGTGGTATTCTGACAGAATACGGATGCTTTGGATAAGGGCTCCCGGCTGGCCGAGTCAAGTATCACCCCGCTGACGATGAACTGGGCATTGGTGAAAATAACGGTGCTGCAAAGAAGTAGTACCAGGAATAGGCGGAGACTGCGCATGGATATTTTTTTGACGATCAGGAGGCTTTCTGTTTATCGTGATTGCACGGCAGGAATAGTGCCAATATACTTATTACAGGCTTTTTTTATCGTTTCTTCAAGGGGGGTAAAGGAAAAACCCGGTAAAGCCGCAAGGATTTTATCGTTTTTAAAATGTGTCTGACTTATAGCCACCCGCGCGCTTTCCTTACTCAGCAATGCTTTTTTCCCGGTGAGGCGGGCCTTCAGCTGTTCCAGCCGCCAGGCGATCTGTAATACAAAAGGCGTGGCCAGTTTGTCGGGTCCTTTTTTACCAAAGCCAGTGGCCATGGTATCCTGCAGTTTTTTAAATGACCAGTTATCACCGGCTGCAATAAACCGTTGTTCACTGATGCCGCTTTCCATCAGTAAGATGGTGGCACGGGAAACATCTTCCACATCCACAAATCCATTGATACCCGAAGTATACCAGCGGAAACCTTCATATACCTGCCGGAACAGCGCACAGCTGCTCTGGTGCCAGTCGCCATAACCAAGAATAGTGGCCGGGTTAAGGATTACCGCTTCGAGTCCTTCACTGATTCCGCGCCATACATGCAGTTCGGCTTTGAACTTACTTCGTGCATAGTGCGTGTTTATTTTATTGTCTTCCCATTTCTTTTGCTCATCCACATGACCGCCATCCGCTGAACGCCCCAGCGCCGCCACAGAACTGATATAAACGAGTTTGCGGATATTCATTTCCAGGGCCATGTTCACCACATTGGCAGTACCTTCCACATTTACCTGGTACATTTTTTCCTTGTCTTTTGAGGAAAAGGAAACGATAGCCGCACTGTGAATAACGGTATCTATACCCTGCATGGCATCTTCCAGGGAAACCACATCCAGTATATCGCCTTCCACCCATTCCACCTGGTCAAGGATCGCGGCCGGAATCCACTGCGGGGTTTTAGTGCCCCGGCGGATTGCTCTAACTTTATACTTTTTTTCCACCAGTTCTTTGATAATATAAGAACCGAGAAAACCTGTGCCGCCGGTAACCAGAATGGATGTTGACAAATTGATGAGTTAACAGGATGAAATGAAGTTGCGAAGATATTGTTTGTAAAATTTCTTTTATCATTCATACCGGTAAAAGCCTTCCCCGGATTTTTTGCCCAATTTGCCGGACTTTACTTTTTCTTCCTGTACTGCGGAAGGACGTAAGCGTTCCGGTTTTTGTAACTGCTCCCATACGGAACTGCTGACAGCATAATTAATATCATGGCCGATCAGGTCCATCAGTTTAAAAGGGCCCATTCTGAACCCTGCCGATTCCAGCAAACGGTCTGCCTGTTCTGCGGTAGTAAGACCTTCTTCCAGCAACCGGAGCGATTCAATATAAAAAGGCCGGGCTACCCGGTTTACAATAAACCCGGGTGCATCGGTACAAAGTACAGGTACTTTATTCAATTGCCGTACCAGTGCGGTAGCCGTGCCGGATGTAGCCTCATTCGTGTATGGCGTTTTCACCACTTCCACCAGTTTCATCAGGGTGGCCGGGTTAAAAAAGTGCAGGCCAATCACCCGTTCCGGATGCAACACTCCGTTGGCAATTTCAGTAACCGACAAGGAAGAAGTATTGCTGGCGAAAATGGCGTCACCATGATTTAGTTCAGCCAGCTGATTAAACAGGCTGATTTTGGCGGCAGTTTTTTCCACGATTGCTTCTATAAAAATATCCGCCAGGCAGGAATGGATGTCGTCCGAATAACTGATCAGCTGAAGAGTGCGGGCGGCTTTATCCCCCGTGATTTTTCCTTTAGCGGTTAATTGGGCCAGGCTCTTCTCAATAGTGCTACTGGCACTCTCCAGGACTTCCGTATTTACATCGAACAGGGTGGTGGCAAAACCGGCCTGTGCACAGGCCTGGGCAATGCCCCGGCCCATAGTGCCGGCACCGCAAACGCAAATACTATTGATCTCCATAACTGCCATTATACGGTAAAGATAAGCGCAGTACGGTTTATGAGGTAAAAGTCTGAACGCTTTGCCTTAACTTGAAAAAAAATTTCAATGGAAAGTAACCAACCGAATCCGGCACCTGTTTATTATGCACCTCCGGCAAAACCAGGTGTGTTTGGTACCCGTATTCCTTCCGCGGTCACCTATGCGATTGCCGTTTTATTATTCCTGATGCCCTTCCTGGATATCCGTTGTAATAATATGTCCCTGCAAACCGTGAACGGCATACAACTGGCTACCGGTTTCCAGGTAAAGAGCCCGGGGAAAGCAAATGGGTTATTTGACGGACTGGAAAAACTGAAAGACAGTGAAGAGAAGGAACCAGCTGCAACGGAGACAAAAGAGAAACCGGAACGAAAGGCCCCCAATCCTTATGCGATGGCTTCCCTGGCGCTGGGTGTGGCCGGACTGCTTTTGTCTTTTTTAAAATTCCGGAGCGGGATGGCCGGCGCAGTGATTACCGGCGTGCTGGCAGCAGGAGCCCTGATCGGTTTACTGGTGGATTTAAAAAAGGAAATCGGGAGCGGATCTCTTTTAAAAGACAAGCCGATATCTGTGTCCATTGAATTCACCCAATGGTTTTATATCACCATTGTTGCCTTCCTGGCGGCAGCGGTATGCTCCTGGATGCGCTTTCGTATTACCGGAAAACAATCCGGAACTAATGTTTAACCCGCTGGTTTATTAATCTGCTGTATGAGAATACTGATTGTTGTCTTGCTGCTTTTTTCCTGTAGTCTGGCCAGTACACAAACCCGCCAACGCTGGGAAGAAGTAGTGGGATGGGACGGTGTAAGTCATTGGTCAAGGTATATGATTACACTGCCTGCTTTTCAGGGCCCCAATTCATTGCCGGTGCCACAACCTGGTAATGGCCGGATTGACAGCAATTCTTATATCGGGGTATCCGGTGCATTTCATTTTATGGAAGGTGATCATACACAGAATCTGGTGATCAACGGACATATCGCGGTGGTGAAAGACGTAGTGGGAGTGGAGCTGACCTGGGTTCCCTGGGAACGATACAACATGAGTACGGCCATCAAGGAGAAAAGGCATGTGTATTACGAAAATTTCAATGATAAGAAGGCCGCCGGTGATCTGATGCTGAATACCAATTTCAGGTTATTTAAAAAATGGGCCCCCGTTGTGGATTTTATTTTCCAGATCGGGTACCGCATGCCTTCGGGCACCGATTATGGCTCGGCGCGTTACAGTGATGGACCGGGGTATCATTTTGCCATTAATATGGGCAAACCGCTGAATAAGGCAAAATCACTGAAACTGACGACCATGGCCGGTTTCTATGTATGGCAGATTGAATCCGATATTTTCAAACAGGATGATGCTTTTCTTTTCGGGGCAGGAATCGAATACCGGAAGAAAAATTTCAGTCTCCATACTACTATTGCCGGGTATCTTGGTTATCTCGAAAAGCAGGGCGACAAACCCGTTGTATTCCGTACCCGGGCCGAACAGCAATTAAAGAAAATGAAACTGGTGCTGGGCTTCCAGCAGGGACTGAACGATTTTGAGTACAGCAGTTTCGATGCCGGGCTTCGTTTCAATTTCAATCAAGGGAAATAGGGGTTCCGCTTCGCGGAAGATGTAACACATAGTATCATAGGGCCACATAAGACTCACATAGGTTTTTCATGCATTTTTTACATTTCTGTATTCTATGTGTCATCTATTGTTTCTATGTTCCTATGTGTTAAACAGTATTCGCTGCGCAGTAGCCTCTCTAAATGGCGGAAGTGAACTGTTTCAAAAACCGCACATCATTCTCCGAGAATAAACGCAGGTCATTCACTCCGTATTTCAGCATGGCAGGACGTTCTATTCCCATACCAAAGGCGAAGCCGGTGTATTTATTCGGGTCGATGCCGCAGTTGCTCAGTACATTGGGATGCACCATACCGCAACCCAGGATTTCCACCCAACCGGTTTTTTTACAGATATTACAGCCACTGCCGCCGCAGATAAAACAGGTCACATCCATTTCCGCACTGGGCTCGGTAAAGGGGAAATAAGAAGGACGGAAACGGACTTTTACATCCTTGCCATACATTTCTTTAACGAAGAAGTATAAGGTTTGTTTGAGGTCGGCGAAAGATACATTTTCGTCAATGTACAAGCCTTCCACCTGGTGGAAGAAACAATGGCTCCGGGCACTCACCGTTTCGTTGCGGTATACACGGCCGGGCATCAGCATCCGGATCGGCAGTTTGCCTTTTTCCATTTCGCGGATCTGTACACTGGAGGTATGGGTGCGCAGTACCCAATCCGGGTTTTGCTGAATATAAAACGTATCCTGCATGTCCCTGGCCGGGTGATGGGCCGGAAGGTTGAGGGCACCGAAATTATGCCAGTCATCCTCGATCTCCGGGCCTTCCGCCACGGCAAATCCAAGTCGCTGGAAAATAGACACAATCCGGTTACGCATAAGGGTCACCGGGTGACGGGAACCCAGGGGCATCGGATCGCCGGGGAGACTGATATCCATCGAAAATCCGGTCTGTACCGCACCGGTGGAAGCAGCTTTCAGTTCCTCATATTTTGCTTCAGCATATTGTTTGAATTCATTCAGGAGCTGACCGGCCTCCTTTTTCTTTTCCGGGGCCACATTTTTCATTTCCCCCATAATCGCTTTTACAATACCCTTGGTTCCCAGCCATTTGATCCGGTAATCTTCCACCTGCTTCTCATCGGTTGCGGCGGAGGCATTGATTTCCTGTTTGTAAGCGTCAATCTGTTTCAGCAATTGTTCCATGGGGCAAAGATACGAAGGAGCGTGGAGAGTGGAAAGTGGAGAGTGGAGAGTGGGAAGTGGAGTGGCGACGGACTACTTTTTTTTAGATTAAATAACTATGTTGCCCCAAACTTTATGCTATGTTACAAACAGCACATAAAAAACTGGAGGTTTATACGATTGCAAGAGAATTGGTTAAATCGGTTTATTTGGTAACGACAAGTTTTCCAAAGGAAGAGCAGTTTTTATTGGCAAATCAACTGCGTCGGGCTGCTGTAAGCGTTTGCAGTAATCTGGCTGAGGGTTCGTCGAGGATTTCAAAAGCTGAGAAGAAACGATTTTATGAGATAGCCCGTGCTTCACTGGTAGAGATGGATACCCAATTGGAGATCGCTGTTGACCTGTTTTATATCAAACCAGAGCAACTGTTAAAAATTGAATCAAAACTGGAATCTGTCTTCAGAATGCTCTCAAAAATGATCCAGAATTTTTCTTAGTATTCCCCACTCTCTACTCTCCACTCTCCATTTTCCTTAACTTGCACCTATGTCAGACCACCTCAACATATCCGACTTCTTATCCCCCGTCAACCTGCATGAAATATCCAACGATGAAGGCTATAAAGACGGCCAGTTGGGAAAATCCATTGATGTATATGCAGAGGAATTTCCTTATCTCGACGAAGCACAGCTGGTAATAGTTGGTTGCGGCGAGCAGCGGGGCAGTGGACGTTTGCCTGGGACCAGCAATGCGCCTGATCTGATCCGCAAACAATTTTACAGTCTATACTACTGGCACCAGGATATCCGGATCGCGGATGTGGGCAATATTAAAACCGGGGCACAGTTTACTGATACCTATGCGGCCCTTAAAACGGTGGTGGAAGAACTCATTACCGATGGCAAAACGGTGGTGATCCTGGGCGGGTCACATGATCTGACGCTGGCCCAGTATTTTGCTTATGCATCGGCCAAACGAACCATTGAGGCCAGTGCCGTGGACGCGCTGATTGATCTCAATATGGATTCGCCCTTCCGTCACGAAAATTTCCTGATGGAAATGCTTACCGGAGAACCGAATTTTCTGCGGCATTACAATCATATCGGTTTCCAGAGCTACTTTGTGCACCCGCGTATGCTGGAGACACTGGACAAACTCCGCTTTGATTGTTACCGCGTGGGTAGTGTAAAAGAAAGTATCGACGAAATGGAGCCGGTGATCCGCAACAGTAATTTATTCAGTTTTGACATATCCGCTATCGCCAGTGCCTATGCGCCGGCCAGCATGGTATCACCCAACGGACTCAATGGCGAAGAAGCCTGTGTGTTGCTGCGGTATGCCGGTATGAGTCCCAACGTGAATACAATTGGTATTTACGGGTATAATGAACAACATGATAAAGACGAGCTGACGGCCAAACAAATAAGCCACATGCTCTGGTACCTGCTCGATGGCCGCAGCCGCGGCCGCAAGGAAGCCACACTGGATGAGAAGGACTCCTTCAATGAGTATTACATGGCGTTTGCGGAAGTGGAAACCATATTTCTGCAAAGCAAAAAAACAGGCCGCTGGTGGATGCAGCTGCCCGATAAAAAATTCATCGCCTGCAGTTATAAGGATTATTTACTGGCGAGCAGTAATGAGATTCCGGAGCGGTGGTTGCGGGCACAGGAGAGATCGTAGGAGTCAAAATTAAAAAGTCAAAAGTAAAAATGGCAGTCACTATGACTGGGCAGTCATTATTTTTTTGATTTACCTTTTGATTTTTAGTAAAAGGAAACGATTTACAATCTTTCGGAGAAATATTTTTACTTTTTAATTTTTACTTTTGACTTAATCCGATTCTCATGAATAAAGTAATCAATGCAGGTATCTGTTCTTACGGCATGTCCGGTAAGTTGTTTCATGCCCCTTTTCTGCAGGCGCATCCGGGTTATGCACTGAAAGCAATTGTGGAACGGCATAACCAGGATTCAAAAGAAAGATATCCCGATGCTAAGCTGTACCGGAGTGTGGAGGAACTCTGCGCAGATCCGGAGCTGGACCTGATTGTAGTGAATACGCCCACTCACCTGCATTATGAACAGGCAAAGCTGGTGCTGAACAGCGGCAAACACATGGTGGTCGAAAAGCCTTTTGCGGTGACGGCGGCACAGGCGGAAGAGATCGCTCAATTGGCCGCGGAAAAGAATTTATTTATCAGTGTGTACCAGAACCGTCGCTATGATGGCGACTTCCGTGCCGTGAAAGAAGTGATCGACCGTGGCTGGCTCGGTGATCTGAGAGAGGCCGAAATCCGCTATGACCGATATCGTCCGGCCTTCAGTGGCAAAGCCCATAAAGAAGGCGATATGCCCGGTGCCGGCATCATCTATGATCTCTCTCCTCATTTAGTGGATCAGGCCGTTCAGTTATTCGGTTTCCCCAAAGCTTTATTTACCGATGTATGGCGGATGCGTCCGGATGTGGTGGCCAATGATTATTTTGAAATTCTTTTTTATTACGATACCCTTCGGGTGCGGCTCAAAGCCACCTGCATTGCCCGTGAGTCGCTCTATGCCTATACCATTCATGGTATGAAGGGCAGTTTTCTCCAGCAACGTTCCGATTTGCAGGAAATCCGCTTGCAGGAGGGCGTTAAACCCAGTCTCGACAATTGGTGCGATGCTCCTTCTAAACCCGATGGCTTATTACATACCGAAATCAATGGGGAAGTAGTCCGCCAGGAAACTACGTCCGGTCCGGGTAACTATATGGGCTATTATGATGATGTATACAAAGCACTGACCGGAGCAGGACCCAATCCGGTACCTGCGGCAGATGGCATAAGGAATATGCGGATCATTGATGCGGCTATCCTGAGTGCGAAAGAGAGAAGGGTCGTGTCACTCTGAGCTTGCCGACGAGAGTCAAAAAAAGTCAAAAGTTAAAATTAAAAAGTAAAAAAATCCGAAAGACCGCGGCTAACATTTCTGTAGCCAGATATAAAATTCCAATCAGAAAATATTTTTGCTTTTCAAAGTCAAAATAACACTTCAATTTAAATGACTGCGATTTTTACTTTTTACTTTTGATTTCCCATGGTCTTTCCGGGCTTTATAACGATCAATCAGCTATTATGAAAACTCTTCATTCTATAGGACACCCTTTTTTACTTTTTACTTTTTACTTTTTAGTTCTGCCATCTTGCTCTGTAAAAAAGCAAATCGTCCGTTCAGCAAAAGAAAATGTTATAAATGCTGCTCCGTTAAAAACCGCCCATATCGGCATCTCCATCTACGATCCCGAAACCGGCAAATACCTCTACAATTACCAGGGTGATAAGTATTTCGTACCGGCCAGCAATACCAAGATCCCGACCTGTTATGCGGCGATGAAGTATCTGGGGGATAGTTTGGTGGGGTTGCGTTATGATATCAATAGCATTTGTACTACTATACAAGGCACAGGTGATCCGACATTTTTGCTTCCGGAATATACAAATCAGCCGGTGCTTAACTTTCTAAACAAACAGGGAAATACGATCTGCTACACTGAGTTGTCTTATAGTGCGGCTGAATGGGGGAATGGATGGTCATGGAATGACTATGATCAGAGTTATATGGCACCCCGTAGTCCAATGCCTGTTTATGGAAATATTGTAAGGTTTAATAAGCAATCCGCTTCAATGGTCGAAACTGATTCAGTCCCATCTTTTATTATATCGGTATCGCCAACTTACTTTAAAAGGAATATCGTGGCTGGCAATGTTGGTTGGAAGAATAAAAATGGTTTTTCTGTATCAAGATCTTTTGCTGACAATTCTTTTTTAGTAATACCCGACGAAAAAAATAATTATGCAGAAATCCCATTTACAAATACCCGTACCGTGATTTTGTCTTTATTACAAGATACACTCAGGAAAACGGTAGTCCCTTATGGCAGATTTAAAAATAAATTGCCTGGTATCATCCACTCCCAACCCACCGACTCCCTCCTCAAACCCATGATGCACCGCTCGGATAATTTCTTTGCGGAGCAGTCTTTGCTCATGGTGAGCAATGAACACCTGGGTATAATGAATGATGCGAAGATCATCGATACCTTACTCAAAACAGATTTCAAAGACCTGCCCCAGAAACCCCGCTGGGCCGATGGCTCCGGATTAAGTCGTTATAATCTCTTTACCCCGCAGGATTTTGTCGCCATCCTGAATAAAATGAAAAATGAATTCGGGATGGAGCGGATCAAGACCATTTTCCCGACCGGAGGAGAAGGTACGATCAGTTCTTACTATAAAGCCGGCAGCGGTTATATCTATGCCAAGACCGGCACCCTTTCCGGTGTGGTAGCCCTGAGCGGATTCCTGTATACGAAGAAGGGGAAGCTGCTGATTTTCTCAACATTGGTCAATAATCACCAGGCCACGGCAACAGAAGTGAGAAGAGCAGTGGAGAGGTTCGTTGAAAGTCTGAGAGATTTCTAAAATAGTTGGAAGTTGGAGGTTGGATGTTGGAAGTTTGGGAACAGTCCTTTAGTTTGAAATGGTTCTATGGATAGTATAGCGTGACTATTTAATACTATATCAAAGCTTTTAGTCTCTTCAGCCTGAAGAACCTCCAACCTCCAACCTCGAACCTCGAACCTCGAACCTCGAACTTCCAACCTCGAACCTCCAACCTCAACGAATTGACAATTATTAAATTTACGTCCTTAGAAATGCGGTGATTTATACCGAAAATAGTCAGACACACCCAACCCTTTCCTTCCGCTCACGGTATATGATCAAAAGCCTTTTATGCGGAAATTGTATGTTTTCATCTGCCTGTTCTTTCTTTTATCCTTGCAAAATGCTGAAGCCCAGTGCAATCCAGCTTTCAATGTCAGCATAAACGGTTCCGGGGCCGTGTTTACAGCCGTTGCGAATGAACCCCGGTTTGCCCATGTCTGGATTTTCGGTGACGGGAATAACGGGTATGGTCAAACGAGTTCTTATTCCTATGCTTCACCCGGCAATTACCTGGTAAAGCATTTTGTATATGATTCTCTCAGTACCTGCGTTGATTCCTCCTCTCAGCAGATTATTCTGAATTTTACCCCCGTATGTCATGCTTCATTTTACAGTAATTATGATTCAGTGAACTATAATTACGGAATTTATTGTACGTCAAACTCAACCCCATCCAATCAGATTCGCACGTATACCTGGCGGGTGAATAATGTAATTGCCGGCGGTAATTCCAGTCAATTAATTTACCAGCCCACCCCTGGCACAAATACTGTTTGTCTTACGATTGAAACCTTCGCAGGCTGTACTGACAGCTATTGTGCAACCTACCAGGTTCCTCCTCCCTGCCAGCTGAATGCAGGATTTACCTATAGCGCTGATCCGGTTAACCGGAGGAAGATCAGTTTCATTCCAACCTCCAGTGTAAATACAATCAGCTACTTATGGAATTTTGGAGATGGTTATACTTCTTCCGTTCGTCAACCTGTTCATACTTACAGTACCGCCGGCACCTACCTGGTGACATTGTATGCCCGCGATACGCTCAGTCACTGCCTGGATACGATTGGTCAGCAGGTGACAATACAACAAGGACCGGAAGACAGTTGTACCGCTTCCTTTACGTATACCCTCAATAATTACGGACAGGCACAGTTCACGGCCCAAAGTAACCAGCAGGTGGTTTCTCAAATCTGGTCTTTCATCTCTTTTACCGGCAATGATTCCGCCGTTGTTACTACTGCTAATCCGGTTTATCAGTTTACAGATACCGGCAATCACCTGGTCTGTCTCACGCTTACAACTAACACCGGATGTATCAGAAGTTATTGTGAAACTATTCATGTGGGAAGTCTGCAAGGCAGGATGATTGACCGGTTACCTGCATACCCCAATCCTGTATCAGGCGGTCAGGTACGGATTAATTTATCGCTAACAAAGCAGGAGGAGATCAGGGTAATAGTAACGGACCTGCATGGCAATCAGGTCTGGCGGTCGGGGCAGGCAGGCTCCATTGGCACCAACCAGATCAGTATACCAACAGAGCGCCTGGGCAGAGGACAATATTTTGTTGAAATATATGCGGGCAATCGGGTAAACAGAAGTATATTCCAAAAACTGTAAGATTACAGGGTTGATTATTTGAGTAAGGAAGAAGAATACATACTACGCATTGTTGAAGGTTGTATACAGGACGACCGCAAAGCCCAGGAACAGCTGTACCGCAGTTATTACAGGGCCATGATGACGCTTTGTCTGCGCTATACCAAAAATGAGTCTGATGCTATGGAAGCATTGAACAGTGGGTTTTATAAAGTCTATAAAAATATCAGTCGTTACGACAGCCAAAAAGCATCACTGTATACCTGGATCCGCACCATTATCATTCATAGTTGCCTGGATATGATACAACGCAACCAACATGCATCAGCCACAGCGGAAATGGAACAGGCGGCCAATATACATGTGCCGCCTGATGCTATTACGGCGCTTTCTGCAGCAGAGATACTGCAATTGGTACGTGAACTGCCTCCCGCCACACAGGCAGTGTTCAATCTGTATGTGATAGAAGGGTATACGCACCCGGAAATTACCGGACTCATGAAGATCAGTGAGGGGACCAGTAAATGGCATTTATCGGAAGCCCGGAAAAAATTACAAAACAAGTTAAAGACAACAGGCCGCCATGAATGAACGGTTACCATATGAGGAGCAAGTTGCAGCACAATGGTCATCAGCCACTGCCGGAACTGACTTCATCCTGCCGGATGAAAATCGGGCATGGGCGGATATGCGTCGCCGGCTGGATGAAGAAGAAGAAAAAAGACCCGTGGCCTGGTGGAGATGGGGCTGTTTGGGTTGGGCCCTGCTGGGACTACTGGCAGTAGGTGCAGGCTGGTATTTTTTACAAACCGGGAAATGGTTCAGTGAGAATAAAAAAAATGAAACGGTCATCACGGAAAAGTCACGAACCACAGTCGGTGCCAAACAACCGGGTAAAGAAAAACAGCCGATAGCCGATAGTAAAGAAGGCGAACAACAAACCAGCACTCATTCCGGAAATGAAAATGTAGTTCAGGACAAGCAGCATATACAAATGGACATAAATAAGCAACCTGTTTCTTCCCTTGCATTGGATCCGGGGATAAAAGAAAGCAGTCGAACAAAATTGCTGTCGGGCAGTGGGAAAAGGAGAAAGAAAGCAACAGCCATACAGGAAAAATTACCTGTTACAGCCAGTTACAACCGCAAACATGCAATAAATACGGAGCCTGAAATGACGAATCAGGCAGGTTCTCAGACAATGGTTACTGCAGAAAAGTCAAATGACCTTATCCCACAAATACCCGAATTACAGGCTTTGCCTAATAATGATACGGTACAAGTAAAACAAACGGATACCATTGCTGTACAAAAGCCCGTACTTAAAAAGGATTCCGTAAAAATGAAAACAGGTAATGCGGAAAAAACAAAGAAGGAAAAAGATAAGCCAGCTTTTGTTTTTTCAGCCGGTGTCGGTTTGCACCAGCAGCTACCAATGGCCGGACAAACATTTACGCCCTATAGTTCCCAGGGACGTAAATCCAGCCTCGCCGATTACCTTCCTTCAGTTTACCTGCGACTGGAGAAAGAGAAAAAATGGTTCCTGCAGGGAGAATTCAGATATGGAGCACCACAGTATACCCGGCAGTTTACTTACCAGCAGCAACTGGTACCTGATACAGGAGCTAATCCGCAATATTCCACGCTTACTTCTTATGGACTTAAGAAAACATTTTATCACCAACTGCCAATCAGCTTTCATTATTTCATCCGGCCGGGTTGGTCACTTGGTGCAGGTCTGCAATGGCATCTCTTCAATAGTGCTGTTGCAGAAAAGGAAGTTAACCGGAAAAATAATTTTACGCAGATTGATTCGCTCGTCAGCCGGTCGATTTTCAGGGAAAGTAATGCAGGCAATATATTCAGAAAGTCCTATTTGCAAGCGGTGATTGAATCACAGTATAAATGGAACCGGTTTTCTTTAGGGGCAAGATATGCTTTTGGTCTTCAACCTTATATCCGGTTTGGTATACCTGGTCAGCCAGTAAGTGAAGAAAGAAATCACGCGCTGCAGTTTTTCATCCGTTATGAATTATGGCGGCAAAAAAATTAATTGGCCGATCAATTTTCACAACATTACCAATCCCCCCGAATCGGGACTGTAAAGACTTAAATTATTTAAACAATTATTTCTTTTACTCTTTGCAGGAGAATAATACGTAAAGCAGTGATTTAACACATCTGCATACTATTGGAGTGTTCCCAAACCTCCAACCTCCAACCTCGAACCTCCAACCTCCAACCTCGAACCTCCAACCTCTACCGCCCAAACATCCGCTCCAGCTGCTCCTGCTTAAACTCCAGATAAGTGGGATTGCCATCAGGCGTTACATTCGGTGTGGCGCAGGCAAACAGATCCGTGACCAGTTGCCGCATTTCGCGTTCCGTGAGGCGGGTACCGGCTTTTATGGATTGCTGCCTCGCCAGTGAACGTACCAGTTTTTCGCGGCGGGAAAATTTTACATCCGGGCTGAAATGTTTGTATTGCTCGAGTAATATGTCAATAATATGCTTGTCATTTCCCGCTTCCACATCGGCCGGGGTGCCTTGAATCACATACGTATTCTTGCCAAATGGTTCAATGGTATACCCTAAATATTTCAGGTCATCCATGATCTCTTCCATTACCGCGGCATCAGCGGGTGATAGTTCCATTGTGGAAGGAAACATACTCCGCTGCGTTACTACCGGTTTATCTTTACTGGCGGCGCAAAGCTGTTCATATATCACCCGCTCATGCGCCGATTGCTGGTGGAGCAACAAAAAGCCCTTGTTGGAAGGAAGGGTAATATAAGTATTCAGTAACTGAGTGATTTCGGCATCTGCAGCGAGTGGTGAATGGTGAGTAGTGAGGAGTGAGTGATTTGCCGGGCCAGTGGTTTCCGGCTCCCGACTCCCGGCTCCCGACTCGCTTCTTGCATACATTTCATTCCAGTGCTTCAACTCCCCGCTTTCGGACTTCTCTATAAAATGGGCCTGGTTTTTTTGCGTAAACCCGCGAAAGATAGAACCGGCGGCAGCGGCATTCTTTTTATCATCCGTAAACGGTTGCTGAATGGAAGGCAGTTGCTGTATGGATGCATCCAGGTCAAAATCAAGTGTGGGTGTAACGCTGAACTGGGCCAGCGCATGTCTTACGGCAGACTGTACAAAGGCATAGATGATTTTCTCGTCTTCAAATTTAATTTCCTGTTTGGTCGGATGTACGTTTACATCCACCACGGCAGGATCAAGATCAATAAACAAAACGTACATCGGGTAACTGTCAGACGGAATCATTTCCTGGTAAGCATTCATCACGGCATGATTGAGATAGCCGCTTCTGATAAACCGGTTATTGACAAAAAAATACTGATCGCCCCTGGTTTTTTTAGCGGTTTCGGGTTTGCCCACAAAACCGTAGATATTCATGTAATCGGTCTCCTCTTTTACGGTTACCAGTTTCGCGTTGTAGTTGGATCCCAGTAACTGGACAATCCGTTGTTTTAAACTGCCGGCTTCCAGGTGAAACAACTGCTGGTTATTGGCAGTCAGGGTAAACAGAATTTCCGGGAAGGCCAGGGCTACCCGGGTAAACTCATCCACGATATGTCTTGTTTCCGCTGCATTGCTTTTCAGGAAATTCCGGCGGGCAGGTACATTGAAGAATAAATTCTTCATGGCAAAACTGGTTCCGGTAGGTGCCGCAACGGGTTCCTGCTTGCGCACCACACTGTTATCCACTTCTATAAAAGTTCCGGCTTCGTCTTCCGCTCTTTTGGTTTTTAATTCCACCTGTGCTACTGCCGCAATGGAGGCCAGTGCTTCTCCCCGGAATCCCATAGTACGGATATGAAAGAGGTCTTCAATATTCCGGATCTTGGAAGTGGCGTGTCGTTCAAAACACATCCGGGCATCGGTTTCGCTCATCCCGCTGCCATTATCAATTACCTGTACCAGGGCCTTCCCCGCATCGCTGATGATGAGCCTGATCTCCGTGGCACCGGCGTCCACCGCATTTTCCAGCAGTTCCTTTACGGCACTGCCGGGGCGCTGAATCACTTCTCCCGCCGCTATCTGGTTGGCAATATTGTCTGGTAACAGTGTAATCTTATCTGGCACAAAATCCGGTTTAGCCGTCAAAAATAACCATTTCATTTTTAAGGAAGCATTCAGGCCGCTATTGCCCCAAAACAGTTAATTTTAAAAGCTCTTATTTCACTCATATTAACTAATGTAACCATGCGGATTTTTAAGCCGTTCCTGCTTGTCTTTGCCCTGCTGCCCCTGGTGGGAAAAACCCAGTATTCCAGCAAACTGAACAAAGCGCAATGGGTGGACAGTGTGTTCAACTCTCTTACCGATGACCAGCGGATTGCCCAGCTGATGGTGATCCGGGCACATTCCAATCTCGGTGCCGACCATGTGGCCAAAGTAACCGATGACATTAAAAAGTATAATGTAGGGGCGCTTTGCTTTTTCCAGGGCGGACCGGTTCGCCAGGCCAACCTGACCAATCAGTACCAGCAAATAGCTCAAACACCGCTGATGGTGACTATTGACGGGGAATGGGGACTCGGGATGCGCCTCGACAGCGTAATTAAATTTCCCTATCAACTGACAATCGGTGCGGTAAAAGATGAAAACCTGGTATACCGGATGGGACTGGCCGTTGGAGAACAATGTAAACGGATCGGGGTGCATGTAAACTATGCGCCGGTTGTGGATGTAAATAACAATCCCAATAACCCGGTTATCGGTTATCGTTCTTTTGGTGAGGACAAACATAAAGTAGCTTCATTCGGTGTGGCGTATATGAAAGGCATGCAGGATGCGGGTATCATGGCCTGTGCCAAACACTTTCCCGGTCATGGCGATGTGGATGTGGATTCGCATTATGATCTGCCCGTGATCAATAAAAGCATGGAACAGCTGGATTCGCTGGAACTCTATCCCTTCAAAGCGATATTTGATGAGGGAGTTGGCAGTGTGATGATTGCCCACCTGTACATACCCGCTATTGATAATACGGCAAATAAGGCTACTTCCATTTCTAAACGGAATGTAACCGATCTGCTCCGCAACAGTCTGCATTATAACGGTCTCACTTTTACCGATGCATTGGAAATGAAAGGGGTGGCCAAATATTTTCCCGGTGGCACCATTTCCGTGGAAGCCATTATTGCCGGAAACGATATGCTATGTCTTCCGGAGAGCGTGGCTGAATCTATTGCGGCGATTAAAAAAGCCATTGCGGATAACAGACTGACCTGGGAAAACATTTACAGTAAAGTCCGTAAAGTCCTCGCTTCCAAATACCAGTTAGGCCTGAATAAAATGAAGCCCATTGATACCAATAACCTGCTGGAGGATATCAATGCAAAAACGGATGCTATCCGCAGGGAAGTGGCCCAACAGGGGATTACTTTATTGTCGCAGGCGGGCTCCAAGGCCTCCCGCACCGATTATGCGCAGATTCCACTGACAACCACACAGAAAAAAATCGCCTATGTGGGAATTGGTACACGGGAGCTTTCAACCTTTGGCAAAAGGCTGAAAGATGAACTGGGTGCCGATGTTTTCTTATTCTCTTATAAGGACAGTCCGGCCAAAGCTGATTCCATACTGAATGCTCTTCCGAAAGACGGCAGCTATGATGCTATTGTGATCGGGGTGCACAATTATTCCAATAAACCCATGGATAACTTCGGAATGACGGCGGCCGCGCTGAAACTTTATAAAGGACTGAATTTTATAAAGACGATTACATTCACGTTTGGCAATGTGCTGGCCACCAAAAATTTCTGTGACGCCTATACGCTGGTAGCCTGTTACCAGGATGATGAAATCACACAGGACGTAGCGGCTGACGTACTGACGGGAAAAAGTACAGCAAAGGGAAAATTGCCGGTTACCGTCTGTCAGTATAAATACGGCGAAGGAATTGTACAGGCAACACAGCAGCTAACGCCAATGGATATCCGTACAGCGCTGGATAAAGTGGATTCCATCGCACTTGACGCGATTGCCCAAAAAGCTTTCCCCGGTTGCGTGGTACTGGCGGCGCATAAAGGGGAAATTATTTATCACAAATCGTTCGGTCATTATGAGTTTGATCCCGCTTCCCCGGTCATGAGCCCCGAAAGCATTTTTGACCTGGCTTCGGTAACAAAAATTTCAGCAACCACGGTTTCCATTATGAAACTGTATGAAGAAGGCAAGGTGAAACTCGATGGAACACTGGGTGATTATCTTCCCTGGGTTAAGGGGAGTGATAAAGAATCCCTGAAAATCCGGGATATTTTGTTACACCAGGCAGGACTGGTACCCTTTATTGCTTTTTATAAAGAAACACTGAATGGCAATGGTCAGCCCAAAGCCGGTTTTTACCAGGTGAAAGCACAAAAAGGTTACGGTGTCAGGGTGGCGGAAAATTTTTACCTGCGGGATGACTGGGAAGATACCTTACTGCGGCGCATTGTGAAAAGTCCGCTTGGTCCGGCGGATAAATATGTGTACAGTGATAATGATTTTATTTTTCTTGGAAAAATAGTGGAGGAAATCAGCGGGTTGAGCCTGGATCAGTATACCCGGAAAACCTTTTATAATAAAATGGGAATGTATTCCACCGGCTTCAGTCCGCGTAACCGGTTTCCGGTTGAATGCCTGGTGCCAACGGAGAAAGACAATTATTTCCGGCAGCAGTCTATCAGGGGTGATGTACATGATGAAGGCGCTTCCATGTTTGGCGGTGTGGCGGGGCATGCCGGACTTTTTTCCAATGCTTATGATTTGTCGCTGCTGTACCAGATGTTGCTGAATAATGGTACACTGAACGGAGAAAAGTATTTGACACCGGCTACCGTTAAATTATTTACCGCCTATAACAGCAAAATCAGCCGCCGCGGACTCGGTTTTGATAAACCCGAAAAAGATAACCAGTTGCGGAAGGATCCGTACCCCGCACAATTATCATCTCCATCCACCTACGGCCATACCGGCTTTACCGGTACCTGTGTATGGGTGGACCCGCAATATGACCTTGTATACGTTTTCCTCTCCAACCGCGTTTCTCCTACGCGGGATAATAATAAACTCTCCCAGTTGATGATTCGTGGCAAAATTCAGGATGCTTTATACAGGGCGATTGGTGTCGAGTAACATGTCTTCAGTTCCGCCAATTTAATAAGTTTTATCGTATCAGTTGTCTTTAAACGATTAGCTGATAAGAAGTGTCTCCGCGTACTCCGCGTTCTCTGCGGTTATTAAGCCTGAAGTAACTACAGGTTAATAAAATCCGGTTTTGATGATGGTTGTTCTTATGAGGTGTTAGCAGGGGGAATAAAAAAAGACCCGGTTTTAAGCCGGGTCCGTATTAATAAAATTGTCGTTCACATTATTGTCCGGGTTGTTTTTCCCCTCCGGTATTCGGATTGTTGGGCCGTTGCTGATTTTCCTGTCCTCCCTGATTCCGGTTGGGGTTATTGGGCCGTTGCTGGTTCCTGTTTTGTTGTCCGCGTTGCTGTCCGCCTCCTTGTTGTCCCCGGTTTTGCTGTCCGCGTTGCTGTCCGCCTCCTTGTTGTCCCCGGTTCTGTTGACCGCGTTGCTGACCACCACCCTGTTGTCCGCGGTTCTGTTGTCCGCCGCCCTGCTGTCCTTGTCCTCCCTGCTGCTGTCCGCCTTGTCGCTGCTGTGGTCGTTGCTGGCGTTGCTGCTGTTGTTGTTGTTTCTTTTTCTTCTCGGCTTTTTCCAGTGTACGCAGACTGATCTGACCCACCAGTTCCACCATCTCCGGTTCGGCTTCTTTCTGTTTACCGGTTACATCTACGGGTTCCAGTTCATCCGGGGTAATACCCTGTCTGTTCAGCGATTTAATTTTTTGCACCCGTTCAATGGAGAGCGGGTATTGCTTGTTGCTGTCGGGTAATGTATACCACATCAGGTTCTTGAAAATATCCTTCTTGATGAGGAAGGCATTGCCCTTGGCTACCTGCAATACATCACAGTTATCGGGGAATGATTGCAGAGCGTCAAGATATGTATCGAGTTCGTAGTTGAGACAACATTTCAGCCGGCCGCACTGTCCACTCAGTTTGGTCTGATTAATGGAAAGATTCTGGTAACGGGCCGCAGCCGTATTCACCGATTTAAATTCTGTGAGCCAGGTACTGCAGCAAAGTTCACGGCCACAACTGCCGATACCGCCTACTTTACCCGCTTCCTGCCGGGCACCGATCTGGCGCATTTCCACTTTTACTTTGAATTCTGAAGCATATACTTTGATCAGTTCACGGAAGTCCACCCGGCCATCGGCAATGTAAAAGAAAGTGGCTTTGCGTCCGTCGGCCTGCATCTCCACCTGGCTTATTTTCATATCCAGCCTGAGCTGCTTGGCAATAGCCCGGCTGCGGATTACCGCTTCCGGTTCACGGGCTTTATTCTGTTTCCATAAATCAATATCGCGGTCGGTAGCCCGGCGTAAAACTTTTTTCATTTCGGGATTGTCCTCTTTCACATTCCGTTTCTTCATCTGTAAACGAACAATCTCCCCGGTCAGGGATACTTCACCCAGGTCAAATCCGCTTACACCCTCCACGGCAATCAGGTCTCCTTTCTCAAAAGGCTGTAATGTAGGATTGCGGAAAAAATCTTTACGGGTACCCTGGCTGAAACTGACTTCAATTACTTTGCAGGCGCTGTCAAAATCTGCCATCGGCAGATTCCGCAGCCAGTCATGCGCATTCATGCGGTTACAACCGCCGGAACTGCATCCGCCGTTGCTCTTACATCCATTCGGCTTTCCGCCGGTATCCGTACTGCAACCTGTACAACCCATAAAGCTTATAATTCCGGAATTACTCCGGTAACAATTAAAAATTAAAAAAGTCAAAAAGGGGAATATCGTAACCAGGTTACAAGCAGGTATATAGTTTATGGCAACAAACTGTTTATCAGCTATTTAAAAAACTATATAAGATGAAATAAGATACTTAACCAACTTGTAACCCAGGGCTTTACCTGTTTTTGTATTTCCCACTTTCTATTCTCCTCTCTCCACTCTCCGTGCTCACTCTATCAAAAATACAACCTTATCCTGAATTATATGGTATAGTTTAATGGTCAGGGCATGGAAGAGCATTTTGCCATGGGCGTTGCGTTCGATAAAATAACTGGCCCGGTCCAGTTCCTCAATAATGGCTTCCTGTTGCTCAATGGAGGCGAACTTGTTGAGCCGGGCGGCAAAATCCTTTTCTTTTTCCCCGATATTGAGGGCTTCGCCCTGGATCCGGTAATGAATGGCCTGTTCCAGCAGGTGATTAAAATACCGGAGAAACTGTTTCTGTTTTTCCCTGCCCAGCCGGCTGATCTCCTCAACCCATTTGGTCTGGGCCACGGGGCCTCCTTTCAGCATGGCATTCAGCCATTCCCGGAGCAGCCCCTGCCAGTCTTCTTCGGCATGTTGTACCAGCTGCAATGCTTCCCGGTAATTCCCCTCACTTACACTGGCAACCTGGCGGGCAATGGCCGGTTCCGTTTTATTGCGACTGATCAGGGCTTCCTCTATATCGCTGTTTTCGAGTGCCGGAATTTTCACCAGCTGGCAACGGCTAAGAATGGTAGGCAGTACGGCTTCTTCATTTTCTGCAACGAGGATAAATAAAGTATTGGCCGGCGGCTCTTCAATAATTTTCAGGAGTTTATTGCCTTCCTTATCCAGCTCTTCGGGCATCCACATCACCAGTATCTTGTATTCGCTTTCAAAGCTCTTCAGGCTTAATTTTTTGATGATCTCATCACATTCACGCGCGGTGATCTTGCCCTGGCTGTTTTCTTTTTCCTTGATCATCTCGATCCAGTCAAACAGATTACCATAAGGATTGAGTTTAATAAACTCCCGCCAGTCGGTAATAAAATCGGTGGCAATTGGTTTCTCCCCGGCCTTTTTCGTCACGGTAGGATAGGAGAAATGAATATCCGGATGTACCAGCTGTTGCGCTTTCAGACAGGCGGGGCAGGTGCCGCAGGAATCAGTGGTGAGTGGTGAGTGGTGAGTGGGTGCACTCTCTGTAACATCTTCACCGAAGAGGGAAGGACCCGGGGCAGTTACGGTTTTCTTTGGGTTGGCCTTCTCACATACCACATATTGCGCAAAGGCCAGGGCCAGGGGCAGGGCACCACTGCCTTCTTTGCCGAGAAACAACAGGGCATGGCTCAGCCGGTTATGTTGTAACAGTTCAGCGAGTTGCTGTTTGACGGCGGATTGTCCTATGATTTGTGAGAATGGCATGGAGGGCGAAAATAAATCTTATTGGGTAATAAACCGGGATTCAACCTGTTCTCAAAAAACAAAAACCTGCATCATTACTGATACAGGTCTTTCTTTCTAACCTATAATCCTCGTCTGGCTTCTTAATTCAGGTATTTTAAAATTTCTTCACTCATCGGCGCGGTCTTCGGGGAGAAAGTGGCAACCAGTTCGCCTTTTTCATTGATGAGAAACTTGCCGAAATTCCAGGTTACCGGATCCGCCATTCCCTTGGCAGCGGCCTGTTCTTTCAGGTATTTGTAGAGCGCATGGGTGTCATCTCCTTTAACGGAAATCTTTTCTGCCATCGGAAAACTGACTCCATAATTTTTTTTACAAAACTCGCCAATCTCTTCATTGGACAATGGTTCCTGACCGGCAAAATTATTAGCCGGGAAACCGATGATGACCAGTTTGTTTTTGTACTGACTATATAATTTTTCCAGTCCTTCATATTGCGGGGTAAGTCCGCATTTGGAGGCCGTATTTACTATCAGGATCTTTTTCCCTTTATAGGCGGACAGGTCAATGTCTTTGCCGTCCAATCCGGCCACTTTAAATTCATAAATGGATCCGGCTGTGAGTGCGCCTGCAAGCAGCAAGGATAATACCAGTGTTTTCATGAAATTTTTTGTTTATAAGATGAATAACAAAAATAACGCCGCCTGGTTCTCTGATCGGGCTTTTAGGATAAAAGGTTTCCTTATTGTTGTTCAAAACAACCGAGGTCGGGTAGTCCGACAGGACGGGGTCTGCCGTCTAAGTCTGTGATTACAGCGGCATTAACGCCTTTGTTGAGTGCCGGGGATCCGTTCTTTAAACGGAAGTTATAAAAATTGTCCGCAGTACTGACACTGTCAAATAAAGGAGATTGGTTATTGATCACCTGGGTGAAGGTGCAATTGGCCGGAGCCGTTTGTACTTTCCAGAGATTATAATCGAAGTTTACCTGGAAACTGCCGCTGCCTTCTTTTTGTACCACTACTTCATCTGTTACGATTCCATTCTCACCCCAGAAAATACAATTGCGGAATACGGCATCCAGTGGATGGCTGCCGGTGCTGCCCGTATTGGAAACGGTGAGTACCGGTTCTTTATGTTCGATATACCGGTTGGCATAGGTTACCACCGTGCAATGGGTAAACTGATACTGGCCTCCCTGAATCAGGTACAGATTTTTTCCGCAATTACTCACCAGGCAGTTGCGTGCACGGATACTGCTGTTCAGCGAAATAATACCGGCATCCCAGGCATTATCAATAATACATTCATTCAGGATCAGCTTGGGATTACTGTTGGTGGATGGACTACGGATACCTATTGCCTGGTAGGCATTTTTAATCACGGCATAGTTCAGTACATTGTCTTTGGCATTATCCAGGAAAAACAGGCCGGGCCAGCTGGCCGGATAACTGTTGTACGGAACATCCATTCTGTCACCCGTAAAATAAACCCGGTCAGCCGTATCTTTTAATCCGTTTACCTGCAGGGTGCCGTCTACTATTACCGGTGCGTCGGCATGCATATATACGCGGCAGCCTTTATTAATAGTGAGCGTTATTCCATCGGGTACATACAATGAGCCCAGTATTACATAGGGCAGATCATTGTTCCATGTTTCATTACTGAGCAGTACTTTATCCCGGAGGAAATGCGCGTTCTTTCCCCAGGCTTCGAGTTGTACCTGCCGCGTATTCCCGTTGTAACTGATCTCAATACTGTCGCGCAGTACAAACGGCAGACTGGCCGCATTGGGATTTACATTTACCTGTACAAATACAAAGAGACTGTCGTTGGCCTCAATCTCCAGGTTGCTGAATGTGGTACCGGGTACTCCGTCCACATTCATTTTAAAAACGGAGGCTGTGCCACCTGTCAGTTTCAGTGAACTCAGCCGCAACCGCTGCTTATTATCATTGATAATGGTAAAGCTCCGGTAAGTGGAACCGGTGCTCACAAATACCGTGTCATATTTCAATGTATCACTGCTGAGTGTAAGCCGCGCATCGGGGGATGTAATAAACGCATCCTTCTTGCAGGAGAAAAGAAAGAGCAGCAGGGATATGGTCAGGATGCCGGTATACTTCATTGTTATCAAAAATAAGTCATGAAAATGATATTAACGAGCGGCAATACATAAGGTTGCCAGTGAGAGCTGCAGACCCGGTACCTGCAGCAATTTGCTGCCGCAGGATTCCAGTGTGGCACCGGTCGTTACCACATCATCCACCAGCAGTACATGTTGATGCTGCAACTGTTCCGGTCGTGCCACAATAAATTTTCCTTCCATGTTTATCCATCGTTCCACCCTTCCTTTTTTGGTTTGTGTTTCGGTATGTTCCGGTCGTTGTACCGCCTCAGATAAGACGGGTATATGCATGGCTTCCGCCATGCCTTCACAAAGGACGGTAGCCTGGTTAAAGCCCCTGCGCTTTTCTTTGGCCGGATACAAAGGGAGGGGGATCAATGCATGTACGTGAAAACGACCGGAGGAAAGCAGTTGTTCGCCCATCAGCCGCCCCAGCTGATATCCAAGGTCACGGTTGCCTTTGTATTTCAGCTGGTGCATCAGGTGCTGCACCAATGAGGCTTTGGTAAAATAATACTGTGCACTTGCTGCCTGCAGCGGTAAACGGCCGAGGAAAATTTTCTCAGCCGGATTGCCGGGCAAAGAAGCAAAAAAAGTTTCAGGTAATGCGTGCAGGCAATGCAGGCAGAGGGTCGAGTGTAACGGAAGATTATCACTGCCGCAACCAGCACAGGTATGCGGAAAGAGCAGGTGAAGGAGGGCGTCCTTCATTTCTTTCAGAAAGATCATCGGGATAAAGTTTAATTCCCGTAAATCTAAGAAACGGATCAGAATAAATACCGGTATACCTCCTCCACACGTCCCATTGTTACCACTTCAATATTAAATTTCTGCCCGGCCGTTCCTTTTTGTCCTGCCTGGCGGTTGCCAAGGTTGTATTTGGACACAATAATTTTTTCAAAGCCCAGTTTCTCCGCTTCCGCGATCCGTTGTTCAATGCGGTTCACCGCACGGATCTCTCCGCTCAATCCCACTTCGCCGGCAAAGCAGATATGTTGCGGCAGGGTTACATCTTCATACGAAGAAAGCAGGGCACAAAGTACGGCCAGATCGATGGAAGGATCTTCTACTTTAATACCGCCGGCAATATTGAGGAAAACATCTTTCATGCCGAAATGGAAGCCGCCTCTTTTTTCCAGTACAGCCAGCAGCAATTGCAGACGGCGCAGATCAAATCCGCTAACCGTACGTTGTGGTGTGCCGTAAACGGATTGGGTAACCAGGGCCTGTACTTCGATCAGTAAGGGGCGCATACCTTCAATAGTAGCCGCGATGGCGATACCGCTGAGCTGATCCTCTTTCTGGGTAATGAGTATTTCGCTGGGGTTTAATACACCCCGCATGCCCGTATCCGTCATTTCATAAATGCCCAGTTCAGCCGTACTGCCAAACCGGTTTTTTAAAGTACGTAGAATCCGGTACGCATAGTGGCGGTCACCCTCAAACTGAAGTACCGTATCCACCATGTGTTCAAGAATTTTCGGACCGGCGATACTGCCATCTTTAGTGATATGCCCAATGAGAAATACGGGTGTATTGGTTTCTTTGGCAAAGCGCTGAAACTCGGCGGTACATTCCCGTATCTGGGATACACTGCCGGGTGAAGATTCAATATGCGCTGTTTGTAATGTCTGTATCGAATCCACGATCACCAGTTGGGGTTTCAGTTTTTTTATTTCCTGGAAAATGGTTTGCGTGGATGTTTCCGTAAGCAGATAAAAATGTTCATTCTTTAATCCCAGCCGGTCGGCGCGCATTTTCAGTTGCTGTTCACTTTCTTCTCCGCTGATATAAAGTACACGGACATCTTTCAGCCAAAGTCCGTTTTGCAAAAAGAGTGTCGATTTACCAATGCCGGGTTCACCCGCTACCAGGACCAGGCTGCCGGGAACCACTCCGCCGCCAAGCACGCGATTCAGTTCTGTATCCGCGGTTGGCAATCTTCTTTCCTCATTACTCTTTATTTCACTCAGCGCAACAACTTTCCCTGAAACTTTATCATTGTTGTACTCTTTCCATCCGGGATTTTTTTTATCCGTGTCTTTCTGAATCAATTCTTCCACGAATGTATTCCACTGTCCGCAGGAAGGACATTGGCCCACCCATTTCACACTTTCATGACCGCAATGCTGACAGAAAAATGAGGTCTTTACTTTACTCATGCGATAAAAATAATCCATTTGCGGATTGCAGCGCAGTTCATCAGCAATCATGATGTGGCTGAATAAAAAAACGATCGTAAATCGGGAAAAAGAAAAACTAAAATGGAAGGGAAAACGAAGGAACCTGTAAAATGTAAAAAGGGCCGATCTGACGACCGGCCCTCTTACTTACTAACCCATTAAATTCTGTTGCTAAGTTACAATTATGCCCCACATTTCAAAATAAATTTTTGCTGCAATTGGCTTAAAAATCAGCCTGTCAGCCTGTTTAAAAGTCCTTGAGAATCAAGCCTGTTTAATTTGTAAATAGCTGAATAGCAATGACTTAAAATCTTGTTTTCAGGAAGGGTCTGAACCCTGAAAATATTTTTTAACAATCGATATCAAGAGGCGGAATGACAAAAAGACGTGAAAAAACCGCATCGATCCAAATGGTCGCAAATTTGTTATTTAAATACACAATTAATCAACAACAAAGACATGACAAACGAGATTTTTTTTGTATCACTTTTGTTTATGGGGATCAGTTTTCTGGTCTCGGCCGTACTGAAAAGCAAATTCACGAAGTACAGCAAAACAGGGCTGGCCAGCGGACTTTCCGGCCGTGAAATAGCGGAAAAAATGCTCAGGGAGAGTGGAATATATGATGTAAAAGTTACATCTGTTCAGGGTTTTTTAAGCGATCACTATAATCCGGTCAACCGTACGGTGAACCTGAGTCCGGAAGTATATAATGGAACCAGTATTTCTGCGGCTGCTGTAGCGGCGCATGAATGTGGCCATGCCGTGCAACATGCCACTCAATATGGCCCGCTTATGTTCAGAAGTAAAATGGTACCGGCGGTACAGTTCAGCTCGATGCTGGTTAACTGGATTTTACTGGCAGGAATTGTGATTCTGGCTTCCACCAATAATCCTACCGTATTGCTGATTGGTATCATCGTAATGAGTATCACGGTGCTTTTTACCCTGGTAACCTTACCCGTGGAATTTGATGCGAGCAAAAGGGCCCTTGCCTGGCTGCAACAAACGAATATTACCAATGTCAACGAATTTCCCAAAGCAAAGGATGCGTTGAAATGGGCGGCAACAACCTATGTGGTAGCAGCACTGGCGGCCGTAGTACAACTGATTCAATATATTATGATATTTATGAATAGCAGGGACAGGGAGTAGGGAACAGGCAATTGATCTGAATCAATTTTAAAAACCATGCAGCGATCTGCAGGGTTTTTTTGTTTTGTTAAGGCAAGGTTAACATATATTTATCCCTTCTTATATTTCTAAAAACCAACAACATGAGTAAAATTAGACTGCTCTTGCTGGGATTTGTGCTTTTTTCTGCACAGATCATCTCAGCTCAGACCAGGGACGTAACCGGAAAGGTTACCGATGCGGGCGGCGCCCCATTAGCAAATGTTTCCGTAACTGCGAAAGGATCCAGAACAGGCACAGCAACTGAGGCCGATGGAACGTTTAAGCTTACAGTGGATGCGGCTACAAAGACACTGGTAATCTCTGCTATCGGATTTGAATCTGTGGAAGTAGCCGTAACCGGTGCCCCGCTGAGTATTTCACTGAAAGCCGGCGATTCCAGAAGTATGGATGAGGTTATCGTAGTGGGTTATGGTACCAAAATTAAGAAAGACCTGACCGGCAATATTGCCCGGATCAAGGGAGCTGAAGTAGCTAATACACCTGTCGCCAACTTTACACAGGCCATTCAGGGCCGTGCTGCGGGTGTGTTTGTGGAATCACAAAGTGGTAAAGTAGGAGAAGGCATAAAAGTGCGTATCCGTGGTTCCGGTTCAATCAGTGCATCTAATGCTCCGCTTTATGTGGTGGATGGTGTGCCGATCAACTCAGATCCCAATTCCGGTAATTCACTGGCCGATATCAACTTCAACGATATTGAGACCTTTGATATCCTGAAGGATGCTTCTGCGGCAGCCATCTATGGTTCACGTGCGGCCAATGGTGTGGTGCTGATCACTACCAAAAAGGGTCGTGCAGGGAAAACAACCATGAATGTAAACTTCCAGTATGGTACCAACAAACCTACCGGTTACCGTAATTTCCTGGATGCAAAACAATATGTGGACCTGTTACGTGAAGCAGCTATCAACAGTGATATCATCGAGGGTGTGGATCCCCTGGATCCTGCACAGTACAGTGGTTCCTGGTTGCAGTTTGCAGAGAACAGACTGACCCGTTATTCCGGACACTCCAACTGGAGAACGCTGGAAACGAATACGAATTGGGAGAAGCTGGCTTTCCAGGAAGATGCGAAAACCAAACTGGTGGACATCAGTGCCGCCGGTGGTTCTGATAAAACCCGTTTCTTCATCAGTGGTGGTTTTAACGATCAGGATGGTATTCTGTTTGGGAATAATTTCCAGCGTTTATCAGCCCGTTTCAACCTGGATCATGATGCCAGCAACAGGGTAAAAATCGGTTTCAATATGAGTTTGGCTCGTACAATAGCCAATCGGGTAGCGGACGATAATGAATTTTATACACCTATGCAGATTGTAGCACTGGCTCCCATTACGCCGGTAAGAGACCTGCAGGGAGTGTATTATGATCGTCCCACAACAACGTACTATAACCCGTTGATTGAACTGGAAGATTCCCGCTATGAGTCAACCACATTCCGTAATATCGGCGGTTTCTATTTTAATTATAAATTCATGCCTTCCCTGGTATTCAAATCAGAGTTTGGCCTGGATGTACAGAATCAGAGTGATGACCGCTTCTTTGGAAACCGTACCATCATTGGACAGTCTACCAACGGATACGGCGAAGCTACCTGGTTCAGAAGAGTGAACTATAACACGAACAACTACCTGAACTTTACAAAGGTGCTTAAGAATATTCATGACATTGACGCTACCGCGGGTATGTCATTCCAGAGCTTTACTACGGATCAGTCCTTTGTATCCGGAGAAGATTTCCCGGTGAATGCCCTGAAGAAACTGGCGAGTGCCGGACGTATAACAGGCGGTTCCACTTCTACCAGTGAATCAGCCATCCTTTCTTATTTCGCCCGGGCTAACTATAAACTGATGAACAAATACCTGGTGTCCCTGAGTGGCCGTGTGGATGGTTCATCCCGCTTTGGTAAAGAGAATAAATATGGTTTCTTCCCGGCGGCTTCTGCCGGCTGGATTTTATCCCAGGAAAATTTCCTGAATACTGTAAAATGGCTCAGCTTCCTGAAACTGCGTGCCAGTTACGGTTTAACCGGTAATGATGCGGGCTTTGGTGATTTTGCGCAACTCGGTCTCTGGGGTGCTGCAAAATACAATAACGTATCAGGGCTGGTACCCACTCAGCTGGCTAACCCCGAACTGAAATGGGAAAAGTCAGCACAGACCGATATCGGTATTGATTTCGGCTTGTTCAACAACCGTATTTCCGGTGAAATCGATTATTATGTGCGTGATACCCGGGACCTGATTTACAATGTACCCGTTCCCGGTACGTCCGGATTCTCTACACAGACAGTCAATATCGGTTCCATGCAGAATAAAGGGGTGGAGTTTGTGCTGAATTCCGTAAACGTTAATACTAAAGCATTCAAATGGAACTCCAGCTTCAACCTTTCCAAAAACACTAATAAAGTCACCAAACTCGATGGCGACCAGACCCTTATTCCGGGTAATGATGGCCGTTATATGAATTCCCTGATTGTGGGTGAAGCAATTGGTGTGTTTTACGGTCCTAAGTTTGCCGGAGCGGATCCTGCCAACGGTGACGCCTTGTATTACCTGCCTGACGGTAAGAATACAACCAATGACTATAATGATGCCGGTGATTTTGTAGTGGGTAATCCTAATCCCGACTGGATCGGTGGTCTGAACAACAATATCAGCTACAAGGGCATTGAACTGTCTGTATTGTTCCAGGGTGTATTCGGCAACCAGGTAATGAATGGTGCCGGTGGATTTATGTCTGCCAGCTTTGACTGGTTTGATAACCAGACTGCGGATCAGGTGAACCGCTGGCAGAAAGCCGGTGATATCACCAATGTGCCCCAGCTGCGTCTCGGATATGGTAATGGTATCGGTGCGTCCAGCCGCTATGTGGAAGATGCTTCTTATGTTCGTTTGAAGAACATCACACTGGCGTACAACGTGGACAGCAAATTGCTGAATAAACTGAAGATCCGTTCGGCCCGTATTTACCTGACCGGGGTTAACCTGGCGACATTCACCAAGTATACCGGATGGGATCCTGAAGTGAATACCGATTACCGCGCCGGTAACCGTAACCAGGGTGGTGATTTCTATGCAGCCCCCCAGATCAAATCCCTGACTTTTGGTATTAACCTCGGATTCTAATCCTTTAAATGAACTCAATTATGAAAAAATATATTTCATTCTGTGTAGCACTGGGAGTATTGTTTACTTCCTGTGACAAAAAGCTGGACTTGCTGCCGCAGCAGAGTGTAGCGGAAGAAGTAGCACTCAGTTCGGATGCCAACGTAAAAAAAGTACTGAACGGTGCTTACGATGCATTAAGCAGCAGCAACCTCTATGGTGGCAACCTGTTTCTTTTTTCTGAATTACTGGCCGCCAACGGGGAGATCCGTTGGGAAGGTACGTTTAATCAGCCCCGTGAGATATGGCTCAAATCCATGCTCACCACCAACAGCTATGTACGCGATACCTGGCTGAGTGCGTATACCAATATCAACATCTGCAACAATATACTGGGTGCGGTAAATGTTGTGGCTACAGCGGATCAGAACCGTGTGAAAGGCGAGGCCCTCTTTATACGCGGTGCGTTATATTTTGAACTGGTAAAGCTTTTCGCCAAACCGTATAGCGCAGGTGCTGTAACCTCAAATCCCGGTGTGCCATTAATACTGGCCCCTACACGTGGTATTGATCAGTCTTCTTATGTGGCCCGCAGTACTGTAGAGCAGGTGTATACCCAGGTACTGGCCGATCTTACTGAAGCAGAAAGTCTGTTGCCGAATACCAACACGGTTTATGCCACTAAAGCAGCGGCTTCCGCCATGCTTTCCCGTGTGTACCTGCAGATGGAGCGTTATCCGGATGCAAGAGACGCGGCTAACCGCGCGATTACAGTCGCTACTGCCAATGGCAAAAGCCTGATGGCTTCTTATGCTGCTGCTTTCAACAATGGGTCCAATGTAGCCGAGTATCTCTTCGCCATACAGGTAAGTGCGCAGGACGGTGCTAATAACATGCATCTGTTCTGGTCAATTCCCACATACGGCGGACGCGACGGAGACGTATCCATCCAGGCCAGTCACCTCGCATTGTACAGCAGCGGAGACGCCCGTCTTGACCTGTTTTACAGCGGTGCCGGTGATACACGCAGCGGTAAATGGCAGCAGCAGTATAAAGCACTGCCGGTTATCCGCCTGGCTGAATTGTACCTGACACGTGCAGAAGCGAATTCCCGTGCCGGAACATCAACAGGTGACAGCCCGCTGAATGATGTCAACAGAATCCGTAACAGGGCAGGACTTACCTCTCTCGGTTCAGTTACCCTGGCCAATATTCTGGCTGAAAGAAAGCTGGAACTGGCGCATGAAGGGCATGCTGCGGCTGATCTGAAGCGACTGAAACTCAGTGCTGATGGGTTTGCCTATAATGCCGACAAGATGGTATTCCCCATTCCGCAAAGAGAAGTGGATGCCTCCCGCGGTACTATTGTACAGAACGCAGGCTACTAATCGTGATCAATGAATAAAAGAAAGAGGCTGTCTTGAAAAGGCAGCCTCTTTTTTTGTGTGGAGGAAGAATGAGTAATGAGGAATCACTAGCGTCCTAAACATATTTAGAACATTTTCAATTGATTATGTTCAAGTTCTTTGACAGTCTGCAGATAAGATTCATTAAACAGTTGATTTATAGGTGTTTTATTAAGTAGGGTCAGGCTTAAA
>JAFLBL010000012.1 GCA_017303855.1 Chitinophagales bacterium | reverse complement strand
CAATATATAACTTAGGCATGGCGGTAATTTGAGTTTCCATAACCAAATTTTTAGGGCAGACACCTTATGTATGCTGCAGGTTAAAAAATGATACTTCAAGTTACCGCTTTTACATAGTTGCTTTGCGTCAGCAGGGGGCAACGTATAATCTCTCATTTTAGTGCTACTATCGTCTACATATCCTGCTGACCGAACACGGATGAGCAAGAGGTTATATCTTCAACCTCAGTATCTTTAATCGGCTGCAGTTCCGGGCTGGACGTTTTCCAATGCACTGCCGAACGCAAAGTAGTGGCCGGTTGTGCGTCAATTCGCTGCGACACATCACACCGGTTTAATTAATATATTTAGGTGACATATTGCCAAAATTGTTAACTTCTATCATGAGCCCGCTTTCACAGAAAATGAAAAAAACAATACTCCTCCTTTGTTGTATTGCAGCTGTGCAAGTAGTTGCAGCACAAAAATCAAATGTAGACTCCATACTTCAAATAGTCGCAGTAGAAAAAGACGAAAACAAACGGTTTGACCTGTTCATCAGCATGGTGGGAACAGAAATTAACAATGACCCGAAATGGTGCATTGAGACCGGATTAAAGATTTTAAACCAGGCACAAAGAGACAATGATAACATCGGACAGACAATGGCTTATTCCTTTATGGGGCAGGGTTACCGGCTGCTGGGAAACCCCATTAAAGCCCTTGATTATCATCATAAAGCAATTGCCATCGCAGAAAAAACCAATAATCAGTCTTTATTGGCTTCGGCGGAAAATCAAACAGGTCATATTTACAGGGACCGGGAGGAATACGATAAGGCTGCTGAAATTTACCTTTCATCCACCGCACATGCCGATAAAGGACACAATGAAAAAATGAAAGCCTGGGCTCCTTCAAACCTGGGTGCCGTATACCTTGCTACCAATAACCTGGATTCATCGCTGATGTATTCACAAAGGGCTTATGAAATTTTTACCCGGCTAAAAATAGTTTCCAATAATCCTTATGTATTTATAAACCTGGGGGGTGTACATAGCAAAATGGGCAATACCCCGGTCGCTATGGGCTATTTTAATATGGCGCTCAGCCGGAGTGAGGGCACTTCTAATATCCGGTACCGTAATTTAACATGCACAGCGTTGGCAGAACATTTCCAGCGAAATAATCAACCCGACTCCTGCGCCTTCTATGCAGGAAAAGCGATTGAAACGGTACGCAATACGGCCTTCTTTTACCTGAGCAGCAAACCGGCAAAACTGCTTTCCGACATCTACGAAAAAACAAATTGCGACAGCACGTTAAAGTATGCAAAACTTATAAAAACAGCCAACGATTCATTAAGCACTAACAAAACGAATCAGCAGATTTTATTAATGACTTTTGAAGAGGATTTACGGCAACAGGAACTGGCTGCAGAAAAAATAAAAGAACAACAACAACGAAAACAAAACATCCAATACGCCTTGCTGGCCCTTGGCATCATCAGCTTCATCATTGCCTTTTTACTGCTTAGCCGAAAATTAATCACCAATACAAAACTTATTCAGTTTCTCGGCGTGGTAGCGTTGTTGCTGGTCTTTGAGTTTCTAAATTTATTACTTCATCCCTTTTTAGAACGCATCACCCATCATTCTCCGGCACTCATGTTGCTGGCATTGGTTTGCATTGCTGCTTTGCTGGTGCCCCTGCATCATAAACTGGAACATTGGGCTACGACAAAACTGGTAGAAAAGAATAAACAAATAAGACTGGCAGAAGCAAAAAAAACCATTCAGGATTTAGAAACAAAACCCGATGACAAATCAGAATAGCAGCCCGGACCACAACAGGTGTTTAGCGAAGTTTGGGCCGGAGAAAATTAGCTTTACTGTTTTATCCTTATTATCATTGGTTCGGGCAGACGTATTTCAAAATTCCACCTCCGTAAAGACCCGGACATTATACGCGACTCTATGAACACTCATTTACATTCATTACTCAAGGAAATGTCTGATAACAGTTATTGTTCCGGAGAATGGAGCGAAGAGGGGGTCTATGAAAGTAGTAAGACTGTCAGTTGGAGGGCATATGAAAAAGCCAGGCAGTTAACAGATACCAGTTATTTACCGGACTTATACAATTTGACCGAAACATCAAAGTCGAATGCTACAAAGGCACACGCTTATTTCATTATTGGGTTTATTGCGAAAAATACCAATAGCGAGCTTGCAACTAAGTTTCTATTAGATAGATTGAAGGTTGAAAAGCTGACATCAACCATCAATCTTATCCTGCACCGGCTTGCTGACCTCTACAAGCCTGCTCATTTGGACCTTTCTGTAATTTATCAATTAATCGGGAAAAAAGGTGCTCTTACCCGCCATGCTGCTTATATGGCGCTGACAAATACCGGTCATAGTGTCGAAAATTCATTATTAGATTTGCTCGAAAAAACGAGAAACAGAGAGGATATTATTTGGATCATACATGCATTAGGTTATATTGGAACGGAAAAGTCGCTGGATATATTAAAAACTTACCTCAAGCACAAAAAATTACGCGTAAGAGAGTCGGTTCGAAATGAGTTGCCTTCAATAATGATAAGAGTTGGACTGCCCGTTACGGAAATATGTCGACTAAATAACGTTTCAACACAATTTGTTGAAAGTCGAAAAGAACGGATAAGCCATTTAACCCGTCCAGGATAAACAGTGTAAACGGTTTTCCCGCCTTTGTGTCCGATAAAGATTTATAAAAGGAACCGCATATGAAATGGCAACGTTGGAAATTCAATACTTTACCACTAGCTGAAAAAACAAAATGAAATCCAAAAAAGAATTAAAAGAGACCTACAAAGAAATGAAATTTCGAATTGGCGTGTTTCAAATCAGAAATACTGTCAATAATAAAATATACATAGAAAGCAGTACAGATTTAGCGGCTATTTGGAACAGAAACAGATTTCAGCTCAATAACGGACTTCATCCCAATGCAATGCTACAAAAGGAATGGAATGAATTTGGGCAGGACAGTTTCAACTACGAAATATTGAGTGAAATAAAACAGGACGACAATAAAACAGTTGATTTCCATCGCAAAGAAGCCAAACAACTTGAAACAATGTTTATTGAAGACTTACAACCATTTGGTGACAAAGGATACAACCCGGAAAGGCAGAAGTAAAACGGGAATGCACATAATACCGGCTTCGAAACAAACGACAACTTACAATGTTAAAGTGGCGATAAGACAGTATCTGTACTTTTTTTAAATGACAGACTTATTGTCCATACAGAATATTAAAAATGCAGTTAACGGGCTGTTTTCGTCAAAAGGGGCAGACAGCGGAACACCTGCAGCATTTTTTTATGACCTTTAACCGTCTGGCAAAACCGGCGGATATACGTCAAAGCCGCACCTGCAAAAAACGAATCCCGCTGACCACCACTCATAAATCCCCGATGTCAAAAACAAAACTCAAGATCCTTTTTGTTTGTACAATCAATAGAATGCGGAGCATTACGGCAGAAACTATTTTTTCCGATGATGAACGATTTGAAACACGTTCAGCCGGGACTGATAAATCAGCCTCAATATGCCTGGATGAAACGCTTTTAGACTGGGCAGACACGGTGCTTGTAATGGAAAAACACCACCGGGCAACCATTCGCACCCGCTTCCCCCGCCATTATGAAGCAAAGAGAATCGTTTGCCTTTACATTCCGGACGACTATGAATTCATGCAACCTGAGTTGATAAGTATCCTGAAACACCGGGTAGAGGATGTATACGAAAAAGGATTGATTGGTCGAAGCCGCTAGACAAATGTGCTTAAGCTATGGTTTTGCACCTGCGTGACATATTGGCCTTGCCTTTTATAAATGAACAATGTTATTCGCTTGCGCAAAGCTCTTAATAATATCAGCCATTGTAAAGCACCACATATCAGCATGCAAACGGGCTTTAGTATATAAGTTGGTTAAATTAAACAGATATGGTAACCGAAATCAGGGTTTATAAACTAAAAACAGGCAGGGGAGAAGAATTTCTGAATATTTTCACCGCGCAATCGCTTCCTTTATTAAAACGCTGGAATGTTAAACTGGTCGCGTATGGCCTTTCTTTGATAGATAAGGACAGTTTTCATCTGATCCGGAATTATGAAAGCATTGCGCAAAGAAAAGAAAGTCAGGACGCCTTTTATAACAGCGATGAATGGATTAACGGGCCGGAAAAACAAATTATGGATTGCATAGAAACCTATAATACAACCGTTGTTGACAGTGAAGTAGTAAATAAATTTTCACCAATGCTATAAATTTTTACAATTACTTTTCTTGCCTTGTTTTTCATTTTCAAATTCCATACTACAACCGCTATAAATATGCATCAAACCATTACCGCCGCATTCCTGTTCCTGCTTACCTCCCTGTCTGCATCCGCCCAGGACACAATCCCGCATGTTACAGGAAAGGTGACGATTTCGGTTAAAAAAGGAACGATTGCCTGCGATCTTACGCTGTCAAACATGCCGCGGCTGCAGGATTACTATTTGCGGCTTAATTCCGGTATGAATATCCGCTATATCAGGAACGCGGAACCTAACATGCAACCACTCAACTATGAACGCTCTCTGCAGGACACCCTGTCTTCCGGCGAATCTTCGGCTTATTATATTCCCGCATGGAATGAATCCGGGAAATATCTTCCCAGTACGATCCGGTTTAATTATGTTGGCATGTTCCCTGTAATTACCGATACTACAAGCGTTGCGGACTGGAGAGGCAATATTGCGTTCAATGGCTCAACCCTGCGCGCCGACGGCATCCAAAGCGCCTGGTGTCCGATACTGTACGATGTGAAAACGGATACCCGATACGAAAAGGTAACCTATGATCTTGCCGTTACCTGTGAAGACTGTTCTGTAATCTATCTGAATGGCAGCCAACCCGTATCCGGTACGCATGCTGTTTTATCAAGCAACAAATCACAGGACCTGACCTTGTTTGCAGGTGATTTTAAGTCGGTATCCATAGATGGCGACTATTTTCTCAACCCCGATGCAGACTCCGGGCAACTTGCCGGCCTGAATAAAATCCTCCACAGCTACCAAACGTATTTTGAAAAGAAATTAACCGTCCCTTATAAAGGGAGCACCACGTATATCCAAACCACACCGGTCTCCAAAAATAATTCCTGGCTGTTCGCATCCTATCCCACCATCGTAAAAGTGAGCTGGGACGAAGGCATGAAATCCTTTGCCAGTAAAGAGAAGGGGGCCGGTTTCTTACAGTATATGGCGCACGAACTGGCCCATTATTATTTTGGAAACGTCCGCACTTTCAATTCAGCCACCGGCGATATGATATCCGAAGGCTTTGCAGAGTTTTTATCACTGCATATAACCCGGCGGTTTATCAGCGACAGCCTCTGCCAGGAAAGCATGCGATCCAAAGTACGCGCCATGCGCAACCTGGTACCCGTACCCGTTGCGAAGATCCGTTCCAAAGCCGACTACATTAATCGTGAACTGTACGTATACTATTACGCTCCCCTTCTTTTTTCAGCCATTGAAAAAGAAATAGGGGAAGAGAAAATGTGGGAATGGATGAAATCGTTGCTGCTGTCGCCGGTAACACTTACCAACTATGCCTTTTTTGAACAGACGCTGAAAAAAGTAGTAAATAATAAAACAACATACGACCGCCTGTCCGACCGGTATTTTAATTCCGACAGCAGCTTTCAGCATATTGTGGCAACGCTCAATATTAAAACCGATGAATTACAAACCACAAGCGGTGAAAAACCGGTAGCCAAAACATACTATTACTTCTTCTTTTCACGCCCCTTAGCAGATATTGGCTCCACCCAAAACAAGATGATTGTACACTCCGAGATCGGAAAAGTAACCTGCACCCTGGCCGAATTGTCCGGCATTTCCAAACCGCTTGGCTTGCGCATCAGGGAAGAGTGCAGGAATGAATCCGGAAGCACCGGCGATTTTAATCTTTATGATTCGATGGAAAAAGCACAGTCGGCTTTAAAACGCTGGCTGGACAGATTTAATAAGAATGGAAATATGGTTGTAAAAGTTGTGAAATTATAAAACTATGCACAAAAATATATGTAAAGCCGGGGCTTTACAGGCATTGAACTCCCGGCTTTCGCATATAAAATGTATAATCGTAGCTGAAATTCATTCCTCATTTTTTTCGCCTAATGTCAGAAAAAAAGTTAGCTGTTAATCTGATCAACGACTTAATCAATATTCTAAAAGCGGTTAAGGCTAAAGTTGGTAAGGACTCCGACTGCACCTGGTCTTATTTCAAGTCTGCACAAGATGTTCATGCGGAAATTGATAAATACATTTCGGAACTGGAGAAGGGCAATACAGGCTCTTTAAGCGAAATCAGGATACACTTTGCTCCTGCTTCGGGTTATCAGGAACTTTCTATGCAGAATAACTGGAGCGAAGAGTATTTGGCACTAGCCGGGAGATTTGACATTTTAGCAACTCAACTCAGCAAATTCAGCTAAGCCTGTGTTTCCTTCACGGGACAACAGGATTTTAACGCTACGCCGGCAGAAAACCCCACGACCAATCGGGCTGGTCAACGTGACCCCGTGTATTGAATAAGTTAATTAATTTTGCTATGAAATGACATTAGAAGATTTAGGATATAACGACAGGCTTGAAAAATTATGGAATGTGAATACCCTAAAAGGGTTTGAGATTGGAAGAGTTGTATCTGAACATAAAGAAAGATATATTGTAAAGACCGTAAAAGGAGAATTTGAAGCTGAGGTAACGGGGACATTACGATATTCATCAGAAAGTCGTGAAAATTTTCCAGCCGTTGGCGATTGGGTTGCAATAACCATTCATGATTCGGATTTTTCAATTATTCACAGCCTGTTACCGAGATTCTCTGCTATTGCCAGACAGGCCGTTGGTAAATTCGGAGAGAAACAAATAATCGCAACAAATATTGACTATGCATTATTGGTGCAGGCTGCTGACAGGGATTTCAACATTAACAGACTGGAAAGATATCTGACCATTTGCCATTCATCAAAGATTAGCCCCATTATCGTGCTCACTAAAACAGATTTAATTGATGAACACGCGACTATTGAGATGCTGAAGAAAATTAAATCCCGGATTGCCAATGTGCCGGTTATTGCAATTAGTAATGAATCACAAGATGGTTACGATAAAATTAAAGCCGTACTAAAAAAAGGCAAAACATATTGCATGCTTGGTTCTTCCGGTGTGGGAAAATCCACCCTGATGAACAACCTTTCAGGCAAATCAATAATGGCAACAGATGCCATTAGTCATAGTACCAAAAAGGGGAAACACGTTACAAGTCACAGAGAATTAATTATTCTTGAAAATGGCGGAATACTAATTGATAATCCGGGCATGAGAGAAGTTGGCATTGCCGATTCGTCAAGCGGATTAGAAATTACATTTGATTTCATTACCAGGCTTTCCCGGCAATGTAAGTTCAACGATTGTACGCATACGGGTGAGACGGGGTGTGCTGTTATAGAAGCCGTTGAAAAAGGAGAATTAGACCGGGCTTCCTACGAAAACTACCTGAAACTGGAAAGAGAGAAAGCCCATTTTGAATCTACAGTTGCTGAAAGACGGAAAAAGGATAAAGAATTTGGAAAAATGGTCAGGAATTACAAAAAGGAAATCAGAAACAACAACTGAAGATCCTGGAAAACATGCCCGGACCTGCAGAAAGCCCGGCCGCATACAGAATTATACCCGAATAGTGACTGGCCGCACGACACTATCAGTTGACCAAGATTCGTTTTCGTGTTAAAAACAGCCTGACCGGATAATTTTACATCGTTTACATCAATATTTACATGCCGGATATTGCCGTCAGTACGCGCACAGCGTATTTTTGATGCAACAACTGTAACCGGATGCTGAACCCTGAATTGTGCAGTTACCAGGTTTGATATCCCGGAAATCAGATTTGTAACTAATTAAAACAACAAAAACCATGAAAAAGGTCGTTTACACGCTGATCGTATTGCTGGTTGTGGCCAGCGGACTGGTGCTGGCTAACCGGGAATTTAAAAATAAAAGTGCTGAAATAACTACCCCAAAAGCACTCACCGCTGCTGAAATGAACGCCGAACTGAGAAAATGGGAGGCCGGGCCGGAAGGTAAAAAATTCAAAGCCTGGGAAGCCTCTCCCGCAGGCAAAAAAGTACTGGCCGGTGCGGCTAAAATAAATAAGCAGGTCAGCGACTCCTCCGATATGGAGGCCGTTGTAACTTCTCTTTCGCTTCCGCCCGGCTCCCGCCTTGGTTTCGGAATGATGATCAGCATTAACGGCGATGACTATATTCTTAATTTCGGCGCCCTGTCGGGTAATGAATACCAGCAACTGAGCAGCCTGAAGGTGAACGACAAACTGATTATCAGGAGCCATTCAGTTTCCTACGCGCCGAAGTATGCCTATCCCATTGTAATGGGCGATTATGTAGAACGGGACAGTAAAATAATTTACAAGCGCGTTCCCCGCAAAGATGGTTGCTGAGAAAACATAGTATGACCCGCATCCTGTTTTTTCAACTATGCGCCAATGGACAGATACAAAGAAACTTTTGAAACCTGGAACAAAGTTGCCGTACTGTATCAGGAACTGTTTATGGATCTTGATTTGTATAATGACAGCTATGATTTAATCTGCAATTCAATTACCGGGAATAATCCAAAAATTCTGGAACTGGGTTGCGGGCCCGGAAACATCACAAAGTATCTTTTATCAAAAAGGCCCGACTTTCAAATATCCGGAATAGATATTGCGCCCAATATGGTAGCGCTGGCGAAAAAAAATAATCCTACGGCCGGTTTTGCCTGTATGGATTGCCGTCATATTGATACCCTGAAAACGAAGTTTGACGGAATTGTTTGTGGTTTCTGTTTGCCCTATTTATCGCCGGAAGACAGCCAAAAACTTATTACAGACTGCGCTGATTTGCTAAATGAAAACGGCCTGCTTTATATAAGTTTTGTAGCCGGCGACCCGGCAAAATCGGGCTTTCAGAGCAGTAGTACCGGCGACAGAAGCTATTTCTATTTTCACGACCTGGACAATTTAAAAGCAACGCTTACCGAATGCAGGTTCAGCGACCTTACTGTCCTAAACGTAACGTATAAAAAACCGGGAAAAGAAGCTGAGAATCATACCATCATTACAGCGAAGAAAATATAACCGCATAGCAGCGGTTTGAATATACGGGGGACTTATCACAGAAGTACTTTGTCTTTTCCTGACAGCCTGTCAATCCTTTCCATCCACTCCTTGTCCACTCATGATATACTCATGAAATACTCTTGATATACTCATGAACCCCGGAATCCGGGAATCATGTGTGGTTCATGACTGGTTTATGAGCGAAGGAAGAGTACAGAAACGGTGAACAAAAAGTACCGGTGGTATTTAATTAACTGATTGATTGTGCATGCGATGTGAGGGCTCTTGCTTCGTTTCCTTTATCCCGGCTGCACCGGGCTGCCGGTTACTCCGAAGCGGAGACCGGGGGCTATACCTGGTTTACGCCCTGTCTTTTTGTCTGCTCTATTAATATCTTTTGTTACAGGAAAGGCGATTACGGTCGTTGCAGATTCTGCCGAACCCGTTGTCGCTTAAAACCACAGAAACATACGCATTATATGATACCTGATAATAATTGTAGCTTTAAACCAAACCAACAATTACAGCTATGCAAAAATTTCAATTCAAAAAAGAGATCAGGGCCAGCGCCCAAAAAGTGTATGAAACCATGCTGGGGTTGAAAGAGAAAACCACGTATGAATATTGGACATCGGCTTTTAATCCGACTTCCACGTACGAAGGAAGCTGGGATAAGGGCAGCAACATTCTTTTTGTTGGTGTAGACGAAAAAGGGAAAAGGGGCGGCATGGCTTCCGAAATTGAAGAACACCAGCCTGCCCGGTTTATTTCCATTCGTCATTACGGTTTCGTGGATGGCGATACCATAATAACAACCGGCGAACAGGTTGAAAAATGGGCGGGCGGACACGAAAACTATTTCTACCAGGAAAACAACGGTATTACCACTGTAACAGTAGAACTGGACACTATAGCGGAATATGCCGATTATTTCAACAAAATATATCCGGCCGCACTGGAAAAATTAAAAGAGGTTTCGGAGCGGGAGTAACTATTTAAAAAATCAAGTCCCTCTGCCGCAATACCCCTCTTTTTTGTCTCATTCGTACCCCCTGTTATCTGCAACTAAAGGGTACATTTGGGTAACAACAAAAACCGGCAACCATGGCAACGATCAACCCCCACATCAATTTTAACGGCAACGCAGAAGAAGCTTTCCTTTTTTACAAATCCGTATTTGGCGGAGAGTTCGCCACGGTAGTCCGTTTCAAAGAACTGGCAAGTGCTGAATTTCCGATAGCGGAAAAGGAAGCCAATAAGATCATGCATATTGCTTTGCCTATCGGCAAAAGTGTTTTAATGGCGAATGACGTGCCTGAAATAATGGGACGGACAAACGAGAATGAAAACAGAAGCAAAATCGTTATCAGCGCCGAAAGCAAAGAAGAAGCGGATAAAATATTCAATGGCCTCTCGGCAGGCGGACAAATTGAAATGCCTATCTCTGACAGTCCCTGGGGTACTTATTTTGGCATGTTCAGAGACAAATACGGCATTGAATGGATGGTTGATTTCGATGCGAGAAATAAAAACTGAGTTTTAATTAAGAATAACGCATACAATACCATCGGCTTATATAAAAGCCGATGGTGTTTTTTTCTTTCCCCAAACAGCAAAGAACGAAAGAAGGATGAATCCGGGGCGGCAGGACTATCTGCCGGACAATACCCGGATTTCCGTAACTTAATACCATGAAGTCTTTCCTCACCTTCTTCCTGCTGGTCGGCTGCCTGGCAGGATACGGGCAGATAATTACAAACGATACGCTTTACTCCAAAGAAGTCAACGATAAATATGTAATTACAGTACGTATCCCGGAGGGGTATGATGCAAAAAAGAAATACCACCACGTTTACATGACCGATGGCAGTATCGGAATCGGTGACTATGTATTTGGCCGGTCATCATCCTGGGCCGCTACCGTGCCGGTAAACTGCGTGATTATCGCGATCTCGCATACGGGCGACTGGCACGATCAGCGGCCGCGGGACCTGATACCAAGCGATATCAGCGGGAATACCGAAAAAAACTTCGGGAACGCCCACCTGTTCTATTCCTTTCTGCAAAAAAAACTGATTCCGCTGGTGGAAAAAAGTATGCCGAATAAAATGGACCGCTGCTTTATCGGACACTCCTTCGGCGGTCTGTTCTGCCTCTACACATTGTTTAAAGAAGACAAACTGTTCGACCGGCATTTTGCAATCAGCCCTTCGGTATGGGCCAATTACTATGAACTGGATAAAATAGAAGAAGCCTTTTCGAAATCGAATAAAGCACTGAAAGCGGATATCACCATTTATGTGGGCGGACTGGAATTCCTGAATAAAGTGCTCTTCTCCACGCGGAGTTTTTATGAAACCGTCACAAAAAGAAATTACAGCGGAATGAAGATCACCAAAAACGAAATAGGGAATGCCAACCATTTCAGTATACGCAAACCGGCCGTAGACCGGATATTTGCTATCCTTAAATAAGCCGGCTTATTTCGTCAGCATCTTCAACTGAAACCGCAGGACTATAAATTCTGCCGGCCTTACGGGCGCCATGCCGATTTCCACATTCAGTTTTCCTTCGAGTATATCCTGCTGCGTCATGGTTTGACCCAGACCCAGTTTGACAAAATAAGCATGCTCAGGTTTTGTTCCCATTAATGCCCCGTTCTTCCATAACTGGAAAAGATAATTCTCAATCATCAATTTTATTTTCGCCCAGGTATTGGCATCGTTGGGCTCAAACACAAAGGGCTGCGTGGCTTTCTTCACCGACTCCTCCACCATCAGGAAAAAGCGCCGGATGGGTACATATTTCCACTCATTGTCATTGCCCGCAAGTGTCCGGGCACCCCATACCAGGAAGCCCTTGCCGGTAAAGTCCCGGATGGCATTTACCGATTTGCCGGATATCAGATCCACATTCATTGATTCCTGGTCGTTGTTATTAATTACTACAGACACACCGCGTATTCCTGACACGGAAATATTCGCCGGCGCCTTCCAGACGCCCGCTTTCCTGTCAACCCCCGCATATACTCCTGCCACCGCTCCGGATGGCGGTATAATTACCTGCTGACGCCACAGCCAATCCACTATCTGTTTTAATACCGGAAGGCTCCGCACCAATTCGCTTTCCTTTACCTGATAGGCCGGATCGGTTACCGGCAAATTTTCCAGTTCATCTATTTTCTGCCATATCGCCGGATCGGGAGTGAGTTGTTTCGGGCTCACCTGCCGGCTGTCCACCCAGATTGCATTTTTCCAATACCTGTATTTTGTATACTCATACGGAAAGTCAATTTTAAAAAACGGCGCATAGGCGGCACCGTTTCTGAGTTGCTGCTGGCCGATGCCGGACCTGAATTCTTTCACCGCATTTTGCTGAGCGGATATATCCGCCGCATATTTCAGATCCAGTATACAAAAACGATCGGCAAGCAACCCGGCCTTCTCCAGGGCTTTTTGCTGCACCGCATATAACTGGCCGGCAGGTAAACTCACCGCATCCGGAAATAATACCATCGCCGGTTCATCCGCTTTGGCGGCTGCCTGTATGCCTTTTTCAAAATCCTGCTGACCGGGCGTGCCGGTAAAGCCGCCAATGGAAACAACATAGAATGCCTGCCCGCCATTCTGAAGAAATAAAAGCAGGGACGGGTGCAAAAAATAAATGGGGGGCGCAATCGTGGCGGATACTACCTTATGACCGGCATCCAGCTGAATTTTTGAAATCTCCGCCGGAGCGGCACTCCCATAATATTTTTCAAACTCATCCATTGAACTGATTCTGCGCGCTACAAAGCGGAGATCTCCGGGGCGTTTATCATCGGCTTTTTCGGTATAGCCGATAAAGACCGGAATGGCTGTTTCCACCTGTGCTACCGAAGCAGGAAACGCGGCTATTTCCCGGACAACCACGCCGGGTGTTTTTATTTGTGCCATACTGTTAATGGTTACCAGTAATAAAAGTATCAGCCAGCATTTACGGATTGAATACATCTGCTTTTTTTATGAATTAAAGGAAGCGTACTAAAGTTAATCAAACTATACCGAGATTTGCAGCCAATACCATTGATATGACAGAAGCTATCCGTCTTACACAATACTCCCATGGCGCCGGTTGTGGCTGCAAGATTGCCCCCAAAGTGCTGGATGAAATTCTTAAAACATCTGTTGCATTTCCGGATAACGAAAATTTACTCGTCGGCAATCATAGTCGTGACGATGCGGCGGTTTATGACCTGGGCAATGGTACCGCCATCATTTCCACCACGGATTTTTTTATGCCGATAGTGGATGATCCCTATGCCTTCGGACGGATTGCCGCCGCCAATTCCATCAGTGATGTGTATGCTATGGGCGGCAAACCCCTGATGGCTATTGCGGTGCTGGGCTGGCCGGTAAATAAGCTGCCGGCCGAAGTGGCGCAGAAAGTAGTGGAAGGCGGAAGGAGTATCTGTCTCGAAGCGGGTATTCCCCTGGCGGGCGGACACAGTATTGACTCACCCGAGCCGATCTTCGGACTGGCGGTTACAGGCATTCTCCCTATTGAAAACCTGAAACAGAATAATACCGCACAGGAAGGCGATTTGTTATTTCTCACCAAACCGCTGGGCGTGGGTATTTTATCCACGGCACAGAAAAGAGGATTGATTACGGATGAATTGCTGGATGTTATTATCCGGCAAATGACCACGCTGAATAAAACAGGAGAGGAGCTCGGCAAAATAAAAGGCGTACACGCCATGACGGATGTTACCGGCTTCGGATTCCTGGGTCACCTGATCGAAATGGCAGAAGGCAGCGGACTGAGTGCGGAAGTCTGGTATGATAAGATCCCCGCGATTCCCGGTGTTAAAGAGTATATCACACAGGGCGTATTCCCCGATGGTACTACGCGCAACTGGAGCAGTTATGGCGAAAAAGTGAAGTTTGAAAAAGGAACACCGGTGGCGGAAGCGTTTAAGTTATTGCCGGATCCGCAGACCAATGGCGGATTACTGATAGCCGTGGCGGCATCGGCGAAAGACGATGTAACCGCGCTAATGGGAAAAACCGGATTGGGTGAATTCATCACGCCGATCGGACAAATCACGGCAAAAGCGGAGAAGGCCGTAGTGATTCTGCCTTAAGTTTTTCTTTTTAAAAAGATTTCGGCCATCATACAACGCACACTGCCTCCTTCCACTTTTTCAATAGTAGGTACGGAGACGGGTATAAGTTTTCCGAATGTTTCCAGTTTGGTCAGCTGCTCCGGCCGCAGGGCCCGCTTCGCTGTTTCACTGAGAACAATAAGCGATTCTCCCTTCCTGTTTTTTATCTCCAGCATATTGCCGGCAAATGCATACATCTGTTCCCGGGTAATGGGAATGATTGTATGATGCGAAGTTTCCAGTAATTGCGTCACGGCAATCAGCTCCCATTCTTCTTCTATCGCTTCTTCACAAAGCACGGCAAATTTTTCTCCCAGGGCCATTACCACATTGGTATGATAGACCGGTTTGCCTTCCATATCCGTAGCCAGGAATACAATGGCCTGGAACCCGTTGCCGGACGCAAATTTTTCCAATACGGCCAGGCTGGTTCTTTCGGATATGGCGGCATAGATCATTTCATGTTCATGATCTATCACCATACTGCCGGTACCTTCGAGGAAGCGGCCCTCCGCTTCATATTCGCTCCAGTCCTGTACATCGGATACAATAAACTGTTCCGCCAGTTGTTTCAGTAATTCATCTCTTTTCTCCGTACGCCGGTTGGCGGCATACATCGGATAGATAAATATTTTTCCGTCAGGAGAAGTACTGAGCCAGTTATTGGGAAATACGGCATCGGGCTTGGGGGGTTCTTTGCTATCCTGTAACACCAGCTCATCCACATCCTGTTGCCGGAGTATCTCCACCATGGCATCAAATTCTGCCAGGGCCATTTCCTGCAGCGCTTCCCGGTTTATATCCGGATGGTGCTGGAAAAAATTATTGGCCGCGGTTTCGTCGTTATACCCAAACGCGGCGGGACGAATCATTAATATGGTGGAAGCTGCCGGCACTTATTATTGTTTTATTTCGAAAAGGATCATATCCACACGGGGGGTACAATGGCCTTCAATAATTTCCTTTCTTACTAACGTATATACTTTACCAACCGCAATGGAGTCTTTACCGATCTGTTCCGCATAAAGCGGACCGCCGTTTAACCTCTCTGAAAATACGGTGTCTTTTCTGTCCGGTAAAGTGATACCGGCTTCCAGTTCTAACCAGGCATTGTACCGCATACTGTCATGCGTTTCCAGTTTGATCAACCGGGCCGGGTACCTTGTTTCCTTATACTGACAAGGGCCTCCGTCAACCGGACCTCCGTTATTGCAGGAACAAAACAAAGCCGTTACTAAAAGGAAAAAGAGTTGTTTATACATGTATCCGTATTGATAATAAGCCGTCAATCTTTGCCGCCAGCTGATGATCTTTCTCCGTAACGATATCTCCCGCGTCATGGGTACTCAGCCAGATCTCCACCGTATTATATACATTGGTCCACAACGGATGATGATCCATCTTTTCCGCTTCAATTGCCACTCTAGTCATAAAGGCAAAGGCTTCGCTGAAATTGGCGAAAGTGAATTTGCGGTAGAGTTTGTTGTTGGTTTGTGTCCACATAGCAGGAGATGTAAAAATGAGTAATTAATAATGAGTAATGAGTAGCTGTGGAAAATAATAAAAAGTAAGAACTTTTCTCTACGCGGGAAGTTCAGAAATATAGTTATGTGCGATCAGCTACTCATTACTGATTACTCATTACTCATCCTTTCTTAACGTTTGCCCGATTATGATTAAAACACAAGATTCTCCTTATTCTTTATCTGCTCTATCGAAAGCTCCGCCACCAGCTGCACACTATTAATACTCCGGATCGTCTGAATGGTTTCCTGGAGGGTGTCGTCATTTACTTCATCGCCTTTCATCAGCCAGAGAAAATCGAAGTGTTTGAATTCGGGCAGGAGGTACTCTCCGTCGAACTGGTTATCATAAATAAAATGTTCCAGCGAGCCGGTGGGTACGCGGTATTCATAGACAGAGAAAAAATAATCGCGCTTCTTTTTGATGACTTTTATCTCAATATCATTGATCCGGAAATCAAGGCCGATTGAATTGTTGAGATGCCAGCAGAACTGGTACCCTTTTATCGGGGCCATGATGCCGAGCAAACGGGTATCTTCAAAAAACCCATCGGTGAGTTCCCGGGTATCGAGTACCAGTTTGTTTTTTTCGGCCATTCTGTAATTTACGTTTTAGAACTGAACCGTGGTGGTCAGGGTGTCTTTACCCCGCAGGTAAATCACTTTAACGGTATCTCCTTTTTTAAACTTGCCCAGGGTCTGCATATAGCTTTCCATAGACGTAATCTTAAAGTCACCGATCTGCAGAATAATATCACCGGCTTTCAGTCCGGCTTTTTGTGCCGGCTTACCCTCACTTACTCCGTCTGAACGGAGGCCCGTGCCCGACCAGGTATAATCCGGCATGATGCCCATTGATACACTGAAGCGGGCGGAGGTGGTGGTTTGCGCTTCGCGGGTTTTGAGAAAGGCGAGCCGGGGTTCCGCATTGAGGCCGTGTATTACGCCCAGCATATGGCGGATGATCAGGGCTTCACCGGTATAATTGATTTTATCCGCATCATCGCTGGGTTTATGGTAATCCGTATGCAGGCCGGTAAAATAAAACAGAACCGGAATGTCTTTGCGATAAAAAGAAGTATGATCACTCGGACCGGTACCGCTGCTGTCGGTGCGGATGACCAGCGGCGGCTGTATATTGGTCTTATACGGCAGTTTGAAAAAATCATAGTTATTGATTACTTTCTCCCAGGCAGGAGAGGTGCCAAACCCGCCAATGGTCAGCACTTTACTGCTGTCGTTCAGCCGGCCCACCATATCCATATTGATCATATAGTTTACGGTCTTCAGATCAATGGTGGGGTGATCGGTAAAATATTTGGAACCATATAAACCGAGTTCTTCACCGGAAAAAGATATAAAGAGATAGTTGTTGTTTTTTGCCGTACCGTTTTTGAGTCGTTTGGCTATTTCAATTAACGCCGCTGTACCGCTGGCATTATCATCCGCGCCGTTATGAATGGCCGGCTCCGTAGTGGTGTTTCTTGAGTTGCCGTCTTCCCCATATCCCAGGTGATCAAAGTGGGCACCGAGTACCACGGTGGTGGCCGCGCCATTGTCTAAATAACCCACCACATTATGCCCGGTTCTTTTCTTATCACTCAGGGAAACGGTAAACTTCACATTGAGTGTGGCCGAAGGATCTTTAAAATATTTTGCCGCGGCTTCTTTCTTTATATAAATCACCGGAATGGTCAGGGTTTCAGATTTATCCTTTCCGTTAAATGCCAGTTTATCATCAGTGGCGGAACTATTATATAATATCACCGCCGTGGCTCCTTTATCCTTTGCTTTTTTGCAATTGGTATACACATAATTGCTGAGGTCAAAATGCGGATTGCTTTTGTTTTCGTCCAGCGCGTCTTTCAGATCCACAAACCAGGGCATTTCTGCTTCCTGTACCGCAATAGACGGTAGCGCTTCCATTGAAATGCCGGCACTATAGGCCATCGGGAAAAAATCTTTCCCCGCCTCCAGTTTATTGCCATTGATGCTGAATTGGGTGGAAGGATCCATTTGTTTTCCTTCGTTTACTTCAAACGCCTGGTAAAAGCCATTCGTTCCCTTGGCCTGTAAACCGATACTGCTGAACTGACCGCTGATATATTCCATTGCCAGTTTTTCTCCGGGTGTACCTGTGCGACGGCCTTCCAGTTTATCATCGGCCAGGTAGCTGATATGTGATTTAAGATTAACCGGCAACTGTACCTCTTCCTTGTTTATTTTTTTGGAAGAAGAACAGGCGGTAAGCAACAATACGATTCCCAATGAAAGTCCGGAGCGGTAAGAAAACATAGAAAAATGATTGATAAGTTGCAAAGGTATTGTCCCCGGCCGTTTTTCCCGGGGATAATTGCCAGATTTCGGTCAATCTTTTTCCGGATTGCCCGTACTAAAAACCGTATTTCGTAAGGCGGTTTCCTTCTCCCGCAATATTTTTGCCTTTCTTATTGAATAGTTGTCACTTATCGTGGAAAAAAACAGGATTCATATTGCCCTGGTCGGCAACCCTAACAGCGGCAAAAGCTCGTTGTTTAACTGTCTTACCGGGCTGAACCAGCAGGTGGGCAACTTTCCCGGGGTTACTGTAGATAAAAAGACCGGTCATGCCGATTTTGGTGGTTTCAGTGGCGAAATCATTGACCTGCCGGGTTCGTACAGCCTGTATCCGAAGCGGCTGGATGAGTGGGTGAGTTATAAAGTACTGATCGGGCAGGACCAGGACATTAAAGCCGATGTGATTATTGCGGTGGCCGATGCCAGCAATCTGAAACGAAACCTCCTCTTCTGCAGCCAGATCATTGACCTGAAAGTACCCGTAGTGGTGGTACTCACGATGATGGATCTGGCCCGGCAAAAAGGAATCAAAATTGACCTTCCTACCCTTGAGCGGGAACTGGGTGTACCGGTGATCGCCGTAAACCCTAGAAAAAACAAGGGCGTTGCCGAATTGAAAAAAGCGATTCAGCTTACGGTACAGCAGGCGTATAAGCCTCCCGTTCGGGATTTTATTGATAATAATGCCCTGGCAGCAGCCCCGATTGAAGAGATTAAAGGACATTACCCGCAACTCAGCGACTATAAAGCGATTCACTATCTCATTAATCACGAAACTTTCGATCTGACGGCGGTTGAACAGGATACTATAGAAAATATTGAAATCCGTAACCAGTTTAATCCTACCAAGACCCAGGCCGAGGAAATATTACAACGGTATAGCCGCATCCGGCAGATCATGCAGCAGGCGGTATCGGAACCGGATCCGTTGCAGAAATCCATTTTCACGGAGCGGCTCGATAATCTGCTCCTGCACCGCCGCTGGGGTTACCTGATTTTGCTGGGTGTTCTTTTCCTGCTTTTTCAGAGCGTGTTCTGGCTGGCACAGTACCCGATGGACTGGATTGACCTGGGTTTTTCTAAAATATCCCAGTTGTTGTCCGCCAATCTGCCCGACACCCGCTGGACCGATCTCTTGCTGAACGGGGTGATCGCCGGACTCAGTGGTATTCTCTTGTTTGTGCCACAGATTATGATTCTGTTTGGCCTGATCACATTACTGGAAGACAGCGGGTATATGGCAAGGATCAGTTTTCTCTCTGACCGGCTGATGCGGAGTGTTGGTCTGAATGGAAAAAGTGTTATGCCCATGATCAGTGGTTTTGCCTGTGCCGTACCCGCCATCATGAGTGCGCGCAATATTGAAAACCGGAAAGAGCGGCTGCTCACGATACTGATCACTCCGCTGATGAGTTGTTCCGCCCGGCTGCCCGTCTATACCATCCTTATTTCATTGGTAATACCCCGGAATTTTATACTCGGCTTTCTCAGTCTGCAGGGATTGGTGATGATGGGCCTTTATTTACTGGGTTTGCTGATGGCCCTGATTGTCTCCTATATTGCCAAATGGTTTATTCATATTAAGGAGAAAAGTTTTTTCATACTTGAACTGCCCACGTACCGGGCGCCCCGTTGGAAAAATGTATTGCCCACCATGATCAGCAAAGCCCGGATCTTTGTAGTGGATGCGGGTAAAATTATCATGATCATCAGCCTGGTGCTCTGGGCGCTTAGTTCATTCGGTCCCGGAAATACCATGCAGCAGATTACGGCGAAATATGAACAACTGAAAACCGCACCCGGTGCCGATGCCGCTCAACTGAATAAAGCCTATCATACCGAAAAACTGGAACGCTCTTATGCGGGTATCATTGGTAAATCGCTGGAGCCGGCCATTGCCCCATTGGGGTATGATTGGAAAATAGGTATTGCCCTTGTCACTTCTTTTGCCGCACGCGAAGTGTTTGTCGGTACCATGGCTACGCTATACAGTGTGGGTGACGACGACGACGGATCCTCATTATTAAAAGAAAAGATGAAAGCGGCGGTACGCCCCGATGGCACGCCGGTCTTTACACTCGCCAGCGGGTTATCTCTCCTGATCTTTTATGTATTTGCCATGCAGTGTATGAGTACGCTGGCGGTGGTAAAAAGAGAGACCCGCAGCTGGAAATGGCCCGTTATACAATTAGTATATATGACCGGCCTCGCTTATTTACTCAGCTTACTGGTATACCAGTTAGTAAAATAATACCCGGCTTCTATTAGAACCCTTTTTTCGCGGGCGTGGCCGCCTGTTGCATGTAGTCCAGCACCAATTGTAAAAACGCCTTTACCCCGGTTTTCATACCTGCTTCATCCAATGAAAAATCAGGTGTATGATGCGGGAAAGCGGATTTCGGATCCTTGCCTTTTTCCATACCGCCGATAAAGAAGAAGATGGAGGGCACTTTCTCCGCAAAGAAGGAAAAATCTTCGGCGCCCGTCACAGCTTCTGTTTCAATTACATTTTCTTCTCCGGCTGCTTTTATAAAACTCGGCAGCATTTTTTTGGTAAGCACCGGATCGTTATAGGTGACCAGCGTTTTCTTCTCAATACTGGTTTCAGCAGTTGCCCCCGCGCTTTCCGCAATCTTTGAAGCCGTCAGGGCAATTTTTTCGTGAATGATCCGCTGCATACCGGTATCCAGGGTGCGGATGGTACCCAGCATACTCACTTCTTCAGGAATAATATTGGAGCGAACACCGCCGTTGATCACGCTCACCGAAACCACTGCCGGATTTTTGGTGAGTTCGGTCTGCCGGCTTACGATTGTCTGCAGGCCGTTGATTATTTGTGCCGAAACCACTACGGGGTCAATACCGGCCCATGGTTGTGAGCCATGCGTTTGTTTTCCTTTTACTTTTATTTTAAACCAATCGGAAGCGGCCATGATACCACCGGTGCGGTATTTTATTTTTCCCACTTCTGTCTGTGAATTGATATGCAGGCCGAACATCACATCCACTTTGGGATTATCGAGAACGCCGTCTTTTATCATCAGCGGGGCGCCGCCTTCTTCTCCTTCGGGCGGACCTTCTTCAGCGGGTTGAAAAATAAATTTAACCGTGCCGGCGAGCTCCTTTTTCATACCGGCCAGTATTTCCGCCACACCCATTAATATGGAGACATGTGTATCGTGTCCGCAGGCATGCATCACGCCTACGGCTTGTCCATTATAGGTGGACGTCGCTTTTGAAGCAAAAGGCAGGTTTACTCTTTCCACAACGGGAAGCCCGTCCATATCCGCACGCAGTCCGATGCAGGGTCCCGGCTTTGCCCCTTTCAATACGCCCACCACACCCGTCTTGCCAACCCCTTCCTTTACTTCAATACCAAGGGCGCGGAGATGATCGGCAATTATTTTAGCGGTACGAAACTCCTGGTTACCCAGTTCGGGGTGTTCGTGTAAATCGCGGCGCCAGGCAATTGTTTTTGCTTCCACTTTATCAGCTGCTGTACTGATCAGCGTCTTCATGTCTGTTCCGCCCTTTTGTGCGGTAGCCATCAGCGGAGTGAGTGTGATGAAGAGCAGTAGTTTTTGTTTCATACCGTTGTTATATTTTATAATATGGAAGCGGGGAATAAAGACTGAATTTACAGCAATTGTAAACAGATTGTATAATCAGGATCTGCTACGTTTAAATTTTTTATATTTATCCCGGATGTTGTTACGTCATCTTCCATTCTTAAGGGCTGTATTTCTGCACAGTGTTACCGCTTTTGGCGGACCACAGGCGCATATCGGTATGATGTTAAAAACCTTTGTACAGGAGACGCCGTATGTAACGGAAAAAGAGCTGATGGAATACAATGCCTTTTGTCAGTTACTCCCGGGCGCTTCCTCCACACAAACGCTGACCCTGATTGGTTATAAAAGAGGGGGCGTGCCGCTTGCCGTACTTACGCTGATCATCTGGATCCTTCCGGCTTCCATTTTCATGGGTGCGTTTTCTTTCCTGTTGCAGTATATCGACAAGCGGGAACTGGGTACTGATATATTTAAATTTATTGCCCCTATGGCGGCGGGGTTTCTCGGATATGCCGTGATCCATATTTTTCCGCATGCAATTAAAAATACCATCACGCAGATCATTATGCTCTGCAGTGTGGCTGCCACATATTTTCTGTTTGGAAAAACCTGGGTGATACCCGCCCTGATTGTAGCCGGGGGCATTGCCACCAATTTCAGTCAGACCCGTATTCCGCAGGTGGAGGAAAAACCCAGGAAAATCCGTTGGTGGAACTTCTGGTTATTCGGCATCATCTTTATCGCGGCCGGTATATTGAGTGAAACGGCGAGAACCAATGACTGGTTCGGCCGTAAGCCCATCAACCTTTTTGAAAATACGTACCGGATGGGCAGCCTGGTTTTTGGCGGCGGCCAGGTATTGATGCCCATGATGTATGAGCAGTGGAGTTTGCGCCCGGAGGAAGTAAAGGAAAAAAATCCCAATGTGGTACAGATTGACCAGGATAAACTTTATACCGGTATGGGTATTGTACAAGCCGTCCCCGGTCCGGTTTTTTCCATTGCCTCATTTGCGGGTGGCATGGCTCTGAAAGACATGGGGGGAGAAATGCAGTTGATGGGTTGCCTGATCGGTATGGTTGCGATTTTTTTACCGAGTGCCCTGCTGGTACTTTTCTTTTTTCCGATCTGGCATAACCTGCGAAAATATGCCGCGGTATACCGATCGCTCGAAGGAATCAATGCCGTGGTGGTAGGGGTTATGATTGCATCTTCTTTTTATATCATGCGGGATATCTCTTTTATTGAACCCAAAACGGTGAGCCTGGTAAATCTCGGGGTAATCGGGGGTACGATCCTGTTACTGCAATTCACAAAGATCCGTCCGCCCTTTATTGTAATTGCCTGTCTGCTCCTGGGTTATTTCTTATAATAACCGCCTTTCTCTATTTCATCCAGTACTACATCCGGTACCATGTAACGAATGGATTTTCCTTCCGCCACTTTTTTTCGTATGTGCGTTGCTGATAGCTGGAGCAGGGGCGCGTCCACTATATGCAGGCGGGCACCAATGGAATTCTCAACCGGGAAGCCGGGGCGGGGGTAAACATAGATCTCATAGTCGCGGATAATGAGTGCCGCGTTTTTCCATTTTCCCAGGTTTTGAAAACTATCCGCGCCCATGATTATACAGAATTCATGCTCCGGATATTTTTCATGGAGCCAGGTCAGGGTGTTGATAGTATAGGAGGGCTTGGGTAAATTAAATTCGATATCGGAAGCTTTGATCCTGTTGTCCGCTTCAGTTGCCAGCTTTACCAGGTGCAGGCGGTGGTATTCATTCAGCAGTGCGTGCTCCTGTTTAAAAGGGTTTTGCGGAGAGACAACCAGCCAGACTTTCTCAATATCTGTTTCATTTAAAATATGGCTGGCGATGATCAGGTGGCCGGCATGAACCGGATTAAAAGAGCCGAAATAAAGTCCGATTTTCATTTAAAATATTGATAATCAATTAATTGTGTTTTTGTTTACACAATTGCTTTCTTATTGTTTTACTTCCACCAGGATATGTTCGGCTTCATTTAGCCGCAGGCTGAGGTGATAACCGGCCACGTTTACAGAGATCGGGTCACCGAGAGGTGCTACCTGTTCCAGGAGAATACGTTCGCCGGGAACGCAACCCATTTCCATCAATTTCAGAAAAATCTCATTGTTTTGAAATTCTTTGATGATTCCTTCTTGTCCCGGTTTTAATGCTGAAAGCCTTGCAATCATTGATCCTTACATATTAATACTACAAAACTACCCTTGTTGGTTGGTATTTCTTTACGAATTTTGAAATTATGTCTTCCACATCAAAAGTTTGTTTCTTTTTCGAAACCCGGTCTTTTTCATTGGTAAAAAGGACTGCCCTGAAAGCGCAGATTGAAGCTCTTTTTAAAAGGGAGAAAAAGAAGCTGGCTTCATTGAACTATATCTTTTGTTCAGACAATCGCCTGCTGGAAATCAACCGGCAATACCTGCAGCACGATTATTTCACCGATATCATCACATTCGATTTATCGTCGGACGCTTCTACCGTGGGAGAAATCTATATCAGTATCGACCGGGTACGGGATAATGCGAAAAGCCTGGGCGTTTCCTTTACGGCTGAATTACACCGGGTAATCTTTCATGGGGCCCTGCATCTTTGCGGATACGGGGATAAGAAGAAAGAGGAGATTGTACAGATGCGGAAGAGGGAGGATTATTGGTTGGAACGGTATTTTAGGGGGGATTGATTATATGCCGATGTGCCGATTGATGATGTGCCGGTTTGCCGATGTGCCGATTTGCTGATATGCCGATATGCCGATGTGCTGATGTGCCGATTAGGTGATCTGCCAATATACCGATTTGCCTATTAGGTGATATGCCAATATACTGATTTGCCTATTAGGTGATATGCCAATATACTGATTAGCAGAGGTGTAAATTAGTTGTTGAGAGGTTTAGGGGTAGTTCTTGAGGTGTTGAGACGTTGAGAGGTTTAGGATTGAGTCGTTGTGACGGGGTCACTCCGTTAGGAGTGCTTTGTTGGAAGATTAAACATCCACGTAATGCCCCCTCACTCCGTAGGAGTGTTTTGTTGATCCCCTTGTATTTATCTTTCTCCCTATGTGCGAACAGAAACTCTCCTTTAATAATTAATAACAGCACCCGCAACCCCTTTTTATAAATCAACAACTTAGAATCGTTCCACGGGACACTGTTTCAGGCCGAAACAGTGTCCCGTGGAACACCTATCTTTGTGGAAACATCAGATTATGGCCAGGAAGCGATATACCAAACAGGAAGAAACCCCGGAAATCATTAAAACCCGGGAAAAGAGGAAGTGGCAGATTGCCTTCAGGCGATATGTTGTGGAGAAGCAACCCTGTTTGTCTTATGCCCCATACTTCGGTTTAGATATTACGGGTATCCGTGAATGGTTTGCTGCCCAGTTCAGAGAAGGGGTGGGCTGGGAAGACTTTGGCGCTTTATGGCAATTTGAGCATATTCTTCCTGTAGCCTGTTTTGATTTCTCCAATGAAAACGAGTTAAAGGCCTGCTGGAACTTTACCAATATCCGGGTGGATTATACAGATACAGAGAAAGAAACCGGGGGACGGCTGAATTTACTGGCAGCCCGGAACTTTTTTCAATCCCTATACGAACAAACAGGTTATGCTCCCTGTAAGTGGTTAATGGAGAAAACCGTACAGATAGAACAGGCGGAAACTATATCCAGCACTACCCAGGCTGGATTTATAAATACAAACAAGGAGTTCCTGGAACGGGTAAAAGATTTTTCTGCCTATGAATTTGAACTGCTCAACAACGGAAAGACGATCGGGGAGATTCAAAAAGAAATAAGCTTTCTTAAAAACTTAGAAAAATAGCCCCCGGAAGGAGGTACCTTTGCCAGCTATGTTTCCAGAATACGATGTAATAGTAGTAGGAGCCGGTCATGCCGGATGTGAGGCAGCTGCCGCGGCGGCCAACCTGGGTTCCAAAACCCTGTTGGTGACAATGAATATGCAGACCATTGCCCAGATGAGTTGTAATCCGGCCATGGGTGGTATTGCCAAGGGACAGATTGTACGGGAGATTGATGCCATGGGTGGTTACTCGGGTATTGTAACAGATCTCTCCACTATACAGTTTCGTATGCTGAACCGGAGCAAGGGACCCGCCATGTGGAGTCCCCGGGCTCAGAATGACCGGATGGTCTTCCACCTGAAGTGGAGAGAGATGCTGGAGAACACAAAGAACCTTGACTTTTACCAGGATATGGTAAAAGGGTTGCTGATAAAAGATGGCCGTTGCCATGGAGTCATCACGGGTATGGGACATCAGATTGAAGCGAAATCGGTAGTACTGACTAATGGTACATTCCTCAATGGCATTGTTCATATTGGCGAAAAGAATTTCGGTGGTGGCCGAATCGCTGAAAAGGCGGCTACGGGTATTACAGAACAACTGGTAGAACTGGGTTTTGAAAGCGACCGCCTGAAGACCGGAACACCTCCGCGTATTGATGGCAGAAGTCTTGACTATTCAAAAATGGAAGAACAACCCGGCGATACCGAACATGTCGGTTTCTCTTACCTAGATATTGAGAAACCCAAAGAACAAAGAAGCTGCTGGATTACTTATACCAATCAGAAAGTACACGATATTTTAAAAACGGGATTCGACCGCAGCCCCATGTTTGCCGGTCGTATTGATGGGGTAGGTCCGCGCTACTGTCCCAGTATAGAAGATAAAATAAACCGCTTTGCCGAAAGAGACCGTCACCAGCTTTTTGTTGAGCCGGAGGGATGGAACACTGTAGAAATCTATCTCAATGGTTTCTCAACTTCATTACCAGAAGAAACACAATACGAAGCACTTCGTAGTATACCTGGTTTTGAACAGGCCCGGATGTTTCGTCCCGGCTATGCCATCGAATATGATTTCTTTCCACCCACACAATTAAATTATTCGCTGGAAACAAAACTGGTCCGTCACCTCTTTTTTGCCGGACAAATCAATGGCACAACAGGATATGAGGAAGCTGCCTGCCAGGGTTTGATGGCCGGTATCAACGCGCACCAGGCCGCCAACCAAAAAGAGGCATTGATTTTAAAAAGAAGTGACGCCTATATAGGCGTGCTCATAGATGACCTGATCAGCAAGGGTACACAGGAACCATACCGCATGTTTACATCAAGGGCGGAATTCCGAACCCTGCTTCGGCAGGACAATGCCGACCTGCGTCTTACCGAAATCAGTCATGCACTCGGTCTGGCATCCGATGAACGAAAAAACGGTGTTGAGAATAAAAAGAGCTCCGTGACGGAAATTAAAAAATTGCTGAAAGAAATGACCGTAGAACCAGCTGAGATAAACAGCTGGTTTGAAAAAATCGGTTCTTCTACTATCAGTGAAAAAACCAGGGCCGAGAAAATTCTGCTCCGTCCTTCTGTTGAATTAGACGAACTGGCCGAAGCGCTGCCAAAACTAAAATCCGCATTAACCAACTATACAGCCAGCGCTATAGAACAGGCCTCCATCCAGGTGAAATACGATGTATATATTGAAAAAGAAAAAGAACTCGTAAGCCGGATGTCGCAACTCGAGGATCTTGAAATACCTGAGAATTTTGATTATAAAAAAATCGGTTCATTGGGGAATGAGGCAAGGGAGAAGTTGATTCGTATAAAACCCCGGACACTCGGACAGGCCAGCCGGATTTCAGGAATAAATCCCAGTGATGTACAGATCCTGATGGTATTTATGGGGCGGTAAGATTTCCTAATTAATATCAGCTGCAGGTTTGTATTGAATATCTACCTTTATTACAAACCTGCCGAACATGAAAAAATACCTGCCTGGCTTTATTGCCTTACTCATTATTTGTTGCTCTGTCACACCCGCTTATACCCAGGAATACAAAATCCGTCAGTCCACCGGTATGATGGGTATGAAATCCGAATCGACAGTATATGTAAAAGGGATGCGGAAAAGAACCGAACCCGGTACCATGATGGGAATGTCGCAACCCATCACCATTGAACAATGTGATCTGCAACGAACCATAAAAATCAATGATAAGAAAAAACTCTACTACATAGATTCATTCTATAAGCAGCCGGAAGAAATTATTGATGAAGATGAACCAGTTAAAAAAGCAGCAGTTCCGGTTAAAGAAAAAACAGTTCCCGGCGAAACTAAAAAGGGCGGAGTAATCACCATCTATTACAGCATCCGTGATACCGGGGAAAGGAAAAAAATGTATGGCTTAACGGCCCGCCACGTATGGACCACGCAGAAAATGAAAGCCTCACCCGATGCCTGTATGATGAAGGACAGCTTTATGATCAAAACGGATGGCTGGTATATTGATCTTCCTAAATTTAATTGCCCGGTCAGGTACCGTCCGCAACAGGTACAGCGCGATCCGAAAGAAAAACCGAAACTGGATTGTAAAGATCGTTTTGTCACCCGACGCAAGGGCAAAGGCAAACTTGGCTTCCCGCTGATTGAAACCACAACGATTATCATGGGTGATCAGGCGGCGCAGACAACTGAGATGAAAACAGACCTGGAGACATTGGATTTCTCGATGGAAAAACTGGATTCCATGTTATTTGAAATACCTCCCGGCTATACCGAAACAAAAAACGAAGAGGATCTTCAGGATAAATTTGATATGAGTGGAATGTTGGGCGATGTAATGAACAAAGCCAAACGGGATATGAAAACAAAACCTGCTGCTGAAAAACAAACTGCTAACGGTATACGCTTGGGCATTTTACCTCCGAAAGCGGACGAACAGGTGCAGGCCGCTGATCTGCAACAGCAATTAGTCAATACATTAACCACAGGAAATATTGAAGCCATTGCCGTTTCCTCTGAAGAAGAAGCCCGGACTATGAAATGTGATTACTTGCTGAACAGCGAACTCTCCAAAATAAAAAGTGGCAGTAAAGTGGGTGGCCTTTTGAAAGCCATAAAAAATACAGACCCGAATGCTCTCTCCAGTTTCAGTATTGAAGGATCCATGGAACTTACCAAATTGTCCGATGGTACATCCGCCGGCAAACAAAAAATAGATGGAAAATATGAAGGTAAAGTAAATGATGCGGCGGGTAAGGCATTGGAAGGCGGAGGCATGAAACTGATTGATAAAATTCAGTAATAAAACAGATAGGGAGTTGAAAAATCAACTCCCTATTTATTTCTTCTTATAAACAGGAACCGTGCTGCACGGTTCGCCATACATAATGCTTTTCACAACCGGACGGAGCTTCCGGGTGATTTCCATATAAACATAATCCGGAATTGGCGTTTCGCCACAACCCTTGATCACCACCCGGGCGTCGGCGTATTCCAGCGGATCAATAGCGCCAAGGTTTTTTAAAAAAAGATGTTTGTGTAACTCCTGTTCGTTACCCATAATAATTTCACGGGCAACAGGCTCCAGGTAAGAAGCAACGAGCATATAAGCCCATACGGGTATAATGGCATCGGCCGAGCAGGTAATAGCAACATGCTTATCCTGGTAAACAGTCCAATCCGTATTCTTCAGGGCTTCCCGGAAATCCTTTTCTTTCAGGATCATTTCCATAAAAAGATAACCCTTCAGATCAAAAACGGCTGTACTCTCCCTGGGATACCACTTTTCCAGATCCAGGGTAACAAGGCCACTCTCCGCTACTTTATTGACAAATGCGTCGCTCATTGTATATGTAAAAATAACAATTTCCCGGTTCGTTGGTTTTCGGGTTTGGGAAACTCCGGAAAAGAAAAAAGCCTGTCTGTTTTAAACAGACAGGCTTTCCTGTATTTTTCTTTCAGTTAATTAAAACCTTGCTGAACGCTTATCCTTAATATCCGCCGCATTTTTCAGAATCGTGATCGGATTATTACCGCTGTACTGATTCGTCAGGTTTTGTTTAGCCTGCTGATAACGGGCAGCACGCTGTTCGTTTACATCACCCTGGGCCGCGGGAGTTGTAGTCTGGTAATCCACCCGTACCACATAAACACCTTGCTGACCGGCAATCACTTCAGGCACTACCTTACCCTTATTAGCAGGATTAAAAGCAGCTCCGATTACTTTGGGCTCGTAAGACATACCAGCACCAAGCGCTGAACTCATACGCAGACTGTCAGCGGGTTCAATTACCTTATTACCACCCAGTTTTACAATCGCATCTTCCAGTGTGGTAACCGCACCGATTTTCTTAGTCAGCATTTCAGCTTTCTTTTTATTCCGGATGGGCGCTTCAGCACCAGCCAGGCGGGCGCGGGCAGGCCTCATCGTACCCTCTTCAAAAACTTCGGTTACCGCAGCCACCACATACGCATCACCAACACGCTCCGGTTGCAGTACATCTCCTTTATCCGCATCATAAATAGATCTTACAAAAGAACGGGTAGCTGCCTCCAGGCCGCGAACCGCGGTAGAAGAAGGCGTGATATCTGTAGCGATATTCTTCAAAATACCTTTTGCCTTCAACGTCTTTTCGTAATTGGTATCAAAGGATTTTACATCCTTGCTGTCTGCTGCAAATGCATTGGCTTCATTCAGGGCACTGTTATCCGTTTCCTGGCTGGCAATGATTTCTTTGGACAAATAGGCAATTTTGTAAGCAGCACCGCCACCTTTATGTGTCATCACTTCCATAATGTGATAACCGAAATCTGTTTTAACCACGCCCTTGGTTCCGGGTGCATTCAGGAATGCAAAGTCGTTAAAGGGAGGAACCATCTGACCGGAAGGAATTTCATAAACACCACCTTTGTCTTTACTTCCGGGATCTTCTGAAAATTTAGCGGCCAGTGTATCAAAACTGGAACCAGCAGCGATAGCTGCACGCAGACTATCCACCAGTTTAAGTGCAGAAGCTGTATCACGGGTTTGCGTACCGATAAGTATGTGACGAACTTTTACAGAATCAGGCATGGACTTCACACCCAAAACGCGGGCAATGGAATAACTGCCGCCATCCAGGTAAGGACCATATACTTCACCGACCGGTGTTTTAAAAATAGAATCCTTTAATGCAATCTGAATGGTTTTACCGGAAATATAACCATCATAAAAATTAGATCCTTCACCAGCCAGATATTGTGACATATTCGGCGTAGTCTTAAAGGCTTCAATTTGCTTTGCGATATTGTTTTTCACCGCTGCGCTGTCGGCCGCGGATGGAGAAGCCTGAAAACTAACATAGACAATACTGCGGCTTTCCTGTTGTTTGAACTGACTCTTGTTCTTGTTTACATACGCGCTGATTTCGCTGTCATCAACTTTTACCGTGCTGTCAGGAATGCTGCTGTAGGCTTCGCGTACCAATGATACTTTTGCCAGCTGACTGTTATCCGCATTTTGTTTTTCAATCATCCACTTGGGGAAATTGATGGAGTTGGCCAGCAGTGAAAAATATTTATCGGCCTGGCGCATAGTCACCATCTGACTGATGAATGCGTTGATGTTGGCCTTTTCTTCTTCCGTTCCTTTCTTTAATTTCTGATCGATATTCTGTTTGGCCAGTACGGGATTAAACACACCTGTTTTCTCGTCTGTAAAACTTTGTTTGATATCCTGCGGTGCATTGGCACCATACAACATATCACCCAGTTCTTTTTTACCTACTTCTATACCGAGGTTTTCAAACTCTTCCATCAGCAACACCTGGCTGATCTCCTGGTTCCATGCCTGGTCCAGTGCCTGCTGACTGGCCATGGCAGCCGGATAACCTTGTTGTTTTAAACTCTCTTCAGCCTGCGCCACTTTCTTGTTGAAATCTTCAAAGCCGATTTTTTTACCATTCACTACTCCCACTGTATTAGAGGGACCACCAGACATACCTCTTGATTTACCGGAAAAATAATCGGTCAAAATGAACCCTACCAGGGCCAGTGCAATCAACACTACAGTAAGTTTGGCGTACTTGTCTCGGATATCCTGGATAATAGACATAAAATATTATTACTGATTTTTTTAAGGATGGCAAAAATAGGGGAAAAACTGTGGAAAATCTATTAAAAATGCCCCCTTCCGGAGGCATTTTTACAGCAGTAAAGTCAACAGGGGCCTGACTTCCCGGGATTACGGGTTTTTGCCCTTATTTACCAGTTTCATTTCCTGTACCAGGTGGCCGGCACCGGCGTATTTGTCGATAATAAACAACACATAACGAATATCCACCATAATATTCCGGCAAATGGACGGATCATAGTTAATATCACTCATGGTTCCTTCCCAGACCCGGTCAAAATTGAGTCCTACCAGGTTGCCACTTGCATCGAGCGCCGGACTTCCGGAATTACCACCCGTAGTATGGTTCATGGCTATAAAACAAACAGGCATTTTACCATTTTTACCATAGGGACCATAGTCCTTGTTTTTGTACAATGTCCGGAGTTTTTCAGGCACATCAAACTCATAATCACCGGGTTTGTACTTTTCCATCACACCATCAAGGTAGCTGTAGAAATCATATTTTACGGCATCCCGGGCCTGGTAGCCTTTTACATTTCCGTACGTCACCCGCAGTGTACTATTGGCATCCGGGTAAAATTTCCGCTCCTTCATTACTTCCATCTGTGCCTTCATATACGTCCGCTGCAGCTGATTAATTTTTGCCTGTAACCCGCTGAGTTTCCTGGTTACAGTAGCTGAATAATGTGCGTTTAGGCTGATAAACAATTGATTAGCTTTATTCAAGTCATTCGCCATCAGTACCAGGTCCGGGTTTGCCTGCAGATTGGCCAGTACTTTTGCACCTGCATTTAACAGGTCATTCCCGGTATAAAACTCATCGGCTATTTTGCTAAAATTATAGTCATTGCTTTTGGCCAGCGCGACCAACTCCGGAGCCAGGAATTCTGCAGGCTGATCCTTTGTAAATTTCTCCATCAGGACTGTGAAAAGTTGTTTATCCACTTCCGGGCTATATTCTTTATACAGATCAGCGAGGCGGTCTATCGTTTTCGGCACCGCATCTTTAAAGGCTTTGTCGCCGTTCTTTTGCTTTATACCTGCCAGGTTGTTAAGCTGTGCTCCCAATGCAAATGCTTCAATCCGGGATATGGTTTCATTAAAATAATCCCTGGCCAGTCCATACTTATTAATCTCTGCATAGCTTGTTTCAAGATCACCCAATAAACTACCATACTGCTCTTTCCAGGCCGGATTTGCATTTACCCGTTTTTGAAATTCCGCTTCATATACTTTCTTCTTATCCACTGCTTTTGTACTGGTCAGTCCTAATACTTCCCCCTGCCATTTCTTCCACGCATTACTGATGCTGGCATATTTGGCCGCGTATTGAATTTTAATTTTCTCATCCTTACGCATAAAGCCGTCAATCACACCCAGCGCTTTATCCCGGATAGCGATTTTTGCAGGATCATTAACCTGCATAATCTGATCTACAGCGGCGGCAGGCAGGTATTGAGTTGTACGACCGGGAAAACCAAAAACCATGGTGAAATCCCCTTCCTTCATACCACCCAATGAAATGGATAATGACTTCTTAGGTACATAGGGTACATTCTCATTTGAAAAATCGGCCGGCTTATTATCCTTACCGGCATAAATCCGGAACATAGAGAAATCACCGGTATGGCGGGGCCACATCCAGTTGTCTGTATCCTTCCCAAAATTTCCAATGGCAGAAGGCGGAGCTCCAACCAATCGAACATCCTTATAGGTTTCCGTTACAAACAAAAAGTACTGGTTACCTTCAAAGAAAGAACGGACAAAGAAATCCTGGTACGCTTCTCTTTTAACCGTTGTTTTTAAACCGGCGATATTCTTATCAATAGCCGCACTGCGCTCCTGTTCGGTCATAGCCGGTGTAACCCCGGCAAGAGCTGTTTTGGATACGTCTTCAATCCGTACAATAAAAGTGACAAATAAGCCGGGGTTTGGTATCTCTTCTCCTTTATTCTTTGCCCAGAAGCCATCCCTGATATAATTACGCTCCAGGGTGGAGTGATTCTGTACCGCGTCGAACCCGCAATGGTGATTGGTTAAAACGAGGCCTTTATCAGATATGACTTCGCCTGTGCAAAAACCACCAAAACTTACAATGGCATCCTTTAAACTCCCTTTATTTATATTATATATATCCGCAGCGGTAATTTTCATACCCATACTGCGCATTTGTTTTTCGTTCAGTTGTTGCAGAAATAAGGGCAGCCACATACCTTCATCCGCATGTGCCGCTGTACCAAGGAATAGCAGAAAAGCAACCATTAACCGTTTAAACTGTTTCATATAGTATATATATTATACTGTAAAAGTAAAGCATACGGCTAATTCTGATCATAACTTTAGTATAGCGACGAATTTTATTGACAAACGGAAAATAAATCGGGTTGTTCAGTTCATCAACATACCCTGACAACCGGAAATTTCTTCACATCGTCATGTGCATAGTCCCGGATTTATGTGCATAACCCCATGTGAAACGTTAATATGGAACGGGATTAATGGAATCAAAAAAGGGGATAAACGAGCCGTTCAGCAGACCCGGTACAAAAATGGCAAGTTATACCAGTAGTATGCACATGAGGCATACTATTCAAACCCCGAAAAATTATTCGCGGTAAGTAATGCACATGAATGTGAATAACATACGGAAAACCGCTACCAGTAACAATAACGGGTTGTGAATAATGTAAAAAAAATGGTGTATAAAATACGAAACTCATTTTTAAACAGTTTTATAAAAGCAAGTTTTCCACTAATCCACAGCTGTAATAATAATAGACTCTTTTTATAAAAAATATATATTAATACTATTATTGTATTTATACCGCCGGCGAAATTTTGATTTTTAAAATCCGGATTGCTGACGGAATATTGCTGACTGGAAAACAAAAAATGTCAACCATGCACACAGAAGCCTTGGATACCGCGATTGCCCACGTTGAGAAAACGGGATTTATCGACATAGAGCTGGATCCATCCCTGGACCTCTTCGCTGAGATTGAAAAACTCAAAAAAGAGAAAAATGCGGTTTTGCTGGCCCATTACTACCAGGAGCCGGATATTCAGGATGTGGCGGATTATATTGGCGACAGCCTTGGACTGGCCCAGCAGGCTGAAAAAACCGATGCGGATATGATCGTGTTTGCCGGTGTGCACTTCATGGCGGAGACGGCAAAAATCCTCAACCCCGGCAAAAAAGTAGTGATTCCTGACTTTAAAGCCGGTTGTTCATTGAGCGATAGTTGTCCTCCCCCGCTTTTTAAAAAATTCAAGGAACAACACCCCGATCATGTGGTGGTGAGTTATATCAACTGCAGTGCGGGAATCAAGGCCCTGAGTGATGTGATTGTGACCAGCAGTAATGCCCGGATCATCGTAGAAAGTTTTCCAAAAGACCAACCCATTATTTTTGCCCCGGATAAAAACCTGGGGGGTTATATCAACAAAGTAACAGGCCGGAATATGCTGTTGTGGAACGGCGCCTGTATGGTGCATGAGATATTCAGCCTGGAAAAAATCACCAAATTAAAAATCCGTCATCCGCATGCAAAATTTATCGCTCACCCCGAATGTGAGGAACCCATTCTGCGTATGGCGGATTATATCGGGTCCACTACCGGATTGCTGAAATATACACAGACCGATTCAGCCAAAGAGTATATTGTGGCTACCGAGACAGGTATCCTGCACCAGATGATGAAGGAGTCGCCTGACAAAACATTTATTCCGGCGCCACCGGAAAATAACTGTGCCTGCAATGATTGTCCGCATATGAAACTGAATACGCTGGAAAAACTTTATCTCTGTATGAAGTATGAACTGCCGGAAATTACCATGGAAGAAGAATTAAGACTGGCGGCATTAAAACCCATAAAAAGAATGCTGGAAATAAGCCAGCAGGCCGGTATCTGAGGAAAGAAAACTATGAAAACCTTTATACTCCTGATTTTACTGATTTTTTCCGGCATAGCCGGGGCACAACCGGTAAAGGACCTGATTGTAAAAGCGCAGGCATTATTGGGCGAAAAAAAATTTACCGAAGCTATACAGGTATATAACCGAGCCAAACAGATAGATTCCACACAGTACGATTTATACACCGGGCGCGGAACCGCCTATTTTGAACTGAAGGAGTATGAAAACGCGTTCAATGATTTTTCAAAAGCGATTGCTGTAAGACCGGATTCCGCCCTTGCCTATCACTATCGCGCTAACCTGTTGTACACCCTGTTGTATACGGATGAAGCAATTCTGGATAATACAAAGGCGATTGAACGGGCCACGGATGACAGGTTCCTGCTGAGTTGTTTTGTAAACCGGGGCAGTGCCAAAGAACAGAAGCGCGATTTTCACGGCGCCTACGAAGATTTTATACGGGCCTATAGTTACGACTCTTCCGATGTGGCCATCATCAATAATCTCGGTACGGTACTCGATGAACTAGGCCGGAGAGACGAAGCCATTGCCTTTCTGAAAAAAGCCATTTCAATCGACAGTAATTTTGTAGGATCCTACGTGAATATAGGTTTTCAGTATACGCACCTGGGCCGGTACCAGGAAGCGCTGGTATATTTTGATAAAGCCCTGCAGCTGGAAAAAGATGAACCACTTACCCTCAATAACCGGGGCTTTGCAAAGTACAAAATGAATGATCTGACCGGCGCGCTGGAAGACATTAATAAGTCGTTGCTGGTATTCAGGGACAATTCCTATGCGTATAAAAACAGGGCCCTGGTGCATATTGCCATGGAAAAAACAGAAGAAGCCTGTGAAGATCTGCAGATGGCAAAGACCCTGCAGTTTGAAAAGCAATATGGTCCGGAAGTTAATGACTTAATAAAAAAATACTGTAAGTAAGCCTGTTTACTCCGCGATTTCCGCGATTACTATTTCCGAGCAAATAGCATCACGCTCCGCCGGATCGAGGAAACGGAAAGAGAGTCTTGATATTTCATAGTCCTTCATCCTCACGGTATCCTTTAACCGCAAACCCGCCTGCTGTATTTCGGCCAGGTCTTTCGGATAACAGACCAGCCAGTTTTTTTCACCGGGTTTCAGTTCCTGTGGCTTGTATTCTTTACGCAGGGTGCCGGTATAAAAATCAAAAGAAGCGCTGTTGCTGTTTTTCCAGAAATATATATGGGCCGGATCTGTTTTTCCTTTAATTGCGGCAGCCAGCTGATTACCCCCCTGGTATTTCAGTAATTGCGGATAAAAATTGCTGTTGATCAGGAAGAAGGAAATAACGATGGCAGCAACGGATAAACCAACTGATTTGGCCAGTCGTGATAACAACGAACTTTTATAAAAATGAAGGTAACTGCTGAGCAGTAGAATCAGTCCGCCCATTATGAGATAGGAATTTACCTGGAAGGACCAGAAATTTACAACCACCATACCGGATAACAGGAGCAGGGTGATAATACGCTGTAACAGGTATACTCGTTTTGTCCAGGTTTCATGGCCGGCATTAGCCATCAGGTATGCGGCGGTAAAAAGGGCGGCAAAGGGAAAACCGATATTGAGGTAATGGGGCAGTTTAAAACCGGAAAAGGTTACAATGGCGGCAACCAGCAGGAACACAATTACGGAAGCCCATTCGGTCAACCTGTTTTTAAAATCCCGGAAGCGCTGGTAAATCGCGGCAAAAGCAAGCAGGCACCAGGGAGCAAAGGACCAAAGGAAAGAGTGAAAGAAAAAAAGATAATCATGTTGCAGCGTATTGCCCATGCCGCCGGAAAAACGTTCGAGGTTTTGCTGCAGCAGGATAAAACGGACACCGTCAATATGATCTTTGCCCCGGATAATTTTTTCCTGATGCAGATTGAACTGCTGGTAATAGCAATACAATACCGGTGAAATAAATACGGCGAAAAAAACAGCCAGTATCAGCCAGTGGTATTGCAACAAACCGCGTGCACCTTTAAGCTGGAGTAATAACAGCAGCCCGGCAAAACCGGGAATCACCACAGCAATCATTCCCTTTGTGGAAAATCCAAGTGCGAGACCGAGTGCTGCCAGGGGAATATGTTTAAAACGGTTTGTTTTAATAAGCGCGGTCAGTTGCCAGAAAGAAAAGGCAATTGTCGCAGTGATAATCGCGTCCATCCGTACGTCGCTGTTGGCCAGCAGGAAGGAGACGGAGGAGGCCATGATCAGTGCGGCCAGTTTTCCTGTATCAGCGGAATACAAGAGCGTTCCTGTTCTGTAAACGGAATACACACCAAGTATGGAAAAAAGAAAAGAAGGCAGTTTATAGGCAAAAGAGCTGATGCCAAATACATGATAACTCAGCGCCGATAACCAGAAATGAAGGTGTGGTTTATCAAGATAATCAGTGCCGCCGTCCATCAGGTTCACATAATCGCCGGTGAGGTACATCCGCAGCGCAATATTGGCGTGATGAGCCGCGTCGTTATCCAGCAGGGGTACAAAAAGCCCGATGCCGGCCACCAGTCCCAGCAGGCTGAAAAGAAACGCATAATAATTTCTGGACAAAACAGGTTGCTCCGCGGTAGTCATTCTGACAGCAAAGTAAATAAAGTAGCCGGAGTTTTGATGAACGGATCATTATTCCGGGAATATGGAAGTATTTTAGATAAAAATCAACTATGCGCAGATACACGGTATTAGTAATGCTTTTAATGCTTAGTCAGTTAAAGGCCTGGTCGTCTGTAACCGACAGTATACCTGCCGATCCGAAAGACGTGTCAACAGCGGATGCGTTACTTACTGCTGTATATACTACAATTTCCGGTCCGGCGGGAGAAACCCGTAACTGGGACCGGTTCCGTACCCTGTTTCTGCCGGAAGCCCGGTTGGTAGCCACCGGCAAGCGTGCGGACGGAATGATGGGAAAACGAACTATGTCGGTGGAGGATTATATAAAGACCTCCGGCCCCTTTCTTGAAAAGGATGGATTTTATGAAAAGGAGATTGGACGTAAGACAGATCAGTTTGGCAGTGTGATGCAGGTCTTCAGCACGTATGAATCCAGGAAAACGCTGCAGGATGAAAAACCCTTTATGCGGGGCATCAATAGTATTCAGCTTTGGTTTGACGGAAAGCGATGGTGGGTGCTTACGATTTTCTGGCAGGCCGAATCACCTGAATTACCCGTGCCTGCTCAATACATTAATTAAGGTCCGGGTCTTTCAGTAAACCTGCAATCTTATCGCGGATAAAGTCACGCACTTTATTGAATTCTTCAGGCTCCATATGTTTGGGGTCGGGGATCTGCCAGTCCACAAAGCGTTTGGCCGGCATCCAGGGACAGGCGTCGCCGCAGCCCATGGTCACCACCACATCAAAGGGAGCGAATGCTTTTACATCATCCAGGCTTTTACTGTCATGGGTGCTGAGATCATAGCCCAGTTCTTTCATTGCCGCAATGGCTTTTGGATTAACGATGCCGGAAGGTTTTGATCCTGCACTATAAGCATCTACATTTTCTCCACCGAGTATGCGGGCAAAAGCCTGGCTCATCTGGGAGCGGTTGCTGTTTTCGATACAGACAAAGAGGAGTTTTTTCTTCATGCCTTCGTTGATTTGAATTGATGTTGTTGAGCCAGTGCAAAACGCACGAGCAGTATGAGTACAGGTACTTCTATTAACGGGCCGATCACTGCGGCAAAAGCAGCCGGTGAAGCAATGCCGAATACAGAAATGGCTACGGCGATACCCAACTCAAAGTTGTTGCCCGCGGCAGTAAAGGCGAGCGAAACGGATTTCGGATAATCGGTGCCTGCTTTTTTCGACAGTAAGAAGGCCGAAAAAAACATAATGGCGAAGTAGATACTGAGCGGCAGGGCAATCAATAACACATCCCCCGGAATTTGCACAATCAGTTTACCCTTCAGGCTGAACATAACCAGAATAGTGAACAGCAATGCAATCAGTGTAACCGGACTGACAGCCGGCAGGTAGCGGTTATTGAACCAATCTTCTCCTTTCCATTTAATGAGTACATAGCGGGAAATTAATCCGGCCAGAAAAGGAATACCGAGATAAATAAACACGCTTTGTGCAACATCGGCAATGGTAATATTTACTTCATAACCTTTCAGGCCGAGTAGCGGAGGGAGCTTCGTGATAAAGACCCATGCATACAGGCTGTAAAAAAGAACCTGGAAAATACTGTTGAAAGCCACCAGGCCAGCCGCATAGAGCCTGTCGCCACCGGCGAGATCGTTCCATACAATCACCATCGCAATACAACGGGCGATGCCGATCAGGATCAGTCCGGTCATATAACCCGGGTGATCATGTAAAAAAACCACCGCGAGTAAAAACATCAGCACGGGCCCCACAATCCAGTTCTGGATCAGCGAGAGACCCAGTATTTTTTTATTAGCGAATACTTTCGGTAATTCTTCATATTTCACTTTTGCCAACGGGGGATACATCATTAATACGAGACCGATCGCAATCGGCACATTGGTGCTCCCGGATTGGAAAGAATTAATAAAGCCTTCCGCCGAGGGAAAAAAATAGCCAATAGCCACCCCTGTTCCCATTGCAAGGAAGATCCAGAGTGTGAGATAGCGGTCGAGAAACGATAATTTTTTTTGCATAGTCAGCGTTGGTTTTAATGAGGGGGAGACGAGCCCCCCCTCTTTTTCCTTAGCAGCATCCGATGCCGCAGCAACCACCGTCTCCGGGGTCATTTTTGTGTTTGTACATGGCTATACTATTTAAAGTGAAAAAAACATCAGAGGGCTCCCGTTTTCTACTCTCCACTTTCCACTCTCCCATAATTAGCAGCATCCGCTTCCCGGCGTACAACAAGCCGCCGGCTTCTCCGCATATACTGTAACTGAGAAGATGCCCGTCTTACCCGCTTTGAAATCTTCCAGTTCTTTTGTACCGAGGTAATTGTTCAGGATATCATCCGGTATGATGATCGGCTTTTCTTTTTGTACCGTGATATTTTTAAATCCGTTTTTTTCAATCAGTCCCAGGTAATCCTGTTTCTGAATCGCACCGGCCACGCAGCCTGCATACATTTCAGCGTCTTTTTGCAGGGCTTCGGGTAATTCACCCATGAGCACCACATCGGAGATGCTGAAGTGACCGCCGGGTTTCAGTACGCGGAATATTTCACTGATCACACCGTCTTTATTGGGAACGAGGTTGAGGACACAATTGCTCACGATCACATCCGCCACATTGGAAGTCACCGGCATTTTTTCAATATCGCCCTGGCGGAATTCCACATTATTAAAGCCTCTTTTCTCCGCATTCGCGCGTGCCTTTTCGATCATGGCCGGGGTAAAATCAATACCGATTACTTTTCCCGACTCTCCTGTTTCCGCGCGGGCGATAAAGCAGTCATTCCCGGCACCACTGCCGAGGTCGATCACGGTATCACCGGCTTTTATTTTAGCAAACTGGGTGGGGAGGCCGCAGCCCAGTCCCAGGTCGGCGTCCGCGTTATACCCTTCCAGCCGGGTATAATCATCGCTCATGATATTATACACTTCAGTAGAACAGCAACCCGAGCCGCAACAGGAGGATTGATTGGTTTCTTTGTCCTGCAGCGCGATTTCGCTGTATTTCTGTCTTACGATTTCCTTGAGTTGTTCATCAGTTGGCATAACTATCTATTTAAATAAATTAATACAGACTCTTCATTTCCACATTCGAAGCAGCATGCACGTGTCATCCTGCCCTTTGACAGGCTCGGGGTGACAACAGCTCTTGTCATGCTGCGCTTGCCGAAGCATGCGGGGTGTATCGAAGGATTAACAACAGGCTTTTTCATTCTTCACTTTCAAATGATTAAACAAGCCATTGAATTCACTGTTGAATTTTTCAAAGGCTTTCCAGTTGATACAATAACAGCTGCGTGGTCCTTCCACGGTGCCATTGATCAGTCCGGCGTTTTTTAATTCTTTCAGGTGCTGGGATACGGTGCTTTGGGCCAGCGGCAAAACTTCCACGATTTGTCCACAGATACATTCATTTTTCTGCGCCAGGATTTTCAGGATGGCGATACGGGCAGGGTGGCTCATGGCTTTGGCGAAGGCTGCCAGGTCCTGTTCTTTCCGGGGAAATTCTTCTTTTTTATGAAAGGCCATAGGTAAGTTTTATTGAGTCATTCTTTTCACACATAGTGCTTATAGAAACAGAGATATACATAGTAAACCGAAACACAAGGGTCAGGCAATTGCTTTTCTGAAACTGCAGAACAGGAAATGCTGGATCGTGTTAAACGGCGTCAGGTGATCGGTATGTATACATTTTATTTTTTCAAACCAGCGGCGGATGGTGGCGCTCATGCTTTCCTCACTGTATTGTTTTACCGGAAGGCCGCTGCATTTTTCCGGTCCGTTTTCTGAAAAAGTACCCACCAGCATTTTACCCCCGGAGCGGATGGCTTGTTGGGATATTTCCATATACGTTTGTATATCCTTGTCTGTGGTCAGAAAGTGAAAAGTGGCGCGGTCGTGCCAGAAATCATATTGGCGCTCCGGTTTAAATTCCGTTATATCTGAAACAATCCAGTTTATCCGACCCGCTTTATCCCCCAACCGCTTCTTAGCTCTTTCAATAGCCGCGGAAGAGATATCCAGTACGGAAATATTGGTATATCCTGCCTCAAGCAGGTGATCGGCCAGCAGGCTGTCGCCCCCGCCGATATCTATGATTGCGGCTTCTGTGGGGATTGTGAGCTCTTCAATAAAGCGAAGTGATACTTCCGGCGTCGGCTGATACCAGCTGACTTCATTTAATTGTTTGGTGCTGTAGACCTTTTCCCAATGTGCTTTTTTGTCCATAAGACAGATCTTATATCGCAAATATACGATGAGAATTTAGAGTAGCAACTATTTTTTTTTGGGGGGCTGAAATGAATAATGAATAATGAGTAATCAGTAGCGCGGGAAGAGTCATTACTGCTATGATACAGCCTCAAAGCTGTAACGTTTTTTGCCCCGTTACTCATTACTCATTATTCATCACTCATCGTTCATTCCTTCCTTTCACCATTGCAATAATCACCCCGCTGCCGATGATGCAGAAAATGCCCGCCCAGCTGAACCAGTCGGGGAAATTATCCCCGAGCATTATTCCGATAAAAACAGAGTAGATAATGTTGGCATAACCAAAAACGGAAACAATGCCCGCTTTATCGGAGCCGTATGAGCGGGTAACAAAGTATTGTCCGAGCAGGGCCGAGATGCCCATCAATAAGAGCCAGCCCCATTCAATACCCTGCGGGGCGCGGAAATCAATTACGAATAAACCATCGGCTGCGGTACCGGTGGAATAGTGAAAAATCATGGACAACAGGGGCACAATGAAGCCGCTGGATAAAAAGGAAAGCACAATCACGCGCGGATCATAAAACCCGGCGAGCCGGTTCACGGTCATATAAGCGATGGCTGATGTGATGCCGGAGACCAGTCCGGCCAGGTGATAATACCAGGGAAGGTGCATCACCGGCTTATAGATCAGCAGCATACCGGTAAAACCAAGCAATACGGCAAAAGCCACTTTTTTTCCATGGTATTCTTTAAAAAACAAAAAAGAAAACACGGCAATAAACAGGGCCGATGTAAGATTATAACTCATGGCCGTTCCCAAAGGAATATGCAGAATGCAATAGAGGAGCGTATATAAAGCCAGCGTACCCATTAATCCGCGGAATGCCAGCCGTACCGGTTTTCCGCCTTGTTGTACAGGCGGTCTGATCAGTAAACCGGGCAGTAAAAAGGCCAGCCCGATCGCATTGCGGTAAAAAACCAGCTGACCGGCATTGAAACTTTCTTTTAATGCTTTGGCGGCACCGCCCATAACCGAGAAGCCCAGAGCAGCCAGGAGCATGAACAAAATGCCTTTGTATCGTGTGTCTTTGAACATTAAAAAGATGCTGTTTGTAAAAATAGAATATTGTTAATGAATGAATAAGACTGTTTGTGGCACTATTGGGCAATTTTCATTCTTTGCAAATAGATTCCTCCTGTCGTCGGAATCAAAGTTGAGTCACCCTGTTGATCGCACCGATCCCTCGCTACGCTCGGGATGACAAAACGGCCCGCATCGGAGGAGAATGACGAATCGACCGGACTCCCGACCTGCCTAGAGCCCGCCAGGGAGGGGGAATGAAGATTGCTACCATGAGCGCAGCGAATAACGAAATGCTTCTTAATAGATTTGTCACCCCGAGCGTAGCGAGGGGTCAGGAGCCCTTTATTGAAACGGGAACTCAGATTCCGACCGTAGGGAGGAATCTTGTATTGAAGGGAATGTTTCTCTACAGTTATCATCCCAATCGTAACAGGTAAGTTGCATCGTCCTATGAAGTTTGGGCACGAGAATTGGCCGCTGCGCGGAAAACACAAGATTTCTCGCTGTGCTCGAAATCCTCGTGAACAAATATTGCGTATCGTTTATCCCTCCTTCGTCGGGATGACAAAACAGCCTTATCCATAGCGGAATGAAGATTCGAACGGGCAGCATAGCCCAAAGGGCTTAAACCATCAATAACCCCGGGTGAAGCCCGGGGTAAGGAGACATCAATGTCTCCCCCAACCCCAACGGGGTTGAACGGCTATTGCTGCTGCGATGAAATACAGGGGCACATGCTGCGCGGAAAAATACAAGATCACTCGCTAAGCTCGCGATTACGGGCGGTGGGTGTGAGAGAAAGGGGAATATTGTTCTCCGGTCAGCACTGATTAGTTCTTATTACAAATGGACCAATCAGAGACGCACGAGTTTTTCCACGGCCCGTTCCAGCGTGTCTTGATTTTTTGAAAAACAAAAGCGAAGTACTTTATCATCTTTACCATGCTGATAGAAGGCGGAAACGGGAATAGTGGCTACGCCGGCCTCTTTTGTCAGCCGGATGGAAAAGGCTTTATCCGCTTCTTCACTGATTCGGTTGTAACCGGCACAGATAAAATAGCTGCCGTGACTTTGGAGCATATCAAAACGGGTGGACTTCATCAGTTCTGTGAACAGGTCTCTCTTTGCCTGCATTTCCGCCGACAAACCCAAATAAGCTTCCCTGTTTTTCATAAAAGCGGCCAGTCCGACCTGGACCGGTGTATGACAGCTGAAGCAATTAAACTGGTGTACTTTCCTGAATTCTTTCATTAAAGGTGCCGGAGCAATACAATAACCCAGTTTCCACCCGGTACAGTTATATACTTTACCTAATGAGAAGCAAACAAAACTACGTTCCAGTAAATCGGGATAACGCAACATGCTCTGGTGCGGAATACCATCAAAAATGAGGTGTTCATACACTTCATCGCTGATAATAAAAATACCCGTACCGGCCGTAATGGCACGCAGGGCTTCAATGTCTTTTTCACCAATCACACTACCGGTGGGATTATGCGGTGAGTTGATGATAATGGCTTTGGTCTTTGGCGTAATGGATTGTTGCACGAGGTTCCAGTCAATATGATAATCCGGGTACACCAATGGCAAACGCACGGCCACGGCTCCGTTGATTTCAATATTGGGAATATAACTGTCATAAGCGGGTTCAAATACAATTACTTCATCGCCGGGTTGCAGGATGGCCGTAAACGCGGAATAAATAGCATAGGTACCGCCGGGGGTAATGGTGATTTCGGTATCCGGATTTATGTTACTGCCATAAAGAAATGAAGCTTTCTCTGCAATCGCTTCGCGGAGCGGCAACCAGCCCGGCATCGGTGCGTACTGGTTGTAATTATCCTGCATGGCTTTATTCACCAACCCGGTGAGCTCATGATTCATCGGGTAATCCGGGAAACCTTGTCCGAGGTTGACGGCATTATATTCAGTGGCCAGTCCGCTCATCACGGTAAAGATGGTGGTGCCTACATTGGGGAGTTTGGATTGGATGGGGGGGGTCATGTTCTTTGTTGGTGTTTTCACCAACAAAGATATGCTGTTGGTGTTTACTGTTGGTGTTAACACCAACAGTACTCACACCAACAGTACTAGGGTGCCACCAGACTGTAGGAATGGTCGATCCACTCTTTTAAAAGGGCATTGGAAACAGAACCGTCCACGATGACGGTGTTCCAGTGTTTTTTATTCATGTGATAACCGGGTTGTACGCAGGGAAATTCTTCCCGCAGTTCAAGGGCTTTGTCCGGATCGCATTTTACATTGAAGCTGAATTCTTCCGCATCAAGGCCGGTGAGGAGAAAAATTTTTCCTTTCACTTTATACACCAGTGTATCCGGGCCAAAGGGAAGTGTTTCTTCCGCATCGGGTTTGGAGAGGCAGTATTCGCGGAGGGATTCTATGTTCATGGAGGGGTCTTTGTTGGTGAAAACACCAACAAAGATATGCTGTTGGTGTTAACTGTTGGTGTTAACACCAACAGTACTCACACCAACAGTACTCACACCACCGCTGTGGCTTCAATTTCTATCAGGTAGTCCGGATCTATCAGGCCTTTTACTTCGATCATCGAAGTGCAGGGTTTGATGGTACCGAAAAATTCACCATGGGCACGGCCATATTCTTCCCAGCGGGAAATATCGGTGACAAACATACGGGTGCGGACCACATTGGCTAAAGAAGCGCCGGCCCGATTTAATACGGCTTCAATTTTTTCAATAATAAAACGGGTTTGTGCATAGGCGTCATTTTTGCCAACCAGTTCATTGCTGGCATTCACGGCTACGGTGCCGGTGACTTCAATGGTATTGCCGATTTTCACCGCGCGGCTGTACCCTACAATATCTTCCCATTTGGCACCCGATGAGTAGTTGATTCGTTCCATGGTTATTTTATTTCAATATTTTCTTCTTTAATCAGGGATTCACCACCGAGACGGAGAAGGATCTGTGCCACGGTGACCACGTCTTTCTGACAATAGGTAACGATGCGGGGCAGGTTTTTTTCTTTCCAGTATACTTCCCAAACCATACTGCCGCCAATATCATCTTTCGGTGTGGGAATACCCAGGCTATGAGCCAGCAGGTTTAACGAAGTATAACTTTTAAAATCACCGAACTTCCAGAGTTCCATCGTATCGAGATGACTTACTTCCCATGGTTTTTTACCCGCGATATTCAGCAGGGATGGAATGGGAATACTGTTAATGATCATCCGGCGGCAGAGATAGGGAAAGTCAAATTCCTTTCCATTGTGTGCACATAGAAAACGGTTGCCGCTGCCGGTCCATTTATTCAGCATTTCGTTAAACGAGAGCAGCACTGTTTTTTCATCATCCCCTGCAAAGGATTTCAGGGTTATTTTCCGGCCCTCCCCCGCCCCTTGTATAAAGCCGCAGCTGATACAGATTATTTTTCCAAACTCCGCATAAATGCCCGCGCGCGGATAAATGGTTGAAGCCGTTTCTTCTTCTTTATTGCGCAACAGGTTCTGCGATTTTAATTCCCATAGCTTCTGCCAGTCACCCGGCATTTGCTCAAACGCGGGTTGCTGCGGAACGGTTTCGATATCGAGGAAGAGGGTGTTGAGGTAAGGAAACATGGAGGAAGGTTGACAGGTTGAAAGGATGATAGGTTGACAGGGGGTTTACTTAGAAAAGGTAGTAAACAAATTGAAATACCCGCTTATTTACCGCTTAAGAATTTTCCCCACCGATGATACTGTTGCGGATTGAGGACCTTATCAACCGTTCAACCTGTTAACCAGTTAACTTATCAAAAAACCCCGGCATAACACCGGGGCTCCTGTATATAAATTTATTATTTATAGCACTACAAATATCTGTCCCCCATATTCCGTTTCACTTCCGCCACATATTCCTTGATTTCCTGTTCTTTTTCTTTTTTACAGATCAGGAGTACGTCTTTGGTATCAACGAGGATATAATCGTTCAGCCCCTGTAATACCACAAGTTTGTCTTCGGGTACATGCACCATGCAGTTCTTGGCATCCATTACCATTACTTTGTTACCACTAACGGCGTTGCCAAAATAATCTTTGTCCATATTTTCCCAGGCACTATGCCAGGTACCGAGATCGCTCCAGGTAAAGCCGGCGGGTATCACATATACATTCTCCGCTTTTTCCATTACTCCGAAATCAATGGAGATATTGGTACACTGCGGATATATCCGTTCAATTGCCTCCACTTCTCCGGGGGTATTAAAATGCGTTTTTTCCGCAGCAAACACTTCATATACTTCCGGCAGGTGTTTTTCAAAAGCGGCCAGAATATTTTTCACTTTCCAGGTAAAGATGCCCGCGTTCCAGAGAAAATCACCACTGGCGATAAAGGCCTTGGCAATTTCCTGGTTCGGTTTTTCGGTAAAGGTTTTTACTTCATAGATTTCAGGAGCCGCTTCAACTGTTTCGTGCTGTATATATCCATATCCGGTATTCGGATAAGTGGGTTTAATACCGATTGTCACCAATGCATTGATGCTGCCAACAAAATCCAGCGCTTTCTTCGCCGTTTTAGCAAACTCTTCCGTTTCCATGATCAGGTGATCGGCCGGAGCCGCCATCATCAGCGCTTTGGGATCTTTCTCGAAAAGTTTAAAAGCGATATAGGCAATACAGGCGGCTGTATTTTTCCGGGAAGGCTCTGCCAGAATATTTTCCGTGGGAATTCCTTTTACCTGGTCTTTTACTATGGATACATATTCTTCAGACGTAACAATGTAAATGTTTTCTTTCGGGATAAACTTTGTATACCGCTCAAAAGTCTGCTGGATCAGCGTTTTCCCGGTGCCGAGAATATCCAGGAACTGTTTCGGAAAATTAGTCCGGCTCATAGGCCAGAAACGGCTTCCGATTCCTCCGGCCATAATGGCGACATAGTGGTGTTTGTTCATGATACTAAGTTTTGCTCTCTTCTTTCTCTTTTTTAACCGCAGAGACCGCGGAGAGCGCAGAGAAATACAGATTCTATAGTTTTAAATACATCCTCTTTCAAGGACTGTTTGTTGTTTGTCGTTTTTTTTCTTCTTTCTCTTTTTAACCGCAGAGAGCGCAGAGAAATACAGTTTTTTTAATTTTTCAAATCAACCCCTCTCTTATTAAATCGTGCAAATGTAGTATTCCCAGGTATTTTCCTTGGTGAGTAACGGCTAATTGGGAAATTTCATTTTTACGGACCAGGTCAAGGGCGCTGATAGCCAGTTCCTCCGCCCCGATTGTTTTCGGGTTGGGGGTCATGATATCGCCGGCTTTTATATTTTCGATGTCGTTGCTTTTTTCCAGCATACGGCGCAGGTCACCGTCGGTGATGATGCCGAGCAGTTCCCCCAGCTCATTAATTACAGCAGTAATACCCAGCCGTTTAGCAGTCATTTCCACAATTACTTCCTTCAGGCTTTGTTGAGGTAAAACGGCCGGTCTTTCATTTTCGCCAAAAAGATCAGAGACCCGGAGATAGAGTTTTTTGCCGAGTGACCCTCCGGGATGGAATTTGGCGAAATCATTCGACTGAAATCCGTTCAGTTCCATCAGGCAGATGGCCAGTGCATCACCCATTACCAGCTGGGCCGTAGTGCTGCTGGTAGGTGCCAGGTTATTGGGACAGGCTTCCTGTTCCACCGTAGTATTTAAAACGAGGTTTGCGTTCCGCGCCAGGTAGGAACCGGTATTGCCCACCATCGCGATCAGGGTATTGCCGAAATTCCGGATCAGGGGCACAAGTACTTTAATTTCAGGACTTTCGCCGCTTTTACTAATCACAAGCACCACATCATTTTGCTGTACCATCCCGAGATCACCATGGATGGCGTCGGCGGCATGCATAAATATGGAGGGGGTGCCGGTGGAATTAAATGTGGCCACAATTTTCTGGGCGATAATGGCACTTTTGCCGATACCGCTTACAACCACACGGCCTTTTCCTGAGAAAATGGCCTGTACGGCTTTTTCAAAATCGTCGTCAATAAAACGAGTCAGGCCGGCAACCGAGCTGGCTTCTAACTCAATGGTTTTTAAGGCCACTTGTTTAATCGGTTCCATAATAAGGCCACAAAATTAGAGATAATTCAGGGGAAAGCCGGTTTTGTATATGCGCTACTCAATTTTAACGATCAGGTCCCCGAAAGACCGGCAAAGAGTTGTAAATTCGCCGTCCCTTTGACGGGACTATGTTGTGCGACAGGAAATCCTGCCCTTGAGTAAATGCAGTCTGCAGGCGAATCTGCCTGATAATAACAAACCAGCAAGCAAAAAACCAGCAACCCCCGTTTTATAGCCTTCTATCCGGAAAAAAAGGCTGAATCTGAAAGGTGTTCGGGTAAAAATGAGTATCTTAAAGAACCGGCATTTAGTTAAAATGCCCTTCCGTTAGGACTCCTATGATGAAAAACTAGATAAATGGCAACAACAGCAAAGAAGGCGCCCGCGAAAAAGGCAACGAAGACAAAGGAAGCGACACCCGCCAAAAAACCCCGGTTTGATCTGCATAAATCCCTGCAGGAATATTTTGGATTTGATAAATTTAAAGGCACCCAGGAAAAGGCAATTGAATCCTTACTGGCCGGTCACGATACATTTGTAATTATGCCCACCGGTGGCGGTAAAAGCTTGTGCTACCAGCTGCCCGCCATGATCAGTGAGGGTGTGGCGATAATTGTATCGCCGCTGATTGCCCTGATGAAAAACCAGGTGGACCTGGTGAGGGGTTACAGCAGCAATGATGAAGTGGCACATTTTCTCAACTCCACGCTTACCAAGAAAGAAATAAAGGAAGTGCATGATGACCTGCAGGCGGGAAAAACCAAGATGCTCTATGTAGCGCCGGAAACCCTGACCAAACAGGAAAACCTGGAATTCTTCTCCGACCTGCAAGTCTCTTTCTTCGCGGTGGATGAAGCGCATTGTATTTCCGAATGGGGACACGATTTCCGTCCGGAATACCGCCGTCTCCGCGAAATGATGATCCAGATAAACCCGGATGTGCCGGTAATCGCCCTCACGGCTACGGCTACCCCTAAAGTGCAGAGTGATATTGAAAAGAACCTGGACCTCCGCCAGCCGAATATTTTTATCTCTTCCTTTAACCGGGCCAACCTCTATTATGAAGTACTGCCCAAAATCAAGAAGGCGCAGACCGATGAGAATATTGTCCGCTTTATTAAGGGGATGAAAAACAAGAGCGGTATCATTTATACGCTCAACCGCAAGACAACGGAAGAACTTGCCGATATTTTAATGGCCAACGGAATTAAAGCCGTGGCCTATCATGCCGGTCTCGACAGCAAGCTGCGGGCCGAACGGCAGGATCAGTTCCTGGGAGAAGACGTACAGGTGATCTGTGCCACTATCGCTTTCGGTATGGGGATCGACAAACCCGATATCCGGTTTGTAATTCACTACAATATTCCCAAGAGTATTGAAAACTACTACCAGGAAACCGGACGGGCCGGCCGCGACGGCCTCGAGGGTAAATGTGTGTTGTATTATTCGCATAAAGATGTGAGCAAGCTCGAACACCTGATGCGGGACAAACCGCTCAGTGAACGCGAAGTGGGCGCCCAGCTGATCAACGAGACCGTGGCATTTGCGGAAACCGGTGTTTGCCGACGGAAGATTCTCATGAGTTATTTTGGCGAAGAGTATGAACAGGAGAATTGTGGCCAGTGTGATAACTGTAAACATCCGAAAGAACGGATCGAAGCGAAAGACGAAGCCGTGATTGTATTAAAAGCCATCAAGGCGCTGGACGAACGCTTTGCCACGGATTATGTGGTGCAGATCATCAGCGGAAAACTTACCCCGCAGATCCAGATGTTCCGACATGATGTACTTGACGCCTTTGCCAGTGGCAACGACCGCGATAATCATTTCTGGAATTCCCTGATCCGCCAGATGATACTTGAAGGGCTGCTCACAAAAGACATTGAAGAATACGGCGTATTGAAGTTTACGAAAAAGGCCGACGCCTTTATGAAAAAGCCGAAATCGTTCAAAATTGTACTCAATAACCTGTATGATGACGCCAATGCCGATGATGAAGAGGCAACCGAGGTAAGTACCGGGGCCGCCACCGACGAGAAACTGTTTGAGATGCTGAAGGAAATGCGGCAGAAGGAAGCGAAGAAGAAAAGTCTTCCCCCCTTTGTAATCTTCCTGGAGTCTTCATTGCAGGATATGGCCACTTTTTATCCCATTACCCTGGAAGGACTGGAGAAATGCCAGGGCGTAAGCAAGGGCAAAGCGATTAAATACGGAAAGCCTTTTGTGGAGCTGATTAAGCAATATGTGGAGGAAAACAATATTATACGTCCCGACGACTTTGTGATGAAGAGCGTAGTGAATAAAAGCGGGAACAAGGTTTATATTATTCAGAATACCGATAAGAAAGTTTCGCTCGAAACCATTGCGAAAAACAAAGGCTGGCGGATGGATGAAATGCTCGAAGAGATGGAAACCATCGCGGCCAGCGGTACTAAACTGAACCTCACCTATGCCATTGATGAAATGCTGGATGAAGACGACCAGGATGAAATCATGGAATACTTCAAAAGCTGTGAGACCTCTTCATTGCAGGTAGCCCAGGAAGAGCTGAGTGAGTATAATTTCAACTGGGAACAGCTGAAGATTATGCGGATAAAGTTTCTTTCGGAATACGGGATGTAGGGGAGGTTGACACGTTTATAAGTTGAAAAGTTGACAAGGGGTCTTCGTTGAGAAAAATACTGCTCAGAAGGGACTTATCAACTTTTCAACCTTTCAACCTTTCAACGTATCAACCTTTAGCCACTGTACTCACCATTCCATCCACACTCAACTTCCGGATGCAATTATTTCCACCATCGAGGATATAAATAGTTCCTTTGCTGTCGATAGCAATGGCCACTTTTGGCGGGAAGCCAAATAAGGCAGTGAGCGCTTTGCCGTCTTTATAGCCTTCTTTGGAGCGGCCACCCATATTTACATTATTGGGTTGTATTACACTGTTGCCTGCAATGGTGGTTACTTTTTTATCCGCGATCTTAATGATCCTGTTAAGGCGCAGGTCGGCGAAGATCACATCGCCTTTTTTGTTGATCACAATGTCTTCGGGCGACATGAGTTCAGCTTTGGCGATATCACCCTGGATATAGAGCGGACTGAATTCACGTTTATTGCACAAGCCGGCCAGTGTGGTAATGGAACCGTCTTTACTGAGTTTTTTCACACAACGTCCGGCCCCGTCGCTCAGGTAAATATTGCCAACGGAATCCACACCGATACCGGAGATCCATCTTGTTTTCAGCAGGGGGTTATTACGGGTATCCGTAATAGTGGTCAGCATTTTATCCGGACTGATTCTGCGGATCACATAATAATCGCCCAGATCGTCTTTATTGGTATTATCCCTTTCCACTACCACGATGCTGCCGTCGCGGCAGGCCTTCATGTATTCAATACTCCGAAAGGAGCCAACACCCTCTGGGCCGTCCACCCTTTTGGTAGAAAAGGGAATCCCGAAATATTGAGTCATTACATTGGCCGGTGACAGTTTCCAGATCAGGGAGCCGTCGGTAAAGCAGGGGTTATCGGCCGTATCAATCGTCATGGCGCCACCCTTTGGCCATGGCGGACGACTGATGCCTTTTTGCAGGTCTTCGGAGATAAAGGAGGACTTACCATCCGGAGTGATTTTAAGCACCCGGTTGTTATAACAGTTAACGATCAGGTTGTCTTTGCTATCCACCATTACGCCGATAGGTGATGAAGGCAGTTTGGCGGGAGCGGTTTGTGCAAATACCATGCACGAAACCAGCAGGGGGAAAAGAGCGAAGAATGTTTTCATAAAAATAGCTGTATAGTGTGCCATAAAAGTAACAGGAGAACCATGCTGATCCTTCCTGTAAAAAGGGGAATTTCGGAGGCGGCTGTTCTTTGTATGTTTCATTGCAGACAAACTGAAAAATCCCCTTTTTACCGGATTGCCGCTACTGGCCCGGCTGGTTAAGTTGTGGTTGTTTCTGAATATATTTAATCTACCAAAACACCGCCAAATGAATAAAACAACCTGTATCGCCCTCTTACTTCTTGTCATTAGCGGAACGGTTTTTTCACAAACAGTTTCCCGCAACAGAATAGGCCTGGCCTATGCCAGTTCATTGCGATCCAATAAAGAATCGTTTGAGTTTTCCCTGAATGGAAATGATAAAGTGGTGCTGGATTTTGAACATCCGGTTGTTTATTTCAGCACCCAATTGGATTCAGGACAACACTATACCATTACACAGTTGTCGGGACCCAGAACGGTAAATTTTTATAATGGCTCCCAGGGCAGCATGCCGGGAACCGAGCTGGTGATTAGTGTCGATTGTGGTTATCCGCCAATAACCTTGTTCAAAATGAAGGTGACCGGTATTGAGCAGGGTGAGACGTTTAAGTTTGCCGATAATTATGGAAGGACCCATACGTATGGTTTCCCCGTTACCGGCAATATGGGCGGCTTCCCCCGCGGTGATGATTACAGCATTGTACAGACTGCGGGTCCCAGACAGGCGAAAATGTCATTGAATACGGGTGTGGTACCGGATAGCCCGGTTCTGATTATCGCCGATTGCAGCAAACCGCCTGAACCGTTTACGCCGCCACAGGAAAAATATGACCTGATTTCCCGCAGCAGCGACAACAGTGTGCTTAGTTCCTACTATGAAAGCTGGACGCCGGCGGTTGGCGGAAAGGGAGCAGAAGAAGGACGGTATATTGCTTTTACGATGTATGGAAAAGGGGTTGACGGGTCTTCGGGTAATTACCGCCAGGTATTCTGGAGAGACCGTAAAACCGGAACGACCCGGCTGGTCAGTAAAGACGCCGCAGGTATGGAGGGTAATGGGAATAGTGCAGTACCATCCATCTCTGCTGATGGCATGACGGTAGCTTTTGAAACCTATGCCAGCAACCTGGCACAGGGAGATAATAACGGGGCCAGGGATGTATTTATATGGAAAGCGGAAACCGGTACCCTGCAACTGATCAGTAAATCAATGTCCGGACTTACCGCCAATGCAGAGAGTAGTGAACCCGTTCTTTCTGGTGACGGTACGGTGGTGGCTTTTACATCCGCAGCCAGTGATATAGTAAAGCTTGAACCGGTTTTCAGTACACCCAATGTTTTTGTCAGTTATTTGTCTTACGGCATTGCGTCCTGTATCAGCCTGGATTATGAAACCGGCAAAGCAAGCTCCGGCTATGCGCCCAGTATATCAGAAGACGGAAAGAAGGTGGCTTTTTGTTCATACAGCAGCCACCTGGTGCCCAACGACAAGAATGGTTTGTGGGATATCTTTCTCTGGCAGGATGGAGTCCGTGACTTACAGAAGATCTCTGTTTCTTCTGCCGGGGGAGAACGAACGCAGGGCAATGAAAGTGCCAGCCGTGTGGTGTGGCCCTCTATCTCCGGCGACGGGAATAAAATTGTTTATTCAACCACTGCAGACGGACTGATCCCGGATGACAAAAATGGCTTCCAGGATATTTATCTCTATGATATTGCCACCCGGCAGGTTAAACGGATCAGTGTACCCGCTGCGAATGCGGAAGGTGACGGAGATAGTCCCCTTTCACAGGGTGAACGTATCGGGATCAGTTATGATGGTCGCTGGATCACCTATAATACCGCAGCAACAAATATGGTCGTTCCAAAAGGAAATATAATTATGCAGGATACTGAAACAGGCCGAATAGTACCCGTCACCCGGATTACGTCGGGCAGCACGGGCCGGCCAATGATCTCCCGCTATGGCCGGTTTGTAGTGGCGGGCTGCAGTGAGAAATATGACAGCAGGTACGGGTCGTCGGGGTTATTTGCGATTTATACCGAAGAATAAAATAAAGTACGAAGTGAGAAGTACGGAGTACGAAAGACGAACGGCTACTGAGATCCAGTATTTCTTAAATAACGAAAAGGCCCACTTCAAGCGGTTCTTTTCGTACTTCGTACTCCATACCCCGTACTTCGTACCTCGTACTTTATAAGAGTTTTCTGAGAGCTTCAAAATCAAAATTCTTTACAAACGTATCAGTGATCTGCTGTGAAAATTTTTCTTCTGATTTATAACGGTATTGTACCAGGAAGAAAAGGGGTTTGGCGGGCTGTGTTTTCAGTGAAGCCGCGATAGCCGGATTGTAACGAAAAATCGTATTAGCGCCCGGTCCGGAGAAAAAGCCGGTGAAAACCATGGATTCTTTTGTGTATTTGTTATCGAACTGCATCTGCTTTTTCGGATCGAGGGTAGCAGGTTGCAGCAACCAGGCTGTATCTTTTTTCAGGAGCTCTTCCGGTAATTGACGTTTGCTGCGAAACACAGCTTCGGTTTCAGCCAGTGTTTTTTCAGCGGCCTGCTTATTCTCCAGGTGCGACTGATACATGGCGTTATTACCTGATTTCTGATACTGCGCCATATAGCGAACCGATTCTTCTATTTTACTAGTCAACCGCTTGCTAACAAATAACTTTTCGCGGTCATAAAACTCCAGCAGACTTTGCAAAAATTCTTTCCTGCTTACAGGTAGCAATACAGTGGTGCCGGCTTTGGTGATATACCAGTTGCGGTAAACATCCGTGTGTTTGCTGTAATTGTTTTTTGCATCATCTATGAAACCTTTGCCGCTGTTGATCGCTTCTCCAACAGCAACCGGCATACTCAGGTAACGGAAGATAGGAATCGGCAGATAACCCGATTTGGGACGATTCACATAAAACTCGTCTGTACCCGGGTTCGAAGCCAGAAAGTATTTGTTACTAAGGTCGGGATTGACCGCAATATTGAAATCAACGGTGTACTCGTCACTGTTTGTTCGCTTTCCTCCCACACATACGTGTTGATAGAAAGCCAGTTTCATCCGGTAGCTGCAGAATTTGTATACATCATAAAAACCACCGTCTTCCACCTGAAACCAGGCGCTGGCCTCCCCTCCTTTCAGGCTAAAAGTTTTCTTACTCAGGTTCTCCGCAGCGATCAGCGTTTTCATCGCCACCGGTTTTTCCTGAGCAGTAAACGAACCGCCACCAATGGGAAATTTTGTATGGTCTTTCAGTGACCCGGGTATGGAGAGCAAGTCTTCGGTTTTGGTACAGGGCTGGGCGGTTGTGCCGAGCATTCCACCTATAAGAAGAATGAATAACAGCTGATATTTCATCATAATGACTTTTGATAAAGATGGTGATTTCTCCGGAAGCTGGGGTTCCTGTTAAAAGGGGATATTTTATAAGGAGGGATATTGGGTGCTACGGGGAAATACAAGGTCCCTCACTATGTTCGGGATGACAAGTTGGGGGGAGGAGAGAAAAGTAAGATTTCTCGCTACGCTCGAAATATTAGCCCAGGTCGAAACAGAGTGATTTTTATTGTTTTAAAAGCGCCCCGTTCTGGTTATTTGCCAAATCCCCCCAAAAGTTTACTTTACCGTATGAAAAAGGGGATACTTGTACTAATACTGGCGGGATTCATGTTTCTAACGGCAAAATCCCAGCAACACCTGATTGACAGTATAAAAAAGGAACTGCAGCAATCGATGCCTGATACCAACCGGGCAGTGAGTCTGATGCGGCTGGCCATTGATTATGAACTCGTGGATACCGGAAAGGCCCGCCTGGCCTACCAGGATGCCATCCGTTTTGCAAAGAGTAAAAAACTGAAGTATAATCTCGGGCGCATTTACCAGAATATGGCTTTTTTATACAGCAATAGCGCCCGGTACGAGGAAGCGATTGTTATCCTGGATTCCGCCATCCTGAATTACCAGCAATCCGATCATCCGCGGGCGGCTAAAATGCTGGCCAGCGCTTACAATGATATTGGCGGAAAGTATAAACAGATCAATGAGACGGAAAAATCCGTTGAGTATTACCTGAAAGGAATTTCTCTCCTGGAGCAAACGGCATCCGCGGCCGATCTGGTTACTCCCTATTGCAATATCGCCAATACGTTTGGAGATATCGGTGATCCGAAACGGCAGAATGAATATGCGTACAAGGCATTGGCCGCCGCCAAAAAAACCGGAATCGCCCCCAAAATATTCATGGCCTGTTTTACCCTTGCCAATGCATATGTCCATACGCAGCAGAATAACCTGGTCATGGCCAAAAAGTATATTGATACGGCCGGAATGTATTTTGATGAAAAGGAACATATCAACAGCCCCGATATCCAGGTTTCCTACTACCTCGTCCGGGCCCAGGTGTTCAGGCAGATGGAACAATTCGATTCTGCCGCTTTTTATTTTAAAAAATGTTATGCAGTAGCCGAACTATATAATTACAGTTTTGGTAAGGCAGAAGCACAGTTGCAGCTGGGCGGCGTTTCCATTCAACAGAAAAAATATGCCGAAGCCGAAAAGTACCTGCTGGGAGGGATACGGCTGGCCGACAGTATCGGGTATTTCAACATGCTCGATGAAGGCTACCGGTATATGTCGGATGTATATGCCATGACTGGCCGGTATAAAGAAGCGTATGAATATTATCAGAAGTATAAAGACGTGAGCGATTCGGTCACCAGTCTCGATGCCAAAAAGTATATCACCGATCTGGAAAAGAAATATGAAACAAGTAAAAAAGATCAGCAATTGTTGTTGCAGCAGACACAACTGCAACGGCGGAAAACCCTGATCTATATTCTTATTGGCGCCGCCGCGGCATTATTGATATTTTCCTTCCTGGCGTATCGAAACTATAATCACCGGAAAAAACTGCAGCAACAGCGCATCAATGAACTGGAAACCCAGCAGCAGTTAACGGCTACAGAAGCTATATTAAAGGGAGAGGAACAGGAAAGAACCCGCCTGGCCAAGGATCTTCATGATGGATTAGGTGGTATGTTATCGGGTATTAAGTTTTCTTTTCAGACCATGAAAGGAAATATGGTGATGACTCCGGACAACCAGCATGCATTTGAACGTAGCATGGATATGCTCGACAGTTCCATCAAGGAGATGCGCCGTGTGGCCCATAACATGATGCCGGAAGCCCTGGTTAAATTCGGACTCAATACCGCTTTAAAGGATTTTTGCAATGATATCAATCAGTCCGGGGTCCTGCAGGTTAACTATCAGTCCATTGGACTGGAAAACGAAGAAGTGGAACAAACCACGGCCGTTAATATTTACCGGATTGTGCAGGAACTGATCAATAATACACTCAAACACGCGGCGGCCAAGAGTGCAATTGTGCAGGTCAGTAAAAAAGGTGATTCCTTCAGCATCACCGTGGAGGATGACGGTAAGGGCTTTGATCCGGACGTATCAAAGACAGGCAACGGTATTGGCTGGACCAATATCCGGAGCCGGGTGGAATACATGAAGGGCCATTGTGATGTACAATCGGAACCGGGCAAGGGTGTATCGGTACATATAGAACTGGGCGCAATGGAAAATTAGTTTGACGGGCGGACTGAAATTTTATTTCCTGTTTCATTCTTCTTGAAATCAAGTACCATCGGCGGCAGGTCCTCATTGCTGATCAGTTTCAGGGGTGATCCGTTTTTTGGTGTAGCGGTGGCGGATTGGTAATTCTCCACGACCAGCTTTAAGTTATTTTTCAAACAACGTACCGTGTACCCCCTTCCATTTGTTGCGGGAGTAATCAGCCATCGCTGGTTTTCCTGGTTTACATTATCCCATTGCACCACAGCGGCACCCGCTTTCGGCGAGGCTCCTTCGGCACTCAGGAACTTTTTACTATGCACAGCCTGCATGCTGTAGGTGTTTTGCCCCAGGTGTTTCAGGATAAATTTATGATTCCGCTGATTGGCAAAATCCCATTGTACCAACCGGGCGCCATTTTCGTGACTGACGCCTTCAATGGCGAGGTACCGGCCGGTGCTGTTTATTTTGATAAAATATTCACCGTCGGATAGTGTTTGGGCTATTGTGAAACCGGTATTCAAACCGCATACACACAGGAGAAAGAGAATGAACTTTTTCATGCTGATACAGCTATTTAATGTCAGGTTATAATTTTTGCCAGGTAATCACTCCCTGTCCGTCGGTTCCGGTCCAGGTCATTGTGTTTCCTTTAATAGAGAATATATAGCTTTGACCTATCGAGGGTGTTTTTTTATTACCGATGGTAATTTTATTGCCGGCAATGGTCCATACGGACTCGGCATAAAGTTTTTCCTGGATTTTTCTATATCGTTCGTCGCAGCCACTGCTGGCCGCGTTCAGCCGGTACGTGCCGTTCGCATTAATCTCATAACTTATTTTAGCGGCGCAGGGTCGTTGTGCCAGCAGGGCCGCATGGCTATCGAATGTGGTGCCGCCATAACTGCTGATATGAGCAACCTTTTTCCACTTTCCGATATGTCCCTGTGCGTTTACAAAAAGGCCGGACAACAAGAGGGCGGCCAGTACAATCATTTTTTGCATATACCTGTTTTGTTTTAGGAATGGAGTTGTATTCTATTACCATGATGACCGGATACGGGAACAAACCTATTGTTTCCTGCTGCAGGTAGCAGGGACCAATCTGCAAACGACTGCCCTGCTCTGCAAACAACCATTACCGTATATTTGGTAACCATTAAACAAGTACATGTCAGTAATCAGCACCTGCATTATTGTGGACGACGACGAAATCGACCGCCTGACCGTTTTATCGTTTGTCAGAAAATATCCTTCTGTAAAAGTACAGGGCGTGTATGCTACACCGGAAGAAGCCATACAGGGAATCGGATCGTCTGTGCCGGATATTGCTTTCCTGGATGTGGATATGCCTGGTATGTCCGGACTTGAAATGAGAAGGAGGCTGATGCAAATCCCCGCTATCGTATTTATAACCGCGTATCCCGATTATGCGGTAGAAGGTTTTGAGCTGGAGGCGCTTGATTATATTGTAAAGCCATTGGGAGCCGACCGCTTTGCCCGATGCATGGAGCGGATTACCGCCTACCACACACTTAAAAATAAAGCCGCCCTGCTGGATCATCATCTCGGTGGCGATACACTCTTTATTAAAGAGGGCCACCAGGAAGTAAAGATCAACCTGCACGAGGTCATTTACCTGGAAGCGTTGCGGGACTATACCGCCATCATTACCACAAGCGGAAAACACTGTGTATTAAAATCATTGGGAAACCTGTTGCTGGAAAAGGGCTTTTCACAATTCATACGTATTCATAAAAGCTATGCAGTACAAAAACAGTATATCCAAAAGGCGGGGGCACAGGAAGTACAGGTAAGAAACAGCATACTGCCCGTTGGCCGTGCCTATAAGGAGATCCTTCAAAATGCCTTACAACCCTGATTCATGAGAAGAAACCTGCTTTTTATTTTATGGTTGCTTTTTTCCGGAATGCCATTGCCTGCGCAACAAACGGCAGCCGATTCTTTAATTGCGCTGCTTTCGTCGGCTAAGAACGATACGATAAAGGCAAGGCTGTATAACGGCATATTCAATCAATTCGTCAGTGCCGATTATGACAAAGCGCTCTTTTATGCGCATGCTGGACTTGCACATGCGGAGAAAATGAAATGGGGAAAGGGCATTGCCGTTTTCCGTTCCAATATCGGACAGGTGTACAGCAATAGCGGTCAGTTTGACTCAGCGATGTATTTCTACAACCAATCCCTGGAGGAAAACCTGAAAAACAAGGATAAACGTAATGCGGCGTCTGATTACAATAATATGGGTACTGCCGCTTTTAATATTAAAAACGACTACCCCGCTGCGGTAGAATATTACCTGAAAGGGTTGCGTTTAGCTGAGGAGTTGAAAGACACCGCCCTTACCGCTATCTGCCTCAGTAATATTTCTGCTATTTTTTTGCAACAGCAGAATTATGAAAAATCGCTGGACTATGCCGGCAAAGCATTGCAACTCCGCCTTCATACCGGTAATACAACGGATATTGCCCGCTCATACCAGGTAATCGGGAAAGTTTATTACCAGCAGCACGATACGGTAAAAGCAAGGGAAAATTTCACACAGGCACTGCAGCTATCTGCATCTGACGGCAATAACGAAGGAATAGCGGAAGCCTGGTCGGCACTGGCCCTGTGTTATGGCAGCAATTACCGCGCAGTAATTGAAGCCCGGACAAAAGCAATGGATATCTGGAATGAAATAAATCCCTTGTATACAGAAGCCATTACCAACCTGGGTAACCTGGGGATTGCGTATATGGATAGCGTCCGTTATGGCGTACAAAAAACGGAGACCCCGAAAACAGTACAGCCGTCCATCAGTACAAAACTGCTGCAGCGGGCGGAAGAATACATTACAACCGCGATTCGTTTTGGTGAACAAACGGGCGATACGGATAATCGTTCCTATTTTTTAGGGTCTTTATCCGAGTTACAGGAGTTTAAGGGGAATTATAAGGACGCGTTATTTAATTATAAACTGTTCAGGGAAATTCAGGATTCGATTTTTTCGCAGGAAAATAAAAATAAAATTGCGGCGGCGGAAAGTCAGCTGGTCGTTGACAAGAAAAACAGTGAGCTAAAAATCAGTCGTCTCCGGGTGGCCAATCAGCAGCGGACAATCTGGGCTATTGCCATTGGTGCGTTGTTGCTGGCCGGCATCGGGTATATGTTTTACCGCCAGGCGACCACGCGTAAAAAAACAAATAAGACATTGTCCCTTCTCAATCAGGAACTGGATGCGGCTAATCAGGCCAAGGCCACGTTGTTTACCATTATCAATCATGATCTCCGGGCACCGGTATCCCGATTAATGAGCTTGCTTCAATTGCAACAGAACGCACCGGATTTATTGCAGGAAAATGAAATGGAGCTACACCGCGGGAAGATAAGAGCAGAAGGTGCTTCTTTATTGCACAACATGGAAAACATGTTGTGGTGGAGTAAAAGCCAGATGGATAAGTTTTCACCAAAGTCTGAAAACGTATCCGTAAAGGAACTATTTGATTATTTACGGGGATTTTTTTCTTCGCAGGAGCAGGTGAAGTTAAGCTTTGCCGGCGCTGAGGGTCTTGAGGTAAAGACGGATGGACAGTACCTGAAGATCATTCTGCAGAATCTTACGGCCAATGCCATCAACGCATTAAAACAAACTGAACAGGGGTCTGTTCAATGGGAAGCGTTTCAGGAATCCGGGAAAATCAAACTCAGCATACAGGACAACGGGCCCGGCTTTTCACCGGAACAACTGCAACAGTTACAGGGAGGCGAAATTAGTCTGCATGGGAAATCGGGATTTGGTTTATACATTATAAAAGAAATGGCCAAAGCTATACAGTGCCGGATAGTGGCGGAGAACCACAAGAGCGGGGCGAGGGTTGTTATTGAAATAGAACAAAAGAGTTAGGTTACCGCGGAGGACGCAGAGAGCGCGGAGGAATACAGGAGTTCCATCTGCGAAATACGGTAATTATATTTTATTACCGCGGAGGACGCAGAGAGCGCGGAGGAATACAGGAGTTCCGTCTGCGAAATACGGTAATTATATTTTAATACCGCGGAGGACGCAGAGAGCGCGGAGGAATACAGGAGTTCCGTCTGCGAAATACGGTAATTATATTTTAATACCGCGGAGGACGCAGAGAGCGCGGAGGAATACAGGAGTTTCATCTGCGAAATACGGTAATTATATTTTAATACCGCGGAGGACGCAGAGAGCGCGGAGGAATACAGGAGTTTCATCTGCGAAATACGGTAATAATATTTTATGACCGCGGAGGACGCAGAGGGCGCGGAGGAACACAGAAGCTTCCGATATTGCGTCACCTCACTCACTCTTTCTCCGGAAGGCTTCAAGAGCGGTAGCCGGCGATCCTGTAAAGAAAGATGAGTGTATTGTTTAAGATATATATCCTCAGGAGTGTGGTTGACCCCCGACTCCTGACTCCCGACCTGCCTATGCCGGCAGGCAGGCTCCTGACTATCTCACCGCCCCAACACCCAGTTCCCACAGCTTCCTGTTCAATCCCGGTATATCCACAGTAGTAAACTGTTCTGCCTGCGCTTTCAGCTTGCTCCATTGTGCATCCAGTTCCGCCTTGCGGTTGAGCGAGGACTGGTTTACCTGCGGGATATCGCTTTCCGTCTGGTTGATCAGGAAGAGATAATTGGCGGTGAACTTGTTGTCAAAATTATCCACGTCGTCGTAGGCCTTCGCTTTGCGTTGTACCATTTCCTCATCCCATGTTTTCATGCGGCTAATGAGGGCCGAGGCTTCTTTGCGTACCGCATCGTAATTCGTCGTGCCGGGTAAAGCGGTTAACAGGTTTTCCAGGTTTTTACGGGTGGTATAGAGTGCATTGATGCGCTTGTGCATCTCAGTTACATTGGCTTCCATCTCCGACATGATCGTGGTGTATTCTTTGTAGTCTTCGGCGGTGGTGCGGTAATCCGGGTTGCCCAGGATCTTCGCGGAAGTCTCTACGGTCTTTTGGCCTGCTTTCAATACAAAGCGATAGGTTCCGGGAATGGCTTTATGCCCCGCATAACTGCTCTCAATATATACATCAGGCACACCGGGAGCGGTGGCATGCCGCAGATCCCATACAAAACGATTTAGTCCTTTTTTCGCGGGCAATACCGGCTCGGGACCCGGACCACCATCATACTTTTTATAGGTACTGTCTTTTACAGAGGAAATCACGCGTACTGTTTTGTTATTTGCATCCTGTATTTCAAGGGTGATGACTTCACCGGCTTTTATATCGGGCAATTGGTAATAGAGCGTGATGCCGGTGGCCGGGTTCACCCCGCGGAAAGGGTTTGCGCCGGTGAAACCTTCATCGCTGTCATCCAGTTCGCTGGAGCCGGTGAGCAGCATCGCGTCCACGGGCTGGTATAAACGAAGACTGCTGTCCGCTTTATTGTACTGACGGATCACGGAGAGATCGTCGAGGATCCAGATGGCGCGTCCACTGGTAGCGGCGATCAGGTTACCGTCTTTTATCTTGAGGTCCTGTATAGGAGTTACGGGCAGGTTGAGCCGGAAGGGAGACCATTCTTTACCGCCGTTCCAGGAAATGTAAACACCTGTCTCGGTACCGGCATATAGTAAGTCTTTGCGTACCGGATCTTCACGGAGTACGCGGGTGAAAGCACCTACGGGAATACCGTTATCTATTTTAGTCCATGTTTTACCATAGTCGCTGGTCTTGTATAAGCCCGGTGTTTTATCATTGAATTTATACCGGGTAGTGGCAATATAAGCGGTGGCTTTATCAAAAGCAGATAGTTCAATCGCGTTGATCTGGCATTCCGGCAGACCAGCCGGGGTTACATTGGTCCACGTCTTACAATGATCCTTTGTAATATATACGAGCCCATCATCACTGCCGGTCCAGATTACGCCAGGTTCCTGTGCGGATTCAGCGATATAGGCCAGCGTACCATAGTTCTCAGCACCAACGGCTTCATTGGTATAGGGCACGCCCATTTTTCCCTGCTTCGTTTTATCGTTGCGGGTCAAATCGGGAGAGACTTCTGTCCAGTGTTTACCCAGATCATCGGTACGGAGGAGGACCTGTGCGCCATGATAGAAAACACGCGGATCATGTTGGGAACAAATGATCGGGGCGTTCCAGGTATAGCGGTACTTCATGTCCTTTGCATCGCGGCCGAGGTATTGTATGGGGGCGGCCATTACATTGGTACCGGCGTTATTTTTTGTATCAATAAATTCGATGGTACCGAGATAGCTGCCACCGGCCACATAGCGCGGATTATCCGGATTAAAAGCGAGGAAAGCGCTTTCGCCACCAGCAGAAGGGCGCCAGCTGCGGGGAGTGATACCGCCGCCACTGATTTCGCGGCTCGCGATACTGATACTGGTATTGTCCTGCTGACCGCTGTAGATGCGGTAAGGAAACTGGTTATCGGTATTGAGGCGGTAGAATTGTCCTGTAGGCATATTGCTTTGTGTGCTCCATGATTGTCCGCCGTTGAAACTGATCACCGAGCCGCCATCATCAGAGAGAATCATATTGTTTGCATTATCCGGATTGATCCAGAGATCGTGGTAATCGCCATGAACGCCGGAGATCAGGCTCCATGTTTTACCGCCATCGGATGATTTCAAAGCAGGGGCACTGAGTACATACACAAGATCTTCATTCTTCGGATCAGCGAATACTTCGATATAGTACCAGGCCCGTTGTACGAGGCGGTGGTCTTTACTGACCACGGACCATGACGCTCCGCCGTCGGAAGAGACAAACAAACCACCCTGTTCTTTCTGTGTATCGCTTTCAACTAATGCATATACTTTTTCCGGATTCGCGCGACTCACGGAGATCGCCATCTTACCCAGTTCTTTTGGCAAGCCTTCATTTATTTTTTCCCAATGTTCACCGGCATCGGCGGATTTATACAAACCACTGCCCGGTCCGCCACTGATCACCTGCCAGGGACGGCGGCCATGTTCCCACATGGCGGCGTAGAGGATGCGGGGATTATTCATATCCATGGAAAGTTCGGTGCAGCCCGTCATTTCATTCACGAACAATATATTCTTCCAGGTCTTGCCGCCATCGGTGGATTTATAAATGCCACGTTCTTTATTATTGCCATACAGGGCCCCTTGTGCGGCGACATATACGATATCCGGATTACGCGGATCGATCTGTATGCGGGCGATATGTTGTGTTTGTTCGAGGCCCATGCGTTTCCAGGTCTTGCCCGCGTCAGTGGATTTGTATACGCCATCGCCATGAGAAGTCATCACACCCCGCACGGCATGTTCGCCCATGCCCACGTACACTACATTCACATCACTCTCGGCCACGGCCACCGCACCCACAGAACCGGTTTGGAAAAAACCATCGGAAATATTTTTCCAGCCGATACCCATATCCTCTGTTTTCCAGAGTCCGCCGCCGGTAGTCCCCATATAGTAGACCATCGGATTGCCTTTTACACCGGTAGCGCAGTTGGATCGTCCCCCGCGGAAGGGCCCGATATTGCGCCATTTCACAGATTTAAAGACGGCGTTGTAATCGGTGGAGTCTTTTTTGGGTTGAGCATTTGTGAACAAGGTGCTTGTAATCAGCAGCAGGAGGAGAAGACGGTGCATGAGGGAATTTTTTGGGAAATTAATTCATCCTTTGATACGTCCCGCCTGGATTTATTCTCATGCCCAGTAGGATTTCTTATGCGGGGCTACTCCCCGCATTTGGCGGGACAAGCATCCTTCGATACGACGCAGGATGTTTTGTTCCTGCCCTATAGATTTACTTTGGCGTCTACTCAGGATGACACAATCATTTCGATTCTTAAGATGAAAAGGGGGAGGCTAACCCCGAAGGGGTGAAATTATTATAACCTTCAAACCCGAACCCCCATCTACTCACGGAACTGCAGCCAATACAGACGAGGCTGGAAGCCTCGTTGAGCGGGCCCTTGCGTATTTCTTTTTGTCGCTAAAGCGACATAATATCCCCTCAAAGCTGGAAGCTTTGAGGGGCCGGGGCAAGGAAATCCTGTACAACGATGGGCCCCGATCTTCAGGTTATCTGCTTTGAATTTATTGGATTAATAGGTGTGTGGCTGCTAACCCCAACGGGGCTAAATGATCAATAGCCCTGAATGAAGCCCGGGGGTAGGCGCCCCTCTGCTTCCCGGAACCCCGAAGGAGTGACACTATTGTAAAAAGAGAATCATGAATCGTGCGCAAAACCCCGAAGGGGTGAAATTATAAAAAGGACGAAAAATCAGAAAAATGCCCATAAATCGCTCAATTTTTACTGAAAACACCTCAAAATAATTCAAAACAGACCCTATTTCAAAAACAGGAATATCAATATTTCCGCAAATCCAGCGCCGAAGCGGCGACACAAATAAACGGCTGCATTACATCTTTCGGACTATGTCGGCCCCCACAGCCCTTTGGTTTTGGGATCCGGGTTGGCCCGGATTTCTAATCGGGGTATGCTTCACCCACGACCGTTCCCCCACCCCGCCTGCCGAACAAAGCGTTCCTCTTCCTCCGTAACAAAAGTGCAGCAGGTGGTTCACTTGGATTTCGGAGGATAAGATGTGTAAGCAGGAGAGCAGACATGATTATTACCTCCAAAACAAACGGCCATCAGACCCCGGAAATGCAGCCAATACAGACGAGGCTGGAAGCCTCGTTTAGCGGGTCATAGCGCATTTCGTTGAATCGCTGAAAGCGATATAATACCCCCTCAAAGCTGGAAGCTTTGGGGGAGCAGGTGTTCAAAGCGGGTTGAAACCATGAAATGCACTGTTCATAGAAGTGACAAAAAAATCAGAAAAAGGGCCTAAAATCACCCGTTTAACCATAAAAATGGCCAAAATTTCTGGAAAAATACGAAAAACACATAAAAACTGCGGAGAACGCGGAAAGGATGTTTGACAAGTTGATTTGCCTGCCTGCCGGAGAATAAAATAGTCAGGTAATTAACCACCCGCACTTTATTTCCGGCTGGCAGCATTCATTTTTCCCGGCTCAGCAATAAGCAGACCGGGTTGTTTTATCCTTCTTTAAAAACCTATTGAATGGTATACTGTAATTTGGTCATTTCACTCAACCTGAAAAACCCAAACGGGTAATTAGTGCTATTCGTTTGATTAATGATGTTTCCCCTGACCCTGGTGGGTATAACACGGAAAGGCCCGCTACCTGCACCGGAAGAAGCATTGATCAGCAGAAACATATAATTACTGTAATTTTCTGAAACTCCATACTGGGAAAAGTTCAGCACTTTGCCTTTAGCCAGTTTCGAATGAAAATAGAACCAGGTCATGGTATTTCCATCTGAAAACCGATCATCATAAAGCTGATAGTCCGGAAAGGGCATTTCTGAAAAATCAGTGCGAAGCAGGTAAAAATTTCGCTGATTGGCCGTGTCTTTAAAATTTATCTTAATCCCGATCTCGTCGCTGTTTAATCCTAAGTCGTTAATTTGCTCCACATTTTTCAGCGAAGGGGTAACGATTAATTTTTCTTCTGCTGTGTAGGTTTCTCCTTTATAAAGAACCTTTAAACTGTACAGCTCATTTAATTGGGGAACAAAATCTGTGCAGATATACTTACCCGTACCGGGGACTTCGGTAAAAGAAAAAACCCTGTTTGCGCTATTGGTTAATGTTACGGTAGCTCCGTCAGCTGTGGGTATGGTCTGCTGTGTGTAGCCGGTTGTGGTTGTGAGTTTAATGGTTTGCAGATTACCTGGCGTTCCTTTTTCCCAATTGATAGAAGCGTCTATAACCAGCCTGGGGGACTCTGTGTTTAATTTAACATCCACTACTTTTTCGCACCCGGCCAATGTTATCGCTGAAACAAGGAGCATTATTTTTATGCGCAACGTCATGGCACGAAGGGTTACTATTTTATTGATCATTTTTTTCATTTTATCAGAATTTAAAATTGTAGGTTATTCCGGGTACTATCCCAAATATGGAGAACTTCACTGCTTCATTTTTAGCCGTTTCTCTGTTTTGGCGGAAGTTTATCGAAGCAGCATTGTTTCGGTTATAAAGATTATAAATGCTGAAAACCCATTCGCTCTTTCCTGTTCCGCTTTTTCTCTTCCGGGGAGTAAATGTTGCGGACAGGTCTAAATGGTGAAACAGGGGCAGCGAATTTCCATTCCGCAGTCCATAGTTTGGAATAGTAATGTCCTGGTAAGTATATTGGCCATTCGGAAAATTGACGGGCTGACCTGATTGTAATGTAAATATGGCGCCATAGGTCCATTTGGCGTTTCGTTTATATATCCCGGTTATTGAAACATTATGCAGTTTGTCATAATTGGATCTATACCATTGCCCGTTGTTAATACCTGTTTCCTGAACCGATCTGCCCGGTGTTTTCTGCTCACTTCTGGATAAGGTATAGGCCAACCAACCCGAAAACACCCCTGAATTTTTTCTTAATAAGATTTCAGCACCATAAGCCCTGCCGGAGCCATTTAAAATGACCTGCTCTAATGCATTATTGACAATTAACTCGCTTCCGTCAATGTAGTCTACTTTATTTTTTATCTTTTTATAAAAAGATTCTATTTCCAGGGAATAGACATCATCCTTAAAGTTGCGGAAATAGCCAATGGCCAGCTGATCCAGTATTTGCGGTTTAAAAAACCGGTCACTGGGTGACCAGATGTCCAGCGGGGTGGGAGAACTAGTATTAGATATCAGGTGTAAATACTGCGTCATCCTGTTATAACTCATCTTAACCGACTGCGCATCGTTGAATGCATAGGATAAAGCAATCCTTGGCTCCGGGTTGTTGAATTTGGCAATCGTTTCATTGGTACCGTATTTTCGTATGCCAATGGGAACGGCTTTTTCATAAATACCGAAATTGTTATTAAATATAACAGCCTGGTTATTGGTGTACAAATTGATGTCCTGCTTACCTAAGCGATAAAACAGGCTGTACCGCATGCCATAGCTTACCGAGAGATGTTTTGAGATTGTCTGATCCGCGTCGAAATAGACAGCGGGTTCAAATGCATATTTTTTATCGAGTTGTGTAGTCCTGAAACCAGACCTGTCATCAAAAGGTTCTATTTTCCCGGGATTGAATTTATAGTACTGTACATTCACGCCATAAGTCAGCCTGGTGGAATTTCCCAGGTAATGTTTGAAGTCATACTTAACATTGAAATTCCTGATTCCGCTCGCCCATTTAAAGCCGTAGGCGTCAATTTTTAAACCATAGTAGTAATCACTGTAAATCATCGACAAGTTGGTAAACAGCTTGTCGGAGAACAAGTGGTTCCAGCGAAGATTTCCAAAAGAGTTGCCAAATACATTTACAAAGCTGCCATTAAGGTCGAAAAGGTCCCGCCCAAAATAACCGGATAAGTAAAGTTTGTTTTTTGCATTCAGCGTATAATTTAATTTAGCATTCAGGTCATAGAAATAAGCTGAGTTTTTATTGTTGGATAATTTCAAAAAAAGGTGACCATACGAACCCCGTCCTGCAACCAGGAACGAACCTTTACCTTTATTTATCGGACCTTCCGCTAATAACCGGCTTGCTATCAGGCCAACCCCGCCGGACACCCTGAAATTTTCCCGATTACCATCCTTTTGATATATATCTAAAACGGATGCTAACCTGCCGCCAAAACGGGCAGGGATCCCGCCTTTGTATAATTTCAGGTCTTTTATCGCATCCGCATTGAAAACGGAGAAAAACCCGAATAAGTGGGATGAGTTATAAATGGTGGCTTCATCAAGCAGGATAAGATTCTGATCAGCTGAACCTCCTCTTACATTAAAACCTGACTGACCTTCACCAGCACTGGTAACCCCTGGAAGTTGTAAAATGGATTTCAGAATGTCTGTTTCCCCAAAAACAACCGGCATCAGCTTTATCGTTTGCACCGATAGTTTGTTAACACTCATTTCTGTGTTTCTTATTTCGGACCTTTTTTTAGAAGAGGAAACAGTAACGTTCTGTAATTCTTTGCCGCTTTCAGATAGCTGGAAATCCTTGTTATAATTGGCTTCCAATACTATGCTATCCTCTTCAGTTGTAAAACCGGCATAGCTGACTTGTATAGTATAATTGCCGGGGGGTACGGTCAGGGAATAAAATCCATATTCGTTGGACCAGGTTCCTTGTTTTAATTCCAGAATATAAACGGATGCACCCAAAATCGTCTCTGCCGTTCTGCGATCCTTAATGGTACCACTGATAGTAACTTTTTGACTGGTTAGTTCAGGCCCTGCTGTTTTTTGCGAATAGGAAATGAGCAGTAAAAACTGGGCAAGAAGCAGAAGTGAAATTTTCATTTTCAGGATAATTTGTTATTGTTTATAAATCTGTGTATCCGGTTGCTTTCACAACAGGACTTAACGTAGCGTTTATTAATTGAAGCATTAATGCCGGAGGGAGGTACAACTCATAGGGGTTCTGGTAAAGACATTTCTGTGCCGTTCAGATGGCTGTAGTTGGAAAACAGGCGAATCAATGCCGGAGCCGGCAAGTATGTCACCATGCAAGCCAGCCTGCTGTTTATGTGCTGCCGGGAAATTTTCATTACTACCTTTGGTTTATAAAGTCAGGCCGAACCTGATATATGGTATTCATTTGCTTTTTTTACATGTTAGCAGCGGCAAAGAAAAAATGATTGTCTGTATTCCCGGTTAACTTAGGTGAAGAAATAAGGCGTTTCACTAAAGGTTCGCTGAATGCCGGAAATCACCCGGTTCTTTTATGTTGTCTCCGGTTAACTATGAAACCGCAAAGGTAATTTCAAAAGACTTTTTCGTATCAGCTTTCTGTTGATTTTAGTATACCTGAATCCTGTTTATGTATACGAACACGTCAGGCAGGCTGTTTCCATTTACGGACAAGGGGAGAGGCGTGGATGACCATTTATTTGTGTGGCTGCTCAGCTAAATGCAAACTTTCGATCCGGGGTTGATAAAAAACCGTTGTTAAGGTTAGTTTGGTATTTTTGTCAGCATTTATCTCCCGGCATATGTTTTATTTTTTTGGGGTTGGACTCAACCTCTTTTTACTGGTCTTACTGCTTTCTAAAAAGAGCAAATCATTTGCTGATAAGATATTAGCCGGCTGGTTATTGGTTATTGGTTGTCATTTGTCGCTTTATGTGTTAAGCCAGCAGCCGGTTACCCTTGACAATATCCACCAGATGGGTGTCAGTATCCCGTTCCCCTTTTTACATGGGCCCTTTCTGTATTTATATACCGCTGCCGTTACCCAATTATTACCGGTGAACAGGAAATGGCTGTTGCTGCATTTCTTACCGGTTGCCGTGATCCTTGTGTTTGCCATACCCTTGTTTGCAATGAGTGCGGCCGAAAAGATGGAAGTGCTGAACAATAAAGGCAGGGACTATGCTGATTTTATGTTTGTTGCCGGTTGGGTGATGCGTGTTTCCGGCGTGGCCTATGTAATCTGGTGTTTCCTGTTACTGCGGCAGCATAAAAAAAATATCGGGGAATTGTTCTCTTATGAAGAACGCATCAACCTGAACTGGCTGCGCTACCTGATATATGCCTGCCTGGCTGTTTGGATCATAATCATTTTTGTAAAGAAGGACTCTTTTATCTTCGGAGCCGTGGTTGTTTTTGTCGTTCTGCTTGGCTATTTTGGTATCAAACAGGTCGGCATATTTGGACCCAATATTTCGCTGCCAGGTGTTCCGGATCAAGTACCGGCTGCTGATTCTGAATCAAAGAAAAATAATCCTGCCATTGCTGATGATGCAACCAATGCTGCCGGGACTCATTTACCTAACGGGTTGCCGCCGGAAGTTAATCTCAATAAAAAATACAGCAGCTCCGGACTGAACCCCGAAGCCGCCGGTCAGATCCATGAAAAGCTAACCCGTTGCATGAAAGAGGATAAGCTGTTTACAGAGCCAGAACTCTCCTTGTCCACGCTTGCTGCCAAACTGGGGGTCCATCCGAACTACCTGTCCCAGGTGATAAATGCAAAAGAGGGCAAGACCTTTTTTGATTATATAAATTTCCTGCGGGTGGAAGAGTTTAAGCGATTGGTCGGGTTGCCGGGACAGGAACAATTTACTTTAATGAGCATTGCTATGGATTGCGGCTTCAATTCCAAATCCTCTTTCAATAAGAATTTTAAAAAGATTATGGGACAGTCGCCCTCTGAGTACCTGGCCCAGCTTGCAGGAAGTTCCCCGTCGTCACCTCATAATATATAGCGTCTCATCTTATAAGTATGGACAAATTCCCCCGGTTTTATTTCTTAATATGACTGATAACCAGGCTATTAAAGTTTGGTTGCATCTTATAAGCTGCTCCCTTCCTTCCATCGTACCGCGGCAATTTTGCATAAAATAAAATCTATGAGACGATTATTCTGTGCAGCATTGCTGGGATTTCTGAGTTATACTGGTAACGCACAAAAAAAAGACATCCGGCTGGCGGGTCTTGATACAATGATCCGGCGGATCCTCAAAGAATGGAATGTGCCCGGTGTTTCCATTGCAGTAGTAGAAAAAAATAAAATACTGCTGACCAGCGGGTATGGGTCAAGAGATGTAGCCAATAGTAAACCGGTAACTGAAAATACACAGTTTGCTATCGGTAGTTGTACAAAGGCTTTTACTGCATCCCTGATCGGTATAATCCAGCAGGAAGGTGTCCTTGACATGGATGTACCTGTAACCAATTATTTACCGTACCTGAAATTTTATACACCCGAACTCAGTACGCAGATCACAGCCAGGGATATGCTCTGTCACCGTACAGGTTTACCCCGGCATGATTACTCCTGGTACAGCGGTAATACCGGGAGCCGGGATAGTTTGTTGTACCTGCTGCGCTATCTCGAACCCAGTGCACCACTCCGTCAGACCTTTCAATACAATAATTATATGTATGCTGCCCTTGGAGGCCTGGTAGAAAAGTTAACCGGGAAGTCCTGGGAAAAACAGGTTCAGGAAAAGTTTTTTACTCCACTGGGTATGACAAGGTCTGCTACGGGTGTTTATAACCGCGATGGAGATTTTTCTTACGGCTATACATACAGGGATCAAAAAATTCAGCCACTGCAATTTCTTCCGGAGAACTTACAAGCAATTGCACCCGCCGGTGCCGTTGTATCTACGGCAAAGGATATGGCGAACTGGTTATTGCTCTGGACCAACCAGGGACGATTAAACGGGAAAGAAATTATACCATTTTCCTTTTATCAGCAGGCGATCAGTTCCCAGATGATCGCTTCTGCTAATTTGCCATCCAGGGTCACACCCGACTATTATTTCTTTAATTACGGATTGGGATGGTATACCGCAAGCTACCGGGGTCATTATGGTGTAGGTCACGGAGGCAATATTAACGGATTCAGCAGTTTTGTAACATTCTTACCTGCTGATAGTATTGGTGTATTTGTGTCGGTCAATCAGAACAATTCAGGCGCCGTGAGGGTTTTGAGTAACCTGATTTTAGACAGAATGACCGGTGCATCATATCGTGACTGGAACAGTTTGATAAAAATGACAGGCGGAGTTAATGCAGCAGTTGCAACGGGTAACTCAAAACAAGGAAACCCATCCCATCCATTAACGGCTTATACAGGTGTATATAAACATGCTGCTTACGGCACTATTACCATCCGGGAAGATAAAGATAAACTGACCGGTACCCTCAACCGCTGGAACCTGAAATGGCAACATAAACAGTATAATTATTTTACTATTACGATTGATGATGCTGCCTTTGATGGCAGTGAAGCAATGGATGGTGAATTCAGTATCGATCCTGATGGAAATATCAGTTCCCTTAAAGTACCTTTTGAAAACGGTGTAAAAGATATTGTCTTTATTAAACAGCGGACTGTTGTGGTGAAAGATGCTGATCTGAAAAGATATACGGGTGAATATGATTTTAACGGGAATATTGTAAAAGTGTTTCTCAGCGAGGCCGGTCTTCTGAAGGTTATTGTGCCCGGGCAGTCTGAATATGAAATGATTGCCCGGGAGCGGGACTTGTTTACGTTGAAAGGTATTAAGGGCATCAGTATCAAATTTGACCGTGATCCGTCAGGGGTTGTTAATTCAGGTTCTTTTATACAACCGAACGGAGAGTTCAAGGTGAACAGGGTCAGGGCCGGAATGGAAACAGAAAAACCCGCAGCTAAAGCCGGAGCAGGCTATCAGCAATATATCGGTGAATATTTAATGTCGGGACAGGTTGTCAGTGTATTTATCAAAGCGGATCAGCTCATCGCACAGCTCCCCGGCCAACCCGAATATACCCTCGTTCCCGGTAATAAAGATGAGTTTACTATTAAAGGCGTCCGGGGCTACAATGTACAATTTGAAAGCAATGATAAAGGAGAAGTGACAGCGCTTATCCTGCAGCAACCGAATGGAAGAGTGAGAGCCGAACGAAAAAAATAACCGTCCGGGTAGCCGATCGGAAATTGAAGCCGCTGTTTCGTATACTTTAATCACGTTTCTGTAGACGGTGTATAAGGCGGCTCAACTTAATTTGTTCCTTTGTACGCTGTATTTTCGACGCGGTCGGTTACTGCTCTAAGCCCCGGGAAAAATAAAATGCAGTTCAGTGTTTACAGCAATTCAAATACCGGATATATGAAAACAATCATTTCCTCCATACTACTGTACGTGCTCTCGCAGACTGCAGCAGCACAACAAGCTGTTACACCAGGCGCAACGGATTTTGAAAAAAAATGGTTGCGAAACGGGCTGACGGAGATGGGATATTATACCTGGAATGAAGGGAAGTGGATGGAGATCTGTTCATATTCATTTGAAATACGCACTGACCAGCAAAAAGTTTCTGTATTTACCTGTTTGAAATTTTTGCACTCCGCTGAACAATGGACAGATACTTCCGTGTCGGATGCAGGCTCTTTTAAACCGATTTATCGTTCCTCGTTCAGCAACGATAAAGAATATGTTCTCCGGTTTGGGCAGGACGTGTCCGGGTATTATTATGATAAGAAAAATTCGAAAAAGGAAATGGTGAAGATAGCGGCGGGCAGCAACTTTTTTGATAGTTATACGTACCCGTATTTACTGGGTCTGTTGCCTCTCCGGTCCGGCTATAAAACGGACCTGCCGGTTTATGAATATAAGCCGGGCCATACAGACCATGTGAAGTTGGCGCGAATCCTGTCTGTAAAGAGCAACGTTTTTGTCAGCCTCCTGACCGGTGAACACAAGGTCTGGCAGGTCAGTGTGCTGGAAGAGGCCACCCGGGATCAGTATGAGTATTATATTGACAAGGCCGACAGGAGGATCTGGAAAATTGAAATCCGCTCAGGTAACCAAAACATCCTGTTGGTCAATAAGGAGATCGATTTTAATCCGTTTACCAAACCGTTCAATAAAGAGGAAACCTTACGGCAGATCACCGGGGGAAATTCCGTTATCAACGGACAGGCTTTTGCAAGGGATAATGAAAATGAGGGATTACTTAAGGGAATGGCCCTGTTGAATATTAATAAGAAACAATTTGCGCAACTGGGTACCACGATCCTGCTGATACCCTATACTTCCTTTTTTAAGGAATGGATACAATTAAATGAAGCTTCCCGGAAGAAAGGCCGATCTGTTCCCCTCCCGAAGGAAGCAAGCGGCTGTATAAAAGTCGCCACGGTCTATGATGATAAGGGAAATTTCGAATTTGTGAATTTGATGCCGGGTGAATATATACTGTATACGGAGTTTGGTTATATGCATACAACCCACCGTACCGAAGTAGTAGGCTATACCGATACTTATATCAATGGAATGTTTCATGCTACCACTGCCAACACTGAAGTGAACAGCTATACTGGCAACGCGGCTGCCAATATTAAAAAAACCGTTACCATCAGCAGAAACGGTGAAACGGTATCTGTTAAACTCAAAAAGACCAGGTAGTGGCGGGCTGGCTGCATTTCAAAAACCGGATTATTTATAAAGCTGATTAGTAATGAAACCAACCTATATTCTCTTCTTAGCAGTAATATTGTTTTTTTCTTTTTCATACAAGGTATCTGCACAGCAACCCACATTCAACTGGTCGCAACCTTTTACCAGCAAAGGAAATTTCAGGTTCGCCGGATTAATCGACAGCCAGCTCGTTGTTATCCAGAGCCGGGCAGGTAAGGAAGTAGTGGTACGCCGTTTTTCCCCTTCTCTTGCTGTCACTACTGAAACGGTACAGACTTTTGCCAGCCCCGAAACCCCGGCCTCCTACCTTATTTCTTTTGTTTCGGATTCCGGACTTGTACATACTCTGTATCAGTATGACAGAAAGAAGGATCTGATGACCATTTCAACAGACTGGGCAGGCCGTATTCAGGTACTGGCAGCTATGAAAGCAATTCCACAGAGTTTCGTTTATGCAATCTTTTCTGCCGACCGGTCGAAATTGCTGGTCTGTAATTTTTACTACCACCGCAAGACCAATATGGTGGAGCGGGAATTTATTGTGCTTTCTTCTTCAGCGGGACAGGTCCTTTATTCGGGAAGCTTTAGACTGAATTCCCGCGAAGCAACCTCAGGGGAAATAAAGGTTGACAACCTGGGAAATGCTTATTTTGGATCAACGACCTACCGGCAGGCAGGCAGTAAGCTGAGTGCTAAGTCAATTGCCACACAGCATGTAACCGTGTTTTCTGCCAGCGGGCGCTCCGTGGCGTACAGTTTTGAATATCCCGGCAGGTATGTACCCGGAATTGACATCATTCAGGAAAAAAACAATGCAGTTTATATTGCAGGGTTGGCCTACGACGAAGAGGTGAAGGCTACCCGCATCTCAACTGCTGATCTGTTTCTTTATCGGATCGATCCGGTACGGTTAATTTATACAGATTCTGTTTATATAACTGTGAATGGCTTGTACCCGGAAGGTAAACTGAAAAAGGATGACCGGCTACCCTATACCATCCGGCATATTTATGAAAAGACAACCGGCGGCTTAGTTTTAATCGCCGAGCAATACCAGCAAATCAGCACTCAATATTCAACAAGCGAAAAGTATCATGATATAGCGTGCATTCAAACCGGCAAAGATCAGCGTTCCGGATCAGTCGTCCGAATACCCAAGTTTCAATTCGATACAGATAATCCCTCCATCCTGTCTGCGTTCATACAGGATACTGTATACCTGCTCTACAATGATCTGCAGGAAAACCTTCATGCCACAGGGGAATCGACGCAATATGTTTCCAATAAAAAAGACAGGAATGGCCTGTTTCTTGTAACAATCGGAAAGGATTTCCAATATAAAAAGGAACTGCTCTATGGCTATGACAGTGGTCAACCCATGCCTGTTCTGCTGGCGGCCACTCCCATTGATAACCGGCGAATATTCCTTTGTTCCGACGAACAGGTAGGTGTATTGATGTATGACGACAAATGAAGAACCCGCTGATGCAATGATGGGTAACCGTGGTATACAAGGAACAAGCGTGTTTGCATCAGCATTTTTGTCCCATACCTGTTTCCGCTTTTGAGCGCAGGCGGATGACCGTTATACCGCCAATGCTAAGGAACAGGCCGGAATCGAGGAGGAACGGGTACCTTTCAGGATAGCTTTCAGAAAAGAAATGACCTGCTTTAAAACAGATTAAAGCAGGTCATCCGGGTTGTTTTTCATTGGTCATACTTTATACAACAAATATTGCTGTTTTTTTCTACCTAATCTATTACAGGTTCGCAGGGCTCCGTTGATATTTCTTTAAAAATCATTTTTGTGACAGGAGGTTGATTGGATATGGCCTGACATTGGATACATTCGTCAACCGGATGAGACTGTTCTGTTTTTTCCGCTTTAACATAGATCGTATTGTACTCACCGTTGGTGATGGCAGCAATCTCACAGGTGTTATAGTAACTCACCACGTTATGGTACACCTGCCCGTTGTTCACATCTGTCCAGGTATTGTCACCCAGCATTTCCCGGGTCAGTAACTGGAAGATCACCCGGTCACAATCATACCGTATTACTTTTGCAGGGATCAGTTCACAATCCTTCAGGCATTTTTCACAGGATGAAAATGAAAACACCGCCAGTGACGCTACTAAAACCAGGAATGTCTTTTTCATAAAATTGTTTTTGTTTCTTATTTAAACAACCCGGCGAGGGGTTCCGTTGCATGTGTTTTTGTTATTTCTACAAACGGGCACCTGTCGTCTACCAACTGAATTTAAGCGCACTCTTTCCTGTTTGCGAAAACGGTACATTACTTAATTTCAAAAAGAGGGATACTAATTTTAACGGCGGAATAATACTGGCGTTTATTATACCAAAAGCCAGCCTTTGGGGAGCTGATACCCATTGCCCCACCCTGTACTTCCATCCCGAGCTCTATTTTCCGGAATGAATAGCCGGCACCCAGTGTATACATGAATGCGAGTACAGAGGGTTTGCTATAACCTCCTTCAAGCGAGAACTTACCGCCAAATTCCCCGATCCCTGCCCTTGGCTCGAGATAGAATTTATTCCAGCACTTCTTATACCCGATCTGCACGGGCACCTGTCTTGTATTGAAGACATACCCGTGATAAGGGTTTTTGAGTGAGCACAGGGTGATATATCCTAACCCTATACTTATCGAGGAAGAAGGAGAAATTTTTTTCGATGCTTTTAGTTCGAAACCCGGCCCGGTCAATCCATCATCGGAATAGGCTACATACATACCGGCTGTTGCTGTAACTGAAACGGGTTCTTTTTGTGCATTGCTGCTAAACTGCAGACAAAGCAAAGCGACTGTCAGTGAAATTGTGTTTTTCATACTTTTTTTAAGTTTTTATAAGGGAAGGCCATTAGCCTCATTATTCATTGTTCGGTCAAAACATGACTAATGCAGAACGGGTAAAGCTGCCGGTGTTATCCGCTGTGGCAATGGTGGTTGAAATTATAGTCCCCCCTTTTTTTATAACTACTTTTACCTGCTGACCAGATGTTCCGCCATTACCCGATACAGCAATGCTAGCTGCAGTCAGGTTACTGTTATAGGTTATTTCCTTCGTCCAGGGAAGTGTTGTTATGGTTTCATTGGCGGTGCCGCCAGTGGAGGTTGTGTATGATGCAAATTTAGTTCCTGTATAATTTCCGGTGAGCTCATAGGTGACAACTCTTGAATTGTTGTTATTGTCAGTATCCTTACCGCAGGAGAAATGAAGAAAAAGAACAAGGAGTAAGCCAGTACATTTTAAGAGAGCGTTTTTTCTTACTGTTTCTTTTTTACCGGAGTCCAGCGCTATTGCAGCAGCCCCTGAGGGCGGCAGACTCTTTTTTGTTTTCATTGATAGATTATTTGGTTTAATGATTTTTTTTAGTGCCTTACGGCCCTGTAAAATTATCCGGGATTCCCGTGCGATTCGTTGAAAAGCCCATGTTTCTGTATACGTTAATCCTGTTTTTGTTGCATAAAGAAATGTTAATGAAACTGAGTTAATCTGCAGTCAATGATGGTTGCTTTTGTAGTGTAAGCAACTCCGGCATTTATAAATTCTTCAGCAACGTCAGCATAACACTTTCCTTTACTGTATGAGAATGCTGCCGGAATGAAATTCTTGAGAAGATCAGCAACCCGCTTTTTCACGGAAAAAAAGCAATATGGCAAGCAGGAGGAGAGAAGATAAAGTTCCAAAAGGGAAATACCATAAGGTCAGCACGGCCAGGAAGATACCATAAATGTATGCCTCCTCTTTATTTGTCCAAAGACAGTAAAGCCAAAACAGCCATGCCAAACCAAATATGATGAAAAGCCAGCCCAGTTTAAAGACATCTGCGTTCAACTTGTAAAATAATGCTGCCCAGGGTCCGGGTTTTTCGGGCCCGATGTATTTCCCTTTCAGGGTCACATATATTCCGTCCGCAAGCATATAGACCCCGTTCAGAATACCAAGTATGGTTATGAATATTTTCATGCTATCTGGTTTAACTGCCGTAGTTTTCTTTCAGCTTTCTCATTAATAATCTTACACCTTGCTGGGTACCCGGATTGAATGCATTGGTAAAGATTATGTAAGCAATTAGCTTTTGTCTGTCGATATGTACCACCGTGAAATACGTGAACGCCCCGGTACCCAAATGAACAGAGAGCTCTTTCCCCTTTTCATATACATTAAACCAGCCCATTGCATAATCTTTACTACCCTTGTGGATAAACGTATAGGTTTCTGCTTTCAAATAATTGTCCCGACCTTCCAGTCCATTTAAGTTGAGCCGGATGAATTTGATGTAGTCTGTTAGTTTGATGTTCAGGTCACCGGCCGGCTCCGTATAGTCTAACTGATAATCATTCACAGAAGCGACAGGAGTGAGTGTATCATTATTGGTACTATGCCCCCAGGTGTCTTTTTGTTTTTGATTTTCCGGCCAGGATAATTTTACATTTAACTTCAGGTCTTTGTTGAAGACTTTTTCTACCAGTTGCTCCCAGGTTTTTCTGGTAGCTTTTTCCACCATTAATGTGGCCAGTGTATAGCCCGCATTTGAATAAATGAACGGATTTTGTACGTCTGGCTTCACGGGTTCTACTGTTAATACAAACTGCCCGAACTGTTTTCTTTTCTCTGCCTTTGTTCCTTTGAAGACTGGTATCTCCGGGTCATTTTCTCCCTGGAAGGGTTGTATACCTGCTTTGTGGGACAATAAATCCTGTAAGGTAATATTCCAATAAGCCGGTTTGCTTGTATTTTTCCAATCCGGAAAAAGATCAAAAAATTTAGTTGTCCAGTTTAATTTCCCTTTTTCCACATATTTGGCGATCATAAATGCCGTCATCGCCTTGGTGTTGGAACCAATATGGAACCTGTCATTGAGTGTGGCCGTGTCCGGAAGGCCGATCGAATGCTTTCCCAACGCCGCCAGTTCTACCGTACTGCTGCCGTTCACTACAGCATAACTCAGCTCAGGAATTTTATATTCTTTTCGAATGGAGTCGGCAAACAGACTTGTTTTTTGCCCGTATACAGGCAGAAAACAAAAAGAAATACAGGTAATAAAGATAAACCTGGTCATCATGATACAGCTTTATAAAGGTTTAAAATCACATCCCGGCGGCAACAGCCAAAGCCCGGATAATTATAACCGCCAACAGAACAAAACCGGTCAATGAACCCGCTATTAGCCCCCAGGCTAAATTCTTATGGACTGTTTTTTGTTTTAGCAGCAGGCCTGCAATCAAAATTAAAAATACCCCAACCGGAATGATCCGGCTTTGCTGCTGAAGCCAATTCCATTGATAATTGGTCCAATAAACCGTAATAATTGCCGTAATCGTTATAAGGAAGTATATAAACTTGTTCAAATACAGTCTTTATTTTTTCTGCAGTATAATACCCGTCTTTCGATTGGTATACCGTGACAGATTACAAATTTCCTCTTCTGTCGTCCCATTCCCGCTTCAGCATTGCGTATTGAAATTCACTGCCCCATTTCCCTTTAAAGAATATATTTTCAATAAAGTGTCCCTCCTGTCTGAACCCTGTACTTTTTAACAGGTTTATGGAAGCAGTATTTTCAACATCCACAATTTCGACTATCCTGTGTATTTCTTTTGCGTCAAACAGGAATGACATAATGCCAAGTAATGCTTCTTTTGCGAAACCTTTGTTTTGTTCAAGGTGCGAAATTGTAATGCCTGCTTCAGCTATCCTGGTGTCATACTGTTCCAGTTTGATTGCACAATCTCCGATAAGTTTTCCAGTTTCAATATTTTCAATGGCGTATTGCACCCATTCACCGGGTTTGCCAAAGCGTTTTACCGAATTATCTTTAATAAACGCTTCAGCCTGCCCGATTGTCATAACATCAAAACCCTGGTATTTTGTAACCTCCGGATTCGATCTATACCTGTGAAAGTTGATCAGGTCTGATAATTTGAGGTGCCGGATAATAAGCCTGGATGTTTGTATATTCAATGTTTCCATGTATTAAATTTCTGCATTTTGTGAATAACCCGGTGTTTTTTTAGCAAAGACAGATTCTTACGTTTTTCCAACAGGTATACGGGGCCAGTACCAGGCATAACGGATAACCAGGCAAAGAAGAATAACTTCTGTACCAGCGCCTAAAAACATGTGGATCCAGGCCTCACCTGCCAGGTTAAACAGGGAGTAGGGAATATACAGCGCGGCAATTATGATATTTGCAAGGCGATTTACTTTGGCTGGCAGGGCAACGGATAGGTAAATCATCAGGGCCGGCACTGTCATTGAGCTGAGGGTAACTAAAAGAAAGTTCTGTGTAATAGTAAACGTATACACCTTCCCGGTAAGAATAGCTGATACCTGGCCCGGCATATAGAAGTGGAAATAGTCAACATAAATATAGAGAAACATCAAAGCCGCCCAAAGTGCTGCAAGTTTCAGCTTCAGGCCGACTTTGATGTCTTCCAATGCAGTTTGAGTATTCATACATTAGTATTAAAAGTTAAACCCAAAATGAAGACCGGGTTCATAGCCAAAGTACTTCGGCCATTTGTTTTCTACTGCTTTAAAAGATGTTGGTACATTCGTCCTGACCGGCCAATGCGTGAAACCAATAGAGGGTTCAAAAAAGAAACGGTTTTTGAAGAATTGCAGCTGGTAACCCAGGCGGTAGGTCAGGTATAAGGTGTAGCCATTTCCAATCTTTTTATTGTCCGCATCCTTATATTTTTCAAAGGCATTCAATGCATGAACGGATGTATAAACACCTTTCCACCAAAAATGCTGGTAGGCTACTGTAGGTGCAATAATGCGTGTATGGCCGGGATAATTTTCACCTGGCGCATCAAAGTGTTTTCCCCAGGGAATTCCTAAAGGCCAGGCATAAACAGATCTTTTAAATTCAAAGGATACAGCATCTTTTGGAGTTATCCTGTATCCGGCATTCAATTGTATAAACTCAGGGCTGTTTACTTTATCAAAATTTCCAAACAGCAGGAAGGTACTCCCGACAAACCATTTTTTACGGGTACTGTCCTGTTTGGTGTTTTGTGCAGTCACCTGTACATTACCTGCCCACAATAAGGCAAGTCCAATCCATAGAATTCTCTTTTGCATATCTTTTTATTGTTAAATGATACCGCAAAAGTAGATTTGGGGATATGATACCCCGTTCACTTAAGTTAAGAAACGGGAGTCAGTTCTTTTTTTCACTAATCCGTGCTCTCAGCCTGCTTAAAGACTGGGGTTTGATACCCAGAAAACTTGCTAACTGGTGTTGCGGAACCCGCTGAACAAGGTCTGGCCTTTTTTGAAGCAAGTTCAGGTATCGTTGTTCAGGGGAAGAGGTTTTGAACTCGTCAAAGTCTAATTGCTGTTTAGCTAATAATTGCTCCGACAATTTTCTGCACATTATATCAAACTTTGGAAACTTACTGTTTATTTCTATTTCCATATCGGCATTTGAAATGGAAAGAATACTGTCTTCCACACAACTGATGAAATATTCTGAAGGTGCTTTATTGATCACACATTGTGGTGTTAAAACATCCATTTCTGTATAAAAAGCCGTTGTTTTTTCTTCACCGTCTATCAGGTAATAAGTCCGGATACAGCCTTTTAAAACAAAGTAGCTTTCTTTCGTGTTTTGTCCTTCTTTAAGTAAAAGAGTCCCCTTCTTTACCGAGTGAAACAGATCCAATGATAGCAAGGCATTCTTTTCGTCTTCTGTCAGGGAAACGTATTTTGATATAAAATCAAATAGAATGTTTTTCATTGTTTTGTTATTGTTTCTGTCGACCAAACACTTACTCCACCGCTCAGGCAGGAGAACACCAGCCGGCCCGGCTTCCGATTTTGGGTGTAAACGATTTAGAATCAAAGATAAATATAATTATTGCATTCCCTGACCCGATACAGTTAACGAGGGAATGAACTTGTTTTCGCAAGCGAATACCAGGTCGGTAACCGGGTAGTTTGCAGATTATAGTAGTCGTTTGCCGATCAGGGGTAGCAACGGAAAAACGGCCATATTAGTTTTGGCAGTGCTTCTTAAATAAAAAACGGTAATAAACACTACTATGAAAGGAACGCTTATTGGCGCCGCCATTTTAATCAGCCTTTTTATCAGTTGCGAAAAAGATAAAACCCCATCAGCACCCGTGGCTGCAACGGGTGCGTACGCGTCGTATGCCACGTTAACGGATGTTGAGCTGACACCTGCTTATGTCACCCGCTATTACTTTATGGATCTGGCTGGCAATAACAACAGTAACAAGAAATATTTTAAAGCAAGAGTAATAGATGTGCTCACGGATTCGATGGAAATTGTGCAGGGTCCTTATTCCCTGGATAGTTTAATCGCGCCTGCCGGTCTGCCGGCTTCTGTAACCAGCGCCAGCAGCGGATCATGGCTTACTGATTTCATCAATAAAGATAGTATACGGGTAAGGCAGATAAGCAGTGTAAACGGGAAACGCAGTTTTACCACGCAACCCTGGTTGGGTTATGGTATGGTGGGCGGAATGAATGTGGGCACTATTATTAAAAATGTTGCAAATGGCAATCAAATAGAAGGTCATACACAGCTTGACAGAATTAATGTTCCCAAAGCAGGCGGCGGCGGTTATGTTACTAAAGACATATTTTTCTTTTTCAGCCAGGGCAAATGTGTAGTTGGATCGGAGCAGGATAATACGCTTGGAGCGCTGACGCCCCCCGGTACTGTACAAAATATTACGGATGTATTGCCCGGTGCCGATGCTTTTGACTGGAAATCGGTAAATAATTATTTCAGTTATTTTATTGGGGGCAGCGCCTATGCACACCTGTTTATAGACTACAAAAACTGGCGTTACTTCAAATTAAAAGAAGTGCAATCCAGTGTGGGGCCCAACACTGTATGGACACTGGAATGGCACAATTACAAAAGCCTGGATAAATTATTAAAATGGCCCGGCGGATGGAAAAAGGGCTGATGTATTTTTCATCATTTTCAGGGAAGGGGAGGAAGGTTGAGAAGTTAAGAGGCCTGCCTGCCGGCAAAGGCAGGTTAGTAGTCGGGAGTATGCTCGAATCGTCTTTTCACTAAGGAGTAAAAAGCCGATTTTAGTAGACAGCATAGCCCGACGGGCTTAAACCATCAATAACCCCGGGTGAAACCCGGGGTAAGGTGCCCTCAATATCTCCCCCAACCCCAACGGGGTTGAACAATATTGATTACAGTGATGAAATACAAAGGCATTCCCTTCCCGGAAAAATACAAGGTCGCTGGCTTAGCTTGCGATGACGGACGGGGAATACAAGATTCCTCCCTACGGTCGGAATGCCAGTGGAGGAATCTTGTTTTTCGTTTATCCCTCGCTTTGCTCGGGATGACAAAACAGCCCGCTATGTAGCGAGCTCACGATTCCATGGGACTTCATTGCCCGACGGGCTTAAACCATCAATAACCGTGGGTGAAACCCGGGGAAAACGCCCCCTGTGTCACCTGGAACCCCGAAGGGGTTAAATTACAAAACGAGCGAAAAACCCGAATGAATACCAAAAAATCGCTCAATTTTCACTGAAAACACCCCGAAATCATTCAAAATCGCCTCTATTTCAAAAACGGGATATTCGACATTTCTGCAATTCCAGCTCCAAAGGAGCGACAATATTCTAGAAAAGCCACAACCAAATAGCCCCGGACAAACAGTGCTGAAGGGGCGGAACAATTATAACCTCAAAACATAACGGCTGGCTGACCCCGCTAAAACAGCCAAAACAGACGAGGCTGGAAGCCTCGTTTAGCGGATCATAGTCATTTCGTTGAATCGCTGAAAGCGATATAATACCCCCTCAAAGCTGGAAGCTTTGAGGGGGACGATCAAATCGGGTAGAAGTATGAAAAACGGGTGTTATGAGAAATAGCTGAAAAACCAAAGAATAGAACTAAAATTGATGGTTTTTGGAGTGAAAACGCACTTTTTTAGGTATAAAAGATGAAAATCCGATGGGTTGATAAGGAGGTAATGAAGCATTAACCGGAAAGGGTAGAAACATTTTCTCTGTAGGCCCTTTTTTTTCGCTGACATTGTGTTCAAAAAGCCGACGCTCAATGTCGTTGGTGAATCCGACATAGGATTTTCCAGAGCTTTTGGAGTATAGAACGTAAGTATACCACATAAAAAAAGGACCTAAACTATTTGAGTTTAAGTCCTTCGTGGTGTGGGGCGGGATCGAACCGCTGATCCGCTACAGCACTGGATTTTCAGTCCTTTTCCGCCGCGGCGGATACCGCACCATTCAAATAGGCGGCAATATGTTGTTTGACTTTCTCTCTTCCGGCTCCTGTTTTTAAATACTTTTCATTTTTCAATGCATCTGATTTACTATCAAACGATTCTGTGTGAACGACCACCCATGGTCTGAATCGAAGCGTAAATCCTTTTGTTTCGCTGACATTGTGTTCAAAAAGCCGACGCTCAATGTCGTTGGTGAATCCGACATAGGATTTTCCAGAGCTTTTAGAGTATAGAACGTAAGTATACCACATAAAAAAAGGACCTAAACTATTTGAGTTTAAGTCCTTCGTGGTGTGGGGCGGGATCGAACCGCCGACACAAGGATTTTCAGTCCTTTGCTCTACCAACTGAGCTACCGCACCATTCCTGAAACACATCCGCTTAGTAAGTGGAAGCCTAGCCTCGCTTTTGTGCTTCGGGGCAGCAAATATAGGAGGAATTCACAAGAAATCCACAAGAAATTTGCAGGTTTCTGAGCAAATAATGAAAAAAGGCGGTCTCTGCAGACCGCCCCTTGTTTTTATGGTATACTAACTGCTGCCTTATAATATAAACCGGCCGGAATACAGGATTTTTCCGCCCTGACTTACTTTGATCAGGTATACATTATTGACCGATCCGGATTTTACCTGTATGGTCTGCTGACCAGCTACTACTGTCTGCCGCTGCAACTGACGTCCAAGGGCATCATAGATCATCAGTTCGGCCTGGCCGGTGATGCCGGACGGTACGATTAATCCGACTAAACCACTGCCGGGCATTATCCGTAATTCAAACCCGCCATTGCCGGTATAGTTGACGGCGATCACGGTACTGTAACGGATACGGCCGTCTTTGTCCACTTGTTTTAAGCGGTAATAGGCGAGTCCGCTGAGGGGATTGATATCGGTAAACTGATATTCGTTGCGGATGGCTGGATTCGCAGCAGCGGCTACTTCACCGATTGTCGTGTATTGCACGCCGTTAGCACTGCGTTCGATTTCATAATGGTCATTGTTGTTTTCGGAAGCTGTGGCCCAGTTGAGCAATACCGCTTTGCCTTGTGGTGTACCGGTAAAGGATAACCAGTTTACCGGGAGTATAAAACCGGATTCCCCAATGGCGAAGGGGGAGAAACTGCCACTGTAACCGGTATAACTGAGGGTGCCGGCGGGAATATTAAACGTGGGTGTGCCGGCCTGTATATCCCAGCTGCTGCCATTATAGTGCATCAGCTTGGGAGAGACGAAGGTACCGGTGACATTATTCGCGGGCACCCAGGTAAAATCAAGATTGACGGTTCCTGCACCGGTACTGGCACCGGTATTGCCGATATTCCAGGTAAGATCCACACGGGGTGCTCCCAGCGTCATGGTACCGGTGGGCGCGCCATCATAATAAACGCCGTCGGATACAGTAACATAAAACTGGTCGGATACACCGGTATTGTTGGTGATCGTAACCGGATTATAGTAGGCAGTTCCGATTGGGAATGTTTTGGCCGCACTGTTGCCAATCGTCATCTTCAGTTTGCCGGTACCATTACTGCGGATATACTTGCCCGTTGCAGGTGAAATACTTCCACCACTAAAGACGAAATCATTACTACCTAAAATAATATTTTCATTCAGGATCAGATTGCCGCCGGTGATCAGTTGCAACGGATCCTGTAAGGTTAAAGCGGCACCGTGGGTGATATTTCCTGCATTGCTGTTGCCGATCCGGATTTCAGAAAAGCCATTGCTGAAATTCGAACTGAAATAGGTGGCCGGAAATGAAAGCGTGCCCGCACCTCCGGCTATACCGATCGTGGTACCATTGGTCTGGGGCTCTACAATAAGCGTACCGGCAGAACTGATGGTTTTACCAGCTGCAACAGTAAGCGTGTTACCATAGAGACTGATATTGCCGCTTGCGGAGGAAGCGAGATTTTCATTGATGGTCAGTCCACTTCCATACATCGTTACTGGTCCTGCAATAGTGGTGGCAGACGTCAGTGTAATGTTGGCTGTATTGGTTGATTTGCCGAGCGTGAGTCCGGAAACAGTACCCGCCAGTGTTGTATTGCTGAGTGGCCAGCTTAAACCGGCGCTGAAACTGTTACCATACGGCTCTGCCGTGAGTGTACCACTGCTGTTTACAGAAAGGGTATTGGTAGTGCTGATGGCATTGGCACGGAGTGTTATGTTACTGGAAGAACTGGTGACCAGGCTGGCTGCTTTTTGTCCGGCATATACGCCATCTCCGATCCAGTTGGTAATACTTAATCCGCCGCTGGTTTGACTGATCAACTGGATATTGCCACTCGCGGCGAGGAGATCTGTACTGGTGAGCCGGCAGTCAATATTACTGGTCCCGGTGGACAGTCCATCGAATGTGATCGTTCCGCTGCCTGTTGCAGCAAAAATGTTGCGGTTTCCGGTTGTACCATCCACGGCTATAGCGAGGTTGCCGGAAGTACCACCAGCTGCTCGTCCGATGATCCGTATGTTTCCATTCGCCGTGCGCAGGGTACCATTGGCGGTATATGCATTACTTCTCCAGGCAGCCAGGTCCATACCAATTGCGTTAGAGCCGGAAGTCAGATCTGCATTGCCGATAAATATGATATCTCCGTTTGTTCCGGCATTTAATGTATGGCCATGGAAGGCCTGGATACCTGTTGGTCCGCTGGCCGGGTTGCTGGTGTTGTTCGTGACTTTACCAAAGAGCCGTATATGTCCACCACCGGAATAGAAACTCACATTTGCATTTTGCCCGGCAGCTGCCGTGCTGGTTCCCAGTACAATTCCTGTCTGTGCAGCCAGGCTACCTGAATTGACCGCATAGCCGTCGGGTATACCATCACTGGCAACCAGTCCACTGACCAGACTGCTGGTACCAGAAGCGGCACCTCCATCATCGGCTCCACCGGCCAGGGTAATGGTACCACCACCTGTAGTGTGCGTGGTTGCCAGTCTGTCGGCACTGGTTCTGGAGTCGAAAGTGGTATTATTATTAACCAGGATGCCTCCGGATCCGTTGCTGTCACTGTCGGACCAGATATTGATAGCTCCGGCGTTGGTAGTGATCCCGGCGCTGATAGTAGCGGAGCCACTGGCTTTCACCAGGACTGCGGCATTCGCAGCGGTGCAGGTGAGCGCCGCACTTACTGTTATAGCTGCGCCATGGAGACTGATTGGTCCGGCAATGGAAATGGCCGAACTGATCGTGATATCAGAGCTGTTGCCCTGTATCACGGGTGTGGCTCCGGACAGATGCGTTGTGTATGATCCGATGGTTAAACCACCGAGGTTCGCAAAATTATTAATGATGAGTGCATCGTAAGTGCCAGTGGCATTGAAATTACCAGCAGATAAACTGCCACTCCAGGTTACTGCGGAGGCATAACTACCTGCGTTGGGTAAGAGACTGAGTACCCCGGTACAGGTAAGGGTGAGATCATTTTGCTGAATATAATCGGCGATCAATGTGATATCCCCGCTGCCGGCATTGATGGAAGCACCTGCATACACACCAATACCCCAGACACCGCCGCTATATCCATCACCGCCCCAGACCAGCACATCACCACCACTGGTGGAGACGGGGCCATAAAAATCGATTGCATTATGGTTGTTGTTTACGCTGCCGACAGAAGGTCCGTCGCCAACGGTCAAACCATTCCAGGTATAACTGCCGCCATTTGAATTACTGCCACCCAGCCAGAGATGTCCGCCGTTGGTGGTAATACTGCCGATGGCCACACCGCCATTGTTGTTATTGTCATAATCACTCCAGAGGATCACATTCAGCTGACCGCTTCCGGATGCAGTAATGGTACCGGAGTTGAGCCGGTCCTGACTCTGCATCGTGAGCGTACCCGTTCCGGCTGTTTTAAAGATCGATGCATTACCCGCGATCGATGCAGCGGCATTCAGGTTGCTGTTTGATTTGATGAAGATATCACCGGTGGCTGAACTGGTCAGGTTGGCGTTGAGGATGACTTGTCCGCCATAGATATTGATATAACCGGCCACCGTAATCGCTGTGGTTTCGTGGGTGATATTACCGGTATTGCTGCTTTTACCAATGGTAAGACCACTGATACCATTGGCATCCTGATCAAAGTAGAACCAGGAAGTGGAAACACCACCGAAAGCAGCATCGGCAGGTTCAAATACAAAAGCGCCGGTACCGTTGATATAGGGTTTATCGGTATTGGCCCCTGTTGACCAGTTGAAGGATTCTGTTCGCATGGTGAGGGTACCCGTACCTGCATTGAAGGTAGTATAGTCGATATCGAGGGTGCCGTTGCCGGACGCATCGCTGTCTGCATAAATATTGATATTGCCATTGGCACTGCTGATGGTACGCCGTGTGGTACCGTTTGTATTAAAGGAACCCTTTGCATTCACGGTAATGATACCGGCACCAGAGGAAGCCAGTCCCACCCCGTTGGCCAGGGTGAAATCACTTGCATAAGCCGTGATGGCACCGGTGCTGTTCAGGTTATTGTTTACCGTTATACTGTAATTTTCGGCAGATTCACCGAGCGTGATACTGCTGAAGGAACTACCAAGGGCCGTATTACCGGTCCAGCTGATCGTGCCGCTATAACTTGTTGTATAGGCTTCGACGGTGAGTGAACCTGTCGAATTGATATTCGTGTTTTTTCCGCCTGTATTGCTGAAGTTAAACTGGTCATCCGCCTGCAGCAGGATATTGGCAGATGAAGCGGTGACCGAAGGAGTGATACCTTGTACGGCCGTCGCATCCTTCCGGTTACCCACCCAGCAATCGCCGTAGAGATATAAGGAAGCGTTGCTGCCGCCATCGCCTTTGAGAGCGATTGTGCCTGACTGTGATAATAATTGGGTGATGATATTGGTACCGCTGATGCCGAAGTACACGCCCGGACCGCCGCTGCTGACACCTTCTATAGTGATACCACCACCGGAAGCGGCAGATGATTCGAACAGGATAGTACCGGAAGCATTGTTCGACATCCAGAAACCGGAATAACCGCCTGTGGTGGTTGTTCCTTTGATATCGATTGCAGGAGTAGTTGTGGATGAAGAACTGATGGCCACATTTGGTGAAGCGCCATAGGTAAGTTCAATACCATGTCCGGAAGTTGATTTACCATACATCGTGATCTTGCCGGTGCCGGACACAATTTTCAGGTTAGCCTGTGAGCCAATCCCCGGATAGGTACTATTATTACTGGTAGCGCCACGCATGATGATCTCACCACCCCCGCTCAGGAGAGAGATAACTGTACCTGTTCCGGAAAGCGGACCGAGGGTGAGTCCGCCTACTGTGTTAGCGCCGTAGTTGGTACTGTTGGAACCGTTCCACGCAAAGCCATCGGGAATCCCATCTCCACTGGTACCGCCATTGGTACCATTGTCTGGTCCGCCCGCCATAATGATCTTACCGCCGTTGGTGGAGATCGTAACACCGGCAATGAGGTACATAAAATCTTCTACCGCGCCGCCCTGGCTGTTATCCGTATCGGCCCAGAGGATCAGGTCGAGTGCATTGGAAGAGGAACTGATATTCGCGGCTACCTTTATATTACCAATATCTTTTATCGTAAGTGAGGCATTGGCACCATTGGTCTTACTGATGTTTGAGTTGATGGTGGTACCCACTGCACTATTGTTGACGATCACGCTGGTACCTGCATTGAGGTAGCCTTCAATTACACTGGTGTTTACGTTGGCCGTACCCGTTACTGAAATGGTAATGGGATTGGTACCTGACGTACTCCAGTTGGTACCCGACGTACCCGTTTGTCCACCATTGGACAATGTGAGACTTTGCGCATGAGTTACCAAAGAAGAAAGAAGCAGGGAGGCTACATAAAAAGCCGGACGAATTGCGGGGACGAGTCGCCCCTTAAGCAGGTTGTACATAAGAAGGTGGATAAAGGATTGAACAATTATATCCCCAATTTATCAACCGCAGATGAAAAATAAAAAGGATCTGGAGTAAGTATTTACGGAATAATGAAAAGTATATAAGTAGGGTAAGTGGAAGTGCTTAGGGTACAAATCAGGCAAATGAGTACAAGCGGTGAAAGACAGCTACGATACATCCCTGCGCGAAGAATGGTTTGCCCTGTTAAAAAACAAATCCTTGCAAAAAAAATTCAGTAGAAGTACTCAGCTTTCACATCATAAGCAACAAAAACAGTATTGGAGCATACTAAATACATTTTTACTGCAACACAAAAAATCTGCTATAAACTCATACCGAACCGGATCTGTTTTATGCAGCGTAAGAAAGAGAAAAAAGCCCCATATTTGAATTACACAGCACCTGTCAGCTTGTTTTTCTATTACCTGAATAAAACGAAATACGTTGAAAAAAATTGAAAATTTTTTTTCGGGCAAGGCACTGCTTATGCTCAGACTAACAATAGCCCTTATGTTTTTTTTACACGCCTTTATCCGTGTATTGCATAATACAATTCCCGATTTCGCCGCATTCCTTCAGTCAAAAGGATTCATATTTCCGGTAGCCGTGGTTTGGGTGATAACCGTATTTGAACTTGCGGGAAGTCTGCTGCTGGCTATCGGCTGTTGCACCCGGTTATTGTCGTTTTTGTTTATACTATTACTGATTGCAGGTATTGTACTGATACATGCATCGCTGGGCTGGTTTGTAGGGGAACATGGAACGGGAGGCAGTGAATATAGTGTGGTATTGATTGTTGCCCTTTTCGTCATTTCCGCAGGGGATAAAAGAAAATAAAGGGAATCAGGCTGCTTTTGGATCCCTGCCCGTCATAAAGACCAGTAAAAAACATACAATCAGCAAAACATTATACTCCATTCCTCCGCTGGTTATGCCTACAACAAACCAGCCGTTTTCTCCATGCACCAGCAGGATCCCTGCGAATAGTTCGGCAATAAAGAATGCGGCTGCTGCACGCATGGCATATCCGGTTATCAGCAAGGCGGCTCCGGCAAGTTCAAGGATCGTCAGCAACCAGGCCAGCGCCAATGCAAATGGAAAGCCCTGCGACTCCAGGAAACCACCAAATCCGGAAACACCATCCGGTACTAACACTCTGGCTAAACCGTGTGCCAGCATAAACAATGCTGAAGTAATACGAAGCGTTGCAATGGCCTGTGTGGCGGTCATATAAATGGTATTTAAAATAAAAGTAAATGAACCACCGGTAAAGGACCTTTTTCTTCTCTGTTTTTTGTTGATTGGAAATGGCTTTCTGCAGCCTTTCAATCGTCGTTCGTAGACTGAAATTGGATACGAATTCAGGAAATACGAATTTTACCGGATGGGAAAGCGTACAAAGCAGCATGTTGTATTCTGGGTGGCTTATATCCTGTTTGAAACGTATCTGGAATATTCATGGATCAGCGGCACGTATCCTGAATTATCGACGATGGAGCATATCCGGCGTTCGCTGGGAGGAGAATTGGTGCTCTGTATAGCTAAGATTCCACTCAGCTATCTTATCATGTATCTGATTACGGTATTTTCCCGCAACAGCCGCCTGCTGATCAGGCTTTCCCTTCTGGGAATAACCGGATACGCAGCCGCTGTTGTTGTGTACCGCCTCTCCGTTTTTTATATCACCAAACCCTTTATTTATCTGAGTATAAATAAAGACAACTATGTATTTGGGTTTGAACAAAACCTGAATGCGCTGCTGGATCTTCTCTTTTGTGTGATGCTGGCCGTTACCGCCAAGCAATTCCGCGCGGCACAGCGGTCAAAAGAGCTTTCCGCCAAAATTGAAAAAGAACGGCTTCGTACCGAACTTAAATTTTTGCGGTCACAAATGAACCCGCATTTCCTGTTTAACACATTGAATAATATATATGCACTGGCCCGGAAAAAATCAGATGATACAGCAGATGTGGTGATGCGATTATCCAAACTATTGCGGTTTATCCTATACGAATCCGGCAATGGCCGTATTTCGCTGGCTAAAGAGATTAAACTGCTGGAAGATTATATCAGCCTGGAAAAGATCAGGTACAACAGTCGTTTGACGGTGACACTGGATAAACAAATAACCGATGAAACACAGCTGATTGTTCCCCTGATATTACTGCCTTTTGTAGACAATGCTTTTAAACACGGCGCCGCTGAATCCCGCTTTAATTCCTATATTAATATCAGCATTCAGGAACAGGAAGGTAAGCTTCGTTTCCGGATCGCTAATTCCTGTGAGAACATTGAAACGGAAAAGGAAAATACAGGCATCGGGCTTACCAATGTAAAACGGCAACTCGAACTGGAATACCCTGATCACCAGCTGCAGGTAACGAAGGGCAAAGACAAATTCAGTGTTGAACTAACCATTAATCTGCTTTCTTATGTCAAGGTATAAATGTATTATAGTGGAAGATGAGCCATTGGCTGCTGAAGTGCTTACAGACTATATAAAACAGGTGCCATTCCTGGAGCTTTGCGGTACCTGTGGTAATGTTTTCGAAGCGTCCGCGTTGCTGGACGCAACAGCGGTTGACCTGCTATTTCTGGATATTCATCTGCCCGGAATGAAGGGACTGGATTTCCTCCGTTCTCTTACTAAATCACCATCGGTTATTCTAACGACCGCGTACCACGAATATGCCATACAGGGATATGAATTCAACGCACTTGATTACCTGGTTAAGCCGATTGAGTTTTCCCGCTTTTTAGCAGCCGTAAAAAAAATCAGGCAGGTAAACAGCGAACCCAAAGACCCGGGAACAACGCGTGAGCGAAAAAGCCTTTTTTTCAGCGTAAATAAAAAGAAAGTCAGAATATTCACCGATGAAATCAGTTATATAGAGAGTTTACGTGAGTATATTAAAGTAGTTACAGCACAACGCACTATCATTACCAAAATGTCGCTGATACAGGTTGAAGAAATGCTGAATACGGAAAATTTTGTCCGGGTTCACCGTTCCTTTATTGTAGCAAAAGATAAAATTGATTCTTATACCGCCGTCAGTGTGGATATCGGGGATGTGGAGATCCCCGTTGGCAGAAATTTTAAAGAGTCGCTCTTCACCGTACTTGGTGACAGCGATAACTGAGCACGCAACGCTGCCCCTTTCCCCCTTTTGATTTTAAAAATGCGGCCATCTGTGCACCGGCCGGCTTGTTATGCATGGCCTGCAGTCGGGCGATGTTGTTAAGACCTTATGTACAGGCTCCTGTTTATTTATCCGATGCAATCAATGAAAGCTGTTTTTCGTATACACTAAACCGCTGTTCGTTGAATAGTGGCTTTATTCATGCAGCAGTATCGTTTTTTTCGCACTCATTTCTGGTATTATTTTAAAATTAACAAAGACGTACATGGAAAAGCGACTGCTTATTATTATTTACATCATGGTGTTGCACATTACGGTATTTGCTCAGGCGGGAGTGATTACCGGCACCATCAATGACGAAAACGGAGAACCTGTTCCCGGAATTTCTGTAACCATAAAGGGCACTAAAACCGGTACATCGGCCGATCAGACCGGCCGCTTTAGTATCCGGGCCAAAAAAGGGGATATCATTCTGTTATCAGGTACAGGGATTGAAACGGTGGAGTACACGATCGGTGATGATGTACAGTATAACTGGGTGGTGAAAGTGAAATCCAAAACAGAAACAGAAGTCGTGATTACCACGGCGCTTGGTATTCGCCGTCAGCAACGGGATCTTGGTTACTCCACGGCGCTTATAAAGAACGAATTACTTACTCAATCGTCGCCGGTAAATGCAGCGAACGGATTACAGGGTAAAATATCCGGGGTGAATATTGCCACCATGAATAACAGTGTATTTGAAAATGTAAAGATCAATATCCGGGGAATCCGGTCGCTGACCGGCAGCAACGACCCGCTGCTGGTGATAGACGGCATACAAACCTCGCTTCAGTATTTTGCTTCCGTAAACCCGAATGATATTGCTGAAATAACCGTATTAAAAGGATCATCCGCTGCCGCGATTTATGGACCCGATGCCCGTAACGGCGTATTGCTGGTTACCACCAAAAAGGGGAGCCGGAATAATAAAACGGAAGTTACATTCAGCCAGGCATTTCAGTATTCGCAAATTTCATTTTATCCGAAGTTCCAGGAAAAATTCGGCAGTGGTGGCTATGGCTCTTACGTGCCGTATGAAAACTGGTCATGGGGTCCTGCATTTGACGGATCAGTGAAAGTACTTGGTGCACCCCTGATTGATGGCACAGAGCAACGGGTGGTGTACTCTCCCAATAACTCAAGAAAGGAATTTTTTAATACGGGGGTTACCCGCCAGACAGATTTTTCATTAAATGCACGTGATTTATTCTTCAGTGTGCAGCAGGTAAAGCTGGATGGAATTGTCCCTGGTGATCAGAATAAGCGAACCAGTATGCGCTTAAATGCCTCCAGGGAGTTTGGCCGGTTTAAATTAAACACCGGGGTAAACTATATCCGCGGCGATTATGAAATTTTTGACGACAACGGCATGTCCGCCTATAATATTTCTAACAATGTCGGACTTAACAACGGATTGCTCAATCTGATTTTTAACACGCCGGCGCATGTGCCGTTAAAAAGATACAAGGAATGGCGTACTGCTCCTTTTGCCGGCTATGATACGTATTTCAACTTTTATGGTATGAATCCGTATATCGCACTGGACACATGGCGGCAATCGGGACGTAAAGACGATATCCTTAGTAATCTTGAATTAAGCTGGAAAGCCACGGACGCGCTTCAGTTTACCTGGCGGGCAGCCAATACCTACCGGCATGAAAACGATAAGAACATATCATCCGGTCAAACAGCGAACCCCGCTATCAATGTAAACGGAAACACCAGTATTCCGGGATATGTGAGTGAATCGTCAATCACCAGCAACCGGTTGTCATCCGAATTCTTTGGAAGTTTCGTAAAGAAAATAAAAGAGTTTCGCTTTACAGCAGTGGGTGGTACCTATGTGCGCCAGTCTGAAGTAAAGAGAATCGGGATTTCCAATTCCGCCCTTGTGGTTCCCGGTTTGTATTCCGTAAACAACCGTTCCGGAGAATTTGGTGGTGGAGGCGGCAACTTGTTTTCGCGGACACGGATGTTTTCCCTTTTCGGCTCACTCTCTGTGGGATACAGCAACTGGGCTTCTGTTGAATTTACCGGAAGAAATGATAAAGTATCCTGGCTCACCGAAGGAAATAATTCCTACTTCTATCCGGGCGTAAATGCAGCCTTTATTTTGAGTGATGCCATACCTGGTTTAAAAGGAAAAGTGTTCAATTATACCAAACTCCGTCTTTCCTGGAATAAAACGAGGAATGCCGACCTTGTCGGACCCTACGAGCTGCAGGCTACATATACTGCATCAGGTGGATTCCCATATGGCTCACTCGCCGGGTACACGGCTTCCAACAACCTGACCAGCCCGGGTATTAAACCGGAGAGTATCGAAACGTATGAAGCTGGCGTGGAGCTGAATCTGTTTCAGAATAAGGCGGCAGTCGGTATTACCTACTTCCGGAATAATATGAATGACCAGATCATTCCGGTAACCGTATCGAGGTCCACCGGCTTCAATTCAACAAAACTCAACTCTGCGTCTTTTTACAACACCGGACTTGAACTGGATCTCACGCTCAGTAATCTGCTGAAATCTAAAGACTGGAACATTGGATTCACAGGAAATGCGACGTATAACCAGAGCAAAGTACTCTCCATTTACCCGGGACTTGAACGCATCCAGATAGGCGGCTTTGCCAATGCATCCAACTATGCATATGTGGGAAAACCGGCCATGACATTTATGGTGAAAGATTATATACGTGATAGTGCGGGACATATTATTGTGGACAGGGCTACCGGTTTACCCTCTGTTAATCCCAACCTGGTGACCATGGGTCGTACCACACCGGAATGGACCATCGGATTATCGCCTTCTGTAAGCTGGAAAACCCTGCGCTTCTCTGTTGTTGCGGAGTTTAAGGGTGGCCATCTGGCGTATGGACGGATTGGAAATGAAATGGCATGGACCGGTGTATCTGCTGCCACTGCTTACAATAACCGGGAACGTTTTGTAATTCCTAATTCGGTTTATCTGGATCCGGCTTCAGGCAAATACGTGGAGAATAAAACAATCACGATCAATAATGTGACTGATTTTTATACCGGTGTATACAGACAGGCGGAAACCAATTTTATGTACAGCGCCAATAGCTGGCGTATCCGGGAAGTAACCCTTAGCTATTCGATTCCTAAAAAACTGCTCGGCGCTCAGAAACTGATACAATCAGCAGACCTGGCACTGAATGCACGCAACCTGTTTTTGTGGGTACCGAAGTCCAATCAGTACACAGATCCTGACTTCAATTTTGATGCGGGTAATTCCAATGGTGTATCCACCGCCACTATCAATCCTCCTGTACGCACCATGGGAGCCACCCTCACTGTTAAATTCTAATACATGATTATGAGAAAAACACTTTTAATACTGGCCTTGCTTTTTACATTCAGCAGTTGTAAAAAATCATTTTTTGATATTAATGATAACCCCAATGATCCGGCAGAAGGATCTATTACAGCCAGTCTGATCTTACCACAGGCCTTGCATGAAACAGGGCGTATACTGGTAACCGATTATTCCCTTGTGGGGCATTGGATGGGCTGGTGGTCACGCGGAGGGGATTATGGCCCCAACCCTGAAACCGAAACCTATAATATCACCACCAATTTTGGCATTACGGATTGGAATGACTGGTACAATAACCTTTATGATTACGAAGCGATCATCCGTAAGACAACAGGGACCAAACAATATTTTTATAATGCGATTGCTAAAACGATGCGGGTGACCGGCTTTATGTATCTGACCGATACGTATAATAATGTTCCTTATTCAAAGGCATTCGATATTGTAAAAAATATTACACCGGCATACGATAAGGGGCAGGATATTTATAAGAACCTGCTGAAGGATCTGGATGAAGCGCTGGTGCTGCTGTCAAAAGTGGAGCCCGGAGCCGATGAAAAGATTGCTGTGGCCGATATCATGTTTCACGGCTCTGCCACCCAGTGGAAGAAGTATATCAACACCATGCGGCTGAAACTGGTACTCCGGCTTTCACAAACGACTGAAATAAATCATGCCACAGAACTGCAGAAGGTAACCGCCGATGGTTTTTTAGGCGCCGGAGAAACTGCGGCTGTCAATCCGGGCTACACGGCTCTCCAGGGAAAGCAAAATCCTTTCTGGGACAATTACCGGCTGACAGCCCAGGGAGAAGCACCGGACCGGTTTAACCGGGCTAATAACTATACACTGAATAAGCTTCGTACCAATGGTGATATCCGGTATCAGTATTACTATCAGCCGGCACAGGTGCCGCTGAATGGCAATGTATATTTCGGCTTCAATTTTGGCGAAAACCTACCGAATGGGTATCCATATAAATCGGTCAATTCTTCCGGGATAGCCGGCCAGGGTTTAGTGCGTACCGCCTCCGATGCGCAATGGATTTTAACTTCTGTGGAAAGTCTCTTTTTACAGGCCGAAGCAGCCCAGCGGAATTATATTAACGGAAATGCAAAAGCGCTGTTTGAAGCTGCTGTCCGGGAGTCCTTCGCTTATCTGCATGTAACCAATGCATCCACTGAAGCAGACAATTATATTGCTTCCGGAAATGCCCTGGTAAACTGGGATGCTGCAGCGAATAAAATTCAGCTGATCATTACACAGAAATATTTTTCAACAGTAGGGCTGTTGCCTTTTGAAGCCTGGGCCGATTACAGGCGAACCGGTTTTCCCGATGATGTGCCCTTTACCATGGCGGCCAATCCAGGCCCGGGTATCCCGGTCCGTTTTCGCTATCCTCAAACAGAATACAACTATAACCCGACTAACGTAAAAGCGGAAGGGGATATCAGCCCTTTCACTTCCCGCATTTTCTGGGACAAATAAATCAACCTTTAACTACTACATTATGCGAATACTCTTTTATGCCTCCTTTCTGCTGTTGCTTAGCTCCTGCCTCAAGGATAAAGATTATAACGATGGTAAAATCGGTCACGAAATAGCACCACAGAAAATACTGGAGCTGGCGGCGCCAAATTCAACTGCTTCTTTCACGGCTGTTGCCCTTGATATAAAAAGTACGGACACAACGATTGAACTGCTGCCCGTCAGACTCTCCTCTTCCGCTCCCGCAGAAGCGGAACTGGTCATCACGCTGGATACAACCGTAACTACCAGCTATCTGACAGACCATCCTGAATATTCCCATTTTAAAGAATCGGGCGGAGTGGTGCTGACCACCACACAGGTTATTATTCCGAAGGGCGCCCTTGCCTCTGCGCCCCTGAAGGTGAAGGTAAAAACGTCCCTGTTTGATCCGGCAAAAAGCTACCTGATCGGTTTTAAAGTAAAATCGGTGAATAACAGCAGTTACGGTATTTCCGCCAATTATGCCACGCATTATTATGCGTTTAATGCCAAGAATATCTATGACGGCGTGTATACACTGCAATTCAAAAATTATCATCCGACTTCCAACCCCGGGTATACCGGTGAAACGGTGGAAGTGCATATGGTTACCACATCGGCGACAAAAGTCAAAATCTTTTTCCCTGACTTCGGCGGCTTTTACTGCCCGGCCATACTGGGGGGAAACCTCACGGCCTTTTCAGCGCAGGAGCCGGAGTACAGTATTGACCCGGCCACGCAGAAAGTAACCGTGCAAAATGCTTATTCCGGTGCGACAACTTTTTATACAATGAATCCGTCGTATGACTCCAGGTACGACCCCGCAACAAAGAAAATATATGCCAAGTGGGGATACAATTATGTGAATGGAACTTTTTCATCTGCCAGTTCGAGAGAATGGGAACAGGTGTTTACCTATAAAAGCCCCCGGTAAGTAATTGTGATGAACGACTCATGTAGTGTTAATTTTTAAAAAAACACTGACGGGCAGTTTCTACTGCCTGTCTTTTTTGCAGATATGCAACACGGGTAGTTGCAAAACTCCCCGCCGCACCAGTGGTGCCCGGGGAGTTCTTTTTTTGATGAATAAGCGGGCTGAAATGCGGGAATTTTCACTCAGTAATACTGCCCCGGCGCGTATGCTTTTTTGTATTCCGTGATAGTCATACCCGTTAAATGCCGGAAGAATCTCGACAGGTTGCTCATCTCTTTAAAGCCAAGCATATCGACTATTTCTTTCAGTGAATGGTTGGAATACAGCAATGCCGATTTGACTTCGTACAGGAGGCGCTGGCGCAGCAGCTCGCCTGCTGTAATACCGAAAGAGGACACACAGTACTTATTCAGCGTAACCCTTGACGTACCCAGTTCACGCGCATAATCCGAAACTGTGAACCCCTCTTTTAATCCGGTATCCAGCATACGCCGGAACCGGTGCGAGAGGATATTACCTGAGTGGTCGGCCGATAGTTCATACTGCCGTGTATATTGTCTGCTGAGCAATGATAACAGATAAATAAGTTGTGCCTGCAGCATACTAACCGAATCCGCCTGCAGCTGCCGGATCTCTGTGATTATTTTTTCCGTCAGCTCCATGGTTTCTTTCCACTGGTCCATGTTCAGTACCAGGACACCCGGGTTACGGCCATAAAAGCAAGGCATATTGCAGAGGAACAAGTGGTTTTTCAAAAATTCATTCAGAAAATCTTCCCGGAATAATAGTATACGAAAGGAAACAGCTGATTTGCTGACCTGCCATTTCCGTTTTTTATAAGGAGATATAAAGATGACCGAATGCGGCTTCAGTGCTGTTTTACGGTCGTCGAGCAACAGGGATCCGCTGCCTGATTCCCAGAAGATCAGTTCATAAAAATCAGTGGCATGTTCTTCATTTTCCAGGAAATATCCTCCAAAGTCGGATTTACTGCCTCCGTCTATCAGCAATTCCTTGCCGTATTTTGAATGATTGAAATTAAAAATGCGCATATAGCTGATTGGTTGATTATAAAACGGGTTTGCCGGTTGCTGTGACCGGTGGTTGTATATCCAGCAATTTTGCCACCGTGGGTGTGATTTGTAAAGAACGCATCTTTTTTATTTTTTTAGCGGGAATGTTGTTTCCCCAGGCGTAAAAAACAGACTGGCCTTTCCGTACAGAGGATAAACAGCCATGCACAGCCCGGCCGGTTTCGTTCATGGTTCCTTTGAGCAAAAAATTGCTGACGGCTTCAGGTTGATCCCGGACTAAACTCATATCAAAAGTGTTTTGAATTAAAAACGGGGCACCGGGAACAAACCGGGAAGTGATGGAATATCCTTCCCGGCAACTGATAAACAAATCACCGGAATATTCCGCATGATAGAGCCCGTGGTTTTTTTGTTCCGTACTGTCCGCAATCAGTAACAAAACGGGCTTACCCGTTTTTTCATCTTTTAATCCGGCAAGCGACTGCTTCAGCCGGCTAAGAAAGTCCGGGTACCGGGCACTATTAATCAGTTTTCGGTTAATATACAGATGCGCAGAATTGCCACTGGTAATGGCCTGTATTTCTTTACCGGTAAATGAAAATCCGGCCCCGTCAAGGTAATTATTGATCAACAGGGTGCTGTGCGTCGGAATCATACCGTGGTCGGAGAATACGATGATGGAAGTGCCCGGAGGCGCCGCATCCATTATTTCCAGCAGGTACCGGTCTATAGTACTGAACCATTGACCGATAATTTTTTCATAGCGTGCAGGTCTGTTTCCGTTTTCCGCTGTAAAATCCAGCTGCCGTTTGTCGGTTACCGTGTACCGGTGTTGTATATCATCCAGCGTGGAGAAATAGCCAAAGAGCAGATCCCAGTTGGCTTCCTGCATACCCGCCAGGATCAGTTTCTTTGAATAGCTGGCCAGCCTGCCCGTCTGTTCCATCCATTTTTCCTCCGGTACCAGCCCGGCTGTTTGTTTCAGGTTATCCGGCTCACCCGGCCATATACCACAGGCCGTTTGGAGACGCTGCATAAAAGCATCGGGAAAACCGAAGAGTTCAGCAGGAGGCGAAAAATAAATGCGGAACCGGCCGTCTGTCCGGGAGGCTAAGAACAGGTTGGCAGAAAACGAATAGGTCTTACCGTTATGCATAAACCGGATAGTTTCCCAACCGGTTTCCTTCAACGCAGCCATATAGCCGTTTTCCAGCGTTGAATCGTTGTCTGCAATAATCTGGTAGGTGGGTTTCAGCACATTCGCCTCATTTATAAAACTGTCTTTCAGGTAAAACCAGCAACGGGTGACGGGTTCTTTATATAAGCGTATTTCCGGTTTTGTTGTTTCTTTATCCGCCACCAGGGAAATATATTCTTCCCCCGCTATTATCTTTTTTTCACCTTTTTTCAGGTCGTAAATGGCTGAAGGGCCTGCAATCACCGGATACATAAACATCTCATCTGTCATACGACTGCTGTCGGAATAATCAAGACCTACCCCTCCCAGCGTAATCACTTTTTTACCTTGTCTGCGGGCGGCGGAAAAAATTGTTTCTGCGGAAAAGGGCTGTTTAAAAGCAGTAAGCGGGGGTTCTTCCCAGGACTGATTCACCTGCCGGAATGAATTACCGACAATACCTGTACTACCGGGTTCGGCACCCGTAAAGATGGCAATATGTGAAGGTCCGGTGGAAGCAACATTTACCGGTAACAGGGTGCCGGCATATGTGCCGGACTTTTTCATCCGGGCAAATGCACCATTGGGGGGCAGCACCCCGTTTTTTAAAAACCGGTCAACCAGGTAATCAGGTGTGCCGTCGATGGATATCATTACGACCCGTTTCTTGTAGGCGGGCTGCGCGGCAGATCCTGTTATCAAAACGATCAGGGTAATAAAAGTAAAACACGAATTGAGCAGCCAGGCATTGGCAGAAGAGGATTTAAATAAACAGGGAACACGCATAGAAAATTTGTTTGCTCAAAAGTATTTTACAGCGGAACCGGAGTGGTTATCAATATGTATAGAAAATGATCAATTTGATAAGACGGCCTGATTTAACAAATTGTATGCAGGTGCGGCAGGCCAAAAAGAGGCAAATCACTACCGGATAAAAATTCAATAAGGTTAAGCGGCCCGGATACCGGGGAGCTTAACCTTATTGATCTGCCGGTTATATTTTTTCAGTACTACTACAGCTTCACAGCAATACCCACTCTGCAGTTGGTGGATCCGGTAGCCCCCAGCTCGGTAAAAGCGCCCACTGCGGGTGAAAAATAGTATTTACCGCCGGCAAAAGCCCCGAAAAACAACCCGTTGCCGTAGTTATCGCTTAAAGAAGAACCCGAATAGCTGTTTTTCCAACTGAAGTTTCTGTATCCCAGCGCGAGTCCCGCGTACACATCAATTTTGTTGTTATTGATTTTCAGCAGTTCATTTACATGGTAAGACCCGCGTGCGCCCAGGTAGAGGGCGGTGAATTTATAAGAAGACCCGTTACCGTAGTTGTATTTATCCGAGAGGTAATCGGCCACCACGCCTGCGCTTATATTATCGGAGATACCGCGTTCAAACGAAATACTCAGCGGTATGCCGCCACTGTAATAGGAATTTATGCCCACGCCGAGATTCAGCAGGTTGTCATTCTTTGTAAAACCCGTTTCCTGCGCATGCAGGGAGACAAGGGAGAGCAGTGAAAAACAAAGTACCAGATTAAACTTTTTCATGTGTTGCTGATTAAGGATGAAGTAAATGATATATGTTGATTGGATATGGTGGCTTTACTACACATCGTTCGGTGTATGCCGGTGTACCCTATACGGGCACAAATAAACCACAAAACTCTTTTTTTAAAAGTACGAATCTACCAACGTGCGCTTTTCGTCAATAAACAGCAGGCGGGAATTTCTATTAACGGTTTGTAAACAAATATCCCCTCAAATTGCAGCCTGTTTCAATTTCAGCGAAGAAGTATGCTGTAAAAAATCAAATCAACACAACAATGGAAAAGAGGAAAGTCTATGGTGAAATAGCTTTTGGCTATTTTATTCCCGTACTTAATAACAGGGAAATAAGAGCAGCCGCGGGTATCATGTTCCTGATGGCATTTATTTCATTAACAGCCATTATCAGTGCCGCCAATTTTGTTCCGATAAAATATGTGCTTTCAATATTCTTACTGGAGTTTACGATCCGGTTGTTTGTTCATCCGCGGTATGCCCCACTATTAATAATCGGAAGGTTAATCGTCAGTAATCAGTACCCGGAATATACGGGGGCCGCACAAAAGAAATTCGCCTGGTATATCGGGTTCAGCATTTCTGTTATGATGTTTATACTCATGGTGATTTTAAACACATATAGCCCGGTTACCGGCATTGCCTGCCTGGTCTGTCTCCTCCTTATGTTTTTTGAGTCCGCCTTCGGTATTTGCGCAGGATGCAGGCTTTACCGGCTGATCAGGAAGAATAAAGCCCAGTATTGCCCGGGAGAAGTTTGTGAAGTAAGTCAGAAACACGCCATTCAGCAAGTATCTGTTATCCAAAAGCTGATGTTATTGTCGTTGGCTGTGTTCGTTGTACTGATTGTTGTTTTGTTTGGGCGGAATTTTAATGAAAAACCCCACCGGCTGTTTCAGCAAACAGCGGCGGTATCAGCTCAACGTTGAAACGACTGCACGGCCATTAAAAAGACCCCCGCTTAACGTTAAACTCCGACCAATCAATACTAACACTAAGCAGATGAACACAACAACCCGAACAGCTTTATTTGGGCTTTGCCTGGCAGCTCTGCCAGTGATGGCAACAGCGCAAAGCCTCGCCAGTAATAATACACGGGCACAGGCCAGGTATAATAAGGAAAAGATATTTGCAGAGGCACAACGGAAATTATTTACAATCACAAGCTGGGCGGGTGCAAACATCAATGATCTGCTGGCGAAGTGGGGGACGTATACCCGTAAATCGGAACTACCCAATGGTGTTTCTGTTTATATTTTCGAAAACCGCTTTTCAGGAAGCGGAGGCAGCTATACGCCCGGGTATGTGGTGACCGATCAGTCTGGCAATGTAGTAGCACAAAAGCAGGCCAGGGATAACACATTCTCCTACGATTTTACTGAGTACTATGAATTCTATTCGGACAGAACCCGGCGTATTATACATGTTAAAACCGGCACCCGATGAAAAAAGCCCTTCTGAGTATTTTTCTTTTGACACTTATAAAATCAGGCTTTGCACAAGGATCTTATTTTACCTGTAATGAAACCGGTTTGTATCTGAGCCCATCGATGGTCACGATCAGTCTGCCCGGTCAGTCAAAGGAAGCCATTAAACAAAAGATCATGTCCTTTATCCGGGAGCGGAAGTATCTGTATAAGCCGTTTTATTCCGGGGACAACCAGATTGCATTTCGGGATTTTGTGAAATGCGGTGATAAATCGGATTGCGGGGCTGATCTTATCGCAAAAAATATATTCCGGCTGACTTATGATTCCGGTTTTATTAAAATCCGGCTGGAGAATGAAATTTATTCAACATTCTATGGTGCTGAGTTGCTTATCAACGAAAATGATGACGTGGCTTCCAGGAAGGATGTCCCCTTTGCACCATATGAATTTCAGGTACCTGAACAGTATGCGGCGGAATATCCGGAAGCCATGTATACGTTCAATAAAAAAGGAAAAATAACGCTTAAGAGCCCGGTTGTGCAGGAGACTTTACTGATTTTTTACAACCGGTATATAACTGATATGAAGACTTACCTGGGTGGCAGCTGAGTAATTTGTTGCCCGTATTTTAAAAGACAACATTATGATAAAAAGAATATTCATTACAACATTGCTTGGTTTGTTCATGCAATCAATGTATGGACAAAAACCTCCCACCATTCAGGATAGTATAGCAACTTATTTCGATGAAATAAAAATGCAGACAAACAAACACCAGCAATTATGGGCGGGAAATTTATATTCGCCAATGCTTTTAGTCAATCGGGGTACCAGGCAGGTATATGCAAATTTTTCTGACACGAGTGGTTTTCTCAGGCCTATTGGTACTATTTATACCGGAATTTTGCCAAAAGAAATTAACATTGCGAACACAGCAATTAACTGGAATGGCAGACGCTGGGCAATGATCATGCTACCTTTGCCCGCTAGCAAAGAGGATAGAATTAAACTTCTTGCACACGAGTTATTTCACGTAATTCAACCGTCACTAGGTTTCAAACTATTTAACCCAACTAATAATCATCTTGACCAAAAGGAAGGAAGAGTTTATCTGCGACTGGAATTAGAAGCCTTAAAAAACGCATTACAGGCTACGAGTGATCTTGACCGGAAAACGCACCTGACTAATGCATTGGCTTTCAGAAAATACAGGTATTTGCTTTATCCCGGAGCCGACTCTACTGAGAACTTATTGGAACTAAATGAAGGAATTGCAGAATACACAGGCTCGGTAATCAGCGGGAGAAGTAAAAGTCAATTGCGCGAATACTTTGTACAAAGAATAAATTCCTTTATAAATAACCCCACATTTGTTCGTTCTTTTGCATATCAAACAACTCCGGTTTATGGATACCTGCTTGTGAATACAAAAAAGTACTGGAACAGGGAAGTGACAATCAAAACAAACCTGACTGACTATTTTATAAAGAACTTTGCTATATCACCATTAAATGATCTGAAGAAAAATACAGACCAGGTTTCAACTCAATACAAGGGAATGATAATTGTTTCAGAAGAAAATGCAAGGGAAGAAAAAATTAAGAAACAGATTGCTGAATACAAGAATTTATTTATTACACGACCACATTTTGAACTGGTATTTGAGCAAATGGAAGTGTCATTTGACCCGGGAAATATAATACCTGTTGAGGATAAAGGAACAGTTTATCCCAATATCCGCGTTTCGGATAACTGGGGAATACTTCTTGTTAAGAACGGGGCATTAATGAGTAACAGCTGGGATAAAATATCAGTAACCCCTCCCTTAAAGAATGAGCATAAAAGTATAAGCGGAGACGGCTGGACGCTGGAACTTAAAGATGGATATACGGTAGTAAAAGATGAAAGTACCGGACATTACAAACTGACAAAACAATAAGACCAGGCGCACAACAGCGGGCTGAAGAACCTGGTACTGCAGGAGACTGTGCCAACTATTTTAAGGCCGATATGATACCTTTAAACCAGTAATATGTAAAACGCCCACGGCGTTTTTTCAAGACCAATTATCGTTTAAAAATAAAATGTATGATAGGACCCGATAAGGATACTATATTTCCGCTGAAAAATTACAATCGTCTTTGCTTCTTAAAGAATATCATTAAAAATCCCAACATTATTGTCGGGGATTATACCTATTATGATGACTTTGATAATGTTGAAAACTTTGAGAAGAATGTCAGGTATCACTTTGACTTTATAGGCGACAAACTGATCATTGGGAAATTCTGCATGATCGCTTCTGACGTAAAATTCATTATGAACGGCGCCAATCATCTGACCAATGCCCTGACCACATATCCCTTTGCTATTTTTGGTAATGGCTGGGAACATGCAATGGACAACAAATCCTATCCGCAGAAAGGCGATATCGTAATCGGCAATGATGTGTGGATCGGTTACAATGCCACTATCATGGCTGGCGTAACAATCGGGGACGGAGCTATTATTGCGACAAACTCGACCGTTATAAAAGATGTTGAACCTTATTCTATAGTTGGTGGAAATCCGGCAAAAGAAATTAAAAAACGTTTTTCTGAAGAAACCATTGCCAGATTAGCGGCACAGCAATGGTGGAACTGGGACATTGATAAAATCACCAGAAACCTTCAATACCTGACGGACAACGATCTAGATAAGTTGGTGGACTAAGGCAGGAACGCATTATACCGGGTAGTTAAAAGGATAAGCCTGGCGGATATCCGCCAGGCTTTGTACTTTACCTTCCTTCATCACTAGAATTCAATTTTATAACTGATATTCGGAATCGCCACATTGGCATTGTACACTTCTGTTGTGTTGGTGAGTAAGTTGTACCGGTGTCCTTTAAAATCCGGCTGGTTGGTGACATTCAGTATTTTAATGGCAAACTCATGGGCTGTTTTTTTACGGTTGATCTTATAGGAGGCGGTGAAGTGCATATTCAGCGCGCCGGGTGCCTGCAGGCTATAGGCATTGTATTCATCATACACCACTTTTTTGGCAGCCACAGAAGCATTGGTATTGATGGGTGAAAACCTGTATCCGCCTTGTTGTGTAAGGCGTGCATTCAGACTCAGTATATTCTGCTGTTTATAGCCCAGTCCCCACTCTTTACCAGCGAGGAAGTTAACGGCATAGCTTCTGTTAAACCGGGTATCCCGCCATACACTATCTCCTCCTTTATATGTGCTTTTAAAAAGAGATGCGGTAAGGAGATAATAGAAACCGTTCGACAGGTATTTTTCAACCGTGATTTCCACCCCGTAATTCTGTCCTTTTCCACTGCTCACGAGTTTGTTGGCAAAAAACCAGTCACCCTGCAAATTCATCATGGAGAATGAACTGTCTTTAATCACAGGAACAGCATAGATATACTGAAAATAAGGTTCAATTTTGAGCAGCACGTTTTTGTTGAGCTTCCAGTCAAAACTCAGCACCAGGTGATGTGCCTTTGTAAAATCAAGGTCTTTGTTCACTTTCTGTTCTCCGGTTACAATATTATTGTTCAGGTAGTAATTGAGTTTTTCAATCCGGCTGTGTAGTCCGTAGGCAAAGCCGATTGATTTATTGTTGCTGAGGGTGGCGCGGATGCCGAGCCGGGGCTCCACAGTATAGTTTTTATTGAGCAGAAAGTATTGCCCGTTAACCCCTGCATTCAGGGTGAGTTTGCTGGTGATATTCAGGCTGCTGGCGGTAAAAGCGGAGAGTAAGGCACTGTTTCCTTTCTGTTTTATAATTTCAACAGGCGGCTGCCCTAATGTAAATGCCTTTGTGAGCAGCATATCATAATACATTTTGGTAACAACGAGGCCGGTCTTATTGGTATGCCAGGCATTAGCTTTTTTATTCAGTAAAATTGATAGCGTAGCATTTGTTTCATCGAAATTGCCCCTGTACAGCGGCTGAAACTGCAGGTTATTATTCAGTTTATCCACCACCCAATCCGTCTGGTTGTTTGTTACTGCCAGGATTGTTTTCAGGTAGGTTCGTTTGTTCAGGAATACTTTATGCGTAAGGCCGGCCACCCCGGTGTTTTGGGTCACATCATTTTCTTCAGTATCGCTATCATATTTCCAGTCGTTCCTGTCTTTTTTCGCTGTTGAACCTGCATTGTCACTGTACCCGAGACCCCATAAAGTGAAGGTTCCTGCTTTCTTTGTCGGGAAATTGAATTTAAAGGAAAGGTCCTGGTATTTTATCGTATTACCGTTTTCCGGCAGCACAGGTGCAATCAGGGCAAGCGTTGAATACCTGTAATTAAACAGGTAGGAGGCTTTTGACATTTTACTGACCGGGCCTTCGGATGAACCGTCAATACCAAGTATGCCGATCTGAAAGGTGTGTTCATGCTTTTCAGTACTGCCTTTTCTTAACGACATATCAAAAACACCGGACAACGCATTATTGTATTCGGCCGGGAATGCGCCGGTCAGAAAATCGGAGTTTGCCAATACCTGTGAGCTCATGGCAGTGAGAATACCACTGCCAACCGTTTCCAGGTCGCCGAAGTGATTGGGGTTCGGAATTTCAATGCCTTCCATTTTCCATTGGAGATATTTAGGCGCATTCCCCCGTATGATAATTCCGTTCTGATCAATATTTCCCGTAACACCGGCAAATGAGGAAGCGAGCCGGGCCGGATCATCGAATCCGCCGGCATACCGTTTTGCTTCTTCCACACTGAGCATCCGGGCACTGACTGTGGCCATATTATTTAGCGGATGTTCTTTATCAACCCTGGGTTTCAGCGTTACATTACCCAGCGTGGTAACCCGTTGCAGCACGGATAGTGTGACAAAGGTTTCTTTAGCGGAACCCAGGATGATATCGCGGGTTACTACAGGCAGATAACCCACGGCGATGACTTCAATATCATACCTGCCTACCGGTAGCGGGAAACTGAAATTTCCGGCAGTGTCCGAGAGTGTGGTCTTTGTTATCCTGCCATCTGAGGCTTTTACTGTGGCGAATGGTACGGGTGCGCTGGAGGCATTATCCACTACAATGCCACGGATTTTTTGCAGGGATTGTGCATGGAGAGTCAGCGAGAAAAGCAGTGTGCAGATTAAAATGTTGAATTTCATGGTTTGATTACTTTTAAAAATGCAAACATCTTTGTAATCAAACCCCTGTACAATACTGAATTATCAGTATACTCAGTTTACCAGTCCGAATTTCGAGGCAAAAATCACCGCCTCCATCGAATTACCGGCACCTAATTTTTCCAGTACCCGTTGTCTGTGTGTATTCACGGTATGAATGCTGATGGATAAACGATCGGATATCTCTTTGCTTAATAATCCTTTTTTTACCAGGTGTAAGATTTCAAGTTCTCTTTTGGTCAGTTCCAGTTGTGTTTTCTGTACAGGCTCAACCGGAATTATATTTCCGGTTCTGAAATTCAGCAGCTGACTTTTAATTCCATTGCACTCTTCCTGGTCCGGGGAAATATCCACCAGGCTGAGCATCAGCCATAATTGTCCGGACTTGTCCAGCTCAAGTACCTGGTGTTGTTCAATCAGGCGTACATACCTGTTACCGGCGTTCAGCATTCTGTACTCATTCACCAGCTTATGGTTCTTCTTTTCATCAATGGAAAAATTGTCAAAGAGTTTTAAAGAGGTAATTCCGTGCTGGCTCAGATGAAGTTTATCAGCAGGATGGATTTTTTCATCAAAAAATTTCTGCCCCTGTGCTTCAAAATCAGCCCGGTTATAACCCAGTAAGGCGCCATAATTCGGGGAATAATAAACGATACTGATTTTACTGATATCAAAAACGCTGATACCGGAATGGCCGATCCGGGCAAGTGCCTGCAGATTTTCCAGGTGTTTATCCAGTAAGTGATAGTCAAGGTCTTCCGGATTATATGAATAGTGTTTTAAGTAACGAAAGAATATTTCTTCAATACTGTTTTCTTCGCTCATACACGTGTTGGCGTTTAGCTGATATACTGTCGAATTGCACCGGATTGTGCCCTGTTACCTGTTGCAAGTTTTTTATTATCCGGAAGTTTTAGAAATAATTTCTACGAATCAGGGAAATTGGTCTATTGAATCCTGTTTTACATCAATCATCTACCAGAATTGACGGCCAAACCGAAATGAGTCGTTCATTTTCTACGATGAATCATTGTGTTTTATTCGCATTTACAAAAAGTGATGAAGAAAAAAAGGTCTCTTTACATATTTTTAACAACATGAACGTCATCGGTCAATAGAAGATGAATACGTGTCTACATACAACAACTTGATAAACCCCTTTCAACAATCCGCTAAAATACCTTTGCTTCGGATTTTTTTAATCATTAAAAAGTATAGGTATGAAATTCAACAAAACCCTGATCATGGCTGCAATGGCCATGACGTCCCTCCTGTCCTGTAAGAAAGACAAGGACAAAACCTGTAACAAAACCCTTACGGGTCTGGCCGGAACGTACACCCTCTTGTCGGCCGAGTACAAGCTGACCGCCACGTCCACCCCGATTGATCTGAAAGCGGCTATGGATGCCTGTGAAAAGGATGACCAGGTAACCCTGAACGCCAATGGTACATGGATCTATAAGGATGCAGGAACCGTTTGTTCACCCGCGGGTAATGACAATGGTACCTGGTCCGTCAGTAACGATATTATTACCAGTGATGGGGTAGTAAGCGGGAAAATACAATCGTACGATTGTAATAAGCTGGTTTGTGTAATGCAGAATGTTACAGTGCCCGGTGATCAGATCACACAGGTACTGAGGAAGCAGTAACCGGCAAAAAAAAATACCTGTTGATTTCAACAGGTATTTTTTTTGATTGTACCGGAACGTTTAATTGCTGAAACCCAGTTTGATTTTATAGCGGTACATACCGGATCCGATGACCTGCTCCAGTTTCAGTACTTCTTTTGTCTTTTTACTGATCCAGAATATTTCTTTGTTGCCCGGCGATACATGCTCCAGTATCCAGCAGTTGATTGCCTGTTGATCATATCCTTCAAGTGCGGCTTCGCCCGTTACTGTGTATGCCACTTCTTCATAGCCGGAGGCCGTACCGGGATCATAGAAGGGAATCAGGAAGGTTACATTTTTCCGGTAAGGTAGTATGGGGAATGTTTCCATGTCGAGGTGCCAGTTGAAATAGGTTTTACCCGCCGCCGTCTGATAGCCCTCCCATATTTTTTTGGTACGGCTACCCGTATCGGCCGCAGTCAGGAGTTTATCGTTTAAGGTAACAGTATTATTCATCATGTCCACAACGGTATTGGTAACCGTTTTTGCCGGATTGTTTTTCGAGGTTTGTGTTTTCCACCAGGTTTCATGGTAAAAGGGTTGCAGGGTGGCTACATCGCAGTACGATCGTACCTTATGCATGATGCTGTCTTTGTCTTCCCACTCCTGCAGGATTTCCAGGGCGGGTTTGTTTTTGTACCGGGTCCGGCTGATCGTCCGGGTCCAGAACTGCGTCATTACCCGTACGGAATCTTTTTTCATTTTAAAGTATACGAGGTACCGGTGTGTGCCTTCTTTCAGCACATGGGTGTTGATGTTCTTCGTGGTGATCCGGATCGTATCCGGGCGTTGTGCCTGTACAAACAGGGTTTGTATCAGCAGTACAGTCATCAGGATTTTCGTTTTTGTATTCATGCTGGTATTTTTTCAGCTTTAAAATTCCGGTTTCCGGACCTTATCCTGCGCGGTTCTTATATAAGGCAGCTTCCGGTTCATTCATTTTTATAGACCGGAATAGCCTGTTTATAGACCGTCAATCAATCTCGTAGACGGTTTCGGTTACTTCGGCTGAAAATGGCTTAATTTACCTGCGGTTTTTTTATAGTATGAAAGGTTTACTCAGCAACAGTTTTGTGGTAAGTATACTGACAGGAATATCCTATTTCCTGTTATGGGCCCTGGCTATTCTCATTTCCGTCAACTACACTGTCAGTGAGTTCCGGACCGCATATATGTATTCCTGCTGGTCCAATCTGTTCGGCTTTTTTATCAGCCTGCTGATCTTTCATGTGTTCCTGCTGTTTATCCGGAAGCGGAAGCGGAAAGTGGTTTGGGGAATTGGGGCAGGAATGATTGTGTTGTTGCTTTTGTCCCTGGGTTATCAGGTCTGGCTCAGGCTCGGCATGCAACTGGGTGCTTACCCGGTACTGGAGAAGGAAATGTATTCCAGCGGGTATGTGATCCGGGGCATTATCTATCTGTTGTATGGTATTGCCTATTTTACCACGATAAAGTTGTTGTTGTATATTATCCGGCTGAACCACCGTAATAACCGTTTGTTGCTCGAGAAAAAGACGGCTGAGCTCAGTTTTTTAAAATCGCAGACCAATCCTCATTTCCTGTTTAACACATTGAATAACCTGTACGGACTGGCGGTGCAGGACTCTTCACAAACGGCAGATGCCATATTGCGGCTTTCAGAGATTCTGCGGTTTATGCTGTATGAGTCTGATAAAGCAGTAATACCGGCCGGCAAGGAGTTGAAAATAATCCGGGAGTATATAGAACTGGAGCGCATGCGGTATGATCAATCGCTGGTAATATCGATTGAAGAGGATTTAGAAGACGAGCAGCAACTTATTCCCCCGCTCTTACTGATGCCGCTGGTGGAGAACGCATTTAAACACGGGGTGTCAGATACGCTGGAGCATCCCTTTATACATATCCGGCTGCAGATCCGTCAATCCATCCTTTTATTTGAAGTAAAAAATTCAAAAAGCCGTATTCCGCGTGCGGATGAATTAAACGGCCGGATCGGTTTAGGCAATCTGCGTCGTCAGCTGGAATTATTGTTTGCGGAGTACAATCTCGACATAACGGATGAACCGGCTTTTTATTCGGTAAAACTTAGTATAAATCTGAACAAGCATGCAGTCGTATAAATGTATCATTGTGGAAGATGAGCCGCTGGCAACGGGCATACTGAAAAACTATATACAGCGGGCAGGTCATCTCCTCCTCATAGCGGAATTCAGGGATGCCATCAGTGCCGGCAGGTATTTGCAGGAGCAGGAGGCGGATATACTGTTTCTGGATATCCATTTACCCGAATTAAAAGGGGTTGATTTTCTGCGCAGCCTCAGGTCAAGGCCTTTTGTAATCATGACCACCGCTTACCAGGAATATGCCGTTGAAGGTTTTGAACTGGATGTAACCGATTATCTGCTCAAGCCATTTTCATTTGACCGGTTTATGCGTGCTGTCAACCGGGTCATCAGCCAGGCTGAAGCCGGTAAAGCGGTTACAGCCGGACAGGCAGCCGCCGTCAACTGTCTGTATTTAAATATTGACCGGCGGAAAGTCAGGATCAACTTTGATGAGATAATGTATGTGGAAAGCAGCAGGGAGTATGTGAAAATACACAGCAGCAAAGGCGTGTATTTGTCGAAGATGACCACTAATGAGCTGGAGCAGCAACTTCCGAAAGCCCTCTTCAGAAGAATTCACCGTTCCTTTATCATCGCCGTCAGTAAAGTGGAAGCATACAGCAAGGAATATGTTGAAATCGGCGGCAACCGGATTCCCGTCGGCGGAGGGTATAAGAAGAATGTTTCGTTTTTTAAAACCTGATGAGGAATAGCAGTATTGGTACGTGAATGGTTAATAGTACCGGATGTAAAGCCGGGTCTTCTCCCTGCAGCTTAACCCTTTTTTTCCTGTATTCATAGCTGTTTTTCCTTCACTAGCGTCCTAAACATATTTAGAACATTTTCAATTGATTATGTTCAAGTTCTTTGACAGTCTGCAGATAAGATTCATTAAACAGTTGATTTATAGGTGTTTTATTAAGTAGGGTCAGGCTTAAA
>JAFLBL010000011.1 GCA_017303855.1 Chitinophagales bacterium | reverse complement strand
AGCCAAGTGGAATAAACCGGTTCACAACTGGAATCAGACCCTGGCTCAGTTATCGATTATCTTTGGAGAAAGGTTGAAACTGAATATCTAAGTAAATGAAAACTGACACAGTTTATGTAATACTACCCCAAACCACTTCCACCGGATGTAACGCCTTCTTACTAGTCCCATCCTTTATCTGATGCCTGCAGCTCGTCCCCGGCGCCGCAATAATAACCTCTGCTTCTGCCTTGCGCACTGCCGGAAACAACACCATTTCCCCGATCTTCATCGACAAATCAAAATGTTCCTTTTCATATCCGAATGATCCGGCCATACCGCAGCATCCTGAAGGAATGGTAGAAACGGTATAGTTTTCCGGGAAAGAGAGGATCTTCTGCGTGGCAGTCAGACCGGCGACGGATTTTTGCTGACAATGGCCGTGGAGCTTGATCTCTTTTTTCTCCCTGGTGAACTGGTTTTTGGTGATATTTCCCTTGTTGATCTCGCGGGCGAGGAACTCGTCGATGAGCAGGGCGTTTTTGGCCAGGGCATTGGCTTTATCGAGCAGGGCATCTGAGGCGAGGTCGGGGTACTCGTCACGGAAAGTCAGCAGGGCAGAAGGCTCAATGCCGATCAGCGGGGTGGCTTCCGTGATGATGGGAGAGAGCAGTTCAATATTCTGCTCGGCAATCTCCTTGCCTTTACGGATCAGTCCCTTGGAGAGCCAGGCACGTCCGCTGTCCTTGTGCTCGGGGATGGTAACGGCATAACCGAGCTTCTCGAGCAGGTTCACCGTGGTGATACCGATCTCCGTATCGTTGTAATTGGTGAACTCATCGCAGAACAAATAAACCTTCCCCTTACTGCCGGCATTGGTATGTGGTGTATGTTTTTTGAACCAGCTCTTCAGCGTGGTTTTATACAGCGTAGGCAGACTCCTTTTCGTGTTGAACCCGGCGATCTGTTTGATCAGGCTGCCGGTAGCTGGATTTTTAACGGCGAAATTATAGAGCGAAGGTACCAGGGCACCCAGACCGGACAACCGACTGTAATTGCCGATCAGCTTGGAGCGGAAGGGTACCCCATTGGCATCATAGTAATGCTGGAGGAACTCAGCTTTGAGCTTGGCCACATCCACATTGCTGGGACATTCGGACTTACAGCCCTTGCAACTGAGACAGAGCTCCATCACTTCGTAGATCTCTTTATGATCAAAGCGGTTGGTCTTGTTGGAATGCGTTAAGAACTCACGCAGGATATTGGCCCGCGCACGGGTGGTGTCCTTTTCATCGCGACTGGCCATGAAAGACGGACACATGGTGCCGCCGCTCAGATGGGTCTTGCGGCAATCGCCACTGCCATTGCACTGCTCGGCATGCTGCAATATATCCTGGTTGTGGAAACGGAAGATGGTCTGGAAGGCCGGTGTTTGCTGCCCGGGTATATACCGCAGCATCGTATCCATCGGCGGGGTATCCACGATCTTGTTGGGATTGAAAATATGCTGCGGATCCCAGGTCTGCTTTAAATCTTTCAGCAACTGGTAATTCTTATCCCCCACCATCTGGCGGATGAACTCCCCTCGTAAACGGCCATCCCCATGCTCCCCGCTCAATGAACCTTTGTACTTCTTCACCAGCGTGGCGATCTCCTCGGCAATGGTGCGGAACAACGCATTGCCTTCTTTGGTCTTGAGGTTGATGATGGGACGTAGATGGATCTCTCCCGAACCGGCATGGGCATAATGCACGGAATACAACCCATGCTGCTTCAGTATCTCATTGAAGTCCCGGATAAAATCAGGGAGGTCATTCACATCGACTGCGGTATCCTCTATCACGGGAACGGCTTTTTCATCACCTGGCAGATTGCTCAGTAGCCCCAGCCCGGCCTTGCGCAGGGTCCAGATCTTCTTGCTGTCCTCCCCGTACAATACCGGGAAATGATAACCGAGTCCTGCGGCCCGCATCTCGGCTTCCACCGCGTCGGTCATGGCCTTCACTTCTTCTCTTGTCTCCCGGCAAAATTCGATCACAAGGATGGCCCCCGGATCGCCCTGTACAAAGAAGCGGTTCTTCGCCTGTTCCTTGTTTTCCTTAGTACATTCAAGAATATAATGATCGATCAGTTCACTTGCCGAGGGTTTATGCTTCATCGCGATCAGGTTGGCCCTGAGCGATTCATCGATCGTATGGAAATGCACACAGAGCAGTCCCACTTCCTTCGGCGGCAGGGGCACTACATTGAGTTTGATCTCGGTGATAAAAGCCAGGGTGCCTTCCGAACCCGCGATCAGTTTACAGAAATTAAAATCTTCCTCGCCGGCCGTAAAGGGTGCGGTCTCCAGCAAGAGATCAATGGCATAACCTGTATTGCGGCGCTCCACCGATTTCTTGGGAAACTCCTTGCGGATCTCCACCTGGTTCTCATAATTGCTGAGCATGCTCCGCACTGAACGATAGAGATTAGCTTCTAAGGTATCGCCTTCACATTTCTGGTGAAATTCATCGAGGCTCACAGCTTTGAACACGGTCTCTGTGCCATCACTGAGAAAAGCCGTCACTTCGAGCAGGTGCTCCCGGGTACTGCGGTAGACCACGGAATTGGAACCGCAGGAATTATTCCCCACCATCCCGCCGATCATGGCGCGGTTGGCGGTGCTGGTCTCGGGACCAAAAAAGAGTCCATGGGGCCTGAGGAACATGTTCAGCTCGTCGCGGATCACGCCGGGCTGCACCCGTACCCAATGTTCTTCCTTATTGAGCTCTATAATTTGGGTAAAATGTTTTGATACATCCACAATGATCCCGTTGCCCACCACCTGTCCGGCGAGTGAAGTCCCGGCGGTACGGGGGATCAGGGAGGTCTTGTTATCGCGGGCAAACCCGATCAGTTTCTGGATATCGGCCTTGCTTTTGGGAATGGCCACGGCCAGGGGCATTTCCCGGTAGGCCGACGCATCGGTGGCATACAGGGTACGCATAGTTACATCATCATACAAAACACCTTCCAGTTGCGTTGCTAATTGCCTCAGTTTTTCCTTCATTGATCGGGTGGGTTTATCACTTTTGGAGACCCCAAATTTAACCTGTTTGGCCCGGAGTGCAAAAGCGAATAAAGGCAGCAGGTTATTAAGGATGTAGATAAAATTTTGGCGACACCCCGGTTTTATTTGCCCTTCGTTATGTATGTTGTCATTTTAGTGTCAGTATTCTCTGTTGATTTATCCGGTGATGAGGTGTACAAATCAATGGACTGAACGCTGATAATGAAGAAAATAAACCTTACTTATGAACAAAGCAAATGACCATGAAAGAAAGGGGCAGAGAAAGAAAGAGAATAACAAAGTCTGAAAGGCTACCGGCTATTCCGGATGAACAGGAATTTACAAAAAATAAGTCATCCGATAATGCAAGACCTTTAGGTGAAGTGGTCATATCGTTGGCTACTCATGTTTGGATTGATAAGCATTACCCTGACAGGCATAATTTTGGAGATGACCTGGGTAAAAGGGAAGGTATTGGACCTGAAATAGTGGAGGCTTTAGTTAAAAAAGCAATCCCTCATTTACTCTTTTATAGCACAACAGTCAAAGGGTTTCATTTTATTAATAAAGATCTGGTAAGTGAAACACCTGTAAGAATTGTTTTAATGGAGGGTGATGGAACTTATAAATTGAACGTTGTCATCGAGGCTCATTTTACGGCTATAAACCGGTTTGAAATAACAGTTAAAACGGCTATGCGGACGGCGGATTTCAGGTTATATCAGGGACAGTATGCTGTTGAATTACAGGAAGATGCATCGATTTTGTTCCGGAAAGACAACAAAAACGTGATTGAAGTGAGCAGTCTTTGATATCCGGAAGTCGATTTTTTTATTTAATTTTATGCTGAACTAATTAAGACAGGCTAAGCAGCTGAACAGCCGAAAGGCAGGTGGCTTACCGGACAAGTCTTATAAGGCCCCTTAACCGGGGCTTTTTTTATGCCTGTATAAGGCATAAATGAAAGAAGAAAGGCGCTCACATTATAGATTTTTTATGTGGGACAGACAGGTCAGTGCAGGATACCCTTCCCCCCTCAATGAACGTACTTTATAGGCTAAAGATTGCTATATGAAACGGCCCCGCCAACTGCTGCTAACAACTGTACGGGTATTCCTGCTGTTGCTTGTGAGTCAACCCCTCTTCGCACAACCCGTGATGGAGACCGGCGGACAAGCCATGCCGGATGAATGGATCGATAAAGACACGAAACATAAAGTAGTACGGCTCACCCGGCTGCCGGGACAAAGCAATCTCAGCTTCTACTTTCACAACAATCCCTTTATCGGGAACAAGATGATCTTCTACAGCAGCAACAAGAATAAAGTGGACAGCAATACCAAACAGGAGATCTCCAGCTTTGTTTCCCCCAACCGCCAGATCCATATACTTGATCTCAATACCTTAAAATCCGAACCGCTCACCAGTCACCGTTCCCCGATGAACGGCGAGATCGTGGACGCGAAGCATGGACTGGTCTATTACCAGATCAAAGACTCGGTGTATTGCGTGAATGCCGCGACCAAGGAAGTGAAACTGATCTATGTCTTCCCCGATGATTTTAAAGCCAGCATCACCACCGTAAATGCCAATGGTACATTGTTAGGCGGTGCCAAATCGGATGACAAGGAAAAAGAAATACTCCGGAAGAATCCGGCCAAGGGCAGTTATTTCAACCTGATCTATGAAGCAAAACTGCCAAGGACCTTGTTTACTATCGACACAAAGTCGGGTAAACTGGATAAGCTTTTTACCGACAGTGCCTGGCTCAACCATGTGCAGTTCTCCAGAACCGATCCGGACCTGCTGATGTTCTGTCACGAAGGTCCCTGGCATAAAGTGAACCGCATCTGGACCATCAATATCAAAACAAAAGATACCACCCTGATCCATAAACGCACGATGGATATGGAGATCGCGGGACATGAATGGTTTGCCCCCGATGGCAAGACCATCTGGTTTGACCTTCAGCAACCCCGCAGCGTGAAATTCTTTGTGGCCGGGGCCAACCTGAAGACCGGCAAGGAGACTAAGTACGAACTCCAGCGCAATGAATGGTCCATCCATTTCAACTGCAATAAAGACGAATCACTCTTTTGTGGTGATGGCGGTGACCCCGGCCAGGTAGCCAAAGCCCCCGATGGCCGCTGGATCTACCTGTTCAAACCGAATGGCGATCGTTTTGAAGCAACAAAACTGGTGAACATGAAACACCATAATTACAAACTCGAGCCCAATGTGCATTTCAGTCCGGATGGTAAATGGATCATCTTCCGCGCCAATTTTGAAGGAATAGAGAATGTATATGCGGCAGAGATAGAGACCAGCACAAATTGATAACTTTAGAACCATGAAAAAAGCCCTAATAGCAGCCTTCGGCCTGATGTTTTCCTTCTTTAGTTATGGTCAACCATCCGCCTCGAAACGTCAGGCCAATAACGAGCAGCCCAAAGCACCCCAAAGCGATTATCCCTACACCGCAATCCCCTTCACCAGTGTGAAACTGAACGACCAGTTCTGGTTGCCCCGGATCAAGACCAACCAGGCGATCACGATCCCGGCTTCCTTTGAACGCTGTGATAAAACGGGACGGATAAAGAATTTTATCATGGCTGCGGAAAAGAAAGGGAAGTTCTGCACCACTTTTACCTTTGATGATACGGATATCTATAAAACGATCGAAGGGGCTTCCTTCTCCCTCAGTCTCTTCCCGGATAAAAAACTGGAACTCTTTATCGACTCCCTCATCACGATCGTGGGCCGTGCCCAGGAACCGGATGGCTATCTCTATACTGCCCGTACCATCGATCCGCTCAATCCTCCCGGCTGGGCGGGCAAGGAACGTTGGGTCAAAGAACGCGAACTGAGTCATGAACTCTACAACAGCGGTCATCTCTACGAAGCAGCGGCAGCACATTTCCAGGCAACCGGTAAACGCAACTTACTGGATATCGCGTTGAAGAATGCAGACCTGGTTTGTTCCGTATTTGGTCCGGATAAAATGCATACTGCTCCCGGACATGAAGTGGTGGAAATGGGACTGGTGAAACTCTACCGCATCACTGGTAAGATCGAATACCTCAATACTGCGAAGTTCTTTATCCTGGAAAGAGGCAATTACAAAGGTTACAATACCAAGAGCAAGGATCCATGGCAGAACGGGGCTTACTGGCAGGATCACCTGCCCGTGGTACAACAACGCGAAGCGATCGGTCATGCTGTGCGTGCTGGTTATCTCTATTCCGCCGTGGCGGATGTGGCGGCATTAACCGGTGATAAGAAATTACTCAATGCGATCGACAGTATCTGGCTCAATATGGTCGGTAAAAAGATCTATGTACAGGGTGGGGCAGGCGCCGTAGGTGCGGGCGAACGCTATGGCGAGAATTATGAACTGCCCAACAGCACGGCTTACAATGAAACCTGTGCCGCTATTTCCAATGTGTACTGGAATCAGCGCATGTTCCAGTTGCACGGCGATGCCAAATATGTGGACCTGCTCGAGAAGATCTTATACAATGGTCTCTTATCCGGTGTGGGACTTGATGGCAAATCTTTCTTCTATACCAATGCCATGCAGATCCGACACAATTTCAAACATCCCGATATGGAAGCCGAACGAAGCGGCTGGTTTGAATGCAGTTGCTGTCCCACGAATGTATGTCGCCTCTTACCCTCCGTACCCGGCTACATGTATGCCCAGCACGGCACGGATCTCTATGTGAATCTCTTTGCTTCCGGTGTGGCGACGATACCCATGGGTAAAAAATCACTGGTGCTGGAACAACAGAATAATTATCCCTTCAGTGGTGACCTGAAATTCATGGTGCAATCAAAAGATAAACTGGCATTCACGATGAAGATCCGTATTCCCGGCTGGGCGGTACAGGAAGCCATTCCTTCCGATCTCTATTCTTTCCGTACGAATAAGAAAGAAGAGATCGTAATACATATCAATGGTACACCAGTAACTTATACGATGGACAAGGGCTATGCCGTGATCACCCGTGAGTGGAAAAAAGGCGATAAAGTGGAAATGAACCTGCCGATGAATGTACAGCGGGTATACAGCAATGACAACTTAAAAGACAATAAAGGACTGGTGAGTCTGCAGCGTGGTCCGCTGACTTATTGTGCCGAATGGGCTGATAACAATAACCGGACGTCTAATCTCGTGTTACCAGCTACAGTGAACCTGGTGCCGGAGTTTAAAGCAGATTTACTGAATGGCGTGACTGTATTGAAAGGCGAAGCCATTGTGATAGAAACCGGGAAAGATCATTTATCCGTGAGCAGTCATACCCAACCCTTCGTGGCCATTCCCTATTATGCCTGGGCGAACCGGGGGAAGGGGGAGATGAACGTATGGCTGCCGGAAACAATAAAAGACATATCAATTATCGCACAATAACCGTATGAAGAAAAATTACCTGCTGGTTGCCGCAATTGCTTTCGGCGTTTCCGCTTCCGCACAAACGTTGCAATGGCCCAAAGTTACCGCTGTCACCAAACCATGGACCCGCTGGTGGTGGGAGGGCAGTGCGGTGAATAAGACCGATCTGACCGGGAACCTGGAAGAATACCAGAAAGCCGGACTCGGTGGCGTGGAGATCACGCCCATCTATGGTATTCACGGAGCAGAGTCACAGTTCATTCCCTTTCTCAGTACAAAGTGGATGCAGATGCTGCAGCATACCCTGAATGAATCCAAACGACTCAATATCGGTGTGGACCTCGCCAATGCAACGGGCTGGCCCTTTGGCGGTCCCTGGGTAACGGATGCCGATGCGAGTAAATCGGTCTATTATAAAACCTATACGCTGAAAACCGGTGAGCAGCTGAAAGAATCCATTAAGTATATACGGCAGCAATGGATCCGCACGGCCAATTATAAAGAAGTATCCACGGATAGTTTAGTGCAACCCGTCAGCGCCAATAAAAATTTACAGGCACTGGCATTGGATCAGATTCAGTTTCCGGGTAAACTGCCGCTGCAGTCCCTGATGGCTTTTAATGGAGGACAGTCCGTGGATATTACAAAATATGTGGATGCCGCCACCGGCAAACTCAGCTGGACGGCCCCCGAAGGCACCTGGACCCTCTATGCCTTATTCACCGGACTACATGGCAAGATGGTGGAACGAGCCGCTCCTGGCGGTGAAGGCTATGCCATTGATCACTTCTCCTTAAAAGCAGCTACTAATTATTTCAAGCCCTTTGATAAAGCCTTTAAAGGCTATGACCTCAGTTATCTCCGTGGCTACTTCAACGATTCCTACGAAGTGGACGATGCCCGGGGACAAGCCAACTGGACCCCTGATTTTTTTGAACAGTTTAAAAAGCGCAAAGGCTATGACCTGCGCAACCAGCTGCCCGCTTTATTCGGAAAAGCCGATGCGGAACACAACAGCAAAGTGATCTATGATTACCGCTCGGTGATTGATGAACTCATTCTTTACAATTTCACCCATGTATGGAAGAACTGGGCTGGTAAGCAGAAAAAGATCGTGCGGAACCAGTCACACGGTTCACCCGCCAATACCCTCGACCTCTACAGTGTGGTGGATATTCCCGAAACTGAAGGCACGGATGTTCTGCGTTTCAAATTTGCTTCCTCTGCCGCCAATGTGACCGGGAAGAAACTCGTGGCTTCCGAATCCGCCACCTGGCTCAATGAACATTTTCTTTCTTCCCTCGGTGATGTAAAGAAAGCCATTGATCTCTATTTCCTCGGGGGCGTGAACCATATCGTGTATCACGGTACCGCCTATTCGCCGAAGGACGTGGCCTGGCCGGGCTGGTTATTCTATGCCGCCGTGCATTTTCAGCAGGTCAATCCGCAGTGGAAGGACTTTCACGCGCTGAATTCCTATATTACCCGGGTACAGAGTTTTCTGCAACAGGGGAGACCGGCCAATGATGTCTTGTTGTACTATCCCATTGCCGACCGCTATTCGCAGCCGGGGAATGCGCTGCTGCAACATTTCGACGGGATGGAAAAGAATTTTGAAAAAACGGATTTTGAGCATGTGGCCAAATGGATGCAGGAAGAAGGGTATGGTTTTGATTTCTTCAGTGACCGGCAATTACAAAAATTCAGTTTTACGAATAAAAGTATTCTGACCGGAGGTAATCCGTATAAAGCGATTTTATTACCGGCTAATAAACTGATGGATGAAAAGTCATTCAGTAAGTTACTGGAGCTGGCCAGCAGCGGGGCTACCATTCTCGTGTATAAAGAACTGCCGAAAGGTCCTCCCGGTCTCAGCAAGACCGATACCCGCACTAAGATGTTCAACAACCTTATTGGTCAACTCCGTACCACCGAGAAAGAAAAATTAAAGATCGCTTCAGTGGGCAAAGGACAATTCATCATCAGTGAGGATATGGAAGAATTGATGAAGGCTGCATCGGTGAGCAAGGCGCTCGTGAATGAGAAAGAACTTTCGGTGATCAAAAGAAGGATCGGCAGCAAGGCCATTTATTTTGTCACCAACCGTACCGGTCAGCCTATTGATAAATGGATCACCTTGTCCGATCCCGCTAAAGCCGCCGGTTTATTCGATCCCATGACAGGCGAAAAGGGTATGGCAGATTACAGCATCACCGATTATGGCCTCACCCAGGTACGCGTACGGCTGGATTCCTTTGAATCGGTGATCGTGACTTCACTCGACTATCGGCCTAAAGAAGGTCAGTTCCCTTATAAAAACCTGGTGGATCAGCCAAAGGAACTCACTGGTACCTGGAAAGTGAAATTCCTCGATGGAGGTCCTCAGTTGCCCCAACCGCTTGAGCTTACAAAGCTCGAGTCATGGACCGGTTTCCAGGATGAAGTAACGAAAGCATTTTCTGGAATGGCTGTATATACATTGGCATTTGATAAACCTTCCGGACATACCGGTGACTGGTTGCTCAACCTGGGTAAGGTAGGAGTGACGGCATCCGTTTCAATCAACGGGGAGTCCCTGGGTTCACTTACCGGACCGGTATTCAGTATCCGCATTCCGGCTGCCAAACTGCAGGACCGGAATAAGCTGGAAGTCACGGTTGCCAACCTGATGGCCAACCGGATCGCCTGGATGGACCGAAACGATAAACCCTGGAAGATTTTCTATAATACGAATATGCCCGCCCGTAAGAAGGAGAATGTGAAGAATAATATCTTCTATGCGGGTAACTGGGCGCCCTTGCCTTCCGGACTGATGGGTCCTGTGACCCTCACGCCATTGAAGTAAATTTGGGGTAACTGAACAACGCAATATGAAAAAAATGAAATGCCTCAGCGCCCTGCTTTTAGGGGCCCTGCTGATCACACTGCACAGCACCGCACAGGATATCAAACTGAAGAGTCCGGATAAACGGATGGAAGTAAAAGTGCAATTAAAGGACGGACAATTATTCTATACCGTAAGTTACCGGGGAAAAGTAGTCATGCAGCCCTCGCAACTGGGCATCAGTCGCACCGATGGCGATTTCTACAAAGACCTCAAATGGAACGGCAACAGTATGTCGGCCCGGGTGAATGAATCCTACCCGATACTCAATGGGAAGAAATCAACGGCCATTGTATCCGCCAATAAGCAACTGATCTCCGTAAAGAACGCTATCGGGGATGAGATGCAGGTGCTCTTCCAGGTATCCAATGATGGTATTGCTTTCCGGTATTATTTTCCCGGCAAGACTACCTCATTGAAGTATATCACCAAAGAACATACGAGTTTTCATTTCTATGAAGGCGCCCGAGCCTGGCTGCAGCCCAAGACCGAAGCGCAGAGTGGCTGGGAGCACAGCAATCCCTCTTACGAGGCGCATTATATGATGGATATCAAAACAGGTACTCCTTCTCCGGGTGCGAATGGATGGGTGTATCCTGCGATGTTCAAGTATGGCGATACCTGGATGCTGATCACCGAAGCCGCTGTGGGTCGTACCTATTGCGGTACTTCCTTGCAACAGTATTCACCCGATAATGAATACAAGATCAATTTTCCACAACCCGCTGAGAAATTCACCAATGGCGCGTTGAACCCCCAGGCCGTATTGCCCTGGGAATCGCCCTGGCGCGTGATCGCGATCGGGGAACTCAAGACCATTGTGGAATCCACACTGGGCACCGATCTCGCGTTGCCTTCCACGGCTACGGATTACAGTTATATCAAACCCGGCCGTGCTTCCTGGAGCTGGATCATGAGTAAGGATGACTATATTATATTCAGCGAGCAGAAGAAATATATTGACTATGCGGCTGATATGGGCTGGGAGTATTGCCTGGTGGATGCTGCCTGGGATAAGAAGATCGGGTACGACAGTATACAGATCCTCGCAGATTATGCAGCCAGTAAGAAAGTCGGACTGATCCTCTGGTACAATTCAGCCGGCAGCTGGAATACCGTAAAGTACACACCGAAAGATCTTTTACTTACGCATGAAAGCCGGATGAAGGAATTCGGACGCATTCATAAGATGGGCATCAAAGGCGTGAAGGTTGATTTCTTTGCTGGTGACGGACAGTCCATGATGAACTATTACCAGGATATTCTTGAAGATGCGGCGGCCAATCAGTTGCTCGTGAATTTTCACGGCGCTACCTTACCGAGAGGCTGGCAACGCACTTATCCCAATCTCATGACCACCGAAGCGGTCTATGGCTATGAGATGATCACCTTTAATCAGAAAGACGCCGATGTGGCCGGTCCGCATATGGTGATGAGTGCTTTTGCGAGAAATGCCTTTGATCCGATGGACTTCACCCCGGTGAGTCTGTATAAGATACCCGGTAAAGAACGGCGCACGAGTCCGGCATTTGAACTCGCTACTTCCGTGATCTTCCTTTCCGGCATACAGCATTTTGTAGAAGGACCGGAAGGCATGGCTACGGTCGAACCTGAAGTAAAAAAATTCATGCAGCAGGTGCCCGTTACCTGGGATGAAACGATTTTCCTGGATGGCTATCCCGGCAAGTCATACACCGTTGCCCGTCGCTCCGGTACCAAATGGTATGTGGCCGGTATCAATGGAGACAGTACGGAACTTGCCCTGCAACTGGATTTTCCCTTTGTAAAAGAAGCGCAGAAAGGACAACTCTTTACGATGGACAATGGCGTGTTAAAAGCAAAGGAATATACTTCCGCATTGCGCAAAGGGCATAATCATTTTTTACTCAAACCCAATGACGGGTTTGTGCTGGTATTTGAATAATGAAACAAACTCTCTTCATAGCCGGTTTATTGTTTGTCGCGGTCAATGCGTTTGCGCAAAAGACCGCTCCCAAGCCGGTATATGATGATCCCGTATATCATGGCGCGGCTGATCCGGTGATTATGTATAATCAGGCCGTGAATAAATGGTGGATGTTTTATACCAACCGCCGGGCTTCAATTCAGGACTCCACCGTAGCCTGGGTACATGGTACCCGCATTGGCATTGCGGAAAGTAAGGATGGCCGTGTCTGGAAATATGTGGATACCGCCAATATCAATTATCGTCCCGATCCCGGTTATACCCATTGGGCACCCGATATCATTGAAGCAAAAGACGGCTGGCATATGTATCTGACTTATGTCCCCGGCACCTTCACCGACTGGAACCACCCCCGGGTCATTGTACATCTCCACAGTACAGACCTTATCAACTGGTCAACCCCATCAACCTCATCAACCTCATCAACCTTATCAACCCTTCAACTTATAAACCAGAAAGTAATAGATGCCTCTGTTTACCAGGTCAACGACTCACTCTACCGCCTATGGTACAACAATGAGAAAGACGGCAAGAGCATCTGGTATGCTGAATCTCCGGATCTCAGCAACTGGACCGATAAGGGCAAAGCCATTGCGGCCAGAGGGGAAGGTCCCAAAGTATTTTACTGGAAGGACCAGTACTTCATGATCGTGGATGCCTGGAAGGGGATGGAAGTATATAGTTCCACCGATTTATTGAAATGGACCAAACAAAAGGACCGCATCCTTGAAGCACCCGGTAAGGGCAAAGATGATCAGGCCATCGGTGGACATTGCGACGTGATCGTGAACAATGGACGGGCCTATGTCTATTATTTCACACATCCCGGTCGTCGTAAAGATAAACCCGCTGCCAAAGGATCCTTTGATGATAAACGAAGTGTGATACAGGTGGCCGAGCTGGAGTATAAAGACGGACAGGTTCTGTGTGACCGGGATAAGCCGGTGAACGTAAAACTGAAGAAGCCCCGGGGCAAAGGGTAATGCGTTATATAATGACCATATTATCGCTGTTCCTCTGCCAATGCCTTTTTGCACAGGAGATATCTCTCGCCGGCAACTGGCGCTTTGCCATGGACCCGCGTGATGAAGGCCTATTGCAGCTTTGGGAAAGGAACCAGCTGGCAGACCAGATCGAATTACCCGGCAGCATGATCACCCGTAATAAGGGAGCAGAAGTCGGTTTACAGACCAAATGGACGGCCAGTATCTACGACAGTTCTTTTTTCTTTCAGCCAAGACTGGAAAAATTCCGTCAGCCCGATAACTATAAAGTTCCCTTCTGGCTCACGCCACAGAAATATTATGTCGGAGCGGCCTGGTACCAGAAGGATGTTGTGATACCCGCCAGCTGGAAAGGGAAACCTATCCGGCTCTTTATGGAGCGGGTGCATATCGGTTCGGCTGTCTGGTTTGACGGCAAACGCATTGATAGTTTTCAGAATAGCCTGTCCACGCCCCATGTCTATGAACTCAGTGCTGCAGCCACAGCTGGAAAACATACGATCACAGTCCGTATCGATAACCGGATGCGGGTGGCCGAAGTGGGAATGGATTCACACAGTGTCGCGGACCACACGCAGGGCAACTGGAACGGGATCATTGGTAAGATCAGTCTGCAGCGGGTGCCGGATATAGAGATCACCGATGTACAGGTCTACCCGATGGTGAAACTGAAAAAAGTGAGGATCGTAGTGGATTTCAAAAATCAGATGGCAGGTCCACAGAAAAGTACAATTGAATTTCGTATACGGGGAAAAGCAGGCAAGGAGATTATTCAGAAAATTCCAATAAGTGCAGCTACGGCTGATCAAAAGATCTCCGTTGAAAACGTAGTGGACCTGGGTCCCACGATCAATGAATGGGATGAGTTCAATCCGGCACTTTATACCCTGCAGGTGTATCATAAAAGTGGCAAACTGCTTTGGGAGACATTGTTCGGGATGCGGCAGGTGAAAGTCAACGAGAAATCGATTTTAGTCAATTGGAAAAAAATCTTCTTAAGAGGTGATCTCAATAACTGTGAGTTCCCGCTCACTGGTCACCCGCCCATGGATGTGGAAAGCTGGCGAAAACTCTTTACGACTTTAAAGAACTACGGACTCAATCATGTACGCTTTCATTCCTGGTGTCCGCCGGAAGCGGCCTTTACTGCTGCTGATGAACTGGGCTTCTATTTACAACCCGAAGCACCCACCTGGCCCAATCACGGGACTTCAGTTGGTGATGGACGATTTATCGACCAGTACATTTTTGACGAAACAAACCGGATGGTAAAAGCCTATGGCAATCATCCTTCTTTTCTGATGCTGGCAGCCGGTAATGAACCCGCGGGAAAGAATCAGTCAAAATACCTGGCTGGCTTTATTGATTACTGGAAGAAAAAAGATGACCGTCGGATCTATACAGGGGCATCCGTAGCTACCAGCTGGCCATTGGTACCGGAGAATCAATACATGGTAAAGTCGGGTGCCCGCGGTCTCGACTGGAGCAATAAGCCACCTACGTCCATGGACGATTATAATGAGACGATGTTAAAATACCCGGTTCCCTTTGTACAGCATGAACAGGGACAGTGGTGTGTGTTTCCGGATTTCTCTGAGATCAATTTATATACCGGCGCTTACAAGGCCCGGAATTTCGAATTGTTCCGCGAAGACATGCAGGCACAGGGATTATTACATTTGGCACCTGCTTTTTTGCAAGCCTCGGGTAAACTCCAGGCCCTTTGTTATAAAATGGAAATGGAGCGGTCATTGCGTACCAAAGATCTGGCCGGTTTTCAGTTACTCGGTCTGCAGGATTTTCCCGGACAAGGAACGGCCCTGGTGGGTGTACTGAATGCTTTTTATAAAGAGAAAGGCTATATCAATGCGGCACAGTTCAGGCAGTTCTGCAACAGTGTGGTGCCATTGGTGCGTCTGCCCCGGTTTACCTTTGCCACGAACGAAGAACTCTTAATGGGTATTGAATTGTATCAGTATGGTCCGGTGGATATGAAAAATACGATCCTCGACTTTAAACTAGTGGATCTGCGGGGAAACACGCTTCGCTCCGGCAGCACCGAAGCGAAAGACTATAACCGCGGTGGTTTATACGAAGCCGGCACATTCGGACTCTCCTTAAAAGATATTTCCGGTCCGCAGGAACTGCAGTTGGTTGTTACGGTCAGAGGAACAGCATACAGCAACCAGTGGCCAATATGGGTATTCCCGGATGAACTGCCAAGAGAAGCACATGCCGAACGTACCGACCTGCTGATCACGGATACACTCGATGCCAAAGCAATTGAATTACTGAATAACGGAGGAAAGGTCTTCCTGCAACTGTATGGTAAAGTGAATAAGGGAAAAGAAGTGATACAATCATTCACGCCCGTGTTCTGGAATACCTCCTGGTTTAAGATGCGCCCCCCGCATACACTGGGTTTGCTGATCGATACAACCAGCAAGGCACTGGCCCGTTTCCCCACCCGCACACATTCCGATCTGCAGTGGTGGTGGCCGGTTACCCGTTCACAGGTGATGCACCTCGAGGATTTCCCAGTTACTATTCCTGTTCCTGTACGTCCCATTGATACCTGGTTCATGAACCGGAGACTGGCCCTGGTATTCGAAGGCAAGGTTGGCAATGGAAGACTGCTGGTGACCAGTATTGATTTCTCCGGGAAAGAAAAAAGTCCCGTGTTGCGGCAATTGCATTATAGTCTATTGCAACACTTATTATATACAAAAGACTGGACAGGTATGGACCTTGATCCGGCGATGGTGCGTGACCTCACGGGCAAACCTTCGCGTTTTGTATTTGATGCCTATACCAAGGACAGTCCGGATGAGTTGAAGCCTTTAAAGAATGTAAAGCAATAATTGAACGAACGAATAAACATACATGACATGAAAAAGTATTTTCTGATCGGTTTAGTGCAGTTGACAAGTTTACTGGCATGGAGTCAGCAAAAGCAGATCCGGTATCTCTCCGGTACCGATGCGGCCCATACGGTACAGTGGGATTTCTACTGCACAGCCGGCCGCAACAGTGGTGAATGGAAAAAGATACAGGTGCCTTCCTGCTGGGAGCAGCAGGGCTTTGGCAATTATAACTATGGCCGCGATTACAAGACCAACGGAAAGAACGCCCGCTTCTATGATGAGAAAGGGATGTATAAGTACACGTTCAATGTACCGGCTAACTGGAAAGGACAGCAGGTGAATATCGTCTTCGATGGCAGCATGACGGACACCGAAGTAAAGATCAACGGACAGTCAGCCGGGGCTATTCACCAGGGAGCTTTCTACCGGTTCAAATATGATATCAGTAAACTGCTTAATTATGGCAAGTCCAATACACTGGAAGTATCAGTAAGCAAGATGAGCAGTGATGCCAGTGTGAACAATGCAGAACGCCTCGCTGACTACTGGGTTTTCGGCGGCATCTTCCGTCCCGTCTTCCTGGAAGCCATGCCCGCTAATTATATTGACTATGTAGGTATTGATGCCAAAGCCGATGGAAAATTCGCCATGCAGGTATGGCCAAAGGGATTAACAAAGGATGCCGTAGTGGTGACCACCATTACCGACGCTTCAAAGAAAGTGATAGGTAAGATCAAAGCCCCTGTGCCGAAAGGGGCAGAGAATGTAGTGGTGAATGCACAACTGGATGGTATAAAAACCTGGACTTCTGAGTCACCCAATCTTTATAGTGTGAATGTACAATTGCAGGATGCAGCCGGCAAGAAACTCTATGAGCTCAATGAGAAATTCGGGTTCCGTACGATTGAAATAAAATACGGGCAGGGTGTCTATATCAACGGTACCCAGGTAAAGTTCAAAGGCACCAACCGTCACTGCTGGTGGCCCGAGACCGCCCGTTCACTGAGTAAGGAGCAGGAGCGGATGGATGCGCTGTTATTAAAGGAAATGAACATGAACGCCGTTCGTTGTTCGCATTATCCCCCGGATAAGTATTTCCTGGAGTTGTGTGATAGCCTGGGTATCTATGTCCTGAACGAACTCGCCGGCTGGCAGAAATACTATTCCTCCAAAGCGGGTGAGCCATTGGTAAAAGAACTCGTGCTGCGTGACCTCAATCATCCCTCCATCATCTTCTGGGATAATGGCAATGAGGGCGGGACCAATAAAGATCTCGATGATGATTTTGTAAAATGGGATTTTCAAAAGCGTCCTGTAATCCATCCGCACCATCGTCCGGGTAATCAGTTCAACGGGATCGACTGCAACCACTACGAAGATTATTACAGCACCCGGAAAATACTGAATGATTCCCTGATCTATATGCCTACGGAGATGCTCCATGCACAGGATGACGGCGGAGCCGGCGCGGCTATGGAAGATTTCTGGAATCTGCATTGGGTATCGCAGAAGAGTGGCGGAGTATTTATCTGGGCCATGGTGGATGAGGCCGTTATACGTACCGATCTGAACAATGCGCTTGATGCCAATGGACTCAATGCCAATGATGGTATCCTCGGACCTCATCGGGAAAAGGAAGGCAGTTTCAATGCACTCCGTGAAATATTCTCCCCGGTTCAGTTATCCCTGCCGGCTCAGCTCCCCGTTGATTTTAGCGGGAAGCTCCCCGTGGAGAACCGCTTTCATTTCACCAACTTAAGCGCCTGTACATTCTATTGGGCCCTGGTGGATTATTCAAAGCCCTTTGATCGTTTCGATGGCTATGTGGTCAAAACAAAAGGTACGATCGTTGCTCCTTCCATTGCACCGGTACAAAAAGGCGAACTGCAATTAAGTCTTCCTGCGGATTACAGGAACTACGATGCGCTGGTGATCGTGGCCAAAGATCCTGCAGGACGTGAATTGTACAAATGGACGGCTGAAGTAAAAACGAAGAAAGATCAGTTACAGAATTTTGTAACCATAAAGAACGATTCCACGTTCATTACCGAAACCGATACGGTCTATACGATACGTGGTGGTGAAGTTTCCGTGGTGCTTGACAAAAAATCCGGCAACCTGGTCACGACAAAGAACACGGCCAATGATTATGTCTTATCCTTTAACAATGGTCCGGTGCTGGTAAAAGGCACTGCCACTGTTACCACATCCAAAACCTGGAAAGAAGGCAATGAAGCCGTGGTGGAATTTTCCTATAGCGGTGATCTGAAATATACCCGCTGGAGGATCAACAGCAGTGGCTGGACCACGTTGGAATATGAGTACAATGCTAAAGGTGATCTGCCCTTTGCCGGGATTAGTTTTAATTATCCTGAAAACTACGTGCTCGGTGCCCGCTGGCTCGGTAAGGGACCTTATCGTCAGTGGAAGAATCGTATGGCAGGCACGCCCGTAAATGTGTGGCAGAATATTTATAATAATACGCATACGGGTTATTCCGCCCATATCTATCCAGAGTTCAAAGGTTACTATGGTGAAATCACCTGGATGGAACTCAGCACCGTGGAAGGCAAACTCTATATCGCTTCTCCCGACAATGGACTCTTTGTACGGCTCTTCGATTTCTATGCCCTCAGCAGCGGCACTAAACCCCACCCGGAATTACCGGTAGGTAATATCTCCTTCCTCGATTGCATTCCGCCCATCGGCACCAAACTGGCCACCGGTCTTACCACCAATACCAAAGTGTATGGCCCGATGAGCGAGCCCAATCATCTTGATGGCAGCCAGAAACGCACGCTTCATTTCTATTTCGGTCTGCCGAAGACGACAAATAGTAAGGAGCAGTATAGCAGGCCGGCGGTAGATAATGTGTTTTAGGGAATGAGATGTGAGTTGTGAGATGTGAGTTGTGAGATGTGAGTTGTGAGATGTGAGTTGTGGGGTGTGAGGCTTAAAGCAGGACGGGATTGAATTTCTCCGCGCTCTCCGCGTCCTCTGCGGTTATTAAAGCCCGAAGGGCTGATATGATTATAAAAACGACAAATTAAGGGTTACTAATTGTCAAAACCCCGAAGGGGTGGCATGATTATAGAAATAAATATAGAATCGTATATCGGCATCAAAACCCCGAAGGGGTGGCATGATTATAACAAATGCACATGAAAAAAAGTATCACTTTTATATTCCTCCTGCTCCTTAGCACCGGCGTACACGCCCAACGCATCGACCGCAAAGCCCTCGTGCAGCGGCATACGATCCGCGTGAATAAAGTCGACTCTTTGTCCTCGCTTAGCGTCGGCAACGGCCGTTTCGCCTTCACTGTTGATGCCACCGGTTTTCAATCCTTTCCCGATGCCTATGCCAAAGGCGTACCCCTGGGTACCCAATCCGAATGGGGCTGGCACAGTTTTGCCAACAAAGAAAACCTCGTCCGCAACGATGCCCTCAAAACCTATGACCTCGAAGGAAGAAAGATCTCCTATATGGTTCAGCCCAAAGAACCTGAGCGGGTGAAAAAAACCGTGGAATATTTCAGAGTAAATCCGCACCGTTTACAACTCGGCAATGTCGGTCTCGAAATAAAAAAGAAAGACGGTACCCTTGCCGGTTCGGCCGATATAAAAAACATTGATCAGCAACTCGATTGCTGGACCGGAATCATTCACAGTACTTTTTCAGTAGACGGAGAACCGGTGGAAGTAATGACCGCCTGTGATGATATACAAGAGGCCGTATCCTTCCGGATTAAATCACCCCTGCTCAATCAGCAACGCATCAGTGTACGCTTGCGTTTCCCTTATCCCAACGGACAATTTAAGGATGTGGGCAATAACTGGAGCAATGATGAAGCGCATCAGTCTGTTCCCATGGCCTTAGCGGACCATGGCTTACTGATCAAACGCAAGCTGGATTCCACGAACTACAGGGTTAGCGCTTACTGGACAGGTCGTACCAGCTGGAAACAGGCAGGATCGCATTATTTTTTAGTGACCCCTGATACAGTGAAGAATGATAGCTGGGACCTGACCGTAAACTTCTGCCAGATGACCAAAAGAGAAGTGAGCAGTTTTGCCGTTATCAGCAGCAACAGTATCAAAGCCTGGAAAAAATTCTGGAGTTCAGGCGGCGCGGTTGATTTCTCCGGCAGTACGGATCCGAGAGCTTTTGAACTCGAACGCAGAGTTATTCTCTCGCAATACCTCACCCGTATTCAATGTTCCTCTGCTTTCCCGCCACAGGAAACAGGGCTGACCTATAACAGCTGGTATGGTAAACCCCATCTTGAAATGCATTGGTGGCATGCCGCGCATTATGCGCAGTGGGGACGGCCACAATTCCTGGAGAATAGCCTGAACTGGTATTTCAGAGTCGCCGATAAAGCCAGAGCCATTGCGAAACGACAGGGCTTTGACGGATTACGCTGGCAGAAGATGACGGATCATAGCGGTGAAGAAACACCTTCTTCGGTCGGTGCTTTTCTCATCTGGCAGCAACCCCATTTTATTTATATGGCCGAGCAGCTCTATCGCCAGAAAAAAGATCCGGCTATACTGAAGAAATACAGGCAGCTCTTATTTGAAACGGCGGAGTTCATGGCTTCTTTCCCAACCAGGGATCCGGTGACACAGAAGTACAATCTCGGAAAAGGACTGATCCCCGCGCAGGAATGTTTTGATGCCGTGAGTACGTTTAATCCCACTTACGAATTATCCTACTGGAGCTGGGCCCTGGGAGTAGCGCAGCAATGGCGTATCAGGAACGGATTGCCCCGTAATGAGAAATGGGATACGATCATTAACAACCTGGCACCGCTTCCGCAACTGAACGGGGTGTATCTCGCAGCCGCGAATACGCCTGACTGTTATACCAAAGGTTCAAAATACCTCACCGATCATCCTGCTGTACTGGGTGCCTATAGTACGATCCCCGCAGCGAATGGTCTCGATACTGCCGTTATGAATAAGACCTATGATATTGTTTTAAAAATGTGGGACTGGAACGAGACCTGGGGCTGGGACTATCCGTTAATCGCCATGACAGCGGCCAGACTGCATCGGCCGGAAGATGCGGTGAATGCCCTGCTGATGCCTGTACGCACGAATACGTATTTAGTCAACGGGCACAACTACCAGGACGACCGGCTGACAATCTACCTGCCCGGTAATGGTGGTGTGCTGAATGCAGTGGCCCTCATGTGTACCGGCGCGGATGCAGATAAAGCCATCAATATCGGTTTTCCAAAGGATGGCAGCTGGAAAGTAAAATGGGAAGGGTTGAAAAAAATGTTTTGATTATGCAACTGAAAAACGTTCTTCTTTTTTTATGGCTCCCCCTCTTATCACAGGCACAACCGGGTGATAGTCTCCATAAGTGGCATGGGAAAGAACGTAGCGTACATTATCTGCCCGACGGTAAGGATTTTGTCTGTGTAAATCCGTACCTGCGATTCAACCGCGCCTTGTATGGAACCAATACTGCATTCAGAGTTGAAGCCGGTGATTTACCGGAGTTCGCCCTATATATGCCGGGCATGGGAGGTAATCTCCGTTTTGCACTCATCAATAAGGAGCAACATAAATGGCTGATCGAAGCAAAGGAAATCAGTACACGCTACAGACCGGGCAGTATGATCTATACAATCAAAGATCCGCTCTTGGGAAATGGTACACTCAGTATTACGGTCCTGGCCCTCTCAGCTGCAGAAGGTATGGTGCTTCGTATCAGCGGTAATCAGTTGCCTGATGGTCTGCAACTCGCCTGGGTATTTGGCGGGGCTTCCGGTAAGAAATTTTCCCGCGATGGTGATATCGGTGCCGATCCGGAATCTTCTTTTTACCTGAAAGCGGAAAATTGTAAGGATAACAGTTACCGCGTAAAAGACAATGCCTTCCTGCTTTCCTATGGTACGGGAAAAGTGCTGACCGAAGAAGAACGGTACGAGATACAAACCAAACCGGAGAGTCAGCTGAAAGGAGAAACAGGAGAATCAAAAAAGCTCAGTGGTTATTTTCCCCTGTCATCAACGGTCAGGATCATGAATGCCGCCAAGCTGAATGAGCTGTTCAATGGTACGGATACCACGAAATCCAATCCTTGTATCAGTGGTCGTTTCGTTCCGGGCGCTGAGGATTATTTTTTAATTCACAATACCGCTACAGCTGTACAGGCAACAGCAGCCGTTGAATTTGCCGCCGCGGAGAAAGTCCGGCAGCAACTGGCCAATCGCATTGATGTCCGTACGCCCGATTCTTTTCTCAATACACTCGGCGGAGCTTTATCCATAGCGGCCGATGCCATCTGGGAAGATCCGTCTTATATGCACGGCGCCATTGCCTGGCGGATGCGCTTACCCGGATGGAGAGGCGCGTATACCGCGGATGTACTCGGTTGGCATGACAGGGCACGCCGCAACTTTGAAGCCTATGCGTTATCACAGATCACAACACCCGCCAAAACGGGCGTAGTGATGGATACGGCATTAAACCTCGCCAGACATCTCGAGAAAGTGGGCACGCAATTATTCAGCGAAGGCTATATCTGTCGCAATCCCAATGGCGATATCCGGGCGCATCACTATGATATGAACTTGGTCTTTATTGATCAGCTGTTAAGTCATTTTAAGTATACCGGGGATACGGCGTTTGTAAAAAAAATGTGGCCCCTGCTCAGGCGTCACCTGGCCTGGGAGAAAAAGAACTTTGATATGGATGGCGACGGGCTCTATGATGCATATGCTGCTATCTGGGCCAGTGATGCATTGCAATACAGCGGGGGAGGCGTAACGCACAGCAGTGCATATAACTACCGTGCGTTTAAAGAAGCAGCGGCATTGGCAAAACTCATTGGCGAAGATGGCACTGCTTATGCAAAGGAAGCAGACAAGATATTAATGGCCATGAACCGACAGTTGTGGATGAAGGATAAGGGCTGGTATGCAGAGTACAAGGATCTGTTGGGGAATAAATTACTGCATCCGGCAGCCGGACTCTGGACCATCTACCATGCCATCGATAGTAAAGTGCCCGATCCTTTCCAGGCTTACCAGTCGCTCCGTTATATCGACAATCATATTCCACGTATACCGGTCATCGCAAAGGGCTGGCAGGAGACCGGATTGTATCTATATAGTGAGACCAACTGGCAGCCCTATACCTGGAGTCTGAACAATGTGGTGACCAGTGAGAACCTGCACACGGCGCTGGCCTACTGGCAAGGCAACCGTAAAGAAGAAGCTTTTCAGCTTTGGCGCAGTGCCATACTGGAGACCATGTATCTCAGTGCGGGTCCGGGTAATTTTCAGCAGCTGAGTTTTTATGATGCAATAAGGGGAGAGCTTTACCGTGATTTTGCCGATGGGATCGGGATGGTATCAAGATCATTGGTGGAAGGGTTGTTTGGGATTAATCCCAACGGCTTGAAAAACGAACTGACCATACAACCAGGTTTTCCGCAGCAATGGAATCATGCAGGAATCACTACACCGGATATCTGTTTTGATTTTGTGCGAAAGGGGAATAAAGATGAATACCGGATAAAACAATTCAGTAAGGAAAGATTTGTGAAGCTGATCATCCCGGTAATGAAAGACCGTTTGCTCAGTGTGCTGGTGAATGGAAAGCAGGTAAAGTGGAAACAGGTGCCGGAAGTGTTGGGGCAGCCACTGGTAGAAATTATAATACCGGCAAAGGATAGTGTTGTTGTGCAAATAACCTGGGGAGGAACCCTTTTAGAAAAGCTGAATTTTAAACAGCTGTATTTTACCGGCGAGCAGATAAAAGCCGGTTCAAAAAAAATATCTGGTTTCAGGATCTTTGATCCGCAGGGTGTTTTTGAGAGAATCATACATAATCCATTATTCATTGCCGGCACCATCGGCGACAAACCCGGTCATCATAGTTTTTTTGTAAAGTCCACTCAGGGGATTTTCAGCAGCTGGCAGCCGGTGGATATTTATATTCCGCAGCGATTACCTGCCGTTGATTTCGATCCCGATATAACGAAGGCAGATAAGGAAAGAATTAACCTGGATGCTGTTTTTAATGATAAAGTAATCAATATATTCAAGCCTCAGTATTTTTCACCCCGGCCTGTTTCACCCACACTTCAGTTACCGGTTCATGGTATCGGCAACTGGGCTTATCATAGTGTGCAGTTTAATGTGAGTGACAGCGGGCTCAGGTCGATAGCGGGCGCAAAGAATGAATGGTCAGCATCTGCCGGTATACCGTTCCGTACGCCCTCCGACACAACAAAAAGCAATATTGTGTTTACATCCATGTGGGATGTATATCCGGATTCGGTGCTGATTCCATTAACCGGTACTGCAACTGGCGCCGCGTTCCTGATGGCCGGCACCACCAATCCCATGCAGAGCAGGTTGATCAACGGACTAATCCGTATCAACTATACGGATGGTACATCGGATCTGCTGGAACTGCGTAACCCGCAAAACTGGTGGCCAATTGAGCAGGATTATTATATAGATGGATTCGCCTTTACCACGGACGCGCCACGGCCAATACGTGTCTCCTTAAAGACAGGTAAGGAGATACCCGCTGATTATAAATATACCGGGATCAAAGGCTTTTCTAATTTTGGCATAGAAGGTGGCGCCGCAACAGTACTCAGTATGCCGCTCAGTAAAAATAAAAAGTTGAAGAACCTGGTCCTGAAAGCCGTAGCCAACGATGTGGTGATCGGGCTGATGGGAGTGACATTAATCAGATAAGTTTATGAGAAAAATACCTGCATTTGTTTTAGCCATCGTATTGGCAACTGGACTTTCTGCCCAATCAGACAGCGTCTGGCTCTTTGCCTATTTTAAGAATAACGGGCAGGACGGTCTGCATTTAGCCTCCAGTACTAATGGATTGAAATGGCAGGCTTTAAAGCATGACAGTTCTTTTCTGACCCCCACCGTTTCCAAAGATAAACTGATGCGTGACCCCTGTATCCTGCGCGGACAGGACGGCAAATTCCACATGGTCTGGACGGTGAGCTGGAATGACCGGGGTATCGGTTATGCCAGTTCAACTGACCTGATCCACTGGAGCGAACAGCAATTCATTTCCGTGATGATGCACGAAGATTCGGCCCGTAACTGCTGGGCACCGGAGATCACCTGGGACCGGAAGAAAAAGCAATACATGATCTACTGGGCCACCACCATCCGGGGCAAATATCCTGTTGATCCCAGCGTGGAGAGCGGCTATAATCACCGGATGTATTATGTAACGACTAAAGACTTCAAATCCTTCAGCAAAACAAAAATGCTTTATGATAAAGGCTTTAATGTGATCGATGCGAGCATCTTGCCCGTAGATAAAAAATATGTAATGTTTCTTAAAGATGAAACACGCAATCCGCCGCAGAAAAATATTCGCGTGGCGTTCAGTAAAAAACTGACCAGCGGATTTTCTTTGCCTTCTGCTCCCATTACCGGTAACTACTGGGCCGAAGGACCTACGGCTTTATATAAGGACGGCCAGTGGATCGTATACTTCGATAAATACCGCGATCATAAATACGGAGCAGTCAGTTCTGCCGACCTGGTCAGCTGGACCGACATTTCCGATCAGATCAGCATCCCTCCCGGACTCCGTCACGGTACGATCTTCCGGGTAAGTAAAGCGGAGCTCCTTGTCATGCTGAGCGCATGTTGTCATGGTGAGCATGTCGAACCATGACGAACAAGATTCACAATGGGTTCGTCATGGTTCGGCAAGCTCGGGGTGACAATGAGCGCAGGATACAACAGGACGCAGGGACGGGCTTTAAAACTAACTTTAAGGCTTTAATTGATTGCTCCTATGCCACGATTCAACATTTACAGATTCCTTCTTATTCTACTGATTCCTGTAGCGGGGTATGCCCAATTTACCGCTCCCGCCTGGACCACCAAAGTCGGTGCGAAATCCTTTCCCGCCGGAAAAAAAGTAGTTGTCGTCAATGATTTCGGCGCTGTAAGCGATACGGCCGTTGTGAGTACAAAAGCCATACAGGCCGCTATTGATAAATGCGCGGCGGCCGGCGGCGGTGTGGTGAAATTTCTCCCGGGCACCTATGTGAGCGGCAGTCTTTTTATTAAGAGTAATGTTCACCTGAAAATAGATAAAGGAGTAACCCTGCTCGGCTCACAAAAATTCAGCGACTATCCGGATATGTATTCCCGTATCGCCGGAATAGAAACCACCTGGCCGGCAGCCCTGATTAACTTTCTCAATGTAAAAAACGCGGCACTTACTGGTGAAGGCGTGGTGAATGCACGCGGAAAATTCTGCTGGGATATGTATTGGGCCATGCGGAAAGCGTATGATAAAAAAGGTCTTCGCTGGATCGTGGACTACGATGCCAAACGGGTTCGTACGGTAGTCGTGCAGTCCTCTTCCGATATAAGTATTAAGGGACTGACGTTTAAGAACGCCGGCTTCTGGACTATCCAGTTGCTCTATTCTTCCTACCTCACTGTAGACGGCGTGGTGATCCGCAACAATGAAGACGGCAGCGGCCCCAGTACCGATGGTATTGATGTAGACTCCAGCAGCTGGGCGCTGATCCAGCACTGCGATATTGATTGCAATGATGATAATTTTTGCCTGAAAGCCGGACGCGACTGGGACGGACTGCGGGTGAATAAACCAACAGAATATGTGGTGATCCGTAAATCCGTGGCGCGCCGGGGTGCCGGACTGGTTACGCTCGGCAGTGAAACATCCGGCGGTATCCGTCATATTTATTGTACCGACCTCACAGCTAAACATACGGATAACGGCTTGCGGATTAAATCCGCCACGACAAGAGGTGGTATTGTGGAAGATGTATACTTTGTCAATTCCGTGCTGGATTCCGTTCGTAATGCCTATCAGTTTAACCTGAACTGGTACCCGGCCTACAGCTACAGTGAACTACCTGCAGGTTACAATATTGATTCAGTGCCGCAGCACTGGAAAGCCATGCTGCAAAAAGTAACTCCGGCTGAAAAAGGAATTCCGCAGACAAAGGATTTTTATATTCATAATGTAAAGATCACCCATGCGCAAAAAGCTTTTGAAGTAAACGGACTGACCAATTCCCGGATCCGGAATTTCAATTTTAACAACTCGTCCATAACGGCGGCTACGCTGGGTGATATGATTTTTGCCGAAGACTGGAACTTTACGAAGTTTCGTCTCGTCATTGAAAAGAAAGAAGAAGAAAAAAAGAAACCTGCCGGAGGAATTGAAGAGCAGGAACGTCTTAAAGGATAAAGATTCTGTATGCAACGTTGTATAGTCACCGCTCTCGCCATCCTGCTGGCTGGCCCGGTATTACTGGCCCAACCGGTAATGGAGTACCTGGACCGCGGACTGATCGCTGTACCCGACCGTAAGGGCGATGTACTGGTAAGCTGGCGGATGCCCGGCAATGAAAATCCGCAGACAACCTATAACGTGTACCGGACTACAGCTGGTAAAACGGTTAAGTTAAACACTGCCCCTGTTGAACAGGCTACTTCATTTCCCGACACCACGGTGGATCTGACACAGGCCAACCTGTACACGGTAAGGGCTGTATTGAAAAAGAAAGAAAACCCGGAAGGTAACAGTTACACGTTGCCGGCAAATCCAAAAAACTATCTGTCTGTTCCGCTGCGTACACCCGCCGGCTATTCCGCCAACGACGCCAGTGTGGGCGATATGGATGGGGATGGCGTATATGAAATAGTGATTCACCTGACCGGCAGGGCCAGGGATAATTCCCAACGCGGTGAAACGGATCCGCCACTTTTTCATTGTTATAAACTGGATGGGACTTTTCTCTGGGAAATCAACCTTGGAAAAAATATTCGCGAAGGGGCGCATTACACACAGTTCATGGTATATGATCTGGATAGTGATGGTAAAGCCGAAATAGCGATGAAGACCGCCGATGGTTCCATTGACGGCATAGGAAATGTTATTGGCGACAGTACTAAAGATTTCCGTAACGCACAGGGTTATATATTATCCGGACCCGAGTACCTTACGGTATTTGATGGCTTAACCGGTGCGGAAAAATCAACCGTTTTATATGATCCCCCGCGTTATCCAAACAATCTTTTTCCCACATCAGAGGAATTGAAATCACTCTGGGGTGATGGCTATGGCAACCGAATGGATCGTTTCCTTGCCTGTGTGGCTTATCTCGACGGCATGCATCCTTCACTCGTGATGTGCCGCGGTTATTATACACGCACGGTACTGGCAGCCTGGGATTTTAAACAAGGAAAGCTTGTTAAACGCTGGACCTTTGATACCAATGACAAAGGCAATGGAAAATATGCCGGACAGGGAAATCATAATCTCACGGTTACGGATGTCGACAACGACGGCAAAGATGAAATTGTCTACGGACAGATGACGATTGACGATAATGGAAAAGGTTTATATAGCACCGGTATCGGGCATGCGGATGCCATGCATGTGAGCGATCTGGATCCTTCGCGCCCCGGTCTTGAAGTATTCAGTATCCAGGAAAAATTCGGTGATGCGGGAGCGAATTTCCGGGATGCAAGAACCGGTGAAGTGATCTGGAAAAAGCCATCCGTTAAAGCCGGTGATGATGGGGAAGGCCCCGGTCGTGGACTGGCGTTGGATATTGATCCGCGCTACGAAGGATATGAATGCTGGGTGGCCGGTGCCGGTATCCGTGGATTGTTTGATGCAAAAGGAAATAGCATTGCCGATCGCACTCCCGCCTGTAATATGGGTATCTACTGGGACGGCGATCCGTTGAGTGAAATTCTGAATGGTGTCAATATTTCAAAATGGAATTACGACAGCAGCCGGGCGGAAAAAATCTTTGATGCACGCGACGAAGGTTGTGCCAGTAATAACGGGACAAAAGCCAATCCTTCACTGAGTGCGGATATACTGGGCGACTGGAGGGAGGAAATGATCTGCCGCACTGCCGACAGTAAAGAATTACGCATATACAGCACCGCAATACCCACGAATATGAAACTGTATACATTGATGCATAATCCCCAGTACCGCCTGAGTATTGCCTGGCAGAATGTGGCCTATAACCAACCGCCGCATGTGAGTTTTTTCCTGGGTCAGGGGATGAAGCTGCCGCCGCCACCTACGATTAAAGTGATCAAAAAATAAGCATGAAGCATAAGACTGGTTTATTCGCTATTGCACTTATTGTACTGAGTTCCTTCCTGGTGCTGCCGCAACGCAAACCCGTATTGTATATTATTGGAGATTCCACCGTCCGTAATACCAATCGTCCGCAATGTGGCTGGGGTGAAATGATCAGTGAATTACTCGACACTGCACAACTCAGTGTGAGCAATCAGGCCATGGCCGGTCGCAGTACCCGCACGTTTATCAAAGAGAAACGATGGGAGAAAGTGATCAATGCCATAAAGCCGGGCGATTACCTCATTATGCAGTTTGGTCATAACGAAGGCAGCAAACCCGATACGTCACGAGCGGGATACCGGGGTGTGCTGCGGGGTACGGGCAATGACAGTGTTTCCCTGAACTGGGGCGATACATTAACTGAAGTGGTGCATAGTTATGGATGGTATCTCCGCAAATTCGTCCGGGAGGCGAAGGCCAAAGGCGGCATCCCCGTAATCTGTTCCATGATTCCCCGCAATCAGTGGGCTGATGGAAAAGTAAAAAGAGCGGATAAGGACTTTGGCAGGTGGGCTGAGGAAATCGCGAAAGAGGAAGGCGTGTTCTTCATTAATCTCAATGCAATCACCGCTGATAAGTACGATGTTCTTGGCCCGGAAAAAGTAAAAGCCTTCTTCCCCGGCGATCATACCCATACCAATGAGGAAGGAGCCCGGCTGAATGCGGCATCGGTGACGGAGGGAATCAGGCAAAACAGCGCGTTGGGATTGAATAAATTTATCAAATCAAACTGAGTTTGTATATGAAATGGAAACCGGGATTAGTAATGATGACCTTGTTCATGGCACTGACTTCCTTTTTACTGCACCAAAAGGAAAAGCCGGTATTTTTTATTATCGGTGACAGTACCGTACGCAATGGCGACGGAACCGGTAAGGGGAGTCTCTGGGGTTGGGGCAGTTTTATCGCCGACCAGGTGGATACGAATAAACTCCAGGTACAAAATCATGCCATGGGCGGACGTAGCAGCCGCACCTTCCAGACCGAGGGTCGCTGGGAAAAAGTAGTACAGCAAGTAAAGAAAGGAGATTTTGTAATCATGCAGTTCGGGCACAATGATGCCAGTCCCCTAGATGATACCGCCCGCGCCCGTGGCGTACTCCGCGGTATAAGTGATAAGGATACCAGCATTTATAATCCGATCCGGAAAATACAGGAGACCGTGTATACGTATGGCTGGTATATGCGCAAATTTGTACGGGAAACAAAAGCAAAAGGGGCCACGGCTATCATTTGTTCACTTGTGCCCCGCAACAGCTGGAAGGACGGTAAGATTCAACGGTCGGGTGATTCCTGGGCCTTATGGGCCCGGCAGATCGCTGAACAGGAAGGCGCTTATTTTATAGACCTGAATGAGCTGACCGCTGCAGAATATGATAAGCTGGGACAGGAAAAAGTAAAAGCATTATACTTTCCTTCTGATAATACACATACCAATAAAGAAGGCGCATTGATTAATACGGCGTTTGTAATAGACCAGCTACGCAAACAGAACCCGGCCGGAATCAGTCAGTACCTGCGTTGATTACAGCGAAGCGCGGTTGGTGACATAGAAAGGGATCTCCGTATGTTCGGTGGAGCCGTTAAGGATCATTTCCGCCGCCTTTTTTCCCATGAATTCAAAGTCGGTTGAAATGGTGGTAATACCGTTGAGGATGATTTTCTTCAGCGGTGTTTCATTGTAGGAGATCACGCCCACATGTTTACCCACTTTCATTTTGGTAACCAGTATTTTTTCAATCAGGGTCACCAGGTCTTCTTCCATCAGGTTGATAAAGACTTCCCCTTCTTTGATCGGTTCTTTGGAGATATCCCGTACCACACGGTAATTAAACGCGTATTGTTTACAGAATTTGGTAAACCCTTTCAGAATCTCTTCCGGGTGGTAAGTGTCATCCGGGAAAATGATTTTCAGTGTATGGTATTTACTCAGCGGCTCCCTTAATTCTTCCAGGGCCGCATAGATGTCTTTCTCAAAATTCTCATACACTGCCGCGTAATTTCCTTTGATACCGGAAATAAGTTTGTCCATTACCAGCAGTTTCTCCGCCGGCAGCTGATTGATGATGTCATACGCGCTTTCGCCACCTTCCAGGAAATGGGGAATAATCACATAGTGGGTATATTCCTTTTTATGGTGCTCAATTAGTTTTTTAAAGAGTGAAAAGTCATTGTTGTATACATAGAAATCAATCAGGGCCATATCGCCCAGGGCTTTTACAAAAGCATCGTATACTATTTTCTTGTGGGCACCCAGTTTATTGAACAACAGGAAAATCCGGAGGGGCTGTTCCACGTCCACGGATTTTACAAAATAGCCCTTGCCGGGTACAGAACCCAGAACACCGATCTGTTTCAGGTACTTGTAACCTTTTTCAACCGTGTCACGGGATATTTCAAATTCGAAGCTCAGCTCATTGATGGAGGGCAGCAACTCCTCCTGGCCGACTTTGCCCGCACTGATGGCTTTAATAACGGAATTGGCCAGCTGCATATATTTAGGCGTGGCAGAGAGGTAGTCAATCAGTATGTAATCAAACAGAATATTCTTTTTCATCAACAGTCCTTTGGGGCCAGAAGACCAGTCAGGCAAAGGCGCCTGATCCGGGGCCGGTTTCAGCAATGCAATCGAAGTTTTTAAAAGTATTAATAATTTCCGGAATTGGGCGCTCCCGGTCTCCGGAAAGCCAAAAATAAAGCAGGACGGAGCGTGACGGGCGACGGATGGGAATTCATAGTTTTACGAGGTGCTAAACTGATTGCTTCCAAATTGAATTCCCTTTATGAATGTTATTTTAGGCGTTATTTTTCACTTTTTAGGCGGCTTTGCCTCTGGTAGTTTTTATATCCCTTACAAAAAGGTAAAAGGCTGGAGCTGGGAGAGTTACTGGATTGTCGGCGGACTCTTTTCCTGGCTGGTTGTACCTCCTGTAGCGGCCTGGTTAACCATCCCCGGTTTTACTGAAATGATCAGTGGTGCGGCGGGTACCACATTGGGCTATACCTTTTTATTCGGTGTGCTCTGGGGTATCGGCGGACTTACCTATGGACTCGGAGTACGTTACCTGGGAGTATCCCTCGGCAGCAGTATTATCCTCGGTCTTTGTATGGTCTTTGGTGCACTGATACCGGCTATCTATTATGATTTCTTTCCCAAGGAAGGAAAGGATACATTCAGTGAAATGATCGGTTCCCAGTGGGGGCTGACCATTATGGCCGGGCTCCTGCTGTGTATTATTGGCATTGTGATTTCCGGTAAAGCCGGTATGATGAAAGAAAAACAACTCTGCGCCGCCCCGGTGGATCCGCATGGTACGGAAGTAAAGACGGAATATAAATTCGGCCTGGGAATGTTTGTTTCCATCATCTCCGGTGTACTCAGCGCCTGTTTTAATTTCGGTCTCGAAGCCGGACAGGATCTGGCCAATGTAGCCAATGAAGCATGGAAGGCAGCCAATCCGGGTGATGGCGAATTTCTCTACCGCAACAATGTAATTTATGTCGTGTTGTTATGGGGCGGTCTTACGACCAATTTTATCTGGTGTATGATCCTGAATGCCCGTAACAAATCATTTGGTGATTATACCAATAAGAAAACGCCGCTATTTAAGAACTACCTGTTCTCCGCTATTGCCGGTACCGCCTGGTTCCTCCAGTTCTTCTTCTATGGAATGGGCGAAAGCAAACTGGGTAACGGACCGAGTTCCTGGATCCTGCACATGGCCTTTATTATCCTGGTGGCCAATATGTGGGGACTGGTGCTGAAAGAATGGAAAGGCGTAAGCAAGCAAACGAAAACAATCATTGCGGCAGGAATTGCCACGATAATATTGTCTGTATTATTAGTGGGAAGGGGCAACAGTCTTCACGAAAAATCGAAAAACGAAAAAGCAGTAACCTATGTCAGTTACAACAATGAACTTTAAGCATGTAAGCTATTTATGGGACGAAGAGAAAGCCGCCGCCCTGGCCGGGGATGAAGTAGCTTTACTGGTATACCGTTCCAATTTACTGGGTGCCGATTTGCGGCTTACCAATTACGGCGGAGGAAATACCTCCTGTAAAGCGATCGCCAAAGATCCGCTGACGGGACAGGAAACCGAGATTATGTGGATCAAGGGCAGCGGGGGTGACCTCGGCTCTATGAAAAGAAATGGCCTGGCCGCCTTGTATGTAGACCGGCTCCGCAGCCTCACCAATGTGTACCGCGGACTGGAGTTTGAAGATGAAATGGTGGAGCTGTTCAACCATTGCATCTACGACCTGGCTTCCAAAGCGCCTTCGATTGATACACCGTTGCATGGTTTTCTGCCCTTCAAACATATTGACCACCTGCATCCCGATGCAGCTATTGCTATTGCAGCGGCTAAAGACGGCAAAAAGATTACGCAGGAATTATTCAACGGCAGTATCGGTTGGGTGGAATGGCAGCGTCCCGGTTTCGATCTCGGATTGAAACTGAAACAATGTCTCGATGAGAACCCCGGTATCCGTGGTATCATGCTCGGTTCACATGGTTTGTTTACCTGGGGCGATACGGCGTATGAAAGTTATTTGAATACGCTGGAAGTAATTGAACGCTGTGCCCAGTACCTGGAAGAAAATTACGGGAAGAAAAGACCGGTCTTCGGTGGAGCAAAACGTGAAGCATTGCCGGCTGATCAGCGTCGGGCAAAAGCCGCGCAACTGGCACCGGTGCTCCGCGGTTTCTGTTCTTCGAAGGTTAAAATGCTGGGTCACTTCACTGATGATGAACGCGTATTGCAATTCATCAACTCCAATGACCTCGATCGCCTGGCACCATTGGGTACCAGTTGTCCCGATCACTTCCTGCGGACTAAAATTTCCCCGCTGGTACTGGAGCTCGGTACAGAAGCCGATCTCAGTGATGTAAAAGCGGTGAAGGAAAAACTGGCACCCCAGTTTGAAGCCTACCGTAAAATGTATACGGAATATTATGAAACCTGTAAGCACCCCAACAGTCCCGCCGTGCGCGATGCCAATCCCGTGGTGATACTTTTCCCGGGTGTGGGGATGTTCACGTTTTCCAAAGACAAACAGACCGCACGTGTAGCCGCGGAATTTTATATCAACGCGATCAATGTAATGCGGGGCGCGGAAGCGGTTTCTGAATATACATCGCTGCCCCGCCAGGAAGCATTTAATATTGAATACTGGCTGCTCGAAGAAGCCAAACTGCAGCGGATGCCTAAACCCAAACCGCTGAGCGGACGGGTGGCTCTCGTTACCGGAAGTGCCGGTGGAATTGGTAAAGCCATTGCCAAACGTTTTGCCGACGAGGGTGCCTGTGTGGTGATCAATGATATCAATGCGGAACGCCTGGCCGGCGCAAAAGACGAGATGGTGAAGTTGTATGGCAAAGATGCCGTGAGCAGTACCTTGCTGAATGTAACGGATGCGGACAGTATTGCGGCAGCCATGGATGATACGGCCCTCGCGTTTGGTGGCGTGGATATAATCGTAAACAATGCCGGTATCAGTATCTCCAAATCCATCACTGATCACAGCATTGAAGAATGGGACCGGTTATATGATATCCTGGTGAAGGGACAATTCCTGGTATCGCAGAAAGGAATTGAAGTAATGCGTAAACAAGGCTTTGGCGGTGATATTGTAAATATTGTTTCGAAGAATGCCGTGGTAGCGGGTCCCAACAACCCGGGTTACGGCAGTGCCAAAGCTGCACAAGCGCACCTTACCCGCCTGATGGCAGCAGAACTCGGTGCCGATAAGATCCGTGTCAATACGGTGAATCCCGATGCAGTGATTTCCGACTCCAATATCTGGGCCGGTGGTTGGGCGGAAGGAAGAGCCAAAGCCTATGGTATTACCGTGGAAGAACTCCCGGCCTATTATGCCAAGCGTACCTTGCTCAACGAGATTATCTTGCCGGAAGATATCGCTAATGCCTGTTTTGCATTTGTAGGAGGCTTACTCAGTAAGTCAACCGGCAACGCGCTGAATGTGGATGGCGGTGTATCGATGGGCTTCTACCGGTAAGTTCTGTTTAATTTTTTCACCCTCTGCATCCGGCCGGTTTTCGGGCAGGGGCAGAGGGTTATTTTGTAATTTAGATTATAACTTGTTTTATGAGAGTCGACAGTAAGCAAATTCAACAGCACAATGAACGCGGGCTGGCAAAACATGCTTCCCGTTTTTCCTTTTTACAATCTGAACTCGGCAACCTGGATGCCATCATTGAAAAACTGATGAAATTCCAGGTGGCTATTCCTTCCTGGGCCCTCGGTACAGGGGGTACGCGCTTTGGCCGTTTTCCCGGTCCCGGTGAACCCGGCAGCCTGGAACAGAAACTGGATGATGTGGGTTTACTCCACGCGCTGAATAAATCCAGTGGCGCCATCTCCCTGCATATTCCCTGGGATATTCCGAAAGATTATGCCGCGATCCGTAAACAGGCGGCTGAGCTGGAACTGAAATTTGATGCGGTTAACTCCAATACATTCCAGGATCAGCCCGGTCAGGCACACTCTTATAAATTCGGTTCCTTACAACATGTAAATAAAGCCACCCGCAAACAGGCGATCGATCATAATATTGAAGTGATCAAGCATGGAGTGGAACTCGGTTCTGAATCGCTCACCGTATGGCTGGCCGATGGCAGTACCTTCCCCGGACAACTGAATTTCAGAAAGGCATTTCAAAATACGCTGGAGAGTCTCGAAGAAATTTATGCCGCCTTACCTGCGGACTGGAAAATGTTTGTAGAGTACAAAGCCTTCGAACCCAATTTCTATTCCATGACCGTAGGCGATTGGGGACAGTCATTACTCTATGCCAATAAACTCGGACCGAAGGCAAAGACTTTGGTGGACCTCGGACACCATTTACCCAATGCAAATATTGAACAGATCGTGGCCTTGTTATTAATGGAAGGCAAACTGGCCGGTTTCCATTTTAATGACAGCAAGTACGGGGATGATGACCTGACCGTGGGCAGTATCAAGCCTTACCAGCTCTTCCTCATCTTCAATGAACTGGTAGAAGGAATGGATGCCAACGGCATGGATCATGCGAAAGACCTGGGCTGGATGATTGATGCCTCCCACAATGTAAAGGACCCGTTAGAGGATCTGTTGCAATCCGTGGAAGCCATCATGATGGCCTATGCCCATGCGTTGCTGATGGATCGCAAGGCCCTGAATGCCGCACAGGAGAATAATGATGTGGTGGCCGCGCAGGAATTACTGAAGCAAACCTTCCATACCGATGTGCGTGCCTTGGTGGCCGAAGCCCGGTTGCGCAGCGGCGCGGCATTGAATCCCCTGCAATTCTTCCGGGAGGAAAAAATCAGGGAAGCGTTGACAAAAGAAAGAGGAACGAATACGATCGCAACAGGACTCTGATGAACAAAATACCGGTTATAGCCATCTTCGATGTGGGTAAGACCAATAAGAAGCTGCTGCTGTTCAGTGAACAGTATGAATTGCTGCAGGAAGAAAGCCGGCCGATGGAGGAGATCAATGATGAGGATGGTTTTCCCTGTGATGATGTAATGGCCCTTACCAGCTGGATAAAGGAAAGCTATACGGCCCTGCTCCGCAGTGAGCGGTATGCAATTAAAGGGATTAATTTTTCAGGCTACGGGGCGAGTTTTGTGTATCTGGATGAGGAAGGTAAGGTAATGCTGCCCCTCTATAATTACCTCAAGCCCTTTCCACGCCCCTTACTGGAATCGTTTTATACAAAATACGGGGGGGAGGAGTTACTGGCCAGTCAGACGGCTTCACCCGTACTCGGCAGTCTCAACTCCGGTATGCAGGTGTACCGCCTGAAGGAAGAAAGACCTGAGGTATTCTCCAAAGTGGCCGCCGCCCTGCATCTTCCACAGTACCTCAGTTATACACTCACCGGTGCTTTACATACGGATATTACCAGTATTGGTTGTCATACCAATCTCTGGGACTTTACCCGGCAGCACTATCATAGATGGGTAACCGAAGAACAGGTGGATGGGAAATTTCCGGCAATAAAGGATTGTACGGAACAAGCAGGTGCCACAGCGGAAGGTATTCCGGTTGGTGGAGGACTGCATGACAGTTCCGCCGCCCTGATCCCTTACCTGGCTTCTTTCACTGAGCCATTCGTATTATTGTCAACGGGTACCTGGTGTATCACCCTCAATCCGTTTAATGCACAGCCGCTCACGATACCGGAACTGAAAAGTGATTGTCTTTGCTACCTGACCTATAAAGGTAAACCGGTAAAAGCCTCCCGTTTATTTGCCGGGAATGAACATGAGCAGCAGGTCAAACGACTGGCTGCCCATTTTGAGAAAGAAGCGGATTATTATAAATCCGTAAAGGCCGATCCGCTGTTGTTGAGAAAGTACCCGATGGATTACGAAGCGTTGAAGCAATTGCAGACAGAAGCCTTACCCATGGTTTCCGTATTTGGCGAAAGGGACCTGGCTGATTTCGGCAGTTATGAAGAAGCTTATCACCTGCTCATCGCCGACCTGATGGCGTTGCAGGTGCAAAGCAGCTGGCTGGTGATGAAGGACACATCAGTCAAAAAAATATTTGTCGATGGCGGGTTCAGCAAGAACCCCATTTATATGCAGCTGTTAGCGGCTGCTTTTCCGGAAATGGAAGTTTATGCAGCTACGGTGGCCCAGGCCAGTTCGCTCGGTGCCGCCATGGCGATCCATGCAATCTGGAATACACAAACTCTTCCTTCCAGCCTCGTACAGCTGAGAAAGTACGGACAATGAACCGAACATCATGAAAGTCGCGCTTTTTATACCTTGTTATATTGATCAGTTTTACCCGCAGGTAGGACAGGCCACCCTCGAATTACTGACGAAGCTTGGTTGTGAAGTGGATTTCCCCCTCAACCAGACCTGTTGCGGACAGCCCATGGCCAATAGCGGTTTTGCGGCTGCCTCGAAGGATTGCGATAAGAACTTCGTCCGCAATTTTACCGGGTATGATTATATCGTAGGGCCATCGGGCAGTTGTGTGTTGCATGTGAAAGAGCATTTAAAAGATGACAAACACCCGGAAGAAACAATTCATATCCGCAAACATATTTATGAGCTGTCGGAATTCATCGTGGATGTGCTGAAGAAAGAGATTACCAGCGCTGTTTTTCCACATAAAGTAGGATTGCATAATAGTTGTCACGGGCAGCGAGGTCTCGGATTGTCTTCTATGAGTGAACGCGTACTACCCGCTTTTTCCAAACCGGAGCAATTACTCAGTAAGGTAAAAGGGATACAGTTAGTAAAGCCGGTTCGCAATGATGAATGTTGTGGATTTGGTGGTACTTTCTCCGTTTTTGAAGAGGCCTTAAGCGTGAAGATGGGGAAGGACCGCATTAAACAGCATGAAGCCAATGACGTGGAGTATATCACCGGGGTGGATGTGAGTTGTCTCATGCACATCGAGGGCATTTTAAAGCGGCAAGGCAGCAAGATAAAAACCATTCATATTGCGGAAATCCTAAACACGGAGGCCTGAGATGAAAGATCATGCCACATTAGCGGAAGCATTTATTCAAGACGAGGCCCGTACCAACTGGCACGATGAGACCTTGTGGTTTGTCCGTCAGAAAAGAGATAAAGCCGCGCATGGTTTACCCGAATGGGAACAACTGCGTGAATGGGCTTCTCAGATCAAGAATCATACGCTCTCCCATATGGACAGCTACCTGGAGGAGTTTGAACGGAATGCGCTGGCCAACGGGGTGCAGGTACATTGGGCTTCGGATGCCGCGGAGCATAACCGGATTATTCATGACATTATAAAGAAAAAAGGCATCACGCGGATTGTGAAGAGTAAAAGTATGCTCACGGAAGAGTGTCACCTCAATCATTATCTCGAAGAGCAGGGGGTGGAAGTAGTGGATACGGATCTGGGTGAGCGCATTGTTCAGTTCCGGCACGAACCGCCCAGTCATATTGTATTGCCCGCGATACACCTGAAGAAACAGGATGTAAGTGATACCTTTCATGAGTACCTGCATACAGAGAAGGGGAATAATGATCCCACTTATCTTACCCGTGCCGCAAGGGTACACCTGCGGGAGAAATTCATTGCATCTGAACTAGCTATCACCGGAGTGAATTTTGCAGTAGCGGAGACCGGTGGATTTGTCGTATGCACCAATGAGGGTAATGCCGATATGGGAACCCATGCGGCGAATGTGCATATTGCCTGTATGGGTTTTGAAAAGCTGATTCCGAAAGCCAGTCATTTATCCGTATTCCTTCGTTTGCTGGCCCGCAGTGCTACCGGGCAGCCGGTTACTACGTATTCCAGTCATTTCCATAAACCGAAACCCGGACAGGAAATGCATATCGTGATTGTGGACAATGGCCGTTCCAATATATTAGGCAAGGCTGATTTCAGGAATGCCTTGAAATGTATCCGTTGTGCTGCCTGTTTCAATACCTGTCCCGTGTATCGCCGCAGTGGTGGTTTCAGTTATCATACGGCAGTGGCCGGTCCGATCGGTTCCATTCTTAATCCCAATTTTGATCCGAAGAAATATGCCGACCTGCCATTTGCTTCATCACTCTGTGGCAGTTGCAGTAATGTATGCCCGGTAAAAATTGATATACATGATCAGCTGTGGAAATGGCGGCAGGAACTTACCAAAGCCGGACATGTACCGTTGATGAAAAAGATCATGATGAAAGGAATGGCCTTTGTGCTGGGGCGCCCGGCACTCTATCGTTTCAGCGGGGCGTCCGCCAGATGGGTACTAAGGTATATGCCCTTTATGGTGAAGTTTAAGATCAATCCCTGGTATAAACAAAGGGAGATGCCCGCGCCGCCCAAACAGAGTTTCAGGGAATGGTATATTCAAAACAAAAAGAAATGAGCAGCCGCGATCAAATATTCAGTGCGATCCGTAAGAATAAACCGGCAGCAGTGCCCGGTGTTACCCCGGATCTGTCGGTGGTAATCGGTTATCCCGACCTGTTAAGCCAGTTCAGTACGGTATTAACAGCAATTGGCGGCAGTTGCAGAGAAGTAGCTTCTGCCGAAGATGCAAAACAATTTATTGCTTCTCTTGATAAAGGCACTTTCGTGATCGATACCACTGCCGAGCATCCTTCAGGTCTGGCCCAATTATCTCCCGCCGCGCTGGCTTCCGTGGATACAGCCATCATACGGGGTGGTGTAGCCGTAGCCGAGAACGGCTCCATCTGGGTCACCGAAAATGAAATGGTCAATCGCTTACTGCCCTTTATTGCCCAGCAACTCATTCTGATTATTAACGAAAAAGACCTGGTTCCTACCATGCACCAGGCTTACGAACGCATCTCAATCAACGAAACCGGCTTCGGTGTCTTTATCGCCGGCCCTTCCAAAACCGCCGATATCGAACAAAGCCTGGTCATCGGGGCGCATGGGCCGTGCGGGATGGTGGCGGTAATAGTGAGGGAGAGTTGAGCGTTGGAGGTTGGAGGTTGGAGGTTGGAAGTTGGAGGTTGGAAGTTGGAGGTTGGAAGTTGGAGGTTGGAAGTTGGAGGTTCGAGGTTGGAGGTTGCTGAAAGCAGAAGACCCCCTGCTATTTCGAGCGATGCGAGAAATCTTTTTTTTACCCCCCCCCAGGAAATTTGTCATTCCGCAGCGCAGCAAGGAAACTCCTTACAAGGGTGCAGCGGAAGACTCTAAACTCAGGCAGGAAGTTTCCTTGCTTCGCAGTTTGGCTGACGTTTGTCTTAGACGAAGTTTCCTTGCTGCGCTGCGGAATGACGGGCGGTGGAGGGGGAGCGGAGTTTTCTTGCTTTGCAGTTTGGCTGACGTTTGTTTTGAACGAAGTTTCCTTGCTTCGCAGTTTGGCTGACGTTTGTCTTAGACGAAGTTTCCTTGCTTCGCAATTTGGCTGACGTTTGTCTTAAACGAAGTTTCCTTGCTGCGCAGTTTGGCTGACGTTTGTTTTGAACGAAGTTTCCTTGCTTCGCTGCGGAATGACGGGCGGTGGAGGGGGCGATGGAAGATTTCTCGCTGCGCTCGAAATCTCAGAAATGGTCGTTTTTTTCCCGGAAATAAGTGAGGGAAATCACCTTGCCGGGAATTTCTTTTTAAGCACTTTCATGCAAATAAATGACAAGACATGAAAGTAAATGGGAAAACATACTATGTATATATTGTTGCAAATAAGAATCGAACTACATTATACATCGGGGTGACGAATAACCTGCAAGCCAGGCTTGCGGAGCATTGGGATAACAGGGGGCGCTTCGCCACATTTGCGGGACGGTATTTTTGCTTTAACCTCATTTACTACGAAACATTTGAAAATGTTCAGGAGGCAATAAACCGGGAAACTGAACTAAAAAAGTGGAACAGGAACAAGAAAGAAGCACTGATAAACTCACAAAACCCTGGCTGGCAATTCCTGAACGAAAAAATCTGCGGTCAATGGCCCCCCCAAAATATAGTCAGAAGATTCTAGGACGTCAACTTCGAGCGTAGCGAGAAGTCTTACTTGTCCCCCCCCAAAAGGGGCAATGTCATTCCGCAGCGAAGCAAGGAAACTTCGTAAAAGGTTAACGTATGCCGAACAGCGAAGCAAGGAAACTTCGCAAAAGGTTAACGTATGCCGAACAGCGAAGCAAGGAAACTTCGTAAAAGGTTAACGTATGCCGAACAGCGAAGCAAGGAAACTTCGTAAAAGGTTAACGTATGCCGAACAGCGCAGCAAGGAAACTTCCTCAAACGTTAACGTCCATCAAACAGCGCAGCAAGGAAACTCCTTACAGATTGCAGTATTTTTAACAGTCAAAGTCATTTCTATCTTTCCTCAATGACAACATTATTCCCATGCCAATTCACTAAGCCCGGCGGCTCATTGGTTATCGTTTGCTTCTTGCTTTTGCTTCTACTTTGGTGTCTTAGCTCCTTCGGTTCCTGGATTTTTACCCGAGGTACTCTTTTATTGCCGCATGTACTTTCTCGTTTTTCCCCAGCCATTTCCCCAGTCTTTTTAAAACAAAAGTGAACAACAGCATGGACAGGGCCAGGAAGAGCAGGATATATTCGGCCCGCATGGATTTCAGTACAAAGGCTTCGATCAGAATAATACCATGAATGATATAAATGATTTTACTGGCAAATGCATGGCTGTATCCCTGGTTGGTGAGCAGGTGATGAATATGCGTTCGGTCCGCATGAAAGGGCGATTTGCCATTCCAGATACGTCCGGCAAATACACGCAGTGTATCATATACCGGTATCAGTACGATACTCAGTGCAATCACCGGTGTGTTGAGTAATACGGGTGTACTGCCTGTAATGTTATATTGTACCAGCCGCAGGCTGAGTACGGCAATTACAAAACCCAATACCAGCGAGCCGGTATCGCCCATAAATATTTTTGCAGGATTGAGATTGAAATATAAAAAAGCCAGTACGGCACCCGCTAATGCGAATGCAATCAGGGCGGTCTGACTGTCCCCGCTCATGGTCAGAAACAAGCCCAGTGTAACCAGGCTCATAAACCCGATACCTCCCGCGAGTCCGTCAATACCATCAATCAGGTTGAATGCATTGGTTATGCCGGTGATGGCAAGAATGGTGACAGTGTACTGAGCGCCCAACGGCAATTCATTTACACCGAGTATGCCTTCAAAACTGGTAATGCGCACACCGGTTATGGCCATCAGGGCGGCCAGGGCTATCTGAATGATGAATTTGTATTTAGCGGAAAGATCTTTCAGGTCATCCATAATGCCCAGACCAAGGAGAATTAAAACGGAAAGAAAAAAACAGATCTGTGCAGGCTGTGTACTGAAAGAAAACCACAGCAATAAAGAGACGGCCATGCCGGCCACAATGGCAATGCCTCCCATGGTAGGTATCGGCGCCACATGCTCTTTGCGGGCATTCGGTACGTCATATAATTTGTATTTGCGGATCAGGGTAATGATCGGGGGAATACTGATCAGGGTAATGACAAAGGCCGTCAGGAAACAGAGTAAAGCGAATTTATAATCACTTAAAGGGAGGTTCAGTTGTAAAAAATAGAACGGGCTGCTCATGGTCAATGGTTTGTCCTGAATGGTGGATCTGCTGTTAAAATAGGCAGTTTTGCCATTCCGGCAAAGACTTTTTTATTGTGTAACTGATCTGAAAAGAGGATTTCAAGCCGTTGCCTGCTATTTTGATCCGCATTATTGGGATATTTGCTTTTACAACACCGTATTTTTCACATCATACCATGACCGTCCTGTACATCCTTTTTTATACCAGCCTGGTTATCCTGTTTTATGCATACCTGGGATATGGACTGCTATTGTTACTCCTTCCCGGGAAAAGAAACAGCGGAAAGGAAAAGGAACAGGCTTTTCCGGCACTGACCATGATCATTGCAGCGTGGAATGAAGCACCGGTACTGGAACAGAAAATACAGAATACAAAGGCACTCGTTTATCCGCCCGGGTTATTGAAAATAATTATTGTAACGGATGGTTCAACTGATGACACGGTGTCCATTCTGAAAAAATATCCGGAGATCCTGCACCTCCATCAGCCGGTACGCCAGGGCAAGTATGCGGCTATACGGGAAGCGATGCAACAGGTACGGACACCCATAGTCGTTTTTACAGATGCCAATTCGCAATTGAACCCGGAGGCTTTGCGCAGACTTACTGCTCATTATGCCGATCCCCGTACAGGTGCAGTAGCCGGAGAAAAAAAGATATTAACCGGTATAAACAATACAGCTGTTGGTCAGGCAGAGGGTATGTACTGGCGCTATGAATCGTTTATGAAAAAACTGGACGCCCGCTTTTATTCAGTAGTAGGCGCTGCCGGCGAACTTTTTTCCATTCGTACTGAGTTGTTCAGTCCCATGGAACGCGACATGATCCTGGATGATTTTATTATTTCCATGCAGGTAGGTTTGCAGGGGTACCGTACGGCGTATGAGCCGGGGGCTTTCGCCGCTGAAACCGCTTCCGCTTCACTGCAGGAAGAACAGAAACGAAAAATCAGGATTGCGGCGGGCGCCTACGAGGCAGCCGGTATACTTCGTGGAGCTTTAACAATGAAACGTTATCCCCGTTTATTCTTTCAGTATTTTTCACGTCGCATTCTCCGCTGGTTCTATTGTCCCTTCCTGCTGATCGTGATACTGATAACAAATTGCCTGATCGTTTTGCAGCCGGGCGCCCCGTTTTTTTATCAACTGGTGCTGGCCGCCCAGGGATTGTATTACCTGCTCAGCCTGGCGGGCTGGCTGCTCCTTCGTGCCGGGAAAAAAGCCGGTGTGCTGGGGATTCCCTATTATTTTCTGTTTATGAATTTTTGCCTGGTCCGTGGATTACTCCTGTATCTCCGGAAAAAACAGGTTGTGCTTTGGGAAAAAGCGGAACGACAGCCTGCCTGAATGCTGCACAGCTTCTTTACATTTGCCCAAATACTATTTTATTTCATCCGGCACACACATATTAGCCAGTCCCATCGAATACCTCAAAGGGGTAGGACCCCTGCGCGCCGATCTGTTGAAAAAGGAACTGAATATTTTCACTTTTGGAGATCTGCTGGAGTATTTCCCTTTCCGTCATATTGACCGCACCAAAGTGAACATGGTAAGTGATCTCAGGCCGGATACGGATTATGCGCAGGTGGCCGGGGTATTGCTGAGTGCAGAAGTGATCGGACAAAAAGCAGGCCGCCGGCTTGTGGCCCGGCTAAAAGACAAGACCGGTATACTTGAGCTGACCTGGTTCCAGGGAGTAAACTGGGTGCAGAAATCCCTTGAGCCCGGACGTTCATACCTGGTCTGGGGAAGAGTGGGGTTTTTTAACGGCAATCCCCAGATCGTGCATCCGGAACTGGAACTGCTGGTGCCGGATCAGCCGCTGGCAAAAAATTTCCTGGAGCCTGTATATTCCACCACGGAAAAATTAAAAGCGAAAGGGCTTGGCGGACGACAGATCGGAAAACTCACGCAGGTATTATGGGCCCAGCTGAAAGAAAAAGATTTCGAAGAAAACCTGCCTGCGGATATACTGGAACGGCTGCAACTGACAGGGCGCTTTAAATCCCTGCAGCAGATTCATTTTCCCCAATCCGAAGAGGAGTACCAGGCCGCGGTAAAACGGATCAAGTTTGAAGAATTATTTATTGCTCAGTTGCGCATGAACCTGTTGCGGAGTGAACGGCATCGGTTTTCAAAAGGCGTCATATTTGAAAAAGTGGGTGATTATTTCAATGACTGTTATAAAAATCATCTGCCATTTGAACTGACCGGCGCGCAGAAGAGGGTACTCCGGGAAATCCGCAATGACACGGCAACAGGTAAACAAATGAACCGGTTGCTGCAAGGGGATGTGGGCAGCGGAAAAACAATTGTGGCTGTACTGACGATGCTGCTGGCCGTTGATAATGGATACCAGGCCTGCCTGATGGCACCTACGGAAATACTGGCGCAGCAACATTACCAGGGAATCGGCGCATTACTTGAAAAACTGGGGGTACCCGTGCGGCTGCTTACCGGTTCTGTAAAATCCGCAGAACGGAAAAAGACACTGGCGGCGCTTGCCAGTGGAGAACTGAAAATAATACTGGGCACGCATGCATTGATTGAGGATGCCGTGCAGTTTCAAAATCTGGGGATGGTAATTATTGATGAACAGCACCGGTTTGGGGTAGAGCAAAGAGCCCGCTTATGGAAGAAGGCGGAGATTCCCCCGCATGTGCTGGTGATGACGGCTACTCCTATTCCCCGGACACTGGCCATGACGGCTTATGGCGATCTGGATTATAGCGTGATTGATGAACTGCCGCCGGGCCGGCAACCGATTACCACGGTACATCGTTTAGAATCGCAGCGGAGTAAAGTGATGGATTTTATCCGGGCAGAAATAGATAAAGGCCGCCAGGTATATATTATTTTCCCCCTGATAGAAGAAAGTGATAAACTGGATTATGAAAACCTGATGAAGGGCTATGAGAACGTAAAAGCGTATTTCCCTGAACCCAGGTACTGGATCAGCATGGTACATGGCCGGCAGCCGGCTGAGCAGAAAGAACTAAATATGAAAAGATTTGTTGAGCATGATACGCAGATCATGGTCTCCACTACGGTGATTGAAGTGGGGGTGAATGTGCCCAATGCATCGGTGATGGTGATTGAAAGCACGGAAAAATTCGGATTGTCTCAGCTCCATCAGTTGCGGGGCCGTGTGGGCAGGGGAGCGGAAAAAAGCTATTGTATATTAATTTCAGGGTCCAGATTGGGTAATGATGCCCGTGAGCGCATCAATATCATGACTTCGACCAATAATGGATTCGAAATAGCCGAAAAAGACCTGCAACTCCGGGGACCGGGCGAAATTGAAGGTACCCGGCAGAGCGGTGCGTTAAACTTCCGGCTGGCCAGTATAGTCCAAGACCGGGATTTGCTGGAAATAGCGGGTAATCTGGCTGCAGACCTGTTGGAAAAAGATCCGGATATGGTTTCGGCAGAAAATTTGCGGTTAAAGAAATTCCTGCAATACAGAAAAGGTCCGGTTCAATGGAGTAAAATTGCCTGACGAAACTGTCTGTTACAGGTAAAATTACCCGGAACCGGCCCGAATTAACAGAAGTTTTGAATCTGTTTACGGCAATTAATTGTTATCTTAAAGAAAATAAGTTGACACTGAAAAATCTCTTCTCCTTCGTCCTGTCCCTGTTTGCTGTCTGTACCCTTTCAGCACAGGGAAATATTGAATTTATTGAAAACAAAGGCCAGTGGGACAGCCGTGTCCGTTACCAGGGCGACGTAAGTAACGGTACTTTTTTTATCCGTGACGGAGGATTTACCGTGGTACAACATAACCCGGTTGATCTGGCCCGATTGAACCAGCTGAAACATGGATTGAATGCGGAAGGGCAGCTCGCAAAAGCCAATGAGCCCATACGGGTACGTTCCCATGCCTGGCATGTGGACTTTGTAGGGGCGGCAACCCGCCCGTTAATAGTCGCCGAAAAACCCATACCTACCTATAATAATTATTTTATCGGTAACAATCCCGCTAAATGGGCGGCTGAATGTAAAATCTACCAGGGCATCAATGTTCAGCATTTGTATCCGGGTATTGATCTCCGTTACTATACGGACCGGGGTACCCTGAAATATGATATCCTGGTACAGCCGGGAGCCGATGTATCAAAAATTGCCCTGAAATATGAGGGCGTGGATAAACTGCAGGTAAAAAATAAGGAACTGGTGGTCAGTACGTCGCTGGCAGAGTTTAAAGAATCAGCTCCCTATACCTTCCAGCCCGGCCTCGCCGGCCGCCAGGAAGTAAGTTGTAAGTATGTGGTGAATGGAAATATTGTGCGCTTCGAAGTAAAGGAATATGATAAAACTAAACCGCTGGTGATTGATCCCAGTATCGTGTTTTGTTCTTTTTCCGGCAGCCGGTTTGACAACTGGGGTTTTACCGCCACTTACGGGCCGGATGAAAGTCTCTTTGGCGGGGGCATCGTCTTTGGAGGGTCCGGTACCGGTTTCCCAACCTCTCCCGGTGCGTATGAAACAACATACCAGGGCGGCGAATTTGATATTGGTATTATAAAACTTTCACCCAACGGGAACAACAGGATTTATGCGACTTATATAGGTGGTAACGGGAAAGATCAACCGCATAGTCTTATAGCGGACGCGCAGGGTAACCTGGTAATTGCAGGACGTACCAATTCCAGTGACTACCCGGTAATGAACAATGGAACAGCTGCCGGCGCACTCTGGGATATCGTGGTAACCAAACTGAACGCAACCGGAACGGCCCTGCTTGGCTCCCGAAAGATCGGCGGCAGCAGTAATGACGGAGTGAATATATCCGATACCCGGGGACTCAGTTCACTGCAACGCAATTACGGGGATGATGGCCGTAGTGAAGTGATACTCGATGCAGCTGGTAATGTATATGTGGCGTCCAGCACACAATCCAGTGACTTTCCCGGAACAGCCGGATTTTTTCAACAGGCATTTGGGGGAGGGACACAGGATGGAGTGGTATTAAAACTCACTCCCGATCTCAATACCCTTCTTTTTGCCAGTTATATCGGTGGTACCGGGAATGACGCGGCTTATGTACTTTCATTAAATCCCACGAATAATAATATTTATGTGGCCGGTGGTACTGAAAGCACCAACCTGTTGCCCAATACACAAACCGGTACTGTCGGCCCGGCGAATAATGGTGTGATCGACGGGTTTGTGGCCATTATTAATAATACAGGTACTAATGTGATCCGTTCCGCCTACATTGGTACAACAGGTATCGATCAGGTATTCGGGGTGCAGTTTGACGCGTTGGGTTTTCCCTACATCATGGGGCAGACTACCGGTGCCTGGCGTATTCAGAATGCGACCTATAATAATCCTGCGGGCAAGCAGTTTATCTGTAAACTGCAACCGGATTTATCCGCCTATGTTTATTCCACTGCTTTTGGTTCAGGTGCGGTTACGCCTAATATCTCACCGATTGCCTTCCTGGTGGATCGTTGCGAAAACGTATACATCTCCGGATGGGGTGGCTTCTTCAGCACGGACAATGCGTTTAACAGTGCGGGTACTACCGGGTTGCCGGTAACCCCCGATGCGTTAAAATCAACAACGGATGGAAAAGATCTGTACTTTTTTGTGTTGAAAAAAGACGCGGCCTCCCAGTTATTCGGCAGTTTCTTCGGAGAGAACAATGCCCCCGGAGCCGGTTGTGATCACGTGGATGGTGGTACCAGCCGCTTTGACCGCAATGGTAAAATCTACCAGGCGATATGTGGTAACTGTAATATCAACGGACGGGGTGTCTATCCCACCACACCCGGTGCCTGGTCTACGGTAAACAATGCAGTGGGTGGAGGAGAATGTAATCTCACGATGCTGAAAATTGATATGAACCTGTCGGGTGTGAGAGCCGGGGTACAGTCAACCATCAACGGGGTACCCAACGATACGGCGGGTTGCCAGCCACTGGCAGTAACGTTTACCGATACACTGGCAACCGGCGTAAGTTATGAATGGAATTTCGGGGATGGTTCGCCAACCGTTGCCACTACTGTTCCGACAGCCACACATACATTCCTGAATATCGGAACATACAGGGTTATGCTCGTGGCTATTGATCCCGCCACCTGTAATGTGCGGGATACATCCTATGTCCGTATCAGGGTAGGTAACCTGCTGGCTACGCCGGCCTTTACTCCTGTAAAATTGCCGCCCTGCGGATCTTTTAATTACCGGTTTGACAATACCACGATTGCACCCCCGACAAGGCCCTTCACCAACCAGTCCTTTGTATGGGATTTTGGTGACGGTTCGCCTAAAGTGGTGGCTGGCAGTGCTCCCGTGTTTCATACGTTTGCGGGACCGGGTACTTATAATGTAAAATTGTTATTACAGGATACGGTGTATTGTAACGCGCCTGACTCACTGGTTATACCATTGAGTGTGGCGGATAATGTAAAAGCGCAGTTTACCACGCCGCCTTCTGGTTGCATTCCCTATACGGCTGCTTTTACGAATACTTCATTAGCCGCACAGACCTTCCTGTGGAATTTTGATGATGGCAATACGTCTACAGCCGCTACTCCCACACATGTGTATACCCTTCCGGGTACGTACAATATTACGCTGGTGGCCTATAACCCGAATACCTGCAACCTGACGGATACGGCCCGCTTTACCGTACAGGTATTTGCGGCACCCACGGCTGATTTTAGTTTTGCACCGGTAACGCCACCAGTGAATATGCCGGTGGTCTTTACCAATCTTTCCACTGCCGATGCGATACGGTTCAAATGGGTATTTGGCGATGGGGATTCGTTGCTTACCACCTCCCGCGCCGATGTGTCCCACCAATATAATTCAACAGGTACATTCAATGCCTGTCTTACCGCGTATAACAGTATCGACTGTCCGAACACGATCTGCCGGCCGGTCAGCGCCACGGTAATCCCCCTGGTGGATGTGCCCAATGCTTTTACCCCCAACAGCGGGGATATAAACAGTGTTGTTATGGTCCGGGGATTTGGTATAGCCAAAATGCAATTTACCATCTGGAACCGCTGGGGACAGAAAGTATTTGAGACCACGGACCGGAATAAAGGCTGGGATGGAAAAGTAAAAGGCGCTGTGCAGCCAATGGATGTATATGCTTATACGCTCAATGTGGAATTCTTTGATGGCGCGAAGACAACGATGAAAGGAGATATTACGTTAATCCGATAATTGCTGGACTATGAAGGTATTCAGGCTGATTATATTACTAATGTGCTCCGGGGGATGGATGATTGCTGAGGCACAGGACCTGCATTTTTCCCAGTTTATGAATGCCCCGCTGCTTACCAATCCGGCCAATACCGGTTTTATTCCCGATGGGGATTACCGGCTCGGTGTCAACTACAGAAATCAATGGGCATCCATTACCGCATTTCCCTATAAAACCATGAGTGCTTACGGCGATGTACAACTGTTGCAAAACAGTGAGAATACCGGCTGGCTGGGGGTGGGTGCCGTGATACTCCGTGATGTGGCCGGTACCAGCGTGCTTACATCAACAAAAGTTTATGGTTCGGTGGCCTATCATCAGATGATCAACCAGGGAAGCCTGGTGAGCCTTGGCTTTAATGCCGGCTGGGCAAATAAAAATATCAATACCGCCAACCTGAGTTTCCCCGGGCAGTGGAACGGACAGTTTTTTGATGCGCACCAGACAACGGTAGCTCCCAAACTGGATTATAACAATATCAGTTATTTCGATATGCAGGTCGGGATGAACTATGCTTATTTTCCCAATAACCGGACCTACTTCAATGCCGGTTTTTCTGCCATGCACATCAATCAGCCCAAAGAATCATTTTTTACGGAACAACCGGGTATAGATAACCGGATTCCTGTACGGTATACGGGTTTCATGAATGGCAGTTTTAAGCTGAATGATATGGTGATCCTTAACCCGAATGCCTACGTCTCACTGCAGGCAAAATCATACGAGATAGTGGGCGGGTTGAATGCACAGTATAATATTTCCGGTGACGGTGATAAAGTACTTACGGCCGGCGCCTATTACAGGGTGGGGGATGCTGTAATACCAATGGTGGGACTAGGTGTAAAAGACCTGATGTTTACATTTACTTATGATGCCACCATGTCCTCCCTGAAAAATTATAACAATACCCGCGGGGCTTTTGAATTTTCACTGGTAAAACAGGGGTCGTTCGGACAATATAAAGGGAACAGAAGAGAGTCCATGTGTCCTTCTTTTAAATATTGAAACCGCGTACGGCACAGAGTTGCCCATCTTCCATAAATTTGCAGGCCAGCCGGAACTCCGGAAGCTGCATGCAACAATGAAATCAGGCACCGAAATAAACAATACACCAAAAGCTAAAGTCCGGGTGCTGCGTATTCTTAGCGCCGCGATGATGTCCGGTGTAACCATCTTTACCGTCGTTTTCTTTTTTGCCGGACAGACGAGTGGGGCTCCTTTCGCTTTGGAAGCGGCGCCGTACCGGTCTGAAATATTGCTGTTTTTGCTGGCCTTGGCCGGACTGGCCGTGTTTTATTCGAAGTACAGGTGGAATAAAAAGATGCAACGGACAAGGGATGCGGCCGGAGAACTGGATACAAAACTGGAGGCATATAAGGCCGCGTTACTGAGTTATATGAGTCTTTGTGAAATGCCTTCTTTTTTCGCGGTGATTGTTTTTTTCCTGACCGGTGAGGTTGTCTTTTTGCTGGTTGTTCCGCTGTCCCTGTTTTTTATGGGAGCAAAACTGGTGGCGATCGGTAAATTGCCGGAAGAACTGCAGCTGAACTGGCAGGAAGAGGAATCACTTAAATAACTGATTAAAACTATTTTCATGTGTAAGAGAATAACTGTCGGATTGCTGTTGGTACTTGCTTTCCTGAACGTACATAGCCAGTACCGCGATGAGCAAAAGGGATGGAATTCCAATAATGTGTTTATTGGTACCGGTCTTAACCTGGGTTTTTCAAACGGGTTTATTATCGGGTTGAATCCTGAATTCGGATACAGCATCAATAAAGTGGTGGATGCCGGTTTTGTTTTCAACGTTACGCATATCACGCAGCGGGACCAGTATGTAAACAGTACGGCCCGTTATACGGCCGTTGGTGTTGGTCCCTTTGTCCGGCTCTGGCCGATACAGCAGCTATTTATCGGGGGACAGTTTGAATACAATAAAATTTCGTACAGTGAGAAAACAACCGCCGGTGTTATCAACCGGGCAAAAGCGACTGCGCCCAGCCTGCTGGCAGGCCTGGGATATGGCACCCGCAATATCGGCCAGATGCAGATTTATACCAGTATTATGATTGACCTGTTGCGGGATGTGAATTCACCGTACAGGGATCAGTTTGGCCGGGTAATGCCCGTTTTCCGGACTGGCTTCAGCTTTTACCTGGGGCGGAATAAGAATAACTGATACGGTTACAGGAAAGGAAGCAGGGCGGCCGGTTCATCAATCACATGAATCCGTTTTATCGCGTCTTCATATAAGAAACCTTCCGCTTTCATTAATTCAATATGCTGCAGCAGGTGCGTATAAAAGCCGCCAGAGTTCAGGATATAAATCTGTTTGTCATGTATCGTCAGCTGGTTCCAGGTTACGATTTCAAATAACTCATCGAGTGTGCCAAATCCGCCGGGTAGTATAAGGGCGGCATCGGAGATACTGTAGATTTTTCTTTTCCGTTCATGCATGTCATCACTCACCACGAGCTCCGTAATGCCGCGGTGCTGTACTTCCCATTCCAGTAATATGCGTGGAATGATGCCCGTCACTTTTCCGCCGTGAGCCATTACGCTATCCGCGATAATGCCCATCAGTCCTGCACTGCCGCCTCCGTAAACGAGGCGGATCTCTTTACCGGCCATCAGCCGGCCCAGTTCAGCCGCATGTGTGGCAAAGAGGGGATTGCTTCCGTTTTTTGATCCGCAGAATACAGCGAGTGATTGTATAGCCATATAAATAAATTGACACAAAGGGATAACATTTTTACTTATCTTCAAAATTCATTTACCTGCATGGCAGGTTATTTTTTCGCTAACAGAAACTACTTGCTATGTCACCGGTTGTACTCTTTTCCTTTGTCATTGGTTATTTTTTGTTATTGCTTGGCGTAGCCTGGTATACTTCACGCAACTCCGATAACGAGTCTTTCTTTATCGGCAACCGGAACAGTAACTGGATGCTGGTGGCCTTCGGCATGATCGGCACCTCATTATCGGGTGTCACATTTGTAAGTGTGCCGGGTGGGGTAGGATCCGGGAATTTCTATTATTACCAGATTGTATTGGGGTACCTGCTGGGGTATATGGTGATTGCCTTTGTGCTGATTCCATTGTATTACCGGATGAATCTGACCAGTATCTATACCTACCTGGAAAAGCGGTTCGGGATCAACGCCCATAAAGCCGGGGCTTTCTTCTTTATACTTTCCCGTACGGTCGGAGCTACAGCCCGCCTCTACCTGGTGATCAGTGTGCTTCAGATTTTCATTTTTAATAAAATGGGTATTCCGTTTGAAGCCACGGCCTTTGTGATACTCCTGCTGATCCTGCTCTATACATTCGAAGGAGGGGTAAAAACGATTATTTATACCGACACCCTGCAGACCACCGGTATGCTGGTAGGACTGGTGGCTTGTATTATTGTGATTATAAAAACTATGGGCACCGATTTTGGCGGGGCCATGTCCATGATGGCGGATAAAGGCTATACACAGATTTTTAACTGGGATGTGAACGCGCCTTCATTTGCCCTGAAACATATAGTAGGCGGTATGTTTATCGCGATCGCCATGACTGGCCTTGACCAGGAAATGATGCAGAAGAATATCAGTGTAAAAACGCTGAAAGATTCTCAGAAAAATATCATGACATTCACCGCTGTGCTGATGTTTGTCAACTTCCTGTTCCTGGTACTCGGCGGGGTACTCTATCTCTATGCGGCCGAAAAAGGCATCAATGTTCCACCTGATGATTTGTTCCCGACCATTGCCCTGAGTGAGACTTTCAGCGGGCTGATCGGTGTAATCTTCATCATTGCTTTGATCTCCGCACTGTTTCCCAGTGTGGATGGCGCAATCACTTCGCTTACCTCCTGTTTCTGTATTGATATTATCGGGTTGAATAAAAAAGCGGGAACGGAAAAAGAAAAGAAAAACACCCGGCTGAAAGTACACTTCACTTTTGCCGCGATTTTCTTCCTGATGGTGCTGTTGTTTAAATGGATCAATGACAAACTGATTATAGATTTTATCCTCAAATTTGCCGGGATTACCTATGGTCCGTTGCTCGGCCTGTTTTCTTTTGGTATTCTGACCAAACGGCAACTGAACGACAAACTGATCTGGGTGGCCTGTATCGCCGCGCCCTTGCTGGCACTCAGTGTGGACATGCTCAGCAACCCGGCCTGGTATGAAGCCAAACTTCATCTCTCCATGCCATTGCTGAAAGAATGGTCCGCAGCCACTTTTGGTAAATACAGGATCGGGAATGAGTTGATTCTGATAAACGGCCTCTTTACGTTTGCCGGACTCTGGCTGATCTCCCGGAAAGATCCATCCCGGCTCAGCTTGCAAGTGGTATAAAGTTATCTTTGCAAAAAAAGACGTGGAACTGATCAACTCCCAGGCGGAAGCCTATGCGGCCTTATACTCCACCCCGGAAGACCCGTTGCTGAAAGAAGTAGCGGACTATACACGGCTGCATCATAAGGAACAGATCATGCTCAGCGGCCATCTGCAGGGGAAATTCCTGGAAATGATCAGCCGGATGATCACCCCCCGGCGTATACTGGAAATCGGCACATTTACCGGTTATAGCGCTCTTTGTCTTGCCAAAGGCCTTGCAACCGATGGCGTACTTCATACAATTGAGTTACGGGAGGCGGATGCCCGGCTGGCACGCGGTTTTTTTGATCGGTCTCCCCATGGACCGCAGATAATATCCCATACAGGGAATGCGTTAACTATTATTCCGGAGTTGCAGGAAACCTGGGACCTGGTCTTTATTGACGCGGATAAACCGGCTTATATTGAATATTTTAACCTTGTTTTTCCCCGCTTGCGGAAAAACGGCTTTATTTTAGCAGATAATGTACTTTTTCACGGTCAGGTATTACAGGATCAGGTAAAAGGGAAAAGTGCAAAAGGCATTCAGGCGTTTAATGAATTTATCCGGGCATATCCCGGTATTGATAAAACAATGATTACTGTACGGGATGGTCTTTACCTGATCCGTAAAACTGATGAGACGATATGAATAAAATAAGAGGGTATATTTTTTCTTCTTTGCTGCTTATACTTGCTGTGGATAGCCGGGCGCAACAGTCGGAGGTTATCCGTAATTATATTTCCACGTATAAAGACCTGGCTATTGCGGAAATGCAACGCACCGGTGTACCGGCTTCTATAAAACTGGCACAGGGAATACATGAAACACTGGCCGGTACCAGCAACCTGGTAAAAAAATCAAACAACCATTTTGGCATCAAATGCAAAACCGGCTGGACCGGGGAATCCGTTTCTCATGATGATGATGCACGGGGCGAGTGTTTTCGCAAATACCCGTCTGCGGAAGATTCCTACCGGGATCATTCCAATTTCCTGAAAAACAGTCAACGTTATGCAGGGCTTTTTCAACTCGACCCTACTGATTATGCCGGCTGGGCCAATGGATTAAAAAAAGCGGGCTATGCCACCAATCCGAAATACCCGGTGGTACTCATAAAACTCATTGAAGATTACGGGTTGCAAACGTATACACTGGCTGCAATGGGTCGTCCGGCCGCTGATACAGTCAGTACGGAGATAACCGATTCTCCTGCGGAAAAAACAGGAGGGCTAATACCATTGAACGAATCCGTTACTAAAGCGCCGGTAAAGAAAACAGTTGACTATCCGGCCGGTGAATTTCAAATAAACGATACAAAAGTGTTGTTTGTTAAAAAAGGCATATCCTTTCTTTCCCTGGCGAAAAAATATGAGATGCCACTTGCCCGGCTTTTTGAATTCAATGACCGTCCGGAGGCTGAAACCACGGAAGAAGATCAGCTGGTATACCTGCAACGGAAACGGAAAACAGGTAAAGAAGAATACCATATCGTACAACCGGGTGAAACTTTACACTTGATAGCGCAGCAGAAGGGGATACGCCTGGAAAGTCTGCTTGAACTGAACCTGTTGTCGGCCACAGAACAAATTGCACCCGGAGAGAGACTGAACCTGCAACGCAAAGCCAACATAAAACCGAAACGTCTGCACAACTAAACAACTCAACATCTAAACAACTCAACACCTAAACATCTAAACCTCTCCCATGTCCACCATAAAAGTCCACGACAAAACTTTTGATATTTATCTTTCAGAAGAAACAATCCAGCAGCGCGTAAAGGAACTGGCTGCTCAGATTAATACGGATTACGCCGGTAAGCGTCCTTTGTTTATTGCGATACTAAACGGATCTTTCATGTTTGCCGCCGATCTGTTCAAGCAACTGACCGTGGAAGCGGAAATCTGTTTTATCAAACTGGCATCTTATAAGGGAATGAAGTCGTCCGGGAATGTGGTAACCTCCATCGGACTGGAAGACGACCTGTTTGGCAAAGATGTGATCATCGTGGAAGATATCGTGGATACGGGAAAGACCCTGCACAATTTTTTGCCCAAGCTCGGTCACCAGCAGCCCCGCTCACTGAAGATCGCGACCCTGCTGCATAAGTCGGAAGCCACGGTTTTCCCGCTTCATCCCGATTATGTGGGGTTTGATATACCCAATAAGTTTGTGGTGGGATACGGGCTGGATTATGACGGACTTGGCCGGAATCTTAAAGAGATCTACCAGGTCATATAAAGGATAGTGTATTTCCCCCTTTTTTTTGTATTTTATCAGCCAGCTGAATCTATTGAAGAGGGCCTGTCATATAATCATCTTGTTTTTTTTCTGCTTTCCGGCTTTTTCCCAGCAGTTCTATGTACGGGGAGAAGTTAAGGATGAAGCAGGTAATGTGCTGCAAAATGTCATTATAAAGCAGTTTAAAACAGGTTATATATTTCGCAGTGGCGCATCCGGCACGTTCGGTATCCTGGCACATAGTCAGCTCGACACATTCAGTTTTTTCCTGGAAGGGTATCGCCCGGAAAAATTTCAGGTGAATGCGGATAATTATATCCGGGTAAAACTAAAACCCGCCCCAAGCAAAGCCTCCCATGTTTTCAGAAACTGGTTATCCTCATTTACAAAAGACCTGGGCCGGGAGGAGCAAAAGAAATGGTTTGCCGGTGACGAGACTTATGCCAGTTTGCTGGAAAACCGGTTCCTGAATGCCCGGCAGTTTCCGAGTACCGGTATGTCGCTGAATGTGGACAGGGCTTCGTACAGTAATATCCGTCGTTTTATCACTATGAATTCGCTGGTACCGCCGGATGCCGTACGGATAGAGGAAATGCTGAACTACTTCAGCCTTGACTATGATTCACCGGCGGGCAATGATCTCTTTCACCTTAAAACAACGCTGACGGCCTGCCCCTGGAATCCGGAAAATCAGTTGTATTATGTAAACATGTCGTCCCGGAAACTTAACCTGGATACACTGCCCCCCAGTAATCTTGTATTCCTGATCGATGTTTCTGGCTCTATGGACATGCCCAACCGACTGCCGTTATTGCAATCGGCTTTCCGGTTGCTGGTGAATAATCTGCGGGCAAAAGATTCGGTATCCATTGTGGTGTATGGTGGTGTTACCGGTATAATGCTCAACAATACCAGCGGGGCCGAAAAGGAAAAAATTATTAAAGCCATTGATGAACTCACGCCCGGTGGTTCAACGCCCGGTGAATCAGGAATTAAAATTGCTTACAGCGTGGCACGCCGGCATTTTATAAAGAACGGCAATAACCGCGTTATCCTTGCTACGGATGGCGATTTTAATGTGGGATTAAAAACAGAATCAGAACTGGATGAAATGATTTCCGCCCAACGGGAATCGGGTGTTTACCTGACCTGTCTTGGTGTGGGCATGGGCAATTATAAAGACTCCAAAATTCAATTACTGGCGGAAAAAGGAAATGGCAACTTCGCCTATCTTGATAATTTCAAAGAAGCGGAGAAAGTATTGCTGCAGGAGTTTACACAAACGTTGTATTCCGTAGCGGATGATGTATATATGAATGTTGACTTCAATCCGGAATATGTACGGCAATACCGGCTGATCGGGTTTGATAATAAAGTCGGGGCACTCCGGGATTCCACTTCCATCATTGAAGGCGGCGAAATTGGTTCGGGACATTCCATGATTGCCCTGTTTGAAATTGTGCCAACTGAACTTAACCGTGGGGCTATTCGTGACAGCATCTATTCCGGGAAGTTTACAGATGTAAAACTGCAGTACCGGTTTCCCGGCGACAGCACGCACCGTTACTTTAATTACACTGGAAACTTCAGTTATAAAGGGTTTGCGTCATTGGGGAAATGTTATCATTTTTCTGCAGCGGTGGCTTTATTTGGATCATTGTTGCGCAGTTCTCCTTTTGTAAAAACAAAGACCTGGCAGGATGTGGTCAACCTGGCGCAGCCCACTATCGGGGAGAATGACCTGCTGCAAAAAGAATTTATCAACCTGGTGCTGCAGGCAAAAACACTTTATTCGAAAGGGAAGAAGAAGAAATAGGAGAGTGGAAAGTGGAAAGTGGAAAGTGGAGAGTGGAGAGTGGGGAGTGGAGAGTGGAAAGTGGAAAGTGGAAAGTGGAGAGTGGAGAGTGGAGAGTGGGGAGTGGGGAGTGGGGAGTGGGAAAGTAATTAAAACAAAAAGCCTCCGGAAAGAGGCTTTTTGTTTTTTATTTAAGAGAAAAGTTCTTTCAGTTTATCAAAGAAATTTTTATCCCCTTTCTCCGGATGTGGTTTGAAGTTCGGAGAGTGATTCAGTTTTTCCAGGATGGCTTTTTCTTCGGATGATAATTGCTGAGGTGTCCATACACTAACCTGAATCAGCTGATCGCCTTTCTCGTACGAGTTTACAGCAGGGAATCCTTTTCCTTTCAGCCGGAAAATTTTACCGCTTTGTGTGCCGGCAGGGATTTTGATTTTAGCCCGTCCGTCAATTGTGGGTACTTCCACTGAAGTGCCGAATACGGCATCGGTGAAGGACAGGTGCAGTTCATATGCAACATTCAGTCCCTCCCGGAATAATTCCTTATGCGGTTCTTCTTCAATCAGAATAATCAGGTCACCGGCCATACCTCCACGTTCACCAGCGTTTCCTCTGCCACTCACATTCATTTGCATTCCTTCCTGTACACCGGCGGGAATGTCAATGCTTACGGTTTCTTCTCCGTATACTCTTCCCTCGCCTTTGCAGGATCCGCATTTAGCCGTTACCGTTGTGCCTTCCCCGTTACAGGTCGGGCAGGTGGTTACGGTCTGCATTTGTCCCAGGAAAGTATTCTGAACCCTGCGTACCTGGCCACTGCCACCACAGGTGCCACAGGATTGTACACTACCTTTATCTTTTGCCCCGCTGCCACTACAGGAGGTACAGGTAACGTGTTTCTTTACTTTAATATTCTTGGTAACCCCTTTTGCAATTTCCTCATAGGTCAGTTTCAGTTTTACCCGCAGGTTACTGCCACGGACGCCACGGCTGCGCTGACCACCACGGCCACCACCACGTTGTCCGCCACCGCCGAAGAAACTGCCAAACAGATCATCGCCGAAAATATCTCCGAACTGGCTGAATATATCATCCATGTTCATATTGCCGCTCCCGCCAAATCCACCCCGGCCATTGCCACTCACCCCGGCATGACCATAGCGGTCATATTGCGCTTTCTTGTCCGCATCACTCAGCACTTCATACGCTTCAGCTGCTTCCTTGAATTTTTCCTCGGCCGCTTTATCCCCGGGATTGCGGTCAGGGTGAAATTGCATGGCTACTTTACGGTAAGCCTTTTTGATTTCATCCGCTGAAGCTGTTTTGCCTACGCCCAGTATTTCGTAATAATCTCTTTTGGACATTTTTTCGTTTGATCCGTGATTGATGGGGTTACTTGCCTACCACCACTTTGGCATGGCGGATGATTTTATCGTTAAGGTAATAGCCTTTTATGACTTCGTCGATTACTTTTCCTTTTAATTCTTCAGCCGGAGCGGGTATTTCAGTAATGGCTTCATGCAGATCCGGGTTGAATTCGGTGTTCACGGCCTGCATGGGCTTTAATCCCTTTGCCTGGAGACTGTTGCGGAGTTTATTAAAAACCAGCATCACGCCTTCCCGTATGGGGGCTGCCTCTGCTGCGTTGTCGAGTTGCTTCTGGGCCCGGTCACAATCATCCAGTACATCCAGCAGGTCGGTAATCACATCCCGGCCGGCTGTCTGGATCAGTTCAATCCTTTCTTTTGCAGAGCGCCGTTTGTAATTATCAAATTCCGCAGCCTGACGCAGAAATTTGTCATTGGCTTCATCCAGGGCTGTTTTCAGGGTTTCCAGTTCAGCTACTTCCGCCACCGGTTCATTCAGGTGCGTACTGCCGCTCTGATTCTCATCTGAATTGATATCAGGATCCTGGCTATTCTCCGGAACCGAAGTTGTATTGTCTTTTAAATCTTCTGCCATTTTTTACAAAATTGGGTGCAAAGGTACGATTGTCAAGAATATTGCCAACCCACAGTTTGGGACAAAATGACCTGCTTTAACCCGGTATCCCGGGGGACAGTTGGCTTTGTCGGGTGATAGCTTGTCAGGCAGCTGCGGGTTTACCTGACAGGCATTACGGGCTTTCCTTATCTTCGCCCCCTTATGAGCAGTGTATACCTGAAAAGAAAAATTGCACCCCGGGTGGCCAATGGCCATCCCTGGGTATTTGCCAATGAAGTTGACCGGATTGAGGGTGAAGTAGCAGGCGGGGATATTGTGGACGTATTCGGACATGATAAAAAGTTTATCGGCAAGGGCTATATTAATCCCAAATCCCAGATCCTGGTACGTATTCTGACCAGGAGTAAAGCCGATACTATCAATGAAAACTGGTTTATAGAAAAGATCCGTCAATGCTGGGTATACCGGCAAAAAATCGGGTATACAGAAAATTGCCGGCTCGTATTTGGCGAAGCAGACGGGTTACCGCAACTGATCATTGACAAATTCAACGACTATTTTGTGATACAGACGCTGGCACTTGGGATTGATGTCTGGAAACCATCTATCGTAAAAGCGATTGAAACCATCTTCTCGCCCAAAGGAATTTATGAACGGAATGATGTGCCGGTCCGCGAACTCGAAGGATTGCCACAGCAAAAAGGCTTCTTATCCGCACCCTTTGATACCAGCATTATTATCCGGGAAAATGGCCTGCAGTTTCATGTGGATATTGAGAACGGGCAGAAAACAGGATACTTCCTTGATCAGCAGGATAACCGGAGAGCCATTCAGCATATTGTAAAAGACGCTGATGTACTGGGCGCATTTACCTATACCGGTACGTTTGAAATACATGCGGCTTTTTATGGGGCAAAATCGGTTCTGGGTCTTGATATTTCCGCCAATGCAGTAGCCCAGGCCAACCGCAATGCGGAGCTGAACGGGGTTCATGGACATTGCCGTTTCGAAACGGCCAATGCCTTTGATGTGCTGAAGCAATGGGGCAAAGATGGCCGGCAATATGATGTGGTAATGCTGGATCCACCGGCCTTTACCAAGAGCCGTGAAACCATTCAAAAGGCGATTACCGGGTATAAGGAAATTAACCTGCGGGGCATGAAACTGGTGAAACCCGGTGGCTTCCTGGTCACATCTTCCTGTACCAACCTGGTGGGTCCGGAGCTGTTCCTGGAGATAATAGAAATGGCCGCTAAAGATGCACGCCGGAAAATCAGGCAGGTAACTTTTCAGACACAGGCAGCTGATCATCCCATTATCTGGGGCATGGAGAATACACAATACCTTAAATTCCTGGTGGTACAGGTACAGTAAAGAAAAAGAGAAAAGTAAGATTAACGGGAAACCTGGAATTTACCGGATTCAATGATTTTTCCGGATGCATCCAGCAGGTGGTAAATATAAATACCGCGGGTGAAATCGTTCAGATTCAGGGTGAACTTCTCCGTGATATTCTGCGATTCATACATTTTCTTACCTAAAACCCCGTTATATACCTGAACGGTAAGGCCTTTCTTATAATTGCTCTGTAAGTCAAATGTTATATAGGAAGTCGCCGGATTAGGGTAAAGTTTCACAATACGATCACCCTCACCAGGCTGCCCGCTCCGGGAGCTCTGTGCCTGAGATGTGACTGCCGTCAGCAGCAGGATACACAATATGGGTAATAGGCGTTTCAACGAAACAAAATTACTTTTATTATGCTAAATATAGCCCCTTTTTTTTATAAAGCAATCGTAAAACTACTGGTCAAAAGTACGCCTTGTAAACCAATGATTTACAAGGCGTAAGGAGATTAATTTCACGAAATTTTAACCCAGTTTGGCCAATGTTTCATGTATCCGCTCAAAGTTGGGTACATCACCGGCGCTTTCCAGCACTTCTGCGTATTGAATGTTGCCTTCTTTATCAATCACAAAAGCGGAACGTTTTGATACGCCTTTCATGTTCAGAATCCAGTCGTGATAAATAGTTCCGTACTGTTCAGATACTTCTTTATTAAAATCGCTTAACAGGGGAAAGTTGAATCCCTGCTCTTCTTTGAATTTGCCCAGGGTGAATACCGAATCCACCGAAATACCGAAAACCTTTGCCTGGCTGTTACTGTACAGGCCAATATTATCACGTACACCACAGAGTTCTTTTGTACATACACTGGTAAATGCCTGGGGAAAGAAAAGCAGCAGTACATTGTTTCCTTTCAGTGCGGACAGTGATACCGGGTTTTTGTCGCTGTCAAATAACGTAAAATCAGGAGCGGGCTGGCCGATTGTGAGTTGCATAATGATAATTGTTTAGCAGAAAAACAAGGAGGAAGGGAAAAAGTTCATCAGTCCGTCAATATCCGGGTTAAAATTTAGGACAAAGCAGGTAGCCTTCATTGCGTTTCAGAAAGCCGGTATACGATACCGACATTTCAAAGCCGCCTCTGCCATAACTGGAAGGTTTCAGTTTGGAGATATTAACATCATAGCTGAGGGCAATGGAAAATGGCTGATAATCCAGTTTAATTACCGGTACCAGCGCGTCGTTCCAGCGCAGAAATCCACCCGCATGAATAGTATAAGGTGGATGATCCGGATCAGGTCCGAGTTTTAAGCCATACAATACGCCCGCCATAGTTTCATTAAATCCGCCCTGGCGGGAATGATCCGCCTGCAGGGTGATATAGGCATAATCGGATACCCCGTATTTTAATCCGCCGGAGAAAACCCATTTGGGCTGAATGGCAATGGTATTATTCCGGAAAAAGGAATTGGTTGGCCGGTTAAAATGATGATAGGCCACACCCAGGTAATAGTTATTATCCGGCTGATAGTTCAGGTTAGAATTATAACTCATACCCACACTGCCATCGAGGTAACTGTAACCGGTTTTGGAAAAATTTTCTCCCAGTCCGCCATTGTCGTACTGACTGTTGGTGGTCATTTTACTGGCATCAAACCGGCGCTGTACAATACCACCCATAAAGCCCAGTGAGAGGTACCGGTTATTTTCAGCGCTCAGGGATTTATGATAATTGAGTGCGGGTAATAAATGGGTGGACGTCCAGGCAATGGTACCGGCCCTGTCATACAAAGCCTGTAAGCCCACTGTTACAAAATCATTTTGTTTACCAACCGGCATTTTATATTCCGCATTGGCCGAACCGGTACGATAGGCATTTGTTACACTGTTCCACTGATCACGGTACACCAGTTGTACCCGTACATCGCCGGTGAAAATGCCGGCCAGAGAAGGGTTTCTCCATAAAGGAGCTTCAAAAAACTGGGAAAAGTGAATATCCTGCGCGAACGGCTTTGTCCCGCACAGGAGTGCAAGCAGACAAATCAACCCATATCGTAAAGTCCTGTTTCGCATTTTTACAGAATAAGTGCAATATTTCCATTTAACCGGATCAGGTCGCCATTCTCACAAAATACTTCCGCCTGGTAGATATATACATCCGCTTTGGGTGCCTGTCCTTTATATCTTCCATCCCAACCAGCCGCGGCACTGTTAACCGGGAACTCTCTTTTTTCAAACACCACTTCTCCCCAACGGTTGAAAATACGCAGGAACTTCACCCGTTCCAGCCCCTTGCCCCGCGGATAAAAGACGTCATTGCTGCCATCTCCGTTTGGTGAAAACGTATTGGGGATAAAAAGGTTGCCATTTCCGCAAATAACGGTAACCTCTATGCGCCCGGTGTTGCTGCAATTATTGACATCCGTAAAATAAACCTGGTAGATCGTATTGAATTTCGGACCTGCATCCGGGGTGGGACAATTGGCACAACTCAGTCCGCCGGAGGGAGACCAGATCCAGCTGACCGTATTGGGTGTGTATGTGGCCGGAATAGTGACCGGGAAGCCGGCAGTTATTGTCATCTGTCCGGGTAATGTAACGGTTGGTAACGGGTTTACCACGATCGTCTGGGTAGTGGTGTCCCTGCAGCCACTGCTGTTCATGGCAATGGCCGTGGCGGTAAATGTACCGGCCACGTTGTAGGTCTGCAATTGTGGATTTTGCAGGTTGGAAGTATTTCCGTTTGGAAAAGTCCACTGCCAGCTGACCAGTGAAGTGTCGGGCCGTATAAATACACCACTGTGCAGAATGGAATTAAAAATGCAGATCACTGAATCGCCGGCAATATCAATTAATGGCCGTTGAATTAATTTTACCAATGCCGGTTTTACCAATGTATCGCGGCAGCCCGCCTGCGTTTGCACAATCAGCTGCACATTAAAGAGGCCCTGCGTATTGTATACATGTGATGGGGTTTGCAGGGTGGATGTGCCACCGTCGCCGAAATCCCACTGATAGGATACGATCGGGTCGTTAAAAGTGGTGGAATCGCTGAACTGAACCGTGCCAATATCACAAAAAAAGCTGCTGTCTGCACCGAAATTAGCTTTGGCTCCGCGGACAAGCAGCGTATCCACTCCCTCTAACGGTATCAGGCAACCGGAAGGATCTTCCATAATGACTTTGGGTACAAACGTGCCGAATGTATTGTAAATATGTGAGGCCGTTGGTACCGTGGTAATATCGGTATTCCCATCCCCGAAATCCCAGAAATAGGAAACCATCGGTCCCGCCGTAAGTGTATTCATGGTAAGTGAAAGGGGCTTACAGCCTGCGGTTGGGGTATAATTCAGCCGGGAACCTGATGTGTCATATACCGTAACATTCCGGGTAATGGAGTCCTTACAGCCACCGGGACTGGTAACCACCAGTTTGACAGGATATACACCGGGAAATGTAAAAAAGTGAACAGGGTTGTTGAGTGTGGAAGTACCCTGTCCCGGGCCAAAATCCCAAACGGATGAAGTATAAAAAACAGAACTGTTTGTAAACTGTACCTGCAACGGAATACAGGAAGTAACTGAATCGCTCATCGTAAATCCGGGAACGGGTAAAGCAACCCGGATATGATTGGTTAACACTAATGAATCCGTGCAGCCGACAGCATCCTGTACAATGAGCTTAACTGTATACTGGCCTGTGGCTGCATAACTATGCACAGGTGACGTAAGTACGGATGTATTTCCGTCTCCGAAATCCCAGCTGCTGGTAAGTCCGGCAGGAGTGGAAAGATTGGTAAAGGTAATACTGGCACCGGGGCAGGTCAGTGTATCAACCACAAAAGCAGGTACAGGGTCTGTGGCGGTAACAAGATTCGCAATTGTCAGGCTGTCCTTACATCCGGAGGCGTCGGTGATCACCAGTTTTACACTAAAAATACCGGCCGTATTATAGCTATGCTGAAATGGCGGAGCTGTAAAATCCTGTATCACTCCATCTCCGAAATGCCATTGCCAGTTACTGATATTGTTTTGCCCGTCTGTTGTGGAAAGATCAGTAAACGTTGTAACAAGGCCGGTACAGCCGCTGGTATTACTGGCGGTGAAATTGGCAACAGGCCCGTTTACCCGGATATAATTCGTCCGTACAAAAGTGCTGGTACAGCCATTCAGATCCCGGATGGTCAGGGTAACTGTATAGGTGCCGGAAGTAGTGTATGTATGAGTGGTTACAGGAGTGGCCACTGTGCTTGTATTCCCGTCACCGAAATCCCAGGTATAACTGATAATGTTGGCAAATGTGAACCCGGACGGCGTGAACTGCACCGTACCTATTTTACAAACAGTAGTCTGCTCGGCAGAGAAATTGGCTCTTTCATCCAATGCATATACCGTTCGGAAAGTGGTATCTGAACAGCCCCCGTTGGTTACTACCAGCCGGACATTGTATACACCTAATGCACTGTAGATATGTACCGGGTTTTGAATTGTCACAGCAGGGCTGCCATCGCCAAAATCCCATTCCCAGGTAACTGGTGCAATGGAGGCATCCGTGAATGTAAAGCGAAGCCGGTTGGCACAGTCAGCAGCCTGGTTAAAGCGGGCGATGGGAGGATTGACATAGATATAATTGATCCGGGTGAGGGTGTCCGCACATCCGTTATTCCAGGCAATCAGTCTGACGGTAAAATAACCGGTATCTGAATATACGTGTACAGGATTTTGTAAGGTTGACATGGTTCCGTCACCAAAATCCCATAACCATTCGTCTGCAGGTACAGATAAGTCTGTAAAATTTACCGGTTGACGGGCACAAACCGGATTCGGGGTGGCAGAGAAACCGGCCAACGGTTTAGTTCCCACCCGTACAGCAGCCGGTATGGTCAGCGTATCATTGCAACCCGTGCTGGTGGTGATTATCAGCCGGACCGTATATGTTCCCTGAACTGTGTAGGTGTATACCGGATTGGCGGCAGTGGATGTTCCGCCATCTCCAAAATCCCACTGATAGGAAGTAACGGCATCAATGGCATTGATCACCGGTACGGGATTGATAGTAAACGGAACACAGCCCCTGTCCGGAAGGGACGGAATACTGATCTGTGCCCTGCGGATGATAACAAAATCCGGTATGACAAGCGTATCCGTACAGCCAGATGCATTGGTCACTATCAGGGTCACCGTAAAACTGTCGTAGGCATTATATGTGTGTGACGGATTTTGTAACGTGGAAGTATTCCCATCTCCAAAATCCCATTGCCAGCCGGTGGCGCCACCCGTGCTGATATCCTGAAAATTTACTGTGAGCGGGGGCTGACAACTGGTAGTAACCGGGGCTGTAAAACCGGCTACTGGTCGCGGATTAACCGTGATGTCATGCGCCACGGAATCTGTGCAATTGGCATAGGTGTTATACAGTCTTACGGTGTAAACACCCGGAGTGGGATAACTATAGGTGGCATTGATACCCGTGGCGGTACCTCCATCGCCAAATGTCCAGCTGGCACTCTGCGGCGCCGGTACAGAAGTATTGGTAAAACTCACCGTTTCGTTTATACATACTGCGGCCGGATAATTGAAGTCGGTGGTAAATCCCCCGATCTGGATAGGCGCGCTGCGGATCGTGTCCTGGCAGCCGGCGGTACTGAATGTAACTAACGTTGCCGTATAAGTGCCGTTTACCGTATAAGTATGTACGGGGTCTTGTAAGGTGGAGGTATTCCCGTCACCGAAATCCCATAAATAACTCAGCACCGGGGGGCCGGTGGACGTGTTGGTAAAGCTGACCGCTGCGGGGGCGCTGCATACCGTGGGTAATGTATGTGTAAAGCCGGCCTGCACACCGGGTGTTACCGTTATATATGCGGGGCGGCTGATGGTGCGTGTACACCCTTTGTCGTTGGTAACTTTTAATGTAACATTATAAACCCCGGCAGCCGTGTAGGTGATACCTGGATTTTGTTGTGTTGATGTTATGCCATTTCCCAGGTCCCATTCCCAGCTTACATTGGAATTGCCCGCTCCTGGTGAGGAGAGATCAGTTAATTGTACACGGAGCGGGAAACAGCCACTGGTGATACTGGCGGAAAAATTAACAGTAGGTGGCTCATAAACCGTTATATAATTTGTTCTGACAAGTGTATTTGAACCGCCCGCGTTTGTTACAGTCAGGGTAATGGTATAAGTACCGGGTGTAAAATAAGTGGCAATCGGATTTTGGAGTGTTGACGTATTCCCGTTTCCGAAATTCCAGTTCCAGCTTGTGGGGCCACCGGTTGACAGATCCTGGAAGTTTACAATCAGCGGGGAACAGCCAGCCAGCGGGTTTCCTGAAAAATTAGCTACGGGTTGTGCGCATAACTGATAGGCACTTGCCAGTAAGCCAAGCAACAGCAGACTCAGATTTCGGATATGGCTATTTCGGTGATTCAACAGGTAGCTGGTTTACTTTCAGGGATTTGAATACTGCAAAAACTATTCCTATGACTGGTTTCCGGCGGCTTGTTTTCTGAAACTAATCGTTTATTTTCAGAAATATCCGGAATTTGGACAAGTACGGCGCTTTTTTGTTAAAAAAAAAGCTTGTAAAATACTTAATTGGAACTTACACTTTATCCAGCCTCAATGTTCTTACTTCTGATCCGGCCGTTAAAGTCGCTTCCACATAGGTCCACCCATTCCGGGTAATAGTCCAGGTGCCGTTTAATAGAAAAAGAGGGAGTATTGCACCCGAAAAGCTGGCGCTGATCGTCATCGTGCTGCTGTTTCCTTCCCAGGTACCGGTTTTTTCCACGGTGCCATTATTAATGGCATCGACAGTCCGGTTGCTGAAATATTTAAAGCGGTAATTAGTAAAGTCACTGGTAATCGTGGTTCCGTTCAGGGTGAAACTGCTGACTTTCCATTGGCCATCTGTCATAGCCAGTATTACCAGGTCTTCCCTGGCTTCTTTTGTAGTTTTTTTACAGCTGGTTAACAGCGGGATCAACGCAAACACGAAAAACAATTTCTTCATATACGGGGTTGTTGGACACAAAATAAGTATATAAAACTGCTTATCCAATAGCAGACTTATCCCGTTTACCACGGTTTTAAACCTGTCTTAACGGCTTACTGGCAACGTTTTGTGAATTAAGCGGTATTTTTAAGCTCATATATACCTTTTTCAGTGAAAAATAAATATTTTCTCCTCCCCGTTCTGGCATGTGTTTTTTATACAAGCTATTGTCAGCAGCCTGAAGAATTATTGCAGCAATGGTACAAAAAAGCGCCGATAGAGAAAGCCTGGTTGCATTGTGACCGGGAGAATTATGCGGCAGGTGAAACCATCTGGTTCAAAGCTTATCTTAGTTCAGATTATCAGCCAGACACGCTGAGTTCAGTATTGTTTGTGGAATTACTCCAGCCTGCCGGAACTGTGATCAGCAGAAAGGCCTTTCCTGTACTGCTTGCCGCCGCATACGGGCAAATTGAATTGCCAGACTCGCTCAATGCAGGCATGTATCAGTTGCGTGCTTATACAGCAGGTATGTTGAATAACGGAACAGAGTATCTTTCACTCCGTCGTTTTCCGGTGGTTGGAAAAAAAATGCAAAAGGCTGACAAAGCGATTCCTGAACTGCGGCTCGATTTTTTTCCTGAAGGAGGAAACCTGATTACAGGTTGGGAGAATACCCTGGCGTTTAAAGCCACAGATCAGTATGGTTATCCGGTATCGGTAAGCGGTACAATTTTTAATACTAAGGGTGAAGAAATAACCCGTTTCAGTACGTATCACGATGGAATGGGTTTTTTCGGTTTTAAACCTGAAGCAGGGGTAATGTATACGGCAAAAACCGATGCACCCTATGCGGGGAAAACAATCACGTTGCCTGTTGCCGAAGAGAAAGGTCTTTCACTTAGCCTGATTCCTCATCCACAGGGCGGATTTTTTGAAATCCGGCAACGGGTTACTGATCCGGCCCGGCGGGCTGCCTATATGATCGGACAGATGCAACACCATGTGGTTTTTCGCCAGGAATTGAAAAGCCCGGGTGATGAATGGCAGGGTGTACTGAATACTACAAGTTTGAACTCTGGCATCATGCAGGTTACCGTATTTACAAAAGAGGGCGTGCCCTTAGCGGAAAGATTGTTTTTTGTCAATAACAGGGAATATGTTCATCCTGTCTCCCTTCGTACTGATACGGTTAGTTTTGCTGCAAAGGGCAGGAATCACCTGAAAATAATGTTGCCCGATACGGTTCAGGCCAGCTTATCGGTATCGGTTACGGATGCGGATTATGCCTTGTATCCGGTCCGCCGGGAAAATATATTTTCCGGTCTGTTGCTCACAGGAGATTTGCGCGGTTATATTCACAACCCCGCCTGGTATTTTTCTTCTTCCTCCGATTCAGTTCAAACAGCACTTGACCTGCTGATGATGACGAATGGCTGGCGTCGTTTCCGTTGGGAAGAACTGGCCCGCCTGGTAAAGCAGCCATTGCCATTTGCTGATCCTGCTTATATTACCTTATCCGGAAAAGTGAATGTAAGAGGCACCCGCAACGGGTATAACAACAAGCCACTGCTCGCGTTGATTACGGCAGAAGGAATGAAGCGGAATGCGCAGCTCTTTACTACCGATAATGAAGGGCGGTTCAAAATCGACTCACTCCTGTTTTTTGGTAACGGCCGGATTTTTATACTTGATATTAAAGGAAGAAAAAGTCAGTTTATAGATGTGGAACTGAATGGTGATTCCCTCGGGCGCAGGTATCCTGTAGTAACCAGTCTGCCGGCTGCGCTGGCAGTAAATGGTGATGAGGAAAAACTGAAACGAATGGCTGCGGATGCCGATGCAATCAGTAAGGCGAATGGTCTGATGCTCGAAACGGTGACAATTAAAGTAAAGAAGAAATCGCCCACACAGGAATTGGACGAGAAGTATACGAATGGCCCATTCAGCGGTGACGCTGTGCGTACTATTGACCTGGTGAATTCCGATCAGGTGATAACTGATCTTACGATTTTTGATTACCTGCAATCACGCGTACCGGGATTGGTGGTGGCGGCGGACGGATTTGATTACAGTTTGTATTACCGGCAAACGGAATCCATGAGTTCCATGGGGCAAATACCCATGAAACTATACCTGAATGAAGTGGAAACAGATGCCAGTGTAATCGCTTCACTGCCTCCATCAGAGATTGCCCTGATCAAAATGTACAGCAATTTTGTAGCGGCGACCGGAAACGGGGCAGGAGGGGTGATGTCCATTTATACTCGGAAAGGAAGTGATGTGCAGACGTCTACCCGTGGAGATATAATCCTGTATAACGGTTTTGCCGTGGTTAAGGATTTCTTTGTACCGGACTATAAAAAAGATCCGGTGTTGCAAAAGGAACCCGACCTGCGGAATACCATTGACTGGCGACCGAATATCTTTGTAAACAATGTGAACCCTGTCATACCGGTCAGTTTTACCAATAATGATCAGGCAAAACGGTTCCGGGTTGTCGTGGAGGGTATGACCACGTCGGGCAAATTAGTTTTACTGGAACAGATTATTACCCGGTAAGCAGACCTGTTAACCGGATTGCAGATAACAGGGCGGGAGAATAGGTGGTAATTGTCCACTATTTCTTGGGGTAGCCGGCGGCAGCCTGCACTTCTTGCAGTTGTGCAATATGCCGTTTACTGTGTGCGGCGATAAAAATATACAGCTGGTAACAGTCGATCCAGCCAAAAGCCAGTTGTACCACCCGGTTGCGCATATCCTCTGTGGAAGTCCGCATGTATCTGATATGATCCTGACGGGAAATTTTAAAGTCTGCCAGGGCTTCGGCCATGTTTTTATAGCCCGCATTATCCGGACGGAGTGATTCAGGCGCCTGATTTTTTTTTGACCGGTCCTGTGCCATTGTTACCAATTCATCATCCTTTATCCTGATTTCTTTTCTTTTTTCCGGGGCAGGTGCATTTTTCATGGCTTCTTCAAAAATGGACCAGAGCCTTTTTTCTGATGCGGCGATATGGTATACACATTCCCTGACCGACCATCTGTCCGGGGCTGCTTTAAAATCCTGCTGTGCGGTTGATAATCCTTTGGTGGCTTTTGTCAGTTCTTTCTGCGAGTCCTTCATGATGCTGAGTGCATATTTCCGGTCAGGCTTCGAAATGGAATTGTTTACAATGGTACCGGCTGATCCTGTAATAACGATCAGAATAAGGAGGAGGCGTCCGGTTGTTCTTCTGAGCATGGCAAGAAATTTACGTTGAATAATACGAGGCCAAAAATGCAAAGGGCAGAACGGATGTAAAAGGTACTAAAGTTTTTTAAATTCCGGGGTACTTCTTCCGGTTACCGCTGTAAACAGCTTTGCTGTAACTTTCCGGTATGAGAATAGCCGACATTATAACTTATCTGGAATCCTGGGCGCCACCGGCCCTTCAGGAGAACTACGACAATGCTGGTCTGATTACCGGAAGTCCCGGCTGGGATTGTACCGGTATCATCTGTACACTGGATGCTACGGAAGATGTAATAAAAGAGGCGAAAGCAATGGGCTGTAACCTGGTGGTGGCTCATCACCCGATTGTTTTTGGCGGTATTAAAAAACTGACCGGGAAAAATTATGTGGAAAAAACCGTCATTACAGCGATCAAAGAGGATATTGCCATTTTTGCCATACATACCAACCTGGATAATATCCTGACAGGGGTAAATGGCCGGATTGCAGACCGGTTTGGCCTGGTCAACCGCCGGATTCTTGCTGAAAAAGAAGGCCTGCTACGCAAACTCTACACTTTTGTACCAGTAGAGAAGGCGGAAGAAGTAAGGACCGCCCTGTTTGAAACCGGTGCCGGGCATATTGGAAATTATTCCGAATGCAGCTTTACTACTGAAGGTTCCGGTACGTTTAAAGCCGGAGCCGGAGCCAATCCTTATGTAGGTGCACCCGACAGGAGGCATACGGAGCCGGAAATCAAAATGGAAATGATTTTCCCGGCCTGGCTGCAGGGGGCGCTGGTAGCGGCTTTAAAAAAAGCGCATCCGTATGAAGAAGTGGCTTATGATATAATTCAACTGGCCAATACGCATCCGGCTACCGGATCCGGGCTGATCGGGGAATTGCCGGAACCGCTTACCGGAACAGCTTTTCTGAACAAAGTCAGCGAGGTGTTTGGCACATCGTTTATCCGGCATACGGCATTGAGCGGACAAATGATAAAAAAGCTGGCTATCTGTGGAGGAGCCGGTAGTTTTCTGATTTCCAGTGTATTAGCTTCCGGGGCGGATGCCTTTGTTACGGCGGATATGAAGTATCATGAGTTTTTTGATGCCAATGGCAGGTTATTGATCGCGGACCCCGGTCATTTTGAAACCGAGCAATTTACGATTGGACTGCTGCAGGAGGTTTTAGCCAAAAAATTCCCTACCTTTGCCGTCCTTAAAACTGAGGTGGAAACCAACCCGGTAAAGTATTTCAGCTGACCCGGAACCACCCCAAACGTCAAACTTTCAAACATCAAAACTGAATGGCACACGTTAAAGAATTTTCCGTTGAAGAAAAACTGACCTCCCTGGTAACGCTCCAGAAAATTGAGAGCAAAATGGATGAGATCAAGATCCTGAAAGGAGAGTTGCCGATGGAAGTAGCCGACCTTGAAGATGAGATCACCGGTCTTCATGCCCGTCAAACCCGTATTGAGGAAGAAATTAATGGTGTGACAGAGTTTATCGAGCAGCGCAAAGAAGCCATTAAGGAATCCGAAGCCCTGGTAAAAAAATATGAGAGCCAGAGTGAGAACGTAAAAAACAACCGGGAATTCGAAGCCATTAATAAAGAAATTGAAATGCAGCAGCTGGAAGTAAAACTGGCTGAAAAGCATATCAAAGACGCGAACGAAGAGATTGGCGAAAAAGCGATACTCCTCGAAAAAGCCAAGAAGAATATTGCGGCGAAAGAAGGTGTGCTGGCAACCAAGAAAGGTGAGCTGGAAAAAATTATCGCGGCCAATGAAAAAGAAGAAAAGCATTTCGCCAAAATGGCGGCTGATGCGAAAGAGCATGTGGAAGCCCGGCTCCTGGCCAGTTACGAAAAAATCCGGCACAGTTACCGCAATGGCCTGGCCGTAGTACCCGTGGAAAGGGACGCCTGTGGTGGTTGCTTTAATGCCATTCCCCCGCAAAAACAAAGTGAAATCCGCCAGCATAAAAAGATCATGATCTGCGAAAACTGCGGCCGTATCCTCGTGGATGAAGAGCTGCACAATAATGTGGAAGTGAAATAATGAGTGATGAGTGATGGAAAAAATTGTAAGGTCCCGGAGACGAAAAGTCTCCGGGTTTTTTTTTCCACGCCCCGCTTTCCACGCTCCACTTTCCATTAACTTGCTAAACAAATGCTGAAGCGTCTCTCCATATCCAATTACGCCATCATTGATGAGCTCGATATTGATTTTTCCGGAAAGCTGAATATCATCACCGGGGAAACAGGTGCGGGTAAGTCAATCATCATGGGCGCGCTCGGCCTTATATTGGGTGAACGGGCCGATTCGTCAGCATTGGTGAAGAAGGAAAAGAAATGTGTGGTGGAAGGGGTTTTCCAGGCAGAACAGAAAAGGAACGTGGCGGCATTTCTGAAGGCGAATGAACTGGATCAGGAAGAGGAACTCGTGATACGCCGGGAGATAGCGGTGAACGGGAAGTCAAGAGCTTTTATCAATGATACGCCGGTTAATCTTTCACAGCTACAGGAGCTCAGCAGCCTGCTGGTAGACCTGCATCAGCAGTTCGATACATTGGCGCTCGGTGAATCCGGTTTTCAACGGGAAGTGCTGGACGCACTGGCCGGGCATGCCGGATTGCTGGAGGAATATAAAACGGACTATCATCAATGGCTGGCTGTTCGCAAAGCAACGGATGAACTAAAGCATCAGCAGGCACAGTTTGAAAAAGAGGCGGACTATAACCGCTTTCAGTATACGGAGCTGGAAGAAGCCGGTTTCCGGGAAAATGAAATTGAAGAGGCGGAAGGGGAATTGAAAATGCTCGAACATGCAGAGGGTATTAAAGCGGCAGTGAGCAAAGCCTATTACGAGTTGCATGAAAGCGAACAACCTTTGCTGCCGCAACTGAAAGTAATCATCCATCAATTGAACGCGTTTTCGGTCTATCATCCGGAACTGCCCGCGGTAACAGCCAGATTGCAATCGGCTCAGATCGAGTTACAGGATATTGCCGGCGACCTTGGACGTATCAGTGATCAGGTAAGTGTGGATCCGGCACGACTGGAGAAACTGAATGAACGGATTTCAATGGGTTACCGGTTGCAGAAGAAACATGGTGTTAACTCGACCCGTGAATTAAAAGAAATAGAACGGGCACTTGAAGATAAATTGCAGGCGGTACTGAATATTGGTCACCTGATAGAAGAAAAAGAAAAAGAAGCCAATCAGCTTTTTGAGAAAGCCACCCAACTGGCCGGTAAGATATCCGCGAACCGGCAGAAACAGGCAAAACCATTTGCCGAAAGTGTGAACAAACTGCTTGCACAGGTGGGAATGCCCAATGCCCGGATTAAGGTTGTAATCAGCGCAACGGATTTGTATATAAACGGGGCCGATACAATTGAGTTTTTATTTGATGCCAACCTTCCGGCTGATAAAAAAGGAGAGGGACAATTCCAACCCTTGCGTAAAGTGGCCAGTGGCGGTGAGCTGAGCCGGCTGATGTTGTGCATCAAATCACTGGTGGCACAATCGGTGGATCTTCCAACACTTATTTTTGATGAAATAGATACCGGCATTTCCGGGGAAGCGGCACGGCAGGTCGGGATTATTATGAAAGCACTGGCCGCCCGCCGTCAATTGCTTTGCATTACGCACCAACCCCAGATTGCCGGCAAAGCCGACGCCCATTATTTTGTCTATAAGGAAATCGTAAAGGACAATGTTAAAACTAATATACGGCTGCTATCTACTGAAGAAAGGATTACCAGCATTGCCAAAATGCTGAGTGGCGAAAAGCCCACCGCCGCGGCTATGGAAAATGCGCGGGAGATGGTGATGAATTAAGTCCTGCAATTTATAAAAGCCAGCCGGGTTTTTTGTTAAATTGTTCCCAGTCCGCCAACAGCTGCTTTTTCAGTTCCGTTTCTGCCGTCGTTAATGTTCCCTTTTTCTTTTCATTGAAGTATTTCAACAGGTTGTAACAGCAGGTAAACTGACCGGAGGCAATGATGCTTTCTTTCATTTTTTCCGCCTGGTGATTTTTATCAAACCAAAGGGTGGTACCCATATTTCTGGCTTTTTCCGCCATGGCAATCAGCGTCGCGGAAGGATGCAGCGGATCCGTGCTAAGGTCGGCAGGAGAGAAATTAATTAAACTGAGATCGTAAATCGCGTTTTGAACACAACGGTCTTTATATAGGGGATCCGCATACAGCGCATCATAATACATCCGCCGGATCTGCTTCAGGTAAACATCATTCGCCAGTATAAGCACCGACTTTGCCCGGGAGCGGATCATTTGTTTTACAGCCCCGATCCGGATACCCAGGAAAATATGTCTGTATTTTTTAAAGACCAGCTCCCAGGATGTTTTCGCTTTTTTCCCTAATACGATTTTTTTAAGTGAGGGAAAGAAAAGATACAGAACGGGGAGCAGCAGCAGGCCGGAAATTGTTCCGCTGATATACATCCAGGCTTTCCAGGGTTGTGGGTTGAGCAGGAGCAGCAGCGGCAGGAAAAGGCTGCACAATAACCAGAGTAAACTAATGAATTTCAGGGAAAAGAAATTGTACCATTTCTTTTTTTCCAGCGGCAGTGTATATCCATCCATCAGGTAACTGGTAACATCGGTGGCGATAAACAGATCAAACCTGTTTTTCGCTCTTCGTGTATCGGCCTTTTTAAAAGCATCAATTGCCTGGTTGTCGGTAACGCCTCCGTCCATAATGCCAAAACGAATACCGGAGGTAAACTGTTCGTCCTTCAGCAGGTCAAAGCGGTTATAATTTTCAGTAGCATCCTGTACGGATTTGTTATCCGGCAGCGTGTACCGGTTGGCTTTGTAACTGATCGCTTTACTGATGGCAGTGGCGTTTAATCCTTCATGTGTATAATCGTCGGGGAATATCATGGGTTCAAAGCCCGACGGAAAGCAGGAAGAGGTGGCCAGTATGTCGCCCAGGCGCAACTTCTTGCTGGTTTCCTGTGCTGATTTCTTAAAGAAAATATACCGGTTGCCGATCAGCCCTGCTGATTTTTCCCCCGGGGGTTTTGACTGGAAGCGGAAAGGCAGTCCGTTGGTGAATTCAGTGCCGTTGATGCAGATTTCACCGAGTGAAGTCTGCGGACTGTGGTTGCTGAAAAGCGACCATTCTTCACCGTTAAACAGGAGTTCATCATACGCCAGGCTGAATGCATTAATCAGATTCCGGCTTTTCTCCGGTCTTTTTTTCCATTCTTTGCTGTCGCTGAGGATGTGCAGGGCCCGGGCCAGTAAGATTTCCCCGTCCAGTTTCTCACATAAAAACGAGTAACATTCGCTGAATGGACGCCCGTTGAAATGAAACCGGCTATAAACCAGGTTGGTGATACTGCCGCCGGAGGTGGATGATATATACTTTACATTCTCCAGCAATGGCCGGCCGTTGTATTTCAGGTGATGCAGATAAGAGAGCGTGCCCAGGCTGAAGCAGGCTGCCCTGAAACCACCACCGGAGAAGGCTAAAGCGATGTTGTTCATGTTGCGATAGTTTATCCTTTTATTTCAAATTGCCAGTAGAGGCTGTTGCCGGATGGTTTCCCTTTCAACTCATTCCAGGCTTTGACTTTTGAAAAGCCATCGTCCATCCGGATCACCCTGTTCTTACTTCTTTTCTTCAGCTCTTTATATAAGTTGGCTGCCGGCATCTTCCATCCATTCTTTTTGGTGATATGCGGATCGGATTTATCTACAGGGATCATCACCACCAGTTCTTCATGGGTCATGTTATCCAGTCCTTCCACGAGTGTTGAGTTGTGGCTGCCGTGATGCCCGGCTTTGTATAATACCGTGTTATGCATCAGGCTGAGCCAGTTGAAATCCTTTGGCTTTTTCTTCCATTTTATTTCACGCCATGAATTCCAGTTTCCTGCCTGCGCATCAGCCGCAAACAATAATACTTTATTGCTTTGTACCAGTTCGAAAGCCAGTACAAGGCTGCTGTTATTGGTAAAGCCATCCAGCCAGAGAGCCAGCTGTTCAGCCTGGTTGAGCCAGTCCAGATCAATCGTGCGCCAGGCTTCTTTCTTGCTGTAATAACTGTCCCATACCTGTTTGAAATTTCCGGATTCCCTGAATGGTTCATAAAAAGGGAAAGGGGCTTCTTCATTATCGGGCTTACCCGGGTTGGAAATTTTTTGCATGGCATTCAGCATCCGTTGCGCGGTGGTGCTGTTGGCCGCCAGTTTCGGATCAAAACTTTCCCCCTTGCCTGGTTCTTTATCATACAGCAGTTCTTCGTTTTTGGGTGGTCCCAGTACGTATACTTTTACCGGTTCACCGAATAAACCCGGCAGGGGAAATACTTCACCTGGTGAAAGATAGGCCGGTTTCTTTTTGCCGATCCGTTGCAGGATATCCCTGGCCTGGGCCGGTACAGCCGGTGGAAGACTTTCAGTTCTTGCTTTTTTTGATAACTCCTGGGGACTGAAGCCATGAAAGCCCATTAAGCCATCCAGTTTATTTTTTACCTCATTACTGGCAAAGCCGGGACGATGCAGTTCCTGGCTGATCAGCCGCAGACTCCGCAGATAATTGTTATAATCCTTGCCAATCTCACGGGCTTTTTTATCATCCGGGTTGTCCAGCCAGGACAACCAGACCTGGTCGGGAGGCATGCTTTCAAAAACTGAAGAGGCATGTACAAATCCGGATAGATGATCGTTGTGCTGGTGAGTGCCGGCGATCACATTCAGCCGGTTGTTGCCAATCTGTTTTTTAATGTCGGTGGCGATTTCTTTCATTCTTTCTGCGGATGCTTTGCTGTTGCTGAATGAGCCACAGTCAATCAGGACATGCGATTTTTCCTGTCCACTGGTAAAGCGAAGCAGGAAGCAATCTCCCAGTTCACCCACGCGATACATTTTTATATTTACAGTTACTGCAGATGCCATACAGTCGGTTTTAGTGGTTAATGTAAATGGAGTTGCTGAAAATTGACAGCATGGGTATTGCCGGGTTCGTCATACCCCGATACCGGCATGGCCTGCAGGGAAGCCGCGCCAAACTGATAGCTGATCTGCGCGGCGAGGCGCTGATCGCTGTCGAAACGTTTCAGGATGATATAATCAACCTCCAGCAAATCATTTTTTATGCTCAGTACAATGGTGCAACCACCCCTGAATTTCGCCCCTTTGAATTCCCCGCTTTTTATCCGGTGTGATTGTGAAAGGGAAATGATTACCTGTTCTATTATTTCATCTCCTCTTCCTGTTCTGAAAGCGGGACGAACACTGTGAACTTCCAGTTTTGGATTAACAGTAAACTCGGTACGTTCTTTTCCATGACGGATGGTAAATGATTTTACATCGGTAACCACGCCGATTTTCTTTAGAAAGTTTTTCCAGTCCTGCTGATTTAAACCTTCTCTTCTCCATTCCGCCGCGGCATTTACGGCAGGATTCACTAATACCCTTTGCAGTTTTGCCTGCACTTTTTTATACTCCAGGGCAATACCTGCCCGGTCGGTCATACGGCCAATCTTGCGGACGTCTTCCTTGATATGTCCGGCCATCAGTTTCAATGCTTTTTTTTCTGCGGCATTCAGATCAGGTGGGGACCAGCGGAGACTGTATACGGACAGTGTATTGACTTTCTCCGGAAATATTCCCCAGGCCCTGAATGCTTCAATCAGGGCTATGCGGTATCCGTTATTGTCTTCCGGACAGATATCTGAATCCGCCGTGATCAGGGCCCGGAGATAGGTGCCGAAAGTAATATCAAACGGCGGACAGTAATCCAATGCGCGGATACAGATCCATAACAGGTGAGAGGCAATATCGGCGGCTTCAGCCGATAAACGTTTGACGAGATCGGGATGAATAGATCCCTGGGGCAATATGCCTGATCCTTGTGTGGCTATGCGCAACAGGTCCTGCGTCCGGAAATTATACAGGCGCATGAACGCGTCGAAAATGGTGGCTACCAGGATGGCACCCCTGTCATGTGCTTCATAGCAGTGCTGATAGCGGGCCGGGTTGGGTTCGTTTTTTTTCCATTTGCCACTTTTTTTATCAATACTGCCAATAGCACTGCGCAATGCGCCTCTTCCTGTTTCCAGCGCCTGGCCAAACTGGGTGGCCAGTTCGCCCATTACATTATATTCATCAAGCCGGCCACGTGTCTGTTCGATCTGGTGTTCCAGCAGTTTCGCATTGGAAAAACGTTGCAAAAGGGCTACAATATCTGCAAAGGCTTCATGAAAGGCAGGCACGTCCGGATTGGTATTCTCGAGGTAGCGGGGAAAGATACTATCCAGGATGGCATGTGTGGTTTCATGTGCAACGATATCCGGGGAGAGACAGGTAAATACCGCACCACCGGGAAAATTGCTTCCCAGTATACGATTAGCTGCCTGGAAGTAGCCAAACAATAAAGCCACTTTATCCGGTGCATAAAATGCATTCGCATCCATCAGGGCATGCGGATAGACCCGGAGCTTTTGAACATACTCAGCAGCCGTATCGGGTCTGCCATCTTTCCATTGAAGGTTTGATCGCCAGATAATTTTCCGGCCCAGCGCTTTTTCGAAATTTTCAATGGTCTGCATAATTACCGCGTATACAAATTGCTGGTGAAATTTCGCATTGCCTTCGCTGGGAGATAAACCGTTTTCTGCCAGGATCTCTTTCGCATCGAGATCTACGGGTTCATAAAAACAGTCATTCGCCGGGTCAAAGTCTATCACTTCCACATATTCGCCAATGGGCCCCGGAAACAGTTCCTCCCATTTTATTTTATATACTGACTCATTCACGCCCATTGTATCCAGCCGGGTGGAAAAGCCCGGATCAATGGTATAGCCGCGGAGGTAACGGTATTTGGGAGTAGCCATGGTAATTGTTTTTATGTAAGCAGAATTCTGTTTTGTATAGTATCTTATTTTACTCCAGCCAAGCAGTGTTTCCGTTTTTATATTTTTACCAACTGGCTGAAATGTTTTTATCGGAATTTCTGGAACAATGCATTGGAGCCAAATCCCCAATTAATGCCAAATAGAGCAATCAGGTTATTCACTTTTTCAAAGTCTTTTCCAAAAGTGCCAAGGAAGTAAAGTGTTTCCGAAATCCTGTATTGTATTATTCCAACCGTTTTGCCGGTATTCAGGTTTTTATTATCCTGGTCGTTACGACGAATGGTCTCAACTGAAAAACTAACTTTGTCAAGTTCTATTTCAATTCTTCCACCCAAATCCAATAGCCTGTTTTTGGTAAACTGACTAAAGTCTTTTGTGGTGTTGCTATTCATTCGCCGGAGCATTCCATATGCGTTAATGTAATTTCTGGATTTTAGCTGTTTGTTTATGTCACTGGATTTAGCCAATGGCTTTGATAAAGCGAGTGTTAGCCAGGCACCTGTTCTGTAAACATGGTGGTTGGAATAGATGTTATTTCCGAAGGCGGTTGATGATGCAAATGCAAGGTCTGCGGAAAATAAAGGTCTTATTGTTGCCAGGGAGACATATTCCGCCCTATATATTTTCATCAATGAATCATTTTTCAGTGATTTTGACAATGATTCTCCGAAGCATTTGAGGTATTCCGGCGTCCCTGGAGTAAACTTTGTACAGCCATTTAAATTTGTAATTGCTTCCGAAAGCCGTGTATTGATATCAACAATCCTTTTTGTTACTTCCTGTAGTATTTTCTTACTTCGTATATTGATCAGATTGGCCCTTATTCCATATGCAAGGTAATTTACATCCACCGGAATTGTCTTGCTGCTGTCCTTAAATATGGATCCCAGTGAAATACTTGTCGAACGAAGACCGGAAAAAATATGTTGTTTTTTAAAATTCCCTTCATCATCTGTTTCGATACCATTAAATTTATAGATATTCATCCCCGGGGTTTTGAATAACCAGAATGGGGCAAACTCCAATGCAAGATTTTTAGGCAGACCGCCTGATTCACCTGCTTTGTTAACCAGGTTTAAGGCAAGTGCTTTTATTGTTCCGGGACGTTCGATTGTTTTTGGGTTATTGTCAAGAAGGCTGAATGCCGGAGAAGAGGGAACGATAAGGTCTTTCATTTCAATTTCTACAGTACTTTGACCGCTAACGGCCAGGGTAATAAGAAAATGAAACAATGGAGTAAGCAGGAATGTCTTTTTCATTTGGTTGACTTTATTAAATTAACTGAATAGCTTTTGATGCTACAATTAACTTTTGTTCTTTAAACAACAGCTTTTCAGCGGCGGTTAATATAAATTCCTTGTCCCCGTCTTGCCCGCCGAATAATGTGTACTTTATTATTAAGTTAGTGAAGGCTTGCTCTATCTGTGCATCAGGGATATTGTCCAGTAAAATTGCTGTATCATAGGATAATAATGCAGCAGATAATTCATTTGAGTGCCCAAGTTCTCTCTTTGGAATACTGCCGTTTTTTGCAGGGGGCGAGGGCTGGAGATTTTTTGTTTCGCCTGTTTTGTTTTTAAGACGGGGTACGGTTGATGCATTACCAATGGAACTGACTTCCGCCTTGTATTTTACAGGGCTATTGTCTTTTTTTAGAACAAACTGATCAGGCATATTGCAGAGGTTTACTTGTTTATTTTATATTATTCGGTTTTATTCCACTTCTCCTTACATTCACCAGTTTACCCATCAGGTCAAACCAGAATGGGGCGCCCATGGAGAAACAGCCGGCGGCGATCAGCCAGCCCAGCAGTGCCAGCAGGAAATTACTTCCAGCACTTTTGGCAGGCCCGGCCTTTTTCCAATATCCGCATTGCAGGGGATTTTGTGACCAGCCTAAGGGTAGTCCGGTAGAATCCAGCTGTGCCAGGAGATAACTGATTTTTTTCCGTTGCACACTGTCGTAGTTATTTGCCAGTGAATCCAGTTCTGTGTCAAGGCTCAGCTGCAGACTTTTTCTGTCTGCGTCATCGGATACGTTATTCATTTTTTCTGCGAAATACTGTTTCCGGATTTCCACTTTTTTTTCAAAAACAGTACTGTAATACGGAAGTACAGAATCCGCATTGTTTACCATATTTTCCGCCATGGACACCATACGGCCCCGGATACCGGCATCTTTGTAAATCGTCTTACTCAGGCTGATTACGTTTACATTGAAGACGAGCGCCAGTACCAGTGCGATGATCCGGACAGAGGCTACCGTGTGTGCTTCGTACCAGCCAGTTACCCGTTGCATGTAGCGGTTATACCAGGCTTCAATTTTGGTCTGCAATTCCTGTGTCGTGCTACTGGTTTCCAGTAAAGTCCGGAGTACAGGGCCGAATTTGCCACCGTTGTCAATATATGTCTGCAAACCGTTTTTAATATCATTATACAGGTTCCCTGATTTTTGCGGAACAGTACTGGCAACAATATCCATAATGGCCAGCGCAAAATTGGCAGCAGGTATGTATGAAGGCTTGCTGTATTTTTTTCGCTGAAGGCAGGCGATCTGCGCATGGTCATATAAAGCCTTGGTTTGTGACTCCGTCTCGGGTAATGCCTGTAACAGCGAAGTTCTGAGCGCTACTTTGGGCGTGCCGTCCAGTATGTGTTCCAGTGAACGCCAGAGCAGTTTACTTCTGAATTTCAGGTTTACCGCTATCAGTTCCTGTATTACATACGTGATCACACTGAAAACAAAAAACAGCAGCACCAGTGAGATACCGGTTTCCAGAAATGTATTCATTGTACTGGCAGGTTTAGTGGTTACTTAAAAGTCAGCAGGTACGTGGCAGTTCATGTATAGGGTAAAGAAATCTGCGTATCAGGAATGTATAACAAGGTTACACGAATTAAGAAAAACCCGGAAGGGTGTTTTCACGGTTATTTATAAGCGCTATTGATACTGCTCTTTCAGATAGTCCACGCCATTCTGGTAAAAAATATTGTCCAGCAGTTTCTTAGGCGTGATAAACGAGGAAACCCGGATTCCCGTAACTTCTGTAAAATCTTTTTCCCATTCTTTAAAATTTTCCAGCAACAAGGCTTTGAATTTTTCAAGCTGCAGTACATTCTGGCAGCAATCAACCGGATTAATCATTCCGTCAAAATCGGAGCCGATACAGATCCTTCGGGCCATTTCGGCCATATTGTATTTGAATGTATCGCAGATTTTGAACAAATGAAATACCTGGTTCAGAAAATGCCGTGCATGGAAACGGGGCCAGTCCTGCTTGTCTGTGCTGGTAATATCGGCGGTCAGAATAATATCCGAATCGCCTGGTGTGCCCGTAAGCACATGAGTAAACCAGTCTTTTTCACCCGCACTGATAAATTCCTCTTCATAGATATCCCCCATATTGTCGATCGACATCATCCACTCCTCCGGCACGCCGAGGATACGCTGATCAAGCGACAGCCCGATCAGGCCACCCGAAGCCACGATTTCAAATACATCTTCATCATATAAATTGATACTACTGGGATTAAAAGAAGTGCCCGGCAAATAGCCGGCGGGTTTATAATGACGTACCCGCAGAACTTCGCTTTCCTGCGCGGTTTCAATGAAATATTTACCCCGGTCGGTTTTGCGAATGCCGGTCAGCCCGGCATGTGTGCAAACAATCGGCCAGGCCACTTCACCAATACGGAAATCATACAATTGTTTTCGGGCAAACAGGCTCATGTGTTTGATGTCCAGCAAAATGTTTTTTTCTTTCATTTTTTGCAGGAGACGGAAGCCGTGTTGTGTGATTCCATTTCCTTTGGGATAAAACGCGTTGGGTTTGAAAATCTGGATACCAAACGCGTGGTTGCAGAAATCATTTTGCTGCAAGTGCGCTATGTTGATGGAGAAAATCCGGTGGGCGGTTGTAAATGTTTCAAAATTGTTCCAGTAAGTGGTGAATATTTCCGTTTCAGTTTTTTGCTGACGCGGACCCAGGAAGGCATGCGCCCCTTCGATGGTTAAAACGGCATACACCGTGTCGGTATCCGTAGCTTTATACTGACTGATATTGCTGAGGATTTTTAATTTTTTCCCGTTAAGTGTCAGTTGTTTTTTGAGATTACTGAGTTCTTCAGTGAGGAGCCGGAAATAAATATCACCGGAACCCATATCGGTGATACGGGCCAGGTTGATATACTGCGTTTGCTCTTCCGCCGCTATCTGTTGTATCAGTCCGTCATTCATCATGGCGGATTCCGGCGGGTGCAGGGCAATGGCTGCCAGGTTCACTTTTCCCCTGGTTAATTGGGACAGGGAGGACTGGGAATCCACCACTTCATTGATGCCGCTGCATCGGAGCAACAGGGTGATTACATTCGGGTGCCTGAATTTTATCCTGATATTTTCCCAGGGAGAGGGGAAGTCAGGGGGCATCGACATCTGCGCCTTCAGAGAAGGGTGCAGATGAAAATCAAAAAAAGGCATAGGCGTGGTTTATGGTTTGAAACACGTAGGGAAAATGTATTTGCCGGTGATTCAGCCAGCTGCTACAAGTTGGGACATTTTTCCCGTGAAAAAAATACCATTTTTGGGGTATAGTGCCTGAGTAAGCAGAAAACCCTGTCCTGAAGCCCGCGGGAGTTTCAAAACAGGGTCTGTTCCGGCCATTGTCCATAATCGCCGGATGATTGGTTTTCAATATTTAACCGTCTCAACAGCCGGTTCAGCGGGTTATGCGCAAAGTTCTACTTTGAACGCCAGGCTGAAATAGCTGAAGAAATCTCCTTTGTCGTTTGTACTGTGACCATTCCAGGCATGCCCGAATGTGAACGGATGCCGGTTACCGGCAGCGGCTTCACCGATTCCGATGATACCGTCATTGGTTTGCAGTCTGAAACCATAGGTTCTGTCTTTTTTCAGTTCCACATGATCCAGTTCAAAACGAATCCAGTGCGTATCGTCATTCCGGTCTACCGGACGGGAGGTGTTGGCAATTGCATTTCCCCATGTACGGGTTTGATTATCAAATTCGTGCAAAGTTAAAGCTACCTGGCCGGGCTGTGTAACGGCGGAGGCGAAAACCTGGATATTGTTTACTAATCCTTCTGAAGGGCAGACAAAAGTCTGACCAGCAAGGTGGTCCTGTGTTTGCGGACGAAGATGCCCGATCCAGAGGGTTGTGTTGTTCTGGGCCTGACTGATTACCGGGCGGGCGTGGCTGCTGTGTTGTTTAGTTTCCATAATCTATGTGATTTTAAAGTATAAATAAGTGGTACGGTTGCAGCGGATTGGCTGGGTGTTGTAAGAACTTCTTTTCTCTAACTCTGCCTATTATTTGTTTATTGTGTAAATGACTAAAATCAGCTACAAAATTAACATAGTATCCTACTTAGTAGTTAGGGGGTTTTACCATTATTTAGTAGTAAATTGTAGTGGCGGTTACGGGTAAAAACTGAATGTGGATAACCCCTGGAATCCGGTGAAAAACTGGTGCAGAAAGAAATATTTTGTCCTGAGACGATTTGCACTTTATTTCGCCGTCTGACTGACGGAACTTTCCCTGTTCGAAAAGCATCCCTTTTCTGATTATAAGACTGGAACCTGCCCGATGGTCGCCTGCCTGCCAGCTGAATAGTTGTGCCGGCTGATGAATTAACTTTTTATTGCCTGAACTGAACATGGAACTGACAAATACCAATAAAGACCGGAAAAATAAGCGCAAGACAAACATTGATCTCGGAACAATGGTGTATGGTAAAGTACCCCCGCAGGCGAAGGATCTGGAGGAGGCGGTATTGGGAGCCATCATGCTGGAAAAAGGAGCGTTTGATACCATTATTGAAATACTTAAACCGGAGTGTTTCTATGTGGATGCACATCAGCGTATTTTCAGCGCCATGCAGGGACTGGCCAATAAGAGTCAGCCGATAGATATCCTGACTATAGCGGAAGAACTCCGTTTCCGGGAGCAGCTCGATATGGTAGGCGGTGCTTACTATGTCACCAAGCTGACGAATGCCGTGGTATCCGCCGCCAATATTGAAGCCCACGCACGTATCATTCTTCAGAAATATATTCAACGGGAACTTATACGCATCAGTGGGGAAATCATCAGTGACGCGTTTGAAGATTCTACGGATGTGTTTGATCTGCTCGATGATGCGGAGAGCAAGCTTTTTGAAATTACCAATAATAACCTGCGTAAAAATTTTGAATCTATCGACTCCGTACTGGTAAATACCATTAAACGGATCGAGGATATGCGGCATAAAAATGAAGATGTAACCGGCGTGCCCAGCGGCTTTCCTTCGCTTGACCGGGTTACCTATGGCTGGCAGAGCACGGACCTGATAATCCTGGCGGCCCGTCCTGCTGTGGGTAAAACCGCTTTTGCCCTCAACCTGGCCCGCAATGCTGTTATGAATCCCTCCAAACCTACCGGGGTAGCGGTCTTCTCACTGGAGATGAGTGCCGGACAGTTGGTTCAACGTATCCTGTCGGCAGAGAGCGAAATCTGGCTGGAAAAAATCAGCCGGGGTAAGATGGAAGAGCATGAAATGAAACAACTTTATGCCAAAGGGGTACAGCGACTGGCCCAGGCACCGTTGTTTATTGATGATACACCGGCCCTGAATATTTTTGAGTTAAGGGCCAAGTGCCGCCGGTTAAAAACACGTAACAATATCGGTCTGGTAATTATAGACTACCTCCAGCTGATGAGTGGTACCGGTGAAGGCAAACAAACCAACCGTGAACAGGAGATCAGTAATATTTCACGTAACCTGAAAGGGCTGGCGAAAGAGTTGAGTATTCCGATTATTGCGCTTTCCCAGTTGAGCCGGGCGGTGGAAACCCGCGGTGCCGGTAAAGACGGGAATAAGATGCCCCAACTGAGTGATCTTCGTGAATCGGGTGCCATTGAGCAGGATGCGGACATGGTAATGTTCCTGTACCGTCCCGAATACTATGATATCACCACCAATGAAATGGGTGAAAACAACAGGGGAGAAACACACGTGCGGATTGCCAAACACCGTAACGGTTCCCTGGAAACGATTAAGCTCAGAGCCCTGCTGCATATTCAGAAATTTGTGGAAGATGATGCCGGTGGGTTTGGTGGTACCGGTCTTACCGGTAACTGGAAACCCGTGAGTGATGTGGATGGCGGCGCTAAAGTATTTGTACAAACAGGCAGCCGGATGAATGACCTGCCGGATGATGATGATACGCCTTTTTAATCTTGTTGGTCAGAAGACCAACAAAATGTAAGTAAAATAAAGCTGAAAGCGATCAGTCTCAGTACATCCGGATGAAACTAAAAAACAAGTATATCATTGCCGTGGCTTTAGCAGGGATCGTACTCATTTTATTCGGGTCACTCCGGCAGATCATGCATCATCGGGATGCGGATTTGTTGCTGAATGCCGGGTTTTACACGTTGATTGCAGCTGTTATTTCTTTTTCATTGAAGATGTTGCTTAACAAAGAGAAAAACCATTTTCTGAATAAATAGTATTTTTTGCCTCATGGCACTTCCTTTCTTTTATATTGGCACATATGATAAGGCGCAAAAATCACTTGTATTAGACGAAGATACCAGCCGTCATATCGTACAGGTATTACGGATGAAAGCGGGAGAGCGGTTACACCTCACTGATGGTTTGGGGCATTTACTCCTGGCCGAAATTGCCGATGACCATAAGAAGCACTGTACAGTGTCTGTTCGTGAAGTGAAGTTCACGCCTGCAGCAGAACGCAAAGTATCCATTGCCATTTCCAATATAAAAAATGCCAGTCGGTTTGAATGGTTTTTGGAAAAAGCGGGTGAAATAGGCGTAACGGAAATTATTCCATTGGTATGTGAGCGTACGGAGAAGGAGCGTTTCCGGCATGACCGGATGAACGCGATCTGTATCAGTGCCATGCTGCAAAGTCAGCAGGTATGGTTGCCCCGTTTGAGCGAGCCACAGGCTTTTAAACAGGTACTGGAACAACGCCTGGAAAATGCAAAGTTTATTGCTCATTGCGAAGAGGGGCCAAAGAATTCACTGGCCGGGCAGACTGTTTCAGCCTCCTCCATTATACTGATCGGTCCGGAAGGAGATTTTACACCGGCGGAAATTGACATGGCAATCGCAAAAGGGTTTATGCCGGTGACCTTGGGAGAAACAAGACTCCGCACCGAAACCGCCGGTATAGTGGCTGCGGTATGGCTGGTTCAGACACCGTCCCGCATTTCAGAGTAACCCCTTTTCCCGTGCAGTTTTTAATAATTGCTGGGTACTGCTGGCATTCAGTTTCTGCATCAGGTTTTTGCGGTGAGTTTCTACGGTATAAGGGCTCAGAAATAATTTTTCCGCCATGGCCGGCCCTTTCAATCCTTCATTCAGCAGGTCAAGGATTTCTTTCTCCCGCCTTGTTAGGGCCGGTTTGTCTTCCAGGGCACTGTTTACAGATGCATATTGTTCGAGTACTTTTTCATTGGCGGATTTACTCAGAAATATTTTTCCGTTCAATACACGGTCGATCGCCTCAAGAAGTTCATCCCGTTCCATGTTTTTCAACAGGTATCCATTGGCTCCGCGATGCAGCATTTGAGTAATGATAGAGGCGTCATTAGCGGACGTGAGACCCAGAATTTTACTTTGTTTATTTTTTTGTCTTATTTGTTCACATAGCTGTAAGCCATCAGTATCGGGCAGACTGATATCAAGCAGAATGATATCCGGCTCGTTTGTTTCCAGGAATTCCATGGCTTCCTTTCCGTTCCGGGCGGTACCGCAGATATGGATATAATTCACATCTTTCAGCATCATGTAAATGCCGCCCGCTACGAGGGGGTGGTCGTCAATTATATAGAGTGTTATCATGAATTTTTCGTTAAACAGATTCTTCGTCAATTAAGAATTCCATAATCACTGTAGTGCCGATATCCTTCTGCGAATCGATTATTATATTTCCATTCAGGTAGCTTACGCGGCTTCTGATCGTATCCAGCCCCGCGTGTTGATGGCCTTCCGATTCTTCCAATCTGAATCCACGCCCATTGTCTTCCACAGTTACCATCAGCCGGTTGCCGTCGCGGTTAAATTGTATGAGGGCTGAACTGGCCTGAGCGTGCTTCATGATATTGTTCAGCAGTTCCTGTACAATCCGGTAAAGCATGATTTCCGTAGAGGCATTCATTCGTTTTTCCAGGCCGTAGGTTTGTAATCTCACTTGCAGTAATTTCCCGGCACTTATATTGCTGCACATATCCTGTATCGCATGTGTCAGACCGAGTTTCATCAGCACTTCCGGCATCATATTGTGGGCAATCCGGCGGATCTCGTCCGCAGCACTGTCTATCAGTTCAATGCTTTTGGTAAAAGTCGGATTTTGTTTGAGCTCTTCTTTTTCATGCTGGAGTGTGCTGAAATACATTTTTACAGTACTGAACAAACCGCTCAGGCCGTCATGCAGGTCTTTAGCAATGCGTGTACGTTCTGTTTCCTGGCCATTGACCATGGATTGCAGGGAAACCACCTGTTGCTGACGCTCAAGAAAAAGGATCTGATCCTGTTGCAGTTTCCTGTCTTTTTCCGCCAACAGGCTTTTCTGACGCACTGAACGGTAAAGCAGGCCCATGATCAGTAACAGGGCAGCAGTCAGGATACCTCCAATCAAAATAAGCCGGTTTCTTTTGGTGACGGCCAGTTCCTTTTCCGTATTCGATAAGCGAAGGTTGGAAATTTCCTTTTCCGCCTTTTCGTGATTGTATTTCGCTTCCAGAAAATTCAACTCCTCAGATTTTTCATCATTGTAAATTTCCATCTGAAGATCCTGCGATTCTTTGAGAAAGGGATAGGCTTTTGCATACTCCCCGGAAGCCGTGTACGCTTCAGCCAGGTTATAGGCAATTTTAAACCGCATGTTTTTTAATGACTGATTTTTTGCAGAGTCATATGCTTCATTTAAGAACCGGATAGCTTCCGGATATTGCTTCAGCCTGAAATGCGTGAAGCCGATATAATTAAGCGCCTCCGTATGTTCCCGGAAATTTCCCATTGATTTTGCCAGATGCAAAGCCTCCCTGTACGACGACATTGCTACAGCCGGATTATCCTGTATGTCCAGGGCATGATTGCCTTTCAGTTTGAATAGCATGAGCGCAAAATCCGTTTGCTGCCGCTCCGTGAGATCGAAATTGTTCAATCCGTTTTGAATACTGTCCAGTAAACCGGTGGCCTGAGGGATGCTGTCATAACTAATATATGACTGGTATGATTCATAAAAATATTCCATTTTCATCCGACCGGTCAGTTTGGGAAAAAAGGCGGCTGTCTTTTTCAGGTATTCAAGTCCTTTAGCAGGCATTTTCAACTGGCGGTAATCACTGGCGATATTCAGGTATATTATGGCAAGCCCGTTAACGTTTTCAGGCATGAGAATTTCTGCAATTTCCAATGCTTTAAAACGATAACTGAGTGCATTGTTAAAGTCTCCGTTTGAATTAAAAATATTGCCCAGGTTGTTAAAGGCCATCATCGTGGATCGTTTCCGCAAGCTGTCGAGGCTAACCGTCTTGCTGTATCGTATGAGTTCATTGTATGCTTCCATACTTCCGGCCCAGTCAGAATTGCCCCGGTGAACATTGCCAATGGCCAGCAGGCTTTGCAGGATGCCGGTATGATAACCGGATTTTAAAGACAACTCACGGGCCTGTTCCAGTTTCTCCAGTACCGGCGCACCCGGATTATTTTTTTTCAGCAACTGATTGGCCAAGGCCAGTAAGGCATCCACCCGGGCCGTATCTGCCTTTGAATCCCTGATTACCTGCTGCAGGCTGTCTTCAACTGGGTGTTGCGATTCTGCATGTAGAGAGCAGAACAACAAAGCCGCTGTTAACAGCAGGAAAACCGGGAATTGATACTTTGCATTGTGCATGGAACACCATTGTTTAGAATGGAAAAATAGCGATTCACCAGTAATTATCTCTACCTGAATTCAGGTAGTTTATATACCGGTAAATCAGCCGTTTCAGGTATAGGGACAAAAGACGGGCTACTGCATCTTTGGCTCATTAAAAAATGATGCCATGCGTTACGCCTTTATTCTTTTACTGGTCCTGTTTTCCTGCCAGTTAATGGCGCAGGAGAAGGAATCAGCTTCCGGCAGGTTGAATCCAAGCGAATTTTCCATCCCCGTTTCCCCCGTTTTTGATCTGATGGGCGTTACGCCATCCCAGATTAACCGGACATCAGATATTAAAAATTTCAAAGTGGACTGGTCCTTCAAGTCCTGGCGCCTAAATCCCAACCTTGCCATACAGTCACAACCTTTCTGGGAGCTTTTTTATAACCGGAAAGACCTGTCCAGGTACCAGGCGGCCAGCGGATTTATGCGGAAAATGGCCAGTCTTGATGTTTCCCTGGGTACAGTACAGAATGAAGAAAGTGATCGCCGGATCGGGCTTGCCGCCAAACTTAACCTGTTTAAGAAAAAGGATCCTTTGATGGTTAAATCCATGTATGAAGACATCGGTTTGCGTTTTGCAGAAGAAAGAAAAACACTTGAGACAAAGTTGAAAGAATTACAATTCAGACTTGATACGGTACAGAACGTGTTGGAGAAACCTGGTATCCGTTCAGAAATTAAAAGTACAGAGGAGCAGTTGTTCAGTCTGAACAGTCGCCGCAATACCGAGATCAATGAGCGTGCAAAAGTATTCATTGCCGAAAACTGGAATGCCGCTTCACTGGATTTTGCATTCGGCCGGGTATACACGTATCAGAGTGATAGTGCAGGTTCCCTGAAAAAACTACGGCTGAACCGGAATACAGGTTGGGGCATCTGGCTTAACGGGGCACTGCCAATTGGAAAAAGATGGATGATTTCAGGATTGGTTCGTACCACCTGGTATGAAGAGGAACTGGATTTTTTACTTCGGAATACACAAACCCTCGCAGAGCAGTCGGCAAAGGCCGTAGCGGAAAATAAACTGTACAGTGCTGGCGTCAATCTCCGGTATGGCGGCCCGCTCTACAGTTTCTTTGTCGAATTCCTGTATGAAAAGAAAGCGTTGAAAACACCCGTGGAAGCGCTACAGGAAGTGTTTACAGAGCCCGTTAATATGGAAGTGGTTTCCAGTTCCGTAAAATGGAACGTGGTACACCCTAATTCGCTCAGTATCGGGGGTGACTGGCGGATCAGTCAGAATGTAATTATCAATTACGGTATGCGCTGGATACTCGATGTAAACGGTAAATCCCAGGCTTTTATCCCGGTGGCGGGTATATCCTGTATGATGCGATAAATCAAACTTTAATTAACCATAAAACAAACACCAATGAAAAAAGTACTCTTGATCTGTCTGCTGTTTATGTCAGCAGGTATCCTCCAGGCACAGCCTGGAAAGAATAACGTGTTGATCGTATTGCAGGAGAATACCGGGAAACTTAGTTTTACCCCGGAAATTCCCGAACCATTCCGTACCACACTGGATAAAGTGGTGGATGGATTGGCCGAGAACTTCGAAAACTTTAAAACAAAACTGCAACTGGCCGACAGGTATGAAAAAGTCATTTTACTGACCGATGTTGCCTGTACCCGTGCTAACCTGCTGAACCACCTTATTGCTCAGACAAAACTTGGTAAAACGGTTGATCTGCTGGTACTTGGTCATGGAGGAAGCACACAGGATGGAAGTACTTTCTTCCTGGTATTGAAGAATGAATTATTACCTGAATCGGACGCTACATTAAAATTCGGCGGTGTCTCAAAATCATATAAAGGTATCAGGAGCCTTATTACGGATGCCAGGGCCCGCGAAGGCAGCGGTTTTAATTTCAACCTGCGCCTGGTTTATATGTGTAACTGTAAGGGGGGAAACACCAATGATGCATGGATCAGTATCGGTGCAAAAACGGCGGTTGGATCTGTCAATAACAACTATATGCCTGAACCACAAATCACTTATTTTTTTAACGACTTTGTAATTAATGGGAAAACGGCCCTTCAGGCGGCTAACGATTCCTGGAGTGCCTCCCGGCCTTTTTATTCCGTGATCCCTTATATGCAGCAGATTGAAAACGGAATGACCCGTATCGACTGCTCTAAGATGAAAGTGGATGGAAATACCGCGCTTCGTTTTGCAGCCAGTAAATTAGGCGTGAATGAGTCCAAATCTTTTGTGATCAAGGCCGGTGAAGCCTATAACCATACCACACTATTTATGAGTGCCGGTGAAAAATACCAGTTTACCGTTTCCGGCACGGATCTCTGGAAAAATAGCAGCACAGAAACGACTGCCAATGGTTACCAACCGGGCATTCTCGATGGAGCCCGTCGTCAATCCGGTTATAATATGATGACACTGGTAGGAGAGATATTCCGTGATTTTAATAATACCTCCTATACCGGAACACATTTTAAAATCGGTACGTCCAGAACATATACCGCCGCCATTTCCGGCTACCTGATGTGTCATGCGAATGATGTGCTGATCGGATACGGGGATAATACAGGACAAGTATCCATGACCGTGAAACGGATTGAATAAAATAGTCCGCCAACAGAAAAGCGCTCCGGCCGGAGCGCTTTTCTGTTTATTTTGCCTGGTCTGAATAACCGGGATCCTTTTTTTCTTCCAGTACCGGCTCATTTAATTTCACCACATTTGCCTTGCGCTTTTTCGCGCGGCTCATCATGGTCATATTCAGCATTTCTACAATAAAGGAGAAAGCCATGCCGAAATAAATATAATTTTTCAGGTGCAACTGGTGTGCCGCGTCACTGTCCCAGCCTTCAATGATCAGGCTTAAACCAATCATAACCAGGAAGGAGAGGGCCAGCATTTTCAGTGTCGGGTGCTTATGAATAAAGCCGGAAATGGCGGGACTGAACAGAAACATGATGGTCATGGCAATCACAACGGCCGCTATCATGATTTCCACATGTTTGGCGGTACCGCCGGCTGTGATGATACTGTCGAATGAGAATACCGCGTCAATAATAACAATCTGTCCGATTGCCTGTCCGAAGGAAATGGGTTTTTGATTCTTTAAGGCTTCATTGGGATCTTCCCCTTCCAGCTTATGGTGAATTTCCATGACCGATTTATAGATCAGGAACAGACCGCCCGCCAGCATCACTATACTGGCCAGGTCAAACCCCTTTTCACCAAGGGTAAATACGGCTTTGCCTTTTTGAGACAATAACCAGCCCAGTCCCATCAGCAATAAACTGCGCATAAGGATTCCTGTTACCATCCACGCCCTTCGTGCTTTCTTCTGCGCCTTATCGCCTTTCAGCCGGTTCAGGATAATACTGACGAATATGACATTATCGATGCCCAGCACCACTTCAAGGATGACTAAGACAAAGAAACTGATAATACTTTCACTGGTAAACAGGTATTCCATAACTTATAAGAAAGGGACAAAATTAATGATTTGCAGCTGAATGAGGAGGTCATCCCGTACTCAGGACAAAAGGCTCCTGGTAATTTTCTTAACGATTGCCGGACCCTCATAAATAAATCCGGTCCATACCTGCACCAATGGCGCACCGCACCGGAGTTTCTCTTTTGCATCCGCCCCGGTGAAAATACCCCCCGATGCAATCACCGGAATTTTCCCATTCGTCCGGGAGATCAGGTATTTTAAAACCTCCGTACTTCTTTTTTGTAAAGGTTTTCCGCTAAGACCTCCAGTCTCCCGACTTACTACTCCCGACTCCTCACTCAGCCCCTCCCGGCTGATTGTGGTATTGGTGGCCACCAGTCCATCCAGTTTTATTTCGAGTGCCAATGCCGCTACATCGTCCAGCTGTTCGTTGGTCAGATCCGGTGCGATTTTTAACAGGATCGGCCGTTGTATTGACTTCCCTGCATTCAGTTGTTGCAGATGTACAAGAATTTTACGCAAGGATTCTTTTTCCTGCAATTCGCGCAGGCCGGGTGTATTGGGTGAACTTACATTCACAACAAAATAATCAACATACGCATGTAGGGCATTAAAACAGATTTCATAGTCTTTCCAGGCTTCCTCATTCGGCGTTATTTTATTCTTCCCTATATTTCCCCCAATGATCATGCGATAAGTTGCTCCGCTTTCAGCCTCCCGACTCCCGCCTCCCGACTCTCCCTTTTCCTTCCACTTTCTTAATCGTTCCGCCACCACTTCCACTCCCTCGTTATTAAATCCCATCCGGTTGATCAACGCTTTATCTGCCGGCAAACGAAATACTCGTGGTTTATCATTGCCGGGTTGCGCTTTCGGTGTTACCGTGCCTGTTTCTACAAAGCCAAAACCAAGGCATTCCAGTTCCCGCAGAAACTCCGCATTTTTATCAAAGCCGGCTGCAAGCCCGACCGGATTCCGGAAAGGGAGCCCAAGGAAAAGAGTATGGAGCTGCGGATGTTTATGCGTGAATAGGGAAGTCAGCAATTTCTTTCCTAACCAGGTACTGCAAACCAACCGGAGCATCTTCATGGAAAAATGATGTACAGCCTCGGGAGAAAAATTAAACAGGATTGTGCGTATCAGGGTATACATGTGTTGAAATATTGCGTTTTGCACTCAGCAGGGTCTGAACAGATAAAAGCAAAGTAGTTAAGGTTAAGCCCTTTTGCCAATTTCCCGGCTGATCCGTTCAAAGAAACTTCATCCGGACGGCCCTGCAAAAAGTTTTTTTCATCAATTTAATAACCATTATTTTTGAGATAGAAAGTTGCATAAACAACTAAAAGTGGTATGTAGTAAGTTATAGGTTGTAAGTCAGATCCGCCGGTAAATAAGCTTAGCATTCATCGGACCGGCTTCTTACAACATATGCTTAGTACTTACTTACAACTTACAATTTAAAACTTACAACTTTAGCCATGGAAGCTTACATCATAGCCGGTTACCGCAGTGCAGTAGGGAAGGCCAAAAAGGGGGGCTTCCGTTTTACCCGTCCCGATGACCTTGCCGTTACCGTTATCAAAGGATTACTTGCCAGTGTACCCAACCTGGATCCCAAACGGGTGGATGATGTTATTGTGGGTAATGCGGTACCCGAAGCGGAACAAGGGCTTCAGGTCGGACGTATCATAGCCGCCCGTGCGCTTGGCTATGAAGTACCCGGTCTGACCATCAACCGTTATTGTGCTTCAGGTTTGGAAAGCATTGCCATGGCCACTGCCAAAATAAGAATGGGTATGGCAGAATGTATTGTGGCAGGAGGAACGGAAAGTATGAGCCTGGTACCAACAGCCGGTTGGAAAACGGTACCCGCTTACTCTATTGCCAAAGAAGAACCGGATTATTATCTCAGCATGGGATTGACAGCAGAAGCTGTCGCAAAAGAATATTCCGTCAGCCGGGAGGCACAGGATGAATTTTCCTATCAATCACACCAGAAAGCAATAGCGGCAATACAGGCCGGTCATTTCAGGCCGGGTATTTTGCCTGTTACCGTGGAAGAAATTTACCTGGATGCGAAGGGGAAAAAACAGAAAAGAAATTATGTGGTGGATACCGATGAAGGTCCGCGGGCTGATACTTCAGTGGAGGCGCTGGCTAAACTCAAACCAGCTTTTGCCGCAGGTGGTTGTGTAACTGCAGGTAATTCTTCTCAAACCTCTGACGGTGCTGCTTTTGTTATTGTAATGAGTGAACGGATGATTAATGAACTGGGTTTAAAGCCGATTGCCCGTCTGGTCAGTTCTGCCGTTGCAGGAGTTCATCCACGTATCATGGGTATTGGGCCGGTTGCGGCAATTCCAAAAGCACTGAAGCAGGCAGGCATGAATCTCGCCGATATCGATCTCATTGAACTGAATGAGGCATTTGCATCACAGTCCATCGCTGTAATCCGTGAAGCCGGACTCGACCCTGCTAAAGTGAATATCAATGGGGGTGCCATTGCCCTGGGGCACCCGCTTGGATGTACAGGTTGTAAACTTACTATTCAGAACCTGCACGACCTGAAACGTCTGAATAAGAAATACGGTATGATCAGCGCCTGTGTGGGTGGCGGACAGGGAATTGCCGGGATCATTGAAAACATCAGCTGATCATCCATATTATTGATTTTGTTGCTTCTCCAACCAAACACCCGGCAAGATGCCGGGTGTTTGAGTTTTTATACAGTTCGGGTCCTGATAGCTGAGAAAAATAAATAATATTTCAATACCGGGTTTCCTTAAACCTTTTCGTATTTTACCTTTCTGAAGTACTTCGCATTACCCCGACCAAAAAAACAGCTATGGACAGACGCGCCTTTTTAACGGCCGGCAGGGAAAAGAAAATTGTTTCCCCGGCACAGCCATTCCGCACTCTTTCGGGAATTAATACCTATACCGGCCCATGGACGGAGCAGGAAGTTATACACTTGTTGAAGAGGACCATGTTTGGTGCAAAAATGGCAGATGTCAGCTATTTCAAGAACCTGACTATGAGCCAGGCGGTGGATGAACTGTTGAATCCGGTCGCTGCCCAGCCTTCTCCGCCCGTAAAGGAGTACGCCACTTCCACTACGCCCGGTGTAACGCCTGATGGTAATATAGCCCAGGGAACCACCTGGGTGGATGATATAAACAGTGATGGAACGGTACAGTCACAACGCAGGGGATCGTATAAAAAATGGTGGACGGGTGTGCTGGTTAACCAAGACCGGAGTATCCGGGAAAAACTGATCATGTTCCTGGTCGATCATTTTGGGAATGAGTCCACGGATGTGGGAAATGCCAACTGGAATTATAAACAACATAGCCTTATCCGTCAATATGCACTTGGCAATTATAAAGAGCTGGTTCGCGAAATTTCAAAAGATGTGGCCATGCTCCGTTATCTGAACGGATACCTTAATAATAAAAATGCACCTGATGAAAATTACGCGCGTGAGTTGATGGAGTTGTTTACACTCGGAAAAGGACCGGGTTCGCAGTATACAGAGAATGACGTGAAGGAAGCGGCCAAAGTCCTGACCGGCTGGCAAATCAACGGCACTACCTACACTTCGGTGTTCAACCTTGCGCGGCATACCACGACTAATAAGACGTTTTCATCTTTCTTCAATAATACCGTCATCACCGGACGCAATACCACTACCGCCGGAGAGCTGGAGCTGGCCGATCTGCTGAATATGATTTTTGCCCAGCAGGAAGTGGCGAAATTCCTGGTACGTAAAATGTACCGCTGGTTTGTTTATTATGCCATTGATACCGGAACGGAAACCAATGTGATAGAACCGCTCGCCGCTGTTTTCAGAAACAGTAATTATGAAATAAAACCGGTACTGGCCGCACTTTTCAAAAGTGAACATTTCTATGACCTGCTTAACCGCGGTTGTTTAATCAAAACCCCTTCTGATATAGTCATCGGTTCCATGCGGGAAATGAATATAGCCTTCCGGCCGGAAACTGACTGGGATACAAACTATGGCTTATGGAATACGTTTAATTCCTGGATGGTGAATATGGGCCAGAGTCTGCATGATCCGCCAAATGTATCCGGCATGCCGGCGTATTACCAGGAACCTTCTTTTCATGAAATCTGGATCAATTCGGATTCACTGCCCAAACGAAATCAGTTTACCGATACAATGATTGCATCCGGCTATTCCCGTAACGGGTACCGGGTACAGTTCAACTGTGTGGCATTTGCGCAGGGACTTCCCAATCCGGGTAATCCCAACGACCTGATTGATGCGGCCATGAAACTTTTTTTCAGAAATGATTTATCCGCCCAGACTAAAGCGCAGATCAAAACGCAGATACTGCTTACCGGTCAGCAATGGGATTATTACTGGACCAATGCCTGGGCCGCCTATGAATCGAGCCCGACCACGGCCAATTTTAATACGGTGAATACCCGGTTGAAATCACTGTTTCAGTATTTGTTTAATTTATCTGAGTACCAGCTCGCCTAATAAAGAAACCAACGACCATGAAGAGAAGAGACTTCTTATTCAGTTCCCTGCCGGCTGCGGCCATACTTCCGGAAGTTATTAACGGATATACCGTGCAGGCCTTTAATCAGCAGTCACCCCTGGTGCAGGCATTGATGCGCGGGCAAACGGTAACGGATCATGTACTGGTGATTGTACAACTTTCCGGAGGCAATGATGGCCTGAATATGGTGATTCCGGTGGCGGACTATTCGAAATATTATAATGCCAGAACGAATATTGCCATTCCGGAAAACAGGGTATTATCCATTGCCGGAGTTACAGGTACCGGTATTCATCCATCCATGACCGGTTTGCAAACTTTATTTACGCAGGGTAAGGCAAAGCTGATACAGGCTGTCGGATATCCCCAGCCCAACTTTTCACATTTCAGGGCCACGGATATCTGGATGAGTGCCTCCAACAGTAATCAGGAAGTGTATAGCGGCTGGGCAGGCAGATACCTCAATTATGAATTTCCCGATTTCCCTGCCGGCTACCCGAACAGTACGATGACGGATCCGCTGGCTATTCAGATCGGCTCCACCACCACACTCACCACCCAGGGTCCCTCTGTCAATATGGGAATGAGTATTACCAACCCGACCAATTTTTATAATCTCGTAAACGGGACTACCGACCCGGTTCCCAATACGCCGGCAGGAAAGGAATTGAAATTTATCCGCCAGGTCAATCAACAGACACAGAAATATTCCACCGTAATTAAAAACGCGGCCAATGCGGTAACACAACAGGTTACGTATCCCGGTGGAAATTCACTGGCCGATCAGTTGAAAATTGTAGCCCGCTTAATTGCCGGCGGCCTTCAGACAAGAGTGTATATGGTCAGTTTTGGTGGCTTCGATACACACTCGGTACAGGTAGGAGCCAGCGATACCACTACGGGTAATCATGCCACATTATTGCAGAAAGTTTCCGATGCTATTAAAGCGTTTCAGGATGACCTGGCGTTTCATAATGTGGAAGACCGGGTGGTTGGCATGACATATAGCGAATTCGGACGACGGATAAAATCCAATTCGAGTTCCGGTACCGACCATGGATCAGCCGCGCCGATGTTTTTATTCGGCAGCAATATTGAAGCCGGCATGCTGGGGGTAAACCCGGCTATTCCTGTCAGCGCAACAGTGAATGATAATGTACCTATGCAGTATGATTTCCGCAGTGTATATTCCACCTTACTCGAAAAATGGTTCTGCCTGGAGAAGACTGTTGTAGAGTCTTTGTTCCCTCCCAATATTAACAACCAGCTGCAAAGCCTGCCCCTGATTAAAGCGGGAGCCTGCAGCGGGGTCACACCGCCACCACCATCATCTGGTGATGTGATGATCACTAATTCTCCCAATCCGTTTACGGGCAGCACCAGTATAAAATTCACCACATCGGGCGGGCATACATTTATTCAGATTATCGATACTTTGGGCCGGGTAATTAAAATACTGACAGATCGTGATTATACGGCAGGTACCTACACGCTGGACTTCAACAGCGACGGACTTCCAACCGGTATTTATTATGCCCGCTTACAAAATGGTGTGACACAGCAGGTGAGGGCAATGCTGAAAGTAAGATGATTATTTAGTGGTGCCAGGTGCCAGGTGCTCAATTTCGAATGGAGAACCGTACTTCGTACCTCGTACTTCGTACCTCGTACCTCGTACTTCGTACTTTGTAAATCGTGCTTGCTAATCCGTTTGCCTGTGACCCGCATTTACCCAATCCGTAATTTTTTGTCTGTCTGTCAGCGTTAACGGACTGTTGGGGGCGGCGGGCATAAATGAAGGACTGCCATCCACCGCCCTTGCTTTGATGCGGTCCCAGCTGGCGATGATACTGGCATCGGAATCAAAGTTTTTCCCGCCGTTAATAGCACCATTCAGGTGACAGGGGCCGCAATAACCACCAATACCACCGGTACCCGCAATCAGTTGTTTTACCAAAGCGTATTTTGGTCCGTAATTGAAAACTGTAATTTGTGTGGTATCCGTACAGCCTTTCTGGTTTTTTACAATAATGCGGTAGTCGCCGGGAGCCAAGTTGCTGAAATTCGGGGATGACTGGAAAGCGGCACTGTTTAACTGGTAACTGATCGTGTCACCCACCGGTGAACTGATAGTGATCGTGCCATTACTGGCTCCACCAACGGATTCTGTTTTAAAATACTGTATATCGTAGCTGACTCCAAGACAAGGATCCGGCGGGCTGTCCTGCTTGTTGCAGGATAAAAAGCCGGCGAAAACTGTTATTGCTAAAATGAATCGTATTGTCAGGTGCATGTCGTTGATTTGCCTGTAGGTAAAATAGTGAAATTTTTCTAAAGCGTAGGTGAGACAAGGACTTTCTGTCGAAGATTAATGAATGGAAAAAAAAATTTGTATGAAACAATGTTGCATTTTATATTTGCAACATAGTTACAAATTATGAAACAAAAATCCCTGTTATTATTCATTGTACTCCTGACCATGCAGTTACTGCCTGCGCAGGAAAATATTCAGCCTGTTAAAGTATCCGCAAGTCGGTATAATCCGGCAAAAGTGCGACTAAGTGGAAAAATCACGGATGCAAAAACGGGTGAGGCACTGACCGGAGCCTATGTGTATTTTACGGATGATAAACTGGGTACCAGCAGTGATATAAATGGATTCTATTCACTCAGTAATATTCCCCCGGGTCATCATGTGGTAGAGGTTTCCTTTACGGGTTACAGTACCCTGGTGGAGCATATTGAGATAGCAGCTGATATGCAGAAGGACTTTACTCTTTCTCCGGTAATTGTGGAGAATCAGGGCGTGATTGTGACAGGTGTTTCGGGAGCTACGAGTATTCGCAAAGCCCCGGTGCCGGTTACTGCCATCAAAAAATCAACCCTCTTACAACAACCTGCTTCAAATATTATTGATGCATTAAGTCATGTGCCGGGTGTTTCGCAGGTTTCCACCGGACCGACAATTTCTAAACCCGTAATAAGGGGGCTTGGGGCTAACCGGGTGGTTACAGTCAATGACGGTATTCGTCAGGAAGGACAGCAATGGGGGGATGAACACGGTATTGAAATTGATGAACTGAGTGTACATAAAGTAGAAGTTCTGAAAGGGCCGGCTTCATTGATGTATGGAAGTGATGCGCTGGCAGGTGTTGTGAATTTTATTACCAATACACCAGTGCCGGATGGAACGGTACGAGGCAGTCTGCTCAGCAATTTTCAGTCCGTAAATAATTTATTTGCAAACAACATTAATCTGGCTGGTAATAAAAGCGGGTTTAACTGGAACAGTTATTTCTCGCATAAAACGGCTGGTGATTATACAAATAAGTACGACGGTAGAGTGCTGAACTCCCGGTTCAATGAGAAAAATTTCGGGGGCTATCTTGGATTAAATAAGGGATGGGGCTACAGCCATCTTATTGTCAGTGGCTTTGATCAGCATATCGGATTAATTGAAGGCGACCGGGATGATGCCACGGGCCGTTTCTTATTGAATGCCGGTACCATCCTGGAAAGAGTTGCCACGGAAAGTGATTTATCCTCCCGGTCAATGTTTATTCCCAATCAACGCGTGCAGCATTACAAGCTGGTCAGCGATAATAATTTTGCCCTGGGCAGGAGCCGCCTTAAGTTAAATCTGGGTTTTCAGCAGAATCTGCGAAAGGAATTCGGTAATCCGGAAGATCCGGCAGAACAGGAATTGTATTTCGACCTGAAGACAATCAATTATAATGTGCAGTGGCAGCTGCCGGAAATGAAACAGTGGCATACCACTGTTGGTGTAAATGGTATGCAACAGCAAAACCTTAATAAAGGTGCCGAAGTGCTGATTCCGGAATATACGCTCTTTGATGCCGGCCTCTTTGTGTATACGCAGCGTTTCTATAAAAAGGCCACACTCAGCGGAGGTATTCGTTTTGATAACCGGGCTGTCAACAGTAAACCTTTTTTTGAAGGAACTGAAGAAAAATTCAGCGCCTTTACCCGGCACTTCTCGAACGTATCCGGTAGTATTGGATTAAGTGTGGAGGCGGCAGAGAATGTTTCTTTTAAAGCTAATATAGCAAGGGGATTCCGTGCACCCACGCTTGCTGAACTGGCCAGCAACGGTACGCATGAAGGCACAAACCGCTACGAATACGGTGATCAGCAATTGAAATCTGAAACCAGTTTCCAGCTGGATGCGGGGCTTGACCTGGACTATGAGCATTTCAGCCTCGGTGTTTCCGTTTTTTATAACAGTATTCAGGATTTTATTTTCTACCGGAAACTGGAATCCGTTGCCGGGGGCGATTCCCTGGTACAGGTGGATGGCGAAGATATTCGGGCGTTTATTTTTAATCAACAAAACGCGCAACTTGGCGGACTTGAATTCTCCGTTGATATACATCCGCATCCCATCCACTGGCTGCATTTTGAAAATAATTTTTCGTTTGTGCGTGGACGTTTCACATCAGCTATTGATGGCAGTGAAAACCTGCCGCTGATTCCGGCGCCACGCTGGAACAGTGAATTGCGCGCTGATGTAAAGAAGGCAGGAAAAAAATGGCGGAATTTTTATGCCCGCCTGGAAGCGGATAAGACGTTCGGACAGGATCGTTTTTTCAGCGGGTATGATACTGAGACCGAAACACCCGGTTACCTGTTGTTGAATGCGGGGGTGGGGGCTGATTTTATCAATGCTAAAAAGAAAACCCTGTTTAGCCTGCACTTCGGGTTGCTGAATATCGGCAATACCGCCTGGCAAAGTCACCTGAGCCGGTTGAAATATACAGCGGAGAATGCAGTTACCGGACGGACCGGCGTATTTAATCCGGGCCGTAATTTTTCTGTAAAACTGAATGTGCCGCTGGAATTCAGGTTAAAATGAACAGTAATCAGTAGTATAGTTCAGAGGCGGGATGATTGAACTTCCGGCATCCTTCTGCCTGCTTTTCCCGAACTTTACAACATGGAAATTACTTTCAATACACCGGCCTTATTATTTCCGGCTATCAGCCTGCTCTTGCTGGCGTATACAAACCGCTTTCTGGCCCTGGCCAGCCTGGTCCGCAAATTGCATGATGAGTATGAAAATGGTAAGGAAAACCATATCCTGTTGCAGCAGATAAAAAGCCTCCGCTACCGCTTACGACTGGTACGTTATATGCAGACACTCGGCGTTTTTAGTTTTATCTGCGCGGTATTTACCATGTACAGTATCTACAATCAGTGGGTAATGGGATCAAGGTTTATTTTTGCCGTCGGACTGCTCAGTCTGCTGGTTTCATTAGTGGTGTCGTTGCTTGAAATTGGTCAAAGTACCCGCGCGCTGGAACTTGAACTCAGCGATATTGAAGAGCCGGGAAAGTTTACATTTATTAAAGACCTGCTGACCGGTAAGGAAAAGAAAAAAGAGGAGGAGTGATGAATACTCAGCAGCTGCTAAGCAGCTGTAACAATTTTTCCCAGTTCCCCCCGTTGTATACTTCTTTTAAACCAGCCTGCTTCAATGTGGTACTGGCTATGCCGCTCCGGTGCCCGGACGCACAGCAGCAGACCACCGGCCGGTTCATTTGCCTGATACGTTCCGTATTGGCCGCAATTCTGTCCACCGGAATATTGATGGAACCGGGAATTCTGCCCCGGTCATATTCACTGGCCGAACGCACATCTATAATCACAGCACCCTGGCGCAAAGCTTTTTTTATAGCGCCTTTTCCAAAGAAAGAAAAGAGTCCCATACCTGAAAATTAAACTGCTGCGGCCCGGTTTTTTCGTTCACCGATCTGTTGCCGCCACATGGCGTAATATAATCCTTTTTCGGCCAAAAGTTTTTCGTGGTTACCCGTTTCCACCACATCGCCCTTTTCCAAAACATAAATGCGGTCTGCATGCATAATGGTACTCAAACGATGTGCAATAAGTATGGTTACCTGCCGGCCTTCAGTTGAAATGCTGCGGATCGTATCCGTAATTTCTTCCTCAGTAAGAGAGTCAAGCGCAGAGGTTGCTTCGTCAAATAGTAATAATTTGGGATGACGTAACAAGGCACGCGCAATGGAGAGACGTTGTTTTTCTCCTCCGGATAATTTCAGTCCGCCTTCTCCGATCATAGTATCCAGGCCGTTTTCAGCCCGGGCAAGCAGGTTGTTACAGGATGCTTTGCGTAATACATCCTGTAGTTCCTCTTCGGTAGCAGCGGGATTGACAAACAATAAATTTTCACGTATCGAACCCGAGAACAACTGCGTATCCTGCGTGACAAATCCGATCTGGTTGCGCAGGTCTTCAAAGTCAATACTGTTTTCGTCCATACCATTGTACAGGATTTTTCCCTGCTGCGGCCGGTATAGTCCAACCAGCAATTTCATCAGCGTGGTCTTTCCGGATCCGGAAGGGCCAACAAAAGCGATTGTCTCGCCGGTATTGACGGAAAAGCTGATGTCATTGATGGCGTTCTGCGATGCGGTCTGGTGTTTGAATGCCACATGGTCAAACTCCAGTGTTTCGATTTGTCCCAAATGACTGGGATTGCTTGCGGTTGCTTCCGGCGACTTCTTCATCAGGTTAGCGAAATTCTCCAATGAGGCCTGGGCTTCCCGGTAAGTAAGAATTATATTGCCGATTTCCTGGAGCGGCCCGAAAACAAAGAAGGAAAAAATCTGCATGGTTACAATCTGTCCCGCATCCATGCGTCCACGGTATATAAATAACATCAGGAGAAAAAGGATAATCTGGCGAAGGGTATTTACAAATGTGCCCTGGATAAAACTGATACTGCGGATGCGCTTAACTTTCGTCAGTTCCAGGCCTAGAATCTTAAACGTGTTTCTGTTCAGCCGGGATACTTCCTGTTGGGTCAACCCAAGGCTTTTAACCAATTCAATATTCCGCAACGATTCAGTGGTGGCACCAGCCAGGGCCGTGGTTTGTCCCACAATTCTTTTCTGAATGGTTTTCACTTTTTTACTCAACAGGTTAGAAATAATAGTGAGCAGGAATATGCCGCCAAAATAGACCAGTGGCAGACTCCAGTGTATCGTGGTGGCATATACAGCCACGAACAGAATACCTACAATAACCGGGAAAAGAACATTGATAAAGGAGGAAACGAATTTCTCTGTATCCAGCCTCACTTTCTGCAATACACTCAGTGTTTCCCCGCTACGCGCGTCTTCAAATTCCTGGTACGGAAGTTTCATGGCATGCTGCAACCCCTCTGTAAAAACCGTAGCCCCGAATTTCTGCGTGATCAGGTTCAGGAAATAATCCTGAAAGGCCTTGGCAATCCTGCTGATCATGGCTACTGTAATTGAAGCGAGTAACAGCCAGGCCACTCCATAATAATGACGGGTTTCCATCACTTTTTCCACCACGCCACCCGGTTTTACTTTCACTACTTCCTCTGTAATGCTTTCATTGAAAAAAAGGAAGGCGTCCCAGCTGAAGGCAATCTTGTTCTGGTGATAAGTGGCCAGGTTGATGAGGCGTCCGAAAATAATCGGATCCACCAGGGAAAAACCGATATTAATGGCAGCCAATAACAACACGAGGCCAACCAGCCATTTATAGGGTCTGAGGTATTTGAATAATATCTTCATAAAAGGAGTTGAGGAGAAAGAAATACTGCTTCAATGTACAAACATCGTACAAGTTTGGGAAATATGCCAAGATAACAGGTTCGCCCTGCCTGTTCTTACAGGATTAGCGGTTAGCCAAATGGAGTTTCCTGCCGGACCGGATACAGTCCTTTCCGGGATTCTAAAGGGTCCCGGTTTCAAGAACTACAGCAGGATCGTGTTTCAGCCGGAATTGAGTACATTTAGTTTAAGACAATCTATTATACAGGTGCGGGTTGTCTGCGGATAAATTAAATTTTCTATATGAATACTCCCCGGTCCGGCAGAAGAAAATTTTTACAGGAAGTGTCAAAAGCGTCTGGTGTACTGATGATATCGCCTTTAGCGTTGCATTTTAAAGAAGCAGTACTTCCCCGGCAGGAAATGCCGGTGATCCCGGCCGGGAAAATAAAGTTTGCGGTCATCAACATCAATCATCCGCACATCTATGGTATGACGGAAGCAATTAAAAGGGGAGGTGGAGAGCTGGTGGCGATGTATGCGAAGGAAGCGGATCTTTCCGCGGCTTTTTTAAAAGCGTATCCGGAAGCCAGGTTGGTGAAGTCCGAAGCGGAAATAGTAGAAGACCCTTCTGTTCAGTTGGTATTGAGTTCGGGTATTCCGGATGAACGGGCACCATTAGGCATCCGGGTAATGCAACACGGCAAGGATTATTTAACGGATAAGCCTGGAATTATCACATTGAAACAACTGGCCGAAGTAAAAAAAGTACAACAGGAAACAAAACGGATTTATTCCATTATGTACAGTGAGCGGCTGGAGAATAAAGGAACAGAGAAAGCCAGTCAGCTCGTAAAAGCGGGCGCTATCGGCCAGGTAATTCAGACTATTAATCTTGCCCCGCACCGGATTAATAATGGCATCGGTAAAACCGGACTGGCGGTACGTCCAGATTGGTTCTGGGACAAAAAACGATACGGTGGTATATTGACTGATATTGGCTCTCATCAGTTTGATCAGTACCTGCACTTTACCAATTCTACTGAAGCGACCGTCGTTTCGTCACAGACAGGAAACCTGCATCATCCGGATAAACCATTGTTTGAGGATTTTGGTGATGTGATGCTCCGGGGAAACGGGGGACTTGGCTATATCAGGGTTGACTGGTTTACGCCGGATGGACTCGATTCATGGGGAGATGGGCGATTGATCATAATGGGAACAGACGGGTATATTGAAGTGAGGAAAAATACTGATATACGGTCAGGACATAAAGGGGGAAACCACTTATACCTGGTTAATAACAAGGAGATGCTGTACATGGATTGTAATAATGAAATTCTTCCCTTCGGTCCACGGTTGGTGGATGATGTACTGAACAGAACGGAAACAGCTATGTCGCAGTCGCATTGTTTCCTGGCAACAGAACTGGCCTTAAGAGCACAGAAAAAAGCGACTACAATTACCCGCCCCATCCTTCCCGGTCGAGGCTCCGGTAATGAATAGCTTCTGCCAGGTGTTCGGGTTTGATATCATCACTTTCGGCCAGATCGGCAATGGTCCGGCTCACCTTCAGTATCCGGTCATAAGCACGGGCGGAGAGATTCAGTTTCTGCATGGCCACTTTTAACAGGTTGGCGCCTGCCGGGTTGATCACGCAAACTTCTTTCAGCATCCGGCTGCTCATCTGCGCGTTACAGTAAACCCCCGGATTTTCTTTGTAGCGCTCAGCCTGCCTGTCTCTTGACCGGATCACCCTGTCTCGTATTGTTGCTGAAGTTTCTGCCGGTTTATTAGCTGATAATTCACTAAACGCTACCGGTGTAACTTCCACATGCAAATCAATCCGGTCGAGTAATGGACCGGAAATTTTATTCAGGTATTTCTGTACGGCACCGGGCGGACAACTGCAGGGACGATCCGGATGATTGTAGAAACCGCAGGGACAGGGGTTCATAGAAGCCATCAGCATAAACGAAGCCGGGAAATCAACCGCAACTTTCGCTCTTGAAATTGTGACCTTTCTTTCTTCCATGGGTTGCCGCATTACTTCCAGTACGGTTCTTTTAAATTCAGGTAATTCATCAAGGAACAACACACCATGATGCGCCAGTGATATTTCTCCGGGCTGGGGTATGCCTCCTCCTCCAACCAATGCCACATCGGAAATCGTATGATGCGGACTCCGGAACGGACGTTTGGAAATCAGCGTGGAATTCTCCGGTAATTTACCGGCCACCGAATGGATTTTTGTAGTCTCCAACGCTTCCTGCAAAGTCAGCGGAGGCAGTATGGTCGGCAGTCGTTTGGCCAGCATCGTTTTACCCGCACCGGGTGGACCGATCAGTATCGCATTATGCCCGCCGGCCGCGGCTATCTCCAGCGCCCGCTTGATATTTTCCTGGCCCTTTACTTCGGAAAAATCAATATCAAAATTATACTGAGAGTGAAAAAATTCATCTCTTGTATTGATGACCACGGGTTCAAGTCCCTGCTCGCCATTACTGAAGAAATCAATAACCTCATTGATATGATTGATGCCATAAACATTCAGACTGTTGACCATGCCCGCTTCTTTGGCATTCACCTGTGGTACAATTAATCCTTTAAACGCTTCCTTACGTGCCTGTATGGCAATGGGCAATGCGCCTTTTATCGGGCGGATTTCCCCGTTCAGCGACAGTTCGCCCATTATAATATAGGAGGCCAGTGCTTCCGGATTGGTGATCTGCTCCGATGCCGCCAGTATTCCCAGCGCAATCGGCAGATCAAAAGCCGTTCCGCTTTTCCGGATATCGGCAGGCGCCATATTCACTACAACTTTGGTACGCGGAAAATCATATTCATTGGTTTTAAACGTGCTCTCAATCCGTTGCAGACTTTCTTTTACCGCATTATCCGGCAGTCCGACAATCATGGGGTCTTTTCCCTGGTTGTGTATCCAGTTTACTTCAATGGTAATGGTGGTGGCTTCCACACCATATACGGCAGAGCCAAATGTTTTGATCAGCATGACGGGAAGGTAGGAAATCGCCGCAGCGCTGACCCGGTTGAACAGACGGGATTTTTCCCTTATTATATGTTTTATTTCTCCGCTTTTACGGTGATTTCAGCCAACAGGGATGTTTTATAATCAGCATCCAGTTGTAATAGCGGGCTGCTTACCGGTACAATAAAGGTTTCTTTTCTTTTGCTGACCCTTATCGTTTTTGATTCATTGTTCCGCAATCCGTTTATTAAAAGCAGTTCCACCGGTATTTCGAATAATGTGGCCTGTGTCTGTTCAACGGTGATGGATACTGTTTTTTCTTTCGGATTGTTTATCCAGCTGATATGTAATGACGGGTTTTCTTTTCTGTACAGCCATTGATTGAAAAACGTTTCAAGCGATTTTCCGGACAGGCGTTCAGCTACTGACTGAAAATCCCGGGTGTCTGCATTACTCCCTTTGTATTGTGCATAGTAGGCACGCACGGTGGCGTGAAAGAGGGAGTCGCCAAGCTCCCTGCGCAACATGTGCAATACCCAGCTTCCTTTCTGGTAACTGTTGGGATTGAGCAGACTCATATAATTGGCAGTGCTGTCCACCACGGACCGCTTACTGTCTTTCACAAAACTGAGTACGGATAACCGGTCGTCCTGCATCCGTTTGGCCAGGCTGTCGGATCCATATTTTGCTTCCAAATAAATATGAGTGAGGTAAGTGGCAAAACCTTCACTTAACCAGAGATGCGCAAAACTTTTTTCGGTAGCCATATCCCCGAACCACTGGTGTACAATTTCATGCGCGAATAACCCTTCTTCCGCCTGTTGACCATTCACTGAATTTTCATAGTAAAAAATGGCACCGGCATTTTCCATACCTCCGTAAATGGTTTTGGATTGTACATTGGCCAGTTTCCGGTAGGGGTAGGGGCCGATATACTGATCAAAAAACGAAAGTATTCCGGGACCAATACGGTAATCATAAAATCCATTCTCTGCATTTTCAGGAAAAACCCAGGTACTGACCGGGATACAATTATTGACAAAGCCTGCATGCTGCACGGCAAATTCGGCCACTCCTATTACCATTACTTTCGTGGGCAACGGGATATCCTCCCGCCAGTGCGTACGTTTTTTATTGTCAGAAAGATTGGTTTCTTCCACCTGGATACCATTGGAGATTACCTGGTAGTGACCGGGTGCCGTTACAATAAATTCAAATGATGCTTTATCTCCCGGTTCATCCTTGCAGGGAATCCAGTGATGTGCCCGATTCGGCCAGTTGTCTGCAAAAAAAGTGCGGCGCCCATACATGTTGCGGGAAATAATAAATCCGTCCTCGGGAATACCTTTGTAGTGTATATAAAGAAGGAGCGTATCTCCTGCGTTGAAGGGTTGCCGGGATTCAATGGTAAGTTTATTTTGCTGATGGATAAATTTACCAGACGCCATATTGTCGTTTCCGTTCTCGGAAAATGGTAATTCAGTCTTTAGTACTTTCATTCCCTTACCAGTTTTTCCAATCCCTTGCAGGTCAAGTGTGACAGACCGGCCCGCATTTTTTGTAATCAGCGTAATCCGGACGGTGCCGGAAACAGTATCGTTTTGGTCATTCAGTTCAATGGAAAAATTGTAATGGAGAATATCGGTAGCCGGCTGGGCTGTCAGGTACAGGGACAGGAGCAGGGCAGGCAGGGTCGTCAGGAATACTTTCATACGGCGCACAAGATAAAAAAATATATGGCCGGCGCATCAGGGATTTAAAGCATAAGTGTTAAAGATTTTCGAGCATCTCCACTACTTTTTCCCGTTTCAGGATCACATACCCGATCCGGTCATTGCTGATCCCTTCCCGGAGCTGGTAGCTGAAACTGAGCTGCTCATCGGTAACGGTGGTTTCAAAGAACCGGAAGGAAATATTGGGGTAGGGTTTAAGCTCTTCCCCGATTTCATATAAATGGGTGGATAATATAAATAAAGAATTTTTGATTTTGATCAGTCCGCGGATTACGGCCAGCGAACACTTCATGGCATCCTGTACATTGGTGCCTTTAAACAATTCATCAATCAGCACCAGCCATTTTTTCCCGTTATTGATTTTCCCGATCGTGTTTTTAATCCGTTGCACTTCATTAAAGAAAAAGCTTTCACCCCGGGCGATATTGTCCACCACATTGATATTACTGATCAGTCCGTCAAATAAAGTCAGTTTCATTTTTTCAGCCGGCACACCCATACCTATATGAGCGAGAAAAACAGCGGCGCCAACTGATTTAATCAGCGTGCTTTTACCGGCCATATTGGCACCGGTCAGGAAAAGGAAATTCTGTTCAGGGTTCATCTGCAGATCATAGGCCACCGGGCCGGGGAGCATGATATGATACAGCCCTTTGGCATCTACCAGGGGCATCTCCTGTTCCACGAACACGGGAAAACTGAGGCCGTAGGTTTTTACTGCCACCGCCATGGAATACCAGGCATCAAGACGACTGAAAATATCTATCAGTTCAAGCGTATTGGTTTTGTAGCGGCCACGCAGGTGAAAGGCAAAATACAAAAGTTGTGATGTGCTGAGTCGTTGTCCGCGTTGCGTTGCAGCAAGTTTCTGTAACGGAACTTCTTTCAGCATTCCGCTGATCCGGTCGATATAGATTTTCATATCCGGTGGCAGATCCAGATCACTCAGCAGCTCTGAAACCTGATTCAATCCACGGTAAAAATCACCAAAATGCGGGATGGAATACTTGATCATTGAATAATCCGCCTGGTGAAGCCATTTATAAAAAAGGTTGTTGAATGAAGCTGGTGCTTCACTGATCGGATCAATCGGGTAGTCCAGGAATTTGTCCATTACCAGCACTGTGCCATTACTTATTTCCGCGGGCCAGTGTTGTATATGTTCCATAAAGGTCCGGATCACCTGTTGGGTGCCCCTGATTTTTTTCAGGTCGCTGTGCGGTTCACTGAAAAACTTCCGAAGCCATTCACGCCCGCCCAGCGTTCTTGTAAAATTCAGTTTATGGAACACGGAGAACTCTTCTTCCGGATGGAAGATGGAGATGTCGGAGAAGGATGTTTGGTCGATTTGCATAATGCTGTCTTTAACGCTCGAATCTTAACCGCTGCCCCCATTGAGATTCATCAAATACCCCGTTTCCATACACCATATGGCCATTTACAAAAGTATTCCTGATTGTTGCCGGGAACCGGAATCCTTCCAGCGGACTCCACCCGCATTTGTACCGGATATTATCTTTACTTACTGTAAAGGAGTCATTGAGATCGGCGATTACCAGGTCGGCAAAATAGCCTTCGCGTATATACCCTCTTTCCTTTACCTGGAAACAGTCCGCCGGTGCATGACACATTTTCTCCACTACTTTTTCGAGGGAGATTTTTCCTTGCTTAACGTAATGTAACATCAGCAGGAGCGAATGTTGTACCAGGGGCAGACCCGCATGGGCTTTTTCGTACGGCTCGTTTTTTTCTTCCCAGGTATGCGGGGCATGGTCCGTGGCAATTATATCCAGCCGGTCATCCAGCAGGGCTGTCCACAAAGCCTCTTTATTATGTGGCGCTTTGATGGCCGGGTTGCATTTGATTTTATTTCCCAGCTGCGCATAATCATCACTGGTAAAATGGAGATGATGCACGCATACCTCGGACGTGATCCGTTTTTCCTTTAATGGGAACATATTGGTAAAGAGCTGCAGTTCTTTTTCCGTACTGATATGCAGGATGTGCAGCCGGGTACCGTATTTTTTGGCTATCTGAATGGCATAGAGAGAGGATTCGTAACAGGCTTCCTCATCCCGGATAACAGGATGGTCGGCCGGCACCAGGGCGCGGTTTTCCTGCTTCAGCCGGTCAAGGTTTCTTTTAATTATGGATTCATCTTCACAATGGGTGGCAATCAAAACCTCCGCTTCACTGAAAACACGGTCCAGTGTATTGGGATTGTCCACCAGCATATTGCCGGTACTGCTGCCCATAAATATTTTTATACCACAGATATCCCGTTTCTTTTCATTGGTCCGCAGCACTTCCTCTGTATTGTTATTAGCGGTGCCCATAAAAAAAGAATAATTGGCCAGCGAACTCCTGGCGGCAATCTGGTATTTTTCTTCAAGCAACGCCTGTGTCAGCGCATTGGGAATTGTATTGGGCATTTCCATAAAACTGGTTACACCGCCGGCTACTGCGGCTTTTGCTTCAGTGCCGATGGTTGCTTTATGGGTCAGTCCGGGTTCCCGGAAATGCACCTGGTCGTCAATACAGCCGGGTAAGAGGTATCTGCCTTCTCCGTTAATCTCGGTATAATTTGACCTGGGTGCGCCTATGCCGGAGTCAATCCGTTCAATTCTTCCTTTTGATACCCATAAATCCACTGAACGTGTCTGTCCTTCATTGACGAGCTGAATATTCCGAATCAGGTAATTTTGCATATCTTGTCCATTGAATTTATAGTCAAAGCCAATACCCATGCAATTTAAACAAAGCCTTCTTAGACTACTCCTGCTCCTTCTGCCTTTTTCTGCTTTTTCACAAAATACGTACCTGCCGCAAGGAGATAAATCCGTTCAGCTGCTGGACAGGATGGAAATCATCAGCCGGGGAGATTCTTTGTTGAATTTTTCAAAAGCAAGACCCTTTAGCCGGAAACAGGCGGTGCAGGGCGCCCTCCGGTTTGCCGCCATGCACAGGAGTAAAATTTCGCCGATTGATCAGTACAACCTGAACCGGCTCCTGCTGAATAACCTGGAATATCTCCCTGATTCGGCACGCAGGGTTTTTAATTCGAAGAAACCGTTTTTGACCAGTTTTTTTACCAGCCCGGCCAACTTATATGAAGTACATGTAAAGGATTTTGACCTCGTGATTAACCCGGTACTGCAGTTCAGTTTGTCAAAAGAGAAAAACAACTCCGATAACCTGTTTCAGAATACACGCGGACTGACCTTACGCGGCAGGATTGCCAATAAAATCGGATTTTATACCTATCTCACCGAGAACCAGGAAAAAACAGCCAGCTATGTCCGGGAGCTTGTTACCTCCCGGCTGGCAGTGCCGGGTGCCGGTTTTTATAAAGGGTTTAAAGGTACCGGGTATGATTATTTTGATGCCCGTGGCGGGATTGCGTTTAACGCAACGCGGTATATCGATGTGGCATTCGGGTATGACCGGAATTTTATCGGTAACGGCCACCGGAGTTTATTCCTGAGTGATTTTGGCAACAGCAATCTCTTCCTGAAACTGAATACCCGGATCTGGAAATTCAATTACCAGAACCTGTTTATGGAACTGCACAACGCGGATAACCGGATCGGCGACCGGCTGATCGGAAAGAAGTATGCCGCCATGCACCACCTGGATGTGGCGGTAACCAAATGGCTGAATATCGGTTTATTTGAAGGCGTGATATTTGGCCGGCAAAACCGGTTTGACTTCGGCTATCTGAACCCGATTATTTTTTACCGGTCGGTTGAACAACAGAACGGGAGCTTTGACAACTCCGTTGCCGGCCTGGATGTAAAAGCCAACCTGCCGCATAAGATTCAGTTATACGGACAGTTGATGCTGGACGAGTTTCTGCTTTCCGAAATAAAGAACAACCGGGGCTGGTGGGCGAATAAATGGGGGTTGCAACTGGGGGCAAAATATATAGATGCTTTTGGTATCCCCAACCTGGATCTGCAGGCGGAACATAACCGGGTACGGCCCTTTACATATTCTCACCGCGATTCAGTAGCGAATTATACACATTACAATCAGCCGCTGGCACATCCGCTGGGAGCCAATTTCAGTGAATGGATTGCCATCGCCAGGTACCAGCCCGCTGCACGCTGGAACCTGACCGGTAAACTGATAGCGTATACGCAAGGCCGTGACAGCAGCAGCCGCAGTTATGGCAGCAATATATTCTATCCGAATGTACCCCCTTTCCGTACCGGCGATTTTGGCTATGAAAACGGCAGCGGCTGGAAGACAGCGGTTTTTTATGCGTCGCTGGCCGCTTCATATGAGGTAAAGGAGAATCTGTATATTGACCTGAGTGCGGTTGTCCGTAAACTGGACACTAAAACCAGCCCGTTAATCAGCAACAATACATCCGTGATCAGCCTGGGGGTCCGCTGGAATATGTTCCGGAGAGAGTTTGATTTTTAGAAAAAAACAGTCAGCCTGTACGAGGCTTCGCTGCAATAAAAAAGCACCTGTGTAAATGCAGGTGCTTTTTTAATTATTTTCCGGTTAGCCTTCCAGGTGAATGGAGAATACGATCATTCTCGACTGTATTCTGTCAAATACGCTGGAGAAACGCAGGTTGGGGTCCCTGGCGTGAATATTACTCCGTCCGTTGCTGATTTTTATTTCCGGTGAGAAAATAAAACTGGGGAAGAAAAAGTTAAAGCCGACGCCGAATTCCGGTCCGAAATCATATTTCTGAATTTTAATCAGATCCTCTGCGCGTTTCGCTCTCGCGTTGCTGGCCATATCAATATCGGCTTTTACACCGGCCAGCGTATATACCCTGAAATTGCCGATCCGGTCACTCTGAAATTTAACCTGCAACGGGAACGACATTATCACGGATTCCACATTCTTGGTAATCTCTGTCTGGCCATCCAGGTCCGGGTATTTCATTTTATAATAAATATTCCGCTCGATAAACATCAGTTGCGGATTGAAACGTACCTGGAAGCGGTTGGAAATACGTGCGGTGGCAGACAAGCCAAGTGTGAGTCCGCCGGAATTAACCGGCTCTGCTACCATCACACTGTCATATTGCAAAAACCGCGGATGCAGGTCGGTATGAAAACGGGCCAGGTTCACGCCGATGGTAATCCCGAAATAGTAAGGCTTTTCATCATGATCAAACATATTCATTTCCACCCGCTCAAACTGGGCAGTGGCGGGAACAGAAAGGAGAAGCAGGCCATTAATGAAAACGGGTAATACGAATTGTTGTATCAGCTTTTTCTTCCGGAGTAAATGCAACATATACCTAGTGTCAGCGGCAGAAACTCTGTTTCAGAGTAGCCCACTTTGTTTAAAATGTCAGTAAATAATTGGCGGTCGGGAAATGCTTTTGCTGATTCATTCAGGTATTCGTAAGCTTCTTTATTCTGTTTGAACCAACGGGCTACCTGCGGGGCAAAAATTCCCATATACAGGTTGTACAAACCTTTGACCGCTTTCCGGCGGGGTTTTGAAAATTCCAGTACAATCAACCGGCCTCCGGGTTTTAACACCCGTTTAATCTCACTGAGGCCTTTTTCCAGGTTTTCAAAGTTCCGTACTCCAAATGCCACCATCACGGCATCAAACGTATTATCGGCAAATTTTATTGTCTCAGCGTCGCCCACGTGTAACTGGATTTTTTCCCCAAGTCCTTCTTTTTCAATCTTTTTTATACCCAGATCCAGCATGCCCTCCGAAATGTCTATACCCGTAATCTGATCCGGTTTTAACAGGGGCCAGGCCATCAGGGCCATGTCAGCCGTACCGGTAGCCACATCCAGAATTTGCCGGGGATTGTCCTTTTTCAGCATTTTTATGGCTTTTTTCCGCCAGCTGATATCAATTCGGGCGGACAAAAAACGGTTCATCAGGTCATAACGGCTGGCAATGCGGTTAAACATTTCAGCTACCTGTTCTTTTTTGGTCTTTTCAGAATCCCGGAAGGGGATGATCGAGTCGTGTGGTAAAGGATTTGACATGGAGCGCAAAGGTAGAGAGTTTAGTTGTTCAGGCCTTTAGCTGTTTAGGTTTTCTCCGGACGAATAACTCCCCTAAACCCTAACCCCCTAAACCCCTAAACAACAAACCCTTAAACTCTCTACCTTTGCCAAATGGAAATTACGTCCGCAAAGTATATCATCAGCAGTGCCACTTACAAACAATGTCCGCCTGCAGAAAAACCTGAATATGCCTTTATCGGACGCAGTAATGTGGGCAAATCGTCTCTTATCAATATGCTGACCAACCAGGTAAAACTGGCGAAGACTTCAGCAACGCCCGGAAAAACACAGCTGATCAACCATTTCGAGATCGTTTCTTCTGATAAACAGAAATGGAATATTGTTGACCTGCCTGGCTATGGCTATGCAAAAGTGTCGCAAAAGGCCCGGAACAACTGGGGCAATATGATTGAATCCTATATCCGGAAAAGGGAGAATCTGGTATGCCTGTTCGTGTTGATTGACAGCCGGCACAGTCCCCAGGCCATTGACCTGGAGTTCATCAGCCAGTTAGGGGAATGGCAGATCCCATTTGTACTGGTGTTTACCAAAACGGATAAAAACAAACCTGGAGCAACTATCCGGCATACGCAGGAGTTTTTAACAGCCCTTGCGGAAAACTGGGAGGAGCCACCTCCGTATTACCTGACATCGGCTACTACCCGGGCCGGCCGGAAAGAAATCCTGGATTATATCGGACAGCTGAATAAAAGTTTTACCCGTCTCTGATCATTATGAGAAATCACTATTAATACGTAATTTGCACCAACTTATCTTATAAAATGAAGACGGCTTTTTCTGAAAATAAACTGGTTGTTTTGCTTTTTGCAGTTGTGCTGATCAGCTTCTCATTAGCACAGGAAAATACCAGGGAAGTGGAAAATTTTTATACCGGTAAGCAAACTGGCCAGGCTTTTCGCCCTGTTAAGCATCAAAAAATACCACTCGCCGCCCATCTCCGTACCGGCCAGACACAGGTTCAGTAATCAATAAAATAATGGGGTAGAAGGGGCATCAACGGGGAAACTCCGTTGCAATCAGGATGGGGGAGAGATCAGTTTACGACTTTATTCGCGCAACTGCTGCTGGCAAATGCTTCCGGTTTAGCCTTAAATGCAAAGCCCATTCCCAGGATATAACCCATCGCTTCACGAAGGGCATCATTGCTTTTAAACTGGGGATTGGTGTTGATGTCCGCATGTACTTCCATGTCCACATCATACCGGTTGAACAAATGACAGAGTTCATAGGCAATCTCAATACTCCGGGCCACTTCAGTCAGCATCCGTTCTTTAATCGTAAAAGGTTGACGGGTTTTGTCATTGTGAATAAACATAAATCCGCCCTGACCTTCCCGCAGAAAAACGATGACAGTGGCAAATTCAGTTTCTTTACCTTTTACCTGAGAGTCGGTGCCGATGCAGACTTTGAGCCGGTAGCCTTTTTCCGTTTCCCGTTTGATGGCTGACTCCACCGCATCAATGATCGGCTGCTCAATGGGGTCTCCATTAAATTTTCTCCAGCGCATATAAAAAGAGGTTTTCCTAAGTTACAGGAAAACCTCTGAATTACAAAAGGGGGTACGGATTATCGTTCTGTTAAACAGAACAGGAAAGCGTTTATTGACGTATAATTTTTTCAGTCCATTGCTGGGATTCATTGCTGAAACGGATCATGTACAAACCATTTTTCAGCGCATTGGAAACGATGGTATTGATACCGGTTACGAGTATCCCGCGGGTCATGGTTTTTCCATTCAGGTCATAAATCATGTAGTCATAACTGCCGGGACTAACCACGCTGATGGTATTGGATTCAATCAGGTTGCCAATCACCCTGGGTTTGGGTGTATTCGCGGTATTACGCAGGGTAACGATATTGGAGAAATACTGACGGCCATTGTCGAATACCACGTTCAGGCGGTATTGCAGACTGCCAGATGCATAGGGTTTATAACTGTAGTTACGGGCCGCAACTCCGGACGCTGTAACGGGGGCAAAACTGCTGCCATCAGTGGATACTTCCAGTACCTGGCTTATAACAGCTTCATCGGCGTCAATAATCCAGTTAAACTGGTGACGCTCTCCACTCAGCTGTCCCTGTAAACTCAGCTGACGCAGGGGTAACGGATCCGCGGCACTGAATGATCCGGCCAGGGCGTAAGAGCCAAGGCTGGCGTAATTGGGGGCGTAAATATTCCCTTTTCCTTCTACCCGGATATAATAGGTGCCTGCATTCAGCAGCGTATCGGCTACTGAACTTAATAACGTACCTGGATTGTATACACTGATTTGTGTAGTGGCGGCATTGTACAAAGTTACCTGCATATCAAGATTGGAGCCTGCACTGCCTGTACCAACATTATAAGGTATGGCACTCAGCTGAAGCCGGCCAAATGCGGGCATCACAAACCTGAAAAGATCACCGTCATTGCTTTGTTCCACCACACCGTTGATTTCAAACTGGTTGTTGGTAAAACTGGTACTGGTGGCACTGCCAAATGTATTGGCATAGTCGTCTGTGCGGTAGGTAAAACCATTCCCGCCGGTTATTACGGAAAGATCGCTCTGGTAGTTTGTGCAGCCAAATGAGTTCGGCCCGTTATTCCAGAGCGTCAGGTTCTGATAATATCCCACACCCATAATCGGCGCCCAGCCAATTTCACCGGTACCGGTACCGGCATTGTAATCGGATGTCTTAACACAGTTGGCATCATAGCTGGACTGGTGATAAAGGCCAAGCGTATGTCCTGCTTCGTGTGCAGCAGCTTCTGCAATATTCTTCACGTTGTTGTTCAGCAGACCACTGAATACAAAACAGGGGGTGTCGTCTCCCCAGGTAAAAGAACCTACGAAAGCCACACCACCGGAAGCACCGTACCATTGATACGTAGGCGTTACAATTAGACGCATTCTCTTAAATGCATTGGCTGCCAGGTATTTTGTGGAATCGGTTGTGATATTGATATTGAACGGGCGGTAATCTTCGGCTACCCTGTTGAAGATTGTTGTGATCTGACTATTATCGAGGGCTGCCGGTGCACAATAAATGGGGCCAGACATATTCCAGCTGGTGCCATCTACGGTATGACCGTCAAAATCAAGGAAGAGTACAGCCGTGGCAGAGGGATAACTGCTCAGGGCCGGTACCTGTGCGTTGGCAGTACCAATGCCAAGCAACAGGAAGAGTACGGGTAAAAAAATGTTTTTCATAACAAGGCGGATTTAGGATTGGATGGGGTCGGATTAAAAACGGGTCAGCCTCAGCTTGACTTCATATTTATTCATTTACCAGTTCATAATAATTTTTCTTTACCAGCACCAGCTGGCCATCTTTATTTTCCAGTTCATACAGATCGCCGTGTTTGAAACTGATAATACGGCCGCTGTACCGGATACTGCCATCTGTACCGGTTATTTTTGAAAGCGTAAAACGGGCTCCTTCAAAACTGTTGGAACGTATGACCACACTCTGTATGGTATTGTTGTATTTACTGGCAGTGGAAACCACTTCTCCCTGGAACTGCAGGTCGTTGTCTACGGATAACCGGAAATTGCTGTTGCGGCCCAATGGAGCGTCTAACATTTCATTGATATGCGCGGCACTGAGCACGATTTTATCGGGAAATCCGGCGAACAGTTTGGGTTTGTTATAGTCAGGTTCATTGATGGGAATCTTATTTTCCTGACCGATAGAGAACATACTAACAAGTACAAAACCTGCAAAGAGGATAATGGTACGGTAGTTTTTCATAGTAATTCTTTTAATTGTCAATTAGGATATTGGATGCTGCTCCGGCTGCATAACTAACTGCCTGAACTGAAGCACTACTGCTAAGTTCATACATATTATAACGACCTGCCAATAATTAAGGCGGGGAAATGGGTAAATTGAGGACTAGTACCCGGGGGGATTCGTAGAATTTCGCAGGGGAAAAAGTTGATTTACGACTCAGTACTGGGAAGTACTTAATAGCACAAGGGTACAGGCATTAAGGGTTTTTATGTGGTGTTTTTCCGCCAGTTCCTCCAATTCCGTATTCTCTGTACCCGGATTAAACAGGATACGTTTGGGCTTCAGGGAAAGGATATAGTCGTAATAAGGCACCTGGTTCGCCGGATTCAGGTACAACGTAATCGTATCCACATCAGTAAATGGTATGCAGCCGGTCTCAATTTTAATACCGGATACTGTAGTGGCTTTCCGGCCAATGGCGACCACGGGATGTTCATACTGCTGCAACATCTTTATCGCAAGATAACTGTAGCGGGATGGATTATCAGAAGCGCCCAGCACCAGTGTTTTCTTTTTTGCCATTGAAAAAAAATAAGGTTACTTAAATACTTTCATCAGGGCGCCTACAAACCAGCTCTCTTCGGCCCTGATCATGGTGTCCAGCGTTTTATCAGCCTGACGCCCCAGCTTTTTTATTCCACTGATGGTGTCTACAAATGTTTTAACGTTACGGTCCTTTTTGTCCCCTTCCACGGCTTCCAGTTTATCCAGCAATTGCAACATAGGTTCCAGTTCCCGCTTCTTCCTTTCTTTCACGATTTGCTTCACCACTTTCCAGATGTCTTTTTCCGCAGAGAAAAACTCTTTTCGTTCTCCGGAGATCAGCACTCTTTCCACCAATCCCCAGTTAATCAGTTCCCGTATATTCATATTGGTATTTCCCCGGCTGATATTCAACTCTTCCATGATATCGTCCTGCGTCAGCGGATCCGGACTTACCAGCAGCAGGGCGTGTATCTGTGCCATGGTTCGGTTAATACCCCAATGCGTGCCAAATGCACCCCAGTTACTGATAAATTGTTGTTTGGCTTCGGTGAGTTTCATAGGACAAATCTACATACGGGTATTGAAATTTCAAAAATTATTGAAAATATATGCCAGCCAGTTACAAGTTGAAATGGTCAGCATTGACATGCATGAAAATTTATTCAGAAGCAAGCAGGAGAATACGATACGGATTGTGAGAGCGTACTATTGACTGGTTTTTTTACCTGAAATAGTTCTGGCTATAAAATTAATCAGGAACTGGGTTAGCCAAAGGCCTGTTGCAATACCTCCAATCCACAAGAGCAGGGGGGAATGTTGCCCATCCAGGAGTTTTAAGGCCAGACTGAAAACGAATCCGGATACACCGGTTACTAAAAACATCGTACTCCAGGAAAATTCCGTTTCTTCTCTTTCTGTCATACCAGAAAATTATATTGGAAAGGTAAAGGGGTGGCAAACATAAGTCTGTGATTTGCAGTCGTTATTTGTTCAATTAAGGTTTAACTCTTAATAGAAATTAAGCGTATGTTTTGAATCACAACAACCCTGCCAATCAGGAACCGGATAAAAAAAGCCGCCCGTGAAGGGCGGCTTTAGAAAAACAGATTGCCGGGTTATAATAACATCGTGATCGGATTCTCCAGATACTTTTTGAATGTCTGCAGGAAGGCGGCACCGGAAGCACCATCCACACTGCGGTGATCACAACTCAGGGTTACTTTCATGAAATGACTGACCCCAAATCCTTCACCTTTACGAACTACAGTTTCCTTAATACGGCCAACCGCCATAATAGCACTGTCGGGCGGATTTATAATGGCGGTAAATTCATCAATATCCATCATGCCCAGGTTGGAGATGGTGAAAGTATTACCGGTAAATTCATTGGGCTGCAGTTTTTTGCCCTTGGCCTTACCCGCCAGTTCCTTGCTTTCAGCGGCAATCTGGGGCAGTGTTTTCTGATCGGCAAACCGTACTACAGGCACAATCAGTCCATCTTCAATGGCAACGGCAATGCCTACATGTACATGCTTGTAACGACGGATTTTATCCCCCAGCCAGGAAGCATTAATGGCTGGGTGCTGACGCAGGGCAAGAGCCACTGCTTTTACCACCATGTCATTAAAACTGATCTTCACCGGACTGTGTTCATTCAATGTGGTTCTTGCCGTCATGGCATTATCCATATTGATTTCCATCGTCAGATAAAAATGCGGGGCGCTGAATTTGCTTTCACCCAGGCGGCGCGCAATCACGTTCCGCATTTGTGAATTCGGAATATCGGTATAACCTTCTTCGGCTCCGCCTGTGAAAGCGGCAACCGGGGCAGAGACAGCAGCAGGTGTTGCAGCAACCGGGCCGGATACTGCAGCAGGTGTATAATTATCAATATCTGCTTTTATAATTCTTCCTCCATCACCACTTCCCTGTAACAGGCGCAGATCAACTCCTTTTTCTTTTGCAATTTTTTTCGCAAGCGGAGAGGCTTTTACACGCCCGTTTTCATCCGCTGATACGGTTGCAGTAACAGCAGCCGTTTGTGTGGCAGCAGCTGCAGGTGTTGGGGCTGCTGCTGTAGCGGCAACAGGGGCAACAGTGCCGCCTTTACCTGCTGCTACAATTGCATCCACATCCACTTTCCCTTTTTCCCCGATAATACAAAGCAGGTCATTCACCAGTATTTTTTCACCTTGCTGCGCGCCTGTATATAACAGGGTGCCGTTTTTATAACTTTCCAGTTCCATGGTGGCTTTGTCTGTTTCAATCTCCGCCAGCACTTCTCCTTTTTTTACAGTATCTCCTACCTTTTTATGCCAGGCAGCAATCACACCTGCTTCCATGGTATCACTCAGCCGGGGCATCAGTACTACTTCATCCATTTTGGAAATATCAATACCCGTACTTGTATTGGTAACAGTGGCGGGTGCCGGAGTTGTTGCTACTGCCGGAGCCGGAGCAGCCACTGCTGTCGGGGCACCCAATAAGCCGGAAATGTCTTCGCCGGCATGTCCGATAATGGCCAGCAGATCATTTACCTGGAGTTTACCGCCTTTGGCAGTGCCAATATGCAGCAGCGTTCCGTCTTTATAACTCTCGAGTTCCATCGTAGCCTTATCCGTTTCCACTTCTGCCAGCAGATCTCCTTTCTTTACAGAATCGCCCACTTTTTTATGCCAGGCAGCTATCACTCCTTCGGTCATTGTGTCGCTCAGCCGGGGCATTAATATCACTTCAGCCATGTGCCGTTAAATTTTGGCCGAAATTAAGGTAAAAACGGCAATTGACCGGCCACCATCAGGTACCGTCATGGCAGGATAGTTTCTCAGGGGTTTTGGCGAGCCGTGGAAATCACGCTGACCGGGGCCAGCCGGACCGGTCAATAATCCAGTTCCAGCTTTAGCCGGTCTCTTAATTCCTGGATCGCGGGGTATTGCTCCGACATCCGGGCAAACTGTTCCTTCGATGTTAGGGGGATTTCAACAGGAGTGCGGGTATCATTTTGCTCTTCCACAATCACTGTAAACTGCAGGAGTTTATTATGCAGCCGTTGTTTAAGAAACTGGAACAACATATTCCGTTCCTGTTCAATAAACTTCTGCTCAATATTATTGGCAGTTACCGCTTCAAAAGAGTTTTCATCTTTTACCCGTAATATAGCCAGCTGAAATGGCGCCACAGCAGGATTACGGGCCGCTTTTAATTGTACGATATATTCCTCCCAGGCCTTGCGCAACAGGTCTTCCAGGATCGGCTGATTAATGGCTTCCACCACCTCTCCGCTGCCCTGGTACTGCTGCCTGATTTTATCTAATGCGGAAAGTTTACCGGATGCCGGGGCTGCATTATCTGTTGTTTTGACTACGGGTTGTGCAGCAGCTACCGGTTGAGCAGGTTGTGGCACGCCCGTTTCAATGAGCAGGCGGGCACCTGTTGCCTGTACAGGTGTAGTTTCAGTGGCATTGGCAGTTGGGGGCACTTTTACCGTCATGGAACGGATAGCACGGGTACGAAATGCCTGCGCGCCTTCAGTTATTTTTTTTTTGCCGCTGCTTCCCGCACCGGCTGTCAATTCAAGGGCCTGTTGCAGATAACAGAGCTTGATCAGGGTAAGCTCCACATGCAGTCGTTTATTCCGGGCCGCTTTATAATTTATTTCCGCTTCGTTCAGGATATTCAGCGCACTGATCAGTAAGGCAGCCTGCACTTTCTTCGCCGTTTCCAGGTACCTGCTTTTGAAACTTTCCACCGCTTCCAGCAATACAGCCGCTTTCTCATCTTTGCAGACCAGCAGGTTCCGGATAAATTCCGCCATGCCATTTAACACCAGGTCGCCTTCAAATCCTTTCCGGTTGATATCGTCATATAATAACATGGCAGCGGCGAGGTCCTGCTGCTGCATATGATCCAGCAGGCGGAAATAATAATCCGCATCCAGTATATTCAGGTGCTCCAGTGTATTGGCATAGTTCAGTTCGCCATTGGTAAAACTGACAATCTTATCCAGTATGCTCAACGCATCCCGCATACAGCCTTCACTTTTCTGGGCGATGATCTGTAGTGCGGTTTTCTCCGCCTGAATCTCTTCCTTGGTACATATTTCTTCCAGGTGCTCCACCGTGTCATTGGTAGTGATGCGCTTGAAATCAAAAATCTGGCAACGGCTCAGGATAGTTGGCAGGATCTTATGTTTTTCCGTAGTAGCCAATATAAAAATGGCATAGGAGGGCGGCTCTTCCAGTGTTTTCAAAAAAGCATTAAAGGCCGAAGAACTGAGCATATGTACCTCATCTATTACATACACTTTATATTTCCCGGTTTGCGGAACAAAGCGAACCTGGTCCACCAGGTCCCGGATATTATCCACCGAGTTGTTGGACGCGGCATCCAGTTCAAAATAATTCATGGAAGCCCCGTCATTAAACGAAGTACAACTCTGGCATTTGTCACAGGCTTCCCCGTCTTTAGTTGGCTTTTCGCAATTGATCGTTTTTGCCAGAATACGGGCACAGGTGGTTTTGCCCACACCCCTCGGACCGCAAAACAGGAAGGCATGTGCCAGCTGCTGATTCTTTATCGCGTTTTTCAGGGTGGTGGTAATATGTGCCTGTCCCACAACCGTATCAAAGGTCTGGGGTCTGTATTTTCTTGCTGAAACGATGAATTTATCCATACCGGGTGCAATTTAATAAACCGGAAGGTTGCCGGCGAATTTAACCGGATCCTGTTGATAAGTTTAATTCAGTACGGGATGCCGTTTAAACTCCCGGGTACGGTCAAAGATATACCGGTAAGTAATCAACTGGCGCGAACGGTAAGTGTCTCCAAAATGTTCGGCAACATTAAGCATTTTCGGATTCCAGTCGCCGATCCATTGCAGTTCGTATTCAGTATATGGAGTATAGGGTTGTACCACCATTTTTGCTTCATTAATCAGGTAGGAATCCACCCCGGCTCCCTGGAATTCAGGAATTACCCCAAAGGCAATACCCGTAAACCGTTTATTCTTTTTGGTCAGTTTGATCCAGAGAAATTTCAGCTTATGCCAGAGATCAAACTGCCCGTTTAAATATTTAAACCATTGGTTCAGATCAGGCAGGTTGACAAACAAGGCGATGGGGTTTTCATTATGATAGACAAACCAGACAATTTTTTCATCCATCACCGGTTTCATTTTATTGAACAGGGCCAGTACCTGTTCCGTTTTCAGTTCCTTCATGCCCCCGTGACCGGCCCAGGCTTTATTATAGACAAAGGCGAAATCCGCGGCAAATTTTGGCAACTGGTTTTTACGGATATGCCTGGCAGAAAAGGCCGGATCCTTTGCAATCAACGCATGCCGGTCCAGTATTTTTTGGGACAATTCTTTTTTAGGATTCAGGCCGTAACAGTATTGGTTAAAAAAACACCGGAAACCGTACCGTTCAAACAATTCTTTATAATAGGGTTTATTGTAGTTCATACAATAGGGCGGAGGTTGAAAGCCATCCACCATCAGTCCCCACCAGCGGTCTCTTTCCCCGAAATTAATCGGGCCATCCATGGCTTCCATGCCGCGCTGCAATAACCAGTGCCTGGCTACATCAAATAACATATCGGCCGCATCCTGGTTATTGATACAATCAAAAAATCCCATGCCGCCTACCGGGAACTCATCACCCTTGGTGCGGTATTTTTTATTTACAAAAGCGGCTACCCGTCCGATCAGTTTACCATCCCCGTCTGTTAATACCCAGCGCGTGGCTTCTCCAAAACGAAAGGCTTTGTTTTTTTCCGGATTGAATACCTCTTTAATATCCTTGTCCAGCGGACGGATATAATTGGGGTCATCCTTATTTATAACCACATTAACCTGTATAAATGCCTTTTCCAGTTGAGCGGTAGTAACTTCAGTAAGCTGCATGCTGCAAATGTAATAAAGATCAGCCCGAATTGAGGGTTATGCAATCTGCTGCATCCGGGTGAATTTCCGGTACAATCCGTCCTCCATTTCCGCCAGTTCATGATGCCGGCCCCGTTCTATAATCCGGCCTTCATGTAATACCAGGATTTCATCGGCTTCTATTATGGTTGAAAGCCGGTGCGCGATTACCAGGGTAGTACGACCCTGCATCAGTTTACTCAGTGCATCCTGTACCAGCCGTTCGGATTCCGTATCCAGTGCGGATGTGGCTTCATCCAATATCAGGATGGCCGGGTTTTTAAAAACCGCACGCGCGATGCAGATCCGTTGCCGTTGTCCGCCGGATAACCGGATACCCCGGTCACCTACCTGGGTCTGATAACCTTCCTCCGTCTGCATAATAAAATCATGGGCATTGGCAACCCGGGCGGCGGCCATAACCAATGCCGGATCTGCATCGGGATGGCCAAGGGCAATATTGTTGAAGATGCTGTCATTGAACAGGAAACTTTCCTGTGTAACAAAACTCATGTGACTGCGCAGTGATTCCATTTTATAATCGCGCAGATCCATGCCGTCAATAAGAATGGCTCCGTCCGTAACATCATAAAAACGGGGAATCAGGTCTGCAATAGTGGATTTGCCGGCTCCCGATACACCCACCAGGGCTACTGTTTTTCCTTTATCAATGGTAAAACTGATACCATTCAGCACCGGGGTTTGTGTATAACTGAAATGCACATCCCTGAATTCAATGGCCTCCTGAAAACCGGGTAAAGCAACGGCATTTTCTTTATCACGGATTTCCGGATTTCTGTCCAGCAAATCCATGATCCGTTCACCCGCAGCACGGCCGCGCTGGATATTGGCACCTGCCACAACCATGGCTTTGGCAGGGCGCAGTACCTGGGAAAAAATGGCAATAAAAGCGATGAACTCACTGGCCTGCAAACCGGGTTCTCCGGCGGCGCGCCCAAGGATCAGCCTCCCTCCATATAATAATATACCGGCCACCACGGTAACACCGGCCGCTTCTGAAAAGGCAGGCGCCATTTCCCGGCGTTTGAACCCCTGCAGACTTGCCTCGCGGTACCGGTCATTTTCTGTACTGAATTTTTTAAGGGTAAAAGCAGTGGCATTGAAAGCCCTGATAATCCGCATACCGGTTAAGGTTTCATCCATTATGGTCAGCAATCGCCCGATGGAAGCCTGTGCATCATTGGCATCCCGCTTCAGTCTTTTCTGTACCGTGGCAATACCGAGCGCGGACACCGGTATAATAATTAATGTAAATAAAGTAAGGGGTGTGGAAATGGTAAATAACGCCGCAAAATAACCAATGATCATAGCGGGTTCGCGGATCAGTACTTCCAGCGAACCGGCAGCCACGCCTTCTATTTCAAACACATCACTGTTCATCCGGGAAATCAGATCCCCCTTATGTTCCCTGGTAAAAAAGCCGAGATGGAGACTGTTGATTTTTTCAAACAAGGCTTCCCGTATCCGTTTTACCAACAGGGTCCTGGCCCTGATCAGGGTACGTTGTGCCAGGTAACGGAACAGGTTGGCCAGTAATACCGCTATAACCAGGATGGCGGTTATAAAATAAAGCGCATATGCGGGATGCAGGGCTTTCAGCCGGTATACCTGGTAATAAAAAAGGTCTTTTATAAAATTACCGGATACGGAGAATGAAGGAAGGGGAGCCGACGGCGTTGCACTGGTATCAAATAATACATTCAGTAACGGAATGATCAACGCATATTGAAATACGGTAAAAAAAACGGCCAGTATCGTAAACGAAAAAAACGGCAGCAAAAACCACCGGAAAGGACGGGCATAGGAAAGAAGGCGTTTATAAACTTTCATATTGTGAACGGCCGTGAATCAATAAAGCGTACGGTATACGGCAAGATACTCTTTTGCCGCTTTATGCCAGTTGAAATGCGCGCCGCGTTCCTGGATTTTCCGCGACAGAGCGTGTGTATGATAGGTCTCCATGCCTTCGTGAAAAACCTGTTGCATGTGCGCCTCCCCAAACTCTTTGAAATAAAATGATACATCACCTCCGATTTCAGGCAGGGCCGTTCTGTCGGACAGGAACAAGGGTTTGCCGCAACTCATCGCTTCCACCACCGGCAACCCGAATCCTTCCGATACGGAAGGGAAAGCAAACGCCCGGCAATTATTATAGTACCAGGACTTTTCTTTCTCTGTAACCGGCCCTAGTAGTTTCAGGTTGTCTTCCACACCCATTTTCACGGACTCTTCACGGATAAAAGATAAATAGCGGTCATCTTCATGTCTCCCGGCAATCAGCAATTCCATGGTATTTTGCCGGAGCAACGGGAGTAATACATGAAAATTCTTTTTGCGGTGCATTACGCCAATGGAAAAAAGAAAGGGTTTTGCCGGGCGATATGATTTTTCGGAAAGCACAGGTTCTTCCAGCAGGTTACTGCCGTTGTGAATAACTGTAAGCGGTTTGTTTTTTATATCGCAATGCCGGAGTACATCTTTTCTGCTGAATTCAGAAATACAGACAAGGGCGTCGGCACGGTTAATCAGTTGCTGCAGGTAATGCAGGTATTGCTGCTTTTTTGCCGGTGATTTTTTATCATCATAAAGAAAGTTGAGATCATGAATACTCAGTACCACCCTGACTTTCCGGTTCCGCATCGGCATATAATGCGTATTCTGATACGTGGCATGCCAGATATCAAATTGGCCGGTAGCCGGTAAAACAAATTTATGCAACGGGTGCTGTGTAATATGATTGCTTTGCCGGAACGACCAGTCCTGCTCTCCCGGCGGTGTGTAAAAGAACAATTGTTCTTCCTGCAACCGGATATTTTTCTCCAGGTAGCGCCCTAGATTCTTACAATAATGGTACAGCCCTGTATCCGGGTATTTCATCCGCTCACAATCAAAAATGATTTTATGCATATACCGGTTTAAAATTGAAAGGGTGACCGGCGCAGGTCGCCATACCCCGGATCTCCCAAAAATAATGCCCCAACTTCATTTTAGTAAAGTTCAGTTGACTGTTTGTAACCAATAAAAGAGTTAATGCCCAGATTACACAGGTAATACCGGCGTACACTAATTTTAACGTTCATTCTATGCCTGCACATAAAAAAAATATACTGCTGGATTGCGACCTGATGAAATATCCTCATTCGGGGCTGTATCATTATTGTCTTAACCTGGGAAAAGAAATGGGCGATTTACTCCGTGATGACCCGGAATTAAGTATGAAATACTATGTTCCGCCTGCAGCCAGTGGGGCTTTTCGTGACCGGGCAAACTGCGTCATTGAAAAAAAAGGGATTTTACAAAAGGTATTTAAGCCCTACCTGCGTGATTGTGCCATCTGGCATGCACCTTTCCAGAGTGGAAGAATTATTCCCGATAAGCGAAAATACCCCGGACTGAAAATACTGCTGACCATACATGACCTGAACCCGCTGCACGAAGGAAAATCAAAAGAAGAACAGACGAAGAGCCTGGCACATACCCAGTCGCTGATCAGCAAATCGGACGCAATCGTGTGTATTTCCTCCTTTACCCGGTCGGATGTGGTAAAATACTGTGATACGGGTAACCGGCTCCTGCATGTAATACACAACGGTACGCATCAGGTGCAGGCGCCTGAACTGACTGCCGGTTCATACCGTCCCCGCCGGCCATTCCTGTTTGGCATGGGCTATGTGAATAAGAAAAAGAATTATCATGTACTGCTGCCCCTGCTGGAAGATGAATCTATTGAAATGATTATTGCCGGCCGGCTTGATGAACCGGATTATGTAAATTATATAAGGGCCGCCGCCGTTGCAATGGGAGTGGCGGATCGGTTGTCCCTCACAGGACCTGTTTCTGAAGGAGAAAAAGCCTGGTATTATGCCAATTGCCTGGCATTTGTGCATCCCTCACTGGCGGAAGGTTTTGGAGCACCCGTAGTAGAGGTTATGCAGTTTGGCAAACCCGTTTTTTTATCCAACCTTACTTCATTACCTGAGATTGGTGGGGATACAGCTTTTTATTTTTCTTCTTTTGACCGCGTACACATGCAGCATGTTTTCCGTGATGGCATGGCTCATTACAACAGCAACGGCCTGGCCGATCAGATCCGGCTGCGGGGACAGTCATTTGCCTGGAAGGAGAAAGCAAAAGAGTACCTTGCCGTATACCGTTCACTGGCAGGCTAAATATCCTGACATGACAGAAAGAACCTGGACAAATTCCCTGACACAGGAGGCAGGCAGACGAAGATCTGAACTCTGCAAGGCACAGGATTTTCATAAAGACTGGTACCATCGCTGGTGTTTTGAAATGAAGGAAAAGCCCCGGTATCACCGCAAACAATGGGAATATGCCTACAATATGCAGGCCTTATGGGAGCGTGATTGTATACACGGGGGAGGTCATGGATTGGTATTTGCGGTTGGCACAGAACCGGCCCCCTCCATTTTTGCCAATTACGGCTGCCATATCCTGGCCACCGATATTTATCCGGCACAGGGAAAAGAGAAAGGATGGAAGAAAACCGGGCAGCTCTGTGTTGGCCTGGATTCCCTGAATAAACGGCAGCTCTGTGAGGAAGGACGATTCAGGGAATTGGTCGGGTACCAGCCACTTGACATGAATGCTATTCCGGAAAACCTGCAAGGCTTCGATTTTAACTGGTCCAGTTGTTCCTTCGAACACCTCGGAAGTATTGAAAAAGGACTGGCCTTCCTGAAAAATCAACTCAATACCCTGAGACCCGGGGGCTGGGCCGTACATACTACTGAATTCAATATCTCCAGTAATGACGAAACCCAGGACCTGAATGATACCGTAATATTCCGCCAGCGGGATATTGACCGGGTTATCGGGGAACTGAGGGAGGAGGGGCATTTCGTGGAAGAAACGGACTATTCTATCGGCGGCATGCCCGAAGATTTTATGGTCGACATTACCCCGCACAGGCAGGAAGTGCATGTAAAACTCCAGGTCGGACGGTTTGTTGTAACCTCACTGGGCCTGATTATCCGCAAGAAAGGGTAAAAGGCGTACCCGGGTGGCTTATACAGGCTTTGACAGACCTGGTTTTCAACGGCTTTTCCACAATAAAATATCTTTAATTTTCAAATTGGCGGATTAAGCCCGCCCCCTTACCTTTGCGGCCTGAAAATACCGGTATTCCCGGCCTCCAAATAAACACAAAATCATGGCAAACGTAGGTAAAGTAAAACAGGTCATCGGCGCGGTAATTGACGTGCAATTTGATGGCACACTTCCCGAGATCTACAACTCACTGGAACTGAAAAAAGAAAATGGTGATATCCTGGTACTTGAAGTACAGCAACACCTGGGTGAGGATAGTGTTCGTACCATCGCGATGGACGGTACGGAAGGTATCGTTCGCGGTACTGAAGTAGTGGATACCGGAATTGCGATTGCCATGCCCATTGGCGAAGGTATCAAAGGACGTCTGTTTAATGTAACCGGAGATCCCATCGATGGATTACCCGCAGTTAGTAAAGCAGGTGGCCGTCCGATCCACAACCTGCCCCCCATGTTTGAAAACCTGAGTACAGCTACGGAAGTACTGTTTACAGGGATCAAAGTAATTGACCTGATCGAGCCCTATGCAAAAGGTGGTAAGATCGGACTGTTTGGTGGTGCGGGTGTAGGTAAAACCGTACTGATCCAGGAACTGATTAATAACATCGCGAAAGCCTATTCCGGTTTGTCTGTATTTGCCGGTGTGGGTGAGCGTACCCGTGAAGGAAATGACCTGATGCGTGAGATGATCGAAGCCGGTATCATGAAATACGGAGATTCTTTCAAACACAGTATGGAAGAAGGCGGATGGGATCTGAGCAAAGTGGATATGAAAGAACTGGCCGACTCCAAAGCCACATTTGTATTCGGACAAATGAACGAACCCCCCGGTGCCCGTGCCCGTGTGGCACTTTCCGGTCTGACCATCGCTGAATACTACCGTGATGGCGACGGACAAGGCAAAGGACGTGATATCCTTTTCTTCGTAGATAATATCTTCCGTTTCACCCAGGCCGGTTCTGAGGTATCAGCCCTGCTGGGTCGTATGCCTTCAGCGGTAGGTTATCAGCCTACACTGGCAACTGAAATGGGTATCATGCAGGAACGTATCACTTCTACTAAAAACGGATCCATTACCTCCGTACAGGCGGTATACGTACCGGCGGATGACCTTACCGACCCGGCTCCGGCGACAACCTTCGCTCACCTGGATGCCACAACCGTATTGTCCCGTAAAATCGCTGACCTTGGTATCTACCCCGCGGTGGATCCCCTGGACTCTACTTCAAGGATTCTGTCTCCGCTGATCGTGGGTGATGCACACTACGATTGTGCCAACCGCGTGAAGTCCATGCTTCAGCGTTATAAAGAACTGCAGGATATCATCGCCATCCTCGGTATGGATGAGCTGAGTGATGAAGATAAAATGGTGGTACAACGCGCCCGTAAAGTACAGCGTTTCCTGTCTCAGCCCTTCCACGTAGCGGAAGCCTTTACCGGTCTGAAAGGCGTACTCGTTCCGATCGAAGAAACCATCCGTGGTTTTAATATGATCATGGACGGTGAAGTGGATGAATATCCGGAAGCAGCCTTCAACCTGGTAGGTAGCATTGATGATGCGATCGAAAAAGGTAAGAAACTGATGAGCGCCGCCCAGGGGTAATACGATTAGCCGATTTGTCGATTAGCCAATTGTGGGAATGTAAAAAAAAGCAATTATGAACTTAGAAATATTAACACCGGAGAAAAAGCTGTTCAGCGGCGAAGTATACGGGGTGCAAATGCCCGGTATCAGCGGAAGCTTTGAAGTACTGGACAAGCACGCGCCCATGGTCAGTGCCCTGAAAGCCGGTAAAGTGAAAGTACTGAAGGATAAAACCAATGCCGCTGCGGCGAATTATGACGTACAGGGCGGTTTTGTGGAAGTACTGAACAATAAAGTTACTGTACTGGTGGAAGGCGCTGTGGAATTATAAGCAGTCAAACTGATTTCTACAGGCGGATGTTTTAAACAACATCCGCTTTTTTATTTTAAACCCAGCGACCATTTTATACCACCTGCCAGGTGTGCCAGGAACAAAGGTTCTGAAAAAGAAGCATCGGTATGTCCCAATGCGGTATAAAATGCGCGGCCGCCATCATATTCATGGTACCAGGATACAACATGATTATCCCCGTTTTTTCCTCCGCTATAACTGCTTTCGTCAATGTTCAGCAGAGCATGGGTGGTCGAATTGATATTTTTAAAATTATACCATTCATCAAAACGAACCCAGTTATCCGGTAATGCCGCTGTGGCCGGATGATTTTTTTCGATCCGGTACAGCCGTGCCGTTTGTTGTTGGGGATGGCTCTCAAAACTGGCTCCTGCCAGCCCCACATACCAAGGCCAGTCATATTCCGTATCGGTGGCGGCATGAATACCCGTAAACCCTTTTCCGGATTGTATAAACTTTTCAAAGGCCAGCTGTTGGTTACTATCCAGTACATTTCCCGTAGTACTCAGGAAAACAACTGCATCATATTGCCCCAGGTTTTCGGAATTAAAATGCGTGGCATCTTCCGTGGTATCAGCAATAAACCCGTTTGTTTTGCCAAGTTCAATCAGGGCTTTTTTTCCGGCCGGAATCGAAGTATGCCGGAAACCGGCGGTTTTAGAAAACACCAGCACTCTTTTTTTCTTCTTTGCAGAAAAAGAGGAAAAAAGAGGGAGAATAACTGCTGCGAACAGAAACAGGAAAATAATACGTTTCAGCATAACGGATCAGGATTTCTGGTTTAATCGTTTCTTCAGTTCCTGTTCCGCATAACCGAATACTTTTTTCATCAGGTCGGTTTTGCGGAGTGCGTATTTGGCGCGGATCTCTTCTTCTTCATTGGCCACCATCAGGAATACACCATCTATTACACGGGCGGTTACAAAATCTGTCAGGTTGCTTTCCAGCGGTTTGCTCAGAAAAGGGATACTGTTATAAATGCCGGTGATACTGCTCCATTCTTTATCCGCCCCTTCCGCCCTGATCGTGCTGTCCACTACCGGACGCAGACCGGTCATCAAAGCAGGTTTCATACTGCCTTTAAAATAATCGGTGGCGGCATGACGATTGTCGGTAACCAGGATGCCGGCCGCGTCTTTTACAGACATACTCTTCAATGCCGCGTGAAAAGCCGGTTTGGTAACCGATACGGCGGAACGCATCGCCCTGGTGAATTTTCCGGTTACCTGGTTAATGGTTTTATCAAAGCCAAGATCGCGCAGGGTATTTTCAATTTTTTGCGCTTCTCCCGGAAATACAAAGCGAACCAGTGGATTACCGGTACTGTCCGAAAATGCATCGAGTCCCCTGAAGAGTCCCTGTGAGAGGGCTTCTTTAAGACCAGTGGCCATTTCCAGTTCGGTGGGTACCAGTCCCATTTTCTTCAGGGTGGAACAGCGCAGCCCGGACAAGGCCAGGAGAAGCACCGGCAGGAAGAAAAACTTTTTCATATGTATTAGTTAAGCTGGGGATCCAGCGGGAAATTGATCATCATTTCAAACTCCCCGCCGAGCAGACGCAGGGAATCTTTCCATATTTCCAGGTGGTTCTGATGGAAAACCAGTTTTCGGTTAGCCGCTACCGTTAACCATGTTTTTTCTTCCATTTCCGTCTGCAGCTGGCCTTCGCCCCAGCCGGAATAACCGATAAAGAAACGGATATTGGATGCGTTGAGCAACCCCGCTTTTGCCAGGTCGGGGATTGCGTCGAAGTCGCCGCCCCAGTACACATCTTTTACGATTTCCTGTCCGCCGGGAATGGCATCGGGTAACCGGTGCAGAAAATGAAGGGAGTCTTTCTGTACCGGTCCCCCGTCAAATACAGGGAAAACCATTCCTTCAAATCCGGGAACCAGCTGATCCAGGGTATCATCCAGCTGGCGGTTCAGTACAAAACCAAAGCTGCCTTCTGTCTGGTGTTCGCAAAGTAAAACCACCGACCGGAGGAAATTCGGGTCTTTCAGAAAGGGATCCGCTATCAGTAATATACCGGGACCGGGTGCTATCATGCTTCAATTTAAGATGAAAATTGAATTTTTAAAATTTATGTTGCAAAATGATCCGGCTTTCCTGGTAAAAGTTAAAGAAGCCGTTAAATTCAGCTCCGTACCGCCGGCAGGGTATAGACGGCCGGCAGCGGCTTCGTACATTTGCCAACGGTCCTGTTCGTTGAAAATAAACCGGATGCAGTATATTACAACCCCATATAATAAGTCGTGAAACGCATTTTTACCATAATTACGGTGTTGATATCGCTTTCCCTGATCGGACTGATCCTGATCCAGGTATCCTGGATTAATAACATGGTGCTCCTGCGCCAGGAACAGATCAAGCACAGTGTGGAAGAGGCGACAAAACTGGTGGGTAATGAACTGGCACAGCATAAAGGAGGTTTTACGCCCGGCAACACCAAACGGGGTTTGCTGGTGGATGATTTCAGAATGGAAATGTTTAAACCCATTACCATTGGTCAGCGCTTTAGTGTGGAGGATATCAATAACAGAATCAGGAAGACTTTTTTACAGAACAAGCTGAAGAATATCACGTTTGAGTTTGGCATTGCCTCTTTTGATAAGTTCGACAATAATATATTTGAAATTGTATCTCCCAGTTTTGTAACGGCCTATGAGGATACCGTCAATAACTGGACCTGCCCGGTATTGCTGGAGGCCTTCAGCGGCACGGCGGGAGAGAACCTGACCACCAGTGAAGTATTGTTTGTGGTGATACCCGATATCAAAAGCCTGGTGTTGAAAGATCTTCGTTTCCGGATTGGTTCAAGTATTCTTTTTACCATTATTATTATCGCTGCTTTTTACCTGACCGTCCGTACCATGTTGCGGCAGAAAAAACTGGGGGAAATCAAGAATGACTTTATCAATAACATGACACATGAATTTAAAACGCCTATTGCCACCATATCGCTGGCGGTGGATGCCATGCGGAATGATAAAGTAATCAGCGATAAAGACAAGCTGCGTTATTTCAGCGGCATTATTAAAGAGGAGAATCAGCGGATGAACCGGCAGGTGGAAACCATACTCCGGGCTTCGCAGCTGGAGAAACAGGAAGTGGAACTGAACCTCAAGCCCGTTCATGTGCATGAAGTGATCAATGTAGTGGTGGATAATTTTGCCCTGCAGCTGGAAAGTAAGAACGGGAAGGTTGACCTGTTACTCAATGCCACCAATGACCTGATTGACGCGGATGAAGTCCATTTTTCCAATATGGTCAATAACCTGGTGGACAATGCTGTAAAATATGCCAAGGACAATGTGCCGCCATATATCCGCATCAGTACCCAGTCGGGCAGTAAATATTTCACCTTCCGCATCGAAGACAATGGCATCGGTATGAACCGCGATACCGTGAAACGCATCTTCGAACGTTTCTACCGCGCCCATACCGGCAATGTGCACAATGTAAAAGGCTTTGGTCTCGGTCTCAGCTATGTAAAAACCATGGTGGAAGCGCACAATGGTGATATCAAGGCGGAGAGTACACTGGGCAAGGGAAGTGTGTTTACGATTGATTTACCGTTGAAGCGGGGATAAGTGATGCTCATCCTTTTCACCTGTTAACCTTTCAACCCGTCAACCGCTCTCCACAACAAACTCCCGTCCCCATAACTCAGAAACCGGAAATCATTAGTAAGGGCATAGTCATAGACTTTCCGCCAGTCTTCACCGATCAGTGCAGCTACCAATAATAACAACGTCGATTGCGGCTGATGAAAATTAGTGATCAGTCCGTTGATAATACGGAACTGATAGCCCGGTGCGATCAGGATCTTTGTTTTCGTTACTAATCGTTCGAGTTTATTTGCCTTCATCCAATCCAGCAACGCAGTTAAGGAGGCTTCGGCAGTTATATCCTTATCATTTCGTTCATACACTTCCCACTGCGAGATGCCCCCACTCACCGCTGACCACTCACTACTCACCATTGACCACTCCCCACTCACCACTTTTCTCCCGATCCAATACAAACTCTCCAACGTCCTCAGCGAAGTAGTCCCAACCGCCACGATATTCCCGGTAAGGGATTCCAGCAAATGACCGATAAATTCCTGACTCACATCGATCCATTCCGCATGCATAGCATGTTCATTCATTTTCTCCGCCTTCACCGGTTTGAACGTGCCGGCACCCACATGCAGGGTTACATAGTCATGGCGGATATTTTTTTCCCGGAGTGCGTTGAATATATGTGCTGTAAAATGCAGACCCGCAGTGGGCGCAGCCACAGAACCATCATGTTTTGCATATACCGTCTGGTATCGTTCAGTATCACTCTCCTCAGCTTTGCGTTTGATATAGGGTGGGAGCGGGATGGCACCTGCAGCATGTAATAACTCAGCAAAACTCAATGCATCAGGGGTCCAGCTGAGTTCAATGATAAAACAACCCGTTCGTTTTTCTATATAGGAAGCCTGCAGTGTGATTTCTTCATTATGGTAGCGGATCTTTTTCTCCAGTACCTGTCCCGCTTTCCACTTGGACGCACCACCAACCAGGCATTGCCAGTATACTTTACCGGTCTGCAACATGGCACTGGTGATATCCGCATATTGCTCGTGTGGTTCAAGACAAAAGATCTCAATCACCCCACCCGTACTCTTTTGAAAAAGCAAACGCGCTTCCACCACTTTGGTGTTATTGAATACCAGTAATGAATCAGCGGGAATATGATTGGCGAGCTGACGATAGGTGTCTGTACTGATCTGTCCTTTCTCATAGATGAGCAACTTCGATGCATCTCTGTCATTGAGGGGAAAAGAGGCAATACGGTCGTCTGATAACGGATACGTGTAGTCGAGTATGGAAAGTTCTTTGGGATGTATCATGGTACAACTGACTGTTGTATGGTGAAGATAATGAGTAATGAATAATGAATAATGAATAATGAATAATCACTAGCGTCCTAAACATATTTAGAACATTTTCAATTGATTATGTTCAAGTTCTTTGACAGTCTGCAGATAAGATTCATTAAACAGTTGATTTATAGGTGTTTTATTAAGTAGGGTCAGGCTTAAA
>JAFLBL010000010.1 GCA_017303855.1 Chitinophagales bacterium | reverse complement strand
TGAAGGTATCAAGATCAAATTGAGTGGTCGTCTGGCAGGTGCAGAGATTGCCCGTAGCGAAGAATTCAAGCAAGGCCGTGTGCCCCTGCATACATTCCGTATGGATATTGATTATGCCAACGTGTTTGCACAAACCGTATATGGTAAAATCGGTATCAAGGTATGGATCTGTAAAGGTGAAGTACTGGCCAAGCGTGACCTGAATCCCAACTTCGTAGGTGGTAAGAGTGATGTGAGCGACAGAAGGGAAGGACGTGGAGAGCATGGTGGTCACGGTGGTGACCGTCGTGGTGGTGACCGTCGCGATGACCGCAGAGGTGGAGGAGACCGCAACCGTGGTGGTGGAAGAGGAGATCGCAGAAACTAAGATAAAAGTTACCGGTTACGTGCCTGAGGCAACGAACCGTTACAGTAAAATAAAAGTTTAATTGCCGGAACAGGAGAGTATATAACTTATCACTACTGGCTCAAAGCTTAAAAAAAATGTTACAACCGAAAAGAACGAAGCACAGGAAGATGCAGAAAGGCCGTATGAAAGGCGATGCCAAAAGAGGTACGACCATTGCATTTGGATCTTTTGCTTTAAAAGCACTGGAGCAGCACTGGATTACAGACCGTCAGATTGAGGCGGCCCGTCAGGCGCTTACCCGTGAAATGAAAAGGGAAGGTAATGTGTGGATCCGCATTTTCCCCGATAAACCGATTACCCGTAAGCCCGCAGAGGTGAGGATGGGTAAAGGTAAAGGTAACCTCGAATTCTGGGCTGCCGTGGTAAAACCCGGACGTATCATGTTCGAAATTGATGGAGTGAGTGAGCAGGTTGCCCGTGCCTCCCTGGCCCTGGCTGCCGGTAAACTGCCGATCAAAACCAAATTTATGGTACGCCGTGACCTGGTTACTGCGTAATAAACAATAAATCGTATTACGATGTCAAAGAAAGCAGAATTTGTAAAAAGCATTCATGGGATGAATGAGCAGGACCTGAAGGCCCGGCTGGAAGAAGACAAACAGCGGTTAAAAAAACTGGAGTTTGCCCACGCCATTTCACCCCTCGAAAACCCCATGACAATCCGCGGACTGCGCCGGGAAATTGCCCGCCTGAACACGGAACTGAAGTTAAAGCAACAGCAAGCATAATAAAGCACTAACAATGGAAGCAAGAAATTTAAGAAAGACCAGGATCGGTGTGGTAACCAGCAACAAGATGGAAAAGACCATCACCGTTGCCGTTGAGCGGAAAGTAAAGCACCCGATCTATGGTAAGTTCGTAAAGAAAACCACTAAGTTCCATGCACACGACGACAAAAACGAGTGCAGCATTGGTGACCTGGTGAAAATCATGGAAACCCGTCCGCTCAGCAAAACTAAGCGCTGGAGACTGGTGGAAGTGGTGGAGAAAGTGAAGTAATTGAAAGGTACGGACTGCGAGCGGTATGCTTCGGACCGTGTATAGTATAAACAGATTGTATTAATTGCTTGAGACCGCCTGCCGCGGCTCAAAGCGTAAAGCTTAAGAAAAATGATTCAGCAAGAAAGCCGGTTAAATGTTGCGGACAACAGTGGTGCCAAAGAGGTGCTTTGTATCCGTGTACTCGGTAACAGCGGTCAGCGTTATGCCCGGATTGGCGATAAAATCGTAGTGACGGTGAAAGACGCGATTCCCCAGGGCGGTATCAAAAAAGGTACTGTGGCCAAAGCGGTAATCGTTCGTACCACCAATAAGCTGCGTCGCAAAGATGGTTCTTACATCCGTTTTGATGACAATGCGGTAGTGATCCTGAACCAGTCTGACGAGCCCAGGGGTACCCGTATCTTCGGACCGGTGGCACGTGAACTCCGTGATAAAGGCTATATGAAGATTATTTCACTGGCCCCTGAAGTATTATAATTGATAAAAGGGTAATACCCATTAACGAAAGATAAAATGAAAGCAAGATTTAAACCCAAGTACAACATCCGGAAAGGTGACAGCGTGGTGGTAATCGCCGGCGATGATAAAGACTTATCAAAACCCCGTACGGTAAAAGAAGTACTGGTGGAAAAAGGTAAAGTGATTGTGGATGGTGTGAACATCATCACCAAACACACCAAACCTTCTGCACAGAACACTAAGGGTGGTATTGTGAAGAAAGAAGCACCCATTGCCATCAGCAATGTGATGCTGTGGGATGCCAAAGCGAAAGCTCCGGCCCGTATTACCCGCAAACGTGAAGAGGGCAAAACAGTACGTATTTCCAAAAAATCCGGAGAAAAGATCTGATCTGTTACCGGAACATTAATTGATTGATATGAGTACAAAAGCATATACCCCGAGACTGGCAGACAAGTACAAAAATGAAGTGGTACCTGCCCTGGTAAAAAAATTCGGTTATGAAACGGTGATGCAGGCTCCCAAGCTGGAGAAAATCTGCCTGAATCGTGGCGTAAACGGAGCTGTTTCTGACAAGAAAATGGTGGATATCGCCATCGACGAACTGACTACCATTGCGGGTCAGAAAGCCGTGGCCACCATGTCTAAAAAGGACATCTCAAACTTCAAACTCCGGAAAAACATGCCCATTGGCGCCCGTGTAACACTGCGCGGTGTGAAGATGTTTGAATTCCTGGATCGCCTGATCTCCGTTGCACTGCCCCGTGTACGTGACTTTAAAGGCGTTAACGAAAAGGCGTTCGATGGCCGCGGTAACTACACACTGGGTGTAACCGAGCAGATCATCTTCCCGGAAATCGATATCGATAAAGTAAGCAAAATCACGGGTATGGACATCACTTTTGTGACAACCGCCGGTACAGACGAAGAAGCCTTTGAATTGCTGAAAGAACTCGGTATGCCTTTCAAAAAAACACAAAATAACTCAAACTAAAAGTATCATCACAAATGGCAAAAACTTCAGTAAAAGCCAGGCAGAGCAAGAGAGAGAAAATGGTTGCCCAGTACGCAGCCAAAAGAGAGGAGCTGAAAAAAGCCGGCGATTGGAAAGCACTCGATGAGCTGCCGAAGAACTCTTCCACCGTACGCTTAAAAAACCGTTGTCAGCTGACGGGGCGTCCGAAAGGTTATGTACGTTACTTTGGTATTTCCAGGGTGGCTTTGCGTGATATGGCACTCAATGGCAAAATTCCCGGTTTGAAAAAAGCAAGCTGGTAAACAATTCAATTCAATTCTTAAACTTTTCCAATTATTCCGGCGATTGTGCCGGGACGTAGGAGGGCAAATAATATGGTAACAGATCCTATAGCAGATTTTCTGACAAGAATCCGTAACGCGCAAATGGCAGGTCACCGTGTGGTGGATATTCCCGCATCCAACCTGAAAAAACGTATGACGGAAATCCTGTACAACCAGGGGTATATCCTGAAATACAAATTCGAAGATGACAACAAACAAGGAGTGATTAAAATCGCCCTGAAATATGATGCCGCCACCAAGCAGCCCGCTATCCAGAGTATGGAGCGTGTGAGCCGTCCGGGTCTGCGTCAGTATTCCAAACCCGCTGACTTCCGTCGTGTAAAGAACGGACTCGGTGTGGCCATTCTGTCTACTTCCAAAGGAGTAATGACAGACAAAGATGCCAAAGCCCAGAATGTGGGAGGCGAGGTACTTTGCTACATATATTAATCAGTAATGGTTGCCGATACATTAAGCCGTATCCTGTACAGGCTGACCGGTTGGCAACAAAATAAGATAGATAACAAATAAATTTTTTTTATGTCCCGTATAGGAAAAAAATCAATCGCAATTCCGGAAGGCGTTTCCGTTTCAGTGGGTAAAGACAATGTGGTAACCGTAAAAGGTAAACAAGGAGAACTGAAACAGGCGGTAGACCGTGATATTACTGTTGAAGTAAAAGATGGTCATGTGCATTTTGGCCGTCCTACCGACCAGATCCGTCACCGCGCTATGCACGGTTTATATCGTGCCCTGATTGCAAACCAGGTGAAAGGTGTAACTGAAGGTTTTGTACGTAAACTGGAACTGATTGGTGTGGGTTTCAAAGCCGCCAACCAGGGTAATGTACTGGATCTGGCACTTGGTTATTCTCATAATATCATTTTCGAGATTCCCAAAGAACTGAAAGTGGCTACTGCCCAGGAAAAAGGACAGAACCCGATCATCACGCTCGAGGGTATCGATAAGCAACTCATCGGACAGGTGGCTGCCAAACTGCGCAGTCTGCGTAAGCCCGAGCCGTACAAAGGTAAAGGGGTACGCTATGTGGGTGAAGTGGTTCGTAAGAAAGCTGGTAAAGCGGCTGGTAAATAATCAATAATCTAAATCGGACCCTGGCAGTATCAGGGTTATAAATAAACAGAGATGAATCCGAAAGTAAAATCACAAAGAAGACAGAATATCCGTTACAGGATCCGCGCCAAAATCAGCGGCACAACCGCAAAACCCCGTTTGTCCATATTCCGGAGCAACGCGGATATCTATGCACAGCTGATTGATGATACTAAAGGTGTAACCCTGGCGGCTGCTTCCTCCCGTGATAAAGATATTGCGGCACAAAAAGTGAATAAGAGCGAGAAAAGTAAACTAGTGGGTGCAGCTATTGCCCGCAAAGCCACTGAACTCGGTCTGAAGGATGTAACATTTGACCGTGGCGGATACCTCTACCATGGCCGTGTGAAATCAGTAGCGGATGGTGCCAGGGAAGGCGGTCTGCAATTCTAAACAATCCTTTCAAACTTTTAATTACAAGTATAAATGTCAAAGTTTAACGTAAACAGGGTAAAAGCCGGCGACCTGGAACTGAAAGATAAAGTGGTAGCCATCAACCGTGTGGTAAAAACAACCAAAGGCGGACGTGCATTCAGCTTTTCTGCCTTAGTAGTGGTGGGTAATGAAAACGGGGTAGTAGGTCATGGCCTGGGTAAGGCCAAGGAAGTACAGGAAGCCATTACAAAAGGTATTGAAGATGCCAAGAAGAACCTGATTAAAGTACCGGTGATGAAAGGAACTATTCCTCATGATCAATGGGCTAAAGAAGGTGCCGCTAAAGTACTGATCAAACCTGCCGCTCATGGTACCGGTGTGATCGCCGGAGGTTCCATGCGTGCAGTGCTCGAAGCAGCAGGTGTTACCGACGTACTGGCAAAATCACTGGGTTCCGCTAATCCTCACAACGTGGTAAAAGCGACCTTCAAGGCACTGGCTATGCTCCGTGAGCCGATTCACGTGGCTAAGACACGTACCATGGGTTTAAAGAAAGTTTTTAACGGTTAATACCGAACACAAACGAAATTGAATTATGAAAAAGATAAAAGTAACATTGGTAAAAAGTCCGATTGACAGACCCGAGCGCCAGAAGCTTACACTGCAGGCCTTGGGACTGAATAAGACCAATTCTTCCCGTGAGCTGGAAGCTACTCCGCAGATACTGGGTATGGTGCACAAAGTGACCCACCTGGTGAAAGTGGAAGAAGTAAAATAACCGGAAAATTTCCCGGTTACAAAGACATACATGCGAGCCCCGACGCTTTTGGGGCGATGAGTAAAAAACAAAAGCAATGAAACTACACGAATTAAGACCTGCAAAAGGCGCAACACACAAGACAAAACGTATCGGACGCGGTGATGGCTCCGGACATGGCGGAACTTCTACAAAAGGTACAAAAGGTGCACAAGCCCGTACCGGTTTTAAAAATAAAATGGCGCACGAAGGTGGTCAGATGCCCATCCAGCGCCGGATACCCAAACGCGGTTTCAAGAATCCCCATCGTATTGAATACAAAGTGATCAATCTCGGACAGGTTGAACAACTCGCTGAAAAGTATAACATCACTGAATTCACCCTGGAGAATCTTTACATCAACGGATTAATTTCCCAGACAGACCGGGTTAAGATTCTCGGCAATGGTGAACTGAAAGAAAAATTCACCTTCCGGGTAAATGCAATCAGTGATAAAGCCAAAGCGGCCATCGAAGCAGCCGGCGGTACAGTGGAAATAGTAAAGTAATTTCACTAAATTGCAACGACGCATTCAATGCGTCTTTTTCCTTTTAAGCGCTTTAAAACTTTTATATTCCCGTGAAGAAATTTATACAGACACTCAAGAATATCTGGAGCATTGAAGAGCTGCGCGGTAAGATCCTCTTCACCCTGATGATGATCACGATTTACCGGCTGGGTGCGCATATCGTTTTACCGGGTATTGATCCCAACCGGATGGACCAGTCCGGTGAAGGAAATACCGGTATCCTTGGCCTGATCGACGCATTCTCCGGTGGTGCCTTTAACCAGGCATCCATCTTTGCACTGGGTATCATGCCTTATATCTCTGCCTCTATCTTTATGCAGCTGATGACGGTGCTGGTGCCCCGTTTCCAGAAAATGCAGAAGGAAGGAGAAAGCGGACGGAAAAAAATTAACCAGTATACACGATACCTTACGGTTATCGTTACCATTTTACAGGCATCCGCCTATGTTACCTACTTACAGGGGATGACACAGCAAACCGGCGGTATTATGGCCGGGTATGCCAGTTATTTCTGGTTGTCCACTGTTGTGGTGCTGACCGCAGGTACGTTGTTTGTAATGTGGATGGGTGAAAAAATTACGGATAAAGGACTGGGTAATGGTACTTCCCTGATCATCATGATCGGAATCCTCGCACGCCTGCCTCAGTCCTTCCTGCAGGAACTGAGTGCCAAATCCGTTCGTAACGGACAAATTCTGGTGTTCATTGTGGAGATCGCCATTCTGATCGCCATCATTATGGGTTGTATCCTGCTGATCCAGGGTGTACGTAAGGTTCCGGTTAATTACGCCAAACAGATTGTCGGCAACCGCCAGTTCGGTGGTGCCCGTCAGTTTCTGCCGCTGAAAGTAAACAGCGCCGGTGTAATGCCGATCATCTTTGCACAGGCTATCATTTTTATCCCGACTATTTTCGCGAATTATAATACACAGGCCAGCGGATTTCTCCGGGCTATCACCGATCATACCAATCCCTGGTATATGCTGATTTATTCAGTGGTGGTAATCGGCTTTACATTCCTCTACACGGCCCTGATATTTAATCCGAAGCAGATTGCGGATAACCTGAAGCAGAATAACGGATTTATTCCGGGTGTAAAACCAGGACAGCCTACGGCAGATTATATCGGCTCTATCATGGATAAAATTACTTTCCCGGGTGCCATCCTGCTGGCTCTGGTTGGTATCCTTCCCGGTATCGCCCAATTATTGGGTGTTACCCAGCAGTTCGCCACATTCTTTGGTGGTACGTCGCTGTTGATCATGGTAGGTGTAATCCTGGATACGCTGCAGCAGATCGAAACGCAATTGCTGATGCGTCAATACGACGGATTGATGAAGAGTGGACGGATACAGGGCCGTCAGACTTCGTCTGCCGTTCAGATGTAAAAAATTAATAAGATTCAGATACGGACCCGGTAAGTACTCTTGCCGGGTTCTTTATTTTTAAGATATTTGCAAAATGATTTTATACAAAACAGATGAGCAGGTAGAACTGATGCGGAAAGCGGCTTTGCTGGTCAGCAAAACGCTGACGGAAGTGGCGGGTATGCTTAAACCAGGGATACAGACATTGGCAATTGACAACCTGATCGGCACGTTTATCCGTGATCATCACGCAGTACCTTCTTTTCTTAACTATCATGGATACCCGTTTAATTCCTGCATATCCGTAAATGATGTGGTGGTGCACGGTTTTCCCAATAAAAGAGAACTGAAAGAAGGTGATATTATATCTGTGGATGCCGGGGTGATCCTGAATGGCTGGCATGGCGACCATGCCTATACATTCGCTATCGGAGACCCGGGTAAGGAAGTTGCGCAACTGATCAGGGTAACCAAAGAATCATTGTATAAAGGTATTGAGAAGGCAGTGGCCGGTAACCGGGTTGGAGATATCAGTTTTGCCATACAGGATTTTACTGAAAAGAAACATGGGTACGGCGTCGTACGCGAACTCGTAGGCCATGGACTGGGTAAGGACCTGCATGAGGATCCGCAGGTACCCAATTATGGCAAAAGGGGGAGTGGCGCCAAACTGAAAGAAGGGATGGTACTGGCCATAGAACCTATGATCAATCTGGGTAAGAAAGAGGTGTACACGGAGGATGATGGATGGACCGTCCGGACAAAAGACGGGAAAGCCTCCGTACATTTTGAACACGATGTCTGTATACGAAAAGAAAAAGCCGATATACTTTCTGATTACAGCCCTATTGAAAAAGCTGAATCCCTGAACAGTAATTTATTCAGCAGTTAATTTCTTATCATAACAACCGGTATTTAAGCTCCACCCGCTCATCTTTCCAGATTTCCTGAGGACTGATATAGGTGTCATTCATCTTGAACAGGATCCCGGATTTGGCAAATGCATCCCTGACCAGTTCGGAGCATATATAACTTTTATTGCGCTCCCTTTTTCCTTTTCTGAAAAGTATGCGCATCATAATGCGGATGATTTCCCAGTTATCGTAAGGGCGGGTGAGCTGATCAAGTCCAAAACTGATTGCTTTATTTAATTGCTCCTCCCCGATTTTATTATTCAGCCGGGCTATTACCACCTGTCCTTTATAGGGCCTGTTTTTCCCTTTATAATTCCGGAGATAATTGGATAAGGGAATCATCCGTATACCCACATACGGTTCCGCTTCCAGTACTAATACCCGGCCCAACCGTTCATCTTTATATACAATGGCGACATGGCTCCATACACTTTTTGTCAGCCGTTGAATAGCCCCTGAGAAAGTATAACTTCCTGAACTGAAAAAAAGATGTCCGGTTTCCAGGTAGTCCCTGACTTTTTCGTAGGGAAGTACCGGGATTTCTTTTAATTGCTGTTTACTCAGAGCCTGGGCCATTTGTGGAAGGTTAGGAGTAACGAACTTAATGAAATTTCAGCGTTCTTTGCAGAATTAAGTCATGTCAAAGAAACTGATTGTTATTGGAGGGGGAGCCGCCGGTTGCTTTTGTGCCGTCAACGCGGCCCGGATGAACCCTGGCTTACGTGTCACCCTTCTGGAAAAAACGGGCAAGCTGCTTTCAAAAGTGCGTATCAGCGGGGGAGGGCGTTGCAATTGTACGCATGCCTGTTTCGATATAACGGAGATGAGTACTCGTTATCCACGGGGAAGCCGCTTTGTTAAAAAAGCCTTTCACCAGTTTTTTACCACGGACACCATTCACTGGTTTGAAGAACGAGGTGTTCAGCTGAAAGCGGAACCGGACGGAAGGATGTTTCCGGTTACCGACAGATCGGATACCATTGTAGAATGCCTGCTGCGGGACGTCAACCGGTATCGGGTTGACATTCGGATGAATGCGGACGTGAAAGCGTTGAATAAAGAGGACGGGCAATTCCGGTTGCTTTTAAGTGATGGAAAAACAATGACAGCAGATTTTATCTGTATCGCAACAGGAGGGTATCCGAAATCATCCATGTTTGATTGGTTAACGGCGACCGGTCATACTATTGAACCGCCGGTACCCTCACTCTTTACGTTCAATATACCCGGTCATGGCATCACGCAACTGATGGGGGTGGCGGTGTCTTCAGCTACTGTAAAAATTTCCGGCAGCAAACTGGAAGAAACCGGTCCAGTGCTGATCACACACTGGGGATTGAGTGGTCCTGCGGTATTGAAACTGAGTGCCCGGGCGGCCCGTGACCTGGCCGGAAAGCAATATACATTCAACATCCAGGTAAACTGGCTGCCCGGGCAACATGAACAATCGCTGGGTACACAGTTTTATGCGTTCAGGCATAAGATGGCAGCGCAGAAAACCGGATGGCGCAATCCCTTCAACCTGCCACATCGTTTGTGGGAATTACTGCTGCATGAAGCGGGGGCAGATCCGGACAAACGATGGGCTGATTTACCCGCGAAACAGCAGCATAAACTGATCAGCCTGCTGACGAACAGTGTGTTTTCAGTTAAGGGCAAAACCACGTTCAAAGAAGAATTTGTAACGGCGGGCGGGATCAACCTGCAGGAGATAGACGTGCAGACGATGCAAAGCAAACTGGTTCCTGGTTTATACTTTGCCGGAGAAATAATGGATGTGGATGGAGTGACCGGCGGTTTTAATTTTCAGCATGCCTGGACCAGCGGGTATATTGCAGCCGGTTCAATAGCGGAAAAGAGTTACTGATCGCTCAATTGCGGTTTTACCTGTACCCATGCCCAGGCACCAAAGAGGGCGAAGGGGATCATAAGCAGACTCCAATAGCTGCCCGTCAGCACCAGCAAAAGAGCCGTAATAAGCAAAAGATAAAACGGGTAAGTCAGCAACAGTATTCCGATTACCACGGAGTCGTAGTGGCCGGGTTCTTTTAATTTCCGGATGGCGGTGTTGCGGGCGTACAGGAATACCGGCACATTGATGAGCCAGCCGGCGATGGCCGGAATAAACAATACTGTTTTTACAAAAGGATTTACGGTTACGGATAGCCGGTTTTTTTGCTGCTCTTTGTCCCCAAGAGGAATTTCATAGACCAGACTTTCAAATTGTTTCCTTAACTGGTTGTTGAATTCCAGGTTCCTTGTCCCGTCTGCGGCGTGATCGCCGATACTTTGCTGTTCTATAATTTCCCCGAAATTGATAAATACATTTTTACCAAAGCGGGTGAAAGAACTATAGTTAAGGCCGACCGGCAGTATACGAAGGGGTATCTGTTCATCCCAGGCTTTAGCCGCCAGCCGGGCTGTCCCTTTTTTCAAGGGCCGGAGGTGCCATTCATTGATGCATTTCCCTTCACTGTAAATAGTGATAATCTGATTTCTTCTGAATAGGGTGATACAGTCTTCAAACGTTTTATAATTCTCCGAAAGATTTTCCACGCCTTCACTGGTACGGTATACGGGCATGATTTTTAATGCGTTCAGCAGTTTACGGAAAAGCGGTTTCTTAAAAACATCACCACGGGCCAGCGACCATACGGGCTGATCAAACAGTGTATTGAGCAGCACTGAATCAAGGAAGGAATTGGGATGATTACAGGCCAGCAGTAATGGCCCTTTTTCGGTCAGGCAGGCCGGTTTATTGATGATGATTTTCCGGCAATAAATGCGGATAGCTACCCGGGCAATGAGTTTGAGATAGTAATAAAGCAAGGGTCAGTTTTGGTGGCCGGAGCCGGTTAATCAGTACGGAATCTGCCACGGTTCCGGGAAAGGGCCGGAGATGCCATTGCAAGAATCGCTGAATCAATCTGTTATAAAGGTTAAAGTACAGAAAAAACTTCGTTGGGAAAAGCAAAAATCGTCCTTTTTTTGAATTATCTTTGCTGCCCCGAAATAAAACCCTTCGGGAAACAAATATCATGTTTGAAAACAACATTAAAAAACAATTAAACGCTGATGAACAGGAGTCCGGTGCCGGAGAGACCGTGGCTGCAGCGACACCAACAGCACCTGTGGTGGCCACCGCCCATGACGATTTCGACTGGAGCGTGGACAAACGTAACGTAACTTCTTACACCAAAGAAGAGAAAGAAAAGTATGACAAAGTGTATGAAAATACTTTTGTGCAACTGAACGATGGTGAACTGATGAAAGGGCTCGTTGTTGGTCTGACCAAAACTGACGTAGTACTGAACATCGGTTTCAAAAGTGATGGTCTGATTTCACTGAACGAATTCCGTGATCTGCCTAACCTGGCAATCGGGGACGAAGTGGAAGTGATGATCGTGGAGAAAGAAGACCGGGAAGGTCATCTGAACCTCAGCCGTCGCCAGGCACGTATTACCCGTGCATGGGAGCGTATCGTTGAAGTACACAAAACAGGTGAAGTGATTACCGGTACTGTTACTTCCAAAACAAAAGGTGGTCTGATCGTGGATGTATTCGGTATGGAAACATTCTTACCGGGTTCACAGATCGACGTTAAACCGGTTACCGATTATGATCAGTTTGTCGGAAAAACTATGGAATTCAAAGTGGTGAAGATCAACGAAACCATCAAGAATGCAGTAGTATCTCACAAAGCCCTGATCGAAAGCGATATCGAAGCACAACGTGCGGAGATCATGAGCAAACTGGAGAAAGGCCAGGTGCTCGAAGGTACCGTGAAGAACATCACCGATTTCGGTGCGTTCATGGATCTTGGCGGTCTCGATGGTCTGCTGTATATCACCGATATTTCATGGGGACGTATTTCTCACCCGTCTGAAGTACTTAAACTTGACCAGAAAGTCAATGTGGTGGTACTTGATTTCGATGATGAGAAGAAACGTATCAGCCTAGGTCTGAAACAACTGACTCCGCATCCGTGGGATGTACTGGGTGAGAACATTGTTGAAGGTAATGTAGTGAAAGGTAAAGTGGTGAATATTGAAGATTACGGTGCTTTCCTGGAGATTCAGCCTGGTGTTGAAGGACTGGTGCACGTGAGCGAAATCACCTGGGCCAATACCCCGATCAATGCAAAAGAGTTCTTCAAATTAAGCGATGAGCATGAAGCCAAGATCGTTACCCTGGATAAAGACAGTCGCAAAATGAGTCTTTCCATCAAGCAGCTTTCTGCTGATCCCTGGAATGATATTGAAACTAAATTCGCTGAAGGCAGCCGTCATACCGGTCTGGTGAAAAACATCACCAACTACGGTGTGTTTGTTGAACTGGCTCCCGGTATTGGTGGCATGATTCATATCAGCGATCTGAGCTGGCTGAAGCGTTTCAATCACCCCAGTGAGTACACGAAAGTGGCGTCTACCATTGACGTGATCATCCTGGGAATTGATAAAGAGAACCGCAAACTCCAACTCGGTCATAAACAACTGGAAGAAGATCCCTGGAATACGCTGCAGGATACATTTGCTATCGGCAGCATCCATGAAGGTACTGTAACCCGTCGCGATGACAAAGGTGCTACTGTTCAGCTGCCTTATGGCCTGGAAGGGTTTGCGCCTAACCGTCACCTGAACAAGGAAGATGGCAAGAGCATCGGTGCGGATGAAACAAACCAGTTTATGGTAATTGAATTCGACCGCAACGAGAAACGTATTGTGGTATCGCATACGCGGATATGGGAGCAGGGTAAAGTGGAGGAAATGGAAGCAGTGAAGAAAGAAGCCCGTGCTGAAGCCGATAAAACCAAGAAAGCCGTGAAGAATATCCAGAACAAGGTTGAAAAAGCCACCCTCGGTGACCTGGGTGTACTGGCCGACCTGAAGAAAAAGCTGGAAGGAAATACGGAAGAGGGTGGTGCTGAAGCAGCTAAGCCTGAATAAAAATTCGCACTGGTATCTGAGTAAAGGCTGTCTTTTTAAGAAAGACAGCCTTTTTTTATAGTGGGAAACACTGGTTTTCGTATTATTACGATGAAAATACTGCTGTTGAAATTTGCATATACAGCAGGAGGATATTTTCTTTGTAGCACCGTACCAAATAACCAAAAATGCCTCAGCAAGCAATTATCCGTCCACAAGTCATCAGCAATCTTATGCTGTTGGTGACGATATGCTTCGCTTCGATTCAGTCTTCAGGTGCAGGTGTTATTCAGGATAAGCCGGCCGCTTCAATTCCGGCTCCATACTACCAGTTACGTCATGAGCTTACCAATCCGTTTTACTTTGCGCCGGATACGGGGGGTACCGGCGGGATACTTCCTCTTCATAATTTTTCACTGTCAGTTGTTCTGAAAGAGAATATGGTTTATCTGAAATGGCTGGCTGAGAATGAAATGAATACCGAGAAATTTATTGTTCAGCGCAGTACAGACGGTGCCGTTTTTACGGATTTGACAACCGTTCTTCCTTCCGGTCCCATGAATATTCTCACGACATATACGGGCAAGGATGATATTACTTCTTTTAGTGCTCCGTTGATCTATTACCGTGTTAAAGCCCAGGATAACAGGAATAATTACGCTTATTCCAATGTGGTACCTGTACGTTCCGCAAAAGTGGCTGAATTCAGGTGCTGGCCTAACCCATTCAACAAGTCCCTGACCATCACTTACTTTGCTCAATCGGTTACTGAAATTGAAATTAACCTGGTGGATATGAAAGGCATTACCGTGCAAACAGTGGTGGAGTCAGTTGTTCGTGGTACCAACCAGTTAAATCTGTCCGTTTCCACTCAGGTTTCTCCCGGTATATATATGCTATACCTGCTTGACCGCGTAAGCGGGGAAAGAACAGCACTGCCAGTTGTAAAACTCAAGTGATTCACTTTCTTATTTATTCTTTTTTTTCTTTATATAAAATAGGTCCAAAATTTTGAAATATAAATTATTTACTTATTTTTGTCTCCACACTCTCTCATGAGTTCCGTTTCCTAAGAATTTCCTCTCTTTAAATCCCCTTTGAACCCCGATTAATGATTGCCGGATCTTTCCTGCAAGGGATTAATTGTTTTACAGTATCAAACCCTTTTGTAAACAATTCTTAGGATTAAACAACTTATGAGCATGAAAAAGCAACTCCGTGCGGCTGTGGCTGCGCCTTTCAAAACCTGCAGAATCCTGCTGCTGTCTTTCACTTTTTTCCTGGTCAGTGTTAAATCATACGCCCACCATGTGGAGACGTATATCTACAGCTGTGTAACGCCCGGACAACCGATGCAGATTGATGCCAATGTAGTGTTTGCGGACGCAGATACCTGGTATCGTTGGCAATACAAGGATAACAACGGGGTATGGACCTGTTTTGTTAATGGCGTAAATGTTATTAACGGGGTGAACTTTACCGTTAGTGGCGCCACTGCACAGAATGTGGCGAACGACGCACCCGCTTTAAACATCAGCAGTGCCACATCGGCACTGGAAAATGTACTGATTCGTTTGCTGATGCGTCCGGGTGCTGAGCCCTGCAATGCGCCGGCGGGTACTACGTATGGCGGTGACGATATTGGTATTTACGAAACAAAATACCTGCGGTTGCACGTATTCGGAAATGCAGCGCTCTGTCCGCCTAATTCATTTCTTTGCGAAGGCAATCTATTATTTAATGCACAGGGATATTATGGTGGCTTTGAAAGTAAAGTGTTTGATCCGCTGACTTCCACCTATACCAATAATAATTTCGGCCCCGGCATTGCTTCCTCTGATTTTGTTTTCGGATCAGTTGGTGCAACGTACATGGATATCAATAATCCATTTGCCATGTCGGGCGGATTTGCACGCGATATAGCACCTCATACCGGTAATTTTCAATTAGTGGTACAGGGCTCCGCAGATCCCGCCGGCAGAGCGTGGTACAAAACAGTTTCCCTGGCTGCCAACACGGCTTACGCGTTCAGTGTTTTCGCCGCCCGTGTGGATGGTTCCAATCCGGTTATAACGCTGAAAGTAAATGGTATTACAGTTCAGTCTACGGATATGTCGGTACAGCCTGTCGGTAACTGGGTACGTATTTCAGGTACATTTGTTTCCGGTGCTGCCGGAGACGCAGTGATCAGTATCTCTGACAGCCAGGCCGGAGGAGTAAACAATTATACTTTAGATGATATCTGCTTCCGTCAGTGTCTTAACTGCGCGTCACTGCCCTTGCATAACCTGGTGCTGAATGCTTCCCTCACAGGAAGTACTGTCGGACTTAAATGGTCTGCAGAGAATGAAATGAATACCAGTAATTTCATTGTTGAACGCAGTACTGATGCGGTTAATTTTACTTCTGTTACTTCCCGTCCGGCCAGTGGTCAGACAAATACCCTGACAAACTATCAGGCAACTGATGGTATACAGGCCGTTGCCGGTGCCAGCGTACTTTACTATCGTATCAGGGCCATGGACAATGATGGACGTTATTCCTACTCCAATGTAGTAGCAGTACGCCTGAATAAAAAAGCCGGTATCCAGGTATGGCCCAGTCCCTTTACGGATAACCTGAATATCTCCTACAATGCCGCCGGAGCCGGGAAAGTAAACGTAAGTATTGTGAATACGGTTGGAAAAGTAATGGCCTCCTCTTCGTTTAGCGTAAGCCAGGGGGTAAACCAGCTGAATCTGACCAATCTGAGTAAACTGTCTCCGGGTATTTATTTTATCCGTGTAACAGATCAGCGCACGAATGAAAATTATATCCATAAGATTACCAAGTAATCCGTTTACAAATATTTTCGCAAAGCCCCTTCGGACTGAAGGGGCTTTTTTGCTGTTTGTATGTAGTCAGCACACATATTTATTTACAATTCCTTAATTTGAGCCGCAAACGGAACACAAGTGTAACGCATGGCTTCATTCATTCAACGGCTACGACATTTTAACCCGGTCCGGAAACTGGTGTACCTGGTAGTAGGATCCGCCTCTTACCCGGGACTTGCCATCATTAACAAACTAAAAATTTCCGGTACAGAACATATCCGTCATCTGCCCAGGGAGAAAGTACTTTTTGTCAGCAATCATCAGACATATTTTGCGGATGTCATTACCTTTCTGCATATTTTTTGCGCCGTTAAATGGGGCAAAGAAAACAGGTTGGGTATTCCATATTATTTGCTGAATCCGTTTACCCGTGTCAATTATGTGGCTGCTGAGGAAACGATGAAAGGCAGTTTTATCAGCCGTTTGTTTTTACTGGCCGGCGGCTTAACCGTTAAACGAACCTGGCGGGCGGAAGGAAAAGAAGTCCGCAGGGGACTTGATCCCTCCGATACACGGAAAATTACCAGGGCCCTGGAAAAAAACTGGGTCATTACTTTTCCGCAGGGTACCACCAAACCTTTTGCACCCGGCCGGAAAGGCACAGCCCTGATCATAAAACAGGTAAAACCAGTTGTAATTCCGGTTGTGATAAACGGCTTCTGGCGCGCGTTTAATAAAACAGGTCTGAAGTTTAAAAAGAAAGGATCAATGCTGAGTATCACTTTTAAAGCGCCCCTTCAAATCGATTATGATGCGCCGGCCGAACAAATACTGGAGCAGCTGATGGATGCGATCGAACAAAGTAAAAAATTTATGATGATGGGGAAACATCACTGGCAATCCACCGACAAATAATCAGTCTTCTGTAAACAACGCCCTGAGTTCGGATGCATCATTCGGTTTCATCTTGCCTCCCAGAATCAGCCGCAATTGTCTACGCCTGAGCGCCCCTTCAAATAACTTTATTTCTTCTTCATTCTCCGCAATAACCGCGGGTACCGGACGTGGTTTCCGGTGCGGATCCAGGGCAACAAATGTGTAATAGGCTTCGTTGCTTTTATAGCGGAACTGTTGTATCAGGTCTTCGCCCCAGACCCTCATATGCACTTCCATGGAAGAAGTGAAAGCCCGGGTCACTTTGGCTTCAATATGTACTACATTCCCCAACTTGATCGGATTTTCGAACGATATATTATCCACGGATGCCGTTACAACCGGTGCATTACAATGTTTCTGCGCAGCCAGGGCTGCAGCAATATCCATCCAGTACATCAGTCGCCCCCCCATAAGGTTGCCAAACGTATTGGTATCGTTTGGCAAAACAATCTCTGTCATGATTGTAAGACTGGCGGATGCATTTCTCGGCTCCATGGTTTGTTTTTTTACAAATATAGGCAGGATTAACAGCTGGCAACGTTGTTTCCCCGATCAGCCCGAGGTTGTATTTTTGTCAATGAGTCTTCCTCATCCGGCATTTATCGCTGCAATATTTAACCAACGCCCAGTTTTTCTCCCATTTCTTCCGCCAGGTAAATGGCCGGCTGCAAACCGGACAGATTTTTTGAGGAAGTAAGGATTTGCTTCGCTGTTTCATTGGTCCAGGCGTTTAAGAAAATCGGTTGCGACCGCGAGATGTCTGTTTCTTTTTTCTTCCGGCATTTTATCGTAGGTGCCAAGCAACATGCCCAGTCGGGGATTCCGACTGAAGAAATCCCTGTGTCCATGCATAAAACGCCAGAACAAACCATCCCATATTTCCTGCCATTCACCTTTTTCCCAATTGCCCATTTTTAGCAGATAGTTACTGCCACTGATATACGGTTTCGTGGTCATCAGGCCACCATCCGCAAACTGGGTCATGCCATATACATTAGGCACCATCACCCAGTCATAACTGTCAATAAACATTTCCATGAACCAGCGGTATACTTCATCCGGATCAAATTCACAAAGCAGCATGAAATTTCCCAGCACCATGAGCCTTTCTATATGATGCGCATATCCTGTCTGCAGTATTCTTTTGATGACCATATCTACCGGAAGTATACCCGTTTCCCCGGTACGAAAGGAGTCGGGTATTTTTCGTGTAAAGCCCCAGTAATTGCGGGTTCGTTGACGCCGGCCTTCCCGTTCATAGACAATCCGGATAAATTCCCGCCACCCGGTGATTTGCCGGAGAAATCCTTCCAGTGAATTGAGTGGGATATTTTTCTCTGCAGCTGTATACAACAGCTTATTCAGTACATCCTGCGGCTCCAGTAATCCGGTATTCAGCATAGGTGTCAGTACAGAATGATAAAGAAAGGACTGGTCTTTTACCATCGCGTCTTCATACATGCCGAATTTTTCCAGGCGTTCCTCCAGAAATTCATTGAGCCAGGCCTGGGCTCCGGTAAAATCAACCGGATAGATAAACGGGGTGGCTGATCCGTAATTGTCGGGAAAATAGTGGTTGATATAGGCAATTGACTCCTGAATGAATTCATTGTTCAGGCCCGGACTGATCCCGGGAATCCTTTCGCTTTTGGGGAAACGTTGTCTGTTTTCTGTATCAAATGTCCATTTCCCGCCGAGTGGTTGTTGATGCGGATCCAGTAACAGCTGACGGCTTTTCCGTTGCCAGACATAAAAATCAGTCTGGAAGTATGTCTTACGTGTATCAAAATAACTGGTAACCTGATTCAGCTGATTCAGGAAACCCGGATTGGGATATTGCTTTACAATCAGTTTGTTTTCTTCTGCGCTGGCGGATAAACGTTTACCAAGCCAGTCATCCACCGGATCTACGATATGAATTTCTGTGTAGTTGTCATTTACCAACCGGGGAATCAACAGGCGGATATCGGATTCTTTACTACTGCTGTCTGTATACAACACGGAGTACCCATTGCTGATCAGCCAGGCTTCATACGCTTTCATAGAAGCCCGGTGGTATACGAGTTTTTGTTTGTGAAAACGGTATTGCCGGAAAAACAGGTATTCTTCAACCAGGCAAACTGGTCTGCCGGGTTTTAGTCCCGGATGATGGCGAAAAAGCTGATGAGGAAAAAGGACGGTAATCGAAGACATCTGAAGCACAACAATAAAGCCGCTTGTTTGTTGAGTAAAAAAAAATCATGGAGTCATTAAAAGGGAAACAGGTATTAATAACCGGAGCTACGGGCGGTATCGGTGCTGCAACAGCAAAGTTGCTTTCGGCCAGCGGTGCTAAATTATTTCTTACTTCACGCAATGCGGCGAGACTGGAAGAGCTGGCTGCCGGTCTTGGACTGACTGATTTACATTATTGCCCGGCCGATCTTACAAAGCCCGCCGATATTGATCAGCTGAAACAGCGGTATTTTTCGGTATACCCCCAACTGGATATTTTAATTAATGCCGCGGGAGTGGGTATCATCAGTCCGCTTGAAACACTGAGCAATGAGGCTTTTTTAAATACCCTGCATAGCAACCTGTATGCGCCATTTCTGCTGATGAAATCCTTCTTGCCGGCAATGAAGGAAGTAAAAAGGGGGTTGGTTATTAATATCCCGGGTGTACTGGGGAAAGTGCCTATGGCCGGTGCAGCGGCCTATAGTGCCAGTAAATACGGATTGACGGGTATGATGCAGAGTATCCGGGAAGAATTAAAGCGGACCGAAATCCGGATTACCAATGTATTTCTGGGTGGGGTGGATTCGGCTTTCTGGGACAATATTGAGCTGCGTGTGCAACGGGAGAAAATGATTCGTCCGGAAGAAGCGGCCCGTTCCATCTGGTTTTTATGTCAGCAACCGGCGAGCGGGGTCGTCAGTGAACTGGTATTGCAGCCCTTTAATCACCAGGCTATCTGATAAAACTCATAACTGTTAGTACGGCCTTTTCGATTAATTTTGAGGCAAGAAAAATAGTTTATGGAAAATAACTATCCCGAGATTTCATTTGATAATACCGAGTTTGCCTTTGAGTATAAGCCGGATGCCGCATTAAAGAAAGCCCATTTCCTTTTCAGCATGATGGGGAAGTCGTGGTTGGTAAAGATCGGTACACGGCTGGCTCCCTGGGCAATAAATGCAGGGTTGCCGGTTAAGGGCATTATCAGGAATACAATCTTTTCACAGTTTTGTGGCGGGGAGACACTGGAAGAAACTGCTGCAGTGGCCGCCATGCTGGCGAAGTACAATGTAAAAATCATTCTCGATTACGGGGTGGAAGGGAAAGAAGGGGAGGTTAATTTTGATAAAGCAGGCGATGTGTTTATTAAAGTGATTGACTATGCGGCCACGCAGCCGAATATTCCCTTTATGAGTGTGAAAGTGACGGGTTTTGCCCGGCATGCTTTGCTGGAAAAAATTGATGGGTTAATGAAAGCCGGGGAAGGCAGTCTGTTCAAACGGTTTGAAAAAGCGCTGGCGGCGTTGCCGGCCGATGAAAGAGCGGAGTGGGACCGCATTCATCAACGGGTGAACCGGGTATGCGCCGCGGCAGCCGCCAAGTCGATAGGTGTATCAATTGATGCGGAAGAAACATGGATTCAGGATCCGGTGGATATGCTGACCATTCTGATGATGGAACAGTATAACAAAGAAAAGCCGATTGTCTACAATACATTACAGCATTACCGGCATGACCGGATTAAATTCCTTGAAGACAGTTATGCCGCGGCCGTGGCAAAGAATTTTATACTGGGTTCCAAACTGGTACGGGGCGCGTATATGGAACGTGAAAGGAGAAGAGCGGCAGAGATGGGGTATCCATCACCCATACAACCCGATAAAGAAAGTACCGACCGTGACTTCAATGCCGGGGTGAAATTCTGTATTGACCATATTGACCGGGTGGCACTGGTTGTTGCTTCACACAATGAATACAGCAATTTGTATGCGACGCAGCTCCTGAAAGAAAAGGGCCTGCCTTTAAACCATCCGCATGTGCACTGGAGTCAGTTATACGGAATGAGTGATAATATCACATTCAACCTGGCACATGCAGGTTGCAGTGTAAGCAAGTACCTGCCTTTTGGCCCTATTAAGGATGTGATACCCTACCTGATGCGTCGTGCGCAGGAAAATACTTCAGTAAAAGGGCAAACAGGAAGGGAACTGGGACTGATCAGCCGGGAAGTGATCCGGAGAAAAGGCTGATTATATTTGTAACAATGTTTTCAGTCGGGTCAGGTAGTACAATTCCTCCTGGTTGATCTTGCGTACACTTTCCGCAATATGCCGGGCGCTGTTGAAAATTTTAATGCGGCAGGCCTGACTTATTTCTTGACTGTTCTCCTGAAAATACTGCTCAAACAAACCATATGCAGTGGCGGCAGAGACTGATTCATCTTCCAGTGATTCGAATTCGAATTCAATCAGGTAGGCGCGGTCTGTGCCAAAACGATCCTGTGAATCTTCAAAGTGTTTCCAGGCATACATGATTTCGTCATGTAAGGTCTTCCTTTCCTCTGGTCTGATTAATTTATCGGCAGCGGCAATGGCATAAAACAGGTTACCCAACTCTTTGTATAGTCGTCTTGGGTTTTGCATGAAATGAAGGTAGATAAGCATATGGAAAAGAAGCATGATCCATGTCAGCGGAAAATTCAATGGATTTATGTATATTTTTCAAACATATCCTGCTGATTAACCGGGAAAAACCTGCCGGAAACGGGTTGTCCTCATTTTTCCACAAGTGAGGCCGGGCTCGTTTGTAACCCGTCTTTATACCTAACTTGCGGGCATGCAATCCTATCACCAGCTGCTAAAGCATATACTTGAAAACGGCACCGATAAAACGGACAGAACCGGTACGGGTACAAGAAGTGTATTTGGTTACCAGATGCGGTTTGACCTGCAACAGGGCTTTCCGTTGGTGACAACAAAAAAGGTACATCTGAAAAGTATAATTTACGAGTTACTCTGGTTTCTTAAAGGTGAAACCAATATAGCTTATCTCAATGAGCATGGGGTTTCTATCTGGAATGAATGGGCGGATGATCAGGGTGAACTGGGTCCGGTATATGGAAAACAGTGGCGGAGCTGGGAAGGGAAAAACGGTGTGGTGATCGATCAGGTAACAGAACTGATTACACAATTAAAAAAGAATCCGGATAGCCGCCGGCTGATTATAAATGCATGGAATGTGGCCGACCTTCCCGAGATGGCTCTGATGCCCTGTCATACGATGTTTCAGTTTTATGTGGCAGGCGGAAAACTCAGTTGCCAGTTATACCAGCGCAGTGCGGATGTATTTCTGGGAGTGCCATTCAACATTGCCTCTTATGCATTACTTACATTGATGGTAGCCCAGGTCTGCGATCTGCAACCGGGCGAGTTTGTGCATACGTTTGGCGATGTGCACATTTATAACAATCATATGGAACAGGTAAAGCTGCAGCTTAGCCGTGAACCATTTCCTCTGCCGCAAATGAAAATCAATCCGGCAGTAAAAGATATTTTCGGATTTTCGTTTGAGGATTTTGCACTGGAAAATTATCAGTCACATCCGGGTATCAAGGCTCCGGTAGCCGTCTAAACAACTAAACGCCTAAACAGCTAAACAACTAACCCCCGATGATCATTTCCCTCGTTGTTGCCGCCGCTACGAATAATGCCATAGGTAAGGAAGGTGTCATGCCCTGGCATCTGCCCAATGATATGAAGCATTTTAAGAACATCACCTGGGGGATGCCGGTGATTATGGGTCGTAAAACTTTTGAATCACTGGGAAAAGCGCTGACAGGGCGTAAGAATATTGTAATCAGCCGCCGGCAGGATTGGGTGCCCGTCAATGCCGTATTGGTAAAGTCGCTGGAGGATGCCTTATTTGTGGCTGGAGAAACGGATGCCAATGAAGCGATGGTGATTGGCGGGGGCGAGATTTACAATGCTTATTTTGAGAAGGCTAAAAAAATTTACCTGACCCGCGTGGAAGCAAGTCCGGAAGCGGACACTTTTTTTCCTGCAATAGATCCGAAGCAATGGCGCCTGGTTAGCCAGCGCAACCATGAAGCGGATGAGAAGAATGCGTTTAATTATTCTTTCCAGACATGGGAGAGAGTGGGTTAATGTTTAATAGTTCCCATGTATACCACAACTCAATTAGCCGGCCGATACCTGAAATACCTTTACCGTGCATCCAATGGGAAAGGGCATGGTACACATTCTCCCTTTGTTTATGAATTTATCACCCGGGTATTAAATGACCCTGCCGCTTACCCGGATTATAAAATTGTGGAATCGTTGCGCCGGCAACTCAAAGCGGATCAACGCCGGTTAACGGTGGAGGATTTTGGTGCAGGATCAGTCTATGCGGTGCAGCAACAGCGATCCGTACAATCCATAGCGCGGATGGCCGCCAAACCGCGTAAGTACGGGCAATTGTTGTACAGGATGGTGAAATATTACCAGCCACATCAATTACTGGAACTGGGTACATCATTAGGAATAACCAGTACTTATTTATCGCTGGCTGCTGGCAATGGCCGGCTTACTACGCTGGAAGGTGCCCCTGAAATAGCCGCTGTGGCCCGGGAGAACTTCAACGCATTGCACCTTGAAAATACCCGTTTGCTGGAAGGAAGTTTTGAAAGTACCCTGCCCGGTTACCTGGAGACTGCCGGCACTATTGATTTCGCCTTTATTGATGGGAACCACCGGAAAGAACCAACCCTGGCTTATTTTAACCAGTTGATGCGTCATGCAGGGAATAACAGTCTTTTTATTTTTGACGATATACACTGGAGTGCGGAAATGGAAGAAAGCTGGGAAATCATCCGCAAAGACCCGCGGGTAAGGTGTACGATCGATCTTTTTTTTATCGGGATCGTGGTATTCCGCCAGGAATTCAGGGAAAAGCAACAGTTTGAAATACGTTTCTGATCCTGACCAATGACAGGTGCTAAGGTGAAGAAAATCAATTTACGGGAGTGGTGGTCCCGGCGAAAATTCAATATCTTCATGGCTGTGGAAAAAACTCCTTTTCTCCTTTAACAAGATCAATTTATGACGATCGGTTTATTGAAAGAGCCTGCCCATGAAACCCGGGTTTCCCTGCTGGCAGAAGCTGTAGGTTCATTGACAAAAAAAGGGATTACTCTCCTTGTAGAAAAAGGTGCCGGAGAAAAAGCCTGGTGCCATGATGAGGAATATGTAAAAGCCGGTGCTGCTATCAAATCCCGCACAGAAGTGTTGCAGACGGCCGACCTGTTATTGAGTATTCATCAGCCGGAAGCATCGGAAATAGCCGGACTATCTGGAAAAATCGTGCTGGGTGTTTTTCAGCCCTTGTTTAATGCAGAGCAGATGAAAACATGGGCGGCTGCCGGTATAACCTGTTTTTCGCTGGATATGTTGCCCCGTACCACCCGTGCGCAGGCGATGGACGTACTTAGCTCACAGGCCAATATAGCGGGATATAAAGCGGTACTTACGGCCGCGGCCACCTATGGCCGCTACTTCCCGATGTTTATGACTGCCGCTGGCAGTATCGCACCGGCCAAGATGCTGATTCTGGGAGCCGGAGTGGCCGGATTGCAGGCGATTGCTACTGCAAGAAGGCTGGGGGCTGTCGTGGAAGTGTTTGATACCCGCCCGGCAGTAAAAGAAGAAGTAATGAGTCTCGGGGCAAAATTCATCGAAGTGGAAGGTGCCGCAGATGCCAGTAAGGCGGGCGGTTATGCGGTGGAACAATCTGCCGATTTTATGCTTCGTCAGAAAGAGAAGATTGCGGCCAGTGCGGCAAAGGCAGATATTATTATCAGCACGGCACAGATACCTGGCAAAAAGGCACCGATATTGATCACCGAAGAAATGATCAACAGTATGCGTAACGGGTCTGTAATTATTGACCTGGCCGCTGCTACCGGTGGCAATACACCACTTACGGCCAATAATGCCACGGTGGTGCATAATGGGGTAACAATCATCGGTAACTCTTCCCTGCAATCCACCATGCCATCCGATGCAAGTAAATTGTATGGCAAGAATGTGCTGAATTTCCTGGCGCTTATAATATCCAAAGAAGGCGCATTGAACCTGAACTGGGATGATGACTTGGTTAAAGGGAGCTGTATTGCACATGGTGGACAAATCATACATGAACGTTTAAAATAAGTATATGGATTCATTTCTGAACTGGATTACTGCGAATCAGCAGATTATTTACATCGTCATCCTGATGATATTTGTCGGTATCGAAGTGATTGGTCATGTGCCGAGTGTATTGCATACCCCCCTGATGAGTGGAGCCAATGCAATACACGGGGTGGTGATCATCGGTGCAATTATAGTTATGGGGAAAGCCGAACCAGACAATTACCTGGCCCTGGTACTGGGGTTCCTTGGCGTGATCCTGGGTACACTGAATGTGGTGGGTGGATTTGTGGTTACGGACAGGATGCTGGAAATGTTTAAAAAGAAAAAGAAGAACTGACAGGCTGCGGGCGGATGTTTCCGGAGATCTGCCTGTTTACTAATCCGCGAACAATAAAAGTAGTACAATGGAACTGAGTATATTGACAATAAGTTATCTCATCGCATCGGTCACGTTTATCCTGGGCCTGAAAATGCTCTCCAATCCGGCGGCAGCCCGTAAGGGTAACCTGGTGGCCGCGGCGGGAATGACGATTGCGATTCTGGCCACCATTTTTCTTTATGAGGAAGACGGACAGAAACTTGGAAATTACGGTTGGATTTTTGGCGGGATTGCCATTGGTGGTATTGTCGGCACCCTGGCGGCCAAAAAAGTGAAGATGACGGCGATGCCGGAAATGGTGAGTATGTTTAACGGAATGGGAGGTGCCTGCGCGGCCCTGATCAGTATCGTTGAATTCAATCATTTGCTGCATGAGTATAACGGTGATATGTCAGCGCATATTCCCACGCTGGTCATCATATTACTGGGGCTGATTATCGGTTCGGTTTCTTTCGCCGGCAGTATGATTGCCTGGGGAAAACTGAACGGAAAGATTAAAGATTTTGTTTTTCCGGGGCAGCACCTGCTGAATATTGCTTTGTTGCTGGTTATTCTTGCCCTGGCCGTTTACCTGGCCGGGTGGACACCTGCCGGCGCATCTTATATTTTTTATATCATTTTCGTGCTGGCTGTTTTATACGGCGTATTTTTTGTTTTTCCTATCGGGGGAGCGGATATGCCGGTAGTGATTTCATTGCTCAACTCATTTACCGGGGTGGCTGCCGCCTGCGGCGGTTTCCTGTATGATAATAAAGTGATGCTGACCGGTGGTATACTGGTAGGGGCAGCCGGCACATTACTGACCATCCTGATGTGTAAGGCGATGAACCGGTCATTGACGAATGTATTGATTGGCTCATTTGGGGGCGGGGCAAAAGCGGCAGGGCCTGCCGGTTCCGCTCAACAAGGTACCGTAAAGGAAATTTCATTGAGTGATACAGCTGTAGTGATGGCCTACGCCAGTAAAGTGTATATTGTACCGGGATATGGTCTCGCTGTGGCCCAGGCGCAACATGCCTGCCATGAACTTGAAAAATTACTCGAAGCCAAAGGAGTGGATGTGAAATACGCCATACATCCGGTAGCCGGCCGTATGCCCGGACACATGAATGTATTATTGGCGGAAGCGGATGTGCCCTATGAAAAGTTACTGGAGATGGAACATGCGAATGAAGAGTTTGCCAGTACAGATGTGGTGTTGATCCTGGGGGCCAATGATGTGGTGAACCCGGCCGCAAAATCGGATCCTTCATCCCCGATTTATGGGATGCCGATTCTGGATGTGGAGCTTGCGAAGAATGTGATTGTAAACAAACGGAGTATGAAACCCGGCTATGCGGGTATTGAGAATGATCTTTTTTTCCGCCCCAAAACATCCATGCTTTTTGGCGATGCCAAAAAAGTACTGCAGGACCTGATCGGAGAGATTAAAAATCTCTGATCTGTTTTCTTGAAATAACCTGGCTGATACCTGGTTTGTCATAGTATCAATTGGCAATACAGGTATCAGCTTTTTTTATCCCTTTCTATTCCTTCCTTTTCACCGTTTAGTCAGTAGTTTTGCCGGGTGTCATTACCCGCAATATTTTTAGACTCGCTCACCGGCACACCCGGATTTGATCTGCAGGCCTTCTCGCAGGTGCATCGGTCTGGTGAACAGGTTACTTCTGTACGGGTGCATCCGCAGAAAGGCGAGGATAACAGCCGGACTATTGCCGGCATACCGGCAAGCCCGGTTCCCTGGAGCCGTTATGGGTATTACCTGGACGAACGGCCTTCCTTTACATTTGACCCTTTGTTTCATGCGGGGACTTACTATGTACAGGAAGCCTCTTCCATGTTTCTGGAGCAGGCTTTTTTGCAACTGAACAAAGGGGAGGAAGGCATAAAAGTACTGGATCTTTGTGCGGCACCTGGTGGCAAATCAACTCACCTGTTATCGTTATTACCGGCTAACAGTTTGTTGGTGAGCAATGAAGTGATCCGGCAAAGAGCGGGTGTGTTAAAAGAGAATATTATAAAATGGGGGGCAGAGAATGCCGTTGTTACCAATAATGATCCAAAGGATTTTGCCCATCTGTCCGGTTTTTTTGATGTATTAGTAATTGATGCTCCCTGCAGCGGCAGCGGGTTATTCCGGCGTGATCCGGAGGCTATACAGGAATGGAGTCTGAATAATGTGGCGTTGTGTTCGCAACGACAACAACGTATCCTGGCGGATGTGTGGCCGGCTTTAAAAGAGGGGGGCGTTTTGATATATTCAACCTGTTCTTATTCTGCGGAAGAAGATGAACAAATCATGGATTGGATACAGAGGGAACTGGGCGGAGAAAACTGTTTATTAACTGTGGATCCGGCATGGGGTATACTGGAGACCACCAGCGAAAGCAGTAACCGGGGATATCGTTTCTGGCCCGACCGGCTAAAAGGGGAAGGTTTTTTCCTGGCTTGTTTCCGAAAGACAACAGGAGATTCCGTTGCGCCGGTAAAACCACGAAAACTACCTGATGCCGCCAGTAAAGCAGATCGTGAAATGACAGGAAGATGGATGGACGTTTCGGGTAAAACGCTGATCAGGCACCAGCAAACAGTTTATGCCTGGCCGGCGGAATTATACAACGAATTTGTATGGTTGCTGGAACAGACAAAAGTGCTCTATTCGGGAATTAAAACCGGGGAACTGATGCGGGACAAGCTGGTTCCCGATCATGCAATGGCCATGAGCAGTCTGGTATTGCCGGGTATCCGCCGGGTGGAACTGGATAACGGAGCCGCCATTCGCTATCTGCAGCGAAAAGATATACAGCTTGTAGGGCAGACTCCGGGATGGGCCCTGGCCTGTTTCCAGGGCAAACCGCTTGGCTGGTTAAATATTTTACCCGGCCGGGTGAATAATTATTACCCCAAAGAGCTGCGGATTCTGAAGGATATTTAACAGGGTTAAACGCCAAAAAAACTGCATCTTTGCTGCCAAATCTTGTCGGTATGAAGCAACTGGTAACCACTTTTTTACTCCTGATTTTTACCTGCCTGCAACTGGCTGCACAGAAGCCTGACCTTATCGTGAAATCCGGAGAGAAAGGTTTATACCTGGAACATAAGGTGGTTGCCAAAGAAAGTTTTTTTTCCATTGGCCGCCTGTACAATGTACACCCACGGCATGTAGCCGGCTTTAATAAACTGGATATCAATAAAGGCCTCCAGATCGATCAGCGTCTTCGCATACCCCTTACCGATACTAATTTTACCCAGAAAGGAAACAGCGGCACTCCCGTTTATTTTAAGCCCACTGCTGTAACCGCACTCAGTGATATCAGTAAGCAACATAATCAGGTAGCTGTTTCCAGCCTGAAAGCCTGGAACAATATGACAGGAGATCAGGCGAAAAAGGACGGCAAACTGGTGATTGGTTTTTTGCTGAGTAAGGAGTTTCCTTCGGTGACATTGAAAGTGAAACCGGTTGAACCGGTCACGGAAATGGCAGCGCAACCCGAGGTAAAAGAGCCTGTGCCAGCTCCTGTTAAAGATGAAAAACCGGTGCTGCCTGAGTCTAAGCCCCCAGTGGAAAAACCCCAGGTAGTGGTGGAGGAAAAACCGGTGCAGCCCGCCCCGGTAATAACTACCCCGTCTGATAATAGTGGTCAGGGTTTCTTTAAAGTTTATTTCGAACAGCAGATCAAAAAAACACCTGTTTCAAAAGAAGAAACGGTAACCTCCGGCATTTTTAAAACCACCAGTGGCTGGCAGGATGAAAAATATTATTTGCTGGCAGATGGAATAGCTCCCGGTACCGTAGTCCGTTTGACCAATCCCGCAACGAATAAGACAGTATTTGCCAAAGTATTGGGAGAAATGAACGGAATCCGTCAGAATGAAGGATACAATATCCGGATCAGTAATGCTGCTGCTGTCGTACTCCAGGCAGTTGATACAGAAAAATTCATTTTGAAAATCAGTTATTGATTTTTCCGTTTCCTGTATTTTTTACTGAGGTCAATAATTTCCACTTTTCTGAATTCTACCGGATGGCTTTCTGCCTGCAGGGCAATATAGCCACTGGTCAATGGCTGCCCGTCCACTTTTACAGAGGGATCATAGTTATTTACCACGCCGCCACCAATCACCGGCCGCTGGTACACAAGAACAGTATCTCCGTTTACGATATGCTTAAGTACTGAATCACCCAGCACCAATACTTCCGCCCGCACCCACTCCCCGTTTCGGAAGGTGGGGGAAGTTGATTTTATACAATGTTCAGCGGGCTTGCTGCCATTAATAAGTACATCCGTGCCGGGAGTGCAGAGATTGCAGGTAGGCCTTAGCCCGGTAGAATCTCCTTCCAGGAACTGATCTTCCAGTGAGACAGGAAAATCCTGCTCTTTTTTCATTGAGGCAGGGGATTGGCAATGGAGCATGACCCCGCTGTTTTTATAAGCCCAGGCAGGACCACCCGGGGCCTGGGTGCCGGTGAAACGGTACTCTACCGCCAGCAGGTAGTGTGAATAGGGTTTTTTATAAAACAGGTGACCAAAACGGTTGTCAAAGGATTTGTAGGCATCATAGGAAACCACCAGTTTGCCGTCCGAAACCCGGAATGTTTGGCCGAAATTATCATTCAGTTCATGACCGGTGATCTTAACGGACCAACCCTTCAGATTACGGCCGTTGAACAAGGGTTTCCATTTCCGGTTATCCTGTGCTGTTAACGATACGGATGCCACACATAATAGTAACAGGAGAGAAGTACGCATAAGCTATTTTTTAGTTAAACCGGTAACCGCGGAGGAACTCCGTTATTTCCATTCTTTTTTTCCCTTCCAGTTGAATCTCCAGGAGGTGGAGGTAACCGTCAGTACAGGCAAATTTCAGGTAGGTCTTGCCATCGGTTTCATAATCTCCTTCTGTGCTTTTTGGAAAAACGATTTCCTTCTTTGACCGGAATACTTTCAGCATTTTTTCATTCAGCATGGTAAAGGCTCCCGGATAGGGGCTGAGGCCTCTTACCAGGTTGTGTACCTGTTCTGCCGGTTTACTCCAACTGATTCTGCAGGTATCCGTATGGATTTTAGGAGCATGTGGCAGTTCAGCGATAGTTGTTGCCGCTAAGTCCGATTGTGGTATTTCAGTGAGGCTGCCATCCGCCAGCCCTTTGACAGTTTTAACCAGCAACGCGGCACCGATATCCTTCATCCGGTCATGTACGGTGCCGGCCGTATCTTCACTGGTGATGGGAAAGGATTCCTGTAACAGAATATTTCCCGTATCAATTTCGTGCTTAAGCCTGAATGTGGTGACACCCGTTTCTTTTTCTCCGTTCATTACGGCCCAGTTAATCGGCGCCGCACCGCGGTATCGGGGTAATAGGCTGCCATGGAGATTCAGTGAGCCCATGGGCGGCATACTCCATACCAATTCGGGCAGCATGCGGAAGGCAACGATGATCTGCAAATCCGCCCGCAGATTTTTTAAATCCGTGATAAAATCAGGGTCTTTCAGTTTAACCGGTTGTAATACGGGCAGGTTGTGCTCCACTGCATATTTTTTTACAGCACTTTGCTGAACCTGCATACCCCGGCCGGCAGGTTTATCCGGTGCTGTAACCACGCCCACAACATTGCAACCTGCTTTTACCAGTGCATCCAGGCTGGCAACAGCAAACTCCGGTGTGCCCATAAAAACGACCCGCAACTCTTTCAGCTTATCCATGCAGCGAAGGTAAGTAATGCCGGATTATGCAGCGACCTCTTCATTACCTCCATTCCGGATAATCAGGGACAGGTATCTTTTTTCCAGGTTAATCTGATCCGGCAACCTCCCTGTATGGCCGGTAACACATTCCAGGTATAGGCTAAGGGGGTATGAATACTGAATGCTTTTCCCTTGGCAAAAGAAATTCCTTTGTTTTTCGCCAGGTGATACTCCTGAAACAAATAGCTGGTGCTGGTTTTGTTTTCGGAAGGGATCAGCGAGTGATTTTGTACCTCCATCGGGTAAACCGTGTTGTTGGTCAATGGGATGCCAATCTGTTTCCACCAGGTAACCGCCTTGCCGTTTTGCTGTCCCAGTTCAAAAATTATTTCAACTTTGTCTCTTTGTACTACACCGTATTCCACTGTAAAGGCAATTTCATCACAGTCATCACCTGTTTTCAATGTGCCCCTCGCCGTGGGTGGGGGAGTTGGGAAGGGATAGTATAAAGTTGCAAATTGTTTATCAGTCGGAGAAAGTTGCAGGTTCCAGTCAATTTGACTGCCATTGGTAGTAAGTTCCGCGGGAACCGGGTAGTGCATGATTGAGAGAGGGTCGTATGTGGAATAGTTGGTTACGGTCTGATTGATTGTGGAGAATATCTGCTGGTTTACATCCGCACGGGACCAGTTGTGCGGGGGTAACGCATAGTAACTGTAAACTTTTTCACGATCCCAGGAAATGGTGTTGTCCATCCGCTGGTGTTCATGGATAAAGCCTAAGGCATGTCCGAATTCATGTAGTACCACATTCCGGATCAATCCGGCATCGGTAAGACCGGCCAGCCACCCAAAATTCATCGTCACCTTACCGGCGTTTACATTCAGCGCTTCACGCCCCAAATAAGACCAGGAGCCTCCGGGCGTAAAACCCACCCGGATCATTCCGTTGGCACTTTGTTGAAAATCAAATTTAATATTGGCGTATAGCTCCCATTCCCTGGCATATCGTTTTACGGTTTCAATCAGGTTTATATTGCCGCTTGTGATATCAAAACCAACGGTGATGGTTTGTCCTGCATCCCACATTTTTGCCGTATATGTGGCCAATGGTTGCCGGCTTACACCTACATTGGATAGTGAGCCGTCCGGATTGATTTTAATATAGGTAGTCGCATTGGTGGCCACCCGGGGCGGCAGTGGCAGGTTGCCCGGTGCATTCAGCTCTGTACAAAACCGGATAGCTTTCAGGGCCGTTGCGGATAAAACGGAAGGGGTTGTGTTTCGTATAATAGCCTGGATACGGGCCGTGTCTTTTAGTACTGGTTTTACGGATAATGGTTGCTGCTTACGCATAACCCATTTTCCGGATTGGGTAAGCCCCCGCATCTTTTCGGCGGATGCCAGTCTGCGCCAGTTGCCTGATAACATACTGCCCGTTGCGTCTGCGGTACCCGTACATTCATATTGGCTGACATCGTTCACATACTGGTAAACAATCAGGAGTGATTTGTCCTGCCAGCTATAGGTGCCCGTAGCCAGTGTTTTATTATTCTGGTTGACAACATCCATTTTACCCTCCGGGTAAAACCGGAAAGAATAAAAATAAGGATTGTCTTGCTGGTCATTTCCGAATGTGCCGGTCCATGTACCCTCCAGTTGTATGCTTTTGGGTTGTGCGTGCAAAAGTGGAATATAAATCAGCAAAAAAACGCAGAGAAAATTGATTTTTTTCATTCGTAATGCAGGTTGGTGAGATAAAGAATCTGCCGGTATTTTGAAACGTGACTAATTACTTTTTTGAATAATTCCGTCTTTGGACCAGTTACAGTTTTTTGCAATTTGTATTGTTACGTGTATTGCAGTCATTTACATTCATGTTTTTCATAGTAACAATAGCCCCGCAGATTTCTACTGGGAAAGGCATGTTTTCCCATTCAGGTAACTGGCGGTTCAACCGGGTGACATTGGCTTCAAATACAAGAATCGTAGTCTGACCGGCGTTTAGCAATGGTACCGGTTGTGTAGCCATTTCTCTTTTGATATACCCCGGCGCACTAAAGAACAATTTTATTTCTGTTCCGGGAGTGGCGGGATAGGTCGCCGGGCCCTCATTTCGTACCAGCACTGAAAAACGATAACGATCGGTGTTGGCTTTTTTCTGCGAAATATTTTCGGCTTTTACCTCTGCAACGACAAGATCGCTGCAGGTGTTCTGCGCCGGTAAGGTGATCGAGCAAACAATCAGCAACAGAAACAGGGTGATTTGTTGAATGGTGATACGCATAATTTAAGGTTTAAAGTAGGTCGCTTTTATTTCCGGAATCAGGGCGGTTAATTTTTTTATCCGGGTTTCATCACTGGGATGTGTGGAGAGAAACTCAGGCAGTTTTGCTTTGTTTACAGCGGCCATTCGTTGCCAGAAAGGGACTGACTCAGCAGGATCATAGCCCGCCATACTCATGAAAATCAGTCCGAGTTTATCCGCCTCACTTTCCTGCATGCGACTGTTGGGTAATTCAAGCGCGAGTTTAGAACCCACCATATAGAGTCCGAGGAACAGGAGTTGGGTTTCCTGTTTTTTTTCTTTCAGGGCTTCTTCCAGTACAAGCCCGCCCAGCCCGACCAGTAATCCTTCACTCATACGTTCATTGCCATGACGGGCAATGGCATGGGCTATTTCATGGCCCATTACTACAGCAAGCGCCGTTTCAGTTTGTGTTACCGGCAGAAGCCCGGTATACACCACCACTTTTCCGCCGGGCATACACCAGGCATTTATAATGTTTTCATTAATGGTATTAAACTCCCATTTGAAATTTTTTAGTTCCTTTTGCATATTATGCTGCTGCATATAGGATTCCACAGCAGTCTGTATCCGGGAACCAACACGTGTTACCATTTGTGCCCTGTCGTCTGAGGGCGGCAGGGTAGGACTCACTTTAACCACGGAATCGTAGGCGGAGAAAGACATGGTGGTAATCAGTGCATTGGGCACCAGGCTCAGTTGTTTTCTGCCGGTTATGGGCACTTTTTTACAGGAGAGCAACAGTGTAAACAGTACAATGCTCAGCCAGGAACTATTTTTTAGCATACCATACATTTATACCGTAAATGTATAAGTGCTTTAGCTCCGGGACAATCCCTTAAACAGGGGAATTTAAGAGAAAGGAAAGACTTATTTGCTTTGTAAAGGGATATTGCGTGATTCAAACCACTCCCGGTATTCTTTGCCTTGTTCACCGGAGTAATTGATGCAGATTTCGGTATGCGCAGGAATGTCCTGCAGTGCATAGTAGTACATGACCCGGGCTTCGCGGTCAAGCTGGTAGGTTGCATTGGAGTACACCGAATGATTGTAGAGGGAGCCGAATCCAAGCACCAGGGCCAGTGTTTTGTCTTCTTTTACGAAGTTAAAAAAATAATCAGCCAGCCTGGATGAAATGGCTGCTTCAAAATCGGCAGCTGGTAAAACAATCAGCGGACAAATTTCCACCAGGTCGTCTTTGTACAGCGGAATACTGGAAAATACACCGCGGCCTTTCCCTTTTACATGTTTTATATACAGCGCTGTTTTCATACTGCAGGTGACGGGAAAAAAACCGGGCTGGCATCACCGGCCCGGCCATTATAATTCAGGGTTATCTCTTCACCGGTATCTATCGAACGCAGGGCTTTGAAAATTAAACATTGTTTTTTTACCGATATGGTATAAGCCGCATTTGCATCAACGGCGTGATTATAAAGGGAACTTAAGCCGAGCCCAAGAGCGGCCGGATATTTATTATTATTGAGCAGGAAATAATACCCGAATAAAAATGTTCCCCGCAGTAACTCCCAGTCGGCGTTGTCCAGCAGGATTACCGGTGCTTTTTCTATCAGTTCCCCTTTTTTGAAAAACCTGCCGGCGAAAACGCCTTGTCCGTGAATAAGACTCGGGCGGGTTTCGAGACCGGCAGGTTGATTGATCCTGTTGGTATTGTGAAAAAACATCTAGTATTTAACCGCTTTTTGTGTGGAAGGAGTTTCTTTCATATCTACATTTTTCAGTGCAGGTGTTTCCTTCGTACTCTTAAATACACTGTCAGTTGTGAGTTTTGTGTTTTTCTGAGTAGTGGCATTGGTTAATTTAATCTGCCCGGTTTGTTTAATATTGGCATCCGTGGTTTTCTGATTGGTAGTGCCTGTTTGTTTGATTGCCGAATTGGTGACTTTAAGGCTGTTATTACTTGTTTGTTTGATGCCTTCATGGGTCAGTTTGATGTCTCCTTTAATGACATTATTGCCGGTACCGGTAACAGGTGTGTTGACTGCCGGTTGTGTGGTTTCTTTTTTTACCTGCGGCACAGTCTGCGCTTTCAGGCCTGCTGCAATCAGGATTGAGCTAAGGATGGTTAGTGTTTTTTTCATACTGAGATGTTTAATGGTTAAAAATTAGTCCAGGGTTTGCCCGATTCCATGTCAAATCCATATTTATTGGAGATTGTGCTGGTTCCGGTTTTGCCTGTCTGGAAATAGGTCCAGCCAATCCGGGCGGCACTTAAAACTACAGTAGTGGTCATCGTATTATTACAGCCCATTGATTCTGAACAGGCGATCACGCGTATTTTTTCCATGGTAATCGTATATAGCCTGACTTGCATTTCACCCGGCTGAGTAACTGATACGAACCCGTTGGATAAGAACTCACCTTGTGCCATAGCTCTTTTCAGGTCGGCGGCGGCTCCGCTGATTTGCATGGTAAAGTTTAACTGGGAATTATTTTTGCCGGAAGAGCTGATAGTAAGCCCTGTAATCCATTTTTCATATCCCCGGGTCAGGGAAGTTCCGTTGATTTGTTTGCCATTGGCGTCTGTCAGTTTTATAAATACATCCTGGGTCTGTGCCTGTCCGAACAGGGGGATCATGAATAACGCAATCAGTAAAGTTTTCATTTATCTAATTTTATGTGGTTGAATCGGTATGAATATAAAAGTAAAGGATCTTTCATTTGCCTGCTATCCCCTGAAAGCGGGATTTTTCACTACTTTTTTAAAGGTAGCGGTTTTGCAGTTCCTTTCAATGGGTATGTCTCCTGATACCGTATACTATTGCAGCAACAATATATCTGTTACATAGTATTTTTCGGAAACCGCGTCACTCCTGGAATGGGCGAGTTCAATACCTTGTAGTTTTACGTTTGATTGGATAAAGGCCGAAGCGATATGAATGGCGCTTGTCTGGTTAATCAATATCTCCAGTGATTGCCCTTTTTTTCTGACTTCCAGCTTAATAGGGTTAAAGGCTTTGTTGTTGGAAAAGTCAGGAACAGGTATCTCTTTGATTTTATCCAGACTGCCAGGAAGCAGGATGGTGGACCCATACTGATCGGGGCCGATATACATTGAACCTGGATTTCCATCGAAACCCGGACGCAAACCAATCAGGAATGAAGCTTTATCGGTACCGAGTTTTATGGTCAGTCGTTTGGCGCCCCAGGTAAATTTTTCCGGAACGGCAATTGAGCAACTGAATACAAAGTTTTCCGGAAAACTGCTTTTGTTCATCTGTGTTAACTTATTTCCTTTTATAGCTACCCATTGCGAATTGTTTCCTGCAGGTTGTTCTGTGGCGGCCGTTTCCCCGTTTGCGTTGTTGTCTGACTTCCAGTTAACCGGGGTTTTCCCGGGTGCTGTGGAAGAAAAATCTTCAAAAAAAAGTACGGAGGGATCTGCTTTCATTTTCCTGGAAGCAGCGGATTCTTCCACTTTCACGGTAGGTTCGCTATAAGTTGGAGAACGCAGCGGCAGATAGTTGCGGCCTTGTGTCTTTGCCTGATCGAAAAAGTAATTATAAATGTATGTGAAGTCAACATTGTTCAACATTGACTGGTGCATATGCTTAAATACATTATCCTCCGGCTGACTGCCACCCCAGCTGATGACAATCCATTGTGGTGTATCCGTTTTTGTACCGCTTAATTTTGCCGGATCATATTTATATACGGGGATACGTGCATTTTGTCCGGCATTGCCTTCAAATAAATCAGGGGTGTTTTCCAGGTGAATAGAGGGCTGTTCGGTATACATAGTGGCTTTTTCGTCAAGCCTGTTTTTGTATTTTTCAAACTGTCCGGCCAGTATTTGCTGCCTTTTGTTATACAAAAGAGTTTCATTTTTCAGAAATTCCGCTTTTCTTTTGGCGTCATAGTCGTCATTTATTTTTTTAAGATTTTCCGCATGCGCCCTGTCTATAGCTTTACCCAGTTGTTCCAGCATTTCTTTTTTTGTAATCTGCACCCAGGGCCGTTCGTTATTTTTTGAGAGTACGGCCACATACTGCCCCTGGTAGCGGATAGAAGCGGGTTGGTAATAGTGGATATACTGGCTAAGTAAGGGGTGTGTATCAAAGCCGAGAAACCGGTTCATACGATTAGCGTGTTCATCCTGTGGGTTCAGTCCTGGAATATAGAAGTAGTAATTATCCGGAGAACAGATTACATCCACGTGATCGCCAATCAGCCCGTTGGCGATAAAACGGAGAAAGAGGCCAAGATTGTTCTCCGGTGTCCAGCCGCCTCCGGTTTTCTTTTTTAAAAAAACATAGGTAGGCAAATAAGCACCATAGCAGGGATGAAGTGAACGGGTATACTGGTTATAGGGACTTAATTTTTCATTTGCCGTTTTCCGGGCTTCTCCTAAACCACCTTTCGGGGTATAACTGGCTTGAATCCAGCTGCTGAAAAGATTGGCATGCGCCAGTTGTTTTACAGTAAAATTCCGGTTGTCATACGATGCCGGCTTAACGGGGTCACTGGCTTTTACCATTTTCATCCAGCCGAGGTACTGATCCGCATATTCACTTTGTGCGGGTAATGTACCGGCCACCAGCAGCGATAAAAGAAAGACAGTGTATTTATTCATCATAAACTATTAAGGGGACGTTCAGGATCAGAAACCTGTTGCTTTTTTCAATTTGTTCAGCAACGATTTCTTTTCTTTAACCGGGTTATTGACAGAATCGGCTCTCGGTTCATTCGATACAATGGGAACCTGCTCTTTTTTTTGTACGGTAACGGCGGCTTCTGGATTTTGCGCTGGCATTTTTGATTTGACATCGCTGATAATTTCGCCTTTCAGCCATTCTTTTACAAAGGCCGTTACTACGTCATTCACTTCTTTGCCGGCTCTGAAGCAGGCTTTCCATTTCAGCGGTTTTTTTTCATAGGCCGGATTTACAAATTTTACTCTTTTGTATTTATCAGGCGCCATCAGGGCCGCGTTAAAATCAACGGTGGCTGCAAGAGCCAGGTAATCCTGTAACCTTTGTTTAACTACCGGGGCGGGATTTTCCGGATAGCTTTTTTCCCAGCGGGTGAGATTAGGGTGGGGATCTTCCCAATCGGCAAGGTTGTTTTTCTGATCTTTCAGGCTTTTTTCAAATGCGGTGATTATTTCAGGCGAAATGCCCTTTTGTTTCTTCAGGTCAGCCAGTTGTTTCTCCATATCTTTTACCGATTTTCGCTGGCCCTCAATCATGTCCGCATCCGGGCGCCAGGGTTCACTGGTAGGTTTGGCCGCCTCCCGTCTTTTCTTATAATCGTCCATGAAGTCTGAACTGTTCACGTACATTTTAATATACGCACAAAGTTCACGGGCCGCTTCTGCTTTATCACCTTTCACAATAGCAGGCAGGAGCCGGGCATAAGGAATCCGGAATGATTTCATCTGCTGATAGGAATCCTCGGCACTTTCGTCAGCTTCAGCCGTGCTTTCCATCGGGCCGGTTTCGAAACTACCGATCAGGTTGCTTAGTATAAAGTAATTTGCGTTTTCCTGATTCATGCCCAGTCGTTGTATGATATTTTCCGCGGTTTTAAATGCACAAAAGAAAAGACTGGTAAGAAGCAGCAGTGCAGTTGTTTTTTTGTAAGTCATGTTTTCCCTGGTTTTGTTGGTTAATGTTTCTGCGTGTGAACTGTTTAATTGCTGATTTTTTTCATGATCCACTTTCCGGTTTTATAATAGCCGGCCCCGGTACAGGTCCAGTTGCCGCTCAGTTCACCTGTATTTGCGGAATAGCCGGTTGAAGTGTATTCACAGACCCGGTTATTGTTGTCTGTATAGGAGCCTTTCAGTATTCCGTTCTCAATCCGGTATCCACCGGCGTATTGTGAAATGCCTGAGTCGTCGTTTTTAAGTAACCAGAATACATAGTTTCCCAGTTTAATATTGAGCGGCTCATCTGCATTCGCATTCATGTTGCCCTGTGTGCCTTTCCACACACCTGTTACAATGTCATTTGTCAATGGAGTGGTAAGAACCTGTCCGGCATTTTTTATAGTGGCATTCGCTTTTACCGGACTGACCGGATTGGATTTAATAATGGTACCTGGTGTTTGTACAGCAGGCGGAGGGGCTGGTGCAACAGGATCCGGATTCCAGGTTACACGCAGGGTAACCCGGTACTTACCATGATCACGGGTATTGCCCAGCAGTACTTCATCATAGTCAAAATCCACTGTACGGATACTCTCCATATGTGCTTCGCTGAAATTTTCACTCCGGTTGGTTTTACCTAGTAAAAAATTATTCAGAAATAAAACTTTCGGGTGAAATTCGCCGTAACTGTTCATGCCTACAGGTCTGTTTCCGGGAGCTCCGTTCACTTTATTCAATACTGAAGAAAAAGAAGGCTGTATGGAAAATGCATTCCAGGGCAATACATATGCCCGGATCACTGACTGAGGCCGGGTCCGTTCTATGTTTTGCAGCATCGCCGGGGCGAGCGGTTCAATCGTGTTCATCGCATTTTTTATGGTTGTCAGAAAGCTGGTGAACTGTATGTCACTGGCATTGGTTGTTTTAACATCCTGTTCCCATACTACCGGGATCAAGGTAATCAGACTGTTATCCTCCAGTCTGCCACCAATCAGGTCCTGGTTGATATCTATGATATCTCCGGAACGGATACCGCCGGAACCACTGGCGGTACCGCCGCGTAAACGATGGTAGGTGTAATCGGTAAACCCATTCATGTCGCCATATATTTTGGTGCCGGTATGACCACGTACCGGCTGTGTACCGGGTTTGGTAATGGAGTAGTACAGGATAACGAAAACTTCATCTTTTTTGCCATCCATGTCCAGGATATCATCCGCTGTCTCGCCCAGGCAGGTAATACTCTTTACCGATACGCTGTAGGTACCCCTTTGTGCAAACAGGGTTCCTGTAACCAGCAAAGAAAGTAGTATGGTAGTAACTGTTTTTTTCATTTTTAAAAATTATAGTGTAAATATGACTGGTTTGTCTGCTATCTTTTCTCCTGTAAATACAGGAATTTTATTGTAAGCCGGTTGTGTTTGGCGCCAGAGAAAGCAGCGGTTAACTTATATACAACTGTCGTTTTTCCAGACCAGTTTTACCCGGCATCCTCCTGGTAAGGCAGACAGTATGTTCCACCGGTAAGGCAGTAAAGTATGAATGCCGAATGCCTTTGCTTTCCAGAATGCCAATCCATTACCCGTGTCAAGTTCGTTTACTGCAATTAAAGCGGACGCGATGGTTCTGTTTTCGGACTGGATAAGGGAATGGTTTTGTGCCCAGAGTTCGAATTTCCGGTTATTGGTCAGGGGTATGGTAATCTGTTTCCACCAGGTAACGGCCCGGTTGGCATCGTTTTTTCCCAGTTCCAGCACGAATTCAATTTTGTCGGAGGCAACGGCTTCGTATTCCACTGTAAAAGAAACCAGGTCGCAGTCGTCCTGCGTACGTAGCAGTCCTGCCGCAAATCCGGGTTTTGCCGGGAAAGGATAAAGTAACGCGGCATATTGCCGGTCGGTGCCGGAAAATGAATTATTACCGCTGACTGAAAAACCATTGGTGGTAAGGTTTGCGGGTATATCATAATGCATAATGGAATACCGGTCATACGCAGAGTAGTTGGTACTGGTGGAAGAATATTTCGCAAAGAAATTCACATCTACTTCGGCCCTGGACCATTTATAAGGATCCGCGGCCATCGTTTGATATACTTTTTCTTTATCCCAGGGTATGCCAGCTGCTGGTGACATATGCTCGTGAATAAACCCCAATGCGTGGCCGAATTCGTGAAGGATAGTGCCCCTGTAATCTATTTCCATGGTTTTTTCATCGAACGTACCAAACTGCATGGTGTTTAACCGGAGTGGATTAAACAATACATCTTTTCCAATCCAGGACCAGCTGCGGTTGTCTTTACCCAGGCCGATCCGGATCAGGGCATCATAATAGTTTGCGCTGAAATTGAAGCGTATGTTGGCAATCAGCTCCCATTCATGCGCATAGCGTTTTATTTTATCGCGTACTGTTTCTGTAAAGGAAGGACTGATGTAGACGGGTATAATCTGACCGGGATTCCACATTTTATTGGTTTCCGCGGCCAATGGCTGGCGGGTTACCCCGACATTTATTACCGAACCGTCAGAGTTAATACGGGGCGGTGGTTTTACAGCGCTGAAATCCCTGGCTGGCAGCGGGTTGTTAACCGGTTTGGCATCCATACACAAGCGGAAACTGTTTAGCTGGAAAGGAACAGGAGTGATCCGCACCGTTTTAATCGGATCAATCTGCTTGTCTGATCTTATTACATTTATTTGGGCATGAAGGGTGGAGGCGAATAAAAAAACTACGGCAACAGGAGAATATTTCATATGCTTTAATATTTTTAGTTTACTCGTATCTGTGTGAGTAAAAATGCGCATTTCCAGAGGCCTGTGTATCCCTTAAACAGAGGATTTTCCGGATGCCGGAATAAAATCCCTGAAAAAGGGGAGACCGGCCACCTGATGTTTTAGTTTATTTGTATAATGGAAATGATTTACATTCAATTATGAGTCGGATAACATTACTTTTCTTAACAGTATTCAGCTTTTTGTATTCAACTGGCCAGGAGTATATGAACCGGGACAGCCTTTTGCGTCTGCTGCCGGCGGCAAAAGAGGATACCAATAAAGTGTTACTGTACATAAGCATCGGGCAGCAGTATGAAAGTAATGAACCCGAAGCAGCCAAATACTATTATCAGTCGGCAAGGGATCTCAGTCAGAAAATCGGCTATACATTAGGGATAATAAAATTTTATGCCAATTATACATTTGTACTGAATCAGCAGGGGTATTTTGATTCATCACTTAGTATGAACCTGCATGCTGTGTCACTGGCCCGGGAACTGAAAGACACGCTATACCTGGCCAAATCACTTTTTAACGCGGGCAGTTCATACAGGCTTAAAGAAGATTACGAGCAGGCCATACGGTTTTATGAAGAAGGGAAACTGCTGTTTGAGCCGTATCAGAATGAGGTGATAAATGCACAGGCCTGTGATATCCTGCAGAACCTGTATACTGGAATGAAGCAATACCGAAAGGCGCTGGCATACGGTAAAAAAGCGGTGGAGGGGCTGCAGAAAAACGGCAATGTTTCCATGCTGGGAACCGCCTATAATAACCTTGGCCTGAATTATACCAACCTCAGTTATTATGATTCGGCCAGTACCTGTTTCCGGAAAGCGCTGGCTATTGCCCGTGAAATAGGTGATCTGAATATGGAAGCCACCCAATACCTGAACCTGGGGGATATCCTGATACAGCGCAATAATTTTATCGACTTAAAGCCACTGATGGAAAAAGCACTGAAGATCGCCCGTCAGCTTAATTTAAACGAAAGTGAAGTAATAGCACTGAAAGGACTGTCGTTTCACTATCAGTATACGACTAACTATCTGCTAGCCAAACAATATGCAGACAGCGCCCTGGCGCTGGCCAACCGCTATAATTTCCGTGATCAGCGGCAACGGATTTACGTTCATTTATCCAACCTGGCGTATTCCATGCAGGATATGAAGCTGGGTGAATACTATGCCAAACAAAGCAATTTACTGGCCGATAGTATTCTGAACGAAATGGTTCAGCGGACGACGCTGGAGCTGGAAAAAAAATACGAAACAGCCGGTAAGGAAAATAAAATAAAACAGCTGGAAGCGGAGAAGAAAGTACAGCAACTGGTCATCAGCCGCAAAAATCTGCTGAACTATGTACTGGCCGGCAGTGCAGGTGTTTTTTTATTGCTGGGTTTCCTGATTTACAGAAATTATCAGCATACGAAACAGTTGCAGTTAAAACGCATTCAGGAGCTGGAGGCTGAAAAGCAACTGGAAGCAACGGAAGCTGTGTTAAAAGGAGAAGAACAGGAACGGAGCCGGCTTGCCAGGGAACTGCATGATGGCCTGGGCGGCATGTTGTCAGGTATAAAATACTCATTCAATACTATGAAAGGGAATATGATTATGACACCGGAGAATGCACAGGCATTTGAACGGAGTATGGATATGCTGGACAGTTCAATCAAGGAAATGCGCCGGGTGGCCCATAATATGATGCCGGAGGCCCTGGTAAAATTCGGGCTGGATACGGCCCTTCGTGATTTCTGCGGGGATATCAACCGGTCCGGAGCCCTGGAAGTAGTTTACCAGTCTTTGGGAATGGAGAATGCCAGGGTGGAACAGACAACCGCTATAGCGATTTACCGGATCGTTCAGGAACTGATCAATAATACCATGAAGCATGCGGCGGCCAAACGGTCAATAGTTCAACTCAGCAAAACACCGCAAGGAATTAATATTACGGTGGAGGATGACGGAAAAGGATTTGATCCGGTAATTTTACAAGCAGCCAGGGGGATTGGCTGGAGCAGTATACAAAGCCGGGTGGAATACCTGAAAGGCAAACTGGATATTCAATCCGCGCCGGGTAATGGCACATCTGTGAACCTTGAATTTAATTTATAATGGCAACCAGTGTATTTATTGTTGATGATCACTATATGGTGATTGAAGGAATACGTTCTCTGCTTCAGCATGAAAAAGGAATTGAATGGGCCGGTCATGCCCAGAGTGCGGCTTCCTGCCTGGCCTACCTGCAGCGGGAACAGCCCGATGTGATACTAATGGATATTAATCTGCCGGACATGAGCGGGATCGATTTATGTCTGGAAGTGAAGAAGAAATATCCTTTCGTTTTTATTATCGGGCTCAGTACATTCAATCAGCAGAGTTTTATACAAAAAATGATGGAAAACGGGGCATCCGGTTATGTGCTGAAGAATGCCACACAGGAAGAACTGACAGAAGCCATTGACCTGGTTTGTAAAGGGAAAACATATCTTAGTGATGAAGCCTCGTTCGCGCTCCGGGAGCATACGGCAGCACAGATCATCCTGACCCGCCGTGAAAAAGAAGTACTGGAGCTGATTGCGGAAGGCATGACTAATAATGAAATTGCAAAGCAATTATTTATCAGTGTAACCACTGTGGATACACACCGGAAAAACCTGCTGGCTAAATTTGAAGCCAAAAATGTGGCTTCCCTGATCCGGGCAGCGGTAAAAATGCAGCTGATTAAATAAGCCGGATTTTACATCATTAGCAACAACCTGTTAACCGTTTCACCCCTTGCCGGGGTTGCATTTGGCCATTTTTCCCCGTAAAGATAAAAACGGCCTCATTGGAAGATTTCTGCTACCTTGCGGGCTAATTTTAATCAAAAAAGCAATTTATGTCACAAGTTAAAAGCGGGGATAAAATCAAAGTACATTATCATGGTAAATTAACAACAGGTGAGACCTTTGATTCATCTGAAGGCCGTGATCCGCTGGCATTTGAAGTTGGAAGCGGAATGGTGATCAAAGGATTTGATGATGGAGTTACGGGTATGACAGTAGGAGAAAAAAAGACTGTACATATTCCTTTTATGGAAGCTTATGGACCCCGCAATCCGGAAATGGTAATTGAGATGCCGAAAGATCGTTTTCCCGCCGAAATGGAAGTGGAAATGGGTATGCCCCTGGTGATGAGCGACGGTCAGGGTCAGCAATTCCAGGTAACCGTGGTCGAACTGAAAGAAGCCTCTGTTATGCTGGATGCCAATCATCCGTTGGCTGGTCAGGACCTGATCTTTGATCTTGAACTCATGGAAATAGAAGGAGGCAGTCCGCTGATCATTATGCCTTAATCAGCAATATGTTTTTACAAAAAAAAAGTTCAGTCAAAAAAGACTGAACTTTTTTTTATTTAGTCCTTGCTTAATCGGGCTACGCTTTCCTTTTATTCAGCCACCATCCCAGCCAGATCCCCACTAATCCCCAGGCTACCACTGCATCCGTCAGGTGTCCGTACAAATCTGCCAATGGTGTCTGAAACCAGTTGTGTTGTGTGTAAGGACCATACAGGAATGTAATCAAACCCGTCGCCACAGAGCCGGCTATAACGCGCAGGGTCGGGGGCGTTCCACCTCTTGTCAAAATGTAAATCAGGCAGAAAACAATGAACAGGTCCACGAGGAAACCCCGGATCATAGGACGTATCATATCATGCGAATAACTTTGGCGGTATGTAACGGTAGCCCATGGATTGCCGTCCATTTTTTTACCAAGCGCTTCCATTTCTTCCATAGGTGAGCCGGGAGCAACGGTCGGCAGCATATACGTTCCTTCCTTTTTTAATGCGCCACTCAGATAGGTAAGTATACTGTCCTGGTTCGGGGTATAAAGTGCTTCGGCTTCATGTAACTGAATGACGGTCCAGGATAAAAACTGCCAGCAGAAGAGCAGTATGGCGCCCACCAGGGAGCCGATCAGCCATTTTTTCATAATAGTTGGTTTTGTTTCAGTCAAAAGATAAACATATTCTTTGTTTTCTGCAAACAGCCAGCCGTTTTTCATTTGTCGTATCTTCGGTATTCATTAGAGTATACGATTATGTTTCAACACTATTCCTTTACCGCAGCCCGGCGATTTATGCGGTATGTACAGATTGATACACAAAGTGATCCGCAATCCGCAACATACCCAAGCACCGCCAAACAAAAAGACCTCAGTGCAATACTGGTTACGGAATTAAAAGAGATGGGTATTACGGATGCCCATCTGGATGAATGGGGTTATGTGTATGCCACGATCCCTTCAAACTCGGATAAAAAAGTACCGGTCATTTGTTTTTGCGCGCATGTGGATACGGCTCCTGACTGCAGCGGTAGCCAGGTAAAACCAATCCTGCATAAAAATTACCAGGGACAGGATATCGTGTTGCCGGATGATCCCGGACAAGTAATCCGGCTGAGTGAGTATCCCTATCTGAAAAAGCTAAATGGCCATGACATTATTACGGCTTCCGGCACCACTTTACTGGGGTCAGATGACAAGGCCGGCGTGGCGGAAATAATGGATCTGGCGCATTTCCTGGTAACAAACCAATCAGTAAAACACGGGGAAATAAAATTGCTGTTCACACCGGATGAAGAAATAGGAAGGGGGACTGCCAAAGTGGATTTACAAAAACTTGGTGCCGATTTCGGCTATACCCTGGATGGGGGCGATGCCGGTTCACTGGAAGATGAAACATTCAGCGCCGACGGGGTAACGGTAGTGATTCATGGCGTTATTGCCCATCCGGGGTATGCCAAAGATAAAATGGTAAATGCGATGAAAATTGCCGGTGAAGTGCTGGCTGCGTTGCCCAAAGACCGCCTTTCACCGGAGTCTACCGATGGGAAAAGAGGATTTATTCATCCAGTACGGGTGGAAGGGATTGCAGAAAAATGTACGATCGAATTTATTATCCGTGATTTTGATACCGAAGGGCTGGTAAAAAAAGAGGATTACCTGCGGACGCAGATAGAAGAGCGTTTGCGCACTTATCCCAAAGCTTCTTTTGAATTTACAGTGACTGAACAATACCGGAACATGAAGGAAGTGCTGGATCTGCATCCCCATGTTGTGGATTTTGCCCGGGAAGCCATTGGGCGGGCCGGACTGGATTTAAAAATGGAGAGTATCCGGGGGGGGACGGATGGCAGCCGGCTTTCGTTTATGGGATTGCCCTGTCCCAATCTTTTTGCCGGGGAACAGGCCATTCATTCCAAACATGAGTTCATCAGTGTGCAGGATATGAATAAGGCGGTGGAGACCATGGTTCACCTGGCTTGTATTTGTGAAGAGAAAGCGTAATTATTGTACCTTCAATAAACATTTAAAAATTTTAATTATGGATTTCGCTCAACTGATTGCACAGAACTGGTGGATATTGATACTGCTGGTTATTTTCTTCAGCGGTCTGTTCACCATCAACCAGGGGTTCATAGGAGTAATTACCATGTTTGGTAAATATCAGCGTATAGCTACACCGGGCCTGCGTTTCAAAATACCGCTGATCGAACAGGTATACAAGAAAGTGTCTATTCAGAACCGTTCGGTGGAACTGGAATTTCAGGCGGTTACAGCTGATCAGGCCAATGTCTATTTTAAAAGCATGCTGCTGTATTCAGTGCAGAATGCCGATGAAGAGACGATCAAGAAAGTCGCTTTTAAATTCTTTGCCGATAAAGACCTGATGCAGGCGTTGATCCGTACCATCGAAGGAAATATCCGTTCTTTTGTAGCCACTAAAAAGCAGGCGGAAATTCTCGGTCTGCGTAAAGAAATTGTGGAGTATGTGAAATTTGAAATTGACCACACGTTGGAGACATGGGGTTATCACCTGCAGGATCTGCAGATCAATGACATCACATTTGATAAAATGATCCTGGATTCCATGAGCAAAGTGGTAGCTTCCAACAACCTCAAGGCCGCAGCCGAAAACGAAGGCCAGGCATTGCTGATCACCAAGACCAAATCGGCTGAGGCGGAAGGAAATGCCATTAAGATTTCAGCTGAAGCTGAGAAAGAAGCAGCCCGGCTCCGCGGACAAGGGGTGGCACTGTTCCGTCAGGAAGTGGCACGTGGTATGACGGAAGCCGCCGAGCAAATGAAGCAGGCAAACCTGGATACCAATGTAATCCTCTTCAGTATGTGGACCGAAGCCATCAAGAATTTTGCTGAATACGGAAAGGGTAACGTGATCTTCCTGGACGGCAGTCCGGATGGCATGGAAGGTACTATGAAGCAGATACAGGCGCTGATGGTGAAACAGGCAGGAGCGGAGAAGTAGTCGGCAGTCGAGAGTCGTGAGTCGTGAGTCGGGTGCCGTTTGAACCAAATTTTAATTAAAGAGTCCGGTGTATCATTGTAGTGGTACACCGGACTCTGTTGTTAAAGAAGTCTAAATCTTACCTCTGCCATACAACGTGGCACGCTTTTTCCCGTTCTTACCCCCGAATACTGACAGATGTTGAAAACAAACAAAAACCATTTCAGCCGGCATCCATTACTTTTACCCACCTAAAGAGACCAATATGATCGATTTATTGCAGATTACCGATTCGCTGACTACCGCCACACAGAGCCTGGCTGGTGACGCCAATCATGACGGACAACTGAGTTTTTTCGAATTATTACAAATGGGGGGCTGGATAATGTTGCCCTTGGGCGCCATGCTCCTGCTGGGTGTCTATATTTTTGCCGAGCGTTCCATCGCGATCCGGAATGCCGCAAAGATCGACGGGAATTTCATGAATATCATACGGGATAATATTGTCAGCGGGAATGTGACTGCAGCCCGGAATTTTGCCAAAAACACCAATAACCCCGTAGCCCGTATAATCGACAAAGGAATTCAACGGATTGGAAAACCGATTGACGGCATCGAGAAAAGTATGGCCAATGTAGGCCAGCTCGAAATGTATAAACTGGAAAAGAACCTGGATATCCTCTCGGTGATTTCCAAAGCAGCGCCGATATTCGGATTCGTGGGTACACTGATTGGACTGATGCAGTTGTTCTCCGGCATCACCACTACCAATAAATTTGACGTCAGTATTATCTCCGGGGGTATTTATACAAAACTTATTACCTCCATTTCAGGACTGGTTATCGGACTGATAGCCTACCTTGGTTATAGTTACCTCAATACACAGATCGACAAGACGGCCAATAAAATGGAAGCTGCATCCGCCGATTTTCTGGATATCCTGCAAGAACCCACCCGTTAATTGTAACCCATGAAATTCAGAAAGAAACATAGAAAAGAATCCGAGGTCTTTACGGACTCACTGAATGATATTCTCTTCATCCTGCTGATGTTCTTTTTGATTGTGGCTACGCTGGCTAATCCCAATGTGGTGCCGGTAGGTTTGCCCCGGGCCAGTAAGGAAGCCAAGGCCAAACAGGATATCATGGTTTCCATTAATAAGGACCAGGAATATTTTATAGGTTCAACCAAAGTGGAATCAGTCCTTTTTGACTCCCTTTTACACCTCGAAATACGTAAACAAAAAGCGTATGTGGATACGCCAACTGTGGTTATTAATGCCGATACATCCGCGTTTTACGGGGGAGTATTCCGTGTAATGGGTATTGCTAAAAGGGATACGGCAAAAGTGGTGGCGAGAGTACAGCAGTGAGTCGGGAGTCGGGAATCATGAGTCGGGAGTCGGGAGTTAACGGCCCATCCTTTACGCAATTCCTTATCAACCTATCAACTTTTTAACCTGTCAACTTTTCTCCCCATCACCATCCGGTCCTTCCCTTGCATATCTCTTTTTAGAGTAGCTGAAAATCCTTCGGATTCCAGTAAGCTGATTACAGCAGGACCGAGGTCTTCATGGATCTCGAAAAAAAGCAGCCCTTCGGGTTTTAGTCCTGATTTGGCAAAGTTCACGATGGCTTTATAAAACAGGAGTGCATCATTATCCGGCACAAACAGGGCGCTGTGTGGCTCAAAATCCAGCACATTCGTATCCATGGATGCTTTATTGTTTTCCGGAATATAAGGTGGGTTACTGATAATAATATCAACAGGATTCAGCATGTTCCATGCAGTGGTATCCAATATATCCAACTGCATAAATTCTACATCGGCACCGAGATTTGCCGCATTTCTTTTAGCTACGGCCAGCGCTGCCTCACTGATATCAATGGCAGTAACCGATGCTTTACGGAGTCTTCTTTTCAACGCAACCGGAATGCAGCCGCTGCCAGTGCCAATATCCAGAATGGCGAGTGATCCGAGCGGGAACCGGCAAAGGGTGATCACCCAATCCACCAGTTCTTCAGTCTCGGGACGGGGAATCAGTACGTTCTTATCAACATAAAATTTTAAACCGAAAAACCAGGCTTCCTGCAACACATACTGTAACGGTTCATGCCGGAGTAACTTAACGGTATACTCATACAATTTATCTTCTTCTTCCGGGGAGATCGGGTTGCTTTTGTATAACATCCTTTCCGTTTTATCCGAACCCGTCAGCGATTCCATTACCCGGTCGGCAATGGCATTGGCTTCGCCGCTGTCATATACAGTGCGGAGTTGATGAAGAAGATAAATGCCGGCTTCCTGCAAAGTCATGCGCAAATATAGTCGTTAGTCTTTAGCCGATAGTTGTTTGTCTGGCACCCGGTGCCTCGCCCTGCGATCCTTATCTTTGCAGCATTCCAAAGCAATGACCCCTGACGAAAAATACATGTTCCGCTGTATTGAACTGGCCCGGAAAGGTGCAGGATACGTGGCACCGAACCCGATGGTCGGGGCCGTGCTGGTTCAGGATGATCAGATAACCGGAGAGGGATGGCATGCGTGTTACGGGCAGGCACATGCGGAAGTAGGCGCAATAGGAATGGCGGCTAAGAACGGGAAGCCTGGTAACGGCCCCCGTACACTTTATGTATCACTTGAACCCTGTGCCCATTGGGGTAAGACACCTCCCTGTGCGGATCTTATTATACGCAGCGGGATTCAGAAAGTAGTGATTGGTTGCCGGGATCCTTTTGAAGCCGTAAACGGGAAAGGGATTGAAAAATTAAGAGCAGCTGACGTGGAAGTGGTGGAAGGCGTACTCGAAAAAGAATGCCGGGAACTGAATAAGCGGTTTTTCACTTTTCATGAAAAGAAAAGGCCATACATAATTTTAAAGTGGGCGCAAACGGCGGATGGGTTTATTGCCTTTCCGGAGCATCACCACAACCGTTTAATGATCACCAACCCGTTATCCAACCGGCTTGTACATCAATGGCGGAGTGAGGAAGCGGGTATTCTGGTTGGTACCCGTACTGCCCTGGCAGACGACCCTTTACTGACTAACCGGCTGATGCCGGGCCCGACTCCATTGCGGATGGTACTGGATATGCAACTCAGGTTACCGGGCTCCCTGAAGTTACTGAACCGGGCGTTTCCGACCCTTGTGTTTAACGGGGTGAAAGAAGAGAAGCAGGAAAATCTGGAATATTGCAGGCTGGATAAGAATAAAAGCCTTATTTCGCAGCTATTGCCTGCCCTGTATGAACGAAAAATACAAAGTGTACTGGTGGAAGGAGGGAGGCAGCTATTGCAAACACTCCTGGAAGAAGAGGCCTGGGATGAAGCCCGTATACTAACCAATTCCCGGTTATACATAGGAGATGGACTCCGGGCACCTGTACTTTCGGCAAACAGGATTATTAACGAATGGAAACTGGATGATGATATGGTCAGCATCCGGATAAAAGAGTAAAAAAGAGTTTATGAACTGGATTGATTGGGTTGGCTACCTGGCTGCAGGGCTGGTGGTGATTAGTTTTCTGACCGGCTCCCGTATCCGGCTGATGCGGATGATTAATATGGCAGGAGCATTAACTTTTGTAATCTATGGCTTTTTGCTGAATATAAACCTGCCCGTGATTATTCCCAACGTGTTTGTAGCCGCCATACAGTTTTATTACCTGTTTATAAAAAAAGAAGCCCGTGGCTGAGATAGACAACGACTCTTTTTACTATAACACTATTGAAAAAGCCGGTCAGGCTGAATTCCGTGACCGGGGCAGCCGGTTTATTGCCTATGCTTATCCGGTAAGTACCGTCAATGAGTTTAAAGAATTGCTGGCGGCCCTTAAAAAGGAACATCCCAAAGCGGTACACCATTGTTTTGCCTACCGGCTTGGGCTGGATGGAAATAACTTCAGGGTGAGTGATGATGGGGAACCATCGGGTACCGCCGGCAAACCGATTCTGGGTCAGATTGACAGCCGTAAACTTACCAATGTGCTGATTGTTGTGGTTCGCTATTTTGGCGGGACCTTATTGGGGGTTCCCGGCTTGATTAATGCCTATAAGACCGCCGCCACGCTGGCCCTTCAGGTTATACCGGCTGTTACAAAACCGGTATTGGACAATTACCGGCTGCATTTCGATTATACCCAGATGAATGACGTGATGCGGGTGATCAAACATTTTGACTGCCCGGTTCATAAACAGGATATCCAGCTTTTCTGTCACCTGGAAATCGGCATTCCGAAAAACAGAATGGATGAAGTACTGTTCCGGTTAAAGGACCTCCGGGTGGTGGAAATGGAGAAAATGATTTAATTATAGAAACCGTTTGCTTACCACCAGTTCTTTACTGCCGGCCGCATGTGTATAGAAACCTTCTCCGGATTTCCAGCCGAGTTTACCTTCCTTAACCATATCTGCCAGCAACGGGCAGGGCGTGTACTTGGGGTTGTTGCCAAAGCCATCATACAATACATTCATAATGGAGAGGCAAATATCCAGCCCGATCAGATCTGCCAGTTGCAAGGGACCCATTGGATGTGCCATACCCAGTTTCATGATCGTATCAATTTCAGCCACACCTGCCACTCCTTCGTGTAAGGCGTAAATGGCTTCATTGATCATCGGCATCAGGATGCGGTTGGAAATAAAACCCGGAAAATCATTTACCACACAGGGTACTTTACCAAGGTCTTTACTTAATGCCATAATGGTACTGGTCACTTCAGGTGCCGTGCCGGTATGGTTGATGATTTCCACCAGTTTCATAACCGGGACCGGATTCATAAAATGCATGCCGATCACTTTTTCAGGCCTTGAAGTGGCGGCAGCCATTTTTGCGATGGAAATAGAAGACGTATTGGTGGATAATATACAACCGGCTGGGGCTGCCGCGTCCATTTGCTGAAATATTTTCAGTTTCAGTTCAAGGTTTTCCGTGGCCGCTTCCACTACCAGGGCCGCGTCTTTTACACCATCGGCAATGGATGTGCAGGTACTGATATTTTTCAGTGCGGATTCTTTGAGTGATTTACGGATGATTTCTTTAGCAACCATCCTGTCCAGATTTTTTTCAATCGTGGCTACCGCCTTTTCCAGTTGTTCTTCAGAAACGTCTATCAGGGTTACTTTATAGCCTCTTTGTGCAAATACATGCGCAATGCCATTGCCCATTGTACCGGCACCGATTACGGAAACACTTCCTTGAAAATCCATATAGTGTAATTTTCCTGGCTTGGACAGAAAACTGCGTAGCGTCCGTCAGACAGGTATGATGAAATCTGTTTTGCGGGACAAAAATAGGTAATAGAAAGATATACGGAACAACTGTCAGTTCCCACCTCCGGATGTTTCAGCAGGAAAAAAAGCTTAATTCTTGTTTTTGAAATCGCCTCTCTTCCAGGCCTGAATAAAATCCGCCCAGGCAGCCGGATTAAATATGTTTTGAGGAGGGGTTTGTCCCTGGTAGGTGGCTTTAGTGGCAATTTGCTTCATCTGTATCCGGGTAGCTTCTCCTCCGTCGCCCGGGGTGGTACGCATTAGGATTTTTCGTTTGGCGGCACTGGTGTTTTTCCGGGCTATTTCATAATCATCGTCAGGTACCTGGTTCTTTACAAAGTCGCGGGCAAATTGTTCCGGGGTGGGACGTGGTTTCAGAATGGTGGCCGGCAAATAAATAGTATCAGCCACCAGGAGCTGCACAACACTATACTGATTTCCTTCCAGTGTTTTGGGTATGTGAATTTTTTTGGTCTGGTAGGAAACGTGTGTAAATTCCACTTCATCCCCTTTTAATACCACAATGGAGAATACCCCCTGATTATTGGAAATAGTTCCCCGGTTCTGGCCCTTTACCATAATACTTACTGCGGGAATCCCTACCAGGCTGTCAGCCGTCATGATAATACCAAACAACTGAACTACAGAATCGCGGGAGGTTTCGAACTGGGCACGGGCATCCCTGGGTAACAGAAACAGCAGTAAACCAGCAAAAAGTATAATTTTCTTCACTGCATCAAAAATAAAGACAAGTTGCTGATTTCGTAAAAAAATTGCCCGTGGAACTGTTTACCTTTGCCCTTCCGTCTGACTTTTAACAAATACTTGGAAAATGACTAAAGAAAAAGTTCTCGAAGCACTCAGTAATGTACAGGAGCCTGATCTGGGAAAAGACCTGGTAACCCTGAATATGGTTAAGGATATTGAGATTAATGGCAATCAGGTATCGTTTACAGTAGTACTGACCACCCCGGCATGTCCATTAAAGGATATGATCAAAAATGCCTGTATAAACGCGATAAAAATACTGGTGAGTAAAGAGGCGGAGGTAACCGTGAATTTCACGGCCAACACCACTACCAAGCGTGTGGATGAAGGGGCCGTATTACCGAAAGTGAAAAATATCATTGCGGTGGTCAGTGGAAAAGGCGGGGTAGGTAAATCTACGGTGTCTGCGAATCTGGCTCTCGCCCTGGCGCAGGGTGGAGCCAAAGTGGGACTGATGGATGCGGATATTTACGGGCCCAGTGTGCCGATAATGTTTGGCGTAAGAGGGGAACGCCCGCTTATGATGGATATTGAAGGAAAAGGAATGATTATTCCCCTGGAGCGGTATGGCATTAAACTGATGAGTATCGGTTTACTGGTGGATGAAAAGAATGCCGTGGTATGGCGTGGACCGATGGCCAGCAGTGCCATCCGTCAGTTTGTTACAGATGTGTATTGGGACGAACTGGACTATCTGGTAGTGGATATGCCACCCGGTACCGGTGATATTCATCTGACCCTGATGCAGACAGTTCCGGTTACCGGCGCAGTTATCGTTACCACTCCCCAGGATGTGGCCCTTGCCGATGCCAAGAAAGGTATTGCCATGTTCGGACAGGCGCAACTGAATATTCCGATTATAGGACTTGTGGAAAATATGAGTTATTTCACACCAGCCGAATTACCCGGTAACAAATATTTTATTTTTGGAAAAGAAGGTGGCAAACGCCTGGCGGATGAATATGATCTGCCATTCCTCGGACAAATACCGCTGGTACAATCCATCCGTGAAGGTGGTGACCAGGGTATCCCGATTATGATGAGTGATGACAATATTACCAAAAATGCATTCGAAGGTTTCGCTTCTTATGTTGTAAGAAGTATAGCCATGCGGAATGCCAATATGCCGGCGGAAAAAGTGGCGGAGAAAGTGTAAAGCATGGCTGGGGGTTGGAGGTTGGAAGTTGGAGGTTCGAGGTTGGAGGTTCGAGGTTGGAAGTTCGAGGTTGGAAGTTCGAGGTTGCTGAAAGATCGGGGAGTTCCGTTTAGTTTGTATAGGATTTTATAATCAGGAGGGCTGATTCGTTACTTAAACGAATCAGCTTTTTTTATGAAAATTTGAACCGCCATTCTGTATAAAATAAAGCCCCGCAAAATACGCCGGCCAAGCCTGTTCAATCAGATGACTGGCACTGTCTTTGGCAAATATTCCGTAAAGGACTAACTTCCAACCTCGAACCTCCAACTTCCAACTTCCAACCTCCAACGTATAACAATGTATAATTATCCTCACTACAAAGAAACCGACAGATCCTTGCTGATCGCATTCATGCGGGATTATCCTTTTGTAACACTGACAGGTGCTGACAGGGATGGCCGGGTGGAAGCCACACAGATTCCGGTGTTGGTGGAAGAGCGGGAAGGGCGGCTATTTGTTACTGGTCATATTGCCCGTAAATCATCACATCATAAAGCATTGATGGAAAATCCGCAGGCTCTCCTGTTATTTAACGGACCGCATACCTATGTCAGCGGTACCTGGTATGCCGGTAATCTCCATCAGGCTTCTACCTGGAATTATATATCTGTTCAGGCAAGAGGGACAATCCGGTGGATGGAAGATGCGGAAATGATTGAGCTGCTAAAAAAGCTTTCCCTGCATTTTGAAGCGGGTAACAGCGCCTCCACAACGGTGTATGAAAACTTGCCGGAGTCCTACCTGGCTCCGCTATTAAAAGCCATTACCGGCTTTGAAGTGGAACTAACGGAGATGGATAACGTATTAAAGCTTAGCCAGAACCGGGATAAGATAAGTTATGAAAATATAATTGCTGAATTGAAAAAGCGGGATGGAGATGCCCGGGTTATTGGTGAAATGATGGAACAGCGAAAAGCAAAAGTATTTCCTGTATGATACAGAAACTGGTACCACTGATGTTTATTTTAGTTGCCTGTTCCACCGGCAAAAAGAACAGTACGACTACTGCAGAAAAAAGTACGCAAATGATCTATATGCAGGAGCATTTTGATAAACAGGGGCATCGCGGCTGCCGGGGGCTGATGCCTGAAAATACAGTACCGGCCATGCTGCACGCGTTAGGCGCGGGAGTGACCACGCTGGAGATGGATGTGGTATTTACCAGTGACATGAAAGTGGTGCTTTCGCATGAACCTTTTTTCAATCATGAAATCAGTACCAGGCCCGACGGCAGTTTTGTGACGGAAAAAGAGGAGAGCAGCCTGAACATTTTCAGGATGACCTATGAAGAAGTAACGCGTTATGATGTCGGTTTGAAATCTCATCCGCGTTTTCCGCAGCAGAAAAAAATGAAAGTGGTAAAACCTTTACTCGCGGATGTACTGGATTCGGTGAAACAATACATGATGATGGCCCGCCGGCCCATGCCCTTTTTTAATATAGAAACAAAAACTCAGCCACTCACGGATCAGCTATACCATCCGGTACCATCCGCATTTGTGGAAGGACTGATGACGGTGATCAGAGAAAAAGAAGTCACGGATTTTGTAATTATACAGTCCTTTGATTTCAGAACATTGCAATACCTGCATCAGCATTACCCGGCAGTAAAGACGGCTATGCTGATTGAAGACTATGATAAACGATCTTTGGAAGTACAGCTCAGGGACCTTGGATTCACCCCCACGATATACAGTCCGGCTTATCAGCTGGTCACCCCGGATTTATTGAATAAATGCCATGCACTGGGCATGAAAGTAATACCCTGGACTGTGAATGATAAAGCAAAAATCGGATCTTTAAAAGCAATGGGTGTGGACGGGATCATAACGGATTATCCGGATCTTTTTGAAAACTAACTATCCGCACGTATGGTACTGTTTTATTAATGTTGTTTGCCCGATCGAACAATTATAGAGGAATCCGGTTAAACAGGGACAATAAAAGCACTGATCAGTTACAACAATTTTCTTTAGGTTTGATCCCATGGAGCTATCATTGAAAAGAAAAACTGCTCTTATCTGCGGCAGTACACAGGGTATTGGTCTGGCAATCGCGCAGGAACTTGCCTTACTTGGGGCGGATTGTATCCTGCTGGCCCGCAATGAAGACCGGTTGAAGAGTGCGGTTGCTTTATTGGATACAAGTCCCGGTCAACATCATCAGTATGCCATTGCCGATTTTCAGTATCCGGAACAGGTAATAAAAACTGTAGCCGGATTGCTCCGCATAAGTACCATTCATATTCTGGTCAATAATACCGGTGGCCCTGCACCAGGACTGATTCAGCAAGCCACAGCTGAACAGTTCCTGCACGCCTTTCAGCAACATATCATCAACAATCAGCAACTCGCCCAGGCCGTTTTGCCTGGTATGAAGAAAGAGGGTTATGGGCGGGTAATCAATATTATTTCCACGTCTGTAAAAATGCCAATCCCCAACCTGGGTGTATCCAATACAATCCGTGCAGCAACAGCCGGATGGGCCAAGACCCTTTCGTTGGAAGTGGCGGCGGATGGCATTACCGTAAATAATATTCTTCCGGGTTTTATTAATACCGGTCGCCTGGAAAGCCTGATCAACAGCAATGCCGCGGCACAACAAATAGCTCCGGATGAGCTGGCTGCTCAAATGAAAAAACAGATTCCGGCCCAACGTTTTGGGGAGACAAGAGAAATCGCCGCTCTGGCGGCCTTTCTGGCCAGTCCCGCGGCCGCATATATCAATGGTACCAGCATACCGGTGGATGGAGGAAAAACCGGGGCATTCTAAAATTTTCATATGATGCAAATTCCGATAGAAAAGGCACAGCAACTGGACCGCGAAGATCCGCTGGCCACTTTCCGTGACCAGTTCATTATTCCCGTGCAGGAAGGGAAGGAGCAGGTTTATTTTCTCGGCAATTCACTGGGATTACAACCAAAAGCAACGGCGGGTTATATTGAAAAAATCATGAAGGACTGGGCCTGCCTGGGAGTGGAATCATTTTTCCATGCCGGTGAGCCGTGGATGAACTATCATGATTTTCTCGTGGGCACTTTGTCATCTGTTGTAGGCGCCAAAAAGCAGGAAGTAGTGGTGATGAATCAGCTGACTGTGAATCTGCACCTGATGCTGGTGAGTTTTTACCGGCCGGCGGGTAAACGGTTTAAAATTATTTGTGAAGCGAAAGCATTTCCCAGCGATCAGTATGCATTTGAAACACATGTACGCCATCATGGATTTGATCCCGGCACCGCGATCATTGAAGCTACACCAAGGGAAGGAGAACTTACATTGCGGACGGATGATATTCTGAAACTGATTGCGGAACATGGGGAAGAGACCGCCCTGGTCTTATTTGGAGGAATTAATTATTATACCGGTCAGCTATTCGATATGAAAGCGATTACGGCGGCCGGACAGGCGGCCGGAGCCCTGGTCGGCTTCGACCTTGCACATGCGGCCGGTAATGTGTCCTTGCAACTGCACGACTGGAATGTGGACTTTGCCTGCTGGTGCAGTTATAAATACCTGAATGCCGGTCCGGGTGCTATCGGCGGCGCTTTTATCCATGAAAAGCATCATGATAAAAATCTGCCTCGTTTTGCGGGCTGGTGGGGCTATGATATTAATACCCGTTTCAATATGGAAAAGGGATTTGTGCCCATGCCCGGCGCCGAAGGATGGCAGCTGAGTACGCCGGCTGTATTTCTTTATGCCGCGCTCCGGGCCTCACTGGAAATTATTGAAGCGGCGGGTTGGGAAGACATCCAGAAGAAACGGGCAAAACTGAACACATTTCTCTGGTCCTTACTTGGGGAACTGGATGAAGCGACCGGAGGCAAACAGATCCGTTTTATAACACCCCGTGAGGCGGATGCCCGGGGATGCCAGGTTTCCATGCTTATGCTGCAAAACGGAAAGCAGGTTTACCATGAATTAATGAAAGCGGGTTTTATTGTTGACTGGCGTGAACCCGATGTGATCCGTTTTGCCCCGGTGCCTTTGTACAATTCGTATACCGAGGTCTGGAGATTTGTACAAACCCTTCGTGGCCTGCTTACCTGACGGGTGTATAAGTATCCTTTTTTCTAACCCGGCTTCCTGTATTTTTGCGGCATGACAAAAGCCCGGCTGGTTGAACAGATTAAACAAAAGAAGTCTTATCTCTGTGTAGGACTGGATTCAGATATTACAAAGATCCCCGCGCATTTATTAACAGAAGAAGACCCGGTTCTCACCTTCAATAAAGCCATTATTGATGCCACCCGTGCTTATTGTGTAAGCTATAAAATCAATACCGCATTTTACGAATCGATGGGCGTAAAGGGCTGGCAAACGCTGGAGGATACGGTGAAATATATCGGCACAACCCATTTTACGATTGCGGATGCCAAGCGGGGTGATATCGGGAATACATCTGATCAGTATGCAAAAGCGTTTTTTGAAGCCCTGCCGTTTGATGCAGTAACCGTAGCGCCTTATATGGGCGAGGATAGTGTGAAACCCTTTTTGCAACATCCGGGCAAATGGGCCATCGTGCTGGGACTGACATCCAATAAAGGCGCACAGGATTTTGAATTGAAACCGGCCGGTGATGCCTTGCTTTATGAACAGGTGTTAAAAACAGTTTCCACCTGGGGATCTCCTGAAAATACCATGTTTGTTGTAGGGGCAACACAGGCTGATTCCTTTATCAATATCCGCAAACTCACACCCGATCATTTCTATCTCGTACCAGGCGTAGGAGCACAGGGAGGCAGTCTGAAAGAAATTTCGGAGAAAGCCATGAATAAAGATTGTGGCATCCTGGTCAATGCCAGTCGTGCAATTATTTTCGCCTCTTCCGGAACTGATTTTGCAGAAAGGGCAGGAGAAGTAGCTAAGGAGTACCAGGAGGAAATGAGTCAGTATCTAAGAGATTTCCGGATTGCAGATTTCATTTTCAATCAGGGAAATCAGGATTAAACTTGATTTTTCTTTTTGGTACGTATGCCCATTAAGGAACCTGCTCCCTATCCCGACTTCCGACTACTAACTCCCGACTATTCTTTAGGTTTGCCAGGTACAAAACTCCCCACCTGTTCACTGTACCAGGGCACGATATCGGTAATAAAGATGCCGGCAGCAATGGAGGGATCCGTCTTAACATATTTCTCCGCTTCTTCCCTGGTGGCACAATCCAGTATAAAAAGGCCTCTCCAGGTAAAATCATTTTTCCCAAACGGGCCGGCAACTTTCAGTATTCCTTCCTTATGCAATCGCTCCATATTCGAAAAATGTCCGGCAAAGATCATACTCCGCTGAATGGAATCTTTGATTTCCTTGTCCTTTGGCCCCGTTTTCAGGATGACCAGCCAGAACTGTTTGATTTTTGGTTCGGATTTGGTGGAGTCTTTCTGAGCCGAAACGGTTGTCTGTAAAAAAAGGAGGCAGATGATGCAGGTAAGTATAAATTTCATGTCCGGAGTTTGTCTAAAATTAATTTTTTTCATATAAATAAAGGTAAAAAATGATTACAGGTCCGGATTCATGTAGTAATCAACAGATGTACGTAAAGCTGGTAGTTTTCAATACCTTCGCGCAAATAAAATTCGATTGCCATGGCAGCCCGCACCGACCTTTTTCAAAGCCCTGATTATTTTGCAGTAGATGAGTTACTGACCGAGGAACATTTAATGATCCGCGACGCGGTACGTTCCTATGTAAAAAAAGAGATATCTCCCATCATTGAAGACTATGCGCAGAAAGCCGAGTTTCCGCAGCAGATCGTGAGGCAACTGGGTGAACTGGGATGTTTCGGACCGACTGTTCCTGTGCAATACGGCGGGGGCGGACTCGATTATATATCCTACGGACTGATGATGCAGGAACTGGAAAGAGGAGACAGTGGGGTGCGTTCCACGGCCTCAGTACAAGGTTCCCTGGTGATGTTCCCGATCTATGCGTATGGCAGCGAAGAGCAGAAAATGAAATACCTGCCCAAACTGGGAAGTGGTGAATGGCTGGGTTGTTTTGGTCTTACTGAACCCAATCATGGCTCCGACCCCAGCAGTATGCTCACCAATATCAAGGATGCCGGGGATCATGTGATCCTGAATGGTGCAAAAATGTGGATCAGTAATGCGCCTTTTGCACAAGTAGCTGTGGTATGGGCCCGCAATGAAGCGGACGAAATTCAAGGGGTAATCGTAGAGCGTGGTATGGAAGGCTTTACCACACCCACCACACATGGTAAATGGAGTCTTCGGGCTTCCGCTACCGGCGAACTCGTTTTTGATAATGTAAAAGTGCCCAAAGAAAATATTTTGCCAGGTGTGAAAGGGCTGAAAGGTCCGTTGAGCTGTTTGACCAAGGCCCGTTACGGCATTGCCTGGGGCGTGATCGGTGCCGCTATGGATTGTTATGATACGGCCCTGCGTTATTCACAGGAACGTATCCAGTTTGGTAAACCCATTGGTGCTTTCCAGTTGCAACAAAAGAAGCTGGCGGAAATGATTACAGAAATCACCAAAGCGCAATTGCTCAACTGGCGGCTGGGTGTGTTGATGAATGAAGGTAAAGTTACACCGCAACAGGTAAGTATGGCCAAGCGTAATTCCTGTGAAATCGCTACGAATATCTGTCGTGATGCCCGCCAGATGCTCGGGGGTATGGGTATTACCGGCGAATACCCGGTAATGCGGCATATGATGAACCTGGAAAGTGTGATCACGTATGAAGGCACACATGATATCCATTTATTGATTACGGGGATGGATGTAACCGGGTACAATGCGTTTAAGTAGTGAGTGGTGAGTGGTGAATACAGCGGAAAGCTAAAAGAAAGATGGAAATACTTTAAAATGAAGATCTATCTCATTGGGTTTATGGGTTCGGGGAAAACGCACTGGGGGCGTTTACTCAGCGAAAAACTGGGGATCCGGTTTTTTGACCTGGATGAACAGATCACCGCAAAAGCCGGTAAGTCCATTCCTGAAATATTCGCCATAGACGGGGAGGAACATTTCCGGTTACTGGAAAAAGAAGTCCTGCAGACACTAACGGCATCGCATGAACAATTTATTCTGTCAACCGGTGGCGGCACGCCCTGCTATTTCAACAATATTGATTTTATGAATGAAGCCGGTACCACGGTCTGGATTCATACACCGGCAGATGTGCTCTTTACCCGGCTGGTAAAAGAAAAAGAGAAACGCCCCCTGATCCGCGATTTGTCTGACGAGCAATTACGCAGTTTTATAAGTAAAAAGTATGCCGACCGGCGGATGTATTACGAACAGGCATCACTGATTGTGGAAGAAGAGCCCGTACAACTGGAGAAATTAATTGAAACTATTTTTCATGCATAAGAATTACCTGTCGCTGGCAGCCCTGCTCGGCGCGATTACGGTGGCTATTGGTGCGTTTGGCGCACACGGACTGCAACGGATCACAACTGATCCCGCAATTATCCAGAGTTATCAGACGGCGGTGCAATACCAGATGATTCATGTACTGGCCCTGCTCGCCGTAAGCATCCTTTTTCAGCAATTTTCAGCTGTATTACTGCAATGGACGGCAAATCTCTTCCTGGCAGGAATATTCCTTTTTTCCGGTTCCATTTATATTCTCACGTATCTCAAAATAAACGGGATGACTACACGTTGGATCGGCCCGGTGACCCCGTTGGGCGGTGTTTTGTTTATCGGGGGATGGGTTTGTTTATTCCTGGCCGTGCAAAAGAAAAAAACTAAAGGGGAAGGCTAAGTGTAGAAACAGTGCCGTTTTTATTTTCAATATGGTAACGGCCCCCTATACTTTCCATCCGGCGGGCAATATTCTTCAACCCGTTGCCAAATTGTCTCAGCTTATCAAGATCAATGCCTTTGCCGTTGTCTGATATGATTATTTCCAGTCCCTCATCGGTATTGATCCGGATCACCACAGCCGTGGCTTCCGCGTGTTTCAGAATATTATTGAGGGATTCTTTTACGCTGAGAAAAATATTCCGGCGTTTATCGCCTGTCAGTTCTTTGGCCGGCAGCAGTTCACTCACCTGCACCCGGCAATCCACCTGGGTGCCATCGAAATATTCGATGGCGTAGGAACGGATATAGGAAACCAGGTTGTCCAGCGTATCATTGCCGCTGTTCATACTCCAGATTATCGCGTTCATTTTATTCAGTACATCATCGGCGGACCGGGAGATTTTTTCAATTTCCACCGGTGTGTTTTCTTTCATTTTATTCCGGGCAATTTCACTCATCAGCCGTATGGCGGTCATTCCCGCACCCAGCTCATCATGCATATCCGCCGAAATCCGCTGCCGTTCTTCCTGCTGGGCTTTATACACCGCGATTTCTTTTTCATATTCCTTCAGGAGATTCTGCGCCTTGAGTGTTTCCCGTTCTTTGGTCTGACGAATTATGTTGCGGCGGTTTTTATAGTTTAACCCGGCCAGGAATAAAGTGAGTTCAAGGAACAAACCGGTTTCATAATAAGTAACGGTGGAGTTCAGTAAGCCGGGCAACTGCCTGAAATAATGATTGAATACGATACCGAGATAGGAAAGGCTGGAAAATACGAAGAGAAAAAGATTCCCCCAGAATAAATAACGCAACAGGTGATTGTCCCATTTCCGCAGGCTGTATACCATGAAAATCAGAATCAGTATCAGCAGCAATACTTTTGAGAGAAACTCTGTCAGGTATTCAACCTGGTAGTTGGCACTGAAGTAATGGAGCAGTGTATAAAGTATCATGGCACCAATAAGGATGGCGATACCTGTATTATACAGCCGTAAGAGAAATGGATGTTTGTTCCTGGTATCCAGGAATTTTTTCATAAATAACATGTAGAAGATAGTGCCAGTACCCTGCAGAATAAAGTCCAGGTACCCTTCCAGAAAAAAACCAAACCCGCTGGCGTGCAGCTGATAAATGGATTGCAGAAAAAATAAACCACCCAGAAACAACGCATAACCGGAGTAATACAGGAATTCCTTGTTGCCGCCCTGTATATAGTTGGTAATGGAGAAAAGTATCATCATCAGCAACAACCCGCAGAATACATAGGTTAGCTGATTCCCGTTTTTAAAATTACTGTGCAGTTGTGCCAGAAATGCATTGATATGTGGGCCCCCGACCAGCCGGGGCCGTAGAATATTATTGTATGTTTTCAGCGCTTTGATTTCTGCAATGATGGTCATGGAATCGCCGGCTGCCAACGACAACTGCCTGAATCCTCGTTTTTCATTGATGTCAGGCATTATTTCCGGTAAGGCTGTAAAACCGCTTTTGTCTTTCCGGAAGAGACGGATATCATTGAAATAGTAACCCGGACAGAAATAGACCTGTATCAGGCTGTCTGCCGTATTGAGTATTGCAAATTGAAGAAATATCCGTTTGGATAAAAGCTGTTCCGGCATGGTTGGTCCCTTGTGTTGAATTCCGGGTATAAATTTCAGCGAGGGCAGGAGTTGTTCTGCCGGTTGCCCGGACGAGGAATAGGCACTACTTACTTTATCCAGGATGCGGGTTTCAACAATCACTTTACTGATGTCCGTAAAGCGATCGGGGTTGTTTTCCTGGGCAGGCATGCGTTTGCCCAGTGCCAGGGCAATAAAAAACAGGAAAGCAGGTATGCAGGATCGGTTTAATCTCATGTTGGCAGGTACTGTCAAATGTAAGCTATCCGGCCTGTTTTAACCAATTTTAACGGATTTCCTCCGGTACGGGGACCGGCTTTAGCTCCCCCGGGAAAGGCCAAACTAATTATCTTTGCAGCTATGGCCAATAAGCTGAGAAAGAAAACCAAACAGGCAGAAGAAGAACCTAAGCCGGCCCCTTCGGATCTGAAAGATTTTAAAAAGGAAAAGGAGGAAGAGGTGGATTGGAAAGCCCTTGCCCGGGATGAACGGACCTGGAAAATTACAGGTTCCGTATTTCTGCTTATATCTGTTTTTCTGTTTATCTCTTTTGCATCATACCTGTTTACCTGGAAGGAAGACCAGGCGATTGCGCGGCAGGGTATGGGGGCCTTACTGGACAATGAGCCCGTAGCCAATCTGCTTGGACGGTTAGGCGCGGTGGTCTCCCACTTTTTTATATTTAAAGCGTTTGGACTTGCGTCTTTTCTGATCTGCACCTTTTTCTTCGTGGTTGGGGTTAATCTTCTTTTCCGCCGTAAGGTTTTTTCTATCTGGCGCAACCTGAAATATGTTACGGTGGGCTTGCTTGTGCTTTCCGTTTCCCTGTCATTTATTTTTCAGAATACCGAATTCTCCTACGGCGGCGGTGTAGGGGATATGATAAATCATAAATTGTATACGGCAGTGGGCACATTGGGCACAGCGGCCATCTTGTTGCTGCTGGCTACCGGTTATTTTATCTGGCAGTTTAACCCTGTTATCAATCTGCCGGAAAAGAAACAGCCCGTAGCCGGACTATCGACGGAATTAACAGACGAAAAGGAGGAAAATGCTGCGGCAGTCATCAGCGGACCTTCAGTGAATGATATGTATGCGGGGAAAGAAGCCGCTAAATCCAATTCCCTGAAAGGAGATGCCGGAATGGTTATCAACTTCCCGGAAGAAACTCCTTTGCATGACTTTAAAGTAGTGGAAAAGGAAATGCCGGCGGAAACGATTGCAGTGCAAGAGACGGCACAGCAACCGGAACCTGAAAAAGAAGTGGTGAATGAGTTATTACATACACATGATCTGTCCATAAACCCGGCGGTAACAGAAGAGGAAGAAGCGGAGTCAGATTATATACCGCCCGTACCACAAAAGCCTGTTGTTAAAAAAACAGACGGTGAGCTGGAACTGGAAATAAAAGCCGTACCTGAGATGCCGGCTGCAGAAGAAGAAGCCTTGTCTGCAGTGGAAAATCTTCCTCCTTATGAACCCACGCTCGATCTCAGGGATTATAAATACCCGGCACTGACCCTGCTTGAAACCTATGGCAGTGAAAAGATCATCCAGGATACCGGGGAACTGGAGAGTCATAAGAACCAGATTATCGCTACCCTGCGCAACTATTCCATCGAGATACAGAAAATCAGTGCTACGATAGGCCCCACCGTTACCCTGTACGAAATAGTACCGGCGCCCGGGGTGCGTATATCCCGAATTAAAAACCTGGAAGATGATATAGCCCTGAGCCTGGCGGCACTCGGCATCCGTATCATTGCTCCGATTCCCGGAAAAGGCACAATTGGTATTGAAGTGCCCAATATCCGGAAAACGATGGTGAGTATGCGCAGTTTACTGGCTTCAGAAAAATTCCAGAACAACAATTTCAACCTGCCCATTGCGGTTGGGAAGAAAATCGATAACGAAAATTTTATCGTTGACCTGACCACCATGCCGCACTTGCTGATGGCCGGGGCTACCGGTCAGGGTAAGTCTGTCGGGGTAAACGCGATCCTGGTTTCGCTGCTTTATAAAAAGCATCCGTCGCAACTGAAGCTGGTACTGATCGACCCGAAAAAAGTGGAGCTGAGTATCTACCGGCGGATTGAGAAACATTTTCTGGCCAAATTGCCGGGGGAGGATGAAGCCATTATTACCGATACCAAGAAAGTGGTGAATACACTGAATGCGCTTTGTATTGAGATGGATAACCGGTATGACCTGCTGAAGGAAGCCGGTTCCCGTAATATCAAAGAGTACAATGAAAAATTTATTAAACGTAAACTGAATCCGCAGAAGGGGCATCAGTACCTGCCTTTTATCGTGCTGGTGATAGATGAGTTTGCCGACCTGATTATGACTGCCGGCAAGGAAATTGAAATGCCCATTGCCCGGCTGGCCCAGCTGGCCCGTGCGGTCGGCATACACCTGATTATCGCCACCCAACGTCCTTCCGTAAATATTATCACCGGAACGATCAAAGCCAACTTCCCGGCCCGTATCGGGTTTAAAGTATCTTCTAAAATTGACTCCCGTACAATACTTGATACCGGCGGTGCGGAGCAGCTGATCGGGAAAGGGGATATGCTGATTTCCTATAACGGGGAACTGACCCGGCTGCAATGCGCGTTTGTGGATACACCTGAAGTGGACAATGTAGTGGATTTTATCAGTGAACAAAGAGGCTATACCCAGGCCTTCCTGCTTCCCGAATATGTGGATGAAAAAGAACTGGAAGGACGGGATTTTGATATGAATGACCGGGACTCACTATTTGAAGATGCGGCCCGGCTGATTGTACAAAACCAGATCGGCTCTACTTCTTTATTGCAGCGCAGAATGAAACTTGGCTATAACCGGGCGGGTCGCCTGATGGATCAGCTGGAAGCGGCCGGTATCGTCGGCCCCAGTCAGGGTAGTAAAGCAAGAGATGTACTTATAAAAACGGAGATGGAACTGCAACAGCACCTGGATGCGCTGGGTTGATCCGGAATAAGTTTGGCGTTAGCAGCTTGTTAATAAACAGGCATTTATGCAACCTGTTCGGGCTGCAATCTATCCTATTCCTGTAATTCAATTATCTTTGCACCCGCCTGCCTGCCCAGGTAGCTTATAAACCTCAAATGATGAAGAAGTTATACATTATTACCGCAATCTGTACCCTGCTGACCGGTGTAATTGCCGCCCAGACCAATCCGACCAAAAATGACCCGGCAGCCAAAAAAATTCTGGATGCCGTAAGTGCCAAATTCAAAACCTTCAGCACTGTACAGGCGGGTTTTGCCTATAAAGTGGAGAATGCCGCCGGGAAAGTGCTGTCGTCCAAGACGGGTACTATCCTGATGAAAAGCACCAAGTACAAACTGACTTTCAGCGGACAGGAAATAATCTGCAATGGCAGTACTGTCTGGAATTATGATAAAGCCGCCAATGAAGTTACGATCAGTAATGTGGATCCAGCGGCAGGAACAATCACACCGCAGAAATTATTCTCCAATTTCTATGATAAGGATTTTTATTATACCCTGAACGGGGAAAAGAAAATCGGTACAAAAGTGGTGCAGGAAATTCAGATGACACCGGTTGACAAAAAGAAAGCCTTTCATACCGTTTACCTGCAGATTGATAAAGCGGCGCAAACCATTTACAGCACCAAAGTGCTGGAGAATGGCGGCAACCGTTATTCTTATACGGTTACTTCCATGAAAACCAATGTACCGGCCGCCGACAACCAGTTCGTGTTTGATAAAAGTAAATATCCGGGCGTCAATGTGGAAGACCTCCGGTAAACAGGATAGTCTTAACAGAAAGGCCGTTTCGGATTGAAGCGGCCTTTGTTTATTAAGTAGCAGGGACGATCAATCAATTACCGATTTACGGATTTTAACCAGTTTTTCAAGTAAGTTTTCGAGCAGGTCCAGCCGGAGCATATTGGCTCCATCACTTTTCGCAATAGCCGGATTGGGATGGGTTTCAATAAACAGTCCGTCGGCGCCAGCTGCAATTGCAGCTTTGGCTATAGTGCCGATCAGTTGCGGATTGCCCCCGGTAATACCGGATGTCTGATTGGGCTGTTGCAGCGAGTGGGTTACGTCCATTACCACCGGGGCCTGTATTTCCTGCATCCAGGGAATGTTGCGGTAATCCACCACCAGATCCTGGTAGCCAAAAGTTGTTCCCCGTTCGGTAAGCATTACTTTTTCGTTACCGGCCTGCCGGATTTTTTCAGCGGCGAATTTCATAGAAGGGCCGCTCAGGAATTGCCCTTTTTTTACATTGACCACTTTACCGGTTCCGGCGGCGGCTACCAGCAGATCGGTCTGCCTGCATAAGAAGGCGGGAATCTGTAAAATATCCACGTAGGCGGCCGCGACAGCCGCTTCTTCATGGGCATGAATATCCGAAACTACCGGCAAATGATACCTGTCTTTTACTTTCTTTAATATCTCCAGTGCCGGCTGATCACCCAGACCGGTAAAGGAAGAGGCACTGGTCCGGTTGGCTTTACGGTATGACGCTTTGAATACGTAGGGAATACCGAGGTTACGGCAGATGCCTGCTACTTTTTCCGCTACTTCAAATACGAGCTCTTCACTTTCTACCACACAGGGGCCGGCCAGCAGGAAAAAATTCTTTTCATCATATTGCTGTCCGCTGAACAGCTCTTTCATGAATGTTTGCATCCTGCAAAAATAGAGGAAGTTCCCGTATTTACTTTTTCAGTTGGAATTTGGCATTCCTTGCTACATCTTTGCCGTATAAACGATTGTTATGGCAAAAGAGAAAATCCTGGTCATTGGTGCCTCCGGACAAATAGGGGTGGAACTGACGATGGCATTGCGGAAAATTTACGGCAATGCCAATGTGATTGCCTCTGATCTGCGGGAACAGAATCCGTTGCTGGAGGGTACCGGCCCCTATGTTTCCCTGGATGTAATGAATAAAGAGATGCTGCATGTACAGGTGATCCGGCAGAATATTACGCAGATCTATCTGCTGGCGGCCATCCTCTCAGCCACCGGTGAAAAGAATCCGGGACTGGCGTGGAACCTGAATATGCAGGGACTGCTGAATGTACTGGATATCGCCCGGGAGGAAAAATTACACAAAGTGTACTGGCCGTCCTCCATTGCCGTATTCGGGCCCACTTCTCCGCGGCAGCAATGTCCGCAGCAAACAATCATTGAGCCAACCACGGTATACGGCATCAGTAAATATGCCGGTGAGTTCTGGTGTCATTATTTCCACCAGCGTTTTGGCGTGGATGTACGGAGTATCCGGTATCCCGGATTGATTTCCTATAAATCGGCACCCGGTGGCGGTACCACGGATTATGCCGTTGAGATTTTTCATGAAGCCCTCGAAGAAAACAAATACGAATGTTTCCTGAAAGCGGATACCTATCTGCCCATGATGTATATGCCGGATGCGATCCGCGCCACGATTGAACTCATGGAAGCGCCGGCCAGTAAAATAAAAATCCGCACTTCCTATAATGTGTCGGGAATGAGTTTCTCGCCCCGTGAAATTGCTGCCGAAATTGCCAAACAGGTGCCTGGTTTTTCCATTACCTATAAGCCCGATTACAGGCAGGCCATTGCCGACAGCTGGCCACAGAGTATTGACGACAGCGTGGCCAGGGAGGACTGGGGCTGGAAAGAAGAATATGATTTACCCGCTATGACCAGTGAAATGCTCCATCAGCTGCGGCTGGAAAAGAATGGGCATTAGGAGCGCAATTTATTTACGGCTTCCAGTATTTCTTCCGGTTCCGCGTCTTTCAGGAGATACGCATCCGCCCCGTTATCCATCAGGTGGTTGATGAATTGCTGGTCGTGATACATGCTGATGACAAGCACTTTTACGGCGGGATACCATTGCTTGATCAGCCGGGTGGCTTCCATGCCGTCCATTTCGGGCATCTTGTAGTCAATAATAACGATATCGGGTAACCGGTTTTCCATTTTTTCAAGCAACTCTTTTCCGTTATCCGCCTCAATAATCACATCTAATGTGTCATCCGCAGAAAGTGTGACCTGGAGGCCTTCCCGGTAAATGCTGTAGTCGTCGGCCAGGGCGATGGTTGTTTTTTTCATGTGGTTAAGGTGTTGGGGCTGTCTGATTGGAAAGTATAATCTGAATCAATGATTCCTGCCCGGTTTTTTCAAACCGGATATCGCCTTTGAGTAATAAAATCCGGTTTCTGATATTTTTTAATCCAAGCCCTTCCTTGCGCAGACTGAATGCGTCAAAATCGGCCTGGCTCAACCCGTTTCCATTGTGCCGGATGGTAAGTGTATAGCGCCCTGCAGCAAGCACGGAACTGATTTCTAAGCGGGTGGCCGCCGCATATTTGATGGTATTATTGACCAGTTCCTGTATGATCCGGTACAGGCTGATATCATTTTCCTGACCGGCGCCGGTGAAAGATTCATCCAGGTTTGTATCGGCTTCTATCAAGGTACCTCCCGTTACCTGTTTCAGAAAATGCCGGACCCCTTCATTGAAACCGAATTCTTTCAGAATATTACTATGCAGGTTGTGGGAAATGCCGCGTACCCGTTTGATCACGTCATTCAGTAATCCGGCCCCTTTTTCATGCAGCTTTTTATCCTTTTCGTCCAGCGATCCTTGTTTAATACCGAGCAGGTGAAGTTTGGCTGAGGAAAGAATGGCCCCGACCTCATCATGCAGGGTTTCGGCAATCCGGTGTCTTTCTGTTTCCTCGCTCAGTACCGCCGCTTCAATCTGCAGGGCCTGTTGCTGCTCCTTTAATTCCTGGATAGCCCGGCGGTGCTGGTTTTTCTTGCGGAAGTTGAAGAAAACCGCTAACAAGACACTAAGCATAAGGCCCAGCATAACTGAGATACCTAATATAATCAGCGTTGTCAGGTCAGTGTTCATGAATAGCCTTTAATAGGGAAACGTAGCCCGTTTCTGTTAATAAATAGCCCTGTTGCAATCAGCAACCCATATAGTATATATGCAAGTGCCGAAATATTGATCATCAATATAGCAAACTCCAGATTTTCATTAAATACCGGAAACAAAAAAAGATAAATGAAGAAATTAATGCTTTCGAACAAGCTGATGGCAGCACAGAAAAAATAAGCAGGATGATTTACGGGCATCGGGATATCATCATCAATCATTGCATCAAGAAAAAAAGTAAGCGTAAAAATCAGCAATAGTATACTTTCAGCGACTACCATATGCGGACTAAACGAAAAGATACTCTCGAAAAATGAAAAGTTAATAATGGTAAAAACAATAAAGAACAGATAGAGGAATTTCAAATACCTGTACTTTTTTAGTTGTTCCAGGCGCATGAGGTAAGCGCCAGCCAGTAGTGGTTTGCAAATAGCCAGAATATTATAAAGAATATTATTTTTCTTTAATTCTTTTGGGAAAAGATAAGTGAACCTGGAAATAAAGCACGCCGTGAAATGTAATACAAGAGTCGTGAGCAGTAGCCAGAAAATCAGGGTGAGGTTTTCTCTTTTCTGTTTAAATATAATAAATATGGTCAAAGCTATAGCCAACGGCCATACCTCTGACCATATTAAAATTTCTTTCAGGAGTCTCAATTTTGATTTTCTTTTTAGTCACACAATGGAGGACAGCAAAAAGGGGGACAGGGTCTTGTCGGTCCCGATACTCCCGTTTCTAATTCGCCGCCTTTCTTCACCACATCCGCATTAAATGTGACATAGGCTGTATTCCGGCTGAACGTCTGAGGTGTAAACCGGACAAAGTCAAACTCTTTTAATGTACCGTCTGCGTTAAAAACTTTCAGCGAATCAAGATCTGCCAGGTTATTGGCCAGTATCACGCGCCCGCTGAATTTTACAGGCTTGCTGCTGCTGTCGGCGGCAAGTAATGTGTTGCCGCTGATTTTTACATCTGTGGCAGTAGTGCCGGGATAGGCAGTCAGCTGCATGTTTGCGTTCATACTTCCGGCATCGGCGGAATAAAACTGTAATAACAGTGTTTTAATCCGGCCTGGATTATCAGGTTTTGTCCAGCCACTGTCTACCCAGGCCTGCAACTGGGCTCTTGTCAACGTAACAGGACTCATGGAAAATTCTTTTTTCGAGGGCTCTCCCTGGCCATCTGCTTCTTTTTTGTCATCAGAACAACTGATCAGTAAGATAGTTAGTGTCAGGAAAAGGGCGATGGCGGGGAGGAGCATTCGGGTGTTACCCGGGTTCGTAAGTTTAAACATAAGATGGTTTTAAATGATTAAATACAAGATTCAGTTCCTTTTCAGGAAGCAGGATAAAAATAGACAGTGATTCTTGATTTTCAAAGCTTTTCTAAATGAACTCAGCTACTATCTGCGGATTTTGAAAGAATCAAACGATTGCAGGGGCAGCCCGGTTATTTCCAGGTTGCTTACGATTGCTCTTGGCGGGCCTGTCCGGCAGTCAATGGCCAGCGCATCCAGGTCTTCCGGTGTGCCGGTAGCAATAATTTCTACAGAACCATCAGGCAGATTCGTTACTGTACCCTTCAGTCCATACGATACAGCCTTTTCCAGGGTGAACTTTCTGTAGAAAACACCCTGTACTCTTCCGTAAACCCTGATGGATCGGGTAATCATACTTTATAATTTCAGCAGGGATATTATTGCCCCGAGGTAATGCTGGTCAGTCTGATCAAATGTATTCAAGTCTGTACTGTCTGCATCCAAAACACCCACTACTTCTCCATCTTTAAACATGGGAAGTACAATTTCTGACCGGGAACTGCTGCTGCAGGCGATATGCCCGGGAAACAATTCCACATCAGGTACAATCAATGTGGTTGCCTGTGCCCAGCTGCTGCCACAAACTCCCCGGCCTTTTTTGATACGCGTACAGGCTACGGGGCCCTGGAAGGGTCCCAGTACCAGTTCTTCATTCTTCACCAGGTAAAAACCGATCCATAACCAGCCGAACTGTTCTTTTAATGCGGCTGCCACATTGGCCAGGTTGGCCACCAGGTCGGTTTCTCCTTCCAGTAGTCCCGTTATCTGGGGAATCAATGACTGGTATTGTTCTTCTTTACTGCCTTTACTGATGGATAAATCTTCTGCCATTGTACAAAGATAATCCGATCCGCATGGATTATTTCCGGTAACAAAGAAGGACGGGGCGCAACGGAGAAAAAATATACTCCGTAACTTCCCTCTTAAATCGGGTTCTATGCGGCATATCCTTACTGGACTTATTTTTTTATACTCACTCCCAGTTTTTTCCCAGCAGTTTGGAGGAAATCCGCCATCCGTGAAATGGCAGCAAATCAACAGTGATACGGCACGGATTATTTTCCCCGTTGGTCTGGATAGCCAGGCCAGCCGGGTGGCCGCGATTGTACACCGGCTGGCGGCTCAAAAACCGGTAAGCCTGGGCAATCAGCTAAAAAAAATAAACATCGTTTTACAGAACCGCACGGTGGTTCCAAACGGGTATGTGCAACTCGGACCTTACCGCAGTGAGTTTTTCCTGACGCCCGATATGAATAATTTCGGACAGGGCAGTATCAGCTGGACGGATCAGCTGGCCCTTCATGAATACCGGCATGTGCAACAGTTTAATAATTTTAATAACGGGGCCAGCCGGATTATGAAAACCTTATTTGGCGAAGAGGGATTTGCCCTGGCTATTAATGCATCTATACCTGACTGGTTCTATGAAGGGGATGCTGTATACCAGGAAACCCTGCTCAGTCAGCAGGGGCGGGGGCGTCTCCCTTTATTCATGAAAGCCTATCCTTCTCTCTGGAAAGCCGGAAAAAAATACAACTGGATGAAGTTGCGGAATGGCTCGCTCAAGGATTATGTACCCAGTCATTATCACTTAGGTTACCTGCTCGTTAATTATGGCCGGACAAAATATGGTGCTGATTTCTGGACCCGTGTAACCGCCGATGCCAGTGCATTTAAAAAGCTGGTTTATCCGTTTCAGGCAGCCGTGAAAAGACATGCCGGGGTGAAGTATACAACATTCCGCAATGAGGCATTTGCCTGGTACCGGCAGCAGCAGCAACAGGGAGTGGATACCACGAAACAATTTATCGCACCTGTTACACAGGCCTATGTTACCAGCTATTTCTTCCCCTATCATGCGGGGAAAGATTCCCTGGTGTACCTGAAATCCAGCTATCGTCACCGTCCCGCATTCTACCTGCGGGATGCAAACGGGGAAAAGAAAATCAGGGTCAGGGATATTTCCATAGATGAACAGTTCAGTTTCCGGAATGGAAAGATTGTATACGCTTCCTATGAGCAACATCCGCGTTGGGGATGGGAAGATTACAGCGTTATAAAAATTCTTGATCTGGCTACCGGGCAGCAGCAAAAAATCAGTACCCGTTCCCGTTATTTTACACCTGATATTTCCGCCGACGGCAGCTTGGTGGCGGCCGTACAGGTGAACCTGGCCGGCAAATCAGAAATACATATTCTTGATGCCGCCAACGGCAAGGTGCTGCAACGTATACAATCTGCCGAAATAAGCCTGTTCACTGATCCGAAATTTGCCGATGAGCAAACCCTGATCACCGCGGTACGTTTGCGTGATGGGAAGATGGCATTGGCAACGGCGGATATCCCTTCGGGTGTTACAATCCGGTTAACCTCCCCTTCCTTTAATGTAATGGGTTATCCTGCCGTGAAAGAGGGCATCGTTTATTTTACCGCAAGCTATGAAGGGAATGATGATGTGTTTGCTTTGCGGTTGGATAACAAAAAAATTTACCGGATTACCACTGGTTCATCGGGTAAATATTTTGTAAATGCCGGGGATGAAAAAATGACATGGTCCGTGTTTACGGCAGAAGGGTATCAGTTGCAGCAGGTGCCGATCAGTAAAAATGACTGGCAGGAAGTTAGTCCGGCTGTTGCGGAGAAACTGTCCGTGGCTTATCCCGTTGCTGCAGAAGCGGCCCCGGCAGCCATACTTCAGCCGCTGCCCGCCGACCGTTCATTTACAGCAACGGCCTATAAAAAGGGAACCCGCCTGTTTAATTTTCATAGCTGGCGCCCATACTATGAAGATCCCGTTTTTACCTTTTCCTTGTATGGGGAAAATGTGCTGAATACCCTGCAGACGGAATTGTATTACCTGTATAATGAGAATGAGAAAACCAGTGCTGTTGGTTTCAGTGGAGTTTATGGAGCCGGGTTCCCTTATCTCAGTGCGGGTACTGAATATACCTTCAACAGGGATGTGCCGGTTGGCAACCGGATCAGGACCTGGAACCAGCTGGACAGCCGTATCGGACTTACCGTGCCCCTGAGTTATACAAGTGGCAGGACATTTAAAAATTTTTCACTCAGTAGTTTTTATGTGCTGCGCAACGAATTTAATAAAGACTATTATAAGGATTCATTGGGTACCACTTCTTTCAGTTATCTGTCGCATGCGGTTTCCTGGTCTGAGCAGATTCAGCGGGCCGCGCAACATATTTACCCGCGGCTGGCATATTCAATGTCGGCTTCTTTCCGCCATGCCATTTCCAGGTATGAAGCAAGGCAGTTTAACGCGTCGGCTTCATTATATGTGCCCGGCATTTTGTCGACCCATAATCTCATCTTCACCGGCGCCTGGCAGGAACGGGATACCCTGGGTGAAGTGTCATTTGGCAACCGGTTCCCGTATTCCAGGGGGTATACCGGGCGGTTTTTCACCCGGATGTGGAAGGGTAGTGCCAATTATCATTTCCCCCTCTGGTGTCCGGATTGGGGGCTGGCCAATATCGTTTATATACAACGGATACGTGTAAACGCGTTTTATGATTTTACCCGGGTGTACTCCGTGAATAAAAAGCAGTACCGTGACCAGCGGAGTGTGGGAGGCGAGTTGTTTGCCGATACCCGTTGGTGGAATCAATACCCGTTGACGTTTGGCATACGGCTGAGTCAGCTGCTCGACAGGGATCAGCTTGACGGTTACAAGGGACTTTTGTTTGAACTGGTGATGCCGGTCAGCATCTTCCCGCGTTAAAGTGCCGGAGCTGGTTTCTTTTTACGATCATGCTTTCGCTGCAGCCATTGATTGGCCTTCCAGGTGAGCCAGGCACTGCCACTGCCCGCCACGGCGCCCGCCAGCACATCAGTAGGGTAGTGAACGCCAAGGTATAACCGGGAATAGCCGGAAAATGCGGCATAACCATAAGCGGGTACAAGGATATACCATTTCGGGTATTTTAGACCCAGGGAGGTGGCCATGGAAAACGCTTCCGAAGTATGGCCGGAAGGAAAGGAATGATTCCGGTTATCCAGTACCGCTGTAAATGTGGGGTCTGCGGCGGCCGGTCGTTGCCGGTTAATGACCTTCTTCATACTCCAGGTAATCGCTGATGAGACCAGGATGCTTTCCGTTATAAACAGCGCATTTTCTTTCAGTGATTTTTCCTTGTTGATCAGACCTGTTGTATACAAAGTGGCAGGCACGGCGAGACAGAAAACACCGTTTACTTTGGACATCGTTTTATGAAAGCGGATGCCGCTGTTTGTCCGTTTTTTCTCCAATGAACGGAGCATCCGGTATTCCCAGTTGTTTTGTTGGGCAGGGCAGTGACTCCCCGCCAGTATCAATAAACATAAAATGATTTTGTATTTCAATTCCTGCCGGTTTTAATGCAAAAAGACACTCCGGTCATTGACTGAAGTGTCCTTCTGTATGCGGGTTAAAAATTTTATGATAATGTAGCCAGGCTTTCTTCGATCACTTTTATCTTTTCTTCCGCGTCGGCTTTTTTCCTGCGTTCCATGTCAATCACTTCCGGTCTGGCATTTTGTACAAAGCGTTCATTGGATAACTTTTTATCCACCGCAACCAGGAAGCCTTTCAGGTAATCCAGGTCCTTTTGTAATTGCTGACGCTGGGCAGTTGTATCCAGCACTGTTGTGGTTTCCAGGAAAAATTTATCTTTTTGAACCACTACATTAATACAGTTGGCAACCGGTTCACGGGTATAACTGGTTGCTTCCGCATTTACCTGCCTGGCGAGAATGGACAGGAGGGGAGGGTAGCTGTCCGGTTTCTCCGTTTGTATATGCAGCCGGATTGTTTCTTTTGGCTTCAGCTGCGCTTTTACCCGCGCATCGCGAATGCCGGTAATTACTTCTTTCAGCAGGGAGGCAGACGAAAGCATATCATTATTTACTGTTGAAACAGACGGGTATAGTTTCACCGTTAGATCGTCATTGCGTTCTTTCAGCTGGTGATAAATTTCTTCTGTTACAAACGGCATGAAGGGATGAAGCAATTGCATCAGTTCTTCAAAGAAGCGTACCGTCTTTTCATATACCGAAGAGGAAATGGGTTGTTCGAATCCCGGTTTCACCCATTCCAGGTACCAGGAACAGAAATCATCCCAGATCAGCGAATAGATGGTTTTCAGGGACTCACTTAATCTGAAGTCGGCAAACTGATCATCCAGCTGGATCCTTACTTCTTTCAGCCGGTTTTCAAACCAGTCAGTGGCAAAACTGTTTTCGGGTTCTTTATTTTCCTGGCGGCCTTCCCACATTTTAACCAGCTTCAGGGCATTCCACATTTTGTTAATGAAGAAACGTCCCTGTTCATTTCCGGAAGGATCCCACATCAGGTCATTGCCTGCAGGAGAAGAGATCATAATACCAAAGCGTACTGCATCGGCTCCATCCTGTTCAATCATTTCCAGCAAATCAGGTGAATTGCCGAGGCTCTTGCTCATTTTCCGTCCCTGTTTGTCCCTGACTATACCGGTGAAATAAACTTCGTTAAACGGTTTTTGCCCTTTGTATTCATACCCGGCCATGATCATCCTGGCTACCCAGAAGAAAATGATTTCAGGAGCTGTAACAAGTGTGTTGGTAGGATAATAATATTCCACGTCTTTGTTGCCCGGGTTACTATATCCTTTAAAAACTTCAAATGGCCATAGCCAGGAGGAGAACCAGGTATCAAGACAGTCGTCATCTTGTTTTAATGCGGCAGATGTTCCCGCTACTTTTGCCTGTGCTTGTGCTTCTTCCAGCGTGGCGGCTACATATACATTGCCGGCTTCATCATACCAGGCCGGAATACGGTGGCCCCACCAGAGTTGCCGGGATATACACCAATCTTTAATTCCTTCCATCCAGTGACGGTACAGGTTTCTGAATTTGGCCGGATAGAATTTAATCTCTTCATTCATTACTGCATCCAATGCGGGGCCATGAATTTTTTTCATGTCCACCCACCATTGCAGGGACAAACGTGGTTCCACCACCACATCCGTCCGTTCACTGTAACCAACTTCACTGCTGTAATCCTCTGTTTTGATCAGGTAGCCTTTTTCTTCCAGTTCCCGGCTTATTTTTTTCCTTGCTTCGAAGCGGTCTTCACCGATATAGATTTGCGCATCGGCATTCAGCGTACCATCTTCATTGAAAATGTCGACCACTTCCAGCCCGTGTTTTTGTCCCAGCTGGTTATCGTTCATATCATGTGCCGGTGTTACTTTCAGGGCACCTGTGCCAAAGTCCATCGCCACATATTCATCAGTTATAACCGGAATCCGCCTGTTGATCAGGGGCACAAAGGCGTACCGGCCATGCAGGTGGCTGTACCTTTCATCATCGGGATGCACACAGATGGCCGTGTCGCCCATAATTGTTTCCGGACGAACTGTAGCAATGACAATATATTCATCACCGGGTACATCCAGTTTATAGCGCAGGTGATACAGTTTTTGTTGCGTTTGTTTACGGATTACTTCTTCATCACTCAATGCTGTTTTTGCCCTGGGATCCCAGTTGATCATCCGTTTGCCCCGGTAGATATAACCCTTCTTATAGAGATCAATAAAGACATTAATGACGGATTGATAATAATCAGGGTCCATGGTAAACGAAGTGCGGTCCCAGTCCAGACTGCAACCCATCTTCTTCAACTGCTGCAGGATGATGCCGCCGTATTTTTCTTTCCACTCCCAGGCATACTTTAAAAAATCTTCCCGGCTGAGTGTGGATTTGGCAATACCCCGGTCGCGGAGCATATGTACTACTTTCGCCTCGGTAGCAATGGAAGCATGGTCGGTGCCCGGCACCCAACAGGCATTTTTTCCCTGCATACGTGCCCGGCGGACCAGGATATCCTGAATAGTATTATTAAGGCAATGCCCCATGTGCAGCACACCGGTAACATTGGGTGGCGGGATAACTACCGTATAGGGTTCGCGTTCATCAGGTTCACTGTGAAAATATTGCTTATCCAGCCAGTGCCGGTACCATTTTTCTTCCGCTGTCCGGTGATCGAAGTTTTTACTTAATTCCATAGTTGCTGCCTTATTGCTTCAGTTCTTTACTGCCGGGGCAGGAATGAAGCCTTGGGGCGCAAAATTACCGTATTTGTACAGAATCCCGAAGGGTAAAAGGGGATGAAGGAGACGTTTTTCAGGCGGGAGGCAGATTCCGGCGGATCTCCTGGCATATATAAATTTCACCGCGATGAACGGCAATAATTCCGGCAATGATCTCGTCAAGCGTTGAGGTTTTTGTCAGAAATCCCTTTCCCCCGGCTTCGAGCATCTGGGTGGCATTTTTTGGAAGGTGATTTACGGAAAGCCCGATGATCTTAACCCTGGGTTTTTTCTCCAGTAACTGGCGGGCCAGCTGATATCCGTTTACCGGGGTCATATTTATGTCCAGCAGTATTATATCCGGATCCAGGGAAGATACCAGTTCCAGTGCCATATGACTGGTTTCACAATCTGCAATTACTTTTATCCGGGGATTACTTTCCAGTAAAATTTTCCACGATTCTCTCACCAGTGAATGATCATCCACCAACATGATACGGATTGGTTCAGCATTCATAAACTAATCAGCTTATTTGTCATTAATCCGGCAATGCGCCAGATCCTAATAGGCTTTTCAGTAGACAGGATTTTATGGCAGGTCGGAAGGTTTTCAGAACGGATAGTGAAGAGGTTAATTATTTGATAACTAAATTACTAGAAAATACTACGTAAATTTACTTATTATCAATAACAGTAAAAATACTGTAAAATAAAGGTAATAGTACCTGTGTAAATCACCAAGAAAAAATACGGAAATATTTTTCAGATTATTGTAGCTGACAGCTTTAAAAAACAGGCAGCAGTGCCTGTACTGTTTTCCGGTTACCTTCGCAGGAATATATAACCCCTTCCTGTTAAACGAATCGTATGTATAAAGAAACCACTTCCTGGTATAGTCCGGTGCTTGAAAAGGAAATGCCCATAGCCACTTACGGTCATTATGGATTTGCCTTATTACTGGTACCGACTGCGGCCGCCGACTATCTCGAATATGAACGTTTTCAGTTACTCGATCATATAGCCGGCCCGGTCAATGCCGGCAAGGTTAAAGTGTTTTCGATTGACAGCATTAATAATGACAGCTGGATGAACAATCAGGTACATCCGAAACATAAAACCTGGCGGCATCAGCAATGGAATCATTATGTATACAATGAGGTAGTTCCGTTTATCCGCAGCCAGACCAGTCAGGATACGCCGATAATCACCTGTGGTGCTTCTTTTGGCGCGCTGCACAGTATGAATCTTTTTTTGAAGAGACCCGATCTGATCAACGGGGTTATAGCCATGAGCGGGGTGTATGATCTGACGGAATACAGCAAGGGACATTATGATGAGGATGTATATTTCAACAGCCCGATGCATTATATGCCGAACCTGACGGATCATACGGTGCTTGAACAGATACGCAGGAGCGGGCATATACATATCCTGTCGGGCAGCGGGCCGTATGAAGATCCTTCCAGCGGTGGCCGTTTTGCAAAAATTCTGTATGATAAGGGAATCGGCTATGAGCTGGATATCTGGGGCACCGAGTGGCCACATGACTGGAATACCTGGAAAGCAATGCTGCCGCATTACCTGGAGACAAGGTTCTGAATTTCCTGGATAAACCGGGCTCTCGGAATCATCCGGGCGCCCATGCTTTCCAGATAGGAAGTATACACCTGGCAATCGATCAGTTGTACGCCTTCCTTTATCAGCTGTTGCACATAGCAGGTAAATGCATAGCGGGAAGCATCAGTTACCAGGCTGAACATACTTTCTCCGAAAAAGACTTTTCCAATACGGATACCATATAGTCCCCCCACTAATTTATCTTCCTGCCATACTTCCGCACTATGCGCATATCCGTTTGCATACAGCCGGGTATATGCTTTTTCCACTTCGTCTGTGATCCAGGTGCCTTCCTGTCCGGCCCTTTTTACCGTTTTACAGTGTCGGATAACAGCGGAAAAATCGTAGTTGATGGTAAATCTGAAGGCGGGTTGTTGTAACAGTTTTTTTATCCGGCCGGACAATTTAAATTCTTCCGGATACAATACAAACCTTGGATCCGGGCTCCACCATAGTATATGCTCCCCTTCATACCAGGGAAAAATGCCGTTACGGTAGGCATGAAGCAGTCTTTCCTGTGATAAATCACCGCCAATTGCCAGTAAGCCATCTGGTTCAGCCAGGTGTACAGGAGGAAACTTAATTTCATTATTAAGAATAAACAGGGACATGGGTGTGCTTAACCGGCTACCACTTCAATAGTAGCATTGATGCCTCTTTCTGTAATGGCATCGCAAAAAGGCTTAAGATCATCGTAGCTGCCGTTTTTAACGGCGTATTTGCCCCGGAAATGGATGATGTAGGAACATTGTTCGGCCTGTTCATGACTATGGCCACAGACGGTCATCAGGGTTTCAATCACCCATTCAAACGTATTCACTTCATCATTCCAGACAATCAGGTGACAGGGTTCTTCACCCGCAACGAGCAGGTCGGTATCATCAAGGAGGTCCGTTTCAACGTCTGTCTTTACGTTCAGCATAGTGCAAAAATATAAACAATTGGCAATTTTACCAGTCCTGGCGCAATTTGTTCGTTCCGGTACGTAAATCAACGATAGCAGATGCCTATCGTTTTGTAGCAGGCGGTTTTTTGTCCCCCTTTTCTGCATAACAGGCATAAAAAAACCCCGCTTTTGCGGGGCTTTTGGTGGGAGTTGACGGGTTCGAACCGCCGACCCTCTGCTTGTAAGGCAGATGCTCTGAACCAGCTGAGCTAAACTCCCGTTTTCGGGACGGCAAAGATAAGGGTTGGCTGGTTTTCAGACAAAATAATTTTAGAATTTTTTCTTTCTATTTTTAGTCCATGGCAACAACCTATTGCGACTTTGTAGCAGGAGCGGGAAAAGAAACCGTACACCGGCACTATCATGATATTGAATATGGCTTTCCCATTGCGGGCGATAATGAATTGTTTGGCCGGCTGATACTTGAAATTAATCAGGCCGGATTGAGCTGGGATACCATACTGAAGAAAAAAGAAAATTTTTTTAAAGCGTATGACGGATTTGTGATCAGCAAAGTGGCCCGTTATACGCAAGCAAAAAAGGAGAAGTTACTACTGGATGCAGGCATCATCCGTAACCGGTTAAAAGTGGAAGCGGCCGTGTATAATGCCGGTCAGTTGCTGCTGTTGCAAAAAGAACACGGCTCTTTCCGTAACTGGCTGGATCTGCATCATCCGCTGACAAAAGAGGAATGGGTGAAACTGTTTAAAAAGAATTTCAAATTTACCGGGGGTGAAATTGTGGGCGAATTCCTGATGAGTACAGGATACCTCCCGGGGGCGCATAGTGAACAATGTCCAGTATATAAAAAGGTATTGAAAGCCGGTCCCAAATGAGCCGAAAGGAAAAAATAATTGTCAGGGAGATTAATTTGGATTTACTTCCGGTAGCCGGTAATGCTGACCGTCCAGTACAAACAATTCATCAATCTCCCAGCTCCAGAATTTACTGAGTGGTGATTTGAGCAACAGTTTCTCCACTTCTTTTTTGTTCTCCGCATTCAATGTGATCCAGGAACGATGTGTTTCCATGCTCACCGCATAATGATCTATTGTGCCTTTATTAATCAGGAAATTAATATAGGTCCTGTGTGGTGGTACCAGTTGCATGAATTCCTCACTCATTTCAAATTGTATGGTCACCAGGTATTTCTGCATGTACTAATAAAGACAATTTAAAAACCGGAAAGTTGCATCAGGGGGAAAATAGAGAATAGAAAATAGAGAATAGAGAATAGGGGGTGTAGGGATGCCTCTACGTCACAACACCTAAACACCTAAACGCCAAACAACTCAACGCCAAACAACTCAACTTCTCATCAGTGGAACGTACTGGACTCGAACCAGTGACCCCTACTCTGTCAAAGTAATGCTCTGAACCAACTGAGCTAACGTTCCGGGACGGCAAAAATAACTGCTTTATTTATAATTTCCACGGTACAATATTATTCACCCATTCTTCCCTCCAGGGTGTACTGATCCGGATATAGTTGTCGGTATAGCCCTCCATCATTCCGCTTTTGTCATGATGTTCAAACAGTACGGTACGCGTTTGTCCCGCCTGTTTTTCTGTAAAATACTGCATCTTCATATAGGAGAGATTGCGGAGGGTTTTATTCCGTTCATTCCGGGTATGCATGGGCACTACAGGCTGTATATCCAGTGCCTGGGTATTGTCTCTTTCCGAATAGGTGAATACATGGAGATAGGCGACATCCAGTTCATGCAGAAAGGCAAATGTCTCTTTAAAGTCTTCTTCCGTTTCCCCTGGGAAACCCACAATCACATCCACGCCGATGGCACAGTGCGGCATCAGTTGTTTGATCAGAGCCACCCGTTCCGCATAAAGTTCACGTTTGTACCGGCGGCGCATCAGTCCGAGAATTTTATTGTTGCCACTCTGTAAGGGGATATGGAAATGCGGCATAAACTTTTCGCTGCCTGCTACAAAGTGAATGATTTCATTGGTGAGCAGGTTGGGCTCAATAGACGAAATCCGGTACCGGCTGATGCCGTCCACCTGATCGAGCTCTTTGATCAGTTCAAGAAAATTTTCTTCCCGGCCTTGTATACTGACCATGGATCCGCTGCCATCTGGCCCTTTGCCGAAATCACCCAGGTTTACACCCGTTAATACGATTTCTTTAACACCGGAAGCGGCCAGTTCCCGCGCATTGCCAACTACGTTGCTGATCCTGTCACTCCGGCTCTTGCCACGGGCCATGGGGATTGTACAGAAGGAACAGGTATAATCGCAGCCGTCCTGTACTTTTAAAAAAGTACGTGTCCGGTCATTTACCGACCAGGAAGAATGGAAGCCGGAAACTTCTTCAATATCACAACTGCAGATTTTAGCGGAATCGCCTTTTGCCAGTTCACGGATATGCCGGGCAATATTAAATTTTTCCGCTGCGCCCAGCACCAGGTCCACTCCGGGAATAGATGAAATTTCCTGCGGCTTGAGCTGTGCATAACAACCCGTTATCACCACCAGGCTTTCGGGTGCTTTGCGTTGGATCCGGCGCACAAGCTGGCGACATTCCTTGTCTGCATTATCCGTAACCGAACAGGTATTGATTACATACACGTCGGCCTGTTCATCAAACTCCTTCTTTTCAAAACCTTCCTGCTCCAGCATGCGCGAGAGGGAAGAAGTTTCTGAAAAATTCAGTTTGCAGCCAAGTGTATGAAAGGCAATTGTTCTGGATTCTGCCATACCGGAATCCGCCTTTTATAGCGGCCGGCAAAGATACGATGAAGCCGGGAGCCGGTAAAATGATGTGCAATCAATCTCAGCAGAGAGGCTCATTTTCCTTAATTTTAGCCAAATGTTTGAAAGTGAATAAGAAATGGGCTCCTTACCTGCTCATCGGGGTGATGTTGCTTGCTTTGTTGCTGATCAGGCAATGTAAACAAACGCCGGCACCGGCACCTGTACCGAAACCGGTTGTTACCGATGACAACCGGCCAAAAGATCCTGCCTCCAATACCACGGACAGGGATAAGGGATTTGATCGCCGGGCCAGTTACCTGGAATACAGTAACCATGCAAAATGCCGGATGCAATGCCGGAAAATTTCCCAGGCTGAAGTAGAGGAAATAATGATGCAGGGGAAAATTAACTACAACAAAAGTGATCTGCAGAATGCGCGCTGTCCCCGTTATGCGGTGGAAGGAATTACCCGGGATGATCAGCGTGTCCGTATAGTCTTTGCGCAATGCAATGAAAAGACAGTAGTGGTGACCGTTATAGACCTGGAAACGGATTATCGCTGCGATTGCCCGGGTGATGATGATAAATATAAAAACAGGAAGTGATGAAGGGATTGTCGTTATTGCTGAAAGGGATGTATTCCGTTTACGCCTGTATAGTATTTATAGTTATTATGCTCCTCCTGTTTCCGTTCAGCATTGGTGCCAGTTTTTTTGGCCGGATCAGGGGTGGCAATATGATGATGAAGCTCTGTACCCTCTGGGCTGATACCTGGTTTTTTTTGATCGGGATGCCGCACAAATTTGTGTATGAAGCGCCGCACGATAAGAAGAACGCGTACATTTTTGTAAGTAATCATATATCCTATCTGGATGCGGCGATAATTCCCAAAGCCATCCGTCAGCCGGTACGGCCATTGGGTAAAGTGGAAATGAGCAAAGTGCCTGTATTCGGGTTTATATACCGGAACGCGATTGTAACGGTAGACCGCAGCAGTGCCGCCAACCGGGCCAATAGCGTCCGTATTCTGAAATCGCTGATCAGTAAAGGTATTTCCGTACTGGTATTTCCGGAAGGCACGTTTAATATGACGACAGCACCATTGAAAGAGTTTTATGACGGGGCCTTCCGGGTGGCCATTGAAACACAGACTCCCGTAAAACCCGTTCTTTTCCTGGACGCGTACAGGAGGATGCCTTATGAAAGCCTGTTCCGGATGACACCCGGACGCAGCCGTATTTTATACCTGGAAGAAATTTCCGTCAGCGGATTATCTTCAGCGGATGTGCCGGCACTAAAGGAAAAAGTGTACAGGATTATGGAGCAGAAATTAAAGCAATACAATGCCGGCCGGCCAAACCCTGTACCCGGCTCCTGACACCCGGCACCTTAAACTAATACAAACTTGTACGCAGAGATCATCATACCCGCCGCGCTTCCCAAAAACTACACCTGGTCTGTACCAGACCATTTGCAGCTGGATGTAAAACCCGGATGCCGGGTGGAAGTAAACCTGGGTAAAAGCAAAAAATACGCGGGTGTGGTGAAAAGACTGCATGAAGAGAAACCTGAATTTTTTGAAGCCAAGGATATCCTGAACCTGCTGGATGTGGAGCCCGTAGTGTATGAAGAACAGTTGAAACTCTGGGAATGGATGGCCGGTTATTATATGTGCAGTGAAGGGGAAGTGATGGCCGCTGCATTGCCCGCACATTTTAAATTGTCCAGCGAAACCATCCTGGTATTCAATGAAGAATACGGTGATGATTTTACCGCATTGGATCATGATGAGTATATCGTGGGAGAGGCATTGCTGATTAAAAAGGAACTGAATCTGAATGAAGTGCAGCAGTTGCTTGATTCCTCGCATGTTTACCCGGTTATAAACCGGCTCATCCATAAAAAAGTCTGCTATGTATGGGAAGCGCTTAAACAAACCTATACGCCCAAAAAGGACACATTCATTTTATTGAATCCCGCGTATGATAATGAAGAGAAGTTGTCGGGACTGCTGAACAACTGGACCCGGGCTCCCAAACAAATGGAGTTGCTGCTGAGTTATCTGCACCTGATAAAAACAGAAGGAGAAGTAACCAAAGCGGCACTCTTAAAAAAAGCCGGGGCCTCGGATGCGCAATTAAAGGGCCTGGTGGAGAAAAATATTTTGCGGGCGGAGAAGCGGGTGGTGGACCGGATTCAATACCTGCCAAAAAACGTAAGCATAGATTTTGAACTGAGCCAGGTGCAGGAAAAAGCGTTTACGGAATTGCAGGAAAAACTCAAAGAGAAAGCGGTCTGTCTCTTACACGGCGTTACCTCCAGTGGTAAGACAAATATTTATATCAAGCTGATAGAAACTTTTATCCGGCAGGGCAAACAGGTGTTGTATATGTTGCCGGAAATAGCCCTGACCTCACAGGTAATACGCCGTTTGCAAAAGCATTTCGGGGGGTATATCGGCATATATCATTCCAAATTCTCGCAGAATGAGCGGGTGGAGATTTGGAATAAAGTAAAAAATGGTGAACTGCGGGTGATACTCGGGGCGCGGTCCTCTGTATTTCTGCCTTACCAGCAGCTGGGACTGGTGATTTGTGATGAAGAGCATGATGCTTCCTTTAAGCAACAGGAACCTGCACCCCGCTATAATGGACGGGATGCAGCTACCTGGCTGGCGGCTTTATTTGGTGCCAAAACGGTATTGGGCAGCGGCACGCCATCCGTAGAAAGTTATTATAATGCGGCCACCGGTAAATACGGATTGGTGGAACTATTCACCCGTTACGGGGATTTGCAGCTGCCCCCGATTCATATTGTGGATACCCGGAGTATTATTCAAAAAGACAAGACCAAAATTATTCTGACACCGGCGCTTATTGAAGCCGTGAAGGAAGTACTGGCAAGAGGAAAACAGGTGATTCTATTTCAAAACCGCCGGGGCTATTCGCCCTACCAGATATGCGGGGTCTGCAGCTGGATTCCTCAATGTAAACATTGTGATGTATCACTGACTTTTCATAAGCTCAGTAATAAACTGGTCTGTCATTACTGCGGTACCAGCTACCCGCCGGTGCATACCTGTGCCGCCTGCGGAAGTGATAAATTCGTACAACGCAATTTCGGAACGGAAAAAATTGAAGAACAATTACAGGAAACATTCCCCGAAGCCAAAGTAGCCCGGATGGATATTGATACTGTCCGGGGTAAAAACGCCCATGATGTGTTAATTCAGCAGTTTGAGCAAAAGCGGGTGGATATCCTGGTGGGCACGCAGATGGTTGTAAAAGGGCTCGATTTCGATAATGTGGACCTGGTCGGCATTCTGGATGCGGACGGATTATTGTATTTCGCGGATTACAGGGTTAATGAACGGGCTTTTCAGCTCATGGAACAGGTCAGCGGCAGAGCCGGCAGAAAAGAAGCCACGGGGAAAGTACTGATACAGACTTCACAACCCAAACATCCGTTGTTGCTGATTGTACAACAGCATGACTACAAAGCGATGTATGTGGAAGAGGTAAAGAAGAGAAAGGAGTTTGCCTATCCTCCGTTTACCCGAACCATTCATCTTACATTCAGGCATAAATTTAAAGAAGTAGTGGAAAGAGCCGCCTTGCAGTTCTCCAACTCCCTTCGTCAACGGTATGATCAATACCTGGTTGGTCCCGCCGAACCGGTGATCGGCCGTATCCGCAACCAGTACCTGATGGAACTGTTGATTAAATTGCCCCGTGATACACGGACAATTCAACAATGCAAAAAAGATATACTGGAGCAGGTGGCTATACTGCATCAGCATACATCATTCCGTAGTGTAACCGTGGTGCCGGATGTAGACGCTGTCTGATCAGTTGTCAGTTGTCTGTTGCCGGTTGCCAGGAACGCGATGATGAAGGAGACCGTGTACTTCGTCTCTGTCTACTTTTCTTGTTTAACCGCCAATATCATTGCTCTGGCCACCTCATCCGCTTTTACCGGACGGTATTTTGCCGGAAGAACAAACGCAAATGGCCGAATAAGCCAGCTGGTTATTTTTTCACTCAGCCTGAACTCTTTCCGGTTGCCAAGCAGAAAGGATGGGCGCATAATGTAGACGGATTCAATGCCCGAAGCCTGCACGGCTTCTTCTATTTCTCCTTTCAAGTGCAGATAAAAATTGCGGCTTTTACTGTCAGCTCCAACAGATGAGACCAATACAAATTTCTCACAACCGCATTCTTTTCCCAGCCGGGCGGCATTGACGGCAATATCATAATCCACTTTACGATAAGCGTCTTTATCACCTTTCATTTTTTTCATGGTGGTGCCTATCGTACAGAAAATCACGTCCGAATCTTCAAGAGCGAGCCGGAAACTTTCCAGGTCTGAAAAGTCTACCAGTTTTTTTTCCAGTTTAGGCGCTATGATATCCAGCGGCTTCCTGATCAGGATCCGTACGCTTTCAAAATACGGATCCTGTAAAAGGAGCTCCAGTAAATGGCCTCCGATCAGACCTGTGGCACCAATAATGGTTGCTTTCATTGCTTAGTTGTTGTACGAAAATACGGCATAGCCCCAGGGTTCCATTTTCCAGGCTGTTGCATTCAGTGTTTCAGATTGGCCTTTAAAAACATTATTGGCTTTTCCGAAAAGCGATTGGTCCGTAAGGGATACCGGTTGCTCTTTTTTTGAAAGATTGAGGATCACCAGTATTTTCTTTCCTCCTTTTTCCCGGGTATACGCATATACAGATTTTTCATCACCGGCTTTTACTTTTTTAAAGACGGCATCAGCTGACAATGCTTCATTGTTTTTTCTGAGTTCCTGTAGTGTTTTGTAAAAGGCGGCCCGTTCCAGTTTGCTGAAAACAATACTGTCTTTTTCAAAAAATGGTAATGGGCGGAGAAGGGGTTCTTCCTGTCCGCTGTAAACTAATGGCACCGAGCTGCCCATGGTTTGTGTAAATACGGCAAATGGGGCATGTGCTGCACCCGGGAATGTTCCATAGTCTGATTTATTCCAGCTGTTTTCATCATGATTGCTGGTGAAATACATGGGTATGGCTTCTTTCGGATAGACCGAATCATATTTTGCTTTGATACTATCCAGGCCGAAAGCCGGACGTTCACCCGCGGCCACTTTCACCATCATGTGAAACATTTCCCAGGGATAAAAAGCGTCAAAGCCGCTGGTCATCAGATAGGGTTTATCACCTTCGGCCAGGAAAAACAGATCCGATTTCGCCGCTTTCAGTGCGGGGATGCATTTTTTCCAGAAATCACCGGGTACATTCCAGGCCACATCCACCCGGTAGCCGTCAATGCCGGTTTCGGTAACCCAGTATTTCATGGCGGCAATCATGCTATCCTGCATTTCATTGTTTTTAAAATCAAGTACCCGTGTATCCGTCCAGTCGAACATGGTGGCGGCCTGGCCGGTGCTGTCTTTTATAAAGAAACCGGGATGTGTTTGCAGCCAGGGATGATCCGCGCCAGTATGATTAGGCACCCAGTCGATCAATACTTTCATTCCTTTATCATGTATGGCTTTTACGAGATTCTTCCAGTCATCCAGGTTGCCATATTCCGGATTGATCCCGGTATAATCAGCCACGGCATAATAACTGCCCAGGCTGCCCTTCCTGTCTTTTTTACTGATGGGATTGATCGGCATAAACCAGATGGTCTGTACACCCATTTCCTTTAACCGGTCCAGGTGACCGGCAAACGCATTGAATGTGCCTTCTTTTGTATACTGGCGGGTATTCACTTCATATATATTACCCTGCATTATCCAGCCGGGATGCGTGGCTGTATTGGTTACAGTGTCCGGAGCGGTGGTTGATGTTTTGCTTTTGCAGGAAATAATCAGGGCGGAGACAAATATCAGAAGAAACCACTTTTTCATATTGGTGATTTGACGGGTAAATAATGTATAAAAGTAGGTCATTCCGGATTAACCCGAACTGACCTACTTTTGCTGTATGCCATTCCGTGAAAATATTTCCCTGGGTGCCTGTACCAGCTTTGGGATTCACTCCATCGCCCGGTATTTTTCCGCCTTTTCCACCGTTGATGATTTGCAGGAATTGTTGATGTCCGTTGAACAATTATCGTCAGCCGATAGCCGCCTGAAGACACTGATACTGGGTGGAGGCAGTAATCTGTTGCTTTGCGGCGATTTTAATGGCTTTGTGCTGAAGAATGAGATCGCCGGTATCATTGAAGTACATGAGGATAATGAATTTGTATATGTGAAAGCGGGGGCGGGGGAGAACTGGCACCGGTTTGTACAGTATTGTATCAGCCGGGATTGGGCGGGTGCGGAAAACCTGTCATTGATTCCCGGTAATGTGGGCGCTTCGCCCATGCAGAATATTGGCGCGTATGGCGTGGAACTGGAAGATATTTTCTGGGGACTGGAAGCCTGGCATATAAAAGAGCAGAAGCTGGTTACATTTACCAAAACGGATTGCGCGTTTGGTTACCGGGAAAGTGTGTTTAAACGAAAATTCAGGGATCAGTTTGTTATACTAAATGTGACGTTTCAGCTGCGGAAGAAACCACGCTTCAATACGCAATACGGAGCCATCGAACAGGAACTGGCACTGATGGGGGTTAAGGAGCTTTCCATAAAAGCAATTGCCGACGCGGTGATCCGGATCCGATCATCCAAACTCCCCGATCCCGCAGTGACCGGGAATGCAGGTAGCTTCTTTAAAAATCCATCTATACAGGCTGAGCAGTTTGCCGCATTAAAAAAAAGTTATCCCAACATTGTTGGTTATCCCAATTCAGACGGCACTATAAAACTGGCAGCTGGCTGGCTGATAGAAAACACGGGGCCGGATAGCACAACAAGCTGGAAAGGATTCCGTCGCGGCGATGCCGGTTGCCATAGCAGGCAGGCCCTGGTTTTAGTGAATTATGGAAATGCCTCTGGTCAGGAAGTCTTCCACCTGAGCGAAGAAATCCTGCAATCCGTAAAATCTACATTCGGGGTGGAACTGGAAAGGGAAGTGAATGTAGTGGGATGTGAGTTGTGAGTTGTGAGATGTGAGATGTGAGGGCTCAACACCTCAACATCTAAACAGCTGAATATCTCATCCTTCCTCGTCAAACTCAAAATCTTTTTCATTGAAATTCATCATACTACCCATCAGATCCTTGAATTCAACTTTAGACTCAAATATTTTTTTACTGATCAGTGAGTAGCTGGCGAGACCGTGTAATACAAACTCCATCAATAAAGCCGCTTCGGTATCGTTGGTGCCGGGATAGAACTTTTTAACCAGCGCGTGCAGGCCATCGACCTGGTAGAGGTGCATAATTTTTTCCTTGTCCGGCGTGTTAAAGGAAATATTGAGTTGATTGCCATTGTCGAACCAGTTGGTAACCGGGCGATATGGATTATCGTCTTTTGTCTGTTCCTGGGATGGCTTGCCGGTGTTTTTCCGTTTCTTAAGCTGGTCAGGGTTCGGAAAATAATGAATAAAGCGGGTGCGGATTGCTTTATCCACAAGGTTCATTGCTACCTGATAGGGGCCTTCCTGTTCTCCTTCATATACCAATTCCACTTTTCCGGTGATGGATGGAATGATACCGGCGAGGTCGCTGATCCAGACCTGTGTATGTTTTTCCTTATTGATAATCGCCCTTCTTTCCGCTGCACTGATGGCATTTTCAAAAGCAGAAATCGTCAGGCGGGCACTGACGCCACTCTTTTTATCAACCAGTTCACTTCCTCTTGCCTCAAAAGCGACCTGTTCAATCAATTGCCTGATCAGGTCGCTGATATCCACTCTTGCCTGTTGTTCTTCGCTGAGTCCGGCCTCCTGTGCTGTTATCTCCAGGGCATGTTCCAGGCTCTTCGGGTAGTGGGTGAGAATCTGGCTTTCAATCCGGTCCTTTAACGGGGTAACAATTGACCCTCTGTTTGTATAATCTTCTGGATTTGCTGTAAATACAAAGATTATATCAAGTGGAAGTCTGAGTTTGAATCCGCGGATCTGGATATCGCCTTCTTCTAGAATATTAAATAAAGCAACCTGTATTCTTGCTTGAAGGTCAGGCAGTTCATTGATTACAAATATACCCCTGTTGCTTCTGGGTATTATTCCATAATGAATCACTCGGTCATCGGCAAAACTCAGTTTTAGGTTGGCCGCTTTAATCGGATCAATATCGCCGATCAGGTCGGCCACACTTACATCCGGGGTGGCCAGTTTTTCACCATACCGTTCTGACCGGTGAATCCAGTGAATCGGTGTTTCATCTCCGTGGGTGGCTATTTCTTCCTGGGCAAACCGCGATGTGGGTTGTAAGGGATCATCATTAATATCACTGCCGGCGATACAAGGAATATACTCATCCAGCAATTCTGTCATTTGCCTGGCCATCCGGGTCTTGGCCTGCCCCCGTAAGCCAAGAAACAGAATATTATGTTTACTGAGCAGGGCCCGCTCCACATCAGGTATTACGGTATCTTCATAGCCCACAATTCCGGAAAATACGGGTTCGTTGTTTTGCAGGCGCCCGATCAGATTCTGCCGGATTTCTTCTTTAATGCTCCTGAATTTGTATCCGGAGGCTTTGAGTTCACCAAGGGTCTTTATATGCTGGATATTCATAATTGTATTAATTAAATAGTCAAAAGTAAAAAGTAAAAAATCTCAGATCGGATCAATAATCACAGCTTCCGGTAATCAAATAGGATAGTTAGCGTATTTCCTGTCCTTTAAACTATATACGAATAGCGTGAACTTTTTTTACTTTTTATTTTTTACTTTTTGCTTTTTTACAGGTTTCTTCAATAAACAGTCTTTCTCTTTCCGCTTTCAAAGTCTTTAAAAATAAACGCCCCCAGTTTATCGAGCGATGCAAAAAAGGCCTTCCCGTTATTCATTTCGGTAAATTCCTGAACAAATCGTTGCAGGTAGGGGTCGGTTGCAATCATGAACGTGGTAATGGGGATTTTCAGTTTTTTACATTGTGCCGCCAGGTTCAGGCATCGGTTGACTACTTTCCGGTCAAGGCCAAAACTGTTTTTATAATACCTTTTCCCGATTTTCAGACATGTGGGTTTACCGTCTGTAATCATGAAAATCTGTTTATTCGCATTTTTTCTACGGCGCAGGATGTCCATGGCCAGTTCCAGTCCCGCAACTGTATTGGTATGATAGGGCCCCACCTGCAGGTAAGGCAGGTCTTTTACCTCTATTGGCCAGGCGTCGTTTCCAAATACCACGATATCGAGTGTGTCTTTCGGGTATTTCGTTTTAATCAACTCGCTAAGGGCCATGGCCACTTTTTTTGCGGGGGTAATCCGGTCTTCACCGTACAGGATCATACTGTGTGAAATATCGATCATGAGTACGGTGGAGGTCTGCGCCTTAAAATCCGTTTCCCGGATGCTCAGGTCATCCTCACGCATATGGAAACTGTCAATTCCATGGTTGATCTGCGCATTGCGGATGCTTTCCGTAAAATCGATCTGTTCCAGCATGTCGCCAAACTGAAACTGACGGGTCTCCGGATTGGTCTCATCACCCTGTCCGGGTTTAAAACTCTGGTGATTGCCCTGTTTTGTTTTTTTCAGTTTACCGAATATTTCTTCGAGACTTTTTTTACGAATACCCTGTTCTGTTTTTGGGGTGATTTTAATCTGTCCCTGCTGATCCGGGTCAGTGATATAACCTTTCTCCTTCAACTCTTCAATAAAATCACCCATCCCGTACTGATCATCAGTCAGCTGATATTTTTTATCCAGCTCATTCATCCATTGCATGGCTTCTGACACATCCCCGCTGGTATAGGTAAGTAATTGCATAAAGAGATCCAGCAACTGCTCAAAGCGGCTCTTACCATCCCTTTCAGGATCAAACCGGGAAAAATGAAATCCTCTCATCTGTTCTCTAATTTACGATAAAATACCCTGTATACGTATATCGATAACAGCCGGGAAGCAGGTTAGTTCATATACAAAAAAACCCTCCGTTATGGAGGGCTTTTTTTTATACTGGTAACTGTTTTACTTTTTTGAGGTATCCTTACCTTTTGTCGTGTCGGGTGCTCCGGTTGTCTGAATCGTTCCACCGGTTTCATTTACCGGTTTATTACCCGCCTGCGGCGCATATTTGTTTTCGATATCTTTCAGTACATCCAGCATCCGCTCATTGATCGGGGCTTCGGATCTTTCATAATATCCCCAGTAATCGGGCAGACTGGTCCTGATATAATCATAATACCGGGCCTGCTCCTCCAGGTCTTTACGGATCGCCAGCCTGATTTTTTCAGCCAGTTCTTTTTTACCGGCTTTATAACAGGCTTCCAGGTAGATCATGGCTGTCTGGTTATGACTGTTATACCGGCTGGTCATGGCATAAGGCAGATTTTCCGTACTGATGCCGGCTTCCACTTTATCAATCAGCTGTTTGGCCTCATCCGTTTTACCCGCATCGGCCATATTACCGGCCACTTCTCCGAAAATGCTGCGGAGATTGAGGATATGCCGACGGTTTTCTTCATCAAAATAAACGCCTTTTTTATCCGCGCCGCCAAACTCATATTTGGTCATCAGGTTTTTGAAGGCGACATCCGTATTCATATCCCGGAGTGGTGTACCTCCAAGCCCTTTGCTGCGGAGTGACTGATCTACCACCCAGCCCATTTGTGTAAACTTCGGCATTACCGGTACCAGGCGGTAGGCAATGCCTTCTTTACGCAGGAAGGGGCCAAATCCGAGTTCACCCATCGGTGAAGTGAAATAGATCGGACGGTTCCAGTTATTGGCCGCGATGATATTCAGGATTACCAGGTCATTCTTCATCAGGGCCCGTTTGGGTAATTCAAAACGGAATTCAGGCAGTATGCTGTCTGTCGGCAACGCTGTTCCGTTTTTCAATACCAGATCACGGTTCACGGGTACAGACACTTTTGTTACGGGGAATGTATTTAACGGTTCTCCCCGGGTATTATCCATTTTACCCGGATCATCGCTGCCTACATAATCTTTCATCAGGGAGAACAGGTCATAATAGGCATTCTGCGGAATGCTGGGTTTGGGATCATAAACCACATAGTTCCGTTTATTACCGGCAATCTGATCGGTATTCCATATGATGTTTACGGAATCGGATTCGTTTACTTTATACCGGAGTTGGTTGATATACCAGTCGATACCCAGTAAACTGTTATTGATTACACGGATATCAGGACGGATGCCTTCCACTTCCTGTGCATACCAGAGCGGGTAGGTATCATTGTCGCCGAATGTAAAAATGATGGCGTTGGGGGCACAGCTTTCCAGGTAGGCTTTGGCAATAGACGGTGCCGTGGTCTTATTACTGCGGTCATGGTCGTCCCATACCTGTTGTGCCATTAATACCGGTACGGCCAGGCACAATACGGATGTACTGATATTGAGTAACTGATCATTTGTCCCGTTGCCGGATATGGCACGTACCGCAAATGTAACACCTGTGGTTACCGCGGCATATAATGCAGTTGCAAAGAGTGAGGTGATCAGTGCGCCGTTTCCGCTTCCGGGGAAACAACTCATAATTGTAATCAGGAAGGTAAGCGTACTTCCGTATATCAGCATGTTCTGAAAATTCAGTGCATCCGCTTTTTCACGGGCCATTTTCACAAATGCCACGACTGCGAGTCCGATCCAGATCGCAAAAGCATAGAAGGAGCCCACATACGCATAGTCCCGTTCACGGGGCTGATTACCGGGCTGGTTCAGGTACAATACCACGGCAATACCGGTAAAGAAGAACAGGAGGAAGGTTACAATCCAGTCTTTGCGGTTGCGCAGGAACTGGTATACACAACCAATAATCCCCAATATAAAGGGCAGCATGTACAGTGTATTATGCGCTTTGTTCTTTTTTATGCTCTCGGGCAGCATTTGCTGATCACCGAGTCGTTTATTGTCAACAAAACCCACACCGGTAATCCAGTTGCCATCGCGTTTATTGCCAAAGCCCTGAATATCGTTTTGTTTACCGGAGAAGTTCCACATAAAATAACGCCAGTACATATGGCTCATCTGGTAAGTAAAGAACCATTCCAGGTTTTTGGCATAGGAAGGCGCTTCATATTTTCCAGTCTGCGGATCCTGGGCCAGGCTCAGCCATTCTGCATAGGATTGCGCGTGATACTGGTCATCGCTTGAATCCCAGACACGGGGAAATAGTTGCTTTACCTCACTTTTGAAATTATATTCCTTGGAGCGGCCAATGGGTTCATATTTATCCTTGCCCTTCATGTATTTCATCTCCGACTCGATAAAAGGTTCACCTTCTACCAGGTCCTCGGGTACAGATGCGGCAAAATGAGGTCCGTAAACCAGGGGCGCACTGCCGTATTGTTCACGGCTCAGGTAATAAACCAGGCTGATCGGATTATCCACATTGTTCATGTCGATACTCGGATTGGCATTGGAACGGATAATGGCCGTGAAATACATAAAGTATCCGAGCAGCATAAACGCGTAACACCAGAGACTGAGTTTAATAATGCGAAGTGCGGAAGGCTTAATAAAATATCCGAGGGCAACAGCCACGGCAATCAAAAGCAGGAAGGGCGCGAATTTAAGTCCGTCGCCGGGTACAATGATAAATGGCAGGGCCGACAGGAAAAGAAAGGCCAGAAACCAGGTAATCATTTTGGTGGGTGTAACAGTTTTTTCTTTAAACCCAAGTGCCCACAAAATGGTAGCGGCCAGTAAAAGGAAATAGATTGCAAAACCGGAGAAGAAAGGCATGCCCATTTCATTTACAAAATAGACATCGAATTGTCCGGCCGCTTTCATGGAGAACTGGATAATGCCTACCTGTACCACACCGGTAATCAGGCAACCAATCAGGAAGGCGCTGATAGCACCCCAGGTGCTGGCCTGGTAGCGACGATAATAATATATCATCACAATTGCCGGAATGGTCAGCAGGTTCAATAAGTGTACACCGATGGACAGCCCCATCATGAAAAACAGGAATACAATCCAGCGGTCACTTTTCAACCGGGCATCAGGATCATTACCTGCATGTTCATCCGCATGTTCCCACTTGAGCATGGCCCAGAATACCAGGGCGGTAAAGAAAGAAGATAATGCATACACTTCACCTTCCACGGCACTGAACCAGAATGAATCACTGAACGTGTAAGCCAGACCACCAACCACACCTGCGGCCATGGTAGTAAACAATTGTTGAGCGGTAAGTTCTTCGCCAACACTGACAAACATTTTACGGGCAAAGTGGGTGACACTCCAGAATAGGAAAAGAATGGTGCCGGCACTTGCCATGGCACTCATAAAATTGACCGCACTGGCCGCTGTCTGGGTATTATCTCCAAAGAGGATAATAAAAAAACGACCCAGCAATACGAACAGGGGAGCACCGGGAGGGTGGGGCAATTGCATTTTATCTGCACTGGAAACAAACTCGCCGCAATCCCATAAACTGCCCCTTGCTTCGCGGGTCAGAAAATAAGTGCCGAGTGCCACTAAGAAAACAAGCCAGCCGGTAATATTATTGACTTTTCTGAAGTTCATAAAAACCTGATTTTGATGGTTTATTATGTCCCGACGCCTGTGTGACGGGACGGGGGCAAAAATAGGGTTTCAGGGACAGATTTCAGATGTATTTGCACGGTTTTAGCAAATTATGAAGACTTTCGTACTTTATTAACCCCGGGTTATTCACAATCAGGTAAAATAAACCCGGACGCTCTGGTAGGAGAGCTGGCCCTGCCGCATTTTTTCAGAGAAACCTTTCAGACCAAAAAGCCCGGCGGCATTGCCTTTATTGATAGCGATTTCGAGGTAACCGGCTGAGTTGAAGAAGGCCAGCTTTTCCCCTTCGGGTACATCGGCATAGGTTTCACTGATTTTGTCAATCACTTCATCGCGTTTAAACACGATACTGAAGGAACGGCCCTTTCGCTGTTCCTCAAATTGTTCTTTGGTAATATTGACAATCACATTTTCAAAACTATCAATGAAAATGATCTGGCCTTCCATGCTGTTATTGTCCAGCAACGGACGGAGATGTCTTTTCTCCATATAGGAAGTATCCGGTATGCCGATGCGTTGAATCGGTTCACCATTGACCAGTTTGTTAACCGCAGCACCCATTACCGAAGCCAGGTAAATAGTGTTTTTATTGGCCGCCGGATCCAGCGGCAACCCGATGATTATTTCCGGGGTGTCTTCAAGTATCATCGTAAGCAGCCCGTTATCCGCACACAGAAAATATTGGTTCTGGTGGAAAGCCAGCAGCAGTTGCTCGGGTTTTTTTTCAAAGAGATTCACCAGTATCAGGTGATAGGAATATTCCGGAAACTGCCGGATCGCACTACGGCATACATAAGCCGCCTGCGGATAATTGAAGGGAGGAATGGTATGTGAAATGTCAATCAGCCTGAAATCAGGATTCACCTGCAAGAGTTGTGCCTTGATAGCCCCGACCAGGTAATCGGGACTGCCAATATCTGATGTCAGGGTGAGTAAAGCCAAAACGATGTCGGGTTTAAGGATACAGGTTGATTATTTGACCAGTTTACCGTCTTTAAAGAAAAACTTATAGGCTAATTTATCCGCAAGCCCGGGAAAAAACTTCTGCATAAATACTGTGCGTTTACCGGTAAAAGTCAGGACCAGGGTGCGTTTCTTTTTCCGGACGGAGCGAAGGATATGATCCGCACATACATCCGCCGGCATCATTTTACTTTCATCCATGGGGGTTTCACCATGGGAGCTCGCGTTTTCATTCAGTGCGGCATTACGGATATTCGATGTGGTAAATCCGGGACATACCCACATTACATGTACTCCGTCGCCCATCAGCTCGGTGCGTAATGATTCAAGAAAACCCTGCAGGGCAAACTTACTGGCAGAATAACCACTGCGGCCGGGGAGTCCGCGGTAACCGGCTATGGAAGATACGCCAACGATTGTACCCTTTCTTTCTATAATGGAGTCCAACGCGTACTTGGTACAGTATATCACCCCGTAATAGTTGATGTCCATTACTTTTTTAAAGACTTCCATACCGGCATCTTTCAGCAGTGCCCGCATGGAAATGCCCGCGTTATTGACCAGTACATCAATACCCCCGAACATTTTAATGGTGGTTTCCATCAACCGGCGACAGTCATTTTCATTACTTACATCGGCCACCATGGTATGCAGGGCAGAGGAGGGATGCGAAGCCTGCAACTGGTAGAGTTTATCATGACTCCGGCCACAGGTAGCCACTTTGGCCCCCATATCAAGCAGTTTTTCCACCAGCGCTTTTCCGATTCCGTCGGTGCCGCCGGTAACCACTACAACCTTATCTTTAAAGTAAGCAGACATAAAAAGGAGATTATATGCAAACCTACTAAAAATGTTGGAAGTTGGAAGTTCGAGGTTGGAGGTTGGAGGTTGGAAGTTGGAGGTTGGAAGTTGGCGGTTGATAGTTCGGAAGTTTAAAAAAGGATGGAGACAGTATAGGTTTGTGAAAGTTATTTTGTAGATATTGAGTTCTGTTGGTTGAAATTACTTATTACCCTTTTTATGAAAATTCAATTTTATGGCGACTGTTTCACGTTTTGAAGACCTTGATATCTGGAAAATGGCCAGGGAACAAGCCATGGCTATTTTTGAAATAACACGAATGGGCCTGTTTTCCGCAGATTTTGAACTGAGAAAACAAATTAATGCAGCCGCGGGCTCTGTAATGGATAATATAGCAGAAGGGTTTGAACGGTTTTCTAACAAAGAATTTACACAGTTTCTTGTTATTGCAAAAGGGTCTAACGGGGAAGTACGATCACAATTATACCGGGCAAATGATCGCCATTATATTAGCGATGAGATGCTGAAAAACCTGCTTGAATTTTCAGAATTACTGGGTAGAAAAATTAAGTCATTTCTGGATTATCTGTCATCTTCCCCATTTAAAAGCAAGCCACGTAATAAAACCTGAATAGGCATTTGCCAAAATCAGAATTTTTCAATCTTCAGGACTGTTCCCAAACCTCGAACCTCCAACTTCCAACCTCGAACTATTCCTTCAGCCACTCCAAAAAATCAGGAACCCGGTTCTTACTGATGATGACTTCATGACCGCCCTCCACTTTCAGTTTGAGTACCAGTTTGCGGGCAAAATACTGAAGGGCTTCCAGTATGGAATCCTTATTGACCAGGTATTGCCGGTTGGCACGGTAAAAGGCCGGGCCACAGGTTTGTTCCAGTTCCTCCAGTGTCTGGTTGAGAAAATAGTGCTGATTGTCAAATGTGACTAACTGTGTCATTTTATAATCAATCGTGAACAGCGCGATATCCGCAATCTTTACCGGGATGATTTTGTCTTTCCAGTTTATCAGTATAGATCCGTTTTTACGGATTTGCTCCGGCTTGGCGGGTAGTGCTGACGTATGTCCGTTGTACGGTGTATTGTCCGTGTTCAGCCCCCGCAGCCTGCTGTATTTTTCAATGGATTGTTGAATCGTTTTTGCGGAAAAAGGTTTTAATATATAATCTATTCCGTTATTGCGGAAAGCATCTAATGCAAATTCATTATAGGCGGTGCAGAAGATTACAGGACATTGCAGATTCTGCTGGCGGAAAATTTCAAAACTCTGCCCATCGCCAAGCTGAATATCACTATAAACAAGGTCCGGACATTCATTTTCCCTGAACCAGCTTACCGATTCGGAAACCGATGAAAGAATCTTAACTATCCTGACAGCGGCGGCTTGTTGCCTGAGTATATCCGCCAGGTCCCGGGCGGTCAGTACTTCATCTTCAATTATTACGATATTCATCATTCAGCAGTTGTAAGGTTACTAAAAATTCACCATTCCCGCGGGTAATTTGCAGACCCGGTTTGCCCAGTAAGCGGTAACGCTCTGCAAGGTTGGACAATCCGAGACCATTGCCATTTTCGGCGGTCAGCCTGGGTTGCAGGTTATTGCTTACCGTTATATGGCCTGAATTCTCATCGCCGGTTATCCGGATGCGCAGCGGTTCCTGCGGGGTTAACAGATTATGTTTAATGGCATTTTCTGCCAGCAGTTGAATGGAATAAACCGGCAGTAAACCCTGTTGCAATATATTTTCCGGAATGTCTATTTGATAGGCAAGTGCATTTCCGAACCGAACCTGTTGCATATCCAGGTAAAGGGCACAGCGTTCAATTTCCGTGGCGACATGAACTTTTTCTTCATTGTTGGCATAAATGGAGAAACGAAGCAGATCCGCCAATCGTATAAGATAATCTTCCGCCTGGCCGGGTGTTTTCCGGATCAGTACTTTTAAAGTGTTTAATGAATTGAAGAGAAAATGCGGATGTAATTGTTGCTTCAGCTGACTGTGACGTGCTTCCAGGTTGGCCAGCCGGAGTTGCGCATTTTCGGTTTCGATTTTTTCTTTGCGGCTACGTAACAACATCAGCTCAATAAGCACCAGGCTGATAATATTAATGGACAGAGCCTGTATCGCCGGCATCAGGTAACGACGGGTATTGCCGGGTTGTGGCACCTGTAATGCTATCAGTTTTTGAATATTTTCAGGTATAGGTGGCTTGTTGTTCCTGAAAAAGTATTCAAAGAAAAGCAGCACCACTACTGTACAGCAGACTGCACTGATTATATAGCGTACTGCTGTGCGCCATTTTTGCTGTTGCCCGCCGGCTATCCGCAACAACAGAATATTGATTCCCCAGAAAATAAAACTGAGTGCCACTACGGCGGCAAAGCTGTTCAGTATCCGGGCATAGCCGGCCTCATTAAAGGCAAATGCGGGTACAGCCCCGAGTATGCCAAAAAAAGGAGAGGTGATTACTGCCAGCCTGATCAGTTTTTTATACGGGATTTCTTCTTTCATCGGTTAAAAGTAAACGGCATCTGCCGGAAATGACTGCGTGTACAGACAGAAGGCGCAAATGTAACGGTGAAAAAAAAGCGCTGTTTTTTAGCAACTATACTTAACAGAATATACTGTTAAAAATGACTTATAAAAGCGGGTCGCGGTACCATCGTATGGTAACATCCATCAGCAGCATACGCTTTAACCTGAGCAGTAATACCCGCTTATTGTCCGGGCTTACGCGGATGGTAACGGTGGTTTTCATTTCGCCATCAGCTGAATATATAATCCCCCTGTATTTATTTTTTTTACGGCTCAGCAGGCTTACAATCAGTTTGCCTGCTTCTTCTCCCGGACGATCACTATGTACCAGCAGGGCTTCCCAACGGTCATTTTGCTCACTGATCTGGAATTGGCGGCTTCCATCCTTTGAGTACCAACGACCAGTGATTGACTGACTACGCACGGATAGCATGATCAGCAGCATAGACAAGGCTAAAGCAATTAATTTTTTCATACACCTGCATTTTCAATATTAGTTGACTACACGATTGGAAACCGGTCCGGAAATTTGTACTGAAGCGGACAAAACGGAACCTGAACTGGTTATTGACAGGTTAATAGTACCGTCCGAATTTTTTGGTGCCGATCCAGATGTCTTTTACCGTAATACCAAAAATGAATTGTGTATAGCTTTCTTTAATGATCCCCAGCCTTGTTTCTCCTTTTTTCCCCAGTTCCACCCCGCCATACAGTGAGAGGGTACGGGCCGGACTGAAACCTGCGCCAAATGAAACGGAGACGTCACGTATTTTTTGTCCGTTGACACGCATATAGGATTCTTCCGCATGAACGCCCCATCCAACAAAGACTTTCTCAACTAATCCATTCATGGTTTTTATTTTGGAGGCATACTCCATACCGGCAGATATACGGACGGCAGGTGCTGTATACGAGTTTTTATAGTTCAGTGCCTGGTATTTCCAGTGGGCATAACCGGCATCGGCCGTTAACGTCAGTTTATCTTTATAAGTAGCCGCATACCCGATAGTGGCTTGTACCGGCAATGCGAACTGCCGGTCATCGGTGACATCTTTTACGAGGGCCACACTGTTTTCCAGGTAGGTACTGGTCAGTTGTCCTTTTAATCCCGTATTCAGGGTGCCCGTTATACCAAGGCTATGTTTCCATTTACGGGAAGTATTTGCCGCCGTGTAATACTGCAGTCCGCCTTTTAGTTGTCCGCCGGTATAAAAGTCCCGGTCTTCTTTTACAATATTCATGGATAACTCTTCACTGTAATAAGTCGTATTCCGTTGCAAAGCGCCAAAGAGCCAGGAGGCGCTGATGCCGGCGGAAACATGTTTGCCCACACTCCGGCCAGCTGAGAAAAAGAACTGATTGATACCGCCACTGCCTTCAGTGATTTTGGTATACGCATCACTGCCATCGGATATAGAAGCGTTTTCCGCATAAAGATAGTTGGCCGTACTGTAGGGTTGAATACCCATTGCAATTCCCGTTTGCTGATTGACTTTGAAGGCAAGGGTACCCCGTTTAAAAGTAAAGTCCTTGCTGATATCCGTACGGTCGCCAGTGGAGGGCATGGTAAATACACTGCTGCGGCCACGCAGTGAAAGATCGAAATGCATGGTTTTAAACGGCAGTGCGGTCAGTGCAGCCGGGTTCCCGGGATTGTAAGCGGCTTCATCACGACGGGCAGTTGTCGTGTTGCCGGTAATGAAATAGCGGCTGAACGATTTTGTTTCCAGATCGCCGATTCCGAGAATGGAGTAGGGGGAGGTGACGGTCTGCGCACCCGCTTTCTGTAATCCCAAAATGATCAGCAGGGGTATATAATATTTTTTCATGTTCATATTTTATAAGCCCAGTATATGGAGTTTTAACTGTATCCCCCTGGTTAACGTCTGGTCATTGATCACCAGCCGTTCCAGCGTGGTCTCCGTGGTGCCGGATGCAGCGGTTAGCATAAGTGCCGATCTGGAGAAAGCACCTTCACTGATTACGGAAGAAATAAAAGAAGTGATATCAAACCGGTAAAAGGTGTTCTCTCCATACAGCACATCCACATTCAGGTTGCCGGTCAGCGCATACGTGCCGTCTGTCAGTTGCTCATTTAATCCGTTGCCGTCATCGGTGGCGTAAATGCTCAGGGTGGATGGCAGCGTATAAGGGTAACCGTATGTATCCGGGGCCGGACGGACGATCAGTTCCGCTTTCATCACTTTGACATAAGGATGCAATTCTTTCAGGGAAAGCAGATCGGGAATCCCGATTTTGATCATTGTGCCTGAATTGCTGTGCAGATACGCTTTATGGGCTGTAAGCGCTGACGATTTAAGTTGTTTTTTGTAAGGGGTAAATACGTTTAACGGGCTGTTTTGCCGGTCGGGCAGGATATAGTTGTATTGTAAGGAGGAGTTGACGTTGAAGTTCAGGATTTTTTCCTGGTATGTGGTTCCGTTCAGCCGGTAATGTAATTGTAACAGTGTACTGTCCGTAGGTATATTGAAATAATACAGGGTATTGGTCAGGCTGGTATCCACCCCGATGCGGAAACCTTTAATATACTTTTCAAAGGCTGTCTGGCTCTGTACGGCGGTGGCGTTCAGTCGCAGTTTTTGCAACAAATCCTGTCCGAGTGCATCACTCAGCCTGATCCGGATGGCTGTATCGCGGCCAGGCCTTACCGTTACAGTCCGGGAGCCAAGAGCTGTACTGTTATACGGGAATTTCCGGGCATTATAATAACGCGTGTCTTCGTTGTCATTGGAGATGGCTTGCGTCAGTTCATTAACAATGAATGTTACAGGCAGACTGCTGTCTCCGTAATAACTGCCATTGGGGCGAAGCAGCAATACCAATGAGTCAAAAATCACGGACTGGCTTTTTACCGGGTTATCTTCCGGCAACAGGAGTCCTGTAAAACCGGCTGCTTCCGTATTGCCAAAAAACGGATCCCGGTGATATCCGATACTGAAACTGCTGTGACCGGACGTGATAAACGTGTCCAGCTGATACGTGGACAGGTTCAGCGGGTAATTATCATAATAGGTGATGGCCGGATCATCACTGGTTCCGTTTGTGGTAAAATCAACATTAGTTTTGGTACAGCCTGTACAACAAACGAAAAAGAAAGACAACCATGAACCGATACGCTTAATTGACATGATTAAGAAATGAAGAATGAGATAATAGGGCCGTTTTAGTAAACCCGGTTACGACCGTATGCGCACCGGGCGGGGCGGGGTTATCCATTTGTTTACCCGCCCGCCAGCGCACTTTTTATGATGTACCGGCTGGTTAACCCTGACCAATAAGACGTGTCTGCATACATCTTTTACCGGTACGAAGCAGGCCCTCCTTTGCCTGGATTAATGCATCAGTTGTCGTCGTCATCCTGTTCGGCCGTAGGGTAAAATTCCCAGAGATCATCAAACCGGTAGCTGCTGTTATTGCCGGTTACCACATAGCCGCGGCCGTCAATTGTAAAGGACAACAGTCCTTCCCGGGCTGTACCTTCAAAACCGGTTTTTTCCGTCCACTGGTCATTGGCAAAATCATATTCCCAGGTACTGGCGATTACCCCGCTGCGGCTGCCCGAATTCAGATAGGCCTTGCTGCCCATGACGAATACGGTCGCATTGCTGCGTTTGATATTGTCATCGTAGTCGTCATCATAACTGTCGTCGCTTACTTCATTTATTTTTCTTTTTTCCGCCCAGCTATTGGTGGCCGGATCATAGGCCCAGAAATCATTCAGGTAAGAACCGTTATTCAGTCCGGTAGTGATATACGCTATATTATTATAAACGAATGCAACGGCTTCACTCCGTTTGGAGCCGGTCAGACTGGCTACCTGCGTCCATGCATTGGTTCCGGGATCGTATTTCCATAAATCTTTGAGGTAGTTACCGTCATAGCCTGTACCAACATATCCTTTATTATCGATCGCAAAAGCTATGGCATTATAGCGGGCCGTACCGGCGAAATCAGCGATTCTTGTCCAGGTATTGCCGGACGGATCATACTCCCAGAAGTCCTTTAGCTTATTATCGTTTTCATCGTACCCGGTTCCCACATACCCTTTGCCACCTGCAGCGAATGCCACTGCCGAATTACGCGCCGTGCCCGGGAAGTCGGCAATCCGTAGCCAGGTGCCGGTAGTCTGATCAAAGGACCAGTAATCATTCAGCCGGTCGGTGCCATCAAAACCGCCACCCACATACACTTTTGAGCCAATTGTAAAGCTGACGGCTTCTGTACGTCCCACCCCTTCAAATTCTGAGCGTCTGGCCCAGTTGCCAACAAGATCATCTTCTCCGGATGTGTCTTTTTCGCAGGAGCTGAGACCCAGCACCATCAGGCTGCCCAGTAATAATGATTTACTAATGCTGAACTGCATAAAGCGATTTAATGTCCTCATATACATTCTCTTTTTTTTGAAGGGTTAATTTTTTGTAGCTGCAATCTGCATTGCAATCCTTCAAAGGAAATGTTAATGGGGCTGATGAGGGCATTTTGAGGGTTGAAGTGGACGGGAGGGAGAGTGGTGAGTGGAGAGTGGAGAGTGGAGAGTGGTGAGTGGTGAGTGGAGAGTGGAGAGTGGAGAGTGGTGAGTGGAGAGTGGAGAGTGGAGAGTGGAGAGTGGAGAGTGGGGGCTACGTAGAAACCATTTGTAAGACCGATGAGAATTTTTCTTCAGCCGGAACTTCTCAGGAGGTATTTGAGATTTGTCTTTTAGTGCTTCTTTGGATCTTGCCTGTCCTCCGTAGCTTTAGCGAAGGAGGGGTGCTCTTGGTTCTTGCTATTTTCGTTGTGATCCCGCTGGGACTTACCTCCTGCGTCGGTATAAACTTCTCGTCCCAGCGGGGGGGACACTGGGGCATAAAAAAAACCGGTGGAATAATCCACCGGTGTAATTTTTGTGATCCCGCTGGGACTCGAACCCAGGGCCCTAACATTAAAAGTGTTATGCTCTACCAACTGAGCTACGAGATCAACCTGTTCCCTTTTCGTTTTACCGTTTTGGGAGTGCAAAAATAATGGCTAAAACGTTTACAGCCAAAAGTTTTTCAATTAATTATCAACAGATTTTGGGGGCTGTGGATTGTTTTTTTCTTCCGGATTCTCAATGGGTTGGAGCAAGGGCTCTTTTTCTTTTTGTAAAAACAACAGCAGATGTTCAAACATCTCCCTGTACTGGTCTACTTTGCCATGTTCTGTTTCAATATTGATATACCGGATGCCTTTTTCCCCGCAATAAATACTGAGTGAACCGTCTTTTTTTGCTTTGACATTATCCTGCCAGATACTGTTATACCCCGCATCGGCCATGGTCTGGTATATCAGGCTGTCGGTAGTGAGACAGATATCATCCACATCCTGAGTCTCATTGTAATTGACTGCCTTTGCATCTTTTTGCCGGATCCCGCCGGGAATATAGCTTTTGATGGAGAAAAGATCATTGGTATTATTGTGCAGGGCAATCACACAGGCCGCCGTATCCGGAATCAGTGACAGTAATTTTTGTCCGAATTTTTCAATCTCCACCAGGGCTGTTTTGCTGCTGCGTTTATTATCCCGCATGGTTTGTTCAATACCAATCCGGGCAAAAATCCGGTTCGGGTCAAACGCATAAACCACATTATTAAAGCGGAATTTAATCTGGCGTTGTTTGAAGTTTTCCACCCGGATCAGTGTGCCACCGGTCATTTCAAGTACCGGTATTGCACCAGCCACCGCGGTGCCTTCATTGTCGTGCATATTAATACAATAAACCCCGTTCGGGTCACCGTATTGCATCACCGTAATGATAACGGTCCGGTTGCCAATTGTATGGGCAAGGGTACGTATAAGGGGAGTGTATACTGCTTTTTTTACCGGATTGACCTGTTCACCCGGTTGTGCCATAAGTGTTCCGGAGAATAAAAGGGAAAGGAAAAGAAGGGCAGAATTTTTCAAGCGTCGCATTTGTATAAAGATAACGTGCTGGCGGAAGGAATCTTATACCCTGAAACAGGTATTTTTCAATGCTAATTAGCTAATTTGTTAATTAGCTAATTCCTCCTTCATCTTCTTCATCACATCCTTTTCAATCATCTGCTGTGCCAGGTGAATCATATTCATAAAAGCGGTGGCGCCGGAGATACCATGCCCGATAATAACGGGCTTGGCTACTCCCAGTACCGGGGTGCCGCCATAGATCTCAAAATTGAAGCGGTCGAAATAGGGGTTTTGCAGTTGCTGGGCCTGGGCGATCTCGTAAAGTGATTCGGCCAGTTTGAGAATGATATTACCCGTGAATCCTTCGCAGACCATAACATCGGCTTTGTCTGTCAGTACATCACGGCCTTCAATATTGCCAATGAAATGGATATGTTTATTTTCTTTAAGCAGGGGATAGGTGGCCTGTGCCAGCAGGTTGCCCTTACCTTCTTCTTCACCTACATTCATCAGTCCCACTTTGGGTTTTTCAATACCCAGGATCAGTTGGGCGTAAACAGAACCCATGATGGCAAACTGATTCAGTTGTTCCGGTTTACAATCGGCATTCAGTCCTACGTCCAGTAACAGACCGGTGCCGCCATTCATCCGGGGAATAATGGTGGAAATGGTCGGGCGGATTACACCTTCAATGGCTTTAATACTGAATAAGGCGCCCACCAGCATCGCACCGGTATTGCCGGCACTGATAAAGGCGTCCATCTTGCCGGAAGCCAGCAGGTGAAATCCGATCGCAATGGAGGACTTTTGTTTTTCCTTCAATGCTTTGGTGGGATGTTCGTGCATGTCAATCACCTGTTCGGCATGCACAATTTTAATATGACTGCCGGCCACCTGGTGTTCAGCGAGCATAGCTTCCAGTTGTGGCTGATCGCCAAGAAGCAGGAGTGTGGCAGGCGTTTCGTTATTGGCGAAATACAGGGACAGGCCCTTCACGGCTTCCAGCGGGGCATAATCGCCACCCATCATGTCGATACCGATAATCATAACAGGAAATTACGAACTGGCAGGGTCAAAAAATAATAAAAATGACAAATTCCAAATGCCATCCCGGCCTGAAGCCTGAACGGATTTGGAATTACACGCGGGAGAGCAATAAATTATTGCGCTCTGAGCGGAGCTTTCTCAGCCACTACTTTTCCTTTGTAGTACAACTTGCCTTCACTTACGTGGGCACGGTGACGGGGGTGTGTTTCCCCTGTAGTTGAGTCGATAGAAAGTGTGGCAGATGTGGCTTTATAGTGCGTTCTGCGTTTTGCGCTTCTTTGCTGACTATGTCTGCGTTTCGGATTTGGCATATCTCAAATATTAAACGTTAATCTAAATCTTTAAATTTTTCAAGACCTTTCCATATCGGATTGTCTTTATTTTCTTCTTTTTCTTCTTCGGCTTCCAGCTTTTTCAGCAGTTCAAGAGCGGCTTTATTACAATGCGGCCCGTCCATTTTTTCAAAGGCGCAGGTTTTCTGCATCGGAATACTGAGGTTGATGAACTCGTAGATCCAGGCGGCTACATCCAGGTGACTTTCGCCACGGCTGATATAGTATACATCGGGATCTTCTTCCTGTTCATTCATCAGTTCAGGTTCTTCCACCATCTTAACCGTGATCGTGAACTCATCCCATAATTCAAGGGGAAGTTCATTGTTACAACGGTCACAGGTTACTTCCAGATTGCCCCCGATTTCGAAACGGAGCAACATAAAACTGCTTTTCTTGTCGAGGTGCAGTTTTACCCTTGCTTTACAGTTACGGAAGTCCTGTTGCTGAAATGCTTCAAAGAACCGGTCATCTATTTCATAGTTGTACTCATGAACTCCGGGCTTTAACCCCACAAAAGCTATCTCAAACTCCCGGCGGCGGCTCATTGGTCAACTTTTTAAAAGAGTGTGCAAAGGTAGGGGATTTTTTGGAAACATAGTGGCAGTTTTTCGATTATTTTTGCCCTTTCCAAACAGGGTAATTCCCTGATTCTGAAAGTACTTAAATTTTTTGTCCTTGCAAAAACTGCTGACCCGCATATTTACCCGACTGATGAAAAGCTGGAGTTGGATACTCCTGATTCTGCTGACGATTGGTATAAAATGGGCTTCCTGGTATCCGGATTGGGTGGAAAAAAATTATAGTCTGGGCTTATATCCCTGGATATCAAAGGCTCAGCGTTATCTTTTTGGGTGGATACCCTTTAGCGTCGGGGACCTTTTTTATGCTTTCCTGGTACTGGTTATACTTTTTCAGACCTGGAAATTTTTCCGGCTCCTGTTCCGACGTAAGCTTACCCGCGCCATGTTCAGGGAGTCTCTGCAACAGGGCATTTTCTTTCTCTTGTTTATCTATGTTTTTTTTAACCTGCTCTGGGGGCTGAATTATAACCGGAAAGGCATTGCCGATCAGCTGTCATTGACCGTAAAGCCCTATGAACTGGCGGATCTGGATACCCTGACCAATGCATTGCAGGAGCAATTGAATTTATATGCACCCCTGGTAACCGAGGCACAACGGGATTCATTTAATAAAAAGAGCCGGCTTTTTCATGGAGCGACGGCGGCCTATAAAGCCGCCGCAGAGCAATATCCGTTCCTCGGCTACTCGCCCGCGTCTGTAAAGCCCTCCCTGTTCAGTTACCTGGGAAATTACCTCGGTTTCCAGGGATATTATAATCCTTTCTCGGGCGAAGGGCAGGTCAACACCACAATACCCCGTTTCCTGGAACCTTTTGTTACGGCGCATGAAATCGCACACCAGATTGGTTATGCGCGGGAAAATGAAGCCAATTTTGTCGCTTTTCTTGCCTGCAAAGAATATGCATCCACTGCTTTCCGGTATTCCTTATACCTGGATATGTATGGCTATGCCCTGGGTGAAGTATACAGAAGGGATACCGCGCTGGCCCGTAGTTTCCAGGAAAAAGTACATCCGCAGGTAAAAAAAGACCAGCAGGAATATCGTCGTTTCCTTTTGTCGCACCAGAATCCGGTTGAGGAAATTGTGATGTGGGGCTACGGACATTTTCTCCGGGCCAATAATCAGCCGGCCGGCAAAAGAAGTTATAATGAAGTGGTGGCCTGGCTGGTGGCGTATTATAAGAAGTTTGGGGTTGAAAAGTTGAAAGGTTGAAAAGTTGAAAAGGTCGTATTGATGAATCTGTTCGTACTGGCACCTTAAGATAGGTTTCGTTGTTGAGTTGTTTAGGTGTTCAGCGCATCGTTGCCGGAAATCCAGGCCAGAATGAGGTGATCGAAGATCCGGTAATGAATCCGGAACGGCTCGCCGGTTAGCGTAAACCATCCCTTTATACAGGAGTCTGGTTTGTTCCATTCCTGCAATTGTATATTTTTTCTGAAATCCACCTGGCCTTTTCCATACCATTTGAAAACAGCTTCCTTGGCTGACCAGGCTATAGTAAGGGCCTGCGGGTCCGGGGAGTTATGAGTTGCCGTAAACAGTAGTTGTTCTTCCGTGGTGAGAAATTTATCTTTAATGGAAATAATCTTTTCTGCTACTCTTTCCACATCCACTCCAACGCGTTTATGCCGGCTGACAATGGAAGCGGCAAAATCCCCGCAATGTGAAATGGAAAAATGATAACGTTCATCAGTCAGAAAAGGTTTCCGGGTATCGGCAATCTGAATCAGCGGGTAAGGGAAGTCAGGAAACAGGTATTGCAGCAGGAATCGCCCGGCCAGGTGCTGCAACCGTTTTCTGGGATGTGTTACATCTCGGTGTACCGGTACGTTTCCTTTGAAGAATGCTTCCGTTTCTTCGATTTTCCAGACCCCGAGCCGGGTATGTTCGTTGATTTGTTGTTGAAAAAAAAGAGGCATCCTTATTTCTTTCCTGTTTACTTTGCTGGCTGAATTAAAACGAAGATAAATGATACTTTCTGATACACGCATCCTGGAAGAAATAGAAAAAGGCACAATAAAAATCACGCCTTATAACCGGGAGTGCCTGGGAAGCAATTCCTATGATGTGCATTTGGGTAAGACCCTGGCAACCTATAAAGAGCACATGATTGATGCGAAAAAGCACAATGAAATCGACTATTTCGAGATCCCGGATGAAGGTATCGTGTTGTATCCCCATATCTTTTACCTGGGGGTTACCGAAGAATATACCGAAACACATGCGCATGTGCCTTTCCTGGAAGGGAAATCATCCACCGGCCGGCTGGGTATTGATATTCATGCCACGGCGGGTAAAGGCGATGTAGGTTTCTGCGGTAACTGGACCCTGGAAATTTCCGTAAAACAACCGGTAAAAGTGTATAAGGGAATGCCGATCGGGCAATTGATTTATTTCCCGGTTGAAGGACCGATTGAAATTGCCTATAACCAGAAGAAAAATTCCAAATACAGTAATCAGCCGGACAGGCCGGTGGAGAGTATGATGTGGAGGAATAAGTTTTGAGAGGAAAGTTGAGGTGTTGAGGTGTTTAGTTGTTTATTTAATTGAGTTTCCAGATGGTTCCATTTAAAATTGTGGCAAAGCTGACCCAGCTGATATAGGGAACCAATAGCCATGCAGCCGTTTTATTTACTTGCCCGAATGCGAAAATGCAAGCCAGCAGCATTAGCCATAAGACAAGTATTTCAACAAAAGCCCAACCGGGTTGTTCCAGTTTGAAAAATATAAACGACCAGAAAAAGTTCAGGAGTAATTGTACTGCAAATAGTATAACCGCAATGGCCTTCAGTTCACTGCTGGTATCTTCTTTCCAGACCAGGAACAAGGCAATACCCATCATCACATATAAGGTGGTCCAGACCGGACCAAATATCCAATTAGGCGGGTTCCAGGATGGTTTTTGTAAAGTGAGATACCAGCTTTCAACTCCAGAAACAGTAAAGTATCCACTGATGCCACCCACCACCAGTGGAATTGCCACTGCTATAATTAATTTAATGATCGAAGACATAGAATTATAACGGGTGAACCTGAATTTGGTTCGGCAATGGCAAACCTGACATAACCCCAAAATTCTCCCGGACTCTCTTATGTCTCTACCCCTAAACACCTATACAACTCAACACCTAAACAACTCCCTCAATCCAACACCAGATCCTCATTCCCGTCACCCAGTAAATTCAGATCCACGTCGGTGCCGGAAATGCCTTCTATTGAACCGCGGATATGCGTGGCATTGAGCATTACTTTTTCCAGTTGTTTTTCCCGGGCTTTCCATAGTTTTTCCATGGCGTCCCGTTCCTTCTGGATAGAGACTTTCATACTCATAAACCCTTCCCGGATTGCCTGCCACTGGTCGGAAAATTCCCGGCTGGTGAGGTAGTTGTAAAGCAGGGTCATTTTGTCGCCTTTATTTTCCTGGCTGCGGGCCGCATTGGCTACATTAATTATACCATGACGCAGCATCTGCACGACGGCTTTTACTTCTGTAAAATTACAGATCCAGATACCGTCTTTGTCGCCAAAGCGATCCATGTCCCTGGGAAATGCCTGTGTAACCAGTACGGCCACATCGGCTCCCTGGCTGCGCATATCGGCTTTCAGTTTCTCGATCCAGTCATTGGCGAAATCCTTGGTGCGTTTGCTTTCAAAAATAATTTTACCACATTCCTGCCCGAAATTATTACGAACGGTCAGGATGCAATCGGCTCCCCGGACACCTTTACCTACTTCGGCTACCAGGTCAAACGGGAAGGTGCTCCGGAGCATTTCTTCCAATAAAAGTTCCTGTACTTCTCCCTGTGTCTGCATACTGCCCTGTTCGGCTTTGCGGCGCATTTCTTCGGCCAGCTTCTTCTGGTCTTCCAGTTGTTTCTGCAATTCTTTTACCTGCAACTGAAACTCGGTTTCTTTGGCACTCATCCGTTGTTCTTCCAGTTTACGGATCTCTGCTGAAAGTTTTTCCCGTTCCACCTGTAGCTGCTGTTGTACGGACAATTCCAGTTCGGCTTCCCTGTTTTTCAGGTCCTGTTCTTTTTTAAGAAATTCAAGTTGTTGAACCCGCGCCTGTTTCAGTTTTTCTTCATAGTCCTTATTATTCTGTTCCGCCATTTTCAGCTGGGTTTCAAAATCGGCGGTTATGCTTTTGCGCAGGTTGCTTTCGAGACTTTCCTGCAGTCGTTTCTTTTCCTCATCCAGCTTTGCCTGGAATTCTTCATTCTTCTTTTTCTGCCAGTCGGCCGCTTTGCTGCGGAGTTCTTTTTCCACTTGCTCCCGGATCGCGTCATTGGGCTCAAAAAGGTGTCCGCAATTGGGGCATTTTATTTCGGTTGACATCAGTGTACCTGTTTTGACCAAAGCTACAAATAAGAACGGGATTGTTTTTATTCAGCTTAAACGGCTGTCATAAGTAGTCGTTAAAACCTGTTTTAATCAGGGTAAAATGTATTATTTTGGGCACTTATTTCACCGTATGCGCCTGAAAGCAGTCCTGTTTTTTTTCCTGTACACAGTAACCTTATCCGGTTTTTCCCAGCCCAAAGCGGTCACAGCATTCCCGCTGGATGATACCTTGCTCCGGAATCAATTGTATACATCGGCCCTCAAAAAGAAAGAGGCTATGATAGCGGCTCTCTCCGGTGAATTCAAAACGGAAATGAAAGAAGTATATGAAAGCCGGTTTGACCTGATTGCCGGGTTGATGAAAAGCAGTCGCCTGGTAGCAGAGCCAGATGCGCATCAGTACCTGCAACGTATACTTGAAAAGATTGTCAGCGTAAATGAAGAGTTGAAAACCCTTCCGGTACGGCTGGTATTTTCCCGCGACAGCTGGCCCAATGCATATAGTATCGGAGAAGGTACCCTTGTAGTGAATGCGGGTCTGTTATTGCGGTTGAAGAATGAAGCGGAACTGGTATTTGTTTTAAGTCATGAGCTGGCGCATTATTATCTCGATCATTCGGAACAACGGATACTAAAAAGTATCCGCTCGGTTAACAACGCTTCTGTCAGGGAGGAACTGAAAAAATTGTCCAGGCAGGAATATGGTACAGGTGCTGCTTTTGATAAATTACTGATGACACTGGCCTTTGATGCACGGCGGCATAGCCGGGAACATGAATCCGAGGCGGATCAATATGCCATGCGGTTTATGGGTAAAACGGGTTTTAGCGCGGAAGGGGCTATGACCTGTCTCCGCATGCTGGACAAAGCCGACGACAGTACATTATACGCCTCCCTTGAACTCAGGCAGTTGTTTAATTTCCCGGACTATGCTTTTAAAAACCGCTGGTTGCAAAATGAAACTTCGATTTTCAGTCAGCTAAAAGGGGATTCCGGCGGACTTACCACTGCTGAGCGTGATTCACTCCGGACACATCCGGATTGCCCGCTGCGGATGGCAGCTATGGGACCGGTTATTTCTGCTTTGCCGGCCGGCCGGTTATTCCTGGTGGATTCCACATTTTTTCTGCAACTGAAAGACCGGTTTGCCGCTGAGGTCATTGAGGAATTGTATCGGGAAGAGCGATATGGGTTGAACCTGTATTTTGCCCTGGGACTGCTGCAGACCGGACAGCAAAAGACATTTGCCGTTTTTGCAATAGCGAGGGCAATGAATGCCATTTATTCCGCGCAGCTCAATCACCGGTTCGGGCTGGTAGTGGAAAAAGAGAACCGGTTGTATTTAACCGATTATAATTTGTTACTTCGTTTACTGGACAGGGTAAGACTGGATGAACTGGCCGAATTGAATTATAATTTTTGCCAGCAATACAGTAAGGAGATGGCCGGGTATCCGGCTTTCGGGGAGGAATGGAGAATTGCACAACAGATCAGAAATAAATATACTCACTAAACAAACCAAATATGAAGCAACTAAGCCTTGTCTTGTTAATGCTGTTCACCGTTTCTGCCACTTTCGCGCAGAAAATCAGTATTGATAATATCCGTAAAACTGCCTTGCGTACATCGGATGCGATTCGCCAGGGAGCGGATGTAAAGGGGTATTATTTTTTCTATGTCAGTGACAAGATTGATAAAAGGACGAATCAGTATACGCTGCGTATATTCGATAATGGTCTGAATCTGTTGAAGGACATAAAATTCGAAGACTCCAAACATGTAACGGTACTGGAATCCTCTTTTAACGGTACTGACCTGATTTTTCTTTTTTATAATGAAGATGAGCTGACCTTTGAATACCAGGTGTATGGCGCTGACGGAAAGAAAAAACCGTATGTTTATAATCGCCAGCTTACCAAAAAAGAAAAACGCTACCTGGAAAGCACGTACCTGCTGCGCAACGATGATGAAGATACTTATAAGGGTTTATATCCTGTGGAAGGGAAGGGCTTTATCTCCAATATGCCCAGTCGCGAAGACAGGGATTATACATTTCAGATTGATTATTTCAGTACGGAAAAAAGAAAGCAATGGTCGTACACGCCTACGGAAGACGCCAAGCGTACTGCCGGTGATTACCTGGGTACCCATAACGGCGTAGTGTATTTTGAAGTATTGAAATTTAAGAGCCTGATGGATCAGAAACCGGATTCCTATATCCTGGGTCTTGACCTGGAAACGGGCCGTAAGCTTTTTGAAAAACCCACCGATGGAAAATTCCGTTTTTATCCGGCCACACTTGCCGTACTCAATGGCAGTGCCTTTCTGTATGGTGAATACTTTGATGTGGACGCGAATATTATGAAAGATAAATCGCAGGGTTTTGCTTTCTGGGGTATTGATGAAAAAGGTAAAATCACTTCAGAAAAATACAATTCCTGGGAATTGCAACTGGGTAAATTCATGAATGTAAGTTCAAGCGGAAAGATTGAAGACTTCGGATTCATGTACCTGCACCAGATTGTACAGACGGCGGATGGTAATATATACGCGGTAGGAGAGGGTTATAAAAAAGCCGCCAGTGCACTCGGTATTGCCAGTAAAATATTATCCGGCGGGCGTAGTACCGGTATCAGTACAGTGAAGATAAAAGTGACGGATATGGCCATGATTCAGTTTGACAAAGACTTTAACGTGAAGGGAATGAAAATCTATCCGAAGAATGCAAACAGTGTGGAACTGGACGGAGGTATGGAGTTTGTCAGTACGCCGTTGCTGGGTAAAATGATCAAGTATCATTATGGAGGATTTGATTACCGTTACATACAGACCAATACGGATCTCTCTTCCTTCAGTGTCTGTTACAGCGATTATGAGCGGTCAAAAGAATATAAAGGCGGCGTCTTCAAGTCCATTACTTACAACGAAGGGAAAATTACTGAAGACCGGATCAATACAAAGTCTGACGCAACGGTTAGCTGGGTATTACCAGGCAAACAAGGTCAGGTGCTGCTGATTGATTATTACCGGAAAGACAAACGCCTCGAAGCTCATTTCGAGAAACTGAATTAATGTATACTTGTGATTAAGTGGCCTGCTTTTACTGAAAAGTGAAAGCAGGCTTTTTTTTGGTCATTCGTAATTCGGCCGGCATCGGTTTATTGATCAGTGCGGGCTGACTTATCAATAATATCTATCAATGATTTTATTTATTTATATAGAGACTGACTATTTAATAAAAAACATAAGGCGTAAGTAAAAGATATGCAACGCTATATGAATTTAAAAACTTCGATTCCAGCCATTACATTTTACCTGTTATTTGACAGTTCCTGACCATTGTCCTTTTTGTTTAACCCTGTTTACTGTAACATTGCGGATAACCTTTAATTCTTTTAAAAATGGATCATACTACCCCACAAAACAGCGCTGCAGGCAAATGCCCTTTTACCGGTCATACCGGAAAACAGACAGCCGGTGCCGGTACCAGTAATCGTGACTGGTGGCCCAATCAACTGAAATTAAATATTCTTCGTCAGCAATCATCCTTATCGGATCCTATGGATCCCGGATTTGATTATGCGGCGGCTTTCAACTCACTTGATCTTGATGAGGTCAAGAAAGATATTATTGAATTAATGACTACTTCGCAGGAGTGGTGGCCGGCAGACTATGGACATTATGGTCCGTTTTTTATCCGCATGGCCTGGCACAGTGCCGGTACTTATCGTATTCAGGATGGCCGGGGTGGAGCCGGTTCCGGCACCCAGCGTTTTGCACCGCTGAACAGCTGGCCCGATAATGCCAACCTTGATAAAGCCCGTCTTCTGTTATGGCCCGTAAAACAGAAATATGGTAAGAAACTTTCCTGGGCCGATCTGATGATACTGGCAGGTAACTGTGCATTGGAGTCAATGGGTTTTAAAACATTCGGATTTGGCGGCGGACGCGAAGATGTATGGGAACCTGAGCAGGATATTTACTGGGGTGCTGAAACCGAGTGGCTGGGTGATAAACGATATAGTGGTGACCGCGAGCTGGAAAATCCGCTGGGTGCAGTGCAGATGGGATTGATTTATGTAAACCCGGAAGGCCCCAATGGTAATCCGGATCCACTGGCAGCAGCCCGTGATATCCGGGAAACATTTGCCCGGATGGCCATGAATGATGAAGAGACCGTTGCGCTGATTGCAGGGGGACATACATTTGGTAAAACCCATGGTGCGGCTGATCCCGGAAAATATGTTGGACGCGAACCCGCTGCTGCCGATATAACGGAACAGGGACTGGGCTGGAAAAACAGTTTTGGTACCGGTAATGCGGGTGACACAATTACCAGCGGCCTTGAAGGCGCCTGGACAACAACGCCGACAAAATGGAGTAATAATTTTTTCTGGAACCTGTTTGGCTATGAGTGGGAACTGACAAAGAGTCCCGCCGGTGCCCAGCAATGGATACCCAGGCATGGCATGGGTGCCGATACGGTACCGGATGCACATGATCCGGCCAAACGTCATGTACCCGTGATGCTTACTACGGATCTTGCTTTACGGGTTGATCCGGCGTATGAAAAAATCTCCCGCCGTTTCCTCGATAATCCGGATCAGTTTGCTGATGCGTTTGCACGTGCCTGGTTCAAACTGACCCATCGCGATATGGGCCCCCGTTCCCGTTATCTCGGAAAAGAAGTACCTGCCGAAGGGCTGATCTGGCAGGATCCTGTTCCCGCCGTTACACATGAACTGATCAACGAGGCTGATATCACCGTTCTTAAAGAAAAAATACTGGCTTCCGGCCTTAGTATCGCTGAATTAGTTTCCACGGCATGGGCTTCGGCGTCTACCTTCCGCGGATCTGATAAAAGGGGAGGTGCCAATGGTGCACGTATCCGGCTTACGCCGCAGAAATACTGGGAAGCCAATAACCCGGCTCAATTGACGAAAGTGCTGGATGCGCTTACGGCTATACAGACAGCATTCAACAATACGGCAGGGGCAAAAAAAGTCTCACTGGCCGATCTGATTGTGCTGGGCGGAAACGCGGCTATCGAGGCGGCGGCCAAAAAAGCCGGTCATGCTATCACGTTACCTTTCACAGCAGGACGTACTGATGCTTCACAGGAGCAGACTGATGTGGAATCATTTGCCGTACTTGAACCACAGGCCGACGGATTCCGCAATTACGCGAAACATCGTGTAGCTTCCTGCGCGGAAGACCTGCTGATTGATAAAGCACAATTGCTGACGCTCACTGTGCCGGAAATGACGGTATTGGTTGGGGGTATGCGGGTATTGAATACAAACTATGATCATTCCGCGCACGGGGTGTTTACTCAAACAAAGGAAGTATTGAGTAATGATTTCTTTGTACAGTTGCTGGACCTGGGAACTACCTGGAAAGCTTTATCTGAAAAGCAGGATCTGTTTGAAGGACGTGACCGTAAAACCGGGGAAGTCAGGTGGACAGCCACCCGTGCGGACCTGATCTTCGGTTCTAATTCCGAATTACGCGCAATCGCCGAAGTATATGCCAGTGCGGATGCAAAAGAAAAATTTGTAAAAGATTTTGCCGCTGCCTGGACAAAAGTGATGAACCTGGACAGGTTCTGATCCGTTTACCGTTTATCAAAAAAGTGGTTCTTTTCTGAACCACTTTTTTTTATGTCTGCAATGGTCATGGCAGTGTCATATTTTACTTAAAGTCATCGAAGTGTTTTAATTACAAGTTTAAACGTGTGGTATATGAGGCAAAAAAAATATATAAGCGGTAAGTGTATGTCAGGGCTTGCTGATCACTTTTTTATATACCTGATTATTTTATGAATGAAGCAGCATTTTTACGCTAAAAATGTTCCATATATATGATACGGGTTCTCAGCGATGGGCTATATTTGTATCTTCCATTTATTAAAAAAAATGAACATGAGAAAACTGCTAATGCTAACAATTGCTTTGATGTATACACTATACATCAGTGCACAGGAAACACCTGTTACGGGAAAAGTAACAGATGAAAAAGACAATACGCCGTTACAAGGCGTATCCGTCCAGGTAAAAGGTACAACGGTAGGTACTTCAACTGCCGCCGACGGTACTTTCCGTCTGAATGTGCCGGCCAATGCCAAAACCCTGCTTTTCACTTTACTGGATTATACCGAAGTGGAAGTATCCCTGGCAGGGAAAACAAATTTTTCCATATCCATGGCTTCCACTACCAAAGGTTTATCTGAAGTAGTGGTGGTGGCGTATGGTAACCAGAAAAAAGAGTCCATTACCGGTTCAGTAGCTGTTATCGGATCGGAACAATTACAGACCCGTCTGGCTACAAACATTTCACAGGCACTCGCGGGTGCAGCTCCGGGTATCTCTGCCACTTCCGGTAACGGACAGCCCGGCAGTAGTGCGGCTATCCGTATCCGTGGTTTCGGTTCCGTTAATGCCAGCAACTCCCCGCTCTATGTGGTGGATGGTTTCCCTTATGAAGGTTTTATCGGCGACCTGAATACAAACGATATTGAAAGTATTTCGTTGCTGAAAGACGCCTCTTCAACGGCGTTGTATGGTGCCCGTGCGGCCAATGGGGTAGTGCTGATCACCACCAAGAAAGGAAAGAAAGGTGCGCCAAAAATTAATTTTACAGCGTCTACCGGTATTTCACAGCGCGGTATCGCTGAATATGATCGTGTAGGTACCCTGGATTATTACCCGGTAATGTGGCGGTCACTCAAGAACAGCCTGATGTATCCTGCTACCGGTACCGGGCTTACTGAATCCGCCGCGGCACTGCAGGCGTCCAATACCATTGCCTCTCAGCTGATCTATAACCCGTTCAATGTTCCCAATGCAAGTATTGTAGGGACTGATGGTAAATTAAACTCTTCCGCTTCATTGTTGTATAATGACTTTGATTGGTTCAGCCCGCTTTCTAAAAACGGCAGCCGGAATGAAGTGGCTTTCAACACTTCTTCCAAACTGGAGAAAACCGATTACTTTGTTTCTTTCAACTACCTGAAAGACGAAGGATTTGTTATGAAATCCGATTATGAGCGGATCAGTGCCCGTATCAACCTGAACAGTCAGTTGAAAGACTGGTTGCGTTCCGGTATTAACCTGAGTGGCGTATTTGTTACTTCCAACCAGGCCAGTGCCGGTGATGACAATACATCCAGTATTATCAATCCTTTTGTATTTGCTAGAGGTATTGGTCCGATTTATCCGGTTCATGCGTTTACAGCTACCGGCAGCCCGGTGCTGAATGCGAGTGGAGAACAGGTGTATGACTATGGAATTCACGCGGGTGCGGTTAACCGACCCCAGGGTGCTTTTCCCGGTCGTCATGTGATCTATGAAACCGAACTGAATAAGAATGTGGATACCCGGAACAGCCTGATCGGCCGTACATTCCTGGAAGCCACTATTGCCAAATATTTCACCGCTTCGGTTAACCTGGGTGTGGATCTGAACAATGTCCGTTCCATGAGTTTCCAGAATAAAATCGTTGGTGATGGTGTAACGGCGGGTGGTACTTCTTACCGTACGTCCAATGAATACCGCAACGTATCCATGAACCAGTTGCTGAATTATAAGCGCAAGTATGCAGGAGTACATGATGTAAGCCTGCTGCTGGGTCATGAAAATCAGTGGGTGGATGAAACCTATTTCAGTGGTAACAGAAGGGGTATGAACCTGGATGGTAACTACGAACTGGTGAACTTTGTAACGCTGAACGGCGTAACCGGAAATATCGACCGGTTGAGAAGGGATGCGTATTTCAGCCGGCTGAACTATGGTTATTCCAACCGTTATTTCCTGGATGTTTCCTACCGCAGGGACGCTTCTTCCCGTTTTGCTCCTTCTTCCCGTTGGGGTAATTTCTATTCAGTAGGTGCTTCATGGTATATCATCCGTGAGTCATTTATGAAAGATATCGACTGGCTGAGTGACCTGAAAATCAGGGCGGCTTATGGTACTGTGGGTAATGATGCCCTGGGTTCTTATTATGCATACCAGGCTTTATATGGATTAGGATGGAACAATGCCGCTGAACCCGGCGCACTGGCTTCCTCACTGGTAAATGAAGACCTGACCTGGGAGGTGAATAAAACAACCAGTCTGGGTATTGATTTCGGCGTCCTGAAAAACAGGATTACCGGTACCGTTGAGCTGTTTGACCGTGGATCAAGCGAACTGTTATTTGATGTACCCCAGGGACTTTCTTCTGTGGTTACTTCCCGTACTGAGAACATCGGTTCTATGTCCAACAAGGGTATTGAACTTCAGCTGAACGCGGATATCATCAAAACCAAGAACCTTAAATGGGAACTGCAACTGAATGGTACTTCACTGAAAAATAAAATCAAAAAACTGCCCAACGGTCAGCCCATCACATCCGGAACAAAGCGCCTGGAAGAAGGACGTGATATTTATGCGTTTTACCTGAGACAGTTTTATGGTGTAGATCCCAATGATGGTTCTTCTTTATACCTCGCGCTGCCTGGTATAACCACTGGTTACCGGATATCTGCCAAAGGAGATACGGTGGTAACCAATCCTACCAATGCCCGGTTTGGATATTCCGGTAGTGCCATTCCGAAGTATTTTGGTTCTGTTTCCACCACGGTTAATTATAAAGGATTTGCCGTTTCCGCTTTATTCAACTACCAGATTGGTGGTAAGTTCTATGATGGCAACTATGCAGGTCTGATGAGTCCCAGCTATGGTAAATCACTGCATGCCGATGCGCTGAATGCCTGGAAAGCGCCGGGAGATGTAACGGATATCCCCCGTATCGATATCGCCAGTACTGGTAATATCAATGCACAGTCTTCCCGTTTCCTGATTGATGCGTCGTACCTCAGTCTGCGCAATATGACGGTTTCTTATGCTTTTGGTAAAAACCTGCTGAGCAAAATCAATTGCGAACAGGCCAAAGTATACCTGTCCGGAGAAAACCTGTTTGTATCTGCCAAACGCAAAGGATTAAACCCTGCTGAAAGTTTCAACGGAACCAACAGCAGCATTTATGTACCGAACCGCTTAATCAGCGCCGGCATTAATCTTACCTTCTAAATTTTACTACTATGACTAAAATGAAATTTTATATACTGGCAGCCGGTTCCATGCTGATGCTGGCTTCCTGTAAAAAAGAGATGCTTAATACCGGACCAACCGGTAGTGCCGATGAAGCGGCGATTTATACCACTACATCCAATGCCGCGAATACTATCAATGGTATTTACCGGTATTTGTACAGTCGGTATGACCAGCAGAATCAGCCTGGTCAGGGTGGAGTAATGCTTCAGCTTGACTTTATGGGTGAGGATATTAACCAGTCTGCTGCTACCTGGTATACAACTTCAGGCAGCGGTACCGGTGGCTGGGTAAGTCAGAAAAATGACGCCAGCGGTTATGTATCGTATCCGTTCCGTTTGTACTACCGTTGTATCGGTAATGCCAACGCGTTAATTGAGAATATCGATAATGCCACCGGACCGGATGCGGATAAGAGCAGACTTAAAGCAGAAGCACTGACCATGCGTGCCTGGGCTTATTTTAACCTTGTTCAGATTTACGCAAAGCGTTATGCGGCCGGATCACCCAATACACAACCAGGTGTATCAATGCCCCTTAGTGCAAAGGATGTAAAACTGCCCCGCTCAACTGTGGAAGAAGTATATACGCAGATCAATAAAGACCTGGGTGATGCCATGACTTTATTTGCCACTGCTTCTGCAGCGCCTAATAAATCCCATTTGTCGCTGAATGCCGCCAGGGCCATCCGTGCCCGTGTAGCCCTCACCATGCAGGATTATACCAATGCCGCATTATATGCCAAACAGGTAGTGGATGCCGGTACTTTTTCCCTGATGACTAATGCGGCCTATCAGACAGGATTTAATAATATTACCAATACGGAGTGGATCTGGGGTGCTTATGTACAGTCAGACCAGGGTGATACATTCGGTTCTTATTTCGGCCAGATCTCCTGGGACGGCAATACCACCTATGTGCGCAGCCGGCCCAAGCGGATCAATTCTGCCCTGTATAACCTGATTTCGGCTACAGATGTACGTAAGAAAATGTGGGAGCCCGCGCCGACTGCGGCAAACTTCCCGCTGCCACTGGCTACGTATATCCGTGAGCCTTATATGAGCCGCAAGTTCAAGACCCGTGAATTACCGACAATCGGGGATGTGCCCTATATCCGTCTGGCGGAAATGTACCTGATTATGGCGGAAGCTTATGCCAATACAGCAGGTAAGGAAGCCGATGCCAGAACCGCGTTATATACGTTGGTGGTCAACCGCGATCCGTCTTATGTACTCTCCACCAACAGCGGCACGGCCCTGATTGATGAGATTCTGATGCATCGCCGGGTTGAGTTCTGGGGTGAAGGTTTCCGTTTCTTTGACCTGAAGCGTTTGAATCAGGCACTGGACAGAACCGTAGTTCCCAACTTTGTATCCGCCGCCGTGGGTGGTGTGATGCAGGTACCTGCCGGAGATGTAAGATGGCAGTTTGCAATTCCAATTTCAGAATTACAGGCCAATCCGAATTCAACACAGAATCCGTAAGGAATCAGTTGATAAATAAAAAAGCCGCTTTGCATTTTGCAAAGCGGCTTTTTTATTTGCCGGATTACTCACGTGATCCAGATGTCTTGCGAGGGGCTTGCTCAAATCCCAGTCCGGCTATCGCCGTCCCCGGGGGGAGTGTTCCAAACAGGCAAGCAAGCTTGTCGTTTGTTCCAATAAAAAACCCCGGCGCTATCGCGCCAGGGTTTTTGTGCCCCTGATTGGGCAAATATCCAACCAATTTTTGTGCGATTTAAGGGGAATAGCGGCTTTTAAGGGCATTTTCGGATAAAAACGGACAAATAGCCACACGGGGTGCTAAAATCTCATTTTTTGAATCCTGACGGCGTTTAAAATTGCCAGTAATGCCACCCCAACATCAGCAAATACAGCCTCCCACATGGTAGCCAGTCCCCCTGCCCCCAAAATGAGAACAATAGCTTTTACTGAAAATGCCAAAATGATATTCTGCCATACGATTTTCTTTGTCTGCCTCCCAATATTGATGGCCATTGCTATACGGCTGGGTTTGTCATCCTGTATCACTACATCAGCGGTTTCAATAGTTGCATCACTTCCTAAACCACCCATTGCAATACCAACATTGCTTAATGCAACAACAGGTGCATCATTCACCCCATCACCAACAAAGGCAACGGTTTCGTTTTTAGTTTTTAATTCTTTTACCTTGTTTACTTTGTCTTCTGGCAATAAATCGCCGAAGGCATTATCTATTCCTAATTTATCTGCAACAAATTTTACTACACTACTTTTATCACCACTTAGCATCGTTGTTTTTACATCCATGCTATGCAGTTTGTTTACAGCTTCCTGAGCATCTTCTTTCATACTATCGGCAATGGTGAGGTAGCCTGCAAATTTTTTATCGTAGGCGATGGCTATTAAAGTATAAACAATTGTAGAAGTGTCAATTTCGTATTGAATGGAGAATTTATCCATCAATTTGAAATTGCCTACTAATAGTTCTTTCCCCTGTACATTTGCTTTTAATCCATGCCCTGATATTTCTTCTACATTTTGCAACACAATATTGTTGTTAACTTTTCCAACAAATTGATGAATAGCTGTTGCAACAGGATGTGTGCTTTGGCTTTCCAAAGCATTGACCATTTGCAATATTTCATCTTTATTGTATTCCGGTTTTATATTTACTTCCTGGACTTTAAAAACTCCTTCTGTCATTGTGCCTGTTTTATCCATCACTACATTTTGAATGTTGGCAATAATGTCCAAAAAGTTGCTGCCCTTAAATAGTATCCCGTTTTTACTGGCTGCACCAATTCCACCAAAATATCCTAATGGAATAGAAATAACTAATGCACAAGGACAACTGATAACTAAGAAAACCAATGCCCGGTAAAGCCATTGACTGAATACATAATTTTCTACAAACAGCATCGGCACTACACAAATAAGTACAGCCAATAAAACCACAATGGGGGTATAAATTTTTGCAAACTTCCTTATAAATAATTCGGTGGGTGCTTTTTGTGCCGTGGCATTTTGTACCAGTTCTAAAATTTTACTCAGCTTACTATCGGTGTAAGCGGTGGTAACTTTTACCTGTGCAACGGTATTCAGGTTTATCATTCCTGCTAATACTGTTTCACCTTTTGCTTTGGTGTCTGGTTTGCTTTCTCCTGTTAATGCTGCGGTATTGAATGATGCCGTTTCGGAAATCAGTTCTCCATCCAATCCTAATTTTTCTCCTGACTTTAGTTGTATGATTGCACCAATGCTAACATTCTCTGCTTTTATTGTTTTGGTTTGATTATTTTCTAATACTGTTACTTCATCAGGCCGCTGGTCGAGCAATGTTTTGATGTTTGACTTTGCTCTTTTTACCGCCAATGTTTGAAATACTTCGCCTACTGCATAGAACAACATAACTGCAACGCCTTCGGGATATTCGCCAATAGCAAATGCACCGATGGTGGCAATACTCATCAATAAAAATTCAGAAAATATTTCTCCCTTTCCAATACTTTCAACAGCTTCTTTTAAAACCGGAAAGCCAACAGGTAAATAAACAGCCACATACCAAACTATACGAACCCACCCGGTAAACCATGCCTGCGGTATCCAGTTATCAAATGCAATAGCCGTTAGCAATAAAGCCAGGCTGATAATTGCTGGCAGAAACATTTTAAATGTGCTGCTGCTCTCTGTTCCTGAATGGTCGTAGCCGTCTTTATCATCGTGGCCGTGGTCATGCCCATCATCATGAGTATGGCCATCTTTCAGCAATTCCTTTGCTCCGGCTTTTGTATAAATTTTTTCTTCCAGTGTGCAGCAGGTCATTTTGCCCTGTGCATCGTAAGTATGTTTATGGTTTGGGTCCTTATTTATCATATTTCTGTTCTTTGAAATGGATAATAAAAAAGGTTACAGATGTTTCCACCTGCAACCTTATATTTTAAATATTATAATTTTTGTTAAGCCCTGAAAGCACTTGCCATTCCCAAAACGGAAGCAAGCATTACTACAAACTTCCAGCAATTGAGCCAGTTCATTTTCATGTTTATAAATTTTATGACTGTAAAAATACATACTACTTCGTTTTAGTATTGTTAATATTAATGCCCATGTTCACCTTCACCGGAATTGGTCATTTTTGCCAGTACAAAAAATGCCCCCTTCACTACAATCTTTGCATCTTTCGGTATTTCTTTTAATAAAGTAATTTGTGTGTAACCAACTTCGGTTGTTCCTTTGGCTACAGGAATTATTTCAAAAGTTGTTCCTTTTTCTTCTTTGCTTCCTGCCTTTGTTTCTTTGTGGTCGTGGGCTTCTTTGGCATCATGCTTCACTGTGTCTTTTCCTTCTTCGTGGTGTTCATTCTCTGTATGTTTATCTGTAACCATAAAGATATAGTCCTGCCCTTGTAAAGTTACAATAGCATCAGTCGGTACAGCAGGTACAGTTGCTTTTTGTAAACTGATAATAGCTGTAACATTCATGCCGTCTATCAATCCGGTTTTATCACCCATTACTTTGGCATGTACAGATACAGCTTTGCTTTCGCCTTCAAATGATGAACCGAGAGAGAATATCTGTGCATCATATTCTTTGCCGGGATTATTGGTAAGTGTAAAATGAATGAGCTGATTGTTCTTTAAATTAGGCAGGTCTTTTTCATACACCGAAAGGTCAAGGTGCAACTGGCTGTTGTCAACTATTTCTGCAACTGGTGTGGTTACATCCACATAACTGCCCATCTTCACTTTTACATCACTCACCACGCCACTAATGGGGCTTGTAACTGCTAATACAGAAATCAGTTTTCCATTGGCAAGCCTTGCAGGATTTATACCCATCAACTGGATTTGCTGTGCCAGTGTTGATTTTAAAGTTCTCAGGCTTCTTAATTCTGTTTCTGCTGATTGCAAATTTTTCAATGCCCCTGCATTGCCTTCATTCAATTCTTTTTGCCGTTTTACTTCAAGTTCGGCAAATGTAATTTTTGCATTCACACCCAGATATTGGCTCTGTGCCTGTATAAATTCAGGATTGCTGATGGTGGCAATGGTTTGCCCTCTTGATACTTTACTGCCCGGCTGTACCAATAAAGTTTTAATAACACCACTGTAAATGGAATTAACACTGGCTTTATTCTGATTAGGCACCCTTAAAACGCCATTGGCTTTTAAAGAAGAGGTGAGTTCTTTATCTTCTATTACTCCGAGTTCTACACCAATTGTTTTCATCTGTTCGTCTGTAAGTGTTGCAGTGCCGGGGTTTTTGTGTTCATCTTCGTGACCTTCTTCTGTTGCTGCCGTTTCTGTTGTACTGCTGCTTTTACCGCCGCAGGCCGTTATAGCCAAAAGGCTTGAAAAAAGCAAGGCTGAAATAAAAAACTTCTTCATCATTTTATTTTTATTGGTTGATGTAATAATTGTATTGAATGACTGACTGATTATAGGCATTGAGATTTTCCAGGTAGTTTTTCTGTATTTCAATGGCCTGTGTTAAAAACTGCGACAGTTCCGCAAAACTTATTTCACCGGCACGGTAAGCAAGTGATGCAGCCTTGATAATTTCTTCTGCCTGTTTTAATCCGGTGCCTTCATAAAAGGATAACATACTCCGGTTCTTTTCCACTTCCTGCTGCATTTGCATTTTCTGCGTATTGAGTACCTGTGCTTCATACTCGTATTGCTTTTGCTGAACTGCCACATCAGCCTGAGCTACTTTTACTTTGCTTTGATACGCTTTTGCGCCAAACAAAGGAAATACTGCTGATACAGAAAAACCAGTGAAGGGGTCTTTTGCTCCCCAAAGCCGTTGAGAAAAGAAACGGCCAGAAAACTCAGGTTTGTTTTCATTCTTAACCACATTAATACCAGCATTGGCAATGTTGATGTTTTGCGATTGCAGTGCCAACATAGGATGTGTACTATCGCTTGCTAAATCCGGCATCATTAATTTTTCTAACGGCAACATTTGTGGCAACAAAACATCGTTAGTATTGAGCAACTGCATTAAGGATTGTTGTTGTATCTGCATTTCTTTGCCTACCTGTTGCATCAGTGCCTGCAATTCCCTCATTCGTACATTGGCTGCAATGCTGTCAAGCCCGGGGCTGTCGCCAGTTTTTACTTTCAGTATTGCGGCTGCGTTAAGCGATTTATAAATGCTGTCTAAGCGATGATACAATTTTTGTTTATCCTGCAAATACCAAAGCTGGTAATAAACAGTTCTTACATCTCTTTTTACCTGCACATCAATAGCGGCTGCACCCAGATTGTAATATTTTAACTGCTCTCCATACAAATTCTTTTGTGCTTTATACAAGCCTGGCCATGCAATTGATTGTGATATACCAATTTTAAGAATGCCGGTATTATCACTTGGCCGAAAATCTTCATTCTCTGCAAACACTCCCGTTTTGGGCAAGGCCGTTGCAGTTTGAATTTGCGCCTTGCCTTTATTTACCTGCTGGTTATTTACTTCATATTGCAGGTTGTTTTTTGCCAACGCAATTGCTTCACTGCTGCTTACTCTTTTTGGGGCAGGTTGCTGTGCCTGTAAATTGTTTGATAAGCACATCATAAAAACAATTACAGCCGTTGTTACAGCTGGCTTCACTTTCAATTTTCTTTTGGATGAAAAAATGATATAGAGTAAAGGCAATACTATCAGGGTAAGAAATGTGGCAGTTATCAATCCACCAATTACAACTGTTGCCAGCGGCTTCTGCACTTCTGCACCTGCACCTGTTGATAATGCCATTGGGATAAAACCCAACGCTGCTACTGAAGCTGTCATTAACACTGGCCGCAAACGGATTTTTGTTCCTTCTATCACCCTTTGTATGATGTCTTTCATGCCGTCTTTTTCTAATTGATTAAATGTGCTGATAAGCACAATGCCGTTTAACACGGCTACACCAAACAATGCAATAAAACCAACGCCTGCTGAAATGCTGAAAGGCATTCCTCTTATCAATAGTGCAAACACTCCACCAATTGCACTCATGGGAATGGCTGTAAAAATCAGTGCGGCTTCTTTCATTGAACCAAAGGTGAAATAGAGCAAAAGGAATATCAATGCCAGCGCTACCGGCACTGCAATTTTTAATCTTGCTGATGCTTCCTGCAAATTTTCAAATGTGCCCCCATAAGTGTAGTAATAACCTGTAGGTAAAATTTTGGCTGCATTTAGCTTTTCCTGTATCTCTTTTACCACACTGGAAACATCCCGGCCTTTTACATTAAAGCCCACTACAATTCTCCGCTTACCTTCTTCACGGCTTATTTGTGCAGGACCTTCTTTAAATGAAATACTTGCCACCTGTGAGAGTGGAATTTGATTGCCTTCGTTGGTAGCTACAAATAAATTACTTACATCATCAATAGAAGTGCGGCTTGCACTGTCCAACCTCACTACCAAATCAAACTTTCTTTCATTCTCAAATATCACACCGGCAGATTCGCCTGCAAAGGCTGTGCTGATAGTGTGATTGATGTCTTCAATATTTAATCCATATCCTGCAATCTTTGCCCGGTCGTATTGAATAGTTATTTGTGGCAAACCTGTAGTTCTTTCTACCTGTGGCTCTGTTGCACCGTTTACTGATTGAACAATCTTTGCCACTTTGGGGCCAATGTTAGCAAGTGTATCAATGTTCTCCCCAAATATTTTTATCGCCACATCCTGCCGTACACCTGTCATTAGTTCGTTAAACCGCATTTGAATGGGTTGCGATGCTTCAAAGAAAACGCCTGGTATTACTTCTAATTTTTCAATCATCATTGCTGCCAGTTCGTTGTAGTCTTTTGTTGTTTTCCATTCACTTTTCGGTTTCAGCATAATGATAAGGTCAGTAGCTTCCGGCGGCATAGGGTCTGTTGGTACTTCGGCGCTTCCTGTTTTGCCCACTACCATTTTCACTTCGGGAAAAGATTTGATGATGCGGCTTGCCTGCATGGATGTTTCCACACTTTGCGTTAATGATGTACCCTGTGGCAGTATGCAGTGAAAAGCATAATCACCTTCCTGCAACTGCGGAATAAATTCGCCGCCCATTCTTCCAAAAATTACTAATGAAATTGCAAGTAATGCAACTGCACCGGTTACTACAGCGTACTTCAATCTTATTGCCCAGCGAATTAATGGTGCATAGCCTCTCTGGAAAAAATCCATCAGCTTGTCAGCAATATTTTTTTTGTGGGCTGTTTTTTTAGAAAGGAATAAAGCCGACATCATCGGTATATAAGTCAATGAAAGTATTAATGCTCCCAAAATGGCGAAGCCAACCGTTTGCGCCATTGGCCGGAACATTTTTCCTTCAATACCCTGCAAAGAAAGAATGGGCAGATATACAATCAGAATAATGATTTGCCCGAATGCTGCCGAACTCATCATTTTCTTTGCACTACCTTCTACCGCTTCATCCATTTGTTGCTGCGTAAGCCTGTCTTTTATATTTTTAGCTGCTAAAAAATGTAAAGTTGCTTCTACAATAATTACCGCACCATCTACTATCAATCCAAAATCAATTGCACCCAAGCTCATAAGGTTGGCACTTACACCAAACAGCCGCATCATACCCAATGCAAATAACATGGAAAGCGGAATGGCAGATGCAACTATCAAGCCTGCCCTGAAATTGCCGAGAAATAAAATAAGTACAAGCAATACAATCAAAGCCCCTTCAATCAAATTGGTTTTAACAGTGCCAACGGCACGGTTTACCAAACCTGTTCTGTCAACATAGGGTTCTATCTCTACATCTTCCGGCAATGCTTTTTTAATGGTTTCAATTTTTGCTTTTACTCTTTCTACTACTGCCGCACTGTTACCCCCTTTAAGCATCATTACAATACCGCTTACAACTTCCTTCTCTCCATTGTAGGTTACAGAACCATAGCGGACTGCGTTGCCTAATTGTACTTCAGCAACATCCCTTATTAATACGGGTATGTTGTTTACTTTTTTTACTACAGTATTTTTTATATCATCCATTGAACTGATAAGGCCAATACCCCTTATGAAATAAGCGTTGGGCTTTTTATCAATGTATGCGCCACCGGTATTTTCATTATTCTTTTCCAATGCAGAAAAAATTTCTGCAATGGTTACGTTCATACCTTTCAAACGATTTGGATTAACAGCTACTTCATATTGCTTCAGCAAGCCACCAAAGCTGTTTACTTCCGCCACACCGGGAGTTCCGTAGAGTTGCCTCGCCACAATCCAATCCTGCATGGTACGCAAGTCCATAGCAGTGTATTTATTTTCTGCACCTTTTTTGGGATGTATGATGTATTGATAAATTTCCCCAAGCCCTGTACTTACGGGAGCCAGTTCAGGTGTACCCAAGCCTTTTGGAATTTTTTCTTCTGCTTCTTTTAGTTTTTCATTGATTAACTGACGGGCAAAGTAGATGTCAATATCATCATGAAAAACAACGGTGATAACAGATAGCCCAAACCTTGAAATGGAACGCATTTCTTCAAGGTCTGGAAGATTGGCAAGGCTTTGTTCAATAGGATAGGTTACCAACTGTTCTGTTTCCTGTGCAGCCAGTGTGGGGGTGAGTGTAATTATCTGCACCTGGTTATTGGTAATATCCGGTACGGCATCAAGGGGAAGTTTGGCGGCACTCCATGCACCCCAAATGATAAGTGCCAGTGTCATTAACCCAATGATGAGTTTATGTTTAATGCTGAAATGAATTATTTTACTGAGCATGTTTTTGTTTCTATTTGGCTATATGCCTGTAGTAGTGAATTATCCTTTCTGCAATGGCTGCTAAAAGAACGGCACAACACAGTGCTATAACAATGATTTTAAATACTCTTAAACCCAAAGGCTGTTTTGCCTTTTTAGATTTTTTAATAGTTACCATTTTGCAATAGCTGAAAATGGATAATACAGTACATGCCCGTAGGGCTATGTAGTAAATTCAATAATTGGAGTAATTATGATAACTGTGGAGGTTGCCAGATAGAGGCGAAAACATCTGTTTTGGCATCTTCATTTATCAGGGGGTGCTTTTCTGAGAAAAAGAAAAAATTGGTTGCCTGTATTTTGGAACGTGGTGAATAAAAAGCCGATGCAGCGCAGCAGGAGCAGGTACAAAATGGTGTGCAGGCTTCGGATTGATGTTCGTGTTGCTGGTGATTGTCAGAGGTTGAAACCATTGCCTCTGTCTTTACATTGCACTCTTTACCGTCGCCACAGGGCAGGCATGACAGATAAAGCATAAAGCAACTGAGTATGAAAAAGAATGGTTTCACTGTTGCAAATATAACAGGATATGTTGCAAATTTTACCACGAATGGGTTTTTATAAAGGCAATATGGTTGCAAAATATGGATAATCAGTCATTTTTTACCAGTTTCGCAACCCCTTTTCTGCCCCATTTAGAACTGACAAAGAACAAAGCAAACCCACTCAGCACCGTTACCAATCCAAAGATGGAAAAGGCCCGAAGTAGCCAGTTACCAATATGATCTCTGCTTTCATAATCCATTGTGTGCATCATCCACAGGAAATCAAATATTCTCCACTTATTATTCCTGAATTTTTGAACGGTTCCTAATTCGCTGGCAACGTAAACGGTCGTTTTTGACGGATGCACAAATGTGATAGCGTAAGCAGGTAAAGGATTTTCCCGATACTCATGGTGACTATTTGTGCCGATTAAGTATTCTACCGATTTAACTTCCGGCTCGCCATTAAACCGTCTTTTTGCAACTTCAGTGGCTTCCTCTTTTGTCAATGGCCCCCGAAGCTCACCTGTTTCTGCATTGGCAAGATGGTTCATTGCCTGCATACTATGGTCATGATTAGCCTTGCTCTGAACAGCACCGACACAACGAATCTGGTAAAAAGGCTTTCCCATAATTTCAATCAATTGAATGGATACAACTGAATCAATACGATGAACTTTCTTCACTGTATCAAGAACCACTGTGGGGCTAACCAGGGAAATATTTGAAGATAGTAATGGTGCGTTCCTCTTCTGAAAATCCCCATGTATTTCATCCATATTACTCCAACTGAAATACAGTCCCCCAATAGTCCATAACAGAAATTGGATGCCTAAAATAACACCCAGCCAGCGGTGAGTTTTTCGTATGTAGTAATGTTTACTTTTTGCCATAAACAGTATGATTTTTTGCTTATTTTACTTTCAACAGCTTTGCATTAATAGCCACTACAACTGTGCTTACACTCATTAAAACGGCACCGGCAGCAGGGCTTAACAATACTCCCATTTTGTATAACACACCTGCCGCCAATGGCAAAGCCACAACATTATAACCCGTTGCCCAAATCAAATTTTGAATCATCTTTCCGTAAGTGGCCTTACCAAACTGAATCAATGAAACAACATCTTTTGGATTGCTGTTTACCAAAACGATTCCCGCTGTTTCGGCGGCGATATCAGAACCTGAACCAACAGCTATGCCTACATTGGCTTGCGCCAATGCAGGTGCATCATTTACTCCGTCGCCTGTCATGGCTACATATTCGCCTTTATCCTGCAATTCTTTTATTTTCTCCAACTTCTGATGTGGTAATACTTCAGCAAAAAAACTGGTCATGCCTAATTTTTTGGCTACTGTTTCTGCAACTTGTTTGTTATCCCCTGTCAGTAAAACAGATTTGATATTATTACTGTGCAGTGTTTTAATGGCTTCCGCTGATTCTGGACGAATACCATCAGTCAATGAAATATAGCCAGCCAATGTATCATTTATCAAAACAAACACTACCGTTTCCGTTGCATCAGTATTGTAATTATCGGGGAGTGAAATATTTTTTTCTTTCAGATAACCCGGACTTACAACTTTAATATCATTGTTGTCAACAGTTGCTTCAACACCCTTTCCGGTGATAGCATTAAAATTTCCGGCTGATGAGATTGTAACAGATAGGTCTTTTGCTTTTTGAATAATACCAGTGGCAATTGGGTGTTCTGAGTTTTGCTCCAATGCAGCAGCATATTTCAGTAGCTCATTTTCAGTAAGACCTTCTATTAATGAAACAATTTTTGATACTTCAAATTTGCCAACGGTAAGCGTTCCGGTTTTATCAAATACAAGTGTGGTTATTTTTCTTGAGTTTTCAAATGCTGTTCTGTTCTTAATCAATAATCCATGTTGTGCTGAAAGTGCAGTGGATTTTGCAACAACCAGCGGCACTGCCAGTCCTAAAGCATGTGGGCAACAAATTACTATTACTGTAACCATTCTTTCAATGGAGAAAGCCAGGTCTTTTCCTGATAAATACCATACAAGAAATGTGGTAATTCCTGCCACAATAGCAATCAGCGTAAGCCATCTTGCTGCCCTGTCTGCAATCAATTGTGTTTTTGATTTTGATTTCTGTGCATCCTGTACCAGTTTTATCACCTGTGATAAATAGGAATCCTTTGCTCCATGTGCAACAGTTACTTTAATTGCACCATTGCCATTTATAGAACCTGCAATTACTTTATCACCCTTGCTTTTCCCAACAGGTTTTGATTCACCAGTAAGCATACTTTCATTTAGATAGCTTTCTCCTTCCGCAATTATACCGTCTGCCGCAATTTTCTCTCCGGGTTTTATCAGAATCACATCGCCTTCTTTCAGCGATTCTGTTTTTACATCTGTTACCTTATCTCCATTCACCAAATGTGCATCATCAGGCATAAGCTGCACCAATAACTCTAACTCTCTCGATGCACCGGCAACAGATTTCATTTCTATCCAATGTCCTAATAACATTATCAGGATAAGGGTTGCTAACTCCCAAAAGAAATCCATTCCCTCTAATCCAAATACTGTTGCTACACTGTAGATATAAGCAACTGAAATAGCAAATCCAACCAGTGTCATCATACCAGGGTTTTTTACCCTTACTTCACCAACCAATCCCTTCAGGAATGGCCATCCACCATAAAAGAAGACAATAGAGGATAAAAAGAACAGTACATATTTTGAACCAGGGAAACTAAAATGAATATTCAACCAATGCTGTATCATTTCTGATAACAGCATAATGGGAATGGTTAGTATCAACACCACATAAAATTTCTTTTTGAAATCTGCAATGCCGGATGTATGTGCCTCAAGTTCGTCATGTGTCACGGATTTTTTCAATGGAATTAATGTCATTCCACACAAAGGACATTTACCTGGTCCGTCCTGCATAATTTGCGGATGCATTGGACAGGTGTATTTCTGAAATTCCTGTTTTACATCGGTTTTTTCCACAGGATCAGAATGATGCACATGACCTGCGTGATTTTCTGTCTTATGTTCTGATTGGCGACGATGTTCCATTGTCTTAATTTTTAATGACAAAAGGAATTTCAACTTTTACTTTCTCCCACGCAACAGCAATTGTTCCTGTATTACTTTGTTTGATTTCAATAAAGTATTGTAGTCGTTCTGTATGCTCATTTTTCTTAGGCCTCACTTTCACCCTTACTATATCATCCTTTTCGTCATATTCAGATGCCAGATGTTGTTCCCAATTATTATTAATAATGATTGTCCACTCTTTTTTACCGGGAATAGTAAAGAAAGCATATTTACCTGCCGGTATTTCTTTACCATTTACAACAAATGCTTTTGGGACTTCCAATGTAGTTGCGTCATGAGCGCCGGTTACCCACACTTCATCATAAGGAACAAGACCGCCCCAAATGATTCTTTTGCGAACACCAGGAGAATGATAGTTGACTTTAATACTATCACCGCTGATAATTGCATAAGCCATTGACTTGATACTTTTTTTAGTCGTGTCTTTTATAAGATTCGGATTATAGCAGACTTCTTCCGTCTTCTGTGCAGACACAGAATGGAACACCAGGAAGAAAATTGCCGATAAGATTACTGTTACATAAGATTTCTTCATATAGCGTTATTGTTTTGTTGCCTTTAATAATTGAACCTCTCCAAAAATTGTTTTGAATCTTTCAATGATTGACACATATATAAACCCGGCTTCTTGGATAAAGTCGGGCAATATACCCTTTGCATTTGCTTCTGTTGGTTTGAACCCATCAAGTACTCTGATAATGTTGAATAATTTACGTTGCACCCATGATTTTGACCGCCCAAAATCAGCTATATACAACTCCCCATTTGAAATAATTGTTCTATGCAGTTCCGCAAGAATCTTTTTCTTTGTTTCAGTGTTAAGGTGATGAAACACAAGACAAGAGATTACCCGGTTAAAATGATTTGACTGAAATGGCAGTTTCTTTCCGTCATACTCAATTAATAAAATATCAATCTTCTTTTCGCTGGCTTTTTGTGTTGCCTTATTCAAAATCTCTACGTCAATATCAATGCCAGTGATGTTTGCATCCGGACTTGCCTGCTTGGCCATAATCGTGAGAGTTCCTGTTCCGCACCCAAAATCTAATATTTTTTGGCCAGCCGAAATTCCGGCAGTTTCTACCAACCTGGTTTTAATCTTTTTTTCCGGCATGGTAATCCTGACTATAAAATCATATAACGATGTAAGCCATTTAAACCTTAAAGCGGGAACATATTTTTCAGAAGACATATTTGCTTATTTAGTGATTATGCCCCGCCATTGGGTCTGCTCCTTTTTTAAATACATACTCGCTGTGCAATAAATATGCACCGGTTAAAACCACCACATCGCCTTCCTTTAATCCTGATTTTATCTCTATGCGGTCGCCACTCTCAATACCCGTCTGTACCATCATACTCTTAAATGTATTCTTGCCTGTCTGTATCCAGACTGTTGCACCTTTGCCATCCCTTATTACGGCATCAACAGGCAAAGTGAGTGATTGCCGCTGCGGACTTTTCAATAACACATAAGCTGGCATGCCCGGTTTTAGCTGATTACCTGGATTAGGAATAGAGACACGGATGAGGTTGATTCTTGTGTCAGGATTGATTTCGGGGTTTACAAATTCAATTCTGCCTTTGATTTCTTTATTATCAAAATCAGGAAGCTGAACTGTAGCTATACTATTGCTGTTTAATTCGGCTAATTGCGATGTATATACCTGCGCCTCTGCCCACAAAGTAGAGAGGTCAGCCAGTTTTACAATTGTACCGCCTTCCATTACATAATCTCCCTCCCGTATGTCAAGCTGTGTAATGTAGCCGCCAGCACTGCTATAAAATGTAGTGACTGGAGTGGCCTTCTTTGACTTAACCAGTTCATTAATCTGTACTTCATTTAATCCCCAAAGCAATAATTTATTCCTGGCACTCTCAATCAATTGGTCAAAATCAATAACCGTTTCAGATGTAAAAGCCTTTTTCTTATCCAATGCAAGAAGGTATTCCTGTTTGGCATTATTCAGTTCCTCGCTGTACAAATCATAAAGCGGCGACCCTTTTCTTACATAATCACCCAGGTTCTTGTAGTAGAGTTTTTCAACCCTGCCCATCACTCTTGAACTCATGGAAGATGCCCTCATCTGGTCAAAATTCAGGGTGGCCGTTAAAACCAACTGGTCGCCGATTGTGCCGTTACGAATAGTATCGGTTTGAATATTTCCTAATTGTATTTGCTGTTCGCTTAACTGCAATTCATCTTTGCTTTCCCCGTTCTTTTTCTTAACAGGAGTTAAGTCCATTTTACAAATGGGGCACTTACCCGGCTTGTATTCTACCACCTGCGGGTCCATAGAACAGGTGTAATAGGTGTCAGGGTCTTTAGGAGTTTCTTTTTTGTTTTTGCATGATGCAAAAAGCAATAAAGCTGTTGCTGTAATTATGATATATCGCATAATTAGTTTTTTACTTTGATGAAACTTTCACTATCCATCAGGAACTGTGCATTAACTGCCACAGAATCTTTTGCTGTTAATCCGTTAACTATTTGTATATGTTTACCATGTGTGATGCCTGCACTTATTTTCTTTGCCTGAAAACCGCCCCCGGTTTTTTGAAACACAACTTTGTCCATTCCCAATGAGAGAACTGCTTCTTTTGGCAACCAATACGCTTCTTTGGTATCTCCGAAAATGGTTGCTTTTACCTGGCTGCCAATAGGTATTTTTAAAGCACTGTTATTAAAGTAAACCCTTGCAGTAAGTGTTTTACTTTCCTTGCGATAGAATGGCTCAACGAAATCAATGGTTGCCCTGAAATCTTTATCCGGCGCCGTTTCAGGTACTACTCTTGCTGTGTTTCCTTTTTTTACCAGCGATTGGTTTTCCCCGTAAATATTGAGAACAGCCCATGCTCTGTCCGGATTAAAGACCGAAAAAACTGATTGCGCTTTCTGTACATACATTCCTTCCTTTAATGAAAGTTCTTCCGTAATCAGAGAAATATCTCTCATGTTGCCGGGTGCAGTATTCATACTGCCGCCATTTGTGGCTTCATGAATATGTCCGCTGTAATTACTGTAAACAGCAATGGATAAAGATGGCTTGCCTGATTGAATGACCTGTTGCAATTGTTCTCTACTCATACCAAGGAGCAAGAGTTTATCTTTCGCCGCCTGTATGAATGTGATGTTTTCAGCATCGTTTTTTAAAAGAAATAAAAGATTCTGCTGTGCAGTAAGCAATTCAGGACTGTAAATGTCCAGCACTCTTTGCCCTTTACTTATTTTTTGATAGCGGTATCGTACATATAATTTTTCAATTCGTCCGGATACTCTTGCGGAAATACTTCCCACTTGCCTGGTATCATACGCAATATTTCCCAATGCTTCAATCTCTATTTGTTCCCCCCGCTGCTCAATTGTAGTTACGGGAACAGATGATACAACAAATTCGTTGGTTGGTTTCAGCAATGACTCCAGTTCTATATCACCCACTTTCTTACTGTCTGTTTCCTTTTTTACTAAATCCATTCCGCAAATTGGGCATGTGCCAGGTTTTTCTCTTAATATTTCCGGGTGCATCGGACAGGTATATTCAACTGCTTTTTGGGCATCATGCTCTGTTGGTTCCATTTTCACCAAGTCCATTCCACACTTCGGGCATTTACCCGGCTTGTCGCTGAATACAGAATCTTCTGGCATCGGACAGGTGTACATATCCTTAGCAACTTCTGTTTGATGCCCCGCATGAGGGTCTTTATTATTGTTGCAGGAGACCGCAACAATAATCAGCATCAAACCGCTTATAAAAAATAGCTTCTTCATTGTATGTTTTGATTAGCTCAGTTGATATTGTAACATCATACCATCATCTTCATGTTCCAGGTTGTGGCAATGAAAAACAAATTTGCCGGTGTTATTTTCAAAAGGAACAATTACTCTTACTCTTTCACCGGGCATTACCAGTACAGTATCCTTCCATCCGTTTTCAGAAGCAATAAGATTTCCCCTGCCGCCTGTTCTGTCCAATACCTGGAAGAACACACCATGCAGATGCATCGGGTGAGGCTCATCACCGTTGCTGTTATCAAATACCCATATTTCATTTGTATTGACAGAAACATTCTCATCAATACGTTTGCTGTCAAATAATTTTCCATTAATACGGTGCCGCATCTGCATTCCATCGTTCATAGGATAGCCATGATGCTCCATTGCATTGGAAATTTCAAATGTTCTTGTTTTTACAGCCGATGAAGCAGCAATTGTATTAATGGCAGAAAGATTTGCGGGAACAGTAAATGTACCAGTAACAGCAGTCGTTACTTTAAATTTCATAATTCTGAATGACTGCTTGCCCTGTGCATCACCACCATTTCCAAATTCTTTGCTTGTTAAAAATATTTCTGAACCAATTGAAGCAGTACTAAAATTTATAAGGACATCCAGTCTTTCACCCGGCGCTATCAATATTTCCTTTACTGTAACAGAATTTTTTAACAATCCTCCATCGTTGCCAATAACTATAATATCAGCATTGTTGCTGAAAGCAAGATTGTACACCCTTGCATTGGAACCATTCAAAATGCGAAGACGGTAATAACGGGCGGCTACTTCAGTATAAGGCGAATAAGCACCATTGACCACAATTGATTCTCCCATATAACCCGCCATCACTTCTTCCATTGAAGGGTTGTAAGCAATGCCTGTTCCGGTGATGCGTTTATCCTGTATAACCAATGGTATTTCATACTGACCTGATGGTAAATTCAGGGCTGTTTCTTCTGCATCATTGATGATAAACAAACCGGCCAATCCCTGGAAAACCTGCCTGCCAGTCATTTCATGAGGATGCGGATGATACCAGCTTAAACCAGCTCTTTGATTTACCGTAAACTGATACCGGAAAGTACCGCCTGCATTCGCTAACTGGTCAGGATGACCATCCATTAATGCAGGAACTTTTAAACCATGCCAATGAATATTGGAATGTTCTGATAAATTATTTTGAAGTAAAATATTTACAGCATCGCCTTTGTTTATTCTGAATGAGGGGCCAAGCAAACTATTGGGTTGATAACCCAATACCGGAATATTCGCCCCCTTCAGGTTTGCAGTTGTTGCCTGTGCTGTGAGTGTTTGATTTGCTCCTGCCGATGATGGAAATGAAAGCAGTTTTGAAAAATCGCCTTCTGTTATCATTACCGGCTCTGTCATCAAACCTCTGTGATGCTCCTTTTTACACCCACTGCAACTGACTAAAAAACCTGCCAGAGAACCACTGGTTACAACTGCGCCTGCACCCAGGCCTGACATTTTTAAAAAATTTCTTCTTTTCATAACAGGAGATTTATTTTTTTTCAATAATTCGTTCAATCGTTACCTGAAGTTTTAATGCTTGGTTGAGCAATTCTACATATTCCAGTTGCTTCATGTTTAGCGTTTCCCAGGCATCATAAAGCATAAATAGCTCCTCTGTGTTTTGTTCATAACCCAACTGCATGGTTTTATAATTATTCCTCAATGCAGGAATGATATTTTCCTCATAGAGCTTAATCTGCTTTTTCTTTAGCTCTAATTCATTTCTCATACCATAAGCCATGCCGCTGTATTCATTCACTATCATTTCTTTTTGAGATTGTATGGCATAGGTTTTCCATTTCAGGCTTTCAATATTAGCCTTATTCATTTTTGATGACCATTTAGCCATTGGAATCCGCACCATTCCCATGATTGTGTATTGCAAAGGCTGACCGCCAAAACCAATCATATTGTCATAGCGGATGCCGAATTGCGGTTTTAGTGACGCCCTTTCTGCCTCCTGCTTCAACCGGGTAAGACTAATCTCCTTGTCTAATGATTTCAGGTCACTCCGGTTAGTATAAAATAATGTGCTGTCAAAAACAAGACCTGAATAATCATTTAAAGCATAAGCTGTATCAATGTCAAAATAAATCATTGCATTTCTGCCCATAAGTGCATTGATACGGATTCTTTTTTCTTTTATATCGTTTTCAAACATTAGTTGCATATTCTTCACATCACCCAATGCAGCTTTAGCTTTGTAGTATGCACTTATTTTTTCTAATCCGTTCTTGTATCGTATCTCAGCATTCTTTATCATGAAGTCCAGAATCTTTTCATTTTCTGCCAGTATCACCAGCTTCCTTTTCAAGATTATCCATTCGTAATAAAACTGTTTTGCATCGTTGATTAATTCGTTCAGTGTTGCGTTTTTTCTTTCCTTCTCAACTGAGGACATTGCCTTCATGTATCTCTCATCTGCATCCAGTTTTTTTCTGTTTGGGAACATTTGCTCACCTGACACCATTACTGAGCCCATGCCCGGAATATCGCCTTCTCTGTGCCAGAGCCGTACATCATACGGCGTCATAAACTGCCCGATGCCAACCTGCGGCGGCATCCAACTTCTTGCACCTTTGGCTGCTTCATCCATTGAACGGATTTCATTGTCGTACATTTTCACAACGGGGTGTGATGCGGTGATACTGTCAATGATTGTATCTAATTGCATAATGGATTGACCCGATGCAATATTTCCCGATACAACCAAAGCAAGTATTAATAATATTTTCCTATTCATTTAATTTAGATTTAAGCACAACAGTCTTTGCCTTTTTGTATGGGCGGACAGGCCACATTTCCATAAGAGCAGAAAACACAACAATCCCCTGATTTGGGTTTTAATACCGCTTTGCATTGTTCGCAGGTATAAAAATATTGACAGGCATCCACCGGCATATTCTCCTCCTTTTTATAACCACATTGCGGACAGGTTATGGTTGATTTTAAGATAACTTCCATTTTATTTAATTTTTATGTCTGTGACTTTATATCCTGTTTTATTAACTGCCAATTCAATTATTTTGATATTTGTTTTCATCGTATCAAAAGTTATCATGGCATTCCTATTTGCATAGGATACTTCTGATGATATAATTCCGGGTAATTTAGTTACTTCAAATTTTACATGTTCCTCGCAGGCGGCACAGGTCATTCCTTTAATTTTAACTTCCGCAATTTTTAGAACTGCATCAGTAGTAATTACTGACTTATTTGTAGTTTGGGGGTAAAACATTTTTGAATAGTAAGGGAAGGCCATCATAAGGATAGCAAATACAGTTACTATTCCAAGAAATGCTTTTGTGTGAATAAATTTTTTGTTTTCCGGCGTTTCACAGCCGCAATCGTCTTTTTTTGCAGCCCTTAGTTTTTGAAACCATGCAAAACCAATCGTAAGAATGGTAATACCTATTAAGAATGGCCGTAATGGTTCCAGCCAGGAAAAAGAAGCGGCGATTCCACTGGAGCCAGCCAGCAAAGCCAGTACAGGTGTAATGCAGCACAGCGATGCTGCAATTGCTGTTATTATTCCGGCACCAATTATTCCATTTTGTTTTTTCATATTTTAATATATTGTGTTCAACAATTCCATTTCTCCTGTCTTTCTCAAAACTGCATCAGAAGCAGTTTATTCTTTAACATCTATCAATTCAATTTTGCCTTTACGTTTTAATTCTCTTTCCTTAATCATTTCAAAAATTACAGGGGTGATAAGTAATACATAAATAGTGGATGAAATAGTGCCACCAATCAGCGGAATGGTGATTGGCCGCATAATATCGCTGCCTACACCGGCAGCCCAAAGGATGGGTATCAACCCAAACAGTCCGACAGAAACAGTCATCAGTTTTGGCCTTAGCCTTTTTGCAGCGCCTTCTATTACAAATCTCCGTATGATGGCCGGAGTAAGTGTTGCTTTTGAATTACCATGCTTTGCAACCATGTTTTGCATAGCTTCATTCAGGTAAATCGTCATCAGCATGGCTGTTTCAATTGCCATTCCGAATAAGGCGATAAAACCAACGGCAACCGCAACCGACAGATTGATACCATAGAAATATACCATGAAGACGCCCCCAATCAACGCAAATGGAACAGTTATCATGGTAGTGATTGCTTCCTTGAAGGAGTGATAAGTGAAATACAACACCATAAAAATGATGATAAGCACAATTGGTAAAATCATTTTCAATGTGCGGTTAGCCCTTATCTGATTTTCCCACTGGCCACTCCATTCCAGGAAATAACCTTTAGGAAGTTTTGTTATCATCTGGTTTAATCTCTCTTGTGCATCTTTCACTGTACTTCCCAAATCTCTTTCTCTCACATTAAACAATACTGTTCCCCTTAACATGGCATTTTCTGAATTTATCATCGGCGGGCCATCACTGAGCCTGATATCTGCCACTGCCTCCAATGGTATTGGGCCGAAGTTCATCGTCTGTACCTGTAACCGTTTTAATGCTTCCAGATTATTGCGAAAATCCTGACCATACCTTGCATTTACTGAAAAACGCTGGCGGCCTTCAATAGTCGTGGTCAATTTCATACCACCCAATGCACTTTCAATAACTGTATTCACATCATCAACACTCAAACCATATCTTCCGATTTCTTCCCGTTTGATTGCTATGTCCACATACTTACCCCCGGTAATTGGTTCCACATATAAATCTTTTACCCCGTCAATACCTTCTAATTGTTTTTTTATGGTTTGTGCAAAGGCATAAATGCTGTCTAAGTTTTGTCCATAAACCTTCAGACCCACATCGGTACGGATACCTGTTGAAAGCATGTTAATACGATTAATGATTGGCTGAGTCCAACCATTAGTCACACCGGGTATCTGCAATTTTGAATTGAGTTCATTAATGATCCCATCTTTGGTCATACCTTTTCGCCATTCGCCTTTTGGTTTCAACAGAATAATGGTTTCAATCATACTGATGGGTGAGTTATCTGTTGCAGTATTCGCTCTACCTGCCTTTCCTAACACATGCGATACTTCCGGAACTGTACGGATGATTTTATCCTGTACCTGTAATAAACGCTTTGCTTCAGAGTTGGAGACATCCGGTAATGTTACCGGCATAAATAACAAGGAACCTTCATCCAAGGGCGGCATAAACTCCGAGCCAAGGCGTGTCATCATGATGATACCTGTAGCTAATGCAACGATGTTGATGCCAATGGTGGTTTTTCGCCATTTCAAGCACCATTTCAAAATTGGCGTGTAAATCCTCTCCAATGTTCTTGTAATTGGATTGGCACTTTCAGGTTTTAATCTCCCTTTCAGGAAAAATGAAATCAATACCGGGGTTAATGTAATGGCCAGTACAGCATCTATCAGCAGTATGAATGTTTTTGTCCAGGCTAAAGGATGAAAGAGTTTGCCCTCCATACCTGTAAGCAGGAACACCGGAAGAAAAGATGTAACCACAATAATGGTGGAATAGAATACGCCAGGGCCAACCTGCCTGGATGACTTCTCAATGATTGCATTTCTTTCTTCGCTTGACAGCGGGTCTTTATTTCTTTTGAACCATTTTGCCATGATTATGCTTTGTCGGATGATTTAAATTTTGCCGTTTGAGCTTCGCTGATATGCCGGTAGGCATTTTCCACCATTACAATACCATCATCCACTACCACACCAATAGCCAGTGCAATACCGGTCAATGACATGATGTTGGATGAAATGCCAAACATTTCAAGGAAAATAAATCCTGCTGCTACAGAAATGGGTAACTGTATAAGAATGATAACTGCACTGCGCCAATGGAAAAGAAAGATGAGAACGATAAGAGATACGGCAATCATCTCCTCAATCAACGTTCCTTTTACCGAATCAACGGCTTCCTTTATCAATGTGCTGCGGTCATAAGAGGTTTTAAAAGTTACACCTTCAGGCAATCCCTTCTCCACTTCCTTCATCTTGGCTTTAACAGCCTCAATAACCTTATTGGCGTTTTCATTATACCGCATCACTACAATACCGCCAACCACTTCACCTTTTCCATCCATATCAAAAATGCCAAGCCGTAAATCGCCGCCCATTTGCACAGAGCCTATGTCCTTTACCCTTACCGGGATGCCGTTGTAATTGCTTAGTGCAATGTTTTCAACATCCTCTTTGCTTTTAATATAACCAAGGCCACGGATGATATAAGCCATATCCGCCATCTCAAATTTTCTGCCGCCCACATCGTTATTGTTGGCTTTGACTTTATTCATTACATCCATCAAAGAGATGTTGTAATACTGTAGTTTCACAGGGTCAACCACCAACTGGTACTGTTTTTCAAATCCGCCAAATGATGCCACTTCTGCCACACCCGGCACTGTTTGTAAGGCAAACTTGATATACCAGTCCTGCAAAGCCCGTTGCTCACCTAAATCCATTTTTGGAGCATCAAGATGATACCAATAAACATGGCCAACCCCTGTTCCATCAGGACCTAATGATGGTGTTACTCCCTGCGGCAATAACCGTTGAGCAAAATTTAACCGCTCCAGCACTCTTGTTCTTGCCCAATAGATATCAACATTATCCTCAAAAATCACATATACAAAACTCATCCCGAACATAGATGAGCCCCGGATATTTTTGATTTTAGGAATACCCTGCAGGTTACTCACCAGTGGATAGGTAACCTGGTCTTCCATAACCTGCGGGCTGCGGCCCATCCATTCCGTAAAAACAATGACCTGGTTTTCACTTAAATCAGGAATGGCATCAATGGGATTTTGTTTGACAGAGTAAACGCCATACGCAAACAGGCCGCCTGCCAGTAGCAGAACAATCAGCCTGTTGCGCAAGGCCAGTCCAATTAATTTTTGAACCATGATTTTTGTTTAATATTATTTAATCATTTCTTCAACTCTGCCGCACTTGAACATTTCTGACCCGAAATAGGGATTCTTAATCTCTTTCACTTCACTTAGCCACATTGCCCCCTGATTATCTCTTGCCATCGGGCAATGGTCATGATAAAGCGGACGACCGGCACCAAAGTTTTTCGCCAGCTCATATATCACTTCACTCATCATTACAAAATGTGAACGCTGATGCTTGATGTTGTCCCCATTTTTTCCAATATGTTCAGCATGTTCTTTCAGCTCATCTTCGTTTGCATCGTAGGCTGTTTTTTGCTCGGCTGTGAGGAGTGATTTATCCAGTTTGGTAACAGCATTCTCCATTGCCCTTGCGCCACTGGCTGCTTCACTGGCATTGTCATTGGCCAGTGCATTTTTAATATGCAGGTAATGGTCAACAATTTCTTTGATACTTGCAGCGGCTTTCGCATCTACGTTTGTAAATGCCACGGATATTATTTTTACGTCTTTGTCATCTGTTGTTGATACATGCTGTGCGGTATCATTACTTGTCTTATTCATATCATGTCCTTCATGTTCATTTTTTGTACCGCCACTGTTGCAGGCTGAGAAAACAAGTGCAGAAACTATTGTGATTGCTGAAATAATTTTATTCATTGTGAAATATTTTAATGATTGATTAATGTTGATGATTGGAATGGTCTTCCTTTTTCTCTTTTAAATCCATGCCGCACTTAGGACATTTACCGGCTTTAGTATAAGTTTTATCACCCTCGCATTTCATGGGGCAGGAATAAGCTTTCACTACTTCCATTTTCATTTTTTCTTTTGGCGAAGCGGTTAAATCCATATTGCATTTCGTACACTTACCGGGCTTATCACTTACTACATCTGCGTGCATGGGACAGGAATAGGTTTTTGTTACCTCTGCCTTCATTTGTTCTTTTTTTGAACGTTCCAGTTTCATCCCGCAAACCGGGCAATTACCGGGTTTTTTAGCAGCTACTGTATCGTGCATGGGGCAGGCGTAAAGCTTTACATGCTTCAGTGTATCCTTTTTGCCTGCTTTTTCCTGGGCAAATACAGAAACAGTCAAGATGGTTAATGCTGCCATCATCAGCATTTTAATTGCTTTCATTTTATTTTATTTAGTATGAAAAGGAGAATTTTTCAGACATATAGGAATGCCTGTAGCCCGGCAATTCTATTGCCCGGCTCATAAAAGAAACTAATCTTTAAATAAGGAAAGTACAATTGCGGACGTACACCGCAACGCCACAACATCGGGGAGGTGCATGGCTGATGGGATTTTCTTCTGTTACAGATGGAAAATCATTAGATGAGATTTCAAGAAAAACAACAGGCAAAGCCGCTCCAAGTAACTGTGTAATCTGGATACTGGCTTCAGCAGTTTTTTGGTCTGTATCGTTTTTTACGAACTTGTGTTCATCCTTGCAGCAACCATTATCTTTTTCTTCGGATTTCTCCATACCACAGTTGCCGCAGGTTTTAGACTTATTATGACCAAGACCCCAATCAGCCAATTTGCCCATACAATAATGCATATGCACTGTAGCCCCGGTAGAAGTACCAAGGTATAAAACAGCTAATATGGCCGTGATGAACTTTTTCATAACTGAATGAGCTATAAAGGTATAGCTATTTCTGTGTAATTGGGTTATAAAATTTTGCAGAATATTTATACTTAAATGATATTCACCTATTTGCAGCAGTCCTTTTTCGGCAAAAGAAAGTGCCTAAAAAGCTTCAATACCCTTTTCAAAATCGTTCTAAACAAAATATTACCCCCTTTACATTTTTTTTGAATGAAGATAACCGTCTAATAAGCAGATAATACTTAGCAGAGCCAGGATTATTGAATCAAAGAACAGGTGCTCTTCACTTCTTCCAAGAATATTGCCCCCTGTAAACCCTGTAACCCATGTTAGCATAAATGAAATCAGTGAAAACACCGAAAACACTCTGCCAAGTTTGATGAAAAGATTTCCTTTGTTCATAAAATAAATTTTAATAAAAAGAGAGAAAAGTCAGTATCTGCATTGCTGCATAGTAATAAGTCCAGTTCTGATGCAATTTTGCTGCTAAACGCTGATTGTACCCTTTAATAAAATTTAGTCCTGCAATAGTAATTTGAATACACCAGATTAAACCGGTCAAAAAACACAAAATAGCAAATATTGAATCGGGAAACCTATCACTCATATACAATGCCTGAATCCAAAGGATAAAGCCAAACCACGAAAAAAATATCATTATACGAGATGATATTTCAATCCCGGCAAAATTCACATAGGTATTCCTTCCTCCTTCACGGTCATTGTCAAAATCCCTCATATCTTTTGCTATTATTTCTGCAATACCCATGAACAAAATGATACCTGAAATGAAAAGCCACCCAGGAGCATACTTCACCAACTCATTAAAATTGTTTTCCTGAGAACTGAGTACATTAAGCATTAAAAGATAACAAAAAAAACAAAGAACTATCCAAAATAATACACTGCCATAAGATTTAGCGCAAAATTTTGTAGGCCGCAATGAATATGAAAGGGCAAATGCTATAACGATAGCAGAAAAAATGGTAGCCCTTGTATCATATAATAAAGACACTGCCAATGAAAGTACAAATGCAATAGTTGAATAAATAATGGCCTCTTTTTTTGTAACCTCACCAGTAACAAGCGGTCTTAATCTCTTGCCTTCTTCCGGGCTTTTTTTATCAACTTCAATATCTCCCAAATCGTTAACGATTATAGCCCCAATGTTTGCAAAAATTATTGTAATAATGATGTAAATGAAACTTATTGATGGAACTCCATTTTGTATTAGGGCTCCAAATGCCAGGCATGTTGAAATACCAAACCAAAGCAGCGTTTTGGGTCGTATAAATTTTATTATGGTTTTCAAACTTGCCAAAGCATATTTAGATAAAAAATTATGTCATTGTAATCAGCATTATCCCACTCATCCCAATCATCAGTGCATCTTCAATAATAGTTATCGTACTCATGGGCAGGTTAAATACATCGCCTAAACAGGCGCATTTAATTTTCCGTTTATTTAATACACTTTGTAAAACCCCGAAGATGCTTACAGTCATTATTACAAAAGTAACGCTATTGGTAAGGATAGTGTTAAAACCGGTTAAGAACGCCAACCCCAATGCCAGTTCTATGTAGGCATATATATAGCCCCAACCATTCCACTTCTTTGCAACAATATCATACCTGCTATAGCTTTCTGCAAAGCCCTTCAGATTAATCAATTTGAAAAAAGAAAAGACCAAAAAGAACCCTGCCATAAAATGATTCATCCAGCGCATCCATGAAAATTCTCCCTGCATCCACTCAATGAGCAGGGTAATGCCGGTGATGTAGCCAAAAATTAATAGCACAGGCTTGTAGATTGCCAGCCAGCTTTTAGCCTGTTCTGCTGTTTCACTGTGTTCTGCGGCAGCAATGGTGTATTTGCTGTCCAATGCGTTTTGAAAAACGGATAAAGCAATATGCTTTTCCATACTAATGGTGGCTGTTTCGTTTTCTTTTGAAACTTTCACATCAGTTACTCCCGGAAGCATTAGCAGGCTGCTTTTCACTTTTGCTTCACAACTGCTGCAGGTCATTCCGGTTAATTTGTACACATGCGTCATAAACCAAGATTTATGACACAAAGTTCATGCAGGCAGTAAGAAATATTGTTATACTGTTTTGAGAAAGAGTTATATTTAATTGCTACAGGTTATCAAGCGATTTTCTGCTGCCACCCATCTTCTTGAAATCACTGGGTGTAAGCCCTGTGATTTTTTTAAACTGGGCTGATAAATGGGATACACTACTGTACCCAAGTTTATATGAAATTTCATTGAGGGATAGTTCGCCATATACCAGCCATTCTTTTACTTTTTCAATTTTTTGCAGAATAAAAAACTGTTCAATCGTAATACCCTCTACCTGTGAGAAGAGGCGGGATACAGAGCTGTAGTCTTTATGTAATGATTTGCGTAAATACCCGCTGATGCTGAAATGTTCTTCTAAATCGCCTGATTGTGTTTTTTTGATAAGCAGAGTTTTAATTTTTTCAATTTGCTTCTGCTTCTGGTCGTCCAACAACTCAAACCCCAACTCTTGCAGCCTTGCGCTGAAATCGTTAAGTTGTTTTACGGAGGCAGGTTTTGCCAGTTCCACCTCACCCATGCTTACATTGGCTACCTTTAGTTTCATCTTTTCCAGTTCCTGCTTTACCACCATTACACAGCGGTTGCAGACCATATTTTTTATGTAGAGAGTCATATTTTTTCTTTTTTGAATACTCTATGCTGCCATTTTTTTTAGGAATTGATATACCAATCTGTGATAATACTATTTACATGTAATAGAAGTACCTGTCCGGCGGTTTAGTACCTGGCTCTATATACTGGGTTATTTCTCCAACTTTTTGAGCAAACCTTATCGTAATTGGCAAGCTGTCATAATAATTACAGTTATTAAAATTCAGTTTTGTCAATGCAAGTATTTCTTCACAAATTTTCTTTAAAGAAGACTCCTGTTTGGAAAATCCGCTCAAACTGACCACCTCTTTCCGGTCGAACCTGACCACCCTTTTCCGGTCGAACCTGACCACCCTTTTCCGGTGCAAACTGACCACCCCCTGGAGCCTCATTTATAAAGGTTGTTTTACTGGCCATAATAGCTGATAGTTGGGTATAAAACCCGCTACAGATGGCTAATAAAACAATTGATA
>JAFLBL010000001.1 GCA_017303855.1 Chitinophagales bacterium | reverse complement strand
ATTGCACCGGGTAAACGGACTTTTATCGCCGAACAGTTCCGTAATCTCCGTACTTCTCTCTCGTACCTTGGTATAAAAAATGACAAGAAGAGAATACTGGTCACTTCCACTGTCAGCGGTGAGGGAAAGAGTTTTGTGGTGGCCAACCTGGCAGTCAGCCTGGCTATTGCAGGAAAAAAAGTGGTGGTGCTGGAGTTTGACCTGAGTGAACCGACTTTATGCGCTAAACTGAATTTTACAAATATCAATAAAGGAATTACCGATTACCTGCAGGGGAATGCCGATCCGGAGGAAATCATCCGTCGTACAACCGTGCATGAAAACCTGTTTGTAATGCCGGCGGGAAATGAACTTCCGGACAATCCATCTGAACTTATAGTGAGCGGTAAAGTACCCGAATTACTGAACTACCTGTCGGATATTTTCGAATATATCATTGTGGATTCCGCGCCGGTCGGTTTATTGTCTGATGCCTACGTATTATCAAACCACTGTGATGCGACTATTTATGTGGTTCGGCATAAACACACCCGCAAAGTATCCATCCAGCGGCTCGATGCAAACAACAAGATCAACGAACTGAAAAATATTGGTATCGTATTTAACGGGGTTAAATCCCGTGGCTTTAGTAAGAATGGCTATGGATACGGATATGGCTATGGCTATATCTACAACGAAAAAAGAGATAAGAAGGGCAAAAAGAGAGTAAGAAACGCCGTGTAAGGCCCTGTGAAAATAAGCGGAATTGCCGGCCCTTATCCGTTACCGGTGTTCCCGCCTGTACTGCCTCCGGGTGGTGCTGATTCGGTTCTATTGTGACTGATATGGGCGAAGCCGTACCTATGTAAAGACCAGTTGAGGTGAACGATTCTTGCAACCCTAAAACATTACGCATAGTCAATGACTGTGTAAACGAACCTTTAAACCTGGTTTTTATGAATGAAAACAAAAATTGGTACGCCGTGTACACCCGTCCGAGATGGGAGAAAAAAGTGGCTGACAACCTGAACAAAAGAGGAGTGGAAAACTATTGCCCACTGAACAAAATTGTAAAACAATGGAGTGACCGTAAAAAAATGATTCAGGAGCCCTTAATCACGGGGTATGTATTTGTGAATATTACTGAGGCTGAATTGCATCAGGTCAGGGAAACGGACGGTGTGGTTAATATGGTGTACTGGCTGCGTAAGCCTGCTGTTATACCAGAACGTGAAATTGACGCTATCCGTTTCTTTCTGGGCGAACACACGAATGTTACCCTGAACAAGACACCGATCAGTCTGACCGACAAAGTGAGGGTGGTTACCGGTCCCCTGATGGAACACGAGGGCCAGGTGGTGGCCATAAAAGGGAAATCAGTGAAACTTTTCCTGCCCTCCCTTGGCTTTATGATGTCTGCGGTAGTGGAAAAATTGAATGTCGAGGTAATTACTCCCCAGTTGCACACTGAACCTGAATTATATCCACTATCACTGGCCAGGTAATGCCGGGAGTGAATATTTAATTGTTTAATCATAGTCAGACACGGACCTCTCTGGTCCGTGTTTTTATTAAAATGATACAGTCAATAACACATAATTTAATGCATCCGTATCCCCAGTCCGGCAAGGGTGTTTGATTTTAGCTTTATTTCTATTACTTTCATTTTTAATCCGTTAAATACATGCCGGCTGTAATTAATAAATTTATACAAATCATCAGTGGATTGCTCAATAAAGGGCACGCCAGGAGCGTCAGGACCAAAAAGAATATTGTGCTTTCCCTGGGAGCCAAGGGACTGAGTATTGCAATCAGCCTGTTGATGGTTCCGCTTACACTGGATTACCTCGATAATGCCCGCTATGGTATCTGGCTTACAATCAGTTCCTTTGTAGGCTGGTTTAGTTTTTTTGATGTAGGGTTGGGACATGGACTCCGTAACCGTTTCGCGGAGGCACTTGCTAAAGGAAAATTCAAACTGGCCCGCATTTATGTGAGCACCACCTACGCGATACTGGGTATCATTATGCTGTTTGTAGGGCTGCTGTTTGCCGGGGTCAGCACTTTTGTCAACTGGACCTCCGTTTTTAATGCGCCTGCAGGCATGGAAAGAGATTTAGGCGCACTGGTATTGATGGTGTTTTCATTTTTCTGTATCCAGTTTGTACTGGATCTGGTTGGTGTCATCCTTTCTGCCGATCAGAAACCGGCCCTGAATGATCTTTTCCGGCTGATCAGCAGTGCCATTTCCCTGTTGATCATTTATATACTGACAAAAACGAGTGGCAGCTCACTCTTATTATTCGGACTTTCAGTCAGTGGTGTAGGAGTGGTGGTTTTTTTGCTGATCAATCTTATACTTTTTAATACAAAATATAAACGATTTGCTCCGGCACCCGGGTATGTCCGTTTCAGGTATGCACGGAACCTGCTCAACCTGGGTGTTCAGTTTTTCCTGATTCAGATATTATGGATTATCATTTATTCCACTGATAATATCATTATTACCCAGTTGTATGGGCCGGAAGCGGTTGGTCCGTATAATATTGCTTTCCGGTATTTCGGTATGGCTACCATGCTCTTCAATATTCTGACGGCACCATTGTGGAGCGCTTACACAGAAGCGTATGTAAAAAAGGATTTTGACTGGATAACCGGTACCATCCGGAAAATGAAACTGGCCTGGGTCCTCCTGGCCTTCGGATGCGTACTCATGCTGCTGATCTCCCCCTATTTCTATAAACTATGGATTAAAGATAAAATGGTAATTCCTTTCGCCCTTTCATTCTGGATGTGTATCTATGTAATGGCCATTACCTGGGGAAGTATTTTTGTGATTTTTCTGAATGGAATAGGGAAAGTCAGAATGCAGCTGTATTTTGCGGTGTTTGCCGGGATCCTGAATATACCTTTATGTATATTATTTGCGAAAACATTCGGAATGGGATCAGCCGGGGTGATTGTGGCGACAATTATATGCATGTCGTATGGTCCCCTGCTGGCACCTTTGCAATACAGCCGGATCATGAAAGGTACGGCAAAAGGAATCTGGAATAAATAAATGTACCAATGAGAGTTCTCTGGTTTACCAATACACCTTCACTGGCCGCGGCGCATTTCAATCTGCCCGTAATCGGCGGTGGCTGGATTCAATCGCTGGAAACTGCGGTTACACAAAGTGGTCAGCTTGAACTGGGTATTGCATTCCGTTTTGGGGAAGAGAAATTGCAGAAAATCAACAGCCAGACCACTTATTATGCCATGCCCACTTTACGCAAAGGCCGGCTGGAAGGATTCCTGGCCCGTCACCGGGGCAGCCTGGATACAGCGGAAATGCTTGCTTATTGTATGCAGGTGATTGACGACTTTAAGCCAGACCTGATCAATGTATTTGGTACCGAAGACGCCTTTGGGCTTATTGCAGGTAAAGTGCCTGTCCCGGTTGTTATTCATATACAAGGTATACTTACCGTCTATGACAGAAAGTGGACATCCGCAGGGGTAAGTCACCGCGATGTGATCCGCCAGGCTGGCTGGAAAGAATTACTGAAAGCTAACAGTCTTTATCATTTCTATAAGCGCTTCCGGAATGCCGCGATCCGCGAACAACAGATCTATGCCGGCTGCAGGTACTTTATGGGGCGCACTCACTGGGACAAACGAATCAGCCTGGTATTGTCCCCGGGTTCTGTTTATTTTCATTGTGAAGAATCGCTCAGGAAATCCTTCTATGCGCGAGAGTGGAGTTATGCGGACAATAAAAAGAAAGTACTAGTATCCACCATTCAGTCAAATATTTATAAAGGTCTTGAAACCGTGCTGGAAGCAGCCGCTTTGCTGAAGAAGAATAATACATTTCCGTTTATCTGGAAAATTGCAGGTATCGGTGCCGATGACCGGCTGATTCAGTTGTTTGAAAAGAAAACCGGCCTCTCATTCAGCGAACAGCATATCGAACTATGCGGGGGTGTTAGTGAAGAAAAGCTGATTGCAATGGAAATGGAGGCCGATATTTTTGTACACCCTTCACATATTGATAATAGTCCCAACAGTGTTTGTGAAGCCATGCTCCTGGGTATGCCGGTCATTGCAACCGGTACCGGCGGTACCGGCTCCCTGTTAGAAGATGGAAAAGAAGGCGTACTGATTCAGGACGGTGACCCCTGGGCTATGGCCGGTGCGGTTACTGAATTAATTCAAAACCCGGAACAGGCAATAGCTATGGGGCGCCTTGCCAGGACAAGGGCCATGAGCAGACATGACCAGCCCGCTATTGTGAACCGGCTGCTGCAGATATACAAGAATATTTTGCAGCTTGAAAAACAAGATCCGTTAAAAAGGCAGGAGGTAGTATCCGATCATGAATAAGTTTTCACAGAATTTATTACTTGTACTATTGGTTTTTTATCCATTCTGTGCCTGGTTATCCTACTTTGGCACCGACAAGGGAATTACCATGGTATACAATATTTTCCTGATCCCCTATGCCCTGTATCTTTTGTTTGAAGGCAAACGGAAAATTCCCACTTATCTTGTTTTCTTCACGTTGTTCACTTTTTATCATATCGGGAGTACCATCTTATACAACCTGGTACCAAAGGATATGAACTTTGCGTATTTCATTCTCTCGGATACCAAGCTACTGGCTTGCGTGTTTATGCTGATCATTGAGTATACCGATTATGATGCGGCCTATATTAAGAAATTCAGTGCGGGGATATTTGTAGTGGTCGGACTGGCATTTGTAGTCAGCCTTATACAGACCAAAGACCCGATGATTTTTTATAATACACATATCCTGGTGGAAGGAATTGATCTCAGCTTCCTGGAGGAACAACGGATCTACTCCATCTTCAGCTGGATAAGTGCCAGTACCGTGGGCATCAGTTTCCCGATTATGTGCGGCATCCTGATTGAACGCTATGGCGATAAGAAAATCTGGTTGTTTGTGATATTCCTGTGTGCAGTGGCCGTTTCGTTTCTGACCAAATCAAGGTACGCGATGGTGTCCACGATCATTGTCTTTTTCCAGTTACTCTTTTCCCGTCGCTCATTTTTCATGAACCTGTTGTCCATGATTTTCCTGGGAGCCGTAGGCATATTTGTATTACTAAATGTAGCGAAGAGCTACGGGTATAATATTGACGAAGTAATTGCCAACCGGATTCTGGAGAAAGACGGCGATATGGTCTCTGCCAAAGCGAGGATTCTCTCCTATGAAGTCTTTATGGAAAAATTTCCGGAGAACCCCTGGCTGGGTGTCGGGCCCGAAACAAGGGAAGACGTCAAGCAATTACTGGGTGAAGGTATCCCGTTGATCCACGTAGGTTATTTATCCTATCTCTATTTCTATGGATTTGTGGGTTGCTTTTTCTTCTTTACGGCGTTATATTACCTGTTCCGAAAGAGCTGGATCGTTGGCCGTGCGTATAATAAATGGGCGGTCTTTTTCGGACTGGTGTCATTTTGCGTAGCCAATGCGACGCTTGTCTATTTTGAAGTCGGGGATATGGGAATTCTGATCAGCATAGTATATTTACGCTATTATCAGGTTTTTTATCCGCAGGAACTGGAGGAAGAGGAAGAAGCACAGCATGAAGCGGAAGAAGCGGGCGTTGGTTTTGCCTGATGAAAAGGCAATGTCCAATCTCAAATCAAAAATTCATCGTATGGCAGCTATATTTAAACGGTTTACAGATGATAAAGGCCGCTGGTGGGTGGAGCATTTTGACGGTTACCGGATGAACCTGTACCGGTTCTTTTCCACTTTGTTTTCCCGGCTTTACCTTCGGTTACGTGGTGTTGAGCAAGCCGGAAAGTCAACCTATTTTGGCATACTGCATGTCCGCCGGGCACGGTTATCCACTATCCGGATCGGTGGTGATTGTACATTCCGTTCCGATCAGACATCGAACCTGATCGGTGTAAACCGTAAATGTATTCTCTCCACACATTATGAAGGCTCGAAAATTATCATTGGAGATAAATGCGGGTTCAGTGGTACTACAATCGGTGCGGCCAAAGAAATAAGCATCGGTAATAATGTACTGGTGGGAGCCAATTCAGTTATCACCGATTTTGACTGGCATGATGATATCGCCAAGACCGGCCCGGCCCCGGTTATAATTCATGATAATGTCTGGATCGGAATGAACTCCGTCATATTAAAAGGAGTGGAAATCGGAGCCAATACCATTATCGGGGCCAACAGCCTCGTTATAAAAAGTATTCCGGCAAATGTTGTGGCAGGGGGAAATCCTTGTAAAGTATTAAAAGCTAAAGCTGAGTAATGAGTATTGTAATTCTGGGTGATTTGTTTTCTATTCCTGAAGGATCCGCCGCTACCAACCGGGTATATACCTATGCCAAAGGTTTTGAAGCTGCCGGTGTGCGAACCCATGTGGTGGGTTTTCTCAATACATATATGGAACAGCCGGATGGTGTGAATGATGGAATTTCTTATTATAACCCGTTTGGACAAAAAGAAAGAAGCCGTTCCTTTTTCATGCGCCGGTATCATAAATTATTAAAGTACCACCGGACATTTAAATTATTGAAGCGCATTCACAGGCAGGACCCTATAATTGCGATTAACCGATGGAGTGATTTTTTTACTACCCAGTTATTTACCTGGCTGATGGCCCGGTATTTCGGTGCCAAACTGATTACGGAATGCAATGAACATCCATTGCGTTTTTATCAACAAGGCTATTTCAGAAAAAAAGAAGGCTTGCTGCGATTTTATGCGGATGCTTTTTTGTCCGATGGTATTCTTTGTATTTCAAGATACCTGGTGGATTTCCACCTGAAGCATTCAATAAAGGCAAAGAAATTATTTCATGTACCCAGTACGGTGGATGCCGCCAGGTTTCAGGAGAAGCAGAGCCGGCCGATTAAGGAATTTTATATCGGTTATTTCGGTTCACTGACTTTCAGCCGGGACAATATCGGTGTCTTGTTAAACGCGTTCGCATTGCTCGCGGCCAAACAGGAATCCCCGGTATTAGTGTTGGGTGGATTTTGTTCACCGGAAGAACAGGCAAAGATTAAGGACCTGATCAGTACCAACGGAATCTCCAAACGCGTTATTCTGCTTGAATTTCTTTCCCGTACGGAGATTGCACGCTATGTACAGAATGCGGATATATTAGTAATGGTCCGGGCAAAAGACCTTGGCTCGGATGCATCATACCCTTCCAAACTGACCGAGTTTCTTGCAACCGGACAGCCGGTTGTATCAGCCGATGTGGGGGAAGTAAGTGACTTTATTAAAGACGGGGAAAATGCCTACCTGTTTCCTCCCAATGACCACGAAGTATTAGCCCGTAAACTCGAATATATTTTCCTGCATTATCCGGAAGCTGTGCAGGTTGGGCTGCAGGGAAGAAAACTGACCCACGAAGTATTCAGCTATCAATTCCAGTCCGGGAGAATACTGGAGTATATTAAAACACTGTAGTACCCTACTGTACTTTAACTGCAACAACGTATGAAATTCTGTTTCTGGGGTGAAATAGGTAATGCAATCAGGGGAAAGACCATTGGCGGAGGCGAACTCCAGATGGCTTTGCTCGGGAAAGCATTGGTACAGGAAGGGCATGAAGTGGTTGTGATAGATCCGTTTATTGATGCAAGCTTTACCAGTGAGGAAGGTATACGGGTATTGAAAGTGGATAACTGGCATAAAGGGTTACCGGGCTTGAGGATGCTGACTCACCGGATACCGGCGATGTATAAATTATTCAGGGAACAAAAAGCTGATTATTACTACCTCCGGATGCGCACATACCTGCATGGGTTGGCCTACCTGGCCGCCCGTAAAAATAAAAGGAAGGTGATTGTAGCGCTGGCCAGTGATATTGATGTGGCATCTCATGCCCGTCGTTTCAGATACGATTACAAATCCAGGGTCAACCTGTTTACCTATCTCTTTAAATGCCTGCCCGATGATATCGTATATAATTATGTGGTTAAACGGGCCGATATCGTAACCCTGCAGCATAAACATCAGCACAACGGGTTGAAATTAAAAAGAGGTAAGATGCAGGTGTTCCCAAATATTTTTGATTTCAGCAAACTACCGGCACAACCGCCGGAGCCCGGAGAATACTTTATCAGTGTGGGCTCGCTTACAGTGTTGAAAGGAGTGGATCATCTTTGTCATCTTGCACAGATGCTGAATAAGAATAGTCAACTGGTTATTGTAGGTGACCCGCGAAACAAAGCGGCCGCCGGCTATTATGCCACAATGCAGCAGCTGCCACATGTACAGTTAAAAGGCCGGCTGGGGCATGCCGATGCAATCCGGCTGATTGCGGGTGCAAAAGCATTGGTCAATGTCTCCCGGTTTGAAGGATTTCCGAATATTTTCCTCGAAGCATGGGCCAATGGCATACCGGTTATTTCACTGAATGTGGATCCGGGAAATGTGATTTCGGAAAACGGACTGGGTATTTTTTGTAATGGTGATCTGCAAAGACTGAAAGACTGTGTTGAATCCGGGGAAGTGTCGGCTATTGACCGGCAACACCTGGTTGCGTATGCAAAGCAATACCACGATTTTTCCGGCGCCGGCGCCCGGTTTATAAAAATGCTCGGAAATTAAAAGGGCTGTTGATTTATACAATGAGAGTATTACATTTTATCATATCACTAAGGGCCGGAGGTAAAGAACGTCAGGCTGTGGAACTGATGAAAGGGCTTACACTCCATCACAACCAGGTGCAAATGGAAGTAGTGGTGATGGAAGATGAAATACATTATACGGAAATTTTCGATTTGGGTATTCCTGTACGCAAATTGTTGCGCAGGAGTAAGAAAGATGTTTCGGTTTTTGGTCGGTTCTACAAATTGTGCAAGTCGTTCAGACCGGATATAATTCATTGCTGGGACAGTATGACGGCCGTATATGCAGTGCCAGTTGCGCGTTTACTGGGTATCCGCTTATTGAATAATATGATCCAGGATGCGCCGGCGTTGCGGAATTATAAAAATAAAGACTGGTTGAGGGGACGTTTTACTTTCCCATTCAGTCAGGCAATTGTTGGAAATTCAAAAGCCGGGCTGGATGCCTATGGTGTAAAGGGTAAAAAACGAAACTGTATTTATAATGGGTACGCCATTGAACGTACAGACGGATTACCCGACGTAGCCGGTTTAAAAGCGCAGCTGAAAATCCGGGAAGAATCAGTGGTTGGCATGGTAGCTTCTTTTTCAAAGTATAAGGATTATAAAACATATTTCCGGGCGGCCAGTCTTCTGTTAGAGAAAAAGAAAGATGTCGTTTTTCTGGCGATCGGTGCAGGTACGGATTCTGCAGCGGCAAAAGCGATGATACCGCCTGAACTTTTATCACATTTCAGACTGATGGGCGCATTGAACGGTATTGAAGGCTGGATCCGGGTGATGGATGTATGTGTACTGTCTACGTTTACAGAAGGAATTTCCAATTCAATTCTGGAGTATATGGCCATGGGAAAACCGGTGCTGGCTACCGATGGTGGTGGTACCGCCGAACTGGTAGAAGATGGGGTAAATGGTTTCCTGCTCCGGACCAGTGATGCGGAGCAACAGGCTGAAAAAATGGCCGTGCTGCTTACTGATCCTGCACTCCGGCAATCGATGGGTGACAAGGGGAGGCAAAAAGTTATTGATATATTTGCCAATCAGGCAATGGTAAATGCATTTGCAGCCTTGTATGTAAAATTGATGGCAGGGAAAAATTTGTAAAAACTATTTTCTGCGGAAAGTATTCCGCGAAATCAGAATAATAAGAAAATTACCGGAACAGTATGACGGTGGCACACGGAGAACCTGGCCGGTTCAGCGCCGCCGGTATAAACAAAAAGGATATGAACAAAATCAGGGTCGGACTTTTATTGGAGGATTTTGAACAATCTGCATGGGCCTGTACCATGGTCAGAAATATCCAGGAATCTGCTTCTGCGGAAGTGGTTCTCGTAATTAAAAAAGAAACACAGGAAAAGAAGAAGAGCTCTCCGTGGTCGTTTATCCGGGAAAAATCAACCAACTTTTTTTATAAAGTATACGTAAAGCTGGAAAACCGGTTTACTAAAAATAAACCCGACGCCTTCGCGCCAATGGATCTGCGTCCGTTAATCGGCACAGCGGCTATTATTCCTGTACAATGTATTGAAAAAAAGTTTTCGGATTATATCCGGGAAGAAGATCTGGCTGTTATCCGGCAACATAAGCCGGATGTGTTGATCCGTATGGGTTTCAGGATACTGCGGGGTGGTATATTACAGGCCGCCCGCTATGGAATCTGGTCCTATCATCATGGCGACAATTTCAGGTACAGAGGCGGCCCCAATGGTTTCTGGGAAGTGTTTAAAGGAGAAAAGGAAGTGGGAGCGGTGCTGCAAATATTAACGGAAGATCTGGATGGTGGACAGATATTATTCCGTTCATGGTCAGGGGTGGAAGCCAAACTGAACAGTACACAGAATACAACGTTCTGGAAAACGGCCACTTTTATATCAAGAAAGCTGAATGAACTGCACCGGCTCGGGCCGGATGAATTTTTTCGCCGGGTGGAGCAACTGAATCAGCCATTAACGATGTATTCCGGCAGGAATTATACTATGCCAAAGGGAGGAGAGTTTATTCGCTTGTTCTGTAAAAAAATCCTGAAGGCTGTAAAAAGGAAAATGGACCGGTTGATTTATAAGGAACAATGGATTTTGTTGTATGCTTTCCAGGACAAACCGGGAATTGCTAAAAGTATATTCCGGTACAAAAGACTGCAACCATCCCTCGACAAATACTGGGCTGACCCTTTTCCGTATTACCGCGATGGCCGCTATTATATCTTCTTTGAAGAAGTGCCAAATCCAGGGGCGGATGAAGTGGGGCATATCAGCGTGATGGAGATTAAAAAGAACGGGGAAGTGTCGGAGCCGGTAATCGTGCTTAAAAAGGACTACCACCTGTCTTATCCGTTTTTGTTTGAACATAACGGTGAGCTGTATATGATACCTGAGACTTCGCAACATTCAACAGTAGAACTGTATAAATGCACCGGATTTCCCACAACCTGGGAATTTGCCGGCAATCTGCTGGAAAACATAAAGGCAACTGATTCCACGCTTTTATACAAAGACGGGAAGTACTGGTTGTTTGCCACTGTTTGTGAGACCGCCGGCGCATCAATGAGTGAAGAACTGTTTTTATTCCATGCTGATGAATTGATAGGTGGCAACTGGCAGCCGCATCCGGGTAACCCTGTAATTTCGGATGTCCGGTCTGCCAGACCGGCCGGAGCCTTTTTTACCTATAATGGAAAATTATACCGGCCTTCCCAGGATTGTGCGGGCCGTTACGGATTTGCAACCAATATCAATGAAGTACTGGAACTGAATGAACACAGTTACCGGGAGCAACGCGTAACCCGGGTAAGCCCGGACTGGGCTAAAGATGTGCTGGCTACCCATACCCTTACATTCAGCCATGATCTGACAATGATTGATGCGATTGTAAAGCGCCGGAAATGGTGATATAATCGTAGTTTTACCATGTTTTTTATCGTTGATATCCCTTGAATATTTTAGTAAAAAAACGTAAAAACGGGAATGCGGTTAAAAGCACCTGTCAGAATGGATTAAATATATAAGCGTATATACTTGTTTCAGGGGTTTTACGTTAAATAACCTCCTGATTTAAACCAATTTAAACCTAAACTATGTGCGGTATTACTGGCTTTTGTGATTTCAACCGGAGACTGACAAAGGACAACCTGGTGGCGGCCACGGAGCGGCTCCATCACCGTGGTCCGGATTCCGGAGATGTGGCTTTATTTGAAACGGACAAAGCACTTGTTGGCCTCGGCCACAGAAGACTGTCCATTATGGACGTATCGGCCAATGGCAGTCAGCCCATGTACAGCGATGACCGCAATGTGGTGATCGTGTTAAACGGCGAAGTTTACAATTTTAAAGAAATACGGGAAGAACTTATCCAGCGGGGCTATAGCTTTCATTCGGATTCTGACACGGAAGTCATTATCAAATCCTACCAGGAATGGGGAATTGAAAAAGCGGTTAGCAAGTTCATCGGCATGTTTGCCTTTGCCCTGTATGATATAAAGAAGGAGCTGGTCTTTATCATGCGTGACCGGCCCGGTGTGAAGCCGCTTTATTATTATCACCATGAGGGAAATTTTCTGTTTGCTTCGGAATTAAAATCACTGCTGGCTTACCCCTGTTTTAAGAAGGAAATCAGTGATAAGGCTGTTACGCTTTTCTTTAAGTATGCATATATCAGGGCGCCTTATACTATTTTTAAGAATGCCTGGAAAGTACAACCTGGTCATTACCTGAAAGTGGATCTGCGCCGTAATGAAGTAACCACGCATAAGTACTGGGATGTAATTGATTTTTACAATAAGCCCAAACTACAGATCAGTGAACAGGAGGCGATGGATGAAACAGAACGCCTGTTTAAATCGGCTTTTTCGTACCGGATGGTGAGTGATGTGCCGGTTGGCATGTTCCTGAGCGGTGGGTATGACAGTTCAGTGGTATCTGCTATTCTGCAGGCCAACAGTACACAGAAAATTAAAACATTTACGATCGGCTTTCACGAGAAAAAATGGGACGAAGCCCCTTATGCCAAACAGATCGCGGCACACCTGGGCACCGATCATCATGAATTATACTGTACCACTAAAGAAGCACAGGATATATTCCCGCTGATGGCGGATATATATGATGAACCCTTTGGCGACAGTTCCGGTATACCCACCACACTGGTGAGCCGGTTTGCCCGCCAGCAGGTAACGGTTAGTCTTTCGGCAGACGGGGGCGATGAGATTTTTGCCGGCTATACAAAGTATCATCACCAGGAGAAAGTCAATAATTTTATTCAGAAGGTACCGGTGGCTGTACTCAATACCATGCGGGTGGTTTCCAATGCGTCCATTAAAGTAGCACCGGCACTTCGGAAAATACACAAGGTTCACCGGATTAATGAGCTGCTGAATACCTATAAGACAACCGGGCTCGCGGATATTTACAACCGTCATCTGAATTATAACGACCTGAATGCGCTTATTATAAAGTATGATGACGATTCGGATCTGCTCGATGATATTGCTCCCCTGAACGACAACAACGACTTTATCAATAAAATTCTGGCACAGGACTACCGCTCTTATATGGTGGATGATGTACTGACCAAGGTTGACCGTGCCACCATGAGCGTGGCACTGGAAGGCCGTGAGCCATTGCTGGATCATCGTATTGTGGAGTTTGTATCCCAGTTGCCATCCGGGCTGAAATACCACAACGGCACCACCAAGTACCTGCTGAAGAATATTGCCCATAAGTATATTCCCAAGTCCTTACTGGATCGTCCGAAAGTGGGATTCTCCATTCCCATGCATGAATGGCTGACCACCGACCTGAAAGATTATCTCTATCATTATATTAATGAAAAGCAATTTGCAAAACATGGTCTGCTGAATGTGGAAAAAGCCATGTCTATCCGGGAAGAGTTTGTAGCCGGAGTAGCTGGTCGTGAAACACCCACCTGGCTGCTGATCATGTTCCAGATGTGGTGGGAACGATGGATGGAGTAATTAAAAACCTGTTTCCCTGTTACGGATTCCTTATGAAAATTATTATTGTCAATTACCGCTATTTTGTTTCCGGTGGCCCCGAACGTTACCTGTTTAATATCACACAGGTACTGGAGGCGCACGGGCATGAAGTAGTGCCGTTCAGTGTAAAGAGCAGCCTGAATCAGCCAACCGCATACGCGGATTATTTCATGTCGCCTGTCGGATCCGGGAATGAAGTATATTATAATGAGTATAATAAAAAAAGTCCGAAAACTTTTTTTAAAGTACTGGTGAGGATGTTCTATTCAAGGGAAGCACGGAAAAAATTAGCTGCATTGATCCGTAGAGTGCAACCGGACCTGATTTATGTACTCCATTACCAGAATAAAATATCCCCATCCATTTTTGACGCGGCCGTGAAATACAAAGTGCCCGTAGTATACAGGGCATCCGATTTTGGTCAGATTTGCGCCAATGCACTTTTCTACCGCTTCAATAAGAAAGATACCTGTGAACGTTGCCTGCATGGATCGCGCTGGAATGCAGTTCGTAATAAATGCGTGTTTAATTCCTATCTCCTGTCTGCGGTTAAAGCCTCCGCACTGGCATTGCAGGATATGCTGAAAGTGAAGGATAAGATTGACGCTTATGTCATTCCGTCGGGGTTTACCTTATCAAAATTTCAGGAATATGGCGTACCGGCGGAAAAACTGAATTGTATTCCTACTTTCTTCAATTTTGCCACCACGGATCAGACACAGGCTGCCGGTTATGAGCCGTTTGCCGTTTATGTAGGAAGACTGGAAGAAGAAAAAGGGTTACTCACCCTGGTAAAAGCCTTTGCAGATACCGGTTACCGGCTGGTAATTATCGGATCAGCGTCCGGCGGCTACGATACAGTGCTCAAAGATTACCTGAAAGATAAAACACACCGGATTGAATTTACCGGGCAGCTGAAGTTTGACGCCATACAACACTATCTCCGCACCTGTGCATTTACTGTAATGCCGGCAGAATGGTATGAGAATTTTCCAAACAGTGTATTGGAAAGTTATGCATTCCATAAACCGGTTGTGGCCAGTGACAGCGGGAGTCTGAAGGAAATAGTGGATGATCAGGTAACCGGGTTGTTATTTCCGGCCAAAAATGTGGAGGCCCTGAAAGCCTGTATCGGTCAGTTAATGGGCGATATGGAAATGTGCCGGCAACTCGGGGAACAGGCATATCAAAAACTGACAACCGGTTATTCGGCAGAAGTACATTACCGGAAACTCGAGAACGTATTTAACCGGGTAGTGAAGGCCCGTCAACAAATAAATGTATCCGCAACGTGAAAACAGCTGTAATGGTAGACTGGAAAGCAGACAGCCAGACCCGGTTCTGGCTGTCGGAGGAACTGCAGCATCGCGGGCAGGAGACCCTGTTGCTGGGGTTTGACGCGTATGATCCGGCGGATGAGACTTCACGTTTCGGTATGATCCGGTTGTGGGGCCGCTACCTGGGGCTGGCAATAAAAGGGATCAAAGCAACCCGTAAAGGGGATACGATCATCCACTGGAATTTTGTGGCAGGCGCTATGGGTGCTTTCCTGTGCCGGGTGTTTTTTATAAAAAGAAAACTGATCGCACTCAATATGATTGCCCACCGGAAAGGCTTCTTGAATGCTGTATTGCGGAAACTGGTGTATAATACGGCTTTCGGAAATAAAAATCTGCGGGTATCCGTCAATGACGAACAACTCGCGGCTCAGTATGCACAGCAGTTTCGCTTCCCGGTAAACCGCATGTTTGTATTGCATGATGCATATGATGACAATTATAAACAAGCGGCCTATAGCGAAACCGGCGGGTATGTTTTTACCGGTGGTGACGCGTTTCGCGACTGGGAAGGATTGATCCGTTGTGCGGAAGAATTACCGGCCATGCAGTTTATTGGTGTGGCCCGGAAGAAGAATTTTCCGGAAGGCAAAAAATGGCCGGAAAATCTCCGGATGTATTTTGATACACCGCAGGCGCAGTTTTATGAATTGCTGGAAAACAGCCGGATTGTTTTTCTGCCGTTGAACAGTACAGCACCCTGCGGACTGATTGTAATGATCCGGGCCGCTTTATTGTCAAAGCCTGTCATCATCACCCATACGCCGTCCACCCGGAATTATGTGGAGGAAGGGGTATCGGGGCGACTGACCCGGATTAATGATATAGCGGATATGAAAAGAGCGCTGACAGAACTGGATACATCACCGGAACAGCGAAAACAATTTGCCTTGAATTTAAAAGAACATATAACCCGTAATTTTTCAACCCGCAACAATGCGGCCATCATTGACCGTGTGATCCGCGAACAACGGTCAAATACAGCTAAACCTTAAACGCTAAACCTTAAAACCTAAACCCTCTTTATTAACCTTTCTTTCAATCAAAAACTATGAGCAAAAAAATCTACATCGCAGGTTGCGGCGGAATGCTGGGTGAAGCCTTCCATGAGCAGTTTAAAGACAGTTATGAACTGAAATGCACCGATAAGGATGTAAATGATAGCTGGTTGTCATTCCTGGATTTCCGGGATTATGATGCCTATGCAAAAGATGTGAAGGAGTTTAAACCGGATTACTTGTTTCACCTGGGTGCGTATACCGACCTGGAATATTGTGAGAAGCATCCTGAAGACACGTATGCCACCAATACATTGGCGGTGGAGAATGCGGTTTACATTGCCAACAGCCTGGATATTCCGTTGCTGTATATCAGTACCGCCGGTATTTTTGACGGGGCCAAAGACCTGTATGATGACTGGGATATGCCCAATCCGCTGGGTGTATACGCCCGCTCCAAATACATGGGAGAAAGATATGTGGCGGAAAATGCAAAGCGTTTCCTGATCTGCCGCGCCGGATGGATGATGGGGGCGGGTCCTTCCAAGGATAAGAAATTTATTCAGAAGCTGATGAAGCAACTGAAAGACGGCAAGAAAGAATTGTTTATTGTAGATGACAAAGACGGTACGCCGACATTTACACACGATTTTGCCCGCAATGTAAAAGCCCTGATTGAAAAAGAATACTGGGGGCTTTATAATATGGTTTGCGGGGGAGAAACCAGCCGGCTGGAAGTGGCTGCTGAGTTGCTTAAACTGACAGGCCTGGAAGGGCAGGTAAAAATCACCAGTGTAAAATCGGATTTCTTCAAGGAAACATATTTCGCGGAACGTCCGCCATGCGAACGACTGGTTAACAGGAAGCTCAACCTGCGTAATCTCAACCTGATGCAGGACTGGCGTGTGGCCTTGCATCAGTACATGGATAAGTATTATAAAGGATATCTCGACTAAATGAAAAAGTTACGTATAGCCGCATTTGGTTTCAGAACTCTGCCTCCGGCGAAAGGGGCTGCGGGAGCTGACAAGTTTGCGATGGAATTATTCCCCCGGCTGGTAAGTCGCGGACACAGTGTGGTAGCCTATAACAGGCGCTACCCCGATGTGCATGTGGATATAAAGGAATACAAGGGCGTTCAGATTAAAACGATCCGGACGGTTCAGCGAAAAGGGTTTGATACGCTATGGCATTCTTTCCGGTCCACTATGGATATTATCTTTCGCAATACGGCTGATATTGTACATATTCAGAATGGGGGAAACAGTATCTGGGCCCTCCCTTTGCGGCTCTTTGGAAAAAAAGTGTTTGTCAGTCAGGACGGAGTAGACTGGAAAAGAGACAAGTGGCCCTGGTATGGAAAAGTATATCTCAAACTGTCTTCGTATATCAGTGCCTGGTTTCCGACGAATATCATTTTTGATAACGTAATAGCCCGGCAGTATTTTGAGAAAAAGTTCAATAAGAAGTTTGCCTTTATTCCATTTGGAAGTGAAGTGGCTCCGGTGTTGGAAAACAATGCAATATTGGAAAAATACGGGCTTGAAAAAGGGGAGTATTATCTTTTTGTGGGCCGCTTTATCCCGGATAAAGGACTTCATTACCTGATCCCGGCCTTTCAGCAATCAGGTTCTGCCAAAAAACTGGTACTGATTGGCGGCTCGCCAAATCCATCCGGTTACGAACAGGAAGTACATGCGATGGCCGGACCCGGGGTGGTTTTTGCCGGCTTTGTATACGGAGATGATGTGACGCGACTGATGCTGAACGCGTATTGTTATATTCAGCCATCTGATGTGGAAGGCCTTTCACCGGTTGTGCTGACTGTGATGGGACTTGGGGTGCCGTTGATCGTCAGTGATATTGAAGAAAACATTTATGCTGTTCAGGATACCGCCATTACATTCAGTAAAGCCAATCCGGCATCGCTGGCCGAAAAAATCCGGTATGCGGAACAGCATTACCCCCATATGCTGGAACTGGCGGAAAATGCAAGACAACGGGCGGGAAAAGAGTTTAACTGGGACACGGTAACCGCGCAACATGAAGAAATATTTTCCGGTAACGGGAAGCAATAGCTGTAAAGTTTGCGATATCCATGGCAGATAATAACATTTTTACCACTTAAAGCGGGTAAGTATGCCGAATAATACGAAAGGAATTTTCAGGATATTTTTCGCGGGTATGGACCTGTTCGCCCTGAATGCCATCCACCTGGTGCTAGCCATCACTATACACCGTATTGACCGGAGTGGCCAGCAGTACAATGTGTTCTTTATTGTCAGCAATATGGCCTGGCTTACATCCGCGTATATTAACGCGGTATATACGCGGAGCAATCATTTCAACTTTGAGTATTTCAGCCGGCAGACGGTACGGGCATTCCTGTTATTCGTGGCGATCATTCTCGCCTTTATTTTTCTGTACAATTACAACTATTCAAGACTATTTGTTATCCTGAATTTTCTCGGGTACGGCCTTATGCTCTTTTTCACCCGGATGCTTTTTTCCATGCTGGCGTTCTTTCTGAAAAAAGGAAACCGCTTCAACAAAAAAGTAATTGTGCTGGGTTATAATGAACTTTCAAAGAAACTGGTTGGTCATTTCATGGATGGCCGGCAGAACCTGACCGTGCAGGGTTATTTTGAAGACGATCAACATGTAAATGAACTGTCGGTGCTACCTATCCTGGGTTCCCGGAAGGAATGTATCGCATACGCGATTGAAAACGGTGTTGATGAAATATACTCTACCATTTCCCCCGAATCCAATAAATACGTGTATGACCTGGCGCAGGCTGCGGAAACCAATATGATCCGATTTAAGTTTGTACCTGACTTTCACCTGTTTGTGAACCGCAATATCTATATTGATTTTGTGGAAGACATACCGATACTTTCATTGCGCGCTGAACCACTTGATGATATCAGCGCCCGTATAAAAAAGCGGATGTTTGACCTGGTCTTCAGTTTTTTTGTAATTGTACTGGTACTTTCCTGGCTGGTGCCCATTATCGCATTGCTGATAAAGCTAAATTCCAAAGGCCCGGTATTTTTTGTTCAGCTTCGGTCCGGCCGGGATAATAAATCATTCCGCTGTTTTAAATTCCGTACACTGCGGGTGAATAAAGAAGCCGATGTAAAACAGGTAACCAAAAACGATTCACGGATAACAAAGCTTGGCCGGTTTATGCGTAAATCCAATATAGATGAACTGCCTCAGTTTTTTAATGTACTGATCGGCAATATGTCTATTGTCGGCCCCCGGCCGCACATGCTCCGGCATACGGAAGATTATTCCCAGTTACTGAATGAGTATATGGTCAGGCATTTTGTAAAACCCGGTGTAACAGGATGGGCACAGGTACATGGATACCGCGGGGAAATCAAGCAGAAAGAACAATTGCGTAAGCGGATTGAGCATGATATCTGGTACCTTGAAAACTGGCGCTTATGGCTCGACATCCGGATTATTTTTCTGACAATATATGTTACCATTAAAGGAGATAAAAACGCCTATTAATAGAAACAGCCACCGGTTTTGCCGCAGTTGGTGTAAATTTGCCTGTTGAAAAGGATGCTGATACATAATACGAGCGGCACATACCGTGTTGATAACAGGGTACGGCTCAGCGGGAGGAAAAAAGCGATGCTGGTGCTGGGTTTCCTGCTAACCGGTGTACTCAGCTCCCTGTCTGATTTTCACCTCGAACGCTTGTTGGGTATGGAATACAGTTATTTTCTGGATATCCTGCAGCATGGCGGTTATTATTTCCTGTTTACCCTTTTTCTGATCTGGATACTGCCACATGAGCGCAAATCAGTCAGTTTTTTTCTGATGATTTTTACTATATCCGTTTTCTTTGAATTCCTCCAGTTTTTCATACCGGGTCGAACATTTACCGGGCTTGATATTTTCAGTAACTTCATGGGGATCTCTACCGCCTTTGTATTGTTTAACCAGGTGTACCGTGACAAGAAAAATACCTGGACAAGACACCGGCGATAGTGAAAGCTGCATCAATTTTACAGTTATACCATTTATACGCGTAGTATGGGCATAGGAAGACAAATAGCCGAATACCTGTACCTGAAAAAGAAAAGCCCGGACCGTCCGAAGGATCCATGGATCGGATACATGCATGGAATTAACCGGATCAGCCTCCTGCTGTTTATCTTATGCCTGCTGATTCTGGCCTGGAAATTATGGTTGCGCTAAAAATGCATGTATTTCAGCCGCAGCGGTGGCAGAAGCATCTCCATTCTGTTTTAAAAGCGCTTTCAGCCGCGCATAATCATCCTGCAACTGCTGTTGTTTATTCCTGTCGGAAAGCAGTAAGGAAAGCTCTGCGCAAACCTGCTTTACTGTAAAGTCATGCTGGATGAGTTCTTTTACCACCAGCTTATCCATAATCAGGTTCACAAGAGAAATATATTTTACTTTAATAACCCGTTTGGCAATCTGGTAGGAAATGGATGAACCTTTATAGCAAACCACTTCCGGGGTACCCAGCAAGGCTGTTTCCAATGTGGCCGTGCCGGAAGTTACCAGTGCCGCTTTTGCCTGTAATAGTAATTCATAGGTTTTGTTGTTTACATAATGCACAGCAGGGTACGTTTGCAGCATTTCTTTATAAAAAGATTCATCAGTACCCGGCGCCTTGGCCACAATAAACTGGTAGTCCGGGAAAAAACGACTGGCTTCCAGCATTACCGGCAGTTTTTTACTGATTTCCTGTTTACGGCTGCCCGGTAATAAAGCCACTACCGGCTTATCGGAAAAGGGCGCTTCCCGTGGCTGATTGATGTGGAAGTTCGTCTCCTCAACCAAAGGATGACCTACATAGCAGACTTCCCAATTCCATTTTTCACTGAAATATTTTTTTTCAAAAGGAAGAATGACCAGCATCAGGTCAATACATTTTTTCATTGACTTCACCCGGTTCTCTTTCCAGGCCCAGACCTGCGGAGCGATATAATAAATTACGCGAAAGCCTTTTTGCTTTGCCCATTTGGCAATCCTAAGGTTAAAACCCGGGTAATCCACCAGGATCAGTACATCCGGTTGCCAGGCTTCGATATCCTGCCGGCAAAAAGCGAGGTTGCGGAAGATGGTACGCAGGTTCATTACTACTTCCACAAAGCCCATAAAGGCCAGTTCCCGGTAGTGCTTCACCAGTTCTCCACCCGCCGCTTTCATCTTATCACCTCCCCAGCACCGGATGGATGCGGCGGTATCTTTTTTCCGGATTTCCCGGATCAGGTTACTGCCATGCAGATCACCGGATGCTTCGCCTGCGATAATATAATACTTCATGTTTCGCCCCCGCTTAATTAAAAATTTTCATTACGAGGATGCCGATCCCGTAGATCAGTGTAACTATGAAAATTCCTTTCGCGGTTTTATCCCGGTTGGTATTTACATATAAGGTGAACAGCACCGCATTGGCCAGCAGGCTCAGGGAACCGATGGATGTGATCAGTTTGTTTTCGTGAATGAAATTATCGAGGAATTCCAGAAAAGTGAAGGAGGAAAACCGTACAAAATAAACCACCACGAGACCTGCAATCGGTCCGAGTAAGCCCAATACTAATCCCAGTTTGAGGTTGTCTTTGGTGAATATCATTTTTCCCAGTTTTTAAGTTTTGCTTTAAGGCCATAATGTGTGAGGTCAAACTGTACCGGCACCACGCTTACATAATTGTGTGCCAATGCCCATACATCGGTATCTTTTCCTTTGTCAAAATTGACAAATTCGCCGGTAAGCCAGTAATAGTGACGGCCATGCGGGTCTTTTCTTTCAATAAAATCCTCCTCATATTTCGCATAGGCCTGCCGGCAGATCTTTATTCCTTTTAACAGGGCCGGGGCTTGTGCAGGTATATTTACATTCAAAACCGTATGTTTTTCCATTTTGGTTGTGAGCATCTTTTCTACTACAAGCCGTGCGTATTTCCGGGCACCGGCAAAATCCGCTTCAATACTGTAATCCAGCAATGAAAAGCCAGCGGAGGGGATACTTTCAATGGCTGCTTCCACCGCGGCAGACATCGTGCCTGAATAGATGACATTGATACTGTGATTGGCTCCGTGATTAATACCACTCAGACAGAGATCAGGTTTCCGGTGAAGCACTTTGTCAACCGCCAGCTTTACGCAGTCCACAGGCGTTCCTGTGCAGGCCCATGATTCCACTCCTTCAAACATGGGCACTTTATGCAGCCGGAGCGGCTGGCCGATTGTTATGGCATGTCCCATCCCCGACTGGGGTTTATCAGGGGCCACCACCACAATCTTTCCGATATCCCGCACGGCTTCCACCAGGTTGCGGATACCCGGCGCGGTGATGCCGTCATCATTGGTGATCAGGATGACCGGCTTTTCTTTTACACGGGCCATGTTTTTTTTGCTGGCAGTAGTGCCCCGCTTTCGGGTAACTTGTTTTTTTGGGGTAGTCATACATGGCGAAATTCCTTGTTTTTTCCGGGTTCTCCAAGCCGGACAAAAAAACGATTTGGAAATTCTAAAATAATTAGTAAATTGCGGCTAAATAAATTAGAATAATATGGCTGTATCAAATCAAAACCTGAAATATCTCCGCAAACTGCGTGGCTGGACACAGGAGGAGTTTGCTAACAAGCTGCATATTAAACGATCTCTTCTTGGTGCTTACGAAGAGGAAAGAGCGGAGCCGAGGATTGAAGTACTGGAAGTTGTATGTGATATGTTCAAGCTGACATTGGATGAAATTTTACGAAAAGATCTCAGTGATAATAAAGCCAATTACCTGGCTAAAAGACGCTCAATGAAACTGGGCGCAGGAAAGTCGGAAATTCAGTTTGTCCCTGTTAAAGCAGCGGCCGGCTATCTCGCCGGTTATGCGGATCCGGAGTTTATTGATGAATTAAATACGTTTACTCTTCCAATGTTAACAGGCGGTAACTACCGGGCATTCGAAATTATCGGAGATTCTATGCTGCCGACACCAAGCGGCTCCGTAATTGTTGGCGAGAAAGTGGATAGCCTGGAAGAAGTAAAAAATAATGCAGCCTGCATCGTTGTTTCCAGAAATGAGGGAATCGTATATAAACGAATTCAAAAAAATACAAAGCAAAAAAACAAACTGACCCTGGTGAGTGATAACCCTATCTTTCACCCATATACCGTAAATGCGGATGAAGTGATTGAAATGTGGCAGGCCCAGGTAGTAATTTCCCGCACAAGCAGTCAGAACCGCTGGGACATGAACCAACTGGCAACGGTAGTATCCGACCTGCAGCAACAGGTAAGTTCACTGAAGAAAAAAATCAACTAAATACTTTTCAATCACTTAGTATATTTTCCACAGGTCTGAAGGCAGCCTTCAGACCTGTTTTTTTGTCTATATATTTGCAGGATGCTGCTTCCCATGAGGTTAATTGCCTATACCAGTATATTTCTTTTACTCCTTAGTTTTCACTCCTTTGCGCAGGATAAAACAACCGGGGCTGTAAAAACGGTTACTGCCCCCCGTATTGACGGGGTGCTGAATGATGAGGTATGGAAACAGGCACCGGTTTTAAACGGTTTTATTCAGAACTCTCCGGCTCCGGGTTCTCCGGCTTCCCGGAATACAGAAGTGCGCCTGTTGTATGATAATAACGCCATTTATGTCGGCGCCCATTTGTATGATGACCCTTCTCTGATCCGTAAACAGTTTACCGCAAGAGATGGCGAACAAATGAAAGACGTGGATTATTTCTCCGTATTCTTCGATACTTATCATGACAGGCAAAACGGTTTTCAGTTCCTGGTGACTACAGCCAATGTACAAACTGATGCAAGGGTTTCTTCCTCCTATTCCGGTGAATTTGGCAGTTATGGCGATAAAACCTGGGATGCCGTATGGGAATCCAGGGTGAGTATGCAACCGGATGGATGGTCCCTGGAAATGAGGATTCCCTATGTATCTCTCCGCTTTTCTAAAAAGGAATTACAGGATTGGGGCGTTCAGTTTCTGCGCTTTACCCGGCGCAATAATGAATCCGCTTTCTGGAATGAAGTGAAACCGGCTGTTAACGGATTTGCCAATCAGTTTGGTACATGGAGCGGACTCGATCATATTGAACCGCCACTCCGGCTCAGTTTTTCTCCATATGTAACTACCGGGTATCGAACCACACCCGTGGCCAATGGTTACCTGAACGAATGGTTGCGTAACGGTGGAATGGATGTGAAATATGGCATCAATGAAAGTTTTACGTTGGACGCCACCCTGATACCGGATTTCGGACAGGTGATTTCCGATAATGTAGTGAATAACCTGACACCTTATGAAGTACAATTCCAGGAAAACAGGCAATTCTTTACCGAAGGAACCGAATTGTTTAACAAGGCAAAACTGTTTTATTCCAGAAGGGTAGGAGCCACCCCCGGTGGATATTATAATGTGGCAGCAATGGCCGATGCTGATCCTGATCTTGAAATTGTCCGCAACCCGGGCAATACCCAGCTATACAATGCGGTTAAATTTTCCGGACGTACCCGGAAGAAGCTGGGAATCGGTGTATTCAACGCGGTCACGGCCCCGATGAAAGCCTTACTCAGGAACAGAACAACCGGTGCTGAACAAACAATCGAAACGGAGCCGCTGGCAAACTACAACATACTGGTGCTTGATCAGGCTTTCCGTGGCCGTTCCTCGGTTACGTTTACCAATACAAACGTAATACGCAACGGGGCCGCCCGGGATGCCAATGTTTCAGCGATTGATTTTGCGTTGTACGACCGGCGGAATCTGTATGCCCTTCAGGGTACAGCACGTTACAGCAGGATTTGGTCAGCCAGTCCGTATGACGGCTACAATACCACACTCCGGTATGGGAAAGTGAGCGGCAGCTGGCAGTACTACGTTTTAGGTAATGTGGAGTCAAAGCAATATGATCCCAATGATCTGGGTATCCTGCAGGCTGCGAATGAGATCAGTTACCGGGGGAGTATTTCCTACCGTCGGTATAAACCTTCCCGTTCGCTTATTGATTACAGTTATTCTCTCGCCCCCCGCCTCCAGTATTTATACAAACCTTACGCGTACAACAAGTTTGATGTGCAGGCCCGGGCGTTCTGGTTATTCAGAAATTTCTGGGATATAACCGTAGTGGCCGGCCTGATACCCGGGTGGGAACATAATTATTTTGAACTGCGAACGGATGGCCGCCCCTTATTATATCCTTCCAACTATTCTGTGGAATTGTCGGGCAGTACCGACAGCCGGAAAAAAACATATGTCAATTTTGGATTGGTATATGCTAAAGCACCGGAATTTGATAATACCTATAAAGCGGTTTCGCTGGGACTCCGGTATCGTTTCGGCGACCGGTTTTCGCTGGATCTGCAAACCAGTACCATGGTGGAAGATAACCAGCTGGGGTACGCGTTTCTCCGCGAAACAAACGGGGAGCCGATCGTGGGCTTTCGGAAAAATCAATCCTTTACTTCGGTGCTCTCCGGTATTTACAATTTCGCATATCGGCTCAACCTGACGCTCCGCGCCCGTCACTATTGGAATAAAGTGGATTATGACCGGTTTCACAATGTGGACAATGAAGGAAACCTGTTGCCGCACGCGTTTATCAATAACCGGAATTCCAATGTCAATATTTTTAATGTGGATGCCTTCCTGACCTGGGATTTCCGGTTAGGCAGCCGTGTTATTGTCGGCTATAAAAACTGGCTGGGCAATGATGAAAGCGTGATGCTGACCGGCGGCATGAATAATTACTGGAGAAATCTCACCAAGACATTTGACCTGCGGCACGGCAACGAACTGACCGTCCGCTTTATTTACCTGCTCGACTATAACCAGCTGCGTAAAAAACGTTAAGGCAAACGCATAATGCCATCATCCACGATAGCATAAACCAGTTCATCTTTGGTAGGCTGCACTTTATAGCCGCCCGTAAAGCGGCTGAAAGCGGGCAGTACCGCGTATTCCGGTGTAAAATAATAACAGGGAAAACGCAGGGTCTGACGGCCTTTCCCTTTTAATGTAACCGCCGGATGCAGATGACCGGTAAACCGGTACATTTTCTTTTCTTCCGCTGTCAGTTCTTTTTCCGCTTTCAGATCATGTAAAAAAAGAAAAGGGCCGGCCATTAATTTCAGCGGACTCACCTGTATATCCGCGTCACTATACCAGCTGTCCGCCAATATGTCGTGATTACCTTTTACCAGGTCAATATGCAAGAGAGAAAAATCCTTACGCCATTTTATAAAAAGATCCAGTTCCTTATTGGCTGTGCTGTGCGTGAAATCGCCGGCTATAATCAGCCGCTCTGCTTTATATAAATACAGCTGTGCCATCAGGCGTTGCAGGTCGGCTTTATAAATGCTTTGCGGAATGCCAATACCTTCTTTTCTGAAATGCCCCGATTTACCGAGGTGCAGGTCGGCCAGGATAAGCGTGTTTTCTTCTTCCCAGAAAATACATCGTTCAGGAGATACCCAAAGCGTTTGCTGACGGAGAATATGAGGAACCGGGTTTTTCATCTTGTGTGGCCAAAACTATAAAACTATTTGCCAAATTCCAGTTGCTGCTGCATTTTTCGCACCCGGTCCTCCAGTCTTTCCGACGAAAGATCCTCGCGCATACTATCCACTTTGATCGGAAAACAAAAAGGAGTCAGTTGTTGCGGAAAGCGGATAACAATGGTGGAAGCCTGAATCCGTACCAGCATGTCCCGGAGACGGGCTTCTTCCATCTGCTGATCCAGTACTTCCTGGTAAGCCTGGCGAAGCAACACATTCTCCGCGTCATATTCACTGAATACATTAAAGAGCAGGGACGCGGATGATTGCAGGTGACGCGCTTTCTTTTTTTCTCCCGGCATACCCTGGAATATAAGGCCGCCGATGACCGCAATATCCCTGAATTTTCGACGGGCCATTTCTGTACTATTCACACTGCGCTGAATATCGGCCAGCAGGTTATCCGGGGAAAACAGGTCATATACATTGCTGTCATCCACCGGTATGGGTTGATCACTTAATAATTCAAAGCCATAGTCATTCATGGCAAAGGAAAACGTGATCGGCGTTATCCGGCTGATCCGCCAGGCCAGGATAGCGGCCATGGCTTCGTGCACCAGCCTTCCTTCAAACGGATACACAAAAAGATGAAATCCGTCTTTGGTTTCAATTTGTTCAATTAGTAATTCGCTTGCGGCCGGCACATGTGAAATTGATGCCTGCAGCTCAAATAAAGGGATCAACGCCTGCAGTTCAGGCCAGTTTTTAGGACCCGGTATATGCATCCGGTCCAGCATCTCCCGCAGTTTTTTGCCCAGGTTGGCGCTGAGCGGCATCCGGCCACCATTCCAGCTCGGAATGATTGATTTTTTTTGGGTTGATTTACGGACCAGTGCGGTCATGTCTTTGATCATCACAAATTCCAGGTTCCTGCCGGCCAGCGTAAATACATCTCCTGGATCCAGCCGGGAGATGAAGTATTCTTCTATCACCCCAACATACCCCCCGGTTATAAACCGTACTTTAAGCATGGCGTCGCTTACAATCGTGCCGATATGCATCCGGTGACGCATGGCTATTTTGCGACTGTTTATCCGGAAGACACCGTCTTCAATTTCCACTTTTCTGAAATCATCATACTGGTGCATCGCTTTGCCGCCGGCTGTCAGGAAATACAGGATTTGCCCCCACTCATCACGGGTGAGCAACTGAAAACAGAAAGTGGATATGACTTCCTGGTATAGTTCTTCGGAAGTAAAGCCTTCCGATATGGCCAATGTATTCAGGTATTGCAGCAATACATCGTAACAAAGCGTGATCGGCATCCTGCTTTCAATCAGTTTGTCCGCAATGGCCGATTGTAACGCCGCTGCCTCCAGGAGTTCGAGCGAATGGGTCGGGAGAAAATAAATTTTGCTGGTGGCATCCGGCTGGTGGCCGCTGCGGCCGGCCCGTTGCAGAAACCGGGCCACGCCTTTAGGTGATCCGACCTGTATAACGGTCTCGACTGGACGAAAATCAACACCGAGATCCAGGCTGGCCGTACATACCACTGCTTTCAGTTTACCGGTATGCAGCTGCTCTTCGATCCAGTTGCGCAACTCCAGGTCAATGGAACCATGATGCAAGGCCAGTACCCCGGCCAGCTCCGGACAGATATCCAGCAGAGTCTGGTACCAGGTTTCACTCATGCCCCGGGTATTGATAAAAATAAGTGTGGTCCTGCTTTGTTGAATAACAGGTATCAGTTTATAGGCCAGCCGGATACCCAGGTGCCCGGCCCATGGATATTTTTCAATTTCATCGGGATAGATGGATTCCACTTCCAGTTTTTTCTGCAGGGAAGCTGTTACAGTAACCCCGTTTTTTTTCAGCGGACTCAGCAATACTTTTCTTGCTTCTTCCAGGTTGCCGATGGTGGCGGAAATACCCCACAGCATCAGTTTGTTCCCGGTACAGGCTACCAGCCGGGAAACAGCCAGTTCCACCTGTACACCTCTTTTACTGCCCAGTAATTCATGCCATTCATCTATGGCCACTACGGACAAGGAACGAAATAATGACGGGTATCCTTTCTGTGCCAGTAACAGGTGCAGGCTCTCCGGCGTAATCAGCAGGATTTCGGGGATTGCTTTTTTTTGCCGGGCTCTTTCCGCCACCGATGTATCTCCGTTGCGTATACCCAACCGCCAGGGAATACCCAGTTCAGCCAGTACTTCTTCCATGGCTCTCCCGATATCTTTTGCAAGGGCCCGCAAGGGAGTTACCCAAAGCAGTTGCAGCCCCGTGTTTGTAGTATGACGGTAGTCTTCAGGATGGGCGTTAATATAACGGATAAGCGTACCCAGAAATACGGAAAAAGTCTTTCCACAACCTGTCGGGGCGTTTACCAGGCCGCTTTGCCCGCCGCTAATCAGTTCCCAGGTCTGTTGCTGGAATAAAAATGGCCTGAAACCTTTTGTTTCAAGCCAATCATTTATAATCTTATTTCCGGTAGAAGACGGCATTGCCGTTTGTTTTTTACTGCAGTCCGTTACCTGGTCAGTTCACGGATTTGATGATGCCATCCTGCCATTTCAGAAAATACAGTTTCTTGTTCTCAAAATATTCCAACGTCATCTGCTGCCGGTTCAGGACGGGCTGTATGTCTATCTCCCTGAATAAATTAAATTCTTTGCGGCTGAGATTGGACGCCAGGTCATTCTTATAGGTGGTGAGCAGTTTCACAAAACGCCAGACGGTTTCATATCCCCGCATTACCATGTCACTCGGCCGGGCATACATCCGGGTATTGAATACCGTGGTAATACTCTGGCTTACTTTATCGGTACGGGGATTATAAAATGGGGTACTGTATATAATTTCAATCCCGCGATATTCTGGTTTGGTAAAATCCTTAATCCCATCCCAGGTGGGCATACCCATTACGGCTGCTTTATAATTCTGTTTCTTGAGTGCCGCCAGCTGCGCGGTCAGTCTCTTGCCAAAATTCTCATCCAGGCTCCCCGCCACACATAAGGTCAGCTGGGTCGTGTCCAGGTGAGGTATAAGTTGTTTCAATTGAAAACTGTCGGAAAGTTCAACATATTTCAACTTCAGGGGTATGCCGTTGGTGCTTTTGGCATAATCATCAAAATAGCCCCTGATCCTGTCTTCCAGTGTACCTTTTTTACGAAATACCACAATCCGGTCCAGCGCATATTGTTTTTGCATATACCGGTAAATGCCTTCACATTGCGTTTTCAGAGTGGAATTCAGCATTACAAAAAAAGGATTACCGGTAACTCCTCCGTCATTGGGGAGATTGACATTCACCACCGGAATATTTTTCCGCAGCCCGGCGTCGGCAAATGTTTTAATTTCTGATGCGCTGCAATAAATAATCAACAGGCTGGCATTGCTGATTTCCGGACTGGCCAGTTGTTCCTGGATCGTCTTATTGGCTGCCCGGGTATCAAATACATGAACTTCAAGTGGTACTTTTTCTTTATTTAGGGAATCAAGTGCCAGCTGTGCCCCTTCATAAAACTCCAGTCCGGGATTGATAAATTTCGGGAAAGAATTTTTGGCATACCGGTATTCCGAATTGTCGTCAAATGCAGAATCCAGGTACAGCGGGGCGAACAAAGCGATCTTATAAACCGGCGCGGCAGTCTGCGCTGAAGTTTTCAGGCCCTGCGACAGTAAGAAAAATAATACCAGTAATTGAATCCTCATAGTTATATGTTTATCCAACAATTATTCCCATTCAATGGTTGCCGGCGGTTTACTGCTGATATCATATACCACCCGGTTTATACCCCGGACATTATTTATGATTTCATTCGACACAAATGCCAGAAACTCGTAAGGGAGATGGGCCCAGTCGGCGGTCATGCCGTCCACACTGGTCACGGCCCGTAACGCCACTGTATACTCGTAGGTCCGTTCATCTCCCATTACCCCGACACTTTTTACCGGCAGTAAGATAGCACCTGCCTGCCAAACCGTTGCATACAGGTTGTTATCTTTCAGGGCTTTTATATACAGGTGATCAGCCTGCTGCAATAACTGTACCTTTTCTTCAGTAATATCGCCCAAAATCCGGATAGCCAGCCCCGGCCCGGGGAATGGATGCCGGTCAATCATATCCGCCGGGATACCCAGTTCACGGCCAACTTTTCTTACTTCATCTTTGAACAGGGACCGGAGTGGTTCAACTAATTCAAGGTGCAGGTGTTCCGGCAATCCGCCCACATTGTGGTGCGATTTAATGGTAACCGAAGGCCCATGTACGGATACGCTTTCAATTACATCGGGATAGATGGTTCCCTGCCCCAGCAATCCGATGCCTTCAATTTTTTTGGCCTCTTCCTGGAACACATCAATAAAACCGGCCCCGATTATTTTTCTTTTTTCTTCAGGATCGGTTTTGCCGGCCAGTTTGGTATAAAAATGTTCACGGGCGTCGATGCCCTTTACATTCAGTCCAAGTTGTCCATACATTTTTAAAACGGACTCAAATTCATCTTTACGGAGAACCCCGTTATCAACAAAAATGCCATAGAGGCGATCGCCAATGGCTTTATGTATAAGCGTAGCCGCAACGGTGGAGTCTACTCCGCCACTGAGGGCCATGATTACTTTGCGGTCGCCGATTTGTTGCCGGAGCAGTTTAACCGTATCGGTGATAAAATGCGCGGGTGTCCAGTCCTGGCTGCAACCACAGGTATGTACCAGGAAGTTGTAGAGTAATTTTTTCCCTTCTTTTGAATGGTATACCTCGGGGTGAAACTGAACACCATACAGGGGGAAGCTGCTATTGCCCGCTTTCCGGAAAGCTGCCACCGGAATACTCTCCGTATCGGCCAGCAGTTCAAAACCTTCGGGTAATTGTTTAATAGTGTCACTATGGCTCATCCAGACCTGGCTTTGTTCCGCGATATCCCGGAAAATCGGGTCATCCATTCTGCGTTGCAAGGTTGCCCGGCCATATTCGCGCTTATCGCTTTTGGCCACCAGGCCGCCAAAACGTTTGGCAGTGAGCTGGGCGCCGTAACAGATGCCGAGAACCGGAACTTTTTCCACCAGCGCCTGTACATCGGTATCCGGCGCTTTATCTTCATTTACGGAGAACGGAGAGCCGGAAAGGATAATGCCCTTGAGTCCGGGTTCAATGTCAAATGGTTTGTAGTAAGGGATGATCTCGCAATAAACATTGGCTTCCCTGACCGCACGTGCAATCAGTTGTGTATACTGGGATCCGTAATCCAGAATGAGTATCTTTTCCGTCATAGTGCTGCGAAGGTAAAGAAAACCGGACAGGAGGGCTCCATTGGGAAAAGAGTAAATCGGGAAAATCCGGCAACCTCTTTTATGAACGGTGTGTCAAACCCCGAAATGCATGCTATATTCGGGGTACTTTAATCTTGAAATATGAGAAAACCTTTTTTGTTTCTGATGCTGGCCATAGTGGTATTCAGCTCCTGTAATGGCATATTGGGCCGGCGTATTCGCGGCAATGGAAAAATCCGCACCGAGAGCCGTTCTGCAGAGCGTTTCAGTAGGGTGGAAGTAAGCGGCGCCATTGATCTGTATCTGGCTCAGGATTCTGTGGAATCCGTTCGGGTAGAGGCGGATGAGAATCTGCTTCAGTATGTGCTGGTGGAGAGTAACGGGTCGGAATTGTCGGTTCATACAAAAAGGGGAATCCGGTTAAAGCCAACCCGTACGGTAAAAGTGTACATCAGCGGACCTTCCATTGCCTCCATCAGTGCTTCGGGTGCCTGCGATGTATACAGTGAGAACAAGCTGACCGGCGCGGATAAATTCAGTGTGGATCTTTCCGGGGCCAGTGATGCAAAACTGGAGCTCAGGGCACCCCGTGTATCGGTTTCCTTATCCGGGGCTGGTACGGTTACACTAAAAGGGGAGGCACGGGATTTTGAAGTGGACGGGTCCGGTAGTACGGATATTAAATGCTATGAATTACTGACAGAGAATACGAATGTGGATATTTCCGGAGCAGGCAGTGCGGAAGTGTTTGCCAGTGTAAAGCTGGATGTGGATGTATCCGGTGCCGCAGATGTACGATATAAGGGCAACGCTACCGTTAATCAGCGTGTATCCGGTGCCGGGAGTGTGAAAAAAGTGGATTAAGACATTCCTTTGTCTTTTTTAATCAGCGGGAACACTTTTTTTCGTTCAGTTGACTTTTAACTCTGGGATATATTGAGTACTTTGTGTCTGATCTATGAAACGAAGGACTTTTATCATCGCTGCTGCCGCCACGGCTGTTGCTATAACCGTGCCCGCAGTTTATTACAGCCGTAATCACAAAAAAACATACAATCCCCTCGTGATGCCGGAGATACTCGGTCAGTTTTGTGACGAGTCGCTGATCCGTGCAATCGGTGAGGAATACAGCCGTCAGACCGGCGAGAATCAGGCAGGCAGTATAAAAGCCCTGCTGTTACAGGCGGAGAATGGCGTTGTAGTGGCAGAAAAAGACCGGAATGCAGTGGCTGCGCTGCTGAAGAAAAAAACGGAAGCAGAATTCAGCGCCCGTTCTACCATGATAATGAAAGGCTGGATTATAACCCGGACAGAAGCCCGGCAATGCGCCTTATTTTCCTTAACCGCCTAAGCTAAATTTTATGCATATTGATGCAAGACAACTGGATAACGGATCACTGATTGAAGGGGATATCTGTATCGTGGGTACAGGCGCAGCAGGAATCAGTATCGCGCTTGACTGGATAGATTCCGGTTATAAAGTGATATTACTGGAAGGCGGTGGTTTTGACTATGACGACCAGGTGCAGGAATTATACAATGGAAAGCTGACCGGCCAACCGTATTACCCGATGAAGTCAAGCCGGCTGCATTATTTCGGTGGAAGTACCATGCATTGGGGTGGTATGTGCGCTATGTTTGATGAACTGGATTTTGAAAAAAGAGACTGGGTGCCGCATAGCGGCTGGCCGATAAAACTGCAGGATATTGCAGCACATTATCCCAAAGCAAATGATATACTTGACCTCGGCCCCTTTGAATGGGATGTGGACTACTGGATAAAAAAGGATCCGAAAATGGTTCCGCTTCCTCTTGATAAAAATGTGGTGTGGAATAAAATGTGGCACTTCAGTCCGCCTACCCGTTTTGGAACCAAATACAAAGACACATTGGTGAATGCGAAAAACATTCATCTGTATACCTATGCCAATGTAGTGGATATTACCGCGGGTGAAAATGTAAAAAACATACAAAGTGTTACCGTTAAAAACCATGCCGGCCGGAATCATACGGTTAAAGCGAAATACTTTATTCTGGCCTGTTGTTCTATTCAGACAGCCCGCTTATTAATGGCTTCCAATAAGCAGGCACCCGCGGGCTTGGGAAATGACCATGACCTGGTGGGCCGCTATTTTATGGAACATCCTGAATTGAAAACAGGGGAGCTCTGGCTGACAAAGACGGATGAATTAAAATTGTACCAGATTGAAAAAGTGAGAGCGGAACTGGCTTTTCACCCGCACGTGCAAAAGGAATTAAAACTGCTCAATGGAACCGTGGCGCTGAATCCGCTGCCCCTGGTGAAGAATGTAAAAGCCAATGTACAGACCTGGAATGAAGACGATCCCCGGAAAAGTCTGAAAAAAAATCAGGATGATTATGGTACCGCGCCCAAACGGAATTTTTTCCAGAAAGTGATGGATAAAATTTCTCCCCCCAAAGAAGAAAAGAGTTTTCAGTCCTACGAATTATATACCCGCATTGAACAGGCACCTAATCCGGATTCAAGGGTGGTGCTCAGCGATGAAAAAGACGCATTGGGTGTTCCCAGGGCAAATCTGCATTGGGCGATGCAGCCTATAGATAAATACACCGTCAGAAAACTAAATACACTTGTCGGACAGCTGGTTGGCGCGGCCGGTATCGGCCGGGTACGTTTATATGACTTCCTGCTGGATGAAAAAGATGAGAGCATGCCTGATTTTACCAGTGGAGGCTGGCATCATATCGGCACTACCCGTATGAGTGATACACCACAAACCGGTGTGGTGGATCAGAACTGCAAAGTTTTCGGGCTGGATAATTTATACATTGCCGGATCGGCAACATTCCCCACTGCCGGAGCCATCAACCCCACATTTACGGTTGTAGCTATCTCCTTACGTTTGTCCGCGCATATCAAAAATGAAAAAATGGGGAAAGCCTGATTCTCCGGGTTTCCGAAAATAAAAAAGGGATTGTATCGGTAGATACAATCCCTTTGCATATCTGGCAGATATTTTTATTAATAGTCGTTGCCGAATCCGCCACGGTCACGGTTAAAACCGCCGCCGCCTTTCTTGAATCCGCCGCCGCCGCCGCCTTTGTAGCCGCCGCCACCGCCGCCATTGCCGAAGCTTCTTTTCTTGAAGCCACCGCCACCACCGCCTTCAGGCTTGGGGCGACTTTCATTCACCACGATGTTACGTCCATCAACTTCAGTACCATTGAGGGCTGCTATCGCTGCTTGTGCCTGGTCGTCATTGGGCATTTCAACAAAGCCAAAGCCTTTGCTGCGGTTAGTGAATTTGTCGGTTACAATTTTGGCTGAAGATACTTCGCCGTGTGAGGCAAACAGGTTTGATAAATCCTGATCTTTCAGGTTCCAGCTGAGATTTCCTACGTAAATGTTCATTTTGAGAGTTTTTAAAAAATAAAAGTGTCAACAGTAACAGTAACCAATGAACATTCCAAGGTTTTTCGAATGGTCGAGGACTTGTAAAACTGAAAGAGCACCAAAAGCAATAACAAATTAAAGGAAATTTTCCTGAGTTTTTAATATTTTTTCTTTCTGCCGGGGCGGCACGGTACAAATGGTTGATAATTAACGAAATACGTTTATTACAAAAAAATCCTCCAGTGTGGAGGACTTTTTTTTATCAGTTAAAAAAGCGCTTACTCAGCTACAACTTCAATCTCAACTTCGGTGGATTTACCATTGCCGAAATCGATAGTGGCTTTGTAAGAACCCAGTTCTTTAACATCTTCAGGGATCGTGATTTTTTTACGATCAATGTCGTAACCACGCTGATCGCGGATAGCGCGGCTCAGTTGTAGCGAAGTGATGCTACCGAAGATTTTTCCGCTGGTTCCTGTTTTAGCACCCAGTTTAACCGGTGCTTCATGCAGTTTAGCGATAACGCTGTTGATTTCAGCCAGCATTTTTTCTTCTTTCTTGCGCACTTGCTTCATCCTTTCTTCCAGCTGTTTCCGGTTGCTCGGGCTGTTTTCAACGGCTAGCTGACGGGGCAGTAAAAAGTTACGGGCATAGCCGTTTTTAACTTTCACTACTTCGTTCACACCACCCAGGTTGTCTACATCTTGAATTAAGATTACTTCCATTTTTTTCTTTTTGTTCACCAACCCAGTAACACCTGCGTATTACTGTCTCCCGCTTTACGGGATTAGGGTGAGGTTATTTTAAAAGATCTGTTACGTAAGGCAATAAGGCCATCTGACGGGCTTTCTTCACCGCGTCAGAAACCTTGCGCTGAAACTTCAGGCTATTTCCGGACAGACGGCGGGGGAGTAATTTACCCTGCTCGTTCAGGAATTTTTTCAGGAATTCCACATCTTTATAATCGATGTAGCGGATGCCATATTTCTTAAAGCGGCAGAATTTCTTAACGCGCTTGTCGCTTTTGATGGCGGTCAGGTATTTTATTTCATTTTTTGCCATTGTATTAAGCCTCCACTGCTTTTTCGGTTCCTGTTTTTACACCACTTTTCTTTCTGGCATTATACTCGACGGCGTATTTATCGAGTTTAGTGCACAAATGACGGAGCACGCTCTCGTCACGCAGCATCTGGATTTTCAGTTTCTCGTTAAAATCAGATTGCGCTGTGTACTCCAGTACCCAGTAGAGACCTGTTGTCTTTTTCTGGATCGGGTAGGCCAGTGATTTCAATCCCCAGGGGTTTTCATGAACGATTGTGCCACCGGCATCCGTTACCAGCTTCGCATATTTTTTCTGCTCAGCTTTGAACTCATCGTCACTCAAAACGGGGGTAAAAATCACCATCAATTCGTAATTGTTCATTTTACCTTGTTTTACCCACCGAAGCATTTGCATAGGTGGGCGAGTTAAAAAATTCGGTTTCTCCCATTGGACAATCCGCCAGGGCGGAAAGAATCTGCGAATCCAGATTTGGGGCGGCAAAGATACGTCTTTCCGGCCAGAATCGGCCGGTCCGTAAAAGAGATTTTTTAAGCTACAATTAAAAAGAAAACAGGCTGATAATCAATTATTTAACTCAGAATCCTTTTTTCAGTGGTTTAATTTCTTTCAGCATCAGTATGTAAGTGGGGAAGTGGTCGCTGTAACCGCCCCTGTAAGTATTCCCATCCCAGGTACGCATGGGATATCCTTTATAACGGCCCTGGTTCTCCACCAGGTATTCCTTATTAAAAATATGCGGTTGATAGTAGAAAAAGCCTGTCTGGCTTTTATTCATCCAGGCATGAGAGATCAGGATCTGGTCAAATAATCCCCAGGCATCCTGGTAAGCAAGGGTGCCGATTCCTTTTTTATACATGTCCATCCAGGGATTAAACATCCCACCGGGTTTTACCTCTTTTTCCTTGCCTTTGGCATTGATAATACCGGCCACACTTTCATTGATCGGGTCATCATTCAGGTCGCCCATGACGACCACTTTTGCCTGTGGTTCCAGTTTGGCAATGGAATCCATATGATGCCGGCAAACAGCCGCCGCCGCATTCCGGGCCGGTGCACTGCGGACTTCTCCGCCACTCCGGCTGGGCCAGTGGTTGACATAAATATGTACCGTTTCTCCGTCAAGCTTTCCCCTGACCCAGAGTATATCCCTTGTGAAATAAGCGTCTTTTGACCCGCCGGGTAATTGTACAAATAATTTGTCACTGGCTTCCACCGTAAAGTATTTCGGATTGTAGAGTAAGCCAACATCCACGCCGCGGATGTCTTTTGAATCGTAGTGTACAATCTTGTAATTCCTTTTAGCAAGGAGCGGGCGGCTGATCAGATCCCTTAATACCGTGTCATTTTCCACCTCGGCTACCCCCAATATGGCCGGGCCGTCCGGATTCAGTTCAGTTCCGATCTGGGAAATTACCGTTGCGAGTTTATTTAATTTATTGAAATAGATTTCCGAGCCGTAATTCCGGTCTCCTTTGGGGAGGAACTCCTCGTCGTTGGTCAGGGTATTGTCTACCGTGTCATACAGGTTTTCCAGGTTATAAAAGGCAATCACGGCACTTTTATATTCTTTTTTCTGCGCCTGAACTGATAAGCAACTTATCAACAGGGAAATTACGATTAGTTTCCGGTACATAGTAAGTATTGTGGGGCACAAACTTAGTAAAACTAAGGATGCGCCGGCTATTAAAAAAAGCGGCGAGGCGGTTATAATATTATTATCTGTTCATAAATTTTATGAATGCCTGTTAGTTAGTCCTTAATTTTGCAGTCTCGTTTAAATTAACTGTCATGCTAAAAAACAAACTGCTGCTGCTTTTCTGCTGCATTTCCCTTGCGGCCGGGGCACAGGTTGACTCCACTGCAAAAAAAGACACTAGTATTATTGATGAGGTAAAAGACGGCGTACTGGATAATATCCCCACCGTATCCCTGGACGACAATGACCTGGGTGACGGCGGCAACCAGAATATATCCTCCCTGCTGACAGCCGGAAGAGATCCTTTCTATTCGGCGGCTTCTTTCAACTTCAGTTCCGTTCGTTTCCGGATTCGCGGTTACGACAATGACCTCTTCAGTACCTATATGAATGGTATCCCGATGGATAACCTGGACAATGGGTTTACGCCTTTTGGCTTATGGGGCGGATTGAATGATGTGATGCGTAACCGGGATGTATCCTGGGGACTTCGTTACAACACATTTACGTATGGTGACATCGGCAGCAATACCAATATTGATTCAAGGGCCAGTAAACAACGGGCCCAGACCAGTATCAGCTATGCCGCTTCCAACAGAAACTATAATAACCGTATAATGCTGACCCATTCCACCGGAGTCAGTAAGAAAGGCTGGGCCTTTTCTTTCAGTGGCAGCCGTCGCTGGGCCGACGAAGGCTATGTACCCGGTACGTACTATAACGGCTGGGGCTATTTTGCCGCCGTGGATAAACGTATTGGTCAGAAACATCTTCTTTCCTTAACTGCTTTTGGCGCTCCGACTGAAAACGGCCGCCAGGGTGCCGCCGTTCAGGAAATGATGGACCTGGCAGGTACGCATTATTATAATCCGAACTGGGGCTACCAGAACGGACAAAAAAGAAATGCCAGCGTTGGTAAAACCCATCAGCCGGTGATTATCCTGACACATGATTACAGACTCAATAATAAAACCACACTGACAACAGCGGCAGGTTTTTCTTTCGGCAACCGCAGCGTAACCGCGCTTGATTGGTACAACGCGGCTGACCCGCGTCCGGATTACTATCGTTATCTGCCCAGCTATACCGCCACATGGGCCAGCAGTACCGATCCTTCTCAGGGTCAGCAATTGTACGACCTGATGAAGAATGATGAAAATTACCGCCAGATTAACTGGCAGCGTTTGTATGATGTAAACCGGGCCAGTGTGGCTACGGTTTACAATGCCAACGGTATTGCAGGCAATAATGTAACCGGACAACGTTCCCGGTATATCATTGAAGAAAGGATTATCAATACCAGCCGCTATAACCTCAACTCCGTTTTGAATACCAAATTCGGCGATCATGTCGATTTCACGGCCGGAGCTTCTTATCAACAGCAGAATAATCATTATTTTAAAAAAGTGGATGATCTGCTGGGCGGACAATTTTATGTAAACGTGAACCAGTTTGCCGAACGTGATTTTCCGGTAGACAATTCCGCCAACCAGTTTGACCTGGACAACCCCAACCGCATCCTTTACCAGGGAGACAAGTTTGGATATGATTATAATCTTAACATTTCCCGTGCCGCAGCCTGGGCGCAGGGCGTTTTCCGTTTCAATAAAGTGGATTTCTTCCTGGCGGGTAATCTTTCTTATACCTCCTTCTACCGCGAAGGAAATGTACGGAATGGCCTGTTCCCGGATAATTCAAAAGGAAAAGGCACCACCAACACATTTACGGATTATGCGGCGAAAGGCGGTGTAACCTATAAAATCGATGGCCGTAACTATATTTTTGTAAACGGATCCTATCAGACAAGGGCACCCTATTTTGAAAACGTTTACGTTTCTCCCCGGACCCGCAACAGTCAGCAGGATAATGTAACCAGTGAGACGATTCAGACCGCTGAAGCCGGTTATATCATGAATGCGCCGAAATTCAAAATCCGCCTGGGCGGTTATTATACCCGCTTCCAGGACGGCATGGATGTAATGTCCTTCTATCACGACGCGTATCAGAATTTCGTGAACTACGCGATTTCCGGTATCGATAAACTGCATTTTGGCGGTGAATTCGGTATTGAGGCGAAACTCACGCCGACCATCACCCTGAATGCTGCCGCCGCCGTAGGTCGTTATTATTACGACAGCAAACAACTGGGCGTGGTTACGGTGGATAACAGCGCTTCCGTACTCGGCCGTCAGCTGATTTATGCCGAAGATTTCAGGGTGCCGTCCACCCCGATGGAGGCCTATAGTTTCGGGCTGAACTACCGTTCACCCAAATTCTGGTTTGTAAGTCTGACCGGCAACTATTTTGATCAGTCTTACCTGAGCATGAATCCGCTCCGCCGTACCTGGGATGCGCTACAGTTCGCGGCCGCCGGCAGTGAGACGTATAAGACCATATTCGATCAGACAAAATTTGACGCGAATTATACCGTTGACTTTTTTGGCGGTTATTCATGGAAACTGCCCAAAAGCTGGGAAGTCAATAAGAAATCCACCTTCCTGGTTTTCAACGTAGGTGTAAATAATATCCTGAACAATAAGGATATCCTGACCGGCGGTTTTGAACAACTTCGTTATGACGCGCAGTTGTCCTCCAGTGATCCGGTACAGGTAGGCAAATTCCCGCCGAAATTGTTCTATGCGTATGGCCTTAATTATTTCGCCAGCATGACGCTCCGTTTCTAAACCTACTGCCTAACCGAAATTAAAAAACAGACTATGCGATTTCTTCAATTAAAATACACGATCACGGCACTGTTCTTCACGGTGCTGTTTACCGCCTGCGATAAAAAGCCCATCGGCCCCACCGGCCCCGATCCGCTTGGTCCCGGTGATTACATGAGCTTTGCCGACTTCCGGGCATTGTATCCCGGTACGGGTGACTATACCATTCCGTCCGGTACAAAACGTATCCGCGGGATGGTGATTTCCAACAGTAGTAATGAAGCGTCAGGCGTATACCGCCTCCAGGATGAGAGCGGCGCCGGCATTTATCTCTACACCGTAATCGGTTCACCGGTATATGCGATGGGCGATGTACTGGATATCATTCCTTCCGGGGGTGGTAAATTCACGCTTTACAATGGCGACCTGGAACTGATGAGTATTCCGAGTGCCAATATTACCAAGGTCAGTGGTGCCCTTACTATAACACCCCGGGTTGCCACTGTGGCGGATATCACCACCAACCGCAATACCTGGGCTTCCTCGCTGGTAAAAATCAACAACGTAACATCCATAACGCAGGCTTCCTCCAATCCAACCGGCGTTACATACAATATTACGGATGCCACCGGCACCCTGTCCATGTTCGTACGCAACGCATCGGCCATTACCGTGAATACCAGTGGTACATCGGTTACCGGCTATGTTTCCATTTACCTGACCAGCACACAGATTGGTATCCGTACGGCTGCCGATATTCAATAATCAACTGACTGATCAAACATAATTATATGCAACAAACATTCAAACATAAATGGCTGATACCGGCAGTACTCCTGTTTTCCGCCGGTCTGTTTATAAGTTCCTGCCAGAAAAAATTCAATGAGCCGCCCGTAACCGGCGCGGCCGATGTGGTAGCCAATATCAGTATCAAGGATATCAAGGCACGCTATACTTCCGGTGCACCGGTGGCTATTACCGACGACGCGATTATTGAAGGCGTGGTTTCCTGCGATGACCGCAGCGGCAACTACTACCAGCAAATTGCCATCCAGGATTCAACGGGTGGGGTACTGCTCCGCCTGGCCGGAAGCAATCATTATAATAATTACCCGGTAGGCCGTAAACTCTTTGTAAAACTGAAAGGACTTTACCTGGGTCAGTACAACGGTACCCTGCAATTTGGCGGAGGCGTGGATACACCCTACCTGAATCAGGGTGGTGTAACCTTATTGGCCAGTAATCTGCAGGACCTGCATATTATAAAAGGGGCATTGAATCAGCCGCTGGTACCTAAAGTGGTAACCGTATCGCAACTGACCACCACGCTGCAGGACAAATATGTGAGTACCCTGATTAAACTGGTGGGTTATGAGTTTTCCGGTGCCGACCGTTCCAAAAATTATGCGGATGACGGATTTTCCGGAAACAGGATCATTCAGGATTGTTCTAATCTGTCAGCCAATAAAATCACCCTGCGTACCAGCAATTACAGCAATTTCGCCACATTACCTGTGCCCCAGGGCAATGGAGAAATACTGGCCGTATACTCATATTTCGGTTCTACTAAACAACTGACCATCCGGGATACCACGGATGTACGGTTTACCGGTACGCGTTGTCCAACGGCAACCGGTGACGGTCAGATCAGCCTCGGAAGCACGTCTCCTTTCCTGATCAACTTTAATAATATCGGAACGGCTGGTTTGCCGGCTGGTGTATATGTAAAACAGGATGCCAATGCCGGTTATATCGGTAATGAAGCGACCGTTTACAATGTGAATTTCAATACAGGAACCGCCTGGAATCAGACCAGTCTCGGATTTAAGAATTTTGCATCGGCCACCGGACTTACGGCTACATCTACCAGTACGGATCAGACGAATTCAGTAAACAGGGCATTAGGCGCCCGTCAGACCGGTACATCATCAACAGGTGGTGATCCCGGATTCGCTTTCGCTTTCCAGCTGGCCAATACCACCGGAAAAACTAACCTGCAACTGGAGTTTTTACTGCAGTCACTGGATGCTTCCGGTACTACGGTGGGACGTACCACCACCTGGAGAGTGGATTACGGGATTGGAGACAGTCCGGTGAATTTCACCACTGTTACCACCACACCGGCAACTTTGTCCACCACATTCGGTCCCGGCAATTTCGCGAATACACCCGTAACCGTGAATTTCGGAACGGCCCTGAATAATATCAGTCAGAAAGTCTGGATACGGATTGTGGCACTCAGCAGTACCTCTGGTGGCGGTAACCGTCCTTCCACAGGTATTGATGACGTGAAGTTCAGCTGGAACTGATTAACTCGAATTGTACTTTTTTTTAATAGGATAAATAAGAAGCAATGAAAAAATTATTAACAGCACTCTTTCTTTTAATATCTGTTATATCTTTTTCACAGTCTACCACCGTTGTAATTAGTCAGGTATTTGGTGGTGGTGGCGGAACAACAGGTACATACCAAAACGATTATGTAGAGTTGCATAACGTCAGCGGGGTTTCTCAATCACTAAATGGAATGTCCTTGCAGTACGGTTCATCAACCGGACAGTTTGCAAGTTCAGCATCCAATCTTTTTGTGTTACCCAATGTCAGTATACCCGCTGGGGGATATTTTCTTATTCAGTTAGGTGCGACCGGTACTGGTGGTGTTGTATTGCCTGTAACACCAGATGCAGTAACAACAAATCTTTCAATGAGCGGATCTTCCGGAAAAGTTGCGTTAGCCAATCAAATCACTGCACTGGGTTGCGGGGCTACAGCCACGCCATGCACATTGCCTTCAGCTGCTATAATAGATCTGGTGGCGTATGGAGTTACGGCCAATTCAGAAGGTGGTGTATCTGTAAATAATGGAGTAGCACTTGCTTCCACTCAAGGTTGTGTTCGTAAAAACAACGGATGTACTGAAACCAATAACAATAACGCTGACTTTGAAGTAATAACAGCGCCTGTACCACGTAACAGTGCTTCACCAGCTTTTTCATGTACGGCGGCTACTCCCGCATTAACCATTGCTACAGTACTTCCGTTATTCGGCGATGTTTGTATCAATACAGAAGCCGGTCCCAATTCATTTACCATTAACGGAAGCAATCTTACCACGGCGGATGTTACGGTAGGCGCACTGGCCGGATATACGTATTCCACTACAGCGGCGGGTACCTATACCTCCACTTTAACTATTACGCAGCCCGGCGGCGGATTTACTCAGAATGTATATGTGAAATTTACACCCACCGCGGTACAATCTTATGCGGGAAATATTCCGGTATCAGGTGGTGGTGTATCTGTAGCCGTGAATGCAGCTGCTTCAGGTACCGGTATTAATACACCGGCAACCGTTACCAGCGGAGCCGCCAGTGCCATTACACAAACCGGCGCCACGGTGGCCGGTACAGTAACTGATAATGGGTGCGCCGCGCTTACAGCTTATGGTATCGAGTACAGCACTACAGCCGGTTTCCCAAATGGAACAGGTACTGCAGTTGCTTCCACCAATATTGCAGCCGGTGCATTCAGTGCTGCCCTTACCGGATTAACCGCCGCCACTGTTTATTATTATCATGCATATGCCACTACAGCAGCCGGAACCAGCTATGGTGCTGAACAAACATTTACCACGGCAGCAGCCATACCCGCCTTATCGGCCGGTACTCTGACGGCTTTCGGGGATATTTGTATTAATACATCTGCCGGTCCCAATTCATTTACCATTACCGGTGCCAACCTTACGGCTGCCGATGTAACGGTAGGCGCATTGGCCGGGTTTACTTATTCCACAACGGCTGGTGGTACCTATACCGCCACGCTTACGTTTACACAGCCCGGCGGTGCGTTCTCCCAGCAGGTATTTGTAAAATTTGATCCCACCGCGGTACAATCCTACAATGGCAATATCGCCGTTGCTGGTGGTGGTGCCACATCCATTGATGTAGCTGCCAGCGGTGCAGGGGTGAATACAATGGCCACTGTTACCAGCGGTGCGGCCAGTGCTATTACGCTTACTACCGCCACGGTGGCGGGTGCCATTACGGCCAATGGCTGTTCTGCCGTTACCGCTTATGGTATTGAATACAGTACGACGCCTGGTTTCCCCAATGGAACAGGTACGGCGGTTGCTTCCACCAATATCGCCGGAGGCAACTTCAGTTCCGACCTTACCGGTCTTACATCCGGTATCACGTATTACTATCATGCCTATGCGACAAATGCCGGTGGTACCGCTTATGGTGCCGAAGCTTCCTTTACCACGGCCAGTCCGAACCCGGTTATCACGGTTACACCGCTGACGGCATTTGGTAACATCTGTATAAATAACACTACCACTGAAAATTCCTTTACCATCAGCGGAACAAACCTTACCGCTGCGGATGTAACGGTAGCCGCCCTGTCCGGGTTTACATACAGCACTACAGCTGCGGGAACCTATACAGCCACACTGACTCTTACACAACCCGGTGGTACATTCTCACAAATCATTTATGTACGGTTTACGCCCGTTGCCGTACAATCGTATAACGGAAATATCGCTGTAAATGGCGGTGGTATCGCCGCTGTGGTGAACGTGCCTGCTTCAGGTGCCGGTATTAATACCACGGCTACCGTTGCCAGCGGAGCGGCATCAGCCGTTACAGCCGGCACGGCTACCGTAGCCGGAACCATCAGCGACAATGGTTGTACCGCCGTTACCGCGTATGGTATTGAATACAGCACTACGGCCGGTTTCCCGAACGGATCAGGCACAGCAGTAGCTTCCACCAATATCGTGGCCGGCGGTTATACATCAGCGTTAACCGGTCTGGCCAGTGGCACTACTTATTATTACCACGCCTATGCCACAAATGGTGGCGGTACTGCTTATGGTGCTGAATTATCCTTTACCACCTTAACACCTGCCATCAATGCCACAGCGCTGACGGCCTTTGGTAATACCTGTCTGAATACAACGGCAGGTCCTAATTCATTCACCATTACCGGGACAAACCTCAGTGCGGCGAATGTTACAGTGGGTCCGCTGGCGGGCTTCACCTTCTCTACTACCAGTGGAGGTGCCTATACCGCATCTCTCAGCCTGGTGCAACCCGGTGGTGCTTTCTCACAGGATGTATTTGTGAAATTCACACCGGTAGCGGTGCAGTCATACAGCGGAAATATTCCGGTGAATGGTGGTGGTATTGCCACAGCAGTTAACGTGGCCGCCAGTGGTGCGGGCGTAAACAGTCCTGCCACCGTAACCACGGGCGCGGCCTCCGCCATTACCTATAACAGTGCTACGGCAGCGGGTACCATTACAGCCACCGGTTGTACCGCGGTTACAGCTTACGGTATTGAATACAGTACTACCAATGGCTTTGCCAATGGTACCGGTACATCCGTGGCTTCCATCAACCTGAGTGCGGGAGCATTTTCTTCAGCGCTCACCGGACTGGCGGCCAGTACCGTTTATTATTTTAAAGCATGGGCGACTAATGCAGGAGGTACCACTTACGGAGCGCAGCAAACCTTTACCACAGCGGCTGTGCCTATTTCAATTACGGCTACCACGCTCACTGCTTTTGGCGCGGCCTGTATCAACACTACCGTTGGGCCCAACAGCTTCACCATCAATGGCAGCTTCCTGACTACGGCCAATATCAATGTAGGCCCGCTGAGCGGATATAGTTTCTCCACTACCAGTGGCGGAACGTATACTCCTTCACTGAGTCTAACGCAGGCAGGGGGTACATACAGCCAGGTGGTGTATGTAAAATTCACACCCACTGCGGTGCAGTCTTATAATGGAAATATTCCGGTAGCCGGGGGTGGTTTTGCCACAACCGTAAACGTAGCGGCAAGCGGATCCGGCTTGAATACGCCTGCTACGGTAACCACCGGAAGTCCGTCACGCCTTACCACTCAGTCAGTGATTCTGGCGGGCGAACTCGTATCGGTTGGTTGCTCTCCCGTTACCAGCTATGGTATCGAATGGAGCACCATCCAGGGATTTGCCAACGGAACAGGTACACCGGTTGCCGGTGCTATTGTAACGGGTGGCAGTTTCGAAGTGCCACTCTCCGGACTGGTACAAGGTGCTACCTATTATTATAAAGCCTATGCCACCAATAATGGCGGTACAGCCTATGGCGCACAACAAACCTTTACGGTATTGCCGATTGGTAATGGATTCAACCTCTATCCGAATCCGGCCGCCCGTGGTACCGAAGTACGGATTACCGCAAAAGACGTGAAACCCGGTTACTACGGACTGTTACTCCTCAATGCCAAAGGCGAACGCGTTTACCAATGGCATATGAATATTCAGTCCACCTTTATCAACCAGGCCATACCGGTACCGGCTACACTGCCCGCGGGTGTGTACAGGGCTTACCTCACCGGTCAGGATAAAGAAGTAGGAGTGATTACGGTGCTGGTGTTGTAATTAATACACTTTTATCAACAGAAAGCGGCTGTTTCTTAAAAAGAAACAGCCGCTTTTTTAATAACTGAACAAATTTTATAACCTCACCAGCTTCACCACCGTTTTCTTCTCTTTATCCTCCACCTGCAGGAAATAGATTCCTCTTTGCAGTTTCGGAAAAGCAGGTGTATAAACCGTTCCCGCACTCATCAATCCGATCTGTTGCTGATGAATCAGTTGCCCCTGCATATTCATCAGGCGGAATGTTGTCTGGGTACGCGGTTTTGTAGCTGTAACAGAAATGTTTTCACTGAAAGGATTAGGCGAAATGCGGATACCAAATTCCGTGGGGGTTACTACCGGCAGACCGGTAACCAGTCCGTCCAGGTTGTACTTGGAAAAAACGGGGTAGTGGTCGGAGGTATTATGGGAGGTTACATAATCAAATACCGCATTGGTGATATCGGTGCGTATCCAGGCGGAGTTCAGTACATAAAAAGCACTCGCTTCATTGGAGATAACATGATTGTCGATTACATTGGGAAAGTTAATCATGGTGCTTTGTCCGGCAACACCCAATGGCAGCGTGATGGATTTATAGTGATCTGCATCGGTACTGTCTTCAATGATCGGCTGGTAAGAACTGGCCGGACCTGAACCGGTGGAGATGGTGGTGTTCAGGGCATCATTGTAATCGCCAATGATAATATTGGTGGTATTTGCAAATTGCGCGTCCAGTGTGTCTTTCAGTTCCTGCGCACCGGCTTTACGGCGGTCATAATCGCTGCCCGTACTGCCGGCTTTGCCATGGATTACGATAAAATTTACATCCTTACTGGTGCCATTGATAGTGGCAGTGGCGGATAACATATACGGGAAACGACCGGAAGCCCAGTTGGTGTAGGCCGTGGCACTGGTACGCAGCAATCCACGGGTACGCACATTGGTAAACATGGATTTCCGGTAAATAAAAGCCAGTTTCTGTCCCGTGAGCCAGCCATTACCGGTACCGGTGGTATTGTTGCTGCAAAACGGAGCGATGGCAAATCCGTATTCCGAATTACCCAGCGAATCCACCAGCCTGCGCAACCGCATCGTATCCACAATTTCAATCAGTCCATAGATATCCGCATTCAGGTAACGCAGGATGATTTTGGCATTGGTTTCCTGGAGATCATCATTGGATGGGCCATTGTTTGTGGCACCATAAAACTCCAGGTTCCAGCTTACCACATCCAGGGTGCCGGGTGTGCTTTGAGCGGCTGCCATTGAAGGCAGCAGCCAATAACTGCCAATGACCAGCAGGTAAATAATTTTTCTCATACCTTAAAAATTCAATGATAAAGTTACGGCCAAACCGGATGCTGATTGCCTGAGCCCTGGTCGGGTTATTCAGACAGCCGGAAATCTATTACCCGCAGTTGCAGGGTCCGGTTGTCATTCCATTCATTCATATCCAGTGTAAAGACTACATCCACCGGGGCCTGTTGTTCAAGCAGGGGGAATTTTTTAGCCATATTAAAACCTATACCGGTGATCGTTATCAGCTCTTGTTTCAGGGAAAAGCGGATATGTTCTTCCTTCACTATTTTGCAATAACCCGTATTCATCAGGCGGCGGGCTATAAACACGGGCCGCAGGTTATCCGGGCCAAAGGGCTCCATCTGGCAAAGTATGTCATAGAAGTTTTGCCGGATATCTTTCAGGTTGAGTTCCGCGTCGATCACAATTTCAGGTATCAGTAATTGCGGATCTATACTGGCGGCTACCACGGCTTCAAATTTTTCCCGGAACGGATCTACCTGTTCAGGCTCAAGCGTCATGCCTGCTGCGGCAAAATGACCTCCATAACCCAGCAGGTGTTCCCGGCAGGCATGGATGGCTTCATATAAATTAAAACCCGGCACACTGCGGGCACTGCCGGCTACATAATCTCCGGAACGCGTCAGTACAATTGTAGGCCGGTAATAATGCTCTATAAGCCGGGACGCCACAATACCCACCACACCTTTATGCCAGTGTGGTTGGAAGACCAGGGTGGATTTCCGGTTGACCCAATCCGGACTGGCCTGTATACCGGCCAGTGCTTCTTCGGTGATGGATTTATCCGCTTCCTTCCGGTCCGTATTGTCGCTGTGCAATTGTTCCGCATAATGCAGTGCTTCCTTTTCTGAGCCAGCTACAAAAAGCAGTACGGCTTTCCGGGCATCATCCATCCGGCCGGCTGCGTTTACCCGGGGGGCAATCATAAATACCAGGTTGGTAATATTTATTTCTTTGACCAGTCCGCTCAGCGAAGCCAGCGCCTTTATCCCGTAATTCGGTGCTTTATTTGCTTTGATCAGCCCGTGAAAAGCCAGTATCCTGTTTTCCCCGGTCATGGGAACAATATCCGCCGCAATGGCCGTAGCCAGCAGGTCGAGGTATTCAAGGGACGGTTGTCCGGGCAGGGCCAGCCGTTCTTCCAGGGCGCACATTAATTTAAATCCCACGCCGCAACCGCACAGTTCTTTATACGGGTAAGGGCAATCCGGTTGCTTGGGATTCAGAATGGCGATGGCGGGCGGCAGGGTCTCATCCGGCAGGTGGTGATCGCAGACGATAAAGTCAATCCCCAGTGAGGAGGCATAACGGATAAGCTCAGTTGATTTTATACCACAGTCGAGGGAGATAATCAGGGTGAATCCGTTTTCCGCCGCGAAATCAATACCGGCTTTGCTCACGCCATAACCTTCCCGGTACCGGTGCGGGATATAAAAGTCCAGCGGTTCATGAATTTTCCGGAGAAACCGGTACATACTGGCCACGGCCGTGGTGCCGTCCACATCATAATCACCAAAGACCAGGATTTTTTCAGTTTGTGCCATCGCCTGCTGTATCCGGCTTACGGCTTTTTCCATATCCTTCATCAGCCAGGGAGAATGGAGTTCTTCCAGTCGCGGCCGGAAGAAAGAACGGGCTTCTTCATAGGAGAAAACACCCCGTTCCACCAGGAGCCGGCACAGTACAGGATGTATCTTCAGGGACTCCTGTAAAGCGATTATTTTTTCCGCACCGGCTTCCCGTAGCGTCCAACGTTTTTGCATAACCGTAATTCGTTCTTTGCTGCTGTACAGTTAATATTTACGGTCGGTGACAAACAGTACCATGTCTTCCAGACCTTTGCGGCAGGGGTTATCGGGGAAGCTGTGCAGGATGTCCAGGGCTTCATTTTTATAGGCAATCATTTTCTCGGTGGCATAGCGGATACCGCCTGTTTCCGTTACTTTATCTATTACCCATTTTACTTTTTCCTTGTCCTGGTTATTGTTTTTGACAATATAAATAATCCTGCGGCGGGTTTCTTTATCCGTATTATTCAGGGTATAGATCAAGGGGAGTGTCAGTTTTTTCTCCTTGATATCGTTCCCTGTCGGCTTTCCCACATCCTCGCTCGCGTAATCGAAAAGATCGTCTTTTATCTGGAAAGCCATACCGGTTTTTTCCCCGAATAAGCGCATTTTTTCGGTAATACCGTCGTCCTGGCTCGACGACCAGGCGCCGGCGGCACAGGCGGAAGCGAGGAGAGAAGCGGTTTTGTTGCGGATTATCTCGTAATAAATGTCTTCTTTCAGGTTCAGGCTGCGTGCTTTTTCCAGTTGCAGCAATTCGCCTTCACTCATTTTGCGAACGGCATCCGACAGGATATGCAGGATCCGGTGGTCATTATTATCCAGGGAAAGCAACAGCCCTTTGGCCAGCAGATAGTCCCCGATCAGTACATTGGCCTTGGCTTTCCAGAGGGCATAGGTGGAAAAAAAACCCCGTCTTTCCATTGAATCGTCCACCACGTCATCATGCACAAGTGTCGCAGTATGAAGTATTTCCACAAGTGAAGCTGCCCGGTAAGAAGCTTCGGTAACTGGTCCGCAAAGTTTGGAGGAGAGCAACACAAACATAGGCCGGAGCTGTTTGCCTTTGCGTTTAACCACATAGCGCATAATCCGGTCCAGCAGGGGCGCATTGCTGCGTACTGCCTCTTTGAATCGTTCTTCAAAAATGCTTAATTCGTCCTTGATGAGATGGGTGGGAAGTTGCATGGCCAAAAAAAGGCAATTTACGGGCAAAAAAATAATTGTTTGCTGATGCAACAAAATAAGCCCGAAATTTGACTAAGTTATTGAAAAATAATGTCGAAAAGGGCAAATTAATGAGTTAAAATTTTGGTATTTAATGCTCAGTTTATAAATTTGCGTATTATTTAGGAATTGTTCACAAATCTTAATCCTTAGTTATGGCAAGCAAAAAGTTTTTATTTCTGGTAGTCAGTTTCTGTCTGCTGGCGTCTTTTGGATACTCACAGAGGGTGGGTTCCAGCTATGACGTAAAAGATTCTTCCCTCGTACCCGGTAAAAGAATGCCTCAGCATACTGAGTTTCTGAACGGGCAGTATAATTTTCCTTCCAAACCCCGCAATCAGTGGGAAATTGGTATTAAAGGCGGTTTATTCCAGGTAAGTGGTGATATTCCTGCCCAGTTTGTTTCTCCCGGTTTCGGTGCGCATGTAAGAAAAGCCTTTGGTTATATTTTCTCGCTGCGTCTGGAATATATGTACGGCATTGGTAAAGGCTACAGTTTCCGTGAAGCTGAAAACTATGCCAAGAACCCGGCCTGGGGTGCTAATATTGCCAACCCCGGTCAGCGTTATTCAGCTCCTAGAGCAGTTACAGGTGCAGGCGGTGTTCGCCAGATTGTTTCATCAGCAACAGGGTTGACTTCAACTCCGCTGGAGCACATTTTCTACAACTACAAAACAAAGGTTCAGGATCTGAGTCTGGAAGGTGTGGTTACGTTGAACAACGTTCGTTTCCACAAATCCAAAACCGGATTCAACATCTATGGTTTTGCCGGTATCGGTGGAAGTGTTTATGACACTAAAGTGGATGCATTAAACGCAGATGGTGGTAAATATGGTTTCCAGGCCATTTCCCAGGCTGCTTACAAAAACCGCCGCGATTTCATCAAAAACATGAAGGATCTGCTGGATGGTGAATATGAAACTGCTGCGGAAAATCAAGGAGATCGTCGTCCTAAACTGTTCGGTAATACGTTCAAACCTTCCGGAACTGTAGGTATGGGTGTTGCTTTCAAACTGAGCAACCGCCTGAACCTGGCCCTGGAAGATCGTTGGACATTCATTAAAGATGATCTGCTGGACGGACAGCGCTGGCAGGAACATGCATGGGGTGATGCCGTGCTGACCCGCGACTTCGATTCTTATAACTATCTTTCTCTTGGTCTGAACATCAACCTGGGTGCCAAATCTGTTGAGCCCCTGTGGTGGCTGAACCCGCTGGATTACGCGTACAGCGAAATCCGCAACCCCCGCCTGATGCGTCTGCCCAAACCCGTATTACCTGATACCGATGCGGATGGTGTTACCGATCAGTTCGACCGCGAACAAACACCTGCCGGTTGCCCGGTTGACTCTCATGGTGTGAGCCTGGATACTGATGGTGATGGCGTACCTGATTGTAAGGATAAAGAACTGATCACTCCGACTACTTGTCAGCCTGTTGACGCTGATGGTGTTGGTAAATGCCCGGTTCCCTGCCCTGACGAAAAATGTTTCGAAGGTTATATCAAAAAAGGAAACAATGATTGCGCTACCACAATGGGTGCTTTACCCAGTGTTTCTTTCAAAGCCGGTTCTAACAAACTGAGCGATGATGCAAAAGCTGTTCTGGCTACCGTTGCTGCCAAACTGCGTAACAACCCCGGTTGTAAAGTAGTTGTAGTTGGCTATTGCTCTTCTAATAAGAAAGAACAACAGCTTAGCTGGGATCATGTGAATGCCGTGATCAACTATTTCGTAGATAAAGAAGGTGTAAGCCAGGATCGCTTTATCTTCAACTATGGCCAGGAAGGCGGCGACTGTAACACAGTTGACCTGCGCGCTGCTGCTGAAGGTGAAGACGGACCGAACAAAGTTGAGCCTCCGCACCCGAATCTGCGTAAGGGTTAATTCGATTTTACTTTTTGCTTATATAACCCTCCCGGATTTTTCCGGGAGGGTTCTTTTTTTGGCTTAAAAGATAATGGCTTCATTTACAGCTTTATAGAAACCTTAACGTGTAGTTTTTGGCGGCGTATCTTTTTTGTGTAAGTTTTGCAGCTATCTGTTAACTTTGCACTCCTTTATGATTTATTCCGAAAACCGTGTCAGCAGCCGTAAGGGGCTCATTTTCTTCCTTTTCGCAGGCATTACAGCAGTACTGCTTTTGAGCAGCTGTGGAAAGAGTATGACCAAATTGCTGAAAAACCCGGACCCGGCCTATAAACTCCGGATGGCCGAACAGTTCTTTGTAAAAAAGCAATACGCCAAGGCGCAGCAGGTATATGAGGATATCATGCCGTATTATAAGACAACACCTGAATTTCAGGATATCTATTATAAATACGCGTATTGTGCCTATAACCAGGCCGATTATATGAATGCGGAAAACCTGTTCAAGAGTTTTCTGGAAATTTTCCCGAACAGCCCCAAAGCGGAAGAAATGGATTATATGCGGGCGTATTCATATTATAAGCAATCGCCTAAAGCCGAACTGGATCAGACCGCTACCATTAAGGCAATGGGTATGCTGCAGACTTTTATAAATACGCATCCCGGTTCAACCCGTATCAAAGAAGCCAATGCAATCATTGACCAGTGCCGGGCCAAAATGGAAACCAAGGATTATAAAAGTGCGCAGTTGTATTATGACCTGGGCCAGTTCAGGGCCGCCGGTGTGGCATTTACCGAACTGCTGAATGATTTCCCGGAGTCCATGCGCGCCGATGAGTACAAGCTCATGATCATCAAATCCTACTACCGCTTTGCCGAAATGAGCGTGGAGGAAAAGAAACTGGAGCGTTTTGAACAGGTGGTGAATGAATGTTATGAATTCCAGGACAGATTTCCTGACAGCAAACTGAAAAAAGAAGCCGAAAGTTTTTTAAATTTATCACAGTCAACTATTAAAATTCTGAATAATGAGCAAACTAAGACGCCAGCTTAGTGCAGGTATCACCAACAATGTGGAAACCCGCAACCTGGATGACATCAAAGTCAAAACCGGCAATCTGTATGAGTCTATTTCCATTATCGGGAAAAGAGCTAACCAGATCAATATTTCCCTGAAGGAAGAATTGCACAATAAACTGGAGGAGTTTGCCAGTCATACAGACAGCCTGGAAGAAATTCACGAAAACAAGGAACAAATCGAAATTTCCCGTGCATATGAGCGGATGCCGAATCCGGCCCTGCTGGCTACACAGGACTTTATGGACGATAAAGTATATTTCCGTAAAGGAGATGATGAGCTGTTCAGCTGATCTCCATGAAACGCTTAAAAAGGGGTTGCACCGCAAAGGAGCAGCCCCTTTATATTTTTAAGAACCCGATTGCATGATGCCTTTTTGGAAGTAAATGGTATTTTTGAATCCGATGCTGAAAGGAAAAAAAATAGTAGTAGGTATTACCGGCAGCATAGCCGCCTATAAAGCGGTGCTGCTGGTGCGTGAACTGGTGAAAGCCGGAGCCGAAGTAAAAGTAATTATGACGCCTGCTGCCTGTGATTTTGTAACCCCGTTAACCCTTTCTACACTCAGTCAGCAACCGGTACTATCCAGAATGTTTGATGAACAGAGCTGGTCCAATCATGTGATGCTGGGTCGTTGGGCCGACCTTATGCTGATAGCACCGGCAAGTTGCAATACCATTGCTAAAATGGCCGGGGGGAACTGTGATAACCTGTTACTGGCTGTCTACCTGTCGGCTACCTGTCCCGTGGCTATTGCCCCGGCCATGGACGAAGATATGTGGCTGCATCCTTCCACTCATGCCAACCTGGACCGTTTAACTACCTATGGGAATCATATTCTGCCCGTGGGTAAAGGGGCATTAGCCAGTGGCTTACACGGAGAAGGAAGAATGGCCGAACCGGAACAGATCATTGACTGGCTGCAGGGGTATTTCTCTTTGCCCGGACCATTGACCGGGAAAAAGGTGCTGGTTACAGCCGGACCAACATACGAACCGATCGACCCGGTTCGTTTTATCGGAAATCATTCTTCGGGTAAGATGGGGATTGCGTTGGCTGAAGCATTGCTGAAGAAAGGCGCCGTGGTGACATTGGTCGCCGGTCCGGTTGCAGCACTGCCGGAGTTGAAAGGAATAGCCATCCGGAAAGTGACCACGGCCGCGGAAATGTATACTGAATGTATGGCTCTTTTCCCGGAAACGGATATCGCCATCATGGCAGCTGCCGTTGCGGACTATACACCGGAACATATTGCTGCGGAAAAAATTAAGAAAGGAGCGGAGGGACTAACGCTGAATTTAAAAAAGACAACGGATATTCTGAAAGCCATGGGCGAATCAAAAACAGCCGGGCAGATCGTGGTGGGTTTCGCATTAGAAACAACAGCAGAGGAGCAACATGCAAAGGAAAAACTGGAAAAGAAAAAGGCCGACCTGATTGTGCTGAATTCATTACGGGATGCCGGTGCGGGCTTTGGTAAGGATACTAATAAGATAACTATATATGCCCGGGATGGACGACAATACCCGTTTGAAGTAAAGTCCAAATCCGCAGTGGCCAATGATATTGTTGAAACTATTATTCGTCTCTATTATGCATAAACGATTTCTGATTGCGCTTTACTTTATCATACTGGCTTCAGCCGGACAGGCACAGGAGATTCAGGCCCGGCTGTCGGTGATTACCAGTAAAGTGAGCACCCAGGTGGATAAGAAAATATTTCAGACCCTGCAAAGCGGGCTCACCAATTTTCTGAACAGCCGTAAATGGACGCAGGATGTCTTTCAGCCTTCCGAAAAAATTCAATGCAGTTTCCTGATCACGATTGAACAGGACCTGGGGAATAATGTTTTCAAGGGGAAAATGACGGTACAGGCAGCCCGTCCCGCTTACAACACTACGTATGATTCCCCGTTACTGAATTTTATGGACGATGCCATCACCTTCAAATACCAGGAATTTCAGCCGATAGAATTTAACGAGAATAAAGTGCAGGGCAATGATCCGCTGGTAGCCAACCTGACCGCGGTACTGGCCTATTATGTCAATATCATTCTCGGATTTGATTACGATTCCTATTCGTTGCGGGGAGGGGATGTCTACTTTCAGAAAGCCTGGAATATTGTCAATAATGCGCCGGACAGCCGGGATATCAGTGGCTGGAAATCCTTTGAAGGCCTGCGCAACCGGTACTGGCTGGCCGAAAATATGAACAACAGCCGCTTCGCGCTTATGCATGATGTGTTGTATTCCTATTACCGTTCCGGCATGGATGTTTTTTTTGAGAATGAAGAAGCCGGCCGCAGCGGGATTATCAACAGCCTGAATTTTCTGAATACGATCAATACGGAAAATCCCAATTCCATGATCATGCAATTGTTTTTCCAGGGAAAGGGCAACGAACTGATGAAAGTGTTCAGCAAAGCCGGCGGGGAACAGAAAAGCCGTGCCAAAGATTTACTGACACGCCTTGATATTACCAATAGCAACCTGTATAAAGACTTGCGATGAAGTATTCTTTAGTCCTTCTGTTTTTCGTGTTGTATTTCCTCACAGGTTGTAAGAACAAGGAGGATACACCCAATCCGCTCAGCCGGCAGCAAATGGAGAATGTGATGTGGGACCTGATGCGGGCGGATCTGTTTGTGAATAATTATATGGTGATTCAGGATTCGGCGCTTGATAAAAAGAAACAAAGCCGTTTACTGTATGCGCAGGTTTTAAAAATGAATAATGTTACCCAAAAGGCATTTAAAGAAAGCTTTGATTATTACCGCGGTCACCCGGAACTGATGAAAGCACTGATGGATACGCTCAGCAGGCGCAACGATACCATGGCCATTAAGCCCGCACAGGGGGCCAATCCGCCCAACACAAAGCCTATAGCCGACTCCGTGGCTCAATAAACCAGGTTCAGTCTGAAAGTCTGATGCCAGGACAATTGGGGAACTTCCTTATTTTTACCGAACAATCATTCGTACATGAATAAAGTAGTCGACAATGCGGATACCGCCATCCGGGATATTGGCGAAAATGCCACCCTGATGCTGGGTGGGTTTGGACTTTGTGGTATTCCCGAAAATTGTATTGCCGCCCTGGTAAAAAAAGGAGTAGGGGGACTTACCTGTATTTCCAATAACGCGGGGGTGGATGATTTCGGCATTGGTCTTATGCTGAAGCAGAAGCAGGTGAAAAAAATGATTTCATCCTATGTGGGGGAGAATGCGGAGTTTGAAAGGCAATTGCTCAGTGGAGAACTGGAAGTGGAACTGATTCCGCAGGGTACATTGGCTACCCGTTGCCTGGCAGCCGGGTATGGGATGCCCGCGGTTTTTACACCGGCCGGCGTGGGCACGGAAGTGGCGGAAGGAAAAGAAGTCCGCCGGTTTAACGATAAAGACTATTTGCTGGAAATGGCATTTGCCGCGGATTTTGCGCTGGTAAAAGCCTGGAAGGGCGACACGGAAGGGAATCTTGTCTATAAAGAAACAGCACGGAATTTCAATCCCCTGATGGCGATGGCGGGACGTATCACCATTGCCGAAGTGGAAGAACTGGTACCCGCCGGAATGCTGGACCCCGATCATATACATACACCGGGGATTTATGTGCACCGGATTTTCCAGGGCAGTAAATATGAGAAACGCATTGAACAAAGGACCGTAAGGGCGAGGAACTGATTCGTATTTTTTAATCTTCATGCATAGTACAGATGGCATTGACAAAAGAACAGATAGCACAACGGATTGCCCGTGAATTGCAGGATGGTTTTTATGTAAACCTGGGAATCGGTATTCCCACCCTGGTAGCCAATTATATTCCAGCGGGAATGAATGTGGTATTGCAGAGTGAAAACGGTTTATTGGGTATGGGACCTTTTCCACCTGAAGGAGAAGAAGACCCCGATCTGATTAATGCCGGTAAACAAACCATCACCACTATACCCGGATCTGTCTTTTTTGATTCAGCCATGAGCTTTGGTATGATCCGGGCAGGCAAAGTGGATCTGACCGTGCTGGGTGCCATGGAAGTCAGTGACCAGGGGGATATAGCCAACTGGAAGATCCCCGGTAAAATGGTAAAAGGGATGGGAGGGGCGATGGACCTGGTGGCCAGTGCCCGTAATATTATTGTGGCCATGATGCATACGAATCCCAAAGGAGAATCCAAATTATTACCCGCTTGTACATTACCTCTTACAGGGGTACGTTGTGTAAAGAAAATTGTAACGGATCTGGCTGTAGTGGAAGTAACGGAGCAGGGCTTCCGGTTGCTTGAGCGGGCACCGGGAGTAACCGTGGAGGAAATAAAAGCAAAAACGGCAGGGAAGCTGATTGCAGCGGGAGAAATTCCGGAGATACAATGCTGATTACTCGATCAGGTTGTTTTTTACAGCAAAGAATACCAGGCCGGCCGTATTCTTACTGCCAAAACGTTCCATCAGCCGGTCTTTAATGGCTTCCACGGTACGCGGACTGATTTCCATTTTTTGCGCGATTTCAGCTGCGGTAAATTCCATACAAATAAACCGGAGCACATCTTTTTCCTTATCACTCAGGGTGATTTCACTGTTGAGTGAAGGAACTACTTTCTGACGTGAATGAGATTTCTTGAGCAGTATCCGGTTTACAAAATTGTTGAGGTAATATCCTTTTTCATGCACTTCCATAATGGCGCGGCGGATTTCCTGCGGTTCCGCACTTTTTAATAAATAGCCATTGGCGCCATTTTCCATCAGGTGATAGACAAATCGTTCGTCCTCGTACATACTAAGGATCAGCACTTTTATCTGCGGGAATTGTTTACTTACGGCCTTGGTAGCTTCGATGCCGTCTTTACCGGGCATCCGCAGGTCCATCAGGATTACATCGGGCTCGGAAGCAGCCAGTCCATTGAGCAGGTCTTCGCCGTTTTCCGCTTCCTGTACGAATTTGATATTTGAATAGGGACGCAGGGAGAGGATCACTCCTTTCCGGAAGATTTTGTGGTCGTCAGCTATCGCTACCTTGATGGTTCCCATATATCAGATAATGCGTAAAAATAGTAAATATACTTTTATAAACCATACGGGGAGGCTTATTCGTAAGGTTCATCCTTGGGCAGTTCGATCGTGACTTTATAATAGGTCTGTGAAATATCTTTTTCGAAATTGATATTGCCGTCTACCACACGCAGGCGGCTGGTGATGTTTTTAAGACCCAGTCCTACATTACTCTTATTCAGTTTTTCAAAATCGGCTTGTACCAGGCCGCGGCCATCATGGTGGATACGCAGGTAAAATTTACCGGCATGTACATTTTGAGTCAGGTGGATGAAACTGGAATTACTGTGCTTCAGAATATTGTTGATCAGTTCCTGCACCACCCGGAACACGATCAGTTCTTTTTCTTCTTTCAGCCGGTCTTTGTATTCATGGAAACGGCTGCTGGCATTGATCGTACCCGAGCCGCTGATCTTCTGAAACAGGTCATTGATGGCGGATTCGAGACCGAAATTTTTCAGCGTGGGGGGCATCAGGCTGTGACTGATATTCCGTACCAGCTGAATGGTATCATCAATAATCTGGCGGGCCTGGAAAATGGACTGCAGCTGGGTGGCTTTGTCCTGGTTGACCAGGTTTTCGTTCAGGTACAGACGGGCGGTAGCGAGCAGGGGGCCGGCATCATCATGCAGGTCGGCGGCCAGTCGCTGTCGTTCTTCTTCCTGCAGTTTAATGGAGGCATTCAGGAGGAGACGCTGCTGCGCTTTCTCCATATCCTGGATCTTTTCATTAAACCGCTTTACGCGCTTCTGATGAAGGATGATGAATATAATGAGCCCCACAGTCAATACCAGCATGCCTAATGTGCCCAAAAGGAGCACAAAGGAATAACCGGAATTTGAAGTGGCTTGTAATAAGAACATAGTGGTGGGTTAGAAAAAAAAATTAAATCATATCGAGTTTCGGAATGGGGTTATAATTAGATGTTTTAGTTCTTGATAAAAAAAGTATAGAAATTGAGAATAAAACATTCTTTATGATATCGCCGAGATAAGTATACGTGTAATATTTTGACACAAACTCAGGGCTTAAATTATTTGCCAAAATACTAAAGAAAAAAGTGAAACCAATATAAACCATTATCCCTAAAACGACCCAAAAAGCAAAATATTCATATATACTTTGATTGCTGATATTCTGCAATTGATAATAGAAAAAGTATAAAATGAAAATTATCATAACGATTGACTCTATTCCTATTGAGTATGAATCAAGCCTTTTTACCTTTAAAAATGAGTAAATTAAAATCATCAGAATAGAAAACACTATACTCCCTGTAATAAAAATGTATTTGAATCTTCTTTCAGGAATATTTAAAAAAATCAATGTGCTAAAAGAGAAATATTCAAGAGTAGTATAAAAAAAATAATAATTCTTCTTACCAAGAATTGCTCTTGATTCATCAAAAAACAAATTGCAGAGAAAAAATAGAAGGGAGTATGTTAAAAGGACTATTACATTACGTTCAATCTTTATTTTTTTGTAAAAAATAAAGAAGATAACAAATGGTAATAAGAAGGAAAAGTTAAGTATATGTGATAAAAGCTCTTCTATATTATTGGAATTTAATCCAAATATAGAAAAGCTTTTAGGAAATTAAAAGTTCTGATGAATAAATCCTTATTCTTCAGTCCAATTGAACATGTCTTCCTCAAGTGAAATCTTTCTTTTCATAACAGTAACATTTTAAGCCTTTTCCTCAATGAATTGACGGGTCAAATATGGGAAGACCCTGACTCCTATACAATCCTGCCGGAATGGGGTAAAAACACCTAAAAACCGGTGAAATGCCCGCTGGTTAAGGGTTTTCGTCGATTTACGTAGTGTCTTTACTGTAAAAAAACGGGTAAAATCACGAGGCTAAATTAGTAAAAATACGGTTACGAAAATCGTAAGTTTACCGGGAAATTTTCCGGTTATCAACAGCTGTGGATAAGCTGGGGAAAGTGAAGGCAGGAGGGAAAGCCTGAACCGGCTGGTCTGAAAAGGAAAAGGAGTTGATTGACATTGGACTTCGCATGGCATTCAAAGGATCTGGAAATTTCATTCAGGACGGTATCGCAGGACATTGGACGAAAAATAGGGGCTCCATCTTCTGTCAATCAACTACTCAAAAGTATATCCACATACTGATGTGAACAAGCGCAATACTGCGGAATTTAAAAATAGCGGTATTTACGTACGTAAACGGAAGCTTACGTACGTGTACCGGAAGTCTTACGATCTTTCCGTTCAAAATGTAACCAGCCCATGCCGGATCGATAACATGGCCAGTCCCACCCGGCTCTTTACATCCAGTTTTACAAACAGCTGATCGCGGAGGGTATCCACTGCCCGGGGGTTGAGCCCCATCTGCTGGGCAATTTCTTTATAGGTCAGGTCACTGCAGGCCAGTTTCAGAAAGCGGATTTCCTGGTCATTCAGCATTGACCGCTGGATCAGGCTGTTGCTTTCTGAATGTTGCCGGAACAGGTTGACCAGTTTGCCCGTAGTATGGTTGGAGTAATAATACCCGGCCTGGATCACCGACTGCAGGGCAAATTTCAATTCGGTGGGATGGATATCTTTTTTCAGAAATCCCCGCACGCCGGCCTGGAGCAGGCGGATCAGGGAGAGCTCTGAATCGTACATGGTCAGCATCAGCACTTTTATATCCGGGTATTGTTGCTGGAGCCTGCCTGCTGTTTCCAGTCCGTCCATTTCCGGCATATTCAGGTCAAGGATAACCAGGTCCGGCATTTTGTCCTTGCTGATGGCGGCAATCAGTTCCTTCCCGTTCCCGGCTTCGAGGATCACCTGGCAGTCTTCAAAACTGTCTATTAGGCTGGCCAGGGCCGAGCGGAGCAGTACATGATCATCGGCCATGGCGATACGGATGTTCTTTTTTGTTTCTTTCATACAGTAATTATGGGTATTGTAAATTGTAATGCGGTTCCTTTTCCGGGCTGGCTGCTGATCTTCATATCCCCGTTTAAAATTTTAGCCCTGGTTTCCATATTTTTCAGACCGGCCTGTTTGCCGTTACTACAGTGCAAAAGGTCAAAGCCCCGGCCATTATCCCGGATTTCCACTTCCAGGGTTTCCGGCAGGTAGTTCAGTTGCAGTTGTACCCGTTTGGCCCGGGCATGTTTGATGATATTATTAAATGCTTCCTGGATGATCCGGAATATGATCAGTTCCTTATTGCTGTCCATAAAGACCGGGCTCCCCTGAATCGTATAATCAAGTTGAAAAAGCTCCGCCTCCTGTATCCGTATTACTTCTTCTTCCAGTGCTTTCAGCAGGCCCTGTTCGGCAATCAGGTCCGCATTCATACTGCGGGAGATATCGCTCAGGTCGGCAATGGAATTGCTTAACAGGTTTATGGACATTTCCAGTTTGAGGCTTGATTTTTCCCGGTCCTGCCAGTCAAAAGTATTCAGCTGCAATTTGGCCAGGGTCAGTGAAAGATTGATATTGTCATGGATCTCTCTTGAAATATGCTGGAAAGTTTGTTCCTGGATCTCGAGCTGGGAGTTTAAAATTGTCTTTTCAAAATCTTGTTTTATTGTAATAATATTTTCGGTGTGATTTTTTTGACGTTTATTGTATAAGTATAACAGTGTTAGTACAAGTACAATCAAAAAAATGAATATTATTGCTGTTGCGAATAAAAAAATAACTATATCGTGAGAGGTCTTTTGCATAAAAAAGCTTTTGTAATGAACATAACATTAATAATAAGTGGTGTATAGTAAAGAATTGCTTCAATTACTGGGATGAAAGCTTTCCCGTTTTTTAACAAGTAAGATAGTAGAAGATAACAGGGTATTGATATTGTACTAAAAAAGAAAATGCCGATTGATATCCAAAAAGATGGCCTTTGAAATAAGCTTTGTTCTGAATTTACTTTTAATATTTGAAGTAAATATATTACAGAAGGGGGAAGCAGAAATGCAATTTCAATTGTATAGAAAATATAGGATCCATAATAATTGTTTTTGCTTATGAATTGTAAGTTTAGTATGGAGATTGCTATCCAGCTTACTGAAAAAAATAAAGCAATATTATATAGCAGAGTAAGTACCCTTTTTTGAATAATTACTTTTCTGAAAAAAATATAATATACATTAAGTTCAATTAATGCTATAATAGTATTTGTATGTTGCGTGAAAGTGGTCACTTCTTTTCGAGTGAATGACTTGTTCGCCATCATGTACCAGTCGGCAAAATTGAAAATCAAATCGGTTGCTAGATAGCAGATAAAGAGTTTGCCAAAATTGTCATTCCAGACAAATTTCATTCCAATCAGTATTGCTAAAAGCTCTACTAGTCCCAATAAGGGTTGTGTATAAAACCTAGAGGCGAACTCATTAGCGAATATATTATGGTACATTTTTTATTATTGCAGGCTAAAGTAAAATTTGTTAAACTCATAAGCTGTTTCTTTCCTCCCGTTTTTTTCCCATTTTTTCCGTTTTTTTTCCCCTTGCTAGTTGTGCGTATCTCTTCATCTTTATCACTGAACAGGGGTAATGGCCGGGTCGGTCAGGCTTGTGCGTGAGTATTTAATCAGCGGATTATCAGTAAAGTACTTATTTAAATGGGTGTATTTCCTATGGACAGGTTTTCGGGCAGGGATAGTTTTGGTACAGCATGGGCTGATGCCACGGGGATGCCGAAAACCGGGATTTTGAACAGAGTAGGCAATGAACTTTATGATTATGAAAAAAGTACTGATGCTGATGGTCTTATTTATGCTGGCCCGGGAAAGCAGGGCCCTGGTTTACCCGGTTGAGTTGAAGATACCGGTAACGGATATGCGAAAAAAAGCATTCCAGTCGCTTGACCAGTTCTTTAAATCGTATGACACAGCTGTTTTAAAACGGGTGCAAATGCCGGTCATTAATCCGGATGAGCCCGCCCGTATGTCGGATGGGGATCTGCAGTACATGCAGGCAAAGAATGTACAACTGATCAGTCTGCTGAACGCGTTGAATCCGCAGTTGTATCGTCCGGATGAACTTCGTCCAGATGATGAAATGCTGGTGCTGGCGGGGGCTGTTGAATTGTACCGTCAGTTAGCCGGCGGGTTGGCCGGGCGAATGAAAGCGCCCTGGGAATGTATTAAGAACGTTATCATGGACGCTTTTGATATTACGGTGGCCTGGGGGGATATTCTGGTCCTGTTTGAAACCAATACAACATGGGCCAATCTTCGGCCGGTACTGTGGCGGTTTCTGCGCAAGTACGGTGGTTGGTTGACGGTGGCCGGCGTGGTGTATGACATTGTAACCGAATGCTTATAAATATTAAAGTATGATTTTTATTGTAGCCCTGAGCGGGGTGGTGATTATTCTCCACCTGCTCAAACTCATCAGTCTCTGGTTTAAACCTGCTATTTTAAGTAATTCAGGATTGGGCAAAACGCCAACGGCCAGCCTGCTTACGGCGTATTACCTGCTGACCATCCTGGTATTACTGGCCTATTGTGCAGACAGGCTCGGGTATATCACCCTGTTGGCGCCCCGATGACCGGCGGAATAACCCGGTTATAGATTGTAACGTTAATCTATAACCGGTTAATTTCCGGAAAAAGAACGTTAAAAAGCAAAAGAGCAGCAGGAAAGAACAGGTATAAATGATGATTTTCTCATGGTTGGTTTTGTCAGTCCGGGTAGTTTCGTTTCAGCATTAGCCCGCACGGGGAAGCCGAAAACCGGAACCAGAGTAGGCAGGACTTTTTAAACTATTACCATGAAAAAATGTATTTTGTTTTTTGCAGCCCTCTATATGAGCTTCTGCAGTTTTGCGCAAACGGATGTGGACAACGACTTTGACCTGATCCGTCAGCATGTGGCTTTTTCGGGTTCATTTACCCGCAACCTGAATGAGAAGGTCTATGTAAAAGAACTCATACTGCTGAATTATTCAACAATGAAAATTCTGCCGGAAGGGTTCGGGCTGAAAGAAATAACCTATGCCGATAATGGAAAAGGATATGACCTGGTAAAGGGTGATGGCATTTATACATCGGTTGACCGGTTTGAAATTACCCCTAAACAAGCCGGTAATACAATAGGTGTGAGCGTGCCAGTATCGGATCAGATAGTCGTGGATCATTCATTTAAACATCATGAAGACCTGAACAACGGCTTGAACAGGATGAAAATTAAAGTCACCTGTGACTTCTATAAATGCGGATGTCCTTGTAAAACCTTTACCTGCAATGCCTGTATCTGGTGGGGATGGAGTTGCTGGGCCATGGGCAATTGTTCTGTAACAGTGGAGTATTAAACCATACATACCGGTGACGATCATCGTCACCGGTATGTCTAATAAACTAAGCATGAAAAAGAAAACAGTACTACAGGTTTTATTTATACTTGTTATGGCCCTCATTCTTTTGCGGTTGCCGCTCCCTTCCTTTGTGCCGGTGGCCAATGAGTATGAGGCTTTGTTGTATAAACGGCTGATGAATGGTACACTGATCGTCGTTTTTTCCCTGGGGATGATACAATTTACCGGCTTGAGAGCCTGGTTGTTGCCGGGTATGAAACGAATCCGGAAGTATGCAGCAATCTGGCCGGCTTTCCTGCTTATCCTGATCTGGTTCTACCTGACATCACCTTCTTTTAAGGAGATTACAGCCGGACCAGGTTTGCTGATGTTTTTGGTACTGGTTACTTTTTTAAAAGCGTCTGCGGAGGAACTGCTTTTCAGGGGGCTTTGTCAACACTGGTTCCTGCGGGACGGGAATAAGCCCCGCAAAGCAATCTTTTTATCCAGCCTGCTTTTTTCATTGCTGCATATCACCAACTTTTTTAGTCATGGTGATTGGGTAAGCCTGGCCAACCAACTGATCTTTGCGTTTTTCACCGGGTTGATATTCGGTGTTATTATGTATACCACGGGTAATATCCTGGTACCTTGTGTCCTGCATACGTTGGTTAATATTCCGTCCGGACTTGCGGTTTTCGCTGTGAAGCAGGTGGAGGAAACGGAAACAACCGACGCAGTTGCCGGACCGGTAGATGGTTTATTGTCCATCCTGATGTTCTGCGTTGTATTCAGTCCCTTAATAATTACAGGGCTCTACTACTTTTTCAATAAGCGGTGGGTGCCGGTGGCTGATTCAGGTGATTGAAAAGAAATTTCACCAATTTGCGGGTTCTACTAAAAATAGCGTATTTTTACGCAAGTCAGTTTTTAAACAGTAAAACCCAACCCATACCTCATGACGGCTCAGCAAATCAAAGTAGCGATTGCAGACGACCATAAGATCTTCCGTGATGGAATCCGTATGGCGTTAAAGGAAAAGGATTACCTGAAAATTATCTGGGAGGCCGAAGACGGCAAGGACCTGATGCACAAATTGGTGCTGAAACAGCCCGATGTGATACTGATGGATATCCGTATGCCCCATGTGGATGGCATCAATGCCATTGGTATGATCCGGAAGGAATATGAACATATCAAAATCATTGTACTGACCATGTACGATGACCAGGAGATGATTACCCGGATGATGGAAATGGGCGCCAATGCCTATCTTACCAAAACGACTGATCCGGAAGAAATTTACCAGGCCATTCTGACCTGTATGAACGATGACTTTTATTTTAATGAGCTGGTGAATAAAGCCGTGCTCCTGAAACTGCAACATAAAAAATCGGTACGCCAGTTTTATCCCAACCCGGTAAAATTGTCGGAAAAGGAATTACGGATTCTCAAACTGATTGCGGATGATAAAACCACCGAGGAGATTTCGAAGGAAGTGTTTCTGAGTCCCCGGACTATTGAAACCATCCGCCAGAACATGAAACAGAAAGTGGGGGCCAAGACCATCGCCGGCCTGGTGATGTATGCCACCCGGAATAAACTGCTTGAATAATGCTAAACCGGGTACTCCCCGGTTTTTTTATACGCGTATTATGGGTAATATCAACGATGTTTTTTTTGACGGCCATTATAAAGATATCTGGAAATCCTCCATTCCGGAAGAGCTGACAAAAAAGGAAATTGATTTCATGCTGCCTTATTTCTCCCTGCAACCCGGGAGCAGGGTGCTGGATCTGATGTGTGGCTACGGCCGGCATACGCTGGCATTGGCACGACAAGGCATTGACGTTACCGCCGTGGATAACCTGCCTGATTATATCCGGGAAATACAAAACAGTGCCGAAGCGGAACAATTACCGGTGGAAACGGTATGTGCCTCTGTGATCGGGTTTCAGCCGGATAGCAAGTATGACCTGGCGATCTGTATGGGTAACAGCCTTAATTTTTTTACCCGGGAAGAAACACTACAGTTACTAAACACTGTTGCCGCTGCCCTGCAACCCGGCGGGCAACTGCTGATCAACAGCTGGTCACTGGCCGAGATCGTCTATTCAAAAAAACAATTCAACAGCTGGGAAAAGATCGGTCCGCTGATGTTCCTGAGTGAGGCAAGAATAGTTTTCAGCCCGGCACGGATGGAGTTTGATACTATCACCATTGCTCCCGACGGTAAGCAGGAACATAAAAAAGGAGTGGATTATATCTATTCCCTGAATGAGATGGAAGCGATGTTGGGTGAAGCCGGACTGGAGTTAAAGGAAGTATACAGTATTCCCGGCAGAAAGAAATTTACGGTAGGGGAACCGCGTGCCTACCTCGTTGCGCAAAAAAAATAAGAAATCAGGAACGACTGCAAAGGCTAAGCCCCGGCGTTATGAGGACCGGGGCTTTGTTGTTACTGTTATGAAAAGAAAAAGCTTTTTTTAAGCAGCGCTGGAAAAGGACAGGTTTAATGGCGCTCAGGTTTTGGTTCGGTTTTTTTCAACAGGTTTGGATCGAAAAACGGGACTATAGAGAAAAAGGGAAAGCTGATTGCCGGTTTACTGTCTTCCGATTAAGATCGGTCAGTTTTTCAAAGGGATTGGAATAAAATCTTTCTGGACGGTTATGGACATTGGATGAGTACAAAGACAGTCATCCGCTCAATCAACTTTCTGCAACAAAAATATATGCACATCCGGATGTGGACAAGAGGATAACTGCCCTTTTTACAAGCAACGGTATTTACTCCCGGCTACGTAGTTACCCTGATTTACGCTCGTAGTCCTACGTAAGAAAAGCTCCGATGCGGTAGTTTCCGCATTTTTTAAATCAAGTACTTTCACTATGGTATATGTTGCAGGAATTCTCCAACTTGCACTCAGAATAAATACTTTAATCCAATAATTATTTTACTAATTCTCAAACATCATGAAAAACCCAGAATCTAACACCGTTATCAAGGTTGCGATTGCAGATGATCATGCTTTATTCCGCACCGGTATTAAAACAGCATTACAGGCAAGAAAAGATATTCAAATGGTGGCTGAAGCCGAAAACGGCATGCAGCTGCTTAACCTGCTTCGTCATATACAACCCGACGTGGTACTGCTCGATATCCAGATGCCAATCATGGATGGTCTGACCGCTTTACCTGAAATCAAGAAATTATATCCCGATATTAAAGTGATTATGCTCTCCTTCCTGAATGACCATTCGGTTATTTCAAAGATGATGGAGCTCGGTGCCAATTCATATATAACTAAAGAGTCCGGCGCTGAACTGATCTATGAAGCAATCCGGGGTGTGTTTGAAAATGATTTCCATTTCAATGACCTGACCAACAAAGCCCTGCTGAGTGGTCTGCGTACCAAACGCAGTCATGAATCTTCCATGCCGCAGGATGTACAACTGACGGATAAGGAAATCACCATTCTGAAACTGATGTGTGATGAGAAAAGTACCAAGGAGATCGCGGATATCGTGGATCTGAGTCCCCGTACCGTGGAAGCCATCCGGGATAAACTCAAAACCAAAACAGGTACCAAATCCATGGCCGGACTGGTTATGTACGCGGTTAAAGCAGGTTTGGTGGAACAAGCCTGAATTGCCTGACGATTACAAACAGACACTACACTGAATAAATGATAAAGCCATTTGCCCCGTGCAAATGGCTTTTTTGTTATTTTTAGCCATGTTCATTTCATTGAATGGGAAAATAATGCCGGCAGATCAGCCGGTACTGCTGGCAGCCAACCGGGGTTACCGGTACGGTGATGGATTATTTGAAACCATGTTGCTGGATCAGGGTGCCATTCGACTGGGCGAACTGCATTTTGCCCGCTTATTAAATGGATTGCAACTGTTGAAGTTTGAACTACCCGCGCACTTTTCCGCCGGTAAATTAACTGCGGATATGCTGAGACTTGCAGAAAAAAATCAGGTACTAAAAACAGGAAGGGTACGGTTATCCGTGTTCCGGGGTAATGGTGGTTTATATGATGCGGATCGTCAGCTTCAGTACCTGATTGAATGCTGGCCACTGGCGGATCATTTTACACAACTGAATGAAAACGGCCTGGTGATCGGTATTTATCCGGATGCCCGTAAGCAGATAGATATTTTCTCCGGATTGAAGACAGCCTGTTTTCTTCCCTATAGTATGGCCGCTTTGTATGCAAAAGAACAGCAACTGAATGATTGTCTCCTGCTCAATACGGATGGCCATATAGCCGACAGTACAATGGCCAACCTGTTTATTTTACGGAATGATCAGTTTATTACTCCTGGCCCTGAACAGGGAGCCGTGGATGGCGTGATGCGCAGATACCTGATCGGGGAAATGCGGTTGGCCGGCTTTCAGGTAATGGAAACGGCCGTTCATGTGACTGACCTGGAAGAAGCTACTGAAGTTTTTCTCTGCAACGCGATCCGTGGTATCCGATGGGTAGCCCGTTATGGGCAACAGGTGTATGGTCATCAGCAGACAGCCGAAATATTTTCAAGGATCGTACAAACAATTCCCCGGTAAACTTGTAGTAGTCGCATGAAACCTGTTGTCTCTGTATTCTGGTTCCGCCGTGATCTGCGCCTGCATGATAATGCAGGACTATTTCATGCCTTGCAATCCGGTCAGCCGGTCCTTCCTGTTTTCATTTTCGATTCGGAGATACTTGGTTCACTGGAGGATAATGATGACCGGCGGGTTGAGTTTATACATCAGGCATTAAACAACATGCAGGAGGAATTGGTCAGGATGGGCAGCAGCCTTGATGTCCGGTACGGAAAACCCCTGCAGGTTTACCAGGAACTGCTTGCTGAATATGATATTAAAGAAGTATTTACCAATCACGATTATGAGCCCTACGCCCGGAAGCGGGATCAGGATATCGGGGAATGGTTAAACGGGAAAGGCTGTGCCTTTCATACGTACAAAGACCAGGTGATATTTGAAAAGAATGAAGTGCTGAAAGATGACGGGACGCCTTATACGGTATTTACACCCTATTCACGAAAATGGAAATCGGTGCTGGGAATGCAGCCCCTCCCTTCATTCGCTGCCAAAAAATGGCATAACCGGTTTCTGCAACAGGAGCCTCGTTCTGTTCCAACCCTGGAATCGATGGGTTTCCGGGCGGCGGGAATGCCTTTTCCTTCCGATAGCTGGAAGAAGGAAGTAATACTCAGGTACAAAGAACAACGCGATATACCATCATTGCCCGGTACGTCCCGTCTTAGTGTACACCTGCGATTTGGTACCATCAGTATCCGTGAGCTGGTACGGGAAGCCGGTGCGCTTAATGAAACATTTCTGAATGAACTGATCTGGCGGGATTTTTATCATATGATTTTGTGGCATTTCCCACAAGTGGTGGACCATTCGTTTAAGCCGGCGTATGACGCGATCCGCTGGAGTAATAATGAAGCCGCCTTTACCGCCTGGTGCAAGGGGCAGACCGGTTACCCGATTGTAGACGCGGGCATGAGAGAATTGAATGAAACCGGCTATATGCATAACCGCGTGCGGATGATCGTGGCATCTTTTCTTACCAAGCATTTGCTGATCGACTGGAGATGGGGTGAAGGTTATTTTGCCCGTAAGCTCCTCGATTTTGATCTCGCGGCCAATAACGGGGGCTGGCAATGGGCTGCGGGGAGTGGCTGTGACGCGGCACCTTATTTCCGGGTTTTTAATCCCTACCTGCAGACACAGAAGTTTGATCCTGATCTTAAATACATACGGAAATGGGTACCCGAATTTGAAGAGCTGACTTATGTACGACCCATTGTGGTGCATGAAGAAGCGCGGAAAAGATGCCTTGACGTTTATGCCGCCGCGCTGAAAAAATAAATACAGGGAACTTTCTGCTTATTCATCTTCCAGGAAAAGGGCCCTGGAGGTTTCCGGTTTATTTTCCTGTTGAGTAAGGAATACTTTGTGTAATTGCCTGATTGCATTTTTTCCGTCTGCACCGAGATCCAGTGAATAATTGTTTACATACAGATTTATATGCTGCCGCATTACCTGCTCGCTCATGGTCTGCGAATGAGCTTTTACATACCCGGTAACCTCCGGATACCGGGTAAATGCATACTGCAGGCTTTCATGAATCAGGCCGCTTACGCGTTGCAGTAATTCTTTTCCATGCCTTCTTTTACCCGCAATACCGCCCAACGGTATGGGGACATTCATTTTACTTTCCCAGTATTCACCAAGGTCCATTACTTTCTGTAGTCCCTTATCCTGGTACGTAAAACGGTTTTCGTGAATGATCAGACCAAGCGTTGTTTCCTCATTTAAAACGGTGTCTTCAATCGTGGAAAACAAGTAAGGTACTTTGTTGCCGGCTTCAGGAAAGGCAAAGCTCAGCAGGAGATTGGCCGTAGTGTTGTAACCGGGTATGGCAATCCGGCTCCTGTTCACATCGGGAAGGGTAGCTTGTTGTTTACACACGAGTAAAGGGCCTACGCCTTTTCCCAAGGCGCTGCCCGCATCCAGCAACACATACTTGTCCGTCGCCTTAAAGAAGGCCGGGAAGCTCAGTTTGGTAAAGTCCAGTTTTCCCTGCAGGGCCCATTGATTCAGGGTTTCCACATCTTCCAGCACAACATCGAATGCCAGGTCGCCCGTGTCAATCTTCCGGTTGACCAGGGCGTCAAAAATAAAAGTGTCGTTGGGGCAGGGGGAGAAGCCCAGTGTCAGTTTCATAATTGATTGAATAAACGGATCAGTTCATTATTCAGGTTGATGATCGATTCTTTCATGTTCCATTTTTTCTTATTCCGCTCGGCAATATAGTTGGATACGGCGCGCAACTGAATAAACGGAATATTTTCCTTCAAACAGACATAGTGCAGGGCGGCTCCTTCCATGGATTCCACCACGGGCGAAAAATGGTCAAGGTAGAACCTGACTTTTTTCCGGTCGGTGGTGATTTCATTTACGGATATGCCGGTTACTTTTTTCAACCGGTATTTTTTCAGGATATCCTGTTTATTGACCAGCCATCCCTTTGAAAACGGGAACTGATTTTCCGGAACCAGTTTTAAATCAAACAATGTTTTCAGGCTGTTCAGCTCTATCACACTCTGATCCGCTATCGCTTCTTTCTTTATGGCCATGACGGAACCGGTGGGAATATTTTTATCAAAACAACCTCCTACACCGGCCTGGATTACGAGATCCGGTCGTTTGGTAAACAACTGCCGGCTCAGGGAATAAGTTGTAGCTGTCAGACCAATACCGGTAATCAGCACATCCACCGATACCGGCAGGTGCTGTAGTTTACCCGTTCTGAGCTGTGAAAGAAACGGGTTGATTTCAATAGGTGTGGCCGCAATGAGCAGACAATTCATAAAAATTAATATTGGGCGATCAGCGAATGGATGTCTCGTCAGTCACCATTGTTTTATTGATTTTATCTTCCTGCGTTATCCGTTGATAGGTCAGTTTTATTTCATCATAAAGTATGGCATTGTTTGCCGGGTTGAATTTTTCCATTTCCAGCGGACCCGTAAACTGTTTAAATCCGGTAACCGCTACATTTTCCAATGTAACTGTATAAAAATTGACTTCCATTCCGGACGGATCATTTTTCCAGAATTCAATGACTACTTTTTTTATAAGTTCATTTGTGCTGAGTGCTGCCAGAAACTGTGGGCTGGAAGCGCCGGTGGCTTTAAGCAGGGTAACGGGCTGGAAAACTCTTCTGCCGCTGGCTGCGCCCGATGCGGCATCCCGGGGTGATGTGATTTCCATAAAATACCCGGCCAGTTCGATTTTATCCGACTGTTTCTGCCGGAGACTTTCTCCCTTGAATTTTCCCTGGCGGGTACCTTCCGCACTCAGGGTGATTAACTGGGCATTTGTAGTCAGGGCTGTAAAGAATAAGCCGGTTATAAGTGTAAGCAAAGAGATTTTCATGTTTAATAGTTTCAGCAAAGGTGCTTAATTGTTACTTACCGGCGGCATTTACTCTCCGGTTTCTTGTAATTTTGCGGATTGCCACCCGGCATTTATTCACCCTTTTGCCGCAGGCAGAAGCGTATAAACTGGTTTCATCATGGTCTACCTGACCCGTACAGAACATTTTAATGCTGCCCACCGGTTGTATAATCCCCGCTGGACTAAAGAGGAAAATGAGGCCGTATTTGGCCGCTGTGCCAATGCCCATTTTCATGGACACAATTTTGAGTTGTTGATTACCATCAAAGGCGAGCCGGATCCGGATACGGGTTTTATTTACGACGCAAAATTGTTGGGAAAGCTGGTACAGGAGAAAATAATAGAGCAACTGGATCACCGGAATCTGAATACGGATGTGCCTTTTATGCAGGGGAAAATGTGTTCAATTGAGAACCTGGTGATGGGTATCTGGAACGAGCTGGAGCCACATTTGCCCGCATCGGCCCGCTTGCATTGCCTGAAACTGGTGGAGACGGCAAAGATTTATGTGGAGTATTATGGAAAGCAGTAAATACTGAACAATTCAGGCAGTCCGTTGTTATTTAATCGCGACAGCAACAGATTTCATAACTTGTAGTATGAGTAAAAAGGTAGCGGTATACCGGAAAGAAAGTTTTAATGCGGCCCACCGGCTGTTTAATCCCGCCTGGGACGAGGAGACGAACAACAGGGTGTTTGGCAAATGTGCACTGCCCAATTACCATGGACATAACTATGACCTGGTGGTGAAAGTGGTGGGAGAGCCCGATCCGGAAACCGGTTATGTAATGGATATGAAACTACTCAGTGAACTTATACAGGCTGAAGTGGTGGAGCGGTTTGATCACCGGAATCTGAACCTGGATACGGCAGAGTTCAGCAACCTGAACCCGACAGCGGAAAATATCGCGGTAGTTGTATACGATATTTTACGGCCACATATTCCTGCCGGACTGGAGATGCAGGTACGGCTTTATGAAACGGCCAGGAATTTTGTGGATTACCCGGCGTAACAATTTTAAACTTATACGAATGGCATATAAAAAAACAGAGCAGTATGATGAGCATATAACCCAGGGACTGATCCGTTCCTACAAAGAAGCAATCGGCTTACTGGGTGAAGATCCTGAAAGGGAAGGCTTGATAAAAACACCGGAAAGGGTGGCTAAAGCCATGCAATACCTGACACAGGGTTACCAGCTGGACGCGCATGCTATTTTGAATTCAGCAAAGTTTCATGAAGATGTGAGTGAAATGATCGTGGTAAAGGATATCGAAATATACAGCATGTGTGAACATCATATGCTTCCTTTTTTCGGGAAAGCCCATGTGGCCTATATCCCCAACGGATGGATCACGGGTTTAAGTAAAATAGCGCGTGTGGTGGATGTGTATGCGCGCCGGATGCAGGTACAGGAACGACTCACCATACAAATTAAAGATGCCATCAAGGAAACCCTGAATCCGCTGGGTGTGGCCGTAGTAATTGAAGCGCAACATTTGTGTATGATGATGCGCGGCGTACAAAAACAAAACTCCGTTACCACTACTTCCGCTTTCGATGGAGAATTCCAGAAAAATTCAACCCGGAGTGAATTTATGAAGCTGATTACCGCCCGTTTAAGCTGATTCTGAACAATATCTGCACAAATGCCACAAAGTTTTTTTTAATAAATTCTTTTGTGGCATTTTTGTCGGCTCAACCACCAGTTAACATGAAACATGCATTTGTATTTCCCGGTCAGGGTTCACAATTTCCGGGAATGGGAAAAGATCATTACGAGAACAGCGCATTTGCCAAAAAATTATTTGAACAGGCCAACGAATTACTGGGCTTCCGGATTTCCGACATAATGTTCAACGGCACAGAAGAAGATCTGAAACAGACCCGTGTAACACAGCCTGCCATTTTTCTTCATTCAGTCATGGCGTTTAAGAGTATTGAAGGGGCAAAACCTGATATGGTGGCGGGTCACTCACTCGGCGAATTCACTGCACTGGTGGCTAATGGTACATTGAGTTTTGATGACGCGTTGCAACTGGTTGCCGTTCGCGCGGAAGCGATGCAGAAAGCCTGCGAAATCAATCCCTCCACCATGGCTGCCGTACTGAACCTCGCAGATGACAAAGTAGAAGCCATTTGTGCCGCCATACAGGAGGAAACCGGTGAAGTAGTGGTGCCGGCCAATTATAATTGTCCGGGCCAGCTGGTTATCAGCGGGTCACGTGTTGGTATTGATCTGGCCTGCGAGCGGATGAAAGCAGCGGGTGCCAAGAGAGCATTGGTATTACCTGTCGGTGGCGCTTTTCATTCACCACTGATGTTGCCGGCTAAAGAAGAACTGCAGGCAAAAATTCTTTCCACAAAATTTCATACACCGACCTGTGCCATTTATCAGAACGTAGCGGCTCGCGCCGTAATGGATAATGATGAAATCAAACAAAACCTGATCGACCAGTTAACAGGGGCGGTGAAATGGACGCAAAGTGTACAGGCGATGATCAATGATGGTGCCACACGCTTTACGGAAGCCGGACCCGGTAAAGTATTACAGGGACTGGTGCTGAAAATAAATAAGGAAATGCAGGTAGAAGGAGTAAGCTGAACTGCTGTAACCATTTAAAAAAAGCACCGGTCATCCGGTGCTTTTTTCATTTTAATCAGTTAAAGATAAATGGATCCATTCAGCCATTCTCCGTCAAAATCCGCTTTATATTTTTTATAGAAATTGATGGCCGGTTCATTCCAGTCAAGCACCTGCCAGGTCATCCGCTTAAATCCTTTTTCTCTTGCTTCATCAATCAGCCGGTCAAATAATAATTTGCCGATCCCTCTGCCCCTTGCAGCTTCAGTAACGAGAATGTCTTCCAGGTACATCGCCTGCCCTTTCCAGGTAGAGTAGCGGATATAGTACAAGGCAAATCCGTAAATAGTGCCGGCTTCTTCCGCAACAAAGGCCCACCATACCGGGTCAGGGCCAAAACCGCTTTCCATAAAATGATCCATGGTTACGGTTACTTCGTCCGGTGCTTTTTCATACAGGGCCAGTTCTTTTACCAGTTCCAGTAATCGGGGGCAGTCTTCCTTAACAGCTCTTCTGATGTTGATAGACATGTATTTGCTTATTTTCTTTTAATGATCATTCCCGGGTATTCCCCGGTTGTTTTTTTGTTTGCATAAACCAGCCGGCCATTTACCCATACGTTGTGAATGCCATCCGCCAATGCATGCGGGTCTTCCACGGTGGCCCTGTCCTGTACGGTTGCAGGGTCCAGCAACACCAGGTCCGCATAATAGCCGGTACGCAGGTAGCCACGGTGATGTATAGCCAGATTTTCGGCAGCCAGTCCCGTCATTTTATGGATTGCGCCGGCAAATGGCAGGGCTTTTTCCTGCCGGACGTACCTGGCCAATACCCGGGGGAAAGCGCCGTAGCCACGCGGATGCCGTCCGGTGGAGGATCCGTCTGAGCAGATATTGGTCAGCGGCCATTGCATCAGGCGGGTAATATCCGCTTCCGCCATCGAGCGGGCCATGATACTTTCCCGGCATTCCCCGTTGTGCTCTTTTTCCCACTTTTCAATCCGGGCGATCAGTTCAATCAGCATGCGGGCCGGTGCTTTTTTTTCAATTGCGGCTATAGCAGCCAGTGATTTTCCCTGGTAACTGCTGTCCACCTCATAGGCGGCGAGGATAATATCTTCCGGCAGCGTCATCTCTTTCAGAATCATCTCTGCTTCTTTCAGGTCAGTAAAATTGCGGTCCGGGAATAAAACCCGGATCGTGGAATGCCAGAAGTCATAAGGATAAATATCGCAGGTGAGATGTACACCTTCTTTACGGGCCTGTTCAAAGAGTCCGGTCAGGGAATCGGCTTTGCCCCATAAGTTGTGCATCGCTAGTTTGACATGACTGACCTGTACGGGCACGCCGGTTTCTTTTCCGATCCGGATAATTTCATCAATGGCTTTCCAGAAATAACGGTCTTCACTCCGGATATGGCTGATATACCTTCCGGCAAACGGAACGATTACTTTAGTGAGTTCCCGGACTTCCTCCTGTGCGGAATAGATTCCCGGATCATATTCCAGTCCGGTGGATAAACCAATAGCACCGGCTTCCATATCCTGCCGGAGCAGTACTTTCATTTTTTCGAGTTCAGCCGCAGTGGCTGCCCGTTTGAAATCTTTACCAAGTATGGAATCGCGGATCGTATTGTGCCCGCTGTATGAACCGATATTTACGGCTACACTGCTATCCGCTAATTGCTGATAAAACCGGCTCAGGGGAAAATTACTCCCTCCATCCTGGCCGATAATAATACTGGTAATGCCCTGGCTCAGTACGGCCGGAAAATCCCGGTGTGCAAACGGATTGCCGGCGTGATGACTATGCGTGTCAATAAACCCGGGCGTGACCGCTTGTCCGGTTGCATCCACTTCGTGAATGGCTTCCGCCCCGGAGAGATCGCCGATAAAAGCGATAGTATCGTGACGGATCCCGATATCCGTTAGCCGTCCTTCTGCGGTACTGCCGTCATAGACAAGTCCATGCCGGATTATCGTATCGTATTTTTCTTTTTTTCCTTTGCAGGACAGGAGCAGGCAGCCGAACAGTACTCCTGTAAGAACAAACCGGTTACTCATTTCTTCTTTGCTTTAAATGTGCCGTTTGGTTGTATAAAACTGGCTGTGATGATGTCTCCTTTTTCATTCTCTTCAAATAAGAGACTGTAACCCTGTAATATTTTCAGATCAAATTTGTGTTTACCAACGGGAACCAGTTCATATTCGGGTTGTCCTTCTATAAAGGCGTAAAGTGTCTTTTCTCCCTTGAGATAAAATTTCACTTCATGGCCGGGCGCAAATTCAAATACACCGGTATAACGTGTCAGTTCATCCTTACTGATTTCTTTTGGCTTCGCTTTTTTGACGAATTCAATATCCTTTAATCCGGGTTGCAGCGGAAGTTGTACCGTAGTGATATCGCCGGCCGGACTGATTTGGAAATTTAATTTCAGATTTTCTTTTTGCGTGGTATCGATGCCGGTTTTTTCGATCGGTAAGGCTTCAAACACGTCATAATGATAATGCCGCAACCAGGCATTGCCATTGCCGGTCAGCATGAGCAGGGAATCGTTCCGGAGGGTGATTTCAAACCGGCCATATCCTTCGTGCTGGAAGAAGCCGGTATAGTCGGCAAGAGCGTGCGAAGGACGGGTTTCTTTTTTCCGGTTACTGCTTGCCGTTGTACCTGCTTCTTTGGCGGCTTTGTCGGCTTTTGCTTTGGCCGCATTGGCCCGGCCGTTCCAGTCAATTTTTTTCAGCTGGAGCAACCGGTCGGCAATAGTATTCCGTACAAGGCCGGGAACGGAGGACGCGTTCTGGTTGGCCAGTACGATAATGCCGATACTGTCGCTGGGGAAGAAGCTGGTACTGGCGGAGAAACCGTCAATATTACCACCATGCTCCACGCGGTAATGTCCGCGGTAGGAACTGATCATCCAGCCAAATCCGTAAGTGGACATATGGGCATCCGGGATTTCAGGATCAGGCAGTCCTGCACCGATAACCATTTGCGAACTCATGGCTTCTTTCGTATAGGCGGCGGGGAGAATTTCCTTCCCGTTAAACCTGCCCCCGTTCAGCCAGGCCATCACCCAGTTGCTCATTTCCGTAACATTGCTGTTGATGCTGCCGGCCGGCCCCATCCCATTGATATTGTAATAATCTGTCCGGTAAATAAGGCTGTCTTTATAAACAGTATACCCCAAAGCGGCATCTCCCGCTTTTTCCATATCCTGAATACTGAAGTTGGAAGACTTCATTTCCAGCGGGGTGAATATTTTTTCTTTCACCGTTTTCTCCCAGGATTTGCCATACATTTTTTCAGCAATCATACCCTGGACCAGGAACATGAAATTATTGTATTGCCAGGTCTGGCGCAGGAATGCGGTAGGTTCCTGGTACCGGATCCGTTGCAGCAGACTGTCGCGTGAGTTACTGTTGAACAGGTACCAGGAAAAATCATGCCTGGGCAATCCGGTACGATGGCACATCAGGTCTCTGATGGTAACCCCGTTATTCAGTTCATTATTAAAAAAGCGAAGCGTGGGCAGGTATTCCGTGGCTGCATGGTCATACTCCAGCCGGTTCTCCTTATTCAGCAAACCCATCAGTGAGGAAGTGAATGCTTTGGTACAGGATCCGATGGCGAAAAGAGTTTGCGGAGTAACAGGCAATTGCTTTTCATAATCCCGGTAACCATATCCTTTTGCAAAAATTATTTTATCTTTTTTAACCACGGCAACGGCAAACCCGGCCGCTTTTCGGTCTTTCAGTATACGTTGCATGACGGTATCTATGCCGGCAAGCGGATCGGCCGCAGTTGTTTTGTTTTTCTGTGCCAGCAATGACTGCATACTGAAAATGGCCAATAGCAAAAGTGTTTTACGCATGTCGTTTGTTTTACCGATTTATTAATGTGCAAGAGCCTGCTCCAGATCATTGATGATATCCGGCAGGTTTTCAATTCCCACGTTCATGCGGATCAGGCCGTCCGTAATTCCGTATTTTTCTTTTTCTTCTTTGGGTACACTGTAGTGTGTCATGGAAGCCGGGTGCGACAATAAAGTGTCTACCGTTCCCAGCGATACAGTACGGGTACAAACCTGTAAGCGGTTCATAAAAGCAATCCCGGCCTGCAGTCCGCCTTTTAATTCAAAACTGAGCATGGCCCCCGGATGCCGCATCTGTTTCATGGCCGTATAATGATCAGGGTGTGAGGCCAGCCCGGTATAATTAACACGGGCCACGGCGGAATGTGCCTCCAGCCAGGCGGCCACTTCCATCGCGTTATGACAATGACGTTCCATGCGCAGCTCCAGTGTTTTCATACCTTGTATCAGCATAAACGCGTCAAAGGGATTCGCATTTCCACCTAACAACCGGTGCAGCTTGGTTACGGGGCCGTTCATCTTTTCCAGATCCGTACCCAGGAGGATGCCGCCGATAGCCGTGCCATGACCATTGAGAAACTTTGTAGTGGAGTGAACAATATAATCTATGCCATAACGAAATGGCTGCTGCAAATAAGGAGTGGCAAATGTATTGTCACAGGCCGTGATCAGGTTGTATTTTTTGGCGAGAATACTCAGGGCTTCAATATCCACACATTGTATGGTTGGATTGGCCGGGGTTTCCATATACAACAGCCTGATAGCGGGATCTGCTTTAATAGCGGCTTCCGCTTTTTCAAGATCACGCAGATCGGCAATCACCGGGGTGATTTGTAATCCGGGCAGCACTTTACTGATTATTTCGTTGGTGCCGCCATACAGGGAATAATGACTGAGTATTTTATCACCCGGTTTCAGTGTTGCCAGCAGCAGGGTGGAGATGGCGGCCATGCCGGAAGCATGAAGGATGCCTTTCGCTTTTATATCCAGCTGGAAAGTTTCCAGTGCCGCGATTTTTTCTTCCGCTTCAGCCATGGTAGGGTTGCCCCAGCGACTGTAAATAAAGCCTTCTTCTTTTCCATCGAAACGACGCATACCCTGTTCGGCGGAATCGAATACATAGGTACTGCTCGCATAAATGGGTACCTGGTGTGCATAGTTAGGATCTTTTTTATGACCTGCATGAACGGCTGTCGTGCCCCAGCCGGTCAGCCTGACGTCGGGGGATAAAAATTTCTTCATGTTTATTATTTGTGTCCGAAATTTATCGGGATACCATAGGAGTAAAGGAGGCGGTATGCCTTACCAAATGTACTTGTTTTCGCTGTTTAATATTTCACCATGATGAAAGATCTGTTGAGGCAAATGGCTGTCTATAATTACTGGGCCAACCAGAAGTTAACCGGATTTGTAACCGGATTACCGGAGGAGGAAACCGTTTCAACTGTAGCCTCGAGTTTCAACAGCCTGCAGCAAACTATTCTTCATATCTGGGATGCGGAATCCGGCTGGTGGCAACGACACCGCCTGCAGGAACGCATTCTGCTGCCTTCCCGTACTTTTTCCGGTAACACCGGCGCTGCCATTCAGGGATTGCTGGAACAATCGCGGCAATGGGAGGAATGGGTGAAATCAGCTTCGGTGATTTCGCTGGATCATGTGATTCAGTTTTATACAAGCAAACGCGAGCCGGTAAAACTGAAGACAAGCCAGTTGCTGCTCCACCTGTTTAATCACAGTACCTATCATCGGGGACAGGTGATCACCATCCTTCATCAGTTAGGACACACAAAACTGCCCTCCACTGATTTTTTTGAATGGACAAAACTTAAAAAATAAGCATTAGTATTTACGGAGTTCGGGATCCCGGTGCCCCCAGAAATTCATGACCAGTGAAATCCCCAATGCGATTCCGGTGATTTTTAAAATTACCAGCCAGGGGTCTTCTTTGAATCCGTTAATGAGATGCTGTCGGTCGAGCAGAAGATAAATTAAAGGAACGACGATACTGTACAGCAGAAAGGACAGGAATACCCTGTTCCAGAATTTTTTGTTGGTACGGCGACGTGATGACATGTTGGTATACTACACTTAGAAAAGAAAAACCTTAACGGTGTAAAGTTAAGGTTTTGTTTGCAGAAAAATAAGTGTAATAACTTAGTAAATGTCATATTGTAGAATCATAACCCCATTTCAGCCAGGTAGCTCCCCAGGTGAATCCGCCGCCAAAAGCGGACAGTACAATATTGTCTCCTTTTTTCAATTGATTTTCCCATTCCCATAAACACAAAGGAATAGTTCCGGCCGTGGTATTCCCATACCGTTCTATATTGATCATCACTTTTTCTTTGGGCAATCCCATCCTGTTGGCCGTGGCATCGATAATGCGGAGATTGGCCTGGTGAGGTACCAGCCAGGCGATATCTTCACCGGTCAGGTTATTTCTTTCCAGCAACTCAGCACTTACATCCGCCATTCCTTTCACGGCAAATTTGAATACGGCCTGTCCTTCCTGATAGGCAAAATGTTCTTTGGCCATTACCGTTTCCATACTGGCCGGACGTAAAGAGCCGCCGGCTTTCATGTGCAGGAACGGGGCGCCGCTTCCATCCGTTTTTAATATGCTATCCAGGATACCATGTCCTTCCGTTGTCGGTTCCAGTAATACGGCTCCGGCACCATCTCCAAAAATGATACAGGTGGCCCGGTCACTGTAATCAATGATGGCACTCATTTTATCTGCACCGCATACCACTACTTTTTTATAGCGGCCGCTTTCAATCAGCGCCGCTCCCTGGGTCAGGGAAAAAAGGAATCCGGAACAGGCCGCAGCCACATCAAAGCCCCAGGCATTTTTTGCGCCGAGCTTATCGCAGGCAATATTAGCAGTGGAAGGGAAGACCATATCGGGGGTAACGGTTCCCACAATCAGGCAATCAATTTCCTCCGGACTGATACCTCTTTTTCTGCACAATTCCTGTACGGCAGGCACTACCATGTCCGAAGTGGCTTTTCCTTCGCCTTTCAGTATTCTTCGTTCAGAAATACCGGTACGCGTACGGATCCACTCATCATTGGTGTCCACCATTTTCTCCAGATCAAAATTGGTCAGCTTGTCTTCAGGAACAAAGCCTCCCACTGCGGTAATGGTGGCGGTTATTTTATTGCTCATGTGTTTCTGATTGATAAAGTTTGCAAATTTAAGGAAAATGGGAGAAGTCGGGAGTCGTCAGTCGGGAGTCGTCAGACTTCCTTAGCCTGTTTTTGGATTTTATAAATTGAGTATTTTTTGAATTTTAGCTCCTGGACCTTCTTTGGCATCTTGGCATCTTCGGTTCTTGGTTCTTTGCATCTTTCACTATTTTCGCGTCCATGATAGCATTTCTGAAAGGCGATTTTGTAGTGAAAACACCGGCCATGGTGCAGGTGGATGTAAACGGGGTAGGGTATGAGGTACAGATCAGCCTGAACACGTATTCGAAAATACAGTCCCTGGAAAAGGGAATGTTGCATACCAGTCTGCTGATCCGTGAAGACGCACACCTCTTATTCGGCTTTTTTGATCTGGCAGAAAAAGAGATTTTTCTGCAACTGATCGGGGTCTCCGGGATCGGGGCTTCCACGGCCCGCGTAATGCTTTCCTATATGAAGCCGGAAGAACTGGCCAAAGCCATTATTCAGGGCGATACCCGTACACTGGAAGGGATAAAAGGGATCGGGAAAAAAACAGCCGAACGGATGGTATTGGAACTCAGGGATAAACTGGCCAAACATCCCCTGGATTTAAATATTTCTCCGCTGAAAAACAATACTTTGCAACAGGATGCGTTAAATGCTTTAACTGCACTTGGTATCAACCGGCAGGCCGCAGGCCAGGCCATTGAAAAGACCCTGGCAGCCAACCCGGACCTGTCAGTGGAAGACCTGATAAAAACGGCACTTCGTACCCTCTGAGACACTATTTCTGGAAACTAATTGACGAGAAAAAATTGAACCTTAGAGCTGCTCATATTTGTTGTACACTGGGTATCCTTATCCTGTTGACCGTTTTAGCAATGCCGGCCCATGCCGGTGAATACCTGCCTGCTGATACCGGCACCAATCCACTCAAAGACCGGTATGGTGATCCCTATTCCAATCCCAACCGCAACAGTTTTGATTTCCGCGATACTGCTTTTATTAAACGCACGATTGAATACGATCCGAAGACTAAGCAATACTATATTGTTGAAAAAATAGGGAATCGTTATTACCGCACCCCCACCGCTTTCAGCCAGGAGGAGTTTCTGCGTTTACAGGGCCGAAGAGATGAACAGGATTATTTTCAAAAGAGAGCAGCACTTTTATTCAACATGAACCGTCGGCTCGCAAGACCGAAATTTAAAGTATCCAACGACTGGTTTAACCGGATTATGGGTGTAGGCCCGGACGGGAAAGTGAAAATCGATATCAAACCTTCCGGGTATGTGGACTTCCTGGCGGGTTACCAGGGACAGAATATCAAGAATCCCACATTACCGGAACGGGCAAGAAGAAACGGGGGATTTGATTTTAATATGAACTCCCAGTTGCAGATGGATGCACAGATCGGGGAGAAACTGAAACTGCCGATCAATTACAATACGCTGGCCAATTTCAATTTTGAAAACCAGCTGAAACTGGATTTTAAAGGGAAGGACGATGATATCGTTAAAATGTTCCAGGCCGGTAATACCAATTTTGCTTCCAAGGGTACCCTGATTCCGGGTGCCCAATCGCTTTTTGGGGTAAAGACGCAGTTGCAGTTTGGTCGTTTATTTGTAACCACGGTACTGGCCAATCAGCAATCGCAACGGCAGACCATGGGATTACAGGGCGGCACATCCGCACAGCGGTTCACTGTAAAAGCGGATGAATATGATGAGAACCGTCACTTCCTGCTGGGACAATATTTCCGCGGCAACTATAATACGGCCATGAAGCAGTTGCCAATTGTAAATTCCAAAGTACAGGTGCTGCGTGTGGAAGTATGGGTAACCAACCGGAACGGAAGTACAACAGATACCCGCGATGTGGTGGCTTTTATGGACCTTGGAGAAAGAAACCCGTATCGTACCGGATTGATAAATGGTACTGGTGACAACCTGCCCCGCAATGATGCGAACAACCTGTACGCCGATCTCCGCAATAACCCCAGCTTCCGGAATTCATCCCTGGTGCAGAATGCGCTGACCACATATGGCTTATTGCCTGTGCAGGATTTTGAAAAAACATTTGCCCGGAAACTGCAGCCAACCGATTATTATTTCAACCCGCAGATCGGGTTCGTTTCATTGAACCAACCTTTGCAACCGGATGAAGTATTGGGTATTGCTTATCAATACACGTATAACGGCCGTGTTTTCCAGGTAGGTGAATTTTCACAGGATGTACCACCGGATACCACTGGAAATACTCAACGGATCCTTTTCCTGAAATTATTAAAAGCCACGTCTCAAAGAACGAATCTGCCGATCTGGGACCTGATGATGAAGAATGTGTATTCCGTCGGGTATGGTCAGCTGGAGAGAACTGATTTTTCGCTCGACATGCTGTACGAAGAACCCAGTTTCGGTGAAAAAAGATACCTGCCCCCCACCACCGTGGTGGATCCGTATAAAGGGGCACCTATATTATCGCTGGTGAATCTTGACCGGCTCAATAATCAGAATGATCCGCAACCGGATGGTATATTCGATTTTATAGAAGGCTATACGGTGATCTCCACGCAAAGCCGTATCATCTTCCCTGTATTGGAACCTTTCGGGCATGACCTGGATTATATTTATTCAAACCAGGCCGACCGGGATAAATACCTGTACTATCCGCTCTACGATACCATCAAAGCCATTGCACAGACTTATGCCAACCTGAACCGGTTTAAAATAACCGGTAAGTCAAAAACGTCCGGTTATGGTGCAGCCGGTGGCGGCGGAAGCGAATACCAGCTGGGATACAATATTCCCCGTGGTTCTGTAACCGTAACAGCTGGCGGCCAGGTGCTGACGGAGAATGTGGATTATGAAATCAATTATGACCTCGGTACGCTGCGGGTAGTCAACCAGGCCATTGTGCAATCGGGTGTTCCGGTGAATATAAATTACGAAAACAACCAGGCATTTGGCTTTCAGCAAAAGAATTTCCTTGGACTCCGCCTCGACTACCTGGTGAATAAAAAATTATCACTGGGTGCCACGATTGTACGCCTGGGTGAACGTCCCTTCTTCCTGAAGCAATCTTATGGTGAAGATCCCATCCGCAACTCCATGTACGGATTTGATGTGGATTACCGCAATGATCTTCCCCGTCTGACCAAGCTGCTGGATAAACTTCCATTTTATTCCACCAAAGCCATGTCCTCCGTTACAGCGTATGCGGAAGCCGCTTACCTGGATCCGGGACATGCGAAGCAAATCAACTCCAGCAGTTCGGAAAAAGGCGGACAGGTATATATTGATGACTTTGAAGGGACACGTGCCGGTATTGACCTGCGTTTCCCGATTACGAGCTGGACTCTTTCTTCTATACCGCAGAACAATGGATTGTTTCCAGAATCGGGCCTGAATAATGATTTGCGCAGCGGCTTTAATCGTGGTAAACTGGCCTGGTATAACATTGAGCCCGTATTACAGGAAAGAAGAAACTCCAATAATCCGCTGGCATCTAACCTGGAAGAACTTTCCCGTCCGGAAACGAGACAGGTATTACAGAAGGAAATTTTCCCGCTGAAGAATACCGGTTATGGGGAAGGGTTACTTACTACGTTTGACCTGGCTTTTTATCCCAAGGATAAGGGGCCATATAATTTTGAAACCAACTCCCTTCGTGTAGGACCCGACGGCCGGTTAACCAATCCCCGGCAGGCCTGGGGTGGCCTGATGCGGAATATCGATCAGACCGATTTTGAAACAGGTAATATTGAGTATATCGAATTCTGGTTGCAGGATCCGTTTATCCGGAACACATCCAGTCCCAATGGCGGACAGTTGTATTTCAACCTGGGTAATATTTCAGAAGATGTGTTGCGGGATGGAAAACGGTTATATGAAAACGGGTTGCCTACACCAACCAATAACGCCCGTGTGGATGAATCCTCTGTTTGGGGTAAAGTGCCGGCGATTCCCCTGCAGGTTACCAATGCCTTCAGCAATACGGCTACCGACCGTGCCTTACAGGATGTCGGCTTCGACGGGCTGGAAGATACCGCGGAAGTGCGCAAATTCAATCCGTATATTACAACCCTGGGTGCGCAATTTGGCACTACTTCACCGGCTTACCTGAATGCGCTGGCGGATCCGTCCGGTGACAATTTCAAGGCTTACCGGGATGCGGCTTTTGACCGGCAGCCGGTTGCGGGTATACTTCAACGTTACAAAAACATCAATAACCCGCATGGGAACTCACCCGTGTCGGACAATAATACACAGTTTGTAAACGCGTTTACCCAATACCCGGATGCGGAAGAACTGAACCGCGATAATACCATGAATGAAGTGGAAGAGTATTTCCAGTACAAAGTGGATATTAAACCCGGTATGTTACAAGGGTCGAATTTTATTACCGATGTACGCGAAGCCGATGTAAAACTGGCCAATGGCGAAACCCGCCGGGAAAAATGGTACCTGTTCCGGATCCCGGTCAGCCAGTACCAGCAGAAAGTGGGTAATATCCCCGACTTCAAATCCATCCGTTTTATCCGGATGTTTGTTACCGGTTTTGATGATTCCGTGGTGATCCGTTTTGGTAAACTGGAACTCATCCGTAACCAATGGCGGAAGTTTAAAAATAAAATTGATACGACCGGCAATTATACCGCCCTTCCTTCGCCCGATAATACCACGGTGAATGTGTTGGCTGTAAACATTGAAGAAAACGATCAGCGTGATCCGGTGGTATATCGTATTCCGCCCGGTATTGAACGTCAGCAACAACTGAGTAATAATAACGTGGCGCTGTTTGTTAATGAACAAGCCATCAGTATGCAGGTTTGCGGACTGCCCAAGGATGAAGCCCGGGGTGTGTTCAAAACCATGAACCTGGATATGCGTCAGTACCGCAAACTGTCAATGTTTATCCATGCTGAATCAGTGAAAAACGCGTTCCCGGTGCAGGATGGTGAAATGAAAGCCGTAATCAGGATCGGTAATGATTTCTCCGGCAACTATTATGAAGTCAAAATCCCATTGAAGATTACCAAGTTCGGGGAAACCGACAGTGCGAAAATATGGCCGCAGGAAAACTATCTTGATTTTGCTCTTGATGCGCTGACGGAACTGAAGACAAAACGTAATCAGCAGAATATTTCACCCGCTACTTATTATAAAGAAGACCTGGCCAATGGCCGGTCCTATGCCATCCTTGGTAATCCGAACCTGGGTGAAGTACGGGGTATCTTAATGGGGGTGGAGAGTGTGGCACAGGAGAATCTTTGCACTGAAGTATGGTTTAATGAACTTCGTCTGCAGCAACTGGATGAATCCGGTGGCGCCGCGGCATTGGCAAGAGCGGATTTCAGGTTGGCTGACCTGGGTACCATCTCCTTGTCGGGAACGGCACGGACTCGTGGTTTCGGTACACTGGAGCAACGGGTGAATGAGCGTAGCCGGGAAGATGTATATACCATTGATGCCTCCGCTACCATTGAAGCCGGTAAATTATTTCCGAAGAAACTGGGTTTGCAGATACCGGTTTATACCAGTATCAGCCGCCGGACCAGCACACCGGAATATGATCCCTATGCGCAGGATCTTAAACTGAAAAACCTGCTGAAAGATGCCGATGCGTCCAAACGCGATTCCATTAAGAACGACGCGCAGGATGTAACAACTACCAAATCTATAACCCTGACCAATGTACGAAAATTGAAAACAGACGGTAAGCGCCCCAAAATCTGGAGTGTGTCCAACTTTGATTTCAATTATTCCTATATACAGACGATCAGTCATAATCCCCTTATAGAAAATGATGAAATGCGCCGGACCCGGGGGGCTATAGGTTATGCCTACTCACCACAGGTGAAGACCGTTGAACCGTTCCGCAAACTGATAAAGTCAAAATCACCCTGGTTTGCGCTGATTAAGGATTTCAATTTCAATTACGCGCCGTCGTCCATTTCCATCAGGGCCGATGTGTTCCGTCAGTTTGGTGCCACGCGTCCGAGAAATGTTGGCGGAGGTCCGTACCAGATACCGGAAACCTATAATAAGTACTTTACGTTTGACCGGTATTATATCCTGCAATGGAACCTGACCCGTTCCCTTTCATTGGATTTTTCTGCCACTAATAATGCCCGGGTGGATGAACCTTCCGGGCGTATTGATACCAAGCTCAAAAAAGATTCCATTAAGCATAACCTGTTTAAAGGCGGACGGAATACCAACTATGGCCAGGAGATAACCCTGAACTATAATGTGCCTACCAATAAAATACCGTTGCTTGACTGGACTAATATACGGGCCAGTTATAATGCAAAGTATAACTGGATGGCCGCCTCCCTGCTGGCGAGAAACCTGGGTAACACTTTATCGAATACACAGACCCGTAATATTAACGGGGAACTGAAATTTGAAGAACTCTATAACAAATGGCGTTTCCTGCGTGCTGTAGGTGCCAATGCCCCGGATAATGGTGGCCAGGGCAACCCGATTCCCGGAAGGGGAGGCAAAGGAGGCAAGGGCAATACTAAAGGTGGCAAAGGAAATACAACGGATGGGGGTGATACCGGTGGAGATAAAGGTCCTTCCGTTAAACCTGTATTGCCACAGGATGCCGCGGCCGGTTACAGGATAGATACGATCCGGAATAAAAAAGGAAAGATTGTACGGATTAAAAAACGGAAAATTAAAGTTCCCAAAGAGCAGAAACCTATGCCGGAAATTTCGGCGGTACCCAAATTCTTCCTGCGGATGGCAACGGCACTGAAACGGGCCGGTATACAGTATACGGAAGATTATGGCACCACGTTGCCGGGTTATATGGACAGTACGGAAGTGTTTGGTACCAATCTCTCCAGTGGGCAGCCGGGCTTTAAATATATATTCGGCTATCAACCGGATACCAACTGGATCAACCGGTTTGGTGAAAAGGGACTGTTGTCACGCGACTCCCTGATCAGTGCCATGATCCAGCAACGGTTTAATCAGCGGCTCAACCTTACCGCACAGCTGAGCCCCTTCCGTGATTTCACCATTGATGTGAACCTGGATAAAACTTTTGACAAACAGTATTCTGAATTATATAAAGATACTACCGGCAATTCCGGACTGGCCCGTCTCAATCCTTATGCTTTGGGTAGTTTCAGCGTGAGTTATATTTCTTACCAGACCCTGTTTGAGAAGTTTGATCCGGCCGTAGTATCTGAAACGTTCAAAAAGTTTGAAGCGAATCGTAAATCATTGTCCGGTAAACTGGCCAGTCTGAACAATTACGCGATTAACAATACGGTGGGTGCTGACGGCTATGTGCAGGGGTATGGCCGCTATGCGCAGGATGTGGTGATTCCCGCCTTCCTGGCTGCCTATACCAATAAGGATCCGCTGAGTGTGAAACTGATTAAAAACAGTAATCCGAATATCAAATCCAATCCGTTCTCCGGTATTATACCGAAGCCGAACTGGAACCTGACGTATACTGGTCTGGCCCGTCTGCCGGGACTGGATAAAATATTCAGCAATGTGACTATCCGTCACGGGTACAAGAGTACTCTCAGTATGAACAGCTTTAATACCGCGTTATTATTTGCTGACCCGTTGCGGGTAGGATTCCCGAGTTTTACCGATACGCTGACCGGTAACTATATTCCGTATTTCCTGGTGCCGAATATCACGATCCAGGAAAGCTTTGATCCGTTGATCCAGGTGGAACTCACTTTCACCAATCAGCTGACCACGGGTTTTGAATACAAGAAAACAAGAACGCTGAGCCTGAGTCTGATTGACTATCAGCTGGCGGAAAACCGCTCAACGGAAGTTTCTTTCAACTTCAACTGGCGCAAGAAAGGCATGCCACTGATCAAGAAGATCGGCAAAATGAAACTGGATAATGACGTGACGTTCCGGCTCGATTTCAGTCTCCGGGATGATGCAACCGCGAATAGCAAACTCGATCAGGGAACCGCATTTGGTACCGGCGGACAAAAAGTAATCCGGATTGCTCCTTCAATAGATTATACACTCAATAACCGGATCAGTGTGAAACTCTTCTTTGAGCAGAACCGCAATATTCCTAAAATCAGCAGTGCCTTCCCCATTACCAATACACGCGGGAATGTACAGGTGAGGGTGTCGTTAGCACAGTAGGTCAGTTAGTAGTCGGGAGTTAGTAGTCGGGAGTCGGATGCAGGGGAATTACCGGAAGCTTTGTAGCTAAACATTGAATAAGTTGTAAAGGTTCCTCACTTCGTTCGGAATGACATCGCTTTTTTATTATGAACTATTAAGATTTCTCGCTTCGCTCGAAATGAAAGTGTAAGATGCCCGGCCCATTCCTATTTCGAGCGAAGCGAGAAATCTTACTTTCTACTCCCCCTCGATCGTGTCATTCCGAACGAAGTGAGGAAACTTAACTTGAATGCACGCGGAGGGAAAGTTATTAGTCGGGAGTCGGATGTAGGGGAAATACCTGAAGTACGAAGGAGGAAACTTAACTTGAATGCACGCGGAGGATAGTTAGTAGTCGGGAGTTAGTAGTCGGGAGTCAGATACAATGGTCACCTCTTTTCAGCCCTGTTGGGAGCATCCTGTCTTTAGTAAATGACCTATACGTTACCGGAAAGCCCGAAGGACTGGCATTATAATAGTATCGGATTGTGTAAGAATCAGCCGGCAATCCAACCCTGAAAGGGTGGCATGATAATAAAAAAAACCACCAGAAGGTGGTTTTTTTTATCGGTGCTAAATATTATTGTGGTTGTTGCGGGGTGCTGTTGCCCGTCGGCTCGCCGGTGCGTTTGAAGAGCATCACATAACCGCAGAGATTTCTTTTCTTTTGTTTGTTGACCTGCACCGGTTTCATCATGTGAAATTCGGAGAACTGGGGAACATAGGAATAGACGATTACGTTGCCATCCACATCACCCCATTTTTTCTGGCGGAAAACCACCTGCCGTTCATTCCAGTCGTACATCCGGACTTCGTAGAGTTTGGAGCTGTAGTCACCGATAAAAACAAACTGGTACCAGCTGCCCTGGGTCAGCGGAACGATGACCGGCATTTCAAATTCACTTTCCATGTTGATAGAAGCTTCCTTCAGCAGGATATAACCATCATTACCATACAGATTTTTAAGGCTGTCGGCCTGCCGGCTGATCAGGTCATTGGAACAGGATTGCTGCCTGATCACTTGCTGTGCCACCGATGAAAGGCTGATGAGGGAAACTAAGATGAAGAGGTACGGCTTTTTCATAACAGGGTGTATCAAATATTGGAGTTCTGTCATAAAGTTACTGCGTGTTTTTCCTCTTGCTAAACTTTCGGCACCTAATCTTCGGGGTTTAAGTATTTTTCCTTGTGCATATACGGAGATACACGGGGGATAACAAAAATCCGTTCCAGGTGAGCCTTAAATATAGCGGAAAACAGGCAATTATCGGGCCGTTTAACCGACAGGTTGCCGGTGCGTATAAAAAGAATTGGCCTGTTGTGTACAGGTAATCGTTAAGTCATTGATACACACATGCGCAGGCAGGCTGGCGCAGTAATAAATCACGTCGGCCACATCATCCCCGGTCAGGGGTACAATGCCTTCATATACTTTTTTGGCTGCTTCTTCATTGCCTTTAAAACGGATGATGGAGAATTCGGTATCGGCCGCACCTGGATGAATGGCGGTTACTTTAATACCATGTCGCAACAGGTCTATCCGCATAGCCTGGCTGAATGCATCAACGGCCGATTTGCTGGCGCAATAGACATTTCCTTTTTCATAGACTTCCTTGCCGGCTATGGATCCGAGATTGATCACATGCCCTTTTTTACGGTCAATCATGTAACGGGTTACAGCCCGGGCCACATACAGGGCTCCTTTGATATTGGTATCAATCATGATATTCCAGTCATCCAGCGATGCTTCATCGAAATAATCGCGGCCCAGGGCCAGACCGGCGTTGTTGACCAGTACATCGATATTTTTCCATTGTTCCGGGAGCTGGTCAATACTGGTAAAAACGGCGGATTGGTCGCGTACGTCAAATGGCAGACAATGCACCTGAACGTTGTATTTGTTTTTAATTTCTTCTGCCAATGCGTCAAGACGTTCAGCCCGGCGGCCGTTTATAATACAATCATATCCGTTAGCGGCGAATTTAAGTGCGGCGGCTTTGCCAAATCCGGAGCTGGCACCGGTAATCAATGCAATTTTTCCCATGTTACTTGTTTGAAACGGGTACAAGATTACGCCATTTCCGGAATGTTTCCACGTTTACCGGATCAGGGTCACCGTGCCTTTGAGGAAATAAGGCCGGCCTGTATAATCTTCCGCATTTACCATCCATACGTATACGCCGGTTGCCTGCAGTACTCCCCGGAGGCGACCGTCCCAGCCTGCCTGGTTGCTGCTGGTACTGAATACCAGGTTGCCCCAGCGGTTATAAATACGGAAATACTTTATTTCCTTCATGCCAACCGGTATCGGTTTCACCACATCGTTTAATCCGTCATTATTAGGGGTGAAAGCCGTGGGCACAAAGATGGAGGGCACTGTTTTAAACACGCGTACTGTAACATAGGTGGAATCGGTACAACCGCCCTGATCGGAGACCAGTAATTTATACCGTACATATTCCTGGCTGCCGTCGTAGGTACCCACAGGATTGGGAATCGTAGTACTGCTCAGCCCGGTGGCCGGGGACCAGAGATAGATGGTGCCGCCGGTGGCATTGAATTGCAGGGGCTGACCGGCAATTACTACGGTGTCCCGACCTGCATTGGGTACGATATCCGGCAATACGGTTACAACCACGGTATCCCGTCCGGGTTTCGGACAACCCAGGTTGTCCAGTACCGTTAGTATATACGGGGTAGTCCGGGGTGGCGAAGCTACCGGGGTAAGACTGTTGGGGTTATTTAAAAAGTTGGGCGGTGTCCAGCTAAAAGTACTGCCCGTCATGCTGGCATTCAGTTGCACGGAGCTGTTGTAGCAAATGATGGGATCGGGGCCCGCATTGGCTTTCGGGTAGGGTACCGTGGTAATGGTAACCTGGTCGGTGGCGGAACAGCTGCCCACAATCGAATTCAGGGTATAGGTGGTCGTTGTATTTACCGTGGCGAGCGGGTTGAGTATATTGGGATTACTGAGACCGGTGGCCGGCGTCCAGTTAAACTGCAATCCGTTGGTGATCGCGTTCAGTTGCACATCATCCCCCTCGCAGATAGTGGTGTCATTCATCGCGGCAAGGGAGACAACGGTAATGACTCTGACCCGAACCGAATCATTATTAATGCATCCGTTTGAATTCAGGTTTACAAAATACCAGGTATCAATTAGTGGTGTTACGGTCGGCGTGGCAGTATTTGCGTTGATAATATTGGTCAGTGGAGTCCAGCTGAAAGTTCCGGTGCCTCCTGCAATTAATTGTACTGCATCGTTACGGCAAATCAATGTGTCTTTAAAAGCGAGATTGATTGGAGGTTTATCAAGAATATCCACATTTAATTGAGTGGTATCTCTGCAGCCTTTGTCACTGGTTACTATAAGTGTCGCCGTAACCGTGCCGGCCGCCTGATAGCTCCATTGAGGATTGCGTATTCTTGAAGTATCTGCAAGAGTTGAAAGATCTCCAAAGTTCCATTTCCAGGAATTTACGTTTCCGTAGGTGGCCACTGTGGCATCGGTAAACTGGAATGGTGTATTAAAACAATTTCCCGTCACGTTAAATGACGGAAAGAACCCGGGGTAAACTCCAATTCTTCTTACAATGGAATCCGTACAACTTGTACCCCTGTTGATAACCAGCTTTACATTATACAATCCGGTGTCCGGATAAAGAAATGAAGGATTATCAATGTTTGCTGTATCTGTGGTCAACGTGTTGACTCCGAAATCCCAGAATACACTATTGGCTCCAGTGCTGCTGTGTGAAAACTGGACATTAAATCCATCACAGGTTACGAAGTCAGGCATCGGATTGGCAACGGTTACCACACAATCTGATACCTGAACGATCAAGTCTTTTTTGTGGGATCCAATACGTACACCAAGCCGGTAAACATCTATACAGACACTGATGACATATTTGCCAAAGTCGGGAGCAATGCCGGAAATGATACCTGTTTGACTATTAATAACTGCTCCGGTTCCAAATGGGTTTGCGCTGGAATAAGAACCGGTATACCCAACTGATCCATATGGCGGGCCGGCCGGATCATTGAAGCCGGCATTTACAGATGCGCCCCCGTTGTAGGCATTACACAAACTATAAACCAAAGAATCGCCCGGATCCGGGTCGGAAGCTGAAAAATTTAATGTGAACCGGGCATTTCTGCAAATTACATTTACGGGTGCAAGGAAGCGCGGTGAGGAATCATCGCCTGTGGGTAGTAAGGCGGTGCCTGGTATACGGCAATCATAAGTGGAACCGGTGCTGTTACCTACGTTCATTAATCCGTTAATGCGGCAACAGGTCTGATAGGCGGCAGTGTAGCCATTGACGTTTACTGGCAATTCGATTGTCATCGAATAACTGGCATAGGTATAATTCAGCGAAGGAGCACCCTGAATGCAGGTTGGCAATACAATTGGCACACCTTGAATGCCGGGAGGATCATCCATGGTAACAGTCCAGTTGTTATTAACGGCTGAACCAATAATTTTATTCCCGTTGTCATTGTTGAAAATGCCGATTACATAGCTTGGGGCAAATGGTGCACCTGAAGGGTCGTCACCCCTGAAAAGAATTAATGTTATCCGGTAAATTTTTGAATTAGGATTAGCTCCGGCACTTAAATAGGTATAACGCATTTCACCGCCTATGATATGCGCCGATTTTACGTTTTTAGTTATGAGCAATAAAATAATAAAAAGCTTCAGTTTCATCATCATGAAAATATGGAATATACAAAAAAGCTGCCAAATGCAGCTTTTTTGTATAGATTTCTTGGTTACTATTGTGTCTTTATGAGCTTTTCTTTAAATAATCCTATCTGAGTGAATATCTCAAAAAAGTAAAATCCGGATTTTAGTGTCTGTATGTTTATTTTAATTGTTTTTGAATTAACATTTTGCAAGTTTTTAATTAATTGTCCATTTATATTATATATTCTTACATCCTGAATTGTATAATCGGAAGTCACGATTATATCATTTTTAGCTGGATTTGGAGTGATCGAAATTTTATTTTTTTGAAAATTATTTGAATGGCTAACGATATTTGTGTAGTAAGAGATAGGTCTGCAATTATTTGAATTAATTGACACAATATAGCTTTTATTCCAAGAGCCATTAGTCGCGCCTTCACATCCGTTTTCTAGAGCTTTGGGTATTATAGTGGCGGTAGCAAATGGATAATTTGAGAATGTTATTGTGGCAAAAGGATTTTGGGAATTATTTGGTGAAATAAAAGCGTAAGAATTAAGTACACTATTCCCATTTGGGTCAAGTACATCCCACCAATAAGTTGTATTATTATTTAGCAAGGATGGATGTTGTTTAATGTCACCCGGAATTCCATTGCAATACGAGTTTGGAGTTTCAAATGATGTTATTGGAGAACTGACAGGATACGCGTTTGGAGAGTAAAAATTCTTTCTTGTGACACGTATAGGGCTTGAAATACATCCAGTTATTGTATTTCCAATTGAAATTAAACTAGAGGAATTGGGGTTTCCAATGCCATTATTGGGTAGTCCATTTAAGGTGATGTTTTGAGATGTCGCTCCTGTTATAGGTGTGCCATTTTCATACCATTGTATGTTCTGTAAGCTGTTTGTTGTTAATGTTAGCCAAGGTCCAGTTTCATAGTGAACACATTGCTCAGTAGGCGAAAGTGGTGTTATTGTAGGAGTTCCGCCTTGTGTTAGATTGCTTAGACTTATTTGTGAAACATTTATTCCAGCACCATTAAAACTTTGCTCAGGGTACATCCATATTATATCATATTCATCTGTTGCAGTGAAAGTTATGCTTTTGTAAATCCAATTTGGATTGTTTAGATTTATTTCTTGGAAAATAATTTGAGAATTCGTAGGTGTTACGGGAATATTGTTTGAAGACTGAGGAAAGGTGTTTAAATCAGTACAGTTTATCAATTTAATAACGAAATTATCAAGCTGAGTTGCGCCTGTAAGCCACTCGGAAAAACGGGCATAAAAACTTAATGTATATTGGTTTCCGGGAATCATTTTCTTTATTTTTTGTGCAATTCCTTCACCTGTATTAGGCCCACCAGAGATCGTCGGCCCTGATGCATACATGTATGCAAAACCAGTTGCGGATGGGGGTGGTAAAAGTGTAGGATGCCATGGGTCATAAACTTGTGGTGTTCCGTGTGTGGCTACCCAATTATCGATTTGCCCATATGAAAATGGATCGCCTTGGTCATATATTGGGGCGTGGTTAAAATTGGAATTTTGTATGATGTTACAGAAACTGTTTGACAATGGTGCACAACTTATTGTCGGCCTATTTGTCGGAACTCCAATTATGTCATTAATAATTGATATAGGGCCGATTTCAATTTCTTTTGAAATTTCAATACCTTGTAAGTCATCATAAAGAGAAACGCTCCCATTAGTTGGATAATTATTCCACTCAATTGTACAGCTTATGTTAGTAGTGTTACTAATATTTTGACTTATAATTGTTCCTCCGACTACATTCCAACTAAAGTTAGTATAAGGGTTTATCGTATAATCAAATGATACTTCGTAGTAAGCAGAACTTCCAATTTCAACCATTGCGGGTCCATTTATACAATTTGATTGACATAGAGCACTAGATTTAAGGAAAATCATTGATATTAATAATGTAACTACTCTCATAATTTTGAAGTTTAAGTCTCATAATGTAGTTACAAGTGTATTATTCTAGAATACCATATTTATGGTATGCCAAGATGTGATACTATAAATTATTGAAAATGAAAAGGTAAACAAGTTTTGTTGTTCGTTTAAAGAGTATTTATTCTTATTAAATTAGTAATTTATGAAGTGAATATTATTTAATGATTATCTGGTTTAAGAATGAATGTATATGGAGGTTGCAAATACCGGGTTCTTCCAGCATTCCCATATGACCGCTGTTTTCCAACAGGTGAATATAGGAAATTCCGGGCAGGTGGCTCTGTTTCAGACTGTCTTCCGGGGATACGGCCTGATCCCATTTTCCTATGATAAACAACACAGGCACACGACTTTGTTTCAAAATTTCAGTCCGGTCAGGGCGTTGAATCATGGCTTCATAGCAGGCCACCAGCGCATCAGGGGTAAAACGTCCCAGCCCGGCTATTTGTTTTTCTACCAGTTCTGTATTTTCTTCCCGGGTGGCCGGCGCAAAAAGATTGGGGGTGGCCGTTTTCAGGAAAGCCTGTGCCCCGTGTTCCCGGATAAAGGCAATGCCTTTCCGGCGGGTCGCTTTTTTCTCTTCACTGTCGGCATAACTGGTGGAATGAAATAAGCCAAAGGCTGAAACATGGTTCCAGTACTTTTCCACCAGGGCCAGGGTGATATACCCGCCCATACTATGTCCGATTACCACACAATGACCGGCCTCCTCTTCATGTATAATTGCGTGCAAAGCCTCTGCCATGCCTTCAATTGTCATATCGGGAATCAGTTCCGATTCCGCTGATCCGGGCAGGTCGGGCACAATGACCCGGTATTGCTCTTCCAGTCCCGGCAACAGCCCGTCCCAGACAGACGACTCTTCCCCGAATCCATGTACCAGCATCAGTACCCGGCCCTGGCCACTCACCCGGTAGTATAACCGCTTTCCGTTGTACAGGAATGATTTTTTCATAACTTGTTCCCGTTTTTTTTTATCGGTTAAAAAAACGCTTCCTGATTTTTAAGGTAAGCACCCATCCCAATATGACCAGGCTGAGCGCGGTCATGATTTGTGAAAGCAGATCGCCATGCCGTACATAAAATGTTTTTTCCGGTTGACTGACGGGTACCGGCAATTGTATGGCAGCCCTTGTATCGTAGGGCTGCGGACCGATTACATTACCCAACGGATCAATAAAGCAACTGATACCCGTATTCGCACTCCGCGCTACCCAGGTACGTGTTTCAATGGCCCGAAGCCGGGCATAATTCATGTGTTGCTTATGTCCCGGCGTCTTTTTCCACCAGCCGTCATTGGTGATTATACAGATCAGGTTGGCGCCTTGCTTTACGTATTGCCGCATAAATCCTCCATAAATACTTTCGTAGCAGATGGAAGGCGCGATTTTATAACCGTTTTTTTCTTCGAGCATTTTCCGCTCTTCCTGGCGGGCATACCCGGCCGTAGTGCCGCCGAATTTGGCAAACCAGCTGTCAATAAATTTCAGAAACCAGGGCAGGGTCTCCACACCGGGAACCAGCATGGATTTATGATAAAAACCGGAAGCACCATTGCTGTCCAGCAGGGCGGAGCCATTATACGATTCATAAAACAACCCGGAAAATTCATGGGTGTACGGCGTTTTATGATCCAGCTTCCGGAAACTCTCCATACCCGTGAATAATGTCAGTTGCGGATGCTTTTTTAAAAAGGCCCATAATGGATTCAGAAAAAAATTATCCTTTACATTGCCTTCATCAATTCCGGTCTGCATATACAAGGCCGTCTCGGGCCATACCAGCAGTTTTGTATTTTCCGTGATGGCGGAATCACTGGTGCTGATCAGCCGTTGCAGCTGCGCTTCAAAGGATCCCGTTTCCGCGGATACTTTTTCATACGGATCTATATTGGGTTGTACAACGGTAATGGAATGGCTGGTTGATTGGCCGCGCCCGGGCAAGGGATGAAAAAAGGAGATGGCCACCGGTATAAACAAAGCAGCAACTGCCGCCCCGAGATAACGGTAGGAACGACCACTGGTTCTTTCCAGGTTTTCCCGGATATACACATAGAGACAGATATTAACGATCAGTACCCATAACGTGCCACCACTGGTGCCTGTAATGTCATACCATTGTATCCATTCCGGATGTGTGGCAAATGCATTGCCCAGGGTGAGCCAGGGCCAGCTCAGTCCCCAGTCCTGCAGATGAATATATTCAAAGCACATCCAGAATGCAACCAGTGTAACAAAGCCGGCCCGTTGTCCCAGCCATTTCTTTGCTATTTTATACCCCAGCCAGGGGAAACACATCAGCAGGCTATTGGCCAGGAATGCGGCTACAGCTCCGGGTGCGGAAGCGTTCCATATCCACCAGGTGGTGGACACATTCCAGATGAACATGGTGATATAGGTGAGACCGAAAAACTTTTTACGGCTGTCCACTTTTGCTTCCAGCCAGAGCAGGGGCACCCAGGCAATAAATAAAAGGAAGGTCATTGGAGATACCGGCCAGGCGGCCCAGAGCAGGAGACCGGAACCCATCGCCATCCACAGATTGCTATAGCGTTTCAAATTTTTTCTTTTGGTAAATGTAGGAGTTGTTGGCCTTGATGCCAACTGAAAACGGCAGGGGTGATGCCCGTTCCGTTTATTTCCATAAAAATAAATAATTGTGGAATCTGTTTGTCCGCGTCATCTTTTTAGAAAAGTTAAACCATGCAAACCAATAACATTCTCAGATCCGAGCTGCTCGATATCATATTCGACGGCCGCAACAAAGAGTACGGCGCATACGAACTGCGCAACAACTATTCCAGACGAATCCGCACCGCCATGCTGGTAACCGGACTGATTGCATTGATTGCCATCGGAGGATCGGTACTGGCCAATTCTTCAAAAAGAAATATCGTGGTGGATGACAAAAATGAAGGACTGCTGATTACTGAAATTGTAGAACAGAAAATTGACCAGCCGTTGCCTGAACCCGAACCGCCCCAGGCGGAACCGGAGCCCGAGGTAAGGACGGAACAGTTTACCAACCCGGAGATTTTACCCGATGAACTGGTACAGACACCGCCGCCAACCCAGGATGAATTAAAAAATGCCGAAATAGATACAGAGAAAAGAGAAGGTATCGATGATCAGGGAATTGCCCGGCCAAAAGACATTGACCATGGCACGGAAATTATAGAAGTTAAAAAGAACGAAGAACCGGAAGGTCCGTTGGTAACGGTGGACCTGGATGCTAAATTCAATGGCAACTGGAAGCAATTCCTCGAGAAACACCTGGTGCCGGAAATTCCTGTCAGCAATGACGCTCCTCCCGGCCGTTATCCTGTGGAAGTAAAATTTGTAGTGGACCTGGAAGGACATGTCAGCGATATTGTGGCTACTACCCGTCACGGTTATGGTATGGAGGAAGAGGCGATTCGTGTAATCCGTAAATCTGCCAGGTGGGAACCGGCCGTATTTAACGGGCGGATGGTGAAAGCGTATAAACGGCAGCTGATTACATTTGTGGTGGAAGGCGAATAGGTTTAGCCGGTAGTAAGTAGTCAGCAGTTAGTAGTCGGGGAAAATTATGTTTCCCGGAATTAACGAAAAATATAAGAATCAGACTCTATCTTTATGACTACTAATTTTACCATTAACCCCACATCATGAAAAGTTATGTCACGCCCCTGATTATCGGAATCGCCATCGTACTGGGTGTATTCCTGCTGGGCAATGCGTACAAGTACAAGTTTAAAGCCAGTGAAACCATTTCGGTAACCGGCCTGGCCGAAACCAATTTTGTCAGCGACCAGATTGTATGGACCGGTAATTACAGCCGCAAGACAATGGATCTGAAATCCGCTTACTCCCAGCTGAAGCAGGATGAAAGCACTATCCGGGCATACCTGAAAGGCAAGGGAGTATCCGATGCGGAAATGGTTTTTTCCGCGGTATCTATTGATAAGGAATTTTCCAACCGTACGGACGGCGACGGACGGATAATCGGAACTGATTTTACCGGCTATAACCTGCGGCAGACCGTTACCGTGGATTCAAAAGACATAGAGGAAGTGGAAAAAATTTCCCGCGAAGTAACCGAGCTGATTGAAAGCGGAATTGAGTTCAACTCTTCTTCCCCTTCCTATTATTATACCAAATTGTCGGAACTGAAAATTGATCTCCTGGCCAAAGCCAGTGCGGATGCCAAGCAAAGAGGGGAGACCATTGCAAAGAACTCCGGCAGCGGACTGGGATCAATCAAAAAAGCGAATATGGGTGTGTTTCAGATCACCGGCCAGAACAGTGATGAGGATTACAGTTATGGTGGCGTATTTAATACCAGTTCGAAGAATAAGACGGCATCGATTACGATTAAGATTGATTATGCAGTGGATTAGTTAAGGATTAAGGTTGAGGGTTTAGACTCAACTCTAAACTCTCAACCTTAAACTTTCAACGACGACTATAGTTCGGAGCTTCTTTGGTGATTTCGATATCGTGTGCATGGCTTTCGCGCATACCCGCATTGGTGATTTTCACAAAGGTGGCGCCCTGTAATTCATGAATGGTTCTGGCACCGCAATAGCCCATACCGGCTCTCAGTCCCCCGGTATACTGGTACACCACTTCACGCAGCATGCCTTTATAAGCCACCCGGCCTTCGATGCCTTCGGGTACGTATTTTTTTACATCGGCTTCGGGATCCTGGAAATAGCGGTCACTGCTGCCCGTTGCCATGGCTCCCAGTGAACCCATGCCCCGGTATTCCTTGAATTTTCTTCCTTCGTAAATAATCGTCTCGCCCGGACTTTCTTCCGTGCCGGCAAAGATGCTGCCCATCATCACGCAGTTGGCGCCGGCGGCCAGGGCTTTCACCATGTCACCGGTATAACGGATACCCCCATCCGCAATCAGCGGAATATTTTTGGGTTTCAAAACGGAAGCGGCTTCCATGACGGCTGTCAGTTGCGGTACTCCCGAACCGGCCACGATACGGGTGGTACAGATGGAGCCCGGACCAATGCCCACTTTTACCGCGTCGGCACCCGCTTCTGCCAATGCTTTGGCGCCTGCGGCTGTGCCCACATTTCCGGCTATCACATTCATGTTTTTGAAATTCTTTTTTACGCTTTTCAGGGCATCAATTACGCCCTTGCTATGTCCGTGCGCACTGTCCAGGGCAATCACATCCACACCAACTGTTTGTAATGCGGCCACCCTGTCGAGCATGTCTTTGGTAATACCTACACCGGCACCAACCAACAGACGGCCAAACCCGTCTTTCACCGCGTTGGGATGACTCTTCAGTTTTAGAATATCGCTGTAGGTAAACAATCCGGTCAGTTTGCCCTGCTTATTGATAATGGGCAATTTTTCCACTTTGGTCTGTTTGAATAATTCCTCCGCCTTTTTCAGATCGGTTCCTTCGGGTGCGGTAAAAAGATTTTCTTTAGTCATCACCTCACTCACTTTGCGTTTGGGATCATCTTCAAAACGCAGGTCACGGTTGGTGAGAATCCCCACCAGTTTCCCGGATTTATCAATAATGGGAATACCGCCGATTTTATTTTCCCGCATCAGGCGCAAGGCATCCCCGATCGTAGCTTCGGCCGGAAGTGTAACCGGATCAATGATCAGTCCGCTCTCACTCCTTTTTACTTTACGTACCTGCTCGGCTTGTTTTTCAATCGACATGTTCTTGTGCAGAATACCGAGACCGCCTTCGCGGGCCAGGGCAGTGGCAAGCGCGGCTTCAGTTACCGTGTCCATCGCTGCGGAAAGCAGGGGCACATTGAGGGTAATGTTTTTGGTCAGGCGGCTCTTGATTTCCACATCACGGGGCAATACCTGGCTGTAGCCGGGCATCAGCAGTACATCGTCGAAGGTCAGACCTTCACCAAAAAATTTTGCGTAATTAGGTTTGGAGGGGGATTTTCTTGTTGCCATGTGCAAAGATAGCGCAACAGATAAATATCCCCCAAATGAAAATTCTTAGCGGATTATGGTGACTGTCCCTTTACGGAAAACCTCTTTTTTCGTATCCCGGTGGGTATAACTCAGCATCCATACAAATACACCGGGATTCTGCAATTCTCCATTGATCCGGCCGTCCCATTTTTCCTGCCAGTTGCGGGATTGAAAGACCAGCTGTCCCCAGCGGTTATACACCCGGAAATCATAATTATCGGCTTTGAATGCGTTATGCGGCTGAAAATAATCATTGAGCCCGTCATTATTCGGTGTAAAGGCCGTGGGCACATCTATCAGGCAGAAATCCAGCACCCTTACTACTTTGCGGGCACTGTCCACACAGCCGAGTATGTTGTTATAGGCCAGCAGCTTTATCGTGTAATAGGTTTCCCGGTTGCGTGCCGGAAACTGGTAAGCCGGCGGGTCTTTCAGGGTACTGCTGCCGGTTACATCGTATTTCCAGAGCCAGGAAGTAACCAGTCCGGTGGAGGTGTTTTCCACTACCAGGGGATCTTCCGGACAAATAATATCCGGCGCGTTGAAGGAGGCCCGCACTTCATTATTGAAAACAAGTTGTACGGCTGATGTATCCGAACAGGTACCATTGCTCACAATCAGTTGCACGTTGTTCGTACTGATGGAAGGGTAGACCACGCTGTGTGATTGCGTGGTAACCGGTACATTATTAAAAGTCCAGTTCCAGCTGTTCACCTGGTGCGCGCCATCGTGCGTAAACAGGTATGTATTTTCCAGGCAACCCAGGGAAGCGGTATAGGTAAAGCCGGCATTCACGGTATCGGCTGCAATAAAGTTGCGGGTATGTTGCGGCATTTCCTGTCCGCATTCGTCGAGTATAACGGAGCCATCATTACCGGCTTTCAGGGTAAGCTGATAAGTACCGCCCACATATACAGGCGTAGTGAATTTAACCACCGCATAATCGGATTTTCCATTAATACATTGACCATACGCCGTAGCCACGGTTAGCGGGGCCGGGCCGGTTACGGAAAAATCACTGCCATCAGGACTGATGGTATTACAGGCTATTTTTTTCGGAAAATATACAAGCACGGAATCCGCGGCACATTTGGCTTTCCCGACGCTGTCGGCGAATATCGGTTGGGGAATGGCATAGAAAAAGGGTACTTGTTCGTCCTGGGGAATGGCGCGGGCACAGTTATCCAGCAAGGTATTGTTGTCGGTTCCGTTTTTAATAATAAGCTGGTAGTTGTTATTGGTCAGCGGTGCAGAGAGGGTTAATGTGATTTCATCAAAATCAAACCCGAATGCACAGGAATCGGGTACGGCCGAAATGACTGTAGCTACGGCGGGCAGAATAGAAAATTCCGATGCACTGGGGGTATAGCTGTTACACCGTACTTTTTTATTCAGTTTCAAGGTGAGCTTAGTGCCGTCACAATCCGGTTTTACATTGAGTAAATGCGGTTCCAGCGGATCAGTGATCACGGCGGTGCCACCGGAAAAGGATAATGTATATCCACTCTGCGTGTCTGTAAAATGACTGACCATCAGAATGTATTCATGTCCAACGATCAGGTTTGGCATCTTTGCAAACGTGGGTGCATTATCGGGTGGGGAGGAGGCGCATTGTATGCCATTGAAACCGGAGGCTGAGGCACCGGTAGGGCCATAAGTGCCGGCCCAGTTACCAGTCACAATGGTGGAGTTGTCTGTAAAAATCTGATCCGGGTTTTTTCCGGTGATATCATACAGTTGCCAGTCATAATCCTCATTGGCTGCGAGCGGGGTAATAGTGAAACCTAATGTACCGGCCGTATAACAGGTAAAACGATAGTAGTAGGGATTTTTATTCTGATAAGAAGCCCCTCCTGTTGTGGATCCGGGGCAACCCGGAACAAAAATGTCAAATGTGGAACATACCGGCACACTATTTTGCGTAAATACAGTTGATCCGCAAACCGGAAAGGCTGTTGCCGGTGTTTGACCCAGGTTGGTACAAGGTTGAGCCAGCAGGGGATGTGAGGCGGACAGGATAAAAAACAGGTATAAAAAATATGGTAAATGGTTCCGGTTCATTCGTTGGTACTTGGTAAACAGAGACAATCAGACCTGTGAAAACGTTGCCCGTTCAGGCCAGTCTGTATTGCTTTCCGGGCAAAGATAGTACCACAGATTGTAATTCTAAGTTAAGGAGGGCGCCGGCCACCGCGCTGCTGCTTAGTCCGCTCAGCAGGTTGATCTCATCAATTGAAACCATCTCTTTTTCCGCCAGAATGCCGGCGATGATTTTTTCCTCCGGAGCCATTTCAATAAACAGGGCCCGTTGAATTCTTTTTTCTTTTCTGACCGGTTCGTCTTCCCATCCCATCAGTTCAATCAATTGTTGCGGATCGGTAAGCAATACGGCTTTATTTGTTTTTATCAGGGCATTGCAACCGGCACTTTTCGGGTCCGTGTTTTTGCCGGGAATGGCAAACACGTCTTTATTGTAGCCATTGGCCAGTTCGGCCGTTATAATACTGCCGCCTTTTATGCCGGTTTCCACTACAACCGTAGCATCCGTCATACCAGCCACGATCCGGTTACGGGTGGGAAAATTATGTTTATCGGGTTTGTCGCCACAACGGAATTCACTGAGCAATGCGCCTCCTTGCTGTATCATTTCACGGGCCATGGCACTGTGTTGCGGGGGATAAACCTGGTCCAGTCCATGGGCCAGTACGGCAATGGTTGGCAACCCGTTCTTCAAAGCGGCTTTATGCGCAATAGCATCAATGCCATACGCCAGACCGCTTACAATGGTTACCCGGGCTTCCGTTAAGGCGTCCACCAGTTTTTCTGTTTGCTGCCGGCCGTATTCACTGTTGCTGCGGGTGCCGATCAGGGCAATCATGCGGGAGGCATTCAGATCCGCCTCGCCCTTTTGGTAAAGCAGGGTGGGGGAGTCATAACAATTCAACAGGCGTTTGGGATACGCTTTATCACTGAGGAATACTGGCCGGATCCCGTTTATTTCCATGCGCCTGATTTCTTCTTCGGCAAGGTGGAAATCACGGAATGATTTTATCGCGGCCGCGCGTACGGGCCCGATGCCTTCCATTTTTTCGAGGAAAGATTTTTTCGCATGGAAAATTTCTTCCGCTTCGCATTGCTGCAATAAAATTTTTGCCTGCACGGTGCCGATATTCGGCACCAGGGTAAGTGCAATCTGGTAAATGAGGTCTGAACGCATAGGTAATAAGGTCAGCCCCAAATATAGGAGGAAGGAGCATCCGCTCAGCGTCCGATCACTTTCATTTCAGTCCGGCGGTTCCGGGCGCGACCAGCTTCGGTTTTATTATCTCCCACCGGCTTAGTTTCCCCGTATCCTTTGGCCGTGAGCCGTTGAACCGGTACTTTTTTACTGACCAGGTAATTCACCACGGCTTTTGCCCGGTTCATACTCAGGGCCAGGTTTTCAGCAGGCTTTCCTACATTGTCCGTGTGTCCCCCGATTTCTATTTTAACAGCAGGATTGTCAAGTAAAAGCTGTACGAGAATATCCAGTTCGGCCTGTGATTCCGCCTTCAGTTCAGCTTTATTTACATCAAAGAAAATATTACTCAAAACCACCCGTGCATTTACTTCGATGGGCTGCAGCGCGATGTTTTTTTCAAAAACGGTATCCGGGCTGTTGCTTAGTAACGAAATATTTTCAGAATAAAACAGGTACCCTTTCCGATTGACGGTAAACGCATAATCTTTACCAACCGGTAAGGTAATCATATACTCGCCATTGGAATTGGTTTCTACCCGTGTAATGGCGGTTTTGCTGGCCAGGTCGGTCAGTTCCACTGTGCCGGTAAGAACGGCATTGGTTTTTTTATCAAAAACTTTTCCTTTTACCCAGAGTGTTTTAAACGGACGAACGCTTTCCCTCAGTTCAAAACTGTAAATATCCAGACCACCTTTGCTGTCGGCCCGGTCACTGGCATAGTAAGCGGTCTTGCCATCTGCCGCAATAAACAGGGTGCCTTCGCGGTCAATCGTATTGATCGGGTAGCCCAGGTTGACCGGGCGGGTCCAGTAATTGTTGGGTTGACGGCGTACATAAAATAAATCCTCATCGCCATAGCCCGGCCAGAAAGAAGATGTGAAATACAAGGTCTGGTTGTCCGCATGAATAAAAGGACATTGTTCATCGCCGGGTGTATTTACACCGGCACCCAGGTTTTCGGGTTCACCCCATTTGCCATTGGGTTGTATCCTGCATACATATATATCGCTCCCGCCAAATCCGCCAAAGCGGCGGCTCACAAAATAGAGTTCCCGTTTGTCAGGCGATAAACAAGGTTGCGCATCCCACTGATCGGTATTGATACCCCGGCCCAGGTTGATCGCTTCACTCCAGCCCTTATCGGTTTTATACGAAATATACAGGTCGCAGCCTCCCACGCCATCGGGACGATAGCAGCCGGTAAATACCAGCCATTGGCCATCCTGCGAAATATTCTGGGCACCCTCATTCTGTTCCGTATTTACATTGCCTTCCATGGCTTTGGACCGGGACCAGGTACTGTCGTTTAGTTTCAGGCTGTAAAAAAAATCTTCATTGGTATTGTTCAGTTTACGCGTAAATGCGAATTCTTTTCCGTCTACCGTCAGGCAGGGAAAATATTCGGATTCGGCGGAGTTGATGCTGTCTCCCATATTCCTGGGCGCAAACACATAATTTTTTTCCGGGTTGTTCCGGGCGTAATCCACGGCAAATTCGTATGCGCGTTTCCGTTTGCCCAGGTTTTCGAGGGTCAAGGGATTGACGGGTTTCTTTTTTTCCAGTAATTCATTAACGGCGGCCAGCGCTTTTTCAAATTCACCGATACCGGCCAGGTTTACGCTATAAGGGAGCTTGTCCTGCAGGGTGTATACGGAGTCAAGGGCAAATGCTTTTTCATAATGACCGATGGCGGTCCGGTAATTTTTCAGTTTACCATACATATTGCCCAATGCCAGGTACGCGTCTACAAATTTCGGATCCACGGCTACGGATTGCAATAAAAGGCCGAGGGCACTGGCTGTATTCCCATCCTGGGCCCTTTCATAAGCCTGCTCAAAAAGCTGAAGGGCTTTTTTGTTTATTTTATCGCGGTCATAGGGTTGTGCATTGCCGGAAAGCAGGAAAAAAAAGGCAACCAGGAAGAGTAAAGAATACTTCATGCAGGAAAATTGGAATCTGATAACGAATCTACGTTAAAAATATTCCGTAATGGAGGGAGAAATGTTAAATAGGTTTAAGGTTTAGGGTTTAAGGAGCCAATATTCATCAACCGTTTAGCTGCTCAGCAGCGAATTCCTATGTTGTCTCTGCCAAAAACAATATTCGAGTCTTTCAACCTGCCCCCTTTCTGCTATGTGCATCTATGTACCTATGTATCTATGTGTGAAATCTGAGATGTGAGATGTGAGGTGTGAGGTACCAGGTGCCAGGTGGGATGTTTAGGGTTGTCGCCTGCCTGCCGAAGGGTGGTTCGGCAGTGGTTCGGCAAGCTCCCCGCAAATGGCGGGACAGGCACCATGACATGGTTGTCACCCTGAGCGTGTCGAAGGGTGGTTCGACATTGGTTCGGTAATGGTTCGACATGCTCCCCGCATAGGGCGGGACAGGCACCATGACAGTTCGTTAAGGGACGTTGATATATTTATGCACCTGCAGACTCAGTTCCCATTGCGGATTTGCCTTAATATAGTCGATGATCAACGGGGTTACCTGCGCGGCTTTGTCCCATTCGGGTTGCAGGTACAATTTGCAGGAAGGGGAGACCTGTGCGGCATATTTTTCCGCCCAATCAAAATCAGATTTATTAAAAATCACGACTTTCAGTTCATTGGCATGGGGAAGTATGCCGGGTAGTGGTTCCTTGAATTTCTTTGGAGAGAGGCAGATCCAGTCCCAATGACCGCTGAGCGGGTGTGCACCGGATGTTTCGATATTAGTTTGTAAGCCCGCTTCTTTTAATGCCGCAGTCAGTGCATCCAGGTTATGCATCAGCGGTTCACCGCCGGTGATCACCACCAGTTGCGTGGGTGTTTTTTTTACTTCGGTGAGCAGTTGATTAATTGTGTACTTCGGATGTTTATCCGCTTCCCAGCTATCTTTTACATCACACCATACGCAACCTACATCACAGCCGCCGAGCCGGATAAAATAAGCGGCCCGGCCCTGGTGAAAACCTTCTCCCTGCAGGGTGTAAAAATGTTCCATTACTGGAAGCCGCACGTTGTCACTCTTCACGGTATGCATTAGACGTAATTTAATTTTTCTGACTGCAGGAACGGAACGTGTTTTTCATCAGCGCGGCAATGGTCATCGGTCCCACACCACCGGGTACCGGGGTAATCCAGGAACATTTCGGGGCTACATTTTCGTAGTCCACATCGCCTTTTAATTTGAAGCCGCTTTTTTTAGTTGCATCTTCCACACGGGTAATGCCCACATCAATTACAATCGCGCCTTCCTTAACCATATCAGCGGTAATGAAATCCGGTTTGCCCAGCGCCGCCACAATGATATCGGCCTGCAGACAGAAGTCTTTTATATTTTTTGTCTGCGAATGGCAGATCGTAACGGTGCAGTTACCCGGATTCGAGTTTCCGCTTAATAAAATACTCATCGGCCGGCCAACGATATTACTGCGGCCTACCACCACGGCATGTTTACCTTTGGTGTCTGCTTTGAAATGCTCCAGCAACAGCATGATGCCGTGCGGGGTGGCCGGCACAAATGTGGGTAACCCCTGTACCATATACCCTACATTGATGGGGTGAAAACCATCCACATCCTTGTCCGGGTCGATACTGTTGATGACTTCTTCATCCGATATATGTTTGGGCAAGGGCAGTTGTACCAGTATGCCGTCAATATCCGGATCGGTATTTAACTCACGGATTTTATCGAGCAGTTTCGTTTCACTGATCGTTTCCTCGTAATGAATCAGCGTGGATTTAAATCCTACTTCTTCACAGGCTTTTACTTTGGCGGCCACATAGGTGGAACTGGCGCCATTATTCCCTACGAGTATCGCTGCCAGGTGCGGTATTTTTTTACCTTCTGCGCTCAGTTGCGCTACTTCAATTTTAAGTTCGTCCCGGATGGCCTGGGCCGCTTTCTTGCCGTCTAAAATTTGCATGGCGCAAAGGTAAGCCCTGGCCTGTTGATAAAAAACTGGAGACAGCTTTAATTCGGATTGCTCCAAAATATATATTGCCTGTCTAAAACCTTATTTTATGAACGGAAGATTCATGTTTGCGCTGTTCCTCAGCGCGTCTATACCTGTGTGTGTACAGGCACAGTTTCTACAGGAGAATCCGGTTTCCTCTTATACCGGTACCGGGGCATTTCACCCCAGCCATGCAGATCCATTTTCCTTTGTGTTGCAACCAGCCGCCCTGGCCCGTGCTGGTAACCTGTCTGCCGGTATAAGCGGAGAGCGGGGCTATGGCCTGAAGGAGCTCAGTCATTACAGGTTTGTTGCCACCGTTCCGGTAGCATCCGGTGGCTTTGGCTTGCAAGGCGCATTCAGCGGCTTTCCGGGCTATAGCGAAAATATGTTTTCGCTTGGCTATGGCCGCATGGCCGGGGAAAAACTCAGCCTGGGACTGAATTTCAGTTATCAGCAAATGCGGGTACCCGGTTATGGCGCGGCAGGAATACTGGGGGCGGAAGCCGGCGTGTTAATACAGCTTACAAAAGAACTTTATTCGGGTGTACGGGTAAAGAATCCAATGGCCGGTCACTATGGAAAAGACCGGCAGGAAAAAATGCCCGCTTTGTACGCGGCCGGATTCGGGTACGCGCCTTCTTCGCTGTTTTATATCAGTACAGAGTTCCGGAAAACGGATAAACAACCGGTCAATATTGCGCTGGCTTTACAGTACCGGCCTTTGCCCGTTGTACTACTCCGCGCCGGTATGGAAACCGCAACATCTGTTTTCCAGGCAGGTGCAGGGTTTCAGCTAAAACAATGCAGACTCGATCTGTTCAGCTCGTTTCATCCGCAATTGGGGATTACACCCGGTTTGCAGGTATTGTTTCATTTTAAAAACAAGATCCATGAGAAGGAACAATAAAATCAAGTTGCTTTTATTCCTTTTGTTACTGACGACAACGGTTTCCGCACAGCAAACACCGGACCCGACTGAGCAACAACTGGAAAACCTGGCCGAAACAGCATCCGGGGAAACGGAAGATGATCATGTACTGCAGGAAATGGATCAGTTCAGAAGACACCCGGTCAATCTTAATACGGCGGATGAAAGCAGTCTTCGGCAATTCAGGATATTGTCCGAACTGCAGATATTATCGTTTATCCGGTACCGTGAGTTGCTGGGAAAATTATTAAACGTCCTCGAGTTGCAGGCCGTACCCGGATGGGATGCTGCCACCATCCGCCTGGTACAGCCCTATGTGCATACCGGCCCCGTTTTGTCAATGGCTGCGGAAACAGGTAAACGTTTCCGCGAAGGCGAGCATCAGCTATTGCTGCGGGTGAGTCAATCACTGGAGCAGCCAAAGGAGTTCCGGCAACCGGATTCTGTAAACGGATTTCAGGGTAGTCCGCAGCAGCTGTTGCTCCGGCATACATACCGGTTCAAACAATCATTCCAGTATGGTTTTATAGCTGAGAAAGATGCGGGAGAACCCTTGTTTAAAGGAGCACAGCGGCAAGGGTTTGATTTTTATTCGGCGCATGTATTTGTACGGCATATCGGGCGTATACAGGCGCTGGCTGTTGGCGACTTTACCGTGAACATGGGGCAGGGGTTGATTCACTGGCAGAGCCTGGCTTTTAAAAAGAGTACTGCAATTACAGCAGTTAAAAGACAATCCCCGGTACTGCGACCTTATCATTCTTCCGGGGAGTATAATTTTCACAGAGGGGTAGGTGTTACGGTAAGAAACGGCAGCCTGGAGTCGACGCTTTTTGTTTCTTACCGTAGAATCAGTGCCAACAGGGTAACGGAGCCGCTGGATGGAAGTACACGGGTAACTTCTGTTCTTACTTCAGGATATCACCGGAATAACAGTGAGCAGGCGGACCGGAATCAGTTATCGCTGCTTACTGCGGGCTTTACGGTCCGTTATCGCGGGCGAAGCTGGCAGGTAGGAATAAACGGGGTTAATTACATGTATTCATTACCGGTAGTAAAAAGGGCCGAGCCGTATAACCTGTATGCCATCAACGGGAAAAAATGGACAAACCTGAGTCTGGATTATAGTTATACGTTGCGCAATATTCATTTATTCGGGGAAGCGGCGGCTGACAAACGGGGGCAACCGGCTTTTTTAAACGGGGTTTTGATGGGGGTGGATCCCCGGGTGGATCTGTCCCTGGTACACCGGCTGCTCGCGCCGGGTTATCAATCCGTGTACGGCAATGCATTTACTGAAAACAGTTTACCCGGCAATGAAAACGGGCTGTATGCGGGCATTAGCATACGTCCTGTGAATGGCTGGAAACTGGATGCTTATATAGATGTATACCGTTTCCCCTGGCTTCGGTCAGGGGTGGATGCCCCGGGTACAGGAACTGACCGGGTAGTACAGATCAGCTATTCCCCGTCACGGGAAACCGTTTTATATACCCGGTTCCGGTCGGAATCAAAGCAGTATAATCTTCCGGATAACACTTCCTTTACCAATTTTCTGGAGTTTTTGCCCCGGCAGAGCTGGCGAACGCAGTTGAATACGCGGTTAAGTGCTTCTGTTTACTGGCGAAACAGGGTGGAACTGGTCTGGTATGATCGAAAGGGGCAGCACCGGGAAACGGGTTTCCTGGGTTATACGGATGTGCTTTTGCGACCGGCGGGAAAACCGTGGTCGGGGGGATTCCGGCTTCAATATGTTGAAACAGAAGGATATAATTCCCGGATCTATGCTTTTGAGAACGATGTATTGTATAGTTATTCCATACCTGCTTTTTTTGACCAGGGCTACAGGTATTATGTCAACGTACAGGCGGAACCTGGTAAAAGGTTATCAATCTGGATAAAGTGGTCACAGACAATTTTTACCGTTCAAAATAAGGTGCTGCCTTCGGATGCAGGTATTACAGGGCCGTTCAGGTCCTCTATCAAGTTGCAGATCAGGTATATATTTCAATAAAATGCAATAAAAGGGGGAGGCAAGTTTTTTTCATGGAATTTAACTATTTGTTAAAAAAAAAATTAACTTGCCGCAGCATTTTCGAAGACAATCCTGTCTTTGTAAACGTCCTTACCCACGAAAATTTATCGGATTTCCCTGATTATCAATGCTTTTAAATTTTAAAAATTAACGTTAACATGAGAAAAATTGCATCACTGTTTACGATGCTAATGCTTTTTTCTGTATTAGCATTCGGCCAGAACCGGACTATCTCCGGTACTGTAACCGATGAAAAGGGCGACGCTGTGCCCGGCGCATCTGTAAGGATCAAGAATACCCGTACGGGTGTTGCTGCCGATAACACCGGCAAATTCAGCATTTTAGCCAAGACCGGCGATGTGTTGATTGTGTCTGGTGCCAGCATTGAGACAATCGAAGTAACTGTGGGCGACGGGAATACCCTCGCTGTACGGGCCAAGAGCTCTGCACAGGTTGGTACTGAGGTAGTTGTAACCAGCGCATACGGTATGAAGCGTTCCTTACGGAATATGTCTACCAATGCCCAGGTAGTTACTTCAGAGCAACTGAACACTATCCGTCAGACTAACCTGAACAATGCCCTTGCGGGTAAAGTTTCCGGTCTGCAGGTACGTAGTCAGTCTTCTGCTAAACTGGGTAATGCCGGTACGGGTTCAATCCGTCTGCGTGGTGAGTCTGGATTTGGTGGTGGTGGAGAGCCCATCTATGTTGTAGATGGTACTATTCTGCCCAATATCAATGATGTGAATATGGATGATATTGAAGACCTGTCTGTACTGCAAGGCCCGGCGGCTTCTGCACTTTTCGGACCGGCTGGTTCACGTGGTGCGATTGTAATCACCCTGAAAAAAGCCAAAAAAGGAGCAAAAGGTGCAGGTATTGAAGTAAATCTGGGTGCTCAATTGGATAAAGTTTATATCCTGCCCAACTACCAGAACTCTTATGCCGGTGGTAACTCTTCCGACATGATCAAGTATAACTGGAAAGCCGGCGATCCCGAACTGTGGAAACGTCTGGATGGAAAATATTATCATGATTATTCTGATGATGCCAGCTGGGGTCCCCGTATGGTAGGTCAGGAATATGTTCCCTGGTATTCCTGGTATGATGGTCACCGTTATTCCGGTACCACCACATCCCTGGTACCTCAACCCGACAATGCCCGTGATTATTATAATACAGGTATCGTGTTGAACAACTCTGTTAGCTTCGCAAAAGCTTCTGAGAATGCATCTGTACGTCTCGGTTTCAATAACGTGGATGCCAAGGGGCTGATCCCGACCACCCGTTTGAAAAAGAATGTATTTAACTTCTCTGGTTCACTCCAGATGACTCCGAAACTTTCTGCATCAATCAACTTCAACTATGCCACATCAATCCTGAATGGCGAATTTGATGATCAGTATTCCAACCAGACCACCGGTTCATTCAACCAGTGGTTCCACAGGGATCTGGATATGAAACTGCTGAAAGAACTGAAAGATGTGCGTACCGCTTCCGGTATCTGGGCCAGCTGGAACCATAATAACCCGGGTGCGTATGATCCCACCAACGAGAAAGCCACACTGGCCGGTAACTACTGGTATAATTTCTACAAATGGTTTGACCTGGTGAAACCCCTGACACAGACCGATCGTTTCTTTGGTGATATCACCCTGAACTATCAGCTTTCAAAAAGTCTGAAAATCAGAGGTACTTACCGGAAACAACAGAATATGGTTTGGAACGAAACCCGTTACTCTTCTGATCTGCTGGAAAGTGGAACTCAGACTACAGGTAACTGTGGTGAGTGTCGTGGTTATTATGGTACTTCTTCTTCTATTGCCAACCGGACTAATATGGAGATGCAGGTTTCCTATAACAAGACGTTCAACAAGTTTAACGTTAAAGCCGATGTGGGTACTGATATCTTCCGTCAGCTGATCAAAGGGAATAATGCCAATACCGTGAATGGTCTGAGCGTTCCTAACTATTATGCGATCAGCAATTCAAAAGATCAACCCAACGTAGGTAACTCAAGAAGTGATTACCGTTACAGCGCCCTGTTCTTTACAGGTGTGGTTGGATACGATAATATGCTGAACCTGGACTTCACCCTGCGTCAGGACTGGATGTCTGATTTACCTCCTTCTAAATCATTTATCGTTTCCAAATCTGCTGGTGTTTCCTTTATCTTCAGTCAGTTACTGCCTGAGTTGAAATGGCTGAGCTTTGGTAAACTCCGTGCATCTATCGGACAGATCCCGACTGGTATTGGTACTTATACCTATCCCGGATTTGCCTATGGTGTAGGACAGTTCCAGTGGAATGGTAATATCCTGATGGGTACACCTAATAACCTGGTAGATCCTAATATCAGGGGTTCAGTTTCCACACAGAAAGAATTTGGTATTGACCTTGAATTCCTGAAAAGAAGAATTGGTGCTTCTGTTACTTATTGGGATGGTTCTGATAAAGACTTCCCGACTACACTGGCCATCAATGGAGCCAGCGGATTTACCGGTTATACTACCAATGCCGGTCTGATCACCAAAAAAGGTTTCGCCTTTAAAGTAATGGGTCGTCCTGTTTGGAACAGCAAACTGAAATGGGAAATCAACACCAACTGGGGTATCCTGGCTGAAAATAAAGTGGTTGATCTCGGACCTGGTATCAACCAGACCGGAGCTATCGATCAAAGCTGGGGTGCTACAGGACCATATATGCTGCACAAAGTAGGATATGACTGGGGTATGCTCTTTGGTAATGGTATCAAGCGTATCGATGGTCAGCCCGTACTGGATGGCAATGGTTTATATGTAAATGATCCGGCTGTGAATTTCGGAAGTGTACTGCCCAAGCATACTTTCGGAGCGCAGACAACTGTTGAATACAAAGGTTTTGTGCTGAGTGCCAATGCGGATGGACAGATCGGTGGTAAATTCTTCTCCCTGTCTGACATGTGGGGAACTTATTCTGGTCTGACTGCACGTACTGCGACAACCAATGACAAAGGAAATCCGATTAGGGATGCAGTAGCCGATGGTGGTGGTGTACATGTATTTGGTGTGGATGCAAACGGTCGCCCGGTTGATTATTATGTAGAGGCCCAGGATTATTTCCATGGCTTATATAATAACAGGGCGATGGACTTCTTTGTATATGACCTGACTTTCATCAAACTCCGTGAAGTTTCTGTAGGTTACAACCTGCCGGTAAACAAATGGAGCTTCCTGAAATGGGCCAACAAAGCCACCCTGTCACTGACAGCCCGTAACCCGGTGCTGATCTATGCCAAAACCAATGACTTTGATCCTTCTGAAATCAGTGATATCAGTGGTGAAAGAGGTCAGATGCCCGGAACAAGAGGCTGGGGCTTCAACCTGAAATTCGGATTCTAATTTGCGCTTAAACCTTTAAAAATCTAAAATGACAAATATGAAAAAAATAAGCATGCAAAGGTTGCTGGTTCTTCCGCTGGCCTTGGGTTTGTTTTTGACTAGCTGTGACAGGTATTCCTCCGATTTTGGAGATACCAACGTAAACCCCGGAGCAACCGGCAGTCCGATCCTTAAAGCTTTGCTGACAAACGTTGAGTCCGGCATTGCAGGCTATGCTGCCAATACCCGTGCTGGTTTATATTGCCAGTATTTTTCTGAAACACAGTATACAGACGTTTCCCTGTACTCCCTGCCCCAGATCAATTTTGAAGGCGAGTACTCCGGTTCCCTGTATGACCTGCAGAATATCATCAATGTGAATGAGAGCAACAATATGACCCAGGTGGCCCGTATCCTGAAAGCGTATATTTTCAGTACCATTACGGATCGTTGGGGAGATATTCCTTATTCCCAGTCATTAAAAGGAATCACTACACCTGCATTTGACAAACAGGCCGATATCTATCCGGCCCTGATCAAAGAACTGGCTGAAGCGGTAGCTGCCTTTGATAATTCAGGTATTGCCGGTGATGTTATTTATAACGGCAGTGTTACCAAATGGAAAAAATTCGCCAATTCACTGCGTATGCGTCTGGCGCTGCAGCTGACGAAAAAATTCCCTGCAGCCGGTGCGTATGCTGCTGTACAGTTTAATGCTGCCCTGAATGATGCTGGCGGTTATATCACCGACAACGCTGACAACATGGTGGTAAATTTTCCCGGCGGAAACTTCAAATCTCCCTGGTACAACCTGTACGATGGCCGTAAAGATTTTGGCCAGAGTGATGTTATGGTAAATATTCTGTCTGGTCTTTCTGATGGCCGTCAGTCATCTTACGGATCTTCTACAACCGGTGTGCCTTATGGTCGTCTCCGTTCTTATGTAGATCCATGGACAGGTGCAAATCCGAACTGGTCAAGAATCCTGAAAGAATCACTGCGTCCTGAAACAGGTTCAGTTGTATTACTGAATGCGGCCGAGGTATTCCTGGCTCGCGCTGAAGCTGCTGACCGTGGCTGGACTTCTGAAAACATGAATACTGTATACCAGGCTGGTATCAACGCCTCTTTTGCCCAGTGGGGTATTGCAGCTCCGGGTGCAACCTATTTCACACAGGCTGGTGTGGTTTTGGCTAATGCAGCCGGTACCGGTGCTAACGTGAGAAATCTGGCTATTCAGCAATACATTGCTGCTTATCCTGACGGACAGCGTGGCTGGAACATCTGGAGAAGAACAGGTTTCCCTGTATTGACTCCGGCCGTAGATGCCACCAACAGTTCCAAACAGATTCCCCGCCGGTATACATACGGCCAGACCTCTTACGGCTCTAACACAGCTGCCGTAACTGCTGCTGCAGCCGCTTTACCGGGTGGTGATACCCAGGATTCCAAAGTATGGTGGGATCAGTAATGTATTTTTCATTTTTAAAAAAATCAACAATGCAAAAGAAGTTTTCAATATACCACCTGCTGTTCCTGGCACTGGCTTTTTCTTCCTGCATCAAAAAAGAGGTAACTCCGCTGGCTGATGAAGGGAAAACCTTTATCAAAATCCTGGAAGGGCCGGAAAACAAAGTGTTCCTGTCTCCGTTCACCGGTATTAAATCTGTTCCTCTTTACAGTGTACGGAGGGATGCGAATTCCAATGCCAGTCTGCAACAGACCGCACCGATTACGCTGACCCGTATTGACGCTATGGTTACCCGTTACAATGCTGATAACGGCACGGACTATGAACTGTTACCGGACAGCCTGTACACACTGGGAACCGGTATTGCCAAAAGTGGCAACACGTATACGTTTGACATGGTTGCCGGCGATTTCGCCAAGGAGTTTGCCATCAACCTGAATGGTTCCAAATGGGACTTATCCAAGAAGTATGCGCTCGGTTTTGCCCTGACTTCAGTTGGGTCAAATGCGGCCAAAGCTTCCGGTAAGGATTCTGTTATAGCGCTTATTTCCGTTAAGAACAAATATGATGGGGTTTATTCTGTAACCGGCACAATGCTGGATATCACTAACGCCCTGTTTGTTGGAACTTATCCGTTGGAATGGGAACTGCAGACCACCGGTACCAGTTCCTGTGTGGTAGTGGACAATGTACAATTAGGTATACCCGGCCACGTATTTAACTCTGCCGGAGATCCTACTACACCCAACACTTATTATGGTTCTTATGGCCTGGTGGTGAATTTTGATCTGGCTACTGATGCCATTACCAGTGTGACCAACTATTATGGTCAACCCGCAGGTAATACACGTTCTGCTGCACTTGATCCAAGTGGGGCAAACCGGTATACTGCCGCCAGCAAAACAATCGATATTAAGTATTATATGATACAGCCCAGTGCTGTTCCTGCTTCTCCGAATATCCGCGTTTTCTTTAATGAAAAGTGGTCTTATTTGAGAGCCAGATAATATCCGGCAATATCTTTTCCTGACAAGGGCTGCAGAATTGCAGCCCTTGTTCTTTTTAGATACTTTTGCATTATTCTGTAATAATAATTTGTCTGTATGGAGCCTAAACAACCCGAAAATCAACTGAATATTGAAATATCCGAAGAAACCGCTGAGGGTACTTATGCCAACCTGGCCATCATCACCCACTCGCATGCTGAATTTGTTGTTGATTTTGTAAACGTAATGCCGGGTACTCCAAAAAGTAAAGTAAAGTCAAGAATCATCCTGACGCCGCAACACGCCAAACGACTGATGAAGGCCCTGACGGAAAATATTCAGAAATACGAGTCCGTAAACGGCCCGATCAAAGACCTGGAAGAAATTCAATTGCCGATGAATTTCGGGGGGCCGACGGCACAGGCTTAGTTAGTCGGGAGTCGGGAGTCAGGAGTCGGGAGTATTTGACTTGCAGGTAACTTCACAGATTGGTATTATAAGCACCGATATTATTTTTGAAATTTTTCCGGGTTATGCATCATGTACCAAATTAATTTCCCTGTTTCATTGTTTAAACTGGTAAGAACAGCATACTCTTCTGCTGTAATATATTTGCAGTCAAATGAAAAGTCAATCCATACCTGGGTTTCGGCATTTTCAGTATCTGAATCAGCAAGCTTACTGAGAAAATAATTGGCGTACTTTCTACGACGGTAAGCTTCAGCAATATTGGCACAAACTGATCTTGTTGACCGGCGTATTTGATTTGTTAAGGAGTATTTTTCTTCCTTCGGAAATTTCATAGAGATATGGTATACCTTCATTGCCAGTTCATATCCTTTTTTGTACGCTAATAAATCCGTATACAATCCCATATAAATTAGTTTTATCTTTTTAAACCGAGTTTTAGTAAATCTTTACCGAAATCTCCAGACTCCCGACTCCCGACTCCCTTCTCCCGACTCCCGACTAGATAAGTCCTTCATCCGCAAAACTGAAATACCCTTCCTCGCTCACTATAATATGATCGAGGACGGTGATGTCCAGCAGGGCGGCGGCGGATTTGATTTTGGCCGTGAGTTGTTCATCTGCGCGGCTGGGGCGGAGACTGCCCGAGGGATGATTATGACAAAGAACCAGGCTGACGGCATCCTGTTCCAGGGCTTTTCGGAGTATAATCCGGGGGTCCGCCACGGTTCCGGTAATGCCACCTTCACTTACAATTTCGAGTTGTCTTATTTTATTGGCCCGGTTCAGGTATAATACGGCAAATACTTCATGGCGCAGATCCCTGAATTTCGCCTGCAGCATACGGGCAATATCGCTGCTGCTTCGTACCAGCTCGCGTTGCAGGGCTGAACTGCTTTCCCTGCGGCGGCCAAGTTCCAGGGCAGCGGTAATGATGATTGCCTTGGCTTCGCCGATTCCTTTTACTTTCATCAGTTCACTCACAGACAGTTTTCCCAGCTCGGCCAGGTTATCCTGTCCCAGTTTCAAGACCTCTTTGGCGAGGTCCAGGGCCGTCTTCTGTCGCGTACCATTATGAATTAAAATGGCCAGGAGCTCGGAATGACTGAGATTTTCCGCACCCGTGTATCGTAATTTTTCGCGTGGCCTGTCGTCTTTTGCCCATTGTTTAATTGAGTACTTGTGCTCTTGCATGAAACAAGGTTAGGGAATAATTTTGCCCTAAGCAATACCACTTAGTGGTAGTTGTTTCAGGCCCGTTCGATATCCACGCTATGAAGATTATTAAAATCTGATGAACATGAAAACCAATACCAGTTCCTCAATGGGTTCTTTACACCCGGTAATTTTCTTTGCAGTTGTGTACGTAGTGGCATTGCTGCTCTCCATTTTTATCTGTTCCTCCTTGTTTTACTCTATCAATGGCGGAACTTCTTCCAGTAGTGCAGTACAGGTAACACCCGTTCAGGAGTCTGTTTCGGGAAATACCGCTGTAATGGCCGCCAGTACAGTCACGCTCGGTCATTAGTCTTTATTTCCATCAATATTTTTGCGCACGGCTTGCGGTGAATGCGGTGAGAGGTTTATCTTCGCCGCACATAATTCCGCTATGCAATACGCTAAAATATTTGCCGGAACCGGCTCTCAGCAACTGGCTGAACAAATCTGCCAGCGTTACGGAACAAAACTGGGTAGGATCAATATCCAGCGTTTCAGTGACGGGGAAATCAGTCCTATTTTTCTGGAAAGTGTGCGGGGCGACTATGTCTTCCTGGTGCAAAGCACTTTTGCCCCCGCCGAAAACCTGATGGAATTGCTGCTGATGATTGATGCAGCCCGGCGGGCTTCCGCTTATAAAGTGATCGCCGTTATTCCTTACTATGGGTATGCCCGCCAGGACCGGAAGGATCGTCCCCGGGTGGCAATTGGCAGTAAGCTGGTTGCCAACATGTTAGTAGCTGCCGGGGCAGATCGGGTAATCACCATGGACCTCCATGCGCCCCAGATCCAGGGCTATTTTGATATTCCGGTGGATCACCTGGACAGTCACGCTGTATTTATCCCTTATATTGAGAGTTTAAAGCTGGAAAACCTTACCTTTGCGGCCCCTGACGTGGGAGCGACAAACAGGATCCGGGAAATTGCCAGTTTCTTTAATGCGGAAATGGTGATTTGCGACAAACACCGGAAAAGGGCGAATGAAATCGCCAGTATGGTGGTGATCGGTGATGTAACAGACAGGGATGTGGTGATTATTGACGATATCTGTGACACCGGTGGAACATTGGCCAAAAGTGCCGGATTGTTGAAAGATAAAGGCGCCAGATCGGTGCGGGCACTGATCACGCACCCGGTTTTGAGTGGGAAAGCATACGAGAATATTGAGAACAGCGTGTTGCAGGAATTAGTGGTATGTGATACAATACCCGTACAAAAAGTGACCGGTAAAATAAAAGTGCTGAGTGTGGCGGAATTATTCGCCGTGGCGATACGGAATGCGTTTGAGAATAAGAGTATCACCAGCCTGTTTATACATTCACAGCGAAGAGACAAGTAAACTATAAAACAACAATACAATGAAATCAATTACAATCGAAGGACAACTGAGGACCGGATTCGGCAAAAGCGCCACCCGACAACTCCGCTCTCAGGACATGGTGCCGGGTGTAATTTATGGCGGCTCACAGGAGATCAGTTTCTATGCTCCGACTGCAGCTTTCAAAAATTTTGTGTACACACCCAGTTTCCAGATTGCTGAAGTAGTACTGGACGGTAAAACCTACCGCACTATCCTGAAAGACCTGCAGTTTGACAAATTGGATGACAAACTGATCCATATTGACCTGCTGGAACTGGTAGAGGACAAGAAAGTAGTAGCCGATATTCCGGTGAAATTTGTAGGTGTTTCAAAAGGGGTGAAAGACGGGGGTAAACTCGTTTCCAAAATGAAATCCCTGAAAGTGAAAACCTACCCGAAATACCTGAAAGAACAAATTGAAGTGCCGATTGATAACCTGGAACTGAACGGTAATATCCGTGTGGAAGATGTAAAGGAAGAGCATTATGAAATCCTGAACTCCCCCCGTATTCCGATCGCTTCTGTGGTTATGACCCGTCAGCTGAAACAGGAAGAAGCAACCGCGGCTCCTGCAGCTAAAAAATAAGAGTACTTATCAGATTTTAATAAACCCGTATCTCCGGATGCGGGTTTTTTATTGGCTATATCCGATATTTGAACTGTATACGGTTATGAAATTTTTAATTGCAGGACTTGGAAATGCCGGAGCGGAATACGCCCATACCCGCCACAATATCGGGTTCGATGTGGTGGGGGCTTTTGTACAAAAGCACAAAGGAACTTTCCGCACCGACCGGCTGGCTTATGTTGCCGAAGTAAAATGGAAGGGGAAGGTTTTTGTTTGTATTTGTCCGACCACTTTTATGAATCTCAGCGGTAAAGCCCTGAAATACTGGATGGATAAGGAGCGGATACCCCTGGAGCAGGTGCTGGTGATTGTGGATGATCTTGCATTACCGCTCAGTAAACTGCGGCTGAAGCCGTCCGGCAGTGATGCCGGGCATAATGGATTGAAGAGCCTGCAGGAAGTGCTGGGCACTAAGGAATATGCCCGTTTACGGTTTGGAATCGGCAATGATTACCCCAAAGGCCTGCAGGCCGATTTTGTACTGGGGAAATGGAAACCGGAAGAAGAACCGCTGGTAAAGCTGAAGCTGGAGAAATCCGTTGAAGTAATTGAAATATTTGCGGCACAGGGAATTACACCCGCCATGAACCAGGTAAATAATAAAGAGTTTTCATTATGAGAAATCAACGGGAATCCTTACTTTAGCAATCCTGACCTGCCCCGGAAGTCGACTGCTTTTCAGGAATTTACCGGGGAAATCCAATAGACATACGATGACCACTGAATATATGGGATAAAAGCACCCCGGTGCCTGATCCGGTATATTTAATTAAAATGTGACTTCCTGTTATGAAAATTTTCTGTGTAGGCCGAAATTATGTTGCACATGCGCAAGAGCTGGGTAATGAAGTGCCGGATGAGCCGGTCATCTTCATGAAGCCGAAAAGCGCCTTGTTGCAACCACATACCCCGTTTTATTATCCCGAATTTACCAATGAACTTCATTACGAATGTGAACTGGTATTGCGTATCAGCAAAAACGGGAAATATATTCAGGAGAAGTTTGCCTCCAAATATTATGATGCCATTACAGCGGGGATAGATTTTACAGCCCGTGATATTCAGAATGAACTGAAAGCAAAAGGTCTCCCCTGGGAAAAAGCAAAGGCCTGGGATAACTCCGCCGTGATTGGCAAATGGGTGCCCCTCGCCAATATCAAAAATAAAAAAGACATCAATTTCTGTTTGTATAAAAACAAGGAACTGGTACAACAGGGGAACACCACTAACATGATCCATAATTTTGATCAGATTGTTTCCTATATCTCCAACTATTTTTCCGTGAATATCGGCGATATTATATTTACCGGAACACCCGCCGGTGTGGGTGAAGTAGTAGTAGGGGATGAGCTGGAAGGATTTATCGAAGACGACAGTATGTTCGCACTTGAAGTAAAATAACCTTATAGCTATTGAATTCCTTTTCCCGGAAGGGAAACCAAAACCAACTGCAATGGAAACGGGCTGTATCGAAAGAAGATGCAGCCCTTTCTTTTAAGAACTGCTTTAGCTTACATTTGTTTAGTAATGCCTGCCGCATATGCCTGATGTTTCCATTTTACTCCGGGCTTACCGCCTGATGTGCCAGACCCGCGCCATGGCCGCTTTATACGAAGCCAACCGCGCCGTCTGCAAATACGTTCACTCTACTTCCAGGGGACATGAAGCCATTCAGCTGGCGGCTGCCTTTCACCTGCAACCACAGGATTATGTAAGCCCTTATTATCGTGATGAAAGTATGTTGCAGGGACTGGGATTTACCCCGTATGAGCAAATGTTGCAGCTCCTGGCAAAACGGGATGATATTTTTACCGGCGGTCGTGAATATTACTCTCATCCCAATTACCGGGGTGATGATAAATCGTTGATCATTCATCAAAGCAGTGCCACGGGTATGCAGGCAATTCCCACCACGGGTATTGCACAGGGTATCCGTTTTTGGGAAAAATCGGATCCTGCCCGGATTCGGAGGGGAGCTAACGGGGAAGCGCCGATTGTACTTTGCTCCATGGGTGATGCCAGTGTTACAGAAGGGGAAGTAAGTGAAGCCATGCAGTTTGCGGTACTCAAGCAATTGCCGGTGATCTACCTGGTACAGGATAATAACTGGGGAATCAGTGTTTCCGCAGGTGAAGCCAGGGCCATGAATGCGTTTGAATATGTGGCGGGCTTTAAAGGGATGAACCGTATACAGGTGGACGGCAGCGATTTTGAAGCATCGTATAATGTAATGAAAGAAGTATGCGCGTTTGTACGTCAGGAACGTAAACCGGTACTGGTACATGCGGAAACACCGCTGCTGGGCCATCATACCAGTGGTGTACGCAAGGATTTTTACCGCAGCCAGGTGGACATGGATAAACACCAGTTGAATGATCCTATTCCGAAATTACGCAACCGGTTAATAGCAAGTGGGGTGTCAGACGGAGAGCTCGATCAGATTGAAAAAGAAGCAGAGGCCATTGTGGCCATTGATTTCAAACGCGCTATAGCCGCGGCGGAACCCGACCCCGCCACTGTTTCTGATCATGTGTTTGTACCGGCCGGCATCACGGAAGAACGAGGCGAACGTTCTCCGGCCAATGCGGAGAAAGTATTAATGGTGGATGCAGCCCTGTATGCAATCAGGGAACTGATGGAGGATAATCCGGATATGATTTTATACGGACAGGATGTGGGGAAAAGACTGGGAGGTGTTTTCCGGGAAGCCGCCACACTGGCCGAACAGTTTGGTGAGCACCGGGTATTTAATACAGCCATTCAGGAAGCCTATATCGTGGGATCTACAATCGGATTAAACGCGGTGGGGATCAAGCCGGTAGTGGAAGTACAATTTGCGGATTATATATACCCGGGGTTCAATCAGCTCGTTACCGAAATTTCAAAGAGTTGTTATCTCACTATGGGCAAATTCCCGATCTCCATGGTATTACGGGTACCAATAGGTGCATATGGGGGAGGCGGTCCGTACCACAGTGGCAGTGTGGAGACTACTTTATTATCCGTTAAAGGAATTAAAGTCGTGTATCCGTCCAATGCGGCGGATATGAAAGGTCTAATGAAAGCCGCTTTTCATGATGGCAATCCCGTAGTAATGCTGGAGCATAAAGGCCTGTACTGGAGTAAAGTGCCGGGTACGGAAGAGGCAAAGATGACGGAACCTTCCCGTGATTATATTATTCCGCTTGGGAAAGCGGCGATTGCCGTACCTGCGGATCAGCAATCCATCGATAATGGAGAAACCTGCCTGGTGATCACATATGGTATGGGCGTATACTGGGCCAAAGCAGCTGTAAAGAAAATACCCGGTCGTGTGGAAGTGATTGATCTGCGCACATTATATCCGCTGGATGAAGCCCTGATTTTTGAACGGGTAAGGGCACACGGAAAATGCCTGGTGCTTACTGAAGAACAACAATATAATTCTTTCGCTGAAGCACTTGCCGGCCGAATCGCCTATCACTGCTTCACCAGCCTCGATGCACCTGTGGAAGTGATGGGTGCGCTTAATCTCCCGGCAGTACCAATGAATACAGGATTGGAAAAAGCGATGCTGCCCAATGCGGAGAAGCTGGAGGAGAGGCTGAGGAAGTTGTTGGGGGAGTAGTTGGCCGGAGGGCGGCTTCGCCGCTGTTTGAACACAGAGGCACATAGAGACATAGGAGAGACATAGAGGGAAATTGTATTTCTATGTGTCTTCTATGTTATTCTAATCGGGTCGTCCCGTTAGAAGAGAGTTGTAATTGTCAATCTCTCAGATTTTGGTGAAATAACTAAACCTATGTGTTAAAAAAATCCGCGTAGCGGATGTCCATGCCGGATTTACTTCAGGTTCAGTTTTATCTGCAATTCCTCAAACTGCTTCTCATCAATCGTGGCCGGGGCATCGAGCATTACATCGCGTCCTGAATTGTTTTTCGGGAAGGCGATGAAGTCGCGGATACTTTCGCTGCCACCGAGGATAGCGCAGAGCCGGTCGAAACCAAAAGCGATACCACCATGCGGGGGAGCGCCGTATTCGAATGCACCGAGCAGGAAGCCGAATTTATGCAGTTGTTCTTCTTCATCCATTCCAAGCGCCGCGAACATTTTTTCCTGCAGTTCACGTTGATAAATCCGGATGGAGCCTCCGCCGATTTCATTTCCGTTCAGTACCATATCATAGGCATTGGCTTTGATATTGGCATAGGGATGGTTAAGGTATTCGGCTGCATTTTCAATAACCGGGTTGTTATTGATCATGGTTTCAATCTGTGAAGGTTTCGGAGAGGTAAACGGATGGTGACGGGCTACCCAGCGGTTGCCTTCCTCATCATATTCAAAGAGCGGGAAGTCGAGTACCCAGAGCAGGCGGAACTCATCATCCTTGCGCAGGCCGAGTCGTTTGCCCATTTCAAGACGCAGTTCACTTACGGCTTTTCGTGTTCTTTCTTCGGCACCCGCGAGTATCAGTACGAGATCGCCGGCTTTGGCATCTGCCGCATCGGCAATGGCTTTAAGTTTTTCTTCGCTGTAAAATTTATCGACACTACTCTTATACGTACCATCCGTATTACACTTTATAAAGACCAGTCCCTTCATCCCGATCTGCGGACGTTTCACCCACTCCGTGAGTTCATCTGTTTGCTTACGGCTGTATTCACTGCAACCGGGTACGGCAATGGCAATAACGGTTTCTGCTTCGTCAAATACTTTGAAGTCAGCCCCGTCGATCAGGGCAGACTGCCCTTGTTTACTGGTATAAACGGAAGCCGGTTTTTTCAGGTTCAGCAATTTCATGCCGAAACGGATATCGGGTTTGTCGTTCCCGAAATTCCACATGGCATCTTCCCAGGTCATGCGTTCCACTGCTTCGGTATAGTCGATGTTTTTAACTTCCTTAAAAACAGATTTGATTAGCCCCTCAAACATGCTCAGAATATCTTCCTGCTCCACAAATGCCATTTCACAGTCTATCTGAGTAAACTCCGGCTGGCGGTCGGCACGCAGGTCCTCATCGCGGAAACATTTTACTATCTGGTAGTAACGATCATAGCCGCTCACCATCAGCAATTGCTTAAACGTTTGAGGTGATTGGGGCAATGCATAAAACTGACCGGGATTCATCCGGGAGGGTACCACGAAGTCACGTGCACCTTCCGGTGTTGATTTGATCAGGAAGGGGGTTTCAATATCCATAAAACCCTGGTGGTGCAGGTAATTCCTTGCAGCGCGGTTTACCGCATAGCGCAGTTCAAGATTCCGTTTAACCGCATTTCTGCGGAGGTCCAGAAAACGGTATTTCATCCGCAGATCATCACCTCCATCCGTATCATCCTGGATAGTGAAAGGAGGAACAGCTGATTTATTCAGTATTTTAAAGGAGGTGACATTGATCTCAATATCACCGGTGGGAATATTCGGGTTTTTATTGCTGCGCTCATTGACCGTACCGGTGGCCTGTAATACAAATTCCCGGCCCAACGGGTTTTCATCAAACTCCTTATTCAGATCTTCCCCGAACAATAGCTGCGTGATGCCATAACGGTCACGCAAATCCACGAATGTGATTGCACCGAATTTCCGCACCGTTTGTACCCAGCCGGCAAGGGTTACCTGGTTGCCGGAATGGGTTGCTCTGAGTTCGCCGCAGGTATGAGTTCTGTACATGGTCTGTTGATAGGTTGAAAAGTTGAAAGGTTGACAGGGCCGTTCTATTGGAAAACCGGCTTGTCCCGGGGCTTTTGTCCGGGGGGCAAAGATAACAAATCGGGGCCTATTTTCAGGGGCTGATCGGTCTTTGTAAGGGGCCAAAAATAGTGTAAATTGTCACTTTATGCCCGGAGATACCACGTATGCATTTTATGGGGACAGTTTAAAGACGAAGGATTATGTCATAATTCATAATGACACGATCTGGATTACTGAGGCCGGGGAGCAATCCGGCCGTTATGGTTTCCCGGTAAATGATATAGCGAAGGAAGAACAGACCGATACAGCCGGTACCAATGGTGTGCTTGCCATTGTAGTGATGTTTGCTGTTGTTTTATTGCTGGTTCGTTTTTTTGGTGGAGTGGAAGTTCCGGAAGAGGAGCACCTCGTTACACCCAAAATGAGGAGGAAAAGAGCTACGGACAAAGCCTCGGAAAACGGGCATATTTATGATGGCTGGCTCAGTAAATACAATCCATATTATAGCAGCCTCTCTCCGGAACTCAAAGAGCGGTTTCTGCTGCGGACTATCGAATTTGCACAGGCAAAGGAATTCCGGTTTCATGCCATGGTGGAAGAGGACTATATGCTGATACTGCTAAGCGGGGCGGCTATACAACTTACATTTGGCCTGCAGAATTACCTGCTGGAGTATTTTCCGGTGATTCATGTTATCCGGAAAGAATATACCCTGCATATTGACCAGGAAACGTATTATGGACATGTGAGCCGCAACGGCATTTATATTTCCTGGACCCATTTTATGGAAGGGTATAGTGATTATACGGATGCGGTGAATGTCGGCTTACATGAAATGGCGCATGCAATATCGTATGATGTGTTTCTTGGCATGCAGGACCGGCATGACAGGAGTTTCAAAGAAAGATTACGGTATTTCCAGCAGGAAGGGAAGCCGGTATTCCGGGCATTAAAGAAAGGCGACAGCCATATACTGGATGAATATGCCGCTACAAATTTCGATGAATTCTGGGCGGTGAGTATTGAACATTTTTTTGAAAACCCGGTTGAATTCAGAGATACGGAGCCGGGCGTGTACCAGGCTATCTGTGATTTGCTGAACCAGGATCCGACAAAGCCGGAGAAAATTATTGATAAAAAGCTGGCGGGTATCAGGACCTGATTATTACAATGTCGTGGTTTTATGTTCCCTGATTTCCCGTGGACGTTGTACCGCGTAATAATAGAACAGGATAAGGGCTCCGATGATAAATGGGATAAGGGCCAGGTGTTTGCCGGTCCAGTCGCCATAAATTTTCAGCTCGTCAAAATGAAAAAATTCGCTGATCATCCAATAACCATTGGCGGTAATCCAGAAAGTAATCGCGAGGTTATGGGCCAGTTCGGACTTCAATTGCCGGGTGCGCCAGGCTATGATAATGGCAATTGTTAATGTGGGAATAAACATGGCCAGTCCCAGTTCCCGCCAGATCATACACCAGCTGATATCTTTTACCAGCCAGAAAGCGACGTGCATGTTTTCCATACGGCGGTACTTGGCCGGTATATTGTAAACCGGTTCGTTGATTATTTTCATCCGTAAAATATTAAGGCAAGAAAGTTAAGAAATGTTACGGGAAAGCACGCGGCTGAACCTTCTTACATCCGCTTCCGGGTTTAGCGGCTGGTCATGTACAAGATGCGCGGTGAGTTGTGCGGCAAAATAAGGGGCGAGTGAACAACCCTTGGTGCCCATTCCATTCAATATGCCAATGGCAGGATGCAGCGGATGCAGCCCCACAAAAGGGCGACGTTCCAGAGTAGCCGGACGTATACTGGCAATATGATCCGTTACCGTATACGGTAATTTCAACCAATGCTGTAATGTCTGTTCGGCTTTATCCCGGAATGCCGGACTGGGCTGATCATGTTCAAATTCCCATTCGTATGCGGAACCCAGCCACCATTTGTTTTTTCCCGCCATAGGGACCAGAAGCAATCCTTTTTTGTAAATACGCTCATCGGGCAGATCAGGAATATTCAGCAACAGGGCTTCGCCTTTATTGGGGGCAAAGGGCAGAAGGCGGAACCAGGGATTCCGGGCACAGATGGCCCCATCGCAGAAAATAACTTTGCCGGCCCTGATATCTTTATAAAGAATATGATCCGGAAATACGTCCATTTCTTCCGCTATGAACTTTTCCTCCCGTAGCCGGTTTTCCTGCAACATTTTTTCCCGCCAGGCCGGAATGATGGTTTCCAGGTGTGCGGTATATACCGGGTGGATTTCGCCGTATCCGAAATCATAACTGAACTGCGGCTGAAAGGCCTGCTGGTCTTCAGGGATTGAAACGTACTCGTATTGTTCACCGGCCCGTTTAACAAAACTTTCCCGCATCTGCGGACTGGGAAAAAAGTCGGTTACATTTTTATGCGAAATTGCGTGTATGCATAACTGTTTCCCCAACGCGGTATACTGTTCCCAGGCATTTGGCAGTAAGGTCTCAATCATCCAGGTACTTACATGGCGCCGGCCGGTAACGGGATTGATGATCCCCGCCGCCAGGCGGGACGGCGCTTTGGGATCTTTATCGTCCAGCATCAGGAAGGACTTGTTTTCTTTTTGAAGAAAATAAGACAACCATGTGCCGGAAATGCCCTGGCCAATGAGGAGATAATCAACGTTCATGGGACAAATGTAACTTACCGGGTAACACTATGCTAATTCTTCAACGATATAGGCCGAATTTCCCATCAGTTTCACTTTATAAAATTCTTCCACCGGCCAGTTATGCAGCAGGGAGAGCAGTACTTTAATCAGGTAGCCATGCGAAACCAGGACGATGGTTTCATCCCCGTGCTTATATTTTATTTCATTTAAGAATTCGCTGAGCCTGTCTGCCATGGAAGACGCTGTTTCCATGCCTTCATACAGATCGGCTTCCGAATAGGGGGCCGGGTAGGGGTTGCCCTGCAGTACGCCGAGGTTACGTTCCATTAACCGGTTTTCCTGTATCAGTGGAACAGCCGGGTGATACAGATGAATGGATTCCGCGGTTTGCCAGGCCCGTGCCAGCGGGCTGGCGTATATACACCTGAACTCCTGTTCTTTCAACTGCAGGGCCAGTGAGGCGTTGTCGCTGATCCCTTTTGCGGACAACGTGCCATCCGTTTGTCCCTGTGCAATAGTGGCCGCATTTTCCAGTGTTGCTCCATGCCTGACGATTATCAATTTCATTTCTCTAAGTGTTCTTTTTATCCTTGTCACCAGGTGTGGAGTCTTATTCAATTTTTATCCTTATCCCCTCCGAGTGCGCACTGAACTCCGGTGCATACATACATTGAATGCTGGTTACACCATTGCTGAATTCACCCGCATGTGTGGCGAAGAGTTCGTACTCGAATACATAGGTTCCTTTCCGCAGGTTGCTGAAGAAGAAATTAGTACTCGCGTCTTTAGTGCTTTCATAATAACCCAGTCCGCCCTGCCATTTATAACTACTCAGTACATTCACCGGTTCCAGTGCGGACGCCCGCATGTCTTTCATGTGTACATATTCCATATCACGATCTACCCGTAGTTCAACACGTACTTTGATCTTATCACCCACTTTTATCGCATCGCCTTCGTTTACCGGGGTGATCACCGGTCCGCGGTCGCTATTGGTTTGGATAAACAGTTTCTTCGACAATTTCAGCGGTGTTTCCGCAGTGGTGATTTTGTCGAGGTCTTCGAAGTATTGCCAGTAGGCGGAGCCCCAGGTTGAAAGGTTAACAGGTTGAGAAGTTGACAAGGATGTCACTTTTACAGCAATGGCGCCCATTTGGGGGTTTATCTTCTCTGCAGGAATGATTGATTTGAAATAACCGGTGCCAGCTTCTGCACTTTCATCGGTGGAACTAACTGTTGTGGTCCCTAATTTGATCTCCACAACGGGTTCATTACTGAGCCAGTTGCTGCCCTGAATGAGTAAGGCGTAGCAGGCTTCAGCTGTCGCCTTGGTGGTCTTCCAGTTATTCGTCTGTTTGTTTTTCAGTAACCAGGTTTTGAGTTCATCCACGGTGGCATTGTCCTTGCCCGCTTCCGCGAAGGCTTCAATCAGGAGGGCATGGGTTTCGATGGGCATTTCGTACCAGAACCAGCCATAGTGCTGATCTTTCCAGTAACGGCCAAGTTCTTCGTGATTGATGGAAGATTCTTTCAGTGATTTTAATATTACGGCCGGAGTTTTTACATCTCCGGTGCGATAGAGGGCCAGGGATATCATTCCCTGCATGTACTTACTTTGTTTTACCCAGTTCACAGCGAGTTTGCCCCGGAAGAAGTCATAAGCTGTTTTCGTTCCTTTGGTGATTTCATAGTCCGGGAAGAAACTGCGCATATAGAGATACTGTATCTCGGAATAGCCAGGTGCATAGGTTTTCAGGTTGACTTTATTTTTGATCAACCGGTCATAATCTTCCTTGATCTTTTTGTCGAGGTAAGGAATCGCCAGGGTCAGTATCGATTTGAGATATCCTTCCTGTCCTTGGGCAATACCATTCAGTTTTTTCAGGTGACCGATACCGGTAACGATATATTGGGTAATATACCGGTCATCGGGCCCGCCACTGAACCAGACAAAACCGCCATTGGGACTCTGCATTTTTTTCAGTTTGGCGAAAGCGCTGTTCAGCGACTCGCTCATTTTTACCATATCAAATAGCAGGGCGATATTTTTTTTCTGCTGTGCTTCGCTTTTAGCTTCAAGTACCCAGGGTGTTTCTTCGAGCAACACCGCTTTCAGTTCCTGGTTTTTCTCCAGGTTGCTCATCAGGGCGGCGGTATCTTTTATTTTCCATTGTTCAAACACCTGTCTGATTTTCGGGCTGGCATTACTGATATAGGCGGCCAGCGAGTTGGCGTAATACCGGTTCCAGGTCTGCTCGGCACAATCGTAGGGATATTCCATCAGGTAAGGCAGGGCCTGTACTGCGTACCAGGCCGGGTTGGAACTGTATTCCACGGTCAGGGACTGATGTTGCAGGGATTCACTGCTGCCGCTGTTGAGTAATTTTTCAAATCTGAAATCCTTTTTTCCACTGCCTTTCATGTTGAGGGGTAGTGTCTCCGTTACCAGCATCCGGTTGGTGAGTACGGGCATACTGTTTTCTTCCCCATCACTGAAATTACCGGAGCGGGCCACGATCCGCCATACCAGTGCCTTATTGAAAAGATAGGGCACATCGATTGGAAACTTTACCGCTTCACTTTGTCCGGCAGCCACTGTAAAATACTGATTCGGGAAGGCATTTCTGAACCAGCCATCCACCGATTGATTGGTAGTAGCATCAAACAGCTGCAGTTCAGCCGTTCCTGTCAGTTCTTTATCTGTCAGGTTCACAATCTTGGAACTGAATTCCATCTTGTCACCCTCCCGCAGAAAACGAGGTGCATTGGGTTGCACCATCAGTTCTTTCTGTGTTACGATTTCTTTGCTGCTATAACCAAATGCGCCTTCTTTGGTATGTGCCATGGCCATAAATTTCCATTTGGTCAGAGCTTCGGGTATTGTGAAAGAAAATTCAATGGCACCGGTACTGTCGGTACGGAGTTCGGGAAGGAAGAAAGCAGTTTCATTAAAATTCTTTCTGGTTTTTATCTCTGTCAGTGCCGGTTTTTTCCCACCGGATTTGGTAGTAATCAGGATCACACCATTGGCCGCTGCTGCTCCGTAAAGAGCCGTACCGGCTGCCGCATCCAACACATCCATATTGAGAATATCTTCTGGCGAAATGCCCTCTGCTGATTCTGCAATAACTCCATCAACTATTGTGATTGGTTTTTTTCCGGGCATTGTTGTGCCGGCTCCCCGTATCCGGATATCTCCATCAGTGCCAGGTGCGGCGGGGGCTGCCATTTCAAGTGCCATTTCACTGCGCATTATATTATCGTTCTTCAGCAGCATACCGCCTTTATACCGACGGTTACCCATCAGATTGTTATCATCTGTAGAAAGTTGGTCATAGGTTTTAGCCACATATTTATGGCCGGCGGTTTCTATGTAGCGTTTAAACGAACTGTAGCGTGAAAAATTCAGGCTGGTATTCCATTGTTTCCAATAATAATGAAGTGGCCAGATATCGGGTTTGTTCCAGTTGTGTGTAACAAACTGATCAAGGGAGGCATCATACATGCTGCCCAGCAACTCCGCAGCCACTTTTTCTTTTTTGTAACCACTGATTTTAAGTTTCCAGGTTTCGGTTGCTCCCGGCAAAGTTTTATCCCGGAAACTTGTATAGTCTACCTGCAGCTCTTTGTTGGTCCATGGTACATAAATAAATGAAGTTTTCTGATACACCCTGTTATGTTTGATAAATAACCAACCCGCGCCATAACCACCGCGATCTGCTTCAGTGGCGGCGAACGAAAAGGTTTTCTTTTCGTTGTTCAGCCTGAGATAACTATAGGTAGCAGCATCCTGTTTTCCCGCTGTACCTTTTTTGTTCAGTTCATGTATTAAAAATAAATTGTCGGCAGATGAACCGATCTCCACAATGCCAGTTTCTCCGGGTTCGGTCAGGGTCTTTTCTTTGCCAGTCCATAAATATTCAGGCTTTGTCAGCTGATTGCTTTTTTCATCAGTCAATTCAATGTATTTTATATCCTTTATTTCTTCCCCTTTTTGAGTAGTAGCTTTTAATTCAATGCTGTAAAAGCCGGGAGAAAAGGATCCGTTTTCTGTTTTCCATGTACCGTTTTCAGACACGGCGCCCTTTTTTGTAAAAACGGTTTCACCCGTTTCCCAGTTCTCTGTGTCCGTTTCATTGTCATATTCATCTACCGGGAAGTTTTTAATATAGTCTTCTTTTGTCATCACGAACTGATCCGGCCGGTCCCAATAGCGTGTACGAATGAGTCTCTTTTCTTCTTTTAAACGACTGATGCGTACCTGTATATCGGAAGGCTCAAATTCTCCGTTCAGATTTTCGGTGCGGATATGCAGGGTTTTGAAGCTGTCTGCCGGTAACCGGTTAGGTATCCGGCTGACCAGTATGAGCGCTTTGTAACTGACGGAAACAGCTGTTTCCCGGCTGCGTGTTTCACCATTTACATCCGTGATGTCGGCAAATACGGTATAGTCGAATACCGGTTCAAATTTTTTATCAATTTTCAGGTCGGGGACTGCGCTGAATTCCACATTGAATTTTCCTTCATTATCTGTACTGGTTTCGCCGTGTGCAATTTCCATTGACGCTGTGGGAGGTTGCCACCAACGGCGAAATAACCAGGGATAAAGGAAACGGGGTTCCCGTACAATGCGGTAACTTACTTTGGCTCCATCTATTACGTTTCCGGCATAGGCTTTGGCAAACCCGGTAATTTTAATTTTGTCATTCACTTTGTAAATGCCTTTGACTGGTTCATATTCTACGTAAAACCGGGGACGTTTGTACTCTTCCACCTTAAAAAGACTGGTCGCGTTTTCCGCCTTTGCATAAAGACTGAATTGTCCGTTCATCCCACCTTGTGGTAACTGAAAGCGTCCATTGAACGATCCGAATTCATTGGTTTTCATTTTCAGGCTGTCAATGTCAGTATAATTGGCATCGCGCAAATAAATAGTTGTGGAATAGGCCGGTTGGGTAACGGCTTTATTGAGTGTTGCATTCAGCCCCAGCACAATGCCTTTAAAGTGCAGGGTTTGTCCCGGCCGGTAAATGGCCCGGTCGGTAAAGAGATGAATGGATGTTTTACTGGTCGCAGCATTGTCCTGGTTTCCTCTGAAATTATAACTGAACTGCGACTCGTTTATGAACAGACGGTCATTGCCGTGTTCTATTTCAAGCTGAAATGAGTAATTCCTGTTTGATGCGTCTTCCGCATCCGGTATATCCAGATTAAAAAAACCATTAGCGTCTGTATTGTACAGCCGGGCTTTCTGCGTAATGTATTTTGATTGCTTGTAGTCATACTGTTGTTTCCATACCTGCACTTTTGCATTGGCCAGCGGCTGGCCGGTCTCGCGGTGAAGAACAAAATAGTCATTGCCGGCATTCACATAACTGATGGCCGATACATAAAAGCTCCGGGCACCCAGCAATGCTTTTGGATTGTTGAAATTTTTGTCTGAAGAACAAAAAAGGATATACTCTCCGGAGGGAAGACCATCAATTTTAATTTCTGTGTTGTGTTCCTGCAGGTCATTGGTAACGGGCAAAGGTTGTGTCCAGCTTTTCAACACGGGTGTGTTAATCAGCGTGGCCCAGTATTTTTCATCATATTGATTCTCCAACACTTTTCTGGTATTGTCATCTGTTTTAATCAGCCGGACATACAGGACGCTGGTATTTTTATATTTCACGATTGACCGGAAAGGCATATCCGGACTGTTTACCTTTTCCAGCTGAAATTCAAAACTGGCACTATTCAGTGTTTGCAGCAGATTCCAGGCATTGATCTTTCCTTCCGAAGAATCTTTTTGAAGTTGCAATTGTTCGCAGATCTCTTTGGCTTTTATTCGGGCATAGCGATGGGTGGTATCGCCGTGCGGTTTGTAGTCATTGGCCTGTTCATTGTAATACTGTGCCAGGAGGTACCAGGCCTGTGCAGCGGCGGGTACGGATTCATATTGTTGGGCAATATGACGGATACTGTTGAAATAGAGAATGTCTTTGTCCGGATGGGTGGAATGTTCTTTTATAAATTGAAATCGTTTAATATCCGCGTCTATCAGGGCATCAGGTTTAATATCGTTGAGGTGGAAAGCAATCAGTTCCTGGTAAATCAACAGGGCTTTGTGTTCGAGGGATAATGAATCTTTTGTGGGGAACTTCCGTTTTACAAAATCAGCTGCCGGATCAAAAGCACTGCCCTGGTTGATTTCAAAGGCATATGACGGCTTTTTAATATCCCGTTCATCATTTTCAAAATATTCAAGAGCCTGGTGCGCCAGCAGGTCATATAACGTGGGACGCAGATGCCGCATATTGCCTTTGTGAATAAGGGCATCAAAGGTTTCCAGCCGGCTCTGTTGCAGCAACTTCGCTTCTTTCAACGACAGCAGGTATAGCTCACTGATGCGTTTATGGAAATCTTCCGCTCCCCAGGTACTGATGTCGGTTTTTGTGAATTTGGCGGTAGTGGTCCGGTCCAGCAGTTCCCAGCGGTTTTCTTCATAATAGTTCAGGTACATACCGGCCAGCAGGCTGTGCAGTATGGAACGGGCGGGCTCCCGGCTGGTTTTGATTTCCTGTTCCATTTCAGCAATGGAAAGGAGTTCATTGTCCTCCCGGTTTTGAGCCTGTAATCCGGCTATATATACCAGTGATTTGATGAGTTGGGCGTCCTGTTTTTCCTTTTTTGCCAGTGTATAAATTTTCCGCACTTCTGCCAAAGCGGATTGAGGCAGGTTGTTCTCCACATGCTCCCGGACTTTTTTCCAGGCGGCTGTATAATTTTTAACGGGTGACTGGCTGTTACTGTTCATAAAGAATAGGCAGGAAAGGATAAATGTCAGGAATAGGTTATTGAGGTACTGCATTTTCATGCTGTGAATTTTGATACAAGTTAATTAATCTGAACAAAGATTAAGATGCATTTCGGTCAGTGATTACATATTCCTGCAAAGCGGAATCCACGTCTGGCATGGATTCCCGCATTTTCCTGCATTTCCACGCATTTTTCATTCCTGTCTTTAACATTTCGTTGCCTGCTTTTTTTGGCACGCTGGCACGGGATTGGAAATACACTGTACGTGAACAAGATTGATCACTTTTAAATTTTACACCATGAAAAGAATTTTTACACTTGCAATCGCTTCCCTGATCTCCCTGAGCCTGCTGGCTTTTGACGGTACACGGTTAAGCATTTCCACCTTGTCAACTAACAAGGAGCTGAAATTTGAAATTGACGGACGCCAGTTCAATATGAAAAATAACAGTTTCACGGTGGGCTATATGGCGGAAGGTTATCACCAGGTGAAAATATTCCGTGAAAGCCGGAAAAACGGATTCGGTTTTGGCCGTCGTGAAGATATTGTCTACAAAGGATCCATCTACCTGAAACGCGGTTTTCATACCGATATTACTGTAAACCGTTTTGGTAAAGTGCTGGTGGATGAGCGCCGCATTGACCGGAATGACGACTGGTACCAGGATGAAGATGAGTATTATGACGATCATAACGGGTATGATAATGATCATGGCAACGACAATGGCGGATGGAATAACGGGTATGGTAATGTAATGCGTGGAAATGAATTTGAATCCGTAAAGGAATCACTCCGCAAGGAATGGTTTGAAGCCAATCGCCTGAAATCCGTAAAATTCATTATCGACAAAAATAACTTTACCACGCAGCAGGTAAAAGAATTGATGGGGCTCTTTACTTTTGAGAACAATAAACTGGAAATAGCCAAGTATGCTTACCCCAAAACAGTGGACAAGCAGAACTACTACCAGGTGAATGAAATGCTGACGTTTAACAGCAGTAAGGAGGAGCTGATGAAGTTTGTGAGGAGGGGATAAGGATGAATAATGAGTAATCAGTAATGAGTAAGAAGGTCGTTTAAAATCGTATTGTCCATAAAGAAAGAGTCTCTCCGGATTTCGGAGAGACTCTTTCTTTATGGTTATTTCTGCTTTAGGAAATTACTCATTACTCATTACTGATTACTCATTATTCATTTCCCGAGCACCTCAGCCATTTTCTTCCCGATATCCGCCGGACTGCTCACCACATGAATGCCGCATTCGGTCATGATTTTCATTTTGGCGGCGGCGGTATCATCGGCGCCACCTACGATGGCTCCTGCATGACCCATGCGACGACCGGGAGGCGCTGTCTGGCCGGCTATAAAGCCAACCACGGGTTTTTTATTTCCGTTTTCTTTGATCCAGCGGGCGGCTTCGGCTTCCATGCCGCCACCGATTTCGCCAATCATAACGATGGCATCGGTTTCGGGATCATTCATAAATAATTCAACGGCTTCTTTGGTAGTGGTGCCAATAATCGGGTCGCCACCGATACCTACGGCAGTGGAAATACCCAGACCGGCCTTGGCCACCTGGTCCGCTGCTTCATAAGTCAGTGTACCGGATTTGGAAACAATCCCGACACGTCCTTTAATGAAAACGAATCCGGGCATGATACCCACTTTGCTTTCTTCCGCTGTAATTACACCGGGACAGTTGGGTCCTACCAGGCGGGTGTTTTTTCCCTGCAGGTAGTTTTTCACTTTTACCATATCCTGAACGGGTATGCCTTCCGTGATACAAACCACGAGGCGGATACCGGCATCGGCCGCTTCCATTACCGCGTCTGCCGCAAAGGCCGGGGGAACAAAAATAATACTGACATCGGCGCCGGTGGCTTTAACCGCATCGGCAACTGTATTGAATACGGGGCGATCCAGGTGTGAGCTGCCACCTTTACCAGGTGTTACACCTCCCACTACGTTGGTGCCGTATTCGATCATTTGCGTTGCATGAAAGGTACCTTCTGTACCGGTAAAACCCTGAACAAGGATTTTCGAGTTTTTATTTACGAGGATACTCATAGTTTGGTCTTAAAAGTGGTGCAAAAGTAAGGCATTTACCGGGTTCTGTTGCCTACTTTATTTGTGATATGACGAAGATCAGATGGCCGGATTGTTTCCCCCGGTCAGATTGTCCATGTTCCGTATGTTGGGGATCTTCCCGGTCAGTTCGAGCATACGCATATCCTTGGCATCCTGGAGGAACTCGGAGGCGAAAATAAAGCTGTTCAACCGCTCGTTTTTACTGAATATGATGTCTTTTTTAGAGCCTTCCCATTCTTTCCGGCCCTGGTACATATAGAGAATATAATCCCCGATTTCCATCACACTGTTCATGTCGTGGGTATTGACCACCGTGGTCATATTAAATTCAATAGTAATTTCCTTGATCAGTTTATCAATCACCAGGGAAGTCTGGGGGTCAAGACCGGAATTGGGTTCATCACAAAACAGGTACTTGGGGTTGAGTACGATGGCCCGGGCCAGTGCCACCCTTTTCTTCATACCCCCGCTCAGTTCAGCCGGAAATTTCCGGTTTACATCTTTCAGGTTTACCCGTTCCAATACTTCATTCACACGGTCCAGCTTTTTCTTATGCGTGTCAGTGGTAAACATACTGAGCGGAAACATGATATTTTCTTCCACATTCAGGCTGTCGAAGAGTGCAGATCCCTGGAACAGCATCCCGATTTCTTTACGGATTTCCGTCTTCGCATCCCGTTCCATTGTTGTAAAACTTTGCCCGCTGTACAACACTTCTCCCGCGTCGGGTTCAAACAGACCGACAATACATTTTTGCAGTACGGTCTTACCGCTGCCGCTGGAGCCGATGATCAGGTTGCACTGTCCGGCCTGCATCACCGCGCTCACATCCTCAATTACGATGCGGCCATCAAAACTTTTCGCTATGTTTTTTACTTCTATCATGAGGTCAGAGGAGTAAGGCGGATAAAATATAATCGGCAAAAAGGATCAGGATACAACTGACCACCACCGCTTTGGTACTGGCCCGTCCGATTTCCAGCGCACCGCCTTTTACATAATAGCCGTAAAAAGCGGGTATACTGGAAATAATAAAGGAGAATACATACGATTTGATCAGGGCGAAAATCACGTTATAAGGAACAAATAATTCCAGCAGTCCCTTATCATACATACTGGTGGATAAAATTCCCGCGGCAGTACCGGCCAGCCGGCCACCCCAGATACCCAGGGCCATTGAAATAACCACCAGCAACGGAATCATCAGCAGGGCGGCAACAATTTTTGGAAGGATCAGGTAGGTCTTTGTGTTTACGCCCATAATTTCCAGCGCATCGATCTGTTCACTTACACGCATGTTACCCAGTTCACTGGCAATCCGGCTTCCGGCCACCCCGGCCAGTACAATACAAACAAGGGTGGGGGCAAATTCCAGGATTACAGTGTCGCGAACGATCTGGGCGATAGTGGAAGGAGGGATCAGCGGACTGACCAGCTGATAGGCCGTCTGAATCGTGGATACGGCCCCGATAAATACGGAAATAATGGCCACAATGCCCAGCGATCCGAATCCGATCTCTGTACACTGATGTATAAATTCTTTCCAGTACATCTTGTGATTTTCGGGCTTGGTAAACATACCCTTAATCATCAGCAGGTACCGGCCTATGTCATTAAAAATGGTCATACCAGCCGCTAAGATACACGATGCAAAAGGAAAAAGCCAGTACAGGTTGTCCTGACTGGCTTTTTTAGATTATCAGACGGGGTTAATGTGCTTCCCGTGGCGCTTTTCCGATGCGTTTCCACCAGGGCGATTTTTTTACAATTTCCTGGGTGGAAACCCTGCTTTTCAGCTGTGCATCCACAACGGCTATCTGTGCCATATTGATGATACTTCTGACGGAACTGCCCAGTTGTAAAACGTGTACCGGTTTTTTCAATCCCAGGAGGATCGGCCCGACTGCATCGGCAATGTCCAGTTCTTTCATCAGGTTATAGGCAATATTACCCGCGGCAAGATTGGGGAAAATGAGGGTATTGACATCCTGATCCACCAGTTCGCTGAAGGGATAATTTTCTTTCATCATTTCTTTGCTTAACGCCACACTAGCCTGAATTTCTCCATCCACAATAAGACTCGGCATTTTTGACTTTACAATGCGGCGGGCTTCTGCTACCAGCCTGGCTTCGGGTGAGTCGCTGCTGCCAAATGTGGAATAGCTCAGCATGGCAATACGGGGTGTGATATTAAACTGCCTGACTTCACGGGCGGCCAGCAGGGTGATTTCCGCCAGCTCTTCAGCGGTCGGATTAAAGTTCACGGTGGTATCGGCCAGGAACAGGGGCCCTTTTTTGGTCAGCATCATATACATGCCGGCGATTTTCCGTACGCCTTCTTCTGTACCGATGGTCTGTATGGCCGGGCGGATGGTATCCGGGTAGTTTTTGGAAAGACCGGAGATCATGGCATCCGCGTCGCCGCATTCCACCATCATACAACCGTAATAGTTACGGTCTTTCATGATTTTTTTAGCCTCATAGGCATTGAAGCCGCGGCGGCCTCTTTTGGCGAAGAAAAGTTCGGCATACTGATTCCGTTTTTCTTCCTGTGCATCGCTGCGCGGATCAAAAATCGGCAGGTCTTCAATGTCTATACCATTGGCATCCGCGATGGTGCGGATTTTATTTTCATCTCCCAGCAGAATCGGGTAGCCGATGCCTTCATCAAAAATGATCTGGGCGGATTTCAGGATCTTGACATTGTCCGCTTCCGCGAATACAATCCGTTTGGGATCGCGGCGGGCCTTGGTGCCGATCGCCCGCATTACCTGGTTGTCGAGACCGAGCCGTTTGTTGAGATCATTCGTGTAGGCATCCCAGTTAGTAATGGGTAATTTGGCAACGCCGCTTTCCATCGCAGCCCGGGCAACAGCCGGTGCCACCGTGGAAAGCAAGCGGGGATCTACCGGTTTGGGAATGATATAGTGCTCTCCGAAACTGATATTGGTTTCGTTGTAAGCCATGTTCACAATATCCGGAACGGGTGTCTTGGCCAGATCCGCGAGGGCTCTTACCGCGGCCAGTTTCATCGCTTCATTGATTTGCCTGGCCCGTACATCCAGCGCCCCTCTGAAAATATAGGGGAAGCCCAGTACATTGTTGACCTGGTTGGGATAATCACTTCTGCCCGTAGCCATAATAATGTCTTTCCTGGCTTCGGTGGCTTCTTCCCAGGTGATTTCCGGGTCGGGATTGGCCATGGCGAAAACGATTGGGTGCTTTGCCATGGACTTAACCATTTCTCCATTGAGCACTCCGCCTTTACTCAGCCCGATGAACACATCCGCGTCTTTGATCCCTTCCGATAGCGTCATGTCTTTGTTACCATTGATAAATTCTTTTTTCAGTTCATCCAGATCCGTACGGCCTTCATGAATCAGACCTTTGCTGTCGAATACCCTGAAGTTCTCTTTTTTTGCACCAAGGGCGATATAAAGCCGCATACAGGAAATGGCGGCCGCGCCGGCCCCGTTGACCACGATCTTTATTTTTTCGAGCTTTTTCTTTTGTATCTCACAGGCATTCAGCAAAGCGGCTGCGCTGATGATGGCGGTACCATGCTGGTCATCGTGCATCACCGGAATATTCATCTGTTCTTTGAGCTTCTTTTCAATATAAAAACACTCAGGGGCTTTGATGTCTTCCAGGTTGATGCCGCCGAAAGTAGGTTCCAGTGATTTTACAATCTGTACAAATTTTTCCGGATCGGTTTCATTGATCTCAATATCGAATACATCGATATCCGCGAATATTTTGAACAATACGCCTTTACCTTCCATCACCGGTTTGCCGGCTTCCGGGCCAATATTTCCAAGTCCCAGTACAGCGGTTCCGTTACTGATTACCGCTACCAGGTTGCCCTTGGCGGTATACTTATATACATCATCGGGATTGGCGGCGATTTCCAGGCAGGGGACGGCTACTCCGGGGGAATAGGCGAGGGAGAGGTCACGCTGTGTTTTCGCTTCTTTAGTGGGAATTACTTCTATTTTGCCCGGTCTTCCTTTCGCATGATATTCGAGGGCTTGTTGCTTGCGGAGGTCATTCTGCATAATAAAAAAATTAATTCATCATATGGCGCTGAGTAAAACAGGGTGCAAGGTACAGAATATAAATCCGAATCAGCATGATTCTGCATCGCTCCGTTTTTCAGCTTTGTCAGTATGTAACAGTTGCTCCCAGCCAGGCCATGATACCCATGCCGGTTTCTATGGCGGATTCGTCAATATTAAACGTCGGTGTATGTACACCGCTGGTGATGCCTTTGGCTTTATTCATGGTTCCCAACCGGAAAAAACAGGCAGGAATCTGTTGCGCATAATAACCGAAATCCTCCGCACCCATACGGAGTTCTGTTTCACTTACATGCTCCGCACCCATATATTCTTCCGCAATTGACATGGCATTCGCCGTCAGCCGTTCATTGTTCATCACACAAGGATAACCCACATCTATATGCAACGAAGCTTCGCCACCCATCGACTGAACGAGCTCTTCGGTTAACTTCCGTATCTGTTTATGTGCCTGGAAACGCCAGCCTTCATCCATCGCCCTGAATGTTCCCATCAGTTTTACTTCATTCGGGATTACATTGGTGGTATTGCCGCCATTGAAAGCGGTAATGGATAAAACGGAAGGATTAAACGGATTGTTTGTACGGCTGATCAGTTGTTGTAACGCGATGATCAGGTGCGCACTGATTAAAACGGGGTCGACCACCAGGTGTGGTGAAGCGGCATGTCCGCCTTTGCCTTTAATGGTAAAATACAGTTCATCCGCACTGGCCATTACTTTTCCACCCCTGAAACTCAGCCGGCCTGCTTCAAGAATCGTATTGACGTGAAGGGCCAGAATGGCCTGTGGTTTCGGATTTTCCAGGACGCCATCTTTTATCATCAGGGATGCGCCGCCCGGATTTTTTTCTTCACCGGGTTGAAAGACAAGCTTCACTGTGCCTTCCCATTCGTCTTTTAATGTTGTTAGTATTTTCGCTGCGCCAAGTAAACAGGTAGTATGCACATCATGTCCGCAGGCATGCATCACTCCGTCCACGGTGGATTTATACGGCACATCATTTTCTTCTTTAATAGGTAAGGCATCCATATCAGCACGCAGGGCAATGATCCGGCTGTCGGGATTTTTCCCTTTAATCAGTCCCACTACTCCCGTTCCGGCTTTTACCTCATAAGGAATTCCCAGTTCTGCCAATCGTTGCTGTACATAGTTTGATGTTTCAAATTCCTGGTAGCTCAGTTCGGGATGAGCGTGGAGGTGGTGGCGGACTTCAATAAACTCCGGGGCGTATAGTTTTGCCAGGGCTTTGATTTTTGCATGCATGGTGCAAAAATAAACAAACCATTCCGACCGGGGAATGGTTTGTCTGTTTATCTCGTAAAGGGCGGATCAGAGGGAGATTTCTTCTTCGCCTGGTTTTACCGGTTTTACTTCAATGGTATCATTCATGATAAATACACCTTTCGGAAAATAGACATTGAGTCGCTTTTGAAATGTTTCTGCTTCCTTCCGGTCTTTGAAATTACCGGCTTTTACTTTATAATAGGGCGACTGATGCCAGAGATAGGCCTTCAGTTCCGGGAAATAGGTATATACTTTTGTTTTAGCGGCAATGGCTTCGTCCCGGTTACTGGTACTGATGATCAGAATACGGTATCCTTTATCCGTTCTGCGGGCGGCGCGGCTGGTTTCTTCATTGATCTGGGCCTGCTTTTTTACCAAAAGATCCACACGCGGGTCTTTATGTATAATCACATAAGCCGTATCCTGGTGTTGTTTACCGGCTGTATCCTTAAGCGGGTTCCGGGGAATGTCCTGTGCCTGGACAAGATACCCGCAGAGCAAGACAACAATTGTTAAACTGAATTTCATACTGTATAAAGTGCAAATATCCTACCAAAAAAATTAACTAAACCTGAAATCCTGATATGGCTTTTCAGTTTTTATAACTGGTTGAAAATGATGTACCCCTGCTCGTTAGTATCCGCCGCCGGCACCTGCAATATTTTCCACCGGGTGCCAGGTGGTTTTAATTTCCTGGGCATCCATAATGAAATAAGGCGATTGTCCTTTATCACTGTACCAGTCAATCGTATCGTAAAAGTGAATCCGTTTCAGGTTGTCGGCCGATTTCTCGCGGATCATTTTCTGTATATCAGTATCTTTTTCGCAGTAAAAGGTTGCATTTACATCCATATGACCGGCAAACCAGGACGCCAGTTCCTCAGGCTTACCTGTTAATATATTTACGACTCCGCCCGGCAGATCGGAAGAGTTCAGCACTTCGGCAAATGTTACGGCACAAAGTGGTTTATCGGCAGCGGCCAGTACCACACAGGTATTCCCACCGGCAATTACCGGTGCAATCAGTGATACCAGTCCCAATAATGCATCTCCCTGTGGTGCGATGATCGCGACCACCCCGGTTGGTTCAGGTGCAGAAAAATTAAAATGGGAGGAAGCCACTGGGTTTACCGCACTGAACAGTTGCTGAAACTTATCACACCAGCCGGCATAATAAATCAACCGGTCAGTCGCGAGGTGTACTTCTTTTTCAGCTGCGGCACGGGTGGCACCCTGTAAAATTAATTCATCTATAAACTGAGCTTTACGTCCTTCAAGCATTTCTGCCATCCGGTATAAAATCTGGCTGCGGTTAAACGCGGCACGGTTACTCCACCCGGCAAATGCACTGCGGGCAGCCACTACCGCATCCCGGAAATCCTTGCGGGAACACAGGCATACGTTCGCCAGTTTTTTTCCGGTTTTGCTGAGCGGACTATAGTAACGGCCGGATTCAGTTCTGGGGAATTGACCGCCGATATAAATTTTGTACGTTTTCAGGACTTCGAGTCGCATCTGGTTAAGTTGAATGGTTGAGAAGTTGAAAGGTTGATAAGTTGAAAGGTTGATAAGTTGATACGTTGAAAAGTTGGATGCTCCGTAAGAAGCGCTTTTTCAACTGGTCAACGTATCAACTTGTCAACTCTATATAAGGCAACAGCCCGTGTAATCCACCCTCCCGGCCATAGCCACTTTCTTTATATCCGCCGAAGGGAGATCCGGGGTCAAATTTGTTGAATGTATTAGCCCATATCACACCGGCCCGTAATCTTTTAGTCAGGTTAAATATTTTAGATCCTTTATCGGTCCATACGCCGGCACTCAAACCGTAAGGTGTATTATTGGCCTTTTCGATTACTTCATCATCTGTCCGGAAGGTGAGTATGGAGAGAACGGGTCCGAAAATTTCTTCCTGGGCGATCCGGTTACTTTGCGCTACATTGGTAAAAAGAGTAGGCCGGCAGAAAAAACCTTTATTGGGCAGCCGGCAATTGCTTTCATACATTTCGGCTCCTTCTTTTTTACCAATGCTGATATACTTCAGGATGGTGTCAAGTTGTTGCTTTGAATTAATGGCGCCGATATCCGTGTTTTTATCCAACGGATCGCCAACCAACAGGGAAGACATCCGGTCTTTTAATTTTCGTATTACTTCTTTGGCTACCGATTCCTGCACATAAAGCCTGGATCCGGCGCAGCATACATGTCCCTGGTTAAAGAAAATGCCATTGATTACGCCTTCCACCGCCTGGTCCAGCGGCGCGTCTTCGAAAATAATATTGGCCGCTTTCCCACCCAGTTCAAGGGTAACCCTTTTATTTGTGCCGGACACCGCGCGTTGAATAATTTTTCCCACATCAGTGGAACCGGTAAATGCAATTTTATTGATATCGGGATGATTTACCAATGCCGCACCGGTAGCACCGGCACCAGTCAGGATATTCACCACGCCAGGCGGCAGATCCGCTTCCTGTATAATTTCGGCCAGCTTTAAAGCGGTGAGTGGTGTGGTCTCCGCGGGTTTGAGTACCACGGTATTACCGGTGGCCAGTGCCGGTGCTATTTTCCAGGCCGCCATCAGTAAAGGAAAATTCCAGGGAATGATCTGCCCGGCCACACCCAGCGGTTGTGCTTTCCTGTTGGGAAACGCATATTCCAGTTTATCGGCCCATCCGGCATAATAAAAGAAATGATTGGCCGCGGTGGGCACGTCAAAATCACGGCTCTCCCGGATTGGCTTACCGCCATCCAGTGATTCAATGATGGCCAGTTCGCGTGCTTTTTCCTGGATGATGCGCGCAATCCTGAAAATATATTTAGCCCTTTCTGTTGCGGGCATTTTTTTCCAGACCTTATCATAGGCCGTACGTGCCGCCGCAACGGCTTTATTTACATCAGCGGCATTCGCTTCAGCCACTTCACTCAGTTTCTCTTCCGTCGCCGGGTTTATTGTGTCAAAGTATTTTCTGCTTTCCGGCTTTTGCCATTCACCATTGATAAACAGGTCATATTGTTTATTGATACTGGCGGCGCTTTTACTTTCCGGGGCAGGGGCGTAGGTCCAGCCGGTATCAAATTTCAGTTTGATGCTGTTGGTCTTCGCGACGGCCGCCTTTTTACTTCGTATTGGCTTTTTTGTTGTTGCCATATTGGTATGGGTTCTGTGAGTATTTTAATTTTCAATGCTCATTTTTTGCACCTAATCAGCACTGAAGTAGTTTCCTGCCTGGTACAGGCCACTGGCTTCTTTCGCCAGTTGCATCAGTACATCATTGGCGAGGCTGCTGGCGCCGAAACGAAACCATTCATTCGTCAGCCAATCAGCCCCGAGCACTTCATTTACCATCACCAGGTAATGCAGCGCCAGTTTGGATTTTGAAATACCACCGGCAGGTTTCATCCCGATCATTTTCCCTGTTTCATAATAGAAATCGCGGATGGCTTCCAGCATCACAAGGGTTACCGGCATGGTAGCGGCCGGCTGAATTTTTCCTGTGGATGTTTTTATAAAATCGGCCCCGGCATGCATGGCGATATCACTGGCCCGGCGTACTTTGTCAAAAGTGCCGAGTTCTCCGGTTTCAAGGATTACTTTAAGGCGGGCATGACCACAGGCTTCTTTGATGGCGGCAATTTCGTCGAATACGAAATTATATTCACCGGCATGAAATTTTCCCCGACTTATCACCATGTCTACTTCATCGGCTCCATTGGCCACTGCATATTTTGTATCCCGGATTTTTACATCACGGGGTGCCTGTCCGCTGGGAAAAGCAGTAGCTACCGAGGCCACTTTAATCCCGGATCCTTCCAGGGCTTTTTTGGCTACTCTTACCATCGTCGGGTATACGCATACGGCCGCCACAGTTGGCAAACCGGGCAACGCATCATGCGGGTGCATGGCTTTATAACAGAGTTGTTTTACTTTTCCTTCAGTATCCTTTCCTTCGAGGGTGGTAAGGTCAATCATGTTCAGTACCAGCCTGAGTCCGTTGAGTTTTGTATCTTTTTTGAGACTCCGTTTGGTGAAGCGGGAAGCTCTTTCCTCCACACCCACCTGGTCTATCCGTGGTGTACTATGGAAGTCCGGCCTGGAAGTGAGCTGACCGGTTTTTGATTTTCTATCCGTTGTTACAGGCATAATGTGCAGACTTATAGTCAAAAGTAAAACTATTTATGGGGATTACCGGTGGGTAAAAATAGCGGTCTGTTTCCTGAAGGTTATCGGACTTTTTACCGTCAAAGGGCGAACCGGCTTTAATATTATGAGCCGGTTCAACGATTTTTTATTGTAAAATCGTTTTTCGATAACTTCCATCAAAATCAACAACTGTATGAGAAAACTGAAAAGACTGGCCGGGTCTGTGATGGGGCTGCTGTTTACAGCTGCCGCATTTTCCCAGCCTACTTTCCCTGAGAATGGGGTCGCTGATCCCCGTCATGGTCATTATGCATTTACCCATGCCACCCTTGTAAAAGATGCATCCACCACCCTGAGTGATGCCACGCTGATTATTAAAGACGGCCGGATTGTAGCCGCAGGTGCCGGCCTTGCGGTACCTGCCGGTGCAGTGGAAGTGGATTGCAGGGGTAAGTTTATTTATCCCTCCTTTATTGACATCTACACGGATTATGGCGCCCCGCAACCACAGCGTGCTGTTACTGCCGGAGCCGGTGGTTTCTTTGCCCAGCAGCAATTTGATAATGCGGTGAAAGGTCCGTTTGGCTGGAACCAGGCCATCAAATCGGATGTGGATGTATATAAAGTATTTGGGGTAAACGATGCAGCGGCCAAATCCCTGCGCGAAGCTGGTTTTGGCGCGGTACTTACCCATGTTAAAGACGGCGTTGCCAGGGGCACCGGAGCGGTTGTATCACTGGCTACGGCCAAAGAGAACCTGGTCATCATTAAAGAAAAGGCATCGGCCCACTATTCATTCAATAAAGGCACTTCCACACAAAGCTATCCCGGATCCATGATGGGCTATATTTCCTTATTGCGCCAGACTTTCCTGGATGCAGCCTGGTACAAAAACAGACCTTACCAGGAAGGATTCAATGCCACCCTGCAGTCATGGCTCGACAATCAGTCATTGCCCCAGATTATGGAAGCCAATGATAAATGGAATGACTTGCGTGCCGACCGTATCGGTGATGAGTTCGGGGTTCAGTACATTATTAAAGCCGGACAAAACGAATACCAGCGGATTAAAGACATGAAAGCCACCAATGCCACGTTTATCCTTCCCCTGAATTTTCCGCAGGCTCAGGATGTGGAAGATCCGAATGAAGCCCGGATGGTTTCACTGGAAGATATGAAGCATTGGGAACTGGCTCCCACCAACGCTGCGGCATTTGAAAAAGCCGGCATCCCTTTTTGTCTTACCACAGCCGATCTGCGCAGCACCACTGCTTTCTGGAGCAGCTTGCGTAAAGCCATGGAATACGGTCTTACAGAAGCTAAAGCCATGGAGGCGCTTACCAAAACCCCGGCGCAGGTTTTGGGCATCTATGATAAAGTAGGAAGTCTCGATGCCGGTAAGCTGGCCAATTTCCTCGTGACAAACGGCCCGGTTTTCAGTGAGAAAACGGCTATCCTGTACAACTATGTGCAGGGAATAAAATACAATGTTAAAGACGACAGCAATATTGCGGGTACGTATAACCTGACCATCAATACCCCGGGTGGTAAAGAGCAGTATACATTAGATGTGAAGAGTACCAGTACCGCCACGATGTGGGGTAAGGATACGCTGAACAGTAAGTTCAGTTACGACGGGAAACAGGTGAAACTCAGTTTTGCGGCTATGCCACGCCGTCAGCGTCCTGCAATGCCTGCCGGGGATTCCACCATGCGTCGCCCCGGAGGCGGAGGTTTTGGCGGCAGGGGCGGTGCGCCGGATATAGCCTTGCCCGCTACAGCTACCCGTCTGGGTGGAATGAGCAACGGAACGGAATGGAACGGTACAGGGGTGGACTCATTGGGAAACCAACTTACCTGGACCGCCGTTTTTGTTAAAGCCGCGGAAGTGAAATCAGACAGTGTACGGAAGAAAGAGGCCCCGGTGCTGGGAAAAGTTACGTTTCCTTTTCTGCCTTTTGGCTGGGCAGAAGAGAATCAGCCCAAACAGGAGACCCTGCTGATTAAGAACGCTACTGTATGGACAAGTGAGAAAGAAGGTGTTTTGTCCAATACAGACGTGTTGGTTAAAAACGGGAAAATAGCCGCTATCGGGAAAAACCTGACAGATCCTGCAGCCCGTGTGATTGATGGTACAGGCAAACATGTTTCACCCGGTATTATCGACGAACACTCTCATATTGCAGCGGCATCCATTAATGAAGGCGCGCAGTCGGTAACATCAGAAGTAAGGATCGGTGATAACCTGAATCCGGACGATATTAATATTTACCGCCAACTCAGCGGCGGGGTTACTTCTTCACAGATCCTGCACGGATCGGCCAATGTAATCGGCGGTCAGTCGCAACTGATCAAACTCCGTTGGGGAAGTAATGATGCTGATCTGAAATTTAAAGGGGCCGACGGCTTTATTAAATTCGCGTTAGGCGAAAATGTGAAACGCTCAGCATCCACCCAAGGCAATAACCGTTACCCGGATACAAGGATGGGTGTGGAGCAGGTGCTGATTGACGCGTTTACCCGTGCCAAAGATTATAAAAAGGAATGGGAAACCTACAACCAGGCGGTGGCGCAGCTGCAAAAAGCAAAGAAACCGCTGACTGGTTTAGTGGCACCCCGTCGTGACCTTGAACTGGAGGCCCTGGTGGAAATCATGGACCGCAAACGGTTTATCACCTGTCACTCCTACGTACAAAGTGAAATTACAGGGCTGATTGAAGTGGCCGATAAAATGGGTTTCAAAGTCAATACGTTTACGCATATACTTGAGGGTTATAAAGTGGCCGATAAGATGCTGAAGCATGGCGCCAATGCGTCCACCTTCTCCGACTGGTGGGCCTATAAGATGGAAGTAGAAGACGCGATTCCTTACAATGCGGCTATCATGCATAAAGTGGGACTCAATGTGGCGATAAATTCGGATGATGCGGAAATGGCACGTCGGCTCAATCAGGAAGCGGCCAAGACTATGAAATACGGAGGTTTATCCAAGGAAGAAGCCCTTGCCCTGGTTACGATCAACCCGGCCAAAATGCTCCATGTGGATGGCCAGACCGGAAGTCTGAAAGTGGGAAAAGACGCGGACCTGGTGATCTGGTCGGACAGCCCGCTGAGTATTTATGCAAAGTCCCTGTTTACGATAGTGGACGGCACTGTATATTTTGACCGGCAGAAAGACGAACAGCTGCAGCAGGATGTACAGGCAGAAAGAGCCCGCCTGGTGAAGAAGATGAATGGCGAGAAAAGAAGCGGCGCCCCGGTAATACCGGCTATGCCTTCGTATCAACTGATGCACAGCTGCAGTGATCATGGCCATAGTCATGGCTTACTGGTGGTGGATGCAGAGCAGTAGAGATAGGTTGATAGGTTGATAGGTTGATAAGTTGATAAGTTGATAGGTTGATAAGGGGAGAGGCCTGAATGACGACAGGCAGAGCGGACATACTGAAAAAATCAAAAATAAAAACTAATGAGAAAAGTAGTAAACCTGGTACTGTTGATGATCGCTTCGGTGACATCATATGCCCAAGCCAATGTATTACCGGCAAAGGCGCAGAAGGGGGTAATGTATGTTAAAAATGCCACGATACATGTTGGCAACGGCACGGTTATAGAGAACGGAACCATAGTGGTACGTGATGGCAAAATTGAAAAAGTGGGCAAGGATATCGTAATTCCGGCAGATGCGGCGGATGTGGTGGATGCCAATGGAAAACAGGTGTATCCCGGATTAATACTCCCGGTCAGTACACTCGGCCTGGTAGAAATCAGTTCCATCCGCGCGTCCAATGATTCGCGGGAGATTGGTGACCTGAACCCGAATGTGCGCTCCATCGTGGCGTATAATACCGATTCGAAAGTGATCAATACCCTTCGTTCGAATGGGATACTGGCGGCGAATATTGTACCGCAGGGTAATTTCCTGGCCGGTTCATCATCCGTGGTGCAACTCGATGCCTGGAACTGGCAGGATGCATCACTGAAGACCGATGGCGGTATGCATCTCTTTATGCCCAGCCTGATGCCCCGTCCCAGTTTCGGACGTGGCGGCGGTGGTGGCCGCGGTGCTGGCGGACCGAATGCCGGGCCTGAATCTGATCCGGTAAAGGAAGGACTCCAGCAGCTGGAAAAACTGAAAGAGTTTTTCCGGGAAGCCAAAGCGTACCTGGCGGCTCCGTCTCATGAAGAAGTGAACCTGAAATTTGATGCCGTTAAAGAACTGCTGGCGAAAAAGCAGAAATTTTATGTACATGCCAATACCGTAAAGCAAATGCTGGTGGCACTGGACTTTGTAAAAGAGTTTGGATTTGACCTGGTAATCGTAGGTGCCAGTGAAAGCTGGCAGATCGCCGATCTGCTGAAACAGCATAATGTGTCCGTGGTATTGCAGCAGATGCACAGCCTGCCCACCACAACGGATGATGATGTGGATCAGCCATATAAAACAGCCGCCATTCTGCAAAAAGCAGGTGTTGTATTTGCCATTTCAGATGACGATTCTCAGACACGCGGACGTAACCTGGCTTTCAATGCCGGTACGGCTGTGACGTATGGATTGGATAAGGAGCAGGCCCTGGCTGCCATTACCCTCAATGCGGCCAAAGTAATGGGTGTGGCTGATAAGACCGGTAGTATTGAAGCCGGTAAAGAAGCCAATTTCGTGATCAGTTCAGGAGATATCCTCGACATGTCCACCAGCAACGTTACAGATGCGTTTATACAAGGCCGTAAGGTGAACCTCGACGACAAACAAAAGCAGCTGAACAACCGGTATGAAGAGAAATTTGAACTGAAGCAGAAGAAAGGATTCTGATCAGTACAACTATTTTTTAGCCGGCGTTATTACTGAGGTAATAGCGCCGGTTTTTTTTAAAGCAAAAGGTTATTAAGTACGAACTACGAAGTACGAAAGGCATTTCGTAAAATGGATACTATTGGTGTTTTTATAGTAAAGCTTCTCAGGACCTGTATTGACCTGCCTTTGCCGGCAGGCAGGCTACTAACTACTAACTACTAACTACCAACTACCGGCTAACTCCCTCGTGCTCATCCAGCTCAATATGTTCTCCGCAAGACGGACAGCGATGTGTGCTGCGGATACGGGTGAGGCGGAATTCTTCCAGGAAGCCGGCCGTAATGATACCGGCGGGTAAGGCAAAAAAAGCAACACCGGTTAACATGATCAGCATGGCCAGCGTTTTTCCGATGGTTGTCATCGGGTACATGTCGCCATAGCCGGTAGTGGTCAGGGTAACCACGGCCCACCAGATTGTTGCGGGGATGCTGGTGAATTTATATTTATTCTCAGGGTGCAGGTGTTCGGCGAAGTAGATAGCGCAAGAGGCGATGATGATAAGGAAAACGACCAGTACGAGGCTCAGTAAAAGTTCGTTGAATCTTTTTTTAAACACATTGGTAATCATGTGCGCACTCTTCATATAAGCCGTAAGCCGGAATAAACGGATAAACCGCAACAAACGAAGCATCCGGAGTACGCGCAGATCGAGTCCGATAATCACATGTACATAAAAAGGCAGTATAGCCAGCAGATCGATCAGCGCGGCCGGTGACAGGATATACCTGAGTCGTCCTTTTATGGATCCCTTATAACGGGGTTCATGGTTGCTGCTCCATACGCGAAGCAGGTATTCGACCGTAAAAATAATAACGGAAACCAGGTCGAAGTAATGAAAGAACTGTTGCTCCCATGGCTCATCCTGGAAGGATGGAACCGTTTCCAGAATGACCGCCAGTACATTCAGGATTATCAGGACGATGATAAAAACATTGATGATTTTATCCCAGTGTTTGTCGCCCACGATTTCAGGATGGAGTAACCCATGCACTTTTTTTTTCGTGACTGTATACATAGCCGCCGCTGGTTTTGGTTTGCTTAAAGATACAAATACAAGTACGAAGTACGAAGTATGAAGTACGAAGTACGATGAATTAAAAAGGCCGGTTTATTACCGGCCTTTTCAGTTGTATGTACTTATTTATGCGTCTTTTCCGTGACAGTGTTTGTACTTTTTGCCACTTCCGCAGGGACAAAGGTCATTCCGGCCGATTTTCGGTCCGGCCACCACAGGTACCGGTTTGTCTTTTTCATTGGCAGCATAGTCTTCACCGGCCGCGTCTACTTCCTCTTTATTGGCTTTCATTCGGCTCATATCGGTCTTTTCCTGCCGCCCTTCTTTCAATGGAGCGGAGGCTTCCTGAATGGGAATGGCTGAATGGCTCAGGAAGGAAACGATATCCTTGTTTACATCCGCATTCATATTGCGGAACTGGTTATACGCTTCCACTTTGTAGATCACCAGCGGATCTTTCTGTTCCAGGTAGGCCGTTTGCACACTTTGTTTCAGGTCGTCCATGGCCCGGAGATGCTCTTTCCATGAATCATCGATTACTGCCAGGGTAATGGTTTTTTCGAGTGCATTGGTCAGTTCTGTTCCGCCCGTACTGAGTGTTTTATCGAGATTAGCCAGTACGTTAAGCTGTTTGCGACCGTCAGAGAACGGTACCACCACGTTTTCTATATGACTGCCTTGTGTCAGGCGGATATTCTTGAATACGGGAATGGCCTGTTTCTGTACTTCTTCTTTATGGCGGTTATACCTCTCCGTGGATTCATTGTAAATCCGGTCGGCCAGTTTACCCATGTCTGTTCTTTTGAATTCCTCCTCTGTAATAGAGGTATCCAGACCGAAATTGACAATACAGGCCATCCGGAATCCTTCATAGTCTTCCTGTTCCCGGAATGAACTGGCAAGACCTTCCGCCAGGGCGGAGAAGGACGTATCGATATCCAATGCGAGGCGCTCTCCGAACAAAGCGTGGTTTCTTCTTTTATACACGGCATTCCGCTGCATATTCATTACGTCATCATATTCCAGCAGTCTTTTCCGGATACCAAAGTTATTTTCCTCCACTTTTTTCTGTGCCCGCTGGATACTGTTGCTGATCATGCTGTGCTGAATCACGTCACCCTCTTTGTAACCGAGTTTATCCATCAGTGAGGCAATCCGCTCACTGCCGAACATACGCATCAGATCGTCTTCCAGCGATACATAGAACTGGGAAGAACCGGGATCTCCCTGGCGACCGGCACGACCTCTTAACTGGCGGTCAACACGACGGCTTTCATGCCGTTCTGTACCGATGATAGCGAGTCCGCCGGCTTCTTTTACACCGGCTCCGAGTTTAATATCCGTACCACGTCCGGCCATATTGGTGGCAATGGTAACGGCGCCGGGAAGCCCGGCCTCGGCTACCACCTGTGCTTCACGGGCATGTTGCTTTGCGTTCAGTACGTTGTGCGGAATTTTCTTTTGCTGCAGCATCCGGCTCAGTAATTCACTTACTTCCACGGATGTAGTACCTACCAGGCAGGGGCGACCCGCATTCCGGAGATTTTCAATTTCATCAATCACCGCCCGGTATTTTTCCCGTTTGGTTTTGTATACCAGGTCCTGCTTATCATCCCGGATCATATTCAGATTCGTTGGGATACTGACCACATCCAGTTTATAAATACTCCACAATTCAGCGGCTTCAGTTTCCGCGGTACCGGTCATACCGGCCAGTTTGTGGTACATCCTGAAATAGTTCTGCAGGGTAATGGTGGCATAGGTCTGCGTGGCGGCTTCAATCTTCACATTTTCCTTGGCTTCAATGGCCTGGTGCAAACCGTCTGAATAACGCCGTCCGTCAAGAATACGGCCTGTCTGTTCATCCACAATTTTGATGGCCCCGTCCATAACCACATATTCCACATCCTTATCAAAAAGGGTATAGGCTTTCAGTAATTGCTGTACCGTATGTATCCGGTCTGCTTTCTGCGCATAGTCATTCAATACAACTTCTTTCAGTTGCAGTTTTTCATCCGCAGTAGCCGCGCTTCTTTCCACTTCGGCCAGTTTCACGCCAATGTCGGGTAATACAAAAAAGTCCGGGTCCTCACCGGTACGGGTGATCATGGCCAGTCCTTTTTCGGTCAGTTCAACGGAATTGTTTTTTTCATCAATATGAAACAGCAGCTCTTCATCCACTATATGCATATTGCGTTGCTGATCCTGCAGGTAGAAGTTTTCCGCTTTCTGCATTTTCACTTTTACCCCGGGTTCACTTAAAAATTTGATCACCGGACTGTATTTGGGCAAACCGCGATAGGCACGGAACAGATGCAGACCGCCTCCTTTAGGATCATCATTACCTTCCGCAATTTGTTTCTTGGCTTCATTCAGGGCATTGCGGATAATCCGCTCCTGTTCCTGCACAAGCTGTTGTATACGGGGTTTGTGTACATGAAACTGCTGATCATCGCCACGGGGTACCGGACCGGAAATAATCAGAGGGGTACGGGCATCATCAATTAATACGGAGTCCACTTCATCCACCATGGCAAAATGGTGTTTGCGCTGAACCATTTCCTCCGGAGTATGCACCATATTGTCCCGGAGATAATCAAATCCGAATTCGTTATTGGTACCGTATGTTATATCCGCGAGATAGGCTTTTCTTCTTTCTTCACTGTTGGGCTGGTGTTTGTCTATACAATCCACCGTTAATCCCAGCCATTCGAAAATAGTTCCGTTCCATTCCTGGTCACGACGGGCCAGATAATCGTTGACCGTTACGATATGTACTCCTTCACCGGGTAAGGCGTTGAGGTAAGAAGGTAAGGTGGACACGAGGGTTTTACCTTCACCCGTGGCCATTTCGGAAATTTTTCCGCTGTGCAATACCGCACCGCCGATCAGCTGCACATCATAGTGCACCATGTTCCAGGTTACCTGACTACCACCGGCCGTCCAGGTGTTTTTGAATATGGATTGATCACCATCAATGGTGATATAGTCTTTCTTTACACTCAGGTCACGGTCCAGTTGCGTTGCCTTAGACACGATATCCGTATTTTCCTTAAACCGGCGGGCAGTTTCCTTTACCACGGCAAAGGCCTCAGGTAAAATTTCTTCCAGTACTTCTTCAATCTTTTTATCCCGGTCTTTTTTCAATTTATCCACTTCCTGGTAGATCTCGTCTTTTCCCAGCAGGTCATTAAAGGGAAGCGCTTCCGCGGCTGCATTTCTATCTGCAATCTCCGCATCAATACTGCTGAGGTGTTCTTTAATACGCTGACGGAATTCCTGCGTTTTGCCACGGAGCTGGTCATTGGTCAATGACTGGTAGGACGTGAAAAACGAATTGATTTTAGCAACGACCGGTGCTATCTTCTTCACATCTTTTTCCGACTTGCTGCCACCAAAAATTTTCTGAATAAAACCAAGCATGGTTGTATGATTAAATATTATTGATTGATAACGGATTGTCCGGTCAAAAACGGTGCTACAAAATTTCTAAGCCATTTTGACAGACAGCCCCTTCCGGGGCCGCCAAAGATAAGTCTTCCTGCGCAGTTTATGTGACAGAAACGGTGAATATTGAGGTTGGTTGTGCCCTAAAAACCCGGTTCATTTTCGCGCTTACAACAGGGATAGCGTAACTTGCCGGTTCATTAAATCTGCCTGATTTCATGTGTCGGAAAATGAGATTTGTCCTGCTGTTTATGGTGTTTCTGTCTGTTTATTCCTGTAGCAGCCGGGACAAAAAGCATAATGGACCCGCCTCTCCAGAGCAGCTTTATCTGGATTATCAGTTGAATGCAGAAGCGGGTGATGATAAACTGACACTGAAATTCCGGTTTCTGGATGAGGAAGACGGTGATGTGTTTTCATTGCCGGCCGGAGCCGGACTTTTCCTGGATGGTGAGGAATTGCAGGCTGACAGTACAAAAGGATCCGGCGTTTTTTATGAAGTGCATAAGGAGATGGAAACATTTGCCGGCACCCATGAAGTGGAACTGAGAAATCAGGGCAAAACGCTGTTAACCGACCATTTTTCATTTCGCCCCATCAGACCTGTATACGACCTGCCTGATACCATTGACCGGGGAGACCTGTTGCTGGAACTGGAAGGGCTGGAACCGGAGGACTATATACGGACCACGGCCACGGATACAGCTTTTTATAATCCGGGGGTAAATCGGTTGGATACAATAAAAAACGGGCAGTATTTTCTTGCGGCGAATGAGTTGGGAAAATTACATTCAGGACCGGTGCAATTGTTGCTTCAGCGGGAGTGGGAGTTATACCTGGAGGGAGAAAATGGCCCCCGGGGTAAGAAGTCACTCAACTTTCTGTTGAAAAAAGAGATCTATCTCCGGTAAGCTAAGCGGGTATTCAGTTTGGAAAACACTCAGAACCAGCCTGTTTGAGCAGAGTCAGGCAGTATATTTTTTGTCGGATACTGGTGAAAAAATGCTGATGGAATTTTAGCCGCCGAGCCCTACCTTTGCGGCCAATTTAACAATCAAATATGTCAGGTCAGTTAAAAGAGGTACGTAACCGGATTAAATCCGTTCAGAGCACCCAGCAGATAACCAAGGCCATGAAAATGGTAAGTGCGGCCAAGCTGCGCCGGGCGCAGGATGCCATTGTACAAATGCGCCCTTATGCCCAGAAACTCCAGGAGATGCTCAGTAATATTGTGAGCAACAGTGAAGCCGGAGCAGGTATGTCACTGGCTGCGGAGCGTCCGGTGGAAAAAGTACTGATGATCGTGATAACCAGTGACCGGGGGCTTGCCGGGGCTTTTAATGCGAATATCATCAAGCTGGCAAAAGCCACGATTATTGAACAGTATGCCGAACAGCATAAGAAAGGCAATCTGACCGTCTGGAATATTGGTAAAAAAGGCTACGAGAATTTTATCAAGGGTAATTTCAAAGCGGACGATACCTTTAAAGATATTTTCCATCATCTTAGTTTCGAAAATGTGCAGAAAGCGGCAAAAGCGGCTATGACGGCCTTTGCCAATAAGGAATTTGATGTGGTGGAACTCGTTTACAGTCAGTTTAAGAATGCGGCAACCCAGCGTTTCGTGGTTGAGCGTTTTCTGCCGATTCCCAAAGTACAGGCCAAAGCGGGGACAGCTAAAGCTGACTTTATTTATGACCCGTCCAAAGAACTGCTGATTGCTGAGCTGATGCCTAAGATCCTGAATACGCAATTATTCAAAGCGGTACTGGATTCCAACGCATCTGAGCATGGTGCCCGGATGACCGCCATGGACAAAGCCAGTGAAAATGCCAATGAAATGCTGCGTTCCCTGAAAATTTCTTATAACAGGGCCCGCCAGGCTACCATTACCACCGAACTGACCGAGATCGTGAGTGGAGCCGCCGCTTTACAAGGCTAATAGTGTAGTTCGTTGTTGGAAGTTAGTAGTTAGAAGTCAACAGCCCCTCTTGAGTGGTGATGATTTGATGTAGGAGAAAAGTTTGAAATACGAGAAAATTGAAAGCCGGCTTGCCATTGTAAGCCGGTTCTTTTTTTAGTCATATTCAATAATTTTTAGTAAGAACCCGGAACCGGCGTTCTGGCACCCGGCACCTGGCACCCGGCACCACCATTTAGTGTGCATAAACTGTGTATAGCAAATCCCTTCTGATAGTTATCTTGCCAGTCCGTTTGACGTTAAATGTGGCGGTGTAAAACGGAGGAAATTCACCTTATTTGACTATACTATTATGACTATTGATAATCTCATACCCCATATTGAAGCGCTGATTTTTGCGAGCGAAAAGCCATTGACATCACTGGATGTAACGGAACTGATCAATAACGCTTTTGGTTTCATGGAAGAAAAAGTGTCACTGGACCAGGTGGAAGCCGCGGTGGATGGTATCCGGGAAAAATATGCATCTGAATTTTATCCCTTTGAATTAAGACAAAGTGGTGGTGGCTGGCAATTCCTGACTAAAAAGGAGTTTCATAAAACTATTGCCCAGCTGAATGGCGATAAATTCCTCAAGCGACTCTCTGCGGCGGCAATGGAAACACTGGCGATTATTGCTTACAAGCAACCGGTGACAAAGGGAGAAATTGAATCCATCCGCGGTGTGAGTTCCGATTATGCCGTACAAAAACTGCTGGAGAAGGAATTGATCATCATAACAGGACGTAACGAAAAACTGCCCGGACATCCGCTGGTATACGCTACTTCTAAAAACTTTATGGATTACTTCGGCATCAATACGGCAGATGACCTGCCTCGTATTAAAGAAGTACTGGCAGAACAGTTGGTGGAGCCCACCATTATCCGGGACATGGAAGAAACTCAAGAACAGCCGGAGGGTGGAATTGAAGGAGAAATTGAACGAGGGCTGGAAGGTGAAGAGCCGGTAGCCATGGCGGTAACTGAAGGAGGAGAACTGATTGAGAATGGAGATGCCGCCGATAGTGAAGAAAGCTGATTAGTTTACATACATTATAGTGCAAGTGACCCGGAAAACACCGGGTCACTTCTTTTTTATTTTATCTTCGCCGCCTATGGCAGCAGCAATTTCACACGAACAACTGATAGCACTGGCAAATGAATTCGGTACCCCTTTGTATGTATATCATGCGGACCGGATACAGGAGCAGTATCATAAGTTGTTATCGGCATTTGAAGGGGCAGATGTACGTTTCTTTTACGCGGCGAAAGCATTAACCAACATAAATATTCTCCGCTATATAAAAGAAACCGGTTGCCAGGTAGACTGCAGCTCGGTAAATGAAGCAAAACTGGCATTGCATGCCGGCTTTGCCCCTGAGCATATTCTGTATACGTCCAATAATGTTTCTTTCGATGAGATTTGTGAAGCACAATCACTAGGCATACATATCAATATTGACAGTCTCTCCAATTTGCGCAAATTCGGGCAAAAGTTCGGTCATGCTTATCCGGTAGGTATCCGGCTCCGTCCGAATATCATGGCGGGCGGGAACCTGAAAATTTCCACCGGGCATGCAGACAGTAAGTTCGGCATTCCGCTGGAAAACCTGCAGGAAGTACTGGAGCTGGTAAAAGAAACAAATCTTTTTATCCGGACCCTGCATATACATACAGGGAGTGAGATAAAAGACGTTGACATTTTTATCAAAGGACTGGATGTGTTATTCGACCTGGTACCGCGGTTCCCGGAGCTGGAAGTAATCGACCTGGGTGGCGGTTTCAAAGTACCTTATCAACCGGGTGAGGAGGGTACCGATATACCGGCATTGGGCAAAAAAATTAAAGAAGCCTTCACTGTATTCCGGGAAAAAACCGGTCGCCACTTGCAGGTATGGTTTGAGCCGGGGAAATATATGGTGAGTGAATGCGGGTATTTTATCACGAAAGTAAATGTATTAAAACCCGCGGTGAATGCCGTATTCGCCGGTGTGGACAGTGGTTTGAATCACCTTATCCGTCCCATGTTTTATGGTTCGTATCATGTAATTGAAAATATATCAAACCCGCAGGGCGCACCCCGGGTTTACAACGTGGTTGGTAATATTTGTGAAACGGATACGTTTGCCGAAAACCGTACACTGCCGGAAGTGCGGGAAGGCGATTATCTTGTATTCCTGAATGCCGGCGCGTATTGCTTTGAAATGTCTTCACATTATAATTCCCGTTTCAAACCCGCAGAAGTGCTGGTAAAAGACGGCAACGCAAAACTGATACGGAAAAGGGATGAACTGAGTGACCTGTTGCGCGGACAAATGGAGTAGAGAGTCGTTATATAAAGTAAGATACGGGCACCTGGTTTTTCACACATAGATGCACATAGAAGAAAGCGGGCCTGTATTAAAGGCTGGAACTGTTTTAAAACTAAGACAGCATAGAATACACTGCTTTGAAGTATTGCGGAGTGAGATGACGATGATGATGTGAACGGGCTTCCGGCTTCCTGGCACCTGGCACCCTTCACCTCTTTTACTCTCCCGCCATCACCTGCACTGTGATCACACTTGTTGTTTTCGATGTTACCGGCAGATTGCCAAAAGGAGATTCAGTGCTACCGGTAGATTCTGTATTCGTGGTTTTTTCCCGGATGATCATCGTGGCTTTATCGAGAATAATTTTACCCGTTAGTTTATGTGAAAGAGTAGTGGTGGTTTCATTTCCCATCATTTCTGCTTTACTTACAGTAGTCGCAATGCCGGTAAAGTCTACCTGAACCGTGCTGTCGGATACGGACGTCAGCACATACGTGGTTTCATATTTGTCAGTTAGCGTGGCACCGGATTCGGTCCAGGATTCGCCAACTTTTACACCTCCCTCTTTTTCCGGAACCACACGGAAGAAACTGGATTTTCCGGCCTTGGGTGGCTGAACCACTTCCATTACTTCTTTCATCATGCTGGAAATAATGGCCATCTGATTATCCGTGGCATTGGCAGGAAAACTTTCAGGCATTGCCAGTTTCACTTTGCCATACGGGTCAATGATCATGTCGTATTTTTTATCGAGTAACTCCTTTACCGGTTTGCCCATCTGTCCGTTCAGGTCTTTGGGATTTCCGGAGTTGAATGTTCTTTTTTGTCCCATGCCGTCAAAGTTGAAACTGATGGAATTAACCGAATGGCGGAGACTATGGTTATCGTCAGTGGTATTGGTTACCAGGTATTGATGCAGACAGTTCGCGTCCACGTTAAAATCAATGGATTGTCCCATGGCCTGCTGGGCAATAGTGGTTTTGGTCTGCAGATTGATTGCTACCACCTGGGCCTGACCGAGTTTTACTTTTCCGTCCACGGATTGTGCCTGTAAATCAGCATTGAGACTAAGGCAAAGAACAACGACCGGCAATAATTTATGGAACATAAGGAGAGGAGGTTTTTAATTGATACGTAAAGTTGACGATTCCCTTCCATAATCGTTGCGTGCAGTGGAAAAATAATTGATATTAAATTATTATAGCGGATGTTTATGTGCGGCTAAGTCTTTACTTTTAATTGAACATTATAACCTAAAATCAATTTATATGCCTATCAGAATGACTGATGATCCGGTGGACCCGAACCAATCCGATGATTCCGGTGGTGGTGGTAACCGACCTGTATTTCCCGGTGGGGGCGGTGGTGGAGGAGGTCTTCTTTCACTTCTGCCAATGCTTATGGGATTGTTTAAAGGCAAAGGGATTTTTCTTTTGCTGATACTTGGTGCCGGTCTTTTTTTCCTTTCCCGCAGCGGGGGCTGTGACCTGACGCAACTGGCCAATCTGGCAACCGGTGGCATGCTGGACCCCAAACAATTTGAGAAGGCTAAGATATATGAACCTTTGGCTGATGATCCCAATCGTCCTGCTTTACCGGAGAGTGCAAATCTGCAGCAGTTTGCCCCGGCTGTGGGCAATCAGGGTGAACAGGGATCCTGTGTGGCCTGGAGTTCCGCTTACGCAGCCCGTACCATACTGGAGTCCGCCCGTACCGGGGAGTCCGGAGATCAGCTGAAATTCAGTCCGGCTTTTTTATACAATCAGATCGGTCTGGAGGGTTGCCAGGGTTCATACATAATCCGGGCCATGGAGTTTATGACCAATAAAGGGGCTGTACCCTATGATGATTTTCAGTATACCGATCAGGATTGTACCCGTCAGCCGGATGGCCAATTACAACGGGCCGCCACACAATATAAAATGCACGGGTTTAACCGGCTTTCGCTGGGCGACAGAAATGATGCCATTGATATACACGCGATCAAGGAGAATCTGTCGCAGGGAGCGCCGGTGGTGATCGGAATGATGGTTGGGCAGAGTTTTATGCAACCAATGAAAGGACAGGATCTTTGGGAGCCGGCACCCGGTGATGATAATATGATGGGTTTTGGCGGTCATGCCATGTGTGTGGTGGGCTATGATGATAAAAAATATGGCGGGGCTTTTTTAATCATGAACAGCTGGGGGCCCGAATGGGGGAATAACGGTTTCGCCTGGGTCCGTTACGGGGCCTTTAATACGTTTGTGCGTGAGGCCTATGGCCTTGATCCCATGAGTAAGACAGGCAACGCGGCCAATCAGCCTTTTTCCAGCGAAATCGGACTGGTGCAGGTGGAATACCAGGATAATAAAACGGTTACCGGCGGTTACATCTCATTACGTTCAGCCGGGATAAATCGCTTTGAAACAGTTAAGCCGGTGGCGATAGGCAGCAAGTTCAAAATGGAAGTAAAAAATAATAATGAGTGTTATATCTATGTTTTCGGAAAAGAAACGGATGGCACCAGTTATACTCTATTTCCCTATCCAACCAAAGAAGACCCGACGAAATCCCGTTATTCCGCATTCTGCGGGATCACCGGTTATCGTCTTTTCCCGAAAGACAAGAGTATGACACCGGACAGCCTGGGATTCCGGGATGTGATGGCCGTGGTACTGAGCCGTGAAGAGCTTGACTGGGCCGCTATTAATCAGCAACTCAGCCGTAACCCCAATGCGGATTATGGTGGCAGGCTGAACAGCATTTTATCCGGTAAACTCAGCCGTACAGTGCGCAGCCAGGCAACTGGTAAAGGCACGATGCAGTTTACCGCAGCGGCCGGTGATAACGGCGTTATTTTGTGTACAGTGGAAATTGATAAACGGTAATCTATGACAACGCAGGCAGCCTCATTTATTAAATTGGTACAAAGCCGGTTTAAATTCGGTTTGTATCTTTTTTATAAACTGCCTGCTGCATTTTTGGCCGGCGTTCGTGTACGTGAAATGAGTGAGGATAGGGCGGTTGTAAGTATACCTTTTAAATGGCTTACTCAAAACCCGTTTCGCTCCACTTATTTTGCCTCTCTCAGTATGGCGGCCGAAATGAGTACGGGAGTACTGGCCCTGGCACAGGTACATCAGCGCCAACCGGCTGTATCCATGTTGGTGGTAAACCTGGAAGCCGCATTTTTCAAGAAAGCCACCGGTCGAAGTTCTTTTGTTTGTGAAGACGGGGCCCTGTTTCAGCAGGCAGTGGAAGAAACAATCAAAACCGGAGAATCCCGCACGGTAAGAGCCAGGTCAACCGGAAAAAATGAGGCGGGGGAAACTGTGGCCGAATTTTATATTACCTGGTCGTTTAAAGTACGGGGTACGAAGTAAGAAGTACGAAGGGCAAAAGCGGCATTATAACAACAAACAAAAAATTCCTGATATGAAAATTTCCTTTCACGGCGCGGCACGTACGGTAACCGGTTCCAAACACATTATTACGTTGAAGAACGGAAAGAAAATCCTGCTCGATTGCGGACTGTTTCAGGGCTTGGGTAAAGAAACGGATATGCTTAACCGGGAATTTGGGTTTGATCCGCGTGAGCTGGATGTCATGATTCTTTCTCACGCGCATATAGACCACAGCGGGTTATTGCCCAAACTGGTGAAAGACGGTTTTGCCGGCAAGGTGTTCTGCACCCATGGTACCAGCGAGCTGGCCTCGGTGCTGCTGGCCGACTCGGCGGAAATTCAGGAGGACGAAATAAAATACACCAATAAGCGCAGGGCGGCCATGGGGCAACCCTATCTGCGGCCACTTTATACCACTGAAGACGCGGAGAAAGCGGTTGGCCTGCTGAATGAAGTGGAGTATGGTACCTGGGTAAACGTTTTAGAAGGGGTAGAAGTGATGTTTACGGACGCGGGACATATTATCGGCAGTGCCTGTGTGCATCTGAAGATCAATGAAAACAAGAAGGAGACCCGGATCACTTTCAGCGGCGATATCGGTCGTTACCGGGATGCCATTTTGAAATCGCCGGAAGAATTTCCGCAGGCGGATTATATTATAATGGAATCAACCTACGGGAACAGCTTACATGATATGCATGTAACCACGCCGGATATGCTGCTCGGATGGATTGAAAAAGCCTGTGTGCAAAAAAAAGGGAAACTGATAATGGCCGCTTTCAGTGTTGGCCGTACGCAGGAAATATTGTACTCGCTCAACCAGCTTGAACTGGAAAACCGGTTGCCTGCCGTGGATTATTACCTGGACAGTCCGCTCAGTATTGAAGCTACCGAGATTATGAAAAAATACCCGGAGTATTTTAATAAGACTATTCAGAAAATTATGAAAACGGATAGTGATCCTTTTCAGTTTGAGGGATTGAAATTTATTAAAACAGTGGAGCAATCCAAACTACTCAATTTCCAGGATGGGCCAATGGTGATCATTTCAGCAAGCGGCATGGCCGATGCGGGGCGGGTGAAGCATCATATCAGTAATACGATTGAAAACAGCCACAATACCATTCTGATGACCGGGTATTGTGAGCCGCGTTCCCTCGGTGGACGCTTAATGAACGGAGACAAGGAAGTCAATATTTTCGGTGTGCTGCATGAAGTCCATGCCGATATCGGCGCCATCCGTAGTATGAGTGCACACGGAGATTATGAAGACATGAGTCAGTGGCTGGCCTGTCAGGACCCCGGTCAGGTTAAAAAAATATTTCTGGTGCACGGAGAATATGAAGTACAACAGGATTTTAAGCAACGGCTGATCAGAAAAGGTTTTGTTGATGTGGAGATCCCCGAACAGCACCAGGAAATCGGACTGGGATGATTTTGTTTATCCGGGCTGTGGCCTGTTTGTCGTATAAGCGAAGCCGGGAGAGTAATTTTCATTATAAATATCAGTAGCTGTAAATGCTCATGTTTGCATAAAGAAATTATGCAAGACTGTAATGGTTTCTTTATAATTCTGCAAGAAACAGGGCCTGGCCTGACCGGCATTGGCCTTTGACATGCCCCGGTGCAATAGTTTAGTGGAAATTCTATCTTTATGAAACGTTATTTCCACTTCATTCTCTTCTTTTTTTTCTGCATTGATTTAACCGCACAGGCGCCGGTGGTAACTGCGCAGATTGGTTATCCTGTTGGTCAGTCGGCCAGTGATGCCGCCTGGGGCAATAGTAAATACCTGGTACTTTCCACCGGGAACAGATTTTATAGTTCCGGGGACCTTAGCAACTGGTCATATGTAATTACTTCAGGTGTTTCTCCCACACAATTAAATGGAATGGTATTTGGCGCCGGGCTATTTGTGGTGATAGGCAATAGTGGAACCATCCAATCCTCTGCGGACGGCATTACATGGACCACACGTACTTCGGGTACAACGGAAACGCTAAGGCGTATATATTTTATAAACAGTACGTTTCTGGCGATCGGGGATAAGCGTACATTATTAAGTTCCGCTGATGGTATTACATGGTCGGCTGTTGCATTTAATGCCGGGGTGGCAACTCAGGATTTCATGTCATTATCTTTCGGAAACGGCGTGTATGTGCTTAGTGCCAGAAGTGCTGGTTCCGGGAATTATATATATCGTTCAGCAACGGCTACTTCGAATTCGTGGACATATTACAGTAATCCGATGACAGTCTCTGAATCCATCAACAGGGTGGAATTTCTCAAGGATAAATTCTGGGGTTTCATAGTGGGCAGTAATATCTATACATCGGCAGACGGTATTACCTGGACGAATATTACAGGGTCTGTATCGCTGACTCAACCCGATCTGTCCACAACTACTTTTGGCAGCGGTCATCAGATATTCAATGGCATTTACGATGGTTCAAAATATATTTTTTATGGCTCCAGTGCCTATTACAGTGGCTATGGGTCCAGTTTTGTATCGGTTGACGGGTTGAATTTTACATTGCTGAATAAGACGGCGTATATCGTACCCCAGGAATCAACGATACTCAATGGCGTCTATTTCGTAACCGGGAATGAAGGATTTGTTACATCTTCTGACGGGCTTACCTATGCGCATTCGGGCTCCAGCTACAGTGATATGGTGAAAGCGGACAGCAAATATATAGCAGTAGGCAGTATTGGTTCGGATGGACAGATATATAATTCCCCCGATTTTTTAACCTGGACCAAACGGACACCTTTGGGTGTGCGTGAGTTTTATTGCGCAGGGTATGATGGTACTGTGACGCTGGCTGCAGGTACAGGCATGGTGTATAGTTCTGCCAACAATGGTGATACCTGGTCAAATGTGTTTGTGGATCCTACAGTTACATTTTCGTGTATGACATACGGTAACTCCCGCTTTCTGACAGCAGGTTGGGACGGTAGTGGTTATTTTATAAAATCATCGGTTACACAGGGCGTAAGCTGGACTACTGTTAATACGGATAATATATATGTGTTGAAGATGAAAACAGTAAACGGAAAATTTTTTGCACTTGGCCAGGATGGCGTGTCCTACCTGGGCCGGATATTGTATTCCGCAGATGGCAGCACCTGGTCTGATATAACTCCTTCAACAGGTTGGGAAGTGTTGTATTATAAGGACATTACATTTGACGGAACAAAATATCATTTGCTGGGTATAGAATCTTCGTCCTATACACCTACCGGATTTTTTACTCTTTCTACTTCAACGCCTTCTGTGGGTGCCAGTTTTTCCGGGAAAACGGAATGTACCAATTTGCCAGAAGGGGCGGTTTTAGGAGGAAGCTGGGATCAGGGAATGCTGGAAATGGCGAACGGGAAACTGACAGGGTCCGTTATTGATGTGGCAACTGGTCAGGACTATATTATTTATTCAGAAGACGGTAATAGCTGGACCTGTGTTGCACAAAACAGCTTCAGTACATTGATGACAGGTGTAGTAACGGGTACTGATCTTAAAGTGCTGAGCCGGAGTAACGCTTTTTTCAATATTTCATATTCGGGTACGCTGCCTGTCAGTTTGCAATCATTCTCAGCTGTCAGGGCAGATAAACAGGTCCGGGTAAGTTGGACTACTACCTTTGAACAACAGATCCGGAAATACATCGTTCAGCGCAGTTCAGATGCGAACAGCTGGTCTGATATCGGCACGGTAATGCCTTGCGGATCCGAGACAGGTGGGACATACCGGTTTACTGATGATATGCCTGTTGAAGGAACAGGTTATTACCGGTTGAAAACAGAGAATATGGATGGAAGTGCCGCTTTTTCAATGATTCAGGTTGTACATTGGAAACAACCATTTTCTATGAAATTGCTGCCGGTCCCGGCCACCAATCAGCTTTTCGTTTCACTTAATAACCCGGAGCGGGTAGTTATAACCGTATTAAATGCGGCCGGGCAACAGGTTATGTTTACAACCAGTGAAGGAAGCGGAAAAATGCTGGATATTTCCGTATTGCCGGCCGGCCGTTACATTATTGTGGTTACTGACGGACGTAACCGGGAAAGCTCGGGCTTTATAAAGCAATAATATTAATTGTATTGCGTCGGATGACTGAACTGTAGAATTCAAGTATAGTATATAAAACCCGGAGCTGTCATTACAGACGCCTCCGGGTTATTTGTATGGGAGAGGTAGGGAATAGTATCTATTGTTTCATAGGCCAGGCAGTGATGTTTTGGTTTTTCCGGTTCTTATTTACGGTTGCTGAAATAAAATATAAAGCTTCAGCATTTGGCCTTTTTGTACCGGAGAGCAGACTTGAACTGCCGTCCCGACGTTTACAGTCGGGATATGAAACCGATGCTCCCCCAATTTTATTTATAAAAAAGAAAAGGTCCCTTAGGAGACCTTTTTTAGTACCGGAGAGCAGACTTGAACTGCCGACCTTCGGGTTATGAATCCGATGCTCTAACCAGCTGAGCTACCCCGGCAACGGGCGGCAAAAATAGCGATTTTGGCTAAACCGAGGAAAGAAATTCTGCCTTTTTTGGCTGTTTTTAGGGTAAAAAAGGACTCCTTTAACCGGAATTTAAAGCGGATAATGCGGTTTCAGCAATTTTTATCTAAAATCCGGATTTTGGAGAAAAAAGAAAGGGGACAAGGGTTTAATTACCCATACTGCATTTTATAGTGAATTGCGCTGATTAATATTGGAATCTGATAACGGTAATGAATAGATGTTATTATAAATTTGATAAATACCTGACAAGAATCATGAACGGAAAATGAAAGAAACAGGCCGGAATGCTTTGAATATTCAAATCCGCTATTAGTTTTGCAAAAAAATTAACCGAATTATGAAAAAACAAATTGTTCTTGGACTTGTCTCCATTTTCATGCTGACGACAATCGTATCAGCTCAATCTGAAAGTTACAAACCCTGGCAGGTGAATATCACCGGTGGATATGCAATCCCCAGCGGTAAAGCCACTAAAGCCGGTATTACCTTCAATATCGAGCCCCAGTTTAACTATACAGACAATCTGTCTTTTGGTTTCCGTCTCGGTTCAGCGCTTACTTTAAAAGCGGCATTGGATGCTTCCGGTCAGGAGATCGGAGAATTTTCTGTTGCGGCAGTTGGTTCTTATGTAGCTACAGGTAGTTATTATTTCCAGAGTGAGCCCGGTGCTTCCTTCCGTCCTTTTGCGGGTGTTGGACTTGGTTTTGCTACTGCAGCAGGTGCTTCCGTGGATTATGCGGATCCCAACTATGCGGATGACTATACTTCCAAAAGTGGTTTCTCCGGTTTACTCCGCGCGGGTTTTGATATAAGTCACTTCCGCCTGAATGCGGAATATAATGTGAACCCCAAAACAGGTCGTTTGAATAATAATTTCATCGCGATCAACCTGGGCTTCTACTTTGGTGGTGGTGCCAACAGATAAAAGCAGCAAACAGCGAATCTGCTAAAAAAAGTTTCAACTGTTTACCGTTCCGGTTTGATCCGGTGCAGTGGCAGTTGAAACTTTTTTATTTACAGTTTACTGATGGCAGGTTTTTAAAAACCTCCTTTACCCGGTCAGGCCAATCGGCTGCCAGGAGGCATTTAACTCCGGTGAATGGTGAAACATCCTGTACTCGCGGATTTCCTTAGATGCTTTACTGAAATGCGTCTCAACATAGAACCCGGTCAGCTGAAAGAGAAAAATCATTTCTTCCGGTAATTCCTTTTTCGCCACCGGAATTCCTTCCTTCACAACGGTGGATCTTTTTTGTTCCTGTGGCAACACCATAAATTCTGAAAGTCTCATACTTGCTGATTTTAATAGTGAATAATTAAAAGGCAGATACTAAACCCGTAGTGGCAAAAAAATGAATTCCTGTCACTAACGTTAATCAATGAACTTTAGAGGCTGAGGCAATAAAAAAAATGAAACGAAAGGCTGTAAAAGGCCGGTCTTGCGACCCGAGGCAGCAGTAAAATACATCGTTTTCCGCAATTTCCCCAAATTTTTCTGGCGAAACAGGGAGGCTGAATTTCAGGGGGGCGGAATGTCCTGAATCCGTCGGCCTAGCCGAACAGGAACTGTATATCTTCCTCCGACAGGGCTTTCACGAAACCGTCTTCTTCCGGAATCAGTTCCTTTGAGAGACTTTTCTTCCGCTCCTGCAGCTGCATTATTTTTTCCTCAATGGTATCCCGGCAGATCAATTTATACGCGAAGACGCTTTTCTGCTGGCCGATCCGGTGGGTACGGTCGATGGCCTGCTGCTCCACCGCATGGTTCCACCAGGGATCAAAAAGAAATACATAATCCGCCGCGGTGAGGTTGAGTCCGGCATTGCCGGCTTTTAAACTCAACAGGAAAATGCGGTTGGTATGTTCTTCAGCATTGAAGGCCTGAACCATCCGGTCTCTTTCTTTGGGTGGCGTGGATCCTGTCAGCATCAGGTGGGAAAGACCCCGCTGCTGAAGAGCGGATGAAAGCAGATCAAGCATACTGGTAAACTGGGAAAACACCAGTACTTTATGGTCCGACAGATTGTTTTCCAATTCACTGATCAGCATATTCAGCTTTACAGAGGGTATCGCATTCCCTTTAAAGTCGTCAACCAGTTCAGGGGAATTACAGAGCTGACGTAGTTTTAAAATACCATCCAGTACCTGCAGCTTACTTTTCTGCAGCCCCTGCTTTTTAATGATATCGCTTAATGTGCCTTTTACATTATCCCGGATTTCATTATACGCACTCATCTGTTCCGGTTCCATCTGGCACCACAGGGTGATTTCTGTTTTAGGCGGCAGGTCCCGGGCTACCTGTTCTTTAGTTCTCCGGAGTATAAATGGCGCCGTCAGTTTCTTAAGGGCCGCCATCTTTTTTTCATCCCGCTGGAGATCGATCGGGTCGGCATACTCGCGTTTAAAAAATTCACGGGAACCAAACATGCCGGGCAATACAAAGTGCAGCTGACTGAAAAGATCAGTTGTATTATTCATTACCGGTGTTCCGCTGAGTACCACCCGTTTTTCGGCATTCAGCTGGTGCACCAGTTTTGTAATCTGTGAAGCCGGGTTTTTTATCGTATGACTTTCATCCAGTATAACGGCGCGGAATTGTTGTGTGAGTACAAATTCTTCATCTGCACGGATGGTGCCGTATGTGCTGATGATAACCTGCACGCCGCTGTGCTCAAACAAACTTTCTTCCCGGCTGCTGCCATGGTAAACTACCGATTTCAGGGAGGGAGAAAATTTGCGGATTTCATGTTGCCAGTTATACACGAGGGAGGCCGGGCAAATGATCAGGATGTTCCCTGTATCAGATACAGCGGCAAGATGCGCCATATAGCAAATGGTCTGCAGGGTTTTTCCAAGTCCCATATCATCGGCCAGGAATACACCGGCGTCTATTTCGTCGAGCAAACGCATCCATTCATACCCTTTCTGCTGATAGGTCCGCAACCGGGCATTGATACCGGCCGGCAATTCAAATAGCCAACTGTCCTCTTTTTGCCAGGTCATCCATTTTTTCTTCCAGTCTGGATGTAGTACAGGTATATCCCGGGAGCCGGTCTGTTCGCCATTGTCCAAAGCGATAAATACCCACTTGGGTACGCGTATCTGTTTGCTTTCTATACGCGCATGCTTCAACAGGATGCCGTATTTTTTTTGCCAGTCATCATCCAGCAGGGTAATAGAGCCGTCTTTTAATAACAACGCCTGTTCTCCCGATCGTAGAATTTTCTGCAATTCTTTATTGCTGATCGTTTCTTTCCCCACTTTAACGGAAAAATTCAGCAACAGCCATCCTTTCTCTTCACTGTGAACAGTCATGGTGGTTTCCGGTATTTCCTTACTGTACCGGAAGTGCTTCAGCATATCCATGCCCAGTACCTGGATATCATGATCCAGCAGATGGCGAAAGGCTTTCAGAAACCAGTGATTTTTGCCTGCATTGGCAAAACTCAGGTAGTAATAACCGTTGGATTGATTCGGGAAGCTGCCGTGGAGTTGTTCAATTTCCCAACGGATGGCTCTTTCCGCTTCTTTGTCACGTACAATGTTTATTTCTTTTCCGTCCCGGTGCAGGGTGGCCGATTCTTCCCAGGGGCCTTCCATAATATGCCCGTCATAGTCAAATTGCGGTGTGAGCATCAGGAACTGACCACTGAGTTCACTCAGTACCACTCTGCCCAGTGGCGGTACGGTTACCTGGTCCGATGCCAGGAGACCGTTCCTGTTAACCGGATAGGCTGTCAATCGCCCAAGTATATGCGAAATAAAAGATTCTTCTGTATGTCTTGCAGCGGCCCAGTCTGTTTCCAGTACCCATTGCAGTACCTGGTAATCGGGATATTTCAGCATGAAATATTCATTCCGGTGTTCCAGCAGAAATCCGTTTTGGACAAACTGATGATAGGGAGACAGACTGCCATTCAGCTCAATAACGATGTCCAGGTAATACCAGCCGGCCTCATGTTGCCGGACGTCAAACTGCAGCCGGGGTGTAAACTGGCTGAACAGGCAAGGACCGGTTTTGAGTCTTTTTTCATCGCCGGAAACGGCAGTCTGATGATAACAGGGTAGCAGGGGCAACAGTGGTTTGAGCTGTTGCAGTTCCTGGCAGAGTTTTCGTTCCAGCTGAGCCTGTACGGCCGGTTTTAAACCGGTGTCATCCGGCAGCGACTGTTTCTTCAGTGCATTGTATAGTTCGGCCCTGAGCAGGTCCACACTGTTTTCCGTAAAGCGGTTTATACAAGAGAAGAAAGCACCCGGCAGCCTGGGATATTGTTTTTTTAAAACGGCCAGGTTTATTTTTTCAGTAGTATATACGGGGTATTTATCTGCTTTGTCGATCTGCAGTAATTCGAACAGGTAGCCGCTTTTTTTCAATTGGGCCGGGCGCAACAGCAAGGCAGTCTTTTTGCTCATCAGTCAGGTAAAAGAGTGCAAATAAAAGAAATCCGTTCCGTTTTACATCAATTTATGAGCACGAAATAATTTATGTGAAGGCGGGAGATTTCCTGCTATTTTACGACCACCGGATATAAAAGGCATACAGTTCAGTCAGGGCAGACCGGGATAGTCAGCCATACCGATTTTATACTTTTACAACAGAATGTAAATATGCTGTATACCGGCAACCGGAAGTAAAGGCAGTAATGCCGGCACCGGTTGGTATTGACGCCCTTCTTCCTGTTGTCGTACACCACATCTCATCCTGTTAATTATTGTATGCCCCGTTAATTCATTTACTATGACAAACAACACCCTCGATCCCCGGCTGATGCATCCCCGCGAACAGATTACCATGGTTATCGGCCGCATTTACCGGCGCGGACTTACTACGACCTCGGGAGGTAACATTTCAGTCATTGATGAAAACGGCGATATCTGGGTCACTCCTTCGGCAGTGGATAAAGGCTCGCTCACCGTTGACGATATTGTGTGTGTGAAAAAAGACGGTACCATCATCGGGCGGCACAAACCATCCTCTGAATTTCCATTTCACAAAGCGATTTATGAAAAGCGGCCGGATATAAAAGCGGTTATACATGCGCATCCGCCGGCACTGGTCTCATTCAGTATTGTACGACAGATTCCGGATACAAAGATTGTATCACAGGCCCGGCATGTCTGTGGCCCGATCGGGTATGCCCCTTACCGGCTGCCTGGCAGTCAGGCACTGGGAGATATCATTGCGGATGAGTTTGAAAAAGGATTTCATGCCGTAATCATGGAAAACCACGGTACGGTAGTGGGTGGATATAACCTGGCGGATTGTTTTCTCCGGTTTGAAACACTCGAATTCTGCGCACGCACTATTTTATATGCGCACATGATTGGCACTCCTTCTTTTTTAACCGAGGAGGAGATAAGCGCGTTTGATCAGCAGATACCGGACCTGCTTCCGGAAATGGAAGAAACGGAATACAGCAGTACGGAAAGAGCGGTGCGTAGTGAAATATGCAGTATAGTTCAACGGGCCTGTAGCCAGGGGCTGATGACCAGTTCGTACGGAACAATCTCCTGCCGCTGGGAAGGGAATGACTTTCTGATCACGCCTACCGACGTACCCCGTTGGGATCTTCAGCCAAAAGACATTGTTCAGATCAGGGACGGCAAACGCGAGAAGGGAAAATTGCCCAGCCGCTCCACACACCTGCATCAGCTTATTTATGCCACGCACCCGGAAATAAATTCTATAATACTTACACAGACTCCTTACCTGATGGCCTTTGCCGCATCGGATGCCGTATTCAATGTACGCACCATCCCGGAAAGCTGGATATTCCTGCAGGATGTGCATACCGTTCCTTTTGGCGGCCATTTTAACGGGAGTAACATGATCCCCGATAAACTCTCAAAAAACAGTCCGGCCCTGCTGGTGAAAAACGACTGTGCATTGGTTACAGGAAATAAACTCCTGCAGACATTTGATTACCTGGAAGTGGCCGAATTCAGCGCCAAATCACTGATCATGTCAGCCAGTCTTGGCAAACTGGTGCCGATCAATGATGAGCAGGTAAGCGAGTTAAGGGCGGCGTTTCTGAAATAGAATAAGTACGGAAGTTTAATCGATGAGCAATGGGTCGTGTTCGAGCTGGATAATTACCTGCCGGATGGTGCCAATGGTGAGTTGGATTTCATCATAAACTTCGGGTGTCATGTCCATGCTATTGTACAGTTCAATAGATCGGATTACAGTATACAGGCTTTCTATGCCCATATTGTCAACGGAGGGTTTCATCCGGTGTGCCAGTTCTTTTGCTTTTTGCAATTCTCCTGCTGTAGCTGCCATTTCTAGTTCCCGTATATCTGCAGGAGCCTGTTTTAAGAACAACCGCATCATTTTTTTTACAAATTCCATATTACCTGATGACAGCCTGATCAGCCGGCTCAGGTCATAGTTTAAAGGAGAAGGTTGATTGTTCATAACTGTATTTTTGTTTGATCCGTATGGCATCAGATCGACTATCAGTCCGTTTTGCTCAAGCCGGTATTTCCTTTTGCTGGAGCATTTTATAAATGGTGGATTTACCGATGTCGAGTTTATTGGCTACTTCCACAACATTGTTATTGTATTTTTTCAGGTAATGGCCGATTATATAGGATGTATATTCTTTAAGGGTTTTCAGTTCACCCGTAAATATGTCTTCAGACCGCGTGGCATTCATCGTGATTTCCTGGGCGGTAACCTCTTTGCCATTGCTCATAATAGCCGCGAGATCCATCATGGCTTTGAGTTCCCGGATATTGCCCGGGTAGTCATATAACAACAGCCGCTCCCTTGCCGAAGAAGTTAGCAACTGGGGTTCCATTTTGTTTTCCCGGCAAAATTCATCGAGAAAGAATTTCGCCAGCAGCAGTATGTCATTTCCCCTCTCACGAAGCGGGGGCAAAGGGATCGGAAGTCCGATAATCCGGTAATATAAGTCTTCCCTGAAAGCGCCTTTTCTGACTTCCTCCGCCAGGTTGCGGTGAGTAGCCACAATCAGCCTGACATCCAGTTTTACTTTTTCATTACCTCCAACACGCACGAGTTCTCTCTCCTGCAATACACGAAGTAATTTGCTTTGCAGGTTGAGGCTTAGTTCGCCGATTTCATCCAGGAAAAGAGTGCCCTTATTGGCTTCTTCAAATTTGCCGATTTTCCGGCTGTTGGCGCCTGTAAATGCACTTTTCTCATGACCAAAAAGCTCACTCTCGAGCAACTCACCGGGTATGGCGGCCATATTCACCGCCATAAACGGTTTGTCTTTCCGGTTTGAATTATAATGTATGGCTTTAGCCACAAGTTCCTTTCCGGTTCCCGTTTCCCCTGTAATGGACACATTGATATTGGCCAATGTGGCTTTTTCCATCAGTCCGAAAACCTGTTTGATCGCCGGGGAATTTCCCTTGATCAGTTTTTCAAATTCATATTTTTGCGACAGCTCTTTCCGGAGTGTTTCCACTTCTTTTTTCAGGGATTGATTTTCCCTGATCCGCAGAATGGCGTTCCATAAAAGGTCTTTGGTGTTTTCATCTTTTACGATGTAATCATTCACGCCTTTTTTTAATAATTCCACTGCGGTACTGACATCTTCCTGTCCGCTGATTATGATAACCGGCATTGACGGGTACACTGACCGGATAGTGGAGAATAGTTCCAGTCCATTGGTGCCGGGCAGAGAATAATCGATGGTTACCAGGTCCGGTTTCTGTTGTAACTGATCAAGAAAACTTTTTGCATTGGTAAACCGGGTGACACTGTAATCCGGGTTGAGGGAGAGATGATATTCAAGCAGTTCCCCATACCAGGGATCATCATCTACAATGAAAATGGAATAATTTTCCATAAGGTGGATTTTTTCCAAAATAAGAACAGGATTCCGGAAGATGTAAAGAACGGGGTATGATTTTTCATGTATTAAGTACATTTACTTAGCATGCGCAATTGTTTCTATGTAGAAAATTTAAATGAGTATGAAACCCATAATACGGGTGGCGGCCAGCGCTGATGTTGCAGAAATGCTCGCAATATATGCTCCTTATGTACAGGATACTTCCATAACGTTTGAAACGGAAGTACCGGCTCATACCGTGTTTGAAAACAGGTTGACTGATTATCTTGAAAAAGCCCCCTGGCTGGTGGCAGTAGCCGACGGCCGGATTGCCGGATATGCGTACGCTTCCATGTATCGTGAACGGGTGGCCTATCAATGGTCGGTGGAATGTTCAGTCTATATTGGCAAAGGCTTTCAGCGCCGGGGTATCGGGCGCGCTTTATATGCAGCACTTTTTGAAATACTGAGAAGGCAGGGATTCAGGAATGTATATGCTGTTATCAATCTTCCGAATGAGCAGAGTGTGGCATTGCATGAGGCCGCAGGGTTTACCTGGTTTGCCACTTACGAACAGGTCGGTTATAAGTTGGGCCATTGGAAAAATGTCGGCTGGTGGAGGCTGGTGCTGAATCCGTTTACACAGGAACCGGCCCCTCCCGTTTTTTTCCGGAATCTGGAAAAGGATTTTTTGCCTCCTTTATTTCTGGAAAAAGCGGAATTGATAAAGTAAAAAAGCCGCATCTTTTGGGATGCGGCTTACATATGGGGCATGCAAATATCAGAAGCTGAATGCAATCCGGGCGAATAGCCGGCGTCCGTTAGAACCCATCTGCACGGCATCCCAGGCGCCACCTGTTTCCGTATTATACGCCCAGTCTTTTGCACCTTTTACCACTCCGAAATCCGGATGCGCATTCATGAAATTATCAATACCGGCATACAGTGTCAGTTTTTTTCCTAACGGGTGACTGGCATATATATCTGCAACCAGTTTACCATTGTAGTCAAACTGATCGGGCACATCGCCGCTTCCATTGTCAAGGGGTACTGTGGGACTGATACCCAGTCCATCCTGTCCGTAGCCCAGCAAAGTTACTTTGCCAAAGTAAGTCAGCCGGCTGCCGATTGTCAGTTTGTTTTTTGTATACTCCAGGTTCAACGCGCTTTTCATACCTGGCGCGGAAGCCAGAATGAATTTTTGTTCACGGTCGCTCAGGAATGTTTGCTGCAGAAAGGCTGATCCGTTCAATTTGGCCGGTACATTGATCTTGTTAATTTTCATTTTTTGCAGGTTGCCGGCAAAAAGCACCTTGAAACGGCTGTTACTGCTTATTTTTTTATTGTAATCCAGTACAATGTCAACACCCCCGTTTGTAGTCGTTACACCATTGGCAAAAAACTGAGCAAGACTTACATTCAACCCCGCCATCATGTTCCGCAGGTTGGCGTCAAGGTTGGGATCACTTCCATCAAACTGTCCGCTCAGCACCACGCGGTCTTTAATCCGGGTCAGGTAACCATCAACCGTTATATTCAGGTTGGCATGTGCCTTCCAGGTAAAACCTATACTGGCGCTCAGGCTCTTTTCCTGGGTGAGGGCGGGTATGCCGGCTGCATTGGCCAGGTTACTATAGTTAGGTGCAATTTTTACTTCAGCAATATTGCCCGCCTGCACCGTGGTAAATGTAGAGCTGAAATTCATTTGCTGAAGAGAAGGAGCCCTGAATCCGGTGCTGACTGATCCGCGCAGGTTAATATTTTTTGAGGCTTTGATCCGGGTTGCCAGTTTGTAGTTATGGGTAAAACCGAAATCGCTGTATTCTTCCAGTCGTACGGCCAGGTTCATCAGCCATACGGGTAGTATATCAAATTCCGCATCGGCATACGCACCGAACACATGTCTTTTGGCATTTACCACATCCGCCGGCTGGTAGCCCGGAAATCCCTGTGATCCGGTTGCTTTATTACCGGAGGGATCAAAGTTTTTATAAGAGGCTTCTTCGCCGGCGTTTATTTTATAATTTTCATACCGGAATTCAGCGCCGATACCCAGGTTGAAATTTTTGGCGAATTCACGGCTGAAATTCAGGTTACTCGTATTCTGCAGAAAGGAAAAACCGCCGTCATCAAAATGTTGCTGGGATGCACCCAGTGAAGCGTTAAATGTTTTATCCCCGTAAAACTGAAATTCATTTTTACCGGTAGTATTGCTCAGGTCCCAGTTCCAGTTATTAAATACAATTCCTTTTAGCCCGGCTGTCGCCGCCTTGTCGTTTATTTTGGTCTGAATATGCGGACTATAATAGATTTCTCCATCACTGGCCGTTTTCATTATTTCAGGTACCATTATCAGGCTACCGTTAGAGGCGGTAGGAAAGCGGTCGGGACGTGCGGACCAGTTGCGGGTAAACGCGAAAGCATCCGTGGATTTGCTGTTTGTGCCTCCGAAAGCGTATAAAGATATTTTGGAAGAAGCGGGTATTTCCAGATTAAAAAAAGTGCCAAATGCGTCGAGCGATGCATCTCCATGTCCGCGCCGGTATATATTCAGGTACATGGCGTCATCATCCTGCTGATAATTGTCTGTTTTTAATACCTGGCGAAAAGTTTTACCAGTACTTATACCATCAAAAGTCAGGTTCAGAAATCCGCTTTTTTTTCCCAGGGGCACACCAAAATTTACATTGGCAGCCAGGGCGCCGCCATCCAGTTTACCGGCATGTTCATAGTCTTTATGCAGGGCTGATTCAAATGCGGTATTGAACTTTGGATCGTAATAGGCAGATGTGCCGATTGAACCGGTAATCTGGTTGACTGTTTTCTTTGTAATAATATTGATCACACCGGCTATTGCATCTGATCCATATTGGGCAGAAGCGCCGTCCCTCAGAATCTCCACACGGTCAATAGCGCTTGAAGGAAGAGCATTCAGGTCTGTGCCGGATGCCCCTCTTCCCCGGGTACCAAATACTGCGACAAATGCCGTTTGGTGTCGGCGTTTGCCGTTTACCAGCACCAGTGTCTGATCAGGTCCAAGTCCACGGAGTGTTGCCAGGTCAATATGGTCGGCTCCGTCACTGCCCGTTTGTTTATTATAATTGAAAGAAGGGGCGGTATAATTTAAGATGGACGTCAGATCCATTCTTGCTGTGGGCCCTGCCGCCTGTGCCATATTTATGATATCCACCGGAGCCGTGGTTTCTGTTTTTACACGGCCGGCCCGTCTTGAACCAACCAGCACCACCTGGCTGAGTTCTTCAATTGATTGAACCAGTACAACACTCAGGCTACTTCCTGATCGTATGGTTTGTGAAACATACCCCACGGAAGAAAATTCCAGCTCTTCCTCCGTGGCAAGCACAAGTGTGAACGAGCCATCGGAACCTGTAAGTGCTATTTTCCCTGATTTTTTAGATTTAACGGATACGCCTGCAACGGGCAACCCGTTTGAGTCAGTTACTTTACCTGTTACTGTTTGCTGGGCATACAGTAGTGTGATGGAAAAAATGGAACAAATAATAAGCAGTAGTGCTTTATGCATAGCAGTTGGTTTTGGCCTGTCGTCAGCAGGCAGATTAAAAGGTGGAATAAATATAATGGAAAAATTATATAAAGCAATGTGAGATGTGAGGTGTCAGGTGTCAGGTGCCGGGTGCCGGGTGTGAGGCGTCTCTTTTCATCAACCGGCTTGCTGCGCAGCAGCGAATTTCTATGTTGACTCTGCATAAAACAACATACCAGCCTTTAAATCTGCCTCGTTTTCAGCTATGTGAATCTATGTGCCTATGTCTCTATGTGTGAGATGTCAGGTGTCAGGTGCCGGGAGCCAGGTGCCAGTAAAAGCCACTTTCAATTTTAAACCTTCAACCCTAACCCTTCCCCTTATACACTTCCAGCGCCTTCTCCAGGCAATCCATTGCCGCGGAAATAGCTTCCAGATTAAGCACATAAGCCAGTCGCACTTCGTTCTTCCCCAGTCCGGGTGTGCCGTAAAACCCGGTTGCCGGGGCGAGCATTACAGTCTGGTTATTCCAGGAAAACTCCTCCAGCAGCCATTGGCAGAATTTATCGCTATCGTCGATTGGTAACCGGGCCATTGCATAGAAGGCGCCGCCCGGGTTGGGACAGAAAACACCAGGCATTGCATTAAGGCGGCTTACCAGTAAATCCCTTCTGCGCTGATATTCCGCCTTGGGGGCATCGAAATAGGCAGCCGGAAGATCCACCGCAGCTTCACCCATGATCTGGGCCAGTCCGGGGGGACTTAGCCGGGCCTGTGCAAATTTCATAGCCGAATCGTATACGGCTTTATTTTTTGTAACAAAGGCACCCAGCCTGGCGCCGCAGGCGCTGTAACGCTTTGAAATGGTATCCATCAATACCACATGCTCATCAAGTCCGTCGAGGTGCATGGCACTTACATATTCACCGTCATAGCAGAATTCGCGGTATGCTTCATCGCTGAACAGGTAGAGGTTGTACCGGAGACAAATATCTTTCACGGCATCCATTTCGGCGCGGCTGTACAAATAACCGGTCGGGTTGTTCGGACTACAGATAACGATAGCTTTCGTTTTAGCGGTAATCACCTTCTCGAATTCATGAATGGGCGGCAGGGCAAAACCGGATTCAATGCTGGAGGGGATCGTGACTACCTTTACACCGGCAGCGCAGGCAAAGCCATTATAGTTGGCATAAAAAGGTTCAGGGATAATCACTTCATCACCCGGATTAAGACAGGTGAAAAAGCCAAACATGATGGCTTCGCTTCCCCCGGTGGTAATCAGGATCTGATCATGACTTATATTAATCCCGACACTCTTATAATATTGTACCAGTTTGCGCCTGTAGCTTTCATTGCCGGCACTGTGGCTGTACTCCAGTACTTTAATATCGGCATTACGTACGGCATCGAGGATGGCTGGTGGTGTTTCAATATCCGGCTGACCGATGTTCAGATGATATACTTTAATTCCTTTTTTCTTGGCCGCCTCGGCAAAAGGCACCAGTTTACGTATGGGGGAGGGGGGCATTTGCTGTCCCCGTTGAGATATGGTGAGCATGCCGCAAAGGTAATACTAAGGGGCATTCAGTTCAAATGCGCCTGTTTGCTTATATAATAGTTTTTCAAAATGAAACAGAAGCCCTCCCCGGCAGTGTAAATGCTTTTACACTATGTCGTTAATCAGCTACAGGCATTTTTAAAATCAGTCTGTCATGTAACGTAAATCACTATCCGCATACAGGCCGTTTTTTATGTTTGTATATCAGATCGCATTGATTTTAGTGTAAACCCTTACGGAAAATACGGAAAGGGGTACTGAAAAACCCTCAGATTTTGATAAAAATCAATGTAATCGTTTAAAAAATGGCATCCTTATTGTTATATTTACCAAGATAAAATCTATCATTATGATAACCGTTACAATTATCGCCTGGGTAATGTTTTTCGCGTTCCTGGCAGGTTCTGTTATGATGATCACAAGAGGTACAGACAAGGCTTAATTTTAGACTGGAAGTTTAGCATTTCACAATTTGCTCAGTGTTAGTAAACAAACTTTAAAGCCCCGGAAACGGGGCTTTTTTCATGTGATAAATTTAATGTCAGCCGTATTGTTTCATTAAAGACTTCAGGTAACGATCTTTCCAGGGAAAACGAATAAGTATTTACCCGTAATATCTGTTTTTGTTATTATGTAAGTTATTCAGCAAATGACATAGTTGGTACATTTATTTTTTGCAATACAGGTAGTACCCGTTGGTTTTAATAAGTGGATACACATATTCCGGGACAGGCCGGTTACAAAACAGCGAATCAAGTGAGGAAAATCAGTATTATATACCTTTTGCAGTGGGAATTTAGAGGTAATTCATTTTAAAATAGCTGTCAGAATGTTGCTGTTATGAGGAAAAACATAGCCTTTAAAATGTTATCGGTGTCGCTGATTATAGTGATACTCGCCGTACTGATTGTTCTGTTTATTTCTTTACGTCAGGCAAAGGAAGTCCAGAAGAATCAACAGTCGCATACGCATACAGAACGTGTCTTCCTGCTGATAGCCGATATAGAGTTCCTTTGTTCAAAAAGTGTGATACAAGCCCGGGAATTGATGAATACAAAAGGCCCGGTGTCACCACAGGCATTTGATAAACAGTTGCAGCAAATAAAGCAGCAGGTGGACAACCTGGCGCAACTGGAAACGGATGATAAGGCGCAAGAGCTTGCAATAAACAGGCTCGGAATATTGACCAAACAGATTGCAGGTTACCGCGAAGAGCTTGATGGTGTGTTGCAGGAAAAAGAGCCTGCAAAAAGGCAGCAGAAATCGGATGCGCTTAAAATAAAATTTAGCCAATTTTTGCAGCTGATAGAAGAGCAGACAGCGGCTATCCGGATTACTGAATCAGCCGAACGCGCGCTCAATCAGAAGATCAACACGAAAACATTGAAAGTGTTGAGTATTGTGCTGTATTCTTTTCTTGGATTTGTATTGCTGATGGGCATTGTACTCATCAATGCCATACGTAAAGAATTAGCCCGCCAGTTCAGTAATGAAAAAAAATTTATCACTTTGCTGGAAGCAGCTCCTGATGCAACGATTATAAGCAATCAGGCAGGTGTGATAACGATGGCCAACCTGGCGGCCGAAAAACTGTTTGGTTATGTAAGGCCGGAACTGGAAGGCATGAAAGTTGAACAACTGGTTCCTTCCAATATACGGGAAAAACACATTGCAATCCGTAAAGAGTATAATCAGTCGCCGCATGTGCGCAGTATGGAAGGTGCTGGTATGGAAATGCAGGCGCTCCATAAAGACGGCACTTTAATTCCCGTGGAGATCAGCCTGGCACCGATTGAGACAACAGAGGGACGATTTGTGGCAGCCGCTATCCGGAATATTACGAAGCGGAAAAAAACAGAAGAAGAGATACGTCAGTTGTTTACCCAGATCAATCAGGCCAGCGAAGCCATTTTTGTATCGGATGAAGATCTGGTTATAACAGCCTGGAATCGTGGAGCGGAAATGCTGTATGGTTATAGCAGGGAAGAAGCAATTGGGAAGCGTTCGGTTGATTTGCTGCAAACTCAATTATCGGAGGAGCAGGTAAAACTGGCGCTGCTGGAAATTAAAACGAAAGGATTTTGGTCGGCTGAATTAGGAAGATTCCACAAAGACGGAACATTGCTCGATGTGCATGCTTCACATTCAGTAATCCGTGATGAAACGGGTATAGTAACCGGTTATGTGGCGGTGAGTCATGATATTTCTGCAGAGAAAAAGCTGAGAGCGAGGTTAAATTATATGGCATCAATCACCAACCAGATGTCTGAAGCGGTGTTGTCGAGAAGGCTGGGCGATTATAGTTTAATCAGCTGGAATGATGGGGCTGTCCGGTTATTTGGCTATAGCAAGGAAGAGGCCATTGGGAAATCGGTGACAGAACTTGGCATTCTTGAGTTAGACAGTGTTTCACATGCAGCCATTGATTCAACCTTACTGGCAGAAGGAGTATGGAAGGCAGAGAGAGTATTTACCAGGAAAGACGGAACTTCTTTTACCGGTGCTGTTTCGGCAAACCTGGTACAGGGAGAAAGTGAACAGGATAAGTACCTTGTTTTTTTAGTAAAAGATATCAGTGCGGAAAAATCACTGGAGCAAACACTGCGTAACCAGAAAGAGAAACTGGAACTGGAAATTGAGACAAGAGTAAGTCAGATTCAGGAAAGCGAAAAACAATACCGTTACCTGTTTGAGAATAATCCGATGCCCATGTGGGTTTTTGACCTGGAGACTTTCCGTTTCCTGGACGTGAATGATATGGCCATCCAGAAATACGGGTATACAAGGGAAGAGTTTTTACAAATGACCCTGCCCGATATCCGCCCTGAGTCTGAAAAGGCCCGCTTTAAAAGTTTTGACCACGCCTGGAGGGTTTCTTCTTCTGAAGCTAATCGCGGTGTATGGAAACACTGCCGGAAAAACGGAGTGGAGATTGACGTGGAAGTGTTTGCGCACTCGATTGAGTTTCATGGACGAAAAGCGAGACTGGTATTGCTTAATGATGTTACAGGCCGTATCCGGTCTGAAAAAGAACTGGTAGCCAGTGAGAAAAAGTTCAGGGCCCTGATTGAGAATAATAATGATATTATTACGCTTTTTGATGCAGCCGGAAAAGTTATCTACAGAAGCCCGTCGGCGGAACGGGTTATGGGTTGGAGCAGTGATGACCTGAACGGACTGTCCTTTATTGAAGATATTGTGCATCCGCAGGACCGGAAACGGATCAGTGAACTGCAAAAAGAAATACTTAAGAATCCGGGTATCCCCTTCCAGACATACTATCGTGGCATGCACAAGGATGGGCACTATGTATACCTGGAAGGAACCATGATTAATCTGCTGCACCGGAATTTTGTGCAGGCAGTGGTATTCAATATCCGGGATGTAACCGTACAGAAGAAAGCGGAAGAAAAGCTGCTCGCCAGGGAAAAACGGTTCCGTTCATTGATCGAAAACAGCTTTGACATTATCATTCTGCTGGATGAGCAATTCAGAATTATATACAGAAGTCCGTCGGCAGTGCGTGTCACGGGGCATGCGGATAGCGAGGTGTTTGGAAAAGATCCGCGTGAACATATTCATCCGGAGGATTTGGTTGAAATGGGAAAAAATATACGCAAGTTATTGAGTACTCCCGGCAGTACGGAGCATGCGTTGTTCCGGTATTTACAGACGGATGGTACCTATATCTGGATGGAAGGATATGCCACAAACCTGCTCCAGGAAGAGAGCGTGAATGCGATCGTCTTTAATTACCGGGATGTGTCTGAACGGATCAATGCGGAAGAGAACCTCAAAGCAAGTGAGGAGCGGTACAGGCTTACACTTGATAACATGATGGAAGGGGTTCAGATTATCGGGAATGACTGGACGTATACCTATGTAAATAAAGCGGTGGCCGCTCAGTTGAAAGTTCCCCGTGAAGAACTGACAGGGGCCCGCCTGGTGGATAAACTGCCCGGTTTCGAGCTTTCCTCCTTGTATAAGCTTATTCAGCGTTGTTTTGAAGAACGAAGGCCATTGCAGGAAGAAGGCCGTTTATTGTTGCCTGATGCAACTGTGATCTGGGCGCGTTTCAGTGTGCAACCGGTGCCGGAAGGTGTGTTCGTCCTTACGGAGGATATAACTGAAAAGAGGAAAGCTACTGAGGCTTTGAAAGAGGAACAGCAAAAGCTCGACGCAATTGCCAGCTCATCACCCGGATTGATTTATTCATTCCAGATGAGTCCGGATGGTAATTTCAGTTTCCCATACGCCAGTAATGCCCTGGAAGAATTATTTGGTTTTTCGCATGAACTGTTAAAACATAACATTACCTACCTGCTAGATTCAACAGTAAAAGAAGACCAGGTATTATTTGTGAACAGTATCTACGAGTCTGCGAATACGCTGCAGCCATGGAGTCTAGAGTTCCGGTTTCATCATCCTGAAAAAGGAGTAATATGGCTCGAGGGCAACTCCTTGCCCACCAAGGCGCCGGATGGCACTATTACCTGGCATGGTATTATAATGGATGTAACAGGAAGAAAGGTAGCCGAAAATGCCATCAGGGAAAACGAGGAGAAATACAGAACAGTTGTTGATCAGGCATTTGATGGCATATTATTTTATAATCAGGAAGGCGTCATTGTTGATTGTAATAACTCTGCATCTGAAACTATCGGTTATAGCCGGGAAGAATTATTACAGATGAATATCACGGAACTTTTTTATGCGGACGACCTGGCCATGCGTCCCTTAAACATTCCTTCCGTAGTTGCTGAAGGGCAGGTATTCGATTTCAGAACCATGCGACGTAAAGATGGTACACCTGTCGAGATAGAGCTGGTGACAAGGCAGTTGCCGGATGGACGTTTCATCGCTATGGGCAGGGATATTACCGCTCAGAACAAGGCACTCTCCCAGCAGAATCTTTTATCCTCCATCGTTAATTATTCGGACGACGCGATCATCAGTACCAACCTGGAAGGTGTTATTACCAGCTGGAATAAAGGAGCAGAAAAAATTTATGGCTATTCAGCGGAGGAAATGATCGGGCAGCACACAAGCGTCTTGTCTCCGGAGGAAATCGTAGTTGAAGGGGAGGATATGATTTCGAAATTACTGCGCGGTGAAACGATACAGCATTTTGAAACACTCCGGATGAAGAAAGACGGAGCGGTTATAAACGTTTCCATTTCGGCTTCTCCGTTATATAGTAAAGGCAAAATAACCGGTGTGTCTAAAATTGTCCGGGACATATCAAGGCGAAAGAAGGATGAACAACGGATAAGGGTATCCAATGAGCGTTATGAAGCCGTTGCCCGGGCAACCAGTGATGCCATCTGGGATTTTGATTACCAGACCGGGAAGACATTTATCGCGGGAACCGGTTATAAATTTCTGTTCGGGTATGATCTGGTCAATGAATACAGTGAAGATTCATTCTGGGAGTCCCGGCTTCACCCGGATGATAAGGCGCGGGTAGTTGAAGCCATGGATGCGGCCAAACTGGACACAACTATTTCCCAATCCAGTGTGGAATACCGCTTCCGCAAAGCAGATGGTACCTATGCTTATGTAAACGACCGGTATTTTGTTTTGCGGGACGGACAAGGAAAGCCCTTGCGTTTGCTCGGCGCCAAACAGGATATAACATTAAGAAAAGCAGCGGAAGCAGAAATCAACAGGAGTTTCCTGGAAAAACAGCTATTAGTGGAACGCCTGACGGTGATACTGAATACCCTGCCGGCGAGTGTGGCCCTGCTGGATACCAAAGGTATGGTTGTTGAAGTCAATGATGCCTGGAGGCAATTTTCCGATGAGAATGGTTTTTCCGGTGTGAATTATGGCATCGGTACCAGTTACCTGACTATCTCCACCCAGTCATTCGGAGATAATGAAACTGATGGTAAGAAAATATCACAAGGCATCAGCGATATCCTGGCTGGACGCAGTGACCAGTTTGAATATGAATATTCCTGGCATATTACAAAACTCAACCGCTGGTTCCGGATTGTGGTTACCCCGCTGAAAGGAAGAGAGTTTACCGGGGCGGTGGTAATGCATATGGATATTTCCGAAATCAGAAGACTGGAACAGGAACGGATTGAAAGCCGGCTTGAAGAGCAGAAAAAAATAACAGAGGCGATGCTTCGTGGCCAGGAGAAAGAGCGGAATGCGATAGGTATCGAACTGCACGATAATGTCAACCAGATTTTGGTGGGTACAAAAGTATTACTCTCCGTAGTGCGCGACTTCCCTGAAAAAAATCCGGAACTCCTGCCATCCTGTATTGAGAATATCAGTATGGCCATTCAGGAAAACCGGAAGATTGCCCATGAACTGGTAACACCGGATCTGTCTGCGGAAACCCTGGTGCAACAAATTACCCGGCTGAGTCAGACCATGTTGAAAAACGCGGGTATCAGTACCTATATCAACAGCGAAAGCTTCAATGAACAGCTGTTAAGTAATGAAATGAAACTGGCCCTTTACCGGGTGGCGCAGGAGCAATGTACCAATATCATCAAGTATGCTGAAGCCGGTCAGGTAATCATTTCCCTGGCTACTAAACGGGATATGTTCATTATGCGGCTGGCCGATGATGGTAAGGGGGGCGATCTGAGTAAAGTCAGCCATGGAATCGGATTAAAGAATATATCCAGCCGGCTGGGTGTATTTGGCGGAACTATAAATATTGATACATCACCGGGTCAGGGATTTGCTCTGGAAATTGAAATTCCGCTGTTTGGTGAAAAGCAACAGTTGCAGACAGGCAAATAACATAACACTTGTTTTTTTTCCGCAATCTGTTATGGTCTGTCCGTATTAAAAATGAGCTAACTTTACAGGATAATACCTGCCATTGAAGAAGTTGTTCCGATCATCCTTACCCGGCCTCACAGGCATCTTACTCTTACTCCTGGGTGCCGGGACACCCGTTTCTGCTCAGTTATGTACCGGCAGTCTTGGCGATCCTGTTGTAAGTATTGATTTCGGATCAGCCTCTAATCCACCCACTAATTTTGTTGCACCCGGCTATACCTACACGGCATCCGCCTGCCCCAATGACGGGTTTTATACCATAACCGGCTACAGCTCCGGCTGTTTTGGAAATGCCTGGCATACGGTTGCGGCTGATCATACCGGTAATGGTTATTATATGCTGGTGAATGCTTCGTATCAGCCCGGTGATTTTTTTGTAGCTTCTGTAACTAATCTTTGCCCCAATACCACTTACGAATTCTCAGCCTGGATGATGAATGTGTTGCTTTCTCCCTCAGGAATTAAGCCGGATATCACATTCAGAATAGAAACACCCGGAGGAGTGGTGCTGAACCAGTATAGCACGGGCGGTATTTCGGTTACTTCTCAGCCGCAATGGCAGCAATATGGATTTTATTTTACCACCACACCCGGTAATTCCGAAGTGGTTATCCGTATGACTAATAACGCTCCGGGTGGTAATGGAAACGATATTGCTCTTGATGATATCAGTTTCAGACCCTGTGGTCCCGTTGTCAATTCTCTGATACAGGGGGCCGCTACTCCCATCGATGTTTGCGTATACGACCAGCTGGATTATACCTTTTCCTCGTCGGTTTCCCCGGGGTTTATTCAGCCCGTGTATCAATGGCAGTCATCCATGGATTCAGGACGCAGCTGGACGGATATTCCCGGCGCAAACAGCCTGACTTATCAACGCCCGGTAACTGCGGCTGGTCTTTACCGTTACCGGCTTACAGTGGCGGAAAGTGGTAATGCCGGTATTGCTTCCTGCAGGATTGCCTCCAATGTACTGGAAGTAAATGCTCACCCGAGGCCGGTGGTTGATGCAGGTCCTGATAAAATCCTGGTTACCGGTTACAGCAATACCCGGTTAACGGCTACCGCAAGCGGTGAAGATATCCGGATCCGCTGGCTGCCTCCTGACTTTCTGAGTAATGATACAACGATCAGTCCGGTTGTAACCGCAGACCGGGATATGCAGTACCGGCTAACGGCCATTTCTGTTTATGGATGTATCAATGAAGATGCGGTGAATGTGAAAGCCGTGGCAGGTGTATTTGTTCCTTCCGCTTTTACACCGGATGGCAATGGCAGAAATGACCGCTGGACGATTCCTTACCTGGATCCTGCCTGGGGCGCCCGGGTGATGGTGTTTGACAGAAGCGGGCAGGTGATGTATGAAGTAAAAGGAGCCGAAGTAAGCTGGGATGGCCGCTACAAAGGCATGCCACTGGATGCGGGTGTATTTGTGTACTATATTAAATTCAGTGACGGCAAGCCGGACATTAAGGGCACCGTAACCCTGATCCGTTAATCCGGAGGCTATGTCCCGAATTTTTCCGGCCATCATCAACTTGTAAAGAAATTAAAAAAGCCTCCGGTAAGGAGGCTTTTAGTATTATCGGATTAATGCGATTAATTTTTCTTTGGTGCAGGTTCTTTTGCCCCTTTATCTTTCATATACGTTTCATACGCTTCAGCCGTCATAACTTCTCCGGTAATCTTCAGTGTTTTGATCTGATCGATACCGGCCAGTTTGATAAATACGTCTTTGTTGATCGGACCAACCGCGGCGGCATTGTAATCCACTTTCAGTTTCACTGTGGCACCGGGCATAATCGGTTCTACAATTTTTTCAGGTGTGGTGCAACCACAGCTGGCATAGGTATTTTCAACCACTACCGGTTTATCGGTGATGTTTTTGATTTCGAAGTAATACGTCACAGGTACGCCCTGTTTTACTTTACCAAAATCATGAGATTCCTTGTTGAACTTAACCGTTTCTTCCACTTTAGCCTGGGCGAAAGCACCAACAGTGCACACAAAAGCAAGGGCGAGTAAAAAGGCTTTTTTCATTTTGTTTTTTTTAGAATGTGATTTAAAATAGGATCTTTTAAAATGCTGTTTTTATTACGGGTTTAAAAAGTTTGCTTTTTCAACAGGTCCACCGCCGGATTTACGGGCGCGGGTCCTTCCGGGGCCGTCCAGACAAACCCTTTGATCTTAATTTGTTTGTTATGGGCGTTGTTGTCGTACATGACCGTGATATATTTATCAAACACACCCGCGGTAGCGGCATTAAAGCCGATCTTGATCTTTACCGAAGCGCCGGGTGCTATAGGATCGCGGCTCCATTCCGGTGTAGTGCAACCACAACTGGCCTGCACATTATCCAGTTTAACCGGGGTTTTACCAGTATTGATCACTTCAAAGAAATGATAAACCGGCTTTCCCTGGGGAATTTTGCCAAAATCAAACTCTGTTTCCTTCAATTGCAGGTTGTCAGTCGCATTTGCCACAGCCGCCTGAGCGGGGTTGCCATGATTATGCCCGTCTTTATCATCATGTACGGTTTGCTGGGCCTGTACACAGGTAAAGCTGGCTGCTCCTAAAAGAAAAAGGGTGATTTTCTTCATACTGAGTTATTTAGCGGCTCAAATTTAGGGGAAAGATGCCAGATGTCATAGAGGGGTTGCATGGGTTATCCGCTATTTTTTAACAGGGGATTTGTACGCTCTCATTCTCCCTATTTTTGTCATATGGAAAATACCCAATCGGAAATACTGACGGATGCCGGGAAACTCTCCTATGACCTTTTCCGGGACCAGGTACTGAGTGACTTCCGGATTTCCTGTATCAGCAGGGAAACCAGTTTGTTAGGAAGAAAAGAAGTACTGGGTGGGAAGGCCAAATTCGGCATTTTCGGGGATGGTAAGGAAGTGGCCCAGGTGGCAATGGCGCGTTATTTCAGGCCTGGCGACTTCCGGAGTGGTTATTACCGTGACCAGACTTTTATGTTTGCGATCGGGTTGACAACCGCGGAACAGGTATTCGCCCAGTTGTATGCCGATCCGGATCCGGCCCGCGAACCATTCAGTTCCGGTCGTCAGATGAACTGTCATTTTTCCACCCGCAATGTGAACGAACAGGGCGAGTGGGTGGATCTGGCTGCCTCTTTAAATGTGGCCAGTGATATGGCACCCACCGCTGCGCAAATGCCCCGGTCTATTGGCCTGGCCTATGCCTCCCGTGCCTTCAGAAACGTGGAGCAGCTGAAAGCCTTCAGGGGATTATCCGATAATGGAAATGAAGTATGTTTTACTACCATCGGGGATGCTTCCACCAGTGAAGGGCATTTCTGGGAAACCATGAATGCCGCGGCCGTATTGCAAATCCCGCTGGCTGTATTCGTTTGGGATGACGGATATGGAATTTCTGTCCCGAAAAAATTTCAAACGGTTAAATCATCCATCTCCGCCGCCCTGGAAGGTATGCGGAAAGAGGAAGGAACCAACGGCATAAATATTTATAAAGTGAAGGGATGGGATTATGCAGGAATGTGTGAAGCTTTTGAAGAAGGGATCCGCCTGGCGCGTGAAACCCATACGCCCGTACTTTTTCATGTGGAGGAAATTACCCAGCCGCAAGGACATTCTACTTCGGGTAGTCACGAACGTTATAAGAGTCCCGAGCGGCTGGAATGGGAGCGGGAATGGGACGGCATCCGCAAAATGAGGGAATGGCTGATTGAAAATGAACTGGCGGCGGAAGAAGAACTGGATGAGATTGCGGAGAAAGCAAAGGAACATGTGCGGGAAAGCAAATCCACCGCCTGGGCAAAATTTATCACGCCCGTAAAAAAGCAGATTGCCAGGGCTACGGACCTGATACATGCCATGGCCAATACATTGCCGGATCATACGCAGGAACTGCACAAAATCGCCCTTGAATTATCCGCCAACCGCGAGCCCCTTCGCCGCGATGTACTCAAAGCATTGAATGCCGCTCTCCAGATCGCCGGACATACCGACGCGGCATTCTGGACAAAAGATTATTATAAAGAACTGCAGGAGGAAAACAAGAAATTGTACAATACGCACCTGTACAATGAAGGTCCGCGCAGCGCCCTGCATGTACCGGAAATAAAATCCGTGCTGTTGCCGGATGCGCCCATGCTGAATGGCTTTGAAATTCTGAACCGGTACTTTGATGAGTTGTTTACCCATAACCCTAAAGTCCTTGCCTTTGGTGAAGACCTTGGTTTCATTGGTGATGTAAACCAGGGCTTCAGCGGACTCCAGCAAAAACACGGGGCGGAAAGAATATTTGATACCGGTATTCGTGAACTGACCATCATGGGACAGGGTATTGGCCTGGCTATGCGTGGCCTGCGCCCGATTGCGGAGATTCAATACCTCGATTATTTGCTATACGGGTTGCAGCCACTGAGTGATGATCTGGCCACCCTGCATTACCGTACCGGCGGTCACCAGAGCTGTCCGTTGATTGTACGTACCCGCGGCCACCGGCTCGAGGGGATCTGGCACAGCGGCTCACCCATGGGCATGATCGTGAATGCACTGCGGGGTATGTTTGTCTGTGTACCGAGAAATATGACCCAGGCAGTGGGCATGTACAATACATTGCTCCGGGGGAATGACCCCGGGATCGTGATCGAATGCCTGAACGGGTATCGGTTAAAGGAAAAACTGGTATCCAACCTGCTTGATTTTACCGTACCGTTGGGAGTACCTGAAATAATCCGGGAAGGAGATGATGTAACGATTGTGTCCTACGGATCCACACTCCGCATCATACAGGATGCTGTACATATGCTGGAACCGATGGGTATCAGTTGCGAAATAATTGATGTACAGACCCTGTTGCCTTTTGATATTCATCACCAGATACTGGACTCACTGAAAAAAACCAGCCGCATCGTGTTTGTGGATGAAGATGTACCCGGAGGTGCCGCGGCCTATATGTTTAACCAGGTAATGGAACAACAGGGCGGATACAAGTACCTGGATGTGGCCCCCCGCACCATCACCGCTAAAGCTCATCGGCCCGCCTATGGCAGTGATGGCGATTATTTCAGCAAACCCAATGCGGAAGAGATTGCGGCAGTGGTAAGGGAAATGATGAATGAATAGTTAGTAGTTAGTAGTCGGGAGTCGGGAGTCAACAGCCCATGCTAAGAGGCTTTTGTTTAAGAAAAGGAAGTTTCTTTTTTTTCTCATCCTGAACGAAATGATCGTGTCATCCTGCCTGTCCCGCCTCATGCGGGGAGCTTGCCGAAGGATGTTGGAATAGATAGTAGTTAGTAGTCGGGAGTTAGTAGTCAACAGCCCCTGCTAAGTAGCTTAAATGTCCTATGGAAACTCGTTTTACGAAATGCCCTTCGTAATTCGTACTTCTTACTTCGTACTTTTTTCCCTATTCCAGGAATTTCTTCTTGAGGGCAGTCGTGGGTATCATACAGGATTCCTGTTTGCCAAACCATTTATACCGGTTACGGGCAACCGCATTGTATACTCCATCGCGGATAAAGCGGGGAACAATAATGAAAGCATATCCCAGTGACCAGGGGAAACCAAGTCCCTTGAGCATCCGCAGTGCCCCGGTGGAATGAGTATAAATTTTATCGCCTTCAGCCAGTATGAATGAATTGAAAGAATCAGCAGGCAGTCCGTGCTGACGCAGCAGGGCCTGTCCCGTAGTTCCCTGTAGCGGGGCAAAACGGAAACGGTCTTTTTTATCCCGGCGGATGATGAACTGCACGGAGCTGTTGCAGAGATTGCAAACCCCGTCAAAAAGCACCACCGGATGAGTTTCATTCATCCGGTAAAGGTAGTACGGGGGAGGGATTGGATACATGGTCATTTTCCGTTATTGTTTTCAGCCGGGGATCGTGCTCCTCTACCGCTATCTTTTTCAACACATTGCCCGGTGCCCATCCATTTACCGCTATTATTTCTTCGGAAGTGCTTCGGGAGCGCTTCGGGCCAACGCCGTACCACAGCCGTACCTTGTTCGGGGTTATAGCGCATGGTGCGCTTTAACCCCGGCCATGCCTCGAAGCTGGTACGGCTGTGGTACGAAGGAGTACTGGGGCAGGGCGGCTTATCTCCCTTTTGTCCCGGAGCAGGCCTTCTGCCGCCTGAACTCCTGTAAATGCATTACGGAGGCTTTTACGGGGCTGGTTTTAACAATAGAAAGAAAGCAGGCCCGAAAAGACAACCGGGGCTTAAATGGCAGATTTCAGGGTTTACAGACAGGGCAACCATGCCTAACGGTAAGGTAGGATTTGGATTCTCCGGACCGAACTGCACTATTAACCTAGATGTAGAGGGGAACAGTAATACTCCATCCGAAGCCACCTTATCAACTTTTCAACTTGTTAACCTTTCAACCGCCCTGCGGCTTTTTGCGGGGCTAACGCCCGGGACTAACCCAAAAAGGGTATTGTGGGGATGGGGGGAATGGGTAAATTGTGGGGCTTAATTAACTATCCGGGATTAAATGTTTATTATCGGTTATTGAGGAAGTGATTTCTGTTTTGTAAGAAGTTAGTTTTCAGTAAGTAGATCATTATGTGAATAAGATTAATTTCGATAGTGCAATGTTTGTGCGTAATACTAAGGACACCCTGTGAAAATAACCTGACAATTGAAAAAATGACCTTAAACCTATCTTTGTAATATGAAACTAATTAAAGCTACTATCCACAAATACAAATGCATCGAAACCGAACAAAGTTTCGATGTAGAAAACGACATTACGATTCTTGTTGGAATGAATGAATCTGGAAAAACTTCAGTTTTGGAAGCACTTGCAAAGTCTAACTATTTTCAGAAGGACGAAGCTTTCAAGTATACATCAACTCATGATTACCCGAGAAAAGAAAAAAAGGCACTCGACAAAAGCGGAGTTGATGCAATAGCAATAACAGCAGTATATTCTCTTTCAGATAAATTAATTGCTGCGATTGAAGCTGATTTGGGCAAAGAAGTATTTACCCAAAAGACAATTTCAGTTTCTCATAAATATTCGAACGGTAGACTTTGGAATGATATTGAAGCCGACTACTTAAAATTTGTTGAAAACAAAACAGGTGAACTTAAAATATCAAGTAAGTCACTCAATGATAAGTTATCTACCGTTAAAACACTAGCTGAACTTGATGTACTTATTGCTGAATATAAAGATGAGGGTTTGCTCAAAGGGTTGGAAGAATTCAAGAAGTACTTTAAAAATGATTTGAAATGGAAAGACAGTATATTCCATGAGTACATTATTAGAGTACACATATTGCCAAATCTTCCGAAATTTTTATACTATGATGAATATTATGCTCTCCCTTCAAGAATTAGCATTGAAAAATTAAATGACGAGAACTTAACTGATGAAGAATTGAAGACTGCAAAAGCCTTATTTGAGCTTGCAGACATAAATACCGATGAAATCATTAGTGCAGAAAATTTTGAAGATTTTAAGGCAGAACTTGAAGCCACTCAGGCAACCATAACAAATGAACTCTTTAAGTATTGGGAGACGAATCGCAATCTTGAAATTACATTTGATATAGATAAAATCACAGGCGAGGTGGAAAGAAAAGTAAAAGAGCCTATTTACAATCGAGATGTAACTGTGACTGACGTAAAAGTTATTGAGCATGTTCTGGACATTCGGGTAAAGAATAGACGTTCAGGGGTATCATTACCTCTAAAAAATAGAAGTAAGGGTTTCAACTGGTTTTTTTCTTTTTTAGTTTGGTTCAAAAAAATTCAAGAGGATAAAGAGAGCAATTATATATTGCTACTTGACGAACCTGGACTAAACCTTCATGCTGCCGCACAAGCAAACCTGCTTCATTTTTTAGATGACTTGTCTGCAGACTACCAAATAGTCTATACAACCCATTCTCCCTTCATGATTGAATCAGATAAGTTGCAAAAGGTTAGGACTGTACTTGAAACTGAAAATGGCTCAATAATTTCTGAGAGTATACAAGAAAAAGATCCTAATACGCTTTTCCCTCTTCAAGCTGCATTAGGATATGATATTGCACAAAATCTCTTCATATCAAAGCATAATCTTTTAGTTGAAGGGGCAAGTGATTTACTTTATTTGCAAGTAATGTCCGCAATTTTGCAATCAACCGGCAGAACAGGGTTGGATAATAAAATTACTATTGTGCCAACAGGGGGGCTTGATAAAGTTTCAACTTTTATTTCTCTTTTGAGAGGAAGTAGTTTGAATATCGTCTGTTTACTTGACACATTTAGGGATGGTAAAGGAAAAGCAAAGCTTGATGATATGATTGAACAGAAAATTATTTCAGGCAAGAAAGTAAAATTCTTTCATGAATTTCTTACAGACTATATAACAGCTGACATTGAAGACTTATTTGTTAAAGAGGATTATTTGAAGTTTTATAATGAGGCATTCCCAGATAAACAGGTCAAACTTTCTGACTTGAATAACAAAATAAAACCAATACTTATTCAACTCACGGATTTTTTAAAGTTGGCGGACGGATTTAATCATTATAGACCTGCCAATAAACTTGCTTCAAAAGGTGTTGACCAAAAATACTTTGATAAATCAACACTCGATAATTTTGAAAAAGTATTTATTGAAATAAATAAGCTCTTTTAAAACAGATGACAGAAGCACGAATGCACAACAAAAGAATTTGCAAAAGCAGGACTTGACAATATAAAATCAGCTGTATACAATCATCAACAGCAATGCGGGTTCGATGTTCATAGTTCATCTTTAGTTCTTAAATTTAACACCATATTTTCAAATGGGCTTTTGTTTCGGGCTGGATATCAATGAATCCTCTGCCTTCGCAATAATATAACGTAGGGCGTATTTAGAAAAAAACTATCTATATGATAACAAAAATTGAGATAGACGGATTTAAATCACTATCAGACTTTTCGTTAAAGCTAAATCAGGGAGTAAATATCCTTGTTGGTCCAAACGGAGCTGGCAAAACTAACATAATTCTATTTTTTGAATTCTTATCTCAACTAATCAAAAATCCGATTGGTAGAGCTGTAAGTTCCGTTGGCGGTGCAGGAGCGATTTTTAAAAAAATTGGGCCAAATAATTATCAAGATAATATTAAGTTTAAAATCTTTGGCTCAACTAAACAAAAATCAAAACTATATTATGTTTACGAGTATGAAGCAGAAGTAAAAACATCATTTGAAAAAGATAGTATTTATTTCACACACCAGCGGATAAAAATTAGAACAGCTTCAAGGTTTCATAATGATCCAGATAAGTATCAGACTAGACTAAATTGGGATGTTGATATTGAATACACCAAAGAGGAATTGTCAAGCGAAAAGTATAAGATATTCAAATTAAATCAAAAAAAATTTAAGCCCAGATTTATTCTTACAGAAAATGATGAAAAGGGAGATTTTAAAAAATCATTTGAAAAATTTGCTTTAGAGCAAAATCCAAGTAGCAAACCAATAATTTACACTCTATTTCCATATTTAGATATCTCTCATAGGATTATGAGTGATCTTGTAGGAGGAGAAAGTTTTAATATCATACCAAGCAAAGTAAAAGAATTCGAGGATGCGGCAACTCCAGCAGAAATCAAAAGAGATGGGTCTGGACTTGGTACGACTTTATATGCTATGAAAAATAGTAAGGCTAAAGATCAGAATGAAAGGAGGATTTTTTTTGGCTTTGATAAACCAGAAAGAAGCTTTGAGCCTAAAAGTTTAGAAAAAATAAAATCATATCTAAAACTTGCTAATAATACTGTTTCGGACATAACAATTGACAATGATCCTTTTGACAATAAATTGCTAATTAAAATTACAATTAAGACAGGCGATTATGAAGCAGTTTTACCACTTTCCGCTATGTCAGATGGGACTATAAAGTGGCTTTCGTTAATTACAGCCATTCTTACCTCAAGAACTATATTTTCCATTGAAGAACCTGAAAACTTCCTTCACCCATGGATGCAGTCAGAAATTGCTCAGATAATGAGAGATCATATTTCTGAGAAAGACACAGAATCGTTTGTATTAATGACAACTCACAGTGAATCTTTATTAAACAGCTCACAACCAGAGGAAATTATAATTGTAGACTTAAGAGAGGGAAAAACTATTGCTAAAAGAATCGGGAATCTGCAACTAATTAAAGATGAAATATCAAATTCTGGCTTCGGTCTTGGACATTTTTACTTTTCAAACTCGATTCAACATGCCTAATCCAGCTTTTATTGTAGACGGTCACACCGAGCAGTGCTTTATTTCTCAAATCTGTCCTGGAAGGCCAATTCAGCGTACAAATCTCAATGGTAAGAATGTAACAATTTCAGCAATTGCAAAGAAGATTTCATCTATGATTCGTATGTTTGGAAATAGGCATTATCCAATTATAGTTTTGATAGATAAGGAGGATCGAGAGAATAGTATAAAAGACATTTGCACAGAGTTGCATGATAATCTAATAGCTGAAGGAATAACTGACCAAGATGTAAGAATCGGTGTTGCTGACAGAATGATTGAAAATTGGATTGTGGCAGATTATCAATTAATTGGTAATGTTCAGGAAAAGCCTGATAAAACAGATGGGCTAAGAGGATCTTCGGTAATAAAAAAATGTGTCGGCTCTTACAATAAAGTTATTGATGGAGTGAATTTCCTTGCCTCCATTAATAAAACAATTGTTTATCAAAATTCTCCAAGTTTTAAATCTTTTGTAGACAAACTTGATGGTATTGAATGCGAGTATGTAAACTTTCAAAAGTAACTACGCCTACATCGGGTTGTTAGCAGATGTGGCTGGACAATCAAACTTCAGCAATGTACAAAGTCCGGCTTTAATTCGGGTTGGGCAAGCCATTTTGAACTTTAGTGCATAATTTCAAATTGATAATTTATTTATCAACGGTGCCGGTAGAAAGCTGGTAAATTCCACATCTGCTTGAAGCCTCGCCCGTTGTAGTAACCTATACTGAACAGCTATGGCGCAATCTAATAAACTGATTTTTTCAATAGACAGATTAAATACCGCTGTTATTGTTTTATTAGCTTTTGTTATATTTAGCAGTTGCAATTCACAAGCTTCTCATAGCGCTACTAAAACATTGGGCATGATCACCAAAGAAGCCCCTGAAAGTCACACTTTCACCTCTCTTATTATTGAAACTAATAATGGCAGGTCTAAGGCAGAAATTGATACCGTAACCGGTTACCGAAAATAATTTTTCGCAAATGGTAAGATGCAAATGGAAGGTAAGGTGATAAAAGCATATCCAATAGATTACCATGACGGTATTTGAAATTATTACGATGAACAAGGACTATTGATGAAGCGAGAAACCTATACTAAAAAAGGCAAGTTTTATTGAACTGGACTTTATGTATTTCAAGAGCGGTAAGCCAATAAGCAAGACTTATCAATATTATGAGGGTGATTACAAAGACAAAAGTACTTTCAGGTTTCACAAGATTGAAACGCTGTTTGACACTACCGGGAAGAAGCTATCAGAGCGTCATTGGATAAACGACAAGCTTATTAGTGAAGAATAGCTACTGTCAACTGATTGCTTTCTGGAGTGCTGATGATGAATAATGGAATGTTGGAATGGTGGATTGTTCTTGAAGTAAATCCGGATATTACCAATGGCCAATTTGCCGGATAAAGATTCCTCCTTCGTCGGAATCTGAATAGGGGGTAGAGGTTTTCGTCTTGTCCCTCGCTACGCTTCGGGGTGACAAATCATTCTTAGGACGCCCACTTCTTCATTCCTTATTCCTTATTTCCCTGGCTGTTCCCCACTTTCCACTCTCCATTATCCCATGTTATGGAATACCTTCTGCCTTGCCCTCCGTAGCTTTCCTCCTTCACCAGAGGTTTCGAAGGATAAGAAGCGTAGGAGGTATAAGGATTAACCCATGTTATGGAACACTTTCTGCACATCATCATCCTGCTCCAATTTCTCAATCAACTTACTCACGTCTTCTGCCTGTTCGTCTGACAGAGGAACAGTGGTACCAGGAATCCATTCTACCTCTGCACTGATGGGGGTAATGCCTTTGTCTTCGAGGGCTTTTTGCATGTGTCCGAAATCGGTGAAGCCGCAACGGACGACGAGAACTTCTTCGCCGTTTTCACCGGTGCTTTCGCCGAGTTCTTCGAGACCGAAATCAATCAGCTCGAGTTCCATGTCTTCCGCGTTCAGTCCTTCGGGTTTGAGTTTGAATACCCCCATCTTTTTGAACTGGAAGGCTACACTGCCGCTGTTGCCCATGGCACCACCGCCTTTATTGAAGAGGGATTTTACATTGGCCACGGTACGTACGTGGTTGTCTGTGGCGGTTTCCACCAGCAGGGCCACGCCATGCGGACCATATCCTTCGTAGAGGATCTCATCATAGTTTACGAGTTCCTTGCCCTGGGCACGCTTGATAGCGGCTTCCACACGGTCCTTGGGCATACCCACACTACGGGCATTCTGGAAACAACGACGCAGGGCGGCATTGGAATTAGGATCGGGACCACCGGCTTTTACGGCAATAATGATCTCTTTACCAATCCGGGTAAAGTTCTTGGCCATCTTGTCCCAGCGGGCAAACATTGAGGCTTTTCTAACTTCAAAAATACGTCCCATAGTGTGTTTTGTTTAGGAGTCCGGCTTCAAGGGGCCGGAAGGGCTGCAAATTTAGGGAAAAGTCGGGAGTCGGGAGTCAGGAGTCAGGAGTCGGGAGTCGAGAGTCGGGAGTCAGGAGAGGGAGCAGGGTAGAGGAGCAAAATTTACAGGGATATTCAATTTGCCCCGTGTACGAGCTCCTCCCGACTCCCGACTGCCGACTCCCGACTAACAAGAAAGCCCTGAGATAATCAGTACCTCAGGGCTTTTCATATCGTTCTACGTTCAACAACTACTTCTTCTCAAAATCATCTGCCGTTGGCAGCACATCCGCATAATTCCGCAATTTACTCCGGTGGCGGCTGTAGGCAAAGTATACCACGAGGCCGATACCCATCCAGATAAATGCCACTTTCAGCGTCTGTGCATCCAGTCCCACAATCATCAATGTACAGATTAATGCGCCGAGTGTGCTTACCACGGGCACCAGTGGTGTACGGAAGGGGCGCTCCAGGTTTGGATTTTTTACCCGGAGAATCCAGACACCGATACTTACCAGAACAAACGCAAACAGGGTACCGAAACTGGTCAGGTCACCGGATACGTGCCCGGGTACAAAGGCGGCAAAAGCACCTACGAAAACAAACAGGATCCAGTTGGCTTTATACGGTGTTTTATATTTCGGATGCAGGTCACCAAAGGCTTTGGGGATCAGTCCGTCATTACTCATGGTATAGAAGATACGGCTCTGTCCCATCAGCATTACCAGGATAACAGAGGAGAAACCAGCCAGGATGGCGATGGTTACAGCTTTAGACAACCATCCAAATCCAATCATATACGTACTGATTGCATAGGCTACGGATGCTTCTCTGCCTTTTTCCGGATCTACGAAGTCTTTCCAGGGGGCCACACCGGTGAGCACGTGACCAAATAAGATATACAATACGGTACATACCACCAGTGAACCGAGGATACCAATCGGCATATCCCTTTTCGGGTTTTTAGCTTCCTGTGCGGCAGTACTTACGGCATCAAAACCGATAAAGGCAAAGAATACAATGGCAGCACCTCCGAGGATACCTCCCCAGCCGTGTTTATTCCAGCCACTGTAATCAGCAATTACTTTTCCGGCCTGATCCGTTACGGCCTGTGTGCCCTCCGGTATCAGGTAGGGGGTATGGTTTTCGGGTTTGATAAACTGCCAGCCGATGGCGATAAATAAAATCACGATGGCCACTTTAATAAATACGATAATCATATTTACAAAAGCGGATTCCTGTGTGCCCTTGATCAGCAGTAAGGTCAGTGCCAGCAGAATGATCAGGGCCGGAGCGTTCAATATACCGGCATGGTGAATACCGGCTGTATCAGTAAAGCTTTCAAAAGGCGAGTGGCACCATTCATACGGAATAGCCCCTCCCAGCAGCTTGTTTAAATATTCACTCCAGGCAATGGAAACTGTAGCGGCTCCCAGTGCATATTCCATAATCAGGGCCCAGCCGATAATCCAGGCAATCATTTCACCCATGGTTACATAAGAGTAGGCGTACGCACTACCGGCAATGGGAATCATAGAAGCAAATTCCGCATAACATAAACCGGCAAATGCACATCCGATGGCGGCTACAATAAATGAAATGGTTACACCCGGTCCGGCGGCTTGTCCGGCTGCGGCTGCAGTACGTACAAAAAGACCGGCGCCAATAATGGCTCCGATACCCAGGGCGATCAGGTTGCCGGCTCCTAATGTTCTTTTCAAGCCCTTCTCCGAATCGGCTGCTTGTGCCAGAATCTGATCCAATGGCTTTTTGACAAATAAACTCATGAGTTGATTTTTAGTGAGTGACTAAGATAAGTATTGATACGATATGACCGTACGGCTTTTTTTAAATGGTTCAGGCCTTTTTTTGAGTGGATAAAGCCAGGTAATACAACGGCACGCCCATGAGTACGATGATCAGTCCCGGCCAGGTGAATTCCGGTTTGTAAATGATCAGCAGTATACAGAATGCGGCTCCCATTAATATATATAAAAAGGGTAATACCGGGTAGCCAAAGGCTTTGTAAGGACGTTCCGCATCCGGTCTTTTTTTCCGGAGTATGAATATGCCGATAATGGTCAGCATATAAAACAACACCACAACAAAAGAAATCATATCGAGCAGGTCGCCGTATTTGCCGCTCAGGCTCCAGACGGAAGCCGCGATGCATTGTATCCACAAGGCTACATTGGGCACCGCGTTTTTATTCAGTTCACCCACCTGTTTAAAGAACAGGCCGTCTTTGGCCATGGTGTAATATACCCGGGCACCGGCCATGATTAATCCGTTGTTGCAGCCAAACGTGGATACCATAATCAGCACGGCGATGAGGATGGTACCAAATGAAGGGAATATTTTATTGGCGGCTGCTACTGCTACCCGGTCATCTGCGGGAAAAGCCAGTTCGTTCAGCGGCAGCACGTTCAGGTACATCAGGTTGGCCGCCACATAAATAAGGGTAACGATTAATGTACCCAGGAATAAACTCAGCCCGATATTCCGTTTGGGGTTTTTCATTTCGCCTGCAATAAAGGTTACATTGTTCCATGCATCACTGCTGAAAATGGATCCTACCATGGAAGCCGCAATAGCGCCCATCAGGGCCGACCCGGAAATACCGATCCAGTTCAGGGGCTGTAACTGGCCGGTTGCATCTTTCCGGCCCATGTCCTGCACGGCTGTAAATCCCGTCTTCCAGTTTTCCGCCCAGTAACTTTCTTTCACCAGCAGAAAACCAAAAGCAATGAGACCGAATAAGGCAAACAATTTGGCCGAAGTAAAAACGGTTTGAATGAGTTTACCCTCTTTTACGCCTTTGGAATTGATATACGTCAGGAGACAAATAATGGCAATCGCTACCAGCTGGCCGGAATAAACTTTGATAATGCCTGCATCAAACAAAAAATAATTATTGCCCAGTTCGGGTACGAGATATGCCAGGAATTTGGAAAATGCCACACCTACCGCGGCAATGGTGGCCGTCTGTATCACGGCAAAAAAACTCCAGCCATAGAGAAATCCCATCAGGGGATTATAGGCTTCCTTGAGGTACACATATTGTCCGCCGGCCTTGGGAAACATCCCGCTCAGTTCGCCATAGCTCAGGGCGGCCGTGAGGGTCATGAAGCCGGTAATCAGCCAAACGCCAATCAGCCAGCCGGCACTGCCTACGTTACGCGTAATATCGGCACTCACAATAAAAATACCGGATCCGATCATGGAGCCGGCAACGATCATGGTGCCATCAAAAAGACCCAGTGTGGGTTTAAATGAACTAGCATGTTCCGCCATACAGTCAGTTTTGTTTCGCTTGGTTAAAAGGGGAAAATACGGCTTTCCGGCTAATCGCTTTAAAAAGAGTTATTAACGGTCTTTTTTTAATTTTTAAACCGGCTAATTTTACCGATTTTCGGCCATATTTAATACGGCTGCTATGTCGAAGACAAACAAACTGACGCTTTATATATTTCTGGCCATGCTGATTGGTGTGGGGGTAGGATACTGGGTGCATGAATCATATCCGCCGGATACGATAAAATCATTTTCCGATAATGTCAAACTGCTGACCACGATCTTTCTGCGCCTGGTGCAGATGATCATTGCGCCGATCGTGTTCTGTACCCTCGTAGTGGGGATCGCCAAACTGGGTGACCTCAAGACAGTAGGACGGGTAGGGGGCAAAGCCATGCTCTGGTTTGTAACCGCTTCCCTGATTTCACTCGGACTCGGATTGGTGTTGGTTTCATTTTTTGAACCCGGTGTGGGGGTGGATGTGAGCAATGTGGACAAAGCCGCCGTTTCCGATCTGATGGATAAGTCAAAAGGATTCTCCCTGGCTAAATTTGTGGAGCATGTAGTACCTAAGAGTGTGGTGGAAGCGATGGCCACCAATGAGATTCTGCAACTGGTGGTATTCTCTATATTCTTTGGGATTGCCCTTACAGCCCTTGGTGAAAAAGGCAAGAGCATCATTAATGTACTCGATACCCTCGGTCATGTGATGTTGAAAATGGTGGGCTACGTGATGATCGTTGCTCCCCTGGGTGTATTTGGCGCCATGGCATCTGCTATTGCTAAAAACGGACTGGATATTTTAAAAACCTTTGGTATGTATGTGGGCGAGTTTTATCTCGGTCTGCTCATACTCTGGTTGCTCATGCTGATCGTGGGATATATTATTTTAAAGAAACGTTTACCGCACCTGCTGCGCCGCATTGCCAGTCCCATGGCTATTGCCTTCAACACAGCCAGCAGTGAAGCCGTATATCCCAAGATGGTGGAAGAAATGGAACGCTTTGGGTGTAAAGATAAAATCGTCTCCTTCGTATTGCCCCTCGGTTATTCCTTCAATCTCGATGGCAGTATGATGTATATGACTTTCGCCAGTATGTTCATTGCCCAGGCTTATGGCATTACCTCCATTACCGGGGATGTCAGTCAGCAGATCATCATGCTTCTGGTTTTCCTGGTTACCAGTAAAGGCATTGCCGGTGTACCAAGGGCATCATTGGTGGTAGTGCTGGCAACAGGTCAGATGTTTGGTTTGCCGCCCGAAGGCGTGGGGCTGATCCTTGCCATTGATGTGTTCTGCGATATGGGCCGTACCATGACCAATGTACTGGGCAATGCCCTGGCTACTGCTGCGGTCAGTAAATGGGAAGGCGAGCTGGAACATACGGATCATCATCAGCACCCGCATCATTAATCGTCACTTATTAAACGTTAGGATATGTTCTTACTGGATGCATTTCACTGGACCCAATTGCTGCAACCCCAATGGTATGTGGAGAATGGCGGGCTCTGGTTATTGCTGTTTGTGGTATTTGCCGAGACAGGTCTCTTTGTCGGTTTCTTTTTACCCGGTGATTCGCTCTTGTTTGTTACCGGCATCTTTGCCCACCAGATCAAAACAGCAACCGGGGAAGTGGGGCCGGGTTTAGGGTATCAGTTTCTCAAACTCTTCGGCATTCCCTTCAACTATCCGCCAATCGTTGATCTGTTTGTACTGGTCGGACTGATCTCGGTAGCCGGTATACTCGGTAATATGGTCGGGTACTGGACGGGACGTAAAGTAGGGCCAACGATGTATCACTGGAAGGATCGCTTTTTATTCAAGAAAAAATACCTGCACCAGGCCCATGATTTTTACGAAAAGCATGGCGGATTAGCGGTTATAGGTGCCCGTTTTCTCCCCATCATCCGGACCTTTGCTCCGATCGTAGCCGGTATCGTGGAAATGGACCGGAAGAAGTTTCATTTCTTTAATGTGGTGGGATGTATTGCCTGGGTATTCACCATGATCTTTGGCGGCTTCTACCTGCAGAAATGGATCATGGACTGGTTCAACTTCGATCTGAAAGAACACCTCGAAATAATCGTACTGGGTATTGTGGCTGTGACCACCGCCCCGGTAATAGTACAAATGCTGAAAAAGCCCAAACCAAAAGAGGGAGGCAACAGCAAGCCCACTGAAACAAACTAACGACCTATATGAAGCCAACCAAACCGGCAGGCCTCCTCAATATTGCGGTGATCGTGGCCGCCCTGGGGTATTTCGTTGATATCTATGACCTGCAGCTTTTCGGGATTATCCGCGTGGCAAGTCTGCGCGATCTCGGCCTCTCCGAAGACGCGATCCGCATCGAAGGCGAATCCATCCTGCAATGGCAGATGGTAGGACTCATGATAGGTGGCGTGATCGCCGGGATCATGGGGGATAAAAAAGGACGGTTGAGTGTGTTATTCGGTTCCATCGTATTGTATTCTCTCGCCAATATTGCCAATGGATTGGTGGAAACAGTAGAGCAATATAAATGGATCCGCTTTGTGGCCGGACTCGGACTGGCGGGTGAATTGGGAGTGGGTATTACACTCGTATCAGAAATTACGAAGAAAGAAAAACGCGGACTGGCGACTTCCTTAGTGGCGGGTATCGGTCTTACCGGTGCGGTGGTGGCTTTTATCATGAAAGAGAATTTCAGCTGGCGCACCTGTTATTTTATCGGGGGCGGGCTGGGCATGTTGTTGCTGGTGCTGCGGATCTCGGTTTATGAATCCGGTATGTTCAATGCGGTGAAACAATCCAATGCGCAACGCGGTAATTTTTTCATGCTCTTTACCAACCGGGACCGTTTCAAACGCTATTTATTCGGGATCCTGATCGGTCTGCCGACCTGGTATGTGATCGGGGTGCTGGTCTATTTCTCTTCTGATTTCGCCCGTGAATTCGGCATTACCGAAAAAGTGGATCCGGGCAAAGCGATCATGTATGCTTATGCGGCGATTTCGTTAGGTGATATCCTGGTAGGATTGGTGAGTCAGCAACTCAAAAGCCGGAAGAAGGCCCTCTTTATATTTTACGGGATCACCATCCTGTTCATGTTACTCTTCTTTACGATCCAGTGGAATGGCTCTGCGCAGCAGATGTACTGGATCTGTGCCGGTCTTGGTTTTGGTACCGGCTTCTGGGCCATCTTTGTCACGATGGGAGCGGAGCAGTTCGGTACCAATCTCCGGGCCACAGCCGCTACTACCATTCCCAATATGGTACGGGGAATGCTGGCGATCTTTATACTGCCATTGTTCAAAGCCATCCGGGGTATGGAAGGTATGGGCTATGTGAAGGGTGGTATTTATGCGGGCATCATTGTGATGGCCATTACAATCATGGCGGCCTGGCTCAGTAAAGAGACTTTTCACAAGGACCTCGATTATGTGGAACAATAAAAAAACAGTCATCCATGGAAACCCTGCCTGAAGTTTTTCCCGTAACACAGGAAGTGAAGAAATCCGGGAAGAAATTTCTCATTATCCGTTTATCATCTATCGGTGATATCGTACTAACAACGCCCGTAGTCCGTTGTCTCAAGCAACAGGTGCCCGGTGCCGAAGTGCATTTTCTGACCCGCGACCGGTTTCACAGTGTGGTGGAGCACAATCCCTATATCGATAAAGTACACCAGCTGGCGCATAGCTGGGAACTGATGATCGAGGAACTGAAAACAGAGGACTACGATTATATAATCGATCTGCATCACAACAGCAAGACATTGCGTATAAAGAACGCGTTGAAGAAAAAATCCTTCTCCTTTTATAAACTGAATATTCAGAAATATTTACTCACGGCTTTCAAAATAAATATACTGCCCGGTCTGCATATAGTAGACCGCTATATGAAAACGGTGGAGTCTTTTGGTGTAAAGAATGACGGGAAGGGCCTCGATTATTTTATCAGTCCTGAAGAAGAAACCAAACGGGAAGACATTCCCGTTTCCCATACGGCCGGCTATGTGGCCTGTGTGATTGGTGCAGCGTTGGGCACCAAACAATGGCCGGTACATAAATGGAAAGAGTTTTGTACCGCGTTGCAACACCCGGTCATGCTGCTGGGCGGGCCTGAAGATGCGGCCAACGGCAATGAAATTGCACAGGTGGATGATGTGAAAATATATAATGCCTGCGGGAAATTCAGCCTGAACGAAAGTGCCGATCTGATCCGCAAAGCCAAACTGGTCATCACCAATGATACCGGCCTGATGCATATCGCGGCGGCATACCAGAAAACGATCATTTCGTTATGGGGGAATACGGTGCCGGCATTTGGCATGACACCCTACTATGGCGATTTCTCCATGCCCTCGCTGCAAATGCAGGTAAAGACATGGTGCCGTCCCTGCTCCAAGATCGGATACAAAAAATGCCCGCTCGGGCATTTTAACTGTATGGAAAAAATAGATGTGGAAATCTTACTGGATAGAGTCAGGCAAAAACTCTGACACTTCATCCGTGCAGACGAATTTACCTGACCCTCTATGTACTAACCGTACAGATTAGTTGTTCATGAAGAACAGCGCCAGCAGGGTGAAAGTAACGATGAAACCACCAATTACTAAACGGGCCTGTACATCTTCATTCTTCATTAAGAGTTTAATTTTCTTCATAACCTGATTTTTAAAAGTTTTCAAATAGAAATACTACCAGGTTTTCAGGGGACTGGACAAGTCAATCGAGAGGATAACGAATTAAGTGGAGTACTGCAAAAGTAGACTACCTTTTTAAATCTTGCAAGAATGAGGCCGGATTTTTTGTTTAGGAAATCTACGATTGAACCAGACTCAGCTTATTCCCTACCTTTAATCAGCTATGCGACTGACTATTATCAGACTATGCTTTGTATTATTGGTTTATCCCCAGCTTGTTAAAAGTCAGCAAATTGACTCTTTCCGGATGAGCCCGGGTGTGAAAATCACCCTGGACAGGCCGGAACGGCTCCACCTTACCGGCGCGGTAGAGCTCATCCTGTATGCCTTGCCTAATGGTAACAGTACTGAATGGACGATGGGGAAAAAGCCGGCACCTGGCGATGACTGGCATTTTGATATTCAGCATATCCGGGCACAAACGGCCTTTGTCAGGAAACAATGCCGGGGAAAAAATTATGTAGTCGCCTACCTGGAAAATGATCAGAAAAGCTGGCCGGCCTGGAAACGGGCACATGTTGATTACAAAACCATTATCCCGCATATCGTGGATACACTGCGTTCCCTGTTTCATAACCGGAAAGTAAATGTGCACCTGAATGGCCACAGTGGCGGCGGCAGTTTTATTTTCGGGTATATGGAGGCGGTAGCTAAAATCCCCCGTTTCGTAACCCGTATCAGTTTCCTGGATAGTGATTACGGTTATACCACAACGTATGGTATATCCCTGATGAAATGGCTGCTGAACGGAAAGAAACGCTTTCTCACTGTCTTTGCCTATAATGATTCGGCCGCCCTGTACCAGGGAAAAAGGGTGGTTTCTGATACCGGGGGCACCTGGTACAGGAGTCATTTGATGATGCAGCAACTATCAGGTCAGTGGATCTTTAGTCAAACTATTACGGACAGCCTGGTGATTTACAGGGAATCTGCCCGCCGTATTCAGTTCCTCTTTAAACAAAATCCTGACCGTGGTATTTATCATACACAACAGGTGGAACTGAACGGGTTTATTCATTCTGTGTTTGCCGGTACGCGGAAAGAGGGGAAGAGGTATGCGTATTATGGGAAGAGGGCGTACGGGGAGTTGATCGAGTAGGAGCCGGGAGTCGGGAGTCGGGAGTTGGGAGTCGGGAGATAGTAGTTAGTAGTCCGGTCGTATTGTCTTTTTCACTAAGGATTGAAAAGACGATTTGAACGTACTGCATAGCCCAACGGGCTTAAACCATCAATAACCCCGGGTGAAGCCCGGGGGCAGGGTGCCCTCAACGATCCCCCAACCCCAACGGGGTTGAACAGCTATTGCTGCTGCGATAAAATATAAGGTCACTCGCAACTCACATCTCACAACTCACAACTTCCCTACATTACCTCACTCAACTCCAGCCACCTGATCTCCTTCTCATCCAGCAACTGCGTGATCTCGCCGATTCTGACGGAGAGTTTTTGCAGTTCTTCAAAAGGTGTATGGCCGTTATTCAGTTTTTCGGTAACAGAATTTTTTTCCTGATTCAGCGCTTCGATCTCTTTTTCAAGTAATTCAAATTCTCTTTTTTCCTTGAAACTGGGTTGCCTTTTGCTGACAGGTGTATGGCTCACGGGTACGGGGGCGGGAGCGGGCTTCACTTCTTTTTTTTCAGGAACAGTTTCCGGTTCTTTTACTTCATTGCGATAGAGGGTGTAGTTGCCCGGGAAATCACGGATATGCCCATCACCTTCGAAAACGAAAAGATGATCTACCAGCCGGTCCATAAAGTAACGGTCATGCGATACGATCAGCAGGCAGCCCGGAAATTCACTTAAAAAATTCTCGAGCACACCCAGGGTAGGGAGGTCAAGATCATTCGTGGGTTCATCCAATACCAGGAAGTTGGGATTGCGGAAAAGGATGGATAACAAGTGCAGTCTTCTTTTTTCTCCGCCGCTAAGTTTGCTGATATACGTGTATTGCTTATCGGGATCAAATAAAAACAGTTGGAGAAACTGGGCTGCACTCAGCGAGCCGCCACTGGCTAAAGGGAAATGTTCGGCGATGTTTTTTACAAATTCTATAACCCGCATATCTTCCTTGATCACCAGTCCCTGTTGCGAATAGTTGCCGAAAATTACGGTATCCCCGATATTGATCTTGCCACTGTCTGCGGGCTCCAGTCCCTGCAGCATATTGATAAATGTGGATTTGCCGGCCCCGTTCCTGCCGACCACACCAATGCGTTCTCCTTTTTTAAAGGTGTAATTAAGTCCTTTGAGAATCACTTTTTCCCCGAAACTCTTATACACTTTTTTAAGTTCGATCACTTTGCCGCCGAGCCGGTTCATCTTCATTTCCAGCTGCAACTGCTCATCCACCAATTGTTGTTTGGCTTTCTTTTCCACTTCGTAAAAATTGTCCTGCCGGCTTTTACTCTTGGTAGTACGGGCTTTGGGTTGCTTCCGCATCCACTCCAGTTCTTTACGGTACAGGTTACGGGCCTTGTCAATGCTGGCCGCTTCACTTTCTATCCGCGATGCTTTTTTCTCCAGGTAATTCGCGTAATCGCCTTTGTGTTCAAATAAGTTACTGTTGCCGTCCAGTTCCCAGATTTCATTGCAAACGGCGTCGAGAAAATACCGGTCGTGGGTAACCAGGAGTAAGGTTACATTTTCCTTATCGAGATAATGTTCCAGCCACTCCACCATCTCCACGTCCAGGTGGTTGGTGGGCTCGTCCATGATCAGTAAAACATGCTTGTGTTCAAAACCGATATCGATCAGGGTCTTTGCCAGGGCTACCCGTTTACGCTGACCCCCGCTCAGGGTGTTTACCGGCTGATCCAGGTGGTGTATATTCAGCTTGCCCAATACCTGTTTCACTTTCGTGTCAAAATCCCAGGCATTGCGTTCGTCCATATTGATAATGGCGGCACTCATTCTTTCATGATCTTCCGTTTCGCTGGCCGCTTCAAATTCCTTGATTGCATTAATGACCGGATGGTCATGAAAAAATATATTGTCTGATACGGATTTGTTTTCAACAAATACCGGATCCTGTTCAAACAGCACCACATCCACATCTTTATTAATCCAGAGCTTACCGGCATCAGCGGTTTCCTGGCCAGCCAGGATTCGGAGCAGGGTGGATTTGCCGGTGCCGTTACGGGCTACCAGCGCAATTTTATCGCCTTCTTCTATATGAAAGGAAATGCCGGAAAAAAGGGGCTGTATGCCATAACTCTTGGTCAATCCCTCAGCTGAAACATAGTGCATCCCGCAAAGATAACTACCCTACGGACAAATACATGAGCAGGCAGATTAAGAGGGTCAGGATCAGCGGGAGCAGGAATCCCCATTTCTCCTGCCGGTCTGTTTGCCGGTTCCGGCGGAGTGATAAAGTCATCAGTTGTTTCATCTCCGGATCACCGGGTATACCTTTTTTAAGCTGCTCTAACAGCCGGTGCGCCTGCGGGGCCTGCAAGAGTTTGCTGGCTGATAAAACGGCCCGGAGAATGGCTTTATTTGTCTCCGGTTCATTAAACATTTTCAGCTTCTCCATCGTGTCGTCATTATACAAATCCAGCATATACTCCAGCAGGCCTTCCCGGTCCATCCGGAAACTATCCAGCCGGGAAACATACCGGTCCAGTTCGATGGATTGCTTCAATAAACTGACGGGGGTGACCATTTCCTCTGTTTTCCGGCGACCGATACTCTGATTATACCAGCGCTGCTGCAGGTAATATTCTTTTTTTGCCGGGTCGGTAAGTACTTCGTATGCTTCTTTAATTACTTCGAAACGGGCTGCAGCATAGGGGTCATTATCCGTTTTATCCGGGTGATATTGTAAGGCGAGTTTCCGGTACGCCTTCTTGATTTCCATATAGGATGCAGATGGTGCCAGTTCCAGTATGGCGAAATAATCTTTTAACCCCATGAACAGCGAAGATACAAGGCTTACTGTCGTATTTTAACAGATTTTGCAACGGGTTTGAAAGGAATTCTGTCTGTGGATGAGGAATTGGGAGTAATTTAGGTAGTTGTTTGGCTGATTTGTGGATTGACCAATGTACCGGTTGACATTCTGATTTTATTCAGGTATATAAAACCGGGGAATGCGGGGCTAATAAATTTTATACGCTTTACTTTTGATTGCTGTTTTGCCGCTGAAGGATAAATATTAATAACTTAAAAATAATAATATGGATAAAAATATTGGGAACACCCGTCGCGATTTTATAAAATCAACTGGTAAAGCCGGACTGGCTGCCGGGCTGTCGATGACGGTATTACCTGCCCTTGCTGAAAAGTATGCAGGACAGGAAAAGGTGGAGGGATGGATTGAGGATGTGCCTTATGAACAACAACCATTGGGGTATAGCTATGCGGCACTTGAACCGGCAATTGATGCCATGACCATGGAGATTCATTACGGCAAGCATGCAGCGGCTTATGCTAAGAACCTGGCTGAAGCGGTGAAAGCGGAAGGGGTGGATATACAAAAAGAGAAACTGGTTTCGTTGCTGGGACGTATTTCGAAATTTTCTCCCAAAATGCGCAATAACGGGGGCGGACATTATAACCATGAATTTTTCTGGAAATCCATGCGTGCGGCTGCTGAAAATAATCAGCCCACGGGTGAATTAGCTGCAACGATTATCCGGGATTTCGGGTCATTCGATGCATTCAAGACCCAGTTCACTGATGCAGGTAAGAATCGTTTCGGGAGTGGCTGGGCCTGGCTGGTGCTGAACAAAGAGGGAAAGCTGGTAGTGGGTTCCACCCCCAACCAGGATAATCCGCTGATGGATATCAGTGAATTAAAAGGAACACCTTTACTGGGGCTGGATGTCTGGGAGCATGCTTATTACCTGAAGTACCAGAACCGCCGCCCGGATTATATTACTGCCTGGTGGAAACTGGTGAACTGGGAGGTGGTAAGCAAGCGCTTCGGGAAATAAATGCCCTGTTGATTGTCCGGGAAGATTAATTTTTTTATTTTACCATCATGCATACAAACCGAATCCAACAACTGTTCCTGCTGATCCTTTCGGCGGGACTCTTCTTTATTTCCTGTCAGCGGGAAATCAAATGGCCGGGACTACCAGCCGGTAATAATGAAACAGCCGTAAATGATGCGGAACGGGTTACCGGCGGGGTAAATGGTATAGTGCTAAACGAAAATGACCAGCCGATAGCGGGTGCTACAGTACGGAGTGGTACCAATAGTACTACGACTGACCGGTATGGCGTATTCCGCTTCCGGAATATTCAGTTATCAAAAGCCAATGGCACAGTGAGTGTGGAAAAAACCGGGTACTTTACCGGGTTCCGGAGTTTTATAGCCGTGGAAGGTCGTATTAATAACGTGCGTATTAAAATGCTGCCAAAAACCAATAGCGGCAGTTTTGACGCGGCTACCGGTGGAAATGTAAATCTTGCTTCCGGTGCCAGCCTGATAATGCCAGCCAATGCGGTTACAGATGCGGCCGGAACCGCCTATACGGGCAATGTCAAAGTGGCTATGACCTGGATAGATCCTTCATCCGCAGATTTACCTTATACGGTAATGGGCGATCTCCGTGGCGTATTAACCACCGGAGCCGAAAGAGGCCTTTCAACTTTTGGAATGATTGGTGTGGAACTGACCAGTGCTTCAGGACAGCCATTGAAAGTGGCGGCAGGAAAAACGGCCGATCTGCGTTTCCCTATACCGGCCAGCCTGTTGTCGGCGGCTCCAGACTCTATTGATCTCTGGCATTTTGATGAAGCTACAGCCCGATGGAAACAGGAAGGCAAGGCGGGCAAAACGGGAAATATGTATGTGGCCAAAGTCAGTCATTTCTCATTCTGGAACTGCGATGCGCCATTCCCGCTGATTGATCTTTGTATGTCCTTTAAGGATGATCATGGCGCCCCGTTGATCAATGCACAGGTCCGGATTAAACGGACGGTAAATGGCACTTACGGTTATGGACGTACGGATTCCACCGGCAGTCTTTGCGGCAAAGTACCCAAAGACGAAAACCTGGAACTGCAGGTATTGGATTTATGTAACAATCCTGTTTTCACTCAGCCTGTAGGTCCTTTTTCAACCAATACAACATTGCCAGTTATTACGGTTACCATTCCGGCATTAAACAGCCTCACTATTACAGGCACATTAACCACATGTGCCAATACTAATGTGGTAAATGGTGCAGCCGCTATTTATATTCAGGGAGGACATCAGTATACCGTACCTGTAAATAACGGCACATTTTCTGTCAATATCCCACGTTGCGGAAACACGCCACTCAGTTTTACGGTGTTGGGAGTTGATTATGCCGCCTTACAACAATCTGTTCCGGTTTCAGGTACAGGGAATACCGGTACAATCAACCTCGGAACCATTCAGGCCTGCGGTACTTCATCTGCACAGTATATCGAGATGCTGATCGATGGTATACCTTTTACTATAACGGCACCTCCGGGTACCATGTATTTCAGTGATTCTACCAATACGGGCGGTCCGCAACCATTCCAGGCATGGATCAGCGGGTACAATAACCCCGGTACCAATTCCAGTACCAATATAATTTTACATGCTCAGCATAATCAGTCTGTGGGTACCGGTTTCCCTCTTTTACGGGCTTCTGTAAACCTGGGAAGTGGTGTAGGCGCTGCTGAAACATGGGCACCCGGGGCTGCGACAATTAACTATACCACATTCGGCCCCTCACCGGGTGGTTTTGTGGAAGGCAATTTTACAGCCATAATGAATTTCAGCGGTGTACCTAAGAATGTGGTATGCAGTTTCAGAGTGAGGAGGCCGTAGGGGATAGATAATAGAAAATAGAAAATAGGGAATAGGGAATAGGTGATGGTAGTGAATAGTATAAAAAAGCCGGTACTGATGAAGTGCCGGCTTTTTTTTATGAGTGATGAGTAATGAGTAATGAGTAATGAGTAATGAGTAATGAGTAATGAATACGTTCAATTAAAGATATTGTTTAAAGAAGGTGATTGTCCGTTCCCAGGCCAGTTTAGCGGCGGCTTCGTTATACCGGGTGGGAGCGGTATCATTATGGAAGGCGTGCTGGGCACCTTCGTACATGTAGAGTTCATACGTGATTTTATTATTCTTCAGCGCTTCTTCATAAGCCGCAATACCTTTATTCACGCCTTCATCCATTGAACCGTAGTGCAATTGAACAGCCGCTTTTATTTTAGCAACGTCAACTGTTGCCGGTTGTCTGCCATAAAATGCCACAGCGGCTTTAAGGGAAGGTACATGTACCGCCAGGTTATTACTCATGGCGCCACCCCAGCAAAAACCGACACAACCATATTTCCCATTGCAATCTTTACGGGTACCGAGGTAATCAAAAACCCGGATGAAATTCTGGAGGTTATCTTCGGGTTTCAGTAGCTGAAACTTTGTCCTGGCTTCATCCGCGTTTTCCGGAGTACCGCCAAGTGATGACAGTGCATTTGGGGCAATGGCAAGGAAACCGGCTTTAGCCGCCCGCCGGGCTACGTCTTCGATATGGGCATTTAATCCGCGGTTTTCATGAATCACTACAACTGCCGGGTATTTCTTTTCTTCTTTCGGCCGGGCCACATAGGCCTGCATATCGCCATTTACACCCGGATAACTGACGCGTTCCGTAAAGAGGTCATCCTGTGGTGTAACGGCTGCATGCGCCATATTCACTTCCAGCAGGGGCAGCAAAGCCATCGCCGCCGCCGTACTCCCGGCCATCATTGTTAATCGTTTGATAAACTCCTGCCGGGGCAGTGGCTTGTGCGTGTACTCATCGTAGAGGTTGATGTATTGTTGTTCCATGGTTTATATGATGTTGGTGAAAACACCAACATCTTATAAATCTACTACTTTTTCACGACACAAAATGTTGGTGTTTTCATGACACAAAATGTTGGTGTTTTCACCAACATCATTTCACGACACAAGATGTTGGTGTCATCACGACACAAGATGTTGGTGTTATCACCAACATCTTATCACCAACATATATTCCAATTGTGAAAATTTTTCACCAAATGTTTTCTTAAAAGAGCCGCTCCGGCTAACAATTGTTATCCGGTGGCACAGTAATAGCGTCTTGTAAACAGAAGAGAAGATGACCATTTAACAATTATTGCATGATTACACGACTACAAAAACAACAAGACATGAAACGAACAATTCAATCAGCTGTGCTGGCACTGGTATTGGTGCTGGGCAGTGCCTGGCATCATGCGGCTTTTGCACAGTATGATCAGTCCGGTCAGTACGACCGGCAACGGGAAGTATCCTACCAGGATTTTTATGATCAGCTGAGTCCTTATGGCCAGTGGGTCGATCACCCCGATTATGGTTATGTCTGGATTCCGGATGCCGGACCGGATTTCCGGCCTTACAGCACCGAAGGAAACTGGGTCTGGACCGAAGATGCCGAATGGATGTGGGTTTCCGACTATGATTGGGGATGGGCGCCTTTCCACTACGGGCGTTGGGACCAGGATCCTTACTATGGTTGGTTCTGGGTACCAGGGTATGAATGGTCACCGGCCTGGGTAGCCTGGCGTGACGGAGGTGATTATTACGGATGGGCACCTATACGACCCGGTATTAATGTGGATATCAACTTTAATATGGGTACCTATGCGCCACCCTATGAATTCTGGAGTTTTACACCACGCAGGTATATACTGTATCCACGTGTAAGGGATTATTGTATAGACTACCGCCGCAACTATTCCATTTTCAGTATGACTACTGTAATCAGTTTTAACATTGGAGGCCGCTGGGGTTACCGTTCAGGCCCGCGGCGTTGGGAAGCAGAACGTTATTGCGGACCAATACGGCCGGTACGTTTCCGCGACAGTTATACGCCGGGCCGAACATACTTCCGGGATAATGAAGTGCGGTTATATCGCCCCAATGTCCGCCGTGATGAAGGTCGTGGATACGCGCCGCAACGTTTTGAGCGCTATGACCGGAACTCCGGATTCCGCGGCAACAGGGGAAATAACGGGAATGGTCGTTTTGAAAACGGTGGCCGTATCAATAATGGTAACGGCAACGGACGTCCGGAAAATGGCGGGCGGAACAACGGATTTGGCCGCAATGATAATGGCAACAGGGATAACGGACGTATTCGTGAAGCCCAGGGTGGCCGGCCGGAAAACCGCGACTTCCGTACAAATGGAAATGGTGACAGATCGCAAGGTGCTGGTAACCCCAATATGAATGGCGGACGCCGCACAGAAAGAACAGTTAACAATTCAGGCAATAATCCGGGCAATGGCCGTGGATTTGACAGGCAGCCACAGCAACAGCCACAAACGCCACGTCAGTTTGAACGCCGCAATGAAAACGGGCAAAATAATCCGGGCACGAACAGTGGAAATAACCGGCAGGTGGAAAGAAGGTCCAATGCCGGAAGCGGAAATACAAATCAGACCCGCTTCGAGCGGCAACAACCCGCTCAGCCACGGTATGATCGTCAGCCACAGTCGCAGCCACAGAACCTGTCCCGTCAGTTTGAACGCCGTAATGATAACGGCGGCGGAAACAACGGTGGTGGAAACAGGCAGGAGGGTGGAAATGGAAGAAGAAGATTTTAAAACATACTGGGGAATCATAATTCAGATTGGAGGCCGGCATTGTGACCGGCCTTCTTTTTTTGACATTACGTCAAGGGACATTTATTCAGAAATACAGCTGTGTCGCAACAACAGCCTGATGCTTCTTACAGGGGAAGTCAGTACAGGCTTCATTTTTCCATTGAATATCGGTAAGTTCGTATATGCGATTTTCCGCTGAAACCAACACCAACCTCATGTCGGCAAAAATCTCCACACTTTTAAAGTGCCTGGTTTTCTGGGTATTGTTCTTACTGGTGTTATTGGTGACCGGACGGTTTTTACGTCCTTTATTCCCGCCAAACTGGGAACAGTTTGTGTATGGAACCGGCGGTAGTGCCGGTGCTTTTCTTATAACCTGGCTATTTATAAGGAATGAAGGAAAATCGTTGCGCAGTTATGCGCTCAACTGGGAAATTGGCAGCGGGGCCCGTTTTTTTAAAGGAATTTTTTGGGGTGCAGCTATTTTCGCTGTGATAATAATGGCCCTGCTTTTTTTTGGAGGGTTGCAGATACAGCGAAGTAGTCAGGAATGGGAACCGGTTACAATTTTATGGTACTTGTATATTCTTCCTCTTGCCTTTATGGAAGAACTCGCCTTCCGGAGTTACCCGTTTCTTAAATTAAAAAAAGTGTTCGGACTGCGCTACACCCAGTTTATAGTTGCCATTGCTTTTGCCTTATATCATGTGGTTAACGGATGGGGTTGGGCGATCGCTTTCCTGGGGCCCGGCACCTGGGCGTTTATTTTTGGCATAGCCGCCATCTGGTCCAAAGGCATTGCCATGCCTACCGGCATCCATCTGGCATTGAATGTGTCCCAGCAACTGGTCGGTATGAAAGGCGGTGCGGCCACGCCGCTCTGGGAACTGACTTCGAAAGTTTCGGTCGCTCCGGGTTCGTCCGGTGTCGCCGATACCATTGGGTTGCTGATACAGATACTGGTGTTGATAACCGGTCTGCTATTAACGGAAATGTATATACGGAAAAAGGGGCATCGGGTGAATACTAACTAAAAAGGCATAACCCGATGGTTATACCTTTTGTTATTATTTTAAGCCTTGGTTTAATCTTTGGCCAGCGTTTACGCTTACGCTTCAGCCACCATATAACTTTCCACCGGTTCACAGGTGCAGATCAGGTTCCTGTCGCCATGTGTATTGTTGACCCGGGCTACGGAAGGCCAGAATTTATTCAATTGCACATAGGGCAAGGGGAAAGCGGCCTGTTGACGGCTGTAACTGTGTTTCCATTCGTCAGCCGTTAATACAAATTGAGTATGCGGCGCGTTTTTCAACGCGTTATCTTTTTTATCGGATGCGCCCGCTTCAATGGCGGCAATTTCTTCACGTATCGCCAGCAGGGCATCACAGAAACGATCCAGTTCGGCCTTGTCTTCACTTTCCGTTGGTTCAATCATGATGGTACCCGGAACCGGGAAACTCATAGTCGGTGCATGAAATCCGTAATCGATCAGCCGCTTCGCCACATCTTCTGCTTCCACTTCTGCTGATTTTTTGAACGGACGAAGATCCACAATAAACTCATGGGCGCATTGGCCGTTATGATTCGTATACAGAATATCATATTTGCCATCCAGCCTGGCGCGCATATAATTGGCATTCAGTATTGCGTATTCAGTTGCGGCTTTTACACCGGCGGCTCCGAGTAAGCGGATATAACCATACGATATCAACAGAATGGAGGCGGATCCGTACGGTGCTGCAGAAACCGCCTGACTGCTGCCTTCATTTACATGACCCGGCAGGTGTTTGGCCAGGTGCGCTTTTACACAAATGGGACCCATGCCGGGACCACCACCACCGTGCGGGATAGCGAAGGTTTTGTGCAGGTTCAGGTGACAAACATCCGCGCCGATCAGTCCGGGAGCGGTTAGTCCTACCTGTGCATTCATATTGGCTCCATCCATATATACCTGTCCGCCATGTTGATGAATGATATCGGTAATCTCTTTCACCGTTTCTTCATATACGCCATAGGTACTCGGATAAGTGATCATGATGCCGGCCAGTTCAGTACTGTATTGAGTGGCTTTTGCTTTCAGGTCTTCCACATCAATATACCCGTTGTCCAATGCTTTTACCACCACCACTTTCATACCTGCCATTACCGCGGAGGCCGGATTGGTACCATGCGCGGAAATCGGAATCAGCATCACTCTCCGGTGATGATCGCCATTGGCTTCGTGATAGGAACGAATGGTAAGCAAGCCCGCATATTCTCCCTGCGCGCCACTGTTGGGTTGCAGACTGCATGCGTCAAAAGCCGTAATCTCACAGAGATATTTACCCAATTCGTCCACGATATATTTATATCCTGCCGTTTGAGCAGCGGGGGCAAAGGGATGTATCTTGTTCCAGTGTGTCCAGCTCAGGGGCATCATTTCAGTTGCCGCATTGAGTTTCATGGTGCAACTGCCCAGCGATATCATGGATGTATTGAGTGAAAGATCCTTATTCTCCAGGTATTTGATATACCGCATCATCTGGCTTTCACTTTTGTATGTGTTGAACACCGGGTGGGTCATGAAGTGCGATGTACGGGTAAGCGCAGTTGGTATATGTTCCAGTGCGGTATCCTGTTCAATATTAAAGGCTACCGGATCCTGGTCATTTTCAAAACAATTGATCAGGTCAAACAGATCTGATACATCCGTGGTTTCATCCAGCGAAATACCAATCAGGGAATCATTTATATAACGGAGATTGATCTGTTGCCGTTCGGCTTTTTCGCGGATAGCGGCCGTATTAACCGTTTTTACCACAATCGTATCAAAATAATTGCCGGAGACCAGGGAGAACCCTCTTTCTTCAATGGCTTCCGCAACAGTCTGCGTATATAAAGCCACCCGTTTGGCAATGGTTTTCAGTCCGTCGGGTCCGTGAAATACGCCATACATTGCGGCCATATTGGCCAGCAGGGCCTGGGCCGTACAAATATTGGAAGTGGCTTTTTCTCTTTTAATATGCTGTTCGCGTGTCTGCAGGGCCATACGCAGGGCACGGTTTCCCTGGGCATCAATACTGATCCCGATGATACGACCGGGCATGCTGCGTTTAAAATCATCTTTGGTGGCAAAGAAAGCGGCATGTGGTCCGCCATACCCCAGGGGTACACCAAACCGCTGGGCAGATCCGATGGCCGCATCCGCACCCAGTTCGCCGGGAGGAGTAAGTAAGGTCAGTGCCAGCAGGTCAGTGGCCATCACCACATAGGCATCGGCTTCGTGCACCTGGTTTATAAATGCGCGGTAGTCTTCAACACTGCCCACATTATTCGGGTATTGAACCAATGCCCCGAAATAGCTGGCATCCAGGCGGGCTGTGGCATAATCGCCTTCCACCACTTCAATACCAACGGGAATGGCCCGTGTCTTCAACACATCAATGGTCTGCGGGAAAACAGCTGCGTCCACAAAAAAACGGGGCCGCTCAATATGGTCCTGTTTATTAAGCGTATTGAAGAACATGGTCATTGCTTCTGCAGCCGCAGTGGCTTCATCCAGCAGAGAGGCATTCGCAATAGGTAATGCAGTCAGGTCACTTACCATGGTCTGGAAATTCAGCAGGCTTTCCAGGCGGCCCTGGCTGATTTCTGCCTGGTAAGGCGTGTATTGGGTATACCATCCCGGATTTTCGAAAATATTCCGCAGGATCACCGATGGAGTGATCGTGTCGTAATACCCTTGTCCGATATAATTGGTAAAAAGTTTATTCCGCTGCGACACTTCCTTGATGTGTTTCAGGTATTCATGTTCACTCATGGCCGCGGGAATATTCAAAGCCTGGGCCATCCGGATGCCGGCCGGTACGGTTTTGCCTATCAGGTTATCCAGGCTGGATTCACCAATGGTTTTAAGCATACTGCGGGTGTCGGATTCTCCGGGACCAATATGACGGGCAAAAAATTCATTGGACTGCTGTGTGGTAAGATTCATATCAAATGGGTATAAATGATCAGGAAAAATGCCGGTCAGCCAGTAAAAACGGCCGGTATAGGGCCGGTAAGAAACAGAACCGTTTAAAGTTGTTGTCGGCGCTGCAAATTTACGTTAGTAACCCCGAAAAAACGGGCTTTTATTAAGGCTGGGGATAAGCGGTGAAATACCTTTCTTTGCAGGATGGCAGGTGATCTCTTAACGAACTGGGAAAAAAAGTCTAAAGAAAGACAGAAAATTTACAAACAATACCTGCACCGGGCACAAAAAAACACGGTGCTCAGGCAATTGCCTGACCTGAACGAGGAGGCATTTGAAAAAATTGATTGTCTGCAATGTGCTAATTGCTGTAAAAACTTTTCGCCCCGTTTCAAAACGCCGGATGTAAAACGGATCAGCAAACTGCTCCGGCTGCGTGAATCTGAGTTTATTGACAACTACCTGAAAGTTGACGATGACGGGGATTATGTACTTAAGACAACGCCTTGTCCCTTCCTGGGCGCGGATAATTATTGTTCCATTTATGAGGATCGGCCTTCCGATTGCCGTCGCTTCCCCTATACCGATGAAGATGTAATAATAAAACGTCAGCCACTTACACTAAAGAATTCCACATTCTGCCCGATTACCTATTATGTGATTGAAAGGCTGATTCAGGCTGAAAAACAAAAGTAGGGGACATTATGTTGCAGCGCTGCCATTTCCTGTAGCTGGAATTTAATACTCAAATTTCCGCAAGCCCGGTGCTTTAAACCAGGTAACCACGACTACCACCAGGGTCATGCAGCCGCCGAATATAACGGAAGGTACTGTACCCAGGGCTGTAGCCGCCACACCGCTTTCAAACTGGCCCAGTTCATTGGAGGAATTGATAAAAATAGAATTAACGGAAGATACCCGGCCACGCATTTCATCGGGTACAAACAACTGTACCACCGTACCCCGGATTATCACACTTACCCCATCAAACAGCCCGCTGGCCAGTAGTGCGAAAAAGCTCAGCCAGAAGTTTTGTGACAGGGCAAATAAAAGAATACAACAGCCAAAACCGGCCACCACATACAATAAGACTTTTCCTTGTTTCTTTTTCAACGGATGCGATGTGAGCCAGGCTATCGCCATAAAGTTGCCCAGGTAAGTGGCCGCTACCAGCCAGCCTAATCCGACCGGACCTACTTTCAGAATATCGGTGGCAAAAGCGGGTAAAAGAGCAATGGCGCCACCAAAGAGAACGGCAAACATATCCAGGCTCATGGCGCCCAGTAATGCTTTATTGTGAAAAACAAAACGCAATCCTTCTTTCACTCCTTCCCAGGTTTTACTGTTGCCCTGCCAGCTGACCGGTTTTGGTCTTATCTGCTGAAACAACAGGAATGAAATACCAACTAATGCGCAAACAGGTATAAAGGCAATGGTGATATTGGTATAGCCCATCAGCAAACCCGCAATGGCCGGACCGGCTACGGCGGCGATCAGCCAGACCATACTGTTTACAGAGATGGCTTTTACCAGCGATTCCTGCGGGACCAGCTGGGCCAGGAATGCATTAAATGCGGAGCCGGTAAATGCCCGGACCGACCCGGTGAAAAAGACCAATGCATAAATGCTCCATTCAATGGCGGAGCGCGTGTAATGTTCCTCCATCCAGGAAGAAGTAACAAGGAGTAATCCCAGCATAATAAAAAAGTATAGGGCGATACAGATACTGATCAGCCGGTGCTTATTACTCCTGTCCACCTTTACCCCGGCGGGCAATGCCAGCAAAATAGCCGGAATCACTTCGGACAAACCGAGCATGCCCAGGGCCAGTTTACTGCCGGTAATTTCATACAGCCGCCAGCCCAGCAATACGGGTGTCATCCGCAGTCCGGCAATAAATAATATCCGGGCGGTGATATACCAGGAAAACTCGGTATTGATCAGGGGCCGGAATTTTTTAGTTATACCGGGTATGAGGTTCATGGAAGTTGTATATAATGTTGTCCGTCGGCATACTCTTTGTCAAGCGCATCCATGATCGTCTGCAGGTGTTTTTTATTGCCCGGGAAGTCGGCATTACTGGCATCCACAAATAAGGTTTTCACATTGTGTTGCTTTATATAATGTGTATAGGTTTCCTGCAGGTTGAACAGATAATCATCCGGGATATTCTGTTCATACGACCGGGCCCTTTTCTTTATGTTTGACTGCAGTTTTGATACGGGGGCATGCAGATAAATCAGGATATCCGGTTGTATCAGCTGCTGGTGAATGATGTCAAACAGCCGCTGGTAAAGCCTGAACTCGTCTTCCGGCAACGTGACTTTGGCAAAAAGCAGGCATTTGGTAAACAGGTAATCAGAAATGGTCAGACTCTGAAACATGTCTTTCTGCTGTAGTAATTCTTTCAGCTGCTTGAATCGCTCTGCCATAAAGAAGAGTTCGACCGGAAAGGCAAACTGATCCGGGTTTTCATAAAACTTTGGCAGGAACGGATTGTCCGCAAATTCTTCAAGTATCAGCCGGGCATTATATTCTTTGCTCAGCAGATTGGCCAGCGTGGTTTTTCCTGCTCCTATATTTCCTTCAATAGTGATAAACTGGTACTTCATGAAACAACTCAAATAGTATGATCCGGCCTTTTTCTGCGGGCGAAAATAGTTTAATTGAAGGGGCGGGCGGCAGACCTATATAAAATTGTGGAAAAATTCAGGATACAATAGTTACGTCCAGGTTGTCTGTACAATTGGCCAGCATACCGGATACGGTCAGGTGAAGCAGGGGATGTATCTGATCCGGGGCAATTTCAGCCAGCGGCAGTAAGGCAAAACGTCGGTTCGGTAATTCAGGATGCGGCAACCGGAGAAATTCATAGTCATGCACTTCATTATTAAACAGCAGGATATCGATATCAATCAACCGGGGTCCGTATTTTTCTTCCCGGATCCGCCCCATTTTTTTTTCAATCTTCAGTAAATGCCGGATCAGCTGACGGGCATTCAGCATTGTTTTCAATTCCATGGCCTGATTCAGAAATGCTGGTTGATCCGTTTTGCCCCATGCAGCCGTTTCGTATATGGACGAAAGCCGGGTAAGCTGACCGCATTGCGCAGCAATCAGCGCCGCCGCATCCGCAAGATTCTTCTTCCGTTCACCCAGGTTGGTGCCAGTCAGCAGGTAGGCCGTATGCATCCGCAAATATCTTTATTTTCCCTGAAGCGTTGTAATTAAATACATTTGTGACCAATCATGAGAACCGGACAAAAACCGTATAGTCAGACCAGGGCTCTCTGGGCCATCACCAGGGCCAGCTTCAAAGCCATTTTCGCCAACCCGAGTGCCATTATTTTCAGTATACTTTTCCCGATCATTTTTGTTTTAATCTTCGGGGCGTTTAGCAGCGGGGGCGGGGTGAGTTACCGGATTGCGTTGACCAAAGAAGCCGATACAACTGATTTTTTTTATAAAGGGTTGTTGAAAATACCCGGGGTGAAAATAGTCACCTACACTGATCCGGCGGCTTTGCGGAAGGATTTAATAAAGGGAAAACTAACCGCAGTTCTTGATATTGTAAAGAGTACAGATAGTATTGGTAAACCGCATTATAAAGTAAGTATTCAATCCACTACCGCCAGTTCCAATACCATTTATTCCTTTGTACCGGCTCTCGACCTGGTAAAACTGCAGCTGGAAAAAGCGCTGAACGATCAGCACGAAACATTTGTCGAAATTGAAGAGCCGCAGATCGAAGTGGTGCGGAAATACAGGCCGATCGATTTTATTCTGCCGGGACAGCTTGGTTTTTCCATCCTGTTCTCCACTTTGTTTGGCATAGCATTTACTTTTTTTAATTTACGGGAGCAACTGGTCCTGAAACGTTTTTATGCATCCCCGGTAAAAAAAATCAATATCCTCATAGGCGTGGGACTCAGCCGGCTTTTTTTCCAATTGCTGAGTGTAGTGGTCTTACTGCTTTTCGGACATTATGCCATGAATTTTACCCTGCAAAACGGGGTATTCACTTTTTTTGAGCTGCTGCTTATTACTATTCTCATGCTGTTCCTGCTGATGGGGGTCGGACTGATCTTCAGCAGTATTGTGAAGAGTGATACCTCGATTCCGTTACTGATCAATCTGTTCGGATTCCCGCAGATGATGTTGTCCGGTACCTTTTTCCCGATTGAAGTATTTCCCAAATGGCTGCAGGAAGTCTGCCGGGTACTGCCGCTGACACAATACAATGATGCTGCGCGGAAAATTTCCTTTGAGGGGTTGAGCATACTGGATTGCTGGAGGGAAATCGGTATCCTTGGAATCTGGATGGCGATTATCTATTTTATTGCAGTGAAAGTGCTGAAATGGGAGTAAACTCTTTTGGATACCACTTGTTAAATAACCGGTTGAAAAAAATATCTTTTCATGCGTATTATTAAACTGGCCCTGATCAGTTTCGTGTTTTTCTTTCTGCTGATCACTGGCATTTCACTTTTTTTCCCGTCTCATGTCCGGTTGTCAAAGGCGGTTGACATCCAGGCATCGCGCGATAGTATATTGCCTGCCATCCGCTTACCTGAGCAATGGAAAAACTGGTACCCGGGCGCCGATACGTTACAAGCTTATGAAGAGGAGGGTATCGTAAAAGGAGTCCGCATGCCAGGCAACCGTACGCTGATGGTTACCGGTTCTACAGACAGTACCGTTACGGCGGCAAATGGCACCAGTGAAAAAGAACGGGCCACATTGGGCTGGAACCTGATCCGGACCGGACCGGGAACCACAACCGTACAATGGTATATGGATTTCAACCTGCGCTGGTATCCCTGGGAAAAATTTTCGAGCCTGTTGCTGGAGAACAGGTATGGACCCGTGATGGAGCAGGGACTGGCGAAACTGAAAAAACTGACAGAGAAGTAAAATCCGGTTTTCCTGAATCGTACTGAACATGTTAACCATAAAATCAATCAAAATGAAACAAATCCTATTTCTCCTTGCTGTGCTCATTACTATTGGCGGTCATGCACAGGGAAGTGGCCGCAAAAGTCCGCACGATACTGTCAGTTCAAAAAACACAACCGTTACCTATGGCCGTCCGTATAAGAAGGGCCGGGTGGTATTTGGCGAATTGGAAAAGTATGGCAAAGTATGGAGAGTGGGAGCTGATGAAGCGACGACAATCCGTTTTTCTGCCGATGTGAAGTTTGGAGGGGCAGATGTAAAAGCAGGAACCTATACCTTATTTGCCATTCCCGGGGAAACGGAGTGGACCCTTATCCTGAACAGCAAGCTGGGTCAATGGGGGGCGTACAGTTATGAAAAAAATAAAGAGGCCGATATTGCCAGTGTAAAAGTGCCGGCTCAGCAAACAGGGTCTCCGGTGGAACAACTGACGATCCGTTTTGGTGCGGCAGGCGAACTTATCATTGAGTGGGATGCCGTACGGGTGACTGTTCCCATAATTTAAACCCTGAATACATACGGATACTGAAAACCGCCCTGGCGGTTTTTTTTGTTGATATATGCGTGTATACATCAACCTTGTTCAGGTATGTGCAGGTTTCCGGCTGTTTTTTTGCATTTTTTTGCCAAATCTGGAGTGAAAACCTATATTTATTGTTCCAACGTCGATTGCTATGCTGAAAAGAGAACGCCAGGAGTTTATTCTTCGCGAAGTAAACCTCCATAACCGTGTATTAACCTCCGATCTGTCGGAGGCCATCAGCGTATCCGAAGACACCATACGCCGGGATCTCTCTGAACTGGCAGACAGTGGCAAAATTATCAAAGCGCATGGCGGGGCCCTGTCCAGGTCATTTCATACCTCTTTCCAGGCAAACAGCGTGTATTCGCACGACAAGAAAAAATGTATCGCACAAAAAGCGGTTACGCTTTTGCGTGATGGACAGTTTATACTCAGCGGGGGCGGCACCACCATCACTGAACTGGCCAAAGCCCTTCCAGCTACATTACAGGCTACTTTTTTTACCGGCAGCCTGCCGGCCGCTATCGAATATATCCAGCACCCTTCTGTAGATGTGATTTTCATCGGCGACCGGATTTCAAAAAATTCCCGCATTACGGTGGGAGGCGATGCGATTGAAAAAATCAACCAGATCAACGCGGATATCTGTTTCCTGGGGATAAACGCCCTGGATATGGAAAAAGGGCTGACCGATAATGACTGGGATGTGGTACAGATTAAGAAGGCCATGATCCGGTCGTCAAAAAAAGTGGTGGCGCTGACGATTGCGGAAAAACTGAATACACAGCAAAAGATTAAAGTGGCTGGGCTGGAAGAACTGGATATGATTATAACTGAACTGGATTCCGATGACAAACTGCTGGACCCTTTTCACAGGGCCGGCATTCAGATTTTGTAATTTTTTATTCACTATAAACTTTAAATTAAAACCGCAACATGAGAAATCTGCTATGCTTAAAGCAAAAGGGAAGCGCCCGCTTTTCCTTTGTTTTCCTCCTGCTGTTGCTGTCCGGGTCCTTGCTGGCCCAGGTACGGATCAGTGGAAAAGTAACTGGTGCGGACGGGAAAGGGATACCCTATGTGTCCGTCCTGATCCGGAATACCACCATCGGTTCATCAACCGGTGCTGACGGAACTTATTCTTTCGACGCGAGTATCAAACCCGGTAGTTATACACTGGTGTTCTCCGGTGTCGGTTTTAAAACCAAAGAACAAACCATAAAGCTGGGTACAGAAACTTCGCTTACTTCAGATGCCGTATTGACCGACGACGCCCTCAATATGGATGAAGTGGTGGTTACCGGTGTATCGGCCGGAACAACCAAGAAACAGCTTGGCAGTTATGTAAGTACAGTGAAAGCGGATCAGTTGACCAAAGGAGCTACTGGTAATGTACTGGCTGCGTTACAAGGGAAAACCGCCGGAGCGCAGATTGTACAAAACAGCGGTGACCCCGGTGGAGGAATATCTGTTCGTTTGCGTGGCATCAGTTCCGTAAACAGTTCTTCTGAACCTTTATACATCGTAGATGGTGTGATAGTAAATAACGCCACTACAAGGGTCACCAATACCAGCAATAACTATGATGGCCAGAACTTCATTGGTACCATCGGACAAAACAGGCTGGCGGATATTAACCCCAATGATATTGAGCGGATCGAGGTACTCAATGGAGCAGCGGCGGCCGCCATTTATGGTTCAAGAGCCAATGCCGGCGTAATTCAGATTTTTACCAAGCGTGGATCCGCCGGTGCCCCGGTAGTGAGTTTTTCCACTAATATGATGGTGAGCTCCCTTCGTAAAAGTGTACCGGTAAACCAGTCGCCAACCAAATTTGGCGGACCTGGTGATGGTCCCGGTGCGGTAACACAGGATATCCTGCTGCCGGCCCTGACCACAACCACCGCTGTAACCCGGTATGATTACAATGATTATATTTTCCGGACTGCTATAGGAACGGATAATAATATTTCTGTAGCCGGTGGAAAGGATAAAACAAAGTACTATACATCCGCTTCCTATTTTAAGAATGAAGGGATTATCAAGAACACCGATTTCCGGCGCTTCAGTTTCCGGGTAAACCTGGATCAGGCATTGGGGAATAAAGTGAACTTCAATATGGGGCTAAACTTTATTAACAGTGCCAGCAATGAGAAACCCGATGGGAATTCCTTCTTTTCGCCGATGAACTCCATTAATATTATCGGGAATATTCACAATATATGGGAAAGGGATGCGCTGGGCAATATTAAAGCCGTGGGCGAGCGGGGGCGTGTGAACCCGGTGTCCATAATTGAAGATATCAAACAGCGTCAGGAAACCAACCGTATCCTGGCGAATGCCGGACTGAAAGTAAGACCGGTAAAAGGACTGACCCTGGATTATACGATGGGTATTGATCAGTATGCACAGAAAGGTGAAACGTTTATTCCTCCCTTTGCCTATAATGTAAGTGATGGATTTTTTGGAGGTGGAGCCGCCCTGGATCCTACCCGTAACGGGTATGCCAGCGCGGGTAACTATAATTTCTTTCAGATCAATAACGATCTGAATGCAACCTATCAGACAAAGCTGACCGCGGATATCAGCTCCACATCGCAGCTGGGTTATTCATTGCAATATGAAAAATCAGGGTATACTTTATTGCATACCCGCGGACTGGCCCCGTTTGTACGAACAGCTACGGCCGGAAGTACACTCTTGCAGGGTGTGGATGAAAGAAGCGAATTTTCTGTATGGGGTTATTTTTTCCAGCAAAACTTCGGCTACAAGAATCTGTTATACGTAACCGGGGCTATCCGGGTTGATGGATCTTCCATGTTTGGAGAAGATCAGCGTAATCAGAAATACGCGAAAGCAAGCGGCAGCTATGTTATCAGCGAACATGAGTTCTGGAAGAAAAGTGCAGTCAGTAAATTCTGGAATTTCGCCAAACTGCGACTGGCCTATGGTGAAAGCGGAAACCTGACAGGTATCGGCGCTTTTTCCCGTTTCAATACGTATAGCAGCAATCCCTTTGTCAGCCGTACGGCATTGTCTTCCAGAACTACGCTGGCCAACACGTTTGTAAAACCCGAACGTCAGAAAGAACTTGAGTTTGGTATCGACCTCGGCTTTTTTAACAGCAGGTTAAATCTGCAGGCGAACATCTACAATAAGAAAGTTGAGGACCTGCTGATTGACCGTTTTATTGCCCCCACTACCGGTTTCAGCAGCCTGCTGGATAATTTCGGCAGCCTGGAGAATAAAGGAGTGGAACTTGTGCTGACCGGAAAAATTGTACAGAAAAAAGATTTTACCTGGAGTGCAACAGCCATCTATAACCGCAATAAAAATAAGGCCGTTAAAATCGGGCAGGCCCTGACTTTAATCCCCACTAACCAGGGTGCGCCGGTTGCCATTATTGAAGGTCAGCCGATTGGCGTATTCTATGGGGCGTTCTTTGCCCTGGATGCCAATGGTGGTCTTGTGAAGAATGGGGCCGGTTTTCCCCAGGGAGAAAGAGGTATACAGAATGGCGCGCTGAATTATACCGTTACCCGTGATCCGTCCACCGGTTTGCCCATTACGGCAAATCCGCTGATCCGCCGGATCATCGGTGATCCCAATCCTGACTGGACAGGAAGCCTGGTGAATGAGCTGACTTATAAAAAAGCAAGCCTGCGCGTACAACTGGATGCAGTACAGGGAGTGGATGTTTTCAATGCCGACTGGAGAACCCGCCAGGGTGTTGGGAATGGTAAAGAAGCAGAAAAAGAGCAAACGGGCGTATATCCCCGTGGGTATATCAACAGCTTCTATGCAACTGTTGAACAATGGAGGATAGATGACGGTTCTTTCGTGAAGCTCCGTGAAATTTCACTCAGCTATGCGTTTGGAAACCTGAAAATGTTTAAGGATGTAACCCTGAGCGTCAGCGGCCGTAACCTGATCAGCTGGGATAATTACAAAGGGTATGATCCCGAAGTAAATGCCGGCGGACAAAGCACTATTCTTCGCGGTATTGATTTTGGCGCCGTACCCATCCCGAAAACATTCAATGTTGGTTTATCTGCTAAATTCTAAAAGGTTAAAATTATTTATATGAAAAATTACCTATTAAAATATTCCCTGATGGCCGCGCTTGGCTGCACGGTCATTGTACAATCGGGATGCAAAAAAGACTTTGCCAATCCAAACGCCGCTACGGATGAGCAGGTATTCAGTTCTCCCAAAGGCCTCACCGGTGTGGTGGTTGGCTTACAGCGGGTCTATACACTGGGCAGGGGGAGTACCCTGTATAACCTGGTGACGATTAACGGACTTACCACAAACGAATTATTTGTGGTCAACCCCGGCAATACCGCTGAAGTACAACTGGGCACCGGTGGTACCGCCGTGGATGGAAACAATTCAATGCTGACCACTTACTGGACCACCTGCAATAAAGTGGTATACGATGCGGATAAAGTGATCGCCAGTGCACAGTTATTGTCGGATAAAAACTATGCCAGCGGACTGATCGCTTATGCCAGCATCTTTAAAGCGCTTTCCATCGGGGCCATGTCACAGTTCTGGGAAAAAGTGCCGGAAACAACGGGTACAAGTGTAGGATTTATTACCCGGGTGGATGGATTTAAGATGGCCATCACCGTTATTGATAATGCCCTTACGGCTATTGCCGCGAATCCGATCAGTGCTTCCTTTATAAGCAATGTACCGGCCGGTATTGATATCAGCAATACCCTGCAGGCATTGAAAGCCAGGTATTCACTGTATGCCGGTTTATATGCCCAGGCACTGACAGCTGCCAATGCGGTGGATTTGTCAAAAAAATCAGGCCTGAACTTTGACCCTGTAGCCCTGAATCCGATTTTTGAAGTAGCCACTTCCACTAATAACGTGGTACAACCGAAGGATTCCGCACTCGGACTCGTAGCCGGATTCCAGCCTGACTTTGCGGATAAACGGCTGGCCTTTTACACATCGTTAAATACAACTATTGCTCCCCGTTACCGGATCAACGGGTTTGGAAATGCCGCCAGCACCGCCTTCCCCGTATACCTGCCCGGCGAAATCACCCTGATAAAAGCGGAGTGTTATGCCCGTGCCACTACGCCGGACCTGACAAACACCCTCGTGGAATTGAATAAGGTGGTTACCAAACAACCGGCTGCCGATCCTTTTGGTGTTGGGGCCGGCCTGCCCACCATTACCGGTACATTCACCCAGGCGCAATTGCTGGATTCTATTTACAAGCACCGTAGTATCGAATTATATATGTCCGGACACAAACTGGAAGATATGCGTCGCTTTAACAGGCCCACTTCCGAGCGCAGAAGAAACCTGATGCCTTATCCCCTGCGGGAAAGGGATAATAATGCGAATACGCCTGCAGATCCGGCCTTCTGATCTTTTTTTGCAGAGAGTCATACAGCAGACTCGTATAAAGGTTGTCATTCATTTGGCAACCTTTTTTTTACCTTTAATTCAAATTCATCTTATGTATAAAATGGGTATAACAGCCGTACTGTTTTTGCTTTGTGTTTCCTCCAGCCGGTTACAGGCACAAGTGGAAACAACGGATTCCGTACTGTATGCCCGTGACAGCGCACTGGAAATCCCCACAGACCCTACAACACTTTTCTTCCAGGAAGCGGAAAAGACAAAGACGCCGGAAAAAGTCCTGCTGATACAGAAAAATAAAAAGACCGTTTCCCTGTCGGGTTTCCTGAAAAAGCTGAACGGCGGTACGCCCGATGAGCCCCTGTATGCCGATCATGGATTTGCGGATCTGGATAAGGATGGGAAAAAGGAATTATTGGTGTACAATTATACTGGTGGCGCGCATTGTTGTGATGAGATTTATATTTTCAGTCCGGCTGGCAAAAATAAATACCTGCAAGCCGGCAAATTCTTTGCAGGCAATACCGTGATTATGGAAGACAGGACTTTTCAGTATGATTTTCATGAACAGTTCGGTTACTTCTTCACCTGTTTTGCCTGTGGGGTGGAAGACAGCAGTGGCCGGCTGACCGGTATCAGTGCCATCACGCTCCGGCTCCGGAAAGGCAAATTACAGGTACAGCCCGGAGACAGCAACCTGTTATCATTGATTCGTAAAAACCTGGAACTACTGGGCAGGTTGCCGTATGCTGCCATTGACCCTGACCTGCTGCAGGACGACGGTTTACGAAAGGAAATTGCACTCAATCTCGCTGTTTATTTTTATTCCTATGGGCGGAACCTGGGAACAACCCAGGCTCTTTTTAAAAGGTATTATACCCATCCGGATGCAGGGCGGATATGGAGCCAGTTCAGACGCCAGCTCAGTTATATTCAGCAGGCAAATGATTTCTGATTTTATCCATACCGGTGCAACGAACAGGAAACTCCTGTTGTCAGTCAAACTGTAACACAATGACGGATGAACGCCAATTGGTACGGAACTGCCTGAAAGGACGGCCGGATGCCCAGCGGGAGCTGTATGACCGCTATGCCGGGCTCATGCTGGGAATTTGTTACAGGTACACCAAATCGCTCACCGATGCGGAAGATGTGCTGCAGGACGGGTTCGTAAAAGTATTCCGGCACCTGCATACGTACAAGTTTGAAGGCGAACTGGGAGCCTGGATCCGCCGGATAATGGTCACCACCGCCCTTAATTTTCTGAAAAAGCACAGCCGTTACCGTACCGACCTTTCCTTTGACAATAATGATGCGCTTCATCCGGTAATTGATAGTGACGCGGAAGTAAAAATGACCGCCCGGGAAGTAGCCGAGCTCGTCAGGCAATTGCCCACCGGCTATCAGACTATTTTTAATCTGCATGCTGTGGAAGGTTTCAGTCATGTGGAAATCGGCCAGATGCTGGGCATCTCCGATGGTACATCCCGGTCACAATATGCCAGGGCACGCCAGTTGCTGATGAGCTGGATGGAAACGCAATCTATGATTAAAACAGACCAGTATGCGGGAAAATGAATTTGATAATGGGGTAAAGGAACTGATGGGGGAGTTCCGGCTTCAACCGTCCGCTGAAGTATGGCCGGAAGTGGAACGCCGTATCCGGGAGCGGAGAAAAAGAAGAATTCTTTTTTTCTGGTTCTTCTCAGCTGCTGTTTTACTCGGTGGTGCCGGTACCTGGTGGCTTTTACAACAGGATGGCAAAGCGGACCATAATCAGGTGCTGACTGATAAACAGAAAGCTGTTCCGGAAAAATCAATGTCTTCAGACAGATATGAGACGGAGGCCGTTAATGAAAAAGCTACGGGTACAAATCATGGACAAACAGATACGGTACAAAATGCAGACATGAGTATGATGGCTCCGGTTGAAAAAAAGGCGGCAATCCGCACAACGGGAAATGATAAGTTGAATACGATATCCGGCTTGCCAGTGAATAAAGGCAGGAAACTAGTACTTTCTGAACGGAAGAATCAAATGAATGCGGGTAAACAATATGTACGAAAGGCGGGCAATATTTCATTGCCTGATAAAAAGGGAATAGCGAAGGCAGACCCTGTGTCAACGTCAATAGCACCTGCGGTAAACAGCAATCCCGCACCAGTTCCTGTTGGTTCAGTTGTACATCCGGACAGCCCGATAAGCACTCCCGTGCCTGCTGATGCTGTGACCGCTGGGACAACAACGGATAGCAGCAGGTTGGTAAAAGCCGCAAAGCCTGTGGATACGGTGATCGCTGTGGTTGTGCCAGAAGCTCCTGCTGTAAAGAAATCTGCGAAAAATAAATGGGAAACGGGTTTCATCGTGGCCGGTGGAATCACGCGGCTTACTTCAGGAAAAATTTCCGGATTCGGCATGGCGGAAAAAAATTTCGATCAGGTGTATTCATCGCCTGTCAGTTCCAATAGCTCCTATTTTAATAATAGTCCGCTGGTCCGCTATGCCGATACAATACCGCTTTATGGATGGGCCTGGCAGGCCGGCGTGTATGCTTCTCGTAAAATAAAAAAGCGCACCTCGTTTTCTGCCGGTTTGAATATTGGTTTTTATTCCTCCTGGCAAACGGTAGGAGCTTTTAAAGACAGCAGCCGGGTGTTCCGGCTGGCCCAGGGAAATTTTGTTAGCGGCAGTTATTATCTGTCCGGTACAGAAAATAAGTACAGCAACCGGTATTATTATCTGCAGTTTCCTTTACTGTTTCACTGGCAACTGAATAAAGCCCGTAAGGGTCCGGCCCTGCAATGGGAGAACGGACTGTTGCCTGTCTGGCTGGCGGGCAGCCGGGCCATTATTTACGACCGTACAGACCGGATGTACTATATAGACAAAAAGGCCTATCATCAATTCGGCCTGGCGTTTCAGACAGGTATGACTGTACAGTTTTCGGCACAACAGAAAAAGACCTGGTCGGCCGGAGTATATTACAATTTTCATTTTTCCCAGCTCCAGAAAAATAATCAGCCTGCTTACAATAACCTGAGTAGTTTTGGAATTCAGTTTCGTCGCGGATTTAAAAAATAAAGGTGCAACGGAACTGCTGTTGCCCTTGTCAAATTGTCAAATCGCCGTTATGAGAAAAATCAGTCTTATCCTTTTTGCATTGACAGCCCTGTGGTTGCAATCCTGTCTGAAAGATAAAATCATGCATACGTATACTATCGCCACGCCGGTGTATGCGGAAAAATCAGTAGTGTATGCAAATATTAAATCAAACAATCCGCAGGCCGTTAAGCAGCCGGGAAAGATTTACCTCTACGGGAATTATATATTCCTGAATGAGCTTGATAAGGGCGTGCATGTAATCGATAACAGTAATCCGGACGCTCCAGTACAGAAAGCGTTTATCAATATTCCGGGTAACATAGATATAGTGGTGAAGGGGAATACGCTTTATGCGGATCTGTATTCGGACCTGGTAGTGGTGGATATCAGCAATCCGCTGGCAGCGCGTTTTATAAAATTCCTGCCCAATATTTTCCCCTCCCGGTTTTATGGAAACGGTTTTATCGCAGACAGTACCCGGGTAATTGTAGACTGGATTAAACGGGATACCACCGTTCGCTATGAAGATTACCGCAACTGGTACAGTTATGATATGGTGATGTTGTCTTCCTCTGCTCCGCAGTCGGGTACATCCGGTAATGGCGGAATAAAGTCCAACGGTATCGCGGGAAGCATGGCCCGTTTTTCCGTTGTAAATGATTATATGTATTGTCTGAATAGTCATCAGTTAAGGAGCTTCGATATTTCAAATGCCGTTGATCCGCAACAGGTGTCGTCCGTCACTATGCCCTGGAATATTGAAACCATTTATCCATTCAGGGATAAATTATTTATAGGCTCCACCATGGGTATGTTTATTTATAATATCAGTAACCCGGCCACACCGGTGCAGGAGGGTGTATTTCAGCATGCAATGGCCTGTGACCCGGTTATTACCGACGGCGTATATGCGTATGTTACCTTGCGGGATGGAACCATGTGCAACCGGGCACTCAATCAGCTGGATGTGGTGGACCTGGCCAATATCAGTTCGCCGGCACTAAGGCGCTCTTACCCCATGACCAATCCGCACGGTTTATCCAAAGACGGCAACCTCTTATTTATTTGTGACGGCCGGGATGGACTCAAAGTATACAACGCAGCTGATCCTGTAAATATCGCTTTGATAAAGCAATTCAAAGGAATGGAAACCTATGATGCCATCGCATGGAACAATAACCTGCTGGTAGTGGCCAAAGACGGCTTATACCAGTATAATTACAGCAACCGGGACAATATTGCTTTGCGCAGTAAAATCACTGTTAATCGTTAAACCTTTTTTATGCGCATTTTATTAACCGCGATTTTCAGCCTGTTCTTGCTGACCATGGCGGGTCAGCAAAAGCCACGGTATTCCACGCAAAATTCAGTGGGCGTACTAATAGGAGAACATGATACAGCCCCGTTGCTGGAATCTGTAAACGGACTTGTTTACAGGAACTGGTTTGCTGGTGTCGGAACGGGAATTGACTGGCACTATTCAAGAAGTATACCCCTGTTTTTTTCAGGCGCCCGGTTTATACCTGTTAAAACGGGTAAACAATTGCAATTATCATCAGGTATTGGTATCAATTTTCCCTGGGCACAATCGGATACTTATTTTGGCTGGTACAGTACAGCACCAACATATAAAAACGGCCTTTACTGGAATGCAGGAATGGGTTACCGGATAGGTGTAGGTAAAAAAAATGATGCATTATTAGTACATCTCGGCTATATCAATAAATCATATACACAGGTTATCAAAACGGTCATTCCTTGCCTGATTCCTCCTTGTCCGGAATCGGTGGAATACTATAAGTATTCACTGAATGCGCTTTCCGTAAAACTGGGATGGGGTTTTTAATCAGGATGCAGGAACCGGAGATTCCGCAGTATACCTGACCATTTCGTACGTTTAAGCGGCGAATCCCTGAACTGCTTTCTGAACTTTTCTTCCGTCATTTTTTCCCAGTCGCCGGCAGACAAATGGAGAATCTCCGGCAAAGGATTGAATCCGGATTCAGTAGTGGGCAGCGAAAACCGGTTCCACGGACATACGTCCTGGCAGGTATCACAACCAAATGCCCAGTTGTCGAAACGGCCTTTCATTTCCATGGGTAAAACGGCCTCCTTCAGTTCTATTGTAAAATAGGAAATACATTTACTGCCGTCAATCACTTTGTCAGGCAGAATGGCTTGTGTGGGACAGGCGTCGATACACCGGGTGCAGCTGCCGCAATAATCCCTGGCAATGGGGTCATCGTAGATCAGTTCAAGGTCGGTAATCAGGGTGGCAATAAAAAAAAAGGACCCCTGTTGTTTATTGATCAGATTGCCGTTTTTCCCGATCCAGCCAAGCCCGCTGCGCAGTGCCCAGCTTCTTTCCAGTACCGGGGCCGAATCTGTAAATCCCCGGCCATTGATTTCACCTGTTGCTTCCCGTAAGGTTTCCAGTAACTCGTTTAGTTTGCCCCGGATCACAAAGTGATAGTCGCTGCCCCAGGCATATTTGGCAATCCGCGGTGCTTCCGGGCTTTGTTGTCCGGAAGGAAAATAATTCAGCAATAAGGTTATGACAGATTTTGCACCCGGTACCAGCTTAGTGGGGTCCACCCGCAGGTCAAAATGATGCTCCATGTATTTCATCTGCCCTTGACGGCCGGCGCGCAGCCATTTTTCCAGCCGGCGTTCATCTTCCTCCAGCCTTTCAGCCCGGGCAATTCCGCAATAATTGAATCCAAGCCGGATCGCGGTCTGCCTGACCAGTTGTGTATGTCCGTATATGCTGCTCATTTTCGAAGGACTAACCTGAATTAGGTACTGATATGATTTTTATCTTGCCGTTTTTTTTTATCTTTCGCTATAATTGGCGTTTAAAAAGCTAATTTAACTACAAACCATCACTATGAGTTCAAAAAGGATCATCCTGACCCTGGTTTTTTCTATTAGCCTCTTCTATGGTTACAGCCAGGAAAAAGCACCGGTAAAGTTCGGCTCAGTATCAGAAAAGGATTTTGCCACAAAAGTATATTCCCTCGACAGTAATGCCAGCGCCGTGGTAATTGCCGATATCGGTACCAGTACCATTGAAGGCAACAATAAAGGCTGGTTCTCCCTTCAGTTCAAACATTACAAACGGGTGCATATCCTGAATAAAAACGGATTTGATATCGCGAATGTATCTGTCTCCCTGTATTCGGACGGGACGGATGAAGAAAGCCTGGATAAACTGAAAGCCGTTACATATAACCTGGAAAACGGGAAAGTGGTGGAAACCAAACTGGATGTGAAAGAAGCCGTTTTTAAGGACAAAATCAGCAAGGAGTGGGTGGTAAAGAAATTTACTTTTCCTAATGTGAAGGAAGGTTCCATTATTGAATACGAATACACCAAGAAATCTGATTTTCTCAACAACCTGGAGTCCTGGGAATACCAGGGGAGCTACCCGCGTCTGTGGAGTGAATACAATGTGTCCATTCCGGATTTTCTCGGGTATGTGTTTTTGCGCCAGGGGTATAAGAATTATGACTTCAGTGACAGGAAAAGCCGGCATGAATCCTATACCGTTCTGAATACGCTTGGCTATAATACGGAACGATACCAGTTGTCATCCAATGTGTCGGATTACCGCTGGGTGATGAAAAATGTGCCGGCTCTGAAAGAAGAGAGTTTTACCTCCACATTACAGAACCATATTTCCAAAATTGAATTTCAGCTGGCCGAATACCGGTCACCATTAACCTACCGTAACCTGATTGAGTCATGGGCAAAAGTAGCCGGCAAAATGCTGGCATCCGAGTCATTCGGTGAGAAACTGTCAAAGGACAATGGCTGGCTCGATGATATTACCCGGCCACTGGTTGCGGGGGCAAAAGATATGCGGGAAAAAGCATTCCGGATCTATAATTATGTACGGGATAATTTCACCTGCACGGATCACAGTGATCTTTGGGCGGCACAAACGTTAAAAAACATTGTTAAGTCGAAAAACGGCACCGTTTCTGAAATCAACCTGTTGCTGACCGCCATGCTCAAGCATGAAAATATCCCGGCTTCCCCCATTATTCTGAGTACAAGGGCTAACGGTAAAACGTACGAAATGTATCCGTTGCTGTCGCAGTATAATTATGTGGCAGTAAGGGCTACTGTTGATAACCAAAATGTTTTTCTTGATGCCAGCGAACCGCGGTTGGGGTTTGGGCATTTGCCGATTCGCTGCTATAACGGGCATGCAAGGATTATAGACGAAACCGGTTATGCGCTGGATATTTCAAGCGATACACTGATGGAAGTAAAAAACACAAGTGTGTTCCTGATCAATGATGAAAAATCCAATATCGTCGGGAGCATGACCCAGATGCCTGGTTATTATGAGTCATTGGGGTTGCGTGACCGGGTAAAAGAAAAAGGACAGGAAGAACTGGTAAAGAGTATTAAAAAAGACTTCGGCCAGGAAATTTCTATCGCCAATTTTAAAATAGACTCGCTGGAAAAATATGAAGACAACCTGACCATACGGTATGATTTTGATTTGCTGGAGGAGAAGGAAGACATCCTATATTTTAACCCGCTTTTCGGGGAGGGCTATAAGGAGAATCCTTTTAAAGCCGCGGAACGTTCTTATCCGGTGGAAATGCCATACGGGTTTGATGAAACCTATACCCTGCAGATGGAAGTACCGGCCGGCTATGTGGTGGATGAACTGCCCAAGCCCATGGTGGTAAAGATGAATGAAGCCGGAGAAGGTTTTTTTGAGTACCGGATTTCTCAATCAGGCAGCGGTATATCCTTCCGCTCCCGTGTACGACTGGCCCGTGCCTATTTTCAACCCGATGAGTATGAAATGCTTCGTGAGTTTTTCAACCTGATTGTAAAGAAACAGGCTGAACAAATTGTATTTAAAAAGAAAAAATAATCATGATCAGAAGTTGGATATGCAGTGTGGTTTGCCTGTTGGCTGCCCAGCTGACTTTTGCCGCCGATGGCGATTATGCTGTATCAAAAATACCGGCAGCGCTGCTCCTGAAAGCAAATGCCGTCAAGCGATTTGAACAGATCAGTTTTGAAGTGGTAAATCCCGGTGAAGCCGTGCTGCGGATGAAATATGCCATCACTATTCTGAATGAGAATGGCGACGCGCACGCGGCATTTGTGGACAGCTATGATAAATTTCAGCAGATCCGCAATATAGAAGGAGCGTTGTTTGACGCCAATGGCAAAGAACTCAAACGGCTAAAAAACAAGCAAATCATTGACGCCACCGGTGCGGATGACAACAGCCTGATGGATGATAACCGACGCAAGTTTCATCACTTTTATCACAAAATATATCCTTATACGGTGGAGTATGAGGAAGAAATCAGGTATGAGGGTACCATGTTTTATCCTTTCTGGCTGCCCCGCGACGATGAAGATTTTTCCGTGGAGCAAAGCAGTATCAGCATTATCTGCGATGCGGATTATACCGTGCGGTACAGGGCTATGAACTATCCGGGCGAGCCGGTTGTCACTACCGGCAGTAAGAATAAAAAAATCATGACCTGGGAAGTAAAAGCCCTGCCTGCCATTAAAGATGAGTACGCTTCACCGGAGTGGATCACGTTTAATACGGCGGTTTTTTTCGGACCAACGGATTTTGAAATGGAGAAGTATAAAGGGAATATGCAGACCTGGCAGGATTTCGGAAAATTCGTTTATGCACTCAAGACAGGACGGGATATACTTCCGGAGAATATCCGGCAAACGGTACACCAGCTGACGGATAAAGTAGCCGATCCCCGGGAAAAGATTGCCTTGTTGTATGAATACATGCAGAAAAATACACGCTATATCAGTATTCAGCTGGGTATCGGTGGCTGGCAACCTTTTGATGCAACCTATGTGGCAACGAAAGCTTATGGCGATTGTAAAGCGCTGACGAATTACATGTACAGCCTGCTGAAAGAAGCAGGTATTCCATCCTTCTACACATTGGTACGCGCCGGCCGTTCGGCACGTAAAATCATGACGGATTTTCCGTCGAGTCAATTCAATCACGTGATACTTTGTGTACCGGTTTCAAAAGATACAGTCTGGCTGGAATGTACCAGTCAGACAATGCCTCCCGGTTACCTGGGTGATTTCACCTGCGACCGTGATGTATTGCTGGTGGATGAAAACGGCGGAAAGCTGATCAGGACACCGAAGTATGGTATGAAAGAGAATATCCAGATCAGAAAAGTAAAGGCAGTTCTGGATGACGCGGATGTGCTGTCTGTAAAAGCGGTAACTTTGTATGGAGGGTTGCAGCAGGATCAGTATCATGGGCTGATACATGGACTTTCAAAAGATAAAGTAAAGGAATACCTGCATGAGCAACTGGACTTTGCCACTTATGATGTAAACAGTTTTGAGTACAATGAAACCCGCTCGGTTTTACCTGCGGTGGAAGAGAAGCTGGATATATCCGTGAGTAATTACGCCACTATCACTGGCAAAAGACTGTTTATAGTGCCCAATGTTATGACCCGTACCTATCGCCGGCTTACCCCGGATGAAAACCGTGTATATGACCTTGAGCTCGGTTTTGAATACAAGGATGTGGATACGGTGGAAATCACCATTCCGGCCGGTTATTCAGCAGAGTCGGTGCCGGCGGATGTTGCGATCAGCGGTAAGTTCGGTAACTATAAATGTGCCGTAAAAGTGGAAGGTAACACGATCAGGTACTACCGTAGTATTGAACATTTTTCCGGCAATTTTCCGGCAAAGGATTATGCTGAACTGGTAAAATTTTATGATGCCATGTATAAAACCGACAGGAATAAAGTGGTATTGGTAAAAAGCGAAACTCCCGCTGCTCCCAGAGGATTTTGAGAAATTGTCTGTCGTTTTTATTCAGATATCGTTCAGCTTATAACAAGATAGCATGAAAAATTTGTTTCAGAAGTCATGCAATCACTTACCTGCAATTACCAATAAGCTGCTCGTCAATGGTTTTCTTTAATTCAAGGTGGGCGTCGCCCTTTTCCTCGCCCAGCAGGTTTTTACAGAAAACCAGGTAAGCATAGCCTCCGCAGTAATCAATCATCGGCCAGGTGCCGAATAAGCCGGGACTGGCCAATGCCGTGGCCGCCCCGTTTCTTTCATCAATGACCCAGGCCCCGGATGCATAATTAAAGCCGGTTGCTGCTTTTGGGGCATATTTTATAATATTCAATGTGGTCCGGATTTTCATCATTTCTGAAATGGCATTTTCACTCAGGATCTGAATGCCATTGGCCTTCCCTTTATTCAGGAGCATCGCCAGAAATTTCATATAGTCGTCCGCAGTGGATTGGGCACCACCGGAAGGATTTACCGGACCACCGTCAAGATTTGTAAATGTGGTCTTGCGCATGCCGAGCGGAATCAGCAGTTTAGTCCGGATCAATACATCAAACTTCCGTTTAGTGGCCACTTCCAATGCCCGTCCGGCCAGGTTCAATCCGATACTGCCATACCAGAAATCAGTTCCCCGGTTTGCCCGGATATCGCGGGCGGCATAGGCGTTTACTTCTTCTTCCAGGCTGTTGTATTTTTTACGCTGCATCATTTTTTTAAGGAATCCGCCTTCATCATCTATGCCCGTCATATGGCTCAGGCAATCACGGAATGTGATATATCCCTTAAAATATTTATTCAGCTCAGGAATGTATTTGGCGATCGGGTCATCCAGATTGATTTTTCCCTCATCCGCCTGTTGCATAACCAGGGCAGCCGTCAGCCACTTGCTGCAGCTGGCAATAGGAGCCTGCGTCTTACTGTTAAATAATCCTTTTTCTTTCTTGTAAACCAGGCTGTCATCTTTCCAGATCATGATAACAAACTCATTACCCAGCACTTTTTGTTTTGCTTCCAGCTGTGCATCCAGATTTCCCCAGTTGTACTGGGCCTGAAGCGGCTGCAAGAATAACAGGAAAATGAGTACAGATGTGACTTTCATGCAGATAGAACTGAAATTATATGACATTGTTACTGTTTTTGATCCCTTGGATTAGTATTTGTCAAACAGGTTTAAAGGTATTTGATTTTCGGATTTCCCGACGGAATTGGTCGAGGCCGGCAGTAAATTTAACAACTGAATACTTAGCCCACAACCAACCCGATCATAAACCCTAAACTCTAAACAACTTTTTATATGAACTTAAACAACTTTACCATTAAAGCAGCAGAAGCCATACAACTGGCACAGCAAACTGCATTCAATGCGCAAAGCCCGAATATAGAAACGGAGCATTTACTCAAAGCGTTGCTGGAGCAGCCGGATTCGCCCGTGGACTACCTGCTGAAAAAGAATAATGTAACAGTGAATCTGCTGGAGTCGAAGCTGGATGAACTACTCAGCAAACTGCCAAAATCAGCAGGTGATGCAGCCCAGCAGATCAGCCGGGATGCCAACAATGTGGTATTGAGAGCCGGTGCTTTACTTAAAACCTTCGGTGATGAGTTTGTTACACCGGAACATTTATTGCTGGCCATTGTTCAGGGAAATGATGCGCCGGCTAAATTACTCAAGAATGCCGGACTCTCGGAAAAAGGCCTGATAACCGCTATAAATGAATTAAGAAAAGGGGACAAAGTGACTTCCCAGACACAATCACAGGAATTCAACGCCCTGAATAAGTATGCAAAGAACCTGAATGAAATGGCGCGCCAGGGGAAACTGGATCCTGTAATAGGAAGAGATGAAGAAATCCGGAGAACGCTCCATATCCTTTCGCGTCGTACAAAAAACAACCCGATTCTTGTTGGCGAGCCGGGGGTGGGAAAGACCGCAATAGCTGAAGGTATTGCCCACCGGATTGTAAACGGGGATGTGCCGGACAATCTTAAATCAAAAATTATTTACGCCCTTGATATGGGCTTATTGATTGCCGGCGCGAAGTATAAAGGGGAGTTTGAAGAAAGGCTGAAAGCCGTAGTGAAGGAAGTCACCGGGAGTGAGGGTGAAATTATTTTGTTTATTGATGAGATTCATACACTGGTTGGCGCAGGTGGTGGAGAAGGAGCCATGGATGCCGCGAATATCCTGAAGCCGGCACTGGCCAAAGGCGATTTGCGTGCCGTAGGTGCCACAACGCTCAATGAGTATCAGAAATTTTTTGAAAAAGACAAGGCCCTGGAGCGTCGCTTTCAGAAAGTCATTATTGATGAACCTTCCGTGGAAGATGCCATTTCCATTTTACGCGGGCTGAAAGACCGGTATGAAACGCACCACCATGTACGGATAAAAGACGAAGCAATAATCGCAGCAGTGGAATTATCCAGCCGTTATATAACGGATCGTTTCCTGCCTGATAAAGCCATTGACCTGATTGATGAAAGTGCCGCCAAACTCCGGCTTGAAATGAATTCCATGCCGGAAGAACTCGATACACTGGAACGCCAGATTCGTCAGCTGGAAATTGAACGGGAAGCCATCAAACGCGAGAATGATGAACTCAAACTGAAAGAACTGAATACTGAAATTGCCAACCTGGCGGTACAACGGGATACATTAAAAGCCAAATGGAAAGAGGAAAAGGAAGTAGTAGAAAAGATACAGAACGGCAAAGCGGAAATTGAGAACCTGAAACAACTGGCCGAACGGGCAGAACGGGAAGGTGATTATGGGAAAGTGGCCGAGATCCGTTATGGCAAGATCAAAGAACAGGAAACGCTTATCAATGTATTGACGGCTCAGCTTGTCAACTCTACAGAGAAGCGGCTTCTTAAAGAGGAAGTGGATGCGGAGGATATAGCGGAAAGTGTCGCGAAATCCACCGGCATCCCGGTACAGAAAATGTTGCAAAGCGACCGGGAAAAATTATTACACCTGGAAGAACACCTGCATGAAAGGGTGGTAGGGCAGGAAGAAGCCATTACAGCGGTAGCGGATGCTATCCGGAGAAGCAGGGCCGGATTACAGGATCCGAAGAAACCAATCGGGTCATTTATATTCCTGGGTACAACGGGTGTGGGGAAAACTGAACTGGCAAAAGCCCTGGCCGGATATCTCTTCGATGACGAGAGCATGATGACCCGGATTGACATGAGTGAGTACCAGGAAAAACATACCGTGTCCCGGCTGGTGGGAGCTCCTCCCGGCTATGTGGGATATGATGAGGGAGGCCAGCTGACTGAATCGGTGCGGCGCAAACCATATAGTGTGGTATTGCTGGATGAAATAGAGAAAGCCCATCCGGATGTATGGAATGTACTGCTCCAGGTATTGGATGACGGACGATTGACGGATAATAAAGGGCGGGTGGTGAATTTTAAAAACACCATCATCATTATGACCAGCAATATCGGCAGCCACCTGATCATGGATGCCTTCGATGGGGTGAAAGAACAGGCGATAGAAGATGCAGCTGCAAAAGCAAAAGTGGAAGTGATGAACCTGCTGCGTCAGACTATACGCCCCGAATTCCTGAACCGGGTGGATGAAATCATCATGTTTCAACCTTTGCTCAGAAAGGAAATCCTCGGTATTGTGAAAATTCAACTCAATGCCCTGAAGAAACTCGTGGCGGAAAACGGAATTACATTGCAGTTCAGTGATTATACACTTGAATTTTTATCTGAGCAGGGATTTGACCCGCAGTTTGGCGCACGTCCGTTGAAAAGACTGATTCAGAAAGAAATTGTCAATCAGTTATCCAGACGCATACTGGCCGGTGATATTGATAAAAGCAAGCCGGTACTGGTGGATGTGTTTGATGGAGTAGTGGTATTCCGGAATGAGCTTCCGGAAAAAGTAAAATAAAAGGATATAATACAAGAGGCCCGGTTTAATGCCGGGCTCTTTGTTTTATTGAATTAATCCTGATTTTTTAATATCCTCAATAGCGAAGAACAGTTTATTCAGATCCTCCTGGCCGTTAAAAGCATTGATGGAATAACGCATGTATATTTTTTCCCCATGTCGCATTACGGGAACCTGGATTTTATATTTTTCAAACAACAGGTCATGCAGCTTTTCCGGATCGTTGGTTTTTATTTCAGCACTCAGGATCTGTGCTATAAAGTCATCTGTTAGTGGCGCCAGTGCGTTGCCTCCTGTAATAGCAAAAAAAGCAGCAGCATTTTCTTTTACCAGTTTCCTGCATTCAGCCGCCACTTTTTTCCAGTCATATTCTTCCATAAAGCGGATAGCCTCAGGTATGCAAAGAAAGGCGCTGAAATCACGCGTGCCGTTAAACTGGTGATAGTCGAGGAATGCAGATGACGATGGGAATAAGGCTTTATAGCCCCAGCTGATAACCAACGGATCAATGCCGGCCTGTTTTTCTTTATTGATGTATAAAAAAGAACTTCCCTTGGGTGTCAGCATCCATTTATGGCAAGCCCCGGTGTAATAATCGGCTCCAAGTGTTCGTAGATTAAGGGATACCTGTCCGGGCGCGTGTGCGCCGTCAACAAATACCGGTATACCGAGTGTTTGAGCTTTGGCAATTACCTCCTCTACGGGCAGTCGCAGGGCGGTACTGCTGGTAATATGACTTATAAATAAGAGCCGTGTTTTCGGACTGACACCTTTGAATAATTCATGTACAAACGCTTCCTTTCCTTCAATGGGCAGGCTGACGGGCTGACGTACATACCGGGCTCCCGCTTTTTCACAGTAGTAGCTCCATGTTTTGTCGCAGGCGCCATATTCAAGATCCGTCGTCAATACTTCATCGCCGGCTTTCAGCCCGATACTTCTGGCTATTGTATTTACGGCATAAGAAGGGTTTGTGACATAAACCAGGTCATCTTTATCAGCCCCGAGATAGTTGCCCAATGCTTCCCTGGCTTGTTCCAGGTATTTCGGCCCGGTACCCGTAATAAACAGTACGGGTTCCTGTTCCAGTTCAAGTTGAAACTGCTGATATTTTTCAAAAACCGGTTTTACACAGGCGCCAAAGGAACCGAAGTTCAGGAACGTGATATCCTCACGTAAAAGAAAATGGGATTTGAGGTGTTGCATAGGGTAAAGGTACAATTTTGCCTGTCAATGAAAATCCGGAATTGAAATGAAAAGTCCGGTTGAATCCTGAACACGGGCCGGTAGGAATTGACTTACAAGCCAGGTGAAGAAGAATTAACGAGGCGGAAATTAATCGTCGGCTTATTTGAAATGGGGATACGAGGGAGAATTAAGACGTCGGCTTATTTGAATTGGGGAATGAGAGGGGGAATTAAGGCGTCGGCTTATTTGAATTGGGGAATGAGAGGCGGAATTAAAATGTCGGTTTATTTGAAATGGGGAATGCGAGGGGGAATTAAGACGTCGGCTTATTTGAATTGGGGAATACGAGGGAGAATTAAGACGTCGGCTTATTTGAATTGGGGAATACGAGGGAGAATTAAATCGTCGGCATCTTCGAAATGGGGATACGAGGGAGAATTAAGACGTCGGCTTATTTGAATTGGGGAATACGAGGCGGAACGCCTCGTTAAGCGATTTTTATAGAGATTTTTTAAGTCGCCGGAGGCGACATAATACAGCCACGGAGCTGGAAGCTCCGTGGCTACCAGTGTAAAATGTCAATTTCTATTAATCCATTCTTGTTTTCATAATCAGCCGCACTACTGTAAACATAATTCGCCGATTTTGCTACCAGTCCGGATCTTACAGGGTTCTGGTGTATGTAATTCATTTTAGTGGCAAAGAATGCAGCCGAATGAATTTCTTCGGGATGGTTGTCTCCGCTCCATACGCGGAACAGTTCATTTTGGTTTGTTTGATTGGCGTGGAACCTGAACATATACAATAACCAGTCGCGCCGGCTCTCAGGCTCCTCCTGAATTGAAGCGGTAATTCGTTTGCTGGTATGTCGCTTGAAATCACGGATCAGGCCACTCAGATTGTTATCTGCAGAAGACCAGATAAAGTGTATATGATTCGACATGATTACATAAGCATGAAGCCGGAGCCCTTTTTCTTTCCGGCAGTACTTCAGGCTCTCGATAATTATATCGCGATATCGTTTTCTGCTGAAAACATCAATCCATCCAACGATTGTGAATGTTAAGAAATGAATAGCTGCCTGATTTCTTATTTTAAATCCGGGCACATTACTATACGTCATAGAAAATAGTTTTAATGTTGGCCGGCTGCCAGGCTTATAGCCTGGCAGCTGTATTATCTCGCCTTTGGCGAGCAGCAATAAACTTCTGTTTGTGCTGTACGAGGCGTTCCGCCTCGTCACATCTGTATGCAAATAATGCAAGGGCTATTTACATTCCAATGGGAAATCAACACCTGTATTTGTTTTTTTTCGGAACCGGCAATGTTTTTCAACCATTGGTGCGTTCCGCCTCGTCACATCGTATGCAAATAATGCACGGGTAATTTGATCTCCAATGGGAAATCAACACCTGTATTTTTTTTTCGGAGAATCGTGGTGTTTTATTCATGAAATACTCATCGTATTCAATTCTTGCAATAACATATCTGGCCGGATATAGTTGAAGGAGAACCCGGGACATTGTTATGAACATAAAAGCAGTGCAACTTTTTGAATAGGTCTCATTTATTAACAAGGAAGGATAATTTCATTTATTATCGACATTCTTGTCTTTTTACGAAACGGTTTCTCTCTCTTTTTTTATAACATTCATCATCCTGTTATATGATATTTCTCAATTTATACGGTTATGCCGGACGGTTACATTTGCCGCCTAAATATTTACACTTATGAGAAAGAACGTACTGCTTACATGCCTGCTGCTTACTGCTTTTGCTGCTTTTGCGCAGGAAACCAAAACAACCACTGCTGATGCGCCTAAATGGAAAATGCGTTTCCGCGCACTGGGAGCTATTCCCCCTTCTTCCAGTTATGACCTGGCCGGTGATGACATTAAAATCTCCGCTGCCATAACACCGGAACTGGACTTTACTTATTTTTTCAACAAGAATTTCGCAGCTGAACTGATCCTGGGAACCACCCATCATACAGTTAAGCTGGATGATGGTAATTCTTCTACGAAACTGGGTAAAGTATGGCTGCTGCCTCCCACGATTAACCTGCAGTATCATTTCGCCGGCAAGTCCTTCACACCCTATATCGGAGCCGGTGTGAATTATTCCATATTTTACGGAGAGAAAAAAGAAGCCCTTGATCTTGGCTATAAAAGCAATGTGGGATTTTCAACCCAGGCCGGGTTTGATTATCAGCTGAATGAAAAATGGTTTCTGAATCTGGATCTGAAAAAAATTCTCCTGAAAACTGATGTTACGATTAAAGGAGCCATTCCCGTTGTTTTGTCTGATGTAAAAGTAAATCCGTTTATCATCGGATTGGGCGCAGGATTTAAATTCTGATCGCACATTGTACCGGAAAGGCTGATCTGTTACAGGTCAGCCTTTTTTTATTCTTAACGGGGTGAAGTATTTTTAATACTGCCTGCGGACCATGTTTCAGCCGGGTATTATTCCACTTCAATATTCCGGATATATTCTTCAAAACTGTGCAGGAACTGTAAGTTGGTTCTGCAGGCGTCAAACAAAGCCTCTATATGGCCGGTTGCACATTTCCCTTCTGTCAGTACATGACAAAGTTCGCAGTGGTCTTTCAGTAAATAGCTATGCAGGGCATGATCCCTGAGGAAGGAGATGATGATGTTTTCTTTCTCTGGTGTGGTATACAGGTATACAGCGGAAAATAACTTGTCCAATTCGTCCCTGACTTCCGGGTAAAGTAAGGGGTTGAACCGGTCATTGTCTTTGATAGTATAGTTCATGAATCCACTCATGGCAGGCAGTCTCTGTTGCAAAGGAATAAAAAATAGTAGCGTAATTGTATGTTTTTCAGCTGATAACTCCGGATTGGCGACCTGATTCTGCTCATCCGGAATTTCAGAAATATTTTATAACTTACTGCTGCGGTTCTTTTTTTTGATGAACTGTCTTACAAATACGGACACTTGTTTATTCCGGCCTGGATGCAGGTTTCTCCTGTTTCATTTTAAATTGTCTTTCGCGTGCGGAAAAATCGTGATAGCTGGTCATCCCGGCGGGCATCTCCGGGAGAAAATTGGCCATGTAAAACAGTATGATTACGTGTGTTTGTTACCGTAGTTATTTTCACTACAATGACGGCTGGATACTGTTTCTTCTTTTATATTTGCGCATAACAAAATCTTACACTATGTTAAGGAAGTTAACCACAAGCATCACATTTTTATTTATTTGCCTGGCAATTCATGGCCAGGAAACCGATTACACTGAATTGTATATTGATATCCAGCAGCCGCCGACACTGACCCAGTACGCGGACTATAAAACCTTTGACCTGACGGTACTGACATCCCGTGAACAACAGGATAAGCCCGGCACCGGTTTTAACCTGGGTTTTAAAGTTAAAGCCGGAACACTTAACCAGGTGACGGAAGGCGGAGACTTTCATGTTGTTTCATTTCTGCAGCGTTATAACGGTAAGATGAACAGTCCCAGTACGGCTGATGTAAATGTGGCATTGAACTCTACAGTCTATGACCGTTATGGTAATGTTGTTAAAACGGGGGCGGTAAATAATGAACATTTTGCGGTGAATTTCGGGAAGACACTATCCAAAGAAGAATCCGCCAACCAGGATTATATCCGTGGGTTTATTATGGAAAGAGTCATTGAAGCCAGTTTGCAACCATTGGTGGATGGAATTAACGGGGCTAAACAACGCCCGGCAATACGGATTGCTTCCCTGGATGATGTAAAGAAAAAGCCGGAACTCCAGGCTTTTGATGATCAGGTTAAAATCCTGAAGCCGGTACTGGAAAAAGAAAAGCTGCCAGGGTTTAAAATTTCCGCGGAACCGTTTCTTTCGTATTGGGAGAAAATGAGCAATTACAGCGGAGATGGCGATAAGGATGAAGTGAAGAGAGCTGCCTTGCACAACCTTGCTTTATATCATATTGCTGCCGGCAATTATGATAAAGCAAGGGAGTATATTGAGCCCTACAAGGCCATTGATAAGCAGATAAAACAGATGTTCGGACTGATCAAATACAAAAACAGCGAAGAACTGGAGAAGCTGATCACGATAATCAGTCCCGCAGCAACAGCCGAAGCTGCGGCGCCGGTAAGGGGTAACAAACTGCTGAGCATGGCTGAAGTGGCTGAAAACCACCAGTTCCTCATAATTAATGGTACGGCCCGCATTTCCGGCAAAAGAGATGAGGGTACATATAAAGGGATTATAAAAGTATATAAGCTTCCATCCAACTCTTTCGGTAATGTTGTCAGCCTGGATCCCGAGAATATCAGGGTAGTGATCAACACTACCGATGCTTCCGGTCAGCCTAAGACTATTAATACGACCGTTTCAAAAATTGAAGAGTTGAAAGATGATAACGGAACCGCGTATACTACGCAGAAATTCGGGACATCCGTTTTGGGCGATGGCTCTTACTATGTGTTTATGATGAGTTCTTATACATCACCAAAAGTTACGGTATTCAGGGCCATCATACCCGCCGGCGGCGAGTGGGTGGTGAAGAAACCAGGCGATGATAAAGGTGTAAAAAGCAGCCTGCTGGGCGCACGGAAAAACCTGGAAGAATACCTGGCTGACTGCGCCGGACTGGCGGCGAAATTTAAAGACGGTTCCATTGATAAAAAAGCGGCCATCGAGAAAATTGCGGAAGAGTATAGTAAGTGCCAGTAATTATAAAGGGTTTAGCTGAAGCAAAGGATTGCTACTGATTTCAGTAGCAATCCTTTTTTTATTTGCACTACGGTGATAAACCTGCCTGTCAAAATGTAATTATACTAAGCACTTAATAAGTATACATGAATGCACTTATTTCCGAAAGATACTGGCTGTACTGTGACAAATATCATTACATCTGGCTTTAAAACCTGATATGTTTGATGAAGATTTTATCTGTTGTCCCTGAACAACAGATGCATTTGTACCAAATACGTAAATGAGAACCGGCTGGCTGCAAAGTTTACAGCTTATGTCTACAGGCTAAACATACTCCGGCTATTCTCACTTTTTAGTTTTATTAAAATCCTTTTTATGAAAACGAAGTTTCAGCTCCTGATTCCCTTCTTATTTCTGCTGATTGTCTTTAAATCTTCTTCTGCACAAAATGTGGCCATCAATACGGACGGCAGTTCCCCGGATGTCTCGGCCATGCTTGATATTGTAAATTCAAGTAAAGGCTTGCTCATTCCACGGGTTTCGCTTACATCCACTACTGATGCAGTGACCGTTGCTTCTCCTGCTGCCAGTTTGCTGGTATATAATACCAACGCGGCTATAACAGGTGAATATGCGGCTGCAGAAGGATATTATTATAATGCGGGCAGTTCCGGATCCCCATTGTGGCGCAGACTGGTAGGAGATGGCGAGATCAGGTGGGATGACCTTCGCGTTGTTCTGGATAATGGATCCAATGCCGCTTCGCTGGGTTATTTATCCGGCAGCAGTGGTCCGCAGATCTGGTATTTCAGGTATAATCAGGGCACGGAAGCAATGTCCTTTACCGTACAATTGCCGCATAGCTGGAAAGAAGGAACTACTATCTATCCACATATTCACTGGACACCGAAGTCATCTGCATCCGGGGATGTGGAATGGAATTTTGAATACACCTGGGTAAATTATGACGCAGCTACCCCACAGGTATTTCCCGCTGTTACCTCAAATTCTGTTACGGCCGCAGGACCTTTTACGGCTAACTCACACATGATTACCTCACTAACTACAGGAAACGCGGGTATTAGTGGTACGGGAAAAAAGATTTCCAGCGTATTGGTTTGCCGTGTCTGGAGGAATAGTGATTCCAGCAATGATTCTTATAATGCGGACGCGGGCGGACTTTTTGTAGATTTCCATATTCAGGTAGACAGTTGGGGTAGCCGGTCTACATTTACAAAATAGTTTTTACCTATGAAAAATTATATAATCTCAGCCAGCCTGCTCTTAATGGCAGGGGCTGGCATACTCCAGGCCCAGGGAGTTAAAATAATGACCGGGGCTCAGCTGCTACAAAGCGGGAATGCAAAACTGGTATTGAATAATGCCGGCCTGGTCAACAATGGCACATTTACTCCCGGAACCGGCTCTGTAATATTTACTGGAAGCAGTTCGCTTGTTACCTCTGCCGTTTCCGGCAGTTCGGCTACTTCATTTTATGACCTGGAATTGAACAAGTCGGCAAATGGTATGCAGCTGGGGCAATCTGTAAGTATTAGTCATCTGCTTCGTTTCACCAGCGGAGACAGCCTTTTTCTGAATGGCTATACGATTGATCTCGGATCAACCGGATCAATTTCCGGGGAGACGGGTGCCAGCAGGATAACGGGCAGAACCGGTGGCTATGTACAATCTACGCAGGTGCTGAATGCTCCGGTTGGTAATAACCCGGGTAATATGGGCTTTTATATTACCAGTGCCGCCAATTTGGGTAGTACTGTAATTAAACGGGGACATCAACAGCAATCCGGCGCTTCTGTATACCGGTACTATGAGGTTACTCCAACTGTAAATACAGGATTAAATGCCGCTGTCCGGTTTTATTATTTTGATGAAGAACTTGCCGGCCTGGCAGAACCCAACCTGGGAATGTTTTCAAGTAGTGACGGGAATAACTGGGTTAACAATGGGGAAGATGGAATGGATCAAACTGCCAATTATATTCTCGTTAACGGGCTGGATCAGCTCAACAGGATAACATTAGCCACTATCAGTGCGCCGCTATCCGTTAAATTTATCAGCTTCACTGCTTTAGCCAGGGGTAATGAAATACTGCTAAACTGGAAAACGACGGATGAAATTGGTAACAGCTATTACATACTTGAACGTTCTGCAGATGGAAACCGGTTTCAGCCAATTGCTGAATTGCCCGCGACAGGCGGAGTGGCACAGGTTCATCAATACATGTTTGCAGACCGCTATCCTTTAGCCGGTCGCAATATATACCGCGTAAAACAGGTGGATATGGATGGGAAATTCAGTTATTCCTGGACAATTTCGCTCGATCCCGCAATGACCGGGGAGTCAGTTTTCACTATCTATCCGAATCCGCTAACCGGCGACAACCTGAATATGACTTTTAGCAGTGCTGTTGAACAAGTAGAGGTCTTCCGCATTTACAATAATGCGGGTACACTACTCCGTAGTATTCCGGTGTCCTGTCAGAAAGGTATACAGGTCATTGCGATCAATACGGCCGGTCTTCCCGGTGGAATATATTTTATTAGTAAATCAGGGCAGCAAAAGGGTATCCGGTTTATAAAACAATAAGCGGGAATACCCGCTCAGTATAAAAGTTTCGACCAGCCAGACTGTATAGACAATCTGGCTGTTTTTTATGAAATATACATAGGCTGCCGGACTGATGCAGCGGTTTCTTTATGTATATTGTCAGGACTTTCATGCGATTAAAATACCTGATTCTATGGCTGTTTCTTTGTGCCGGTCCGGCGGGAGCACAAAAGTTTAAACCCGTCTGGTCGGTGGGCGTTAATCCATTTTCGGCCGGAGAATCCTTGTCTTCCCTGGGGCCTTCGGTAGCATTGCGCGTGTCTCCCGGGATTGAATTATGGTCGGAGGGAAGCTTTATATTTCATAACCTGTATAATATTGCCGGATGGGATCATGTGAAAGGATACCGGTTTATTTTTCAACCCCGGTTATTTATGGGAACCACCCGACGTTTTTTCCTGGCACCTGAGCTGCGGATCAAGTCGTTTTCGTATGGCATCTCACTGCCATTTATCAATGAATCCGCGCAGGATACCCTGGACGGCTATTATCACCGGGCAAACCAATTCCAGATCGGGGGAGCCCTGGTTATGGGGATTCGTACCGTCCTTTCAGAAAAACATCGTTTGTTTATGGATATGACGGCCGGCATCGGTGGTCGTCAGCGTTTTATTCGACGGAAAGGCATTCCGGCCGGGTATTCCTTCACCCCTACTACCGGGGGATGGGGACTGGCACCGCATTATGAGTGGCATATGGACGGAATCCTGTATTTGCCAATAGGCCTGCGGCTAACCTGGCTGCTTTCCGAGCCCGATTAAGGCACGGCTGTGTTTTTCCGCATTTACTTGCAGGAAATAGATTACCTTCACTGCAAACCCCCATCATCCGCTGCCGGCTTTCTCTTCATTTACGCGGATGAATATTATATCACTTAAAAATTTACCATGGCAGAAACCTGGAATAAAAAAGAAAGACAGAAAAAGAAGCAAAAAGAAAAGATGGACAAAGCGGAGAAGATGAAAGAGCGTAAAGAGCAGTCCGGTAAAGGCAAGAGCCTTGAAGATATGATGGCCTATGTGGATGAGAATGGTAATATTTCATCCACCCCGCCCGACCCCCGTAAACGTAAAGAAATCAAACTCGAAGATATTGCGATTGGTGTACCTGAGTATGTAGAGGACGATACTGTACAATTGCGTACAGGGAAAGTCAGCTTTTTTAACCATGAAAAAGGATTCGGATTTATCCGGGATCTGGAATCACAGGAAAGTGTTTTTGTGCATATTAATAACCTGTCAGGACCCATACAGGAACAGGATAAAGTCAGTTTTACTACAGAAAAAGGCCCGAGGGGGCCAGTGGCTGTAGGCGTACAATTGATTCAATAAAAAAAAACCGGCACTGCCGGTTTTTTTATACTTCAGAAAGCCGTGTAAATGAAATACCATTAAATATCCGGCTCAGGTTCAGGTCTTTGCGTTGCTGCCATTCAGTAACATTATTATTACTGACAACCCGCCACAAATTTTTGGATTTTAATTCTTCATAATCCGATACCTGGATAAAAATGCCAGTAACCGTTTGCCGGTCTTTAAAATGAATATTCAGTTTATTCTCTTTTCTTTTGTCCGGTGTGATGAATTTTTCTATTTGTTCTGTAGTCATAATTCAAATTAATAAAACCGTCATTCCCGATTGCAGACGGGGATGACGTGTAAAAAATAAAAATCAATAGCGGGCTGTTCAGAATTCTTTCCGTGGTTTTGCCATATTCACCACCAGTGCACGTCCCTCACAGTTTGTACCGTTTAATCCGTCTATTGCTTTTTGCGCCTGTTGATCATCGGGCATATCCACAAACCCAAAGCCCCGGCTGCGATTGGTAAATTTGTCAGTCATAACCTTGGCAGAGGATACATCACCATACGGGGTGAATACATTTTTTAACTGTTCATCAGAAACAGTAAAATTCAAATTGGAAACATAAATGGTCATGGGAATTCTTTTTACAGATGAAGTAAATACTTGAGAAATGTGCAGCTGTAGGAGAAAAAGATAGGGGAAGGTAATTCGCTTACAAAAGCCGTGAAACTCAATTTGACGCCGGAAAGGTACGCTAATTTTACCGGGGTTACTGCTTGTTTTTTTGAGGTTTACTCCAGGACCGGATGTTTTGCTTTTCCGGTAATAATTGCGGGAAAATGCGGGAGGAGGGTTTTGCTGATGGGGGGCAACATCAGTTACTAACATTTCCCGGTATGGCATGGAATTTTTTGTGAATAAGTCCTGCTGATGCCAATCAGTTTTTCCGATAATTTTAAAATATGCAAGACCATTATAACCTTCTCCATACTATCTACGAAATCGTGAAAAGCGATCCGCAACCGGAACGGTATGCATGCCGGCCGAGGGAATTGATTCTCCGTCGTATGCAGGAGTGGTCTGATATTCAAACACAACTCAGGCAGCTCGAAACGGAGGCCCTGGTTACTACCGAACAACAGGACACGTTGGTTATCCGTATCACACATGCAGGCCTGTTGCTGGTAAAAGAGCAACAACAGGCTGCCCGTTTAAATGGTTTGTAATGTATTAATTACCTGCCGCATCACCCTGTTGCAACGAATCAATTGCCGGTATTAATTTAGACGTCGAAAACAGAAATTCATCCACGGATTTTGTATGGGCATTTGTTTCTGCCAGACTCATGGTTACCAGGCTTCCGTGGCCTTCAAAAAAGTAATGGACACTGATAAATTTCAGTACATGTTTTCTTGTTTCAGCAGGCAGGTAGCGTTGTATCGTCCAGTAATCACGTGAGCCGGCTTTTTTAATGGCGGTGAGAATTTTAGCAGGTCCCGTATTATAGGCGGCAAGGGTCAGCAACCAGTCCCCGAACTGTTGATGAAGGTAGGTAAGACATTTCGCAGCCGCTACAGTGCTCTTGTAATTGTTTTTTCGGTCATCAGTGTTCTTCAATATTTTCAAACCGAAACTCCGGCCGGCCTGCGGCATAAACTGCCAGAGTCCGGCAGCGCCGGCTCCTGACACAATGCGATTGTCGAGTTTGGATTCCACTACAGCGAGGTATTTTAATTCCAGGGGCAACTGATACTTTGCAAATACCTCATCGATTAATTGTAAAACAGGAGCATTCTTTGTTTTGATCTTTTCATAATACAACCCATTCTCTTCCAGGTGTACCTTCATGAAATGCTGTGCCAGTAAATGTGGCTTAATACGTGGGGCGTTTTCTTTTTCCTCCGCATTCAGTTCAGGCAGGCAGGTGCAAAGCCCGGTGGTATCAAAAGCATGCACTACCACCGAATCACGGGATATCGCTGGCTTAATTATTTCAGCGGGCCCGGCAGTAACTGTTACTTTCCTGCTGCCCGATGCAGCAGCCATCAGCATGAAACTGGTAAAAATAAATCCTGCCTTATGAAGTTTTGTTTTTAACATTCAATTGGGTTAGGTTAACAAATATGCTGTATCGGATGCTGGAAAATGACCGGTTTGCAAAAAAGGCCATAACCGTGATGCAAATACCTGTGTTGGTTTTTCAACTGCACATCACAGTGAACTCTTAATACGAATGCAGCGCAAAGGTAACCCCTGAAATGGCCTTAAAAGACTGTTAAACGATGCAGTATTCTGCTGGCAGTTGCAAGTACATGAGTATCATTCAGGAAATTTGTTAAAACTGACGAAAAGACATGCCTGGTACGAAGTACGAATTTCAGAGTACGAACCGACGTACCTGTTACATTGAAATTTTCAATAAAAAGAGAGGCCGTATCAAAACTGATACGGCCTCTCTTTACAGAGGTGTTTGTGTTTGTTATTACAGTTTGCTTACAGTCACTTCTTCAATATTGCGGGTGCTGTTATTGATCGTGTACTGAACTGATTTTTTTGTGGTTTTGCTGCTGATCACAAACTGGATGCTGTAGTCTGAAGATTCTTCCAGGGTCAGCATGAATTTTTTTGTGAAGCCATCCGCTTTAATGTTTTCAACGTGCAGGGTGTTGCCATACTCGTCTTTAACATTTACCACATAATCTTCCTGTAAACCAGAGCCATTAACGGTCAGTTCAAATACAGGGTTGTTCTGTACTTTACCTACGAATTTAACTTCAGCAGGCAGGGCCGGTTTCCTGTCAGCGGCGTTTGCAGCGGGTGCAAAAGCAGTAGTCAGTACAGCTAAAAGGGCAATTACAAATACACGGTTGTTGTTTACGATGTTTTTCATGTTTATACTTTTTAAATTTTAGACAATGGTTAAAAAAAATCTTGTTGGGGCAATCGGGTCGGCAAGCAGAAAGTCAGGGGGCAAGCAAGGGTAAAGGGGCAATCAGTAATCCGGATTAGTTCAGCAATTGTGTTGCTTTGATGATGTAAAAGTAGGCTACCAGTATGACCGGTAAAAACAAGGTTTATGGTCTTTTCTGTATACCCAACACCATATAAAAATGTATAAATAAAACATAATCAATGAGATAAGGGTGGTTTGATAAAAGATATCCAAGGCTTTGAATGAGTTTTTTTCAGGGTATAAAGCGTTTGTTTTGACAAGACTAAGAGTATCCTCTCATTTTATACTGTACTATGTATTTAATGCTAAAGAGATGTAATTCATATACTTAATAAGCTGTTGAGAAATTAATGTTGAGCGGATTTGGCAGGGGATAAAAATATATTACCTTCAACCGCTTACCGGAGGTGACTGATTGGCATAAAAGCCTTTTAGTCAACCAGGTGGCCGGAATTTTGTTATACAATACAGGTTATTTCCAAAAGAGGAAATGAACAAAAAGGAGAATTAAAAATGGCATTTAAGAAAGATGATGTAATTATTATTGAGCCCAAAGAAGTTTTTGTCGGGAAAAAAGACGCCCCCGTCACTTTAGTAGAATTTGGTGAATATGAAAGTGAAGAATGCGCAAAAGTGAATGAAGTGGTGAAGCAATTACTGGAAGAATACGAAGGAAAGATAAAGTTTCAGTTTCGTCATTTTCCGCTTACCCTGATCCATCAGCGGAGTCTGAAAGCCAGCGAATCGGCTGTGGCTGCGGCGCAGGAAGGTAAGTTCTGGGAAATGCACAATGTATTATTTCAGAATCGCCGTAACCTGGGTACTACCAGTCTGAAACTGTACAGTAAAGAGGCTGGTGTAAAAAACAAAAAGTTCCTGGATGACCTGGTGAATGGTATGTACGGCTGGCAGGTACAGGATGATATTAAGGAGGGACACAACCGCGGCGTGAAAGAGTTACCGACTTTCTTTATCAACGACGTGCTTTTTGTGGGTAAGCCGACTTTTGCCAACCTGAGTGCGGCCATTGAGTCCGCATTGAAGAAGGGGAAAACAAAGGCTCCGGCGAAGAAAGCGGCCGTAAAACAAAAACAAAGAGCATAACTGAACCGAAATAATGAATCCCGCCGCTGGCGGGATTTTTTTTACACCAATCAATTTTGGCATTGTTGCACGGGCCTTGGAGTATTTTTAATCTTAAGGGGAATAACAGTTTTCTGCCAGGATGCCGAAATCAGCAGGCAAAAAAAAAGACCTCCATCGGAGGCCTTTTTACAAACTTACGGTATATAATTACCAGCGGTTGTTGTTGTTGCCGTAAGAAGGCCTGTTGTTAGAACGGGCAGGTCTTTCTTCACGGGGTTTAGCAACGCTTACTTTGATAGAACGACCGTCAACGGTAGCACCATCCAGTTCAGCGATAGCTTTGTTTGCAGCAGCATCATCGCTCATTTCCACAAAACCGAAACCTTTGCTACGGTTAGTGAATTTGTCCATAATAACTTTTGCAGATGTAACGTCACCGTACTCAGCAAAATAACTTCTTAAGTCTTCGTCTACTACGGCGAAACTTAAATTTGAAACATAAATGTTCATGTAAAAAAATTGACTTTAAAAAAATACTTGAGAAAACGCAAGGGTAAAAAGACTAACTATTAGCAGATAATGCGTAGCAGAAAAATCACTTACAATCTGTCGTCGAACTCAAATTAACAGGGCAAAGATAGGAGGAAAAGTAATACACCGGTGTTTTATTTTGTTAAAGCGGGGTTAGGGGGAGGTCAGCGTTTTAATATTTTCAAAAGGTTGAAGGGCTGGCAGGTTGATAAGTTTACAGGGATATTTCGGATGTCACGCCCTTTTTATCTCTTTAAAATTTCCTGGCCCTCTTAGTCGCACCCGCAGGGCCGGTTACTGTTGCTCCGCATTAAACATATTCACGCCCTCTTCCTTTTTCCTTATTCCGAAATTGTACCGGATATTGACCCCGGCCCGTCGTGTATCAGCCTGACGGAATCCGGCTGCATCCACAGAACCTTGTTTCAGACTGAAATCGTTTTTATTGGTCAGGAACATATCGCTTACACTGAGCGTAACGATCAGCTTTTCTTTCATGAATTTCCGGTTGATGCTGGCATTCAGTGTGCCAAATGATCCCAGTTCATAAAACTGCTGCTGCCCTTTCAGCCGCCAGAATCCATTGAGAGTTATCACGGATAATTTATCCAGTTTCAGCGTATGATAGGTGAAGAATGTCCAGGTGCCCCGTTTAAACGACAGCGGTTTGTTCTCATATAGTCCCTCATAAAAATTGTGATTGTATTGGGTGCCAAGAACAAAAAAGTATTTCCCGCCAGGGGGCAGGGCGCCTAAGGCCCGGAAGTACCATTCTTTATTTTTACCCAGGTTGTCAAACGTGCGATAGGCTTGTCGCTGACTACTGTCGGATTGATACACAACATTGGAGAAAATATCTTTGGTTTCATTGATCCCGATGGCCAGAATCGGTCTTTCATCCACACTGATATTGGCTTCGTAGTTGCGTGTAAATTGCGGACGCAGACCGGGGTTGCCTACTTCGGAAAGGTATGCATCAATATAACGGGAAAAGGGGTTCAGCTGTTCATACACCGGTCTTGTAATGGTGCGCCTGTATACCAGGTATCCACGCAGATCATAGCCGGCAATCTTCATCAGACTCTTGCTCAGGAAAACATACGGAAACAGGTCTGTCCGGTGAATGGAAAAACTGGTATCAGAGGGGATCTCCTGGTTGCCCTGCATATTGGTATTTTCCAGCCTCGTTCCAAACTTCAGTACCACATTTTTGCCCATGGTTTTGGAACCCTGTACATAGGCTGAATTAATGTTCTCGTTATACCGGAAACGGTTGGTACGTCCCGCATCCGGTACACGGATGCCGTTGCTCTCTGTATAAAACAGCGTATTATTTTTGAATAAATGAAAAGTGGATTTCAGCCCGGACTCAAACGTGAATCTTTTTTTCATCTTCAGTTTAAGATCCGTACGACCTGACAGGAGGTCGCGGTGATTGTCAACTTCACCATCACCGGAACTGACAAAAGGCTGTGGTGTGTAATACTGCGTGGCATAGGTCTGCCCATTTTTATTATCGGTATAATAATAGAAGAACTGGCTGGTCCACTCAGAACCGGTACTATCCATTTTCAGTTTTGTTTCAAACCCATTTCCGATCACCAGGGAATGGCCCTGGTTATTTACTTTGTTCAGATTGCTGGTGAGTAACTGACCCGTACTGATTTTTTCGATCCGGTTCTGATTATCAGTCGCATTGTCCGAGAGATTCAGATTGGCCGTTCCGGATAGTTCAAACTCCCATTTCTTTTTTCCCCAGCTATATACATAACTTCCGAAAAAAGTATTACCCGGATAGGCCGTATAGGCATCCTGACTGAGTACGGAATCAGGGGCGAATATCCTGTCCGTGACAATTTTTTCATAGCTGTTTCGGTGACTGTAATTGAAGTTGAGTGCCAGGCTTTTTTCGCCATCACTGTTATTAAGATTAAATCCGATCAGCTGGTTGCCGTACCGGCCTTGTTGAAGACCGGCATTCACACTCCCGGTCAGGCCGATACGTACGCCTTTTTTCAGTACCACATTCACGACCCCGCCACTGCTGTTCGCATCATATTTGGCCGATGGAGTACGCACGATTTCTATTTTCTGGATGGCAGTTGGCGGCAGACTCTTTAAAATACCCGCCACATCCGCCGCACTCATTTTCATCTCCCGTCCATTGATCTGTACCGTGGCCGGACTCAGACTGCTGATATAAATATTTCCGTCCTGGTCGACAAACAGGCCGGGCGTTTTTTCAATTACTTCATAACCGCTTGAAGAAGCCGCCACCAGGTTCTCCGGATCCACAATTGTTTTGTCATCTTCCTGGCGCATCAGCGGTCTGGTTGAACGAATCACAACCGCATCCATCGTTTTACCGGACTCCTCTAAAGTCAGCAAAAGATCATTACTTCCATTCCCCGCCCGGATAATTTTTTCAAAAAAGCGATAGTTATGGGCCTGTATTTCGATCCGGTATTGCTGACCGTTTACCAGTTGAAATCGGGTCAGCCCATTACTGTCTGCTACCTGTCGTAGCAGCTGGTTACTATCCAGCCTGTTGACGACCGAAACAGAAGCAAAGGCAACCGGTTCTTTTTTGCTGTTTTGTAAACGGATACTAAAGTTGATATCCTGTGCCTGGAGGCCACTTATTGATGCGCATAATAAAATGATCAGGAGGATAAGACGGTTTTGTTGTTTCATGGTGCTGACAAAGGGAAAGGGCAAAAATAGGGCTTTCCTTTACCTGTGAAAACCGTTGATCAATTTAGTATTGCTTTTCCCATTTTTTTAACGCTTTTGCTGCCCCTGCTCCTGTACACGGAGTTTATCCTGATGGGTATTATGTGCTTCATCAATGGAATGGGTACGGTGAATATTTTTTTCCTGCTTTGATAATTCAGACAATTTGATATAGAATTTCTTTAATGTTTCCAGTTCTTCGGCTGACAAGTCTTCAATATCCACCAGTCGGTTACTGGCTTTTGAAGAAGCGGCGATCAGCTCGTTCAGCTTGAGCTGAAGTGCCACACTGTCTTTATTCTGCGCATGCTGAATTACAAAGACCATGAGAAAGGTGATGATCGTAGTGCCGGTATTAATCACCAGTTGCCAGGTGTCGGAGAAATGGAAAACCGGGCCGGTAACGATCCAGATCAGGATTACCATACAGGCGAGTATAAATGCAGAAGGCCGGCCGGTGGCACGGGTGACTTTTGCGGCGAAGCGTTCAAAAAAGGGGAGACCGGAGGATTTCATATATTAGCTTTTAGCGATTTTGTAATTTTGTTGCCTGTTTAAAATTAGTACTTAATCATTGCCATGGTCCGGTTTACTGTTACAATTAACAAATTCGGGGCAAAAGGGGAGAAGACCGGCTGGACTTATTTTGAAGTTCCGGCGGATATTGCCACGGAATTAAAACCGGGTAACAGGAAGGAATTCAAAGTAAAAGGGAAGCTGGACAAGTTTGCCATTAAGCGAACCTCCCTGATACCCATGGGAGGCGGTCGTTTTATCATGGCCCTGAATGCGGATATGCGCCGGGCCATTGGCAAGAAAGAGGGGGCTATGCTGGATGTACAACTTTCCGAAGATAAATCTGACTTTGTATTCAATGCAGACTTTATCGAATGCCTGAAAGATGAACCCGCAGCACATACGCATTTCCAGTCATTAACGGGATCGCATCAGCGCTATTTCAGCAAATGGATCGATAGTGCCAAAACAGACGCCACAAAGACCAAACGGATTGCCATGGCGGTGAATGCATTGGCGAAGGGCCGGGGATACCCTGAGATGATGAGGGATAAGAGTTGATAAGTTAAAAAGTTGATAGGTTGATAGGTTGATAGGTTGATAAGGTAGTTTTATTAGAACATTCCCTGTCAACCTATCAACTTATCAACCTGTCATCTTACCTAAAGGGATTCCCGTACTTTATGTCAGTCCCCACCGTCCTGTCTGTAAGGGTCTTCAGAAACGCTACCAATGCGGCTTTGTCTTCAGCTGATAAGTTGAGTAAACGGGGCTGCCCGTTCGGCAATTTCATCTGTGGCGACAGGTTGGGGTGATTCTTTACCCCGGTGCTGTAGTGTTCTACTACTTCTTCCAGCGTTTTGAAACGGCCGTCATGCATATAGGGAGCGGTGAGTTCCACATTCTTCAGGCTGGTGACTTTGAATGTGGCATCGAGGTTTATATTATTGGTCACCGCTCCAAAGCCACGGTCAACCGTATTCATATCGATTCCGTTATTTTTTTCTGTAGGTGCCACAAAGGTTTCCGTACCATGACAGGCCGCACAACCACTGGCGGGCAGCAGGAATAATTCTTTGCCCCGGTTTTCCTGTGCGGTGAAGTTGGGGAATACGGCATTGGGTGGAGGAGCAGGGGCAGCCGGGAAAGTGGCTCTTCCTGCATCATATCTGGATTGGTAAGAAACGATCGAACGCACAAACTGAGATAATGCTTTTGAAATACGATCACTATTGATCACCTCATCCCCGAAGGCTTTTTTAAACAGGGGCGGGTAGTAGGCAAGGGTGCTGAGTTTGTTTTCAAGGGCTGGCAGGGTCATACCCATTTCTACCAGATCCTGTACCGGCATCAGTACCTGGTTTTCGAGGGTGGCCGCCCGCTGATCCCAGAAAAAGCTGCCCGGTGTATAGAAACGCGCATTGATCAGGGACATCGAATTACGGCCGGTCAATCCGCCATTAAAGCCTTTGCTTTTTACAGCCGTATCAGAAAAGCCCAGTTCAGGCTTATGGCAGGAGGCGCAGGAAATGGTATTATTTGCCGAAAGATTTTTATCGTAGAAAAGCACCCTTCCCAAAGTGGCGCCATGGTCAGTAATTGGGTTACTGGCAGGGGTATTGATTTGCCCCTGGATGGGCGGCGAGTTCAGGTAGGCCGGTAGTGATATACTGGCGTAATTGTACGGTGTGGCCGGAAGGTTTAAAACAGCCGCAACCGGGTCATTGGACGGGGTATTGTTCTCTTTTTTACAGGCAAGAAAAATAAACAGGGCCAACAGACCTGTTATGACAAGCTTTTTTGGTCGGTACATGGTGGTTCAGTTGATGGTCGGGCTAAGACAGGGAAATACGTCCCGGGTTTAACCATCCTGAAAAAAAAGTGGCAGACTAATTATTTTTTTGAATAAGCCGCATCAGCGAATCTTCTTCTGCTGTTTTCATCACAGTTACCGTATCTACCAGCTTGTTAGGGACTGTGGTGGACAATACATATTGTTTCAGTTTCCACTCCTTGTTTTGTTTTACCAATACACCGGATCCGCGGCAAATCTTCATCTGGGTACTGAGAAGTTCATCAAACCAGGCCATATCCCCGGATGAAGCGAGGTATATATGCCTTTCGATCGCCGTGAAATTCCAGGCCCGGCCTTTGTCAAAATAAGGCTTTGACCATTCCATAAACTGTTTTTTATCCCAGCGTTCGGTGGCATCTGTGCCGCAGAAAATGCCATCTTCTGTATAATAGTTGAAATAGGCATTGAAATCCGCCCGGGCTGCTGCGCGGTTAAATGAATCGAGCATATTGCCGATCTCTTTTCTGGCTGTAGTTGTATCTGCAGGGGAGGAGGATTGCTTGCAGGCAAAAAGAAGACTGACAAACAAAAGTATCAGGATGGCATTTTTCATACAGGGAAAATAATGGTTTTCGCCTGATTTGCCTAACACATTCCGGAGAACCGTTTATGGAGAAATCTGTGCGCAGCAGACCGTTTACTTTTTCATTTCCACAACCCAGATGCCCCTCAGTTCATTCAGTTCAAACCCGGTCGCTTTATCATTGGGATAAAGCCGGTTGATCCTTGCCAGTGTTGCGGGGGCAATTTCTGTTTTTTTATCGCCATGGCATTGCAGACATAAACTTTCTGTGAGGATCGGGTAATAGGCGGTTATACCATCAGGGGTCTCTGTCAGTTGTGGTTTGGGACTTTCTTTTGCTTCCAACGCCGTTTTCACTTTTTGAATATAAGCGAGTTCTTCCATTGATGCGTTATTAGCCGGATTGCGATTATACTCAGCCACCCTTTTTAACCGACTGCCCATTATTGTACTCATGCTGTCAGTAATGCGTATGGCACGTGTTGAACAAAACTCAACAGCACCAGCGGCTCCTTTTTCCCGGATGGCGGACATCAGATAGCGGCCGAGTTCGGCTTTCGTTTTTAAAGCCATTTCCTTGCCACGTTCCAGGGGTGTTTTGGGCTGAATGGTATCAGCAGTCTGCGAAATCCCCGCACTTTTTTTATCCGTGGACTGACCACAGTTGCTGCCAATGATCAGGAATGTCATTGCACTGAGTGTAAAAAGGATTTTTTTCATACAGACCTTTTTGTTGATGGATAAAAATAGTATGGAAAGGAGAATGACTCAGTGCTTTTGGTCACCAAATGCTAGTTCCAATAAGTGCCGTCAAGGCCTAACACAATTCCCATAAACAGGCCTGCAAGTGTAACAAGCAGGCAAATGATGTACGCAGCGGCCTTTATCCATCCGGACTTTTTCCGCCAGGGTTCCATAAACGTGAAGAACAGGCCACCCATGGCACCGGCAAAAGGTACAATCAGCAGGGGGCGCAGCATCCAGAGACGGGGCCATTCAGGATCAGGCGCATCGGCTTTAAATAAAAAAAGTCCAATCAGGGCCAGGCCAATCGTGGCGCCGGTCAGCATATTTTTAGAAAGGGAAGGAGCCCGGAACGCCTGCTTCAGGTAGTATATAAATTTCATTTCGTATTTTTAAAAAGTACTTTGAAATACAAAGTAAATGACTAATTTTGACTTTTGCAAGTTTTGTTGACTAAATCAATTGTATGGCCGGATTTGTCAGGGAAGATTCCATAGTGCGGTGCATCTGGGGGCGTAGTGAGACCGTATTGTTCATTTTTGCGGGTGCTTCGGCCGAGTTTGCGCTCAATAAGGCTGTGGACTGGCTTTATTTTACCGGCAAATTGCCTGCGGATCCGCTGGGCAGACTATTCTCTACCGTGGCCTATGCTAAAAAGATCGTCTTCGCATCGGAAGAACAGGCTCATGCCGCCATTGATACCATGCGGCAAATTCATAGCGGGGTGGAAAATAAAAGAGGCGCTGCCATTCCCGACTGGGCCTACCGCGATGTGCTCTATATGCTGATTTTCTACAGCATCGCATCGTTTGAATTACTGGAAAGAAAACTGACCGCCGGAGAAAAAGAAGAAGTCTATCATGTGTTTTTCCGGCTTGGTGCAAGGATGGGACTGAAAGAACTTCCTGCCGGTTATGCAGCCTGGCTTGCTGACCGGGAATTACATCTGCAAAATGACCTCTGTCAAAGTGCGCATACCACCGATCTGTTCAAACAATATCAAAAGCATCTCGGCCACTTTCGATATACTGTTTTGCTCGAAGCGCAGAAACTGTTGGTTCCTCCGTTTGTCAGAAAGCAATTACAATTCAACAGCATCAAATGGCTGGCTCCGGTCGTACCTGTATATAAATTTTGTCAAAAACTCCGTATCGACAGCTTAATAAAAAAGGGGCTCTTACCTGCAAAATATAAGAATGAAATCAACGGACTTGATGTCATATTGACTAGACGTACCCCCTAAACTTCTAAACCCCTCAACCCCTCAACTTCTCAACCTCTCAACATTTTCCCTTTCTTTGTACCATGATATCCTCGATCAGCGACTTCAAGAATCCCTTTTTTATCGGTGTGGCCGGTACGGGCATGAGTGCCCTGGCTCAGTATCTCAAAGGCATTGGTAAAGAAGTAAGCGGGAGTGACCGCTTTTTTGCTCCGGGTGTGTATAATGAAACACAGGAAAAACTGGAAGCAGACGGAATCCGTTGTTTTGTACAGGACGGCAGCGGAATTACTGAAGCCACTGACCTGGTGGTTTGTTCCACCGCTATAGAAGATACCGTTGTGGAAGTGCAAAAAGCGAAACAGCTGAATATTCCTATTCTCCGCCGCTCTGAACTATTAGCCCTGATCGCTGCCAGCAGGAAAACCATTGCGGTTGCTGGTACCAGCGGCAAGAGTACTACCAGTGCCATGTTATTCGATATTCTGGAATATGCAGGACTGCAACCCAGTATTATCAGCGGGGCCGGACTCATCAGTATTATCAGGGAAGGTAAGATCGGGAATGCCAAAGTAGGAGCGGGGGAGCTGCTGGTGATCGAAGCCGATGAAAGTGATGGCTCCATTGTACAATATAAGCCGGAGATCGGCCTGCTGCTGAATATTGATAAAGATCACCAGGAGATAGATGAACTGCTTCGCATATTCGGCATTTTCAAAAACAACTCGCATCGGTTTATTACCAATCAGTCTCATCCGCTGGCGGGTGCACTGACTGCCGGTATAGCCAATGATTTTTCCACCGACAACAAACATCACGCAGGTTACCAGGCTATTGATTTTAAACAAGAGGGAATGGAGATACGTTTTACGATCAACCATCAGCTTTTTAGTCTGCACCTGCCCGGTAAACACAATATGGAAAATGCGGTAGCGGCCACAGCCGTGGCGCATCAGTTGGGGGTAGAACTGGCCATTTGTGCTGCTGCGTTGAAACACTATGAAGGTATTTATCGTCGCCACCAGGTACTTGGCCGGAAACATGGAGTATGGATGATCGATGACTATGCCCATAACCCGGTAAAATGCGCGGCGGCAATTGCGGCCTGTCAGCCCATTGCACCCAAAGTAGTGGCCTGGTTTCAGCCACATGGCTATAAGCCAACTAAATTTCTGCGTAATGATTTTGTAAAGGAACTGGCTGCTGTACTCCGCCCTGAAGATGAAATCTGGATGAGCGAGATTTTTTATGCAGGTGGTACGGCTGTCAGAGATATTTCAGCCAATGATCTGGTCAATGACCTGAAAGCACTGGGCAAGCAAGCATTTTTTGTGGAGCAGCGGAACCAATTTATCGATACGGTGCGCCCGCATCTGGATAAGAATACTGTATTACTGCTGATGGGAGCACGAGATCCCTCTCTGGAACAGTTTGCCAAAGAAAGCTGGGAGAAACTATAATTATATCTGCCTGATTTAATAGGTCAGCTCTGCTTCCAGCGGGTGTGACACGGAAAGAAACAGGTACCAGCAGAACGTCATGAGCAAACCGGTTTGTGATTTGTCATTTGTTATATTGCTGATGTGTAATTCTCCATTGCCGGTCTGAAGACCACAGGTGGCCAGTGGAGTTTCTTCCCCTTCATTATAAATGGAAAGTGCTGTGCCTGAATTTTTTTCAATTGAAAAAAAATACCGGTGCTCGTTGATACTTATAAATTCTTTCCCGGCTTCATGGCCGAGTTCACCGATTTTAATTCCATATTCAGAACGTAATACCGTCTTGTTTCTCAGAAAACCTTCTTTACGAATCTGGAAGACTCTTTTTTCTGTGGCCGTTTCTACACGGGCAGATTGAGAAAACGGATGGAAATGCATGCTGAGTACTTTTTCCTCCCCAGCATAAAGGTGATACACTTCGTTGTCTGCAGTGAAAGAAACTTTCTCCCATTTCATATTGCTGTTATTTAATCGTTGGTAAGGTAAGTCGCTTCCGGGGCCGGACAGGCAATTAACTTAAAGTTAATACTAAGATCATATTGGGCAGAGGGGAGGGGAAAAACTGTGGATAAGCGATCCGGGTATTATTCTGTAGATAGGAGGCCGGCCGTGCTTATTTATTCATCATCCTGACAATCAAAACATAAGAAAATGCCACCAGGAGGAGCAGAATGATAATGGCAATAATAGTTGTGGATTGGTCGGGGAGCTTGAGTTTATCCCGGCGTTTCTGTTTTTTTTCCGTTCTTTTTTTCAGGTCACGGTTCAGTGCTTCAACGGTATATTGTATTTGTTCCTTATCGTTAAAAGCCTGCAGACCTTCCATGGCATCTTCTTCAAAATCACCCTGCATCAGTATCCGCTCCACTTCATGCTTCTGCTCAGGGCTAAGTTTTCCCTGGAGGTACAACAGCATTGTCTCCTGATCTATCTCCGGATGCTCATTGGATAATATGTCTTTTAAATTATCGGACATAACCTCTGGAAGGAAAGTTTAATTTTTTTACGATTTATTTAGTTCAGTACCATTCAACTTATCAACTTATCAACTTGTCAACTTGTCAACCTATACCCCTTCTCTCAACTTCCGCTCAACCAGCAACCTCAGGTTTCGTTTTCCGTTCTGTATATAGCTTTTCACCTGCAACATACTGAATCCGGTTTCATCGCTGACTTCCTGGTAACTTTTTTTCTGAAGATAAAACAAAGTTACACATTGCTGCTGCTCGGGGTTCAGTTCCGTAAGTGATTGTTCCATCAGGTCGAGCGTATGGTCATTTTGTAACAGGATCTGCCTGTCAGTTTCTTCCTCTGGTCTGGCCGTCAAACGGTCAGTTATTTCTGCGGTGATCCGGCCTTGTTTTTCCCGGATCCGCATCAGGCAGTGGTTTTTGGCCACCATATAGAGCCAGGATTTAAAATACTCCACTTTATACTTCTTTAACTCCTGAATTACTTTCAGGAAAATCTGTTGCACACTGTCCTTGGCTTCTTCTTCATTTTTCAGGTACTTCATGGACACACCAAGCAGTAATAAGGTATACCGTTGCAGGAGGATGCCCAGCCACTCATTGTTATGGTCAGCATAGTATTTTTCCAGCAGTTCGGTATCACTGATATGTGCGTATTTGTCCGCTTTCACCTGGTGTTCATCATTTCTTAATGGCTAAGATGCAGGTTTTGCTGTATTCAACAAAATTTTACCGGATAACATTTATTAATTTCGGAAAAAGTTTACATGGATTACGCGATTGTATCTGTTCCTGCTGCTGCTATACGTAAAAAACCTGATCACCGGAAAGAAATGACCAATCAGCTGTTGTTTGGGGAAGCGGTAAAAGTGCTGAAGATAAAAAAAGGCAAATGGGCAAAGGTAAAAAGCCTTCATGACGGTTATGAAGGCTGGGTGACGATGAGCCTGTTGCAGGAAACAGATGAAGAAACAGCCGCTACCCGGTCTGCTCATATTACTGCTGACATATTTACCCCGCTCAGGTCCGGACAGGTTTCTCTGCTGGTGCCGTTTGGATCATCGCTTCCCGCTTATACTGAAAATCAGACACGGATTAATCAGCAGGTGTACCAGGTAGAAGGTAATGTACTAAACCGGACAACAATACAAGCCGGAGCTGTTTCACTGGATCAATTGGTACAGCCCTGGCTCAATGCGCCTTATCTATGGGGTGGAAGAACCGCAATGGGTGTGGATTGCAGTGGATTTATACAGGTGTTATTTAAAACGTTGGGAATTGATCTGCCCAGGGATGCCTGGCAGCAGGCACAGGAAGGTGAACCGGTTGCAGCCTTGCATCTGGGCAGAACCGGGGACCTGGTGTTTTTTGATGATAAGGAAGAAATCGTGCATGTAGGTTTATTGCTCAAGCCGGAACTGGTTGTACATGCCGCCGGGAAAGTCAGGATCGATCCGATTGATAAAAAAGGAATCATCAACAGGGACAGCGGTCAGCGAACGCACCGTTTAAAAGCGATTCGACGGTACTGGTAAACCGGTAACAGGCAAAACGGCAGTATTTTCATAGACCAGAAAACGAAGGGTCATAGCCAGGAGATTCTCTCCCTTCTCAGTCGTGTTCCAGGCCAGTGAAAGCAGCTGGAAATAGACATTGTCGTCATAAAATTCGCGTACTTCACCGTACTTTTTCTCACCGGTTTTCAGTTCCCGGACACTGGACATATCGAATTGGTGTTTAAATTTTTTCGAAAGTTTCTCATATTCATTTATAACGTCTTTTGCCCCATCAGGCCCTGGTGGTGCATAAGCTACCAACTGGTACAGGTATATAACGTTTATTTCATCCATTGAATCTTTGGCCAGTTCTTTCTCCGCAAGAATAATTTTAACTTTTTCCGGCAGGAAGAAAAAGGGCCGGTGCGATTTATACCAGCCTTCCAGGAAGAAAAGGGAGGTGTCCGTTTTCCGGTGAATCGTTTTATCGGTCAGCATCGGATCCGTCATCAACCGTTGCACAAAGGCCGAGAAATCCTTGTTGAAAGGACTGATCCGGAAATAATCGTTGGCGATTTTGGAGGGTGCCTGGAATACGGGGTTTTTTATTTGCGTTTTGGCACTGCCGAACAACAGGGTTGCAAACAACAGCAGAATCAGTTTCCTTTTCATCAACAGGGTGTTAGTGTTACCGAAAGGTAGCGCAGGAATTATTTTATAAATATGACGGGCTGCTTTTTAGCAATACTTTAAAAAATTGCTTTGACCCACTTTATGAGTAAGGTGTCCCAATGCAGCATTTTAAATGCTGTATAGAACAGGATGAGGGCAAATATTTTTTTTAATGATTCCTGATCAATGGACAATGCTATTTTACCGCCGAAATAGCCCCCGATAATAAACCCGGCGCAGAGTAAGCCCACTACTTTGAGATCAATGGGGGTGCCCAGTTTCTGACATTGATGATAATAATACAGGGAGGCCAGTATAACCACCGGAAGTGTGAGTACCGCCAGTGAAGTACCCTGAGCCTGGTGCTGGGTGTAATGCAGAAAGAATACGAGAGCAGGTACCATAATAATACCGCCGCCCACACCCACCAGACCGCTCAGTACGCCGGCCGCCAACCCGATCAGGAGTGCGGTGATGATCAGTTGTGTTGCCATAGTTTGTGGTTGGGGTTGCTGCATTAATGCGGGAACTTTTCGTGATAAAGATCAATGGAATCTTTAATGATTTTAAAAGCAATGGATTGATCCTGGAACGTATCAATCTCCACTTTTTTATTCTCCAGTACTTTATACTGTTCAAAGAAATTTTTCATTTCCAGCAGGAAGTGCTGTGGCAATTCTTCAATACGGCGGTAGTGGTTTACAGACGGGTCCTGTGCGGCTACGGCAATAATCTTATCGTCCTCCTGTCCGCTGTCGATCATCTGCATATTACCGATTACATTGGCTTCCACCAGGCAAAGGGAACGGATGGATTGTGAACAAAGAACCAGGATGTCGAGGGGATCGTTGTCAAGCCCCAGCGTTTGCGGTATAAAACCATAGTTAACCGGATACTGGAAGGAGGAATAAATCACCCGGTCCAGTTTCAGTAAACCTGAATCTTTATCCACTTCATATTTAGAACGGGAGCCTTGCGGGATTTCTATAAGCGCATTGACGGTTGCGGGGGCTTTTTTTCCATAATTGACGCCATGCCAGGGGTGACTAACGGTTAACATAGATTAAGTTTTAGCGGGTTAATTTCATACCGGCATAAGTAGCCAGTAATCCAAGCAGCACACTGGCTGCGATATAAGTAAAAAATAAGGCAAGTTTCTGTTCTCTTAATAATCCGATGCCTTCGAGGCTATAGGCGGAAAAAGTAGTGAATCCTCCGCAAAGCCCTGTCATAAGCAGTAATTTCCAGTGCTCATTATTGTCAAAACCACGGAAACTGATCCCCCAGAACAGGCCGATTAAGAAGCAACCGGTTATGTTTACGGCAAATGTACCCCAGGGAAATGCATGCGAATACTCTTCCGTAAACCAGCGCTGACAGAGATAACGGGCAATACTGCCAATGCCGCCACCGAGACCCACTAAAAGAAGATTCGTAAACATGGAAAATGCTGGAGTTTAAATTTGACTGTTTAATGTTGACTGGTTAGCGACACATCGTTACCTGGTACCCGGCGCTGTCTTATTCATGCTGATACAGGTATTTGAAATCCACCAGCCACTGTCCGTTCATCCGGAGTACTTTCAACGTATCGGGATTGTTCATATATGAATTGGAGTAAATGATAATCCGGGTACTGTCGTTCACTTTAATCATGGGTGAAGGGAAGCGGATGGAAGAAGCACGGTAGCCGTCTTTTATTTCCTGTGACAGGTTATTAAAGGACCTTTCGGCCACGTTTATCAGGTTCAGGTTGAGTGAATCCTGAATCAAATAGGTTTTCGCTTCATTAAATTTTCCGTCCAGGGCTGCCCGTACAAAGTTGATCACCACATTGAGATCGGATTCCGGTTCTGCCTGTTTTTTTTCGGGTTCTCCACAGGAAACGGCCAGCAGGAGCAGCAGCCAGGAAAAGGAAGGATTCTTTTTCATACTTGCAAAGTACAAAACTTTCCGCTCTAAACTAAAACACCCCTCATAGAGAGGGGTGTTTGAATCGGATAAATGCGTTATCAGTTCTGGCTGGCTTTTTTCAGCTCATCTAAAGCTGCTTTTGCCTTTTCCAGATCTTCAGGTTTAATAGATTTCAGTGCGCTGTCCATTTGTTTCAGGCCATTTTGCAGAGAATCCATATTAAAGTTTTCGTCTGTACCACCGGCAGGGTTTTCTCCTTCCTCTTTTTTGTTCTTATCCATACCCATTTTCATCAGGGTAGCCATGCTGAAGTCCACTTTCCAGCCGCCGCCTTCTTTTTTCAGCGGGAAATCAACTGTTTCATTTTTCTTTTTATTGGTTACAGATACAGTGGCGTTGTCACCATCAATTTTGGTTTCACCCACTACCATGTTTTTAAAATCTTCGGCAGGATCTTCTTCTTTTTTCTCACCATCTTTAAATTTTTCAGCCACATCCATGGCTTTTTTCATCATGTCAATAGTGGCTTTGGAATCTTTGGTGGCCAGTTTGGCAGCGCCTTCCAGGTCTTTTTTGGACATTTTTTCAAAAAAGGCTACAAGAACGGCTTTAGGATCTGCGCTGTCAGTTCCGCTACAACCGGTAATTGCAGTTGCCAGTACGGCGATGGCAACCAGCAGGGTGTTCAGTTTTTTCATTTGTTGAATGGTTTAGGTGGTCAAAAGTAATAATTAAGGTGTGAAAACCCTCATTGTATAAAAATTTCCTTTTTAATCAGTTTGCACGCAGGATTGAGATAGATATCGTCGGTGGTAACACCGAAGGGGAGGGTGTCCAGACGGACAAATGGAGTCAACCGGCCATTCAACGACTTATTCAACGATTTAAATACAAATTCGGAGCAGTACATCTGGTCGTCGCTTTCGTAATTAAAGTACATGTCAAACCGTAATCCGTTGGCATAGTGCCGGCTCACTGTTTTTTTTAATTCCACTAACTGACCCGGGTTGAGGGTGTACCTGTAAATGCCAAAAGAGTTGATTTCCCGGGGATTGCAGAAATTTTCGACCGGCTCCCTGACCAGTTTCATATCCGGGTTATAACGGCCACCAAGGGCATGATAAACGAAAACAGAATCGTATTCAATAAAGAGCAGGCCGCAATGCGAAAAAGACGTGTCTGTCCTGTTCATACTCCGGGCAGCGGCGCTCACTTCATCAGTGCCATTCCGGAAAATTACATCACCGCTTTGAATGAGTGATTTGGCTGCTTGCAGCCGGGAATTAACCTGGTTTATATAGGCAGCCGGTACATCTGACTTTTTTTTTGCGGGCAACTGGCAGGCATATACTGTAAATAACAACAAGAGATAGCCGGCCGGCCATCTCTTGTTGAAAGGGGGAAAAACGGAATATGTTTTCATCAGTGATGCCGTTCGTCTTTTTCGTGTTCTTTGTTATAGGCGCGGAGGATCTGTTTAACCAGCCGGTGACGTACCACATCCTCTTCATCGAGTTCGATATGCCCGATGCCGTCAATATTCTGAAGTATTCTGACCGCGGTAGCCAGTCCGCTTCGTTGATTGCGGGGCAGATCCACCTGGGTCATATCACCCGTGATAATGGCTTTGGCGTTGGCGCCAATGCGGGTAAGAAACATTTTCAGTTGCAGTTCGGTAGCATTCTGGGCTTCATCGAGTATAATAAATGCGTTATCGAGAGTACGACCGCGCATATAGGCCAGCGGAGCGATTTCTATAGTACGGGTTGTCATATAATAGCCGAGCTTATCGGCAGGAATCATGTCATCCAGTGCGTCATACAATGGCCGCAGGTAGGGGTCAATCTTTTCTTTCAGATCGCCAGGCAGGAAGCCAAGACTTTCCCCTGCCTCCACTGCCGGACGGGTCAGAATGATTTTTTTCACCTGTTTGTTTTTCAGTGCCCGTACTGCAAGGGCTACCGCTGTGTAGGTTTTACCGGTACCGGCAGGGCCTATGGCGAATACGATATCATTTTTATCAGCTTCCTGTACCAGTTTTTTCTGATTCGCCGTCCGGGCCCTGACTGATTTGCCATTGGGGCCAAAAACAAGGACTTCGTTGGGGTTTTTCTCTTTGAAATGGTCGATTACTTCCTGATCATCACCGCCCAGAATCTGTTCGAAGTAATTCTGGCTCATATGCCCGTTTCGTTCGAGGTAAGAAACAATCAGGGAGATTTTTTCCCTGGCATTGTCAATCTGTTCCGGGGCTCCGCTCAGTTTCAACTGCGTACCGCGGGAGAGAATTTTCAACAGGGGGAATTTCTTCTTGAGGATGTCGAGTTTGCCGTTGTTTACACCAAAAAATTCAATAGGGTTTACGGTTTCAAGGTTGATGATCGTGTCTGTCAATGCACTTCGGTTTATGTTTCACAAAGCCGGTCTGAGGGCGGTACCGGATTTTTCTCGTCTTCTGCCCGATTACAGAAGCCTGCCCTTCTGTATCAATATTAATCAGCAATAGGCTGACTGCCAACACTTACTTATGCACAGGTTGTGAATAGAGAACAGGACAAAAAAGCGGTTGGAATGACTTTTTTACCTATCAGTGACTGCATGGGGCAGCTGCAATCATATGATTTCCTGATTGAATGTATGTCCTGTAAACCGGTTATTGGTAATAGTTATATTCAGTAAAAAATAGGTTGTCTGCAGGTAAGGGTTATAAGTGTATACTATTATTGATTTATAAATAATACCTTGATGTATTAATAAAAGATTTACGTAACCTGTGTAAGACCGGAATACTTTGTTACATTATGAGTTTAAGTGCTTCTCGTATAATAATTTATGCCATCAGGATCTACCCAACAGCCCCGCAAGGGGTCATCCGCCATTTCCCCCGATAGCAGCGAGGGGATTTTGTATCCGTTGATGCTGGATGCAATTGATGAAGCTATTTGCATGTTTGACTGTAACGGAGAACTGATCTGGCAAAACAAAGCTTCTCTTGAATTATGCAATCAGCACCCGGGCGCAATACATGGTAAAACCGGTATTCAGCAGCAATTGACGGCAGCACAACTGGCCGGATTCCGGCGTGAACTCAACAGGGCGCTTTCGGGGGAATCAGTACAATTTGACTGGATATGTCAACATAATACACTTCGTTATCAGCTGCAATTACGTCCACTCCGGGATGAAGTAAAAGTGATCGCTGTAATGGGGACTATACGGGAAGTTGCTGTTTCTTCCACTGTATCATCCCCGGAGCAGGTGGTAAACCTGAACCAGGTTTTTGAAAGAGTTACAGATGCATTTTTTGCACTGGACAAAGACTGGAATTACACCTATATTAATCAGCAGGCGGAAGCATTGCATGGCCGTCCGGCAAGCGAACTGCTTGGCAAAAATATCTGGCAGGAATTTCCTGACGTCGTGACTGAGCCGTTTTATTACAGCCTGCAGAATGCCATGCGTACGCAACAGCCGGTACGGGTGGAGTTGTATTATTCAGGCCAGCAAAAATGGTTTGAAGATTATATTTATCCATCACCGGAAGGAGTATCCGTATACTACCGGGATATTACCGTTTTCAAGGAGAAAGATGAACAATTACTCCGGAGTGAACAGCAATACCGGACCCTGGTGGAACAGGCGGCGGATGCCATCATTATTGCCGATCTGCAGGGGCGTTGCCTGGATGTGAATAGTATGGCCGAAAAGATGACCGGTTTTACACGCGAGGAATTACATGGTTTTAATTTGTATGATTTGCTGGTTTTGCCACCCGGTGAGCCGGCGCCGCGGATGAAAGAAATTCTGGATAACCGGACTGTATTACAGGAACGTAAAGTTCGTTGCAAAGACGGCAGGACGTTCTACGCCGAACTGAATACGAAACGTCTTCCGGGTGACCGGTTGCTGATTATAGCCCGGGATATAACGGCCAGGAAACAGACGGAAACGGCGATACGGGAAAATGAACTGCGTTGGAAACTGGCATTGGATAAAAGTGAGCTGGGTGTTTGGGAAATGAATTTTGAAAAGAATACGGCATTTATTTCTGAAAAGACAAGAGAACAAACCGGCTATCTTAATGAGACCAATCTCGAAAATCCCGATTTCTGGTTACAGGCCATTGCAGGGGAGGATAAGCCGGTTGTGCTGGAGAAATTTGTCAATACTCTGAAAGGAAAAGAACCTTCATTTGATGCCACATTCCGGGTGATATGCAAAAGTGGCGAGGTGAAATGGTTTCGGTTTACGGGTAATGTAAGCGGAAGAGATGACAATGGCCGTGCCCTCCGGATTATCGGGGTACATGAACATTTAACGGACAGGATCAGCCGCGAAAAAGAGTTGCAGTTGAAAGAAGCAGCGATGGAGTCCACCATCAGCGGTATTGGAATGGCGGATATGTATGGCACAATCACGTATGTAAATGCGGCGATCGTCAGGATGTGGGGTGCCGGTGACAAAAGCCAGTTAATCGGCAAAAAACTCACGGACGTATTTTACGGGGAGGGTATTTATCATACCCTTGAATTGCTGCGTTCGGCTGATTCAGCCAGTGGCGAAGATCTGGCCATACGGGTGGATGGCTCTGTTTTCCCGATTGAATTCAATGCGAACCTGATCCGGGATAAAAACGGGGAGCCGGTCTGTCTTTTTGGATCGTTTATTGATATCAGCCGCAGAAGACAAGCGCAACAAAAACTTAAGAAAAGCGAAACCCTGTTCCGGGAAATAACCCAGCATTCTCCCAGCGGAATTGTATTGCTGGATAAAAAACTGCGGTTTGCTTTTGCCAGCGATTCGGCACGACGTATTTCTGGTTACCAGGAAGATGAACTGATCGGAGAAGATCCGGTAAACTATACCCATCCGGATGATTTGCCGGCGCTGATGCCCCGTTTACTTGACCTGATGCAGGTTCCCGGAAAAGTGATCACAGCCGTTTATCGCTTTTTGTATAAGGATGGCACCTGGCATACGATTGAGAGCACATTTTCCAATCTGCTGCATATTGAGCACGTGGAAGCCGTTACTATAAATTTCAGGGATATAACCATTCAAAAACTGGCAGAAGATAAACTGAATTTCGAGAAGAACCTCTCCGATTCCCTGATTGAAAAAATGCCCGGTATATTTTACCTGTATACCCGTGAAGGCCGCTTTTTGCGCTGGAATAAAAACCTGGAAAATATAAGCGGGTACAGTGCCCGGGAAATTAAACGCATGCACCTGTTTGATTTTTATGATACGGATGAAAGGGAAAAAATTCAAAAGCGCATTAACCAGTTGTTCCATGAAAAGTTGCCGGGTATTGAACTGCAGTTACTGACAAAGCAGAAAAAGAAAGTACCTGTTTACATCAATTCAATGGCCATCATGTATGAGGGGGAAGCCTGTGTGGCGGGCATTGCCACTGATATTTCAAAATTGAAAAAAACGCAACAGGAGCTGGTGGAAAGTGAAGTGGCATTTAACCGGTTGTTCCATGAATCTTCGGAAGCAATATTGCTTCTTGATGGGAAAAAATTTATCGACTGCAATGACGCAACCGTGCGTCTGCTGGGTTATACTAACCGCGAGGAATTTCTTTTCCAGCCACCATGGAAGCTGTCACCCCGCCGGCAGCCGGATGGGGAATTGTCAACCGTAAAGGCGAAAAGGCTGATTAATGAAGCCCTGGCCAAAGGCTATAACCGGTTTGAATGGATGCATCTGAAAGCCGACGGAACAGTATTCCCGGTGGACGTAATGCTTACACCGATCCTGGTTAAGGGGCATCAGTTGTTTTATACGATCTGGCGGGATATAACGGACCGGAAAAAAGCAGAAGCGGCTTTACAGCAAAGCATCCGCGAGATATCAGACTATAAGTATGCTATAGACCAGTCCACCATCGTGTCGTTTTCAGATCCTTCAGGTAATATAACCTATGTGAACGATAATTTTGTGAAATTGTATGGCTATGCCAAGGAAGAGATTATCGGCGTCAATCACCGTATCCTGAATTCGAAACAACATGACGATAATTTCTGGAAGGATTTCTGGAGCCATATTAACAAAGGGAAAGTGTTGCGGGCGGAAGTGTGCAATAAATCAAAAGACGGACAGTTGCACTGGGCGGACACCACGATTGTTCCTTTTCTGGATGAAACAGGGAAACCGTATCAGTACCTGGCCATCCGGTCGGATATAACTGAAAAGAAAAGACTGGAAGATGAGTTAAGTGAGCAGCAACGGCTGGAACAGATTCATATCACGGAAACGGCACTGGATGCACAGGAAAAAGAACGAAATTTTCTGGGCCAGGAGTTGCATGATAATGTTAATCAGATTTTGGTGGGCACCAAACTGTTGTTATCTGTTGTGGCGGAGGATCCGGTCCGTCATAGAGAAGTGCTGGACAACAGTATCCTGAATATTGAACATGCTATTCAGGAAAACCGGAAATTGTCGCATTCCCTGGCAACTCCAGATCTGAAGTTGCTCAGCCTTCCTAAGCAACTGCACGGGCTGGCAAGAGAAATGTTTTACCAGCAACCCGTTAAAGTAAAATTCAGCAGTAAAGGTTTCCGGGATGAATTGCTTGATGAAAAACGAAAAATTACACTCTACCGTATCGCCCAGGAACAGTGTACGAATATTATCAAATATGCACAGGCTTCCGAGGTCAGGCTGACCCTCTCGTTTAAGCGCCAGCAGGCAATACTTATAATCAGCGATAACGGCCGTGGGATGGATCCCGGAAAAACAACGGACGGAATCGGTATCCGGAATATGAAGGGAAGGCTCAGTATTTACGGAGGCACAATCGACATACTAACATTTCCTGGTGAAGGATTTACACTAACGGTATCCATGCCGCTTTGACCGGCGCCGGTAAAATAGCTATTTTTGCACCGTATAGCCCGGCTTGGTTTTCCTGTTAAATAAAATTAAATATGCCACGCAAGCCGGTATTTGCCGGTCATATTTACAACATTTGTGCTTAAACCTGAAATGCTGACCCTGGAAATGCGCGTGAAATATTTCTTTCTGTCTCTTTTATTATGTGCCGCTACACTGACGCAGGCACAGCTCTATAAAGTATCCGGTATCGTGATGGATAATAAGAAGGAGCCGCTTCAGCTGGCCAGTGTGGAGGTAAAAGAACTCCGCAAAGGCACGATTACCAAAGATGACGGCTCCTATTCCTTCTACCTGGAGCGGGGAAAATATGACCTGGTTGTCAGTATGGTGGGTTTTAAAACCCGTGTCGTTACTTTCTATATCAATAATGAAGATATTACGGAGAATGTAATGATGGAAATTGATGAAACGGCCAGTCTTGGGGAAGTGATTCTGAAAGTGAAAACCCGTGACCGGGCGGAAGAACTGATCCGGAATGTGATCCGGACCAAGGAACCTATTTTGAATGCGATTGGTTCTTACTCCTGTAATGTTTATATCCGCGCTTTTCAACTGGATTCCGGCGTGGTGAAACGACACAAACCGGATGAAACCGATAGCGTACCCCGCGAAAATTTTGAAGGGATGTCCATGACGGAAGTCTCCCTGCACCTGGATAAAAGCAACGGGGGGCAAATCCGGGAAGAAAGACTGGGGGTTAACAAGCGGGGCGGGCATGACGAAAGCCTGTTTTACCTGACTACGACGGACGGGGATTTTTACATGTTTAATAATATGATCCAGGCGCCTCCTGTATCTAAAATTCCGTTCGTCTCGCCATTAAGTTACAGCGGACTGATGGCCTATAAATTCAAGACCATTAAAATCGACCGGACGGTCAAACCAAAGATCTATACCATCGCTATACGCCCCCGGCAGTTAAGTAATGCCACCATTGAAGGAGAGATCAGGATACAGGACAGTACATGGATCGTATTTAGCAGCGAGTTCAGGATTCCTTCCGCCCATATGCCGGAATTTGATTACATGGAAGTAAAGCAGGAGTATGGGAAAGTAGGGGACAGTGCCCGGATGATCACCCGGCAGCAATTTAATTACTATACTAAAGTAAAGGGCGGGCGCCGGTATGGAGAAACGATTGCCGTCTATTCCGGGTATGAGCTGCTCAAAAATTTCAGAAAAGGACATTTTGGAAATGAAGTCAGCACGACCACCCAGCAAGCCTATGAAAAGGATTCGTTGTTCTGGCAACTCGTAAGAACGGAGCCCTTATCGGTGCAGCAGGCCAAGTATGCCAGGTACCAGGACAGTATCTATAAATACATGCGTAGTGAGTCTTACCTGGATTCGATGGACCGGATACTGAACCGTATTACCTGGACCAAAATGCTGATTTTCGGTCAGACTTTCAATGATCACAGAAAAGAACGGATGTGGATTCTGCCTCCGGTTACTTCCCTGATTCAGCCGATTGCTTTTGGTGGTGCAAGGCTGAAACTGGCCGGTGCATACAGGAAAACGTACCCGTCACGGAAAAACCTGGAAATCGAAACCGATCTGAGTTATGGCTTCCGGAATAAGGACCTGAACGGAACCATCGGCTTACGCAGAAAATACAATCCGTTTAACCAGGGAAAATTCCACATTACCGCCGGCCGCAATTTTGAATTTATCTATCCCGGTGATGCCTGGGTAAATGTGCTCAAACGAAGTAATATCTACCTGAATAATTCACTGGAAGGCACACACGAACTGGAGTTATTCAACGGGGTCACACTCATGAATAAAGTGGAAGTAGCTTTCCGTCGTTCAGTGGCGGATTATAAAGTGGGAAACAATGCCGACAGTATTTTCGGCATACCCAATGATCCGCCGGTGGATTTTGAACCGTATAATGCCACATATAACGATATCCGCCTGTACATCACCCCGGCACAGAAATATATCCGGGAGCCCCGGGAAAAAATTATCCTCGGTTCAAAATGGCCTACTTTTTATGTGATCTGGAAAAAGGGGATACCGGGACTGTTTAAAAGTGAAATTAATTTCGACTATCTCGAGTTCGGGCTTGAGCATCATATCAACCTGGGGGTACTGGGAAATACCTCTTACATTATAAAGACCGGCGATTTTTTAAATACGAAGGATCTGCGCATTGTCGACTTTAAATTCATGCGCCAGGGTGATCCGTTATTCTTTCAGAATCCAACCAAATCCTTCCAGGCACTCGATTCCACATTCCCGGTCTTCGACCGATATTACCAGGGCAACCTGGTACATGAATTTAACGGGGCACTGATCAATAAAATTCCATTCCTTAAAAAACTGAAACTCCAGGAAATAGCCGGTGGCGGTTTCCTGTTCACCAAGGAAAGGGCTTTGCGTTATGTAGAATTCTTTGCCGGACTGGAACGGGTGATTAAATGGCCCTTTAACCCGCTGGCCAGGGTAAAACTCGGTGTATATGTTGTGGGCTCGGCCGCGAATAAATTCAACAATCCTATACAGGTAAAGATTGGATTAACGACCTGGGACAGGTTTAAAAATAAATGGCGATGATTAAATCAGTTAGTAGTTAGTAGCCGCATCAGTCAAAAGAGAATGCGCTTTTTTTTTAGAAAATCAGTATTTGCAAATTATTCCTGATAGCTTATTAGCTAAATCAGTAAAGGTTGCGTAGATGATACGATCATCACTGAGGCCGGCGAGGGTGGTGGAATGCGGAGCGGCTTCATTTCGGATATAGATCACCGGTTTCCCTTTTGCTTTGCCATATCCGGCTTCAATGCCAATGCCGATGGCTTTTTCGGACGCCGCGGCGATCAGGATGTCGGACTGCTCAATTTCTTTCATGGCCTGTTGCATCATGGCGCTTTCTTCTTCCGGTTGAAACGTAAAGTGGTCCACAAATACGAAAGGGACAATGTTTCCCGCAGTCAACGTGCGGCAAATAATTTCCAGTTCATCGGCTAAACGATGTCTGCCTGCATAACTGATGGCCAGGTAAGCTCTTTTCATCTGATGCGCTGTTTATTCAAAAATATTTAAACCGTCAGCTTTCTCCGGAAATTTTTTAAAGGGCGGTTTTTAAAACAAAAAACCCGGCCGAGGCCGGGTTGGTAATATGGTCCCTGAAGCTGTTTAGAAGTTGATTGATACAGAGGATACGGGGGCCATTTTTTCAGAGATATTGAATTTTCGTCCGTCACAAATCTACAATGCGCCACCGGGTATGCAGAACAACCGGCCAACTTTATCAGGAATTTCAGGGTTAATATTTTATGGGAGTACGTAGCCATACGTAGCTCTTGTAGTTGAATCTGATCAATTACCAACGGGCAATGATCTTAAAGTTCAGTAACCGGGGTGTAAGCCGGTTCGGCATCAGGTAAACCGTATTGGAAAAATCTTTTACAAACAGGTAGGAAATTATATTTGACCGGTCAATGATATTGAAGATTTCAAGGCTGGCCCAGATATTGTCAAAATTCCGGAACGGGGAGTGGCTGCGGCGTTTACTTTTATCGTCATCCACTAATAATGCGCTGAACCCAATATCGGCACGGATATAAGGTTCAATGACCGCGGCATTCCGGTACTTGACGGCACCGGGAATATTGTACGGGAGATTACTGCCATAAAGCAGGTTCAGGAACATTTTAAAATTTTTATTGGTCGGCAGGTAGTCCTGGAAGAACATGCCAAATGTGATCCTTCTGTCTGTAGGACGACGTAACCAGCCCACATCAAAGCGGGTACTGTCGGTTACCACCTGGTCTGAACTCTGGGCGGTAATAAATTCACCGGCCGCATTTTTATACCGGTAATAATGGTCATCATTGATATTTTCCGCCGTCTTCATGATACCCATACTGATCCAGCTCTCCGCATCCGGAACCAGTTCTCCGTGCAGCCGCATTTCAATACCGGAGGCCCAGGCATTGGCCACATTTTCCCCGAAATAGCGGATCCGTACATTATCCACATCGTAGGGTACCACATCACTCATCCGCTTATAGTAGGCTTCTGTGGTCCAGCGCATAGGGCGGTTATTCAGCCCGATGAAATTATAATCAAAACCTCCAACGGCCTGCCAGCTCTTCTGCGCCTTTAATGCCGTATTCACCGTGCCGTCATAACGGCGTAGTTCACGGTAAAAGGGCGGCTGGTGATAGGCACCTAGGGCAAGCCTGTAAATAATATCTTTTTTTGATGAAGGTTTCCAGCTGGCGCCTAAACGGGGCGACAATAAAAATTCCTGGTTGAGTGAATTGTAATTGAAACGTAGTCCGGCAGTAACCGTGAATGAATGTGCAGAATCGCCCAATAAAAGATTATCCTGTATATACCCGGAAAATTTATTGATGTCAAGAGCCGCATTCGATTTTATAACCTTACTCAATTGCAGCAGATTGGGCTGATAGGGCAGGGCATACCCTGCGGAATCCTGAAACTCCCATTCATTGAGTTTATCATCTATGGTGCTTTTATCAAAACCAAGTCCCCATTGCCAGGCATGTTTACCCAGATCATAATTGCCTTTATGCGAGATATTCCAGTTGCGGATATTCAGTTCATTCCGGGCCCAGTTCTGGTACACACCCGCCCCCAGCGGATTTACGATCAGTCCGTAGGTGGGATTGCGTTTATCAAAGTCCCGGTCGCCAAAAAGATAAGCGCCGGTGATGTCAATATTTTCAGATTCATCGTTGGAAAAACGGGAAGCCATCCATTTCAACCGGAGTTTTTTTGTTGGCTGATTGATGAGCGAGAACCCCAGCATATTGGTCTGGTACTGATCTTTTTCACGACCCTGGAAAAAAATGTCTACACCGAGTGTGGCACTGTAAATCGGGGAGAACACGGAAGTGGTGAGCTGACTGAATTGGGGAATTAAAGTGAATTTCGTCTGTGACATATTACTGAGCAGTTCGGCTGTCCATTTCGGATTGAACTGATAACTCAGCAATGCCTGGAAATCGGCGGAAGAAGGTACATAATTCCCCTTGGTGTCCTGCCGGCTCAGCAGGTTGCGGTTGCTCCGGTTACGGGCACCAAGCAGGTAACTGAATTTATTATTCTTGGTGGCGCCTTCCAGTTGCAGTCCCTGTTCAAGAATCCCGATATAGGCGGAACCTCCTGATTTTCGTGGACGTTTATACTGAATGTCCAGCACAGAGCTCATTTTATCGCCATAACGGGCCTGGTAACCTCCATTGTAAAAACTGATATTGCGGACCATTTCCGGATTGATAAAACTCAGTCCTTCCTGTTGGCCGCTTCGTACGAGATAAGGCCGGAAAACTTCAAAATCGTTTACATAAATCAGGTTCTCGTCATAACTGCCTCCGCGTACGGAGTATTGTGAAGTCAGTTCGTTATTGGAACCGACAAATATTTTGATCAGGCTTTCTACTCCGGTGATGGCAGAAGGCAGGTTGAGAATAGTCTTGGGATTAGGGCGGATCAGTCCGGTTTCGCGGCGGTCGCGCTGATCGGTCACGATCACTTCCTGCAAGGTGTTCTCACTTTTTTCCAGCCGTATCGTTACCGTTTCTTCTTCTCCTTCACTCAGCAGAAAATTCTTTTGTTCGGCCCGGCGTCCGGCATAACTGAAAATAAGGGCAAACGCTTTATTAGCTTCCACGCGGATCCGGAAATAACCGGAATCATTACTGGTGATGCCATTGGATTGTCCGAGCATGACCACAGATACTTTGGTCAACGGGTTTTCATTTTCATCCACCACTTTGCCGGACACAAAAGCGTATTTTTTCTGGGAAAAACAGAACAGGGACAGGAGCAGGAAGAGAATCGTCAGTCCGGAATGGCGGTTGCTTATTTTCATAAGAAAATGATACGCCAAGATACGAATAGTTCAGTGGAGGTAAAAGGGTTCTGTCCTTTATTTTCTGAGATACAGGGTATTCGGGAATTGCAGTACCGTTTCCAGTGTTCCGTCAATCCGGCAACTGGCAATTGTATTCATACAATACTCTTTGGTAGTACTGAAAATGCCCCGTGATTGAGTATATGAGATATACTCATTTATGTCCGTAATGTGGAAGGTCCGGTTAGCGGATGGGAATTCAATTTCATAATCATAGATGCTCCGCATCAATACGTCAGACGGGTAAGCTACCAGTATCGCCGTATCGCTGAAATGTACAAACTGTACCGGGTTGGAGGGGTTGTATTCATCACGACTGATAACTTCCGTAGTGTTTTTTTTCAGTTTGCGGATGATCATGGTATCCGTTTCTGAATGGGAAAAACCAATGATCCGGAAATTCAGCTCTGCAGAGCCACAGGGAACAGAGCCACAGGAGCAGAGCAGTAAACTCACTATCAGTAGGCTGAATAAATAACGCATAAAAACTCTGACAACCGGAATATCAGGATAGTTGCTTCAGATCACGGATCATGCCGATCGGATCAGTGGCTTTGAAGACGGTGCTGCCAGCCACCAGTACATCGGCCCCGGCATCAAGAATTGATTGGGCATTTTCCAGGGTCACCCCGCCATCGATCTCGATATGTACATTCAGACCGCGATCATCGATCATCTTCCGCAGCTGCTTTATTTTCTCGAGGGTAAAGGGAATGAATTTTTGACCACCAAAACCCGGGTTCACACTCATCAGGCAAACCAGGTCAATTTCGTGCAGTATATCCGCCAGGCTATCCACCGGTGTATGGGGGTTCAGGGCTACGCCCGCCTTCATCCCCAGTGATTTGATCTGTTGAATATTCCGGTGCAGGTGGCGGCAGGCTTCTATATGAACGGTGAGTATATCGGCCCCTGCTTTTTTGAATTCTTCTGCATATTTCTCCGGTTCTTCGATCATCAGGTGCACATCACAGGTCTTGGTAGTGGCTTTGCGTATAAACTCAATGATCATCGGACCGAAACTGATATTCGGTACAAAGCGCCCGTCCATCACATCCAGGTGAAACCAGTCCGCTTCACTTTTATTCAGCATCTCACATTCATTGCTGAGGTGGAGGAAGTTGGCAGCGAGTAATGAGGGGGCGATGATAGGCATATGTTGGAATTTGCCCTGCAAATTTACGGTTTTTGAAACACTTGTAAAAAAGAACCAAGATGTCCCACCTTCGCTGAAGCTACGGCGGGCAAGCAAGAAGCCAAAGAAAAATCATGTATCAAAAATCAAAAGCATTCTGACAAGTTTATGCTGACATTTAAATCAAACATTTTCTTACTAATCCATCTCCAACACTGATGACTCCTTAAATTCTCATACTCTTCCTCCATTGGCACATTGGCATATTTGTCATCCTGAGCCTGTCGAAGGAGGCTAATTGGCACGTTTTACATATTAGTCTATAATTTATCTGCCGAATCTTTTGCAGCCCTGAAGTCCTGGTCCAGGCCAAAAGCCCGCTGATAGTTCAGTTTTGCTTCCTCCTTTTGCCCGAGTGCCTGCTGGCATTTGGCAATCCAGTAGTAGTTGTCGGCGTATTTGGGAGAAATGGTAAGAGCCAGGTTAAAAACCGAAAGCGCCTCTTTAAATTTTTTCATTTCAAACAGGAGGGCCCCTTTTTCAATATAGCCATCAAGAAAATAGTAATCCCTTTTAATCGATTCGTCAAAAAGGACAAGCGCTTTCGCCTTTTCATTGATGGCGGAGTAGTAAATGCCTTTATAGTAGAAAGGTTCTGCGTGAATACCGAGAGAGTCGGCCCGTACCAGGGAATCGCAAAGCTGAAGTACACGGGGATTTTTTTGTTCGGCATATTTCAGGGCCAGGATATAATTCAGTTCCACATCATAGGGGGTAAGGGTATATGCTTTTTCCAATAACTGTAATGCTTCCGTAATGCTTCCTTTTTTACCCAACAGGTCGGCTTTCATTTTGAGCAGGTCCACCTGTTCAGGGTTTTTTACCAGCAGGCTTGACAGTAACCGGAGGGCTTCATCCGTTTTCCCCTGTGTATCATACACGCGGGCCAGGGTGAGGTTGAGCAGCAGGCTTTCGGGCAGTATCTCCACCGCTTCTTTCAGAAAAGGCAGGGCTTCAGCTGGTTTTGTTTCAAGCAGGAGCGATCCCGTGCCCAGCGCGTATTGTTCGTTTTTCTTTAATGACCATGCTTTCCTGAAATCGGCCAGGGCCGGCCCGGCTTGTTGATCTGAATTAAGCCGTATAGCTCTGCGGAAATACAGCTCATCGTTTTTCGGGTCTTTTTTTATACTATCGGTCAATGAGGCATAGGGTGGTTTCTTCAATATTTCGTCAAACAGTGTTGTACCATCATTATGATCAGTACAGGCACTGATTATTGTCAGTATTAAGGTCAGCAGGCTGTATATTTTTGCATGTATATTCATCTCAGTAAGCGTTTTACGGATGTGACAAAACTACTAAATTTGTCACGGAGGTATGACAATTCGCTGACAAACCAACGTAATAACAAAAATACCTTTGCCCCCTCCGGATCAGCCCGGATTCCAAAGAAACAAATCAGTATGAAAAAAATTGCATTGCTACTCCTCATTGCCGGGACTTTTATAGCTGTTCCGGCCTGTAAAAATTCGTCCAAAATGGCAACGGCTGCTGCCGTGGCTGATACACTTCGTTATCCTGACGAAGCACACCTGAAAAATATCCGGCAGCTCACTTTTGGCGGTGATAACGCGGAAGCCTACTGGAGTTATGATGGTAAACACCTCGTATTTCAGCGTACGAATCCCAAAGAGGGAATCAATTGTGATCAGATATTTGTTGGTAAAGTGCCTACAAAAGCCGGCGAACCTTTTACCTATAAAATGGTCAGTACAGGAACAGGCCGTACCACCTGCCCGTTTTTTACCAAAGACGGGAAGCATATTATTTACGCATCCACACACCTGGGTGGAAAAGATTGTCCGCCTGCCCCCGATCGGGCCAAATACGGCAACCGTTATATCTGGCCTTTATACGATACCTATGATATATTCATGGCCGATCTGGATGGTAAGATCGTAAAGCAGCTGACACATTCAAAAGGATATGATGCCGAAGCAACATTGTCACCTGATGGCGAAAAAATGCTGTACACCAGTGATAAAGACGGCGATATCGACTTGTATATCATGAATCTCAAAACCGGTGAAGAAAAGAGAATTACCAACATGCTGGGGTATGATGGTGGCGCCTGGTTCAGCCCCGATGGCAGCAAACTGATCTGGCGTGCTTCCCGTCCTAAAACAGAAGCCGAGATTAAAGAATACAAAGAACTGCTGGCGGAAAATATGGTAGCCCCTACCAATATGGAAGTATGGGTATCCGATGCGGATGGCAGCAATGCCCGCCAGGTTACTTCATATGGGCAGGCCAACTGGGCCCCTGCGTATATGCCGGACAATAAGCGGATTATCTTTGCCAGTAATCATGAATACAAAAGAGGGTTTCCGTTTAATCTGTATACCATTAATGAAAACGGATCCGACCTGAAGAAAATCTCCAGGGATAAGGGTTTTGATGCGTTCCCGATGTTTTCTCCCAATGGAAAGAAGATCGTATTCTGCAGTAACCGCAATAATGGTGGTACCCGGGACACGAATGTATTCGTTGCCGACTGGGTGGAATAAACGGTTGTATTAAACGGAAGACTATATTTGTCAAAATTTTTTCACCATGGAAACAGGAATGTTACATCTTCATAGTTTACTCCGCTGGGTAATCTTGTTATTATTGCTGCTGGGGCTGATACAGGCTTTTGGCAAAAAGGAAAGTATTAAATCCACCAGTCTCTGGCTTATGATTGCGGCGCATACGATGCTCCTGATCGGCATTTACCAATGGGTGGCGGGTCGTTACGGAATTTTAAATGGCTTACCGGAAAATGTTCCTTCATTGATGAAAGACTCCTTCTATCGCTTTTACTGGGTCGAGCATCCGCTGTTAATGGTCGTAGCCATTACATTGATTACACTGGCAAGAGGTAAAGCAAAGTTGCTCAATTTCAAAAATACCGGCTGGCTATTACTTATAGCGCTCATCTTTATCCTGGTTGCCGTTCCCTGGCCATTCCGTGAAGCGGGTGCCGGCAGAGCATGGTTCCCGGGGATGTAGAGGTTAGTTGACAGGTTGAAAAGTTAATAAGTTGATAGGGGGTGGACATTTATTTTGTAAATGTCCACCCCTTGTTTTTTTAATGGATTTTGTGTCTGCTATCCTTTAAAACGCTTCAATCTTTAAACCTTATTAACTTTTCAACCTGTCAACTTTTCAACCTGCCAACCTGTCAACCCGCCTTTACCGCCCACCCAACTCCACCACTTCACAATCCTTCATTTCCTTTCCGTCAATCACGAAGCGGATCAGGGTGCGCACCTTGTGCCAGCCTTGTTTGCCGGCTGCACCGGGGTTCATATGCAGGCACTGCAGTTTGTCGTCGTACATCACTTTCAGAATATGGGAATGGCCGCTGATGAATAATTGCGGCTTATGTAATTTCAGTTCCCTTCGTGTATCGGGATTGTATTTCGGCGGATAGCCACCGATATGCCGGATCATCACTTTCACCTGTTCGCAGGTAAACACGAGTTGTTCGGGGTAGAGGGACCGGATATCGTTGCCGTCTATATTACCATACACTCCACGCAGGGGCTTCCCGGCTCTGCTCAGTGCTTCGGCCAGTTGAAGACTTCCCCAATCACCGCCATGCCATATCTCATCACAATGGGCGAAGTGAGAGAATACGGCTTCGTCGAGAAAGCTATGGGTATCTGATATCAGTCCGATCCGGGTCATAGAATAAAAAATTAATTTAAGGGCTTCCGGCAAAATTCGGGGAACGGGAACAATTTCCTATTTTTAAGTAACGATTGTATATGCCTTTTCACCGCAACTTCATGTATTATATCGATAAGCGCCAGTGGAAATTCTATTTCCTCATGGTGGCAGTAGAAGGACTTTGCTAGAGATCCGGCCCTTTGTTTCATTTTTCCGGTCTTGCAGACTTTCCGGCTTCCCGGCTTCCCGACTTACCGAACTGCCTTTGCCGGCAGGCAGGCTTCCGGACTACTACTAACTACTATCTGCTAACTACTAACTTGTTAAAAAATGTCCCACTACTATAAACTCGGCTCCATTCCCCACAAGCGGCATACGCAGTTCCGCAAACCGGATGGTGGCCTTTACAGCGAACAATTATTTTCCACCGAAGGATTCAGTGATGATTATGCACTGTTATATCATTGCCATCCACCAACCATGATCATCAAGACCGAACCACAGGTGGATGTAAGTCCGCAGGTGGCTGAAGAAAAAATGCTGAAGCACCGCAGTCTTGAGGGATTTAAGGTCAAACCGGTAAAGGATTACCTGCAGAGCCGGGTGCCGGTACTGGTGAACAATGATTGTCATATCGTACTGGCCGCACCACAGGAAAGTATGACGGATTATTTTTACAAGAATACCGATGCGGATGAAATGCTCTTTGTGCACGAAGGAAGCGGGATCGTGCATACGCAGTATGGTCAGTTGCCTTTTTCCTATGGGGATTATATCATGTTGCCCCGCGGTACGATCTACCAGATCCATTTCAATACACCGGAAAACCGGCTCTTTATCGTTGAATCGTTTTCGCCGTTGCGATATCCCAAACGGTATATGAGTAAATACGGACAACTGATGGAGCATTCTCCCTATTGCGAACGGGATATCCGTCCGCCGCAGGATCTGCAGACCATTGATGAGAAAGGAGATTTTCTCATTAAGGCGAAGAAGAAAGGGATGCTCTATGGATTGCATTATGGTACCCATCCCTTTGATGTGATCGGCTGGGATGGTTGTTGCTATCCGTATATTTTCTCTATTCACGATTTTGAGCCGATCACAGGACGGGTGCATATGCCACCACCGATCCACCAGACATTTGAAACCAATGCCTTCGTTGTCTGTTCATTTGTACCCCGTTTATACGATTATCATCCGCAGGCCATTCCGGCACCCTATAATCACAGCAATATCGATAGTGATGAAGTGCTGTATTATGTGGAAGGGGAATTCATGAGCCGTAAACATGTTACCAAGGGCATGATCACCTTGCATCCTGCCGGTATTCCGCATGGTCCGCACCCAGGTGCTGTAGAAAAAAGCATCGGCGCCAAAGAAACCAAAGAACTCGCGGTAATGGTAGACACCTTCCGTCCGCTCATGCTCACCAAGCAGGCACTGGAGATTGAGAACGGAGATTATGTGATGAGCTGGGCAGAGTAACTAGTCGGGAGTCGGGAGTCAACAGCCACTGCTGAGGGGTGTTGGCTGAGTATTAATTTTAAAATAAAGCACCAGTGAAAACTGGTGCTTTTCTTTTAAGATATTGTTTCATAGAAGGCCCTTCTAGCCGCTGGCTTCTTGCTTTTCCTCTTTCTTTCTTCCGAAAAATAGCATGAATCTCTGTTGAAAACATCATGGCTGTTTTTCCGGGCAGGTCTACTTTCGGATTGTCCTGGCAACAGGATCCGTGGATGCCGAAAAACGGAACAGCGAGTAGGCGGTAAAAAAAGTATAGCCATGAAAAATGTATTTTTTGTTATGCTCAGTGTACTGAGCCTGGGCGGGTATGCCCAAACCGGTGACAAAGCCCTGCTCAGGGAATTTCTTGAATCACCGGACCTGGCGGCGGTCATTAATCATTCCGTTATTGGAAAAACCGGCGCGCCGGATCTCAACCAGAGTTTTGTAGGATTGGCCACCGCAAGCAATGGTGAAGTGCAACGGGAAATTCCGGTGATTTACCTGCAGTTTACAGCCGTACTGAATGGAAAAGAAAGACGCATAGGGCAGATACAGGCCATTAAAGTAAGAGACGGATATACCGGTCTGCCCCGCAACGGCCGTTACCTGATGCTGTACAAAGACCTCCGGCAGTTTAATGAGGAAGAGGGGAACGGTACGATTGGTATTTACGACCTGAACTATGACGAATACCTGGCCGGAGAAGCGGTATTCAGCAACGGTACACTGGCGCAGTACCGGCCGCATGCTATCCCCGCGAATGTAACGGAGAAGTATAACCTGGAATCAAGGGTGGCTCTGCCTTGTACGGGTACGGGTGGTACAACCACTTTTGGGGAGTGTTTCAGTTGCATGATGGGCGCCTGCGTACTCAATCCGGATTGCAGGGCATTGTGCCTGGTGGCGGGGTCGGTACAATGGCAATGCACCCGGGTAATCCAGTTCTATTGTGCACTGATTGCCATGGTGGCTTAATATACAGGGAAGCAAGCGGGGTGGTTTTCACTCCGGTTGCTTCCCTGTTTTCAGCTGAAGGGAAATTGTTTTTGACGCCTCCAGTCAGCTGTATTCATTCGTGATGCATTCATTTCTTTATCCGGTCTGTTCCGGATTTATCCGTTTATACCGTGGGCATAAAAAAAATTGTGACAGTCTGTTTACTCCTGCTGCCAGCTATTGTATGGCCGCAGATCAAACCGCCTGAGCCGGCTGCGCCGGACAGTGTCGGGCAGCAGAAGCCTGCGATGCCTGCTACGGTCACCTACAAGCCGGAAATATTTACCAGTGGGTTTATTGATATTGTCAACAATGGTCAGATCAATGCTTCGGCAAGATTTATCCGTTTATTCATTGGGGAGCCTGGAAAATTTGCCCTGCCACTTTCTTTTTATTCCGGTGTTTCCTCCAATAATTTCCAGCAGTTGATGCCGGGGCTGCCGCAGAGCAATAGCACGCTGGTTACGCATTTTATCAATCCGCTCAGCGGGTTGGCCAATTTGTCTGTAGATGGTATAATTTTCTTTTCACGTAAAAAGGAAAAGCTGACCCGCTCCGGGTTGTTGTATCAGTTTGGCGAACGGGTACTCAGCGGCGTTCGAACCGGGTTGTTCACTGACCCGCAGACAGGAAAGCCCGTCAATTTTCTGAATGGATTCGGCGTACTGGGTTTTTATATTCAGACTGGAGCCTGGGAGCGTTCCAATAATAAAAACCTGGGCGTTACCTGGCTGGCCTGGCGTTATATCAGTTGCTATACCAATCCTTTGCAACTGAAAGCCTTTATACCCGATATACAGACAAACGGGGTATACAAGGGTTGGTCCGTTGGCTGGGGCGTGGAAATTACCCGGCTGGTCAATATCAAAGTGCTGTATTACAAATACACCAAACCGCCGGAGATAGATTATTCTGTGCCGATTTACCAGTTTTCGTTTAATTATTCACTCAGATGAAATTTATACAATATTCGTGTGTAGTATGTCGTTATCCCCCCGGACGGCATTACTTTCTGAATCTTATCCCAATCAATTGCTTATGAATCGACGGTATTTGCAATTCTTTTTGCTGTACCTGCTTCTTCACAATTTTTCAGGCAGCGCACAGACATTACCGGAAAACGGGAATCCACGTAAAAGAAGTATGTTCAGTATTGAACTGATCCCTGCGGTTTTACCGAAGGCGTCAATTACACTGGCAGGCAGCGGGTATCGGCTGAATTCACATCTGCAATCATCCTTTGACCTTGGAATTAACGGAATCAGGTCGCTTGGATTACACAATGCACAACAATTATAAACCCTGGGTGACCTGCCTGGCCGGGTATTCAAAATCTTTTATCCTTGATAACAGAAATATCATCAAAGCCGGTCTGCAGGCAGATATCAGTACAACCCGTTTTTTCAAAGGCAGTTATAGAATTGAAATTCCCGGTAAACCGGCAGTTGATGGTACATACCAGGTAAGCGGCACTTCTTTTGGGTTGTCCATACAATATGTTTTTACAGGGTATAACCGAAAGAGAGTGAAAGAGCTGATGAAAAATAGCAACTAATTATGGATCATGCCGCTATGATAAATAGATCAATGTGCAGGATTTCATTTCTTTTATTCCTGATACAGTCAGCCCTTGTTTGCGGGGCACAATCTGTCATCCGGCGAAAGGATGTACTGGCAGATTATGTATTCAGCGGGAATCATTTTCAACTATACACAGCCCACTTGTCTGTTTCAAAAGCCAGATTGAAAAGGGAAACAGGTACTTATAAAGCTGGTTCAGGTGTAACTTCCGGTATGGCCATTGGGTTCAGATACCAGATCAATTTTAACACAAAATACAGCCTGTTGACCGGACCCGAATTCGGGTTATTGACCCGTGATTTTTTTTTTAAAAAAGGAGGCTTTTTCGCCACCCCTTGCGGCTGACTATAATTCCCGGGATATAAACTATTATTTCCCGGTCATCATTCTTAGCCTGCCGGTATTATTGGAAAAGCGATGGGAATACAAACATTCCGGTTATCTCTATGCAGGAGCAGGTATCCGGTTTAATGTGAGCACAGGCTATGATCTGGATGCTACTTCATATCGAGTACAGACGGGCAACCAGTTTTATGAAGCGGCCGGACTAGATGTATCTACAAATAATGATGCAAAGCCGTGGTTTAGTTTTCCACTTTTGGCCGGACATTCCTGGGTGCTAAAAAATTTCAACATCATCGGCGTGGGCCTGCTTGCAGATGTTTCCTTTACGACGTATGTGGATGGCCGTTACAGGATTGACATTCCCTCCCAGCCATTAACAGAAGGGCATTATAGTTCAACGGGAACCTATTGGGGCTTGTCCATCCGTTATAATTTCACTGGCACAAATTACAGACTCCGGAAAGTACTGGAAAAGAAGAACCCCTAGTCATTTCACTGCAGTTTGTCAGTTGTCAATACTTTCCATAACTGTCAGCAGGGCCCCCCAATAAAATTTTATTTGACCATTTGGTTAAAATTTCTCACTTTTGTTAACCATTTGGTTAAAATGACGAAGAAACAGAAAGATAAAACTACGGAGGAGCAGATCCTGATAGCCGCTAAAAAAGTATTTGTGCGGGACGGCATGACCGGCGCCCGGATGCAGGATATTGCCGATGAGGCGGGGATTAATAAGGCCCTGTTGCATTATTATTTTAAGAATAAGGAAAAGCTTTTTGAAGTGATTTTTATGGAAGCAGCTAACCGGTTGTTTCCTAAAATCAATGAAATATTCACCGCTGAATTGCCCCTCTTTGAAAAAATTGAACGCTTCTGTGACGAATATATCACCCTGGTGATGGAGAACCCGTATCTGCCGCTGTTTGTGCTGAATGAAATACACCGGGATCCAAACTATTTCCTTGGAAAAGTCTGGAAAGGAAAATCCACCCCCAAACCGGAAAAATTCCTGGCCCAGATTGAAGCAGAGAAAGCAACGGGAACCATTAAAGATATACATCCGCTTCACCTGCTGATGAATATGTTGTCTATGACTATTTTCCCCTTTGTGGCCAAACCGATGCTGCAGAAAAATATGGGCATGAATGAGCAGCAGTTCAGGATGGTGATGGAGCAACGGAAAACCGAGATCCCGCGGTTCATCATTGATTCAATTAAAGCCTGATTTTTTTTGAACCATCATTAACTACCTGGTTAAACAATGAATATGAAACGACTACATCTTCTTTTACTGATCGCCTTCAGTCTGGATACAGGGGCACAACCGCTGCAGCAGCTGAGCCTGACAACCGCCTGGGAACTGGCACAGAAAAACTACCCGGCCGTAAAACAGAAGGAACTGGTTCGTCAGACAGCAGGTATCAGTGTGGAAAACCTGCAAAAAGGATTCCTGCCACAATTTTCCATCAGCGGTCAGGCCACCTATCAATCCGATGTAACCAGTGTGCCCATCTCCGTTCCGGGCTTCAGCATTGAAGCGCCCAATAAGGACCAGTATAAACTGGTGGCGGATGTGAATCAGCTGATTTTCGATGGTGGTCTTACACGCGAACAAAAGGCAGTGCAGCAGCTGAACGCGAAAGTGGAAGATCAGAAAGTAGAAGTTGAGTTATATAAAGTCAGGGAAAGAATCAACCAGTTGTTCCTTAGTATCCTCTACCTGGACGAGCAATTGAAACAAGTGGATCTTGTAAAAAAGGATATTGAGACGGGAATAAAAAAAGTGGAGGCACAAGTGCAAAATGGCGTTGCCTTTAAATCGAACCTGAATATGCTGAAAGCTGAATTGCTCAAAGCCGGGCAACGTAGTATCGAGATCACTACTTCAAGGAAAGGATTGGTAGCCGCACTTGCGCTGTTTGTGGGACAGGAATTGAATGATCAGCTTATACTTGAGCAACCGGTTGCCCCGGTTACGGTAGCCGGACAAATTGCAAGGCCTGAATTAGCGTTGTATAATGAACAGGAAAAACTGATTGGCCAGCAGGATAAACTCATCCACGCAAAGAACCAGCCAAGGGCCAGTCTTTTTGCCCAGGCCGGTTACGGAAGACCCGGACTGAATATGCTCAAAAACGATTTTGCCTTTTATTCGATCGGCGGGCTCCGGTTTAACTGGTCACTCGGCGGACTCTATACAAAAAAGAAAGAAAGGGAGCAGGTACAGATCAGTAAACGGGTAGTGGAGGTACAGAAAGAAACATTTTTACTCAATACGAATGCGCAGTTAAAGCAACAGCAGGCGGAAATCGACAAGTTGCAGCAACTGATACGGACGGATGACGAAATCATCGGGCTGCGTAAGACGGTTACTGAAGCCGCCAGGGCACAACTGGAAAACGGGGTAATCACGGCCAATGATTACTTAAAAGAAGTAAATGCGGAAGATCAGTCACGTCAGTCGATGATTACACATCGTGTACAATTGTTACAAGCGCAAATAAATTACCAGACCATCGCAGGAAAATAAATTCTCCAGTGTTTAAATAGTGAACCATGAAGCAGTTATTTTTTTTATCGTTTATCGCCCTTGTCAGCCTGACGGCCTGCAAAAACAGCAACGGGAAGGCGGATGCCAGCGGCACTTTTGAAGCCAATGAAGTAATTGTATCTGCAGAGTCTTCCGGCAAATTGACCTCCTTTGTTATTGAAGAAGGTCAGACCATTGCCAAAGACTCGGTAGTGGGTACAGTAGATGGCACGAGTATCAGTCTGCAGAAAGAACAGGTGGAATCGAGTATCCAGGCACTGGGTGAGAAAACGATGGACGTAAGTCCGCAGGTAAAACTGCTTGAAGATCAACTGGCCGTTCAGCAGTCGCAATTGACTAATTTACTGCATGAACAGGGTCGTATCCAGAGCCTGCTGAAACAGGATGCGGCAACCGGCAAACAACTGGATGATATTAACGCCCAGATCGATGTGGCCAAACGCTCGATGCATGTAACCCGGCAGCAGATCCAGGTACAGCAAAATAATGTAGCTACACAAAACCGCAGTATACTCAGTGAAGGAAAGCCCTTACAGAAACGAGTAGCGCAACTGGAAGACCAGTTGAGAAAAACATCCATTATAAACCCTGTTGCCGGCACTGTGCTGACCAAATATGCCGAGCAGGGAGAAATTACTTCCACGGGCAAAGCGTTGTATAAAATAGCCGACCTCTCCACCATTACGTTACGGGCCTATATTACCGGCACTCAGTTATCACAGGTAAAATTGGGTCAAACAGTAAAAGTGATGGTAGATGATGGAGCCAGTAAGTACAAAGAATATTCCGGTACGCTCAGCTGGGTTTCCGATAAAGCCGAGTTTACACCGAAAACCATTCAGACAAAAGACGAACGGGCGAATCTCGTATATGCCACCAGGATCAAAGTGAAGAATGACGGGTATCTGAAAATTGGTATGTATGGGGAAATAAAGTTCGGCAATCAATAATATGTCCAACAAATGAACATTGAGAATTGATCGTTGAATATTGAACATTGATTTTCCTTCGAAGAGAAATGTTCAAAATGCAACACACAATGTTCAGTTTTCAGTATAAGACATGACAACGGTTAGTATATCAAATATTGTAAAACGCTACGGTTCAAAAAAAACCGTTACCACCGCCTTGCACGGAATCAGTTTCGACGTGCAGCAGGGCGAACTGTTTGGGCTGATCGGTCCGGATGGTGCGGGAAAGACTTCTTTATTCAGGATCCTGACTACGCTCTTGCTGGCTGAAGAGGGGACCGCTACTGTCGATGGGTTTGATGTGGTAAAGGAGTATAAAGAAATCAGGAAAAGGGTAGGGTATATGCCGGGACGATTCTCGCTGTACCAGGATCTGACAGTGAAAGAGAACCTGGATTTTTTTGCCACGATTTTCAACACGACAATCGAAGAGAATTACGACCTGATCAAAGAGATCTATCAACAGATAGAACCTTTTAAAGATCGCAGAGCGGGAAAGCTATCAGGAGGCATGAAGCAAAAGCTGGCACTGAGCTGTGCGCTTATTCATCGTCCGTCTGTTTTATTTCTTGATGAACCTACAACAGGCGTTGATGCAGTATCAAGAAAAGAATTCTGGGAAATGCTGAAGAGGCTCAGGGAGCAAGGTATTACCATCCTGGTATCCACTCCGTATATGGATGAAGCCAGTCTCTGTGACCGGGTGGCGCTGATTCAGTCAGGCCGCATCATGCAGATCGATACGCCTGCTGGCATTGTGCAGCAATTCGGAAAAAAACTGCTGGCCGTGAAAAGTAACAACATGCTTGAACTTTTAAAAATACTGAACGATCAGGAAATAGTGGAGAATGCCTATCCTTTTGGGGAGTACCATCATGTGGTATTAAAGAATGGCGGTGAAGATGTTTTGCGGAATGAACTGAACCGGAAAGGAATGCTGTTTGAAATGGAAGAAGCAGAGGCGAATATTGAGGATTGTTTTATAAGGTTGATGAATAATGATTAGCAGATGTGCCGATATATCGATGTGCTGATGTGCTGATGTGCCGATGTGCCGATGTGCCAATGTGCTGATGTGCCAATGTGCCGAAGTGCCGATGTGTCAATGTGGAGAGTGGGCCACTTACTAATTGCGTTAAACTAAAGCCCGAAGGGCTGATATGATTATAGAAAAGAGGAAGTTAGTGCCCCTTGAACCCTGAAGGGGTGAAATGATTATAAAAAACAACAATGGTTGACAAAGTAATTATAGCTGATAAACTCACCAAACGCTTCGGCGATTTCACTGCTGTGGACGGCATCAGTTTTGACGTTAGCCAGGGCGAGATATTTGGGTTTCTCGGAGCGAATGGAGCGGGTAAGACCACAGCTATGCGGATGTTGTCGGGCTTATCGATGCCTACATCGGGTAAAGCCATGGTGGCCGGCTATGATGTATATAAAGAGAATGAAAAGATCAAGCGGAATATCGGTTATATGAGTCAGAAGTTTTCGTTGTATGAAGACCTGACGGTTCGGGAGAATATCCGGTTTTATGCAGGCATCTATGGAAAGAGTAATGCTTTTATAAAAGAGAAAACAGAATTGGTGCTGAAGCAACTGCACCTTACTTCCGAGGCGGATAAACTGGTAAAATCCTTACCCCTGGGTTGGAAGCAGAAACTTGCTTTTTCTGTAGCTATTTTCCATGAACCTAAACTGGTCTTCCTGGACGAACCCACGGGTGGTGTGGATCCGGTAACCCGTCGTGAATTCTGGAACCTGATCTATGAAGCAGCTGCAGAAGGGATTACAGTTTTTGTTACCACTCACTATATGGATGAAGCCGAATATTGCAACCGGGTCAGTATAATGGTGGATGGAAGGATTGATGCGTTGGATACACCGGCTCAGCTGAAGAAGACCTTTGCTGCTCAATCGATGGATGAAGTTTTTTTGAAGCTGGCAAGGAAGGCGGTGAGGGGAGAGTGAGGAGTCGGGAGTCGGGAGTCGGGAGTCGGGAGATAGGAGTTAGGAGATAGGAGTTGGGAGATGGGAGTCAGGAGTCTTGAGTCGTGAATCGGGATTTCGTGCTTTTGGCTTGGGGCTTTTTATACTTGAGTTTTCTTTGGCTTCTCGCTTGCCCGCCGTAGCTTCAGCCAAGGTGGGGTGTCTTGGTTCTTACAGTAAAAGTCCTTTTGTCTCGAATAGTAAAAAATTATGAAGCAATTCATTTCATTTGTAAAAAAAGAATTCCACCACATTTTCCGCGATAAGCGGACGATGATTATTCTGCTGGCCATGCCGGTGGTGCAGATCATCATTTTTGGATTTGCACTGACCAATGAAGTGAAGAATTCGAAAATTGCCGTATGGGATCAGTCTAAAGACGAGGCTTCCGCTTCATTGCTCAGTCAGCTGGATGCCAGCCGGTATTTTGAAATAGTGAAGCCGGTTTTTTCCACAGCGGAGATGGAAGCTGAATTTAAGAAGGGGAAGATCCGCATGGCCGTGGTAATACCGCCAAAGTTTCAGGAAGAGCTGGTTCATTTTAATAAAGCGCAGGTTCAGTTTATCGCCGACGCCTCCGATCCGAATGTGGCTAATACACTCACTACATACGCTTCGTCGGTTGTGCAGGACTACCAGTCACGTATAACCGGGGAAAAGAAAATGCCCTATGCCATTTCCACAAGAGTCCGGATGTTGTACAACCCTGAACTGAAAGGGGCTTATAATTTTGTACCTGGTGTGATGGCAATGGTACTGCTGCTGGTATGTACGATGATGACCGCCATCACCGTTGTCCGGGAGCGGGAAACAGGAACGATGGAGATTATGCTGGTCTCGCCGGCGAAGCCTTTCAGGATTGTCATTGCAAAAGCCGTTCCTTACTTTCTGCTGTCTGCGGTGAATATCGCAAGTATTTTATTACTCAGCGTGTATGTGCTGGATGTACCGGTCAATGGCAGCCTGGCTTTACTGGTAGGGGAGAGCCTGCTCTTTACCCTGGTATCCCTGGCATTGGGTTTATTTATTTCCACGAAAGTGGCCACCCAACAGACGGCTTTATTTATTTCACTGGTTGGGTTATTGCTGCCAACGGTTATGCTGAGCGGCTTCATGTTTCCTATCGAAAATATGCCTCCGCCGTTACAGGCAGTTTCTCACGCGGTGCCCGCCCGCTGGTTTTATAATATAGTCCGGTCTGTGATGATAAAAGGAACCGGACTGGAAGTGGTCTGGAAGGATACACTGATCCTGGTGGGTATGTTTTTGTTTTTCGGGGGACTGGCGATTAAAAATTTTAAAATCCGGTTATCATGAGGGTGCTGCGTTTTTTACTCCAGAAAGAATTCCGGCAGATTTTCCGGGATCCGTCCATCCTGCGCCTGATTTTTATAATGCCGGTTATACAGCTGGTGTTCCTGCCTTTTGCAGCAGATTATGAAGTGCGGAATATCAAGCTGGCACTGCTGGACCGGGATCATTCTGCCTATTCACGTGCCCTGGTAAATAAAATCACTGCATCCGGTTATTTTATGTTAACAGCCAACTGTGTTTCTTTTCAGGAGGCCAGGGCCGCCATTGAAACCGATAAAGCGGATATCATACTCGATATACCGCCTGCTTTTGAAAAAGAAATTGTAAAGGAAACTGAAGCCACGCTCTCGATGTCGGTCAATGCTATTAACGGCGTTAAAGCAGGGCTTGGCAGCGCTTATCTGCAGCGGATCATAATGGATTTTAACCAGGACATCCGTACGGAGTGGATACAGTTCCCACGTTTTGATCAGGACACCCGGATCGCGGTTACTTTTTCCAATTGGTTTAATACATCGATGAACTATAAAGTGTTTATGGTTCCGGGTATTCTGGTATTGCTGCTCACAATGATCGGGGCGAATCTTACGGCCATTAATATCGTCCGGGAGAAGGAGATTGGTACTATAGAGCAGATAAATGTTACGCCTGTACAAAAATCCCATTTTATTTTGGGTAAACTGATCCCGTTCTGGATACTGGGATTATTGGTTTTTACCCTTGGACTGGGTATAGCCCGTTTGTTTTATGGTATTATACCAGCAGGATCGCTGGTCACTTTATATGCTTTTGCCGCTGTTTATCTGCTGGCCGTACTTGGTTTGGGGCTGTTGATTTCCACTTATGCGGAGAACCAGCAGCAGGCCATGCTGATTTCATTTTTCCTGATGATGATCTTTATTTTAATGGGAGGGCTTTATACTTCAATCGACAGTATGCCGGATTGGGCAAAAGCGATAACGAAGGCCAATCCCGTCTCTTATTTTATTGATGTAATCCGGATGCTGGTGCTGAAAGGCAGCGGGTTCGGGGATATCGGCTACCAGTTAGGTATAATTACCGGTTTTGCCCTGGTACTGAATGGCTGGGCGGTGCTGAATTATCATAAGCGGTCCTGATATAAATCGTTTGAGCCTGCGGGAAAAATTTGTTATATTCGGTTAAACAAAAACGATTTGCTATGCTCAAAATCAACAACCTGAAAGACGGAGACATCATTACGGTGGACGATGACGGATTGATGAGGGAAGGGACAGTCGTTAAAGTAAGTCCGGCCGAACACCAGGCCCTGGTCGACAATGGAATCCAGGAATTCTGGTATGACCAGGAAGATATGCATGGGGTACCCCTGGACGAAATGCAGCTCAGCCGCCTCGGGTTTACCGGGGAAGACAAAGAGGGCGGGGTAAAATACAAACGGGATTCATTCCGGGTATTTTTGCCTGAAAAGGGAAATTTCTCAAAAATTGAGATGTGGTGGCGGGAAGACCGGCGTCATTTTGACTTTCCGCTTTCCGTGCATCAGTTCCAGAATCTCTACCTGGATATGACGAAAGTGCATCTGGACAAGGTCTGAAAGGCCGGGTTTTCAATTTATTGATCCGGATCAAGCATACTTTTACGCATAACCCCGAAAAAAAGCCGGGGTTTTTTCTTTATTCGGCGTTATCCGCCTATCTTTGCAGCCCTAAAATTTATGTCGAAACAACCGCTCATCAAACAAGATGGTATTATCCTGGAAGCCTTATCGAACGCTATGTTCAGGGTGAAACTGGAAAATGGCCATGAAATCCTGGCCACCATCTCCGGAAAAATGAGGATGCACTACATCCGTATTCTGCCCGGCGATAAAGTGGGGGTGGAACTTTCGCCATATGATTTGACAAGGGGACGGATCAATTTCAGGTACAAGTAACCCTATGGCTGGCTCAGGGTCACAATTATAAAAAGAGAAATTATTATGAAAGTAAGAGCATCAATCAAAAAGCGCAGCGCCGACTGCAAAATTGTACGTCGTAAGGGCAAGCTGTACGTGATTAACAAAAAGAATCCCCGCTTCAAGCAGCGCCAGGGATAAGATAGCCGGGAGTCTGTAATCTGAAGTCAGGAATACGACCCCGCCATCTGAAAAGTTTGCAGTCTCACAGTCTTACCGGCTTCCGGACCTGCGACTTTCAAAAACGTAATAAATAAAGTAAAAATAAAAACAGACTATGGCTCGTATTGCCGGTGTTGATTTACCCAAACAAAAAAGAGGCGAAATCGGTCTTACCTATATATATGGTATCGGACCCTCTACCGCCAAATACATTCTGGACAAGAATAATATTGACCGGAGTAAGAAAGTAAACGAATGGAATGATGAAGATCTGAATGCCATCCGTAATACTATTACCGAAGAACTGAAAGTGGAAGGTCAGCTTCGTTCAGAAGTACAGATGAGTATCAAGCGTTTGCTGGATATCGCCTGTTACCGTGGTCTCCGTCACCGTAAAGGTCTGCCTGTTCGTGGTCAGCGTACCAAAACCAACAGCCGTACCCGTAAAGGGAAGCGTAAAACGGTTGCCGGTAAGAAGAAGGCGCCCAAGAAATAATGCTTCGGCTAAGCCCGGACGGTCTACAGACCAGCCGGGCTTAGTTGTATTCATAACCGGCTTACAATTTATGAATCAGCACCGGATCGCATCGTAAGCCCGTCAGCCGAAAGGCTGATCCGCAGGAGGGTTGATTCATCCCGTATTACGGGAATTTTTTTAAACCAGTAGATTACCTCAGTACAAACAATGGCAAAAGCACAACAACAGGCTACCAGCGCAAAAGCAGCAGCCAAAAAAAGAGTGGTGAAAGTGGACTCCTACGGAGATGCCCACATTTCTGCTACGTTCAACAACATTATTATCAGTCTTACCAACAAATCCGGCCAGGTTATTTCCTGGAGCAGTGCGGGTAAAATGGGATTCCGTGGTTCTAAAAAGAACACACCCTATGCCGCTCAGATGGCTTCCGCAGATGCAGCGAAAGTTGCTTTCGATGCCGGTCTGAAAAGAGTAGACGTATATGTGAAAGGTCCCGGTGCCGGTCGTGAAGGAGCTATCCGTTCCCTGTCACAATCAGGTATCGAAGTGGTAATGATTAAGGATGTGACTCCGCTGCCCCACAACGGCTGCCGTCCTCCCAAGAAAAGAAGAGTATAACGAAGTATGGAATACGAAGTACGAAGTACGCATCCCATTGGATCTTCTTTCGTACTTCGTACTTCTTACTCCGTACTTAAAATATTGAGCCAGATTGGTTTCATTTTAAAAAGGGCAGGCGATTGATTTTTTTAAAGCTTTTTACTGATCGTTCTGCCGGTTTCTAAAAAAGCTTAAATGAAAGTAAGATTATGGCAAGGTACAATGGTCCCAAGACCAAGATTTCCCGCATTTTTGGAGAGCCCATTCTGGGTAATGGTAAATGGTTGGGTAAAAACAGTAACCCTCCCGGTCAGCATGGTGAGAAGCGCAAGCGTAAAACTTTAGGTGAATACGCCCTGCAGCTCCGCGAAAAACAGAAAGCCAAGTACACATATGGTGTACTGGAGAAACAATTCCGTAAAACTTTTGAGGAAGCCGCCCGCCGTAAAGGTGTAACCGGTGAAAACCTGATTAAATTACTGGAAGCCCGTCTCGATAACACTGTTTTCCGTATGGGTATCGCACCCAGCCGTCCTGCTGCCCGTCAGCTGGTCAGCCACAAACACATCGAAGTAAACGGTGAAGTAGTGAATGTTCCTTCTTATCAGATGCAGCCTGGTGACGTGGTTACCATTAAAGAAGGCAGCAAGGAAAGAAGTTCCATCACCAGTGTGGTACGTCCGAAGAACCCTAAGTTCAGCTGGGTGGAATTTAATGAAACCGAGTTTAAAGGTACTTTCATTACTTATCCTGAAAGGGAGAGTGTTCCGGAAAATATCAAGGAACAACTGATCGTCGAGTTGTACAGTAAGTAATCGTATTGCGGGTGATTTCACCCGCAACACATTGCAGGTGTTATCGCCTGCAATGCTTATGTATCTCGTCCAACCTATTCAAAAATTAAAGCGTAAAATATGGCAATCCTCAATTTCCAGAAACCTGATAAGATTATACTGCAAAAGGCTACGGATTTTGAAGCTCAGTTTGAGTTTCGTCCCCTGGAGCCCGGCTTTGGCGTAACTATCGGAAATGCACTCCGCCGTGTATTGCTCAGCTCTCTTGAAGGCTATGCAATTGTTGGCGTTAAAATCGATGGAGTGGATCATGAATTTGCTACCATGAAAGGGGTTAGCGAAGACGTAGTGGAAATTTTCCTGAACCTGAAACAGGTTCGTTTCAAGAAAATCGCCGATCACGAAGTATCGAATGAGAAAATCATGTTATCCATAAAGAACAGAACAGAATTCACTGCCGGCATGATCAATGAAGGCACACAGACTTTCCAGGTGATGAACCCGGATCTGCTGATCTGTACACTGGATTCATCTTCCCGTATGGAAATTGAACTGACAATCGGCAAGGGCCGTGGTTATGTTCCCGCGGAAGATAACAAACCCAAAGACGCTCCCCTGGGTTATATTCCCATCGATTCTATTTTCACTCCCATTAAGAACGTGAAATATACAATCGAGAATACCCGTGTGGAACAACGCACCGACTTCGAAAAACTGATCATGGAAGTGTCCACCGATGGTACCATCCATCCGGAAGAAGCCGTTAAACAGGCTTCCCGCATCCTGATCCAGCACCTGATGATCATCACTGACGAGAACATCACTTTCGATAACAAAGAAGAGAAGAAAGAGGACCTGGTGGACGAACAAACCCTGCAATTGCGCAAGGTGCTGAAAACCCCGCTGGAAGACCTGGATCTGTCTGTTCGTGCATTCAACTGTCTGAAAGCTGCCAAGATCAACTCACTGAGTGAACTGGTACAATACGAACAGGAAGACCTGATGAAGTTCCGCAACTTCGGTCAGAAGTCACTGGCCGAGATTGAGCAGGTACTCACAGAGCGTGGTCTGCACTTCGGTATGGACCTCGTGAAACTCGGTATCGATCTGAGCGAATTCTAAGCAATTAATACGAGAACTATTCAGTACTGGTATTTTTCGTACTTCGTACTTCATATCTCGTACTTTTCATAACGTAGGCTGTAATTCCTGACACGGTACAGCTGAACTAAATTTAAATGTCATGCGTCACGGAGACAAAGTAAAAAATCTCGGCCGTAAGAAAGCCCACAGGGAAGCCCTGCTGAGCAACCTGGCCTGCCAGTTGATCCAGCACAAACGGATCGTAACCACTACTGCAAAAGCAAAAGCACTGCGTGTTTTTGTGGAGCCCCTGATCACAAAAGGGAAAGACAACACTACGCACCAACGTCGTGTGGTATTTGGCTACCTGCAGGATAAAGAAGCCGTTAAAGAACTCTTCAGCACGGTTGCTGAAAAAGTGGGCGGTCGTCCTGGTGGTTATACGCGTATCATCAAACTGGGTTTCCGCCCCGGTGATAACGCGGATACAGCTATGATTGAACTGGTTGATTTCAACGAAATCTACGGTAAGGGTAAAGGCGAAGTGAAAACTGCTGCCAAGAAGACCCGTCGTTCAGGTGCAGCTAAGAAAAAAGCTGATGCCGCGAATACGGAAGCGCCCGCAACAGAAGAAAAAGCCGCTGAATAAGACAAGCTAACATCTGTTTGATAAAAATGCCTCCGGATTTCCGGGGGCATTTTTTTGTAATATAACCATGTACAACCGGTAAGTATCCCCCAAATGAAGTAATTTCATGGGCCTGCTTGCCATACGTTCTGAAACGTTTTAAAAAACCAACAATATGGATCACCAGTCCGGCAGGGCCATACAACAATTCCGCAATGAAGTGGGTGTTCGTTTTCAATTGTATAACTCCCTTTTCACTTCATTGCCATTTCATCGTATAGAAAAAACAGGAATCCTGCTTTCCCTGCTTTCCAATAACTGTGAGGAAGGCTATAAAAAAAAGTTAAGCCCGGCCCAGATCATACAGGATTTTTTTGATAAACATACCACCTATACCAATCCGGATGAACGCAATGACCTGCTCTTTCGTTTTGTTCAGTATATTGAACGGCAGGTGGTGCTCTTTGACGCGTTGGAAGATGCCGCGTTCAGGACCGTACATGATCTGAATGGTATAGGTACATTGAAGCACCTGGAATCTGAAGTGATCCAGGGAAAAAAGGAAGATGAACTGTCGGTCAAACTGAATGATTTTGCCGTACGCCTGGTATTAACGGCACATCCTACACAGTTTTATCCGGGCCCTGTGCTGGGGATTATCAACGACCTGGCCAAAGCATTGGCGGATAACAATACCAACCTGATTAATACGTACCTGCAGCAATTGGGTAAGACTCCTTTTTTTAAGAAGAAAAAGCCTACTCCTTATGATGAAGCGGTGAGCCTGATCTGGTACCTGGAGAATGTGTTTTATCCAGCAGCCGGCCGGATTATTTCCACCCTGAAGAGCCAGTTCCCCGAGGCCATGCATACAGAAAATCCGGTTATACGTATGGGTTTCTGGCCGGGTGGCGATCGCGATGGAAATCCATTTGTAACCAGTGAAATTACCCTGCAGGTGGCCAACGCCCTGCGCGGCGGCATTATCAAATGCTATTATATGGATGTACGTCGCCTGCGGCGGCGCCTCACATTTGAAGGGGTGGATATATTATTACAGGAGCTTGAAAGTAAATTATACAGCAACCTGTTTATCCCCGGATACAAAACCAACCTGAGTAAGGAAGAAATCCTGGGCACCCTGCAGCAGGTAAAAGACATTATTATTCATCAGCACAACGGGTTATTCCTGCACATGGTGAATAACCTGATCAATAAAATCAGCGTATTCGGTTTGCACTTCGCTTCGCTGGATATCCGGCAGGACAGCTCCGTGCACGGTAAGTTTTATCAGCAGCTGGCTGATACCGGCACACTGTTACCGGCTGACTATGCAGGACTGAGCGAAGCAGACAAGATTAATTTACTGGCGGCATTAACAAGACCGGAAACATTACCTGATCTCCAGGATGCTATTTTATCGGATACACTCAATACCGTTCAGGCCATTAAAGATATACAGCAGTTTAACGGGACCGATGGCTGCAACCGGTACATCATCAGTCAATGTAACAGCGCCCTGAATGCAATGGAAGTCTACGGACTTTTTCTCTTGTCCGGCTGGGAGAAAGAGAAAATGAATGTTGACATAGTACCCTTGTTTGAAACCATTGATGACCTGCGCCATGCAGCGGAGGTGATGCGTACGTTATATACGCACCCGGTGTATCAGCAACACCTGAAAAGAAGAGGAAATCAGCAGACCATCATGCTTGGGTTTTCAGACGGTACGAAGGACGGCGGTTACCTTATGGCCAACTGGTGTATCTATAAAGCCAAAGAAGAACTTACGCGGATATCGCGTGCCTATGAGATTGATGTGATCTTCTTTGATGGACGGGGTGGCCCGCCCTCCAGGGGAGGCGGAAAGACGCATAAGTTTTATGCATCCATGGGGCATAATATTTCCAATAAGGAAATTCAGCTGACTATACAGGGACAAACCGTAAGTTCCAATTTCGGAACCATAGATGCGGCCCAGTTTAATATTGAGCAGTTACTGAATGCGGGGATAACCAATGATCTGTTTAATAACCGTGATACGACATTAAATGAACCGGAAGAACAGCTGCTGGAGGAATTAGCGGCAGAAGGATTCCAGTCGTACAAGAAACTGAAAGATCATCCTTATCTGCCGGATTACCTGTTGCAGGTAAGCCCGCTGCGTTTTTACAGTGAAACAAATATTGGCAGCCGCCCGGCTAAAAGGGGAGCAGCTTCCGGGCTTTCTTTAAAAGACCTGCGGGCTATTCCGTTTGCCGGATCGTGGAGCCAGTTAAAGCAAAATGTAACCGGTTATTTTGGTGTTGGTTCCGCGTTACAGGTGATGGAGAAAAAAGGCAAACTGCTGCAACTGCAGAAGCTTTATCATCAGTCTCTTTTCTTCCGCACTTTATTGGATAACTGTGAGATGGCCATGATGAAATCATTTTTCCCCCTGACGGCTTACCTGGCCCAACATAAACAGTTTGGTGAGATCTGGCAAATGATCCATGAAGAATATGAACTGACAAAACAATACCTTTTTAAAATTACCGGCAATAATGAACTGATGGCCGATTACCCGGTGGAACAGGCTTCTATTCAGATGCGGGAACGGATCGTATTGCCCCTGGTTACGATACAGCAGTTCGCATTATCCCGTATCCGTGAACTGGATGAACAGGGCGCACCTGCGGCGGCGCGGGAGACTTATGAAAAACTGGCCATGCGGTGTTCTTTTGGAATTATTAATGCCGGCCGGAATTCAGCGTAAAAAAGGCCCTGAATAAGCCCGGCGAACTGTTATTTTTGCAGCCTAATTTACCTACTATGAGTAAAGTCAATGTCGGCCTGGTCCAGATGACCTGTTCCGGTAGTAAAGAGGCCAACCTGGCCAAAGCCATTGAGGGAGTCAGGAAAGCCGCGGCTGATGGCGCACAGATTGTTTGCCTCCAGGAATTATTCACCTCCCTGTACTTCTGCGATGTGGAGGATTATGAACATTTCAAACTGGCAGAGCCTGTTCCCGGTCCGTCTACAGCAACCCTGCAACAGGTAGCGGGAGAACTGGGCGTGGTGATCATCGCCTCCCTTTTTGAAAAAAGGGCACAGGGACTCTACCACAACACTACGGCAGTTATTGATGCGGATGGAGCCTACCTGGGCAAATACCGTAAAATGCATATACCGGATGATCCGGCCTATTATGAGAAGTTTTATTTTACTCCCGGCGACCTGGGGTATAAAGTCTGGAAAACGAAATTCGCTACCATCGGCGTATTGATCTGCTGGGATCAGTGGTATCCGGAAGCCGCACGAATTACCGCATTAATGGGTGCGGAAATACTCTTTTATCCAACGGCTATCGGCTGGGCCACATCCCAGGATGAAGCAACAAACACGGAGCAGTATGGCGCCTGGCAAACCATTCAGCGCAGTCATGCGGTGGCCAATGGCGTGCATGTGGTTAGTGTAAACCGGGTTGGTCTCGAACAAAACGGGGCCATGAAATTCTGGGGCGGATCATTTGTGTCCAATCCTTTTGGTACCCTGCTTTATAAGGCATCGCATGATCAGGAAGAAATAAAAGTACTCGAACTGGATCTGGCCAGGACGGATCAGTACAGAACGCATTGGCCCTTTATGCGAGATCGCAGAATCGATTCATATCAACCCATTACCAAACGATTCATTGACGAAGACTGATGACACAACATACACCAAAGGATCTTGGCTATTATTTTCCGGCAGAGTTTGCCCCACATGCCGCTACCTGGTTAAGCTGGCCGCATAAAGAAGCATCCTGGCCCGGAAAGATCCATACCATTTATCCTTCTTATGCAAAGTTCATCAAAGAACTGACCAAAGGAGAAAAGGTCAATATCAATGTGGCCAATGAGGCGATGAAGACTTTTGCTATTGGACATTTGCAACAGGAAGGGGTAGACCTCAGTAAAGTGGAATTCTTTTTCCATCCTACCAATGATGCATGGTGTCGTGATCATGGTCCTGCCTTTCTTATTAATCCTGCGCTGGATATTAAAAAAGTAATTGTGGACTGGGGCTATAATGCATGGGGCAATAAGTATCCGCCCTATGACCTGGATGATGTGATTCCCACACTGATCGGTAAACATTTCAATATTCCGGTTTATAATCCCGGGATCGTAATGGAAGGAGGCTCAGTAGAGTTCAATGGGAAAGGCACAGTGATGACTTCTACCGCCTGTTTACTGAATCCCAACCGTAATCCGCATCTTAATCAGACACAGATCGAAAAGTACCTCTGTGAGTACTATGGGATGGACCAGGTTCTTTGGGTGGATGAAGGAATTGTTGGCGATGATACGGATGGGCATATTGATGACACGGTCCGGTTTGTAAATGAAGACACGGTAATAACCGTAATAGAAGAGAATAAACAGGATGAGAATTACGCATTACTGCAGCATAATCTCCGGCAGTTAAAGGAAATGCGTTTATTGAATGGCAAACAGCTGAATATTATTGAATTGCCCATGCCTCCCGAATTGATTTACGAGGATCAGCGGCTGCCTTGTTCTTACGCTAATTTTTATATTGCGAATAAATCTGTTATCGTACCCACTTTCCGTTCTTCAATGGATGATAAAGCTTTGCGGATCATTCAGGATGCTTTTCCCGGCAGGGAAGTAGTGGGTATCGATTCAACCGATATCATCTGGGGGCTGGGAAGTTTTCATTGCCTGAGTCAGCAGGAGCCTGATTGCTGTTGGTGTTAACACCAAAAATGTGATGTTGGTGAAAACACCAACATCACACGAAAAAGTCCCCTGTAGAAACAGGGGACCGCTAACGATTGCTTGCCACTTAGAGCGTTCAATAATTGTTGGAGATAATTCCGACAATTAAAATTGTTGGAGAAAACGCCAACAATTAAAGATGTTGGAGTTTTCTCCAACATCTCCCAATATCATTATCAGAAGGAGTATACAGCCGCGATCAGGAAGCTGGTGGCCGATTTTGTTCCCACTCCGTCTTTATCCACAAACAGTACATTTTTATTTGCATTATCCAACCGTAATTCAGGAATGAAAGTGAAACCACCTGTTTTGAAATTGGCGGAAAGGGTGGTGGCAAATATGCTGCCGCCATCTGTTGCTGCTGCAAATGGTTTCAGTTGTTTTTTATCGCTGAATAATTCGCTGCGGAGAGTCAATCCGAACCATGGTTTAGGATCCAGGTTCATGTAAAGAGCGGCACCTCCCCAGGACAGTGCGTCTGTATTCTTGACACCGTCCCAGAATTTGGTACTGTTGCTGGTTGCATTAAAACCGATATTAAATTTATCGGAAACTTTCGCGGTAACCACTGCATCAAACTGGCTGGTTTTGGAAGTGTCCGGGTTCTGGCCACCCACATAGTTGAGATAGATTTTCACATTATCGGAGGCGGCAAATGAATATTGTGCCAGTAAAAACTTCTTATTAATCTGGCCGGAAGGGGGAATCCGGAAATCGGTGGCATTGGCTACCCCGATCATGAACCCGTGTTTGTCTTTGCTGATTTCAGCTTTCAGCCCGGTATGCGAGAAAGGCCCGTTGGTAAACATATAACTCATGCTGTAATTCCTGTTCAGCTGCGGATCCAGCAATTCATACCCCACATGCGTTCCCCAGGTGCCGATGGTGAATTTCAACCAGTCGGCCGGAGCATAGCTGACGTATAGCTGTTTAACGGCCTGAGTGATACCATTGTCTGTGTAAGCAAAGTCTTTGGCGCGTGGTCCGAAACCGAGGTCGGCCACAGCACTTACTTTATCCCCTTTGTGTTCAAATTTCACACTGGCCATACCCAGGGAAAACGCATTGTGTGTTTGGGTAAAACTGGTCAGGCTGTTGGCCGTGGTTTTGGCGAAATCCAGTTTATAATAAGCATCCACGGAACCCGTGATGGTTAATACGGGGGCTGGTTTTTCTTCAACGGGTGCGGCTGTGGCGGTATCCATCGATACTGATGCTGTTTGGGCCACTGAACAGGTAAAAGAGAGCAGACCGATGGCTGCCATAAAATATTTTTGTAACATTGTATACATTTTTGATGTTAAGAAAAGGGCACAGCAGGGATAATCTTTTGCGAGAAGATTACCCCACTTATGCAGTGCCTTTTTCGATTTTAATGGGATTAGTGATTCGTTTTTTCTTCAATAGAACCATTATTGTGTACCAGCAAATGACCTTGCATGTATTTTTCATCGTGCTGCGTGGCATCGAGACCTTCTTCTTCTTCACTTTCACTGACACGAAGAGGAACCACGAAATTGATAAACTTAAAGATGGCGAATGAGACCACAAAGCTATATGTGGCTACTACCAACATGGCTTTCAGCTGTATGAAGAAAAATTCAGGGTTACCATAGAACAATCCTTCCGGACCGCCTTTTATACCATGTGCCGCTGTGCTGGCAAATACACCGGTCAGCAACATACCCACGATACCGCCTAAGCCGTGGCAGGGGAATACATCGAGGGTATCATCCAGTTTGGATTTCTGTTTTATACTAACAGCGATGTTGGATACGAGAGCTCCAACCAGGCCAATGATGATACTTTGCTGAATACCTACAAAACCGGCAGCGGGCGTGATGGCTACAAGACCTACCACAGCACCAATACAGAATCCGAGTACAGAGGGTTTTTTGCCTTTGATTACATCAAAGAACATCCAGCCCAGACCTGCAGATGCGGCAGCGGTGGTGGTAGTGCCAAATGCGTTAACAGCGAGTGAAGTGGCTCCTACAGCAGAACCGGCATTGAAACCAAACCAACCGAACCAAAGCAGACCGGTACCTATCAGTACATAGGGTACATTGGCTGGTGGTATTTCCTTTTGTTCAATATGTGATCTTCTTCTTTTCAGTACAATTGCACCGGCAAGAGCAGCGCAACCGGCCGTGATGTGTACTACGGTACCACCTGCAAAATCCCAGGCACCCATTTTAGCCAGGAATCCTTCCGGATGCCAGCTCCAGTGTGCAACAGGGGCATACACCAATAAAGAGAAAAGAACGATAAATAACAGGTAAGCAGTAAAACGTATACGTTCAGCAACCGCACCTACCACCAGTCCGGGGGTGATGATGGCAAACATCAGCTGAAACAGGGAGAACAGGGAAAGCGGAATCGTATTTGCCAGCGGCCAGGCAGCACCACCTTTTACGCCTTCATAAAAAGCATAGGTCTGGGGATTGCCAATAAAGCCACCGATTGATTCACCAAAAGCAAGACTGAATCCGCATACCACCCAAAGTACTCCTACCACACCGGCAGCAACTGTACTTTTAATCATCGTGGAGATTACATTTTTGCGGTGCACCATTCCTCCGTAGAAGAAGGCCAGGCCGGGTGTCATTAAAAACACCAGGGCGGTGGAAACAAGTACCCAGGCAATATCAGCTGAACTGTATTGCGGGTCGTTAGGGCCCGGCACGTAATCGGCCGAAGGCTTAATAAACATGGCAAAAATGGCAACAGCAACCAGGACAACGAATGGCAGGATTTGTTTTGCTTTTCTTCTACTCATGAGCTAAAATTTTAGTTAAACATTAAATAAATTAACTATGTAAATAATTTCAATTAAAAATAGAAAAATAAGCCATTAACACGTGTTAGTTTATTAAATTATGTTAATAAAATATGTAAAAAGTTGAAAAAAGCGCTGTTTTTATTGAAAAAATAATAATTGTGATTTTATTTAATGTGTTTGAGTTTAAGAGAAATTCAAATGGGGAATGAGAGAGTAGAAAATAGAGAGTAGAAAATAGAGAGTAGAAAATAGGTGACAGGAACTTTTAAAAGCAGGGAACCCTCCGGTATTTGGAGGGTTCCCTGCTATGTTTCATTCTGATCAGCTACTCATTAGCGTGGATGTATTATCCCGGCTGGTACAACAAGGAGGCATCCTTTGTTTCCAATACCGACCCCGTATAATTATTGAGGAATTCATCAACTTTACGGGCCGCTTCCCTTCCTTCACTGATGGCCCATACAACAAGGCTTTGTCCACGACGCATATCACCTGCAGTAAATACTTTTGATATAGTTGTCCGGTATTCTTTTTCTGTTGCTTTCACGTTGCCTCTTTCGTCCAGTTCCACGCCAAGGTCGTTCAGCAGCCCGTCCTGTTGCGGGTGTAAAAACCCCATGGCGAGTAAAGCCAGCTCGCAGGGAATCTCTCTTTCTGATCCGGCTATTTCTACAAAACTGGCCGGTCTGCCATCCACTATCTTCCATTCCAGGTCGACAATTTTAAGCGCTTTCAGGTTTCCGTTTTCATCCCCGATAAATTCTTTTGTGGCCACTGCCCATTTACGGTCCGCACCTTCTTCGTGAGAACTGGTAGTTTTTAACAGCATCGGATAACCAGGCCAGGGCATAAACTCATTTCTTTCAGCCGGAGGCTTTGGAAGAAGTTCAAACTGCGTTACGGTGAGCGCAGCATGCCGGTTGGATGTGCCTACGCAATCACTTCCGGTATCACCGCCGCCGATCACTACCACATTTTTCCCGGTAGCTTTTACTTCTTCACATAAAATATTGCTTTCAATTTCACGATGGGCCAGTATGTCTTTTCCCGCAACGCGTTTATTGTTTTGTTTCAGAAAGTCCATGGCAAAATGCACACCTTTCAGTTCCCGTCCGGGTATAGTCAGATTACGGGGTACAGTACTGCCACCGGCCAGCACAATTGCATTGTATTCACGCATCACATCGTTGATGTTGACATTCACCCCAACATTGGCGTGGCATTTAAATACCACACCTTCTTCCTCCATTACAGCGATACGGCGGTCAATTACCCATTTCTCCAGTTTAAAATCAGGTATACCATATCTCAGTAATCCACCCGGTTGTTCATCCCGTTCAAAAACGGTTACTGTATGACCGGCATAATTCAGTTGAGCGGCAGCGGCTAATCCCGCCGGACCTGAACCGATGACGGCCACTTTTTTCCCGGTACGCAGATTGGGTTTCCGGGCTTTTACAAAACCTTTATCAAAAGCAATTTCAATAATGTGTTTCTCGATTTCTTCAATAGTAATTGCCGGTTGATTAATGCCCAGGACACAGGCCGTCTCGCAGGGTGCAGGGCAGATTCGTCCGGTGAATTCCGGAAAATTATTAGTGGAACTGAGAATATCATAGGCCTCTTTCCAGTCTTTATGATATACCGCGTCATTGAATTCCGGAATCACATTGCCCAGCGGACACCCATGATGGCAAAAAGGTACCCCGCAATTCATGCAACGCGCTGATTGCTGATTAAGTTTTTCATCGCTGTACCGTTCTTCAAATTCCTTGTAGTGCTTCAACCGGTCAGCCACGGTTTGTTTCCCCGGTAACTCACGTCCGAATTCCTTAAATCCTGTTGGTTTACCCATATTCAGTTTATAATTTGTCGTTAATTGTTCGTACTCCGTACTTCGTATTTCGTACTTCGTACTTCGTATTTCGTACTTCGTACTTGCTATCAGGCTTTCTGATTCACACTGGCTGATTTACTTTGCAGCACTTTTTTATAATCTTTCGGAAATACTTTCACAAAATGCTGTAATTGGTTATCGAGATCATCCAGTATGAACTTCGCGACCGTGCTTCCTGTATACTCTACGTGTTTCTGTAACAAAGTAAAGAGCTCATTCTTGTCATTAAGGTCGCAGGGATCTAGATCTACCATTTCCTTATTACAATTGCCGGGAAATACATTTTTCACATCGTAGATATAGGCAATACCCCCGCTCATACCCGCGGCAAAGTTTCGCCCGGTGGGACCAAGAATAACCACCCGGCCGCCTGTCATGTACTCACATCCGTGATCTCCGACAGATTCAACCACCACACTGGCGCCGGAATTTCTTACGCAAAAACGTTCACCGGCTTTGCCCCGTATATAGGATTCTCCTGAAGTGGCGCCGTAAAAGGCCACGTTTCCAATAATGCTGTTATCTTCCGGGGTATACGTTGCCGTTTTAGGAGGATAAATAATAAGCTTTGCACCGCTGAGACCTTTACCGAAATAATCGTTGGCGTCGCCTTCCAGCTCCAATGTAATCCCTTTTGTATTGAAGGCGCCGAAGCTCTGACCGGCTGTGCCGTTGAAGGTAAAGTGAACGGTGTTGTCGGGTAAGCCCTCAGCCCGGTATTTCTTTGTAATTTCATTTGAAAGAATAGTGCCGGCCGTGCGGTCTGTATTCTTAATATTAAATGAACCGGTAACTTTTTCCTTATTCTCCAAAGCCGGGGCTGCTGCGGCCAGCAATTTCCAGTCCAGGCTGTCCGTCAGACCGTGATCCTGTTCCTCACTATTATACAGTGTAGTGTACATGGAGTTGGGCTCTTTAAACAGTACAGCGGACAGGTCAATGTTTTTATATTTCCAGTGCTTTATATTTTCACGCATTTCAAGATTGTCGACCTGGCCGATCATTTCGTCAACGGTTTTAAATCCGAGTTCGGCCATAATCTCCCTTAACTCCTGCGTGATCATTTTAAAGAAGTTCACCACATGGTCGGGGTTTCCTTTAAACCGGTTTCTCAGTTCAGGGTCCTGTGTAGCCACGCCTACCGGGCAGGTATTCATATGACATTTACGCATCATGATACAGCCCTCCACCACCAGGGCGGCGGTGGCAATTCCCCATTCTTCAGCACCCAGCAGCGCTGCTACAGCGATATCTCTTCCGGTCTTTAATTGTCCGTCGGCCTGTACCACCACCCGGCTTCTTAATTTGTTTTTAACCAGTGTCTGATGCGTTTCTGCCAATCCGAGTTCCCAGGGAAGCCCGGCATGTTTGATTGAGCTTACAGGAGAAGCTCCGGTGCCGCCATCATGTCCCGCAATCAATACCACATCGGCTTTGGCTTTGGTAACACCGGCAGCAATGGTGCCCACACCGGCTTTACTTACCAGCTTCACACTGATACGGGCTGCGCGATTGGCGTTTTTCAGATCATAAATCAGCTGCGACAAATCTTCAATGGAATAGATATCATGATGCGGGGGAGGGGAGATTAAACCTACACCCGGTGTGGCATGACGGACTTTACCGATCCACTCATCTACTTTATGCCCCGGCAACTGACCTCCTTCACCTGGTTTTGCTCCCTGAGCCATCTTTATCTGTAATTCATCAGCTTCAGTCAGGTAAAGACTGGTTACGCCAAAACGGGCAGAAGCCACCTGTTTGATTGAACTGCGCATGGAATCACCGTTGGGCAGCCGGTCATATCTTTTTTCATCTTCCCCGCCTTCTCCGGTATTGCTGCGTCCGCCAAGCCGGTTCATCGCGATCGCCAGCGTGGTGTGCGCTTCCCAGGAAATAGAACCAAAGCTCATGGCACCTGTGGCAAAACGTTTGTAAATATTTTCCGCTGCTTCTACTTCATCAATGGAAACAGAAGGTCGTGTTTTGCGGAATTGGAAGAGACTGCGTAAGGTGCAGGCTTTTTCACTCTGATCATTGACCAGTTTGGAATATTTTTTAAATGTGGCGTAGTCATACTGGCTGGTGGCGTGCTGCAGCAGGTGAATGGTCTGCGGATTGAAAAGGTGAAATTCTCCTTTTCTTTTCCATTGATAAATACCCCCAACCGGCAGGCGGTCCGCAGGTATATCTTTCTTACTGAAAGCGAAATAATGTTTGGCGAGTACCTCTTTGGCAATCTCATCGAGTCCCATGCCTTCAATACGGGAAGTGGCACCGGTAAAATATTTACTTACCACATCTTTGTTCAACCCGAGAATTTCAAAAATCTGCGCACCCTGGTAAGACTGGAGCGTAGAGATACCCATTTTTGAAAAGACTTTCAGCAGACCATCATTTACCGCCTTTATATAATTTTTCTTGAGTTCGTCTTCTGCTAATGTGGTATGCAGTTTACCGCTTTCCAGTAATGCGCGGATGGAAGAAAGAGCGAGATAAGGATTCACAGCCGTGGCACCAAAGCCAACCAGGCAGGCAAAATGATGTACTTCCCATACGTCACCCGCTTCTACGATAATGCCTACCTGTCCGCGTAGTCCTTTGCGGATCAGATGATGATGGATAGCAGAAGTAGCCAGCAGGGAAGGAATGGGGGCGTGATTGGAGTCAATGGCCCGGTCCTGCAGGATTAATACTTTGAATCCGTCCATAACCGCGTCTTCCGCATAATCGCAGATTCGTTCCACACCTCTTTTCAATGAGCCGGGTTTGCCATCCGCCCTGAAATAACATTGAATGGTTTTGGCCTGGAATAAACCGGTATCAATACTTCTGATTTTCTCCAGTTCAAAATTACTCAGTACCGGGTGCTTCAGGGCCACACTGTGACAGGTCAGCGCGTCTTCCATCAACAGGTTTCCGTTGTTGCCGGCAAAAGTGGCGAGAGACATCACCAGTCGTTCACGGATCGGATCGATCGGCGGATTGGTAACCTGGGCAAAGAGCTGTTTGAAATAGCTGCTGAGATGCTGCGGCTGATCGCTGAGAATAGCCAGCGGTACATCGGTACCCATGGAACCAATCGGCTCTTTTCCTTCCAGGGCCATGGGTGTTATAATAGTATCAAGGTCTTCCGTACTATACCCAAATGCTTTCTGGTATTTAAACACCTGTTCCTGTTCCAGGTGCGTGAACATGATTCTGGGTTGTGGTAATTCTTCCAGCCGGATCTTGTATTTATTCAGCCATTCGCCATACGGCTTTTGTGAACAGATTTCTTTTTTCAGGTCTTCATCACTGATGATCCGCCCCTGTTCCATATCCACCACAAACATTTTCCCCGGTTGAAGCCGGCCTTTTTCGAGAATGATGGCGGGGTCAACCGGCAACGCGCCTGTTTCGGAGGCCATGATTACGCGGTCGTCGTTGGTTACACAATACCTTGAGGGACGAAGTCCGTTCCGGTCCAGCGTGGCGCCAATCATTTTGCCATCCGTAAATGAAATGGAAGCCGGACCGTCCCACGGCTCCATAAAGGAAGAATGGAATTCATAAAAAGCTTTTTTCACCGGATCCATCTCGTCGTTGCCGTCCCAGGCTTCCGGAATCAGCATCATCATTACATGCGGCAGCGACCGGCCGGTTAAGGTCAGTAATTCAATCATATTGTCGAGACAGGCGGAATCACTTTGTCCCGAAGTGATGATCGGCAACAACATTTCCATTTCTTCCTTGGAAAAGTAAGGACTGGTAAAACCCTTCTCTGATGTTTTCAACCAGTTGAGGTTTCCCTGCAGTGTATTGATCTCCCCGTTATGGGCAATAAAGCGGAAGGGTTGTGCGAGTTTCCAGGAAGGAAAAGTGTTGGTGGCAAAACGGGAGTGTACTAAGCCGAACGCACTGACTACTCTTTTATTACTGAGGTCCGGGAAATACTGCCGTACCTGGTGACTGGTCAGCTGTCCTTTATAAACAATTACTTTATAGGAGAGCGAGGCGATATAAAAACCGATCTCGTCTTTCCGCACTGTGCTGTTGATGAGGTGCGTACTATAGTTACGAAGGATAAATAATTTGCGTTCAAAATCTTCCGGGTTATTGATGTGATCGGGGCTGGCAACAAATACCTGCTCTATTTCCGGTTCCACGCTTAATGCCGTAGGCCCGATATCCTGTGTGTTTACAGGTACTTTCCGGTAGGTGAGAATTTCAATGCCTAATTTTTCAGCAGCCCGGTTAAAAATATCACGGCATTCTTCCCGAAGCCTGATTTCTTTTGGAAAAAATACCATCCCTGCCGCATACTTGCCAAATGAGGGCAGATGCACGCCCAGTTTCAGGCATTCATCAAAGAAAAATTCATGCGGGGTCTGAATCATGATGCCGGCTCCGTCGCCGGTATTGATTTCACAGCCACATGCACCGCGGTGTTCCATATTTTCCAAAACCGTTAAAGCATCTGAAATATGCTGGTGCGATTTGTGTCCCTTGATGTTTGCTACAAAACCGATGCCGCATGCATCATGTTCATACAAAGGATGATAGAGTCCCTGGTTGCCTGCCATAGAGGTGAAAAAATTAAGTGATTAGTGAATACAGCCGTTAACTATATTTCATATTGCAAGCAAACGACTGAAATTACAAAAAAGCTTTCAGCGGGAGATTGGATTCGGCGGGTAATTATCCACAAATTAAGTGCGATATTTCATCAGATCAGGTACCCGAACAACTGGTCGTTTTTATTTATTTCCGAGAAGCCGATGGTCGATGACTTCATTTTCCTGATCAGTATTTCATAATCATGCTGACTTTGTAATTCAATGCCCACCAGTGCCGGACCATTTTCCTTATTGGTCTTCTGCATATATTCAAAGCGCGTGATGTCATCTGTAGGGCCGAGTACGTTGTTTACAAATTCGCGCAGGGCACCCGGGCGTTGGGCAAAGCTGATCAGGAAATAGTGTTTAAGCCCTTCGTATTGCAGGCTTCGCTCTTTGATCTCCTGCATACGGTCAATGTCGTTATTACTGCCACTAACGATACATACAATTGTTTTTCCCTTGATGACATCGGCATAGTCGTCCAATGCCGCAATTGAAAGAGCCCCGGCCGGTTCAGCGACAATGGCATCTTCATTGTATAATTTCAGAATGGTGCTGCAAACTTTTCCTTCCGGTACCAGGTGCATGTCGTCCAGTACATCTCTGCAAATGGAAAAAGTCAGGTCGCCCACTCTTTTCACAGCGGCTCCGTCTACAAAACGGTCAATCTGATCCAATGTAACCGGATGTCCGGCTTTCAGTGCTTCAAACATGGAAGGGGCACCCTCCGGTTCCAGTCCGATAATTTTTGTTTTTGGAGAACAGGTCTTGAAATAACTGCCGACGCCGGCGCTGAGTCCTCCTCCGCCGACCGGAATAAAAATATAATCCACTTCAGACAGGTCTTCCAGGATTTCGACCCCGACCGTTCCCTGCCCTTCAATGATCCGGGGATCATCGAAGGGGGGAATAAAGGTCATATTATTTTCTTCCGTGAATTTTTTGGCCGCCTGGGCACAATCATCAAATGTGTCACCGATCAGCCTGATGTCGATATGGTCTTCTCCAAACATCCGGGTCTGATTCACTTTCTGTTTGGGAGTAATGATCGGCATGAAGATTACTCCTTTAGCGCCCAGTTTTTTACAACTGAAGGCAAAGCCCTGGGCATGATTACCTGCACTGGCACATACCACACCTTGCTGCAACTGTTCAGAAGGCAGCCGGCTCATCATATTATACGCGCCCCGCAGTTTATACGACCGCACTACCTGAAGATCTTCTCTTTTCAGGTACACTTTGCAGTGGTATTTTTTTGACAAACCGGCGTTGAAAATCAGTGGAGTTCTTTTCACTACTTTCTTCAGCCGTTGTTGTGCTGCTGCAAAATCCAGTCGGGTATCATTCACGGTTGATTCCATTGTTTTTTATCCGTTGTGGCTTATTTGGAAGAAAGCTGACTGAAAATTTCCTTTGTGGAAGAAACAGGTGCGGCTGATTTTGGCTGATTTTCAGGGCGCAGACTTCTTACCGTTCTGCCAGCCTGCCACATTTCACTTTCACGGAGTTCTTTCAGTTCTTCATCCAGTTTTTCCCTGTAGTCGTCTTTACTGTTGCTGTCAATGGAACGTTGTGATTCCACACCTGTTGCCACGCTTGTATACAGGTCATTAAAGACCGGTAATGTAGCATCACGGAATTTCTTCCACCAGTCGAGTGCACCACGTTGTGCGGTAGTAGAACAGTTGGCATACATCCAATCCATACCATTTTCCGCTACAAGGGGCATCAGCGACTGCGTCAGTTCTTCCACTGTTTCATTAAATGCTTCAGAGGGAGAGTGGCCTCTTTCACGCAGTACCTGGAACTGTGCGGCGAAAATTCCCTGGATGGCACCCATCAGTGTTCCTCTTTCCCCGGTCAGATCGGAGAATACTTCTTTTTTAAAATCCGTTTCGAATAAATAACCGCTTCCTACAGCAATACCCAGCGCGATTACACGCTCAAAGGCTTTGCCTGTGGCATCCTGGAAGATGGCATAGGAACTGTTCAACCCACGGCCCTGTAAAAACATCCGGCGCAGGGACGTACCTGAACCTTTAGGGGCTACCAGGAAAACGTCAACATCTTTAGGAGGAACAATGCCTGTTTGTTCGTTGAAGGTAATTCCGAAACCATGTGAGAAATAGAGCGCCTTGCCGGGTGTGAGGTGTTTCTGCACAGTTGGCCACAACGCGATCTGGGCCGCATCACTCAGCAGGTAACAGATAATGGTGCCTCGTTGCAAGGCTTCTTCAATTTCGAAAAGTGTTTCACCGGGTACAAATCCATCGGCTACCGCTTTATCCCATGTCTTGGAATTTTTGCGTTGACCAACGATTACATTGATACCATTATCTTTCTGGTTCAGCGCCTGACCAGGGCCCTGCACACCGTAGCCGATCACTGCCACAGTTTCATTTTTGAGCACTTCCTGTGCTTTACTTAAGGGAAACTCTTCGCGGGTGACTACGTTTTCTTCTACACCGCCGAAATTTAATTTTGCCATGATTATGTTGTTGTTTAGATGTTTAGAGGTTGAGATGTTTAGAGGTTTAGTTGTTTAGGCGTTTAGTTGTTTTGGCGTTTACATCGTGAATACTTCTTCGTTTTTATCGAGGAATTCGTTCTCGATGGCTTCTTCTCCGGGTTCCTGTTTCTCGAACTCTTTCAGCCGTTCGTGGAAGCCGCTGCTGTCTTTAATAATCGCCACCCTTGCGCTGCGTACAAATTCGATCAGTCCGTAAGGTTCCAGTACTTTAATCAGGGCTTCTGTCTCTTCCCGATGTCCGGCTACTGCAAAAACGGTATAATCTTTCCGGATAACAACGGTATGTGCCCCGTTCTGGCGGAGTAAACGTTCCACTTTCACGGAAGAAGCGATGATTTCCGTTGGCACTTTATAAAGTGCCATTTCCTGCCAGATGATTTCGTCTTCCGTATTGTAATAGGCTTTCAGTACTTCCACCTGCTTTTCTATCTGGCGGCAGAGTTTACGTACAATGTCTTCAAACTCGTTGATGACAATGGTGAACCGGTGCACACTGTCCACTTCGGTAGGGGACGTGTTCAGGCTCTCGATATTGATCTTTCTCCGCGAAAAAATGATCGCAATACGGTTCAGCAGACCGACCTGGTTTTCGGTATAGACCGTGATGGTGTATTCTTTTTTTTGCATAGCGTGTAAATTCAAAAGTCAAAAATTCAAAAGTAAAAAAGACACCTGAAGCGGGATCCTCTCATTACTTTGGAACCTATTGATAATATTTCTTTTTTTCAAAAGCTTTGTCAAAATACCAAAACAGGTTGTTCGTTGCTTAAATTGAATTCCCTGTTAAGGTTTTTTACTTTTTGCGTTTGATTTTTTACTTCTTTAAATGTCTTCCTTACATAATACGATCTCAGCTACACCTCTTCCCTGGGGTACCATCGGGAAGACATTGTTTTCTTTTCCGACCATTACTTCCAGCAGGTAAGTGCCTTTACTGTTCAGGAATTCTTCCAGGGAAGATTTTAATTCCTCCCTTCTGGAGATACTTTTACCGGGTATGCCGAATCCTTTGGCTACCTGAACGAAATCAGGGCTCTGGATATCCACAAAGGAATAGCGTTTCTCATGAAAGAGTTGCTGCCATTGACGAACCATTCCCAGGAAGTTATTGTTCAGAATCAGGATCTTTACATCCGGTTTAAACTGCATGATCGTGCCTAATTCCTGCAGGGTCATCTGGAATCCGCCATCACCTATGATGGCAACAATTTTCCGGTCGGGGGCGCCGTAATAAGCGCCTATAGATGCCGGTAATGCATACCCCATAGTGCCGAGGCCGCCACTGGTTATATTGCTTTTGCTCTGGTTGTATTTTGCGTACCGGCAGGCTACCATCTGGTGTTGTCCCACATCGGTTACAATCACCGCGACTCCTTTACTCAGCTCATTCAGCGTATTAATTACTTCACCCATCGTCAGTATTTCGCCTGTTGGATTGAGTTCATCATGGATCACTTTGTCCATTTCCATTTTTTCATACTCTCTGAATTTCTGCAACCATTGCGGATACACTTTCTGTTCAAGCAGTTTACTCAGCAGGGGCAGGGTCTCTTTGCAGTCACCCCAGACCGGTACATCCGCTTTTACATTCTTGTCTATTTCTGACGGATCTATATCCAGGTGAATCAGTTTCGCTTGTTTGGCATATTTATCCAAACGGCCTGTAACCCGGTCGTCGAAACGCATGCCGACCGCGATCACTACATCGCATTCATTGGTAAGCACATTGGGGCCGTAATTACCATGCATGCCAAGCATACCCACGCCGAGCGGGTGATCGGTGGGTATCGCACTCATGCCCATGATCGTCCAGGCGGCCGGAATTCCCGCTTTTTCAATAAACTGAATGAATTCCTTCTCGGCTTTTCCCAGTATAACACCCTGGCCAAAGATGACAAAAGGCCGCTCTGCTTTATTGATAAGTTCAGCTGCCTGCTCGATATACTCTTTACGTACAATTGGTTTGGGGCGATAGCTGCGTATATGCGTGCATTTTTCATAACCTGCATAATCGAATAACTGCAACTGCGCATTTTTAGTTATATCCACCAATACCGGACCCGGCCGGCCACTGTTGGCAATATAAAATGCTTTGGCGAGTACATGCGGAATCTCATTGGCATCCGTAACCTGGTAATTCCATTTCGTAACCGGTGTTGTAATATTGATTACATCCGTTTCCTGGAAGGCATCAGTGCCCAGCAGATGCGCAAATACCTGCCCGGTGATACATACTACCGGGGTTGAATCGATCATGGCATCAGCCAGTCCGGTCACCAGGTTGGTAGCACCCGGCCCGCTGGTGGCAAATACCACTCCGGTACGGCCGCTGACTCTGGCATACCCCTGTGCCGCGTGGATGGCTCCCTGCTCATGGCGGACGAGAATATGTTTCAGTTTATCATTGTAATCATACAACGCGTCATAGATCGGCATGATGGCACCACCGGGATAACCAAACACGGTATCAACGCCTTCGGCTAAAAAGGCTTCCAGCACGGCTTGTGAACCACTTTTGGTTACAATGGCGGGCGAGGCTGTTTTTTCTTTCTGGGTTGTCAGCGTTTCCATATACTAATTCGTTTTATTCTTGATGTAACTGTGAATTTTCAATATTCATTTGACCGGCTTTCAGGGAGAGTTACAAATCCTCGTCGGTCACACAACCCTGGTCGGCGGGCTTAACGGTTTTGGCGTATTTATACAAAATACCCCTGGTTGCTTTCAGGGCCGGTTGTTGCCATTTCGCTTTTCTCGCAGCGATTACATCATCACTTACTTTAAGGCTCAGTGTATTTTTAACTGCATCAATCTCTATCATGTCGTCATCTTCCACGAGCCCGATCAATCCGCCTTCGAATGCTTCAGGCGTGATATGTCCTACTACAAATCCATGTGTACCGCCGCTGAACCGGCCATCAGTAATAAGGGCTACAGACTTACCAAGACCGGCACCGATAATGGCACCTGTGGGTTTCAGCATTTCCGGCATACCGGGTGCTCCTTTAGGTCCGATATAGCGGATCACTACTACATCGCCGGCTTTCACTTTACCGGAAGAGATGCCTTCGATCAGGTCTTTTTCTCCATTGAATACGCGGGCGGTGCCTTCAAAGCGTTCACCCTCTTTACCACTGATCTTGGCCACACTTCCTTTTTCTGCCAGGTTACCATACAGAATTTGCAGGTGCCCCGTTTTTTTCAGAGGCGCTTCCAGGGGGCGAACAATATCTTGTGCACTGAAATCAAGATCAGGGACACCTGCTAAGTTTTCTGCAACCGTTTTACCGGTAACTGTCAAACAATCGCCATGTAATAAGCCGTTCTTCAATAGGTATTTCATTACGGCAGGAACCCCGCCATGTTTATGCAGATCCTCCATAAGGTATTTTCCGGAAGGCTTGAAATCGGCGAGTACGGGAATGCGGTCACTGATTTGCTGGAAATGGTCGGGTGTAAGATCGAGGTCCACGCTGCGGGCAATGGCAATCAGGTGCAATACTGCATTGGTACTTCCTCCGAGTACCATCACCACCATGATCGCATTTTCAAATGCTTTACGGGTCATGATATCTTTCGGGGTGATATTTTTTTGCAACAGTATTTTAATCGCTGCGCCGGCGGCGGCACATTCTCTTTGTTTTTCTTCACTGAGAGCCGGGTTGGAAGAAGAGAAGGGCAGACTCATTCCCAGTGCTTCAATAGCTGAAGCCATGGTATTGGCCGTGTACATTCCGCCACAGGCGCCTGCACCAGGGCAGGAGTGTTGTACAATACCTTTAAAATCGCCTTCGCTTAATGTACCTGCGATTTTTTGTCCGAGTGCTTCGAATGCGCTGACAATATTCAGGTCCTCTCCCTTGTAATGACCTGGTGCAATGGTGCCGCCGTACAACATGATCGAAGGACGATTCAGCCGCCCCATGGCCATTACGGCACCGGGCATGTTTTTATCACAACCCGGTATGGCAATCAGGCCGTCATAATATTGCGCGCCAGCATTGGTTTCAATACTGTCGGCGATTACATCCCGGCTTACCAGGCTGTAACGCATGCCATCGGTACCCATACTGATGCCATCACTCACACCGATGGTATAAAAACGTAAGCCAAGCAATCCTTCTGTAGTGTTCACACTATCGCGTACAGTAGTGGCCAGATCATTCAGGTGCATGTTACAGGGATTGCCATCCCAGCCCATGCTCACAATCCCTATCTGTGCTTTATTAAAATCGTCTTCTTTGAACCCGATCGCATAGTACATGGCCTGTGCGGCAGGTTGTGTGGGATCCTGTGTTAATGTCTTCGAGTATTTATTCAGTTCGCTCATGATGCTTTATTCTTTTTCTGATTGCTGTTCGTATTTAAGCCGGTTCTGTTTGTAATGTGGTGTTCTTTTCAATCACCCTGTTTTTATAAGCCAGTTGGATCAGCCGGCTCAGGCTTTCTTCCCAGGGCAATGGAAATTCGGTCTCGTCCAGTTTCTTCCATCCGATGACTTCGGCAGCGGTACCGCAATAAAAAACAGCATCGGCATTTTTCAATTCTTCCAGCGTAATTGTCTTCTCTTCAACGGCAATGCCCAATGTGTCACAGATATCCAGTACAGTGGCACGGGTGATGCCGGGTAGGATATGTCCCGGGGCTGGCGTAAAAAGCTTGCCGTCTTTCTCATAAAAAAGGTTGGCCCCCGGTCCTTCCGCTACATTGCCATGCATATCCGTAAGCAGGGCTTCATCAAAGCCGGCGGCTTTGGCCTCCTGGCTGGCGAGGATGGAGTTAACATAATGACCAGCTGCTTTTGCATGAATTTTAAAGCCCTTCGGATTGGGTCGCTGAAATGAGCTGGTCATTACATGCAGGAGCTTGTCGCCGAGAAAAGGCTGCATTTCCCATACTTCAATTACGAGAAAAGATTGTGTATTCACCACAAAGCTCATATTGGCGGGTGCATAAACCACCGGACGGATATAGGCATCCTGCAGGTTATTTATTTTCAATACATCATAGGTCGCTGCAATCAACTCATCCGCATTCCAGTGATAGGGGAGATTGAGCGCTTTCGCAGATTGTTCAAGCCGGTCGTAATGTTCGATGGCTTTGAAGATTCGTGTATCGCCGCTGTCTGTCCTGTACGAACGGATCCCTTCAAATACGGAATAGCCGTAGTGGAAGGACTGACTGTAGAAGTCCATTTTTGCTTCCGACGCTTTCACCAATTCGCCGTTCAGCCAGAGTACCGTATGTTCATTATAGTATGATGCCATGTTTGTTTTTTAGTAGGGCAAAAAGAAACCCGCCTTTTGTGAGGCGGGTTGCTGTATATTGATTTTTTAAATTACTACCAGGCACCACCTCCGTTTGAAGAAGTAATAATAATCACCACCACAATAATAATTGCGGTTACAGGAAGTAGATGACTATTTTTAAAATGCTTCAACATAAAGGATGTATGCTTCGGTAAATATACACCCGCCGTTTCAATAAAAGAACTCAGCAGCAATAATTATTTCACAGTGGACGAACCACTGTTCGTTGTTTTGCCTGTTATATGATGGTTGATTTTCTCAACTCGATATTTTCCGTATTCACCGAACCTGAAATTTTACCACTTACAAAATCGCTGATCAGTTCTCCGATTGTGGACGTGAAATAGAAGTTGACAGGATCAATATCTTTTGTTACAAATGAATTCAGCTGGGTCCAGTTTACCGCGTCGCGGACCAGTTGCGCTTCCTCTTTCATATCAAAGTGGTCAAGGAGCATGGCCGCGGAAAGGATGGAACCGATCGGATTGGCAATATCTTTACCTGCAGCCTGCGGGTAGGAGCCGTGGATGGGTTCAAACAAAGCGGCGCCTTTACCAATGGAGGCGGAAGGTAATAAGCCCAGCGAACCACTGATCACACTGGCTTCATCGCTGATAATATCTCCGAACATGTTCTCTGTCAGAATTACATCGAATTGTTTCGGGTTTACTATAATCTGCATGGATGCGTTGTCGACAAACATATAATCCACCGTTACGTCTTCGTACTGAGCGGCCAATTCCTGTACCACTTTGCGCCAGAGACGGGATGTTTCCAACACATTGGCTTTATCCACCAACGTCAGTTTCTTTTTTCTTTTCTGCGCGTGCTGAAAAGCCAGATGAGCGATACGCTCAATTTCCGCACGGGTGTATACACAGTCATCGGAAGCCTCGGTGCCGTCAGCGGACAGTTCTTTTTTCCCAAAATAAATTCCACCGGTAAGTTCGCGGTAGATCACAAAGTCTACCCCTTCAATCTGTTTGCTTTTCAATGGCGACAAATGGAAAAGGGAAGAGTAAGTACTTACCGGGCGGATATTCGCATATAACTGTAAGGACTTGCGCAATTTCAGCAGCCCTTGTTCCGGCCGTACTTTGGCTGTGGGGTCATTGTCATATTTCGGATGCCCGATAGCGCCAAACAGAATTGCATCACTGTTCAGGCAGGTGTCAATTGTTTCGTCCGGCAGGGGATTGCCGGTTTTGTCGATGGCATCGGCACCCATCAGGTTATAGCTGTACTCAAATTCATGGTTGAATGAAGCGGCAATCGCATCCAGTACGCGGATGGCTTGTTTGGTTACTTCCGGACCAATACCATCTCCTTCAATTACGGCAATTTTCTTTTTCATAGTTGTTATCTTCTTTCGGTTTCAAATAGTTCAATCGCTGGTTTAATGCTCAATAAATAGTCGATGTCGTCGTACCCGTTGAGCAGACAGGTTTTTTTATAACTGTTGATGTCAAAAGATTCATTTTCACCGGTGGTGAGTATTGTGACCGATTGTTTTTCCAGGTCTACCAGTAATTCTGTAGCCGGACCTTGTGCAAATATCTTTTCAAGGAAGGCCTCGCTAACCTGTACCGGCAACACTCCATTGTTGAGCGCATTGTTCTTAAAAATGTCGGCGAAGAAACTGGATACCACCACCCGGAACCCATAATCGAGGATTGACCAGGCCGCGTGTTCACGCGAAGAACCACAACCGAAATTTTTTCCGGCAACCAGTATCTCTCCGCTGTACTGTGATTGATTCAGCGGGAAGTCGGCATGGGGGTTTGTTTCGTCATCTTTTTCATACCGCCAGTCGCGGAATAAATTTTTACCGAATCCGTCTTTAGTGGTGGCTTTTAAAAACCGGGCGGGTATGATCTGGTCTGTATCAATATTCTCAATATTGATTGGTACAAAACGGCTTTGTATAGTAGTCAGTGCTTTCATTACTTAGTTCATTAATTCCCGTACATCCGATACCACACCTGTAATGGCCGCTGCTGCAGCAGTCAGGGGACTGGCCAGTAAGGTTCTGGCGCCAGCACCCTGTCTTCCTTCAAAGTTACGGTTCGATGCACTGATACAATATTTTCCGGCAGGTATTTTGTCCTCATTCATTCCCAGGCAGGCGGAACAACCGGGCTGACGAAGCATAAAGCCGGCTTCTTCAAATACTTTATCGATGCCTTCCTCTATAGCCATCGCTTCCACCTGTTTGCTGCCCGGCACGATCCAGACTTCAACTTCTTCCGCCTTTTTCTTCCCTTTTACGAACGAGGCTACCATCCGCAGGTCTTCAATGCGTGAGTTGGTACAGCTGCCAATAAACACATAATCGATTTTCTGTCCTTTGATGGGAGTGCCTTCTTTCAATCCCATATAGGCCAGCGATTTATTCAGGCCGGAACGATCACTTTCATGAACCGTCTCCGCAACCGGAATGTTATCACTTACACCAATACCCATACCCGGATTAGTACCGTAGGTTATCATTGGTTGTATATCGGCGGCATCAAAATGGTATTCTTTATCAAAAACTGCATCGGCATCGCTAAAGAGCATTTTCCAGTCAGCAAGCTTCTTATCCCATTCAGCACCCTGAGGAGCAAACTGACGTCCTTTTACATAGCTGAATGTGGTTTCATCCGGTGCGATGAGTCCGCAACGGCCACCCATTTCAATGCTCATATTACAGATGGTCATACGGGCTTCCATACTCAGCGATTGTATAGCGGAACCGGCGAATTCCACGGCATAGCCGGTAGCACCGCTGGCAGAAATTTTTGACAGGATATAGAGGACAATATCTTTGGAGACAACCCCTTTTTTCAATGTGCCATCTACCGTGATACGCATCAGTTTCGGGCGACTTTGCATCAGGCATTGGGTAGCCATTACCATTTCCACTTCACTGGTGCCGATACCAAAAGCGATGGAACCGAATGCGCCATGTGTGGAGGTATGACTGTCGCCACAAACAATGGTCATGCCCGGCTGGGTAATCCCGAGTTCGGGTCCTATAACATGAACAATGCCCTGGAACGGGTGTCCAAGGCCATATAATTCGATGCCATGTTCGGCGCAATTCTTAACCAGTGCTTCTACCTGCTTCCGGCTGAGTTCTTCTTTGATCGGGAGGTGCTGATTAAGGGTGGGGACATTGTGATCAGCGGTAGCCACCACCTGCTGCGGCCGGAATACTTTTATACCGCGGTTATTAAGCCCGGTAAATGCCTGGGGGCTGGTGACTTCATGAATCAGGTGTTTATCGATATACAAAACCGAAGGGCCATCCTCAATCGTTTTCACGACATGCTTTTCCCAGATTTTTTCAAATAATGTTTTAGCCATGAATGGAAATTATGCGATGGTTGTTTTTTGCTGATAACTGGTAGCCATATCATGGAGATCCGTATCCTCCACTTCTTTTTTACCGTCGGCCACTTTCAGAAATTCACTGTACAATACATCCACATCATTACGGTCGAACTGAAAGCCGAGTTTCTGAAAACGATAGGCGAGGGCGCTGCGTCCGCTTCGGGCGGTTAAAACAATTTTGGAACTGTCGGCGCCTACTTCTTCCGGGTTAATGATTTCATAAGTCTGTGCGTCTTTCAGGAATCCATCCTGATGAATGCCGGATGAATGAGAGAAAGCATTTGCTCCGACAATAGCCTTATTGGGTTGTACCGGCATACGCATGATATCAGACACCAGGCGGCTGACCGGATTCAACCGGGGAGCCTTAATGCGTGTATGCAGGTTCAGGTGCTTGTGTTGTTGCAGGATCATTACAACTTCTTCCAGTGAAGTATTACCCGCTCTTTCCCCGAGTCCGTTGATGGTACATTCAATCTGGCGCGCTCCGTTGATCACCCCTTCAATTGAATTGGCGGTTGCAAGACCAAGGTCATTGTGGCAATGGCAGGAAAGGATTGCTTTATCAATATTGGACACATTGTTCCGGAGAAAAGCCATTTTTTCGCCATATTGAGAAGGCAGGCAATAGCCGGTGGTATCCGGAATGTTCACGGTAGTGGCGCCGGCTTTGATCACTGCTTCCACCACACGGGCTAAATATTCATTGTCTGTACGACCTGCGTCTTCGGCATAAAACTCCACATCATCGGTATAATTTCTTGCCCACTTTACACATTGTACAGCCCGCTCCAGAATATCTTCCCGGGTGGAGTTGAATTTTGATTTTATGTGGTAATCGGAAGTGCCGATGCCTGTATGTATTCTTCTGCGGGGGGCATGCCGAAGGGCTTCGGCAGCTACTTCAATATCTTTCTGAACCGCGCGGCTCAGTCCGCATACGGTGGCATTTTTGATGGTACGGGCAATCTGGTTCACCGATTCAAAATCGCCGGGTGACGAAATCGGGAAGCCGGCTTCAATAATATCCACGCCCAGGTCCTCGAGTTCCATTGCGAGTTCCAGTTTTTCCTTGGTGTTCAGCTTACAGCCCGGCACCTGTTCTCCGTCGCGGAGCGTGGTATCAAAGATGAAAACTTTTCCTTCAGCCATAAATAATTGATAAATTGAGGGATATAAAAAATGCAGGAGGCTTATTTTTGTCTGGCGGACCCGCGTGCGCATTTCCTGTCGGTCAGGGGCAGGCGGGCCAGCTGGTAAAATGGATAAACGACCTGCGGGGTTAAAAATAGACTTACGCAGCGGCCCGGGAAAAACAAAATAGAGGTTGAATTACATCTTTTAAACTCGCTGTATTCCGCTAAAACCCTTGCCAGTAAAGGATTTGACAAAAAATTAATTACGATGCCCAACCGCTCCACGGATAGCCTTTTTCAACTCGTGAAGTCGCTCGAAAAGAGTGAAAAGCGGAATTTTAAGTTATATGTAAAGCGGAATACTGATTCAGAAGAGCTGAAAATCATACAGTTATTTGATGCCCTGGACAAAATGAGCGATTATGATGAAAGCCAGATATTGAAACGGGCGAAAAGTATTAAAAAGCAGCAGCTTTCCAATATCAAGGCTAACTTATACAAGCAGATTCTATCCAGTCTCCGCCTGATCAAAGAAGAAGATAATATTGATATCCGCCTGCATGAGCAGATGGATCATGCCCGTATATTATTTAATAAAGGGCTGTACCTCCAGAGTCTTAAATTGCTGGAACGGTTAAAGGAAACGGCCAGGGCCTATCAGCAATTGACTTTTTTGCAACAGGCACTTTTTTTTGAAAAGAAAATAGAGACATTATATATTACCCGCAGCATGCAGGACCGGGCGGACCGGTTAACCGATGAATCGGAAGCGGTAAATGCGCAACTGACCCTGGTAAACAATCTTTCTAACCTGGCCCTTCAGCTCTATAGCTGGTATATTAAACACGGTCATGCCCGGAATGAAAAGGATCTGAAAAGTGCCAAATCATTTTTTGATAAACACCTGCCGCCGGGTACCAGTCAGGCATCGGGTTTTTATGAACAGCTGTATTTATACCAGGCCTATGTTTGGTATGCGTTTATACGCCAGGATTTTGAGGAGTATTATACATATTCAAAACGATGGGTCAGCCTGTTCGCCGATTTCCCCGGATTGCTGAAAGTGGAAACGGCCAATTATATTAAGGGGATGCATAATCTCATGAGTGCGGAATTTGCCCTGCTCAATGAGGAACAGCTGGCGACCAGTATTAAACAGTTTGAGGCCTTTGTAAAACAGAAATACCTGGAAGAAAATGAGAATAACCGGATACTGGCCTATCAGTATTTATATACTGCCCGGCTCAATCTCTACTTTTTAAGGGGCACATTTACCAAGGGACTCCGGCTGGTTCCTTTCCTGGAAGACATGCTCAAGGAGTATGGGCTTTACCTGGATACGCACCGGGTACTGGTCTTTTATTATAAGATCGCGTCATTGTATTTTGGCAGCGGGAATAATGAAAAAGCCATTGATTATCTCAACCGGATCATCAATCAGAAAGGCGATCTCCGGACCGATCTGCAAGGCTATGCCCGGTTGCTCCACCTGATTGCGCATTATGAACTGGGTAATTTTGAGCTGCTGGAATACCTGATCAAATCCGTGTACCGGTATATGGCCAAAATGGGCAACCTGAGTAAAGTGGAGGAAGAAATCTTTGATTTTCTCCGGCGTTCCTTCCATGTGGGCGCCCATGCGTTGAAGCCTGAATTTGAAAAGCTGCTGGGCAAACTCCGGAAATATGAAGGCAATCCGCTTGAAGCACGCACATTTGCCTATCTCGATGTTATTTCCTGGCTCGAGAGCAAGATCAGTGGCGTGCATGTACAGGATGTAATCCGCGAAAAATTTTTATTGGGGAAACGAAAATAAGTGCTCACAGACTGATTTCGATGGCTTCAATTCTGGACCATTTTCCGGTGGCCGTACAGAGCGGATATAGCCGGTTTGCCGGTACCTTGCCGAGTAGTTTGTTTTCCGTATCACTGATCCGGCGAATATCAAAATGCCGGTCATCGTATCTGTAGTTGCCGTTTACGGATACCATACAGCGATGTTGTGCATGGTTCAGTACCACAACAAAATAACCGGGTTGGTTGAATATACAATCCTTCAGGTAAAGTGAAGCCCTTTCTTCCCAGGTACCGCTGTATTTTTCCACGAGATTTTTCTGCGGCAGGTCAAAGGGAAGTTGCAGCAGTTCATTGGCATAAGTACAGGAGTCTGCTTTGGGATTTGGTTGTTCTGCCAGGAAAATCCTGCCGGCGGCATTGGTTACAGGCCTTCCGTCCGGACCGGTAAGTTTTATCACGACAATAACACCTCCGTCAAACGGACAATGCTGCGCCTGAACATATAGTGGTGATGAAAAAGCGAAGAGCAGCGGGAACAGCAACTTATGCATAGTACGTAATTACGCTTATGTTGGAATTGTCGCCAACAGGTAATTCCTGAAATTCGGTAATTCTGAACTACGAACAATACCCTGCAGCAGGTATTGTTCGCTGATTATTTTAAAAAATTATACTGTTTATTGCCTGTTTCAGTTTACTTTTACATAGCCCGGTTTTAAACCGGCCCTAACTAAGGACAATTCTTTATCTGATATCCATACAAAGACTGCGTTAAGGTTCAAATGCGAACTTTTTCAGAGACAGCATCCGTGAGGATGCTGTCTTGTATTAATTCCTGTTGCAGTTTTCTCCTGTCGTTCACCTGTTGCCATACACTTTTTCCAGATATGCTTCCAGGCTGGTGGGGGTCCTTCCTAGTAGAGTGTCGAGATCCGAATCAGCCGCACTGTCAAATTCACCAAGCCGGATGGCTTCTGCAAAGCCGGCAAACATGGTTATGTATTGTCCGGGTACACCTGCCTGTGAAAGTGTTGACTTGTATTCCTGCTGTGACGGACTGAAATAGCTGATTTCTTTTCCGGTTATTTTACTGATCAGGCCGGCTACTTCCTGAAACGTCCAGCTTCGCGTATTGGAAATGTTGTATGTTTTGTTTTCATGGCCGTTGCCGGTCAGCACATTGGCAGCCGATTCGGCCATTTCTTCACGGAGTGCATAGGCACCGGGGGTGGTACCGGCCGGCCAGTAAATCCCGTTTTCCAGTACTTTATCGCCTATGAATACGGGTACATAGTCGAGGTACAGATTGTTCCGGAAAATCGTGTAAGCAAGGCCGCTTTCCCGGATCAGTTCTTCAGTTGCGATGTGGGACTGCGACACAAAGGCGATGGGGGAGGCCTCCGACTCATCTTTACGCACAAAACTGGTATAGAGAATATAATTTACCCCGGCCTCACGGGCAGCTTTGACTGCATTGGCCTGTTGGGCGCTGCGGTTATTCAGGTCATTAGACGAAACCAGCAACAGTTTATCGATACCGGAGAAAGCTTTTACCAGTGATGAATAATCCTCATAATCGCCGGTACGGATTTCAACCCCGGTTGCTTTAATTGATCCGGCTTTACTTTCATCACGTACCAGTGCGGCAATGGATGTTGCCGGGTATCCTTTTTTAAGCAGCAGGTCAATATTGGCTTTTCCAAAATGGCCGGTGGCCCCTGTAACTAAGATCTTCATGTTATTTGTTTTTTTTGAAGACACAAAATTATCTACCTTTGCTATATAAAGTATAGTAGTATACAAATGTATAGCACTATACTATTGTATACTATCTTATTTACAGACTATGGTACGCGCCTCCAGCCTGAAAGAAGTTAAAGCCTGCCCGGTTCAGTTCGTACTGGCGGTGAATGACACGCTCAATGTAGTCAGCGGTAAATGGAAACTGCCGATTATTGGTTCTTTATTGTTCAATAAAAAGCGGTTTACGGAGATACAGCGCAATATCCAGGGGATTACGCCGCGGATGCTATCGAAAGAGCTGAAAGAACTCGAGCTGAACGGGATCGTAGTTCGTACGGTGTACGATACCCAACCGGTGACCATCGAATATGAACTGACCCCTTCAGCACGAACACTGAATGAAGTGCTGGATAAGATGGTAGAGTGGGGTGTGAAGCATCGAAAGCAGTCGGGAGTCGGGAGTCGTTGGTCATGAGTCGTGGTCGCTTTATAGGTGGATTAAATATTTAAATATGCAAAGTGATTTTTTGCAATATTTTTTCGCCATTTCCAATGATTTGAAGCTGTGAATAACTCCTTTACAAATTCTCCCTGTCAAATCACCTGTTTTGCCCTACATTTGCGCAATTTGTTTTTAAACAAACAATGCCCTGAAAAATGCCCAATTCCTCTATTCCCGCTGTATTATTATTAGCTGACGGAACCGTACACCATGGCCAGGCTTTTGGCGCCATCGGGACCACCACCGGTGAGATCTGTTTTAATACCGGGATGACCGGTTACCAGGAAGTATTTACCGACCCCAGTTATTTTGGTCAGATCCTGATTATGAATAGTGCGCATATTGGAAATTACGGTGTAAAAGAAGCGGATGTAGAGTCGGATAGCGTGAAAATCAACGGGTTGATCGGTCGCAACCTGGAAGATCAGTATTCCCGCAAACTTGCCAATGGATCTCTCAATGAATACCTGAAAGCCAACAAAGTGGTATCTATTGAAGGGGTGGATACAAGGGCCCTGGTGGCGGAGATCCGTACCAAGGGAGCCATGAATTGTATTATATCATCTGAAACCACGGATATTGAAGTATTGAAGAAAAAACTGGCAGAAACCCCTGATATGGACGGGCTGGAACTGGCTTCCAAAGTGAGTACCGGCAGCAGTTATGAACTGGGAGATGCCGGTGCCGAAGTAAGGATAGCGGTTATGGATTATGGGGTTAAGAGGAATATCCTGCAGTGTATGGTGGAACGGGGCGCGTATGTAAAAGTATTCCCTGCGAAAACACCATTGGAAGAAGTAAAGAAATTTGAACCTCACGGCTATTTTATTTCCAACGGTCCCGGTGACCCCGCCCCTATGGACTATGCCGTGGAGACTGTAAAACAGATACTGAAAGAAGACAAACCCCTGTTTGGTATTTGCCTGGGACACCAGTTGCTCGCATTGGCCAATGGGATTACAACTTTTAAAATGCACCATGGTCACCGCGGTCTCAACCATCCGGTAAAAAACCTGGTAACCGGTCGTTCCGAAATCACTACACAGAACCATGGTTTTGGGGTAGATCCGGAAGCGGTGAAAAAAGCGGATCATATCGAGATTACACACCTCAATCTGAATGACCAGAGCATTGAAGGAATCCGGGTTAAGGGTAAACCTGCATTTTCAGTACAATATCACCCGGAAGCTACACCGGGTCCGCATGATTCAAGGTATTTGTTTGATGAGTTTCTGGAGATGGTGAAGGCGCATAAGAATTAGTTGTGAGTTGTGAGAGGTGAGAGGTGAGAGGTGAGTGGCCGGCCTTCTAAAAATATGAAAGCAGAGACAGGATTGGAGAAGGTATAGATAAGAATATTTTAATGGTATAATCAGCATAAAACCGCTTTTTAAGAGCGGTTTTTTTATTTTTCTGCTACAGTTGAAACCATTTTTGAGCTTAGGGAAGATCATCCGGGTTTTGAATATTTAAGTTATTTTCGGGAAATGAAGATAGCAATTATCAATGGTCCCAATCTGAACCTGCTGGGGAAGCGGGAACCCGGTATTTACGGTGCTGTGTCATTCGAAGAATTCCTGCCTGCCCTTCGTCATAAATATGCCAGCCATGAGTTCAGTTATTTCCAGAGTAATGTGGAAGGTGAACTGATCAATGAATTACAACGGGTGGGGTTTGACTATGACGGAATCATTTTTAATCCGGGTGGTTACACACATACGTCCGTTGCTATCGGAGATGCCATTGCCGCTATCAAAACTCCCGTGGTGGAAGTGCATATTTCCAATGTGCATGCCCGGGAGGAGTTTCGCAAACTATCGCATGTTAGTGGCAAAGCTGCCGGCAGTATTATTGGTTTGGGGCTGCGGGGGTATGAGCTGGCGACAGACTGGTTACTTTCTCATTAATACTACTGATGGATATCAAGACAAGTGATAAGCCAGATCATTCTGAAATCTGTAATTAGCAATAGTTTTGCAACATGAGAACTCCTTTTGAATTCAAAACCGCCGAAGCTGCCCTGTCCGTGATCAGATCCGGAGACCGGGTATTTGTACAGGGCTCTGCCCAGACCCCCTTATTCCTGCTCAGAGAACTTGGAAAACGTGCTCCCGAACTCAGGGATGTGGAACTGACTTTTATTACCGTACAAGGTGATATAGAACTGGATAAACCGCAATATGCGGATGCCTTTAAGATCAACTGTATGTTTGTGTCCGAATCAGTACGGAAAGCAGTGAACGACGGCCGTGCGGATTTTATTCCGGTATTTTTAAGTGATATTCCCGATTTATTCCGCAAACAACTGAAAGTGGATGTAGCCCTTGTACAGGTATCACCTCCCGATAAACATGGCTATTGTTCATTAGGCGTATCTGTTGACGTAGCCCGCAGCGCGGTGAATACCGCCACCCATATCATTGCCCAGGTAAACCCCCGTGTACCCCGTACACATGGCGACAGCCTGGTGCATACCAGCCGGTTTACCGCCATGGTATATCATGAAGAAGAGCTGCCGCAAGTGGATTATGGTGCCAAGGTAAAAGACGATGAACTGAAAATCGGCCAGCGGATTGCGGAAATGATTGATGACGGAAGTACCCTTCAAATGGGTATTGGTACCATACCGGATGCCGTATTGAAAGCCCTGCATAGCCATAAGAACCTGGGCGTTCATACAGAGATGTGCAGTGATGGAATTATCGATCTGTTCGACAATGATGTTATCAATAACTCCAAAAAAAGAATTCACCCGAACAAGACGGTAACGGGTTTTGCCGTGGGTACCCGCAGGCTCTACGACTATGTGGACGATAATCCTGCCTTTGTATTCCTCGATATCGATTATGTAAATGACCCTCACGTAATCCGCCGTAATCCGAAAGTAATCGCGATTAACAGTGCGATAGAAGTGGATATAACCGGCCAGGTCTGTGCGGACTCCATCGGTACCCGTCAGTACAGTGGTATTGGTGGTCAGATGGACTTTATGCGGGGTGCCGCTTTGAGTGAAGGCGGGAAGCCCATTATTGCATTGACCAGCCGTACCAATAAAGGGGTAAGCCGTATCGTTCCTTTCCTGAAAGAAGGGGCAGGTGTGGTAACAACCCGGGGCCATATTCACTATGTGGTGACCGAATTTGGTACAGCCTACCTGTTTGGTAAAAACCTCCGTCAGCGGGCCAAATCACTGATTGAAATTGCTCACCCTGACGATCGTGAAATGCTGGAGAAAGCCTGTTTTGAAAGGTTTCATCAGTTTTAAGCGTAGTATAAAAAAGATAAAATGAAAAAGTGGTTGCCTGAACGGGCAGCCACTTTTTTTATTCTATTTTCCCTTAATCTGCCGGGCAAAAAAAATCCGGAGACTTCAATCTCCGGATTTCTGCCATTAATTCAATCATTACATTTCCGGTTCGCTGGTTTCATCCTCTTCGTCCCGTTGCACTTCTTTTTTGGGTTTCGGTTTTTTCTTCATCCAGTCCGGATCTTTTCTTACAGCCTGTACATCATCCAGTTTGCTTACAAATAAACTCCGGCCATGAGTGCCGATCACTATTTCATTATCGCGTGACTGAATGGCGATATCATGCACCGGTACTGATGCGGGCATACCTGCATTCCAAAGCATAAAACTGTTGCCGGCATCAAAGCTTACATACAACCCGCCATCCGTACCCACGTAGAGAATGCTGTCGCTTCTGGGATCCTCTTTTACCACGTTTACAGGTTCATGAGGCAGGTCTTTCCCGATCTGCTTCCAGGACATGCCATAATCATCGCTCACGTACAGGTATGGGGCAAAATGATCAAAACGATAACCGTTTAATGAAGTATAAACGCGGCTTTCTTTATACTGTGAGGCAGTAACACGACTTACCCATAGGCCTTGCGTATTCAACTTTGCGTCAGCAGATTTTATTTTTTGATTTTTTACTTCAGCAGTTACTTTCTTATTCAGTTGCTCCCAGCTATATCCTCCATCTTTACTGACATGTATATTCCCATCATCCGTACCTGTATAGATCAGGCCAAAGCGTAGAGGGGATTCGCTGATGCTGGTGATGGTACCATAGGGTACGTTACCCGCTACGCGTCCGTTGGTCTGATCGGGGCTTAATACGGCCATTGAATCTCCTTTGTTCAGTGAACGGTGGAAACGATTGCTGCCAAAGTACAATACATCCTGATTATGTTTACTCAGCAGTATTGGCGTTTGCCAGTTAAACCGGAGGGGTTTGTCACCCAGTTCATGTTGAGGGTGCAGCGATTTTTGTGCGCCCCTTATGTTTTTATTGTAACGACCATAGAAACCAAACTGTGAACCCGAATAAACAGTGGCATTATCACGGGTATCCACCTGGGCCTGCATACCGTCTCCTCCATTGATCATCCGATAGGCATACTGACCGTTGTCTGTCCAGTCTATACTCTCTTTGTTATTGGAAGGACCCCACCAACTACCATTGTCCTGCAGGCCGCCATATACATTATATGGCTTTGCATCATCTACCGTAACCGCATAATACTGGGCCACGGGTGGCGTATTGGCTTTAAACCAATTGTCACCGTTATCGTAACTGATATTAGCCCCGCCATCATTTCCGTTGATAATGTGATTGTCGTTTTTCGGATTAACCCAGAGTGCGTGGTGATCAGCATGTACATTGCCTTTGTCCATTGTTTTGAATGTCTTGCCGCCGTCGGTGGAATACTGGGCAAGGAAACCAAGAATAAATACCTTATCAGGGTTTGTGTGCGAAGTATAGATTTTGGCAAAATAATAGCCATAGGTATTGAAAATGCTGATCGGTTTTTCGTTGGTCTTTTTCCAGGTCTGACCGCCATCCTCACTTTTGTATACTTCACAGCCTGCAATACCTGTATTCTGGAATCCGTCGTCACTGTCCAGGTAGTCCCAGAGGGCGGAGGGTTTCAGTTTATCGCTGGCTACCATTTCTTTTATACCTGTTCCGTTGTATTTGCGGGGAAAACGGTTGGCTCTTAAAAAAGTATCCAGCCATCTGCTGCTGAGACCGGCAAATTGTTCTTTAGTGAGATTCTTCAGGTCTTCCTTTTTATATGCCGAATCATTTGACTTTGTGCTGGCTGCTTTGGGCGTGTTATTGTCCACTACAGCATATACCAGTTTTGGATTGCCCGGAAAAACAGTGATGCCGATCCGGCCGATCTTATCGCCGGTCATAAAGCCGGAGCCCGCTGCGGAAACCAGTTTCCAGGTTTCTCCGCCGTCATTACTTTTATATATACCACTGCTCTTTCCGCTTTCTTCAAATTTCCAGGCACGCCGTACCCTGTACCACATCGCTGCATAAACTTCCGAGGGATTGGCCGGATTGATATCGAGGTCCACAGCCCCGGTATTTTCATCTGTAAATAAAGTCTGTTTCCAGCTTTTACCACCATCGGTGGTTTTATACACCCCCCGTTCTTTATTGGCTGAATACAGGTGACCCAGTACGGCCACCCAGGCAATATCGGGGTTGGCGGGATGTAACTGAATTTTTCCAATATGATGCGATTCAGGTAGCCCCAGATACTGCCAGTTCTTTCCATTGTCTGCAGATTTATAAATGCCCACACCCGCATAGGAAGAACGGCTGCTGTTGACCTCGCCGGTACCCACCCAGATGGTACGGGTTTTCCAGTTTACCGCGATATCTCCTATAAAAAGCATATCAAGATTATCCATTACAGGGGTGAAACTCTGTCCGTTGTTACGGGTATGCCAGAGACCGCCGGTGGCATAGGCCACGTAAAACTCAGTGGGATCATCGGGGTTTGCTTCCAGATCCACTACGCGGCCACTCATTACGGAAGGACCAATATTGCGGAAGTGAATATCATTGAGCAGCGACCGCTCTTTCAGGGCCTTACGCTGGTCAATTACTTTCATTCTTTCTGCTGCCGGCGTAGGAGCCGGTTGGGAGAATACCGGTAAAACAGCCAGTAAACTGACCAGGAGGGAAAACAGGGAAATACCCGCTTTAGCCGTTGTTGTCCTTTTTTTTAACAGGAAACTCATAAATACAGTTAATTTTCGTTTGTAATTTACACCCGTACCCGTACTTCGTACTTCGTACTTTGTACCTGGCATTGTATTTATTCAAACTTACTAAACTATGCGTTTGCTTTTCATTCTGGTATTCTTTATTTCCACCAGTGGTATGGCCCAGTGGAAGAGTTTTGTGCTGAATAAGAGAGGGGATACTCTCAACCGGGTGGATTTGAAAGGACTGAAGCAGGGGCCCTGGTCTGTCGCTGTACCTGATCTGCGGGGTGAAAGAGGCTATGAAGAGGAAGGCTATTATGAAAATGACCTCAAGGAGGGGATATGGAAAAAGTATTCACTCGAGGGTGTTAAAACAGCTGAAGAAAATTACAGATGGGGCAAACTAAACGGCAAACAACAGTATTTTACCTATAACGGTGGTTTGCTGCGGGTGGAAAACTGGAGGGCTATGGATCCACAGCGGGCGTATGATACCGTTGCCGTTTATGATTTAAAGGATCCTTCCAAAGTGATAGATTGGGTGGTGGTAAAAAACGAAGGTGTTTCCATGAAACATGGTAAATGGTTTTACTATGATCCGCGGGAAGGTACCGTTGAAGCAACAGAGAACTATGTAATGAATAAACTCCAGACCGACGATGGCGGTATGATTGATGATGAGAATATTAAACCCCTGTCTGTAAGCAGTGGCAAAACCAAAGCCGATACGGCCGGAGCCAAAATTGTCAAGCCAGCAGCCGTACTCGATTTTGAGAAGAAAAATTCGGGGAAGAAGAAAGTGAAAGTGCGGGACGGAAGTACGGGGAATTAGTCAGGAGTCGGGAGTCGGGAGTCAGGAGTCGGGAGTCGGGAGTCAGGAGTCGGGGGTCGGGAGTCAGGAGTCGGGATAGGTTCCGGGCACCGCTGAAAAAATCTCGCGTAGCAGCTATTCTATTGCTGATTATTTTACACTTTCCGATGAAAAGTATTTCCTGAAAAATAATAACTGATACTGCACTGCATTGCGCCAGTAAGGCCAGTCGTGTTTACCTGGCCGTTCGATATAATCATGGGCGATTTTCAGGGATAGCATTTTTTTGTGCAACTGATTGTTTACTTCGTAAAAGAAATCTTCTGTGCCGCAGTCTATGATGATCTGTAAACTGTCAGCCGGTTTTTGTTCAATCAGGTTGATGACTGAATAGTTTTTCCAGTTGGCGGCATAATTTACCGAATCCCCGACTTTTTGTGACAGCTGCCAGTTCTTTTTAAAAGGCTGCAGGTCTACTCCGCCGCTCATACTGCCACAGGCGCCAAATGTTTCCGCGTGCCGGAATCCGAGGAAAAGGCCGCCATGTCCGCCCATACTAAGACCGGTGATTGCCCTGCCTTTGCGGTCGCGTCGGGTTTTATAATGACTGTCGATATAAGCGGGGACTTCTTTTGAAATATACGTTTCGAATTTTACGGTGGAGTCAACCGGGCTGTCCAGGTACCAGCTGTTGAAGCCGCCGTCGGGGCATACGATCAGTAGCTGGTATTCATCGGCCCAGGCCTTTAGCTCCGGTACGCGTAAAATCCAGTTGGCGTACCAGCCCGAGTGGCCGTGCAACAGGTAGACAACCGGGAAGTTGTTTTTCTTTTTGTAGGTATCAGGACGGATCACCACACAGGGATAGGCTTTTTGCATAGCATTACTATGTATGGAAACAGAGTCTGTTGTTGCAGCCCGCATTGTTGTAGCGAAGAGTATTATAAGTAACAACCCAAGGGCTTTTTTAACACATAGAGACATAGCAGCACATAGGCTAACATAGCTATACATCCGGTAATAGTGCATAGAATTCATTTACAATTGTTTTCTGACCTTCTCTAAAGATATGATTGCAGTTGAAATTGATCAAAATTCCTTTGGGCTTTTCTAATAATCGCAGGTACGTTTTAAGTTTTGTAAAATCTACCGGTGGTATGGATTCTTTTGCCTTTAATTCAACAACGATTAAATCTTCAACCAGTACATCATAACGAAGTTCAGTATCAATTTCATTTCCCTTATAGCTTGTAAGTATCCTTTTTTGTTTTTTGAAATTGAGCCCTTCAAGACTTAACTCAATCAGGAAACATTGTTTATATGTTTTCTCCAGCAAGCCCGGCCCCATTTCCTTGTGCACTTCAATTGCACAGCCCAGAATTTTGTAAGTCAGGTCGTTGACATATTTCTTTGTTATTTGCATGGCTATGTGTCTTCTATGTGATGCTATGTTACTATGTGTTTCGTGTAAAGCTATGCCTTCATAACAGGAAGCCCCCGGTGTTTTCACCGGGGGCTTCCTGTATTTTCCTGTAAAATGCCATTCTTTTTTCTCAGAAACCTTTCTTCTCCTGCGCTCTTTGCATCGGGTTGCCGCTCTGTCCTCCCTGGTTTCTGCGGCCGCCACCTTGAGCCTGTTTAAAAATCGTGAAACGGGAAGGCTCAGGCATTGTGTTCCAGCTGTTATTGCTTTCATTAATATCGGCCGTTTCCCGCATCGGATCCAGTTTCACCGAAGCCACTTCTTTGTCCTTAATAAATGTTTTTATCACTTTATTTTCATTGAGCCGCCATACCTGTGCAGGAATACGTTCAATTTCTTTTGTTCCGTCTTTATAAGTCCACTCGATAATAATGGGCATTACCAGTCCTCCCTTATTGCTGAAAGTAAGTTCGTACTGATGACGGTTGCCGTACTTTTCCATCTCAGCTTCGGAGAGTTTTTCAGGTCCGCCACCCGGCATTGTTACTTCTTTTTTGCTGGTGTCGTACGGCTCAATACCGCGTCCGTAACGCCAGTAGAAATCACGGAGTGAAGTGTCCGCATCGGTCTGGAATTTAATAGTCTTGTCTTCCCGGTTGCGGATTTTGGAAATATCATCGAATGTGGGCAACTGCGGCTTATCTGCACTCCGTTTGAATGTGGATGCTTCTCTTTTTTCGGGTTCAGCAGTCAGGTCGGCTTTTGCATACCGGACCGAATCCAGTGAAATATCGCAGGCTTCTGTACTGAAAAACCAGCCTCTCCAGAACCAATCCAGATCCTCACCACTGGCGTCTTCCAGGGTCCGGAAAAAATCAGCAGGCTCCGGATGTTTGAAGGCCCAGCGACGGGCATATTCACGGAATGCATAGTCAAACTGCTCACGACCCATAATGGTTTCGCGGAGAATATTCAGGCCAGTGGCGGGTTTGGAATAGGCGTTGGGGCCAAACTGTACAATATTTTCACTGTTGGACATAATGGGTTCCAGCTGATCCTTAGGAAGTTTCATATACTCCGTTATAAAGGCAGCCGGACCTCGACGGCTGGGGAATTTATTATCCCACAATTCTTCAGTCAGGTATTCTACAAACGTATTCAGCCCTTCATCCATCCAGCTCCACTGACGTTCATCGCTGTTGATGATCATCGGGAAGAAATTGTGACCTACCTCATGAATGACTACACCCAGCATGCCGTTTTTGGTGCCCTCACTGTAAGTGCCGTCTTTTTCGGTACGACCAAAGTTGAAACAAATCATCGGGTATTCCATGCCGTTAGAGGCTTCGATGCTCTGGGCTACCGGGTAAGGGTAGGGGATCGTGAATTTTGAATAGGTTTTAATAGTGTGTTCCACCGCTTTGGAGGAGTATTTTCTGTACAATCCGTAGGCTTCTTTAGGATAGCCGCTCATGCACATAACCTTTTTTCCTTCAATTTTAGTGGCCAGCGCGTCCCAGACAAATTTGCGGGAGGAACCCCAGGCAAAATCACGGACATTATCGGCTTTGAATATCCAGGTTTTTTTCTTGTCACTTTTTTGTTTTTCAGCGGCTTTGGCTTCATCCAGGGTTACCACTTCCACGGGTTCTGCGGAATTCCGGGCTTTGTTCCAGCGGGCCATCTGTGCCGGGGAGAGTACAGCCGCATAGTTCTGACCTTCCCCGGTTGACATGATCACATGATCCGCAGGTACCGTCATAGCCACTTTGAAATTGCCGAATGTGAGGGCAAATTCCCCACGACCGGTAAACTGATGATTCTGCCATCCCTGGAAATCGCTGTATACACAAAGGCGGGGATACCACTGGGTCATGGTGAAAACATGGTTTCCGTCTTCGGGAAAGAACTCATATCCACCACGTCCGCCACGGCTCATACGATCGGCAATTTTATAATTCCAGTCAAGGATAAACACAAAACGCTGACCGGGCTTCAGTACGGCCGGCAGTTCCACCCGCATCATTGTTTTATTGACAGTATATTTCAGGGATTTGCCTGTGGCATCTGTAAGTTTACTGATGTTGAAACCGTATCCATTATCCGTTTTGGCTTCGTCATTGCGGTCAATAGCCTGCGGACTTAACTGGCGGTTCATCATGTTGCTGGTCTGGTAATTGGCGTTGTTCACACTGCTGTGCTGGTTTTCATCCAGCTGCAGCCACAGGTACACCAGTTCGTTGGGGGAATTGTTGAAATAGGTAACGGTTTCGCTTCCGTTCAGTTTCAGATTTTTTTCATCCAGTTCACACTTAATATCATAATCCACCCGCTGCTGCCAGTACTTGGGACCAGGGGCACCGCTGGCAGTACGGTATTCATTGGGCGTGGGCAGAATGCCGCCCAGCTGCTCAAATTTGTTGCCGTGGTTGCTGTTGGGATTATTGTAAATGTTTTGTGCTACTGCGGAATTGCAGGCCAGCAGGGCCAGCAATATACAGGAAAGAAAATGCCTCATTTGGTATGTTGATTTAAAATAATGGATTCTTATTTCCGGGTTCTCCAAAACTAAGGAATTCAGCTTTATGTTACAGGCAGCATTTGAAAAAGAAAAGCCGCTTTTTGATAAGCGGCTTTTCTTTTGTTCAGTTCTCAGAATCCTTTTTTCTCTTTGGCCTTCTGCATCGGGTTGATGCCGGCAGGCTGGGTTACATTTTGTTTTTGTTTAAAGAGTTTAAACTTAGAGGGCTCTTTAATATCCCCGAATGTATTATTGGTTTCGTCTATATCTGCAGTTTCTTTGTATGGATCAAGCTTTATGGAGGCTACTTCTTTGTCCTTCATGAAGGTCTTGATCACATTTTTTTCGTTTTTCCGCCATACCTGTGCCGGAATGCGTTCAATTTCTTTGCTTCCGTCCTTGTACGTCCATTCAATAATTATGGGCATTACCAGTCCGCCTTTATTGGAAAAAGAAACTTCATAAAGATGTTTTCCGCCGTATTTCTGTTTGCCGGCTTCATCCATTGCTTCGGTCTGAGGTGAAAAAGTCACCGGGTATTTTGTGCTGTCATATTTTGCATTACCACGTGCATAGTTCCAATAGAAATCGCGCAGCGTTGTGTCTTTATCGGTTTCAAATTTAATATTCTTGTCCTGCTGGTTACGTATTTTCGACAGATCTTCGAAATCATTCACATAAGGGCGGGGAAGGGAACGCATTACTATTGTATCCTTTGTCAGGGCGGGTACCGCTGTTACATCCGGCATCGCGTGCTTCACGGAATCAATGGAAATATCACAGGCTTCAATGCCGTAAAACCAACCTCTCCAGAACCAGTCGAGATCTTCGCCGGTCGCGTCTTCCAATGTACGGAACAGGTCGGCGGGTGTGGGTGACTTAAAGGCCCAGCGCCGTGAGTATTCACGGAATGCGTTGTCAAATAACTCCCGCCCGACAATGGTCTCACGGAGTATATTCAGTCCGGTAGCTACTTTATCGTAGGCGTTGGCTCCGAAATTATTGATGTTTTCACTGTTCGTCATAATCGGCTCCAGCTGATCTTTCGGCAGTTTCATGTAGTCGGTAATGGCTGATGGCACACCACCGTCAGAGGGAAACTTATTATCCCAGAGTTCCTGGGTCAGGTATTGCAAATACGAATTCAGTCCTTCATCCATCCAGGTCCACTGACGTTCATCGCTGTTTACAATCATCGGGAAGAAGGTATGACCTACTTCATGAATGATGACCAGGATCGCCGCATTTTTTGATCCTTCACTATATGATCCGTCTTTTTCCGCACGTCCGGGGTTAAAGGATATCATCGGGTATTCCATGCCCTGATTGCCTTCCACACTGATGGCTACGGGGTACGGATAAGGAAAGGCAAAATGTGAATAGGTTTTTAATGTATGTGCCACCGCCTTGGTGGAGAATTTACTATAGATGGGATATGCTTCTTTCGCATAATAGCTCATGGACATTACTTTTTTGCCTTCAATGGGGGAGGCCATGGCATCCCAGACAAAGCGGCGGGAAGAAGTCCAGGCAAAATCGCGGACATTATCGGCTTTATAAATCCATGTTTTTTTAGCCTTGCTTTTGGTTTTAGAAGCCTGTAATGCCTCGTCAAGGGTTACAATCTGCAAAGGTTCTTTGGCAGTTTGTGCTTTCTGCCAGCGGGCCATCTGCGTGGCATTTAATGTCTGTGCATAGTTCTGGCATTCACCGGTGGCGCCCACAATGTGATCAGCCGGTACGGTCATCTGTACTTTGAAATTACCGAAACACAGGGTAAACTCACCGGTGCCGGTAAACTGGTGATTCTGCCAGCCCTGGTCATCGCTGTAGCGGCAAAGCCGGGGATACCATTGGGTCATGGTATAGTTGTTATTCCCATCTTCTGCAAAATGTTCGTAACCGCCACGTGCGCCACCAAAACGGTTATAATCTCCGCGATCTGCAATTTTATAATTCCAGGCACAATTGAAAACAAATTTCTGTCCGGGTTTCAGGGGAGCCGGCAGGTTCACTTTCATCATGGTTTTATTGATCGTATACTGTAGCGGTTTTCCCGTGGCATCTGTTAGTTTGGTGATATTCACCCCATACCCGTTATCTGTTCTTTTTTCTTCAAAGCGGTCAAGGAATTTATCCGTTGCCTGCTGGGGAAGCCGGTTGGCTGACTGATAATTGGCGTTGTTCACGGTGCTGTGCTGGTTTTCATCCAGCTGCATCCAGAAATACGTGAGTACATCCGGTGAATTATTGAAATAGGTAATTGTCTCACTGCCGCTGAGTATATTGTTCGTTTCGTCCAGCTCGCATTTGATATCATAGTCCACGCGTTGCTGCCAGTATTTCACACCCGGCGCACCACTAGCTGTCCGCTGCTCGTTGGGGGTGGGCAATATGGTACCCAGTTGTTCAAATTTGTTGGCATGGTTGGAACTGGCATTGTTCTGTATCTGGGCGCCGGCTGTGCCGGTCAGCACCAGAATAAGGCAACACAATAAAAGGCTTTTGTTCATGTCAGGATTGTATTTATTAAAAAGGTAAACGTGTTAAAGCAATTTGTAATGACAGACTGAAGATGGCTGCAGACAGAAATATTACCCACTCCCGCCTGTTGATGGAAAAGGTACTGATCAACGCCTGGGTGACCAGCAGCAGGGTGCTGACGGCTACAATCTGGCCGGCTTCCAGCCCCACATTAAAGCCAAAGAGCCCCCAGCCCATACTTTGATCCTTTGCCAGCATAAACCGGATCGTATTAGCAAATCCCATACCGTGAATCAGTCCGAATATCAGTGCGAGGAAATAATTGATCCGGATGGAGCGGGCGGTGAATTGTTTCTGAAACAGATTACTGATTGCTGTGATTACAATGGTACAGGGTATCAGGAACTCGACCCAGTTGGCCGGAAACCGGAAGACATCCAAAACGCTTAACACGAGCGTGAGGGAATGTCCAATGGTGAAAGCCGTAACCAGGATCAGGACCTGCTTCCAATCCTTTAACAGGTAAATAGCGGCCAGGGCGCCGATAAACAACAAATGGTCCAGGGCATCCCAGCTCATGATATGTTCCCAGCCCAGTTTAAAATAAAAAGTAAAATCACTCATCCTTTTGTTATTTGCTGATCAAACCATTCGCCTAATTTTACCGTCTCAGGCAATAAGAAGTCAAATTAAGGCCTGATTCTGTAATCCTGAAAAATATTCTGTCAATGGCATCTTTGATCAATAAATGGTTGTTTTTCCCCCTGTTGTCCCTTTTTTTAGTCTCGGCCAGCCCGGTTCCGCATCCTTTTCATGTAAGTGTGGTGGAGATCAATCACAACAGTCAGGAGAAAACCCTTGAAATCAGCTGTAAAATATTTACGGACGATTTTGAAAAAATTCTGGCCAAAAATTATGCGGCAAAGGTTGACCTGATCAATCCGCCCGACAAAGCGGCCATGGACAGCCTGGTAAAAAAATACCTGATGAGCCATTTGTCCATAGCCTCAGATGGTAAACCTGTCCGGCTGAATTACCTGGGATTTGAACATGAAAAAGAAGCCGTTTTTGGCTATATCGAAGTGGAAAACATACCGCATGTACAAAAAATGGCGGTCTCAACCAATCTTATGTACGATCAGTTTGAAGACCAGGTAAATATTATACACGTAATTGTAAACGGAAACAGAAAGAGTACAAAACTGAATTTTCCGGAAACTGATGCTGAGATAATCTTTAGTCAGTAGTGGAACTAACGACTTTCTTCTATATCTTCCTTTAATTCCTGGCTCAGGGTCACCAGCACTTTATCAATGCGGTGACCGTCCATATCAATTATTTCAAGGGTAAATCCTTTCCAGCTCAGTTTGTCGCCGGTATGCGGAATGCGTTCCAGGTCATGAAGTACAAATCCGGCCAGCGTATCAAAATCATGTTCCCCTTCATTCATCCATTCCGTTTTTTCAAAACGGGTCAGGAAATCGTAAAAGGGTATTTGCGCATCCACGATAAATGTACCGTCTTCCCGTTCCACAATTTCATAATCCGGCACATCCTGTTGTGGGATGTCGCCAACAATCGCTTCCAGTATATCATTCAGCGTAAGTAATCCGAGCACACTGCCATACTCGTCAACAATAAACGCCGAATGGATCTTCGAAGCTTTGAATTTTTCCAGCACCTGGTAGGGGGTATTATTTTCCGGGATAAACAGGGCCGGCTGCATCAGCTCTTTGAAATAGGTATTGTCCGGACTTATATACAGATCTTTAATGGAAACCACCCCTTTGATATTGTCAATTTCCCCATCGCAGATCGGGTAAGCGGAGTGCGGTTCATTCAGGATTTTTTCCTTGATCTTATCTTCATTATCCTCCAGGCTGAACCAGATAATATCACTGCGGTGGGTCATCAGGGAGGTGATATTCCGGTCACCCAGGTGGAATACGCGTTCAATGATTTCCTGTTCGGCTTCATCTATGGTTCCGGCTTCCGTTCCTTCCGTAATCAGGGTTTTGATTTCTTCTTCCGTAACGGCATCTTCTTTCGACCGCTTTATATTGAAGATGCTGAAAAAGATATTACTGGTTTTATTGAGCAGCCAGACAAACGGATGAGTAAGCCGGGCAAAATTTTTCATGGGGCCGGCCACCATTTTCGCAATTTTTTCAGAGCGTAACAGGCCAATCCGTTTTGGAATCAGTTCGCCGAAAACAATAGAGAGGTAGGTAACCAGGATTACGATAAACGTGGTGGATACCGTTTCCGCATAGGGTTTTAAAAAAGTGATCTGCTCCACATGGGGCTGGAGATCCTTGCCGAAGCGTTCGCCGGAGTAAACACCTGTTATGATGGAGATAAGGGTGATGCCGATCTGAACGGCGGATAAAAAAAGTTCGGGATGATTAGACAAGGCCAGTGCCAGCAGGGCTTTCTTATCACCTTTTTCAGCGAGAAATTCCAGGCGTGCTTTTCTGGCAGAAACCAGGGCGATTTCTGACATCGAAAAAATACCGTTCAGCAAAATGAGAAAGCATAGTATGAATATATCCATTAACCGGTAACAGTTGATTGATGCCCGAAGATAATGAATCTGTACTGCTTATTGAAAAGCAGCCCCAGGCTGAGTCCGTACAGGCTGCCCAGCATTGCCCCGGACAACACGTCCAGCGGGAAATGTACACCTACATATACCTGGGCCCAGGCTACGGAAGCTGCCCAGAAAATGGCCAGCCAGGCCCACTTGCCAATTACATGCCTTAATGTAATGAAACTGAAAACGGCCATTCCAAAATGATTGGCGGCATGGTTGGATACAAAACTGAAGCCGGAGCCACAATGCTTTAGTAAAAGCCGGACATGCATAAAAAAATCAGGGTCGTTGCAGGGGCGGGTTCGCTCAAACACTTTTTTGAAGGCCTGGGTTCCGGTGATATCACAAAGCGCCACGGTGCAGATAAAAAAGAGGACCCACCAGATACCCCGGCTTTTAAAATTAGTCAGCACAAACAGCAGGAGGAACAAATACAGCGGGGCCCAATACTCAGCAGTCCGCCAGAGCGGCAACACACTGTCAAGCAGCGGATGTGTCCACTGGTTATTGATTTTTATAAACAACCATTTGTCCCATCCGATAATTTTATCCAGCAGGCTTATCGCATTCAGTAACATCCCTGCAAATGTAATGCTTGCGGTTAAATGCAGGGGTGTAACGTCCAAATAAGTGCTGGCCGGTATGGAGATAAGGCAATTAAGTATTTTCTTTGCCAAAACCTGGTTCACTTTTTCTGATGCTGGCAAAATTTAAAATACCGAAAACCCTGTTGTGGGTGGCCAATCTCTTTGGGCTGTTTCTGTTGATCTTTACAGGGTTCAGGCTGGCCACATTTCTAGCTTTTCACCCGGCCAGTGTATCATTTGCAGATGCGCTGCCTTCCTTCGGCATGGGATTCCGGTATGATCTGCGGTGGATCGCTGTTATTTTATTGCCTGTTGTGGCGCTGAGTACGTTTCCTAAGCTATCGCCATTTTATTCAGCGGTCAATAAGAAATGGTGGACCTGGTATCTCGCCATCATAACTTTTCTGGTTTTTTTCTTTTTTGCCGCCGGATTTGGCAGTTTCTCCTATAACCGTACACCGCTCGATGCCGGGGCTATGAATTTTGCAGAGGATTTCGGTATCTCCATGAAAATGATCTGGCAGACCTACCCGCTGATCTGGATGCTGCTGGGACTGCTGGTGGCTGTATTGTTTTTTCGCTGGATGTATCACCGCAGTCACTGGCAGGTCATCAACCGCACTGATGGAAAGGGTATCCCGCATCGCCGGAAATATTTTATTATCACGGTGCTGTTTTTTTTACTGATGATCTATGGCTCACTGGGAACGCAGCCGTTGAGATGGGCGGATAGTTTCCGTTTTAAAAACAGTTTCAAATCCTACCTGGCTATTAATCCATTGCAGAATTTTGTTGCCACCATGCGGTTACGAAATCCGGATTACAATGCGAAAAAAGCAAAAGAGGTTTTTCCTGTAATGGCGGAATGGATGCCGCTGCCGGATCCTTCCGTGTTTTCGTATCGCCGTGAAACAGGACCCCGCAGCAGTTCACTGGAAAGCCGGCCTAATATTATCCTGGTGCAATGCGAGTCGTTCAGTATGTATAAAAGTACGATGAGCGGCAATCCGACCAACGCCACACCGTATTTTGATTCTTTATGCAGACAGGGCATTTTCTTTAACCGTTGTTTTTCCCCGCATTTTTCCACCGCCAGGGCATTGTTTGCAATCCTGACCGGAACCCCGGATGCGCAGTTGTTTAAATTCTCGACACGAAATCCGGAAGCTGTAAAACAACATACAATTGTCAATAGTTTTGACGCCTACGATAAACATTATTTCCTGGGTGGCAGTCCTGAGTTCAACAATTTTGAAGGGATACTTGGAAATATTAAAGGCTTGCAGATGCATACCGGGGATTATTTCAAAGCGCCCAAAGTCAATGTGTGGGGGGTAAGTGACAAAGACCTGTTTCTGGCGGCCAATGACCTGTTCCGAAAAAAGGATAAACCGTTTTTTGCCTATATCCAGACATCGGGTAATCACCGTCCCTATAATAAAACCATTCCTGAGTCTGATACCGGTTTTATCCGTGTAACCGTTCCGGAGGAGGAACTCAGGAAGTATGGATTTGAATCGCTGGACGAGTATAATTGTTTCCGGTATTCGGATTATTGCTTCCGTCAGTTTATTGAAGCGGCCCGTAAGGAAGCCTATTTCCACAATACGATTTTCGTTTTTGTCGGGGATCATGGCCTGGCTGGAAATGCAGAACCCATGTATCCTCCGCTCTGGACGGAACAGCGGCTTACGGATGAGCATGTGCCTTTATTGTTTTACGCGCCGGATCTGCTGGCGCCGCAATTGCGGAATGAAGTGGTGTCACAGATTGATATACTGCCTACCATTGCGGGATTATTGCATGAGCCCTATCTGAATACCACATTGGGGCGTGACCTGCTGGATCCGGCCAAGAAAAATAACTTTGCCTTTATCACCAATACATCAGACCGTATCGGGATGGTAACAGATGATTTCTATTTTACACGCTATATAAAATCCGGGGAAGAGCAGTTGAGCCCCATGCATCCGGGGGTACCTGTATATTCTGCGCGGCAAAAGGACTCCATTCAGCAGCGATTATCCGTTTTTACCCTGGCTTATTTTGAAACAGCCAAGTACCTGTTGATGAATAATGATAAGGATTGATTTATTCCATGGCCGATTGGCGTATCCGGATTGTATAAGCCTTCTGCAGGTTGTTGTCACTGGCCGGATAATGAAAGCGCTCGGGTGAGATACCTTCATTTTCTACCAAATAACGTGTGATAGCTTGTCTTATTTTCAGCTCGGTTTGCGCAGCCGTTTTTTGTCCGGATGAAATGATATCAATATGTATCCTTGGATCATTTTTCAATTGCAAACTGAGTTCTGTCAAGGCTTTTCTGGTATCTTCTTTCAGGATGGCATCATTTTTTCTGAATGTCAGCAGGAGAGGATCGATCCGGTTTTCCAAATACGGTATGCCCATCGTATGAAAAGAACCTTCTCCGGCAGGTTCATAGAGTGTAAATTCAAAACTGGTGGAACCCATTACCGGATGAAAACTTCTGGTTGTAGTCTGCAGTCCGGGAAATCCGGCTGATAAAAGGTAGCTTTTCATACGGATGTTTCCGGGATTGGGAAGTTCAAAGGAGAACTGACCATTATGATCTGATATGCCTATGAGTTTTCCATCAAATGCTATTTCTGCCCGGGCCAGTGGCTTTCCGCTCTGGTCTTTTACCAACCCCGTGATGCGAATGGTATCTCCGGCATATGAACAGGGTACAGCCTGAAAATGTGCGGGGATTGCTGCATTGTTACGGTACATGGATGAAGCTGCCGTTATTTGTAAGCTGAGCAGTGTGAGTACTGTGGCGGCACGGGCCAGATTGTTTCCGGATTTTACAACCGGCTGTGTGACTGATCCACCAATAAGGCGGTTCAACTGGCTGTTTTTAAAACGGCCACAGGGTAATTCAATCTTGTCCTGCAACCGTATCCTTACTTCATCATCGCTCAATATTGAGAAATCAACCACTTTTTTATTGCAATGCGCGCAAAATCGTGCATCAGTGACGGATGTCATCGTTTCCCATTTTTCCTGGCAGGGGTTATCAACCCGGATAAAAAAAGGATACATTTTTTCAGACATATTTTAAAAGTACATTATTTTTTAGCGAGTATGACAAGCCGGGGAGATTGTTGTACATCATAGTGACCAAAACGGTAATCGCCAAAAACCTCCTGTACCTGCAGGCCCTGGTAACTGAGCATGTCATTAAAATCACCCAGGGAAAATTTGGCCACTTTTTCCGTATAGCTAAGTGGTTGTTTTAATCCGGAATCGTGTACCGTGATTTTTTTGTAGAAATGCCTGTCGTCATCCCAGCGATGTATCTCATACAAAGTGCCCTCTATTTCCCGCTTCTCATTATGTACCCGTTGCTGTTCTGCATGGTGTACATTCAGGTAATCGATTACAAAACAGCCGTCCTTTTTCAAGCTTTGCGCAATGGTACGTATGGCCGCGTCATGTTCGCGCTGCGTCCGGAAATAACCAAAGCTGGTGAAGAAATTAAATGCATAGTCGAAATAGTTGCTGCAGAACGGGAGCCGCATATCGTGAACAAAGAAGTCCAGGTTTTCCTGTTCCGCTTTTTTAGCTTCAGCGATACTGTCCGGCGAAATGTCAATTCCCGTTACCCGGTATCCCGCTGCCGCCAGGGTTATACTATGTCTGCCTTTACCGCAGGCTACGTCCAGCATCCTGCTGCCGGGGGCGGGTTGCAGTTTACGGATCAGTTCATGTATGAATGCCGCGGCTTCCTCTTCGTCTCTTTCGAAGTATAATTTGTGATAGTAATCGGAATTGAACCAATCCTTGTACCAGGCATTTTCCATAAGCGGCAAAAATAAGCAGGAGGGAGAGAAAAATGCGTTGAATCTGAAATACGTATTTTTGCGCACTAAAAAATTAACAGTGGCATTAATCAAGAGTATTTCAGGAATCAGGGGGACAATTGGGGGTAAACCGGGAGATAACCTGACCCCGGTGGATGTGGTGAAATTTGCAGCGGCGTTCGGTACCATCCTGGCAGAAGGGAAAAGCGGGGCAAAAATTGTAATCGGCCGCGACGGACGGATCAGCGGATATATGGTACAGCAGTTGGTAATCAATACGCTGACTGGTTTGGGGATTGATGTAATTGACCTGGGATTATCTACCACGCCAACCGTTGAAATGGCGGTGACTATGGCGGGTGCAGACGGGGGAATTATCCTTACGGCCAGCCATAATCCAAAAGAATGGAATGCCCTGAAACTGTTGAATGAAAAGGGTGAATTTATTTCCGCTGAAACCGGTGCAAGGGTACTGGAACTGGCAGCCAGGGAGGAATTTTCTTTTGCCGCTGTGGATAAACTGGGCACGGTAACAGTGGATGACAGTTTTGGTCAAAAACACATAGAAGCCATCCTGCAGTACCCGCTGGTAAATGTACCCGCGATTGCAGGCATGAATTTTAAAGTAGTCGTGGATGCGATTAATTCAACGGGGGCCACATTTGTGCCGGCCTTATTAAAGGCACTGGGTGTAAATGATATTATCGTACTGAACGGGGAAGTCAATGGAAAGTTTGCCCATAATCCGGAACCGTTGCCGGAACATTTATCCCAGTTATGCAATGAAGTGGTAAAGCAACAGGCAGATCTGGGTATTGCAGTGGATCCGGATGTGGATCGGCTGTGTTTTGTGAATGAAGACGGCACCTTATTCGGAGAGGAGTATACCCTGGTGGCCGTGGCAGATTATGTATTAAGCAAACGGAAAGGCAATACGGTCAGTAATATGAGCAGTACCAAGGCACTTAAAGAAGTTACCATAAAACACGGTGGTACTTATACTCCTTCATCAGTGGGAGAAGTGAATGTGGTAAAGAAAATGAAGGAGACCAGTGCCGTTATTGGCGGAGAAGGTAATGGCGGTATAATTGTGCCCGATTTTCATTACGGGCGCGATGCGCTGATCGGTATCGGGTTATTCTTAAGTCATCTGGCTGAGCAGAAGAAGGGGATCAAATTACTGCGGGGCACCTATCCGGATTATTTTATTTCGAAGAACAAAATTGAATTACAGGCCGGTGTGGATGTGCCGGGGATTTTTGACAAGATAAAGGCGAAGTATAAAAACCAGCCCATCAATACGGAGGATGGTTTGAAAATAGAATTTGACAATGACTGGGTACACCTGCGTACCTCAAACACCGAGCCCATCATCCGCATTTATGCCGAAAGTGATTTCGAAACCAAGGCTAATAATATTGCCGGTCAGCTGATGCGGGATATCCGGGAATTCAGCTGAAGATTAAATGGAAAAGAATAAGCGCTGCTACCTTGGGTAACAGCGCTTTTTGCTTTTAAACCTGAAAGTGTTGAACAATGTCTTTTCAAAACGACATCCTGAGCCCCATGCCATTTGCAGTGAACCCGGCCCGCCAATGCGGTTGAAGAACAGCTGATTTTCCTGAACTATTGTTATACAGTTTCACCGCACTGCGGGCTTTTTTGGTAAAGGCAATTTCGAATGGGATGGCTGCCACGATCAGACCTGCACCGATGCCGGCCATTGCCCATTTTGGATCACCTCCACCGGCGGCAGTGCCAATTGGCCAGCCAATCAGGAATCCGCCGACACCTGAAAAGATACCAGAGAAAGCCTGGTTCGTCTTTGCTTTTTTTAACTCGGCCAGCGCTGCAGGATTCGCGGACATGATTTCTTTTAACCGTGTATTGCTGAGTTTTTCATTTTGCTGATAAAATCCTGTACTCCAGAATGATTTTCTGAATTCTATCGTCGTACCTGTGTATTGAGCCGCCGTATGTACAAATGAAAAAAATGTCAGCAGGAAAATTAACAAACTACATTTCATGATATTTTTTTTTACTTAAGCATGGAGGGTTTAATCGGTAATGAAGTGATTCTTTTGCCTGTGGCATTAAACACCGCGTTGGCAACAGCAGCAGCGAACCCCACCAGGGCTATTTCCCCAACACCCTTGGAACCCATTGGGTTGATCACCGGATCCGGTTTATCCGGGAACCAGGTATCGATAAACGGGACATCCCTGTGACGGGGTACAATATAGGAACCGAGGGTGTCATTGAGGTATTTACCTGTTTTGGTATCCACCAGGGCCTCTTCCGTAAGCGCCATACCGATGCCTCCAACGGCACCTCCAATCATCTGGCTACGCGCGGTTTTCGGACTTACGATTTTACCGCCATCGCCGGTACATACCACTTTCTTCAATTCAATGGCTCCGGTGGCAGGATCTATAGCCACTTTTACAAAATGGGCGGAGAAGGAATTCATGGCATATTTACTCCGGACAGCAGGATCAGGCCCCGATTCCTTGATTATTTCCAACTGTGGTTTGCCACTGGCTTTTACCAGATCGCCTAAACTGATTTTTTTAGTCCCGTCATTTTTTGAGTATACATATCCGTTAGTAAATGCCAGGTCGGAAGTAGTCATTCCGCTGAACCAGGCTGTGGGTTGTGTAGCTAGTTCCAGTAACTGGGTCTTGAGCATCTCACAAACCAGGTTCACAGCCGTACCCATTGTAGAGGTAGTGGTCGATCCGCCCTGGGTGGGGCCGGGCGGAAACTCTGTATCGCCCAGCAGGAAACTGATTTTTGCTACGGGTATTTCTAATACATCTGCAGCAATATTGACCATGGCCGTTGCTGTGCCCGGGCCCATATCACTAACGGCACTGTACAGGGTGAGTTTGCCTTCGCCTGTGAATACCGCTTTTACCGTTGCATTTCCCCGTGAAGCGCCGAAGACTCCGCCACCCATACCGTATCCGATCAGCTTGCCCTCCTCAGTAATACTGCGTGGAGTGGTCGCACGTTTTGACCAGCCCACCAGTTCCCTGCCTTTGTCGTAACATTCTTTCAGGAATTTACTGGACCAGGGCAATTTACTGACCGGATGCAGCTCGGCATGGTTTATTATCCGTAATTCCACCGGATCCATATTCAGTTTATAGGCCAGTTCATCCAGTGCACATTCGAGGGCAAAAGCGCCGGAGGCTTCGCCCGGCCCCCTCATCCAGGTCGGGGTGTTGATGTCAAGTGGAAGTATTTTATAAGAGGTATTTACATTCGGACAGTCATATAAATATTGTGAAGCATTAACAATGCCCTCGCGGAAATCCTCATATCGGGATGTATTGCTGATTGCATGATGAGTAATACCGGTCAGCTTGCCGTCTTTCATGGCACCAATGGCAATTTTCTGCCATGACATCGGCCTGTAACCGACCATTGTAAACATCTGTCGACGGGTTAACTGCAAACGTACCGGTCTTTTTACCATTTTGGCAGCGATACAGGCGGCTGCCACATGCGGCCAGCTACGGAGAGAAGAGCCGAATGCTCCGCCCAGGTATTTAGTAATAACCCGGACATTCTTTTCCTCCAGCCCGAAATTACGTGCCAGTTCCGATTGCGTGCCTTTAGGGCCCTGAGATTTATCGTACACGGTCAGTTTCTCATTTCCTTCCCAGATGGCGATCGTGGCGTGCAGTTCGATCGGGTTGTGGGTTTCCACCGGCATGTGGTATTCGTTCTCCACAAATACATCTGCCTGCTTATAGGCATCTGCTTCCCCCCGTTTATATTCACCCGAAGGTTTTAGTTTTCCCGGCTCTTTTCTGAATTTTTCAAAATCGGTTTCCGCTTCTTCCGTGATATAGTCCGCTTTCACCAGGGCAGCGGCATTAACCGCTTTCTCCCAGGTACTCGCTATCACCAGGGCAATCGGTTGCCCGTAATAATACACCAGGTTGGTGTCGAATGGTTTTAAACCGCGCCACTCAAATCCTTTTTTAGCGGGGTCTTTGGCCCATGGCCGGAAACCGGGAATGGGGGGGCAGTTCAGGTGCGTGATAATTTCCAGTACACCCGGTGCATTACGGGCTTCACTGAGTATAAAATTTTTTACCGCACCACGTGTTATCGTACTGGTTACAAATACGGCATAGGCCATATTTTCCGGATGATGATCGGCTGTGTATTTGGCTCTTCCGGTCACTTTCTCAATGCCATCCACCCGGTCATCATCATCTCCGGCAGTAGCTGTATATAATTTTTCCTTATCCATAAACAGGAATTACAGGTGTTTGAATGATCAGATTTTTTGTCCGCTGTTTTTTGCTTCAAGTATAGCTGCTACAATATTGGGATAGGCGCCGCACCGGCAGATATTGTCGCTCATATACTCCCGAATTTCGGTTTCACTGCCGGCCTGTCCCTCGCGGATACAGGTTACGGCCGACATAATCTGGCCGGGTGTACAATAGCCACACTGAAAAGCGTCATGTTTTATAAATGCTTCCTGTACGGGATGGAGTTTATCGCCCGATGCCAGTCCTTCGATAGTGGTGATTTTTTTACCGTTATTATCGACGGCTTCTGTAAGACAGGAATTAACCCGTTTATCATCCACATGTACAATACAGGCGCCGCAGTGTCCCTGGTCGCAACCTTTCTTGGTACCGGTCAGACCGAGTTGTTCCCGCAGCATATCCAGCAAACTGACACCGGGATCCACCAGGACCTGAACGGCTTTTCCGTTTACTTCCATTTGTAAAGGGGTCTTTTCAAAAAAAGAAGCGATTGCTTCATGATTTTCTCCTGCTTTTACAATGGCAGCGGGGGTCATACTGATGGCAGTGAGGGCCGTCGACTTTTTGATAAATTCGCGCCGGCTATTGCCGGGGCAGGAATGATCGTGTTTTTCCATAACCAGTAAATATGTCTAAAGTTAACTCATAAAAAGGCGGATATAAAAAAATAGTCAGTCACTAAAATGAATAAACGACCAGCTTATCCCTGTTTCGGCAAGCGGTACGGTTTGCCTACCTTTGCCCCTGTTTTTCACCTGATTTCTCCCTGAATATGAACCGGATTTATTTTGATAATGCGGCTACCACGCCATTGGCACCCGAAGTGCTGGATGCTATGATGCCTTATATGACAACTCATTTTGGCAACCCTTCCTCCGTTTATTCCTATGGCCGGGAAACTAGACTGGCCATTGAAAACGCCCGCAAAACTGTAGCGCGTATCCTGCAGGCTAATCCCGGTGAGATTTTTTTTACCAGCGGTGGTACGGAAAGTGATAATATGGCCATTACATCGGCTATCCGTGATCTTGGTTGCCGGCATATCATTACATCTCCAATTGAACATCATGCGGTTTTACATACAGTGGAACAGCTGGATCATCACGACGAAGTAACCAGCAGTTATGTGAAATTGTTGCCGGATGGACATATAGACCCTGACGATCTGGAGATGCAGCTGGCGGCACACAGCGAACGGTGCCTGGTCAGTCTGATGCATGCCAATAATGAAATCGGTAACCTGCTGGATATACAGGCTACGGGTGATATCTGTAAAAAATACAATGCCATTTTTCACTCCGATACGGTGCAGACCATTGGCCATTACAAAATGGATTTACGGAAAAATCCGGTACATTTTGCCACAGCGGCCAGTCATAAATTTCATGGCCCCAAAGGCGTGGGGATCATTTATATAAATGACAATATTAAAGTGAATCCGGTTGTTTTTGGCGGCGGGCAGGAACGGAATATGCGGGCCGGTACTGAGAATCTCTATGGAATTGTGGGTTTTGCCAAAGCGCTGGAACTGGCAGATGCGGCCATGGAGCAGGATAGTGCCTATATCCGGTCGCTGAAAGAATATATGATCGCGCAGCTGGAAAAACATATTGCCGGTGTGGCTTTCAATGGTGATTATAAGGGACAGAGTTTATATACCGTACTCAATGTGTCTTTCCCCAAGACAGAGAAGTCGGAAATGATTTTATTCAGTCTCGATATGCAGGGTGTTTGTGCATCGGGAGGCAGTGCCTGCAGCAGCGGTGCCGATATCGGCAGTCATGTAATCCGCGCCATCAATAACAATCCAAACAGGGTTCCTGTACGGTTTTCCTTCAGCAAATATAATACGATGGCGGAAGTGGATGCTGTGGTGGAGAAGTTGCAGCAGTTGATCTGAGGAAGTACAAGTCATTAGTCGGGAGTCGGGAGTCAACAGCCCCTTCTTCGGTGTTTACTCAATTAATCCCTGGATATCTGTGTGAGCCATGTCATCCGTGTCCCCTCATCCCTGCCAGGGGATTTAACAAAATATAAATTTGGTACTCTACGAAATATTCGTAGATTTACGAAAACTTCGTAGAAAATGGATAAACTCACGCATGCTGAAGAGGAAACCATGCAGGCTGTATGGCGTACGGGTGAAGGCAATGTAAAAGCCTTTATGGAATTCCTGGACAAAGATATTCCTTACACTACGGTGGCTTCCACAATAAAAAACCTGGAGAAAAAAGGCTTCCTGACCAGCCGGTTGCTGGGCAATGCCTATCTCTATAAGCCCGCCGTTTCGGAAGAAGAGTATAAGAAGAAATTTATGGGGAAAGTAGTGCGGGAATATTTTGATAACTCTTATAAAGAGATGGTGAACTTTATTGTGGAACAGAAAAAGCTTTCTGCCAAAGAACTGAAGGAGATTATTCATCTGATAGAGAAGGGAGAGTCTTGAGTCTTGAGTCGGGAGTCTTGAGTCGGGTGTTCTAAACACCTAAACACCTAAACTATTTCCAATGCCGTTTATTTTCATTTATATCTTGAAAGTATCGCTAAGTCTTGGCGTGGTATTCCTGTTTTACCATCTTGTACTTCGCCGGTTGACCTTTTACAACTGGAACCGCTGGTACCTTATGGGTTATTCCGTGTTGTGTTTCTTTCTGCCGTTTATTGATATTTCCATAGCGCTTGAACAATCAGCTATTAAAAATAATGCGGTGATCTCCTGGGTGCCTGTGCTGGGGCAGAATTTTATAAATGAACCTGATGAATCAGTGACACTCGGTCTCTGGGATTATGCAGGACTGGTCCTGCTCACCGGTATACTGATCATGCTGATCCGTTTTTGTATACAGTTGTGGTCCATCCGCCGGATGCGGCGGAATGCGGTGCTGCTCAGTGAGGATGGGATGCGTTTATACCAGGTGGATGCTGCGATTATTCCGTTTTCTTTTGGCGATTCCATCTTTATTAATAAAGATCAGCATACCATTCAGGAGCTGGAAGAGATCATACGTCATGAGTTTGTACATGTAAAACAAAAGCACAGTGTGGATATCATCTGGGGCGAGTTGCTTTGTCTGTTTAACTGGTATAATCCCTTTGCCTGGTTATTAAAAAAATCAATCCGGCAAAACCTGGAGTTTATTGCTGACCGGCAGGTGCTGGAGCAGGGGATGGACCGGAAGCAATATCAGTACCTTTTATTAAAAGTCGTCGGGAACAATCAATTCAGTATAGCCAATCAGTTTAATTTTTCTTCACTAAAAAAAAGAATTGCCATGATGAACAAACTCCGCAGTGCCAAAGTCCATTTGGTGAAATTTATGTTTGTTCTTCCGTTGGTTTCGGTAATGCTGCTGGCATTCCGGAATGAATGGAAGAAACAGGTGCCCCGTAATGAACAGGTAACAACAGCATTGGTAACAGGTAATGATACCATACCCGATAAGTTGCCAGTACCTCCACCACCACCTCCTCCTGCTCCAAAGGGTAAAGGGACATTAAAAGAATTCCTCGACAGAAATCAGGGAGTAAAGAACCTGGGTTGGGTATATCATAATGATAATTCAGTAGCGATGATACATGTCATAAAAAACGATGGGAAAACTGAAATTTACCATACTGATAATGCGGAGGAAATGAATGCAGGTGTAAAAAAATATGGCAGGTTCCCGGTTCCTCCGGGTGCAATTGCCCCGCCAGCACCAAAGGGTCAGTATAATGAAGTGTGGGTTCAGGGTTATCCGGCTGCCCCGGCAGATCCCAAAGATGTGATTGTTGTACAGGGATACCCGATTGCGCCACCCGTACCTGCTGCAGAAGTTTTGGCAGAAGGACATCCGTTAGCACCAGCTTATCCGCAGGGTGAAATTGTGGTGACTGGGTATGCAAAACCACCAGTGCCGGTTAAGTTGCCGGAACATGTTAAGTCAATCAATATACGGAAGGGAGGAAAAGCTATTGTAGAATTAAAAAACGGGAAGCGGGAAGAATATGATCTGACGAATCCTGAGGAAAAGAAAAAATTTGATGCACTTTACCCGGCGCCTCCACCACCGCCTCCTGCGCCGGCAGCGCCCGTACACGGTGTAAAGGTGGAAGGAGTTAAACTGAGTGGTGTATCAGCGGAAGGAAAGCCTTTGCCGGATAATCTGATCTATGTGATTAATGGAAAAATTTCCACTAAATATGAAATGGAAAAAATTAGTCCGGAGCAGATTGCATCGGTTGATGTACTGAAAGGAAATTCAGCCATTGCGTTATACGGAGAAAATGCAAAGGAAGGTGTTGTACGGATCAAATTAAAGGACGAAGCGCAGCCCTTATATGTAATTAACGGGGATATCTCCACGAAAGAAGCAATGGATCATTTAAAACCGGAGCAGATTGAATCAATTGATGTATTGAAAGGGGAGAAAGCTACTGCCGTTTATGGTGATAAAGGGAAAAACGGGGTGCTGGTGATTAAAACAAAGCAATAAGTATAGCCCTGCATAAACCAGGCGCCATTCCGTAAGGAGTGGCGTTTTCTTTTACAGGTAATACCAGGGATTGCGTTTGGCCGCCATTACATATTTCCGGACATTCCGGAAAAAAGCCAGGACCATATAGAGGATGATCGGGGAACCCATGGTCAGCACAGAGGCATACATAAAGTACTGCCTGATTTTGCTGGTGGCAATACCCAGTCTGTTGCCAATGGCCGTACAGACACCGAATGCGTTCCACTCAACGAAATCTTTAAAATTGTTCATATTCCGAAAGTACAGCAATTTCCCGTATTTCAAAAAGACCTTTGCCTTTAATGTATGAGTAGACGGAAACAAAATGTCTGCCCGTTTTGATTATTTATAAGGTGGATAAACAGGACTCCTTTGTAGTTTTTGTCCGGCCGGGCAGTTATTGTTGCCTGGTTTTCAATAAGGTGTTCTGTATGTTGCCGGACCAAACGGCCATCTGGTTGTACTAAACGCACCGTATATACGCCGGCGGGGATATGTTCGGCTATCAGGCTTGTTTCGCCAGTGAATACGGTCGGGTAAAGCCTGGGCTGGTGATTAAGACCTTTTAAAGCAAGTTGTTGAACGGGACTGTAAATAACCTGGTTGTTTTTTGTAACCAGTTTCAGGCGATAATATATATAACGGACATCCGGGTTGTCAGTATATTGTATGCAAGCGGGTGCCATAGTGGCAACGGTACCGTAATGGATGCCATCCACGGAACGTTCAACTGCCAGTTGCTGATACTCATCAGGAGCATTTATCTGCCAGTTCAGTCGTACCAGTCCGTTTTGTTCCTGCACTGAAAATCCATTGATGGTATTCTCTGCCAGTGCTTGTCCGGTCATAAAATAGGTATTAATGGCAATGAGGTCAAGTCCGCCTCCCTGCACTTCAGTGGTACCAGTAGGATAAACGGATGTATTTGATAAGTTCAGTATCTGGGCACTGGATGGGTTTGCGGTACCATCAGGGCCTAATAAGCAATATCCATATATCCGTTGACCGGGTGCAATCCCGAGATCAGCCAGAGAAAAGTAAACAGCGCCGATCTCCTGGTTTACATTGGAGGAAACCCGGAGGTTGGGTTCTGCTTCATCTTTCCGTAATACATAGGCAGCAATCTGCCTGTTGCCATTGGCCTGGCTGGGATGCCCCCAGCTGCCGTTGTTAGCTCCATTTCCTGCAAAACAGGTTTTTACAGCACCAAAGCTGACCGGGTCGTTGTTCAGGTCAACTCCCGTGATTGCAGCTATGCGGAATCCGTCATGCGCATTGTTATTTCCCCGTTCACAAAGAATAAAACCCACTTCATTGGTATAACTGGTTACCAAGCCGGCGGTAAACAATACATCGAGCCTTTCAATATTATTGTTATTGCCATCCCCGTTGTTGCTGTTGGTAAAAAGGTTATCTGTGCCCTGGTTGATCACATTATTGTTCAGGAAAGAACTCATGTCATCATTGTAAGGTACTTTGAAATTCAGTTGCTGAGGATTCACACAGCAGGTGGCTGTTGCCAGGGTGGTTTCTCCATAAATTATACACCGGTTTCCTGTTACCTGGCTGTTGTTCACCCTTCGTATTCTGACCAGGGCATCAGCGCGTCCGGATACAGTAAAGGAACTTGCATTGGCGGTAAAACTGATCAGTTTTAAAAGGTTCTCTGTTCCTTGTTTCCAGTTATAGCGATACACAGTACTGTTACAACCAGAGAATGTACCCGGACTGGCCGGTGTTTTATCATATGTATAGGCTGAAGAATCCGACCGGCTGTAAGCCATGGAAAACTGTTGCACCGGTGACTGAGCCAGTACCGGATTGAGCAACCAGCTGAATGCTGAAATGGCAATGATTAATTGCGTTGCCCGCAAGGGTTTACAGAGGATGGATTGGAACACGCTTAAAGTTCTCTATTAATATGATACTGCTGTTGATTGGTGCGGATTCATTTTGAAAAATAAGCGGATGAGTTATATCCGGCTAAGTGAATACTTTGAAATAACCGGTTCGAGGGGCCGGCTGTCTGCATTTTTTTGGAGCCTTCTTTTTGATTAAATTTGCCGGATATCGCAGAAATTCCGTTTCTGTCCTCGTTTAATCATCTGAAAAACAATAATTCCATGGTATTCGACCTCGATCTCATTAAAAAGACGTACGCCAGCATGCCTGCTAAAGTGGATGCAGCCCGTAAAGCACTGGGACGTCCCCTGACCCTGGCAGAGAAAATTTTGTTTGCCCACCTTTGGGAAGGGGTGGATGTAAAGAACTATGAAAGAGGCAAGGCCTATGTGGATTTTGCGCCGGACCGGGTAGCTATGCAGGATGCAACTGCCCAGATGGCATTACTTCAGTTTGATACCACCGGCCGTAAAAAAGTTGCCGTACCCAGTACGGTTCATTGTGATCACCTGATTGTTGCTAAAAATGAAGGCAAATCGGATCTGACCAAGGCCGTATCTGATAATGAAGAAGTGTATAATTTTCTGTCCTCCATTTCCAATAAATACGGCATCGGTTTCTGGAAACCGGGTGCGGGTATTATTCACCAGGTCGTGCTGGAAAACTATGCATTCCCCGGGGGGATGATGATCGGTACCGATTCGCATACGGTAAATGCCGGTGGTCTGGGTATGATCGCCATTGGTGTAGGTGGTGCGGATGCCTGTGATGTTATGGCCGGACTGAGCTGGGAACTGCTGATGCCCAAACTGATCGGGGTGAAACTGACGGGTAAACTGAATGGCTGGACTTCTCCGAAGGATGTGATTCTGAAGGTGGCGGGTATTCTTACTGTAAAAGGGGGTACCAATGCCATAGTTGAATATTTTGGTGAAGGTGCAACTTCCATGAGTTGTACCGGTAAAGGCACGATATGTAATATGGGCGCGGAAATCGGAGCCACTACGTCTACATTCGGTTATGATGAGAGCATGGCCCGTTACCTGAAATCAACCGGTCGTGCCGAAGTGGCGGATGCCGCGGATGCGATCAAAGAATACCTGACTGGTGACGCTGATGTATATGCGCATCCGGAAAAATATTTTGATAAGGTTATTGAAATTAATCTGAGTGAACTGGAACCCCACCTGAATGGTCCTTTTACGCCGGACCTGGCTACGCCCATTTCTCAAATGAAAGAGGCGGCTGCAAAGAATGGCTGGCCCACTAAAGTAGAAGTAGGTCTGATCGGCAGTTGTACCAACTCTTCTTATGAAGATATCAGCCGCGCCGTAAGTCTCGCTAAACAGGTCGCGGAAAAAGGGTTGAAAACGAAGGCTGAGTTTACCATTACACCCGGTTCCGAACTGGTACGTTATACCATTGAGCGCGATGGTTTCCTGGATACATTTTCCAAAATCGGCGCCACTGTTTTTGCTAATGCCTGCGGTCCCTGTATCGGTATGTGGGAGCGTATGGGCGCAGAAAAACAGGAGCGCAACACTATAGTGCATTCTTTTAACCGCAACTTTGCCAAACGTGCAGACGGGAACCCCAATACACTGGCATTTGTGGCCAGCCCTGAATTGGTAACCGCCCTGGCAATTGCCGGTGACCTGACCTTTAATCCGCTGACAGATACCCTGACAAATGAAAACGGGGAGCAGGTAAAACTGGATCCTCCAACAGGAGATGAATTACCGGTAAAAGGATTTGCCGTAGAAGATGCAGGATACCAGGCTCCCGCAGAAGATGGCAGCGGGGTAGTACTGGATGTAAAAGCAGATAGCAAGCGGCTCCAGTTACTCTATCCTTTTGCTGCCTGGGAGGGTACTGACCTGAAGGGGTTGAAACTGCTGATTAAGGCAAAAGGAAAATGTACGACCGATCATATCTCTATGGCCGGACCCTGGCTCAAATTCCGTGGTCACCTCGATAATATCAGTAACAATATGCTGATCGGAGCGGTGAATTTTTACAATGAAAAAACGGATAATGTAAAGAATCAGCTGACTGGTGAATATGGTCCGGTTCCCGCCACACAACGTGCGTATAAAGCCGCAGGTGTGGGTTCCATTGTTATTGGAGATGAGAATTACGGGGAAGGTTCATCCCGTGAACACGCGGCGATGGAGCCGCGGCACCTCGGTGTTCGGGTGGTTATGGTTAAATCCTTTGCCCGTATACATGAGACCAACCTGAAGAAACAGGGCATGCTCGCACTCACGTTTGCCAATAAAGAGGATTATGATAAAATACAGGAAGATGACAGTATCGATATTGCCGGCCTGACCAGCTTTACGCCGGGCACACCACTTTCAGTAGTGTTGCATCATGCGGATGGCAGCAGCGATACCATTGTGGCCAGCCACTCTTATAATGCACAGCAAATTGAGTGGTTTAAAGCCGGCGGGGCGCTGAATGTAATCCGCAGCCAGGCGGGTAAATAAATTGCAGAAGTGACGTATATAAGAGCCCCGGTTCAGCCGGGGTTCTTTTTATGATAATCTTATCAATGTTCAAACATTGAAATAGTCTGAATTTCCTATCTTTGTTCAGCAAATGAAACGCAGGAATTTTTTATATACAGTAACAGGAGGACTGATCAGTATGAGCGCATTAACCGGATTGAAACGATTTACGGACGGACTGGCACAGGAAGAAAGCCTGATGCCGGTATTGTTTATCGGGCATGGTTCACCCATGAATGGCATTGAGAATAATCCGTTCAGTCAGCAATGGGAAAAAACCGCGAAGTCTATTCCGGTACCCAAGGCCATCCTGGTAGTGTCTGCACACTGGCTGACCAACGGCACATTTGTAACGGCAATGGACCGGCCGCAGACCATTCATGATTTTGGGGGTTTTCCGGAAGAATTGTTTGCCGTGCAATACCCGGCTCCGGGAAATCCGCAACTGGCTGCTGAAACAAAAGCCCTGATTACGTCCACAAATGTGGGGCTTAATCATGACTGGGGACTTGATCATGGGGCATGGACGGTTGTACGCAGAATGTATCCTGATGCAGGTATACCGGTGTTGCAACTGAGTATAGACTACAGCAAAGGTGCTGAATATCATTATAACCTGGCAAAAGAATTAGCAGCCCTGCGCAGTAAAGGAGTGCTGATCATTGGCAGTGGCAATATGGTACATAACCTGCGTATGATTGCCTGGGATAAAATGGATACGCCCAATTACGGTTTTGACTGGGCCATAGAAATGCATGAATTGTTTAAACAGAAAATCACGGATGGGGATCATCAGTCGTTGATCCGTTATGAATCACTCAGCAAATCGGCTAAGCTTGCCATTCCCACACCGGATCATTATTATCCGCTGATGTATATTCTTGGCTTACAGGGAAAAAATGAAGCCCCCGTTTTTTTTAATGATCAGCTGGTGGCCGGATCTCTGAATATGACATCGGTGCAGTTCGGTTAATCAGCTGAGCCCGGTGATCAGTCCGTTCTCATCAATGTCTATACTCTCGGCAGCCGGTATGGCCGGGAGACCGGGCATCCGCATCATTTCCCCAAGTATCGGAATCACAAAACCGGCACCTGCGGCGAATTCAAATTCGCGGACCGTTACTATAAAATTTTCAGGGCGTCCGATCCTGCGTTCATCATCCGACAGACTTTTAGGTGTTTTGGCCATACAAACGGGCATCTGTTCAAAGCCCAGTTCGCGGAGATGTTTCAACTGGGATTTGGCTTTTACAGAGTATTCCACCGCATCGGCGCCATATACTTTAGTGGCAATCCGGTGTATCTTTTCTTCCATACTCAGGTCGCCGTTATATAATGGCCGGAAATCACTCTCGTCTTTATTGATCAGTTCGGCTACCGCTTCTGCCAGTTCAGTCATGCCTTTCCCACCATCAGTATAGCCAGTACAACTGATGGCTTCAGTTTCATATTGGTTACAGAACTTCTTAATGGCATTGATTTCATCCGCACTATCATCCGGGTACTTATTAATTGCCACCACGGCTTTCATACCAAACAGCCGCATATTCTCAAGGTGTTTGCCCAGGTTGGCGAGGCCTTTCTCCACGCGCTTGGTATCGGCTATGGTAAGTTCATCTTTCTTGGCACCGCCATGATGGCGCAGGGCCCTCACTGTGGTTACCATGACCACGGCTTTGGGGCGTAGTCCGGCTGTCACGCATTTTATATCAAAGAATTTTTCTGCCCCCAGGTCGGCGGCAAATCCGGCTTCGGTAACCACATACTCACTCAGTGATAATCCCATTTTGGTAGCCAGGATGGAATTGGTGCCTTGTGCAATACTGGCAAATGGTCCGCCATGTAACAGGGCAGGATTGCCTTCCAGCGTCTGTACAAGGTTGGGCTTAATGGCGTCTTTTAACAGGATAGCCATGGCCCCGACCGCATTCAGGTCACGGGCAAATACCGGTTCGCCGCTAAATGTGCTGCCGACATATATATTGCCCAGTCTTTTTTTCAGGTCATTCATCCCGCTGCTCATACAAAGAATGGCCATGATCTCTGACGCCGGTGTGATGTTAAATCCGTCTTCCCGTGTAATACCATTGGCTGTGCCTCCCAAACCGATTACAATATGCCGGAGAGCCCGGTCATTCATATCCATTACTCTTTTCCATACAATCGTACGCGGATCAATCTGCAGACTTCTTTTTTTGTTTTGCAGGTTATGGTCAATCAGTGCGGCGAGCAGGTTGTTGGCTTTTTCAATCGCACTGAAGTCGCCGGTAAAATGCAGGTTGATGTCTTCCATCGGAATGATCTGGGAATAACCGCCACCGGTGGCTCCACCCTTCAATCCGAAAACCGGCCCCAATGAAGGTTCACGTAAAACGGCCATTGCTTTTTTCCCAATGGCATTCAGTCCATCCGATAAACCCACAGAGATGGTAGTCTTGCCCTCCCCGGCCGGGGTGGGGGTTACAGCTGTAACAAGGATCAGGTGATGTTGTTTTATTTTTTCTTCATCAATCAGTTTCAGCGGGAGTTTCGCTTTGTGTTTTCCATAGTACTCCAGGTCATTATTACTGATACCCAGGGCTGCGGCAATATCTTTTATATGGCGGATAGGCGCCGATTGGGAGATGGCAATATCTGTTAGCATAGCAAGTCGTTTTTAAATGCAGCTGCAACATACTCTGCCCGTCTTCCGCCGGGAATGACCTTTATCACAAACTGGGGTGATATAAAAAGACATGGAGGGTGATATTGATTGACAAAAACCGGTTTAGCGAATTCCCCCGCCGTTGAGGCGGGGGAATCAAAAAATACTTCGCTATTTTCCTGTACGCACTATTTGTTGATCACAAATCTTTCTGTTACTGCAACACTGCTGCCCGGTTTTGTCAGAACAAGGGTATACATACCGGATTTGAAACCGCTCAAACAAAGCGGCTGTTGCACATTAATTACCTGTTCACGGAGCCGTTTTCCCTGCAGGTCGTATACAGATATTTTGTACGGAGGGTTGATCGTTTGTACCAGCACCGTAATCTGACCATCGGCTGATGGATTTGGATAAATAAGCAAACTGCCGGATTCCGTTAATCCTTTTACAGTCCTGACCATACTGTAAGTAACATTTCCGTTCAGATCAGTTTGTGCCAGCCGGTAGACGGTAGGTAGTCTATTATTATTTACTTCGGCATATTGATACTCCATTGGGGAGAAACTATTCCCCTGTGCGGCAAGGCTGGCAACAAACCCGGTGCGTACCCATTCGCCGGAAGAGTTTATTTTCTCAATAAAGAATCCCCGGTTATTCGTTTCTGTTACAGTTGTCCAGCGAAGCCCGGCCATATTCCCGTTCCGGGTAGCGGTAAAAGTCTGTATACCGGCTGGCAGGAGGATACATGAATTGTAAAGCAGTGCGTAAATTTCATTGGGGATTGCGGGACTGTTGATGGTTACCCACAAAGACTGGTCGGCATACGGTTTCTGACCGGAATAGGGGAGGAAGCCCAGCCGGCCGGAAGTGAAGCGGAAGTTGTTGGCACTGTTTAGTATCACGGAACCGTTATTTACTTTCATCGTATCGGTACTGCGGTTATAAATCCCGTCTCCATTGTCAATAAGTACTTCGTAATTCACAATCAGGTCGCCACTGCTGCGGATCGTGCGTATCGTAAACGCATATTCCCTGGGCACATCGCAGTATAAAAATCCATTGACCAGGGGATCATTTACAAAGAATACGACACCTTTTGTAAAACAGGCCACCTGTTGTGCATGTGCGGCCTGGCTTTCCCATAAGTCGGCCGTAATGGATTGTGGTTGGGTACAGGCTTGTGGAAGAAGCACCGTAATACCGGAAACGGTATAGCGGTCGGACCCCGGCAAGATGCCACCATTTTCAATCTCAGTAATGGTATAGGCAGATTGAAAGCCCGGGGCATTATTGTCGGGTGGATAGCTGGACTGTACCTGTAAAGCTTCATTCATGTGATAGAAACCGAGTGTGGCGATAGACGCATCCAGTGCTCCATTGCCCCCGGGAACAGCGGAAGTAACCGGTGGTTTTGAGGACGCATAGGAGTAATCGGGATAGGCGGATGTGGGCCAGAAATGTATCCAGAAATATTTACCGCCGTTATTATGCATAATGTCGAAACTCAGCTCCAGAGTTATGCTGCATTTGCCGTCAGGGGCAGATACAGGCGGACTGATCAGGCGAACGGAAGGATTGGTAAAAGAGCATTGGGCACTGAGATAAACGGGAAAAAGTCCCGCCATTCCGCAAAGCAGGGTAAAGAATATCTTTTTCATAACTATTTTTTTAAAAGTGACGAACATAATCCGCTGGAGCAGGAAAAAACAAACCTCATTGACTGCTGAACAGAGCAGGCAGTCCGGGTAGCGGATAGGATGGAGCGGTATGGTAAATTACCTGTACATGGTTACGGATATTTTCATAAAGCTGAGGTTAATTTACTATGTAAAATTGCGGTAAGTAATGATCGGTGTTTTCCGATATGCTGATATTCGTCATAAGTATCTCTTTGTGCTGCTGATCTTTAAGGAAAAAGGGGAAATCATGTTTTAATCCGGAATAAGCATGTACCTTTTAAACACTAAAACCATCATTTATGAAACATTATCACATCGTTTCAAGAATTGCCATTTATATGCTGGCGGTAGTCTTGTTTGTTTTCGGTGTTTTTCATTTCATGTACCCGAGGGATTTGCTGGTTTATGTGCCTGAGTTTCTGCCGCTCGGAATTAAATGGGCATATATTGTCGGGAGTGCTTTTATATTAGTGGCACTTTCTTATCTCACCAATCAGTATGTAAAATTTTCCAGTTACCTGTTGTTTATCCTGTTAGTCATTTTTATTCTGACTATACATTTACCCAATTATCAGCATGCAGGAGATAAAGAGATGCGTCAGCTGGCCCTGATAAATATTTTAAAGGATACCGGAATTGCGGCCTTTGCCCTTCATATTGGCGCCAGTGCCTGGCATCAGCATTTTCAGCTGGAGCACAATGATTGAATTGTAAACCCGGCAACCGGTTTCGTTTATTGGGTTTACCTGTCTGATTACCGGCGCAGGGCTGCAGTAATCAGACAGGATCATTTTACCCTGTTTCCTGTCTAAAGCAGATCTGCAATATCTTTACCGTATGAGAAGGATACGTCCGGATGTGGATATTATAAAAGATTTGCTCGAAGCCATGCTGCTGGCAAGGCCTGATGCTGCTTTTATACAAAGTCTGCATCATCAATACCTGGAAAGGGGCGGCCTCAGTAAAAAGCAATTGCAGGGGCTTTATGCCAAAGCGCTGAAAGTACCCGCTATTCCACCGGCCAAACTGGCCACCCTTGAAGCCATAATTTTAAAAAAGCCAACCCGGGAAAAATCAGTGCTTCCCGGTTCTTCCCCTTTATACATAAAAGATGAAGCTACGGGGCAGCGAATTGCGGCCATTCTGGCGAAGTACCCTGCTCATAAAAGGGTGTTGTATTTCAACTCGTTGTATGCAAATAATACACCGCTTTCAGCAGCGGAATTGGCTGAATTACAGCGGTTTGAAAAATTATTATTGAAATAGACCCGATCCCGGAAAAGAGCTGGTTATATTTCCTTGTTTAGTGGTTACCAAGGTATTATTTTCTATTTTACCAAATAACCGGGCAACCCGGCCAGTCCTTGTTACGATATGGATCTGAAACAGCACACCTACTTGTTAACGGCAGAAGAACTAACCTACCATGTTGAAGCCTGCGGGCACAACAGCCGGGAGAGCCAGAAAGTTATTTATGGCTCTTTCTACGGGTATGCCATGGCGATCTGTGACCGTTACGTCAATAACCAGGACGATGCAGTGGAGATCCTGAATGATGGATTCCTGAAAGTTTTCCGCGAGATTCATCATTATAAACCAGCATATGCCGATGTTGTCAGTTCATTTAAGGGCTGGCTGCGAAAAATTATGGTATTCACGGCTATCGATCATTACCGGAAAAATCAAAAACACCAGCTGGTCAATTCACTGGATGACCGGGTGTATCATATACCAGCTGTATCGGAAGACGCATTGGGTAAATTGTCCTATGATGAGATTATACGGGCCGTGCAGGATCTGAGTCCGGGTTACAGAACCGTATTTAATCTCTTTATCATTGAAGGATTAAGTCATGAGGAAATAGCCAATCACCTGGGAATTTCAACAGGTACATCCAAATCGAATTTGTCGAAAGCACGGCGGCAATTGCAACAACTGTTATTTAAAAAAAACGAAATTTCAATAGCTAGAAATGCAGTTTGAGGAATTTGATAATAAGATAAAGGAAGCGGCGGATCATCACCACCCGGCTTATGATGAGCAGGCCTGGGCGAAAATGCATAAGCTGTTGGATAAGCACCTGCCCGAAAAGGAAAAGAAACGCAGGCGGTTTATCTGGTTCTTCTTTGCCGGTTTTATACTGGCGGGGTCTGGTATTTTTTATACGGTGAATTCTCTGATTACAAAAGAAAATAAGCCTGTTGCTGCTGCTGTAAACCGTCCTGAAAAAAGGACAATACCGGTTAATCCGGTTGACGTTGAATCAAAAACCAGACCTGTTGATGCTGCGGTTGCGGAACAAGCAGCTGCAGTACTTCAACAGGAAACTTCAGTTAATGTTAAGCAGTTATCTGCTGTTTCTTCAAACCGCTCAATAAATGGCAAGGAACAGATGATGCGGTCACCGCTGGATTTGCCGGTTGCTGGTTCCGGTTATAAGCATAAGTCCGGCCGTGGCAGTAACGGCACTGGCAATACTCAGCCAATTAACTCAATAAAAAAGAAGAAGAAAAATGCACTACAGCAACCTGCAGTGCCCGATGCCGCTATTTCCCTGGGCGCAGAAAACGTATTGCCTGATCAGCATATAGTAAAAGCGGAGTCCCGTAATGATGATCCGCAGCAGCCGGGAATAGGTGCAAAACCGGACAACATAGCTGCTGATAGTATCAATGCAGGAGTGGCAAATACGGTTAAGACATCATCCGGAACAGATAGTATTACTGATGCTAAAAATGTTACCGCAACAAAAAATAATAAGGCAGGAGTAAAAAAGAAAAGCCGGTTTTACCTGACGTTAAGTGCAGGACCGGATGCCAGTTTTGCTGCATCAGGAAAACCAGGCCGGATTATTCCTGTAACCGGTGCCGGTATCGGGTATACCTATAAAGAGCGGTTCTCTATCCGGACCGGATTCTATAATGCGAATAAAGTATACTCCGCTACGCCTGATGCCTATAATCCTCCGGCCAGTTTTTATAATTATTATCCTTACCTGCAAAAAGTAGATGCCAGTTGCCGGGTATATGAGATACCGGTTTCATTGGGCTATCACTTTGGTTCCCCGAAAAAGCAGAACTGGTTTGTCAGTGCTTCCGTTTCTTCTTATATCATGAAGCGGGAGACCTATGATTATACATACAAGACTTCTGCCTGGGGGCCAGTTCAGAAAAGGGAGTATACTTTCCGGAACAGGAATGAACACCTGTTTTCCGTGGTTGGCTTGTCCGGCGGTTATCAACGCCGGATCAGTGACCGGATTACCCTGATTGCCGAACCCTACCTGCGTATGCCTGTTTCAGGCGTAGGCTATGGACGGGTTAAACTCAATAGTGCCGGCGTTCTTTTTTCTGTAACTATTCAGCCTGCCGCATTTATTCCCCGCAAAAAGTAAACTGTTTGTCATCTGGAGGCAACCCGGTTTCACAAGGCTGCGATTGAAATTACAAAACCAGCTAAGTGAAAAATATTTTTTCCTTCCGCGTAGTTGCGGCAAATATCAGTATTGTATTTATTGCATTGGCATGTGGCAAAGGGGGTGGGAGTACAACGCCACCCGATCCCTGTGCCGGTGTAACCGTTACCGTTACAGGTACTGCGGTGAACGCCACCACGATTGGCGGAAGTGACGGAAGTATCAACGTGTCCGCAACGGGAGGAAGCGGTTTTACCTATAAGATAGGTACAGGTGCTTATCAGACAGCCACCAGCTTTACCGGGCTGACCGCAGGATCGTATGTGGTTACTGCAAAGAATGCCAGTGGTTGCACAGGTACGGCCAGTTTTACGGTGTCCAATCCTCCCAATCCCTGTTCCGGTGTAACCATTACCGTTACCGCCAGTAGTACCAATCCAACGGCTGCCGGTGCTTCCGATGGAGCAATTAATGCCAGTGCTACGGGCAGTACGAGTTTTACCTACAGTATAAACGGGGGTGCTTACCAGGCTACCGGGACATTCACTGCATTAGCCGCCGGTGTGTACACCATTTCGGCTAAAGATGCAAATGGCTGTACCGGCAGCAACAGTTTTACCCTTACAGCGCCTAACCCTTGTAGTGGAATCAGTATAGCCGTTACTGGTACTACGACTAACCCAACATCATCATCCGCTTCCAATGGCAGTATCAGTGCCGCAGCCAGTGGCAGTTCAGGATTTACCTTTAATATCAATGGAGGCGCTTACCAGGCCAGTGGCAGCTTTACCGGTCTGGCCGCGGGAACATATACAATCGGCGCCAAAGACCTGAATGGTTGTACAGGCACAAACAGTTTTACCCTTACAGCCCCCAATCCCTGTGCAGGAGTTACCATTACTGTTTCCAACGCTGTGGTGGGTAATACGCCTTGTCAGGCTAACAATGGCTCACTGACAGCTGCAGCCTCAGGCGGTGCCACCCCGTATACTTATAGTCTGAATAGTGGTGCTTTTCAATCCTCAGCTACTTTCTTAAATCTGGGTCCCGGTACCTACACCGTTCAGGCCAAAGATGCTAACGGATGTAATGGCAGCAGCGGTTCGTCTACATTAACCAATCTGGCTGCCGGCCCTTTATTCCAGGAAGTAAAAACTGTATTACAGAATAATTGCAGTTCCTGTCATAATAATACACAACAGGAGGGAGGAATGAACTGGGCCGTGGATTGTAATATTGTAGCGAATAAAGACCGTATACTGGCGCGGGCAGTAAATGCTTCGCCTTCAGCAATGCCTCCGACAGGTTTGATTTCCGCAACAGAACGACAGAAAATTACAAACTGGATTAACGCTGGTGGAAAATTCACCGATTAGTTGGTTCATGATGGTGTATGTTCAGGGCTGTGCCAGATCGCTGGCATGGCCCTTTTTACTGCCCCCACCTGTAGGTATCAATCCGGATGCCGGCCAGGTCTATTACACGGTCTACAACCGTAGCCGCGGCATCTTCCAGTGTTTGCGGACGACTGTAAAATGAAGGAGTGGCGGGACAGATAATACCTCCTGCGAGTGTAACCGTTTCCATATTCCGGATATGAACGAGGTTATATGGCGTTTCACGGACCACACAGATCAGTTTTCGTCTTTCTTTTAACACTACGTCGGCAGCTCTTGAGATCAGGTCATTGGAAACACCTGTAGCAATACGACCTAAAGTGCCCATGGAGCAAGGAATAATGATCATGGTATCGTATTGACCCGAACCGGAAGCAAATGGTGCGGTAAAATCAGTGGTACTGTAATAGTTTACCGGATAGTCTTTCCAGGACGTATGGCCCAACTCAGTTTGCCATACTTCCCGTGCATTTGTCGTCATTACCACCGACAAGGCACTCCATTGGTCTTTTGCCGCCAGCAATTTCCGGATCAGCAGGTCGGCATAAATGGAACCACTTGCCCCGGTAACGGCCACTGTAATTTTTCTCATAGTGCTCTTATAACCCTGTAAATTGATGAATGTTGCTGTAAGGTAAACTTATTTGCGCAAACGATTGCACATTGGCCGTGTAGTAGGATAGCTACAAAACTCATTATGAACTAGTTGAGGAAAATCAACTAATCGGTCATTCGGGGATGATTTTGTCTTTTTCAGGGAAAAAAACCGGCACAAATGTTTTGTGATTTCACATTAATACCGATATTAGCAATGAATTTTCATAGGATAAGGTTTAATGGTTAATGGTTTTTGATTAGGGCCCCCCGATGTTTCATCGGGGGTTCTTTTTTTATGGGCAATGAGTTTTGAGTAATGAGTAGCCCGGGAAAAGGCGTTCAGTAAAGTGGCAGTCTGAGTAATCGGATAAATAATGAATAGTTATATGAATAATTGATAAAGCACAGAGCCCTCCGAAATCCGGAGGGCTCTGTGCTTTAGTTCTATTCGATCTGTTACGCATTACCGATTACTCATTACTCATTCAGCCTTCGGCCTCTTCCATTTCTTTCAGCATCTTCCCGTCTTATACCACTAAAATCCCTTCGGTTGTTTCACCCCTCCTCCGGGTTTTTGTGTATGCTCATTACCCATATTCTCCAGGATCCAGTTGGTCATTTTGCTCCATAAATGGAAAGTGGTATTATCCATCATTCCGCCTATACCATGGTTCTTATTCGGGTAATAGGCGCTTTCAAAATCTATATTACTTTTTACCAGCGCGGTAATCATCTGGGTGGCATTCTGGAAATGCACATTGTCATCCGCGGTACCATGAATAATCAGGTACTTTCCTTTAATCCGGTCGGTGAAGTTTACCGGGGAATTATCATCATATCCTTTTGCATTCTCCTGGGGAGTACGCATATACCTTTCTGTATAAATATTATCATAATACCGCCAGTTGGTTACCGGTGCAACGGCGATTGCGGCACTGAACACGTCACTGCCCTTAGTGATGGCCAGTGAACTCATAAAGCCACCATAGCTCCAGCCCCAGTGTCCGATATTATCCTTGTCTACAAAGGACATGCTGCCCAGGTATTTGGCGGCATCAATCTGGTCTTCGATTTCAAATTTACCCAGTTGCAGGTAGGTCTTTTTCTTGAATTCCTCCCCGCGGAAACCAGTACCGGTATTGTCTACACTTACCACTATAAAACCTTTCTGCGCCAGTAACTGATGCCAGGTACTGACAGCGCCAAACCGGTTGGCTACCTGTTGTGAACCAGGACCTCCGTAATTGCAGAATAATACCGGGTATTTTTTGGCGGGGTCAAATCCCGCCGGTTTCAGCATCCAGCCATTCAGGGTATCTCCCTTACTGTTGGGCACACGGATAAACTCCGCTTTGCCATATCCGTACTCCGCGATTTTTCCTTTCAGTTTTGCGCTCTCATTGACTGTTTTTTCCACCACGGTACTGATACCTTTTTTCTTGTCAACATTGATTTTATTCAATGTTACTGTCTGGGGCGTATTCAGGTCGGAACGGTAATCATAGAATTTTGTATAATCGTCATTGAACTCCACCCGGTGCCAGGCTTCACCACTGGTCAGCGGATAGGTTTTTTTGCCGGCGAAATCCGTTACAAAAACGTTGCGGTCCATCGGGCGGGGCCAGGCCATAGTGAAATAAATGCGCTTGTTGACTTCATCCACCGCGTTTACTTCCGTGACTTCGTAATTGCCTTTGGTGAGTTGTGTTTTTGTTTTGCCGTCGAGGCTGTACAGGTATAAATGTTTGAAACCGTTCATTTCACTGGTAAAAAGGTAGTTCTTGCCATCTTTCAGGTACCACCAGTCATCATTGATTTCCACGAAATATTTATTCTTCTCCTCGTATAACAAGCTGCTGCTGCCGGATGATGCGTTGGTGGAGAGCAATTTCAGGTTATTCTGGTGACGGTTCATCCAGTAGACCACGAGTGTATTGTCATCCTGTGACCATTTAATCCGGGGTATGTATATATCGCCCTGTTCATATTGTGCTTTTGCTTTCGTTCCTTTTGTTACATCATAGATATAAATGTCCACGGTAGAATTGCCGTCGCCGGCCTTGGGATATTTATACCGGTAATCTTTGTTATGGGCATTGTCATACATCGTCATATTGTATTCCTTTACCTGGCTTTCATCAAAGCGGTAATAAGCGAGATAATTGCCTTTGGGACTCCATTCGTAGGCCCTGGAAAACTCAAATTCTTCTTCATATACCCAGTCACAGTTCCCGTTGATGACAAAATTCCATTTACCATCCGTTGTAACAGCGGTGGCTTTGCCTGCGGCAACATCATAAACATACAGGTTGTTGTCTTTTACGTAGGCCACTTTACTGCCATCAGGAGAAAAGGAAGGATGAAGAATTTTCTCATTTTCCAGTTTGGTCAGTTTTCCGGAACCCGCATCATAGAGGTACACAAAAGATTTGGACGATCTGCGGTATATGGATTCATTGGCTTTTTTAAGCAGCCAGAGATTTTTATTTACCGGGCTGGCCAGTTCGCCTTCTGCCTGACCAAAAGGTTTGCCGGTTTCATCCTTCACCCCGTCAAGCTTGAGTTCAGGTTCTTTCGTTGTGCTGTCAAACACAGCGGGAACGAATTCGCCCCGGAATGTGCCTTTTTTATAAATGTCTTCCAGTGTAATGGCTTTTGTCTGTGCCAAGGCCCATACCGGCGCCAGCAACAGCAACAATAAAAACTTACGCATAGTGTGATGAATTTTTAGTCCGGTAAATTTAGGGGTTTGGGGGGAAAGGCAGGAGGGAGAAGTTGACCGGCGGTAAGCAGGGAGGTTAAGAAGTTGACAGATGAGAGTTGCGAGATGTGGGTTGTCAGCCCTCCTGAGAAACGCAAGTTTTCAGCCAAACGAAATCTAAACACCTAAACAACTCAACAACTCAACAGAATCAGATGTGAGTTGTGGGTTATGAGGTTTCCCATGATGTGTCCTTATCAACCTTTTAACCTTTCAACTCCTCAGCCCCTGGCCCCAAAAGAAAAGAGGCTGTTCTGATCCAGAACAACCTCTTCTATTTAGTATTGTTTACTTATTTGGATTCCGCCATGTCAGGGATCGCTTCCACCTTATAAGCTCCGGCATCCAGTTTCTTTTTGGTTTCGGAGAAGGCTTTTAAGGTCAGCTCGATATCCTCATCCGTATGCACGGCAGAGGGGATCAGGCGGTATATGATATGTCCTTTAGGAATTACAGGGTAAACCACGATACTGGCGAAAATACCGTAGTTCTCGCGGAGATCCATTACCATAGCGGTGGCTTCGGGTACATCACCCTTCATGTATACGGGTGTAACCACGGAGTCTGTTTTCCCAATGTCAAAACCTCTTTCTTTGAGACCGTTTTGCAGCTTAGTGGCATTGCTCCAGAGTTTTTCCTTCAATTCAGGATGATTACGGAGCAGTTCAAGGCGCTTGAGGTTACCCACTACCAGCGGCATGGGCAGACTCTTTGCGAAGATCTGTGAACGGATATTATAACGGATATAATCGATAATGGCTTTATCACCGGCCACAAAGGCGCCAATAGATGCCATTGATTTAGCAAATGTAGAAAAATACAGGTCGATCGCATCCTGGCAGCCCTGCTCTTCACCGGCACCGGCACCAGTCTTACCCAACGTACCAAAACCGTGTGCATCATCCACCAGTAAACGGAAATGATATTTTTCTTTCATGGCGGCGATCTCTTTCAGTTTGCCCTGGTCGCCGGCCATGCCAAATACACCTTCAGTAATAACAAGAATACCGCCGGCACCTTGTTTTTCGATAAGGGCCGTGGCCCGTTGTAATTGTTTTTCGCAATCTTCCAGGTCGTTATGTTTGAATACATAGCGGTGACCGGGATGCAGACGCACGCCATCAATGATACAGGCATGGCTCTCGGCATCATACACGATGATATCGTGACGGCTGCACAGTACATCGATAATACTTACCATACCCTGGTAACCATAGTTCAGCAGGGCGGCATCTTCTTTATGTTCAAAAGCGGCGAGTTCCGCTTCCAGTTGTTCGTGCAGATTACTGTTGCCACTCATCATACGGGCACCCATGGGGTAGGCCAGTCCGTAGTCTGCTGCACCTTGCGCATCGGCTTTTCTTACTTCTGGATGGTTGGCCAGTCCCAGGTAGTTATTAAGACTCCATACAATCTGATTCTTTCCACGGAATTTCATCCGGCTGCTGATATCACCTTCCAGTTTGGGAAATGCAAAATAGCCATGGGCCCTTTCACGGTGCTGGCCAAGAGGGCCGGCATTCTTCAGTAAACGTTCAAAAAGATCTGCCATAAAAGCTTGTTTTTTATGTAGTTAAACAGTATTCCAGCCCGCCGTAGAGGTGGCGGAGGCGGTGCAAAGGTAAGGAAATTAGTCGGTAGTTCGCAGATAGTAGTTTGTAGTCAATACACCTCCAAAGAAACGGTAGTTTTCAGCCGAACGAAATCTATACAACTCAACAACTCAACTGAATCAGATGTGAGTTGTGGGTTGTGGGATGTGTGGTTACCCAAGTTGTGTCCTTATCAACATTTTAACTTTTCAACCTTTCAACTGCTTCCCGAAACACACACTCGACTTCACTCCCACATACTGCCCGTAATTGGGGATGGACAGATAGCCATTTTTTTTATAAAGGGCTATGGCATCCGGCATAGTATCGCCGGTTTCAAGGATACACTGCTGATAGCCCAGTTCGGCGGCCCAGGTTTCGAGTTCAGTTAATACAGCGGAAGCGAGTCCTTTTCCACGGTGGGCGGGAGGGACGAACATGCGCTTTACTTCCATGGTGCCGGGTTCATACTCTTTGATGGCTCCACAGGCAGCGGGTTGGTGTTCGTGGTAAAGCACTACAACATGACGGATATTGTCGATCTTATTGAACTGATCAAAGAAATCGTGCTGATCACCGTTAACGCCCATGAGGTAACGGTCAAGCTGATTGATCAATAACCGGAAGTCGGTATGGGAAGAATCGGTACGCAGCAGTTGATACATATATTAATGGTTTTGGTGCAGGATTTCTATCCGGCTCAAGTTATTAAAAACGGATTTAATCCGAAACGATCGAAGGCATTTGTGCAACGAACGTGAATAAATGAGGCAGGAAGATCATTTAAAAACAAACCTGTTTTTCCTACATTTACTTTCATTCTTTATCTCTTCAAGCATTGTATATGAAAAGGCACTCTTGGTTTTTATTACCCGTATTATTGGTTTCTTATCAGTTTATTGCTGCGCAGCCCGGCTTTACCAGCCTTGGCAATGGCAAGGATCTCGCCGGTTGGAAAATACTGGGGGGTAAAGCGACTTATAAAGTAGAAGACGGGGCGATTGTGGGTACCACGGTGGCGAATACCCGCAATACGTTTTTGTGCACTGAAAAAGAATATGGGGATTTTATACTCGAGCTCGATGTATGGGTGGAGGATGAAGAAGGCAATTCCGGTATACAGACCCGGAGTCATTTTGATCCGGCCGGTAATAACGGCGAAGGAAAAGTCTATGGCCGTCAATGTGAAGTGGATCCGACCTGGCGGAGATGGACCGGCGGAATATACGATGAAGGCCGCCGCGAATGGCTTTACCCGATGCAACTGAATGCCCGTGCCCAGTACGCCTATAAGCCGAACAGCTTTAATCATTATAAAGTGGAGTGTATCGGAAATGAAATGAAGACCTGGGTCAATGGCATTGCCACGGCCTATGTTGTGGATACACTCGATACAAAAGGTTTTATCGGATTACAGGTTCACGCCATTGGAAATCCCTCGCATGCAGGCAAGAAAGTGGTATTCAAAAATATCCGCATTAAAACCACCGGACTTACCCCCACGCCGTTTCCTCCCGGTGTTTATGTAGTGAATTTAAAACCCAATTTCCTGACGGCGTATGAGCAGAAAGAGGAGTGGTCATTGTTGTTTGACGGGAAAAGCAGCAAAGGCTGGATCAGTGCCAAAGGAACCGCTTTCCCTGCATCCGGTTGGGATATCTCCGGTGGCAACCTGCATGTGCTTTCTTCCGAAGGAAAAGAAGCGGCCAATGGCGGTGATATAATTACGACGGAGCAATACAGCGCTTTTGATCTGTCCTTTGAGTTTAAACTTACCCCGGGTGCTAATAGCGGGGTAAAATACTTTGTAACCCTGAATGAAAAAACAGCAGGCTCCGCTATCGGCCCTGAATACCAGGTACTGGATGATACCCTGCATCCGGATGCTAAACTGGGGCGTGATGGCAACCGCACACTGGCTTCCCTGTACGACCTGATCAAAGCGGATAAACAGAAACGTTTCCTTCGTCCCATTGGAGCCTGGAATATCGGCCGGGTAGTTGTGTATCCCAACAATAAAGTGGAGCATTACCTCAACGGCGTGAAAGTGCTTGAATATATCAGGGGTTCCAAAGAATTCCGCGACCTCGTGGCCATCAGCAAATATGTGGTCTGGAAAAACTTCGGAGAAGCGGAGAAAGGACATATCCTGCTGCAGGATCATGGGAATGAAGTGTGGTATCGGTCGGTTAAGGTAAAGGCACTCAAATGAAGGATAGTTGAAACGTTGACAAGTTGAAAGGTTGATATGGGTGAGATCTTCCTTGTCAACTTATAAACCTATCAGCTTATCAACTCAAAGTAAATTTGCAAATAAACAAACACTCAACATGGCAACGCGTCGTCACTTCATCAAGAACTCCTCCCTCACCGCCGCAGGCCTCTACCTCGGTGCAATGAGTATGTCCGCAAAAAGTTATGGTCGTATACTTGGGGCCAATGACCGGGTCAGACTTGGTGCCATTGGCTTTTCAGACCGGTTCCGGCAGGCCCTGTTTCCCAGTTTCCTGAATCATTACAAGGAACTCAATTTTGATTTTGTGGCCGTGTCAGATATCTGGAAACTCCGGAGAGAGGAAGGCGAGGCCTTTCTGAAAAATGCGATGGGACATGAAATTACGGCCTGCCGGAATAATGAAGAGCTATATGCGTTGAAAGAGGTGGATGCGGTGATCATTGCCACCGCCGATTTTCAGCATGCCCTGCATTGTATTGAAGCGGTAAAGGCAAAGAAAGATGCTTATGTGGAAAAGCCCTTTGCCGAAACCATGGACGATAATATTGCAGCTTTCAAAGCCGTGAAAGCTTCTTCGCAGATTGTGCAGATCGGATCACAAAGAAGGAGCGGGGGTAATTATACTGCGGCGGCTGAATTTATTCAGTCGGGAAAATTTGGTCCGATTACCATGGTGGAACTCACCTGGAATGTGAATCAGCCTGGTCGCTGGAGAAGACCGGCCCTGGTGGAAAAATGTAAAGAAGAAGATACGGACTGGAAACGGTTCTTATTGAACCGGCCTTTTGAGAAGTGGGATCCACGCAAATACCTGGAATATCGTTTGTTCTGGCCTTATTCATCCGGTATGCCCGGTCAATGGATGAGTCACCAGATTGATACGGTGCATTGGTTCAGCGGACTTACACACCCGCGTTCCGTAGTGGCCAATGGCGGAATTTATATGTGGAAAGACGGTCGCAAAAACTGGGATACCACGCTGGCGGTATTTGATTATGGCCCGGAAACGGATAAGACCTCCGGCTTCCAGGTATCCTTTGCTTCCCGTATGCACAATGGCGATGAGAATCCTTCTGAGATTTATTATGCCAACGGGGGCGAACTCAACCTCATCACGAATAAAGTCTCACCCAAGGGCGGACTCAGCGAAAGAATGGCTGCGGCCATGGGTATGAAGGCTAATCTGCTCCCCGAGTTGTCGCTTGTGGAGAAAGCAGATAAAGTGGTGGCTTCTGCTAATACCGGGGCGGATCGTCTCACGTCCGCGCATATGCGCAACTGGATGGAGTGTATCCGCAGCCGCAAACAACCCAATGCGCCGGTGGAAGCGGGGTACAATCATTCCATTGCAACCATTATGACCAATGCGGCCGTACGCACCGGTGGTAAAGCCACATTTAATGCAAAGACACAGCAGGTGATGGTGGGAGGAAAAGTGTTTAAGTATTAGGTGAGTGGGCTTCTCTTTAATCACACATTATACTCGCAGCGAACCCCGGAATCCTCTGGCTGCATAATACGAAGCGGCGCCATTGTGATATACAAATACATTCCCATACCGGTAATCGGCAAAGAGGGCACCGCCGAGTTTACGGATATTGGCTGGTGTTGTTATCCAGCTGGAAGTTTTGCTGTCGAATTTTCCGAGTTGCTGTAAGGCGCGATAATCCGTTTCTGTTAACAGTTCAATGCCCATTGCTTCGGCCATTTCCAATACATTGCCGGCAGGTTTGTTTTCTTTTCTGGCATCCAGGGCCTCCCTGTCAAAGCAGAGGCTTCGGCGGCCGGCCGGACTTTCAACGGCACAATCATAAAACAGGTATTCACCGGTCTTTTTATCCTGTCCCACCAGGTCAGGCTCACCGCCGGTGTTTTCCATTTCCTGCAATGACCATAACTTTTCCGGACTGGCTTTCAGCTTTTTTTCCACGGCGTTCCAGTCAAGGCCTTTATGTCGTTGCGGGTTTTTATCAAAACGGGTCTTCAGCAAATTGAGCAGACTGGTCTGCTGAGCGGGGGATAAGCTTTTTTTGTTTTTTGTAGCCATACTGTTCTTTATTGCTTTAAGAATAAACGGGACTATTGCTGCAATATAAAATTATATTTAGCGATTGACTATGTTTTGGTCACTATAAACGTTTAACGGATGGGCTCTTCCTGGTTGAAATGAGTTTCTCCTGAATGACATAGTTTCAGCTTCTCAGAATTTTTTCCATTTTCTTTCCCTTTGCCAGTTCATCCACCAGCTTGTCCATATAGCGTATCTTCTGCATCAGTTTGTCTTCAATCTCTTCCACCCGGTACCCGCAGATCAGTCCGGTAATCAGGGACGCGTTGGGATGTAGTTGAGGCGCCTGGTCAAAAAAAGCTTCGAGATCCACTTTTTTCTCAATCTGCTGATGAAGTTGTTTTCTGCTGTAGCCGGTCAGCCAGCATATAACTGTATCCAGTTCTTCCTGGCTACGGCCTTTCTTTTCCGCTTTCTGAATATAATGCGGGTAAATACTGGCGAAAGCATACCTGAATACGCGTTGATTGTCCATGAAAATCAGGTTTGGCAGTTTATTTTATAGTTTGATAACCGGCTTGTTTACCCATTTGCCCGTACACGATATCGTTTGGCTCCCATAGTTCAATTTTATTGCCCTCGGGGTCCATGATATGTACAAATTTACCATATTCGTAGCTTTCAATTGTATCGGTAATGGTTACCCCGTTTTGTTGCAATGCCGCCACAAGCCGTTCGATGTTACCAACCCGGTAATTGATCATGAAATCTTTTGTGGAAGGAGTGAAGTATGTCGTCGTTTCCTTGAAGGGGCTCCACTGACTATAGCCTTTCTGACTGGAATCCGCTGCCTGCCGCCATTCAAAAACGGCCCCGTAATCATTTACATTGAAGCCAAGGTGGGTCTTGTACCATTCTTTCAGTTGTTTAGGGTCCTTGCATTTAAAAAAAATGCCGCCGATACCGGTTACTTTTTTGTAGGAGCCTGTTTCCTGCCGGTTGCTGGCCAGAAAATGGTTGACGGCAAAACCGCTGAGAAAGGAGCACAGGGCGATGCAGCTGATGAGGAGGTTTTTGTTCATAAAGTTAATTTACGAATTTATAACATGAAACAGTAAAACCGGCTTTTCCCGCTTACTGGTTTTTCCCGGCTTCTTTTTCAAGAGGTTCAAGGATCCTCAAATCGATAGCCAAACCCAGGCATACGCCCGCAGCATACATCAACAGATCCCAGGGGTCGTATGTCCGGCCGAGAAAGTCAATTTTGAAATGCTGGAGCGTCTCCACCAGTACACCAAATCCAAAAGTAAATACCGCTGCCCCTATCCTTGTCGTATTAATGGAAAAATGTTTCCGGCCACCGACCTGCAGCAAAAGGTAGAGGTTCATGGGGAGTACCAGGTCAATCAGGTAACCGGTTACAAATGGACGGAAGGGGCCGGTGTATCCGGGGCCGGCAAGAAGGTGCAGGGCCGCTGTAATGAGGGAAATAGCGACTATGAGTAGTATGCTTTTATTGTTTTTCAAGCTTTATTTTCTGGCTTGGTATTTCGATGTAATCTATAAATTTCCTGCTCTGCAATATCACTATGATCCACGCTTAATTTACATTTTCAATTTCTCCTCGATAAAGTTACGTAATAGGGGGGAGGTTGTTATTCTTCGATTATGGTCCGATTATCGCGACGGATCAAATTGGCACGGATGTCGGATAGTTTGATTTTGGGAAACAGGTCGTTTATAATGGCGGTTATTTCATTGGTCAGTTTTTTGTAAGCAGGAGGCAACAATAAGAACCTGATAAACCGGCGATGTGCATCCCCGGCTTTATAGTTTTTAAAAGTGTCCAGCATTTCAGCCGATTTGATAATACGGATTCCCTGTTTCGACTTGTTATTTACAGAAATGTAAACAAGGGCTTTATTGTTTTCCTCGCCGCTGTTTTCTATCAGAAGCGATGCATCCATTATCCGGATCTCAAAGTCTTGTCCGGGTATCAGCAACTCTACATGCTGTACTTTGTTGCGGTCTTTCTCACGGAGAAACTCCTCAATCGCCGGAAATAGAATCGAATTCATATTTTGCTTTTAAGCTGGAAATGTGGTATCGGGGTAATGACGCAGGTGTAAAGTTAGTATTAATGGTGGTTGGAAAGGTTGAAAAGTTGAAAGGTTAAAAGGTTGATAAGGATACATCATCGGAGGCCTCATGTCTCACAACACACAACTGATTCAGTTGAGTCGTTGAGTTGTTTAGGTGTTTAGATTTCGTTCGACTGAAACCTTGAGTTAATTAGGAGGGCTGACAACACACAACCCACAACTCACATCTCACAACTAATTCACAAATGAACCCGGGATTTGGTAAGACATGTGCGAAGAATGAGACAATCACTCTTTATTTATGTTTTTCTTCCAGGTTAGTATAGCTTCTTCAAAAAAGGATCTAACCTCATGTTTTTTGCCGTCCACGTAGAGATTAAACTGCGAACTGTCCTTTTTGGTGATGGTCATATACTGTGCATAGGTATCCCGGACGGCATAAGTAGTGTCGATAGCGGCGATCTCCGGATAAAAGGCTGAGCTCGTGTCGTTTTTCGATTTATCATTGTCATCCAGCCAGTAATGCGCGATCCTTTTCGTGGTGAAAAAACTGCCGGCCCTGCTTGGTTTGTAGTTGGAATAATATTGAATGATCTGCTCTCCTTCATTAAGCAGTCCAAGTGACCGGATGAGATCGGTGGTTTCTTTTTTCAGGGTCTGACCGGTTTCGATTTTTTGGTTGGTGCAGGAGAGCAAGATAGTAATACATATGCTGGTCACTGTATGTAAAGGGTGAAAAGACATTTAAAATAAATAGTGGTTGTTTTTTTGTAGTATTTTTTTGTCTTTTTTAGGTAGCAACGGCATGCCTGGACATGGGGTATTTCATTCAGACCCCATGCTGCATTTAAAAAATCAGAGGTTCGCCTCAAAACCCCCTCTTCTCTTCTTTCCCGGCACCAGGCTTTCCCTCATTCCCTTTCACATATTTCTCCATCCACTCAAACTGTTCGGCAAGTACGTGCATAAGGTTTTCGCGGCCGGCATAGCCATGTGATTCGTAGGGGAGACTGACATACCGGACAGTGCCGCCATGACCCTTTACGGCATTGTACATCCGTTCACTCTGGATGGGGAAAGTGCCTGTATTGTTGTCCATTTCGCCGTGTATCAGCAGGAGCGGGGTCTTGATATTGTCGGCATAGTTGAAGGGACTCATATTGTTATATAGCTCAGTGGCCTGCCAATACGTACGGTCTTCGTTCTGGAAGCCAAAGGGGGTGAGACTGCGGTTATAGGCACCGCTGCGGGCAATACCGGCTTTGAAAAGTTTGGTATGCGCGAGCAGGTTGGCCGTCATAAACGCGCCATAACTGTGTCCGCCTACTGCCATTTTGTTTTTATCACCTACACCCATGGAGTCAAGCACCCGAATGGCCGCTTCTGCATTCATGGTGAGCTGCTGTATAAAATCATCGTTAGGCTTTTTGTCCTTACTGCTGGCTACAATAGGCATTTCGGCATTGTTGAGTACTGCATACCCCTGTGTTACATAAAAGACAGGTGATCCGCCGCCTACCATGGTAAAGCGGTGTTCACTACCCCTGATCTGGGCGGCATCTGCGGCTGAATTGTATTCAGCAGGATAGGCCCAGATAAAGACCGGCAGTTTGCCGTCTCTTTCTTTATTATATCCCTTCGGCAAATACAAATCACCGGTAAGGTCCACGCCATCGGCCCGCTTGTATTTTATTTTTTCCTTGGTTACTCCCTCCATCTGCGGATAGGGATTGCCAAAGCGGGTGAGCTGACGATCGGCAATTCTGAGTTTGGTATGCTTAATCCAGTAATTGGGTACTTCTTTTTCATTTTCACGGGACGTCAGCAGTATGCCTTTTTCAGCATCCAGCACCCGTACCACATTCTCAAACCATCCCTCTGCACAACGCCAGAGAGTATCTGCTTTCTTCTTGTGTACATCATAACTCAGCAGGAAGGGAAGATCGCCCTTCGGGGAACTGCCGGTGGGATTATTGAGCAGGATCTTGTTGCCATTGTCAATCGTCCACAATACGTTTTTGCCATACTGGTTTGGATGAGTTACCGGGAAACCGGGACTGGAATAAGCATCCGTGGTATTCCGGGTGATGAGTTTTTCGAGATCACCGGTGACTGGATGATACCGGTCAATCTGTGTAAGCTGTTTGCTGCGGAGACCTTCCGTTACAATGGCCAGACTTTCCGTGCCCCAGGTAATACCGCTGTACCGCATTTTTGTTTTAAACAACAATTCAGGCTCCCCTGTAAAAGGAGCTTTCTGCGCATATACCGCATCGTGATACTCCACTTCTTTTTTAATCAGGCCGCTGTCAAGAGGCATACACCAAACAATGGTGGACGGATGGTCATCCCTCCACTCAAAACCACGGGCAAGTGGCTGCACATTGTCATAACCGGACGGAGCTGTTTCTGCAGAAGGCTGATCAGCCAGTAATCTGACTTGTTTCCCGGTCATATCCGTAATACTGACCAGTGCCGGAAATCCACCGGCCGGTACGGTATACGAAAACGGTTTTTTCAAGGTCCTGATCAGCAGGTATTTTTTATCGGGAGATACAACCACACTGCTGTAAATGGCCGGCTGACCGATTTTGGTTTCCGTTCCGTTGGTGTTTTTAATCAATTGCGTAGTGGCATAAAAAGCATACAACTGCTCATCATACGGACTTTTTATCAGGTCCTGGAAAGTTGGACGGGGAGCGGCTTTGCCATAATTCTCCTGTACGGTAGGTCCGTCCGGTACAGCAGGCTTCTGAGGAGCAGCACTGGCGGGTTTGATGATCCCGCGGTACAGGAGCGTATTGTCATCATACCAGGAATAACCGCCGCTGGTGGTATTCAACGCGGTTTTATTGATCCTTGAGGCTTTCTGGGTAGCTACATCTATTACGTAGAGGTCTACCCGGTTTTCGGTAGTGTGGGTAAACGCAATTTTTTTATCATTCCCGCTCCAGGATACACTGCCGGCATATAATGGCGAGGGTAATCCGGCAATCTTATATTCTTTATCGGTCTTACTGTTCCGGAGATAGAGGCCGGTAATAAATGTCTGGCGACTGGGTGCAAAATTCGCGGGATTGATCCGCAAACCAGCGATCCGTAATTCCGGCCGGGCCAGTTCAGCTACGGAGGGATAACTGCTGCTTTCCATAAACAACATCCATTCTCCTTTATCGTCCACACTCACATTCGGCGGTCGTTTGGCGAGTAACATATCGGCCACGTCTTTGGGCGGGGTTTTATAGCCGTCCTGGGCGAAACTGACGAGCTGAGTAAGTAAGGCAATGGACAGAAGAAGGAGTTTCATAAAACAGTTTTGGTGAAAGTTAATGCAAAAGAGAGAAAGTCAAAAGTCAGATATAAAAAGTAAAAATTCTTACGTATGAAAGTGCCCTACATATTAGAATTGGCGGAAATGCGTAGATGTTGACTTGTTCTGATCGTGTAGCCTTTTACCGCTTTAAACGTAGATTTTGACTTTTACTGGTTTATTGTTTAAAAAATATTCTCCTGCTTAGGTTACGTTTCCTCATTCCACATCCACTCAATGTTGTAACACGGTTTACCCGCTTTTGGTAGCTCTGTTTTAAATCTTGACTGTTTATGACAACATATCATCCGTAATGTCGGCCAATTGGCTGAAAAAGACACTGTTTATCAGTGTTTTATTGCTATTACTGAGTCCCGTTACTGCACAACAGGGTGCCGTAAAAGCTACCCGGTTCAGTTCCGGTTCCTCACCAAAAGATACCTACGGCCTTTTCCAGGGATTTATAGAAAATAAGGGACAGTACGGCAAAACCGTGAAAGGGGTTGAACCGATGGGCCCGGTTTTATATGCGTATGAAGGACTGGCTATGCCGGTCTTATTCACATCCAAAGGACTGATCCATTTACAACGTAAACTCGATAAGATATCTCACGCCGAAGAAGAAAGGCTGGAGAAGATGGGTATACCTGAAGAAGAGATTGAAAAGAAAAAGATCATTACCGACCGCGTGATCACAATGGAATGGCTAAACGCCAACCCGTCTGTCCTGGTATCTGCTTCCAAAAAATCCACTGCTTATCATACCTACCGGATGATTCAGGAGAAAGCCTGTTCATTTGGTGTCCTTACCTACAAAGACCTCTATCCGGGTATTGACCTCATTTATCATTTTACTGACAATAGCCAGCAAGGTTTTGAGTATAGCCTGAAAGTGCAGCCCGGAGCAGATATCAGCCGGGTACAACTGAAGTATGGCGGGGATATTGTTTCCATTAAAACGAACAACAAGGGTCAGTTGGAAATCAGGTCATCCATTGAAGGAGTAACCGTTTCGGTACCGGTTTCCTATTATGGGACTGAAATCAGCAAGGCTGCAAAACAGGAGGTTGCTACTACTTTTCAACTGGAGAATAGAACGGTGCGTTTCCGTTTCCTGCAGCACTATGATTCCACAAAGGCCCTGGTGATCGATCCCTTTGTAAGCAGTACCATCAACCTCGCCGGACTCAATGCCGGTAAGGCCAAGGATGTGGACTTTGATTATAACGGGAATGTATATGTGACAGGCGGCGGGGCTTTCACCGGTAACCATAGTCTGGCCAAGTACAATGCAGCAGGTGCGCTGCAATGGACATTCAACGGTTCACTGGCCATTCCCAGCTGGACCTATGGAACTTACTATGGCGGCTGGATGGTGGAGAAGCCCAGCGGTAATATTTACCTCGGACAGGGTTTTAGTCCAAGTACTGGTTTCCGCGTGATCCGGATCAGTACCACGGGACTGTATGATAATTATATCACTACGGCGAATGCTTCTTTTATGGAAGCCTGGAAGATGTTCTGGAGCTGTAATAATGGTTCGCCCCAGATACTGATCGCCGGTGGAGGTCTCAACTCCAATATTAATTTCGGCGCTTTTACACCTCCATCTACCACCGTTACCGGTTTAAATGTTACGGGTATTCCTTATGCGGGTGGTACAGGCTGGGCACAGGATATTGCCGATTTTGTGTTTGATCCTGCTACGAATGACATGTACAGTATTTTCGGGAGTACATTCGGAACACCCGGTGTAAGCAATAAAATTTACAAAAATGCAGCGCCTTACAGTGCAGCTTCTGTAGCCTGGAATGTACCCTCGGGTTATACCACTATTCAGGAAGCGGCCAACCGCCCATACCTGGTTGCATCAGGACTGAGTGATAACTCAGCCAATATGCTCTGGGTAAATGCATTTTATCTCTATTACTGGGATGGGAAGAATCTGAAAGCCTTTAATAAAACAACGGGTGCCGGAGTGGGTACGCCTGTATCAACCGCCAATACACCCTTTATGCAGGGTGGTATTATTGCAGATGCCTGTAACAATGTGTTTGTGGGCGAAGCAAATGGTATAGTGAAAGTCTATCAATTCAATGGCACTACTTTCAGTGATGCACCGGCTGATATTTCTATTCCCGGTATGGCCGGAAAATCTGTATATGATCTCGCTTACGATGAATCCCGTAAGCTCTTATATGTAAGCGGGGATGGATTTGTTGCTTCGGTGGATATGGCGGCTTATTGTCCGACCACATTGTACAATATCACCGCAACTCCCAACTGTGCCACCGCTGGCGTTACAGCTACGATTGCGCCGGTTCCTCCCGCAGGATCTACTGTTACTTATGTATTGTATAATGGAACCACACAAGTGGTAACCAATACTACCGGCATCTTTACCGGTTTAACACCGAATATTACATATACGATTGTTGCCACAATCAATCAGTTCTGTAATGGTTCTCAGGCAAGCACATCCTTTTTATTACCCGGGCCTGTCGTGGGGACTACAGTTGTCAATACCAATTGCGGAAACAACGCCGGGATGATCGTAGCAACCGGTTCCGGTACACTGGCGCCATACACCTATAGTCTGGATGGCTTAACCTTTCAGGCCAGTGGCACATTTGCCGGACTTAATGCAGGAGTATATACCGTAACTGTTCGTGACGCCAATGGTTGCAAGAGTACAGCGGTGGTAACGATCAGCAATACGAACGGACCTCAACTTGGTTTTACCAATACTAATGCGGATTGTGGAATAAATAATGGTTCGGTTACTGCCACCGTGGCCGGAGGAACGGCTCCTTATACTTATAGCATGAACGGGGTGACCTACCAGGGCAGTAGTTTCTTTACCGGGCTCACCGGGGGTTCCTATACACTGTATGTAAAGGATGCAAATAACTGTATCAACGCAGTTACTGTTGTGATCACCAGTTCCCCGGCTCCGCAACTGACCGCTATACCCGCATCGGCTACCTGTGGCAGCAATAATGGCACGATCACTGCTTTCGGAAGCAGTGGCACAGCGCCGTTACAGTACAGTATCAATGGCAGTGTGTACCAGGCCAGCAATTTGTTCACCAATCTTAATCCCGGCCCATATACTGTTACGGTAAAAGATGCCAATGGCTGTATGGCCACCGTGAATGTAACGATACCAAATTCTGCAGCACCCACTGTGAGTGCTGTAACAACTTCTGCAGCCTGCAATAATGCCAATGGTACGATCACAGCATCGGGAACCGGGGGCATTGCGCCACTGGAATACAGCCGCGATGGCATTACATTTCAGCCAGGGAATATTTTTACAGGACTGGCTGCCGGTGTTTACATTATTACAGTAAGGGATGCAACCGGCTGCACCAACAGTGTTACGGTAACAGTTGCCAGTACCAATGCACCAACGGTTACGGCATCGGCAGTGGCTTCGGCCTGTAATATCAATAATGGTTCCATTACCGCGGTGGGTACGGGTGGTACCGGAGCATTGACGTATAGTATTAATGGCACCACATTTACCGCAGGAACTATTTTCAGTGGTCTCGCTCCGGGAAATTATATTGTATACGTGCGGGATGCGGCAGGATGTATCAGCACTTATCCGGTTACTGTGCCGGCAGGTACAGGTTTGTCGCTGAGTGCTTCTGGTACCACAACTGCGTGTAATGTGAATAATGGCATCATCACGGCTACGGGTACAGGTGCTGCCCTGCCTTTACAGTATAGTATTGATGGGGTTACTTATCAGGCCGGCAATGTGTTTAACGGTCTGGCCAGTGGTACCTATACTGTTTATGTGAAAGATGCAAACGGATGTATCCGTACTGCTACGGTAGTAATCAGTAATACATCCGGCTTAGTGCTTACCGGTAGTACGGGCGCTTCGACCTGCAGTGGCAGTACCGGGACCATTGTGGCAACGGCTTCTGGTGGAGTAGCCCCTTTGCAGTATAGTATCAACGGTACTGTTTACCAGGCCGGCAATTCATTTACCAATGTGGCACCGGGTACCTATACTTTATACGTAAAGGATGCGAATAACTGTATTGTTACCCGCCAGGTTACAGTTACAGCATCAGCAGGACCATCATTAACGGTAACAACCTTGTTCCAGGCCACCTGTAATGCCAGTAATGGCGTAGTGCGGGCCAATGGCACCTCGGGTACACCGCCGCTGCAATACAGTCTGGATGGGGGAGCTTATCAGACAGTCAACTTTTTTATCAACCTGGCACCGGGTACGCATACGATTACAGTAAGGGATGCGAATAATTGTACAGCATCGCAGACTTTTACCATTACCAATAGTGTGGTGGGTACAGCACCTACGGATGTAACTTTCGTTGTACGGGATGCGCTGGCCTGTACAGGACAGACCGGCCGGATTAAAAACATCAAAGGAGAGCCCGGTGGTGGTGGAAATTCTTATGAATTCAGTCTGGATGGTGCAGCTTTTACTACAGCCAATCAGTTCACCAATGTGGCACCCGGTGTACACACATTAACGGCCCGTAATGAAGATGGATGTACAATCACTAAACTGGTAACAATCGGAAGTGGTACTCCGGCAACAGCCACGGCTGCTGTGGTACCTGCCAACTGCGGCTCAACCAATGGATCAATTACAATTGTGGGTGCTGGTGTCAACAGGCCTTATCATGCAAGTATTGATAATGGCGCTACCTGGATCACTTTCTTTCCTCCTGGTGTCAACAGTCTGACATTCCCCGGACTTGCTCCTGGTTCATACCAGATCCGTATGGCCGATGATGCTGATTTTGTGGCAGGTCCCCCGGATAATCCGGGTGCATGTATCAGTATTGTGAATGTTGTGGTGCCTTCAATAGGAGGACCGACCGTTTCCACGTCGCAGGTCAATCCAACCTGTGGTTCACCAACTGGTTCAATAACAGCTACCGGGGCAGGAGGTATCCCACCATATACGTATAGTATCAATGGAGGTGCATACAGCGCCGTCAATACATTCAATAACCTCGTTCCCGGAGTATATGCGATCAGTGTACTCGATGGATCGGGTTGTAATAACGGGGTTACCGTCAACCTGACTGGTCAGGGTATACCCGTTGTAACCGCTACCGTGCTGACTGCGGCCTGCAACAGCAATAGTGGCGTAATCACGGCTACAGGTACCGGAGGGACAGCTCCGTTGGAGTATAGTCTGAATGGTACCGTATTTCAGTCCAGTAATATATTCTCCGGGTTGGCGGCTGGAACCTATACGCTATATGTAAAAGATGCCAATAATTGTTATAGCAGTATCTCCGTAACGGTAGGACTGACCCAGCTGCCCAGGGTATCAGCCTATAGCATACCTGCTAGTTGCAACAACAGCGATGGTTCCCTGGTGGCTACCGGTACACTAGGTACAGCGCCTTACCTGTTTAGTATTGACGGAACACTCTATCAATCCACTGGTACATTTACCGGTCTGCCTGCCGGATTCTATACAGTGTATATAAAAGATGCCAGGGGCTGTATCAGTACTACGGGTATCAACCTCGCCAACCTTACGGGGCCTGCTATTACCAATACCGTAACTACGGCCGGTAACTGTGGTAATGCAACTGGTACCATTACTGTATCTGCTACCGGAGCTGCTGTACCTCTCCAATACAGTATCAATGGTATCAGTTTTCAGGCCAGTAATATTTTTAACGGGCTGCTCCCTGGTAATTACACCGTAACAGTTAAAGATGCCAATGGGTGCCTGGTGACCCGTCCGGTTGTGGTGTCAACTACAGCAGGTCCGCAGGTATTAACGGCAACCATTGTACATGCAGCCTGTGGTAATGCCAATGGCTCAATTACTGCCGCCGCTTCCGGGGGTGTTGGTGCATTACAATATTCACTGAATGGTACAACGTATCAGGTGGGTACTATATTTAATGCACTAGCTGCCGGAACGTATACACTGTATGTAAGAGATGTAAACGGCTGTATAAAATCAATACCGGTTACAGTACTAAATCTGCCAGCCCCTGTACTTACAGCCACTGCATCGCCAGCTACCTGTGGGGCAGGAGATGGAACGATTACCGCAGATGCTACTGGAGGCACAGGGGTATTAAGTTATAGTATCAACGGGGTGACATTTCAGACAAGTAATGTATTTACGGGTCTGACAGCCGGGACCTATACGGTTACAGTAAGGGATAGTCGTAATTGTATAGCGACGGTACCGGTAATCATCACTTCGTCCACAGGTCCTGGTATTTTGACGATTTACCATAATTGATGAATAAGTAAACAAGTAAACAACATATAATAACCAATACAACAAGATCAACATGCAATTGAAAAACAAGTTCATAAAACTAAGCCTGGCGATCCTGCTGCTGTTTACCAGCGGCAAGGCCTTTGCCCAGCCCTATCCGAATACGGGTGATCACCTGGTCTGTCTGAATGCAACTGAACCTTACGGCGTCGTATTGACGGCTGGTTCAACATATCAATGGACCATTACACCGGTTACCGGTGGTAACGGAACCATTACTCCCGGGGCAACACCCAACCTTATTTCAGTCAATTGGACCAGCACTGGTACCGCCACTCTTCAGGTGGTAGAGACCAATGCAAGTGGTTGCGTGGGCGACCCCGTAACCATACTTGTAACCGTTAATCCGTTGCCGACCGTAACCGTGAACTCTGCCGCCGTCTGCTCCGGAGCGGATGCTACAATAACGGCCACACCGGGTACTGCAGGAACATATAGTTATGTATGGACAGTACCTGTGGGTGCAACTAACCCGGGTAACGTCGCCAGCTTTACTTCTGGTGTTGCGGGTACTTACTCTGTTGTTATCACCAATACCGTAACCGGTTGCGGATCTGCATCTGCCAGCGGTACCGTTACGGTAAATGCAGCACCGATCCTGGTGATCACCAATCCGCCGGTTGCCTGTCTGCCCAATACGGTTGACCTGACTGCTGCTGCTGTAACCGCAGGATCTTCTGCCGGTCTTACACTGACCTATTGGACTGATGCGGCCGCTACTGTTCCGTATGCCACACCAACAACTGCAACAGCAGGTACGTATTATATCAAGGGTACATTAGCAGGCGGTTGTTTTGCGATACAGCCTGTTACAGTGACCACTGCACCGACACCGACTGTCGTAATAACTAATCCGGCTGCTGTTTGTGCACCGAATACCGTTGACCTCACTGCAGCTGCAGTCACTGCAGGCTCTGATGCCGGACTTACCTATACCTACTGGACTGATGCAGCTGCCACTGTACCGTATGCAACACCGGCAGCCGCTACCGCAGGAACCTATTATATCAAAGGAACCACTGCCGGCGGATGCTTCACCATCCAGCCCGTGATAGTAACTGTGAATCCGTTGCCGACACCGCTGGTTACAGGTCCTTCACCGGTCTGCGTAAGTGTGGCAGGTAATACCTCAACGTACACGACAACCAACGTAGCCGGACATACTTACAACTGGGTAGTGACAGGTGGTACGATTGTATCCGGTCAGGGTACCAACAGTATCACGGTCAGCTGGACCACAGCAGGTGCAGGTACGGTAGCCGTTACCGAAACGATCACCGCCTCCGGTTGTTCTGCAGCGAATACCCTGAACGTGACGGTGACACCGAAACCGGTCACCTCAGCGATCACGCACAATTAATGCGACTGATCAATAGATAAAATAAAACCCGATTCTTCCCTGTTGTTTCCCGTAAAGGAACAGCAGGGAGAAAGGGGTAAAGAAATAAAACACTACGAAAAACCAAAGACAAAAGAAGTAAGAATTAAAAAGTAGAAAGACGGAACCAGACAATGTCCAAACACATACAACATATCAGTGCATGGTTACTGGGGCTGTTTTGCTTCCAGCAAACTATGGCGCAGGTAGCTATGCCTGATACAGTATGTGTGGGTACCAGCAGGATCTACAAAGTGAATGATGCGTCTGTACCATCTACCTATACCTGGACGGTGAATGGAATTACACAACCCGGCAACCGGCATGAACTGTCTTTGACCTGGACAACCGCCGGGGTCTACCAGCTTACTGTACAGGAACATGCCAATAATGGGTGTGATGGTGATGTCCGAACAGCTACTGTTTATGTGATGCCTGCTCCAGTGGCCAATGCAGGTCCCGATGCGATCCTGTGTTACGGGAAAACGCTGCGTTTGAATGGCAGCGGGGGACTGGTGTATCAATGGAGTCCGTCCGCTTATTTATCCAATCCATCCATCGCTGCACCACTTGTTACCTTACCCGGTGCAGGCATTTATACCTATGTGCTGAATGTGAGTGCCAATGGTTGTCCGGCATTGAAGCCGGATACTGTAAGAGTAACCATGTTGCCCCCCGTACGCGTGTTTGCGGGTAATGATACCCTGGTGGCCGTCAATCAGCCGGTGCAGCTCAATGCACAGGATATGAATAACAGCGGCTTTACCAGTTACCAATGGTCTCCATCGGTTGGACTGAATAATGCACAGCTCAAATCTCCGCAGGCCATTATCAATAACCTGGGTAGTTCCACCTATGTAGTGACCGCACGAACAGCTGAAGGATGCGAGGCGATTGATGATATAAGGATCACTGCTTTTGCCAAAGCTGATCTTTATGTGCCGACAGCCTTTACGCCCAACGGGGATGGCAAGAATGATAATGCCGTGGTGATACCCGCCGGTATTCGTGAATTAGTCTTCTTCCGGATCTATAACCGATGGGGGGAACTGGTCTTCATGACCAATGATGCATCAAGAGGATGGAATGGTATCTACAAGGGCCAGCCGCAGGACAGTAATGTGTTTGTATGGGAAGCGAAGGGCGTGGATTACAACGGGAATGTGATCTTTAAGAAGGGGACGGTCACATTAATCAGGTAGGATCAGTAAGGGACAATTCAAAAGTAAAAATGGGTCGCTTTATAAGCAGACCCATTTTATTTGGTGGTAATGAGCTGTTTGAACTAATACTGTTTCATCGCTTTAGAGCAATGCCTGCTTTAAGATTTTTTACTTTTTACTTTTGAATTTTTACTTAAACAGCACATCGGCGTATTCCGGTTTCTTCTTAAAAACCGCATTCGCAAAAGGGCATAGCGGGATGATCTTCTGACCATATGTACGGGCATGTTCTACGGCCGCATGCACCAGCTGGTACCCTACGTTCTGTCCCCGGAGCTCGTCACTAACTTCCGTATGTTCGATAATCATTTTATCATCGGCTGGCAGGGTGTACACCATTTCCGCCAGGTAGGCGCCTTCTTCACCTACGTAGAAAATGCCCTTTCCGCCGGCTTGTTTGTGATGAATGGTCATAATTTTTTGTTTTATTAAAGCTATCAAGTTTTTTTTGCTTATTTGGAATTGTAGCCACATATTTGCAGTATAAATGAACAGGACGACAACAAATAATCAATGGTGGTGGCATACAACTCTAATGGGGCTGTAGTGTCATAACTGCATTTGTATATCATTCAGGAGCCCCGAATACCGGGGCTCCTGTTTTTTAGTACCTGCCTGACAGGAAAGGAATAATGAAATATGAAAAAAATTGAGATCAACACAACTGCCAAACGGATGCTGGCGGATGTATATACTCCGGTAGGTATCTATCTGCGGTTGCGGGACAAGTTCAGGGATACGATCCTGCTCGAAAGCACGGACCATCATTCATCTGAGAACAGCTACTCGTTTATCTGTATCAATGCCATCGGGGGTATGGAGATCACGTCCAGGGAACAGGTTGAGTTCAAACTCCCCGGCCGTAATCCGGAGAAAGTTGCATTAAAAAATACGGCGGAAGTTCCCGGACTCCTCTGGAATTTTATGCAGCAATTCGATGCAATAAAACCATTACAAAAAGAACTCAGCTTCGCCCAGGGGCTTTTTGGCTATAGCACCTATGACGCTGTACAGTTCTTCGACACCATTAAGCTATCAACAACTAAGGAAGGACTCCCGATTCCCGACCTGCCTGTCCGGCAGGCAGGCTCCCGACTCCCGACTGCCATCCCTCTCATGCGCTACCGTCTCTACCAGTACGTGATCGTCATCAATCACTTCCGGGATGAGTTGTTTTTATGTGAGAATAAAATTAAAGGCATAGAAGGCGATGCAGCCGCGGTTGAATCCCTGATTCGCAGCAAAGATGTACCTGTATATCCGTTTGCGATGAAAGGAACAGAGCAATCCAACATGACCGATGAAGATTACCGTGAAATGGTACGTAAAGGGATTGCCAGCTGCCAGCGGGGCGATGTGTTCCAGATCGTACTCAGTCGTCGTTACCAACAGGGTTTTACCGGTGATGAGTTCAATGTGTACAGGGCCCTGCGCAGTATCAATCCTTCGCCTTATTTATTCTTTTTTGATTATGGTGATTATAAACTGATGGGTTCTTCGCCGGAAGCACAATTAAAAATCAGCAATCAGAAAGCTGTTGTACATCCCATTGCCGGCACCTTTAAACGTACGGGTGATGAGGAAGCGGATAAAATTGCTACAGAACGATTGCTGACGGATGCAAAGGAAAACGCTGAACATGTGATGCTGGTGGACCTGGCGCGCAATGATCTCAGCCGCGTTTGTGACGAGGTAGAAGTTACTCATTACCGGCAGGTACAATATTTCTCACATGTGATCCACCTGGTGAGTGAGGTGACCGGACAGGCAAAACCCGGTGCCAATCCATTTGAATTACTGGCTAAGACATTTCCGGCAGGCACACTCAGCGGGGCTCCGAAGTTCAAAGCCATGGAGCTTATTGATATGTATGAACCAACATCCCGCAGTTATTATGGCGGGGCGATCGGCTTTGCCGGTTTTGATGGCAGTTTCAATCACGCGATCATGATCCGCACTTTCCTGAGTCGTGGCAATACACTCGCCTATCAGGCGGGAGCCGGTGTGGTAGTGGCCAGTAATCCCGAAAGCGAATTACAGGAAGTGAATAATAAATTAGGGGCGCTGAAGAAGGCAATTGAGGAAGCAATTAAGATTGTTTAGTTTTTGATTTGTCAGTTAATTAAAGAGTCTTCTCTAAACAACTTAACAACTAAACAACTAAACGACTAAACATCTAAACCATTTATCGTGAACATACTCGTATTCGATAACTATGATTCCTTTACTTACAATCTCGTTCACCTGGTCGAAAAAATCACAAGGGTGAAAGTGGAAGTGGTCCGTAATGACCAGCTGCCACTGGAGAAAGTAAAGATGTATGATAAGATCATTTTATCCCCCGGACCCGGGATACCGGTGGAAGCAGGACTTTTATTGCCGCTGATAAAAGAATATGCCGCCAGCAAGTCCATCCTGGGTGTATGTCTCGGTCACCAGGCAATCGGGGAGGCTTTTGGCGGGACCTTGGTGAATCTGAAGGAAGTTTATCATGGTATTGCTACTCCCATTGAAGTCAAAATTCAGAACTCAAAAGTGAAAAGCCCTTTATTCAGCGGCTTACCTCAAAGGTTTGATGTGGGCCGGTATCATAGCTGGGTGGTAAGCGATCAGGATTTTCCGGCAGATCTGGAAGTGACGGCTGTAGATGATATGGGGTACATCATGGGATTGCAGCATAAGACGTTTGATGTACAGGGTGTACAGTTTCATCCCGAAAGTGTACTGACACCGGATGGGGAGAAGATATTGAAGAACTGGCTGGTGCAGTAGAATGAGAAAGCAGATGTCAGAGCATTCCACATAAGCTATCTAATTATCTAAACCCTAAACATCTAAACGCCTCAACAACTCAACACTCACATGAAACGCATTTTACAATACTTATTTGAGCACAAGACCCTGAGCCGGGAAGCGGCGAAAGAGGCACTGGTAAATATAGGCCGGGGGATTTACAATGAACATGAGGTGACGGCTTTTATGACCGTGTATCTTATGCGCAGTATAACCATTGACGAATTGCAGGGCTTCCGCGATGCTTTACTGGAGCTTTGTGTAAAAGCGGATCTGGCAGCTTATGATGCAATTGATATTGTGGGAACCGGCGGTGATGGAAAGAATACGTTTAATATTTCCACCCTGGCTTGTTTTATTGTCGCCGGTGCCGGACAGAAAGTTACCAAACACGGAAACTATGGGGCATCCTCTATCAGCGGCGCATCGAATGTGATGGAACAGATGGGCTATGTTTTTTCAAACAATACGGATAAACTTAAAAAGGAACTGGAAGCGGCAAACATTTGTTTTCTCCATGCGCCTTTATTTCATCCGGCCCTGAAGACGGTAGGGCCGATCCGGAAAAACCTGGCTATGCGGACTTTCTTCAATATGCTGGGCCCCATGGCAAATCCGGCCAATCCCGCTTACCAGCTGGTTGGTGTATATAACCTGGAAATGGCAAGGATCTATAATTACCTGTTGCAGCTGGGCGGAAAGCCGTTTACCATAATTCATAGCCTGGATGGCTACGACGAAATTTCGCTTACCAGTGATACCAAAGTGATCACTCATGAAGGTGAAAGGGTAATGACTCCGGAACAACTGGGCAAGCGGATGGTGATGACAGAAGATATAAGTGGTGGTGATACCGTGGAAGAAGCTGCAGCTATATTTAAAAAGATACTTAATCGGGAAGGCAGCTGGGCACAGAATGCGGTGGTGTTGGCCAATGCGGCAATGGCGCTGCATTGTACCGGTAAATACGATTCCTATGATGCTGCCTATGATGCTGCTGTGGAAAGTCTGGAAAGCGGAAAGGCCTGGAAGGGTCTGGAGCAACTGATCGGATTGCAGCAATAGCTCTTCTATTGAGCATTGAAAATTGAGCGTTGAATATTGAGCATTGTAAGCCTGGTTTAAGAAAATTTCAATATTCAATTTTCAATGCTCAATGATCATTGAAAGAGCAGTAATTGTTTTAAAACGAATTATTTTTTAACATGGACATCTTAGAAAAAATCGTCGCGCACAAAAAAGCCGAGATCGAGCCCTTTAAAAAACTCAGTCCGGTTTCCCGCTTTGAAAAAGAGGGGTTCTTTTGGGAGGTCAGGACCCGTTCGCTGGTACATCACCTGCTTTTGCCCAAGAGTACTGGTATCATTGCGGAATTCAAACGCAAGAGCCCGAGTAAGGGCTGGTTCAAAACCAAAGAGCTTGAAGTGGAGCCTGTGGTCACTGCTTATAATAAAGCCGCGGCAGGCATTTCTGTGCTGACCGATCAGGAGTTTTTCGGTGGCGATCTGGATGATTTGATCCAGACTAAAGTAGTCACAGATATTCCGGTATTGCGAAAGGATTTCATCGTGGATCCCTGGCAGATTGCGGAAGCCAGGGCATTCGGGGCGGATGTGATTTTACTGATTGCTGCCTGTCTCAGCCCGGCACAGGTAAAAGAATACGCCGCTTATGCCGCCAGTATCGGCCTCGAATCGATCCTGGAAATACATAATGAAGAGGAACTGGGCCATATCTGTGAGGATGTGAGTATGGTGGGGATCAATAACAGGAATCTGAAGACCTTTGAAGTGGATATCAACACTTCCCTGCAACTCAGAAAATATATTCCGGCCGGAAAGCCCGCTATAGCGGAGAGCGGGATTACAAATGTGGAAACTATCGTATCTTTAAAACAAGCCGGTTTCCTTGGTTTTCTCATTGGAGAGAATTTTATGAAAGCGGATACGCCAGCGATTGCTTTTGCTGATTTTATTGACCAATTAAACGCAAAAGCACATGAAACTGAAAGTATGCGGCAACATTCTGCCGGAACAGGTGAAAACCTTTGACGACCTGGGGGTTGATATGGCAGGGTTCAATTTCTATCCGGCCTCCCCCCGTTACATGCGGCAGAAGATCAGCCCGGAAAAGATGAAACAACTGAAGGGGAAGTTCGCCCGTGTGGGTATTTTTGTAAATGCGCGATATGATGAACTGGTAAGAACGGTAGAAGAATACCGGCTGGATATGGTCCAGCTGAGCGGAGATGAGACACCGGAGTATTGTGCCAGAATTGCCGATTTTATATCGGTGATCAAAGTGTTCCGGCTCGCCGGGAAGGAAAACCTGGATCCGTTGACGATCCCGTACAAGAATGTCTGCGATTTTTTTATGTTTGACACGGCCGGCACCGGGTATGGCAGTACAGGGAAAAAGTTTAACTGGAAACTGCTGGAGAAGGCGCCTCCGTCAAAGCCTTATTTCCTCAGCGGGGGAGTTGAGCCCGCAGATGCGGAGAGAATAAAAGCACTGAGTGCAGGACCCGCAGGAGCAAAATTGTTTGCAGTGGACGTGAACAGTAAATTTGAAATGGGTGCCGGGGTGAAGGATATGAACAAACTAAAGCAATTTATTGACGAACTGAAATAAACAAGTATGAATATTAAAGTATGCGGCATCACTGAAATGAAACAGCTGCAACAACTCGACGGACTGGATATTGATTTTGCCGGGATGATTTTTTATAAAGAGTCTCCTAGGTATGTGGTTGGCAAACTGAATCCCAAAGATGTTAAGAATGCCGATTTCGATCTCAGGAAGACTGGTGTATTTGTCAATCCTGAAATGATCGAAGTGCTGGATGCAATTGATGAATACGGGCTGGAAGTGGTACAACTGCACGGCGATGAAACTCCCGAAATGTGTGAAGATCTCAGTAGTGAAGTGGAGGTGATTAAAGCCTTCCGTATAAAAGGTGATGAGGATATTGATAAACTGGTAGCGCCCTATGACGCTGTTTGTGATTATTATCTCTTTGATACCGGGGGATTAAAAGAGAGTTTTGGTGGCACCGGTCAGCAGTTTGACTGGAGTATCCTGTCAAAAGCAAAAATTGAAAAGCCATTCTTCCTGAGTGGAGGAATCGGTGTGGAGGATGCCGGCCGCGTGAAAGCGTTTAAGCATCCGGATATGTTCGGTGTGGATATCAACAGCAAATTTGAAGTGTCGCCCGGCGTGAAAGATATGAAGTTGTTGTTACAGTTTAAGCAAGGGCTGAAATAGACGGGAGTCGGGAGTCGGGAGCCGGGAGTCGGGAGTCAGGAGTCGGGAGTCAGGAGTCGGGAGTCAGGAGTTAAGGGAAGAGAGAAGAGGGAAGAGAGAAGAGAGAAGAGAGAAGAGAGAAGAAATAGTGATAGATGGGTGTCACCCTGCCTGTCCCGCCAAATGCGGGGAGCCTGCCTACCGGACAGGCAGGCTTGCCGAAGGGTGATTTGGGAAAAGAAATTTGTATAAGTGATTAAACAGATTTGAAACACGGTTAGTTATGGAAAGTATGAATGAAAAAGTGTTGATCGGTACACCCAATGAACAGGGATATTATGGTTCTTTTGGCGGGGCGTATATTCCTGAAATGTTGCACCGGAATGTGGAGGAGTTGCGGGAAAAATACCTGGAGATTATGTATGAAGAGGAGTTTCAGAAGGAGTTTCAATATCTGCTTCGGGATTATGTAGGGCGACCTACGCCATTATACCTGGCCGAAAGGCTGAGTAAACGGTATGGGGCACAGATATATCTGAAACGGGAAGACCTTTGTCATACCGGAGCGCATAAGATCAATAATACCATCGGGCAGATACTGCTGGCACAACGGCTGGGTAAGACCCGCATCATTGCGGAGACCGGAGCCGGTCAGCATGGCGTGGCCACAGCCACTGTGTGTGCACTGAAAGGAATGGAGTGTATAGTTTATATGGGAGAAAAGGATATTGAACGGCAGGCTCCTAATGTGGCACGTATGAAAATGCTGGGAGCAACCGTAATACCGGCAACCAGCGGCAGTAAGACCCTCAAAGATGCCACCAATGAAGCGATACGTGACTGGATAAATCATCCCAATGATACCCATTATATCATCGGATCTGTAGTAGGCCCGCATCCTTACCCGGATATGGTGGCCCGTTTTCAAAGTGTAATCAGTGAGGAGATAAGAAAACAATTACTGGAAAAAACAGGGTCGGAATTGCCTCAATACGTGATCGCTTGTGTGGGCGGAGGAAGTAATGCCGCCGGAGCGTTTTATCATTTCATTGAAGAGCCCGCGGTGAAGCTGATTGCTGTGGAAGCCGCCGGTGAAGGGGTCAATAGCGGGAAGAGCGCTGCAACAACACAATTAGGCAAACCTGGTATACTGCATGGCAGCAAAAGCCTCCTGATGCAGACGCACGATGGCCAGGTGGTGGAGCCTCACAGTATTTCAGCCGGACTCGATTATCCCGGCATCGGACCCTTGCATGCGCATTTATTTGAAACCGGTCGCGCCAGTTTCATGAGTGCCACTGATCAGAAAGCGCTGAATGCCGCTTTTGAACTGGCAAAAATGGAAGGTATAATTCCCGCCCTTGAATCAGCGCATGCACTGCATGCATTAAAGATGATCAACTTCAATAAAAAAGATGTGGTAGTAATCTGTCTGAGCGGGAGAGGAGATAAGGATCTGGCAACGTATATGAGTGTAATGCCATCATAGCCACCTCACCCCCCAGCCCCCTCTCCTTGAGGAGAGGGGGAGAAGAAAAATCCGTTAAATAAGTGTGTAGACAGGCTGGTTTTCAAAAGAAGAGTGGAATACTTTTGAATTAATTTTTAACCTGTAATTTATGGGAAACACTTTTAACAGGAATCTGCATATTGAAGCTTCTGGAGAACTATATGAGCGGGCAAGGGCATTGAGAAAGCGGGAAACGTATACCGAATCGGTACTTTGGGAGCTTCTTAGGAACAAAAAACTTGATGGATTAAAGTTCAGAAGACAACATCCATTAATTGAATATATTGCGGATTTTTATTGCCATGAGATAAAGTTGGTGATTGAACTGGACGGCACAGTACATAATGAGGATGTCAATACTGACTATGATACCGCGAGAACAATTTGGATGGAAGAACTTGGTGTGTCAGTACTACGATTCAGTAATTACGAAGTAGAACACAGCATCGGGTTAGTTTTAAATAAGATTCGGATTGTTGCAAAGGATCTAAGACAGGGGAAAACTACTTTGAAATAAATACATTTGCAAAGAGCGTAAAACTCAGGAGGAAAAAAATTCTGTTTAGGGTTTTTTGCGGGCATTTTCGACAGTCTGAACTTTCAGCGGCTAGCCCCTCTCCTAAAGGAGAGGGGTTGGGGTGAGGTAGTAACGAAATGAATAGGTTAAACGGAATTTTATGAGCAGACTTAATAAGTTATTTCAGGAGAAAAAAGCGGGTGTACTAAATGTCTACTGTACTGCAGGCTACCCGGCACTTCACGATACGTTGCCTGTTATGCGTGCCCTCCAGTCGCATGGTGCCGATCTTATCGAACTCGGGATGCCCTACAGTGATCCGCTGGCTGATGGACCCGTAATTCAGCATAGCAGTTCGGTGGCCCTGGCCAATGGCATGACGATCCGGATATTATTTGAACAGCTCAGGGATTTCAGAAAAGAAATACAAGTACCGGTGGTACTGATGGGATATATGAACCCGGTGCTGCAATACGGGTTTGAACAATTCTGCGCTGATGCGGCAGCAGTGGGTATTGATGGATTGATTTTACCGGATCTCCCCGAATTTGAATTTGAAAACGAATATGGCCCCGTCATTAAAAAATACGGACTGGATTTTATTTTCCTGGTAACCCCGGAAACATCGGAAGAAAGAGTCAGGAAACTGGATAGTCTCAGCAGCGGTTTTTTATATGCCGTATCGTCTTCTTCCACTACAGGGGGTACAAACAGCCGGCTGGCGGCAGAAGAGTACCTGGCAGGCCTGCAGCAGCTATCCCTCAAAAACCCTGTGCTGGTGGGATTCGGGATTAAAGATAAACCATCGTTTGATTCTGTCTGTCGTCATACAGCGGGAGGTATTATTGGCAGTGCCTATATTAAAGCCCTGGAAAACAGTACAGATGTTAATGCATCCACAAAAGCGTTTCTTTCGTCCATCAGGGGCTGAGACTATGCAGAAAGTCCGGCAGCTTTAATTACCTTTGTATTTCCCCGAAACAGGGGTAAAACGGATCGTTACGTATGAAAAAAATCGTTTTTATTTTATTACTGGCTCCGCTGGCTTTGCTGGCGCAGCCTGCACCAAAAGGATTTTCTATTCAAGGTAAACTCGCCGGCTTCCCCGATGGCACTGCGATCCGTATGGTGAAAAACGGGGAGAATACCGAACTGGCAAACGCTGTTATTTCAAGATCTGCATTTGAATTAAAAGGCGCTGTCGAAGAACCGGTTCTTTGTTTTTTGTTTATAGGTAATGAACCGCGTCCGGTTGAGTTGTTTGTGGAAAATAATAAAATCAGCCTTACCGGAGATAAAGCCAAACCAGGCGATTATGTCATTACAGGCTCTGCTTCACATGATGACTTTTCCTCTTTCGTAAAAACTTTTATACCCCTGGCACAGCAATACAGTACACTGGCTGGTGTGATCAACAGCACCATGCCCGGTCCCGGCCGCGACAGTCTGCTGATGACACACCGGAATATGCAGGAAATCATTCAGCGGAATATAGAAAGCCTGGTGGAGGGAAAACCGAAATCTCCGGTAACCGCTTTTATCTTATCGGCAACCTATGCCTTTAACGAAGACCCCATGCAACTGGAGGGTCGTTATAATAAACTTGATGAATCGGTGAAAAAAATGGCTGTCGGAAAACAAGTGGCGGGTATGATAGCTGAAAGCAAAATTGGGTCCATTGGCAGCCTGGCAATGGATTTTACACAGGCCGATACATCCGGTGCTCCCGTAGCACTTTCTTCTTTCCGGGGTAAATATGTATTACTCGATTTCTGGGCCAGCTGGTGCGGCCCCTGCCGTCAGGAGAATCCTAATGTGGTGGAAAATTTCAATAAGTTCAGTGCGAAAAATTTTACCGTACTTGGCGTTTCCCTTGATCGTCCGGGACAAAAGGAAAGATGGCTGGAAGCCATACATGCCGACGGACTTACCTGGACACATGTAAGCGATTTGCAATTCTGGAATAATGCGGTAGCTGTTATGTATAATGTCAGGGGTATCCCACAGAACTTCCTGTTGGATCCTGAAGGAAAAATTATTGCAAAAAATCTCCGTGGACCTGCGCTGGAAGCCAAGCTATGTGAAATTCTGGGTTGTAATTAGTCGATAGTCTTTAATCAGGAGTCGTTAGTAACAGCCTTTCTCTTGGTTGTTAGAATATGGCGAAGAGTTGTTTTATTAATTAATATCCTTTCCTTCTTTCAGTTTTTCCAAAATTGCCTGTAGTGCTTTTTTATTCTGTTCATCTGGTGCAAGGGGAAGAGCCAGGTTGGCGTATTTCAAGGCATTTTTAAAATCTCCAAGGGCTGAATAGCCGCGGGTCAGTCCCATACAAGTGGTATACTGGTTTGGGTTTTTGTCAAAATTCAGTTTAAAAACTTCAAAAGCTTCTTTCTTCATTTTTAGCCCGAGTAATTGCCTGCCGTATTGATGCAAATCAGTCATGCTGCCAAGTGGCAATGCTTTTTTCATAACCGTATTGGCATCCTCCGGTCTTCCCAGCTTTTGTAACAGCTGTGCTTTGGTGGCCCATGCGCCAAAAATCCTGTCCCCTCCAAAACCGGCACTGGTGGCAGAATCGGACCAGAGCAGGGCTTCATCGAGGTTTACATTATGTTGCAGACACCATTGTGCGGCCTGGTTCCAGCTCAGCCAGAAGAATCCTCTTTCGGTCCTCAGTTCCTGCCGGAATGAAGCAATCTGTGTGTTGATATAATCCACTTTTACTTTGAATGGAATGGATAGTTTCTCCCATTGCAGTGAAATAACCGCACTGTTTTCCGTTTCGTCGCTGAATTCATATTTGAGCCACTCCACGGATTTGTCCAATGCTACCGTTTTTACTTTTACCCGCAATGCATCTTCTTGCTGGGTATAAAAGTAATGCCCCCATGAACCAGCATTCCTGGAGAAAATCAACGTACATTCTTCCGGTGCCCAGGCAATAAAAAAGCCGTATTTGCCGGCCGGCAGGGGTTGGTCTTCGATCATAACGGCTGTAGAAAATTCAATGGTCGTATTTTCATTAGCACCGGCCCGCCAGGGAGAAGATTTACTACTGCCGAATTCCGGATCTGTAAAGCCGACCGGTACAAGCTGCCCCCATACTTTTCCTTCACGTCCTTTTACACCCGGCCGGTCATACTGAATACTGACATCGGTAATGCCAATCCGTTCACTTACAGCCGCTTTTTTATTACCACCACTGGGAGGGGTTGTCAGGGTAATTTGTGCGTAGGTTACTGCAATACCGGAAAAAAACAGTACTAAAATAAGTCGGCGCATGGTTTCTGATTTACCAGTAAGCTAAGGTATTGCCGGTTCCGTTTCCCGGAATCTGTATGAATGGCGGACAATTGCTTTAAGCGGTTTCCCGGGAAATTAGTCTTACTAATGAAAGAAGTGTACATACTGTGTGTATGCCAATGGGCTTCTTTCTGGCGATCAGATCAGTTTATGCTCATACGCATATTTCACCAAACCGATTACGCTGTTGGTATTGGTTTTCCGGAAAATATTTTTCCGGTGAGTTTCAACCGTGCGTTCGGAGATAAAAAGTTCTTCGGCTATTTGTTTGTTGTTGTATTCTTTTTCTATGAGACGGATGATCTCTATTTCACGGTCGGTGAGATGCGCGTCTTCTTTTTGTTTCTTCCGCTCACTGCTGCGTTGCAGTTCTGCGATTACTTCCTCACTGAAATATATTCCGCCACCGGCAATTTTTTCCAAAGCCCTGATCAGTTCCTGTTTGCCTACATTTTTAAGCACATAGCCGGAAATGTCGGCATCATTGATCATCTCATTCACCAGGTCGCCTTGTCCGCTCATGGATAAAGCCAGGATGCGTACCGCCGGGAATCTTTCTCTTACTTTTTTAGCAAGTTCATTGCCGGGTAGGCCGGGCATCATTACATCGGTAAGCAGGATGTCAACCGGCGTTTCGCCCATCTTTGTCAATACTTGGGTGGGGTCGGTTGTGGCAAATACCAGTTTGAAATGATCATGGCCTTTCAGCAGACTCAGTAGTCCGTCAATTACAATCTGGTGATCGTCAACCAAAGCCAACGTGATTTTCCGGTTCATGGTGGGTATTGGCTTGTAAGATACTTCAATTTCAGTTTTGGTGGCTGTCATGTTCATTATTTTCCAAAACAGATGCAGGGGAGGGTGGAATTGCAGTTGTGGAAATGTTAAAGGAGGGAGTGTTGTTTAAGCGTTTAGTTGTTGAGGTGTTTAGTTGTTTAGTTGTAGAGATTTTTGACGACTCTGCTGGCTAAACACCTAAACACCTCAACAACTCAACACATCAACATCTCAACTCCCGATAGGAATATGCACTGCAACCACCGTCCCTCTTCCCGGTGCAGAGTCGAAGTCGACCGTACCTTTCAGGTATTCTATACGGGAACTGATATTTTTAATGCCAATACCTTTCAGTTTTTCCGGATCGGAAGAATCAAACCCTTTGCCGTTGTCTTCAATGGTGCCGCTGATACCGTCTTTGTCCCGGATCAGGGAAATGTCCAGTGTGCTGGCACCGGAATGCTTAATGGTATTATTGACACATTCCTGTACCACCCGGTACAGCATGGTTTCAATATTGGAATCCAGCCGGTGCTCAAGACCTTCGGTGTAAACTTCCACACGCAGGTTCTTCTGATTGAGTTTGCCGGTAAATTCGCGGATTGCATCGCCGAGATTATTTTTCAGAAGGGCATTGGGCATCATCACGTGAGAAACCGTACGTACTTCGCGGCAACTCTCATCCACCAGGTTGATAACTTTTTCAAAGGACTTCCGTTGTTCTTCGGTGGTAAAGGCTAATTCGGATTCAAATGCCGAGAGATTCATTTTGGCCGCACTCATCATCTGACCCACTCCATCATGCAGGTCCTTGGCAATCCGTTGCCGTTCATTTTCCTCTGCTTCCATTACAGCACGGATGGCCATTTCCTGCTGTTGCATAAGCTCCGTTTTCATGGCTGTTTCCTGGCGGAGTTTATTACGACGGTACCAGGATACCAGCAATAAGGAAGTGAGTATTACCAATCCTGAAATGCCAGCCATCAGCAGCTTTTGTACGCGGATTTTATTTTTTTGATGCTGTATTTCCTGTTCTCGTTGTGCCGTTTCATATTTGGCATTCAGTTCTTCAATTTGTTTTGTTTTTTCAAGTGCATACAGACTGTCCCTCAATGCAGATCTTTTCAGAAAATAAGAAAAAGCATGCTGAAAATCTCCCTGTTTTTGGGCGATGGCGGATAATTCATTGTAATTATTGGATTGCAGCTCCGGGTACTTCAGCTTTTCCGCCATCTGGTTACTTTTTTCGAGGTAACCTATGGCTTTAGGAAAGTCTCCCTTGCCATTCATCGCCACACCAAGATCGGAATAGGTGAGGGCTATTGCGAAACTGTCTTTCAGCATTTCCCTGATCGACAGTGCGCGTAGCAGGTTTTTTTCTGCCACATCATATTTTTTCTGAATTACATACACGCCAGCAATATTGCTAAGCGAGTACGAAACACTGAGCGAATCTCCTTTCTTTTCGGCTATCTCCAGGGAGGCGGTATAGCGATTTATCGCTTCTGCAAAATCTTCCCTGTATTCAAAAACCACACCCGATTCGTTCAGAATCATGGCGATGCCGGTGCTGTCTTTAAGCTGACGATATAAGGCATCGGCTTTGTTGTAATTCTGCAAGGCCCGGTCTAGATTTCTGGTTTTCCTGTACAATTTAGCCAGTTCATTATAAACCGGGGCTAATTTGGCCGGTTGATTCGCTTTTTCAAGAATCGCTATAGCCGATTGGAAATTCACTGCTGCCACGTCATAATTCCCTTTGAAATAACTGGCTACACCAACATGCCGCATGATTTCAGCCACACTTACAGAGTCTGTATTTTTCCGTGCTATGCCGAGCGCCCGTTTACCTTCAATCAGTGTACTGTCAAAGTTTTTTAGTTGAAAGTTTTCGAGGAGTTTCAGCGAAGCGTTTATTTGTTCACGATACGATACGCCGGAATTTATTACGGCGTGCAGGCTGTCCGTATTTACCTGTGCGGATAACCGGTTACTCAGGATTAAACATAATATGATGATTCCTTTTCGCAACATGTATTATAAACCCAATACATCTTTCATTGTAAAAAATCCTTTCCTGTCTTTGAGAAATTCAGCCGCCAGTACCGCACCCGTGGCAAACCCGGTACGGTTATGAGCGGTATGCGTGATTTCAATGGTATCAATAACAGATGAATATTTTACACTGTGTGTGCCGGGAGCCGGATCTTCCCGCTGACTGATAATTTCAAGGTCTTCCGGATTATCACTGAGTTCATTAACCCATTGTTTTTTTCTTTTTATGTCCTGCAATACCTGTTCCGCCAGGGTTATGGCCGTACCGCTGGGTGCATCTTTTTTTTGTGTATGGTGAATCTCTTCCAGAATTACCTCGTATTCATTGTGCGGCGCCATCAGGGCTGCCAGTTTTTTATTGATTTCAAAAAATATATTCACCCCCACACTGTAATTACTGGAATAGGCAAACGCCCCGTTACTGGCGGCACAATGGGCTTTCATTTCTTCCAGCTGATCGGTCCAGCCGGTGGATCCACAGACAACAGGTACGCCGAAGTCCAGCAGCTTTTTTACATTTTCAGATGCACTGTGCGGGCTGGTGAATTCAATCGCCACGTCAGCCATGGCCAGCTTCTCCGCGGTGAATTCATGCAGGTTGGGCTGATCAATTTTTAGCAGGATTTCATGTCCGCGGTGCAGGGCGATTTCTTCAATGGCTTTTCCCATTTTGCCATAACCAATCAGGGCAATTTTCATGTCGTATTGTTTACTTGATTACAAATGTAATTAATCCGGGATGCCGGCTGACCCGTACTGGCACGGATTTATTTACCGATTTTTAACAGCAGGCTGAGGCCCTTGGTCTTTGCCATATCACTGTAACCGGGTTTTACCCGGAGACTGAGCTCGGGACTTACGTCAAAACTTTTCAGATGGGCATCCACCGTGGCATCCACCACATTGAGACCCCAGATGAGAATAAAGAAAAGAACAGAGTAGTCAATGTCCCGCCGGAATGAGTTCCGGTAGTAGCGCAGGGATTCAATATCCAGTGGTTTCAGGTTATTCCGGATCTGCGGATAAAGGGCGGAGTCGGTCCGGTTATAGGCCATATTGTATTTTACCCGGTAGGCAAAACGGGTATCGCGGTAGTTTTTCAGGTTATACAAAAAAATACCGCCACAGGTACCCAAGGCACCATAGACAATGGGCAGTTTCCAGTATTTTTTATTGTATATCTGTCCAAGCCCGGGTAACATCGCGGAGCGGATGGCCGCGGTACGAGGACTATGGGCCTTCATGGCAGAATCATACCGGCTGCTGCCGCTTAGTTTTTGTTTAACGGGAGGAACCGTATCTGTCTTAAGGGGCACAGGTATTTCTTTCTCCTGCGCGGTGGCAGACAGGACGTTCAGCAGTGAGACTAACAAAAAGACAAACAGAATTCTCATGTTGATTTAATCAAGCGATGCATTCATTTGCCGGAGTATCTTGTTCAGTTCTTCCTGGGAATAATAATCAATGGTGATAGTGCCACTGCCGTTGCGGCTGTTTTTCAGTTTTACCCGGGTGCTGAAATGCGTGGCTAATTTATCTTCAATTCTTTTATACGCCGCGTCCACCGGACTTTTTGCCGATTTTTTAACAACACCCGGCTCTTTGTAAAGGGTACGTACCAGCGCTTCTGTCTGGCGTACGGACAAATCTTTATTTTTTATTTCTTTAAAAATAAACAACTGGCGGTCCACGGTATCCACATTGATCAGGGCACGCGCATGTCCCATACTCAATTCACCACTTCGTACGGCGAGCTGAATATCCGGGGGCAGTTTTAAAAGACGGATTACGTTGGAAACGGTACTGCGGTCTTTACCCATCCGCTCAGCTACTTGCTCCTGCGTATAATCCAGTTCTTCCATCATCCGTTTATAACTCAGGGCCACTTCCATGGCATTGAGGTCCTCCCGTTGCAAATTCTCCAACAACGCCAGTTCCAGTAATTGCTGATCATTGGCCTGGCGCACATAGGCTGGTATATCTTTCAGGCCTGCAATTTTTGAGGCACGTAACCTGCGTTCACCGGAGATCAGCCGGTATTTGCCATTGGCCATCCGCGAAACAGTTACCGGCTGAATGATATCATGCATCCGGATGGATTCCGCCAGTTCGTTCAGTGCCTGTTCATCGAAATCACGGCGCGGTTGTTTGGGGTTTACCTCAATCTCTGCAATCAGCAACCGGTTGATGCCCGTTGCGTTTTCCACCACATTCTGTTTCAACTGACCGGTATTGGTCTTCAGATCGGAGTCAATACTCTGCAGTAAAGAACGAATTCCTTTTCCCAGCAGATCTTTATTTTGTTTCGGATTTGTCATTTATGATGTCTGTTGTCGGATGTGGGTTGTCAGTAAATCAATGCTTCATTTCGTACCTCGCACTTCGTACCTTGTACTTCGTACTTTGTACTTACGTTCCTTGTTTATATTTCAAGAATTCTTTCTTCCTGTGTCATTTTCGTCATGTCATTTTTCTGCAGAATTTCTTTAGCCAGGTTCAGGTAGTTGACCGATCCTTTACTGGCTGCATCATACAGGATTACGGGTTTGCCGGCACTGGGCGCTTCTGCCAGCCGGGCATTCCGGTGTACAATGGTACTGAATACCATTTCGTCGAAATGACGGCGTACTTCACTTACTACCTGGTTGCACAGGCGTAGCCGTCCGTCATACATGGTCATGAGAATACCTTCAATAACCAGCGCTGTATTCAGCCGGCTTTGCACAATTTTAATGGTGTTAAGCAGTTTTCCCAAACCTTCAAGGGCAAAAAACTCAGCCTGTACAGGAATAGCAACCGAGTCGGCCGCAGTCAATGCATTTACGGTTATAAGACCCAGTGAAGGAGAGCAGTCGATTATGATAAAATCATATTCATCACGTATACTGTCCAGCAGGTTTTTCATAACCATTTCCCGGTTGGGGTAATTGATCATTTCAATTTCCGCGCCTACCAGGTCAATATGCGAAGGGATCAGATCCAGGTTGGGTATTTCTGTTTTCAGTATTACATCTTTAGCACGGGCCTGATTCACCATACAGTCATACAGACTCTGGGTGATATTATGCAGGTCAAAACCCACCCCGGTCGTACTATTGGCCTGCGGATCGCCATCCACGAGCAGGGTCTTGTACTCAAGCACTGCAAAGCTAGCAGCCAGGTTAATGGCCGTTGTGGTCTTACCCACACCACCTTTTTGATTCGCTACACCGATTATTCTTGCCATTTTACCGAAAACTCCTTGTGATTAAGTGATTGATTGGCCTAAAATTGCTCCCGGATTGAAAGAACGCAAAGTTAAGTTTTGCCCCAATAATAAGGCATTCCGGCAAAAATAAGCGTTCGACAAAAGACTGCCTATTATTCAGGGCCTCTTAATTTTGATACTTATATGCGTAGTACTCCGTTTTGGTGGATTTTTCTCGGATTTATGGTCCTTTTAGACCTTTATTTTTTCCAGGCCCTTAAAGTATTAACCCATTCTGCCAGTCCCAGAACCCGGATTATTGTGCATTCAGGCTACTGGGTACTCTCCGTGGCCGCAATTCTGATGCTGATTCTCCTGCCTTACCTGCAGATGGATAAAGCTGCCAAACTGGCGAAAAGCACGATATTTTCCATGATCGCCGGCTTGTTTTTTGCAAAACTGATTGCTTCCCTGTTTTTCCTGGTAGATGATGTCCGCCGGGTAGTACAGTGGACCGGTACCCGGTTAATGTCCGCACCCCGTGAAGTAGGGGCTGCCGCTATTGCCGGCGAAGGGATCACCCGTTCGGCCTTTCTGAGCTGGGCGGGTATGCTGGCCGGAAGCGGCTTGTTTGGTACCCTTATCTATGGCTTTGGCAATAAACACCGCTACCAGGTTAATAAAATAACCTTACGTTATCCCAATTTGCCGGAGGCCTTTCGCGGATTAAAAATTGTTCAGCTTTCAGACATCCATTCCGGCAGTTTTTCGGATAAGGAAGCCGTCCGGAAAGGGGTACAGAAAATTCTGAACGAAAATCCGGATCTGATTCTCTTTACTGGTGACCTGGTGAATAATGTAGCCACGGAAATGGAGGATTATATGGATGTGTTTAACCAGCTTAAAGCACCGATGGGCGTCTATTCCACACTGGGTAACCATGATTACGGAGACTATGTGCAATGGGACAGTCCGCAGGAAAAAGCGGCCAATCTCGACAGTCTGAAAAAAGTACACGCGGATCTGGGCTGGCGGCTGCTGATGAATGAACATGTGGTATTGGAAAAAGAGGGGCAGCAGATTGCCTTATTGGGTATTGAAAACTGGAGTGCTAAAGGCCGTTTTCCTAAATACGGGGATATGGAAAAAGCGCATGCAGGCGCTGCTGCCATTCCGTTTAAAATACTCCTGAGTCATGATCCCTCACACTGGAAAGCAGAAGTACTGGAAAAATACAAGGATGTAGACCTGATGCTGGCCGGACACACGCACGGAATGCAGTTTGGTGTTGAAATACCCGGCCTCAAATGGAGTCCCGTGCAGTATATGTACAACGAATGGGCAGGTTTATATGAAAAGGAAAACCAGAAACTTTATGTCAACCGTGGTTTTGGTTTTATCGGGTACCCGGGCAGAGTGGGTATATTGCCCGAAATAACCCTGATCGAACTGGCCTGATAAGCCTCTCAACGACTTAATTTTTACGGCCTTACACTTTTTACTTTTTATCTTCGTTTTCCGAATGGGAATTAAACCTGTTTCAGGGTTTACAGTCTTAACCCCCGAACGGGCATTTATTTTTTTTAAATGGCCACCCACTGCCTGATGCTGAAAAAAGGGTCCATAACCATTGCATTGATCTGGTGCTGTTCTGTACTCTTCGGTCAGAACAGGCAGGTGGACTCTTTGTCCCTGCCCCGGGATACTACCGGGCTTACCAGTGATACGGATTTCGATTTTGACGCCCTGTTCCGGGACTTCGATGCGTTTATGGATTCCATACTTACGCCCCGCAGTTACTCGGTGGTAAGTCTTTCCATGGGAAAAGGGTATTACAATTATTCCAACAAGGCCACATATGCGATAAGCACTGAACAAAAACTGAATTATTCGCCGACACTTGGCTATTTTCATAAAGGAGGGTTGGGCATTTCGGCTACGGGATATATCGTGCATGACGGCGAAAACCTGAACCTTTACCAGGCCGGCATCACCCCATCCTTTGATTATTTGAAAAACAGGAGTATTGCCACCGGCATTTCTTATACCCGTTTTTTAACCCGGGACTCACTTCCGTTTTATACCACGCCGTTGCAAAATGAATTGTATGGTTATTTTATGTACCGTAAATCATGGTTCAAACCCGCTGTAGCCGCCAGTTACGGATGGGGCAGCCGGAGTGATTATATGCAGCGGGAAGAACAGATTCAGGATCTGCGTCTGCGGCGCCGGGGTTTCACTTATATCAATACGGAAGAAACCGTCAGCGATTTTTCCGTGATGGCCTCTGTACGGCATGACTTCTACTGGCTCGAAGTACTGGCCAGCCGGGATCATATCCGCTTTACCCCGCAGCTGGCATTTACCAGTGGTACACAGAAATTCGGCTTCAACCAGACCTCCAGCACCTATGCTACTACGATCCGTACCGGCAGTAATGTTCTTTTTAATACGGATAATGTTTATCTCGATGACCAGCTCGATTTTCAGCCGCTATCCATGACTTTATATTTACGGGGCGAATATTCCATTGGAAAATTCTTTCTTCAGCCCCAATTGGTTCTGGATTATTATTTCCCGGGCAATACGCAAAAATTCAACACACTCTTTACCGTTAACGCCGGTTTCTTCTTCTGATTTATTTTAGAAAACATTCACATTTTTATTGCAACGTTTCCGATTACAAAAACGGATGCGGTTTGTACCTATTCATGTTATATCAAATTTAACAGCGGGATTGGTTCCATGGCATCATACTTGAAATTTTAAACCGGTCTCAAGCCATTCCAAAAACAAAAAAATCATTAGCATGAAAACAAAAATTCTCTCGCTCTTCGCCATTATTCTGATTTCTCAGGCTGCTATGGCCCAGTTTCACGTAGGCGTTAAAGCCGGTACCAACATTACCAAGGTTGATGGAAAGTCCTTTAAAGATGAATTCCGTTACGGATATCACCTGGGTGGTTTTGCCGAGATACGTCTGGGTAATAAGCTGGTGCTGCAACCGGAAGTACTGTGGAATCAGTATGCCACCCGTCTTGACAGCAACTTCAGTCATGTTTACCAGGATGTGTTTGACGGCAACAGCAACGTAAAGTTGAATTACCTGTCAATCCCGGTTGTACTGAACTACAAACTGGTGGGTAATTTTATTTCGCTGCAGGCAGGTCCGCAGTTCGGTGTATTGATTGATCAGAACAAGACCTTATTACAAAACGGGGGTAATGCCTTCAAGCAAGGCGACCTCTCCATGCTGGCCGGTGTACTGGTACGTATGGGACCAATCAGGGTGAATGGCCGTTATGCAATCGGGCTGAATAATATCAGCGATATCCCGGATGATACCAAATGGAAAAGCCAGGGCTTCCAGCTTTCCGTCGGACTGGCACTTTAAAAAGTTCATATAGCCATGAATCAGGGGTTGCCTCACAACCTGTCTATGCTGAAACCTGCCGTTGGCAGATCATTGCGTGACAGTTTGTGAGGCAATCCTCTTTTTATTATAACGGGTTTGCCGTCAGTTACATAGTTTGGCAGTCCGGAATTGGCAGGCACGATACTTGGCAATACTGAATTCACAGTATACTTTTACTCTCCGGGACAAAAGTGCCCGAATAAAATGACAGAATGTCTAAAGAAGACCAGGATATGAATATTGAGAATTTTTTGATGCGTGCAGAAGACGACATGGATTTTTTGCCCATTATTCCCTTAAATGAAGGGGACCAGGAAGACCCGAACGGTGTGGAGATACCTGATGAAATCGCGTTATTGCCACTCCGCAATACCGTGTTATTTCCGGGCGTGGTATTGCCTATTACCGTCGGCCGCGATAAAAGCATCAAAGCGGTGAATGACGCCTACCGGGGTGATAAACTGATTGGCGTAATTGCCCAGAAGGACAGTAATGTGGAGGACCCGGAAGTGAAGGATCTGGAAAAGATCGGTACCGTGGCAAAGATTGTGAAAATGATCAAAATGCCTGATGGAGGAACCACCATAATCATTCAGGGAAAGAGCCGTTTTGCTACCGAAGCCATTATTGAAGAAGATCCGTATTTCAGGGCAAAAATCATAAAACTGGAAGAGGAAGAGGCCCCGAAAGACGAGGACTTTAACGCGTATGTAGCCAATATCAAAGACCTGGCCGCGGATATCGTTCAGCTCTCCCCGAATATTCCCACGGAAGCATCTATTATACTGCGGAATATTGAAAGTCCTGCTTTCCTGATTCACTTTGTGTCCAGCAATCTGAATACCGATATCAAGGATAAACAACGGTTACTGGAACTGAACCACATCCGTGAACGGGCCGACCTGCTGATGCAGCTATTGCAAAAAGAACTGCAATTTGCGGAACTCAAAAACAAAGTAACCACCAAAACCCGTACAGAACTTGACAAACAACAACGGGAGTATTTTCTCCAGCAGCAACTGAAGAGTATAAAGGAAGAACTGGGCGGTGACAGCAATTCGCAGGAGATAAAAGAAATGCAGAAAAAAGCGGAGGCGAAAAAATGGCCCGCAGCCGCAAAGGAAATGTTTAAAAAAGGCGTGGAAAAGCTGGAACGGATGCACCCCAGTACGCCTGATTTTTCCGTGGTCTATAATCACCTCGACCTGATGCTGGATCTGCCATGGGAAGAATATACGGAAGATCATTATGACCTGAAAAAAGCCAAGGAAACGCTGGATCATGACCACTATGGCATGAATAAAATAAAAGAACGGATTATAGAATACCTCGCGGTGCTGAAACTGAAAGGGGATATGAAGAGTCCGATCCTCTGTTTTGTCGGCCCTCCCGGTATTGGTAAAACATCACTGGGTAAAAGCATTGCCAATGCCATTGGCAGGAAGTATATCCGGTTAAGTCTTGGCGGACTGCATGATGAAAGCGAAATCCGTGGCCACCGTAAAACCTATATCGGGGCGATGCCGGGCCGGATCCTGCAATCCATCCGGAAAGTGCGCTCATCCAATCCGGTAATGATACTGGATGAAATTGATAAAGTGGGTAATGATCAGCGCGGAGACCCTTCCTCCGCATTACTCGAAGTGCTGGATCCGGAACAGAACAATTCGTTTTACGATAACTACCTGGAACTGGAATACGACCTGAGTAAAGTTCTTTTTATTGCCACTGCTAATAATCTCCAGAATATTCAACCGGCCCTGCGCGACCGTCTTGAGATTATCGACCTCAGCGGTTATGCCGTGGAAGAGAAAATGGAAATTGCCAAACGCCACCTGGTGCCCAGGCAGAAAGACCTGCACGGGTTGAAAAATACCAGTTTTAAAATCAGTGATAAAGTACTGGAGAAAATCATTCAGGATTATACCCGGGAGAGCGGTGTACGTGAACTGGACCGGCAACTGGCTGCTGTCATGCGGAGCCAGGCCAAGGAACTGGCCCTGCATGAAAAAGTAAAACCTTCACTGAGTGGCGAAGACGTGGAAACAATACTCGGTAAACCAAGATATAGTAACGACCTGTACAAAACCGCGAATATGGCGGGCGTGGCCGTGGGCCTGGCCTGGACCTATGTGGGCGGGGATATCCTGTTTATTGAAACCAGTCTGAGTGAAGGGAAAGGTGAGCTGAAACTGACCGGTAACCTCGGGAATGTAATGAAGGAGAGTGCCAGTACCGCCCTGACTTACCTGATGTCCAATGCAAAAAAATATAAACTGGACAATAAGTTATTTGAGAAAAAGAACATACATATTCACGTGCCCGAAGGTGCAGTACCCAAGGATGGCCCCAGTGCGGGGGTGACCATGATGACGGCTATAGCTTCGGCCATCACCGGAAAACGGGTAAAACCCTTCCTGGCGATGACCGGCGAAATCACGCTGCGCGGCCAGGTATTGCCGGTAGGAGGGATCAAGGAAAAAGTCCTGGCGGCCAAACGCGCCGGATTGAAAGAGATCATACTTTGCTGGCAGAATGAAAAAGATGTACAGGAAATTGATTCAGCCTTTATCAAAGGAATTAAGTTCCATTATGTAAAAACAATGAACCAGGTGCTGGAACTGGCTCTGGAAAAATAAACAGACTCTGTCAACCACAGCGCTTTCTTTTTGTTATAAAAACTGCATGTTGGTTGTTTAAGGTTAGTTCCGCTTTGCGGAAGAGAAATCCCCTCTGTTCACGGAGGGGATTTTCTGTTGATATGGCTTACTTTCGTTATGTAATGCGTATTTACATTACTATACTCATGCTTTTATGCGGACTAAATACCGGGGCGCAGGTACTCGGTGGCCGATCAGTGTTTAACTTTCTGCGCTTTTCTCATACACCACAATTAACAGCCTTGGGCGGTGTGAATATTTCACAGCCTTCGGATGATGCGGGTATGACTTTTCAGAATCCGGTTTTATTTACGGCAGCCCAGCATACACAACTCAACGCGGTATTCAATGATTTTTACGGGGGGATAAAAGTGTTTCATCTTTCCATAGCTTTTCACCAGGAAAAATTAAACACGGATTTTACCGGCGGACTGGTATTTTTTAATTATGGTAGTACCACGGAAACGGATGCAGCCGGTAATATACTCGGGAAATTCAGACCGGTTGATTTTGTACTCCAGGCCGGGGCCTCCCGGCGTTACCTGGAAAGATGGCGGTATGGTATGAACCTGAAATTTATCAGCTCCAGCTATGGACAGTATCGCGCCACCGGACTGGCAGTTGATGTGGCTGTTGGCTACCGGGATACGGCGAATGGTTTGTCGGCTGCCTTTATGATAAAAAATGCAGGCACCCAGTTAACGGCATACGCTGGCGAAAAGGAGGAGTTGCCGTTTGAACTGCAGGCAGGTATTACCAAAAGACTGGCACATGCGCCCTTCAGTTTTTCCCTGACGGGGCAGCGGCTGCACCAGCCGGATATTTTCTATGCGGATACTGTATTTAATTCGGCCAATGGTTACCGCAACCCTTCATCATCCTTTACCATCGGTAAACTGATGGATCACCTGGTACTAGGAGCTACCGTTCATGTACACCCTAAAATTGAATTGCAGGCCGGATACAATTTTCTCCGCCGTAGGGAGCTTACTGTAGGCAATACGGCCAATGGATTAAATGGGTTTTCACTGGGGACGGGTGTATTTCTCGGGAAAATCAGTTTGCGGTATGCGCGGGCCTGGTACCAGTCCAACAGCGCGGTTAATCAGCTCGGATTAAACCTGCCATTCAATCAATATATGCATTTCGGGAAATAAGGGACTCAGCTGATCAGCTTGTAAATTTCAAATGCTTCCGCATAGTCGCTGTTACATTGTAAACCCCTGACTGTTGCGAGTGACCGGATAAACTCATCCTGCATATAATTCCGGGTTGCCTGTGACCGGTATTCTTTAAGGGCGGCCATTTTACGTGCCAGGTCAGCAGCACTGAGTTTCATAAAAAAATTAGTCCGGAAGCTGTAATTATTCCAGGGCAATTCATACCCTGCAAATGTGGTATTCTTGAATGCCCGTAATCCTTCCTGGTGTATAACCTGGTGATCCTGGTGTACATCCGAAGCAGCAGGCAGCAGTACCATGTCCGGTTGTATTTTTTTGTTCAGTTGCAGCAGTTCTTCCAGTACCTGTTGCCGGGAAGCGGGGAGTTCTCTGACTTCGTAATTAAACAGGATCAGGTTTTCATCCGGGATGCCCAGAACCGCTGTGGCTTTTCGGCATTCATGAGCCAGGGTATCCGGTGGCAGGTGCGCCGGAAGCGATTTTGAACAAAGGCAGAACGCCGCATAAAACACTTCTCGTCCTTCTGCTCGCAATCGGGCAATGCTGCCGCCACAACCAAGTTCCCCATCATCGGTATGCGGGGCCAGTACTAATATGCGGGATGCCTGTATCATATTCCTATACCTACAAAGATAACGGGTGAGGTTGATTAATTGAAGGGCAGTGTCGTCAGTCTTTCAGGTAAATGCTGGAATCAGGGAGCAGGGGTAATTGTTGTCCGAATGAATTATTAAGAAATACCCGGAGCAGGTTTACTCCCTGCAGGCTGTCATTAAAACCCCCGTAGTTGCCGCCGGGCAGATAAACCGAACTGAGATTCATGAAATAATACCGGGACTCTGCCGGTTGTGTAAAATGCCGGAAGCCATGATCACCCACCAGGAATATCACGGGCGGATTGGCCGATTGACGCATCAGGATATCCACGAGTGCCAGTATTTTTTTATTGGCGTATTGCAGATAGGCTGTATAGGCTTTCGTATCTGTCTGATTGCCTTCCACCAGTTTTTCAAAAGGGCGTTCCAGTCCGCTGCTGTCATAGAAATATGGATAGTGTGGCATCATCAGATGGGTATATACGAATTTCGGTTCCCTTGTTTTTTTCTCCGCAAGGCTGGCGGTAAGGGAATAAATATGCTCATTATTCTGCCTGTTGGCATAGGTCAGTATCTTCAGGTTTCCGGCAGATTTAAACCGGGTAATCAGGTTGAATCGTATTTCCTTATCAAACCGGCTGAGAAAAGTCTGTGCGGTAATCAGCCTGGTTTTTGCCGGTAAAAATGTTTCACGTGTCCGGGCGGGTTGTCCTTCAAAATCAAAAACGGAATAATTATAGAAGCGATAGCCCTCATGCCTCAGGAACTGCAATAACCGGTTATCACGGATTTTCCCATAACAATAGGTAAGGTCTTCACCGGCCCTGTTCCGGTTTTGCAGCTGCAGGTAGTCCATATTCAGCATGGAGGCTACGGAGAAAGGGGTATAATTATAATTACTATGACTCCGGGTTGCCGTATAAAATCCTCTTTTTCCCAACGAATCGAGGAAGGGTTGATTGTTGAACTGAAAGAGATCCGTTAATTCCCGGTTGCCCGCATACTCGTCCAGTACTACAAAATAAATATCCGGTCTCGGGCATTGACTGCAGGGTGTAAAACCCGGGGGCAGTTCAGCAACTGTTGTCCGTTTGCTCCATTGCCTGCTCAACAACCAGCCGGTATCCACCAGTAGCAGGATCAGCAGCACGCTGTTCAGGAAAAAACTGAGTGTAAGCAATGGCTTTTGTCTCTTTTTCAGGTACAGGAAGAAAACGGTCAGCAGGACAAAGAAAAACGGGAGCACAAAAAGGTGTTTGCTGAAAAAGCTGTTGGGTGCAAGGGAGCGGATGGCATCATGCATACTGCCAAAGAAAAAATGAAAGGCCATCAGCGCAGTAGCCATCAGGCAGGCTTTGGTCCATTGCCTGTAAATAATCCAGGCCGCCAGGGCAATCAGTATGGCGGCCGTTATATACGTGGAGGTCAGCAGCAGTGCATCAGCCGCAGGAATATAATCGTAATTTTCTGTAACACCGTGCAGCACAAAAAAAACGGGCAGCAGCAAAAGGAATACCGGCCGGGTATGTATGATATGCTGAACTTTTTTTATCATTTTCTGCGCATAAGGTATAGCGTACGGGTAGAACCGGGAATAGCGGCCGTCTTCTCCAGGCGGAAACAGGTGCTAAAGGCCTCTTCAAAACCGGCGGCATGATAATCCGGGTAGATATCCTCTTTCTGTTGGAGCAGTATCTGCACTTTTTCATCTGTCTTGGGCACAAATTCAATCAGCAATAGCTGACAGGATGCGGCCAGTAAAGCCGCCAGTTTTTGCAGGGGAATATTTTTCCCGATACAGAGATGATGGATAAAAGCAAGACAATAACCAAGGTCACGTTGCCCGAGCCGTTGCAGAAAAGAAGCTCTTTCCGTATTACCTGTACCTATGGCGGGGGAGGGATAAGTAAAATCGATAATAAGCGGATGAATATGATCAAACCCCGTACCTCTTATTTTTTCGTACAATGTATTAATGGCTACAGGGTCAGCATCGGCGGCGATTGTATGTATACTCCGTTCGGCAAGCGGGAGAGAAAAATTACCCTCGTTGGCGCCAAAATCAACAGCCGTCTTTATGCCGGTCAGTTCTTTTGTCCACTGACTGATAATGTTATTTTTCTGATCCAGGTAATCCGCACGGGTGGCCGCTTCCTGGTAATAATCCCCCCAGGTGGTATCCCTGTTTGTACAGCGGAGTGATTGTACCAGTAATTCCAGGCTGCTGAGCAAACCGGTCAGTTTGTTTTTGGGTAATACGGCGGTTCTGTTGCTGCTTCCTTTTTTCTTCGCCGCCATTTTTGCGTGAAGGTGAATATGCAGGTACGTGAGCATGGACAACCGGCTTTTAAAAGGCAGTAATTGACTGGCCAGTTGCAGCGGTATCCCTTCCGGCCAGGCCAGTGGAAGTGCAGGTAAATGTTGTTTTTGGTAATGCATCAGCAGCAGGGGAGACAGGAAACTTTCACAAAACTGCCGGTAAGCAATCCAGGGTTGCCCGGCTGTATATGGAGCGAATGACAAGGTGTCAATAAATGTCAAGGCTCCTTTATGAAACTGGACATTAAACGGGGTGGCGTCTTTAAGTATCAGACCATGATCCAGTGCGGCACGTGCGATGCGCAGGGTGAGCAGGGCCGCATCCTGCAACATGGAAAAAGACCATTCGTATGCATAACCGGTAAATGCCAGTTGTTCGGGCTGAAGTACTTTATAGGCACCGGTATTGCCCGGCAGATCATTTCGTTCAGTATGTGGTATCAGCCATTTTTTTCCGGTAAGAAATGCATAAAGACCGCTTTGCATCAGTGCTTCATACCCGGCCTGCCCGGCTGCATTTACCTGACGGAATACCAGCCCTTCCTGTTGGAAGATGAAGCCGGCCGGATCCCGGTAAGAAGCAGGTATTGCGCGGGGTAATTCATTCATCCTTTTGTTTTTTCGGTGTGCGCCGGAACAGGGAAAGGAGATACATTTTTATATTTTTAAAAAACATCACCAAACCTACCAGTGCGCCGATAATCACCTGTACCAGGTAACTGCCACTGCCGGGGTCAATATAGATCAGTGCCGGCATCAGAGATAGCTGAGATTGGTTTTCGGGCTTAAGCTCAGTAAGGTTTCGTACATCAGTTTAATCGTATTTTCAATATCATCATGGTGCAGCATCTCCACGGTAGTATGCATATAACGCAGCGGAATGGAAATCAGCACAGAGGGGCAGCCATCATTGGAATAGGCAAAGGAGTCGGTATCCGTACCGGTACTGCGGCTGAGGGCCCGCCATTGTACGGGAATCTTTTTATCAGTGGCTATCTTCTCCACATGGGCCAGTAATTTGTTATGTACGGCCGGCGCATAGCTGAGTGAGGGGCCCCTGCCTGTACTCACATCACCTTCAATATTTTTATTGATCATCGGGGTGGTGGTATCGTGTGTTACATCGGTTACGATGGCTATATTGGGTTTGATCCGGCGGGCGATCATTTCCGCACCACGGAGACCGATTTCCTCCTGTACTGCATTCACCACATATAAGCCGAATGGAAGTTTCTTTTTATTTTCTTTCAGCAGGCGCGCCACTTCGGCAATCATGAATCCGCCCACACGGTTATCAAAAGCCCGGCCCACATAATTGCCATTCGCCAGTTCGTCAAAGCCATCCTGGTAGGTTACCACGGCCCCGATATGAATACCCAGCGCCTCCACTTCTTTTTTATTCCGGGCACCGCAATCCAGCCAGAGATTATCGGTTCGCGGGTTGTTTTCTTTCTGATCCGGGTTCAGCCGGGTATGTATGGCCGGCCAACCGAATACAGCTTTTACCGGGCCTTTTTTTCCATGGATCAGTACACGTGATGCCGGGGCGGTCTGATGATCCACTCCGCCATTTCTTTTCAGGTAGATCAGGCCGTCGGCCGTTACATAGTTTACAAACCAGCTGATCTCATCCGCGTGCGCTTCGATCACCACTTTAAACGGATGTTCCGGATTGATTACCCCGACTGCAGTTCCATACGGATCCACATAATGCGTGTCCACATAGGGTTTGAGGTATTCTATCCATAATTTCTGTCCCCAGGTTTCAAAACCCACCGGGGATGCATTATTAATATAATTACGGAAAAACTGGAAGGATGTAGCTGGTATAATTGATTTTTTCGCTTTGGAAGATTTTGCCATGGGAAGAGTATTAATCTGCGTCAAAAATAATTAAATACGGGTGAATAAAGTCAGTAAGGCGGAAATGGCCATCAGACCATCCAGCAAAAAATAGTACAGCATATCACTGAAATCAGTCGTTGCCCGGTTCCAGAGAGCGGCAACCAATACGCCTGGCAGTAAGAGTATCAGGCCGTCGGCAGACGTAATTCCGTTGAGTATAAGGCCGGCTACGGCCCCGGTGAAGACCAACAGGGAAAATATAAATAATCGCCGGATGGCGGGCAATTCAAGATACGTTATAAGGCTGCGGACGCCGGCCGCTTTATCATCAGAGCGGTCACGGTAATCAAATAAAATACAGATGGAGTAGATCAGGAAGTAACGGCTGATACAGTAAAGTGTACAGGCATAAGTCCAGGGGGTAGCTGAAATTACGAGCGGTAAAACCGTCGTGACATAGGTCCAGACGGCGGCGAGGAAAATAGTTTTTCCCAAAGCCACCTTTCGTAAACGACGGAGAAAGGGGTTGGGTATTTTCGGGGCGGTATACAGGAAGGTTGCAACAGCAGCACCGGCAATCCAGCTCCAGTAGGCTGTAAAAAACCGGAAAAAAAATCCGCTCATCCCGGCCAGTCCGGTGAAGAAAAACAGCACATGGATATACCTGAATTTTTTTAACCACTGTTCCCGTGGCGTATTTAAAACGGAATGCCCGGTAAAGTACCAGTGAAAACTATAACTGGCCAGTGTCGAAAAAAAGACAAAAGCAGGATAGGCGAACGGCACATTGGTCTGTACAACCAGCAGGTATACCTGGGAGGTCATCAGACTGGCAATGCCAGCAATAAACAGGTTGCTGTATATGAAAAACTGCCAGCAGGCTTTCAGGACTTTCAATGGTTGGGTCAGGGTTTTTTCAACCTGATTTTTGCGGATTCGCTGTAATTGCTGCGATGTTTTGCTTTATCTAATAATACCAGGCCAAAAGCAGCTGTTGTATCACGCAGTGAAACTCCGGGAAGTGGTAACAGGTCCGCGTTGTTATTGGTATTGTATTCAAATGTTACATTCAGTTCCGCCTGACGCAGATCGGAAGGAAGTTGCAACATGGCAAACGGATAGCGGAACGTATCGTTTTTCACCACGGCGGTACCGTTGTACCATTTGTATACGACATAGATGGAATCAAGGTCGCCTTCATCGTCTGTATATTTGGAAGCGAGGGTGATGATATCACCACTGGACACAGTTCCCGGAGAAATGGACCTAACCTCCACTTTTGGTTCGGTGGTAAACTTATCTTTGTTGCAGGCTATTGCAATTACGGTCAGAACCAGGATCAGCAGAAGACTGTTTTTCATGCGCAAGATTTAGAATAAATCAAATTTACCATTTTTAGCCAGATAAAGAAGGAATGCCGCATCAAGGGAATCATAAAATTTTCAGTACCGCTCCGGGCTCTTTTGAACAAGGGGCATTGGGCATTTTCCATTTTCAGCTCAATAATAATGCCGTATACCGTGAATTTGTTCACGCTTTGGGTATACAGCCGCAGAAAGTATGTACGATCACTGATATCCCATTCCTCCCGGTTCGTTTTTTCAAGACCCATGCAGTGCAATCCGGAGTCTTTTCACCCCAGGCCATATTTGAAAGTAGTGGCACAACCGGTATGGTCAGCAGCAGGCATCTGGTAAAAGAGACTGCGCTGTATGAGGAGAGTTTTACCCGGGGCTTTGAAAGGACGTATGGTCCGGCTTCAGGCTATTGTATTATCGGGCTGCTGCCTTCCTATCTGGAAAGAGGCCATTCCTCCCTTGTCTATATGGTGGACCAGTTGATCCGGCAAAGCGGACATCCGGACAGTGGCTTTTACCTGGATGAATATGAAAAGCTGGCCGGTTTACTGCGGCAGCTTGATCAGAAAGGCCAGCCGGTATTGCTGATCGGCGTCACATTTGCCCTGCTGGATTTTGCAGAGAAATACCCCATGCCCTTGTCACATACCATTATTATGGAAACAGGAGGAATGAAAGGACGGCGCCGGGAAATGATCCGTCAGGAAGTTCATGAAATACTACAAATGGCTTTTTCTCAAACGGCCATTCATTCCGAATACGGGATGACCGAACTTTTATCACAGGCATATTCGAAAGGCGGGGGGCTTTATAACTGTCCGCCCTGGATGCGTGTACTACTGCGCGATGAAGAAGACCCGCTCGATATAAAAACAAGCGGAGCCGGTATCGTCAATATTATTGACCTGGCTAATCTGCATTCCTGTTCTTTTATAGCGACTGATGATGCGGGAAAAGTTTATTCCGACGGGTCATTTGAAATTTTGGGCAGAACTGATGGAAGTGATATGCGGGGATGCAGTTTGTTGGTCGTTAGTTAATTGTCGTTAGCCGGTAGTGGCTGGCAGTGATGAATTACAAACAGGATGATGCATATTTAAATAAAAAAGGCCTTGAAATAATCAAAGCCTTTTTGTGCCCGGGACTGGATTACTATCGTGATCCTGATAAGTTGGTCTTACCCAAATTCCCTGTCCGGCTATCGCCGTCCCCGGGATTTTTTATTTGTCCGCTTATGCAAACAAGTTTGCAACGCTGCCAAATAAAAAACCCCGACACTATCGTGTCAGGGTCTTTGTGCCCGGGACTGGATTCGAACCAGCACATCCTTTCGAACGCCGCCACCTGAAGACGGTGCGTCTACCAATTTCGCCACCCGGGCGTCCCATTTGGGGCTGCAAATATACGGAATGATCCTATTCCAAAAAGAAAAAAATTCATTTTCTTGCTATATCTGCTTATCGGGATCAGTACATCTGCTAATTGGCTAATATGCAAATTTGCTAATCCTCTTTATACGCTCACATTAAAATCCCTCAACGCGTCATTCAGACTGGTCTTCAGATCTGTGCTGGGTTTACGCTGACCGATGATCAGGGCACAACCTACTCCGTATTCTCCGGCAGGAAATTTCTTTGTATATGATCCGGGGATTACCACACTGCGGGCTGGTACGCGTCCACGCATTTCAAAAGCCACCGGGCCACTCACGTCGATGATTTTGGTAGACTGTGTAAGTACGACATTCGCGCCTAATACGGCTTCTTTTTCGACTAGTACACCCTCCACCACAATACAACGGCTTCCGATGAAACAACCGTCTTCAATGATCACCGGTGAGGCCTGCAAGGGTTCCAGCACGCCACCAATACCCACACCTCCGCTCAGGTGCACCCCTTTGCCGATTTGAGCGCAACTACCCACAGTGGCCCAGGTGTCCACCATGGTTCCTTCATCCACATAAGCACCGATATTTACATATGACGGCATAAGGACCACATTTTTGGCCAGGTAAGCTCCATAACGGGCAACGGCATGCGGCACGGCTCTTACACCCAGTTCCTTGTAATTCTTTTTGAGCAACATTTTATCATAAAACTCAAAAGGTGCCAGGTCCCAGGTCTGCATCTGCTGAATCCCGAAATACATCAGGATGGCCTGTTTCACCCATTCATTTACTTCCCATCCATGTTCAACCGGGGAAGCTGTCCGCAACCGGCCCTTATCCACTTCTTCTATCACGGCTCTTACCGCATCAGTATATTTGGTTTCTTTCAATAATTCGCGGTTGGCCCATGCTTCCAGAATCAGTTCTTTCATTGTTGTTGAGATTTGCTGCGAAAATAAGCTAAATGAGGATTGGGTAAACTGTATTGGTGATAAGGGAATGTGCGTCTGAAATCAGAAAACGGGTTGGTTCAGGGGTTATCTTTGCCCCATGAACATTGGGTTTGATGCAAAACGGGCATTTCATAATGGCACGGGACTGGGACATTACAGCCGGACCCTGATCCGTTCGCTGGCGGATTATTTTCCTGAACATGAGTATTTCCTGTTCAATCCGAAAGCGTCAGATACATTTACGCTCGCCGGCCCCCATTTACATGAAATACAACCCTCCGGTCTTATCAACCGGTTGTTCAGTTCTGCCTGGCGCAGCAGTTGGGTAATAAAAGACCTGAAAAAATGGAAGATTGACTGCTATCACGGACTAAGCCATGAAATTCCGGTGGGCATACAGGATACCGGGATAAAATCAGTCGTAACCATCCATGACCTGATACATGAACGGCACCCGGAGCAATATAATCCGATTGATGTAAAAATTTATTCAAAAAAATTCAGGTACGCCTGCGCACACGCGGATAAAGTGATTGCTATCAGTGAGCAAACCAAACGGGATATCATGGATTTCTATGGCACTTCCGGCGATAAAATTTCGGTTTGTTACCAGAGCTGTAATCCGGCTTTTGCCACTGTAGTGCCGGAGGAAGAAAAACATCGGGTGAAAAAACAGTACGGACTCCCTGATCAGTTCTTCCTCTATGTGGGGTCACTGATTGAACGAAAAAACCTGTTGAATATCTGCAAAGCGCTGTTCCTGCTGCGCAATGACCTGCAGATTCCGCTCGTGGTGATCGGTGATGGCAGTACTTACAAACAACAGGTTAAGGATTTTGTAAAGCAACAGGGATTGGAGCATAAAGTGATCTTTTTATCTGAACAGGAAAAGGCCCGTTCTTCCAGTGAATTCCGTTCAGCTGCAGTGTTCCCGGCCATTTATCAATCGGCCATAGCAATGATCTATCCTTCTTTTTTTGAAGGATTTGGCATACCGGTTTTGGAAGCGCTCTGGAGCCGGCTCCCTGTAATTACATCAAATGTTTCCTGCCTGCCTGAAGCCGGTGGTCCGGGTGCACATTATGTGGATCCCGCTAAGGCGGATGAAATAGCTGCCGCCATGTTGAAAATAAAATCGGAGCCCGAATATGCGGCTTCACTCCGGGAGAAAGGATGGCTGTATGCTCAGGGATTCAGTCAGCTAAAATGTGCCGCGGCCGTTTATGAAATATATAAAACTATATAATGGATTTTGAACAGGATATCGTGGAGAGTTTAAAAGTGCTGCACAACGGCGGCCTGTTATTGTATCCGACAGATACGGTATGGGGTATCGGGTGTGATGCAACCAATGAAGCCGCAGTGGCTAAAGTGTATGCATTGAAACAAAGACCGGATAAAAAAGCCATGATCGTGCTGGTTCCCGACGAACGTGAAATCCTGAAATATGTATCCGGCCCTGATCTCAGCCTGTTTGATTATCTGCAGGAGCAGGAACGTCCGACCACCGTTGTCTATGAAGGGGCAATTGGTCTCGCCGATAACCTGATCAGTGAAGACGGCAGTATCGCCATACGTATCTGTGAAGAGCCATTTTGCAAACACCTGCTGAAGCGATTTCGCAAACCGGTTGTTTCCACATCGGCCAATCTCTCCGGTCAGCCCCCCGCCCCGGTTTTTTCCGCTATTTCCAATGAAATTAAAAATGGCGTGGACTATATCGTAAACTACCGGCAAACGGATGAAGAAAGAGCTATGCCTTCGAAGCTGATAAAATGGGAGGGAGGAAAAGTTGTGGTACTCAGACCCTGATTGCAGTCTATTGCATGTAGTCAATAGTCGTTCGTAAGCATTTCAAAACCGAAAGGCTTCCTTCTCAAAACCTAAACCCTAAACATCTCAACAACTAAACATCTCAACAACTAAACTTTTCAACCTTTCAACCAATTACCTTTGCTCCGCATGGACATTAACTGTACAGACAAAGAATTATTTTACATCAACAAAGTAGGCGCGGCAGCGGAAGCACTGGGGGTGGAAACCTACCTGGTAGGAGGATTTGTGCGGGATAAGATACTTGGACGGGCAACAAAAGATGCTGACTTTGTATGTGTGGGTGACGGGATTGCATTGGCCCATGCCGTGGCAGCCAGGTTCAATCCGGCACCACAGGTAGATTATTTTAAAAATTTTGGTACCGCACATATCCGGGTTGACCGGGAATTTGATCTTGAGTTTGTGGGTGCCCGGAAAGAAAGTTATAGTGAGGACTCGCGTAAACCGGCCGTGGAAGCTGGTAGTATATCCGACGATCAGGATCGTCGTGATTTTACCATCAATGCACTTGCCATCAGCCTGAATAAAGATGATTTTGGCAAACTGGTGGATCCGTTTAATGGTCTGGCCGACCTTGCAGCTAAAATCATTAAAACACCTTTAGCCCCTGCGAAAACATTCAGTGACGATCCGCTACGGATGATGCGGGGAATCCGTTTTGCCACACAGCTTGGATTTGCGATCGAAGAAAATACCTGGCAGGGCATCATTGATCATGCGCACCGTATCCGGATCATTTCACAGGAACGTATCACGGATGAGCTGAATAAAATAATCCTGGCACCTAAGCCATCGGTTGGATTTGATTTATTATATAAGAGCGGGTTACTGGAACTGATCTTTCCGCCGCTGGTGGAACTGGCCGGTGCTGAATACAAAGACGGGGTAGGGCATAAGGATAATTTTTATCATACCCTTCAGGTGCTGGACAACCTGTCTCAGCATTCCAACGATCTGTGGTTGCGTTGGGCCGCCATTTTGCATGATATAGCCAAACCGGCTACCAAACGGTTTGAAACCGGTCATGGCTGGACTTTTCACGGGCATGAGGCCCTGGGTGGACGAATGGTGCCGAAAATATTCGCCAAGCTGAAACTGCCGCAAAATGAGAAAATGCGGCTGGTAAAAAAACTGGTGGAATTACATTTGCGGCCCATCAGCGTAACAAAAGAAAATATCACGGATTCCGCTATCCGAAGGCTGTTGTTTGATGCCGGTGAAGATTTTGACGCATTGATGCTTTTATGTGAAGCGGATATTACGTCAAAGAATAAACATAAAGTGAAACGGTTCCTGGAGAATTTTCAGCTGGTTCGTCAGCGTTGCCGGGAAGTGGAGGAAAAAGACCATATACGTAACTGGCAACCGCCCATTACCGGTGAACTGATCATGGAAACATTCGGACTTCCACCCTCCAAACCGGTAGGACAGATCAAGGATGCCTTAAAAGACGCGATGCTGGACGGCGTGATACCCAATACTTATGAAGCGGCTTTCGCCTTTATGCTGCAAAAAGCGGCGGAGATGGGACTAAAATCAGTAAAATAAATCAACCGGTAAAAATTCCCGCTGACAGGGAGAAGTCTTAAATTTGTATATGGCTATTTTAAAATTCAGGATCTATTTCGAAGAGGATGAGAGCGTTTACCGTGACGTGGCCATCCGTCATACACAGACCTTTAAGGACCTGCACGATGTTATTCTGAAAGCATACGAATTTGACAATAAACATAAAGCTACTTTTTTTCGCAGCAATGATCATTGGCTGAGAGGCCGGGAAATATCCCTGGAAGCCTATGATAAGGAATATAAAGCACCGCCTCTGATTATGGCGGATACTACCATCGGCTCGGAAATCCGTGACCCCAACCAGCGGTTCATTTATCTCTACGATTTCAATAAAAACTGGGGCTTCCTGGTGGAACTGATTAATGTTTCTAAGGAAGAAAATCCAAAGCTCACTTATCCAGCGGTGGTGCGTACGGAAGGCATTGCGCCTAGCCAATACGGTACCAAAGGTTTATTGGGTGAGAAATTTGCCGACATTGAAGAAAAATACGATCTGACCCAGGTGGGTGAGGGATTTGGTGAAAAAGATGAGGAAGGGGAAGATGTAGCCATGGATGAAGGTTCTGCCGGCGATGAAGAAGAGGTATAATTGAAAAACAACAGCCCCAAAACAGTTATTCTTGTTACCGGACCTACTGCCTCCGGTAAAACCGCCGTGGCGATACAGCTTGCATTGGCGTATAAAACGGAGATTATTTCAGCCGACAGCCGGCAGTGTTTCCGCGAAATGTCGATTGGTGTGGCCCGTCCCTCTGTCACTGAACTGGCTACGGTTGCCCATCATTTTATTGCCTCGCACAGTATTCATGAAGATGTGACGGCCGCAACTTTTGAAGCTTATGCACTGTCAAAAGTGGATGAACTCTTTCAACAGCATGACCAAGTAATCATGGTGGGTGGAACAGGTCTGTATATCAAGGCATTTTGTGAGGGCCTGGATCTGATACCTGAGATTGATCCGATTATCCGGCAACAAGTGATACAGGCGTATGAGGAGAAGGGAATGGCCTGGCTGCAACAGGCGATCAAAGAACAGGATCCTGATTTTTTTGCCAGTGGTGAGATAAAGAATCCCCAACGCTGTATACGTGCCTTGGAAGTCTGCCTGTCAACGGGCAAAAGTATCCTGGAATACCGTACCGGCCGAAAAGCAATGCGGAATTTCAGGGTCATTAAGATCGGCCTGGAATTGCCAAAAGAAATATTGCATCATCAGATTCATCAACGGGTGGAGCAGATGATACTGGCCGGATTGGAAGATGAAGTGCGCTCACTTTATCCTTACAGTCAGCTCAATGCATTGCAGACCGTTGGTTACAGTGAACTCATTGATTTTATAGACGGGAAAATATCCAGGGAACAGGCTATTGAGGCGATAAAAACACATACCCGTCAGTATGCCAAACGACAACTTACCTGGTTCAGAAAAGATCCCGGGATCAATTGGTTTTCCCCGAATGACAGGGAGAGCCTTTTGACATTTTTAAAAGCAGAAGCCTGATACACCTACGCGTTAGCTACCGTTTGCTGAACTGGTTGGATTGTGGCTGATTCTTTTGTACAGGCATTCCACAATACATAGCCGCCAGACAGATTGAATACTTCATTAAATCCGTTTTGCCGGAGTATCCGGTTGGCCAGGTAACCGCGCAGACCGGCTTCGCAATAAATGTCAATCCGTTGTGCTTTGGGTATTTCGTGTAAGCGTTGCCGGATTTCATCTACAGGTATATTCACCGCACCTGCAATATGCCCGGCTTCAAATTCTTTTACCGTTCTTACATCCAGCAGATAGCTGTTGTCGTCACTGTCACCCAGGTCATTCCAGTAAAAAATATTCAACCGGTCCTGCAGTATGTTTTCGGCAATAAAGCCGGCCATATTCACCGGGTCTTTCGCAGATGAATAGGGAGGCGCGTACGCGTGTTCAAATTCAGTGAGGTCATAAATGGTGCCTTTGTTTTTTATAACCGATGCCAGTATGTCAATGCGTTTATCCACCCCGTCATACCCGGCAATCTGGGCACTATATAAGCGGCCGTCTTCCGGAGAAAAAGCAATCTGTATCGTCATCTGCCGGGCACCCGGATAGTATCCGGCATGCGATCCGCTATGATTGGTGGACACGATATGATTGATGCCCGCTGCTTTTAAATGTTTACTGGCGGTGCCAGCCGTGGCTACCGTCATGTCGAATACCTTTACGATGGCGGTATTGATGGCGCCATTATACTTGTGTTTGTTGCCGAGTACAATATTGTTTGCGGCTATACGTCCCTGTTTGTTAGCGGGTCCGGCCAGGTAAGTATTCATGGACTGCCCGGTAACCGGGTTGGGAAACTCAATTGCGTCTCCTACAGCATATATATCCGGGTGAGAGGTTTGCAGGTATTCATTGACCTTTATACCCCTGGCAGCCCCCTGTTCCAGGCCGGCTGCAACCGCCAGCCGGGTGTCGGGTTTTACGCCTATCGAAAGGATCACCACATCCGCTTCCAGCACAGTGCCGTCTTTCAGCAATACGTTCAGGGTGTCGTTTTCCTTTTCAAAGCCGGTAACGGCACTGCTTAAACGCAAATCAACACCTTTTGAACGGATATGCTGCTGTGCCATGGCGGCCACCGGGAAATCAACCGGGGCCAGAATCTGGTTGCCCATTTCCACAATGGTTACCTGCATGCCAAGATCGTGCAGGTTCTCGGCCATTTCCAATCCGATAAATCCGGCCCCGATCACTACGGCGCGACCTTCTTTCCGCTGGTCAACATATTGTTTGATATAATCCGTATCGGTAACATTCCTTAAGGTGAAAATGCCTGGCAGTCCGATACCCGGCAGGGGCGGGCGGATGGGTTCCGCTCCCGGAGAAAGCACCAGTTTGTCAAATGACTCCGTATATTCTTCGCCTGTCAACAGGTTACGGGCACTGACCGTTTTATTGGCCGTATTGATACCGGTTACTTCGGTGGATATGCGTACATCAATATTGAAGCGGTTGCGGAAAGAGCTAGCGGTCTGGACAAAGAGTTTATTCCGGTCACTGATCACATCGCCTATATAATACGGCAATCCGCAGTTTGCGTAGGAGATATATTCTCCTTTTTCAAAAATCACAATCTCTGCTTTTTCATTTAACCGTCTCAGACGGGCGGCGGCACTGGCACCCCCGGCTACGGCGCCTATAATGATATACTTCATAAAGGTTGATAGGTTTATAAGTTGAAAAGTTGACAAGGCTTAAACTGAGAAAAACTCCTCGTTAACTTATCAACCTGTTAACTTGTTAACTTTCTTTGCTACTGCAAAAGAAAACAATTGATCAGTAGGGAAATGTAACCTTGGTTACGGAAGATGGGGCCGACAGGTAGGGTGGGGCATGATTTTCGTCATACGCCAAATAATCGTATAAGTAATAAAATTATTGCAGCTGTCTTTTATAAAGCTGAATGCTGTTTTCCAATCCCAGGTAAAGGGCATCGCAGATCAATGCATGACCGATACTCACTTCATCCAGCCAGGGTATCTGTTGCTTAAAGAATTGCAGGTTGTGCAGATCCAGATCATGACCGGCATTTAATCCTAAACCCAGTTCCCTGGCTTTTTTAGCGGCAGCTACATAGGGAGCGACTCCCGGCTCCCTGCTTCCGGCTCCGTACTCCCTGGCATATCCTTCCGTATATAACTCAATCCGGTCAGTCCCGGTTTCAGCTGCACCTGATACCATTTCCACAACGGGGTCTACGAAAATGCTGACGCGTATACCTGCTTTCTTAAATACACTGATAATATCACGGAGATAGTTTTTGTTCTTTATCGTATCCCAGCCATGATCGCTGGTTAGTTGTCCCAGGGTGTCGGGTACCAGGGTTACCTGGTCGGGTTGGGTTTCCAGCACCAGGTCCACGAATTTCTGTTCGGTACAGTTGCCCTCAATATTAAACTCGGTGGTAATGATTTTTTTAATCTGGCGTACATCGTCATAGCGTATATGCCGTTCATCCGGACGGGGGTGTACGGTTACGCCATCGGCGCCGAATAACTGCACATCCACGGCCGCTTTTACCACATCCGGGTTATTGCCCCCGCGAGAATTGCGCAGGGTGGCGATCTTATTGATGTTAACCGAGAGTTTCGTCATGCCGCAAAAATACAAAAACGATCAGAGTTCTTTCCAGGTATGATCGGCGAGCAATTGAACGGCGGCCACAAATTTTTTAAAGGGGCCGGATGATCCCCAGTCTTTGGGGGAAACCAGGGAAAGCATAAAGGATTCATCCTTTTTCTCATAGAGATAATAGGTCTGGCCGATATTGGGTTTAAAAGAAAGACGGGCATTGTAGATCATCATGGATAATTCCTTCCGTTGCTGTATTTCATGGGCCTGCAGTGCCAGTAATTCAATTTGTTTTCGGATCTGTTCCAGTTGCATATTGGTCTGCTCTTCCATGGCCGTAAGGGCTTTGTGTTTGATCACCCCTTCTTCCGTGGCTTTTATTACCGCACCGGAAACTGAAGCCGAATACGGAAGCACACTCATTTGCTTGTGGTAGTACTCCCTGTTGGTATAGGAACTGCCGTCTGGCCGCCGGCTTTGCTGGGTTACCCGGAGATAACCATTGGGCATAATTTCATGTACTACATGCAGCGTGATTTCACCCTTTGTATAAAAATGAATTTCAAAAGTTATTCCGTCCGGTATCAGTGCCTGTACTTTTTCGGCCAGTTCCGTATTGTCAAAAGGATTCAGCTCGCCATCAGCATTGATTTTATAGCCGGAAGAATAGGCTTTGTTTTCCAGGGTAACCCAATTGTGGAAGATCTGCAACTCTTTTTTCTCAGGAACGGCTTCAATTTTATAGATGCCGCTTTTCGGCCGTTCACCATATTCGTAGGTGCCTTTTTCAGGAAATAATTGCCAGGAGGCCAGAAAGTTATATGCCTGTATCATAATGGATGTGCATAATTACAAAATTCCACTATAAAAGTTCTGAACCGGCCCGTTTTATTCCGGTTATATGACCGGAATCAGAATCTGCATGGCCTTTACTACATTTGGGATGTGAGAAATTTCTTTGCCCACTATACAATTTCCCGTACGGAGGACCCGATCCCTGCCAGTTTACTCATATTTGATAAAACGATCAGTGTCGGGTACAGGGATGAGGCGGATCAACCCCGTACTCTTCAATTGCCCATCGGGGAATTGACAGCTTCATTTGAAGTTTCTTCGGGAGATTCGGTTGTACGACATGGATCTTCCGGACAGGAAATCCGCGTTCAGGGTAAAGAGGCGGCAGCATTGGTACAGGAAATGCAGGCAGAACTCAGTAAACCATGGCACAGGAAAAAGAATGCCGGATTCAGGGGGCGTGTGTTGTTATTCATGACCGGATTCCTGTTACTGCTGGTTCTGTTGTATTTTATGTTTGTGCCCTATCTTTCTGAAAAAATTGCGGAGTCTGTAGCGCCTGAAACGGAACGACAATTGGGAGACGCGGTATATGATGCCATGCAGCTGAAGTCTTCTGAAGACACGGCTTCCAGTCGCTTACTAAATGAATTTTTCGCAGCTATGGAAATCGAAACTCCGTACCGGATCCGGATTTCTGTAATAAACGATAAAACGGTTAATGCGTTTGCGGTGCCGGGCGGGCAACTTGTTGTCTACAGTGCCCTGTTGGATAAAATCCGGACCTACCCGGAACTGGCGGCATTGCTGAGTCATGAATATACCCATGTGGCCCGGCAACATGCCACAAAGTCAATATTCAGAAAACTGGGATCAAAGGTTTTTCTCGGATTATTGTTCGGAAGGATGGGCAGTGTAACATCGGTATTAATCGATCATGCGGACGACGTGAAATCACTCACCTATTCCCGTTCCCTGGAGAAAGAGGCGGATACCGAAGGGCTAAACCTGCTGATGGAGCGCCGTATAGATCCGGAGGGTTTTCCTGCATTATTCAGACACCTGAAGGAGTCGGCTCCGGAATCAGCCCTGCCGGAGTTTTTACTGAGTCATCCTGATATAGATAACCGGATTGCCTATATTAAAGAATTGTCAAAACAGGCGGCTGTGGAAGAGCAGCCCCGTTTAAGCGCTATTTTTGATCAATTAAAAAGATAACCATGCTGATCACCACTACCAACGTTATTGAAGGGAAGCCCGTACAGGAATACATGGGTGTTATTAATGCGCAGAGTATAATTGGTGCCAATATTTTCAAAGACATATTTGCCGGTCTCCGGGATGTTTTTGGCGGTCGTAGTAAAACCTATGAACGGGTACTCGAAGAAGCCAAGGAAGACGCGTTGCGTGAACTGGCGGAAAGAGCCCAGGCCATGGGGGCCAATGCTATTGTAGGCGTGGATCTCGATTTTGAGACCATCGGCAGCGGCGGCAGTATGCTGATGGTGATTGCAACCGGCACGGCAGTTCGTATCTGATCACCTGTAATAAACAGGTGCTATTGTATCAGCGTGGTCAGCCCTTTCTGAAAATACCTGTTGCCATTGTAGTCCACCGCACTTACGGCCCAGACATAGGTGGAGGTTGTTTGCAGCTGTCCATTGATCCGTCCGTCCCATCCGTCACCGTTGCGTTGGGTGCTGAATACCAGTTGTCCCCACCGGTTATAAATACGGAAATAATCAATTTTTTTCATACCTACCGCCACGGGAAACAGCCGGTCGTTGCGTCCGTCATTATTGGGTGTAAAAGCTGTTGGTACAAACACGGAGGGACCGGTCTTAAATACTTTAATGGTAATACGGGTGGAATCTTTACAACCGGCTACACTGGTACCCACTATTTTATAACTGAAGCCGGTTGACTCACTCCTGAAAACGGCAACCGGATCCGGAATTACGGCTGATGATAAAAAATCCGGGGGAGACCATAGATAAGCGGCGGCTCCCAGTGCCTGTAATTGCAGCGGCTGACCTTCCACCACGGATGTGTCGTTGGTGACCAGCAACCGGATGGCCGGTTCCACCTGTACCCGCACGGTGTCGCTCACCGGTTTCGGGCATCCACGGTTGTCCGTTGCCGTTAGTATAAAATCGGTGGTCTGATCCGGATCGGCCAGGGGTTGCAGCAGTTGATTATTATTCAGCAGGCTGGCCGGTTGCCAGGTCCAGTTGCCGGCATCGGTACTGCCTTGTAATGTGGTGAGGGCATTGTAGCAAATCGTCTGATCAGCACCAGCCTGTACAACCGGATACGGAATGGGATTGACCCGGATGCTCTGCGTAGCGTTACAACCGCCAATGCGGGCGGTTACCTGGTAAAGCGTGTTGTTTTGTGTAAACACAAGCGGATTTTGTACCTGCGGGTTTATTATCTGGCCGGCCGGCGTCCACTGGTATTGCAGTCCGTTCGATTGTATCCGGAGCCGGATGGTATCACCCTGGCAGATCGTAGTGTCGTTCATTGCCTGCAGGCTTACCTCATTCACCACACGTACCAGTACTGAATCGGTATTTACACAATTACTTTCTGTTAAAGTAACATAGTAGCGGGTGGTTTGTAATGGTCTTACGGTTGGATTCGCTGAAGCCGGGTTAATCATATTCACCACCGGTGTCCAGTTGTATGTCCCCATACCCTGTGCCTGGAGAGTGAGGGCATCGTTCAGACATATCAATGTATCCCGGAAAGCCAGCTGTATGGGTGGTTTATCTAAAACAGTCACCGTTTTATATAATGTATCCCTGCAACCACGTGTATCAGTAACGATCAGCCGGATTTGTTTAGTTCCCATAAGCGGATAAGTGTATGCAGGATGTTGATCTTCCGATCCCGCTAAAAAGTCACTGGGTTCACCGAAATTCCAGTCCCAGGAATCGGGTACGCCATAAACTGAAACGGTTTCATCGGTGAACCGGGTGGGAAAGCTGAGACAGATGCCCACATAACTGAAACCGGGTGTGAAGCCCGGAAATGCCCTGATAATAGCTTCGGTAGAGTCGGAACAGGTCTGGTTTCGGTTAATGACCAGCCGCACTTTATACAATCCGGCAACAGGGAAAGTATAGGTAACAAGTGGGTCGTTTGACCGGTAGATGACGGCATTGGATTCGTCCAGAAATTCCCAATAGGTACTCACGATCAACGGGCTGGAAGACTGATTTGACAGGTTGATCGTCAGGCTGTTTTTGCATAACAGATACTCCGGTTCCAGTGAAGCCGCTGCCACATCACAGTCGGCCACATTAATCTGAATATCTTTCCGCTGGGTGGCAATTACCCGGCCTGCTCTTATTTCCTGTACACATACGGTAACCACATAAATGCCCACATCGGGAGCGATACCTGTGATCATTCCTGTTGAGGGATGAATCTGAACTGCCTGGCCCAGCGGTTGATTCAGGTTAAAGGAAGGAGTGTTATAGGGCACTTGCGGAAAGGGCGGGGAGTCTGGCGGGCCGGGGTTACCTCCACTGCCTCCGGTACTGGCATAGGCCGAACAAAATGTATATCGCAACTGATCGCCATCGGGATCAAATGCGGCAAAACTGTAACGCATATCATTATTGGCACAGACCACCACCAGATCCGAGCCGGTAAAGAAGGCGCTGCTATTAACCGGAGCGCCACCGGCATTTGCATGTCCGGGTATTTCAGCGGTATACATTGCCCCGATATTGTTATATCCCGGTTGCAGATTATTGATGCCGTTTATCCGGTAATTTACCTGGCTGGCCAGTACATACCCGGCTGCTGTGGATGGCAGATTAATCGTAAAGCTATAATACGCCACTTCATAACAAACATTTGGCGGATTGGTAATACAGGGATCTGGTGTGGTAATACTGATTGTTTCCTGTGTGCTGATTGTGGCACTTATATCCAGCACCCGTATTCCATTGGTTTTGTCAAAAACCGAAATGGTGGTAGGATTCGGGAACTGGCGACCGCTGTTGCACCGCTGGTATAATTTCAGGGTAACGTTGTAGCGGTGAAGGCCGCCATTTAATCCCCCATATGTATAAAACATTTCACCACCTGTTATGTGGCTTGCCCAGGCCCATATTGGCACTGCCAGCTGGATCAGCAATATGGCAGACAGCTTTCTCATGAAGTGAACCGGCATTAGCCGGGAGTAGTCGTTGGTTCTCTTAAAGTTAAAGAAAAACGTAATTGTACTGCCGCTGGTTGCCCGGGCAGTCGGGGAATTTTAGCGGTTTTAACAGGTTTGACTGGCTGTCCGGGTCAAAAAAAGCTATTTTTAGGGGATAAAACCGTGTATATGAAATTTGTTGTCTTCCTGCTCCTGCTGAGTCCTGTATTCGCTGTATCCCAGGATTGTAAACTTTTACAGGATACGGATCCGTTTACCAAAGAGGTCAGGCTTTCCACCGGGTTTATGTATTTCAGCGGTGCATCACTGTCCATTGATGCGGACAGCCGGGAAGTGGACCTGCTTTTCTCCATAGAAGGAGCCAACCGCTGTTTTGATGATCAGTCTACTGCGGTTGTACATTTTGAAGGCACAAAGCTGAAAATGAGCCTCCGCAATGCGGGTACCATGAATTGCGAAGGGCTATATCATTTTATCTATAAAAACAGCCGGAACACTACCGCCCAATTGCAGAAACTGACCAGCCAGAAAGTGAGTCAGATTGTTTTTACGGGCACTAATAAAAAGGAGATTGTGGTATTGCTGACACCAAAGGACCAGGAGCTGCTGATCTCCCTGGGTACCTGCCTGGTAAATGAAGCGAAAAAACTGATTCAGTAATACAAGCAGCATAAACACTTAGCCGGGAAAGGATAAACTTTTAAAGTCCGGAATTTCACGGAACTGTTTGGTCGTAGTATGTACAGGGGGTTGTACTTTTATAAGGTACTCAACAATGGTACATTTTACGATCCAATCCCTTTGAAGAACCTGAAATTGAAACCCTATGTCTGCAACTACATTCTCCCCCCGCGGTGCCTATAGTGCCATCTCCCTGAATCAACTGGTGATGAATATTGTCGAAGATACTTTTCCCGTTGCGGTGCTCCACCATACACGTGTGGTGAATGAAGTCAGTAAGCACCTTTTATTAGGAGACGGAGCGGATCAGCTTACGGATGTGCTGGAAGAATTGCTGCTGGCCGTGATACAGCAATCCCGGGAAGGGGATATCCATGTCAGCGCGGAACGGTTTAAAGATACCGTACAGTTGGTAATAGAAGAAAGGAATAACTATAATGGATATGCGCTTTCTTTCAGCGTAGGTTCTGTAAGCCAGGAAGCTGCCCGGCTGGGTGGTCATATCAGCATTGAAGGGGCCACCCGGAAACAGGCGACCATTTCATTCAGTTTTCCCGTTCAGTTTGCCGCATAAAAAAGCTGCCTGAAACAATTCTCCACTTTTCTGACTTTCTGCATGGGCCAGCATGTTCGTGAATAATCATTTCAGACAACCTTATACAGTTTCGGTTTTTACAGAGGAAATATCTTTTACTTACAGGTATTATATTGGGCTACCAGTTTCTCCAGGTCAGCCAGTTTTAACTGACCGGCTTTGGCGCTGGTTTGTATGGCCGGACAAGCCGTCAGGGTATTGCTGAACAAACCATTGATGCCGGCTTCGGTAACCAGCAACGGAGCGGATTGCCCGTTTATCCGGATCAGGAAATCACCGATACGTCCTTCTGTTCCGGAACTGATACCGGCTGCTTCAGCCCCGTTATAAATTACTTTGCCGGTGGCATCGGATACTTTCTGCAGCAAGGTCAGGGTAGTACCAGTACTGATCACTTTAAAGAAATCATTGGCATAGCTGACAAAGCTGCTTCCCCCGATATTCACTTCGTTCACGGCATTTGCACCCAGGTTTATTTTCTTTCCGCTGGCAGGCTGGAAAGCGATTGCGGCTTTGGATTTAAAACTTTCCTTGATGGATCCGTCAAGCCGGCTGCCATCAGCCAGAATAACATAGCCGGGTGTGAACCCCGCCGGTGACTGGGCCAGTAAAGAACGGAAAGGGAGCAGGAGGAGCAGGACAGCGAACAGGGGGACGTACTTTTTCATATTGTTTTTTTTGATGAAGGTTATTGTTACTTACTAATAAGTAAGTTTTTGGCGTAAAAAATTTTATGTGTCAGCCAGTTGTTTTACCAGGCTGTTACAAATGGCTTTATAATCCTTTTGACCTGTTATGCGGGCCAGTTGTACACCTGCCGCCAGATTGGTCATCATCAGCAATGCGCGTACACGTGGTGTTTCCGGGAAACTGAATTCCCCTTTTTTCTTTCCATCCCGCAGTACGCCTTCCACCATACCCAGTACCAGTTCCACCAGTTCGCCGAGTTTTTTTTTCACCGTTTCCGGCATGGTAAAATAATCCGACCCGACCGAACCAATCAGGCAGATTTTACCCTGATCGCAGAGCGTGGTGTACCGGTCAATAAATGCCTGAATTCTTTTTCGGGAAGTTAAACCAGGTGCTTCTAACGCCCTGGCGAGATCATGATAGCGTTGTATGTACTGGCCTACAATTTCAATCAGCAGGTCTTCTTTTCCGGGAAAGTGATAATGAACAGCGGCATTTTTTATGTTCAGTTTTTTTGCTATGTCCGCATAACTGAATGCATTGTACCCATAGGTCTGGATAAACTCCATTCCCAGCCGTACAATTTCTTCCCGGGTATCACCTGTTCTGGACGCCATGGATCAAATATACCAAAAACTTACTAAGTAGTAAGTTTTTTCAGGGCCACAAAAAAGCCCGCCACGGGGGCAGGCTTTTTATTACAATAACTGTAAAATTAATAACGGTAAAGGTCGGATTTGAACGGTCCCGCCTTGGTGATGCCGAGGTATTCCGCCTGCGCATCGCTCAGTTCGTCCAGTTCCACTCCGATTTTGGCAAGGTGCAGCCGGGCTACTTTCTCATCCAGGTGTTTGGGGAGAACGTATACTTTGTTTTCGTAATTCTTGTGGTTATTCCACAACTCGATCTGGGCCAGGGTCTGGTTGGAGAAAGAATTACTCATTACAAAAGAAGGGTGACCGGTGGCACAACCCAGGTTTACCAGGCGGCCTTCGGCGAGGATGATCACATCATGACCGTCCACATTATAAATGTCCACCTGTGGTTTTACTGTGTCTTTGGTATGCCCGTAATTGGTATTCAGCCAGGCAATATCGATTTCGATATCGAAGTGCCCGATATTACAAACAATGGCTTTGTCCTTCATCAGTTTGAAATGCGCGCCGGTGATCAGGTCACGGCAACCGGAAGCGGTTACCACGATATCGGCTTCTTTTACCGCATCAATCATTTTCTTCACTTCAAAACCATCCATGGCGGCCTGCAGGGCACAGATCGGATCGATCTCTGTTACAATCACGCGGCATCCGGCACCGGCCAGGGAAGCGGCAGAACCTTTTCCTACATCACCGTAACCACCTACCACGGCTACTTTACCCGCCAGCATCACATCAGTGGCGCGGCGGATCGAATCCACCAGGGATTCTTTACAACCGTATTTATTGTCAAATTTGGACTTGGTCACAGAGTCATTCACATTGATGGCAGGCATGGGCAGTGTACCCTTGGCTACCCGCTCATACAAACGGTGTACACCCGTGGTGGTTTCTTCAGAAATACCTTTCACATGCTGTACCAGTTCAGGATAGGTATCCAGCACCATATTAGTCAGGTCACCTCCGTCATCCAGGATCATATTCAGCGGACGGTCTGCGCCTCCGAAAAACAGGGTTTGTTCAATACACCAGTCGGCCTCTTCCTGGGTCTGTCCTTTCCAGGCAAAAACACCAATACCGGCAGCGGCAATGGCGGCAGCGGCATGATCCTGCGTGGAGAAGATATTACAGGAACTCCATTTAACTTCAGCTCCAAGAGCTACGAGGGTTTCAATAAGAACGGCTGTCTGAATAGTCATGTGAAGACAGCCGGCCACACGGGCACCTTTCAGTGGCTGGGAAGGGCCATATTCGGCACGGATGGCCATCAGACCGGGCATTTCTGCTTCGGCCAGACGAATTTCTTTACGTCCCCATTCTGCAAGGGAAATATCGGCCACTTTATAGGGCAGACTGAAGTTGATGGATGTAGATACAGTTGACATTTGTTGATTATATTTTTATGGCGGCAAAGGTACTGATATTTGAGGTATAAGTCTTGCTGCAAGCCGGTTTGCAGGCTATTATTATACACATTCTTTGCATTCGAAACGGTCATTTTCTGGTCTTCCTGTGGAACAAAAAAACAGCCCTTTCGTCGGCAGTTTAAACGAAAGGGCTTGCTGGCAGCCGTAAGGTACAGCGTATCAGTTATTACGGTCAAAAAGCCGTTTAAATAACCCTTTTTTCTTCTTTTGGTCTTCTTTCGGGGTACCGATCGGTTTTGCCTGATCGTCCTCTTTTTTGATTGGGGTTTTATTAGCCGTATCTTTTTTAGCCGGTTTATTATCGTCATCTTTTATCGGGGCCGATTCCGGACCGATATATTCACTGTTACTCATGTTATAGTCCTCTTCGGAACCTACACCCATATCATCCCCTTCGGCACCGGGCACCGGATCCTGTTCACTGATGATGATATCCGCACTGTTGATTTCATTTTCCAGATCGGCTGGTTTTACAAAACGGGCATCTTTCTCAATCCCCATTTTTTTATCTGCCAGTACTTTCTGGAAAAAATACTCCGTTATAGGACGTGCAATCCGGTTACCGTCGCCCTGGTTGCGCATAAACTGGTATTCAAATCCCACCCAGGAGCCGGCCAGTAACTGTGGTGTATAACCGATAAACCAGGCATCCGCATTGTCGTTGGTGGTACCTGTTTTTCCGCCCATTTCAGCCGCACCCACACGGGTACGCATACCTTTCGCCGTACCCTTGTCAACTGTACCCTGCATCATCCGGGCCATGGTATAGGCCGTTACTTCGCTCACGGCTTCTTTCCGGTTTCCACTGAAGTCAAAACGTTTGATGATATTTCCGTTCCGGTCTTCTATCCTGCTGATGGCATAGGGCTTTGTGGAAAAGCCGCGTCCGGCAAAAATGGTATACCCCCAGAGCATTTCATACATGGACAGATTGCAGGTACCCAGCGCGGTGGACGGATAGGGGTCAACCGGGGTGGGGATATTCAGCTTGGACATGAACTCGCTGAATTGCTTTGGACCAACCTGCTTCATTATAAACGCTGTTGCGCAGTTTTTTGAAAAGGCCAGGGCATCTGCCATCGTTAACGTGCCACCACCACATTGTTTACCCGCCGGAACCCAGCCGCTCCCGGGAAAGAACTGGGCCACATTTTCGCATTCGGTGGTCGGGGTGAATCCTCTTTCTTCCATCGCCTGTGTATAGAGCAATGGTTTAATAGTGGAGCCTACCTGCCTTTTTGTTCTCAGGTTGACGTGGTCATTCTTATAGGTTTTAAAATTGATACCACCCACCCAGGCCCTGATTTCACCCGTAACAGGATCCATGGCAATAAAACCGGCCTGTTCCATCTGCAGGTGATATTTTATCGAATCAAGCGGGGTCATTACCGTATCTTTTTCCCGTTTGGCGTTCCAGGCAAAAACCCGCATGGGCACTTTTACATTAAAAGAGGCCCTGATTTCCTTATCACTTAACCCGTCGTCTTCCAGGTTTTTCCAACGGTCAGATTCCTTAATGGCTTTTTCGAGAAATTTCTCGTGTCCTTTCCAGATGGAACCGGTCTTCATATCTCCCCGGGCACTGATCCCTTTCTGTAACATCGTCATATGCTGCGCCAGGCCTTCTTCGGCATATTGCTGCATCTGCACATTAATTGTTGTATAAATTTTCAATCCGTCATCATACAAATCATAAGCATCCCCATTGGGTTTTTCCACTCCTTTCAGCGCCTCCCGGATTTCTCCTTTCAGCACTTCCCGGAAATATGGAGCATACCCCGTATTCTCATCCATTTTTTTATAATTGAGCTTGATAGGAGTGCCTTTCAGGCGCAATGCTTCGGGAGAGGTGACATTGTTGTTTTCTTCCATCCGGCTGATCACCAGGTTCCTTCTGTCCAGGGCCGCTTTCGGATTCCGGCGGGGGTTGTACAAACCCGGACCATTGATCATACCCACCATCAGGGCGGCTTCTTCCACATTTACCCGGTCTGGTTCTTTCTGAAAAAAAGTACGGGCGGCATTCCGGATGCCAAATACATTATCCGAATAAGGAACCGTATTCAGGTACAGGGAAATGATTTCTTCTTTGGTAAAATTTCTTTCCAGTTTAACGGCAATGATCCACTCTTTCAGCTTTTCAATCACCCGCCAGGCCTTGTTCTTACTACCCTGGTCGAGCAGGGCTTTGGCTAATTGCTGGGTAATTGTGCTGCCTCCTCCCTGTGTACCGGCGGTAAATACAGCCCGCAGTGTACCTTTCAGGTCAATACCGGAATGAGAGTAGAAACGTTTATCCTCTGTGGCAATCAGGGCTTCCACAATATGTTTGGAAATATCACGGTACTTCACCACACTCCGGTTACCATTTTCACGGTAATATTTCCCCATAATTGTACCATCTTCCGCATATACTTCAGAAGCCTGCAGGATGGACGGATTCTCCAGTTCGGTCAGCGTGGGCATTTTGCCGAATACACCATAATTCGCCAGTATCAGCAGCAGAACAAATGCGGCAAAACCGCCAAAAAAAATACGCCAGAAAATCCGGACCGTTTTTTTCATAAAAGATGTGGTTAGAGTTTAATCGGCTGTTTGTTAAAACAGTGTCCCGAAAATAAGCAATTACCCGGGGGCCGTGTGTTTCCGGTATTTAAATTTTTGCGAAAGTGGGGCATCCGCTTACCGTTGAAGATTTTTACTCAGAACTTTCCCGGCAAATGTTGTTCCAAAAAACGCTTATAAGCCTCCAGATCCTTACTGGTTTTCAGTACCTGCAGGTTTGCTTCTGAAATAATCGTGAAATAATATTTACCGCCTTTCATCCAGGGGATGATATCCGTAGCTGTTTTCGGCTTTGTTTTCTCCACATAAGTCACCGCATCCTGGGCGTCATTAAAGAAAGACATCAGCAATAACCGGTTTTCTTCATCCAGTGGTACTAATTCGGCGGTATAGGTTTTATTGTAAAACGTTTCGCGGTTGTAGCGGAAGAATGCATTTTTCGCCTCATTCATGAATACCGGATCCACTTTATTCAGCACCAAAACCACATAGTATTTGTCGGCCGGCTTGTAAGTATATAAAACCGGTGCAGGCATTGCCGGTTTTACCGTGGCCGTATCCGGCTTGGGCTGTACAACCGGCGGGGGAGTTACCACCGGTTTTTTAACAGTTGTATCCGGTGTGGTTCCTGTTTTAACGATGACCGGTGTAACGGGTGGTGAAACGGGTATTACCGGGGGATTTACAGTAGTGGAGTCCGCATAACGGGTAATCTGCAGTGCTGTCAGTTCGGCTTCAATCTGTGCCCTGCGGCTCAGCACATCCAGCATACTGGTGGCTTTGAGTGACAACGGACTATTGGGAAATGTTTTCTGTATTTGTTGCAACACTTCTTTTGCCTTTCCGTCTTCACGCTGTTTGATATAATAGACGGCTTCAATATAGAGCAATTGCGGGGTCCAGAAATTTTTGCCATGCAGGCTGTCCGCTGATTTTTTCAGGGCGATTGCAGCATCGAATTTTCCTTCTATAAAAAGATCATAGATCTGTTCATAGGTTTTGGTGGCATCGGTATTACCTGCCGCATCAGCCGGATTTTTTCCGGTTGTAACAATGGTTGTCAGGTTGCTGTTTCCGTGTTTTTCTGCCAGTATTTTTTTAACGGCCGCGGCTTTGGCCGTTTCACCGTTTTTATTATAGCAATAATAAAGGTTGAACAGCAGTTCATCCATGGGCATAAATGCCGGGAATTTACTCCGTAATGCTTCCAGTGCGCCAGTGCCGGCTGTGCAGTCTTCAATGCCCTGTATATATGCTTTGCCCAAGGCAAACTGCGCCTTTTGTATAGAATCGTTGGATTGTGCCAGTTGTTGTTCTGTAAGCGGTAAACGGGCATACAGATCATCAAAGCCAGTTCCCCCGTTGTCAGTACTATTCGCATTTCCCTGGTCGGTAGTGTTGTTGCCGCCCTGTGTATTGGCGTTTTTATTCAAAAGAGAAGCCTGCCGGCGCCAGTTGTCCACATTCGGACGATTGCCCCACTTTGCTTTGAACTCTGCCTGGCCACGACTGCGGGAACCGGCATTATAAAAATACCATTCCCCTTTATTGTCTCCTCCTGTAAATAAACTGACAGGCGGTGTATTTCCCGGAATCACAGATCCGCCGGTCAGGACCGGTTGTTCATCTTTTAAACCCTGCTGTTTACGGAGATGCCGCACCAGTTTCCTTACATAATCGCGGCGTTCATCTTCGGGCATTGCGGCTATACGTTGAAGGCTGTCCTGTCGTTCAATGATGGCCAGATTGCTGACAATCAGCCGGAGTGAATTTTTCCGCGCTGCAATAGATTCAGGATCAGGTATGGACGGATCATCAAGTTTCAGACTATCGTAAAAAGTAGCAGCATTCTTATAATCCTTCCGGGCAAAAGATATATCCGCGAGTTGAAGGAAGGCCTTGTTTTTCTGCCCGGGATTATTATTGGGCGCCAGGGTACTTTCCCGGAGCAGGGCAATTGCATTGTCAATATTATTTCCCTCCAGTTCCATTTGGGCGGCCATGTAGTAAATAATATCCTGGTAGTCGGTGTATTTGTCCCGGCGGGCCATCTTCACCAGTTCATTCACATTTTTGGAAATATCGGTAGTGCCCTCGTCTTTGTTGCAGCGGATAGCGGCCAGGCGGGCATATATTTCCATAATCAGATCCGTGGTACGGCTGATAGAACGGTCATAGTTTTTACGGGCCTCTTTATAGTGCCCGGATCTTTCAAAAAGCTGACCGGCAAGGTATTCCCACCGCGCCCGTTCCTGCTGGTTGGTTGCATTACTAAGCGCCTGTTCCAGGTGAAATGCGGCACTGTCCCACATGTTCTGTTTATAAAATGAATAAGCCTGCACTTCATGCAGGTCATTACGCAAACGATCAGGGAAATAAGGATCATCACGCAGGGTCACAATCAGGCTGGCTGCTTCGGCAAACTGATCCTGTGCCAGAAAATTGCGAATCTGCCAGATAAAGGCATCATTCCGGCTGGGCGGCCTTGCAAATAATTTCCGGGAGAGATTATTTTTTTCTTTGGTGGCAATACTCAGGGCCGAATTACCATCACGTGCACTGCCTATCGCTTTATAATAACCGTCCTTTTCCTTGGGGGCAAATGCATAATTGATAAACTGAAACATCTGGTAGGCCGAATCATAATCTTTTTGCAGGTAATAAGCGGCTCCCCAGAGCAGGTACAGGTTGTCCACCCAATCATTGCGGAGATCATGCAGAGCAATACCGGAAGAGGCTTTATACGTTATGGAGTCCAGTTGAATGGAATCGGCGGCCGTAACATCCAGGGTATAGTTGTAAAAGGGAAGGAGCCTGGAATAATCATCTTTGAATGCCAGTTTGGCCCGTTCCAGTACTTCGTTCAGTTTATTACTGGCATTAAAAGCGTAGTTATAATGTGTTACGGTATTCTGTACAAAACGGCGGGGTACGGTAAATTTTTTGTCGGTTTTTTCAGAGCGCAGCACTCTTTCCTCATACTCTTTTGGCTTTTTGATATTCAGATCAAAGCCCAGCTGACTGAATGCGGGAAATCCGGCCAGCAAAAGGATCAGGAAAAACAGTAAAAAATTGGTATGTCGGTTAAGTCGCATTGCCGGCGCAATCTAAAGTCTTAATAACTGAAATTCAAATATTTTAGTATAAAAGTACGGCAAATTATTTTGGCCGATTTCAGGGCTGTTCAGGGGCAAAAGCCGGTTCATTTCCTATCTTTAGAATCCAAAAATCCGATTATGGCCAAATTAGAAGCCGGATCCACGTTACAACGATTGAGAAACCGCTATCGCCTGGTAGTGATGAATGATGACACATACGAAGAAGTAGTGACATTTAAATTGTCCCGGCTGAGTGTTTATATCATGTTGAGCACAATATTTGTTGTATTAGTAGGACTCACCGTTGCCCTCATCGTTTTCACACCTTTGAAGTACTATATTCCTGGCACAAGTAATGATTATAAATCAATTATGGAGCTTAAACGGCTTCAGTACCGGGTCGATTCCGTGGAAAGACAGGATGCTTACAAGACGCAGTATATACTGGGACTGAAAAAAGCGCTTGGAGGCGCGGAAAACGTGAAACTGGATACCACGGCCATTGTGGTACCCAAACCGGAAATATCTAATGACTAACGATAAACCAATGTTCAACAACAAAAACAAAACCGACATGCAGCAACCTGTAAGTAATGGAAATGGCGGAGGCGCCACCCTGATCAGCGCCGGTACTGTGCTAAAAGGAGATATCAGCAGCAACAGCGATCTCCGGATTGACGGAACCGTAATCGGGAATATCAAAAGCGGGGCAAAAATCATAATTGGCAGCAGTGGTGTGGTGGAAGGCGATATCAGCGGCAACCAGGCCGATATTACCGGAAAAGTAAATGGGAATATCCGCGCTAAGGAATTGCTGCAATTAAAAGGGGAATGCCTGGTTACCGGAAATATTTATGCCGGTAAACTACAAGTGGAGCCTTCAGCTACGTTCAATGGTCAATGCCATATGGGAGCCAATGTAGTCGAAATGACAAATAATGAAAACCCGGTCGCCACAGCAAAATAACCGTAAAGAACTGCTGCGCTATGCCGGTCTGGGAACCCAGATCATGGCGGCCCTCGCTTTGTCAGTTTTTGCCGGAATACGGCTGGATAAATGGCTGTATACATTTCCATTATTGTCCTGTGTATTACCTTTGCTGGTGTTAACAGCCCTTTTTTATAAGTTGTTCAGGGAAACAGGAAAGTAGCGCAAGCCCTGACTGGTAAGGCTCGCTACTATCACTCAGCCATTCAAATAAAAACAGCCAACCTGACTTTTTTTACAACCCGCCTGCATGAATAAAGAACTACTGCAACCAATACGCCCCCTGCTTCTTGTTTTTATTTTCATTAACGCGCTGGCTATTACCGGAAAAGCTTTTTTAATAAAGCAGGGAATCAGTCAGGAAGTTGTGTTGCTGGGGAACCTGCTCTTGTTTGGAGTTAGCTTCGTCGCGTATTATATCACATTCCGTTCGCTGCAGTCATCCAATCCGCAGGCTTTCCTCAGGGCGATGTACGGAAGTTTTCTGGTTAAGTTTTTTCTGACGGCGATTGTGGCATTCATCTACATTATGGTGGTGAAGAAGAATGTGAACAAACCGGCTTTGGGCATCTGTGCGGCACTTTACATTATCTATACATTTCTGGAGATCAAAGCGCTTATGAATCGGCTGAAGCAAAACAAGCATGGCTAAACAGGAGGTTCCGGTAAATCATATTGAACAATTCCTTCCGCCCGGCACCGGTGAAGCGGTCATGCATTACCTGCATGAATACAAAGTACACCTGACCATTGCCCGGGAACGGAAAAGCATACTCGGGGATTACCGGCATCGTACCCATCATCACAATCACCGCATAAGTGTAAACGGAAACCTGAACCGGTTTTCTTTCCTGATTACGCTCTTGCATGAAATCGCTCACTTATTAACCTTTGAGCAACATGGCAACCGGGTGTCTGCCCATGGTCGTGAATGGAAAAATGTATTCGGCGGATTGCTGCACCAGTTTGTACAGCATAAAGTATTTCCCGTGGATATCGAGCGTGAATTATTGCAATCACTCAAAAACCCGGCCGCCAGCAGTTGCGCGGAAGAAGGCTTGCTCCGGGTATTAAAAAAATACGATGAGACACAGACGCAACAGCCGTTTGTGGAAGCCATACCACTGGGCGCCGTTTTCCGGACAAAAGACGGCCGCGTATTCCGGAAAGGGGAGAAGCTGCGTAAACGGTTTAAATGTACAGAATTGAAAACCGGTAAAGTGTATTTGTTCAGTCCGGTATGTGAAGTGGAAGTAGTCAATAGTCATTAGTCAGCAGCCCGTGGTGATTTTTCTATTTTATTCTATTCTATACTGGCTACAGATCCCTAATCATCCACAATGGACAGCCGAAATGCCCGCTGTTTCCCATCGGGCCATTGAGGAAGGAGAACCCCAGGCGTTCATACACTTTCAAAGCGGCTTTCAGTTCATTCATGGTTTCCAGGTATACTCTGCTGAATCCATAGTCCTTTGCTTGTTTCAAACAACGGTTAATCAATTGAGTGCCCAGCCCGGTACCCCGTGCTTCCGGAAGGAGGTACATCTTAACCAATTCACAGGTATCGGAGGGTAATCCTCCAGTGGGGAATATGCCGCCGCCCCCAACGATTTTACCATCCACTTCCGCAATATTATATACTGATTTTTCCTTGCGGAATAATTCAAATAAGGCATCCGTTGTAGGATCGAAATAAACAGTGCCCGGGTGATTGGCGCCGAATTCGGTCAGGGTATCACGGATAATTTTGGCAATTACCGGATTGTCAGCAGGTTGAATTTGTCGGATATTTACAGGCATAGGGCAAAGCTAAGAGAATAGAGAATAGAGAATAGGGAATGGGGAATATCAGACCTGAAATAGAATCCTGATGGATGAACTGAGTAAATTCCGGCAAAGGGTCATGTTTTTTTAATTCAATTAATTCCGTGCAACTCAAAAAAAGTCCCGGTCATATGACCAGGACACTGATTTCGTATTTCGTACTTCGTACTTCTGACTTCGTACTTCTGACATCGTACTTATCAAGCTACTGCTTTCTTCACCAGCTCAGCGGCTTCACTCAGCAGGATGGCTGATTGTACCTGGAGGCCGCTTTCGTCGATCAGCTTTTTGGCTTCCACAGCGTTGGTACCTTGCAGACGGACAATGATCGGGATATGGATATTGCCCAGATTTTTATAGGCATCGATTACCCCTTGTGCCACCCGGTCGCAACGTACAATACCACCGAAAATGTTTATAAGAATCGCTTTAACAGCGGGATCCTTCAGAATGATTTTGAAACCGGCTTCAACGGTTTGCGCATTTGCCGTACCGCCTACATCAAGGAAGTTGGCCGGCTCACCACCACTGAGTTTAATCATATCCATGGTGGCCATAGCCAGTCCGGCGCCGTTTACCATACAACCTACATTGCCATCCAGTTTTACAAAGTTCAGGTTGAACTGACCTGCTTCCACTTCTGTAGGATCTTCTTCCGTTACATCACGGAGGGAGGAGAGATCAGCGTGACGAACCAGCGCATTATCATCGAGGTTCATTTTACAGTCAACTGCCACAATTTTATTATCGGCCGCTTTAAACAGCGGGTTGATCTCAAGCATGGAACAATCCAGCCCTACATAGGCATTGTACAGGTTGGTAACAAACTTTACACAGTTTTTAAAAGCATCTCCGCTCAGTCCCAGGTTAAAGGCAATCTTACGTGCCTGAAATCCCTGGAGGCCGCCTGAAGGGTGTACCCACTCTTTAAAAATTTTGTCAGGGGTATTATGGGCCACTTCTTCAATGTTCATACCGCCTTCCGTGCTATACATGATGACATTCTGACCCTTGGTACGGTCGAGCAGGATGGATAGATAAAATTCCTTACGGTCGCTGACACCATCATAATACATGTCCTGGGCCACCAAAACCTTGTTCACTACTTTGCCGGCGGGGCCGGTTTGCAGGGTTACCAGGGTTCCACCCAGTATTTTCTTAGCAAAATCGGCGATATCTTCAATGTTCTTTCCCACTTTCACTCCATTGATGCCATTTTCCTTAATTGCACCTTTACCACGGCCACCCGCATGGATCTGGGCTTTCACAACTGCAAAACTGCTTCCAAACTGGTTTTTAATCTGGCGGTAGGCTTCTTCCGCTTCGTGTACAGTACTGCAGGCAAACCCTTCCTGCACCGGAACATTATACTTTTTCAGCAGTTCCTTAGCCTGGTATTCGTGGAGATTCATATTGGAAAAATTTTCGCAAAGATACATGTTTTCGTTATTCAAAATGGCTACTTGGGGCTCACTATCAAAGCTGTAGACTTATTTACTGCAACCCCGAAAAGACAGTTTCCCTTTCCCAATTACCTTTTGGCGTAGCTTTTTTGAAACAATAATTATCCTTTATATATAGGTAAGTGTTTATACTGTATGGTGCGTAAGTTTACGAAAGCCGATGCAAAATTTACGAAAAATCTTAAGTATAAGTACATTTTAATTATTTGATTACGTATATATTTTATTATAAATATAGATAAACTCTTATTCTTGTTTACCGAAACTCCAAACCAATGAAAAAAAGGCTACTGATTCTTGTACTTATTGCGCATACAGCCGGACTGAAAGCGCAGTCTATACGACTTATCACACAATTTATAAATCCCTGTGGTTCTGACGGAGGAAATGAATTTATTATCGGACTGGCTACAGCACCTGTGAATGTGGGGGACATGGGGTTTGCTTCTATCAATCATACCTCCGTGGCTCCCATAGTTCAGCCTGATTTTAACTGGTACTGGTACGGGAAAAATGTAATCAGTGCGCCAAGACCAGTTTTTACTCCCAGTCTTGAAAATTGTGGAGTAGCCGGTTCAGGGTTATCTTGTTTTCGCATCCTGGATCCCGGAACACCGGCAGATGCAACATCAATCGACAATGTATTAACCACGCTGAATACAATTGCCGGCTGTCCTGTTTTTCAGCAAGTGCCAGCCACCGGGATTATCCCCGGAGGACTCTTTTCCGTGTTTCTGGGTGCGGGTGGATGTGGATTAAATGTACCGGCAACAAATCTTAATTTTTCCAATCATTGTTCGGGCAGCACGCCGATTCAGCAATATTACCTGGTGGTTGGAAATGGCAACTATGGAACAGCTGCCGCTTGTACCGGAGGTTATTTTGTAAATGCCAGTGGAAATGCGCGCACCAGCGTGATCTATAATTATACCGGTGGAGGAAATACAATGGCGGCTAATTATCAAACGAGCAGCACCATCTATACAAACGGAGCGGCACCTTCCGGAAGTAATGCAGGTGTAATAGTGCCCGATGGTTCAGGTGGAAGTATCTGGCTTAATAATTATGGTTGTGTGCCCAGTCCAATGGTAATTCTGGATGAAAAAACATTTTCCATCTCTGCCATAAAGAAGGAAAATGACCTGGTAACGTTGAACTGGCAACTGATCAGTTCCGCCCGGTATGATTATTTTTCACTGGAAAGAAGCAAAAATGGTATAAGTTTTTCAGCACTAAAAAATGAAAAGGCAGGGCTCTTCAACGATTCGTACAGTGGCATATTTACAGATGAACAAGCTACGGCGCCATTACTTTATTACCGTGTGAAAGCGGTGGCGATGGACGGGAAAATTTCCTATAGTAATTTGAAAGTGGTAAATAATCTTCAGGAGAACCGGATATCCGTTTTTCCCAATCCGGCAAAGGATAACATCACGGTTGAAACTTCATCTGGTGAACCACTGATGCTGATAGCGACAGATATTTCCGGCAGAGAATTGTTGAAACAAAAAATCAGCACAAACCGGTTGCTGGTGGATGTGTCGGGGTGGGCTCCCGGGTTTTACATGATCCGTATCAATAATCCGGATGGCAGGACGTATCAGACACAGAAATTTATTAAGCAATAATTCTGCCGGTAAGCAATTACCCTTAATTTTAAGCCCCAATTCTAACCGATAATCATGCTGTGATGAAAAGATTTTTCCTGCTAACTGTACTTATTTCCCTTTTTCAGTTCCAACTATTCAGCCAGGGCACCGAGAGTTTTACCAATATGCCCACCACAACCAGTTCTTCTTATTCTACCCGGAACTGGACAGGTGACGGCAGTATAACATGGACCGCCACGGAAACAAGGGCCGATCAGACTATTACCGGACTTGCCGCCGGACTGCGAAACGGCGGTGTTACATCCGGAAACATTACAAACGGTATCGGGAACCTTACGTTCAAGTATAAATATCTTTTTACAGGTAGCAACGGCTCTCTAACAGTTCTTGTAAACGGTATATCAGTTGGAACGGTAGCCGTGCCAACTACGCAGACAACAGCCGCCACGGCGACAATCAATAATATTAATGTAAGCGGCACTTTTACATTATCCATCTCGCAAACAGTTACCGGACAGCGTGTGGCCATTGACGATCTCAGCTGGACGGGTTTCGGTTCTTCCTGTACGCCTCCCGGTACACAGGCCGCCGGGGTCACATTCAGTGGAACCACTTCCAATGGTTTTACCATCAACTGGACAGCCGGCAGCGGTACGAATTCACTGGTAGTAATGAAATCCGGCTCAGCGGTTACGGGGACACCTGCGAACGGGACAGCCTATACGGCGAACACCGTCTTTGGTTCAGGCCAGACGATTGCCGCAAGTGAATATGTAATATATAACAGTACCGGAAATTCTGTGGCGGTTACAGGACTTACGGCCGGCACCACATATCATGTGGCTGTTTTTACTTTTAATACGGCGGATAATTGTTACACAACCGGATCCCCGGGCGTCAATAATAATACAACCAGTTGCCAGGAACCTACCGTTCAGGTCACTACTTTAACACCCACACCGTCCAGTGTATCGGCCGCTATCAGCTGGTCGGGAGGCAACGGAGGTTCCACACTGGTGCGACTGAATACAGCGAATAGTTTTACGACACCGACAGACGGCACCACATATTCGGCTTCCACTACATATGGAGGGGGTGAGCAGACCATTTATGCGGGTAACGGAAGTTCAGTTACAGTTACCGGGCTTACCGCCAGTACTCAATATTACGTTACGGTATTTACATTCAATGCCTGTGCCGGCAATCCGGATTACCTGACAACAGGTACTTCCGTATATACTTTTACCACGACAGCAGGCGGTGGGGAACCGGTTGGTTATTATAATGCAGCTGCCGGACTCAGTTGTTCAGCACTGAAATCCGCTCTCTCAACTATTATAACTACAGGCATGACACCCAAGACCTATGGTGATTTATGGACACAATACCTGCTGTCCGATATCAAACCACGGGAAGTCGGTACGGGTTCAGCCAATGTTATCTGGGATGTTTATAGTGATAACCCGGCAGGCGCAGATCCTTATAATTTTACACCGGGTCCGGTAGCCAGTGGCGGACAGCAGGATAACGGTGGTGCGGCCGCTACAGAAGGCATTTTATACAACCGGGAACACAGTGTACCTCAAAGCTGGTTCGGGGCAAGTGCAGCTTCCGGTTCTACCGGTCCCGAAAGTGATTATTTCCATATTTTCCCTACTGATAAAATAGTCAACGCCACACGAAGCAATTATATTTATGGGGAGGTGAATGCCCCTTCTTTCACCAGTCAGAATGGAGGTAAACTGGGGCCGAATACCATTAGCGGATTAACAGGTGCTACTGTCTTTGAACCAATAGACGCTTTCAAAGGCGACCTGGCCCGTGCTTTTCTCTACTTTGTAACGAGGTACCAGGCTAGTATGCCTGCCTGGGAAACGCTTTCTACTGAAGGCAACCTCGCGTTTGATGGCACCACCTGGCCTTCAGTGGAACTGCCTTACCTGCAAATGATGATTAATTGGCACAACCTGGACCCGGTGAGCCAGAAGGAAATTGACCGGAATAATGCAGGGTATACATTTCAGGGCAATCGCAATCCGTTTATAGATCACCCGGAATATGTAAACCAGGTTTGGGTATCGGGTTGCGGGTTGATCCTGCCCGTACAACTGATGAATTTCACAGGTATGTATACCCTGAATAATGTGCAGCTGGGCTGGCAGATTGAAGCCGCCAGCGATTTCGATCATTTTGAAGTGGAAAGAAGTACGGATGGAGGCAACAGCTTCCGCAGAGCCGGCTCAGTGGAATGGGTACTGAATAATGGGCACTACAGTTTTCGCGATGAAGCAGCCGATTTATCCGGAGATGTTTTCTACCGGCTGAAACTGGTGGACAGAAATAATACCTTTACCTACAGCAAAATCATTCGCGTGTTTGTACCGGCAAATGATCAGCTGGCCGGTCTCTATCCCAATCCGGCTACCGATCAGTTGACCCTGACATTTAAAAAGCCGTTGACGGCTCCGGCAACATTACGCATTGCGGATATATACGGCAGAATTGTTAAATCTTCAGTTGTTCCTGCAGGTCTGCAGCGACTGGTACTGCCTGTTCAGGAAATGGCTGCAGGCACGTATATCATTCAGGTGCATACAACTGCGGGCTCCCTGCGCTCCGCATTTATTAAGCAATAAAGAGTTGGTTTTATTTCAATGGACAGGGTCGTTACTGAAAAGTGGCGACCCTTTTTTATCTTCGGGCATGTGCAGAACTGTTTGCCTGAGTCTACTGATTATTCTTTTCTCCTGCCATCCGGCGAAAAAAATGAATTTTCCCGGAGCCCGGCAAATTATAACAGGCAGTGAATTTTACAGAATAGCCGCTGCAATGAACTGGGCAGCCCGGGATTCCCTGGTGGTTCAACAGGCGCTGAACGGGAATATACCTTCCTTTTACAGGCATTTTGTTCCGGTACCTGTTTCAATACAGGATACACTTTCAGGGAAAAAGTACAACGCGGTAATTTATGTAGCACCAGATTATCTCTGTATAGGTACGGAAAAAGATTGGGCAAGGGTCAATATTACACCTTATGCGGCACAACGGATAGCTGACAGTCTTCACTGTTTTTTGCCAACCCGGAAACTGGTGGATGTTATTTATTCAGCCGCCAGGGTCAGGCCAGCACCGGTACCCCTGTTTGCGTATCGCGACAGTACACCTACGATGTGGCAGCACCATCTCATTATTGAAGGGCAGCGCCGGGGAAGAAAAGGACTGATTGCCGGAATTAAGAAAGATGTGGTGTTAAGCGGAAAGCTGAACGATGCGAATAAAACGGACCGGGTTGCTATTTATGGCTGGCATAAACCGGATGGCGTACCCATACAGCCGTTGTATACAGGACATGTGTACTGGTGGGTGGATTACAGCCAGGGTATACGCCTGATTTACCGGAAAATAAAAGTAAACGGGCAGTGGATGGAGTATACGGATATTTTAAGTAATCCATTATTGCGCCGGCTGATATGTGATGAATCGGATTGCAATTATACCCGCTATCCGGTCTTGTAGCAGGATCTGGTATATTAATTAACAGTTTTGCTGCCGATTGTTACCTTTGCAGCCTTATTTTGCAGCCTGAACAACGGATAAAACTATTAATTGCAGAAACTACTAACTATATATTTCTTTTTGGGAGCACTGCTGATATCCGGTCTTGTAAAAGCACAGGAGCCACAATTGGGTAACAGACTCAGGCAACTTGGCAGTAATCTGAATGGGGGAGGTGGATCAAATGACAGCCTGCAGCACCGGGATAACACGGAAGATTCCATTACCATCAGTTTCCGGTATCTCGATTCAACCCGTACTTATCGACTTGACTCATCGGTTAATGATTTCAGTAAACGGTTTCCCTTGCCAGGTACATTTATCAATCTGGGCAATACCGGTACGGCCGCCCGTTCACTTCTCTTCTCACCAAAGCTGGCTGCTGGTTTTGATCCGGGTTTTCATTCATTCGATATTTATAAATGGAAGCTGAGCGATGTCCGGTTTTTTAATACCACACGCCCGTATACCGAACTGAATTATCTGCTGGGCAGCCGGGTGGAACAAATGATCAGTCTTGTGCATTCGCAGAATATAAAACCCAACTGGAATGCCCTTTTTCAATACCGCCTGATCAATTCGCCGGGCTTTTTTCAGAACCAGAATACCAATCACAACAACTACCTGCTGAGTTCAAAATATCAGTCGAAAAATCTCCGGTATAACAATTATTTTGTCCTGCTGTCCAACAATCTGCAGGCCAACGAAAACGGGGGGATCATCGATACCACGGATATATTAAACAATCCTGATTTTAAAGAGCGGTATAATATCAATACCCGTATCGGTGGTAAGAAAGTCTTTTCCGCCAATTTCTTTTCCAATAAAATAACCACAGGCAACAAATACAAGGAAACCACTTTACTCTTCCGGCAGCAATATGACCTGGGAAGAAAGGATTCGCTGGTTACGGATTCCACCATTGTCCCGTTGTTTTTCCCCCGTCTGCGTTTCGAACATACTCTGAGCCTGGATAAAAACACATATACATTTCAGGACAATGCCGGCGATTCCCTGTATTACCAGAAATATTATGACACGAGTTTACGCAGGACGACGGATACCGTACTGTTCCGTGATAAGTGGAGTATCGTCTCCAATGATTTCTCCGTATACCAGTTTCCGGATGCAAAGAATCTGCACCAGTTTATTAAACTGGGACTATTGGTACAACATATTTCTGGTCACACGTCATCCGGCAAATCCGTTTTCTTCAACTCGGCCGGTCACGCTGAATACCGGAATAAAACCCGGAATCAGCGTTGGGATATTGAAGCAAATGGCCGGTTGTTTTTTACCGGGTTCAATGCGGGTGATTTTGAAGCGCATGCCAGTCTGAAAAGTATGCTGGGAAAAAAAGCAGGTTACCTCGAACTGGGCTTTGAAAATGTTAACCGGACGCCTTCATTCAATTTTGACACACGTAGCAGTTTTTATTTAATGAAAACTGCCATTAATCTGAAGAAGGAGAATAACACCCATATATACGGGGCCTATTTCCTGCCTGCACTTAAGATGAAATTGTCCGGCCACTATTACCTGGTCACCAACTATACCTATCTGTCAGATTATTACTCGATCCGGCAGGAAACAAGCTTGTTTAATCTTTTGCAGGTGGCGGTGGAAAAAACAATCCGTTTCGGAAAACGATGGAACTGGCATGCGGAAATCTATCTGCAGCAACAGGTAGGTACAGCACCGGTGAATGTGCCGGCCCTGTACACCCGAAACCGGATTGGATATGAAGGCAACCTCGGGTTTAAAAACCTGGATATTGCTTTTGGTACTGAAGTAAAGTACCGCGCTGCGTATAAAGCGGATGATTATTCACCGGCTTTGGGGCAGTTTGTTTATCAGGATACGTTGACCATCCGTAATGAACTTCCGGATATCGCTGCTTATCTGCATTTCAGAATCAGACCCTTTATGGCCTTTGTCCGGCTGGAAAATCTGAATACCGCACGCAATATGGGAGGATTTGGCTTTACCAGGAATAATCTGGTAGCGCCTTACTACGCACTTCCGGGTATGCAATTCAGATTAGGGGTTTTCTGGCGGTTTGTTAATTGATCCTCAAAAGAATAGATATCACCTCCCCTCCGTTTTAAATTCCGGGATTTGCGACTATCTTTGCTACAGATGAAAAAAGGGATACTGGCCATATCATTCCTTTGTTACATGACCCTCACCTGCGGGGTGGTCGTGAATCTTCATTTCTGCATGGACAGACTGGCGTCTGTACAGGTGTTCGGCGAAAAAGCTGATCATTGCGGCCAATGCGGTATGGCCATGCATGAGGATAATGACTGTTGTCACGATGAAGTAAAAGTCATTAAACTGGAACAGGATCAGAATAAAACGGCCAGCCCTGATTATACCATTCCAGCGCTTTCCTCCCTTGCTTTTTTCTCATCAGCCTATCTGGATGCGCCTGTTCAGCCGGCTTCATATGGTGTTGCACCGGTTGTACAATCGCCGCCAATACTCTCCGGTCAGGATATTTATCTGCAGATTAGTGTATTCAGGATCTGATACATGCTGCTTCCATAGCATTGTTGCCATTGCAACAAATTCCTGTACTTATTTTGCATTAATTTTATTACCATTCAAAAATTGAATATATGAAAGCATTACGCGTTTTCACACTGACCGCTTTATTATCAGCGGTGTCTGCAATTACATTTGCCCAGTCAAAAACAGAAAGTTTCCAGGTGTCCGGCAATTGCGGCATGTGCAAATCCCGCATTGAAAAAGCGGCTAAAACAGCAGGCGCTTCAGCAGCCAGCTGGGATGAGGATACAAAACAACTCACGGTGACGTATAACAGCAGTACTTCCAATACTGCCAAAATTCAGCAGCAGGTAGCGGCTGTCGGACATGACAATGCCGGTTTTAAAGCCACTATGGATGTATATAATAAACTGCCCGGATGCTGCAAGTATGATAAAAAGGCAGAAGAGCAAGCCATGGATTGCTGTAAAGACGGCAAATGCAAAAATGAAGGGAACTGCGATAAACCTTGTTGCAAGAAGGAAGGAATGAAGGCTGGCTGCAAAATGGAAGGACATGAGGGCAAAGCCTGCTGCAGCAAGGAAGAGGCTAAAATGGATTGTTGCAAAGATGGTAAATGTAAAAACGAAGGGCATTGCGACAAACCCTGCTGCAAAAAAGACGCGGCCAAAATGGATTGCTGTAAGGAAGGAAAATGCAGCAAGGAAGGTCACGAAGGCAAAGATTGCTGTAAGAAATCGTAAAAGAATAGTTCCGGTATGATAAAGCGATTTTTCCTGTCGATTGTTCTTCTTCTGCATTTGTCAGTCATGCAGGCTCAGTTTACCCGGGCTGACTTACAGGCCACCGGTCTTACCTGCGCCCTTTGCAGTAATGCAATTAATAAAGCAGTAGGCGTGTTGCCCTTTGTGGAATCGGTAAAAGCGGATATTAAAAACTCGTCTTTCAGTATCGTGTTTAAACCCGGAGTCAGTGTTAATCCGGATGCGATCAGTAAAGCGGTGGAGGATGCCGGCTTTTTTGTTGGCGGGTTGCAACTCACGTCCTCATTCTCAGGCCTGGATGTAAGTTCCGCGGGGGTGGTTAAAATCGGGCAATATTGGTTCAGGTTTATAAAACCCGGTATCCGCAAACTCAACGGAACTACGACACTGCAACTTATGGACAGGTCTTTTTTAACGGCGAAGGAGTTTAAAAAAATTTATCCGGGTGCCGTAGCCAGTCTGAAAACAGGCAGGGCGGACACAAGCCTGGAGAAAGAAGGCATTAAAGCAGGCGAACGTATTTATCATATCAGTATGTAAGTTATTCATTGATTCACGCCTGTGTTTACCGGGCGTGAATCAATTCTTAATGGGCAGCAATGAAAAAAGTTCAAATAATTTTATTAACCGTATTTCTGTCTTTTGCTGGTCTTGCTGAAGCGCAGATCAAACAGGGATTACGGGCTCCGGAAGTGGCGTTGCCCACAGCGAATGGTGATACGGTGCGACTTTCTTCGCTGAAAGGGAAAGTAGTGCTGCTGGATTTCTGGGCATCCTGGTGCGGGCCTTGTCGTGTTTCTAATAAAGGGTTGGCAAAACTCTATCCGAAGTTCAGGGACAAGGGGTTTGAAATACTTGGGGTTTCACTGGATGAAGACCATACAGACTGGCAAAAAGCAGTGAAGAAAGACAAGATAAGCTGGTTGCAGGTGATTGATGACGGGGGATGGGAGTCGGTAACTGCGAACAAATGGCGGATTTCAGCTATTCCCACATCATATCTAATCAACAGGGACGGTATCCTCATTGCGATGGACCTTGAAGGAAAAGAGTTGGAAAAAGCACTGAACCAGTTGTTGGAAGAGTAAATAAAACATATGGGCAGGTTCGCTTTCATATTTTTCTTGTTCGCGGCCGTTGCCGGCCACGCACAGGAATTATATGTATTTACTGAGCCGGCTTCCGTTGTACCGGCAAGGTCACTGAGTGTAAAACTGAAAGATCATTTTGTTACAAAGGATAATATCTATGGCCGGTTTTCCAACCGCTTTATGCCACAATTGTTGTGGGGGGTTGGTAAGAAGCTGATGTTACGTACCAGTATGTCACTGGCCAATATGCATACGGCTGATACAAGGTATGAGTCATTTAGTTTGTATGCCCGGTACAGGTTTTTATCCCGCGATGAACTTCACCGTCATTTCAGGATGGCGGCCTATGTGGAAGCCAGTAAAACCAGGATCCCGTTTCATTATGATGAGATTACGCTGATGGGAGATAAAGGTGGCGTGGAAGCCGGCATCATTGCTACACAACTCTGGCATAAGTTTGCACTCACGGGTACAATTGGAAATACCCAGGTATTACATAAATCAAGGTTTGATGATGTGATCTATATTCCAAGGCGCGGCTACCAGTCAGTGAACTATTCAGTATCAGGCGGATTACTGATTCTGCCCCGGGAGTACACCAGTTACAGGCAAGTCAACCTGAATCTGTATGCAGAGCTTTTGGGCCAGCAATTGCTGGATAAAAAGGCCGGGTTTACAGATATGGCAACTTCTGTTCAGCTTATTTTCAACAGTACAGCCAAATTCAATATTGGCTACCGGTTCCGGCTTAGCGGACAAATGCAACGCATGGCAGCCAGCAGCTGGCTGATCAGTGTGGAGCGTACTTTTTTAAATGCCCTTCGAAAGAAAACCCGTTCCTGAACACGGGAAGAAATGCTGCTTGCCTCCGGCTACAGGATCTGACCGGAGAATGAATGACTGCTGCCATTTTATTTATCATTCTACAATTCAAAATCATGAAATTCTTACTATATACAATACTATTGCTTTTGCTGTCTGGTTTGCATCAGCCGGCAACAGCACAAACAGGTCCGGTGCTGACCACTCAGTTTTATGTGTACGGAAATTGCGAAATGTGTAAAGATCGTATCGAAGAAGCCGCTAAGGGGAAGGGCGTTAAGAGCGCGGTGTGGGACATGGATTCAAAATTGTTGTCCCTGACCTATGACACATTGCAAACCCGTTTGATTAAAATACATGCGCGGATTGCAGAAGCCGGGCATGATACAAAACTGAAGAAAGCCCCCAATAACGTATACACTGCCTTGCCCGCCTGTTGCTTGTACCGTGGCAGCGGCGACGGACATCAGCACGAGGAGGTACTTACAACCCGTTCAACTGCTTTTACAATAAAAGGGGTGGTATTAGAGTCGGATCCCAAAGGGAACTTTCGTCCATTGCAGGGGGCCAGTATTTCCTTGTTGGGAACCAGTAAAGGCGCATTATCGGATTCGGCGGGTGTGTTTGCCATACAGGTTCAATCAACTGACGCCAGGTTGCTGATCAGCTATGCAGGATATAAGCCGGATACCATTGCGGCAGAGCCGGCAAAAGAGGTCCGGATCATTCTGGCCAGTAACCAGTCATTAAGTGAAGTACAACTGACAGCCCGGCAACGATCCACGTATGTGTCATCGCTCAGTGCTATCCGTACGCAGGTGATGACGGAAAAGGAATTATTTAAAGCCGCCTGTTGTAATCTGAGTGAAAGCTTCGAAACCAATCCCTCTGTTGATGTTTCATATAATGATGCGGTAACGGGAAGTAAACAGATTCAGTTACTGGGGCTGAGTGGGAATTACACACAGCTGACCGTGGAAAATCTGCCCGGTCCAAGAGGGCTGGCCACCCCGCTGGGACTGAATTCCATTGCGGGGCCCTGGGTCGAGTCCATCCAACTGAACAAAGGAGTAGGGTCGGTGGTAAATGGTTTTGAGAGTATCGCCGGACAAATAAACATTGAATTAAAAAAACCGGAAAAGGCAGAGCGGCTTTATGCGAATATCTACCTCAACAATATGCTGAAGAGTGATATCAACCTCAACCTGGTACAGGAGTTTGGCAAAAAGTGGAGCACAGCTCTTTTATTGCACGATGACTTTCTGTATAATAAAGTGGATTTTAATAAAGATGGGTTCAGGGATCTGCCAACGGGAAATTTGTTCAGTGCCATAAACCGCTGGAAGTTTGAAGACGGAAAAGGATTTATGTCCCAGTTCGGATTTAAGGTGCTTACAGATAACCGGACCGGTGGAGAATCGGCATTTGATCCGGACAGGGATAAGTATACTACCCGTCATTATGGTCTGGGCATAAATACACGTCGCTATGAAGTTTTTGCGAAAACAGGATATGTTTTTCCGGCAAAAAAATACAAGAGTATCGGGTTGCAGCTGTTACAGTTTACACATCGCCAGGAAGCCTTTTTCGGACTGCAACCATACGATGCCCGGCAACAAAGTGTATATGCCAACCTGATTTATCAATCCATAATTGGCAATACGAATCATAAGTTCAGGACCGGGTTCAGCTTTGCCGCTGATCAGTATAAAGAGTCAATCCGTACATACCGGTTTGACAGAAATGAGAAAGTTCCCGGCGGATTTTTTGAATACAGTTATACACCGGGTACCAAAGTTTCGCTGGTCGCCGGTCTCCGGGCGGATCATAATAACCTGTTTGGCTGGTTTGTAACCCCGCGATTGCATGTACAGTATGAACCGGTACATGGTACGCATATACGGTTGAGTGCCGGGCGTGGACAACGTACCGCCAATGTATTTGCAGAGAATACCAGTACACTGGTCAGTGCCAGGGAAATTGTATTTGTGGCTTCAACAGCGGGTAAGGCGTACGGATTAAACCCGGAAATTGCCTGGAACAAAGGCATCAGTGTAGATCAGCGATTCCGTTTATTCAACAGGGAAGCCAGCGCCAGTGTTGATTTTTTCAGAAATGATTTTGCCAATCAGGCAGTGGTGAATCTTGAACAAGGCAATTATGTATTCTTTAGCGACCTGAATGGACGATCCTTTTCCAACAGTCTGCAGCTTGAATTGAATGCCGAACCACTTCGACGATTTGAATGGCGGCTGGCCTACCGTTTCTTTGATGTACGCATGACATATGACGGGGTCTTAAAGCAAAAACCCTTTACTGCAAAGCACAGGGCTTTTGCCAACCTGGCATACAATATCAGTGGCTGGAAACTGGACTATACGGTGAATCTGAATGGTGCCAAACGGATTCCCGCATTACAAGGGAATCCTCCGGTATACCAGCGTGAAATGACTTCACCAGCCTATTGGCTGATGAATGCTCAGGTTAGTAAAACCGTAGGGAAAAAGCATCCGGTTGAATTGTACCTCGGTGGGGAAAACCTGACCAATTTTTTTCAACAGGATGTAATTGTCGCTCCGGATCAGCCATTCGGACCGTATTTCGACGCTTCCATGGTTTGGGGCCCTGTAAGCGGGAGAATGATTTATACCGGCTTACGGTATAAAATAAAATAACAACTGTTTCAGTATCATGTAAACGGGAACCTGGCACCGGGTTCCCGTTTCTTTTTTGGTGGGGATGGGAAAATGGTTTAAATTAGTTTAAATATAAATTTAGTCAAGACTAAAAATATATTTAAACTGACATGAAACAAAAACCATTTTTGCTGTTGCTGGCACTTTGCTGCTGTACGGTTCTGTATGGACAGCATCCTGTAGCCGGCGTGATCCGCGATGCCCGATCCGGACAACCACTGGCCGGCGCAACGGTAAGCCGGTTGGATAGTGTGTATACATTATCGGCCGATTCAGCTGGCCGGTTCCGGCTGTTTATTCCGGATGGCGTTGCACTCCGGATTGCAGTAGCAGGATATGAAACGGTGCAGATTATTCCGAAGGGTACTGTTTCTTTGACTATTGAATTACAGCCGCTCGATAAGGAAATTGAGGGTGTGGTTATTTCAGGAACGATGAAAGCGGTTCGCCGTTCGGAGAGCCCGGTTGCGGTGGAAGTCTATACGCCGCAGTTTCTGAAAAAGAACCCGGCGCCCAGCCTTTTTGAATCACTGCAAAATGTAAACGGGGTGAGGCCGCAGCTGAATTGCAGTGTTTGCAATACCGGTGACATACATATCAACGGACTGGAAGGCCCTTATACCATGATTGCCATTGATGGCATGCCGGTAATGAGCAGCCTCGCCTCCGTCTATGGATTATTTGGCATTCCGGCTCAGCTGATCGAACGGGTGGAAATTGTAAAAGGGCCGGCTTCAGGTTTGTATGGTGCGGAAGCGATAGGAGGGTTCATCAATATCATTACCAAATCACCGGATAAGGCACCGGCTTTTACTGCCGACATACTGACAACCAGTTGGAAGGAGCATTCATTGGATGCTGGTATAAAATTCAAACCGGCAAAGCAGATCAATTCATTGCTGGGAGTACACTACTACAATGATCAGGCAAGGGAGGATAGAAACAAGGATCGGTTTACAGATGTGGCCCTCCAACACCGGGTATCCGTATTTAATAAACTCAGGGTTGTCCGTAAACATAACAGGGAAGCGAGTATCGCCGGCCGTTTTTTTTATGAAGACCGCTGGGGAGGCGATATGCGTTGGTCGAAGCGGTTCAGGGGTACGGATAGTATCTATGGAGAAAGCATTTATACGTCACGGTGGGAATTGTTTGGCGGATACCAGTTGCCGGTATATGAAAAACTGACTATTTCTTTTTCCGCTACCGGGCATAAACAGCACTCTTATTACGGCAATACCCCATATACTGCCACACAGCAGAATGGATTTTTTCAGCTTACCTGGGATAAAAAGAAAGGAGAAAAGCACAGCTGGCTGCTGGGAACTGCTGTCCGGTTAAATAAGTATGACGATAACTCCACAGCTACCCGTGATACATTGACCGGTTTAAACAGGCCCGATAAGGCTGTGCTGCCCGGTTTATTTATTCAGGATGAGTGGCAGTTGAATAAAAAACAATTGTTGTTGCTGGGTATCCGTGCCGATTACCATCCGGTTCATAAAAGTATTTTTACACCCCGGCTGGCCTGGAAATGGAAATGGAAGGAAACACAGGTAATTCGGTTAAATGCCGGGAGTGGGTTTCGGGTGGTGAATCTGTTTACGGAAGAACATGCCGCATTGACCGGTGCCCGGGCTGTGGAAATACAGGAGGCCTTATTGCCGGAGAAAAGTTACAATATCAATCTTACCTATTCCTGGTTATATCAGCGGAAAAAACTTGTACTGCAAACAGAGTTTGCGGCCTGGTATTCCAGGTTCAGTAATCAGATAATACCTGACTATGATACGGACCCCGGAAAAATCATTTATAAAAACCTGGATGGTTCAGCCCGTTCAAAAGGTATTACTGTGAACCTGGATGTAAAATACCGGCGACGCCTGAGTGTATTAGCCGGCATAACCTTTTTGCAGATGGAAAAGAAAACTGTCAATGACCAGGGGCATATAATAAGAGTAACCCCGGTATTAACAGAAAAATGGAGTGGCACCTGGACGATTTCCTACACACTGCCTGCCACTGGCTGGACATTCGATTATACCGGTAATATATATGGCCCGATGCGCCTGCCATTGGGCTCTGTATATGACCCGCGGCCTGCATTTTCTCCGGTATGGAGCCTGCAGAATATTCAATGCACCCGGAAAATGAATACGGTGCTGGAATGTTTTGCGGGTATAAAAAATCTGCTCAACTGGACGCCTGCTAAAAATATTCCTTTTCTCATTGCCCGTACTGAAGACCCATTTGACAAACAACTGCAATATGATACAGACGGGAAAATACGGGTTACGCCGGAAAACCCCTATGGTTTAAGCTTTGATCCATCTTATATGTATGCACCTAATCAGGGCATTCGGCTTTTTGCCGGTATCCGTTTACGGGTTCATTGATTCTTCTTGGATATGGAATGCCAGTATAATTTTGTATCTTTACCCGGTGAAACGCATTTCAGGTATTTTTTTAATCTCCGTGTATATGTTCTCCTTTGCGGAGTTTCATAACATTGTGAAAATACCTGTCCTGTTTGAACATTACAAAGAACACCAAAGTCTGGATGCGCAAATCAGCTTCTGGTCGTTTATCAGACTTCATTATTTTGATGCCCTTCAGGTCGACGATGATTATCAGCGCGACCGGCAACTGCCTTTTCGTGATATGGATTGCGGGATGATCGTTAATACCACGATCTGTACAATTTCACCAGTGGCCTTCGAGATTCTTCCTCCGGCGGAACCCGTCCGCGAATTCTATCATTTTAATGACGGCCATATTCCGCAGTTTACTTCCTTTGATATTTTCCAGCCGCCTCGTTGCTGATCTGAAATAGTTTAGTAAACGTGTTTTTTTTCACTGATTTTCAGATCAAGTAATTTTTTATGCTTAATCATATTATCCGCTTTTCCGTACGGAACAAGCTGATCGTCGGGCTATTTATGCTCGGATTAATTGGATGGGGTATCTTTTCCTTTTCCAAACTACCCATCGATGCTGTTCCGGATATTACAAATAACCAGGTACAGGTGATCACTGTGTCACCGTCATTGGCCGCACCGGAAGTTGAACGACTCATCACATTCCCGGTAGAACAAGCCATGGCCAATGTGCCCGGTATTGAAGAGATCCGTTCTTTTTCCCGCTTTGGCTTATCATTGGTCACCCTTGTATTTAATGATGAAACCGATGTGTACTGGGCCCGGCAACAAGTAGCTGAGCGATTACAAATGGTACGCTCCGAAATCCCCGCTGACGCTGGCAATCCGTTTATGGGTCCTGTTACAACCGGACTGGGCGAAATTTTCCAGTATGCGGTAAAACCCAGGAAGGGATACGAATCCCGTTATACGCCAGCGGAGCTGCGTACCATCCAGGACTGGATCGTGCGCCGGCAATTGCTGGGCACAAAAGGCGTGGCCGATGTGAGCAGTTTCGGAGGCAACCTCAAACAATATGAAGTATCCATCAATGCAGACAGGCTGAAGAGTATGAATGTTACAGTGGATGATGTTTTTTCTGCCTTACAGAAAAACAATCAGAATACCGGTGGTGCTTATATTGAAAAAGGCCCGACCGTGCTTTATATCCGTAGTGAAGGACTGGCTAAGACCATTGAAGATATCGGTAAGATCTTTGTCCGTCATACCAGTTCAGGTATACCGGTTTATATCAAGGATGTGGCTGAAGTGCGTATCGGATCGGCTGTACGGTATGGGGCGATGTGCTATAATGACGAAGGTGAAGTAGCAGGAGCAGTGGTCATGATGCTGAAGGGAAGAAATTCTTCTGAAGTGATCAGGGATGTAAAAAGCAAAATCACACAGATTGAAAAGACCTTACCAGAAGGCGTGGAGATCGCACCCTTCCTTGATCGTACCAAGATGGTAAACCATGCGATTGGTACCGTGGAGAAGAACCTGCTCGAAGGGGCCCTGATCGTGATCTTTATACTTGTTCTTTTCCTTGGTAATCTGCGGGCCGGACTGATCGTGGCATCTGTGATCCCCTTAGCGATGATGTTTGCGATCATCATGATGAATGCATTTGGCGTATCAGGTAATTTGATGAGTCTCGGGGCTCTTGACTTCGGTTTGATCGTTGACGGGGCCGTGATCATTGTGGAAGCCGTGATGCACCGGCTGTACCATAGCCGGCATTTTGAAACGAGTAACAGTATCACCCAGTCCACCATGAATGAAGAAGTGGAAAGCTCCGCTGGTAAAATGATGAACTCAGCTGTATTCGGGCAGATCATCATCCTGATTGTTTATCTCCCGATTCTGGCCCTGGTGGGTATAGAAGGAAAAATGTTTAAGCCTATGGCGCAGACCGTTTCATTTGCGCTGATCGGGGCCTTTATTCTTTCCCTGACCTATGTGCCAATGATCACGTCGTTATTTCTGAGTAAAAAAATGCATCACCGGGAGAATTTCTCTGATAAAATGATGAAGTGGATTCAACGGATGTACGAACCGGCCCTGCATAAAGCTTTGGAGTTTCCCAAACTGATCACCATATCTGTTGTGCTGTTTTTTGTGTTTGCCGTATTCATCCTCTCCCGTATGGGCGGTGAATTCATCCCCAAACTGGAAGAAGGGGACTTTGCTGTGGACACCCGTTTGTTAACCGGAAGTTCACTTACCCAAACTATTGAATCCACACAGCAAACTGCCGGTATTTTGCTCAAACGTTTTCCGGAAGTGGAAAAAGTAGTTACCAAAATCGGTTCCGGTGAAATACCCACCGATCCGATGCCGGTGGAAGCATCGGATATGATGGTGATATTGAAAGATAAAAGTGAGTGGACATCTGCAAAAACCTTTGATGAGCTTGCGGATAAGATGAGTAAAGCACTGGAAGATGTACCGGGCATTACCGCCGGTTTCCAATACCCGGTACAGATGCGTTTCAATGAACTGATGACCGGTGCCCGTCAGGATGTGGTCTGTAAAATTTTTGGCGAAGACCTCGATACACTGGCTGCCTATTCCAGGAAACTGGGAGAAGTGGTAGGAACAGTGAATGGTGCTGCGGACCTATATGTGGAAACCGTTACCGGATTACCCCAGATCGTTATCAACTATAACCGTGATCAGATGTCGCATTATCAGTTGAATGTGGAGGATGTGAACAAGATCATCCGTACCTCATTTGCAGGAGAAAGTGCCGGCATGATCTATGAGAATGAACGCCGCTTTGACCTGGTGGTGCGACTCAACCAACAGTCCCGTAAAGACCTTACCGATGTACAGAACCTGCTGATCGCAACGCCGGTTGGTACACAGATACCTCTTTACCAGGTAGCAACAGTTGAGATCAAAGAGGGACCGAATCAGATACAACGCGAAGATGCCAAACGACGTATTGTAGTCGGCTTCAATGTGCGGGGCCGCGATGTACAAAGTGTGGTAGACGAACTTAGTAAAAAAGTGAATGATCAGGTGAAGCTGCCATCAGGATATTATGTTACCTATGGCGGACAATTTGAGAACCTGGTGGAAGCCAAAAAGCGATTGAGCATAGCCTTGCCCATCGCTCTGTTACTCATTTTTATCATGCTCTACTTTGCCTTTGGAAAATTAAAATACGGTATGCTGATCTTCTCAGCCATCCCCTTATCGGCTATTGGAGGTATACTCGCATTATGGTTGCGTGGTATGCCTTTCAGTATTTCAGCCGGAGTGGGTTTTATCGCCTTGTTTGGTGTGGCTGTTTTGAACGGCATTGTATTGATTACCGAATTTAACAGGCTCAAAGAGCAGGGGATGCATGACCTTAAATTCATAATTATGGAAGGAACCAAAGTAAGGCTGCGGCCGGTACTGATGACTGCCTCTGTGGCTTCCCTCGGATTTTTACCCATGGCGCTCAGTGCCGGAGCCGGTGCCGAGGTACAACGGCCATTGGCTACAGTGGTGATCGGCGGACTGGTTTCAGCTACATTCCTCACGCTGGTATTATTGCCCATTTTGTATATGTGGCTGGAAAAAGAAAAACCAAAGAAACGTAAACCCAGACCTGTGGCCATGATATTGCTGCTCTTATTACCTGGTACAATGGCACTGGCACAGACATCAGTCGCAAAAACAGTCAGACTGGACAGTTTACTCAGCATGGCTGACCGGCAGAACCTGCAGGTACAATCCATACAACAGGAATCGGCTTATTGGAAACAGTTACAGGCAGCCGTCGTTGATCAGGGTAAAACAGTAGCCGGTGCTGAATACGGCAAGATCAATAGCATCAATAATGATAGCCGGTTTTCGCTGAATCAGTCCTTTGTACTACCGGTGGTGTATAAACGCCAACGGGACTATTACAAGGTTGGCGAAGCTTCCCAGCAGGCCATGCTGAAATGGAAGCAACAGGAATTGCACCGGGAAATCAAACTGGTTTATTGGACGATGACCGATCTGTTGGGACGTCAGCAATTACTGCAGCAACTGGATTCAGTATACAGCCGTGTATTGGCCGCCGCCACATTGCGGTTGAAGGCAGGAGAGACCAATCAACTGGAAAAAACCAGTGCAGAAGCTCAGGTAGCCCAGTTGAAATTGCAACTGACCCAATTACAATCAGATCTGCTGATTGCCCAGCACCAGTTACAATGGCTGTTGAACAGTCCTGAGTTGTACTTGCCGGAAACGGAAACGGATAACGTGGTTCAATGGCAAAATCCGGATACCAGCAGTTTAGGTTCTCACCCATTGATTAAATACAGGGAAGAACAGGTCAGGCTTATCACAGCTCAGACCGCATTGGAAAAAAATAAGCTGGTGCCTGACCTTTCTGCCGGTTACAACAATATGTCAATTGTGGGCTATCAATCCCCGGATGGTATAACCCAACAGTATTATGGCCCGGGACGCCGGTTCGGTACAGTGAGCGTGAGCATGGGTTTCCCGCTTTTTACAAAAGCTGCCCGAAATAAAGTTAAAGCAGGTAAACTGAGTGAAGAGGCAGCCCGTTTGAATATGGAAGCCAGCAGCCAGGAGCTGAAAAGCAGGTTGCAGCAATACAACGAAGAGTATAAAAAGCAATGGCAACTGGTTCAATATTATGACCGGGATGGCAAGGCGCAGGCAGATCTCATCGTGAATCATGCCGGACAAAGCTTCGAAAAAGGGCAGATCGGTTACCTGGAATGGACGATGCTGATGAATCACGCCACCACTATCCGCTTGTCAGGACTCGAAGCCCTGAATCAACTGAACAAGGCCCGTACTGAAATTGAATACTTAACAGGTAAATAAATTATTTATGAATCGCAATAGCATAGTATTACTGGCATTGGTATTTATCACTGCCTGTTCGTCTAAAAAAACAGCAGCCCCGGAAGAAAAAGCAAAGGAGCTCGCTGATCAGGTACAACTGACCGATGCTCAACTGAAAAATGCCGGTATAGAAACCGGACAGCCGGTGCGTCAGGCAATGAATTCCATTTTGAAAGTGAATGGACATGTGGATGTGCCGCCACAGAATATTGTCTCCATCAGTTTCCCCATGGGAGGCTATCTCCGGTCCACCAAACTGCTGCCCGGTATGCATATCAGCCGTGGGGAAGTCATTGCGGTGATCGAAGACCAGTCACTCGTACAATTACAGCAGGATTATCTGATGACAAAAGCAAAGCTCCAGTTTCTTCAACAGGAATATGACCGGCAGAAATTGCTGAATGAAAATAAAGTAAATGCAGAGAAAACATTTCAGCAGGCGGAATCAGAATATCTTTCACAAAAAGTGTTACTGAAGGGGTATGGTGAAAAACTGCAGTTGATCGGAATTAATCCCGCCGGACTTACCGAAAACAGTATATCCCGCAGCGTATCTGTTCATTCACCCATCAATGGTTTTGTATCCAAAGTCAATGTCAATATCGGGAAATATGTAACGGCAACTGATGTGTTATTTGAACTTATCAACCCGGATGATATGCATGCCGCACTGACGGTTTTTGAAAAAGACCTGAATAAAGTAAACCCGGGACAAAAAGTTAAAGTTTCGTTTGTGGATGATCCGGCTACCACCTACGATTGTGAAGTGATCCTGGTGACCCGCAATGTGGATGATAACCGCGGAGCCCTGGTGCATTGTCATTTTGAATCCAAGCCGAAGAACCTTCTGCCGGGTATGTTCCTCAATGCCACGATCAATATCAATAATGCATCCGTGCTGACGGTACCGGAGGAATCAGTGGTCCGTTTTGAGAACAAAATGTATGTATTTGCCAAAGCCGGGAAAAATGATTTCCGGATGCTGGAAGTGGAAACCGGGGTAAAAGAAAACGGAAGAATTGAAGTCAGCAGCAAAATAAATGGATTTGAACAGCAGGAGCTGGTGACCAAAAACGCCTATGCCGTCTTATCTAAAATGAAGAATACGGCAGAGGAATAATTTGTCCGCCTGTTTATGATCGCCGGGATGATATGGCGGAAAGAAATGCAGAGATTCAGTGCATTCCTTCCTCCCCGTCTTCCCGGCTTTTTTTCAAAAATGTGGATAAAAAACAAATTTTTTTTTGCTCTTTAGTCCGTTAGATTTGCTCCCCCAACAAGATAACCTATGGAGCTGAAATACAGTCAACAGATCGCCGGCACCCTGAATCTTACCCTGAAACAGATCAGCAGTATTTATGAACTGCATACGGAAGGATCCACCATTCCTTTTATTGCCCGTTACCGGAAAGAAGCCACCGGCAATCTAGATGAAGTGGTGATCGGTAATGTGATCGACCAGATCAAATATTTCAATGAACTGGAAAAGCGGAAAGAAACTGTGCTTAAGACCATCGAGGAAGCGGGCAAGCTGACCCCGGAACTCAAGAAGCGTATCGAAGACTGTATCAATGCGACCGAACTGGAAGATATTTATCTGCCCTACAAACCCAAAAGAAAGACCAAGGCCTCAGTTGCCATTGAAAAGGGACTGGAACCATTGGCTGCTTTGCTCTATACACAAGGACCAGCTAATCCCGAAGAGGAAGCCGCAAAGTATATCAACGAGCAGGTTAAAGACACAGCAGACGCCATGCAAGGTGCCAGGGACATCATGGCTGAATGGATCGCAGAGAATGAGCAGGCCCGTAACCTCGTTCGTAAACTGTTTACGGAAGAAGCTACAGTAGCAGCCCGTGTATTGACTACGAAAAAGGATGAGGCAGATGCACAGAAATACCGCGATTACTTTGAATTCAAAGAACCGTTATCACAGAGTCCGTCTCACCGTATACTGGCTATTCGCCGCGGGGAGAAAGAAGGCTTTCTGATCATGACGATCAATATCGAAAAGGAAACGGCACATGCCGAACTCAAGCGGGTCTTGCTCAAAGCACCTGGTTCTGCGGCCAAACAGGTAGAACTCGCCATTGAAGATGCGTATAACCGGTTATTGCAACCGTCTATCGAGACTGAATTCCGGATGGCCAGTAAGACAAAGGCTGATGAAGAAGCGATCCGTGTATTTGCTGAGAACCTGCGCCAGTTGTTGTTGGCCTCTCCGCTCGGACAAAAGCGGATCATGGCCATCGACCCCGGCTTCCGTACTGGTTGTAAAGTAGTGTGTCTGGATGAACATGGAACTTTCCTTAAATATGTGACCATCTTCCCGCATGCACCACAAAATGACTGGAATGGGGCTGTACAGACAATCAAAGAACTGGTGGCCCGCTATGATATTGAAGCCATTGGGTATGGCAATGGTACGGCCAGTAAAGAAACCGAGCAATTGGCACGAGGCATTGATTTCGGTAAACCGGTATCCGTTTTCATGGTAAATGAGAGCGGTGCTTCCATTTATTCCGCCAGCGAAGTGGCTCGTGAAGAATTCCCGGATGAGGATGTAACCGTACGTGGTGCCATCAGTATCGGTCGTCGCTTATTGGACCCGTTGAGTGAACTGGTGAAGATCGATGCCAAGAGTATCGGGGTAGGACAATACCAGCACGATGTGAATCAGAACCGCCTGAAAGAATCTTTGGACCAGGTCGTGGAAAGCTGCGTAAACTATGTGGGTGTGGATGTAAATACAGCCAGTAAACACCTGCTCACTTATGTATCTGGTTTGAGTTCCACAGTTGCAAAGAATATAGTGGAATACCGGACAAAGAATGGTGGTTTCAAAAGCCGGGAGGAGTTGCGCAAAGTATCAATGCTTGGTCCCAAGGCTTTTGAACAATGCGCGGGCTTCTTAAGAATCCCCAACGCAGAAAATCCGTTGGATAATTCTGCTGTGCACCCGGAAAGCTATCATGTGGTGGAAGCCATGGCTGCCAAAGCGAATAGTACCGTTCCCGAACTGATTAAAAACCCCGAAGTACGTAAGCAGATCAAGGCCCGTGAATTTGTTACGGAGAAGATCGGTCAGTTCACCATTGAAGATATCCTGAAAGAACTGGAGAAACCAGGTCGTGACCCACGTTCACCCATTGAAGAATTTCGTTTTGCAGAAGGAGTAAGTACAATGGAAGACCTCAAGCCAGGAATGAAAGTACCCGGTATCGTTACAAATATCACCAACTTTGGGGCTTTTGTGGATGTGGGGGTGAAGCAGGACGGGCTTGTTCATATTTCTCATTTATCGAACCGCTATATCAGTGATCCTAATGAAGCCGTAAAACTTGGGCAAAAAGTAATGGCGACTGTACTGGAAGTAGATACTGCCAGGAAGCGGATTGCACTGTCGTTGAAAGACGGACAGGGAAGCCAGGAAGTCCGAAAGTCAGAAAGACCGAAAGACAGCAAACCCGGTGCATCAAAGCCACAACCGATGAATCCGTTTCAGGCGAAACTGATGGAGTTGAAGAAAAACTTCAAAGATTAGTTAGCAGATCGTAGTTAGTAGTTAGTAGTCATCAGCCTTTTTCTACAGATGTTGTTGCAAGGTACGTCAGTCGTACTTCGTACATCTTACTTCGTACTTATTCTGATCAGGTATTGGGTCATCGGTAATCTTCCCGCACCGGATTAAATACATCGATCACTTTACAATCAGTAACAGCGACTGCTCCATGCCATATATTGGAAGGGATGACATAGTACATGCCGGCAGTGAGTTGACATAGCTTTCCGTCAATGGTCATGTCCAGTTGTCCTTCGAGAATATAAGTGATCTGTTCATGCGGATGCTGGTGCTGCGGGAGATCACTTCCTTTTTTTATTTCCACTAATCCAAGTGTCATATTGGTGCCATGCGCATAATAGCCGGTGAGTCCGGGTGCAAGGTCTTTCGGATTACAATCTTTTAACTGCTGCATAAAAAGTTAATTAATAACGTTGGAGTTATTGTTCAAACAGGCAGAAGGATCCACCCACCCATTCTTTGTCTTTGTTATAGCGTACACCGACCATTTTCCCCTTGCTCAGTCTTGCCAGGTTATTGGTGGGTACAGGTCTGGTACTGCCGTCTTTCCAGAAATAGAAAATCCGGATCTCTGCTTTGGCAGGAATATCCGGGGTGACGATCACATCCGCGTATTTTACTTTTTTCTGCAGGATCCAGTTCTCCGGATCTTTGACGACTTCAATATCGGCTGCGGTTACATCAATGATCACACCCTGACCGGCAAAGGAAAACAACGGTTTCAATACATAATTCTCCAGGTCGGCCGGTAATTGTTTGATCTCATTGAGGAAGAAAGTAGGCGGCACATAGGGATGACGGATCAGGGGTAAAGTATACTTGCTGATCCGGTAAAACCAGTTGGGGTGAGGACACCATTCCACATCCAGTTCTTCAAGCAGGATCTTTCCTTTTTCCTGTACCTCCGGACTTTGTTGTTGCAGGTCGTCAAATATTATGCGGTTATAGATCCGTTTGATGGCCGTTTTCTTACCATCATTCAGGTAAAAGAGGTTTTTTCCTTCTTTGATCAGTTCGGTCAGGCAGACCATTTTTATACCGGTGTATGCTTCGGTACAATAAAAATCGATCCTTGTTTTTTGTTTACGCGGAAATATCTCGAGCAGGATCACATTTTCCGGGTTATGATCACCTACGATGATCTCTTTGAGTAATTGCAGATACGTTTCGCGGGTATGTCCGCCCAGGTAACTGCTGTAACCTGTTGGAACTGGAAAATGGCGGCTATATACATCATCGAGCAGGACTTCATACCCAAACAGGGTAGGGAAGCCCTGCATCTCGATCAGCTGCGGTTCGTATTCGCCTTGTTCATTGATACAAATGCCAAAATCAAAAGCGATAAAATGAGAATGGCCATTTTCTCCAGGCACTTTCACTTTTTCCGGGATAGCATTACGGGTCAGTTCATTGAATTTCGGATCGGTGATGATGTCGACAATATTCTCGCAGGCATCCAGCACTTTGCGGGTGAAGTCGCGCGGAATAAAAACCGGCGTTTCTGCTACGCGGAAATCGATTTGTCCCGGCCAGGCATTATGCAGGTCGTTAAGAAATGCCTGGTATTTTTCTACTGTAAAAGCTGCGTTATATGCTTCCCGGATGGATGGCACCATAGTTGTTTATTTGCATAGGGAAGTTAAGACTTGCGCCCGGTGCGGCAAAATAAAATGGTAGCCGGTTATGCCGGTACAGCCAGCCGTTGCCGCATGGCCAGGTTCAGAAAATTCGGAAGTATATGCGCATAGGTCCATAGAATTTTATCCGGATCGTCAAGATGATCCAGCATACTGCGGAGTTTATCTTCACCATGGTTTTCTATCACCGTTTTCATTTTATCTTCCCGTTGCAGGTACATACTCATACCCGGTCCGTCGGCTTCCGGATGAAACTGCGTACCGATCATGTACTCATTAAAACGGATACCCATAATCGCTCTTTCATAGGGGACATGGGGACGGCTTTTTTCTATACATAGAATAGAAGCACCCATTTCATTCAGCAGATCATGATGCGGCTGGATGACCTGGTAGTCCCGGCTGTCTACCGCGTAAAAGGGATCTTTTAATCCGTCAAATACAACTTCTTCCGCACCTGAATGGAGCATATGAATCGGGAATACGCCAAAGGAGGTTGATTTCCGCTTACATACCACGCCTACATTAAAGAAGCGACTGGCCAGCTGAAAAGAATGGCAGATAAAAAATATATGTTTTTTTATAGCGTTGTCGGGGTTCTCATTCCAGCGGTTCATTTTATCCAGCCAGCGGCACCAGGCTATGTCCCAGTCATCATAACGGCTGGTCAACGGGTCGCCGGGGCCACCGCTTGAAATATAAATATCATAAGAAGTATCGGGTAATTCATTCTTCAGTCGAACATCATATTCTTTGGCGTAGAGCTGCAGGTCATTGTTTTCAGCCCATTCTATCAGGATGTTACGGATACAACGCATGCCCTGGTTGGCGGCGCCTTCATAGAGATCGAGGACGGCTACTTTCACCACCCTTTTTTCTGTCCAACTCATGAGTGCAAAAGTACGCAATTTTGCCTATAAGGTTATGATAGCCTATTGATATGTTGATATGTTGAAAAGTCAGTACTTACCCTTATCAGCCTAACAACTATTCTCCGAACACCCGTTCTCCTCCAAGATATGTCATCTTCACTTTTATACGCAACATGTTTTCCGGCGCCACTTTCATCAGGTCTTCTTCCAATAGAACAAAGTCCGCGAATTTGCCTTTTTCCAGGCTGCCTTTTTCATTTTCTTCAAAATTGGCACGGGCCGCCCAGATTGTCATGCCGCGTAATGCCTGTTCACGGCTTAACGCATTTTCCACCTGGTAGCCGTTTGCCGGCCAGCCCTTTGCGTCTTTTCTTACAACTGCGGCGTAAAATGTTTTTAATGTTGAGATATCTTCTACCGGGAAATCAGTACCCAGGGGCAACCATCCGTTTTGTCGCAGCAATTGCTGATAGGCATAAGCGCCTTTTTCACGATCCATTCCCAGCCGTTCTCCGGCCCAATACATATCACTCGTGGCATGCGTGGGCTGTACAGAGGGAATAATCGAGTATTGACCAAAAAGGGAAAAATCCAGCTGATTGACCACTTGTGCGTGCTCAATTCTCCAGCGCAGATCATTTTTCCCTTTCAGGTATTTCGCATAGATATTCAGTATTGTTCTGTTGCCGCTGTCGCCGATTGCATGGGTGCACATCTGCCAGCGCTGTTCAATAAGCCAGCTGGCTACTGAATCAAAATGGGCAGGTTGACTCAGCAGGAATCCATAGTGCCCGGGTTTATCATGATAAGGAGACAACAGGCAGGCGCCTCTTGAACCCAGGGCCCCGTCACCATATACTTTAAAACTGCGTACGTGCAGACGTTCAGACTTGTATGGGCCGTTTTTTTTCGCATAATCATAGTTGGCCTGATCATCACTGAGCATTACATAGAGCCGCATCTTCAGCTCGCCTGATGCCTGTAATTGTTTTATACTTTCCACCGTAGAATAGGAAAGGCCGCAATCATCAATCGTTGTGAGGCCCATGGCAAAACAGTTTTGTTCAGCCGCCCGCATGGCTTTTTTAAATTGGTCAGGTCCGGCGGCCGGTATTTTTTTACTGACCAGGTCCACGGCATTATCAATCAGCACACCCGTCAGGCTGCCTTCCATTTCTTCAATCTCACCTCCGGTCAGGGTATCGCCTGCGTGTATGCCTGCCTGTTCCAGCGCCTGCTGATTGGCTATGGCTGCGTGACCGTCAATACGGGTTAACAACACCGGCCGGTCAGGGAAAAGCGTATCCAGCACTTCGTTATTGGGAAATTCTTTCATGACCCAGTCATTCTGATCCCAGCCTCTTCCCGTTATCCAACCTTCCTTATTAGCAACGGCGAATTTTTTTACACGTTCCAGGCATTCTTCCCAGCTGTTGGTGCCGCTGAGGTCTACTGTTTGCAGGCTTTGCCCGTATCCTGTAAAATGCGCATGCGCATCTATGAATCCAGGATAAACAAAACGACCGGCCGCATCCAGTTTTTCCGTTGCGTTGAATTGTTTTTCCAGCTCAGCGGTTTTGCCGGTAGCAAGTATGCGGCCATCTTTTATCACCATGGCTTCCGCCGTACTGAATGCGGAGTCCACTGTATATATGGTGGCATTAAATACCAGCAGATCGGCTTTCTCTTTCTGATTGCAGGAAATAAAAAATATGAGCAGCAGGAGGGTGGTCAGTTGTTTCATGTGGTGAAAGTTAACAATTCGTGAGAAATGAGATTGAGGTGCCAATACGTTCTTTATTTATTTCGCAGCCATTTTTCAAATTCAGGCAATGTGAAACTGCTGAGATTGTTTAAGCAGTTTAAGCCGCCTTTTTGCGCAGCCAGCACACCGTATTTCACATCATCCAATCCGTCCAGCGCATGGGCATCCGGATTTATGGACAACAGCACTCCTTTCTCCAGTGCATAAGGGATCCACTGCCAGTCAATATCCAGTCGTCGCGGATGGGCATTCAGTTCAATCACAACGTTGTTAGCCGCACAGGCGTCAATGATGAGCCGGTGATCCACCGGATAACCTTTACGGCTCAGCAGCAGCCGTCCGGTCATATGACCGAGAATGCGTGTGTATGGATTTTCAATGGCTTTAATGAGGCGGGCATTGGCCTTTTCGAAAGGCATACCAAGGTTACTGTGTACGGACGCAATTACCAGGTCAAATGACTTTAAAATTTCTTCCGGGTAGTCCAGGCTGCCATCATTCAGGATATCGCTTTCGATACTTTTAAATATCCGGAATGGTGCCAGTTTCAGATTCAGGGTATCCACCTGTCGCTGTTGTTCAAGTATCCTGTCTTCTTTCAAGCCGTTGGCATAAGAAGCGGTTTGTGAGTGATCCGAGATTACCATGTATTCCCAGCCACGCCGGATACAGGCTTCCGCCATTTCTTCCAGCGTATTACTGCCATCACTCCAGTTACTGTGACTATGTATGAGGCTTCGTATATCTCCCGGTTGTATCAGCGAAGGTATACCTTCCTGCTTTGCTTTTGTCAGGATGGCGGCTGTTTCCCGGAGGCAGGGGGGAATAACCGGGATGCCGGCTTGTAAGAAAACGGCATTTTCATCCATCCCTGCTTTTTCATAATCAATGGCCGGGAAGGTCTGTGCGAATGCATCCATAAAAACGGGATTGGCGGTTGTTTTGAATAACACCCCGGCCATGTCTGTACTCCCGGTATAAAGCCGTAGTTTCAACCCGTTTTTCAGTTTGTATAAAAGGGTATGCGCGTCTTCTTCCAGCAGTTCCGGTGGCTGCGCGGTCTGAAACGCGGGTTTTATTTTTTCGTTTGGAGCCAGGATCACATACTCCAGTTCTTCGATAGTCAGTTCCTGCCGGCGATAACGGCCGGTAATATGTACTTTATCCGTTCCGAATAATTTTTTAAGGTATTGGTCAATCTGCGGAACGGCTTCTTCCAGCTGTGCGTATAAAAAATGCCCCTGGTGTTGAAAATAAAATTCAATGGATGCCTGAACATTCTGTTGTGTTTTTTCTCCAAACCCTTTGAAGAGCGTCAGCCGGTTTTCATTACAGGCATACAGGAGTTCGCCGATGGATTCAATGCCCATCTCTTTCCAGATGGTATTGATTTTTTTTGGTCCGATACCCTTTATGTTCAGCATTTCAATCACACCGGGCGGGGTATTGGCTATATATTCATCGAGTAATGAGAGTTTGCCGGTGTCCAGCATCTCAGTTACTTTTTCCGCCACCGATGGACCAATGCCTTTAATGCCTGATAATTTTTCTCTTGGGGTGTCTTTCAGGGACACGGGCATCTTTTCTATATTAAATGCCGCTGCCCCATAGGTTTTTGAACGAAATGAGTTTTCGCCATGAATATCCATGAGTTTGGCCAGCAGGCTGAAGTTATCGGCAATGGCGACGTTGTCCATGAAGCGAAATTAGGGGAAAAGATGAGTCGGGAGTCGGGAGTGGAGAGTGGAGAGTGGAGAGTGGAGAGTGGAGAGTGGAGAGTGGAGAGTGGAGAGTGGGGAGTGGGGAGTGGGGAGTGGGAAAAATGTACCAGCCTGTAGGATAAAAAAAGTCCTTCGAATGATCGAAGGACTTCCTATTTCGTTAAAGATATAAGCAAGCTTATTTCTTTTTCTTAGCAGCTTTCTTCTTAGGAGCAGCTTTCTTAGCAGCTTTCTTAGGAGCAGCTTTCTTAGCAGCTTTCTTAGGAGCAGCTTTCTTTGCAGCTTTTTTCTTAGTAGCCATTGTTTTTTGAATTTAATGTTTAGTAAAATGGGTTATCGGTAGTAAAAATAATAATTATTTTATACTACCCAAATTTTTTTTCCACAAAATTCAGAAAACGGTTCAAAAGCATTATGCTTCGGCAATAGCTACAGATACAACTGTTTTGTTGTTTTTGGCTTTGCGGAATTCAACCACACCATCCGTTAATGCGAATAATGTGAAGTCTTTTCCAACACCAACGTTCTTACCAGGATGGTAAACTGTACCACGCTGACGAACGATGATGTTGCCGGAAATGGCCGGCTGACCACCAAAGATCTTTACGCCAAGACGCTTGCTATGCGAGTCACGGCCGTTCTTTACACTACCTTCACCTTTCTTATGTGCCATCTTATTAGGTTTATAAGTTTTTGAGTTGATTAGTTGACCAGGTGCGTATCATCCGTTGCCGTATGATACCAACAACTGATTAAGCTATACTGGTTACTTTAATTTTTGTATACGCAGTACGGTGTCCTTTCTTTTTGTGGAAACCTTTACGACGTTTTTGTTTGTAGGCGATTACCGTATCACCTTTTACCTGGTCCAGGATCTCTGCCTGTACTTTTGTACTTACAGTGCCGCCGACAGACAGTTTGCCATCCGCATCCACCAGCAATACTTCGAGGTCCAGTTTATCACCGGCGTTGCCTTCCACATGAGGAACGTACAAAGTCTGGTCTTTTTCCACTTTGTATTGTTGTCCGGCTACTTTTACTACAGCTATCATACGTTAAATTTTATACCGAAATTTCGGGAGGCAAAGGTAAGGGGAATTTTTGAAGTGGCAAACGGGAAATCAAAGTTTTACGAACATTTAGTCCCCTCTTTTTGCCCGGGCATCTGTTATATTTGTACCCCGCCGGTCCGGCGGACATCGTGAAAGTATGAAAATCAAGTCATTTCTGGCAAAACCCTTTGCCGCCTATATATATAAAGGAATCCGGAAAGGGATGCATTCGGCGTTGGCTGATCAGGACGCTGTTTTTAAGTATTTACTTAAAACCGGGGCTGCTACCGCGTTTGGTAAGGCCTCTGGATTGGATAAAGTATCTGATTATGAAGGGTTTAAGGAGGCTGTGCCTATTCGTGACTATGAACAGTTCAAACCCTGGATTGAAAAAATAAAAGAAGGCAAACACAACGTGCTCTGGAAGGGGAAACCTATTTATTTTGCCAAAACCTCCGGCACCACCAGTGGCACCAAATACATTCCTATTACCAAAGAGTCTATTCCCAACCATATTAATACAGCCCGCAATGCATTGCTTTGTTATATGGCGGAGACTGGTAATACCCGCTTTGCGGATGGGAAACTGATCTTTTTATCCGGTTCTCCCGTTTTAGAAAGGGTGGGCGGCATACCTACCGGCAGGCTGAGTGGTATCGTAAATCATCATGTACCAAAGTACCTGCGTTCAAACCAGCTGCCGGGGTACGAAACCAATTGTATTGAGGATTGGGAAACGAAACTTGGAAGAATAGTGGATGAAACCATAAATCAGAACATGACCCTGATCAGTGGCATTCCACCCTGGATGCAGATGTATTTTGATGAGCTCGTAAAACGCAGCGGTAAAAAAGTGGGAGAGCTCTTTCCCAATTTTAATGTAATGGTGCAGGGGGGAGTGAATTTTGAACCCTACAAAGCCAAATTATTTGAAAGTATCGGCCGGAAAATAGATACCATTGAACTATTCCCAGCCAGTGAGGGTTTCTTCGCCTTCCAGGACTCGCAGGAGGCTGAGGGGTTATTGTTAAATACGAATAGCGGCATCTTTTTTGAATTTGTTCCGGCGGGTGAAATTTTTAATGAAAACCCCACCCGGTTGTCATTAAAAGATGTGAAGGTGGGCGAGAACTATGCGTTGATCATAAATAATAATGCCGGACTCTGGGGCTATAATATCGGAGATACTGTAAAATTTCTGTCGGTAGATCCTTACCGGCTGATTGTTTCAGGCCGGACCAAACACTTTATTTCCGCATTCGGCGAGCATGTGATCGGAGAGGAAGTGGAGTACAGCATGCAGCAGGTAGCGGAAGAATTGAACGTGCATATAACTGAGTTTACGGTGGCACCCTTTGTCAGTAGTGATCAGGGGAAATCCTACCATGAATGGTTTGTGGAGTTTGAACAGATTCCGGCGGATCTTCCCGCATTTGCGGAAAAACTGGATCGGGCTATGCGGGGAAAAAATGTATATTATGATGACCTGATCGGCGGCAATATTCTCCGGCCGCTGAAACTGACACCGATCCGGAAAAATGGCTTTATTGATTACATGAAATCAATCGGTAAATTAGGCGGGCAGAATAAAGTGCCCCGGCTCAGCAATGACCGGAAAATTGCGGATGAATTAACTAAATGGACAGAAAACCGTTACGTCGTTAATGAATAAGGAACTACCCATAAAGAGGATTGCCATTTTCGGATCCACGGGGTCCATCGGCACGCAGGCACTTGATGTTATTGCCGCGAACCCGGATAAATTTTCGGCGGAAGTACTGACGGCTCAGAACAACGACGAATTACTCATTCAGCAGGCGTTGCAGTTCAACCCCAATGTAGTGGTGATCGGGGAGGAGAAAAAATATAACCGGGTAAAAGAAGCACTGGCATCTACCGGTGTTAAAGTATTTGCCGGAGAGAAAGCGTTGGAAGAAGTAGCGTCCATGGATTGCTATGATATGATGCTGGCGGCCATTGTCGGATATGCCGGATTGAAACCCACACTCAATGCGATCTATGCGGGCAAGGCCATCGCTCTTGCCAATAAAGAAACCCTGGTGGTGGCTGGTGATATTGTGATGCAGAAAGCGGTGGAATACCGGGTGCCGGTTATCCCTGTTGATTCTGAACATTCCGCCATATTTCAATGCCTGGTTGGAGAAACGCGTAACCGTATTGAGAAAATTGTGCTCACCGCATCCGGCGGTCCTTTTATTGGCCGTAAACCCAATTACCTGGTGAATGTAAAGCGGGAACACGCTCTGCAACATCCTAACTGGAGCATGGGGGCAAAGATCACCATTGATTCAGCCACATTAATGAATAAGGGACTTGAAATGATTGAAGCAAAATGGCTTTTCAATCTGAAGCCCGAACAAATCCAGGTAGTCATACACCCGCAGAGCATCATTCATAGTATGGTGCAGTTTGAAGACGGCAGTATCAAAGCGCAAATGGGATTACCGGATATGAAACTTCCTATTCAGTATGCTTTGGCATTTCCGAAACGGATTCCCAATGATTTTCCCCGTTACGATTTCAAAAAAGTAAGTACCCTTAGTTTTGAGGAACCCGATCTGAAAACATTCCGGAACCTGGCACTTGCCCAGGACGCCTTAGCTAAAGGAGGAAATCTGCCCTGTATCATGAACGCTGCCAATGAGATAGCTGTTTTTGCTTTTCTCCGTAACCGGATCAATTTCCTGGATATGACCGACGTTATCGAGAAAACCATGCAGCAGCTGCCTTTTATTGAAAAACCCACACTGGAGGAATATTTTGAAAGCGACGGTGAGGCCCGTAATTTTGCCGCGGATCTTATTAAATTATAATTGATAATTATGTTTTCTTCCCGAAGCAGTTCGGGAATTTATTTTTAATACAATGATGAGTCTTTTAGCAATCAACTGGTCTGTGGTAGGTATTAAAGCCGGACAGCTTATTCTTTCGTTATCCATCCTGGTTATACTGCATGAATTCGGTCACTATATAACTGCCCGCTGGTTTAAATGCCGGGTGGAGAAATTCTTTCTTTTTTTTGATCCCTGGTTTTCCCTGGTAAAAAGAAAAATCGGCGATACTGAATACGGTATTGGCTGGCTGCCATTGGGTGGTTATGTGAAAATTTCCGGGATGATTGACGAGAGTATGGATAAAGAAGCCATGAAGCTGCCGCCAAAGGAATGGGAATTCCGCAGCAAGCCGGCCTGGCAACGGCTGATTGTAATGCTCGGTGGCGTAATCATGAACATACTGACCGCTTTTGTGATTTACGCATTCATCCTGATGATCTGGGGTGATAAGAAAGTGCCTTCCAGTTCCATGAAATACGGAGTGCATGTGGGAGACAGTACCCTGATGAAAATCGGATTTAAAAATGGCGATCGTATCATAGGTGTGGATGGTAAAGAAGTGTATGATCTGACAAGATTTAAAAAGAAACTGATTACAGCGGAGAAAGTGCAGATCGAACGGGATGGAAAAAGTATTGTGCTTGACCTGCCAAAGGATTTTGTAGGGCAATTGATTGAAAACAAGAATCAGAAAAGAAAAGGGTTTATCAGCCCCCGTTTTCCAGCTATCGTGGCGAATGTGGAAGATACATCCGTGGCCTATAAATCCGGACTTCGCCGGAATGATCGCCTGGTGGCACTGGATTCAACCCGTTTTGACTACTTTGACCAGTTATCGGATATGCTCGATACAAAAGCTAACAAAACGGTATTGCTCACCGTAAACCGGAACGGGGCGGATACCAGTTTTACCACGAAGATAAACGCGGAAGGACAGATCGGATTTAATCCATATAGCAGCATTGAACAACTCGACAGCCTGGGATGGATTAAGCTTGAAGTAACAAAATATGGGTTCTTTGCCGCCTTCCCGGCCGGCGTTAAGATGACGTATACGGAACTCCGTGATTATATTGATCAGTTTAAAACCATTTTTACGCCTGGTACAGGAGGCATTAAGGGAATTGGCGGATTCAAATCCATGGGTTCCATTTTCGCACCCACCTGGGACTGGGAATCATTCTGGCGTTTAACCGCCATGCTATCAGTGATTCTTGCCTTCATGAATATATTGCCCATTCCGGCGCTCGATGGGGGACACGTCATGTTCACTTTATATGAAATGATCACCCGACGTAAACCCAATGAGAAATTCCTTGAGTACGCACAGGTGGCAGGTATGGTTATTCTGCTGGCACTGATGTTGTATGCAAACGGAAACGACTGGTTCGGATGGGGCAGATAAAGTACGAAGTACGAGGTGCGAAGTACGAAGTACGGGGGCGTTTAAAGTTGGAGAGGAATTAAAGTTGAGAATGATTTAAAGATCATAATAAAGACCGGGGCTACCCGGTCTTTTGCTTTTTAATACTGACACCTATTAATCAGTTTTTTCGCATAACACGTACTTCGTACTTCGTACCTCGTACTTCGTACTCACATGTTGATTCCGATTTTCTTCATCAGCAACGACGCATTCATGCTCCGGCATATCCCTCCTTTCAGTTTGTAATCAAAGAAAAGTTCTTCATTAGCAATCTGAACATCGAAGTGATAGTTGTAAAGTTGTGCAGGATATTCTTCTTTTAGTCTGGCCAGTTCGAGATCGTGGGTGGCAACAATGCCTGTAGCCTGTTGTGCAATCAGTTGCTTGATCAGGGCTTTGGATCCGGTATGCCGGTCTCCGGAATTGGTGCCGCGGAGAATCTCATCCAGCAACAGAAAAACAGGTTCCCGCTTATTTACCGCATCAATGATGGCTTTCAGTTTTTTTAATTCCGCATAAAAAGTGGACGTGCTTTCTTCCAGGTTATCGCTGATCCGCATACTGCTCATCACCCGCATGGGCGAAAGCCGGAATGAAGCGGCACAAACCGGGGCACCAGCCATGGCCAGAATAATATTTACACCACAGCTCCGTAGAAAGGTACTTTTACCCGCCATATTGGATCCGGTCACCAGGTTGATAATGCCCGTTCCGGTTGTCCTGAAATCGCTGGTCACCCGCTTTCCCGGATGGATCAACGGATGACCAAGAGCATGAACGGTCAGTCCCGTATTATTTTCAAGGAAAGGAAATACCCATGTCGGGTGATTGAAGCGGAGCCGCCCGAATGAAGCCAGCGCTTCTGTTTGTGCCAATGAAGCGAACCAATGCTGAATCCCTGTTTTATTCGCCAGCTTCCATTTTTCAAGGGCGAATACCTGTTGCAGATCCCAGCAAAGAAAAACACTGAGCGGAATAAAAACAACCGGATTGAGCCGGTAGTCCAGCCGGTCCATTATTTGTCTCAGCGACTTTATTTGTTCAGAAGCTGGTCTGTGTGGCAGATTAGTAAATGCGGCCTTTTGCTGATTCAATAACTCATTATTGAAACTGGCATTTTCAATATGCCGGATGCTGTCAGAAAAACTTTCCAGTTCGGCACTGATTCTACCCAGTTTGTTCCAGGCGGGATTCAGTTTTTTATTAATGAATAAAACAATAGCGAAGAAAAAAGTCAGGCCGGTCAGGAACAAGGATTGTGGAATCAGGTTGATCATAAAAAGAAACAACCAGGTCAGGCTGGCAGCCGGAAAAAGGAAGCGGGTAATTTTCCATCCGGTATGTATAAGTACACGGTTTTCTTCCTTCATCCATTCGCTAATCTGTTTTTCCGCGGTAAGGGTGATTTTTTTAGCGGCACCATACGATTGCAGTTGTTCACTCCATTCCGGCGTATCGGCGAGAGCGATTACTGCCTGCTGACGCCTGGTGACAAGTTCGGGTACAGCGGGCTCCAGCAGCCAGTCCGCCAGTAAACGTCCTGCCTGTTCAGATTGTGTGCGGTTGATATATTGGAATAAGGAAGCATGCCCAAACAGATCCAGGTCATGGGCGTATGAGTGTTGCGGGTCCAAATAAGCCGCTCCACTCTGAAACTGATGATAGTGGTGTTGCAATGCCTGTTGCTCCTGCTGGCTTATCAGTATTAACCGGGTATGATTTTCTATTTCAGTTTTATTATCCAGGTCACGGTTCACAAAAAGTAAAAAAAAACTCAATCCACATAGAATCCCAGCGAAGGCCGGGACGAGGCCTTCCGGCCAGAGTGTCCAGCCCAGTGCAATTGTGGCCAGGAAACTAAATAGCCGGAGCCAGGACAAAACAGCTCCCTTTTTTTTCAGGGTCTTTAGTGAGATTTGTAAAGAAGCCAGGCGGTTTGCATAATATTCCGCGGGTGAAAGTTGATTCATAGAGTAAAACTAGGGAATGAATTTCAGATGTCGGGTGTCAGGTGCCAGGAGCCGGGGCCTCATGTGCAACGAAAAGATGCAGCCTAAACTTCCAACTTTCAACTTCCAACTTCCAACCTCCAACCTCCAACCTCCAACTTCTGTTTCCCTTTCCCCGTCTTTTTTGTAACTTTGTATCCCCGTTGGGGGCGTTTGGTTTTGACAGCGTAGCTCTTTGGAAGTGTAAGCATGTACTGCGTTGCGTAATTAGCAGTTTAATCTGAATACGAAAAACACAAATGGCAATACACAGTATGCCATGGCTGCCTAATCAGTGATTAAGTAGTCATTAGGGCCGCCGGGCCGGTTGATCTGTTACCACGCCCCGCCGCCGACTCAAAAACAAAACAGGTTGCTGCAACCACAGGCTGTGCCGGTTGCTTAAGACTATCCAGCTAAGGAATTAATCGGTTGTTCATTTTATCCTCCGTAGCCCCGGCGAAGGAGGGTTCCCAGTTGATTCCCGAAAACTCAAAATGAAATAAACATGTAGAAAGCTTTTGAAGAATATGTTTGGACACCGGTTCGATTCCGGTCGCCTCCACATTTGCCCTTCAGTTTCAATACTGAAGGGCATTTTTTCTGCCGGGCAATCTTAATATTTCAAACCGGCTGTATAGTATTTTTTTGCAATGTTTATTTCTTCTTTTTTATTTCCCGGTTTTATAGAGTAGTTTTCTGATGCAGACGATGGCTGCTGTTTGCTTATTCCTCCCTGTGTCAGCTGTTTCCGTTCCCGCTTATCTGAGTTTCCTTTTACATTGACTTTTCACCTCTAAACTGTAATCACATGAAAAAGTTTTTTCTGAATCGTATCCGCATTGTACAGGGTTTCTCTTTTTTACTGTTGGCGGAAATGATAGTTTTTGTTAAAAACCTCGAAAACAATCAGCGTATGGATGAACAGTTTTTGTTGGGTTTAATGGCACTTACATTTGTCATGCTGTTCTATGTTCTGTTCCGTTTTATGATGAAACGGAGCTATTCCGGGTGGTTCAGGTTGAACTGATGCCTTCAGTAAAAAAACACCGGGCATTTGCTGTGTAAATGCCCGGTGCCGGCAGGTAAATTTTTTTTCGCATCCGGATTACAGGGTTTTCATATCCAGTACAAACCGGTAACGTACATCATTTTTCAGCATGCGTTCAAACGCTTCATTGATCTGTTGAACAGGAATTACTTCTACGTCTGAAACAATATTGTGTGCTGCGCAGTAATCCAGCATTTCCTGGGTTTCCACTGTACCGCCGATCATGGAGCCGGTAATAGTACGGCGATTGGTGATCAGGGCAAAAGGACTGACCACCGGATTTTCAGATGGAAGTCCGACCGCCATCAGTTTGCCTTCCAGGCCGAGCAGGTTTAAATACATGCCATAATCATGATTGGCGGATACACAATCCAGCAATACATCAAAATAGCCCTGGTATTTTTTCATAGCAGCTTTATCGGTACTTAACAGAAAATGGTGAGCACCCAGCCGTTCTGCATCTTTTTGTTTGGAAGGAGACGTGCTGATCAAAGTTACTTCCGCTCCGAAAGAAACGGCAAATTTTACACCCATATGCCCCAGTCCGCCAAGTCCGATTATACCCACCCGGGTGCCTTTGGTAACGCCTGCAAACCGCAGGGGAGAATACGTGGTAATGCCCGCACAAAGCAAGGGTGCTGTGGCCGCCATATCCAATGAACCGGCAATATGGTATACCCAGCGTTCGTCGGTTACAATAGTGGAAGAATACCCGCCCTGTGTCAATGTCTTTTTATCTCTTTCATAGCCGTTATACGTGCCGGTCATTCCTTCTTCACAATATTGTTCCATGTGCTTTTCACAGTTCTTACAGGTGCGGCAGCTGTCTACCATAACGCCGACAGCAGCGGTATCACCCACTTTGAATTTTGAAACGGAGGCACCGATGGCGGCAACTTTTCCCACGATTTCATGTCCGGGTACCATCGGGTATATGGAGCCTCCCCATTCATCACGTACCTGGTGAAGATCGCTGTGGCATACGCCACAAAAATGAATGTCAATTACAACATCATGCGGACCGGGTTCTCTTCTTTCAAATTGCCAGGGAGCTAAAGGACTTGTTTTATCCTGTGCGGCATAGGCTTTTGCTGTGCTCATATTCTTGGTTTTTACAATGCTGAATTAATACTGTAAAGGTACCTTAATACCGGCTTCCATTGATGTATAGAGGGCTTCAATTATTTTCATGTCGCGCAAACCCATACTGCCCGGAACGGGTGATGGACCATTTTGCCGGATTGCCTGTGCAATAGCGTCCATCTGAAGGGCCTGTTGCGGACAGGGGGGAAATGTCGTGAGCACCCCGTCCGATCTTATCATCTGCAACCCGTTATAATTAAAAGCCGGATTGAGTTCGGCCCAGCCATTGTCTGTGTTGATCCGTAAATGACTGCTGGTTTCGCTGAAACTGGTGCGGCAATGAACGATCAGTCCATCGGGCATTTCGAGTTGAAAGCTCAGGGTGTCCTCGATGCCATTGAATTTTTCGGGATCTGTGACAGGTAAGGATTGTGCCGTTACTGCGACAGGTAACTGACCGGTGATATAACAGGCGGCCTGTATACAGTAAATGCCCACATCCACCAATGGTCCGCCCCCGGAAGCTTCTTTACTTAAACGCCAGACATTTTTAGGCGGGACAAATGAGAAGGAACACTCAATAGAGAGCGGTTTTCCTACTACCTGATCCTTATACAGCCGGATCATTTCCTGATGATAAGGATCAAAATGCAGGCGGTATCCAATGGAAATAGATTTGCCGGTTCGCTTTGATGCGGCCATCATTTGTTCCGCATCTGCAACCGTGGCGCCCATTGGCTTCTCGCAAATCACATGTTTCCCTGCCTCCAGCGCCCTGATTGTAAATTCAGCATGCAGGTGATGGGGGAGTACTACATAAATAATTTCGATAGTATCATCCTGCCTGATGGCTTCAAACTGATCGTATGTATAAACCTGCCGTTCAGTTAAACCATATTCATGAATAAAATGGTCGCCTTTATTCCGGTCTCCGGTTATCACAGCAGCTAGATAACAATGCCGGGTTTCACGGAAGGCTGGCGCCAATTGCTGCGTGGCATAATAACCCAGACCCAGGAGTGCGATGCCAGATTTTTTCATGCTGTTATTTAACGCTTAATTGAAAAGGCGATGCGGGTAAACCTTCCTTATTGTACAGATTCGGATTAACCGGATTGTCGGCCCAGGCATAGCGGACATAAAGAGGCCGGACAACCTGGTCGTTCCAGGCAATGATGGTTTCACCTTCGATACGTGTCTTTGCCCACACAAACTTTTTGTCAGCACCTGCAATGGCAATTTCAGCCGGAGCTTCTCCATCGCTTGTGATTAAACCGCTGCCGGTATGTGTAAAACGGATGATCAGTTTGTTGTCATCCGTGGACAACTGATCTGCGACAGGCCCGGAGTAAACAATCTTTTCTCCATAGGCAGTATGAAAGGCGCCGAGTGCTAACCGGTCACCCACCGGTTTCTTATTATCCGGATGAATATCATTCCATTCCCCGAGATCGATGGCCACAGCCATAGCTGTTTTATTTACCACCAGTGTTTTCAACTGTGCTTCCCGCATCATGGCCCAGTTACTTTCTGAAGGAAGGTAACTGTAGTCCATAAAGCCCGGGAGTTGAACATACAGAAAGGGGAGCGTATCGTTTTTCCATTTTGCCCGCCAGTCATGGATGAGTGCAGCCATTAATTGCGCATATTCTTCCGGTTTGCCTGCATTGCTTTCACCCTGGTACCAGCAGATCCCTTTAATAGAATACCTGATCTCCGGTGCCACCATGGCATTGTACAAAGCAGCTGGTTGATTCTGATAAGAAATACCACCACCGCCACCACCGCCAGAGAAGGGTGGATAGACCAGACCGACTTTATACTCCCAGGTGCCTTTCAGGTCAATGGTATCGGTACCACTGAACAGGCAATACGGTTTATCCGGTACGAATCCGCCTTTACCCATGTTGTTGGTAACCCTGATGACAAACAGATTTTTGCCAGGTTTCAGGATGTCAGCAGAAAGTTTGTAACGGCGTTGCGGATATTGATAAGTGGTATTCCCCACCAGTTTTCCATTGATGTATAATTCATCAGCATCAACAATCCTTCCTAAAAATACTTTTGCTTCTTTGCCGGTCATGCTGACCGGTACATTGACTTCTTTCCGGTACCATACAACACCGTTGAGATCCTTTATGCCCTGATCTTCCCAATAGCCGGGGATATTGATGGTACGCCAGCCTTTTGGTGTATAAGTGGGCCCGAACCATTTAACCGGACCTGTCAATCCCAGGTCAGCCGGTGGCGTACCTCTTGGTGCAGCAGGTCTCCGGTTAAAACTATTGAGATAAGCCGTGTCTTTGTTTTTCTGAATCACAGACAGGATGGAAGAGAAGTCCCTGAACCCATCTTCACTGGTCCAGGCTTCAATGGGTGTACCACCCACACTGGCATTGATGATACCGACAGGAACCTTGTATTTCTCGTGGACCTTTTTTGCAAAGAAATAGGCTACTGCAGAAAAAGGGCGTACATCTTCTCCGACCGCCGGTTTCCAGTTGCCTGCAGGCAGATCCGGTTGGGGTCCTTGCAGGTTTGTCATAGTGGGGATCCAGAACTGACGGATCTCCGGGTAATTGGCAGTAGCGATCTCGTCCGCATAGGTCACATCATGTATATTCAGCTGATGCACCATATTGCTTTGTCCGCTGCAAAACCAGACATCGCCGAATAATACTTCTTTCAGACTGATCTTGTTCTTCCCGCTGATATCAATCGTATAAGGTCCACCTGCTTTCACAGGGGGTAATACCAATGACCAGTTTCCCTGTTTATCCGCAGTTGTACGAAATGTTTTTTTATTGAATGAAACCGTAACTTTCTCATTCGACGATGCCCAGCCCCAGATATTCACTTTAGTGTCCCGTTGAAGGATCATGCTGTCCCGGATAAGCCGGGGTAAACGCACTTGTGCCTGACCGATAGTGATCAGTATAAGTGCAATTGAGAGAAAGCCAATTCTTTTCATACCTGTTTATTGAATGGTGATCGTCTTACTTACGATATTACTGCTGATCTTATTGGGTACCCCAGGCTGACCGCCGCCGATACTGATACTGATCTTACCGGTTGGCTGATATTGTTCACCGGCTTCATTGATCAGTGAGAGTTGTTCCGGACTGAGTGTGAAGCTCAGCGTTTTTGTTTCGCCGGCTTTGAGATATACGCGCTGAAAACCTTTGAGGGCTCTGATCGGTTTTGTGACATCGGCCAGATGGGTGATATATAACTGGGCCACTTCCTCACCGTTCCGCTTACTGGTATTGGTGAGCGTAAAGCTGACGGTTACCGGTTTGCCTTTTGAAATGGTAGCGGGTGCTTTTGTCAGGGTATACCTGAACTGGCTATAGCTTAACCCATAGCCGAAGGGATAAAGAGCTTCACCACTGAAATAACGGTAGGTGCGTCCTTTCATGGAATAATCACTGAATCCGGGAAGGTCGTTGTCGGATTTATAGAAGGTAACCGGTAGTCTTCCTGCCGGATTATAATCCCCGAATAAAACATCGGCAAGCGCAGTGCCTCCGCTTTGTCCGCCATACCAGGTATTTACAATGGCAGGAATATTTTCATTTTCCCAGGGAATGGCGATCGCACTACCAGTTAGCATTACAAAAATTACCGGTTTGCCGGTTGTTTTCAACGCCTTCAATAATTCGGTTTGGACGGCCGGCAGCATGATGCTGGTACGGTCACCTCCTTTAAAACCCGGTACAGTCACCGGCATCTCTTCACCTTCTAATTGTGGTGAAATGCCCCCTGCAAAAAGAATGACATCTGCATCGTTGATCCTGTTAGCGAGTGCGGCAAAATCTGTTTTTTCATAATGTCCGGCTCTCAGTTTAACAATGGCATCTCCTTCGCTTTGCCGGAAGGTCATTTCAATTTTATAGGTTTCCCCTTTCTTTACCGGGAAACTGAATTGTTTATTTCCCCACCTGTTTCTTTCCCAGACATCCACTACGGTACTGTCATTGATTTTGATCCGGTAACCGTCATTGCCTTCTGATTCAAAATTCAGTATTTCATCTTTTTCAGCAGTGATACTGGTTGTAAAACGGGCGGAATAGTGTGTCCAGGGCATACCCGGAGCAAAAGGCTCACCTTCTGTCCAGAAATTGTTGATATCATCTTCTGTACGTGTAAGTACAGGGCTGCCTTCCAGTTTTTCATTCAGAAAAAATTCCGCTTTCACGCCAGGTTTGCCATCAAAGAAAAATGAATTCTTTCCGCTGTTTTTGACAAAGAGCGTATCATTGGTGAAATTGATCGCTTTTTCATAAACGACTTCCACCTCTTTGCCCAGTTTTTCCTTTATGCCTTCCAGGATAGTAGTGACATGAGAGGGTGTTCCATTGTAGTTGCCCAATAAGGCGATTGAATTATCAGCGTTTGGACCGAGCACCACCACCTTTTTTAGTTTTTTACTTAACGGTAGTGTATTATTCTCATTCTTCAGTAATACGATGGATTGCTGGGCCATTTTTAATGCATGTGCTTTATGTGCCGGTGCTTCCAGTACACTGGCAGGTGTCTGAGCATATTTGACCATTGATGCCGGATCGAACATGCCAAGACGGTAACGGATGCTGAAGAGGCGTTCGAGTGACAGATCGATCACCGATTCACTGATCTGTCCGCTTTTTACGGCATCGATCAGGGTGCGATATACAGAGTTGCCACATTCGAGATCGGTGCCATGGATCACTGCATCAATGGCAGAGGTAGTGGCGTCTTTATGTGTTTTATGGTACCTGAAAAAATCATCCACCGCCCAGCAATCACTGGTCACATAACCGGTGAATTTCCATTTATTCCGAAGGATATCATTCATCAGCTGGTCGTTGGCACAGCAAGGTTGTTTATCCACGGCATTGTAGGCACACATCACGCCGGCAACATGTGATTTTGTAACCAGTTCCCGGAAGGCCGGCAGGTACGTGTCCCAGAGATCATAGGGTGTTGGATTGAAATTGTCTGAATGTCGTGAAGGTTCCGGACCACTGTGTACCGCGAAGTGTTTGGCACAGGCTGCCGCTTTCAGGTAGCGGGGGTCATTGCCCTGTAAGCCATTCACAAAAGCTTTACCCATCATGGCTGTAAGAAATGGATCTTCACCATAGGTTTCCATCCCGCGGCCCCAGCGGGGATCCCGGAAGATATTGATATTAGGAGTCCAGTAAGTCAGTCCTACATACCGGTCGCCTGTCTTGTTCAGCTCAATGGATTTGTTATGAATGGCGCGGCCTTCCAACGCTGAGAAATCAGCCATCTTTTTGAGTGAATTACTGTCCCAGGTAGCAGCCATCCCGATTGCCTGCGGATATGATGTAACCTTGTAGGGTGTGCGGGCCACCCCATGCAATACCTCATTCCACCAGTCATAAGCGGGTATGCCTAACCGGGGTATGGCCGGCGTGGCATTCAGCATCTGCGCTACTTTTTCTTCCAGGGTCAGGCGACTTACCACATCCTTCACCCGTTGTTCGAGTGGGAGAGAAGGGTTCCACATCGGATAGGATTTGTAATCCTGGGAGAAGGCAAGCGTGCTGATCAGGAGACTTTCAACAATGAAATACAGTTTCATAACAATCGTAGTTTGGTGTTAAATACACTTAAATTTCCAGTTTTTCCGGAACAAACAGCGGTAATAATTGATTAAACAGGTCGATAGGGTTCAATTGTTTTAATAAACCCGTATTCATCATGCTGCAACGGAGTTATTTTCACCGATCGCAGGTGCGTGACTCCCTTTGATAAACTGGAGTCATGATAAAAAAGGTACCACTTATCCCCGTAAGCGCAGATTGAATGGTGCGAGGTCCAGCCCACCACCGGTTCCAGTATACGGCCTTTATATGTAAAAGGACCATAAGGGTTATCGCCGGTGGCATAGCTGAGATAATGCGTATCACCTGTGGACCAGGAGAAATAATAGGTGCCCTTATATTTATGCATCCAGCTGGCTTCAAAAAAGCGACGTGTGTTATCGCCTTGTAAAAGGGCATTTCCCATTTCATCCAGTATTACCAGGTCACGGGCTTCTTCTTCAAACTCCAACAAGTCATCCGTCAGCCTGGCCACTTTAGCACAAAGAGCCGGTTCATGATCCGCAGGAAGAAATGCAAATGGACTTTCCGGTTGTTCCGGATTGAACACACCTGTTCTCCACCGTTGTAATTGTCCGCCCCAGGTACCGCCGAAATACATATAATATTTTCCATCATCGTCCCTGAATACAGCCGGGTCGATTGAAAAACTTTTTTGGATGGGTTGGGGTTGAGGAATAAAAGGGCCAATGGGTGAATCACTCAGTGCCACACCAATTCTGAATATACCGGTATGGTCTTTTGCCGGGAAGAATAAATAATACTTGCCGTCTTTCTCTGCGGCATCTGGTGCCCAGAGTTGTTTGGCCGCCCAGGGAACATCATTCACATGAAGCGCTACCCCATGATCTGTTGCTGTTGTCGCCTCCGGTGAGTCCATGGATAACACATGATAATCCTCCATGGCAAAGTGACTGCCCAGATCGTCAAAAGCATCTCCCGCATCAATATCATGGGAGGGATAGATGTAGATCTTCCCGTCAAACACATGTGCTGAGGGATCGGCCGTATAGATATGTGTGACCAGTGGTGATGATATGGCCCGTTTATTCAGGTCGTCAAAGTCGATATGGTTGATCGGATCTTCTGGCATGGCAGATGATTTAGTTGATTTATTTTCTTCTTGCTGAAAGATCAGCCTCAATGCGCACTTCCATTTTCTTATTTATTTCATAGAAAAACAAAAGAGCAGCCCCGATAAGGAATGGAATAGCCGGGAAAACACTCACCAGCATTTTAGTGCCATTGACCGCTTCGGGAGTTTGAGCCGCATCACTGTTAGCGGCATATTTATAAAAGCCAAGTATACGGGTGAGCAGGGCTGCACCTACACTAAGCCCCACTTTTAATCCTACCATCATGGCTGAAAATATAATCGCGGTGGCCCGCCGGTTGTTCTTCCATTCACTATAGTCGGCCACATCGGCGATCATGGCCCATAACAAGGGAATGGTGATGCCATAGAAGAAGCCATGTAAAATCTGCGAGGCAAACATCAGGCCTACAGACTTGGGCGGATAGAAGTAAAAGAACAGAATGAACAGGGTTGATATAAAAAGCGCAATGCCGAATACATCTCTTTTTCCGTATTTATCCGCTAACCCCTTTGACAGGGTTATACCAACGATCATAAAGATGATTCCACCGGCATTAAAAAGTCCGAATCCGGCGGAGACCGGATCTTCGCCAAAGAAGTTCATACCGATACCCGACAGGAAGGATGTGATGGGTTGAATAAAATTGGTCAGACTTTCCTTATCTACATAATTTTTAAAGTAATAAACATACGACCCGCCCTTCATGGCAAGTGTAATGAAGACGAGGGTGGTAAGGACCAACATGATCACCCAGGGCTTGTTTTTCACCAGATCACCCAGGTCTTCAGTAAGACTTGATTTCTGTTCGGGTTTGGGTACAATTCGCTCTTTTGTGGTAAGGAATGTGATAATCAACATAACCGTACCAATGATGGCCAGCCAGGTCATGACTTTCTCAATGCCATCAGCTTTATTACCATGCCCTGCATATTCAATGATCGGTAACATAAATACCTGTACAAAGAACTGGGCAAACATAACTGCAACAAAACGGTAGGCAGACATACTATTGCGTTCCTTCATATCGCCGGTGATAACCCCACTCAAAGCAGAATAGGGAAGGTTGTTGGCCGCATACAACAAAAGCAAAAAGGTATAGGTGACTACGGCATAGATCATTTTCCCTTTATAAGAGAAGTCCGGCGTACTGAAAGCCAAGAGGGCCACTACCCCAAGTGGTACAGCTGTCCATAAAATCCAGGGACGGAATTTACCCCATCTGGATATGGTACGGTCTGCTACTGCACCAATGATCGGGTTGAAGCCAAAAGCGGCAATCAATCCTACCGTTAACATAACTGCGGCCGCATCATTGGCATTGAGTCCGTAAATGTCTGTATAAAAATAGGCGAGGTAGGTCATCAGTGTCTGGAATACCAGATTTGCGGCGAGATCGCCGAGACTGTAACCAATTTTCTCGGTAACCGATAGTTTTTGCGAGGTTGTACTCATGACAGAAGTTATAGTATGTTAGAATGATTTTTTTGCATCGGCTGGTTTGGTTTTTGTCTCCACCACTTTATAGAAGGCGGCCTTCGGCTGGTATTTCCGGTCAAACAGTAACGGATAATTCGTTCTTCCGCGGATAGGCCATCCGTTTAGCCATGATTGTCCGTCCTGCACACCCCAGAAAGTGATCCTGGCTACATCCTTCCGGTATTTAAGGAAAAGCTGGAACAGCTCAGCATAGCTTTGAGCCTGTTTAGCACTCACGGAATCCGGTAAACCGGCCGCGTATGGATTCATTTTAGCCGAGTATTCAGCTTTCATATTCACATCCGCAGCATCATTGTCCCAGGGATTCGGAAGCACACCGAGATCGAGTTCTGTAAAATGCACTTTAATTCCCAATGCGGCAAACTCTTTTATGCTCTCTTCGATTTCTTTCATGGGTACATTATAGGAACGCCAGTGACCCTGTATGCCCACACCATCAATACGTACCCCGGCCGCCTGTATCTTTTTAATGATGGCAATGGCGCCGGCTCTTTTCTTTGGCTGCTCAATATTGTAATCATTATAATAAAGTTCAGTGTTCGGCGCCGCTTTTTGTGCAAGCCGGAAAGCTTCAACAATATAATCTTCTCCCAGTTTATTCAGGAAGGCAGATTTGCGCAACGTACCGTCCTCATTGAGCGCTTCATTGACAACATCCCAGGATTTTACCTTTCCATCGTAGCGGGAAGCTATTGTGGTAATATGTTCTGTAAAGAAAGTCCGGAACGAATCCACACTCTGTATTTTCTGGATAAACGGAGATAGTTGGCTGTGCCAGATCAGGGTATGTCCATATACCGGACTATTGTATTTTTTGCCCAATTCCACCAGTTTGTCGGCAAGGGTAAAATCATAACGATCCCATTCAGGATGGATAATCTCACATTTCATGATGTTCTCCGGCGTGAGTCCATTGAAATGGGTTTGCAGCAGCGCAGCAGAGCCGGAGTCCCGTTCATTGATCTGACCGTTATTTACAGCGGCACCAATGACGAAGTCATTTTTAAATACCTCTTTCAAGCTAACAGTTCCGGATGTGTTCATTGATTTTTTACCTGATGAACAACCGGTTGAAATTATTGCTGATACTGCTATCAGCAGGGCAAGTGTAATGGGTTTCATGATTATTTATTTACTTTTTTATTAATTGTTTCTTCCGGGCCGAGATAACTGGGTAACAGGCCGCCAAAGTCCAGTACCATTTTTTGTAAAACCACTCCACTGCTGACCATCCAGTATTTCAGTGTATGTTTTCCAGGACGCGACAACAGATGGGAAGATGTTTTTATAATTATATTATCACCCACCCATTTGTAGTTTATTCCGCCTTCTGTTGCTTTTTCATCGCTATTGATGCTGATGACTTGCGGTTTTTCATCATCGATGGATACGGCAAATTGTAGTCCCTGCGGCTTGTTGTGAAAATTCAGGGTGGGAGAGAAGTATGTATTTAACTTCACATCCCCCTGACTATACGTATAAAACTCATATTCAAGGCGCGGTCCATAGCCTCCGGCCTGCTGATCTGGTGACGTAACAGGGTATGTAGTGACCGAAGAACCATCTCTGCCAAGATCGGGTAGAACAGTCCACTGTATAGCTTTCGTATGGATGGCATTCGTAAAATGAGCTGCGCCTATAGACACATATCCCTCCTGCTCATAAAAAAGGTTATACGATGCATTGGCCGGGTATGCTGCTTTTTTTAAAATAACTGCTACAGTGTCAAAGGGGCCTGAATTGACACTGTCACTGATATAATTCACTACCGGCATTTTCTGTCGTACGGGTTGCTGCCAGCTGGTATAGCCAATATGCGTCTGGCTCATCATGTGATTCCATTTGCCCTTGTTCAATTGATGGTAGGCGATGGTCAGGAGCGAGTCGTTGGTGTAAAGTTCTTTTACCTTCTCTGCATATTCATTCGCTACGGGAAGTTTGTTGTTATAAGCCCGTTTATTTAGTGCGACATTGTAATACAACTCATGTAAATTGGCACTTGCTTTAACCGGATGAAGCACCAGCTGGAAATAAGCATCTTTGTATTGTGGAAGTAATTCCTGGCCGATTTTTTCAGCTTTTTCAGCCAGTGCTGTATAGTCATGGGTCACCCTTTCCCACTCCAGATAATTAAAACTATAGGTGTTGTCACTGAGCATTTCCGGTTTTCTTCTGCTGTTGAATTTTGCATAGCCTGACAAAAGCTCAGCTATTCCCTTGGCGTGCTTTTTCCCAAATTGCGCAGTGGCCCATTGTTCTGTATACTTTTGAATGACCGCCGGCCCGGTTTTCTCCGGATTCCAGGCATAGTCGAGAAAGAAAGAAATGGGCAGCTCCATGGGTTTGATATCGCCCACGTTCACGATCCAGATCTGCCGGACATTATGTTCCCAGGCAAGAAATAGTTGTTCCCTTACCCGGGGGATTGAGTTGGTGTTGATCCATTTGTAATTCCGGGGTCCGCCTACATAGTCAAAATGATAGTAGAGGCCATATCCTCCGGTCCTGGGTTTCTCTCCTGTTTTTGGTAGTTTACGGATATTGCCCCAGTTATCATCACAAAGCAATAAGGTTACATCATCCGGAGTACGCATGCCTTTATCATAATAGTCCTGTACTTCTTTGTACAAGGCCCAGAGCTGCGGTGTGGCACTGGCTGGTTTATGGGTAACGTCTTCTACGATTTTTCGTTGATCTGCAACGATTCTTTCCAGTAACGCAGTGGCCGTGCCCTGGGTCATCGGCATGTCCCCGTCACCGCGCATTCCAATAGTCAGGATACTTTCCCGTTGCTGCATTTGCTCAATGCCCTTTCTCCAGAAAGCCCGCAGCACTGTATCGTTTTTAGTATAATCCCAGGGCCCTTTGCCTTGTTGTTTCCATTCCTGCTGCGCCCTTAACATGGGTTCGTGATGAGAAGTGCCCATAACGATACCGTATTCATCGGCCAGTACCGGGTTCAACGGATCATCTGTGTTAAAAGCATTGCCCCACATGGCCGGCCATAAGTAATTGCCTTTCAACCGGAGTATGAGTTCAAATACATGCTCATAGAACTGGTGATTGAAGCCACCGAATTTTTCTTTGGACCAGTTACTGAGACAGGGGGCTTCATCATTGATGAAGATACCGCGGTATTTTACTTTTGGAGCATCCGACAAGCGGGTGCTTGTATTGATGTAAATGGCATCCTTTTTTACTACAGGAACATCAGCCCACCAATACCAGGGAGATATACCGATCTGTTTTGATAATTCAAATACCCCATAGGCAGTGCCCCTCCGGTCACTACCGGCAATCACCAGGGCTTTTGCTGATGACAGGCCAGGGATTCCGGTAATTGTCTGGATACTATACGCTTCCCATTTGCCCTGAATCGTATTCAGATTCAACTTGCCTGCAGTTTGCCAGTTTTTAAGAATGGCTGAGGTTTCTGCTGATCCTATTACAATATATTGCGAATTGGATTTATCCAGCTGTGAAACAATGGCCGGTTTTTTTCCTGTAGCCCGCTCGATGTCCTGCTGAAGGAATACTGCAGCACGTTTTACCAATAGCTCCGCATTGGAGTCGGTATATACTACAGCCTTAGTCAGCTCAAAATCTGTCTTTTTATCAGTTACCAGTTGGCTAAAAGCGTTATGAGCCGGATAGAGTAATACCCACCATCCGATTAAGAACTGAAGCAGGCATTTGGTGTATAAAGAGAAACATTTCATGATCATTTCATTTTGCAGCATTTTTAATTAAACTGAATCCAGTCGATTTCGGCAGGTTTAGTTGATTGCAACCGTATAAACAGGTGCTGTTTACCTTTTATTTTTTTCAATAGTTTACCGGATATAGTTTTCCAGTTCTCGCTACGACCAGGTTTAAGCAGGGCGATCAGCGTTCCATCTGCCTGACCGGTCCTGATTTCAATAAGGGCCTGCTCATCACTTGTTTTATAATTCAGCTGGACGGTACGTTGGTTGTCAAACAGCACACTATTGTACTGTATCCATGCACCCGTTGAACGCAGTATCGTTGTCCATCCGGCAAACCGGTTAGATGTGTCCAGTGCTGCAATTTCTGCTCCAGACGGACTGATGGCGGTGTAACGATCGATCTCGATTTTTCGACTGGCAGCAGTGAGTCCGATTCCACGCAGGGTAGGAAGAACATTTCGTATGGTCTTGTCTTCGTTAAAGAATAAACTGTCTGCTCTTACGGATCTGGCCTTATCGAAAGCGGGAGAGTAGTCGTTGTGATGATAAAAAAGGTACCACTGATCCTGATGATTTATTATTGAATGGTGATTCGTCCAGCATCCGGTGGGTGATTCATCCATGATCACACCAGTTACTTTAAAAGGCCCAAGTGGATTATCGGAAATGGCATATTCCAGTTGTTCTGTTTTATTGGCCACATGCGGATAAGTCAGGTAGTAGATGCCTTCCCGTTCAAAAACAAAAGGACCTTCTTTTAACCCCTTGGTGGGTAAATCACCCAGTATCTTTACTTCACTGTCCAGTTCCTTCATATTGTCCTTCAATTTCGCTCCGTAGATATGACCGGCGGACCAATACAAATACGCTTGTCCGTCTTTATCAATAAACACATTCGGGTCGATACCATGTACATTCAGGATAGGGGTGGGTTCCGGAGTATAAGGTCCTTCAGGTTTATCAGCTACAGCCACGCCAATAGCAAATCCTCTTCCGTATTTTACCGTGTCAGCAGGTGCTGAAGGAAAATAAAAATAATACCGGCCATTCCGTTCAATACAATCCGGTGCCCACATACTGTAGCTGTCCGGACGCACCCAGGGTACTTTGTTTTGTGTAATGATGACTCCATGATCCGTCCAATCAGTTAGATTGTCAGAGGAAAATACATGGTAGTCCTCCATACAAAACCATCCTTTCCGGCCTTTACTTTCTGTTGCCAGTATATCATGAGAAGGAAATAGAAAAACTTTATTGCCGAATATCCTGGCCGTCGGATCTGCTGTGAACTGATCGCGGATAAGCGGATTCTGCCCAAAACCTGTTGCATTCAGCAGCAGGGCAATCAACAGTATAGGCAGCTGCTTTAATTGTTGGCGTATGCTGATCTGATTATTCATGTTGACTGATTTGATCACTGATATGAAAGAAGTCAAAATCGCTATAGCCACCCGCTTCTTTAGTAGCATAATTGAATAAAGCAAACCGATAGCCCATAAAATGTTCCATCAGGGTGTATTCCATATGTAGCGTATTACCAATGGGTTTCCATTTTATTCCGTCCAGACTATAATAGAACCAGGCTTTGTCTGTTTTATTCCGGAAATCACATTCAATTTTCAGGTGCACTGTTTGTTGCTGCAACGGGATAGTCTGTATTTCTACCGGTGTATTCGTTTCAGCATTGGTCATAAAGAGGTATTTCTTCCCATCCACCATCTTTACACCGACTTGACCGAATTTTCGTTGAAATGCTGCCAGTCCGGCTACATCGCCTTCTTTCATTCCGGCTACATCAATCAATGTACTGCTTGCGCATACAGGACCAAATGTGCGTTGGGTCAATGTGTTTCTTGCTTTGACAAAAAGGGAATCGGTACGTCCTGTGCTGAGCCGCAGGAAACCTTTGCGTGCCGTAACAGACCAAAACCGGTTATCCGGATTATGATTCCATTGCCAAACCAGGGGCAGGTCACGATCCTTTTTTTTGCGGGTAAACTCGTCCGATGATACGATGCCCGGTATAAGTCCTTTGGATGCAGATAAACCCAGCGTATCTGGTATCTTTCCATTTTTGCCAAAAACCGGCCAGTCATTTTCCCACTGTACCGGCACCAGGTAGGGGATACGTCCTACTGATCCATAATCGCGAAACAGGTAAGCGAACCAACGGCCATCGGGTAAGTCGATAAGGCTTCCCTGCGCTACACCCAGATCCTGTAAACCCAATCGTCCTTCCCAGGGACCAGCGAGTTGCTGAGCCCGGTGAACCACTACGGTACGCATACCGCCCCTTGGCCAGGTGATATTGAATAAATAATAGTAGCCATCTTTTTTAATGAGCTGTGAACCTTCTGCACCCAGACCGATATTGGTGCCGGCAGGCAGACTTGCATTTTCAATAACGACTTTATGTATACCTCCTTCTCTAACACCGGATAAATCCTCTTTCAATTCAACCAGACTTAGTTTTCCGTTTCCATATAAAAGATAATTACGGCCATCCTCATCAAAGTAAAGCGAGTGATCGTGAAAGGAGGGACTGAAGGCTATTCTCTTCCAGGGACCTTTTTCAATATTTTTTGTTGAATAGATATAGGTTTTATTTGTTGTTGAAGAAAAGGTGGACACATAATAGATGCCTTTATGATAGCGGATCGAGCTGGCCCAGGAGCCTCGTCCATAGGTGCTTTTCCCATTGTTCAGGTTCATTGCATCCACATCCGCGAGTGTATCATAGGCATAATTGATGATCTTCCAGTTGACCAGGTCTTCGGATTTCATGATGGGTACACCCGGACTCATATGCATGGTGGTACTGCTCATGTAATACGTGTTGCCAACCCGGATCATGGACATATCCGGCACATCTGCATACATGATGGGATTCTGTGCGTGACTTTCCAATCCCCGGATTAATATGAACAGTGTCAGTATTTGCAGAATTTTCTTTTTCATGTACTCATTTATAGGTGTTGATACGGATCAGGATGAACGACATGGCTGGCACTTCAACTAACATTTTCTTCGTAATTACCGTTTTATGATAGTCAGGCTTTATAGCATCAGGCTGACTGAATGAATTTTGTTGTTCCGGTGAACCACTCATTATGATCTTTAACCCGACCGATGAAAATTTATAGCCGGAGAGATCTGCTGTAATTGTTTTTTTCTCATTGCTGGTATTGACCAGTTTTAGTATAATATCTCCTGTCTTGCTGTCCGCTGTTGCAGATGCTGCGAGACTGGTATCCCGATTGTCTTTTCTGATCATATTGTTCAGGTACCAGTCTCCCCGGTTTGCACTGAACAATTTTTGGATATGGTAATTCGGCGTCAGGTAATAGCCGGAGTTATCAAAGAAGATCATATCGGTTTTCCATTGGGTGTTGTTCTTCTTTGCAAACAACGGTGCATAGGAAGCTAATTGTACCACATCGCCATTTCGTTCCAGCCCGGTCATAAAGGCAGCTTCAGCCAGTGCATTTTTCAATTGATTGCCCCAGGAAGCATATTCTCCCAGGTATACGTTGCCAGCATTCCGTGGGTACTTGTCATACCGGTACTGATTGGAGATGAACCATTCAGGCTGTACATAGTAATGTTCATCTACTACCTGTACCTGCTGGCTTTTAGCAAATGACCATCCTTTATCAAAATCTTCGCCGGAGTGAAAGGGGCCACTAGTGCCGATCACGGTAATCTCCGGGTGCTTTGCTTTTACAGCATCATTAATCAGTTTAAAGCGTTGTTCAAATTCCGGAGTGATTTTTTCCTCATTACCAATACCTACGTATTGCAGATTGAAAGAAGCCGGATGTCCAGCCGCTGCTCTTTTACTACCCCAGGTAGAGTTGACAGGTCCGTTCGCCCATTCGATCAGGTCAATTACTTCCTGTATATACTCCTGCATTTCTTCCAGGGGTAATGCCCGTTGTCCGGTACCTCCAATGCGCCAGGTGCCCCCCGAATTCTGACAACTGACGGCTGCTGGTAATACAGGTAATGGTTTAGCGCCTATATCCTCACAAAACTGGAAATATTCGTAATAGCCAAGTCCGCCGGTCTGGTGATAACCCCATATATTCCGCTGTTCTGCCCGTTGCTCAATTGGACCGATTGTGTTTTTCCAGCGATACATATTGCCTAAACCGTCACCATGAACGAGACAACCTCCCGGGAATCGGATAAAGGCCGGTTTCATATCCGCAAGCAGTTGTGCCAGATCGGCCCGCATGCCATTGGCCCTTTTTTTGAAAGTATGCTCCGGAAATAAGGAAACCACATCAAGGGCTGTTTTCCCTTTACTGACAAGGGCGATTACCAGTGATGCTGTGTCATAATCTGCGTTAGAAGAAAGCACCGCTGTTTGTTTTTCCCAATTCGCGGAAGAAACAGTCAGCTGATGTTCTGCGAGTACTTCCCCTTTTTTCGTTTGTAAACTGACTTTCAGGGAAACCGGTTCTTTGCTGAGTTGTTTTGCAAAAACGGAGAAAAGATAGGACTGTCCGTTTCTGACCACGATCCCGTCAAACCCCTGATTCCTGATTCCCACACTGCCACCCTCCTGATAAATATGTTCTGCTTCCAGTACGGTATAATGCGGATTATTGGGGTGAACAGGCTGACTGCTTTCAATGTTTACTTTCCCGTATGAGTATCCGGTGGTGAAATACTCCCAATTATATAGCGGATGCCATACTTTTCTTTCAGCAGGGTTATATTCAAAAGAACGGTTTTGGACCAGTTCGGCATATAATCCACCATCAGCGGCATAATTGATGTCTTCAAAGAATAGACCGAACAAGTCTGTACTGATTTTTTTGGCATTCCCGGGAGGGGCCTGTGCCTGAATCATTGGCAGACAGAGAAGTATCTCAGCCGTCAGTATAATCAGAATACTGGTTACTTTGTTATATGTTTTTGATGTTGTATTTGTAGTCATTTGATATGAAATGTCGAAATGAAGTATTTATTAATCAGTCAGTTTATTTTTTAGGTGTTATGGTTAATTTTTCTCCATTATATTTGACCATTTTATTTTCAAACCCTTGACCTGAAACGGCAATATTACCCTCGCTGATGAAAACTAACGAGAATGCTCTTCTTTTTAAATACCCAGGGTAACTTCCATTTACGGTTCCTATCGTTAATGTTTGTTTTTTATCATTCCAGTGAAAAGGTATCACTGTATACTTGCCTTTTTCGTAATTGTAGTTGTCTCCTTCGTCTTCATAAAGATTGAATGAGCCATCAGCGCCTGTATAAATTCTGATTTCCAGGCTGTCATTTGGTTTTTCATTACTATACTGCATTTCTTTGCCAAGCGGAATAATGCTCCCTGCTTTTACGAACAACGGAATCTTATCGGAAGGAGCGGCTGCTTTTATATATTGCCCGCCCATATGTTTTTTGCCAGTCCAGAAGTCATACCACTTGTTTGTTTTAGGAAGGTATACATCCCAGGTATTGATATTGGGAGCGGTTACCGGTGCCACGAGTATGTTTTTCCCAAACATATATTGATAAGCCTGTGAAATGGCTAATGTATCCTCACTGAAATCCATTACCAGTGGTCGCATCAGGGTAGAGCCTTTTTGTGAAACCTGCCAGGCGGAAGAATAAATATAGGGTAACAGGCGATACCGGAGATTCATCATTTTTCTCATATTATTTTCCACCTGCTCCCCGTATTTCCAGGGTTCAGTTTCTGTCTGATATCCATGTATCCGAAAGATCGGGTTAAATACGCCCCATTGAAACCAACGGGTGAGTATTTCATGGTATTGAGGATCGGTATATTGGCCATTGCCAGGGCGGAAGAAACCGCCGATATCTGTTGTCCAGTATGGCATGCCGGTTAAATTAAAATGAAGTCCTGCTACAATCTGTCTTTTATAACTATCCCAGTCCCATCCGATATCTCCTGACCAGTTAATAGTACCATAACGTTGCTGACCTGCGAAGGCAGATCTGGTCAGAATCACCACCCGTTTTGACGGATCAGTATTTCGTTGACCCTCATATACAGATTTACTTACAAATAACGGATAAGTCAGGCGGTAAAGATCGCCTGATCCTAGATAGGTTTGTTTGCCGGTTAATGCATCATTTTCGGGTTCAGTAGCATCCATCCACCAGCTGTCGACTCCAAGGCGGAATAAATTTTTATTTAACACATTCCAATGCGTTTTTTGTGTCTCCGGATTAAAGATGTCAATCCATGGGCTGTTTGGTATATAAAGATTTTTTGAAACATATTCCTGTGCCACGGATGATTTTTTATCCATGTTTTCCCATACAGATATAGAGAACTTAGCATGCAGGTTATGTAGTTCTTCTATGAAGCCTTCAGGGTTGGGATAGTTGGTTGTATCAAACTGCGGGACCCCCCATCCATTTTTGCCCCAGTATTGCCAATCCTGGACGATAACATCTACTGGTAGTTTTCTTTTTCTGAATTCTTTAACGGTTTCAACAAGATGTTTCCCTGAAGTATACCGTTCCCGGCATTGCCAGAAACCATAGGCCCATAGCGGGAGCATGGGAACATTGCCTGATAGATTTCTGTACGCTCCGATTACTTCTTCAGCATTTTTTCCATAAAACACTACATAATCAAGAGACTTCGCATTGGGTGAACGGAATATTGTTTCCCGGGTATTTAGCCGCCATGACAAGGAAGGCGTATTTGTTGTTTTGCATACCACCTGTACTGTATGTTCCCCGGCTTTTAGTTTAACAGGCATACTTGCAGCAGGCGGGAGCCACAGATTTGACTGATCAATGACCGGTATACCATCAATTACAAGCAAATGCCGGCTTTCCATATTTCCCATGTCCAGCATCATGAAATAGGTGCCATCCTTTTCGATAGAAAAATTTCCTGTATAAACAGATTGCTGACGACTGACTCTTTGGGTGCCGGATGTGGTGGTTACTTCTGTCATCCCCGTTTCTTTAGTCAGGCTGTCTTTTTTGGTAAGTAAAATTGTGTTATCGGCCGGATTAAAGTGGGTGAGGCCATATTGGTGCCATAAGAGACCAAATCCTTTACTTGAATACAAAAAGGGGATGGCGATCTGGGTATTTACCTGAATCAACTTACGGGATACATTCCTCAGGTTGTAATGTCCATCCTGGAACTGTCCAAGGCCAAAAAGTGATTCATCTTCCGGGGAGATAAATCCCTGTTCTGCAATATAGCAGGAGGTACTACCGGTTTTTGTGTCTGTTAGTTTACGGCTTCCCGCTTTTTCACTCAGGAATATTTTTCCTGATTTGTCGGTGAAGTCAATCGCCAGATTCATTTTGTTGAAACGGACTGTTACGGAGGTGGTACTCAGGTTTAAAAAAGATCCGTTTTCTGAAAAGCTAAAATGTGTGGGATGCGGAGGGTTGTTTAAAATAAGTTCATTATCTTCTTTTAGGAGTTCTTTTTCCCATTGTATTCTAATCGCTTTGTCGGAAAGAGGAATGATATTCATAGATCCTTCCGTAAGTTCTATGACAAGCCGGTCTTTAAGTACTTTATATTGCTTATATGACTGACCAACTGCCAGGGCTGGTATCAGAAAGAGTAATATGAACGATTTTATCTTCATTATATAAGCCTGATACTGATTAATCAATTTTAAAAACAATCGCGGTATGGTAAGTCATTTTTGCCGGACAAATAATTATCAGCCCATTATTTTCCTGCTTCCATTTCAGTTTTCCTTTGTGTCCGAGTAAGGACACTTGCTTTACCGGTTTTTCGAGAAAAGTAGAATCCGTTCCTATTGGTCGGATGACTAACCGGGTACCTGGAGCTGGTACAGTCATACAGAAAGCATACAAGGACTTGTTTTTGCCGGTAGTAAAACGGAAATCCATTTTTGAGAAACTGAATTCGGCCTGCTTCCGGTTTAAAGCTCCTCCCGGCAGCATTTTTAGTTTGCCATTTATCTGTTCACCTTCCCCCGGAATCTTCCAGGCATGGCTGCCATAAACAGCTTCGCCATTTAACTGCATCCAGTTGCCTACTTCATTAAGCATTTTAAGGCTGCCTTCATCCAAAGATCCATCCGGTAAGATAGAAATGCAGAGTGCTGCATTTCCATCTCTCGCAATCGCTTCAATAATATAACGGATCATCATGTCTGAATTATAGGTGAATCCAGGTGCATAAAACCAGTCTCCTACTGGCGCCTCACCAATCCAGGGCTGGTGTGTGTTTATATTTGCAGGAATACCAAATTCTTCCGTATTCACGGTGCCGTTCGTTTTGTTACGGAATTTAACTATACTGAATGTGTTTACCAGCCCTCGGCGTTTTAAGGTCCGGTTATAGTAATCTGCCATCACATGCTGCATGGCATCCGCTTTAATTCCAGTACCGGTGCCATTTCCGGTGAATGGCCCCTGAACAGTACCATCCGTGTAAATGAAATCCGGGTCATAATGTTCCACAACATCCATCATCCGGAGGGCCCAGTTGGTGGCATACCATTTTGCATAATCAAGGTGATTGATAAATATGCCTGCAGGGGCTGGAGACCAGTCCTGATGTGCTTTTTGTTCAACCCCTTTGTATTCTCTCAAATCTATTCCGTAAAGCATTTTCGGATCATAGCCTTCCCACCATTTTCCTTTTCCATCTGCCAGAGTAAGGTTCCCTTCGTATAGAAAACCTTTCTTTTCGCCCGAGGTATCACTGCCAAAAGCAGTCTGCCACCACCACCAGCTGTATTCATGATGGAAGGTTACTCCAAAGCGCATCCCGTCAGCGCGACAGGCTTTGGCCCATTCACCTAATAAGTCTCTTTTTGGGCCAATATTCACTGAGTTCCAGGGCTGGTATTTTGAATTCCATAAATCATAATTATCATGGTGTACTCCCTGTATCATCAGATATTTTGCACCTGCATCTCGATAAATTTTTGTCAGCTTTGCAGGGTCCAGTTTTATTGGATTCCAATCACGCAATACTTCCTTATATCCCACTTCTGTGGGGTGACCATATTTTTTAAGATGATTGATGTTAGCCTTTGAGCCTTGTACGTACAAACGACGTGCATACCAATCTCCGCTTTCACCTGCTGATTGCGGACCAAAATGGACCCAGATGCCAAATTTGGCTTCCCGCAGCCAGGCGGGCTCGCCAGGATAGTTTTTTTCAATTGATTCCCAGGTCGGTTCAAAGGGTCCGGGGGTAATCGGTATATTTAGCTTTAATTCAGGAAACGATTTCCAATCTCCCATCAACACACTATCTAATGGTTTGGTGTTTGGCACATCCGGCATTTTATTAACTTCCTGTGAATACATAACTATAGGAAGTAAAAAAAGGGGGAGGAATAAATATTTTGTAATTTTTTTCATTACTAATTCTTTAACAAATACACTTTAGTAACTAACCCGCGACTTTAATTTTCTTTAAATTATTTAATTTTTAAAGAGATCAATTTTAAGTCGGATGTTGCCGAACTATTCCCATACCAGATCTCATAATCACCTGGCGTTACATTCATCTTTAATTGTGTCACATCATAGAATTCAAATGCCGTGGCATCCAGTTTCACAATTGCGGTTGCTGTTTTGCCCGGTAGCACATTCACTCTTTTGTATCCCCGTAGTGTTCTGATTGGTCCGTCCTTATCATTCACTTTTCGGATGTATACCTGAACAATTTCGACTCCGGCCCGCTTGCCGGTATTTGTTACGGGTATTGCCAGTTCAACATCTTCTCCTTTTTCGAGGAGTGATTTATTCAATGTTGCCTGACCTATGCTAAACTGCGTATAGGAAAGCCCAAATCCAAAGGGGAATAAAGGGGCTTCTTTCATATACCGGTAGGTTCTTCCTTTCATGGCATAATCTTCGAATCCCGGCAGTTGTAAGGTGTCCTTATAAAATGTGATGGGGAGTTTTCCGGCAGGATTATAATCGCCGAATAAAACATCTGCAACTGCCTGACCACCTGATTCACCACCGTACCAGGCTTGCAGGATAGCTTCACAACTTTCTGTTTCCGGTACAAGACCAATGGCAGAACCAGAGCAGTTGACAAATATCACTTTCTTACCTGCTGCCTTTAGTGCTTTGAGGCAATTCCGTTGTACTTCCGGCAACTGAATATCAGTACGGTCACCACCTTTAAAGCCGGGATAATTCACAGGCATTTCTTCGCCTTCCAGTTGGGTGGACAAACCACCGGCGAAAATCACGACGTCAATACCTTTCAGTTGTTGGATCAGGTTGCCGAAGTCGATATTCATTTCTTTTCCAAAATCAAATTCAAGATTTGCCTGCCAGTTGTTCAGCTGTGCATAACGGATTTCGATTGTATACTTGTATCCTTTTTCTACTGCAAATGGAATCCTCGAGGGGAGGGTTCGCCAGTTATTATAGCGGCTGATTGATTTTCCATTGACCAGCAGCTCAAAATAGCCAGTGGCTCCGGTTTTAAATACAATTTCTTCCGTTGCCGGAGCAGTAAACTCCGTAGTATAACTGGCCGAAAAACCTTCCAGTTTTACACCAGGGGCAAACTCGTGATCACCGGCACTCGTGATTTTTAGCGAATTGGTGATTTGGGTAGTGGCAACGGTTTCACCGGTTCGTTCCCGGTTATTCCAATACCGGGCGGTGAAACCTTTAACGCCATTCGACAGGGTATGATCAAAATAGCTCTGTGTTACTTTGTTTTCTACTAGGTCACAGGCTTTGTCGTAAACAATACTGTTGGCCGGAAGTTTTGAAGCTATCCCTTTAAGTATACTGATTGTCCTTACCGGGGTACCGTTATAGTTACCCCAAAGCATGGGCTCACTGGCGGCATTGGGACCGACCACGGCAATCTTTTTTAGCTTTTTATTCAACGGGAGCAGGTTGTTCTTATTCTGTAATAAGGTCATTGTTTCCCGGGCCATATCCAGCGTCAGTTGCTGATGTTCTTTATTATTAATGATCGAAGACGGGATATTGGCCCAGGGTACTATTGCGTCATCATCCATATCACCCAGTTCAAACCGTCCCTCCAAGACTCTCAGCAAATGCTTATCGATCTCCTTTTCACTGATCAGTCCTTTCGAAACAGCTTCAGGAAGTTTCTCGTATGCATAGCCCTGCCATACACATTCCACATCGGTGCCAGCCAACACGGCTTTTGCTGATGCATGGGTGGCGTCTGAAGAAGTTTTATGACTGGTGTAAAAATCGGTGACAGCACCACAATCTGATACCACGATATATTTAAATCCCCAGGTATCGCGAAGTATCGTTTGTAATAAGCGGGTATTGCCACAGCAGGGTTCATCATCGAGACGTTGATAGGCACACATCACCTGGCGTACATGGCCATCTACTACCACGGTTCGAAACGCCGGTAAATAGGTTTCCCATAGGTCACGGGGATTGATAGTATTCAGGTTAAGCACATGGCGGTTCCATTCAGGACCCGAGTGAACTGCGTAATGCTTGGCACAGGCTAAGAGTTTACGGTACTTCGCATCAGCAGGGCCTTGTAATCCATTGACAACAGATAGCCCCATACGGGATGTGAGATAGGGGTCTTCACCGTATGTTTCCTGTCCGCGTCCCCAACGTGGATCACGAAAAATATTGATGTTGGGTGTCCATACCGACAGGCTCAGAAAGCGTCGGTTTTCTTTCCCATTTCGGATCGCCTGGTGGTATTTTGCCCTTACTTCATCGGATGTGGCATCAAATATTTTGTAAACCAGTTCATCATTAAATGAGGCCGCCATTCCAACCGGCTCCGGGAAGACAGTAACACTGTCATTATTGGCCAATCCATGTAAGGCTTCACTCCACCAGTTGAATTTTTTTATACCTAAACGCGGAATTGCCGGTGACTGGTCAAATAACAGCGATGCCTTTTCTTCCAGTGTGAGCCGGGTGATCAGGTCTTTTGCCCTTTCCGGGGCTGATAGTTCTGCCCGCTGATAGGGATATGACTGTGCAGACAGCTCCGCAAATGGGATGGCGGTAAAAAAAACAATGATCAGCAGTTTCTTTGGTTTCATGACTGCGGTATAATAGTTTTCAATTACTTGAACAGTAGTTGTGCAAAATTGTACAGGTTATTTCTCCATACCGGCCAGGTATGACCACCAGGATACTCGCTGTACGTATAGCGGATCCCCATTTCATCAAACTGCTTCATCATGATCTGGCAATTCTTATACGCAATATCCTCTTTGCCCCCCATCGAGATCCAGCAGCTTTTGAGTTGCTGATTGATGGTGGTACTGTTTGTTTTCATGTACTCAAACAAAGGAGCTGACAAGGCTGGTTGATTCGCCCAGAATCCGGAGCTGAATATACCGAGATAGGAAAAACGGTCACTATTCCTGAATCCGGCATATAGGGTTTGTAAACCACCCATTGATAAACCGGCAAGGGCACGGCTGCCGGCATCTGTTTTAACGCGGAATGTTTTTTCTATATAGGGGATCACTGCCTGATTCAATTCATTCTCAAATGTCTTCAATGCCTGTTCGCCGAATCCACCGATACCGCCACTGCTCAGGTTGCCATCCATCATGACGATCAGCATGGGGTTGGCTTTTTTTGCCGCGATCAGGTTATCGAGGATCAGGTCTGTCTTTCCTTGTTGTGCCCAACCGCGCTGATCTTCTCCACCGCCATGCAGCAGGTAAAGCACGGGGTATTGCGCTGTACTGTTGGAATCATAATCCGGGGGAGTATATACATAACATTGCCGCCAGGAGTTGGTGACTTTGGAAAAATAACGACGGATCCTGATATCTCCATGGGGTACATTTCTTAATGAATAGTAACCACCACCTGCAAATGGGATTTCTATACCACTGGCCATACGGCCCATGCCATAAAAGGATTCGCTGGCCGGATCTGCCAGGGCCACACCATCGATCAGCAGGGAGTAATAATGAAACCCCTCGCTGATAGAATCGGTCGTAGCAGTCCAGAAGCCTTCTTCATCTTTTACCAGGTCATATTTACGTCCCAGGTCGATCTGCACTTTTTTTGCCTCTGGAGCTTTGATACGGAACTTGACCCGGCTGTCGGCGAGGATCTGGGGATAAGCACCATTGCGGATATTTGTAGCCGCAGGTGCACCTGCAACCGGATATTTGGAAAAAGCAGAGGGGTCCACCGGTTTGAAAAGTAATTGGGAGAACATGTACAGGCTGTTTTTCCATACTTTAAAATCATGCACACCAGGTTCAATAAAGTAAATATGCGGAACTGTATGCAACGCTAAATAATCATGCGTGCGTTTGCTGAATGAAACCAGCCCGTCGCTGGCGCCGCAGGATATCCAGAGTAATTTCAGTTTATTAATGGCTGCAGAAGGATCAGGTAAAAGTTCCTGTGGTTGTTTGGTATTGGGGGCAGAAGAAAATCCGCCTACCCAACCAAATACATCGAGGTTGCCGAGACCAAAATTCAGTGACTGTCCGCCACCCATTGATAAACCGGCAAGGGCCCGGTGATCTTTATCAGCAATGACCGGGTATTTTTTTTCGATAAAGGGGATCAGGTCATTCAGCAGGTCTTTTTCAAAATCAGCGAAAGCCTGAACTTTATCCTGGGCCATGATATTCCCGGTAGCCCGGTCATCTTTCATCGCTCTTCCATTGGGCATGACAACGATCATCGGTTCCAGTTTCCCATCGGCATACAAATTGTCGAGTATATATTGTGGTTTTCCACCATTCAGCCATTCTTTTTCATCACCTCCAATCCCGTGCAGGAGGTAAAATACCGGGTATTTATTTTTTTTAGAATAACCTGGTGGTGTATACACAAGCGCTTTCCGCTTTGTGCCAACTGATTTGGAAGCATAGGTGATCGTATCAATCATGCCATGCGGTATGGATGGACGAAGGGTGTCATAGCCGGGAACAGCCGGACTGATCTGAGCCATCAGCATACTGGTCATCACGGTGGCCAGCAGCAGGAGGGGGAGCTTTTTTTTCATCTGAATCATGTTTGGTTATAGGCGTATCAGATCCGGTATTATTAATGAATAAACCGGATTGATTTAATTTTTGTTGTATTTGCTTTACCCGGACGAATCCGCAGGTATATATCATGCTGCCCGGTTAATGAAATGATCTTCTTCTTCAGTATTTCCCACTTGTTTTTCCCGGAAGCCGGTAGTGCAAAGCTTGTCAGCATTTTACCGGTTCTCATGTCGTCTGACCAGATTTCAATCTTATTAGCTGAGTCACCTGCATATACTATTTCCACTTCCCGGGGAGCCTGTTTGCCCAGTTCCACACCTGAGAACATGAGCCAGCCTCCGTTATTGGTAGTAGTGGTTATCCATTTATTGCCCGTATCTGTTATCGTATGAATGCCATAGTAATTGTTGTAACTGTAAGAAGGTATATTAGAGTAACCGTCTTTACACAGGAACAGATCGAAGTCGGCTGCTTTTTTCTCAGCGAAAAGTCCTACACTGGTTCCCACCCAGGAGTTATAGTTGGGTTGTGTTTTATCCATGGATACGGCACTGACCGGCTCACCTATTTTTATCCATTCAGTTCCATTGTTACTGTAATAACCGGTGATGGAGTGTCCGTTCCGTTCGAGTTTCAGCCAGCAAAGATTCCCGGTTGTATTGGTTACAGTGTGAGTAACTGAATCGGAGCGGAGGCTGATTGTTTTTCCGTTTTCATTACCACAGTACAGGCGGATCGTTGTCTTTTGATTACCATTGGTCAGGTAGAGGCCGGCTCTTTCCAGGCTGTCTGTTGCTTCGAAGTCCAGTTTTGTAATGGCACTATAGAAATTGTCTGTTTGTTTTTGTACCACATGTGCCCGGCTGGTATCGCCCTTTAAACGGATCCAGCCTTTTCGTTCTGTAAGTGAGTAACTGACGGCTGCTTTACGGTTGAGAAAATGCCAGCTGAGATCGAGTACAGGTTGATCAAAATAATCGGATTGCACACTTCTCCAGGGAATTTCGGATTTAGGTAACCTGGGCATTTCTATCGGCGAAGAGGTGGGTGCCATACCCCAGGGACGATCACCGTCCCATATTACCGGGTACAGCGCTGTCTGCCGGCCACTTCCGGACCAGTCGTCACCATCATATTTCTCATAGCTCTGTCCCAGCGTCCACCAGCTTCCATCTTTCAATTGTAAGGGGGCCGAAATATGATTGGGTCTTCTGAATCCGGTCAGCGGATCCGTTACCGGTTTGAAAAATTCACCTAATCGTTCCCATTTGGTGGAGTCGGCTGTGAGTTCTCGTGATCTCAGTACATATTGTCCGCCGGAAACATCACCTGCAGGAAAGTAAAAATACCAGCCATTTCGTTTACACATGACTGGTCCTTCAGCCCAGCTGTATTGAAGGTTTTGGTTGATCCAGTCGAGGTTGATCACCGTATCGGTCAACTGTCCATCTTTTCCCAATGCCTGAATACGATTTACTTTCTGTCCGTTTTTAATAACCATATAGGGCTTGCCATCATCATCAATAAAGATTGAATTGTCGTAACCCAGGGAACCGGTTACGTCATTGGTTTTTACTTGTACAGGATCAGTCCACGGTCCATAAGGTGTACTCGCTTTACAAAACCATTGCCCATTGGAGGAAAAGTAGATCCAGTAGGATCCATAGAAATAAGTTATCGCACCCTGCCATACACCTCCTGATGGGCGGTCTTCAATAAATCCGGCTTTTTCAGTTGGTATTACACGACTGATGATTTTCCAATGCACCAGGTCTCTGGAATGATAAATGGGCAAATAAGGATTGAAATGAAAGGATGAACCACAATGATAAAAATCATCGCCCACTTTCAGTAAGGTTGGATCAGGGTGATCACCGGGTAATACCGGGTTTACATAGGTTGTCTCATATTGAAAGGGGCTCAGCTTCTTTGCTGCTTGTTGTGCCTGTACAAATAGTGTAAAGCAAAGAAACAATGTTGTTAAATAGGGACGAATTGTACGCATAGTAAGAATAGTTTGATGTTGAACGTGTAATTGCAACCGATTGCATTTCAAGTGCATGCCGATCTGTTTGATAATTTCATTCATGTTGATATCAATTTGTAATTAACGTTTCAATCGGGTAAGCGAAAACAGTGCTGATTCAGCTACCCTTAAAAACCAATACTATTGCCACCATCCACCGGCAGCACAACACCGGTCACATATTTGGCGGCATCACTGGCAAGGTAAAGGGCGGCATTGCCAATATCTTCCGGTTGTCCCATATGTCCCATAGGTGTACGACCGAATACTTTGGCTTTCCTTTCCGGATCACTATCGAGTGCTTTGGCCGTCATAGCAGAGTAGATAAAGCCGGGAGCAATTGCATTTACACGGATACCTTTGGGTGAGAGTTCAACAGCCATGGCACGGGTCATACCATCGATCGCAGTTTTACTGGCCGAGTAGGCGATGACTTTGGGCAGACCATACTGGGCGGCCATAGAACTGATATTGATGATGCAGCCGCTTTCACGGGGCAGCATTTGTTTAACCACTTCACGGCTGAGAGCGAATACGGCCGTCACATTCGTATTCATTACGGAAAGGAAATCCTCATCGGTCACATCAATAAATTCTTTTTTCATATTGATCCCGGCATTATTGACAAGGATATCAATGTGACCGAACTCGCTGAGCAACTGTTGTACAAAAAGCGGAATGGATTTCAGGTCATTCAGGTCACAAACACGGGCATGACAAAGCTCACCAATGGTTTCTTTTGCCGTGTCCAGTTTGTTTTTATCACGACCGGCAATAATGGTCACGATTCCGGCTTCAGTAAATTTTTGAGCGATGGCCAGTCCGAGTCCGGATCCACCACCGGTTACAAGGGCCACTTTTGCTGCGTTCATAGTAGAATCATTTATTTATTTGCTGTCAATTTCCGGGTGCATACGGGAATCGCAGTTTTTTATAATAGTCTAATGTCTGAGCTGGTTTTTCAAAACCATCCGGAAAAGGTTGCCGGCTGAAGGTCTGGAAATAAAGCAGGCAGGCATCCCGCCACCAGGTGGCTTCATTATATTGAATAGCCAGTAGTTGGCGTACCTGTTCGAAGCGTTCTTTATCGATCAGCGGACGAATATCATCCCATTGCCGCTGCATTTTTTTAACCGCTTCCGCGCCTTCGTAATACCGGTAACATAGTTCATTCCAGAGGGTACGACCGTTCTTCATTTGATGATTCCAGGAAACGTGATGGAACCAGAGCAGGTATTTTTCATCACATCGGTCAATGGACTCCCATTGCGAACGGGCTTCCGGGTGGTATTGTGCAAGTGCATTACTACCGGTACTGGTACGGTCAAAGCCGATCCCGATGCTGTCTGCTTTATGATAATATACAGGGTTCCATTCCGGCCGGCGCTGGTCGTTTACCCAGGGGGCTGGTCCGTAATGATGGCCAGTTCCCATTATATGATGCAATCCCAGCGGATTCATATAATTCACCATTGTTTCCCTGCTCCCCAGCATCATTTTCAGGATGGGCTGAATGAAACGGGGATCATTGGTATAACTCATACGGATCCATTCGTCAGCAATATTTTCACTACTGAGCGAATTGTCCCAGGCAAGCCGGCCCAACGCATACCAGTTGGCCTGTGCAAAGGGATGACCACACCAATTGAGGTCGTTACCGATATTAGCCACGCCGGCCATACCATTCAGTATATGACCGTTCAGACTACCCTCTATTACTTTTGCTACGGTACTGCCTTTTCCGTTTGACCAGGTATCGCTGTCCAGCACTTCTTTGAAAAGGGGAGCGAGGTAAACGAGGTTGGTACTTTGTCCGAGATATTCCTGTGTCACCTGGAACTCCATCATCAAGGGCGTTTTCGGCATGGCACCAAACAAGGGATGATAAGGTTCGCGGGGCATAAAATCAATAGCCCCGTTCTTAACCTGCACCATCACATTTGCATTGAATTTGCCATCAAGGGGTACAAAATCATCGTAAGCCTGTTTATGACGGTCCACCGGATTTTCGGCTGCATATACAAATGCCCGCCAGATGATGATCCCATTGAAGGGGGCAACGGCTTCTGCGAGCATATTGGCCCCGTCGGCATGCGTCCGTTTATAATCCTGCGGCCCCGGTTGACCTTCACTGTTAGCTTTTACCAGGAAGCCGCCAAAATCCGGTATCAGCGCATATATTTCTTTTGCCTTATTCTTCCACCATTGACGTACTTCTTCATTCAGGGGATCTGCTGTTTTTAAGCCACCCGATTCGATCGGGGCACTGAAGCGGGCTGTCAGGTAGACTTTGATACCATATGGACGAAAGACATCAGCCAGCGCTTTTACTTTAAGCAGGTAGGCGGGCGTCAGGATCATGGCATTGGCATTGACATTGGTGAGCACAGTGCCGTTGATGCCGATGGAAGCATTGGCCCGGGCATAATCAATATAACGTTGATCAATGTAAGACGGAAGGGTGTGCCAGTTCCAGATTGAGAAACCTGCATAACCGCGTTCCACCGTGCGGTTCAGGTTGTCCCAGTGATTCAGGAGACGGAGCTGCAGACGGGGGGCGGATACAATATGTATGTTGTTGAGTGATTGTTTTGTCTGCATCAATCGCAGGAAATGAAAAACCCCATACAATACGCCTATATCGGAGTTGGCGGAGATAATAATCCGTACAGGACCTGTTTTGGTGGTAGTAATCAGGTAACCCTCAGGTCCGCATTGCCGAAGCAGTTCAGGGGATACGAGTTGTTTTACTGCCTGCTCATTTGACGCGTTACCAATAATCAATCCCGGAGATACGCGGGTTGAATTATTGGTAATGGCGAACCTGCGGCCGGTAAGGCCTTCAAGTCCGCTCAGCAATTCTTCGCGGGCTGCAATGAGGGTAGGGGATTGACCGGCAAATTTTACTGAACCGAGCTGCCGGATATAGGTGCTTCGTAAACTGTTTTCATTGATCAGGGGGTAACGCAGCCAAAGATCATAACCGTTTTCTGCTTTTAAGCCGGTAGTGGTCATTACCAGTAACAGGAAAATTATATAGGTTAACCAGCTGCGTTTCATCCGCTTAATTATTTTTTTGTTTTTCGTACTGAAGATTTCCGGATCACCAGGTCTGACCGTACTACAATAGTGTTCGTATGCTTGATATCACTTAACCCTTTCAGGTGATTGATCAGGTTGCGTGCGGTAATCTCTCCCACATCAATGCCCGGATAATCAATAGTAGTCATCTGGGGTTCTACCAGCTTACTGATGGCATCATTGTTAAACCCAACAATGGCGATGTCTTCCGGTACCCGAACACCGTTTTCGCGCAGGGTGCGCATACACACAGCGGCGGAGAAGTCGTTGGTGATAAAGGCCCCGTCCGGGAGCGGTTTCATTTTCAGTATCTGCAGGGCCGCTTCCACACCGCACTGTTCACTGAGGTCTTTGATAAGTACCCGTTCTTTGTCGTATAGAATACCACTATCGGATAGTGCGTCCGCATATCCTTTATGCCGTTGGGCGTATACGTTACGTTTCAGACTCGCCGTAACCAGAACGATCCGTTTGCAACCTTGTTCAACCAGGTGCTTCGTAGCCTGGAATCCACATTTGTAATTATCAATAATGACTTTGGTGCTATCTCCTTTTTCCTCCACCCGGTCGAAAAAGATGACAGGGATACCTTTTTCTTTAAATACTTCATAGTGGCTGAGGTCTTTTGTATCAAATGCCAGTGAAGCAATCAGACCATCCACCCTTTTATGAAACAGGTTGAGGGCATTGGCCGCTTCTTTGGTATAACTTTCAGAAGAGTGGGCTATGATCAGATCATAGCCGGCTTCAGTTGTTACTTTTTCTATGCCGGCCAGTACTGAAGTGATGAAGTTACTATTCAGCTCATGTACAATCACCCCGATGGTATTGGTCTTTTGCTTACGGAGACTGCTGGCAAATGTGTTGTGCCGGTAACCAAGGTCTTTAGCGGTTTGCTGGATCTTCTTCCGGGTGTTCTTATTAATGGCAGGATGATCCTGCAGCGCACGGCTTACCGTTGCGGAGGAAAGTGACAAGTGCCGGGCAATGTCGTAGATTGTAATTTCTTTTTTGGGCTTCATATTGCAATCGGTTGCATGAAATTCGGAAAAAAAAGTAATTTACAAAGATTTCTTTTTTGCAGTTGAGTTTCGGATCACTAAATCTGTGCGGAGAATTATTTTAGGTGTGGTCCGCATATCCGTATGGCCTTCGAGATGACTGATCAGTTGCGCGGCTGCCGTTTCACCAATCTGGTAACCGGGGTAGTGGATGGTTGTCAGTTTTGGGGACACAACCCGGCTGATCGGGTCATTATTAAAGCCTGCAATGCCGATATCCTGGGGGATGCGCAGGCCTGCTTCTTTGAGCGTCAGGAGGCAAAATACCGCAGTAGTATCATTGGCGGCGAATACCGCATCCGGCCTGTCCTTTTCTTTCATGGATAGAATCCTGCCGGCCAGATCAGTACCTGCTTTTTCTGTAAGTGTGGTAATGATCACTTTTTTTTCATCGAATGGTATCCGGGCTTCCCGGAGGGCCTGTTTGTATCCGGTCAGCCGGTCAGCATAGACATTTCTACGGAGGTTGCCGCAAACAAACATAATTCTTCTGAAACCCTGATCCAGCAAATGTTTGGTGAGTTCGTATGCCGCGTGTGAATTGTCAATTTCCACCGACATTGAATCTTTATGGGGCCAGGACCGGTCAAAGAAAACAACCGGAATTTTTTTTCTGAAATAGGGTTCCAGGTGATCTATGTCTTCGGTATTATAGGCTGGTGAAATCAGCAGCCCATCCACTCTTTTGTCAAAAAGGGCCTTGACATTTAATTTTTCTTTTTCTGCCCTTTCGTCGGAGTGATTTATGATCAGGGTATACCCCTTTTGGCTGGCCATGTCGTCCATTCCGGTGAGAACAGAAGCCATAAAATAACTATTGATCCGGGGGATTATGACGCCGATTGTTTTTGTTTTTTTGCTTCTTAAAATGCTGGCAAACAGATTGGAACGATAACCCAGAAGGGTCGCAGCCTCTGCGATTTTCCGGCGGGTATGCTTATTAATAGCCGGATGATTCTTTAATCCACGACTTACCGTGGTCGCCGAAATATTCAGATGTTTTGCGATATCATATATAGTTATCTCCCGATCCATGGCTTTGAACAAAGGACGGCAACAAATATTTAAAAAAAAATTGCAATCGGTTGCAATTTTTAAAAATATTCCTATATTCGTTTCCGGATGATTGAAATATAGGTTTAAATCGTCCGCCATTAACCGCCTGCTGCTATATGAAAAATTGGACAATTTCTCCGCTGCATTACCCCTCATTCAACCGGGTGCTATTCGTATCACACGTTAGCAGACCCGCTTTCAGTCCCGCTTATTCATCACAGAGGCATTTACTCATGTCACTTCCAAAAACAGACATATGAAAAAAACTGCAAACTTGACAAAACGACTGCTGCGGCTACTGGTCATGATCCAGTTGCTGCTATTGGCCGGTTCGGCCATCGCTCAAAACATTACAATTAAAGGCCGTGTACTCAAAGATGACGGTCAACCAGCTCAAAGTGCCTCCGTATTGTTGAAAGGCACCAGCAATGGTACGGTCACCGGTAATAACGGAGATTACACAATCAATGCTCCGGCTGATGGCACCCTGATTTTTTCTTCCGTGGATTTTGTAACACAGGAAGTAAAAATCAATGGCGAGAAAACGATAAATGTAACCCTGGTATCTATTTTACGGAATCTGGGGGAAGTGGTGGTGGTAGGATATGGTACACAGCGTAAAAGGGATGTTACCGGATCTACCGTCTCACTGAGAGGGGAGACTCTTAACCAGATCAAAGCACCCAATATCTTTAACCAGTTGCAGGGACGTGCAGCTGGTGTTGATATTGTAAATAACAGCACGCAAATCGGATCAGGCGGTGAGATCAGGATACGGGGAAGTCGTTCTATTACCGGAAACAACAATCCGTTGATTGTCGTGGATGGTATGGCATATGGAGGCAGCGTGAATGACATTAACCCTGAGAATATTGCCACTGTCGACATTCTTAAGGACGCTTCCGCTACTGCAATATATGGTTCACGAGGCTCAAACGGTGTAATTATTATCACTACCAAACACGGTAAAACCGCCAAACCCATTACCAGTTATAACGGGTATGTGGGTATTGTAAGCGCCCAGGATACCTGGGACGTGTTTAACGGACAGGAATATGCTAAATATAAAGAGGATGCCAGGCAGGGGCAGCCGGCCTTCCAGACCAATCCGAATGTGACTTCACCCTATGGGTTGACAGCCATTGAACAGACCAACCTGGCAGCAGGTGTAAGTACAGACTGGCAAAAATTGTTGTTAACAACCGGTATTCGTACAGGCCATGACCTGAATGTAAATGGCGGTAATGACAGAACGCAGTATTTCTTTGGGTTTGGCTATTTCAGGGAAACCGGTATAATTCCTGACCAGGCACTTGATCGTTATTCCCTGAATGTGAATATTGATCATAAACTGAGTGAACGTATAAAAATCGGGTTCACAAGTTTTAATACAATGATTTACCAGAAACGACTTGGCACAAATGCTTACAGTACAGGTTTGCGGCTGGGCCCGCTTTATAAGCCGTATAATGATGATGGTACACTGAATTTCCAGCCGGCTATTCAGCAAGGTGTGGATAATACGACCATTAACCCGCTTACCTCTATCGGTAATAATGATATTATTAAGGCTAATTCAAGACGGTATCAGTTTCAGCATAACTTTTTCGGAGAAGTGAAAATTATAAAAGACCTGAAATTTAAAACCACATTTGGCTTCGGCTGGTCACAGACATTCAACAGTAATTATACAGGACCGAACACCGTTTTTAACAATAACACCAACACGGCCGGCGCCAACCTGAGTCAGTCAAACGCAGAAGGCTGGCAGTATACTATTAATAATTCACTGGATTACAGCAAGACATTTGCCGGAAAACATAAAGTTCAGGTGCTTGCATTGCAGGAAGTACAAAAGAATAAGTTCCAATCCCAGCAATTCAACGGTCAAGGTGTGCCCGCTGATTATATTCAGGACTATAACTTCCAGCTGGTTAATACAGTTACACCGCAGGGGTCTAATTATAGTGAATCGGGTCTGATTGGTTATATGGGCCGGGTTACCTATGCATACAATGACAAATACCTGCTTACTGCTACGGTACGTACCGATGGTTCCTCTGTTCTGGCAAAAGGAAATCAGTGGGTTACTTATCCGGCCCTCTCTGTAGGCTGGAATCTGGAAAAGGAAAAATTTATGGAAAACCTGAAGTTTGTCAACAGTTTAAAACTGAGAGGAGGATGGGGTATCAGTTCCAATGCCGGCATCAGCCCCTATACAACGTTAGGTAGTCTTAGTTCCGGATTTTATAACTATGGTCAGGGTTCCACACCGTTGGTAAACTATGTAAACGGGTATACAATTAATACATTGCCCAATCCTAATCTAACCTGGGAAAAAACAAACGGGTTGAATATCGGGCTTGATTTTGCCGTATTAAACAACAGGTTGTCGGGTAGTATCGAATATTATAGCACTAAAACAACCGATATATTACTGAGTAAGAGCCTGCCGCGGAGTAATGGAGCCAATTCAATTCTTGATAATGTCGGAGAAACTTCATCCAACGGAATGGAATTTACATTGAGCAGCCTGAATATTAAGAGCAAAACTCATAACGGGTTTTCCTGGAGGACAGATTTTAATGCATTCTTCAACCGGGAAAAAATCGTGGCTCTACAACTAGGTTTGAAAGAAGATGTAGGTAATGGATGGTTTGTCGGCAGACCTATTACCACCATTTTTGATGTTCGCAAAATAGGTATCTGGCAAACCAGTGAAGCGGCAGCTGCGGCTGTATATGGAGCTTCCCCGGGCGATATCAAACTGGATGACGTGGATAAGAATAATTCCAATGGAGCAACCGATCGTCAGGTTATTGGTGATTTTCAGCCGGATTTTATTGCCGGTATGACCCAGCATTTTGAGTATAAAAATTTTGACATGAATATCGTAATGTTCGGTCGTTTTGGGCAGACAGTGGTAGCTACCTATTTATCTGCAGACGGCGGTGCAAACGGTTATCCGTTCTTCCTTAATAGCCGGGTAAATATTCATAAAGTGGATTACTGGACACCGACCAACCCGACAAATGCCTTCCCGCAGCCGGATGCCAGCCGGGATGGATTATTATATACATCCACCCTTACGTATCAGGATGGATCATTTATTAAAGTGAGATCAATCGATCTGGGATACAATATCCCAAGCCGGATACTGGAAAAAGCAAAAATACAGTCACTGCGTGTTTACTTTACTGCACAGAACCCATTTATTCTCTGGTCTCCGCTGGTAAAAGCCGGACTCGGTATTGATCCAGAAGGAAATGGTACGGGAAATACAGTAAACTCCAATGCCGGTGGAACACCGGTACAAAGCAGGGCGATCACAGTGAGTATGGGTGTGCCGCCGACCCGCCAGTTTGTTTTTGGAGTTAATCTGAAATTTTAATTAAAAAAATTAATCTAATGAAACAGAAAAATAAAATAATACTGCTCCTCTGTTCAGCGCTCATATTCGCTTCTACAGGGTGTAAGAAAATTCTTGATGAGCAGCCCCGTGCCTCTATCGATCCCTCATACTTTAAAACGGCTGAAGGTGTTCAGGGAGGTATTGCAGGTATCTATTCTTCATTCAGAGGTCACTGGGGTACCCAGATTTTCACCCAACTATTCAGTGCCGGAACCGACGAATCACTGAAAGGGGCCGCGGCGGATGTTCAGCATTGGTTTACCTACAACAATCCGTTGATTAAAAGCAATACGAATGATTATGCCGGATTCTGGAATGGACTTTTTATCGATATAAATACTGCAAATGGGGTACTCGAGTATGGTGTTGATGCCAATATTCCGGCGGCTACTAAAACCCAGGTATTGGCACAGGCCAAGTTCCTCCGGGCTTTTTGTTATTTCTACCTGGTAACCACATTCGGAGAAGTACCGCTTCATACTACATTTAATACCAACCCGAGTGCTGCGGATACAAGAGCGCCGTTGGCCGATGTTTATGCCCAGATCATTAAAGATCTGACTGAAGCGGCAGCCGACCTTCCCAATACCCCGGCACCTGGTACCGGTAAGCCGGCCACAAAGGCAACCGCTTTATACCTGCTTTCCAAAACATATCTCTGGAGAGGTTGGTCTTCCGCCGCTCAATCAACAGACTTTACCAGTGCATTTACCACCGCTAAAAATCTGATTGACAACAAAGCCACTTATGGTTTAAACCTGATGCCGTATTTCGGAGATACGTTTAAAGAAGGAAATGAATATGGACCAGAAGTGCTGATGGTTATTGACCATACGAAAGACCTTAAATTCGGACAAAACTCTGCACCCGGAAGTTTTGCATCCGGACCGGCTGAGAATAAAAGCAATTTTTTCTGGAGACCCAATTATCCGACTGTAAATGCCAACTACCCCTCTGGCGGCGGCTCGTCTGTTTGTGTGCGGGATATTCGCAATGGAAGACCATTCCAGCGTATCCGCCCCAACACAAAATATATTTATGATGTGGCGTTTGCCAACCGGGCAACAGATTCAAGGTATGACGGAACTTTCCAGACTGTTTTCTTGTCCAACAGTACCCAAATGGCAGCGGCAGGTACACTCGGTGCTGTAACACCGAGAGGACAACTGATCAATGCGGTAGATACAGCCATCTGGTTTGCTGACCGGGTTGTAACACCCGCGGAAAGAGCTGCTTTCAAAGGCATCATATTTGAACCGGATCACATGCCTGGAGCAACTGTAAAATTTACGGCGAGTTATTTCCCCAATCTCAGGAAGTTTAATGATTCAACAAGAGCGGATCTGAATGACTATTCAGACAGACCATTTATCCTGTTCCGTTTTTCAGAGTTGTACCTGATAGCCGCTGAAGCGGCACTTAAAGGCGGTGCCAGTTTGCAGGACGCAGCTGATATGATCAACGTATTACGTTCAAGAGCTGCACTGAAACTGAACCAGACTCCTGCTGAATATGCAGCCGCTTTACTGGCACAGCAGGTAACAGCCGCACAAATAACACTGGATTTCATCCTGGATGAGAGAAGCCGTGAATTGTTTGCGGAAGATTGCCGTTGGTGGGACCTTTCAAGAACAAAAACACTGGTGGCCAGGGTCCAGTTACATAATACGGAAGGAGCGGCCGGCGTGCAGCCATATAATATGTTACGTCCGATCCCTCAACAACAAATTGACCTGGTAACCGAAGGACCTGCTTTCCCGCAGAACCCTGGTTACTGATTTTTCTGATTTACCAGTTCTTACTTTATTGGCCGAAAGATCACCAGCAAATTGCAGCAGGAATTATCCTGCTGCAATTAGTTTCCTGCAAGGACGGTTGTTTGGATATGATCTTCGGTTATACATGACTGACCCTTTTAGAATGCACCAGCATAACAAACTGTTTTAGCAGAGCAGTTCGCATAGGCAATCGTCACGAGGGGTGAATTCTTTCACCCCTCTTTTTACTAACTTGCAGTATATTCAAATTAGAAATAATGTTATTGCTCGGAATAGATCTTGGAACATCTTCGGTTAAGGTTTCTGTGATTGATGCAGCTACCCAGAAAACAGTGGCCACCGCCCAGTATCCCGAGTCCGAATCAGAGATTATTTCTGTACAGCCCGGTTGGGCAGAACAGTCGCCCGATACCTGGTGGGAACAGGTGCAGCTTGCTATTCTCAAACTGCATGCAAAACGTACATATAATCCGGCCGATATCGGTTCTGTGGGTATTGCTTATCAGATGCACGGACTGGTGGCCGTGGATAAAAACCAGGAAGTGTTGCGTCATAGCATCATCTGGTGCGATAGCCGGGCTGTTGCAACCGGTGATAAGGCTTTTGAGGCCATTGGCCGGGATAAATGCCTGTTGCACCTGCTCAATTCACCCGGCAATTTTACCGCCTCTAAACTGGCTTGGGTAAAAGAAAATGAGCCTGCTATCTATGATAAGATCGATAAAATAATGCTGCCCGGCGATTTTATCGCTATGAAACTTACCGGCACTGTTACGACCAGTATTGCCGCACTTTCAGAAGGTATTTTCTGGGATTTTAAGAATAATCAACTATCAGAGGATGTATTTTCCTATTATGGCTTTTCCACTTTATTGATACCACCAATCAGGGATGTGTTCTCCGTCCACGGTACGGTTACCGATACGGTAGCTTCGGCACTTTCCTTACGGTCAGGTATACCTGTAACATATAAGGCAGGTGACCAGCCGAATAATGCACTTTCGCTGAATGTACTGGAGCCGGGTGAGGTAGCAGCAACTGCCGGCACATCCGGCGTAATTTACGGGGTTAGTGATCAGCTGGCATATGATAACGAATCCCGCATCAATACATTTGCCCATGTAAATTATACGCCGGAACAACGGAGACTGGGTGTGCTCTTATGTATTAACGGCACTGGCATCCTGAACCGCTGGGTAAAGAATATCTCAGGCGATCAGCTCAGCTATGCTGAACTGAATGCGCAGGCTGCCGCTGTTGCGCCTGGTAGTGAAGGAGTCATGGTTTTTCCCTTTGGTAACGGCGCAGAGCGTATGCTGAATAACAGGGTGCTCAACGCTCAATTCTTGCAGATCGATTTCAATAAGCACGGGGTGCCCCATATTTACCGGGCCGCGCAGGAAGGGATTGTTTTTGCGTTCCGTTATGGTCTTGATATAATGCGGCAAAATGGTATGCAACCCGGCGTGATCCGGGCTGGCAAAGCCAATATGTTCCTCAGTGATATATTCACCTCCGCCTTGGTGAATACGCTGAATGTACCTGTGGAATTATATCAATGCGATGGTAGTCATGGAGCCGCCATTGGCAGTGGAATCGGTGCCGGCGTTTACAAAAATCCTGCTGAGGCTTTCAGTAATTTTACACCGGTGCAAAAAGTACAACCGGTTGCGGGGCATGTGTATGAGACCTTGTATCAGCGCTGGCTGGAGCAACTGGAAAAAAACCTGAATTAATTTGATCACTTATTAAATATACAATCATGGGAGTCGTTACAGGCAACAAGGAGTTTTTTAAAGGAATCGGACCTATCAGGTATGAAGGCCCCCAATCGGATAATCCGCTGGCATTCCGCTGGTATGATGAGAACAGGGTAGTGGTTGGTAAAACAATGAAGGAACACCTTCGTTTTGCCTGTGCGTACTGGCACAGCTTCTGCGGCAGTGGTGCTGATCCTTTTGGCGAACCAACTCATCTTTTCCCCTGGAGTGAAAAAGCAGATGCGGTAGAACGGGCAAAGGATAAAGCCGATGCTGCATTTGAGTTTATTACAAAACTGAGTCTGCCGTATTATTGTTTCCATGATGTGGATGCAGTGGATTACACCAATGATATTTCGGAAAATGACCGGCGTCTCCAGGCTATCACCGCTTATTTCAGTGAAAAGCAAAAAGCCAGTGGTGTCAGACTTTTATGGGGTACGGCTAATCTGTTTTCTAATCGCAGGTACATGAATGGTGCTGCCACCAATCCTGATTTTCATGTACTCACGCATGCGGCCGCACAAGTGAAAGCTGCTTTGGATGCCACCATTGCTCTCGGGGGTGAAAATTATGTATTCTGGGGCGGACGGGAAGGTTATATGAGTCTGCTCAATACCAATATGAAACGGGAAAAAGAACACCTGGCCCGTTTCCTGCATACCGCAAAGGATTATGCACGTAAGCAGGGGTTCAAAGGAAAGTTCTTTATTGAGCCCAAGCCTTGCGAACCATCCAAGCATCAGTACGATTATGACTGTGAAACAGTGATCGGTTTTCTCCGTCAGTACGACCTGCTGAATGATTTCAGTCTGAATATTGAAGTGAACCATGCCACGCTGGCCGGACATACTTTCACCCATGAATTGCAGGTAGCTGCCGATGCCGGATTACTGGGCAGTATGGATGCAAACCGGGGCGATTATCAGAATGGATGGGATACGGATCAGTTTCCCAATGACATCAATGAGCTGACTGAGGCCATGCTCGTAATACTGGAAGCCGGTGGATTCAATGGAGGCGGTATTAATTTCGATGCCAAAATCCGTCGAAATTCAACTGACCCGGCCGACCTGTTTTATGCACATATTGGAGGAATGGACAATTTTGCCCGGGCGCTGGTGACCGCTGATACTATTTTACAGCAATCTGATTATAAGAAAATCAGGGCGGAACGGTATGCTTCCTATGATACAGGAAAAGGGCGGGATTTTGAAGCGGGCAAATTAAGCCTGGAAGAGCTGCGGATCTTTGCCTTGGAGAATGGTGAACCGGCGATGCGGAGTGGTCGACAGGAATACATGGAAAACCTGGTGAACCGGTTTATCTGATAATATAAAGCATAGTTATAAAAAAACTGTCTGAAAAAGTGCCGGATGCTGAACCGGCCATTGCAGACGGTTTTTTTCATTAATACTTTTACACATGAAACTGATGGAACAAACGATGCGCTGGTTTGGCCCGCATGACCCGGTGAGTTTGTCTGATATCCGCCAGGCTGGTTGTACCGGTGTGGTTACCGCCTTGCATCATATTCCGGTGGGTGAGATATGGCCTGTTACGGAGATACTAGCCCGTCGTTCATTGATTCTGGCTGCCGGAATGGACTGGACGGTAATTGAGAGTCTGCCCGTAAGTGAGGATATTAAAAAACAACAGGGGAATTACAGACTACACATCGAAAACTACAAGGAGAGTCTGCGTAACGTGGCTGCCTGCGGTTTGAAAGTGATAACTTATAATTTTATGCCGATCCTTGACTGGATGAGAACGGATATTTCACGGGAAATGCCGGATGGGAGCAGGGCTTTGTATTTTGAGCGGTCCGCATTTATTGCTTTTGATTTATTTATGCTGAAAAGACCCGGTGCTGAAAACGATTACAGTAAGGTTGAAATCCATAAAGCGCAGTTGCGGTTTAACCAGATGACGACGCAGGAGAAGGATATAGTATATCACAATGCTTTGCTGGGTTTGCCGGGTAGTGAAGAACGATTTACAGAAGAACAGATTTTAGCTGCGTTGAAAAATTATGAAGGTATTGATGCGTCCAAACTGAAGCAACACCTGTATTATTTCCTGCGCGAAGTGGTGCCTGTAGCTGAAGAACTTGGCTTACAACTTGCCATACATCCGGACGATCCTCCTTACCCGATATTGGGATTACCACGTATTGTGAGTACGGAACAGGATGCCGCCGATTTATTAGCCGCCGTGCCCTCACCAGCGAATGGTTTATGTTTTTGTACGGGTTCATTTGGTGCAAGGGCAGACAATAACCTCCTCCATATGTTGCGACGTTTCGGTGAACAGGTTCATTTTCTTCATTTACGGAATACAAAACGTGATGAAGAGGGAAATTTTTTTGAAGCCGATCACCTGGCAGGTGATACCGATATGTATTTGATAGTCCGGGAAGTCCTGCAGATTCAGCAGCGCCGGAACTGTTCCATCCCGATGCGGCCCGATCATGGGCACCAGATGCTTGATGATCTTAAAAAACAAACGTACCCGGGTTATTCGGCGATTGGCAGGTTGCGGGGACTGGCGGAATTAAGGGGCCTGGAAGCCGGTATAGCCCGTTCGTTGACATCGGATTGAGGGGTTTTATGTAGTTGCAGTAGGGGCAGAACGTAGAGAAACATAAGCTTATATATGGCAAGGAATCGTAAATCTACATATCGGTAATAAGTGCTTATACTTAAAATTGATTTTTTTTAGCCGATAATATGCCTAACAGACAATGTTTTATGCAGTTTACAATGAAATTTTACTTAATTTTTCTTTGTAAATAAACTTAGACTGCCACCGCAAACCACTATCCGTATGGGAAAAATTACTATACTCCTCGTAGACGACCACAAACTGATCCGTGATTCCTGGTCATTTATTCTTAACAGCGACAGCCGTTTCCAGGTAATCGGGGAAACGAGCAATGCCGATGAAGCCGTTGAAATTACACGTACAAAGAAGCCGGATATCGTACTTATGGATATTAATATGACGCCGGTAAATGGCTTTGAAGCCACCAAGCTGGTACGTAAATATTCGCCCGGATCAAAGATTATCGGAATATCCATGCACTCCATGCCGGCTTATGCACGTCGTATGCTGCAAATAGGGGCCATGGGTTATGTTACCAAAAACTCTTCCAAAGATGAATTGATTAATTCAATTGTGGAAGTATACAGCGGTAAAAAGTATATCTGTGAAGAAGTGAAAAACATTCTGGCCCAGCAGGAACTGGAAGATGAAGGGGGTACACCGGATATGAATGTTTTATCCCGACGTGAACTGGATATCGTCCAACTGATAAAAGAGGGCCTTTCCTCTAAAGAAATTGCCCTGCGTCTCGATATATCCCTTAAAACCGTGGAAGTACACCGGTATAATATTCTGAAGAAACTGAATTTAAAGAATACTGCAGCCCTGGTGAATTTTATAAACGTACACGGTTTATAATCAATAACGCTGTTTCACTTGTTGAAAAGCAACCCCGGTTCTCATGAATCGAATTTATACCCGTCAGCGAATAACTTTTGGTGTGGTAGCTGCTATTACACTCATTTCATTTTTCGCCTGGTATTCTTTTCTGAACATGAACAAAGCCAGGAAGGAAACGCAACAGGTAAATCAAACACTCAAATCACTTAAAGTACTGGAACATCTCCTGGATGATGTGCAGGATATTGAAACATCCGGAAGGGGATTTGTTATATCAGGCAACCGGGAATTTCTTGAGCCTTATCACGCGGCTATTGCCCGGTTGCAAACCGATACAACGGATATACTAAACTTACAGATACGATACCCTGGCAGGAAAGACACACTTCATACACTGGTACGACTTACGAGGGAAAAACTGGCCATTGCAGAACAAGGAATGCAGCTGATGCAGCGTAATAAGGCAGACTCCGCCCTGTTACTCGTGCGGAGCGGTAAAGGCAAGGAAGTGATGGACAGTATACGCGTAATGGTACTTGGACTGGAAACAGCGGACAGAATCGTTTTGAACAGATCCAATGAGAGCCGCGAAATTGCGGCCACCACCACTGCCCGGTTGTTTGTATTACTTAGTGTTGTTTTTATTATTGTAGCAGCCTTGCTTTTTTATTTTGTCCGTCGGGATCTCAGGCAGAAGGAAATTTTTGAATCCAGGCTGGCGTATTTGGCGGATCTGACCGAGAAAAGTAGTGATGGGATTATTTCTGTTAATGAAGATCTCCGGGTCGTTTCCTGGAACAAAGGGGCTGAAAATATATATGGTTATACGGCAGGGGAAGCCATCGGTCAGGAAATTGCCAAATTGATAAGGAGCAGCGTACTGGTTGAAGGCGATGAACTGCTCAGGAAAGAAATCCGCCAGAAAGGTTTTGCCGATTTCGAATCAAGTGACTTTACCAAAGAAGGAAAAAGCCTGTATTGTCATGTTACATCTTCTCCCTTGCTGGATAGTAATGGCAAACTTACCGGGTTTGTTTCTGTGGTACGCGACATTACACAACGAAAACTCGCGGAAAAACTGATTTATGAATTCAATCATGAACTGGCTGAAAAAGTGCGGGAAAAAACTGAAGATATACGGAAAAGTGAGGAAAAATTAAGACAGGTGCTGGAGAGTGCCGCCAGTGAATTTTATGTAATAGATCGTGAGTACAGGATTATCCTGATGAGTAAGCTGGCCCAAATTAACCTGGAAAAAGCGTGGGGAGCCGAAATAAAAAGTGGTGACCTTATTACTTCTTTTATTCCGTTTGCAAACCGGGACCGGATTGTCACCTGTATTAATAAGGCATTTGAAGGGGAGACGACCGATTACGAAGTATATATTGATATGGGTGGGCATTCCCGTTGGGTGAATGTTGTCTATACCCCTGTACATAATAATGCGGAAGAAATAACCGGTGCTTTTATCGGGACCAAAGACATAACTGCCCGGAAGCTGGCAGAAGCCGGTTTGCAGGAAAGTGAATCCCGTTACAGAACATTGGTGGAACAGGCTACGGAAGTGATTGTATTAGCAGCTGCTGACGGACAAGTTCTCCAGGTAAACGAAGCAGGGGTGAAATTACTGGGCTATAGCCGGGAGGAAGCCACTTCTTTAAATATAACGGATGTGGTACACATGGAGCCGGATGACCCCCCATTCCGTTTTAATGAGTTGCGCAACGGTGCAAGTGTTATCAGTAACCGGAGAGTAAGGAAGAAAGACGGAACTGTCATCACACTTGAATTGAGTACCAAGATGCTGGATAATGGTCAGATTATCGGCATTGGGCGCGATATCTCTGAAAGGCTGCGGGTGGAAAGAGCCCTGGTGGAAAGTGAGAACCGTTTCAGAGCCATCTTTAATACACAGATGCAGCTGATCACTTTACTTGACCGGGATGGCAGAATCCTTGAAGTGAATAAGACAGCGCTTGAGTTTACAGGATACCGGAATGAGGATGTTGCCGGAAAATTTTTCTGGGATATCCGGCTTTGGAATAATGATGAGGAAAGAGGGACGCGTATTGAACGGATCAGAGAAGCTATACGCAGGGCATCAGCGGGTGAACTGATCCGGTATGAAGGACAGATTTATTTGCCAAAAGGAAATGTGGAAGTAGTGGATATGTCTATTAAACCGATTCCGGGTGCAGACGGGTTACCTCAGTTGCTGATTATGGAAGGGCATGTGGTAACGGAAATGCGCAAGGCGGAAATGGATGTAAAACAAAGTGAAGCAAAATACCGGGCTTTCTTTGAGCATAGCATGGATGGTATCATGCTTTCTTCGCCCGATGGCAGTATCCTTTCTGCCAATCCGGCTGCATGCGCTATGTTTGGCATGACTGAAAATGAAATTACTCAATTGGGCAGGGATGGTATTATTGACATGAATGACCATCGGATTGAGCAAATTCTGAAAGAAAGACAGGAAAAGGGCTATTATTCCGGGGAAATAAATTTCCGAAAGAAGGACGGCACCCTGTTTCCCGGAGAATTTACATCAGCGATTTTTACGGATGCATATGGAAATCAAAGGACCAGCCTGATTATCCGGGACGTTACGGCCCGTAAACGTATAGAAGAGGAAGTAGCCCGTTCCGTACAACGGTTTGAAATGATTGCGCGCACCACTAATGATGCCATTTGGGAGTGGGATACGGTTACCGGTGAAAAGTGGGCCAATGCCACGCATCAGAATCTGTATGGATTAAGTCCGGCAGATCCAGTTCCTGAAGAACATGTATGGAGAGACCGTATACATCCGGAAGACAGGTCGGTTATTGTAAACAGGCAGGAGAATACGTTGACGAATACGGTAAACAATGTCTTTATTTCGGAATACAGATTCAGGAAGGATAATGGGGAGTACGTGTATTTATTTGACCGTTGTTATATACAGCGGAATGAGAAAGGAGAACCTATACGTATGACCGGCAGTATGATGGATATTACCGCCCGGAAGAGATCGGAGGAGAAACTCAGGGAAAGTGAACAGCGGCTCCGGCTTTCCATGTTTGCCGCCAAGCAGGGCTTATATGATCTGAACCTCCTTACAGGTGATGCCATTGTGAATGATCAGTATGCCATCATGCTCGGTTATGATCCGCAAACGTTTAAAGAAACAAATAAGCATTGGCTGGAACGGCTGCACCCGGATGATTTTCAGGCAACGGATAAGGCACTGCGGGATTATATAGCCGGGAAAACACCGGAGTATTTTGTGGAATTCAGGCAACGGACAGCCACGGGACAATGGAAGTGGATATTGTCTGTGGGAAAGATATTCGAGTACGATACCCAGGGGCAACCCCTTCGATTGCTGGGAACGCACACGGATATCACTAATCTGAAGCACGTTGAAGAAGAACTGATCCGTACGCAGAAGCGGTTTCAGAATCTTGTCGAAAATATATCCGGCGTCTATTGGGTGAATGATCTGGATGTCCAGCAAACCTTGTATATCAGTCCTTCCTATGAAACGGTCTGGGGCCGGCCCTGTGATGAGGTATATAAAGATCCTGCCGCGTTTATCCGCTCTGTACATCCCGAAGATATGAGCAGACTGAGCGATGCGTATCACCATATTGCCGAAAAAAGGCAATTACATATTGATTACCGGATCATTCGTCCGCAGGGTGAAGTGCGCTGGGTGGCGGTGAAAATTAATGTGGTGACTGATGATACAGGTAAACGGATGGAATATGGATATGCGGAGGATATTACTGAACAACGAAGGGCTGAAACTGATTTGCTGGAATCCAATGCGCGTTTTCAGATAGTATCCAGGGCAACCAGTGACCTGGTGTGGGATTGGGATCTGCAGGATAATGTGCTTTGGTGGAACGATAATTATTATTCCAGTCTCGGCTATAAGAAACTCAGCGACCGGGTGCCCGTAGCTGAATGGTATGACCGGATTCATCCCGATGAACGGGAGCGGGTGAGGTCGAATGTCAACAAAATCTTCCGTGGGCGGAATAACGTTTGGCGGGATGAATACCGCTACCAGAAGGCTGATGGCAGTTATCTTCATTTCCTTGACCGTGGTTTTATTATGCGGAATCCGGCCGGGGAAGCTGTCCGTATGATCGGGTCTATGACGGATATGACGCCCATTTATACGGTTCAGCGAAGAATTGAAGAAAGTGAAATGCGGCTTCGGACTATTCTCGATACCGACCCGGAATGTATAAAGCTGATTGATGAGGAAATCCGGTTGCTGGATGTAAATAAAGGCGGATTGCAGATGATGGATGCTGACCGGCTGGAAGATATTATCGGTCACAGTTTTCTTGAATTGGTTGACCCCAGGCAACAGAAACAAACAGCCCGGTTGGTAAAAGATGCTTTCAAAGGGAAAAGCGGTGCCCTTGAATTTGAAATGCTGACAAAAAAAGGGAGTCGCAGGTGGTGTGAAATGAGTATTGTTCCATTCCGGAATACGGAGAAAGTAGTAGTCAGCGCGTTGGCTGTAACCCGTGATATAACGGAACGAAAGAAAGCTGAACTTAATTTAAAACTGAGTGAAGAGAAATACAGAATGCTTGTAGAGCAGGCGGCTGATGCAATTGTTCTCTTTGACGCAACGGGACAGTTACTGGATACCAACCCTTCCGCTTCATTATTACTCGGTTATTCTCAGGAAGAGATGGCGATTATGCATTTCGGTCAATTGCTTCCTGCAGATGAAGTTACAGGCAATGCGTTGCATATTGATGAACTGAACTCCGGCGTTTCCACTGTCGGAATCAGGAGGATGAAAAGAAAAAATGGCACAGAAGTGGTTACCGAGGTCAGGTCACAACAGTTACCGGATGGCCGGTATCTCTCGGTTATAAGGGACATGACTGAACGACTCAGAGCAGAGGAGGAGCTGAAATCTTCATTCAAAGCGGTACGTAATCTGACGGCTCACCTGCAGAATATACGGGAAGAGGAAAGGACAAATATCGCCAGGGAGATACATGATGAACTGGGACAGCAACTGACCGTATTGAAAATGGATATTGCCTGGCTGAATAAACGGTTGAAGGGAAATGATGAAAAAATCAATCAACGGTTGGCCGACCTGCTGATTATGCTGGATGATACGGTTAAATCAGTTCGCCGGATATCTTCCCAGCTCCGCCCCAGTCTGTTGGATGATCTTGGATTAACCGCCGCATTGGAATGGCAGGCTGGTGAGTTTGAAAAGCGGGCCGGAATTAAAACCAGTTTCAACGCACCGCAGGAGGAAATACCTGTTTCAGAGGCTGCTAAGACAGCGTTGTTCCGGATTTTTCAGGAATCGCTTACGAACGTGGCCCGTCATTCACACGCCTCTTTTCTGACTGTTGATTTAAAAGAAGAGGATGGTCAGCTGAAAATGTCTATTATTGATAACGGAACCGGTTTTGACCCGGCCAGAGTTGCAGCGAAAAGGACGCTGGGCATACTGGGAATGAAGGAAAGGAGTGAAATGGTCGGCGGTTCCTATGAAATAAACAGTATACCGGGGGAAGGAACATCTGTTGTGGTTAAAGTGCCGGTTATTACATTTGCTAACCAAAAGGAAAGCTGAAGAAAATGCGAATATTAATTGCCGATGATCATGCTATAGTCAGAAGAGGGATGAAACAGCTCTTGCTGGAGCAGTACCCTTTCGCCCATATCGGTGAAGCCGCGAATGTGGAGGAGCTGATCAGTGCAATACTTACGGATAAGAACTGGGATGTGGTACTATGTGACATGAATATGCCCGGGAGGAGCGGACTGGACGCCATCATGCAAATTAAGGAAATTGCACCCGGCCTCCCCGTATTGATAATGAGTATGTATCCCGAAGACCAATACGCCCTGCGGGTTTTGAAATCAGGTGCTTCCGGCTACCTGACCAAAGAGACCATACATGACGATATTGTAAAAGCCATCGAAACAGTCATAAAAGGAAAGCGGTATATAACATTGTCACTGGCTGAAAAACTGGCAGAATCCGTGAACAATGAAAGCGGGAAACCGTTGCATGAAGTGCTGTCTGATCGTGAGTTTGACGTCTTTAAACTCCTGGCTTCCGGGAAAACCATTTCGGAGATTGCCGTTCAATTGTCATTAAGTTCAACAACGGTTAGTACATACCGTTCACGGATAATGGAAAAGATGAAGATGAAAAGCAATGCCGAGCTGGCCCGCTATGCAATTGAGGCCAAATTGATCTGACATCCCGGTTTGCATGTAGAATAATCACTACAAATAATTAGCCATTGTATTACAACCCCTTCAAGGGGTTTTATTTTTATTTGTATGAACCATTCCACCTGTCCTGAAAAAAGAAATCAACATACTCATCGTTGATGACAACCTGAATATTGTCACCCGTATGATCAGTCTGCTGGATGATCTTGAAATCCGTAAGCAGATTCGCATCGCATCTGATTTCCATTCTGCACAGGAACAACTGCACTTTCAGCCTCCCGATATCGTTTTACTGGATATAAATATGCCAGGTAAAAGCGGGATTGAATTACTCCGGTATATCAGGGAAAGGGCATACGCTACAGAAGTTGTTATGCTGACCAACCATGCCGAAGATATTTACCGGCAGGAATGCAAAGAACTGGGGGCCCGATATTTCCTTGACAAATCAAGTGAATTTGGAAGGGTTCCGGAAATTATAGCAGACTATTATAATCATCATATTGACAACTAACAACCGGATATATTATGCGGGTACTGATGAGTGATCTGAAAAGAATGATTGAGGAGGCGGCGGTCCCCCCTGAACGTTTTATTTTCCTGGTAAGGGAAGATGGCCGGATTCTGTCTGCCAATTCACGAATGATCCGCTCCTTGCACCTGTCAAGTCCCCGTTTATCTGAACAGAATCTTTTTGAAATGATTCATCCGGTTAATCTGTCCGCATTCAGGCAATTAATACAGGAAGCCGGGGAAAGCCCTGTTGCAGGTACCCTCGAGATATTTCTTAAAAACGGGTTGTATCATCCTATGAAATGGCATATCCGGACCGTTGCCCATGCGGAAAATTCAAGAGTGTTTTTATGTGTGGGGCATAAACTGCTGGATGAAAGAAGGGCGTATCAGTTTCACCAGCTTGGTGAAAAAAACTATCAGCTTATTTTCGAAAGCCTGGATGCCGGTATTCTATTTCAGGATCAGAATGGTGAGATCATTGCAGTAAATCAAAAGACCGCTGAAATATTAAATGTAACACTGGAGCGGTTGTATCAGTTAAAACATATTGCAAAACAATGGGATCATAACTGGACAATCCGGACCGAGTCTGGAGAAATTGTGACTTTTGAACAAACCCCTTTTGCAAAAGCCATCAGCACCCGGCAACGTCAAACCGATGTGCTGGTAATTCATTTGCGTGACGGGCAGAAACGCTGGTTGCATTTCAGTTCACAACCTTTGTTCAGGGATCATAGCAGCATACCTTTTGCGGTGGTCTCAAATATCACGGATCTGACTATGGAAAGAAAACTGATCCGGGAGTTGAGGGAACGGAAAGCAATACTGCGGTCGTTTATGAAAAAAACGCCCAACCTGGCCTGGGTGGTGGATGAAGCAGGGCAACTCGTTTTTGCCAGTAAAAACTTTTTTGAATTTTTCAGGATACAGGAAGCCGATTCCCTGCAACGAAATATACTTGAACTGGTGCCGCGGAGTCTGGCGGAAGAGCTGATGCTGAAACATCAGCGGGTATTGGAAACCGGGGAGACGGTAGAGGCTATACAGCGAATCAATTGGGCCGATGGCAGCGAGTTTATATTTCATATTGATATTTTTCTTATTGAAGGCATTTCCGGAAAAAAAATAATCGGGGGGCATGCGGTAAATCTGACCGATAAGTTTAGCGCGGAGAATAAACTCCGTGCCACCAACGACCGGTTGCTGTTATTATCCCGCGCCACAACTGATGCAATATGGGAATGGGATATGCAAACAGGACAGATATTCCGCAATGAAGCGTTAATGGAGTTGGTAGGATACCAGGCGGGAGAACCCAAGGGGTTGTCCTGGTGGCTCAGGCGGATACATCCCGATGACCGGAACAGGGTAGGAGAAACAGTCAGACAGCAAAGTGAAAAAGGTAAACTTTCCTGGCAGGAGGAGTACCGGTTTAAATGTGCGGACGGAATGTATAAGCCCATACGGGACAGGGGATATATCGTATATGAAAATGGCCTGCCGGTTAAAATGATCGGTTCCATTCAGGATGTCAGTAACCTGAAATCACTGGAGACAAGACTGGTGGAAGAACGGCTGACAGCACAAAAGGAGATCTCCGAAATGGTGATTCAAGCCCAGGAAAAAGAACGTACACAAATCGGGCATGAACTGCATGATAATGTAAACCAGATATTGTCTTCGGCGAAATTGTTTTTTGAAATGTTGCAGGCGGAAGGAGCTGACCAGGCATTGTATAAATCAAAAGGAATTGAGTATATCAGCCTGGCGGTGGAGGAGATCCGCAAACTGTCCCGGGAACTTGTTGCGCCGGGTTTGCGTGAAAAAGACCTGATACCCTGTATTGGCCGGTTACTGGAGGATACCCGGATGGCAAGCAGGCTGGATATTCATTTTACACATGAACTTGATCCGGATTTACTGGCTGATGGGAAAAAAGTGACCATTTTCCGGATTCTGCAGGAGCAAATCAAGAATATTCTGAAGCACAGTGGCGCCAGCCGTATTGATATAAGCCTGATACAGGAAACAAATCAGGTGCGGATGACCGTGAAAGATAATGGAATGGGTTTCGATGCCAACCAGACATTCCGTGGAATCGGACTTTCCGGCATTTTTGAACGAATCAGGTATTATGAAGGCACAGCAGATATTGATACAGCGGTGGGAAAAGGCTGTTTGCTGACTGTTACTATTCCTTTGTAAGGAAAGGCGATTTACCGGTGTCTTTTTTCCAATGTACTGATCACATCCGCCAATGTATAGTTTTTGTGTTGCAATAATACAAGGTAATGGAACAGGAGATCGGCTGCTTCGCCGAGAAATAACTCCCGGTTATCATCCTTGCTTTCGATTACAAGTTCCACGGCTTCTTCACCCAATTTCTGCGCAACTTTATTAATGCCTTTGGCAAATAAGGAGGATGTATACGATTTATCCGTCGGATTGTTTTTCCGATCTGCAATGATCAGCTCCAGCCGGGACAGACTAAATACCGGGTTTTCTTCATTGAAGCAGGTGGCAGCTCCGGTATGACAGACGGGACCGGCAGGACTGGCTTTAATTAATAAAGTATCATTGTCGCAATCCGCTTTTATTTCTTTTATAAAAAGAAAATGACCGGAGGTTTCTCCCTTGGTCCAGAGCCGTTGTTTGCTGCGGCTGAAAAAAGTTACTTTCCCTTCGCGGGCTGATTGTTCAAGTGCGGCTTCATTCATAAATCCCAGCATAAGTACCTGGCGGCTCTCCGCATCCTGAATAATGGCGGGAACCAAACCGTCTGTATATTTTGAAAAATCCGGTTTCATAATTAATGAGTTGATTGCTCTTTATTGTTATCTTTTTCTTCTTTGTCCTTCAACAGCTGAAGCAGTTTTTCATATGAAGAAATGCGCCGTTCATGCTGTTCCTCCCTGCGGTCTTTCCGCTTGTTTTCCATGTGCTGATACAGATACCAGGCTACAATTAATATGGCGAAAATCAGTGGGATCATATCCGTACCGGGATTTGTTGTTCCTGTAAATATCGTTTTAATTCCGCAATCGGTATTTCCCTGAAATGAAATATACTGGCCGCCAGTGCCGCATCCGCCTGTGCCTTGATAAATACATCTGCAAAGTGTTGCAGGCTCCCTGCACCACCGGATGCAATTACCGGAATGGATACTGACCGGCTTATTTCGCCTGTAATATCAAGGGCGAATCCGTTTTTTGTGCCGTCATTTTCCATGGATGTCAGCAGGATTTCTCCCGCGCCGCGCTTAGCTGCTTCTTTCGCCCAGTCTGTTGCGGATAAAAGGGTGGGGGTCCGGCCTCCATGTGTCACCACTTTCCAGCTTCCGTCAATCCGTTTGGCGTCAATAGCCAGCACCACACACTGACTGCCAAACTGGAGGGACAGTTCATTGATCAGTTCCGGTCTTCTGACAGCGGATGTGTTTACCGAAATCTTATCGGCGCCGTTGTCCAGCAACAAACGTACATCTTCCACATTATTGATCCCACCACCAACTGTAAACGGAATATTGATATGGGTGGCAATTTTCCTGACCAGTCCGGCCAGTGTTTTTCTTTTTTCAGTGGTAGCCGTAATATCCAGGAATACCAGTTCGTCAGCCCCTTCTTCACAATAGCGCATGGCCAGTTCCACAGGGTCTCCGGCATCACGCAGTTCGAGGAAATTTGTTCCTTTTACCGTCCGGCCGTCTTTTATGTCCAGGCAGGGTATAATTCGTTTTGTCAGCATGATTATATAAACCGGTTTAACTGTGACAGTGTGATCCTGCTTTCATAAAGTGCTTTCCCAATTATGGCGCCATCACATCCGGCCTGGCGAAGTTCATCCAGTTCCTGTATACTGGTGATGCCGCCGCTGGCAATCAGGTCAATGGATGGATGCTGATTGAGAATTTTTTTATATAATTCAATAGCGCTGCCTTCCAATAGTCCGTCCTTAGCCACATCCGTACAAAAAAACTGTTTGATGCCCTTTGTTTTATAACGGCCAATCAATTCAAAAACGGTAAGTGTGGTGGACTCCGTCCAGCCACGGATGACAATTTTACCTTCTTTTACATCCGCGCCCACTATAAATTTCTCCGCACCAAATCGAATCAGCCAATCGCTGAACAAGGCTTCATTTTTTACGGCAATACTGCCAACAGCGGTAAAAGTGGCTCCTGAATTGAAACTGATCTCCACACTCTTTTCTGTGCTGATTCCTCCGCTGAAATCAATTTGTAAAGCCGTGTGACCGGCAATTTTTTCAAGAACGTTCCAGTTTTTTACTTCTCCGGCCTTTGCACCATCCAGGTCAACAAGGTGCAGTCGTTTTAATCCGGCCTGTTCAAATTGCAGGGCTACTTCCAGCGGATCTTCATTGTAAATTTTTTTCTGCTCGTAATCTCCTTTTGTGAGCCGTACGCATTTTCCGTCAATAATATCTATGGCGGGAATAATTGTCATTGTTTACAGGGATAAAAAGTTTTTTAAAATCTGTTCTCCGGCAGTAGCGCTTTTTTCAGGATGAAATTGTACGCCGTAAAAATTGTTGTGTTGTAAAGCGGCACTGTATGGATGAATATAATCCGCGCAGGCTACTGTGCAATCATTCAGTTCGGCATAGTAACTGTGTACAAAATAACAGAATGCTTGCTCATCTACCTGGTTAAACAAGGGGCCTTTGAGCTGCTGTATGGAATTCCAGCCGGTCTGTGGTACTTTAAACGGGGTTCCTTCATTCCGGAACCGGTGAACCTCCACATTATTAAATACGCCCAGGCAATGGGTGTTGTTTTCTGCTGAATAAGCACATAGTAATTGCATGCCAAGACAAATACCCAGCACTGGTTGTTGCAGGGAGATGATCAGTTTATCCAGCTCACGCCCGCGCAGGTAGTGCATGGCCGTGCTGGCTTCTCCCACACCGGGAAATATCACTTTATCTGCGGCCCGGATCAGGGCAGGATCATCCGTTACTGTTGCCTGTACCCCGATACGTTCAAGCGCGAAGAGTACGGACTGAATATTTCCCGCATTATATTTTATAATTACCGTCTTCATTATAATATTCCTTTCGTGCTGGGTAACTGCATGTTTTCCGGATCACGCTTTACCGCCATTTTCAACGTTTTGGCAAGCGCCTTGAAAACAGATTCAATTTTATGGTGTTCGTTGTCGCCTTCCACTTTTATATTGAGGTTGCAGCGGGCGGCATCGGAAAATGATTTAAAGAAATGGTAAAACATTTCGGTTGGCATATCACCGATTTTTTCGCGTTTAAATTCAGCGGACCAGACCAGCCAGCTTCTGCCGCCAAAATCAATTGCCACCTGTGCCAGGGAATCATCCATTGGTAACATAAAAGCGTATCGGGCAACCCCTTTTTTATCACCAAGAGCCAGGGCAATTGCTTCACCGAGTGCTATCCCGGTATCTTCAATGGTATGGTGTTCATCAACCTGGAGATCACCTTTCACTTGTATGGACAGGTCCATACCGCTGTGTCTGCCAAGCTGATCCAGCATGTGATCAAAAAAATGAAGTCCGGTTTGTATATCCGTTTTCCCCTGGCCATCGAGGTTCAGGGCGATCCGGATTTTTGTTTCATTGGTGTTTCGTTCGAAAACCATTTCCCGCTGACCCAGCCGGAGGAATGAATAGATGGATTTCCAGCTGGTGGTTTCAAGGGCGATTGTTTGCTGTAATGCCGCCATATCATTGGTGATTTCTGCCGCCCCAAGACCTGCATCATTATTCAGCCATATAGCTTTACAACCCAGGTTTTTTGCCAGTTGTACATCCGTGATACGGTCACCGATAACAAAGGAGCCCGCGATGTCATACAATGGATTATTGATGTATTCCGTAAGCATACCCGTACCCGGCTTACGGGTGGGGGCGGGATCGGCGGCAAAACTCCGGTCAATATGTACTTTGCTGAATATGATCTGTTCGTTTTCCAGCCCTTTCATTACAAATTCATGCACCGGCCAGAATGTATCTTCTGGAAATGATTCCGTACCAAGCCCGTCCTGATTAGTTACCATCACCAGTTCAAAATCAAGTTCTGTGGCGATTTTTTTCATCCAGGTAAACATGTCCGGATAGAAAGCCAGTTTGGAAAAGGAGTCGAGCTGGTAGGAGGGCGGCGCTTCCTGTATCAGTGTGCCGTCTCGGTCAATAAATAAAACCTTCTTCATGCTGTATATTTTTTCAGGGCTTCCAGTAATTGCTTGTTTTCTTCCGGTGTGCCTATGGTAATCCGGAGGCTGTCATCACAAAGGATTATTTTGGACCGGTCCCTTACAATAATACCTAAACCTGCAAGGTACGCATAGACATTCCGCGCATTGGTCATTTTTACCAGGATGAAATTGGCATCGGAGGGAAATACTTTTTCGGTTATGGATAAACTTTGCAACGCTTCAGTCAGTATCTCTTTCTGTATTACTGTAGTACGCGTCCAGTTGTTGACACTACTGATGTTACCAAGAGCTTCGAGTGCCAGTTGCTGGGTGGCTGTATTGATATTATACGGATATTTCACCCGGTTCATGTAATCAATAACCGGCTGTCCCGCAAAGGCCATTCCCAGCCGCAACCCGGCCAGTCCCCAGGCTTTTGACAAGGTTTGCAGGATGACAAGGTTGGGGTATTCCGTCAGTTCCTGTATAAAGGTTTTCTGGCGGGCATAATTAATATAGGCTTCATCCACTACCACCAGTCCGTCAAAATTATTCAGCAGCACTTCGATATCTGTACGTTCTATACTGTTTCCGGTTGGGTTGTTGGGGGAACAAACAAAGATCAGTTTGGTATTGGCATCCACGGCGGCTTCCGTTGCGGCCAGGTCGAGCTGATATACAGGTGTCAATGGAACTCTTTTTACCGCCACATTGTTGATCTCAGCACATACTTCATACATGCCGTATGTAGGGGGAAAAATGAGCACATTGTCTTTTCCCGGTTCACAAAAAATCCGGAACAACAGGTCAATCGCTTCGTCGCTTCCATTACCCAGGAAGATATTGGCCGCCGGTACGCCTTTGATCTGGCTGATTTTTTCTTTAAGCGGCAGTTGAAGTGGGTCCGGGTACCGGTTGTAATTTACCGGCAGGGGAGAGCCGAATGCGTTTTCATTGGCATCCAGGAATACGGCAGCCTGTCCGCTGTATTCGTGACGGGCCGAGGAATATGGAGTCATATTTTTTATATTCTCCCGTACCAGTTGTAAAAGGTTAAATTCTCTCATGATCGTTTAATCGGATGGCGATTGCATTTTTATGGGCGTCCAATCCCTCAGCGGCCGACATCTGCATAACGGTATTGGCTATGCGCTTCAGGCCGTCGGGGCTGAGTTGCTGGAACGTGATTTTTTTTACAAAGCTGTCGAGCGAGACCCCGCTGTACATGGCGGCATAGCCGTTTGTGGGCAGGGTATGGTTGGTGCCACTGGCATAGTCTCCCGCACTTTCGGGGGAAAAATGGCCAAGAAAAACAGAGCCGGCCGTTGTTATTTGCCCGGCCAGGTTTTCCGCACCGGCACAGGCAAGAATCAGGTGTTCCGGTGCATATAAATTCGATAAAGCAATGGCAGCGGACAGGTTCTCCACTACAATAATTTTACTGTGTTCAAGTGCTTTACCCGCAATGTTTTTCCGTGGCAGTTGCTTCAGTTGTTTCGTTATTTCTGCGGTCACTTTTTTTGCCAGTTCCGCTGAGGTAGTCAGCAGGATAACCTGCGAATCGGCACCATGTTCAGCCTGCGAAAGCAGATCGGCCGCTACAAAGGACGGAGTGGCCGTTTCATCGGCAATCACCAACACTTCAGAAGGCCCTGCCGGCATATCAATGGCCACACCTGCTTGTTGCACGAGTTGTTTGGCCATCGTGACATACTGATTGCCCGGACCGAATATTTTGAAAACAGACGGAATACTTTCTGTACCATACGCCATTGCCCCGATCGCCTGCACACCTCCCGCTTTAAATATCCGGGTAACCCCGCATAGTTGTGCGGTATATAAAATGGCAGGATGAATACTCCCGTCTTTTGATGGCGGCGTACAAAGAATAATTTCACGGCATCCGGCAAGTTGTGCCGGTACCGCCAGCATCAGCACCGTGGAAAACAGGGGAGCGCTTCCCCCGGGTATATACAAACCCACTTTTTCGATGGGTGCGGATTGCCGCCAGCAAACAACCCCGGGTACTGTTTCCGTTTTTTTTATGTCTTCCCGTTGTGCTTTATGGAATTGTTCAATATTCGTCTTTGCCTGGAGAATGGCCGTCTTCAACTCATCCGGGACAAGTCCAGCCGCTTTTTTTAATTCTTTTTCAGTAACCGCTGATTGCTTCAGTTTTGCCCCGTCAAATTCCCGGCTGTATTTTCTAACGGCTTTGTCCCCCTTTTCTTTTACGTTGGCAAGGATCTTTCGTACAGGTTTTTCCAATAAAGAATAGTCAGCCACGGGTCGTTTCACCAGTTCCGCCCAGCTGTCCGGCGCCGGATAGTTATACTGTCTGATCATAGTATCATCTTTTCAATGGGAATAATGAGAATACCCTGGGCCCCGTTCGATTTCAGCTTTTCAATGATATTCCAGAAATCGCTTTCACTGATTACAGAGTGGACAGAACTCCAGCCGGTCTCCGCCAGTGGTAATATGGTGGGGCTGCGCATACCCGGTAACAGGCTGCAGATTATATCCAGCTTATCGTTCGGTGCATTCAGCAATACGTATTTATTATTTTTTGCCTTCTTCACCGAACGGATCCGGAATAACAGACTTTCCAGGATCATTTTTTTCGTGGCAGTCAGGTTATTATTACTGATCAGGACCGCTTCGGAACGAAGAAGGATTTCCAGTTCTTTCAGTTCATTGGTAAACAGGGTGGAGCCGGAACTGACCAGGTCACAAATGGCATCAGCGAGACCAATCCGCGGGGCTATTTCAACAGAGCCGCTGATTTCGTGGATCGAGGCGTTGATGTTTTTTTCTCTGAGGTATTCGCCGAGAATTACGGGATAGCTGGTAGCGATACGTTTGCCATTCAGGTCTTCCGCTTTTTGTAAAGATCCGTTTTTGGGAATAGCCAGTGATAAGCGGCATTTACCAAAACCAAGGTTTTCCAGCTGGTCTACCTTCTTGTTTTTTTCCCTGACCACATTTTCACCGACAAATCCGATATCGGCTACTGCATCCTGTACATATTCCGGAATATCGTCATCACGTAAGAAAAAGATTTCAATCGGAAAATTGGCCGCTTGTACCCGCAGCTGGTTATTGCCGTTACTTACTTCAATCCCGCATTCTTTCAGCAGTTTCATGGAGCCCTCGTACAGGCGTCCTGATTTCTGAACGGCAATTTTCAATGTTTCATTCATACAAAATGGTATTAAAAATAAAAAGGGCCTACCTGAAGTAAGCCCTGAACTATGTGTGACACATAACTACAACCCGGCCTACCCCAGTGGGAGAACGTGATGATGGATATGTGTATGTTTTCTCATTGCGAGGCAAAAATAAGGAATAATTTAATCGAACCACAAGCAACTGCAGAAAATTATGATTGCCTGTCGGTTTTATAAAACGAACATTCATTCAGCTCACGAGCCGTACGATCAGGAGAGCCGGAGTTGTTCCCGGAGGTCATCGGCTGTAATCCCCAAATGACTTTCTTCGTATACACATTCGCCTTTCCGGATCAGCAGTAGCTGGGGGGATTCGTGCGGTACATGAAAAACTTCAGCAACCTGGTTCGACAGACTGCGGAAGGACAGGAGATCAAGATAATGTATATCCGCAGCTTCCAGCGTATCCGCTTTTTTCAACCTTGTAAGCGCAATACTGCTTACACTGCATCGGGTACTGTGTTTAAAAATTACCTGGGGTCGCTCATGGGACAATTGAATTAACTCGTCCAGTTGCTGGCCGTTTTGCAAATCATTCCAGTTCATAACAGGGAGGTTTATCCTCTGAATTTATAGTTGGCCTGGGGGTTGCCGGGGCATCCGTATTTCTGGGAAGCACAGGAAGAAACCAGCACAACGAGTGCCAGTATTGCCAGGGCGATGAAGGATTTATTTTTCATACAATGGATATTTGGTTGATAAACGATTAATTGCGTGGTTTATTTTATCCATACAAAGATATAACGCTTTGGATAGTAAACAAGTGAGAAAAGTCAGATTCCGGCCTGTTTTTTGCCCTTTAAACGGCTGGTTTTCTTAGGATAAACCCTAATTTCTTTTAAAAATTCCATTTAACGGGGTTACCTTTACCGCCTTATTCAACCTGAAACAAATCCTGATGCTTCAACTGAAAAAACCACTTGCTTTTATTGACCTTGAAACCACCGGTATAAACCTCGGAACCGACCGGATTGTGGAAATTGCAATAGTTAAGATTCTGACGGACGGAACCCGGAGTGTAAAAAGGAAACTGATTAATCCTGGAATGCCGATTCCCAAAGCCTCCAGCGATATTCATGGTATTACCGATGAGATGGTAAAAGATGCCCCTTTGTTCAAGCAGGTGGCCCAGGAACTGAAGCAGATGCTGGATGGATGCGATTTTGCCGGTTATAATTCCAATCGCTTTGATATTCCTTTATTGATGGAGGAATTTTTACGTGCACAGGTGGATTTTGATATGAAGAACCGGAAACTGCTGGATGTGCAGAATATATTCCATAAAATGGAACCCCGGACACTCGGTGCCGCGTATAAATTTTATTGCAGTAAGACACTCGACGGTGCTCATAGCGCTGAAGTCGATGCCAGTGCCACCTATGAAATTCTGGAAGCTCAGATTGAAAAATATCCGGAACTGGGGGCTACAATTGACTCCATTCTGAAAGTAATCGGGGAGGACCAGGTGGTGGATTTTGCCCGTCGTTTTGTAATGGAAAACGGAATTGAAGTGTTTAATTTCGGCAAATTCAAAGGCCGGCCGGTAGCCGATGTACTAAAATCGGAGCCACAGTATTATGACTGGATGATGAAGGGCGATTTTCCCCAACATACCAAGCAAAAACTGACAGAAATCTATACCCGTACTATTCTGAAAAAAGGGTAGATAAACGGCCTGGAAATTTTAACAGGACTTCTCTGCCGATTATCGTAAATTCGGCCTTTTAATCCATTATTGTCCGGGCGTGGAAAAGTTAGTCATTATACCTACTTATAACGAGAAAGAGAATATCACCAGCATTCTTCATGCAATTTTTAATCTGAATGAAGGCTTTCATGTGCTGGTAATAGATGATGGTTCCCCTGATGGAACCGCGCAGATTGTAAAAGAGCTGCAGCCTGCATTCCCGGGGCAATTGTTTATTGAAGAACGAAGGGGAAAACTGGGTCTGGGTACCGCGTATATTCATGGGTTTAAATGGGCCATCGCCAACGACTATCAGTTCATATTTGAGATGGACGCTGATTTTTCCCATAATCCTGCCGACCTGCCCCGCTTATACGATGCCTGTAAAAACAAAGGAGCTGATTTATCCATTGGATCGCGGTATACAAAAGGAGGAGGCGTAGTGAACTGGCCGGCCAACCGGATTGCTTTGTCAAAAGGGGGTGGTTTATATACCCGGCTGATTACCTGGATGCCAGTTATGGATCCCACGGCTGGTTTTGTTTGTTACAAAAAAGAAGTACTGGAAACCATGAACCTGGACAAAATACAGTTTGTGGGTTATGCATTCCAGATTGAAATGAAATTTGCTGCCTGGAAACTCGGGTTTAAAATAAAAGAGGTTCCGATTATTTTTCAGGACCGTACACAGGGAAGTTCTAAAATGAATAAAGGGATTATCAAGGAAGGTGTGATTGGCGTTCTCAAACTTCGTTGGAACAGTCTTTTCAAAAACTACCGCCGTAAACTTAAGAATGATGCGGTGAATACGGTTTCTTCCTGATCCTATGACCGTTATCCCGGAATTTTCTTCCTCCCGTCTTTTGCTTAGCTTCAATCTATGAAGAAAGCCTTTCTGCAATTACATATCGCTGTATTCCTGGCCGGGTTTACCGGGATATTGGGCAGGCTGATTTCCTTCAATGAAGGATTGATAGTATGGTACAGGATGTTGCTTACCGCTGCAACCATGTGGGTGCTTTTTTTGTGGTTGAAGAAGATTCATCCCCTGTCAGGTCGGGATAAACTCCGGATAATGGGAGTGGGTTTTATCGCCGCAATGCATTGGGTCACTTTTTACGGCGCTATCAAATATGCCAATGTATCAGTGGCGCTGGTTTGTTTCTCCGCAATCAGTTTTTTCACTGCTTTGTTTGAACCCCTGATTTTAAAAAAGAAATTAAACTGGACGGAACTGCTGCTGGGACTCGTCACCCTCAGTGGTATCTACATCATATTTCATTTCGATACACGGTTCAAGACCGGTATTGTTATCGGGCTGATATCCGCTGTATTGGCCGCTCTCTTTCCGATTTATAACCGGGAATTTCTGAAAAGGGTCAATGTGGAGACTATGCTTACCTGGCAACAGACCGGCGGATTCCTTGTATTATCGGCTTTTTTGCCTTTTTACCTGTGGCAGTTTCCTTCCAGTCATTTTATTCCCGCTTGGGAAGATGCAGCCTGGTTGCTGGTGCTTTCCTGGTTATGTTCTGTTGTTGCTTTTCAGCTTTCTTCCAATGCCTTGAAACGTTTGTCTGCATTTACCGTTAACCTGACCTATAATCTTGAGCCGGTATATGGCATTCTCCTGGCTTTTGCCGTATACAGGGAAAACGAATTCCTCAGCCAATGGTTTTATATCGGTTTCGCAGTAATAGCCGCAGCCATTATAACCCATATCATACTGCTGATCCGCATAGAAAAAAGGCTCAGCCGTTTGCCAGCAGAATCAGAAGAGTAATCAGAATTCCACAATGAAACCAATGGTTGGAATCAGGGTGGCATCTTCGTTGTTCAATAGCAATGGGATGGCGTTCGAGCCGTCCTGCCGGATCGCCTGGCCATCTGTTGTGACAAATGCAGTGTTGTCTGCATTCCGTTTAAATGTATACTGCGGTGCGGCCGGGTTGGTGGCTTTATACCAGTTGGTAATGTCAAGGAATAAATTAAGCGTCGTTTTTTTGAAATTCCACTTTTTATCAATTCGGATATCGCTGGCATGAAAATCCCTGAGTTGTTGCGTATTCAATCTAGAATAATCAGGTATACCCATACCAAAAGTCAGGTAATTGAGTTGTGATGCAGTGAGATCAAAAGGAGTAACCGGTGCACCTCCCTGATACCTGAATTTGAGTCCTAACTCCCAGTTCCGGGTGAATTTATATCCCCAGATAAATGAGAGCAGGTGGCGGTTATCCCATGCACTGGCGATCTCCTTTCCATTCAGTCCGCTATACCGGCTTACGAAGCAGGTGTAGGAGAATGTACCAAAAAACCGTTTCGTCAGTTTTTGCTGTGCAAAAAGTTCAAACCCGTAAGTTGTTCCCTTCCCGGTAGTAACTACTTCTTCATTGCCTACTACGCCAAAATCTCCACCCAGGTTGGCCAGTGATATGCCGTCTCTGACAGAAACAGGCACCTGGCTGTATTTTTTATAAAAGGCCTCCAGGGTGAAACGGGTGCTGTTAGCTGGCAGGAATTCTGTACCAATAGTATAATGAGCGCTGCGGGTATAGTCCGCATCCCGATTGACCAGGTTCCCGCTATTGTCGCGGAAACTTAATATCGTATAGGGCACCAGTTTGTAATAGAGGCCGGCCGATCCGTTGAGTGTCCATTTATCCGCCAGTACATAAGAAGCGCTGATACGGGGTGAGATAGTGTTCAGCGGATTCATGCCGCCATTGGTAAAGCCATTCATATCGCTGCGCAGTCCGGCACTCAGTCCAAGCCGGTTGTTCAGATATCGCCGGCCAACCTGGGCAAACAGGCCATAGCGCATAAAGGAGATGTCCGACATGTAATCCAGTATCAATGCGGGCTGTACCAGGTTGCCTCCCTGGTCCCGGATCTCCTTACGCAGGCGTTTATAATTGTCATTATTGCTTTTTACATATTGGGCCATCGCACCGTACGCAATCTTCCAGCCATCCAGATTTTTATTAACATCAAAACGCAGTTTATTTTCGATTTCCTGTGAAAAAATACCGAGCCGGCGTTTGTTTTCATTTCCTTCATCGTTATCATCAAACTTTTCAATTTTATTGTCAAACATATTCCGGCTGAGGGAAAAATTCCAGAACCCATTCCGGATCTGTTTGCGCAGATTAGCCCCCACCGTATAGTTCCATTGATGAATAGGCGCTGTGGCATCCAGTATATAAAGTTTTTCCGGACTTGCTTCTTTTGGGGCGGCAAAAGTAAAATCGTCGATGGCACCCACTCCCAACAGCGTGAGGGAGGTTTTCTTATTGATCCTGTGCGTTACTTTATATTGGAAATCCCAGTAACCTGGACGGATCGGAAGATCTATGGCTTTAAATAACAATTGCAGGTAAGAGCGTCGGGCGGATGCCAGGAAGCTGGTATTTTTAGAGAGTGGTCCTTCCAGTGTTCCTGCCAGTTCTGTTGCACTCAGCCGTACATTTCCCTGAAATTTATTCGGATTGCCGGTACGTTGTCTGAATTGAAAAACGGATGAAAGCGCATTGTCAAATCGTGCATCAAAGGCGGATGAACTGAGTTTTACATCTTCGAGGAAACTTACATTCAGAATGCCAGTAGGGCCACCGGCACTGCCTTGTGTGGCAAAATGATTGATCACCGGAATTTCGATACCATCGAGGTAATACACATTTTCATTCGGAGCACCGCCCCGGATAATAATATCATTGCGGTAGCCACCCACACTGCCGGATGTGCCCCCTACACCGGGCAGGGCCTGTATAACCCGGGATATGTCGAAATTGCCACCCGGATTACTACGGATTTCTTCTGTAGTCAGCCTCTGTACACTTAACGGTGTTTCAAGACTGGCCGCAACAGCCGTACGTCTTGTACTCAGCACTTTCACTTCTTCCAGTCCGGTGACCGCGGGTTCAAGCTGAATGTTCAGGTTAAGTTCATTACCGGAAGTAATAATTATATTGTATAGCGTAACGGAAGTATAACCGGCAGAGCTGATACGTACAGTATAGGTTTTTGGGGAGATACCGGTGATCCTGAACTGACCGGCAGAATCGGATATGGTTTGCTGCCGGGATTCGGGTAGTTCAATGGTCACATTACTGAGCGGCGATTGCAGGTTTTTATCAGTAATAGTACCGGTAACAGAACCGGTACGCTGTGCGTATACGGCCTGACTTAGCGATAATAACAGGGAAAAGCAGAAAATTTGTCTCATATTAGTAATTGCTCATATAGAACAGCTAAGTAATTGAATTGTTTGCTTTAATTTGTTGACCATCATTAATAATTATGAAAAAAACTGCTTTACTACTAACGGCCATACTTACTGCGGCGATCAGTTATTCACAGAAAAAACCATTGGATCATACCGTTTATGATAGCTGGCAACGGATCGGGGAGCGCATGATCAGTAATGACGGCAAATGGGTGGTCTACACCATTGATCCCCAGGAAGGAGATAATGAGCTGGTGATACAGTCGGCTGATATGAAGTACAAAAAGAGTATTGCCAGGGGCTATAATGCCGTAATCACTGAGGATGCCCGGTATGTGATTTTCAGGATTAAACCCTTTTTTAAAGATACCCGTGATGCAAAAATCAAAAAGAAAAAACCGGAGGATACACCAAAGGATTCGCTGGCTATTGTGGAACTAGGTAAGGACAGTGTATGGAAGACCGCAAAAGTTAAGACCTATAAAACCCCGGAGAAAGAAGCCGGTTGGGTAGCGTATCACCTGGAAAAAACGGGGGAGAAAAAAGAACCGGTAAAAAAATCTGATTTGCCGGAGAAGAAGATCGCGGATAGTTTAAATAAAGTGATCGACTCGTTGAACCAGGTTATTCAATCAATCCCGCAGAAGAAAAAGAAAAACCGGGACGAGGAAGAAAGTACGAAGTACGAAGTACAAGGTACGGATGCAGAAGGTGATGATCCTTTGGGAGCGGGGGCCGATGCCGGCACCGATCTGGTAGTAAGAAATCTTGATAACGGGCAGGAAAAGACATTCGCCAATGTGCTGGAGTATTATTTCAGTAAAAAAGGCGGAAAGCTGTTACTGGAGCAGGCCAGAAATCCGAAAGACTCATTGAGTAAAGCAATTGTTTCACTGGTAGAACTTGTATCCGGGAAAACCACCGTGCTCAGCAAGGGGGGGAATGACTTTAAGAATTTTGTTTTCTCTGAAGAAGGAGACCAGGTAGCTTATGTGGCGGAGCGGGATGCAAAGCCGAAAGAACTGCAGAAATTTTATAAAGTCTGGTATTACAAAGCAGGGATGGACAGTGCGGTATTACTGGCCGATAAGAATACGGTAGGCATGAAGCTGGGTATGACCATCAGTGAATTCGGGAATCTGAGTTTTAGTAAAACAGGAAAGCGCCTGTTTTTCGGAACGGCACCAATTCAGCCACCTAAAGACACCAGCCTGGTGGAAATGGACCAGGCAAAACTGGATATATGGCATTATAAAGATGATTTTTTACAGACCCAGCAGTTGTTCAACCTGCAACGTCTTTTGCAAACTAATTACCTTGCTGTTTATCACCTTGATAATAAGGAACTGAAGCAATTGGGTTCTGAAGAAATTCCCACGATCTATCCCACCAATGAAGGGGACGGGGATCAGTTTGTGGGTGTAACGGATTTCGGCAAAAGGGTGGAAGGGCAATGGACCGGGCGCACCAAAAAAGATATTTATGCGATCAATGTAAATTCAGGAACGAAGCAATTGGTGAAGAAAGACCTCCAGGGGGTTATTGCCCCGTCGTTTATCTCCCCATCGGGCAACTACATTATGTGGTACGACAGCAAAGCCCGGCATTATTTTGCCTGGGATGGTGTTGTGACAAGAAATATTTCGCAGAAAATAAAATTCCCGCTTTGGAATGAAGAGGAAGATACACCGGATGATCCGCCGCCGTATGGCGTGATGGGTTGGCATGAAGGGGATAAGGCCGTTTATGTGTACGATCGCTATGATGTCTGGAAAATTAATACCCGGCAGACAGATGGACTGGAAAACGTTTCAAGGGGGGAGGGGCGAAAAAATAAAACATCCTACAGGTATATAAATCTTGATCCGGACAAAAAAAGTATCGGAGATACGGATGACCTGTTATGCCGTAGTTTCAATGAGAATAATAAACGATCAGGGCTCACCTATATCAGGACCGCTGATCACTATTTTTCACCGGTGATGATGGGGCCTGCTGATATTTTTATAAACGGCCCTGTTCTGGCTTCGAAAACAAAGGAGCAAATGATTTTTACGCTGGAGAATTACCGTAATGCACCGGATCTTCATCTGCTCACTGATATTGTAAGGGAACAAGTGGATGAGAAAACAAAAACCAGTAAGCTGGGCAATATCACCCGGCAGCTTTCATCGATTAATCCTCAACAAAAAGAGTACAACTGGGGCACCGCCGAAATCTACAAATGGAAAGCCTTTACCGGTAAAATGGCTGAAGGTGTGTTATACAAGCCCGAAAACTTTGATCCGGCGAAGAAGTACCCGCTTATCTTATATTTTTATGAAACCCATTCCAATACTTTACACAGCTATATACCGCCGACCCCTACCGGCAGCCGGTTGAATATTTCTTTCTTTGTGAGCCGGGGCTATGTGGTATTCTCCCCGGATATTCATTATACCGTCGGACATCCGGCTAAGGACTGTTACAACCATGTGGTCAGTGCCGCACAGGATCTGGCCAAACAAAAATGGATCGATGCGAACAATATTGGTATACAGGGACAAAGCTGGGGAGGTATACAAGTGGCCCAGCTCGTGACTATGACGAATATGTTCAAAGCCGCCTGGGCGGGTGCTCCGGTGGCCAATATGACAAGTGCTTATGGGGGCATACGTTGGGAAAGCGGAGTGAACCGTCAGTTTCAGTACGAAAAAACACAAAGCCGGATCGGGGCTACATTGTGGGAGAAACCGAATCTGTATATCGAAAACTCTCCATTATTCCATTTGCCCAAAGTGACAACGCCGTTGGTGATCATGCACAATGACGCAGATGGCGCCGTTCCCTGGTACCAGGGTATCGAACTCTTTACGGCTATGCGGCGACTTGGCAAACAGGTATGGATGCTCAACTACAATGGTGAAGCCCATAATCTCCGCGAACGCAGGAATCAAAAGGATATTTCCATTCGGGAACAACAATATTTTGACTGGTTGCTGAAAGGCGAGAAACCACCCAGATGGATAACCGAAGGAGTGCCAGCCGTGAAGAAAGGAAAGGACTGGGGACTGGAGCTGTCCAATTAATGAGTATTGAAAACTGAACATTGAATATTGAACATTTTTCTTTTGGGAAATGTTCAATATTTAATTTTCAATGCTCAATTATCAAAGAAATACATTTCAATAGTAATCCGTATATGCTGTTAACCACTTTTCAGGCAAAGCAGTTAAATTCCAGAGTTTTGCTGTTAATTAATAAAAATCGTCTGTATGAAATATTTCCTGCTGTTTTCATTGCTTTACCTGACTGCCTGTGGCAATACCATCTATATCGTCCGTCATGCCGAAAAAGAAGCGGTACCCGCAGGAGCTACACAAATGATGGCTGGTGATCCGCCATTATCAACAGCCGGAAAACTGCGGGCCAATAAGCTGGGTGAGCAGTTGCGGAATGAACAGATCCGTTATATTTTTTCCACCAATACCACCCGGACGCTGACCACGGCACAACCCCTGAAGGAAATGTCGGGCAATTCGCATATTGAATTGTACAGCAGTAAAAAGGATTCCATGGATCAGTTCATAGCGCTTTTAAAGTCAATCAAAAAGGGGAATGTGCTTGTGGTAGGACATTCCAATACCATCGATGATATCGCCAATAAACTTTGTAATAAAACCGTGGTAACCGGTGACCTTGATGAGAAGGAATACAGTAATCTGTTTGTGATAAAGCGAAAGGGAACGAAGTATATTTTCAGCAGAAAACAATACGGGGAATAGTCAGCAGATAGTAGTTAGTAGTAAACAGCCTCTGCAAAAGAGATTGCCGGAGCCGCGTAACCCTGTCAACTTATCAACTTCCCTCTATACTTCCCTCTCCCCATTAAAGTTCTCCAGTTCCCTTGCCACGGCTGTCAGGAATGTGGCACCAAGGCTGCCGTCCACTATACGGTGATCGTAACTCATACTGAGGTACATCATGTGGCGGATAGCGATACTGTCACCGGCGGGGGTTTCTACCACCACTGGTCTTTTTTTAATAGCACCTACGGCGAGGATAGCAACCTGGGGTTGATTGATGATGGGCGTTCCCATGAGACTGCCGAATGTGCCTACATTGGTCATTGTGAATGTGCCGCCCTGTGTGTCATCGGCTTTGAGTTTGCCATTGCGGGCCGCATCGGCGAGGCCATTCACCTGTTTGGATAAACCTACCAGGTTGAACTGATCTGCATTTTTAATTACCGGTACAATCAGGTTGCCGCTGGGCAAGGCTGTGGCCATCCCGATATTTATATCTTTTTTCACGATGATCCGGTCGCCATCAAGCGAACAGTTGATCAACGGGAATTTTTTTATACAGCGGACTATGGCTTCAATAAAAATCGGGGTGAACGTAATTTTAGTTCCCTCTCTTTTTTCAAAATCCTTTTTTACTTTCTCTCTCCATTGTACCAGGTTGGTAACATCGGCTTCTGTAAAACTGGTCACATGCGGACTCGTATGTTTGCTGCGCACCATATGATCGGCGATCAGTTTGCGCATGCGGTCCATTTCGATAATCTCTACGTTGCCGGAGTAAGAAGTGAGTGGTGAAGGGTGAGTAGTGAGTGGGGCAGTTTCTTTTGCAACAGAAACTTCACTATGACCCGTAACCCGCAACCCGGTACTCGTCGTTTTTCCATTCTTCTTCTCCTGCACATACTGCAGTATATCCTTCTTCGTCACACGGCCTTCGTTACCTGTGCCGGGTATATATTCCAGCTCGCTCATACTTACACCTTCGCTGGCAGCGATATTCAATACCAGTGGGGAGTAGAAGCGGTTGCCCTCCTTCGCTAAGGCTACGGAGGTCGGAGGTTGGAGGTTGGGGGTTGGAGGTTGGAAGTTGGAGGTTGGAGGTTGTACAACAGGCATTATTGCTGTTACAGCTTCCTCCATTACTGCTGTTGCAGGAACAGGTGCCGGACTTGCGCCAGATTCAGCGCCGGTGCGGATGCGGGCAATGGGGGTACCGATGGGTACCACGTCATTCACATTGAATAAGATTTCTTCAATCACACCTTCCGCTGTGCTGGGTACTTCACTATCCACTTTGTCAGTGGCAATCTCCAGAACGGTTTCATCCATTTTTACAGTATCGCCGGGTTGTTTATGCCATTTCAGCACGGTGGCTTCCATGATACTTTCTCCCAGTTTTGGCATGATTAAGTCGACAATAGCCATAAATCTATTTTGTTTAATATAACAGCAATCGCAATATTAATGATACTATCCCGGTCGCCCACATTCCGGCAAAAAAACTTCCGGATCCGTGCCACATTTTATCCGGCCAAAGATAATGAATTGCCCTAAAACGCTATCAACTGTTAGTCAATATGAATTTGCGCAGGAAATTCAGCGCGTTCACTGCTGCGAGACTTATATTCCGCTGACGGTCAAAACGAAGATTCAGTTTAATGGACCTGGTTTCCTTGTTGTTTCCCACTGCGATCCAGACAGTGCCCACTGGTTTTTCCGGACTTCCACCATCTGGTCCCATAATACCCGAAGTGGCGATTGCATAATCCACTCCGAGGGTACGGATTGCGCCTTGTACCATTTGGGTAACGGTTTCTTCGCTTACAGCACCATCTGCCTGCAGCGTTTCCGGTAATACACCCAGCACGCCGGTCTTCACTTCGTTGGCATAGCTGACCACACTGCCTTTATAATAGGCAGAGGAGCCCGGCACAGAAGTGATCAGCTGGGCAATATAGCCGCCTGTACAACTTTCTGCCGTACCGAGGGTCAATCCTTTTTCTTTCAGCAATTTCCCAATCACTATTTCCAGACCTTCATCGGTATCGGTAACAAGGAAGTCTTTAACTTCTTTCAGCAAACGGTCAAATACAGGAGTAATAACCGCGTCCACTTCTTCCTTTGTGTTTCCCCGGCCGGTCAGTCGCAGCTTGACCATGCCATAATTGGGCAGATAGGCAAGTTTAACGGATTCGGGCAAACTGGCTTCAAAATCCACCAGCATTTCTGCCAACATGGATTCACCTTGTCCGGCGGTAAAAGCTGTTTTATGTATAATGGCCGGCATGGAGAATTCATCTTTTAACCGGGGTATAACCTGGTTGGTGATCAGTCCTTTCATTTCATGGGGTACACCCGGCAGCGAGATATAAAAGGTTTTGTGTTTTTCCTGCTGTTTACTGAACCACATTCCGGGCGCGGTTCCCCGGGCGTTATGCAATACCGTACAGACATCCGGTACTTCGGCCTGTTTCAGATTCCGTTCGAGTAGAGCACCCGGTCGGCGGTATACATTTTCAAAAAGATTTTTTACATGGGCTTTTACCTCTTCATTAACGACCAGGGTGCCGTTAAAGTAGGCACACAATAAAGGTTTGGTGATATCATCAGCAGTGGGGCCAAGGCCACCCGTGATGAGCACAATTTCCGATACGGCTCCTTCTTCATCGAGTGCTTTCCAGATATCCTCATATACATCACCCACAGCTACCCGGCGGCGTACCCATACACCGATCTTGTTCAGTTCCTGCGCAATAAATGCGGAATTGGTATCGATGGTCTGGCCGATCAGGAGTTCATCGCCGATGGTGATGATAGAGGCATTGATGGGGGTAACACTCATTTAAGAAAGTATTAGCGGGAAATGAATTAATTTGAACCGGCCTGCCGGCAGGCCGGTGCGAAGTTATAACCATAAATGATGAAAAAAGTTTTCCTGTTTTTTGCCCTGCTTTCGATTCAATACCTGCTTCCTGCCCAAACCGTTGGTGAGCGGATACGTAAATCCTTTAACCGTTTTATGGCCGATAGCCAGCTGAAACATGCGGCCATCTCCTTATATGTGATCGATGCGAAAACAGGACAAACGGTATTTGATATGAATTCACAATTGGGACTGGTACCGGCTTCCACGCAAAAGATCATTACGAGTGTGACGGCATTTGAGTTGTTGGGGAAAAACTACCGGTATAAAACCCGTTTTGGATTAATAACTGAAGATGGCGTTACCCAGACAATCTGTATACAACCTTCCGGAGATCCAACATTTGGAAGCAGCAGATTCGCCAGCAGTTCTCCTTCGGCAGTTTTTGAGCAAGTATATGCAGCGTTGGCTAAAAACGGATACAAACCAGGGCTGATTAGTTTTTCTATTGATAGTACACGGTTTACGACAAACAGTATACCGGATGGATGGATATGGCAAGACCTCGGAAATTATTATGGAGCTGGTGCGGGGCCACTAATCTGGCGTGAAAATCAGTTTGATATTGCCTTGAAATCGGGTAATGTGATTGGTGAGAAAACAGAACTGGTATTATTTAACGGGGCTAAAGATTTTCTTATCCCTTTCATTAATGAAGTGACGACCGCTGCACGAGGTACCGGCGATAACGCCTATATCTATCTGCCTATAAGCAAAGGTGATTATACAATCAGGGGTACTATCCCCGCAGGAGAGTCCGGGTTTTCTATCAGTGGCGCTTTTAATAATGGAGCTGAATATATTGTAGAAGATCTTGGTGCCAGGCTGGCTAAAATGAGAGAAAAAGATAAGTTCTCAACCAGCCCTGTTTTTATTTATCGTAAGACGCCAGATACAGCACGGATGGTCTATACTCATTACTCGCCAACACTTGACTCTGTCATTTACTGGTTCAATCGCAAAAGCATCAATCTTTACGGAGAGGCGTTGATTAAAACAATAGCTATAGAGAAACAAGGGTTTGCTTCCACGGACAGTGGCGTGGCGCTACTCCGCCGGTTCTGGAAAGAGAAAGGCCTCGATCCCGAAGAACTGAATATGTACGACGGTTCTGGTCTGTCGCCGCTCAACCGCGTTACTACCCATGCGCAGGTGGAAATTTTAAAATATGCCAAAGGGCGAAGCTGGTTCCCGGCCTTCTATGATGCCCTGCCTGAATACAATGGCATGAAAATGAAAAGCGGTACCATCAGTGATGTAAAAGGCTATTGCGGATATCATAAAGCCAAAGATGGACGTGAGTATATCTTCTCATTTTTGATTAATAACTATACAGGGAAAACGGCTCCGGTCGTGAGTAAGATGTTTAGTGTATTGGATGAACTGAAGTAGTTTGGCTGTTTAGCTATTCAGGCATTATACAGGTACCGTTATTGATCAGTGAAAATTGCATATATTGGGCTAAACAACTAAACAGCTAATCTTCAAACCATGTCTCAAAACTACAGCAATCACACCCGATATGTCCCCTTATGGCATTTTATCACGGCTCCATTGATCCTGGCAATCCTGGGGGGCGCTTTCGTAAACCTGATTCATGCCGATGCGGCTAATCATTACAGCGCGGCATTGTTAGTACTGGTCGCCTTTGTATTGATTTTACTGTTTATCTATGCGCGCCTTTTTGCCTTAAAGGCACAAGACCGCGCGATCCGGGCGGAAGAGAATCTACGGCATTTTGCATTGACCGGTAAATTGCTGGATAAAAAACTACGAACAAGCCAGGTCATTGCTCTTCGGTTTGCACCGGATGAAGAATTTCCCGCTTTGGCGCAAAAAGCGGCCAGCGAAAATCTTTCACAGAAGCAAATCAAAAAAAATATACAAAACTGGAAAGCGGATTACCGCCGTGTATAGACCATCACTGACCACTGAAAAAATTCAGTTCCATACCCAGCAACCAGGGAGCGGCCAGTCCGGCTGCCCATAGCAGGAAAAGCAGGATTTTTCCTGTTACTGAAACATCCTGGATCAGGTGGCGATGGAGCAGGCTTTGAATAGCCGCCATGATTTTGTCTTCTTTTTCACAGAATTCAAAAGGCGGGGCTGCTGGCATATCTTTGAAGGAAGGATGGGTTTCGATCAGGATATTGCGGATTTTCCAGTAATCGGCATCAGGCAGATCTTCATACTCGGTATCCGCATTGATTCCGGCTTCTTCAATCCGTTTTTCTACAGCATCCAGTTTGTGGTCTCCAAAGGAGCGAAAGAGCATCGTGATGGGTAAGGCCATCAGCAAAAAGAAAACCGGATTTTTTGAAAAGCTGTATAGAGACCAGGCAAACCATCCAAGCAAGGCAATGGAGAGCAACACAAAGACTTTGCTAAAAAGGCTTTCTTCATCCAGGAATACTCGGTTGAGTAACTGTCCTCCATCCAATGGATAAACCGGCAACAGGTTAATCAGGTTCAGCAGGATGAAAAAACCGGCCACTTTGTAATATGGAATACCCAACAGGTAAAAGCCCGGGTTAGCCTGGTCAATCAGCAGCATGGCCGTGCCAATGAGCATCCCGGGCAATGGCCCCGCCAGCAGGATAACGGCGGATTGTTTCTGCGAAACTTCCCGTTTTGTACCAGAAACATAAGCACCCAGCAAGGGAATGAAAAATATTCCCAAATCATTATAGCGATAGGCTTTCATTGCCAGGAAATGCCCCAGTTCATGTATCATCACCACCGCGGTGATCACCAATAAAATCTTATAGCTGGGAAAAATATAATAACCCATCAGCAGGTAGGCCGCCAGGCTGATTATGGATTTAAGCCAGACCTGTTGCGGTTCAGCCGGAGGATTGTATTTGGGGGGATAATCCGGGGCAAGCGCTGTTACCGATTCGGCGGGTTGTGCTGATTCATTGAATAAGGGCTGCTCCATCCGTTAAATTTAGGAAAAATAGGGGGCTAAATGCTGCTTCAGTGTTTCGGGCATGACCGTTTTTTCCATACTGGTAGCTTTCATGAAGTATAAGATGATTTTGCCGGTAGCCAGCAACACCTCCTGTTCATTATAGACTTCATGAAAAAATTCGATTTTATGGTGCAGGGGCAGTTCTTTCAGGATTGTTTTAATCGTCAGCAGGTCGTCATACCTGGCAGGACGAATATAGCGGCACTGGACTTCAACCACAGGCATGATTACCCCCGCTTTTTCCATATCCGCATAAGTCATTCCCAGCTCACGTATGGATTCCGCACGGGCGGATTCGAAATAGGGAAAATAATTACTGTGATAGACCACACCCATCTGGTCTGTCTCTGCATAGCGTACCCGTACAAGTGTATTAGTGGTAAACATCCTGCGAAAGTACTTAATAATGCGATACAGCCCGGTCCGGCAAATGGTCTCAGTGAGTAAATGAAGCCATTAAACCGGCAATTTTGTTAAATAGAACATAATAACGTACTTATCCACATCTGTTTGGAATGATGTTTGGTCTACCCTGAAATAATATTGAATATTGCAACGTTAATCCACCACCGGTTAAAGGACAAATCAATGAAGAAATTCAGTTTACCTGCCATTGCCATACTATTCAGCCTGTCCGCTTTTTCCCAGCAGACTTTTTTTTATACGGATCCCGATGTGAAATTCAAGGAAGCCAAAGCGTATTTCCAGCAGGAGAAATACAGCCTGGCTTATCCCTTATTCAGGGAACTCAGGCAGGCAATACATGAAACAGACAAAGCCAATACGGCCGTCTCTGTACAGGAAATCAATTATTACACCATCGTATGCGGCCTCAAACAGGGAGAGGGCCGTTCCGAAGAAGAAGCGCTACAGTACATTGATGTGGAGAAAAACGATACCCGGGTGCAGATGATGAATTTTCACCTGGGCGAATATTATTTCCGCCACGAAAATTTCGGAGAAGCGGCCAATCGCTTTGAACAGACCAATATCGCTAACCTGAGTAACCGGGAAATTGCGGATATGAAATTCCACCAGGGGTATGCATATTTTACATTGCAGCGCTTTGCGGCTGCAAAGCCATTGTTCAATACCATCAGGCAGGAACAGGACGATCCCAACTATATTGCTGCCAATTATTATTACGGTTTTCTGGCTTTTAAAGACGGTCAGTATCGTGAAGCCCTGGATGCTTTCAGGGTAGTGGAAAATGAGAAAGAATACGCGACAGTTGTACCCTATTATATAGCCCAGATCTATTATGTGCAGGGGAAAAAGGAGGAGGCTATTACCTATATACAGCAGAAGCTGCAATCAGGCAGCAATTCCCAGTATTATGATCTTGAACTGAAACAGATGCTGGGGCATGCCTATTTTGAGAAAAAGGAATATGCAAAAGCGCTGCCTTACCTGGCCGATTTTGTGAGTCGCTCTACTAAAGTGCGCCGGGAGGATTTATACGAACTGTCCTATTGTTATTATCAGGGTAACCAACTGAATAAAGCCATAGACGGCTTTAAACAGCTGAGTGGGAAAGACGATTCTCTCAGTCAGCATTCCATGTACCTGCTGGGTGATGCCTATTTAAAAACCGGTCAGAAAGCAAATGCCCGGAGTGCCTTTTTGTTCTGTTCATCCAATAGCAGTAATGCCACGCAAAAGGAAATTTCAAAATACCAGTATGCCAAGCTTTCGTATGAACTGGGTTACCAGGATGAAGCACTGAACAGTCTCAGTTCATTTCTTTCCGATTATCCGAACTCTTCCTATAATACGGAAGCCAAGGAGTTACTGGTGGATGTACTGGCCAATACCAATAATTATAAAGATGCACAGGCTTTGCTGGAAAGTCTGAGTAAACCTTCGGAAAATGCGAAACGATTGTATCCGCGCATTCTTTATGGCCGGGCTACAGAACTGATCAATGATGGCCGCCTGTCGGAGGCGGATGCCTTACTTGATAAAGCCTTAAAAGATCCGTACAACGGTTCGGTTTTGCCATTCCTGAATTTCTGGAAAGGAGAACTGGCGTACCGGAATAATAAAATTGATGACGCCATTAAGTTTTATAATGCATATGTAAGTGGCGGTTCACCCACAAACGGCGAAGCCAATGCCATCAATGCCCGGTATAACCTGGGGTACTGTTATCTCCGGAAAGAAAATTATCCGGTGGCACAGACTTTCTTTGAGCCGCTCGGAAAAAATCCATCCCTGAGTTCCACCTCTTTTGTACAGGATGCTTACCTGCGTACCGGGGATACCTATTTTATGCAAAAGGACTATAGCAAGGCCAGAACGGTATATGATAATGTGGTGAAATTTTCGTGGCCGGCGGAGGATTATGCTACATTCCAGATTGCATTACTGGCGGGTGTGAAGAGCTCAGCCGAAAAAATTTCGCTGCTGAATACCATGATAAGGAAATTCCCGACATCCTCACTGGTAACGGATGCCAATATGGAAGTGGCTAATACTTATATGGGTGATGAGCGTTTCCGGGAAGCGATTCCCTATCTCGGCAATGTTATTAAGAATAGTGGAAATGCTAGCCTGATTCCACAGGCCTATCTGAAACTGGGTACATCCTATTATAATATTGATAATAATACGGAGGCCCTGAAGCAGTTCAAAACCCTGGTGGATAAATATCCGAATTCACCGGAAGCGGAAGACGCGCTCGATAACGTGAAAACGATTTATGTGGAAGATGGTAAACCCGGAGAGTATGCCAACTTCATGCGTCAGGCCGGTCGTCCGCTGAGTGTGAGCACCGAAGATTCGCTGACTTATGCCGCGGCGGAAAAACAGTATGATGATCAGAATCTGAATGCCGCATTAAATAGTTTCAACGCCTACCTGCAGCAGTTCCCGGACGGGGCGTATGCACTGGATGCACAATTTAACAGGGCGGAGATATATTATGCCCGCAAGGACTGGAACAATGCCCTGACTGCCTATGATGCAGTGGCTGCTAATGCGCCGAATAAATATGCAGAAAGAGCGGTGCTGACTGCTGCCCGGCTTAATTTCTTTGAATTAAAGAATTATGCAAAAGCAGAAGGCTATTTTATACAACTGAAGCAAATTACGTCCAGCCAGGAAAACAAACTGGAAGCCATGCGGGGACTTCTTCGTTGCCAGTACCAGTTGCAAAAATGGAATGAAGCGATGGAGAATGCAAAAGAGCTGACAGCGGCCAAAGGAAGCAGTGCGGATGATAAATCGCTGGCCAATATGGCGATCGCCAAATCCTATCAGGTAGGGGGCGATTTCGGCAATGCCATTGCCAGTTTTAAATCCGTTGTACAGATAAATAAAGCGGCGCTTGCGGCCGAAGCGCGGTATGAAATAGCCGCCTGTTTGTTCCAGCTGAATAAACTGTCCGATGCGGAAAAATCAGCCTTTGAAACAATCAATAAATCGGGCTCTTATGATTATTGGGTTACTAAGGCATATATACTGCTGGGAGATATTTATTACCGGCAGAAAGATTATTTCAATGCCAAAGCCACTTTTCAGAGTATTGTGGACAATACGCTGAATGCGGAACTTAAGAATGAAGCACAGGCGAAGCTGAATAAAGTGACGGATGAAGAAAGTCAGAGCAGCAAAGTAGGTAATTAATTAACCGAATTGAAACAAGCAAGATGAAGTATAAAGCCATAACATTATTTTTAACCGGACTTGGTTTATTTTGCACGGACAACCTGCATGCTCAAAAAGATACCAGCGGCAAGGGCGGAGGTGTTACTATCGTTTCCAGTTTTAAGCCTGTATTAAGGGAGGCGGCAAAAATTAATTTCAATGCAACGCCGCCTGCACCGGATACCAGCAAACCCCGGTTGAATTATGCGATCCCCAATCAGAACCTGGTGTTGGGGTATCAGCCCGGTTCGCTGAAACCACTGGCGCTGGCAGTGGATTCCGCCGTTAAGTTTGACAACAGCAGCTTTGTAAAAGTCGGTTTTGGCAGCCTTCGTACACCCTTTGTACAGGCAGGCATAACGCTTGGTGACGGAGAAACAGCCGGATTGAATATATATGCCAGGCATATGGCGTCAGAAAGTAAACGGAATTACCAGAAGTTCAGTCATACCAATATTCAACTGGCCGGCTATATGAAAACCGGGAATAACCTGCAATGGGACGCCGGCGTAGGGATGAAAAGAGACCTGACTTATAAATATGGCTATGTACCGGCCACATTGGTATTGCCGGTGGATTCGCTGAAGCAGAGTTTTCAGACAATCAGCGGCCGGCTGGCTTTTCATAATATCAATAAAACCGAATTCGGGCTGACCTATGCACCGGAGCTGAAGATTGATATTTTCTCCGACAATCATAAGAACAGCGAAAGCAATACGATACTGAATGCTCCTTTGCAAAAAACCATTGGAAAATCGTTTGCCGTAAACCTGGGAATTACGTTTGATCTTACCCGTTTTTCACCGGATAAGAAATCCGCTGTGAACAATACCATGTATTTTATATCTCCTTCGGTGGCCTATAAATCTGCTGCCATTAATGCGGAAGTGGGAATCCGTCCATCATGGGATAACGGTAAGTTTAAAATGTTTCCCAATATCCTGGCCACTATTGGCACAGAGGACAAGCGGTTTAATTTCCAGGCAGGCTGGACCGGTTATGTGCGCAAGACAACGTATCAATACCTGGCTGGACAGAATCCCTGGGCCTGGATCCCGGGGGAGTTGAAAAATACCTGGATTGAAGAACGGTTCGCCGGATTCAAGGGAGCCGTTGGGGATCATTTTACCTATGCGGCCAAAGTAGGTTTCAATAAGATCAACAACCAGCCTTTATTTATCAATGATACCACCGCATCGGGAGATGGAAAATCCTTTAAAGTCGTGTATGAGGACAGGATGAATGTGCTGAATCTTGGATGGGAACTGGGGTATGCAGTGGGGGAGAAATTCTCTTTGTTAACAGGTCTTCAGTTTAACCAGTTTACAGGTTTTCAGACACAGGATAAAGCCTGGGGTATGATTCCACTGGAACTGAAAGCTGCTGCCCGGATGCAGGTGATAAAGGATCTCTGGTTAAAAACGGACCTGTTTGCCTTCAGAGGTGCCCGCTATATGCGGAAAGACGGCAGTGATGACAGGCATAAGGGGGCGTTTGATCTGAATGCCGGCCTTGAATTCAAGATCACCCGGAATATCAATCTCTGGACGCAATTCAATAATATATTCAATAAAGAATACCAGCGCTGGAATCAATATCCGGTTTATGGATTCAACTTTGTGGGCGGAATCGTATTTTCGTTCGACCAAAAGAACTGATGATGTACGAATTTCTGTATCAATACCTGCTCCGGTACAAACAGGTTACCCTGCCGGGTATTGGCCGTTTTGAACTGAGCCGTATACCGGCTACCGTTAATTTTCCTGAAAAAAGAATTGATGCCCCTGCTTATAAAGTGACTCACCTGGCTTCCGGGGCGGCTCCTTCCCATGCTTTTTTTACCTGGCTTGGTAGTGCTTTGCAGGTCTCAGAACGGGAAGCTGTTATCCGGTTTAATGATTTTGCTTTCGATCTGAAGAAATCGATTAGTAAAGGAGCCGTTATCACCTGGAATGGAGTAGGGCAGCTCAGCAAAGGGCTGGCGGGTAATATCCGGTTTGTTGCCGATCCTTTTTCTGCAGCGGAAAAAGCGGTGTCTGCAGAAAGACTGATAAGAGAAAAAGCAGCGCATAAAGTCAGGGTTGGAGAACAGGAACGTAGTTCAGAAGAAATGGAAGCATTTTTAAATCAGCCGGAAGCAAAAAGAGATTTCTGGTGGGCCTGGGCCTTGGCCGCGGGAATACTCGCCGTTATGTATATTGGCTGGCATTTGTCCTCTACGGGGGTGCAACTGGCTTCTACGGCCAACAGGGGGAAATCGCCCCTGAAAGATGCGCCCTCCACTTATCGTATGCTTCCGTAGGTTTTCCTTACGGTTTAATCTTTTTGGTTTTACTTTGCTGCTTTCAACTATGAAAGAGCTGGTTCATTATACAAAATGCCCTGTATGCGGCGCTGCTGATTGCAGCGAAATACTGAAGGCCACTGACTATACGGTTAGTAATGAAATATTTGCTATCTGGGAATGTTCAAACTGCAGGCTCCGGTTTACACAGGATGTGCCGGCCGCGGGGTCTATCGGGCCGTATTATCAATCCGAAAATTATATATCACATTCCAATACATCCAGGGGATTGGTAAACCGGTTGTATCAATGGGTACGAAAGCGTACGTTAAAGCAGAAGCGGAAAATGCTGCAACAATTGACCGGGATAAAAACGGGAGCTGTGCTGGACCTGGGCAGCGGAGCCGGGGCTTTTGCCGCTGAAATGAAATCGGCAGGATGGAAGGTAACCGGTCTGGAACCAGACGCCGGAGCCCGAAAAGTGGCACAGGAAAGTTTTGGCATTGAGTTGCAGGACATCAGCCGGTTTTATACACTTGAAGACGGGCAATTCGACGCGATAACGATGTGGCATGTATTGGAACATGTACACGAGTTACAGGCGTACATGGCAAAACTGAAGATGATACTTAAAGAAAATGGCCGTTTGTTTATCGCCGTACCTAATTATACATCCGGCGATGCGGCCATCTATAATAAATACTGGGCGGCGTATGACGTGCCCCGTCACCTGTATCATTTTTCACCGGACTCCATGAAAGTATTGGTGGAAAAACACGGAATGCGTGTACTGGATCATAAGCCTATGTGGTACGACAGTTTTTATGTATCCCTGCTGAGCAGCAAATACCAGTCAGGGGCAACCATGCTTTTCAGCGCATTTTTTAACGGGTTGCGTTCCAACCTGGGTGCAGTTGGCCGGGTGAAAAAGTGCAGTTCCGTGATTTATGTGATTGGCCATTAGCCGGCACCTTATTCAGCGAGGCTGATTTCATATAGTTCAGGCCACCATTTTCCTGTAATGTAGATCTTCTTTATGGCCGAATCGTAGGCGATACCATTGGGCACAATATCGGTGGGGTATTTGTCCGGCATGGCTTTTTTAATTTTATCCCAGATGGAAGTGACATCTGCTTTAGCTACAATCTCCCCGGTGGCCGGGTCTATTTTGAAAATATAGGGATATTCATATTGATTCGCATATACATACCCGTCAATATATTCCAGTTCGTTCAGGTTAAAGGTAGGGGTACCACCTTCGGTTACAGTCTGGGATCTCTCCAATGTAAAGCCGTTGGGGTTATAGAAAAATAAATCGCCGGTACCGTTGGAAATAATCAGTTGCTTTCCGTTATTGGTCAATCCCCAGCCCTGAAAATCCACATCATATTCTTTGATTTTTTTGAAATCTTTCAGTGTATATACAAACACTTTTTTCTCCCGCCAGGTCAGCTGGTATGCTGTATCCCTGAGAATGGTCAGTCCTTCTCCGAAATATTTTTCATCCAATGCAATTTCTTTCAGGGTCCGGCCTGTTTTCAGGTCAACCTGTTTAAATTTTGACTTACCGTAATTCCCGGTTCCTTCATAGAGATTTCCATTATACAACAAAAGCCCCTGTGTATAGGAACTGGTATCATGCGGATAGCTGGCTACTATAGAATAATTAAGGTTACGGGGAGCATTGACCGGCTTTTCGTTCTGCTGTCCGTTGTTCGTAGAATTACTATTGCAGGCTGCCAGAGTGACGAGAAGGGAGGCAAAAACGTAATTTTTCATGTAAAAAATTGATATGAAGCAAAAATAAGAACTGTCTGGTTTTCCCACTGTTAAAGCTTTTCCTGTTTTCGATGAAAATTCCAGTTTACCATTGTGCAATTTTATGAAAATACTATATATTTGATTTTTCGCACCTTACCGGAAAGCATTCCGATCTGAATCGTATCCCTGAAACGCCTTAAAAAATTCCCTTTTATCCTTCATTATTTCCAATTCTATTGAATGACTCAGGGCCATTTTGTGTGCCTGTATCATTTATAACCATTTGGACATATGAAGGTGTTAAGGTTTCTTTTTTTTACAACAGGTGTTTTCTGTTTAACGGCCGCAGGTGCGCAATTGTCCTGTTCTACAGCGGCCTATACAAAACTTCAGGAATCAGATCCTGCTATTGCCCGTTCCATCAGAACGGCTGAACAGTTTATCCAACAAGCGGCGGATTTTCCAAACATGGCCCGTATTGAAAACGGCGTTGTCAGAATCCCTGTCGTTATACATAACCTCTATCATACCCCGGATCAGAAAATCACTGATGCACAGGTAGCCGCTCAGCTCGAAACCCTGAACCAGGCTTTTCGCAGAAAAAATCCGGATACAGTTAATACACCGGTTTCATTCCGTGCTGTAGCCGCCGATTGTGAAATTGAATTTTCCCTGGCTACTTCTGATGCACGTAAAAGGAATACAACTGGTATTATCCGGAAGTATTCACCCATATCCAGCTGGGTCATGGATGATAAAATGAAGAAATCTGCCGAAATGGGCGATGACGCCTGGGATACCCGGAACTACCTGAATATATGGGTTTGCAATCTGGATAAATTTGCAGGATATTCCACAGTACCCGGATCGGATTTCAGTATGGATGGGATTGTTATTGGCCTGGCCGCGTTTGGAGGCGGGCAAAAGACTATCGTTCATGAAGCCGGCCATTGGATGGGATTGAAACACCTCTGGGGAGATGCTTACTGTGGTGATGATGCGGTGGATGACACGCCCAAACAAGCTTCTTACACGGTAGGTTGCCCTACCACAGTACGTGTCACCTGTGGCAATAATCCGACTGGAGATATGTACAACAATTATATGGACTTCACCAATGATGTCTGTATGAACCTGTTTACAAAAGGGCAGAAGAGCCGGATGCTGGCAGCATTCAATCCCGGCGGGGCGCGCACCAGCCTGATAAGTTCAACCGGATTAGACCGTCCGCTTATTTTCGAATCGGCCTTGCCTGAAGAAGATCCACGTTGGCTACAGGTAAAAATGTACCCAAACCCGGTGAATGCGGAACTTAACCTGGACTTTTCCTATGACGTACGGTGGTTGGGCAAAACAATTTTTGTAACAAATCTTGTTGGACAAAGTGTTATGAATGTGACGATTAGTTCAAAGATCCAGTCCCTGGATGTAAAAAATCTTAAGCCCGGTGTATATTTCCTTGCAGCAAAAAACGATCAGGGTTTGTCTATTAAAATGAAGTTTATCAAATTGTAAAGTCGCAACCAGAATACATACTAACGCTGCGGGCCGCTAAATGCGGCCCATTTTTTTGTAAAATAAAAAAGCCTGCGATAGGCAGGCTTTCTGTAGAGAAGTTTATGTTCAGAGATGAATTGCCTCACCGTAGGCAACTTCAATCGCGTCTTTTACACTTTCACTGATGGTGGGGTGAGGGTGTATTGCATTCAACACTTCATGATAAGTGGTTTCCAGTTTACGGGCGGTTACAGTTTCCGCGATCAGTTCCGTAACGTTATAACCGATCATATGGGTACCCAGCCATTCGCCGTATTTGGCATCGAAGATCACTTTTACGAAACCTTCTGTATGTCCGGCAGCGGAGGCTTTACCACTGGCGCTCAGGGGGAATTTACCCACTTTAATTTCATAGCCAGCGTCTTTGGCCTGCTTTTCCGTATAGCCAACTGAGGCTATTTCCGGTACACAATAGGTACAGCCCGGCACATTGTTATAATCAATGGCCTCAGGCAGGTGAGCATATTTTTTTTCATTGTACCCGATAGCTTCTGCACAGTTGATAGCTTCTTTACTAGCCACATGTGCCAGAGCCTGACCGGGAGTTACATCCCCGATAGCGTAAATTCCGGGTATATTTGTTTGTCCGTATTTATCCACGAGGATCTTGCCTTTCTCCGTTTTGATGCCCAGCCCTTCCAGGCCAATGCCTTCAATATTGGCGGCCACACCTACAGCACTCAGCAGTACATCGGCTTCCAGGGTAACTTCCCCGCTGGCGGTTTTTACTTTCGCTTTTACACCAGCACCAGTACTGTCCACCGCAGTTACTTCACTGCTGGTCATGATATCAATGCCATTCTTTTTGTATTGCTTTTCCAGTTCTTTGGAGATGTCTTCGTCTTCAACCGGAACGATGCGTGGAAGAAATTCAACGATGGTTACTTTGGTGCCCATACTGTTGTAGAAATAGGCAAATTCCACACCGATGGCACCACTGCCCACTACAATCATGGATTTGGGCATTTCCGGCAAAACCATGGCCTCACGGTAGCCAATTATTTTTTTGCCATCGATTGGCATGGTCGGCAATTGACGGCTTCTGCCACCCGTGGCAATAATGATATGTTTGGCTTCCACCACCTGCGTTTTACCGTCTTTATCGGCAACTTCCAGTTTGCCCTTGGCAATGAGTTTGCCAAAGCCCATGATGACGTCAATTTTGTTCTTTTTCATCAGGAACTGGACTCCTTTGCTCATTTTATCCGCTACGCCACGACTCCTTTTTACTACGGCTTCAAAATTGGGGGTGCCGGCGGCCTCGATTCCAAATTCTTTGGCATGTTTGATATATTCGTTCACCTGGGCACTTTTAAGCAGTGCTTTGGTGGGTATACAGCCCCAGTTCAGACAAATACCGCCCAGGCTTTCTTTTTCAATAACTGCGGTTTTAAAACCCAATTGGGATGCCCGGATAGCGGCCACATATCCGCCGGGACCACTTCCAAGTACAACTACGTCGTATGCCATGTTTTGATAATTAATTGAAAAGTAGATGAGTTACACAATTAAGTGGCGAAGTTATCCGAATTGGGGCAATTGACAAAAGTCAGTCACCTGTACTGTCCCGTTTCTCATTTCTAACTGGCTGAAATACCTAAATTTGCGCATTCCGGGATGGCAAAAAAGGGCCTTTCCACAGGCTGTTAAGAATTTTGCTAAAAAAAGAAGGAAATCAGACTGCTAATTACCTGACTTTCCCTACCTTTGCCGTCCCAAAAATTGTATCAATCATGGCAAGAGTATGTCAGGTTACAGGTAAAACACCGATCGGAGGCAACAAGGTTTCGCACTCCAATATCAAGACTAAACGTCGTTTTCTGCCCAATCTGCAGAAAAAGAAGTTTTACCTCGCCGAAGAGGATAAATGGATCACATTGAAACTGTCTACTGAAGCAATCCGCACCATCAATAAGAATGGTCTGTATAGCGTTGTAAAAGAGCTGAGAGCGAAAGGAGAGAAAATCTGACCCTTCGACAGCCCTTCGACAGGCTCAGGGTGACAAGCCTTCGACAAACTCAGGGTGACAATAAAAAAGAAACGTTTTAAATAGATAATCATGGCAAAAAAAGGCAACCGTGTACAAGTTATTCTGGAATGCACTGAGCACAAAACAAGTGGTCAGCCAGGCACCAGCCGTTATATCACGGTAAAAAACAAAAAGAACAACCCTGAGCGTCTGGAGTTGAAAAAATTCAACCCCATTCTGAAGAAGGTAACTGTTCACAAGGAAATCAAGTAATCGGTTGAAAGGTTGAAAAGGCCTTGTCAACTTGTTAACTTATAAACATATCAACTTAATAACATGGCAAAAGCAGCAAAAACGGCGATTAAGAAAGACCCTAAGCAGGCCGCCGAAGCAAAAAATTATACAAAAGTGATCAAGGCTGTGCGCAGTCCCAAGAGCGGTGCTTATACCTTCAAGGAACAAATGGTGCACAAGGATAAAGTGAAGGATTTCCTGGCGCAAAAATAATCGCGGGCTCAGCCTGAAATTAGTATAAAAGCTATTCGTCAATACGAATGGCTTTTGTTGTTTATACTTCGGAATATGAATAGGGTGTGACCGGGCAAACTTAAAAACTTAACCATGGGATTTTTTAATAAATTATTTGGTAAAAAAGAGAAGGAAAGTCTGGATGAGGGTTTGAAAAAAACCAAAGAAGGCTTCCTGGCAAAAATTTCACGCGCGTTTGCCGGCAAGAGTACGGTGGACAGTGAAGTGCTGGACAACCTGGAGGAAGCGTTGGTTGGAGCTGATGTGGGGATTGAAACCACGGTGAAGATTATAGAACGGATTGAGAAAAGGGTATCAAAAGATAAGTACATGAATTCCGCGGAGCTGAATAAGATGCTCCAGGAAGAGATTGAATGGTTGTTGGTGGATGCACCAGAGGCTAACAGTTACGCGTTTGATTCGGAATTGCCGGCCACTCCTTATGTGATACTGGTTGTAGGTGTAAATGGGGTAGGAAAGACCACCACTATCGGTAAACTGGCCCATAATTTTAAAATGGCAGGGAAATCTGTTTTATTAGGTGCAGCCGATACGTTCCGGGCGGCAGCGGTGGATCAGCTGACAATCTGGAGTGAACGAACCGGTGTGCCAATTGTCAAACAGGCCATGGGGTCTGATCCCGCAGCAGTGGCTTTTGATACGGTACAAAGCGCTGTATCACGCAAATCTGAAGTGGTGCTGATTGATACGGCAGGGCGGCTGCATAATAAAGCGCACCTGATGGATGAACTGAGTAAAATAAAACGGGTTATACAGAAAACGATTCCGGATGCCCCGCATGAAGTGTTGCTGGTGCTTGACGGATCCACCGGACAAAATGCATTGGAGCAGGCCAGGCATTTTACGGCTGCTACCGATGTTAGTGCTCTTGCAATTACCAAACTGGATGGTACGGCCAAGGGCGGTGTCGTACTCGCGATTGCCAATCAATTTAAAATACCGGTAAAGTTTATCGGGGTGGGTGAAAAAATGGAAGATCTGCTGGTGTTCGATAAACATGAGTTTGTGGATAGCTTATTTAGCCTGGAGAAGTGAATGGTGAATGGTAAGTGGTGAGTGGGGGCATTATAGAATTTATTATTATGAAGACAAAGAAATTACATAAAGATAAAGTCAATATCATCACCCTTGGTTGCAGCAAGAATATGGTGGATAGTGAAGTGCTGAGTGGTCAGTTGCTGGCGAATGATATTGACGTGGTTCACGAAAATAAAAAGCTCGATCATAATATTGTCGTGGTGAATACCTGTGGTTTTATTGATAAGGCCAAGGAAGAAAGTATTAACACCATTCTGGATCAGGTGGAATTGAAGCGTCGCGGAAAACTGGACAAAGTATATGTAACCGGCTGCCTGAGCGAACGGTATAAGAATAATCTTGAAACAGAGATACCCGAAGTAGATGCTTTTTTTGGCACGATGGAATTGCCACTGATACTGAAACAACTGGAAGCCGATTATAAAGCGGAACTCGTTGGCGAAAGATTACTGGCTACGCCAAAGCATTATGCATATATGAAAATTTCCGAGGGGTGTAACCGTACCTGTTCGTTCTGTGCCATCCCCCTCATGCGTGGTCAGCACGTGAGTCGCTCCATGGATGACCTTGTGAAAGAAGCGGAAGGACTGGTAAAGAAAGGCGTGAAGGAAGTGATGCTGATCGCGCAGGAACTGACTTATTACGGGTTGGATATTTATAAAAAGCGGATGCTTGGTGATCTGATGAATCGCCTGGCGGATGTAAAAGGTCTGGAATGGATCCGGTTGCATTATGCTTATCCGTCTAAATTTCCGCTGGACATACTGGATGTGATGCGGGAGCGGGACAATATCTGCAATTACCTTGATATGCCGCTGCAGCACGCGGCAAATAATATGCTGGCCGCCATGAAGCGTCAGATTACCCGAGAAGAAATGGAAGAGCTCACCATTGCCATCCGGGAAAAAGTACCCGGTATCTGCCTGCGCACCACCCTGATCGCCGGATTTCCGGGAGAAACAGAAGATGATGTGGAAGAGCTCAAAGGTTTTTTGCAACGTCAGCGATTCGACCGCGTGGGCATTTTTACTTATTCACATGAAGAAGGCACCAGTGCTCATGGGCTGGTAGATGATGTGCCTGCCGAGGTTAAAGAGAGCAGGGCCCAGGAGATAATGGAAGTGCAGCAGGAAATTTCGTTGGAACTGAACCAGGAAAAAGTTGGTAAGGTATTTAAAACACTGATTGATAAAAAAGAAGCCGGCCGTTACCTGGGTCGTACCGAGTTTGATTCGGTGGAGGTGGACAATGAAGTGGTGATACAGTCGTCAAAGAAGCTTCCGATTGGCGAATTTGTAAATGTGAAGATTACTAAAGCCTATGATTATGATCTGGAGGGGGAAGTGGTGAGTAGTGAGTAGTGAGTAGTGAGTGGTGAGTGGTGAATATCGTCTTAGATTTGTGGCATTGATTAATTTTGCTGTAATGATTGTACTTGTCAGGATATGTATATTGACCGTTTTTGTTTTGCAATCTTCAACGGCATCGGCACAGGCTGTTACAATAACTGATGCGGCTACGGAGGCCGGCACACAGAATAGTCACTTTTCCAATGCTGTACAAAAGCCCCTGCCATTTGAATTGCCCGCAACCGGTATTGTCAATTCACCCGGTACCGGCCGGCCATTATTTTCTGTTAATGTAAAACGGGGTAAACTGAATGGGAACTGGCAAAGCTGGTTTGCAAACGGGGTCACATGTGACTCTGGAAAGTTAGTCAATAATTTACCAGACGGAGAATGGGTGTTCAGGAATGAACAGGGCGGAATCCGGTCGGTCCGGCAGTATAGTGCAGATAAGTTTTTGCGCATAACAAATGAAATGTTGCATTACCATCCTAAAAGAAGTTTTTACTATCTGGCGGCATTGTATCAGCAAAATAAAAGACGGGCTTTACAGTTCCTCGATGCCGGGTATTCATTTCCCGGAAGTCAAAGCAGGAAACCGGTTATTTCTGTACAGCAATTAGTGGAAGAAAACACAAGCACCGGATATGCTTATCAACCCGTATTTGTGCAATGTATTCATGAAGGACTGTATATGAATTATTTTGAGTCCGGACTTGTCGAGGATTCGGGGTATTACAAGGACGGCATGCGAACCGGCAAGTGGATTCACCGGGATACGGCAACACCCGGCTGGTACCAGGGGGCTTATTTGCACGATAAACGGATTAAAGAATGGAAACATTTTGACGATCAGGGCCGGTTAACGGAAATAATACATTACCGGGGAGGGCGGGAAGTCTGGCGTAAAAAAATTAAAAGGGGATGAACCTGATTGGCATCCCCTTTTTGCTCAGCTGTCAGTGTTAATCATCATCATCTTTCTCCGATACAGTACCTGCCTTTTTTTGCATACTGCTGTCGGCGCTTAAGTCCTTCTTACCTTCATTCTCTTCTTTTTTTTCTTTATTGTCTTTCTCCTTTTCAACCGCATCTGTACCGGCCTGTGCATTTGTTTGTAATTCAGTATGCCGGATCAGCCCACCTAAATGAGCCGTTTGCGCCATGGTGACAAACGATGCCAGCGAAAGTAAAAGAGTGGCGGGTAAGAGCAGTCGCCGTATGGAAACGGATTTTCTGAATAGCACAGCGGCCAGAGCCAGCGCACCGGTTATCATGATTACTACAAGTGCTGTTTTGGCCATATTTTCATGTGCTTCAATCGCGTTTTCATTCACACCGGCGGCTTTTTCCACCAGTTCCTCCGTGCCTTCACCGGTCTGAAAAACCGGAACCGTAAACAGCGCCGCGGCTATTAAAAAGTATAAAGAAAGAGAAACATAACTATCGTTTTTTCTGAACATGCCAAGCAGGAGGATTCCACCGCCAATTACAGACAGGAATAATGGGGCATGGTTCAACGCTAAATGAATTTGTGCTGCATTCATACAGTATAAGTTTAAATTTTTAAGAAATAGGGGGCGGTACAATACGGATGCATTGTACTTAACTAACGAAGACTGTATCAGCTTTTAGGGGGATGAAATACAGCATTGGCCCGGTAACAGGGCATTCCTTCGGGGTGTGTTATCGTTTCTGTAAGAATAAGAAATTCCGGGCAGGTGCGGTTTTCATAGCGATGCATAGATACCGTATTGTCAACATGACCAATCACTTTAATTTCTTTGAAAGGTAACTGGTTGTCGTCTTCCTCATCATTGTCCTGCGGATGGTTGGCGGAGTAATGTAGTTGGAGAAAACCAAGAAATGACATGTCTGATCCTTTCCCGCAGTGCTCACGGTAATGACGGAGCAGTTCCGGCAACTTAACCAACTGGTGAAGTTCTGTTGCGCTGAACAGAAACAAAGAAGCCAATATGGTCAGGACAGTTGATCGCACTGCTTTTTTCTGAAGGTACAACAAATTCTTCATCTATCCTGTTCGTTGCAGGCTGTGCGTGGTAACTGAGCTGTAAAATGTTGTTAATCTTTTTTTTAACCAGCAACAGAGACGCCTATCAGTTTGCCAATGCCAAATGTAATGGCGGCTGCAGCAAGGCCGAATATTACCTGGCGGAAACCTGAATACCAGATACTCTTTCCGGTAAAAAGAGTTATCGCCGCGCCAATAATAAATAATCCTACTGCACTGGCGCCGGCACTAAGCAGAATGGCTTGTGTACCGGTTAAAAACATAAACGGAAAAACCGGTATAATCGCACCAAAAGCAAAAAGTATAAAGGAATACAAAGCTGCTTCAAACGCTGAACCCTTTAGTTCTTCCGCATTAATACCCAGTTCTTCTTTTACGAGGAGTTCATGCGCATGAGCCGGGTTACGGATAATTTCAGCAGCCATTTCTTTCGCCTGGGCTTCCGGAATTCCTTTGGCTTTATAAATCAGTTCCAGTTCCTTCATCTCATTTTCCGGACTGTTTTGTAATTCTTCCATTTCGATCTCCATCTGGTTTTCATACAATTCCTGAGAACTTTTGACGGAAATCCATTCGCCCAGTGCCATGGAGAGCGCACCGGCCAATAAGCCGGCGAGACCTGCCAGTAATACGCCCTGCTGTCCCTGAGTGGCACCTGCCACACCCATGACCAGGCTGAAATTGGAAACCAGTCCGTCGTTGCCGCCCAGTACGGCTGCCCGGAGGGCATTGCCGCCAACAGACCGGTGCCGGGTTTCAAAACGGGCAATGGTACTGCCGGAAACACGTGAGTTGTCTATGATATTCTGTAGTACTTTTATGTGATTTGTTTCGCTGCCGGTGACGGGTAGTTGATTTTTCTTTTTGGTAACCAGTATGGCGTTGGATAGTGTCTTCTCCGTATCCATTAATACCCCAAGTATGTAATCGTACCCAAACAATTTGCCGATCCGGTTCAGGGTACGGGCCCTGAACGATGGTCCTGGCATGGCTTCTGGTGGCAATTTCGTTTTTTCCAGAAAAGCTGCGGCATGGCTTTTTTCAATCTGGCTCATCTGTTCAAAAATGGAAGCCACTTCTTTGTCTTCTTCGTTTTCGGCCAGTTTTGCATACAGAAAACAGGCGTCAACTTCTGTTTGAATACTTTTGAGGTCGGGCATAGTACCGGAGTTATATTCCGAAGTTATTTCATTTAATTTGTTTTCGCAGCATTTCCACCAACTTACGGGCTTCTTCCATTTTACCGGCAGGTACTGGTATACGAACTATTTCCTGTTGTGTTGCCTGCAGTGTAGGGAATTCATAAATGATATGCAGCACTGGTATTTCTCCGTCTTCATATATATCCGTACCAACAAGGCAGGCGCCCAGTTGCGTCCATGTCTGGAATGTCCCGCCGATATAAGCCGATCGCTCTCCAATCAGTGCTTCCTGTCTTCCTTTTTTAAGTAAAAGACTGCGGATGCGCGGAGCTATAAGGGCTACCACAGTCAGCATACTGATAATACCGGCTATAATCAGGATAAAAAGATTGTCCCGGTAGAGGAGCAGTAATACAGCCAGTACCACAAAGGACACAATTATAACCAGTCGAAGCGTGGCTTTATTTACCGCCAGGTTTTCTTTCAGGTCTTCCTGTATAAACAGGTTCCATTCTTTTTGGGTATAGGTCCAGTGAGCAAGGGGTTTTAGTTCACGGACAAGCTTATCAAATTCCCGGGCCCGGGGAATATAAACAAGGGCCGTTATGAATGCCGTCATGGCCAGGAAGCCAAGGATCAGTATCAGGGCATAGCCGCCTTTCATACCATCCATGCCGCTATAGCCGGTAAATACGGCGCCCGCTATCAGCAGTAAGGTAAGAATGAATGCATTTCGTACCACTTTACGGGGCTTGTTGTCAAATGGCTCCGTTATAACAGGTGTATTCATTGGTTACTTATTTTATTTCTATTTCGCCATCCCATCCGAACTGTACATATTGTGGTCCTGAACTGGTAAGCTGTCGTTTCAGGGTTAGTCCACGGCTGGTAACGGAGATCACTACCTGCAGGGGTAAGCCGGTAAACCTGAATTTGCCGGAAGCGTCCGTTACGGCGGATTTGCTGATGGCTTGTCCGTTTAGTGTATAGCTGATCGTTACATTTATGCCGGGCAACGGAACACCTTCCAGTTCATAAGGATTCCTGGTGCCCGCTTCTTCCCTGGTTTTAAATACAGTGCCATATATAACGCCCAGTGCCTGTTGTTCAGTCCCGGTTTGTACCGGGGGCGGAGTGGCAGGTGCTGTGGTTACTTCATCAGCCGGCAGATTAATAATGATCCGGATTGTTTTTCCCCCGGCCAGGGTAGTGGTTACCGTTTTATGGTGATGGTTGTTATAAGAAGCCTGCAAACTCACCTGACCTGCCGGTATGTTACTGAATGTAAACTCTCCGCCTGAATTTGCCGTTGTATTCCGTCCCCCTGTACTGATGATGGCCCCGGCTGCTGGTTTGCCATCGGGTCTTATGACTGTACCTGTTATGGTTCCTGTTGCAGGTGCGACCGGTCCTGCAGGAGTGGGTGAAGAGACGGCTGGTTGGGTTCCTTTCAGTGTCCATACAGTGGTAAACCCGCAACGGTTGGATTCTCCGTTTTGTGACCATGTGGCCGGGTCGCTGTCTATAACAGTATATGTTCCTGCCGGCAGTTCTATTTTCGGTTGTGCCACCCAGTAAGCATTCTGAACGCCACCCTGGCCAATGATGCCGTATGACTGCCAGGGGCCGTATTGCTGGCCATTGCTGTGTTTAACCGCGATGGTACCTGGTTTTTTCCCATTATTATAATAGTGGTAGTTTTCAATCCGGGAGATATAGGTTGTTTTGGTCAGCGTGAAACGGGTTGGTTGTACCGGTCCGCCGGAAACACCACCGATATTGCCATTGTCAAATATTTTTTCTTCTTTGGCAGCATCAGCAGGTTGCACACCCACGTCCGGTTTTTGTGGTTGGCTGACGACTACCGGAGGTTCAGCAGGCGTAGGGGTCGGTTGAGCAGGACCGGGCTTTTTGCCTGAAAGTGTACTGTCAATTTTACCTAGCCCTTTATTGATGCCGTCCAGTATATCAGAAAAGCTTTTTTTCTTTTTTTTGGTATCCGGCGCTTTTGTAGTAACCGTTGGTTGAGCCGGAGCTGGTGTTGGTGCCGGAGCAACAACAGGTGTTTCCGGCTTACTGATCCGGGTAAAAGCCCGCAGTCCGGATTCATTCCGGCTATCCGTCCATTTGCCGGTGGCTTTATTGCCATCTGCGGCGAATTGCATGAGGTATTGTCCGCGGATGCCGTTTTTTGTCGTATAGCTGATAAGACCATTCTCTCCCATCATGGAGAGAGTACCGGTTGCCTGGTCAAATCCTTTTTCTGTTACACTATATTCGCCGTTGCCCAATGGGGTAAACTGCATGGTTTCCGTATTACCGTGTTTCCAGGTGCCCCGTACATCCAGGTTGCTATAGACACCATTCATTTCCTTTTCCAGTTCCCTGATTTTATTAACCCGCTCCGTATCACTCCACCATTCCAGGCTTTCTTTCATTTTAGTAAGTCCTTCCTGTTTTGTTTTTTTCTTTCCGGTTAGTTTTATTCCTTCATTCCAGCGGGCATCGGCTTTTTCCTTTCTGGCTTTGTTATTGGCAATTTCAGTTTCCAGCATTTTGATTCGTGATTCAAGTGTGGCATCGGGAATCAGGGCCACACTTTCCCTGTACTTGCCAAGTGCCGTTTCCTTCTGACCGGCAGCTTCCGCGGTTTGCCCTTCCTTTTTCAGTTGAATGGCCCTGTCGCGATTCTGGGTAATTTCCTTTTGTTTTTTATCCATACCCCGGGCAAAGTCAAGCATTTCCTTTTGCCGGGGATCATTGTTGCTGAAACGTGTTGTGGCGAGGTACCCGATTGTGGTTGCATTTTGTTTCGGATCTATGGGCAGACCTTTTTCAAATGTCGATTTGGTGACAAGGAAGTCTGCATAGATTTTTTTCTTTTCCGCAATCTGCATTTTGCATAACTGGATGGAGCTTTCAATTTCCTTCATACTGGCAGGCATGGCGGTCCAGCCGGCTTTAAATGCTTCCAGCCGGGGGAGCGCGTTTTCAAAATCCTGTGCCTTAAAATCAATGGTCCATTGTGTCCGGGTCAGAGTATAGGCGCTGTCACATCGTTTAAGTAAGGCACTGAATTCGTTGCTTTTTTCCTGGGACCATTTATTGCCCATTTGTCCGGGCATATTGAACTGGAGTTTGTTGAGGTCATTGATGCATTTTTGAGCGCCGGGCAGATTATTGCCCGCTACATTTCTGTCGAATTCATGACCGGCAGCTTCAATTGCCGCCCATTCCCGTTGCCACTTTTTATTTTGTTCCAGTTGCGCTTTTGCGGTGGCATCAGCCGGGTTATATTTCAGCGCCTGTTCATAACGTTTGATCGCCAGTATGAAATCTCTTTCATAGGCGGCGTTTTTGCCGGCTTTCTTACAAGCTTCCGCGAGTTCAGTCATTAACGGAACAGCCGCCTTCGCATTCATGGCTTTCAGTTCATCTGCCAGTTTTACCGCATCATCGAGTTTCCCTTCAGTAATCAGCTGCCGGGCTTTTTGCATTTTATCATCGAAAGCCTTTTTCTGATCACCCGCGTTTTTAATCATTTCATTGCTGATCGTGGCATTGAAAACGCCCAATGCTTCACCGATCAAAATCCCATTGTTATCCTTTACGGTCACTTTCAGTTTGATAGTGCCGGTTTCCAGTGCGGTTACTCTTGCCACTTTTGATGCAGGATTGCTGACAGCAGCATTGCCTTCCAATACCTGCCAGTTATAGGTCAGGGTGGAGGAGGGTACGGGTGATATCAATGTATTGAATTCAACCACCTGGTGCACAGCAATTTCCTTATCCACTTCCACGAGCCCGATGCCTTCCTTCCAGACCATGGGCGTGGGTCCCTGTACTTTTGGTCCCTCTGTTTTTACCGTAAATTTTTCTGCATTGTAATAGCCTTTAATGCTGCCCAGTTCTTCTCCGCTGCCTTTTACAAGAGCCAACGCTTCCAAAACCACCTGTGTGCCGTCTTTTGCGTAGAATTCAATTGCTGAACCGTCAGCCGATTCTTTTACCTGTTTTGCATTATCAGCAAGCGGCATCCAGCGATAACTGACTTCTTCCAGCTTTTCAGGGATGGTATTGATCTTTGCCGTTATCAATTCGCCGGGCAAGGCTTTTGCCGGCGTAAAACTCATTGTAAATGCGGGCTTCTCCACTTCCAGTTCCAGTTGATCGGATTCACCCATGGTGATCGTTTCCGCAGTTGTTTTATCCAGCACCTGTACCCAGATTTTTTTGCGGCCGGGAGAATTGAATACCACTGTTGTTTCATTTCCTGATCCTTCAAATGGTGTGAACTTTTCTTCCGGGTGAGGTTGCCACAGGAACTGTAGTTTTTTTCCGGCAGGAACAGGGTTGATGAATGCGGCTTTATATACAACGGGCATCCCGGTTACAATTTTGCCCGCAGAAGGACTTACCCGTGTGATTTTTACTTTCAGCGGTGCAACTATATACTCCAGGGTAGCACTGCCGGGAGGGATGGTTCCATCAACTGTTACTGTGATTGCTTTTTTACCGGGTCTCGTTGTTTCCAGTTGAGCCGTTGCTGTTTGGCCGTTGCCTTCCAGCTGACCAGTCCAGGAATAAGTATACGGGCCGTAAGCAGGCTTATCGTTTTTAATGACAGCCTTCACCTGCATTTTTGTTCCGGGTTGTATAGTGTCAGCACGTGGCTCAATACTTACCTGTGGAAAATCGCTTCCATCCGTTTTCGGGCCGGTATAGGCAGATTGAGTGAGCCGGCCATCCGGCTGCAGACTGATACCGTTAATGATAGACTGACATTCCGCATCCAGCATTTTGATCATGCTCATCATCCAGCCTTTATCAGAGTTGTCAAATGCGCCGCTGGATCCGACCCACCAGTTGACTTTGAAAAAGGCCTTGCCTTTCATAACATAGCCTTCGAAACCGGAGGAAGCACCCGCGGAGCGATAACCCGCATCACTCCATCCACCGGGGTCATATCGTTGTAAAGTATAAACACCATATCCTTTAAAATCACCGAGACTGAAGGCTTTTAATTCAACGCCTTTATTGTTGTCTGTTTTATACTCCCTGATGAAATATTCCTGCAGTTGGGAAGTTGTTTTAATGTCTTCACCCCACGGCTTGTCATACTTGATATTCAACGTGCCGTATGCAGAAGCTGTACTGACCGGTTTTTTATCTTCCGACCAGGGTGGTACACGTTGCGGGGAGTTGATTATTTTCCTTTTCAGGCTGGCCCAGTTACTGCCTGCGCCTCCTTCCCAGATATCACTTGTTTTAATATTTAGTGACATGTGCTGGTATTTCACACGGCGCGTAACATATTTGTAAGTGCCGTATGTTTTCCCTGGATCCGGTACTTCAATACTGAGTCCGATGGTAACACTATCCAGGAGTGACAGTTTCCCATCCGGACCTTTTTGTGTTTGTTCCGCTGTAAGCTGGATCTTTGCCTGGTTACAGTCTTTCATGCCTTCAAGCGCTTCATAACCCCAACTACAGTTCAGGGTTTTCCCTTTCAATGCGGAAGGGATTTCAGCGGAAACATCTGCAATGTCGTATTGTTTTATAACTGCGGGTAATTTAAGTTTTACCCCTTTGGAAGGATCATTGAGGTTATACGGTTCAATAGTAATGTTCCAGAATGTTTTGTCCAGTTCTTTGATAGTACTGCCATTCTTCTGTATAAGCAGTATCATATAACTTACGTTCCCTTTTTTATCAGCGTTTTCCGTAAAACTTTTCCCTTCTGCTACTTTCTCCGTTTTCCCTTCCGCGGCTTTGTGCCATTCAATACTTACTCCTGCCGGCAGGGTTGCTTGTTTTCCACTTTCATCTGTTACTACTACCACTCCGGTTATCGGAACTGTTTCCATTGTTTTTGTTTCCGCCTGCAACTGAAGTCTGAGTTTGATGGCAGGGATCTGTTTCAGTTTATCCAGGTAATCGCGATACGCTTTCCCGTATTCCTGCATTTTTTTAACTACTGCACCGGTCTCGTCTTTGTATAAGGGGCTTCTGCCGTTGGCATCGGCATCCACCAGGTGTTCAAAACCGAGTCCGAATTCGCCCAGTATACGCAAATGTTCTTCATCCGTTTTTTCCTGAATGGGACGTCCCAATGCAGTCGCGAGGTCCATCCGGATATCCGCAGCTCTTTTTGTATGGGCTTCGAAACATTGTATTGCCAGTTGTAAATCTTTCTCCGGATCACTTGTCAGCATCGGTGCACCACTTCTGGCACCCATCAATATCAGCCGGAACGGGGCCTCCTGCAAGCGGGTAAAATCAACACCAAAGGGTCGCCATAATTCAATTATTTTTTGTTGCAGCACAATGATCTGCCGGTAAACCTGAATATATCGTTCCATTGTCGGGATGGCGATACGGTCATAAGCGGTACCGGCGGAATAAGTATTTCCCAGAGCCTGTTTGTACATCGGATCGTTTTGTACCTGTTTTCTGATTTTCAGGAGCAGACTCAGGCTGTCTATCTGTTTCATGTTATAGTCGCCCATCATCAGTGAATCCTGTATTTGCAGGATCACCGCTTCCAGCGCGTCAAGGGTTCCTTTCTTCTCCGCACTCTTTGTGGATTCAAGAGCGGTGAAGAGTGCCGACCACAGATGATCTTCAATGCCGGTCTCCAGGCTGTCCAGCATCTTATCCCGGTCATATTTTACTTCATCATCCGGTAAAGTACCCTGTTCTTTATCTTTTTTAAATTTTTGAACACCCAACAGGTAACCTATGAATTCATTGTCAAAAGAGAACAAAGTCATCAGGTTTTGCAGTTTGGTTTCATAAAGCCCGAACTGATCATATTTACGTGGAATAAGTCCGTTAAAATATTTTATATCCGGGCAGTACAAAAATTCCGGATTGTAAAATACTTCTTTGATGCCGGCAGTACGGGTGGGTTCTACCGGCGAGATATCCGGTTCTGTTTCCAGCGAGTCGGCAGAGCCACTAAGTCCTGAAAATGCCTTGGGTACTTTGAACATAACAATATGTCCTTCACCATCGGTTCTGGCCATTACAGCCAACCGGTCAAGGTGATTCCGGAAATTATAGTCACGTACATTACTGACCACAATACGATCGATCAGGCTGGTGACCATATAAGCTTGTCCCGCCATTGGAAAAAGGTAGAATGCCACGGCCATTGCTGCCGGTGCGATACTCTTTGTTTCAAGCGAATTGTAGATACCCAGTGGAATAGCCAGGAAGGGCCATTTTCCCTGGGCCCAGAGTGTGCCTACTGTCCATGATACCCGTTTGGCCGATTCAAGCGTGTTTTTTCCGCTCATCCAGGCGTCGTAAAGGGCAAAGGCATTGTCCAGCTGATTCAGCATTTCACTTGACAATATCTTACCGGGCTTCGTTTTTGCCAGGTGTGTATTGAAGGAATGCAGTTTGCCTTGTACCACATTGGCGAATTCATACGTACTCAGGGTGGCTTTCTGTGCCAATTCAGGTGCATAGGCTCTCCAGTCAGCAACGAATTTTTCTTTGAACTTGCCGATCAGTTTCTGAACGGCTTCCGGGCCATATCCTCTTTCCACGAGGAATTTCCGTACAGGTCCCCAGGCATCGCCTACCAGTCGTTCCACAAAGGATTTGTCCACTTTATATTCAGCTTCCAACAGGCGATTCAGCTCTTCCAGCTTACTGTTTACCATATCTGCAGGAATTTTACCTGCCCTCAGATCCACCAGTATACTATGAGCCCGCAACATGGATCGGGGGATTTCTGTTCCACCTTCACGATAGCCTTTACTGAATTCTTCTTCCAGTTGTTTCAGGAATTTATCCGCTTCTTCATACCGTTGGTTTTCGTCTTCAATGGAGGCGATCTGCCGAACCCGGTAACCAAATGCCTGGTTGGCATTTTTCAGCATCGCTTTTTTGCAAGCGGTACTTATTTCATCAACAATACCGTTCACCTGTTCATTGTTGTCCAGTTTCTTTCCTGTAAAAGTTTCGAGCAGGGTGGCGACAGCAGACGGGTTGTTTTTATTTTTGATCACTTCTTCACAAAGCGTCATCAGTTGTTTCTCCCCGTCTGTCAGGCTGAAATAATCCGCCGCATCTTTATAAGGTATTTCCTTTCCTGCTTCCTGCAACATGAAAAAACTCCGTTCCGTGTACTTGATCATTTTGATAATCTTCTGTCCGCCGGCAAAAGGTCCGTGTTCCACGTCATGAATGGCATGCCGCAACATTTCAAGGCTGAGCATCGGTTCCATATTCATGGAAAGGGCCGGGTATTTTTCTTTAGGGTCAAAAGCGTTAACGGGGTCCTTTTGCTGGTTGAGGTATTCTTTTTCACCGGCTTTTTGCATAAACAATTCCTTACCCTCTTTTTCTACAGTACGGATATCCGTTACCTGGCCGTTTTCATTTTTTACCACATCCAGCATTTTCCATTTTCCACGGCGCAGCATATCCACTTCTGCAAATGCCTTTCCCCATTCACCGATAAATACTTCTGCGCCCGCCAGACCATGGGCGGTGAGCACCACGTCAATGCCGGTCATGCTCAGTCCGGTGGTATTTTTCAGGTTTTGAATAAAATAGTCACGCAGCAGCTGGTTTGTTTTCGGGTCGGTGGCAATGGTGCTGAAATCAATATCCGCGGCAAATCCGAGCCCGTCCACATTCATTTTTACCCATGAACCGATATCCATTTGCCCATATATGATGCCGGCGGATTCCGGGTGTTTGTTGAAAAAATCAATCATCGTTTGTTTCCATACATCCATAATCAGCAGGGTGCGGCCACCCATCAGCGTCCGCTCAATTCCTTCAAATTCTCCTTTCCAGGCAATTTTCGGATCAACCGGGTTATCGCCTGGTTTCGGGTTTTTGTTTTTAAACTGATCCTTGTATTGCTGAAGATCCCATACTGATAAACCCATTTCCGCCAGTTCACGAAAAAAAAGGGTGGCATTGCGTTTAAGGTCAGCCTGCTGTTCTGTCGTGAGTGATGGTTTTTGTGCCGCCGCTGCTCCCTGTATGCGGAAAGGTTGTTGAAGTGATGTCGGGACTTGCGCTTTATACTTATCAAGCAAGGCGCTGATTTTTGAATATTTTTCACCGGCCATGGTAGTGGTTACGCCATGAAACTTAAGATGAAACTGAAAGCCTTCGGCGTCTTTGCCCATTTTTTCCAGGTCTTCGGGTAGTTGTGCAATACTGTCGGTAGAGAAAAAGAGCAGGCCCAGAAGGATACAAAATACCCCCTGCCTCAGGGATGGAAGAGGTAACATACAGAGCGGGTTTAGGGTAGATGACTTTTCACAATCTACGTGGATGTGAGCAGGAATTTCAGTGATAGTCATCAGATTGGCTGATGATATATGTCAGCAGGTATAGCGGATTATTTCTTGTTACAGGAACCTTTTGTTAATATCCACATCCGTTACTAAAACTGTAACTTAGTCAAAATATCCTGTCTATGTCCCGGGAGCCATATCCCTATCTGAACAGAGACCTCAGCTGGCTGAGTTTTAATGAGCGTGTTTTACTGGAGGCAGCAGATCCGCATGTGCCTGTATTTAACCGGTTTCAGTTCCTTTCTATTTATTCCTCCAACCTGGATGAGTTTTTCCGCGTTAGAATGCCGGCTATATATGCGTTTACCGGGCTGGAGACAAAAAAAATATCACTGAAAGAAGATTATCCGGAAGAGTTGATGGAAAAAGTACGATCCGTTGTGGTCCGGCAGCAGGAATTATTTGGCCGGATATTGTGTGAACAATTATTGCCGGCCTTATTAGAAAAAAACATTCACCTCTTTTATAATGAAGTACTGGATCCGGAGCAGGCTGACTTGCGCAGGGACTATTTTTTAGCGGAATTGTTGGCATGCCTGCAACCGGTTTACCTGCAGGAAAACAATAAAGCACATTTCTTTCCGGAGAACAATGCGCTTTATTTTGTTATACAATTGAAGAGTCTGCCGAAAAGGAAAACGCCGTTATATGCTTTGGTTAATATTCCGGCCGGACAGATTCCCCGGTTCAGGGAATGGCCTGACAGTAACGGGATCAGGCAATTTGTTTTCCTGGATGATGTGATCCGGGAGCAGCTTCACCTGCTTTTCCGTGACAGGCCGATTGAGGGGGTTTGGTCAGTGAAAATGACCCGTAATGCCGATATGCAGCTGGATGACGAATTTTCCGGTGATATTGCTGAAAAAATTGAAAGGCAACTGGAGAAGCGTGACATGGGAGCGGCCACCCGGTTATTGGTGGATCAGCAGATGCCCGTACAAGTACAGGATTTTTTAGTAGGGTATTTTGGCCTGGGCCGTCATGAGCTGGTTTCCGGAGGGCGTTATCATAACCTGAAGGATTTTTCAAAACTGCCGTTGCCTGTAATTGACGGACTGCAGCAACACGATTGGCCGCCGGTGATGCATTCAGGCTTTACTACTACACGTTCTGTCTTTGACAGTATCCGGGAGAAAGACCAGTTGCTTCATTTGCCGTATCATTCATATATTCCGGTACTCCGGTTTTTTAATGAAGCAGCGGTGGACCCACAGGTGAAGGAAATTTTTATTACGTTATACCGGGTGGCTGCCGATTCACATATTGCACAATCACTGATGAGTGCTGCCATGAATGGTAAAAAAGTTACCGTATTTGTGGAGCTAAAAGCCCGTTTTGATGAAGCCAATAACCTGAAATGGGCAAAGAAACTGAAAGCCGCGGGCGTCACTATTATAAATAGCATACCGAGGCTGAAAGTACATGCCAAAACCGCCCTGCTGATACGGGAAGAAATGGGAAAGCCGGTTACCTATGCCTGTATGGGAACTGGTAACTTTAATGAAACCACCGCTCGTTTTTATAGCGATCATTGCTTTTTTACCGCCAACGCAGAGATGGGGAAGGAGTTGGGATTGCTTTTCACTTATTTACAAAGCAGGACACAACCAAAGGATTATGGCAAAATTCCGTTTCAGCATTTATTTGTTTCCCGCTTTAATATGGTGGATGAATTTGAAATGCTCATTAACCGGGAAATCAACCTGGCACGGCAGGGGATGCCGGCTTCAATCATAATTAAATTCAATAATCTGCAGGAGAAAAAAATGATTAGCCTGCTATATGAAGCTGCAAAGGCTGGTGTTAAGATTCAGTTGCTGGTTCGTGGTATTTGTTGTCTGGCACCTGGCGTTATAGGGATGAGTGAGCATATTACCGTTACCCGTATTGTGGATCGTTACCTGGAACATGCCCGCGTTTTTATTTTTAACAATGGGGGGCAGCCGCTAGTATTCCTGGGTAGTGCGGACTGGATGAAACGTAATCTTCGTAACCGGATAGAAGTGTGTTTTCCTGTTGTGGACGGGCAGTTAAAGAAAGAGTTGCTGACAATTATATCCTTACAACTGGCGGATAATGTAAAAGCGGTCAGGCTGACGGATCAGTTGGAAAACCAGTGGGTGGAAAACGGATTTCCAATTATTCAGGCGCAGGAAGCCATTTACAGGTTTGTAAAGCAACTTGAATAAAAAAAACCGGTTCGTTGCGAAACCGGCTTTTTATCAATCTTTATTTTTAGTGATGTATCAGCACTTTGCCTGTAGCTATTCTTTTTCCTGACGCGTCATACAGGGCTACCTGGTAAATACCTCCGGCCTGTCTGCTCATATCGACAGGCATCCGCTGATAAGGGGCGTTGATTGTATACGTTTTGCGGTACACTGTAGCGCCTTTTGTATCGGAGATGCTCAGGGTATGAACATTGTTGCCGCTGCTGTAGTAAACTACTTCAAAGATGCCGTTATTGGGAACAGGCAGTATAAAGAGCTTATTAGAAGCGGAATCCCCGATGGTAAGCAGGGAGGATGTATTGCTGCAAGCAAGCCCGCTGCTGTTAGTGACCGTTACTTTATAATCCCCCAGTTTATCAAGGTCAATACCGGATAGGGAGGAAGCGTTGGCGCCAGGAATGGTTGTATTATTTCTGAGCCAGCTGTAATTATAAGTTCCGGCAGGTAAAACCGTAGCCGACAATGTGGTGGTCAAACCAGGGTATAAGCGGGTATAGGGCGACGCATTGATGCTGACCTGCGGACTCGGGCTTACTACAACCGCAGTATTGGATGAAGTTGCCGTACAGCCGGCAGCATTGGTAACTGTTACTGAAAAATTGCCTGTATTGCTAACCGTTATCTGCTGTGTGCTGGCACCATTGTTCCAGTTCCAGGCTGATCCTGCCGGAGCAGACAGTGTTACACTGCCGCCTTCACAGAAGTTCAACGGTCCGCCGGGTGTAATAGAGGCGGCGGGAAGGGGATTGACAGTTACGGTGACCGGTGCAGAAGTACTGGTGCAGCCACTGGTTGTAATAGTTACTGTGTATGATCCGGAACTGTTTATTGTTACTGCCTGGCTTGATGCGCCATTACTCCAGTTATAAACTGAGCCATTGTTGGCTGTTAAAACCACACTGTTGCCCTGGCAGAATGTAGTAGTCCCACCTGCAGTGATGGTAGCGGCAGGGACGGAACTTAATGTCAGTGTAACTGCTGTACGTTGGGCACTCTCGCAGGATGTGCTGTTGTCCAGGCTGGCCGCATAATAAGTTACGCTTCCTGTTGTATTGAGGGTGGGATTGCTCACTGTGCTGCCTCCGGCAGCAGTTGTATACCAGCTTAATGTATGTCCGACGGGTACAGTAGCCGTTGCCGTTAGTGTGGGAACCGGATTGCCCGCACAAATGGTCTGTGCCTGATCTCCGCCGGAAACAGGGGCCGCAACGGCCGTACTTCCAACAGTTATGGCCAGTGTGCCCGGAGCTGTATTACAACTTCCGTTTCCGGCGGTTACGGATACATTGCCGCTGCTGCTGCCGGCATTATACGTTATGCTTACGTTTGTGGTTCCCTGGCCGCTGACAATAGTTGCTCCGGGAGGAGCTGTCCAAACATAGGATGTGGCGCCAGAGACCGCGCTGATAGAATAACTCACACCGGAAGGAGTGCCGCAGATGGTTGTTTGCCCGCTGATTGTACCAACGGTGCCAATTCCTCCTCCTCCGTTAGATACAACTACATTCACTGCGTTGGCTCGTTCTCCTTCTGCATTACTGCTGTTGTTCTTTGCCCGGATGGTAAACCACATACTGGCATTGGGTGTAAGTCCGGTTGCTGTATAGGTGGTGCCGGTTAAATTTCCGGCAAAAAGCGTAAACTGTCCGCTGCTGCTTTCCAGCGTATAAATATCATAGTGCGTGGCATTTGTAACGGTATTCCAGCTGAACTGGATTTCGCCGGGATTGCAACTGACACCTGAGCCGGTAAATCCGGTTACAGTTCCCAGGATTTTAAATGGGGCATCGCTGATGTCTGACACAGCACCTGAAGTAATCCTGATCAGGGCATTGGAGGTATTGGCGCCAGCTGGAACGTTCCAGCTGAAACGGGTAGTACCGGCTGCCACCGCGGAAGAAATTAGTGTCCATGAACTGCCGCCATTCAGTGAATATTCCAGGGTTTGTGTACTGCTGATGCCCGCATTGTCCCAGGTAATGATTTCTGTACTTCCCGGATTGAATGATTCTCCTCCATTGGGATAGGTGACTTCAATAAATGGCTGATCAATACTCCAGGTTAACGCGTATTCTTGTGAAGGGCCGGTTGTTACTGCCGTACCGTTAACCCGTAAAGTATAAGCGCCTGCGGCAGGATTGTTCAACACTATCTGTTCAATATTACTGACATTATCCACGCCGTTGGTTGCCGGTGTAGCCGGATTATTCGGATCGAGTACCCAGGGTAGCGATGTGGTAGCGCCGTTTATTACCGTGAGGTCAAGATTGTTGACAAGTGCCGGCGTTACATTGGCTGCAGCTGCCGGATCATTCCAGGTCAGCATGACACGTAACCTGGCTGCACCGGCAGGAACATTTATTGTTACATCATTTGATGCACCTGTAGTGACTGTATTCAGGGCATACCTGTTTTCTTCCAAAATGCGCACCGCCTGTAATGCGTCTATTCGTCCGTAGCCGAATTTATAATCAGGTCCTGTATTGCCTAAATCATGTGCGGTGTTCAGTACAGTGTTTTTTATCAGGGCAGAGGGAGGAAGATTATTACTGTTTAATTGTTTATAACGTTGTACCAGCAAGGCCAGTGAGCCCGCCACACCCGGTGTGGCCATGGAGGTGCCGGAAAGTGTGGCATAGGCATTTAATGGTGTACTGGTGGAGAATACACTGCTTCCCATTGAACTGATTTCCGGTTTAACCCGACCGTCATGTACCGGACCAAAACTACTGGTCCCGGATATGGCTTCGGCTGAAGTGATATTGGCAACCAGTATATTGTTCTTAGCCGTTTTGCCGCTTCCGGTTATTGTGGACCACCCGCCCGTACAGGAGGTTTGTGAATTGCCGGCTGAATGTACGTGTAAGTGATAGGGGAAATTATTCAGGTTGAGATCAGTGGCGCGGGAAGTGGCGGAATACGCCACGCCGGCACCGGTTAGCCCGCAGGTGAGGGTACTTCCGTATGAATGGCTGCTGATGACCATGGACTGTGACGGGATTGCGGAAGCCATTTCCGTTTGTATGTTGCCGTTAAAATTATAGGAATACAGTTTGGCATTGGGGGCCATTCCCCGGGCTGTCTGGTTAATCAGTCCACGACCGAGTATGGTGCCTGCACAATGGGTGGAGTGTTGAGAAGCTGAACTGAATTCCACCTGATTAAGTCGTCCGGCCGGTGAAAAGTCAAGGTGAGGACTTATTTCTCCTTCATCCCATATGCCGACATTGATGCCGTCTCCTTTCAGGTTTCTCATCCCATCATTCAGTACATTCACACGGTGCAGGGTACGGCCGGGGGTATTTTCAAGATGATTCGGTGCGTCGATAAACTCAGTCCATTGTATAAAAGGCTGGTTGAGTAATGGGAGCAGATTGGATTGCGGAACACGGAGGGTGAAACTTCGAAAGGCCGGCATTTCCTCCAATACTGATATATTCAGTGAATAGAAACTGCCGGCAAGTTTACCGGCAGACAACTGTTCATAGGTGATAACAGTAATATCAACATAGCCGGGTTGTTTTATGGCATGTGCCGGGTATTCTCCTTTCAGAAGTGCGGGTACTGTTTTCTGATTGGCGGAGAAACGGAATACACTTCTTACGTCATAACCGGAATAACGGGCCGGGTCAAATGTTTCACTTACACTGGCTGTATAGGCAAAGTTGGGGATATAGTCCAGCAGGGTAATACCTGCCGCTGCTAAGTTTGCTTTTTCTGCTGATGAAGGAATTTTATTGAATTGCAATGCCAGGTATTGTCTTCCGGCAAATACCGCTTCCTGTAAAAAAGTTGATTGTATTGTCAGGTTGGCCGCATTCTGTTCGGGAATGAATTTTCCTGAGTTCAGTTGTATTGTATAGTCAGCTTGTTGCGCCGGTAACAGTAAAGGCAGAAAAAAAAGTACGGATAAAATTGTAATAATGTTACGTTTCATCTGGTTTTTTTTGGTGAAGCAGGAGCAGTTTTAAACCTGAAAATAGTGATTAATTGCTGAAGGTAAAAGGATTGGTACAGGCAAACGGTTGAGTGCTCATATTTTCTGTTCTAATTTTTTGAATGTCTTATCTTTAACCAATAAAATCAATCGTTATGCAATTTGAATGGAAAGGCGTTTTTCCCGCATTACTTACCCCGTTTACAGTGAATGATGAAGTGGATTTGCCTATGTTTGGTAAAAACCTGCAGGCCCAGCTTGAAGCAGGAATACATGGTGTCATCATTGGTGGCTCATTGGGTGAAGCCAGTACGATTACAGTGGCTGAAAAGGAAGTACTCGTTAAATATGCACTGGATTATGTAAAAGGAAAAATTCCGGTGATCCTCAATATCGCAGAAAGTACAACTAAAGACGCGATTGAACAGGCAGCCAATGCGGAGAAATGGGGTGCTGATGGCCTGATGCTGTTGCCGCCGATGCGGTATAAATCGGATGACCGGGAAACGGTTTCTTACTTTAAAACAGTAGCCCGCTCCACCCGTCTCCCGATAATGATTTATAATAACCCGGTAGATTATAAAATAGACGCGCATCCCGCCCTGTTTGATCAGTTAGTGGAGTGTGATAATATCACCGCTTTGAAAGAAAGTTCACGCGATGTAACGAACCTGATCAGGATGAAGAATCGTTTCGGCGACCGGTTTAAAATTCTGTGTGGCGTGGATACACTGGCTATGGAAGAACTTTGCCTGGAAGCGGATGGACTTGTAGCCGGACTGGTATGTGCGTTTCCCAAAGAAACCATGGCCATTTACAACCTGGTTAAAGCCGGTAAGATTGCTGAAGCCGCTGTGATATACCGTTGGTTTATGCCTTTGCTGGAACTGGATATACACCCCAAACTGGTACAATATATCAAACTGGCCGCCACACAAACAGGGATCAGTAATGAATACGTCCGGGCCCCGCGACTGGTCCTGGAAGGAGAAGAAAGAGAACGGGTGCTGGGGATAATAAAGCAGGGGATAGCGACGAGGCCGGGTTTATAAGTAAAAAGTAAAAAGGTAAAAGGTAAAAGTAAAAAAAACTATAGAGGCAGAATCAGAAATGTAACTGAAAATCTTTATTGAGGGGCTGCCCCAACTCGCCTATTGCCTCTCGCTTATTACTAACGACTAACGTCAAAAGACTACCGACTAATGACAACAGACGCAACTATACAAGAGATCAACGAAGTAATGTCCGCTTCCTGGAAAGCTTTTCATGCTTACCGGAAATTATCCCTGAAACAGCGGGCCGGATTCATGCGGGCAATTGCAAAAGAACTGGAGGCGGCGGGTGATGAATTGATCCGGACAGCTATGCAGGAAACCAATCTGCCGGAAGCCCGGCTGAGAGGGGAGCGTGGTCGTACGATCTATCAACTCGAAAGTTATGCGGACGCCTGTGAGAAAGGTGATTGGCTGGAAGCACGCATTGACCATGCTAATCCCGGGAAAACACCGCCAAAGCCGGATATACGTAAAATGCTCGTTCCGGTTGGCCCGGTGGTGGTTTTCGGAGCCAGCAATTTTCCTTTTGCTTACTCTACGGCAGGAGGAGATACGGCTACTGCTTTTGCCGCGGGTTGTCCAGTAATTGTGAAGGCGCATCCGGCCCATCCCCAGACTTCACATTTAGCTGCCCAGGCCATATTCCGGGCAGCCGAAAAAACCGGAATGCCTGCCGGCATTTTTGCCCATGTAACCGGGATGTCTTTTGAAGTGGGCAAAGCATTAGTAACGCATACCTGTTGCAAAGCAGTTGGGTTTACCGGTTCCTATGCCGGGGGTAAACAATTATTTGACTGGGCCAATCAACGGCCGGAGCCGATTCCAGTTTTTGCTGAAATGGGGAGTGTAAACCCGGTTTTTTTATTGCCTGGGAAATTAGCTGTTTCCGCAGGAGAAGTGGCCACACAATGCGCCGGTTCCATTACTTTAGGCGTCGGACAATTCTGTACTAATCCCGGACTCATCATCGGGATTGATGGAACGGATCTGCAGCAATTCATTCATGACCTGGGAAAAGCCATTCAGCAAACCATGCCGGGCTTGATGCTGCACCAGGGGATTGCTGATAATTTTTCCAATAAGCGGGAAGAAGCCCTGATGCAGGAAAATGTTCATCTCGTGGCTGAATCTGCTCAAGCAGGAGAAGACCGTTGCACCGGTTTACCTACGGTAGCTACGGTGGATGGGAAAACATTTTTAGCCAATCCGCTATTACATAAAGAAGTATTTGGTCCTTACTCACTGGTGGTTCGTTGCGCCGATGCAGCGGAAATGCTGGAAGTAACCCTGCACCTCGAAGGCCAGCTCACGGCCACACTGATGGCTACCACCGCGGATATGCTCAATAATGAGGAACTGGTGGAAGCCGTGAAAAACATTTGTGGGCGTTTCGTTATGAACGGGGTACCCACCGGAGTGGAGGTATGCCTGAGTATGCAGCACGGCGGCCCCTTTCCAGCCTCGACCGATTCCCGTTTTGGCTCTGTAGGTGCCGATGCTATAAAAAGGTTTGCCCGTCCGCTTTCGTTCCAGAACTGGCCCGATGAGTTGTTGCCGGAGGAGTTGAAAGAAGGGAATCCGCTTGGTATAACCAGAGCAGTAAGTAGTTAGTAGTCGGAAGTTAGTAGTTAGTAGTCAACAGCCCCTTCTTATCGAATGTTGGTTACTATACCGATTTTACATCTATAGGATTTTTTACTTTTTACTCCCCCCTTCGCCGAAGCTACGGGGAGCAAGTTTGAATTTTGACTTTATATCGGGTGCCTGAACCAGCGATCATCCTCAAACCCGTCTATTTTCATTACATTCGCGGCCAATAACAAACTCCCCATGCGACAAGACGAATTATTGGCTAAACGTAGCGGCAATCAATGTGAATTATGTGCGGCCACTGAGCACCTGAAAGTATATGAAGTGCCACCGGCCACCGGGAATATGGAGGACGCCATCCTGGTTTGTCCCAAATGCCTGGCTCAGATTGAAAAGAAAGAAGAACTGGACCATACACATTGGCAGTGCCTGACCACCAGTATGTGGAGTGAAGTGATTCCGGTACAGGTAATGGCCTGGCGGATGCTGAACCGTTTGCGGAATGAAAGCTGGGCGGCAGAACAACTGGATATGATGTACCTGGCCGACGAATCACTGTCCTGGGCCAAAGCCTCCGGTGATCATGAGAATGATGGATCTGTTGAATTGCACAAAGACTGCTACGGGGCAGTGTTGAAAAACGGCGATAATGTGGTCCTCACCAAATCGCTTGATGTAAAGGGATCTTCTGCTAATGCAAAAGTGGGTACCGTGATTCATAATATCCGCCTGGTATCCAATAATACCGAACAGATCGAGGGCCGGATCGATGGACAGCAGATTGTGGTGCTGACGAAGTATCTCAGAAAGCAAGGATAGAGGATAGTCTGTAGATAGTAGTCGGTAGTTAGTAGTCAACAGCCCGTTCTAAGTGATTGTTTGTAAAAATAAGGTCTTTGGCTCTATAAGGATTTTTACTTTCTATTCTGCTATTTTAATAAATTATCAATCACATTCTTCCCGCTCTTCAGGTCATAACCCGATGGTCTCCGGGCATTATTATTGACGATTGTTCCTTCTTTGTCAATGAGAATATAATGCGGAATACTGCTTATATTATACGCCTGGCAAACCGGGTGATCGGTCCAGCCTTCCGCGATCAGGTTGATGCCATCTAATTTATATTTCACTAAGGCATCTTTCCATTGCTTTTCTTTGGCGTCTACGCAGATATTGATAAATACAATTTCCTTGTCTTTATAATATTCATGTATTTGCGGGATATGATTTTTAATATCATAAATACAAGGACCGCAGAATACGCCCCAAAAATCTATATAGACCACTTTGCCTTTGAAATCACTGAGTGAGACCATTTGCCCTTTTTCATTTTTGAGGGTGAAGGCAGGAGCCGGGTTGCCGGGTTTTAAACGTTTGATGGCTGTGTAGTGATTCTGCAAGGTTTCCTTTATCCACGGATCTGTTATTGCCGGTAAAGCTTCCTCATATATTTTTTCTACGGGTGTGAAGTCATAATGGCCGAATCCAAAGATAATTGACCGCATAATAAACCAGTCACGGATGCTGCCTATCTGGATAGTGCCCAATGCTGTATGGTAATCGTCGTATGTCGGATCAAAGCCCCTGGCTTTGGCCGGCGGGATGGCAGACCAACTGTTAAATGGTTTCTGAAAACGGATATAATTAAAGAGAAAATCCCGGTATTCCGGTATATCCCTGAACCAGAATTCGTTCAACATACCATACTGGTATTTCAGGAATTGTATGTCAAGTCCGGAAAAATAACCACTGCTGTCTTTAGCCGGTTTTACTTTGAACTGGGGGACCATCCGGTTTTGCCATAAAAAGTTGTTATATTGAAATAATACTGAAGCAAACTGTTGGTTGGCAAATCTCGTGAATTTGATTTCACGATCATATTGTGCTCCAGGAATCTGCGCATGTAATTTTTGAAAAGAATCGGAGAGGAGCTCAATATGACGGTTGAACAGGTCATTTACTTTCTTATACTTTTCTTCCGCACTTGTTTTTTTATCCATTTCAAAGAGCTTCATGAAAGGGTCACGGAAATGCCGGTAAGAAATCCATTGCAGGGCCAGTTCCAGGTTACGGTTTTCTCCCCCGGCCCTGATGGAGAAGCTGGGAGTAAAATGTTCATTATCCCATTCCAGGAACAGGGTGTCTTTATCTTTAACGGTGAAACTGATCGCATCATCATTCAGATAGAAGTAAATATCCTGCTGGAATTGTACCGGGAATGATTGTTCAAACCGGCCATCCCCCTGTACGGTTACTGAATGACTTTCATTGTTCAGGTAACTGGTCATCCCGAATTCAAAAAATGGCTCTTTGAAATTTTTCACCTGGCCCTTAATGACAAATTGCCCGGGTTTAAAATATTCCTGTGCATCGGAGAAGGAAATGCAAAACAGGAAGCAGCAGAATAAATGTAATCTTAGCATGGGACAGGGTTTTGGTTGAACCTTACTAAGATACACTGACTATCAGAAAGCCGGGTAAAGGCAGTTGTTAAATTCCGGGAAGGGTTATTAACAAATTTCAGTCACATAATCGGATACTCCCTGCTTTCTCCGTGCTGAACCGGATTTTGTTTACTTTATTTGACTTATTAAAATATAATAGCAAAATCCCATAAGCGGTCTGGTAGGCATCCCAACCGGTGTCTTTAATCATAGGGTTCCCCAGGGTTTTGAAAAAGCTGCCACGGGTGGCTCCCATCAGGGGAAGGGTAAGTTTTCCCTTAAAAGCCGGGCCGATCTCCACATAATCCCGGCCGGTATAGAAGTAAAGGTCGCGTTCTTTAAAGTATATCCCACCTCCGCACCAGGCCGAGTCCGATTCGTTTTCCAGTTTGGAATAACATGGGTATTTCGCTTTAATCTGTCCGATTGTGGACCGGGGATCCAGTTCGCCAATCCGGCCGTCGAGAATATCAACGACAAATTCCGGGCATGCCGAAGTTGGTTTAAGTTGGGCGTTTACCAGGGAAGAATACAGTACTGCGAAAAACAATAAGGCCTTTTTCATATAAATCGGGTTTATAAGTGAAAGGCGGCGGGATGGGGCAATGGATATAAAGCAAAATCTGTGCTGGAATTCAGTTGCCGGAAATTTAAGTGGCAAATGAAGTCGAGTCTTCTTTTTTATGCTTTAAAGTAAAATATAAAGTGGTGAGTAAGGAAATGATAAAATAGGCGGTTAAAATAATCTTCAGATTCGCCAGCCAGAACCCCGCCCCAAACCAATCTCCCTGCTGGTAAAGAAACCAGCATCCAAGTCCGCAACGGAGGACTTCCCAGATCATGGCATTTGAATTCCGGTCCATTAGTTCCGTCAGTGCATATACGGTCAGGAATACAAAAGCGCCGTACCAATAAATATAGCTGCCGTCGATCGAATTAATATAGGCAATATTGCCAAAGAGGTAACTGATGGAGAGCAGGAGCAACGTCAGTTGTACCCAGGCCCACGCAGTGAAGGCCGGGGAGGTACGGGTATCATATTTTTCAAAATGATAAACGTCTTCAATCTTATAAACCGGGTATTTTGCGGCTACGTCTGCCGGACGGTAACCGGTTCTCCGGAACCAGAGGGTGAACTTATCTACCCAGTTATTGGTCCGCCAGGCATCTTTGATCATCAGCCAGAGATGCTGAAAATTGATCTTGATCGGGTTCCAGGTTTTGGCCGGCCGTGAAATACCATATACGGGGGGTACTTCTTTTAACTCTTCCTGGAAGGTGCCGAATAGTTTATCCCAGATAATAAAGATCTGCGACAGATTTTTATCCATGTATTCCGGGTTTACGGCATGGTGTACCCGGTGGTGACTGGGAGTAACGATGATTTTTTCCAGGAACCCCATTTTGTTGATATGCCGGGTATGGTACCAGAACTGGGCAAATAATTGAAGCGGGGCAACAGTAGCAATTACCTGTTCAGGAATACCCAGTAGCGCAGCTGGCAGGAGCAGTACCGTAAACATATTAAAAAAGGCAGAAATACTTTGCCGCAGGGCGCAGGCCAGGTTGTATTCCTCACTGCTGTGATGGATCACATGCAGGTTCCAGAAGAGATTTACTTCATGACTCCAGCGATGGACCCAATACCCGTTAAAATCAATAATGATAAAAGTCAGGATGTAGACCAGGATGGTATTTTCAATATGGGTCAGCGCCAGATATTGCAACATAAAGGGATAGATCCCGATGGCAATGGTGATTTCCAGTACACTCTTGGTTACATTGGTAATTCCAGAGCTCAGGGAAGAAATCATGTCCATATTCCGGACCGTATCAAATCCCTTTCGCCAGCCCCACCATTTTTCAAAAAGTACCAGCACCAGGAAGGCTGGCATGGCAATGAGTAGTATCTTTCCGTAGGTTTCCATGAACAAGCAATTGGAGGCTAATTTAGAGAAAGTTAATAGAAAATGGAAAATAGAAAATAGGAGGTGAAAGTGGAAAGTGGAAAATGGAGAGTGGAGAGTGGAGAGTGGGGAGTGGGGAGTGGGGACTGGGGAACTCAATAAAATTATTTATGGCAAAATATGTATTTGACTGTGTGGATGCACACACTTGTGGCAATCCGGTACGATTGGTAAAAAAAGGCGGACCGGAACTGGTAGGTAACAGCATGAGCGAGAAGCGCCAGCATTTTCTCCGGGAATATGACTGGATCCGGACCGGACTGATGTTTGAACCACGGGGGCATGATATGATGAGCGGCAGTATCCTCTATCCGCCACATGACCCTGCCAATGATGTGGCCGTTCTTTTTATAGAAACCAGTGGTTGTCTGCCGATGTGTGGTCATGGTACGATCGGTACCATTACCATTGCGATAGAAGAAGGATTGATCAAACCCAAAGTGCCGGGTGTGGTGAGAATGGAAGCACCGGCGGGATTGGTGATGATCGAATATAGTATAGCCGGGAGTCGGGAGTCTGAAGCCGGGAGTCAACAGCCAACAGCCAGTTCAAATGTATCTGAAACAGTCAGACCGGTGAAAGTGGAGCGTGTGAAACTGACCAATGTACCTGCATTTTTACATTCGGCAGAGCTGACAGCGGAATGTCCGGAATTAGGAGAGCTGGTAGTGGATGTATCCTATGGAGGGAATTTTTATGCGATCGTGGATGTACAGAAAAACTTCAGGGGACTGGAACATTACCCGGCCGATAAACTGGTTGCGTGGGCAAGGGAACTCCGGAAAAATATCAATGCAAAATACCAGTTTGTTCATCCTGATGATCCGACGATCAATGGTTGTACACATATATTATGGGCAGGGGCTGTACTGGATCAGACTTCAACTGCCCGTAATGCCGTATTTTACGGGGATAAAGCTATCGACCGCTCACCCTGTGGTACCGGCACCAGCGCACGAATGGCGCAGTGGTACGCCAAGGGAAAACTGAAAAAAGGTGATCTGTTCATTCATGAGAGTATTATTGGCAGTAAATTCATCGGACGGATTGAGGAAGAACTTATGATGCATGGCAAACCGGCTATTCGACCTTCAGTGGAAGGCTGGGCAAAAGTATACGGATACAATACCATCTGGATTGATAAGGAAGACGATCCGTATGCACACGGATTCCAGGTATTGTAAAAGATGTCAGATGTCAGTTGCCGGATGTGAGAAACAACTTTGAAGGGATATCCTTTTCAACCTGTCAACTTGTTAACTTATCAACTATAGCAAAATGTCCTCCAGAAAAAAATTCCTGTTCCAGGCCGGCGCAATCACTGCAGGCTCCATGCTGGCCAATTCATTTGGAAACAATGTATTTGCCATTTTTAAAAACCGGATTGCTCCGTCGGACCAGATTAATGTAGGTGTGATCGGGGTCAATGGAATGGGCTGGTCCGACCTGAAAGCCATGCTCAAAGTACCGGGTGTGAACCTGGTAGCGCTTTGTGATGTGGACAAGAACATACTGGATAAACGGATGGGAGAACTGAAGGCTCTGAATGTGGACGCAACCAAAGTTAAAACCTACGCTGATCACCGGGCCCTGCTCGATCAGAAAGATATTGATGCGGTGATCATTGGTACGCCCGACCACTGGCATTGCCTGCAGATGGTGGATGCCTGTGAAGCTGGTAAAGAAGTGTATATCGAAAAACCGGTAGGTAATTCTATTGAAGAATGCCGGATCATGATCGCCGCACAGGAAAAATACAAACGGGTGGTACAGGCCGGTCAATGGCAACGCAGTCAGCAACATTTTAAAGAGGCAGTGGATTTTGTACATAGTGGCCAGCTTGGCAACATCAGGGCCGTTAAAGTCTGGTGTTTTGTGGGATGGAAAAAACCCATCCCCTTTGTGGCGGATAGCCCTGTGCCTGCGGGAGTGGATTATAACCGATGGCTGGGACCAGCACAGTTACGTCCCTTCAATGCCAATCGTTTTCATTTTACGTTCCGTTGGTTCTGGGATTATGCCGGCGGGCTGATGACTGATTGGGGTGTACATCTCCTGGACTATGCATTGATCGGTATGAAAGCAACCGTGCCGAATTCAATCAGTGCCATGGGAGGAAATTTCGGAGACCCGACATCTCCGCAGGAGACACCGGATACGCTAACTGCACTTTACCAGTTTGACAAATTCAGTTTATCCTGGGACCATGCCATTGGTATTGAAAATGGATTGTACAAACAGAATCACGGGATTTCCTTTGTCGGCGACAATGGTACACTGGAACTGGATCGCAGTGGTTGGGAAGTGATGGAAGAACCCCGCAGCCCTAAAAAAGTACTGGTAGAAAGAAAGAAGATGGTGGATAACGGCCTTGAGAAACACATGGAGAATTTTGTCAGTGTTATCCGCTCACGTAAAATGGAAGACCTGAAATGTTCCATCCAGGAAGCCTCGCATATCGCTATGCTGAGCCAGATGGGTAATATTGCATTCCGTACCGGGAAAAAACTGGATTGGGACAAGGAGAATAAAAGGTTTACTGATAAGAAAGTGAATAAGAAATACCAGGCCGCTCCGTATCATAACGGGTACAGCCTTCCTAAAATAAGCTGAGTATGCAGTCAAGGTGGTTTAAAGTATTTCTGTTGCTGGCCGTATTGATTTGCGCGGCTCTGCTTAATCTCCGCTCCGGCCGTCAGAAAACCCTTGTGCCCGGTATGGGCTTACCTGATTTCTTTGTGGTTGTATTGGGCATTGCACAGGATGCGGGTTATCCGCAGGCCGGGTGCGAAAAGGAATGCTGTAATGCTTACTGGAAAGGGAAGGAAGAAAAAAAACTGGTTACCTGCCTGGCCCTGGTGGACCGGGAAGCCGGGAAGTACTGGCTGATGGAAGCCACTCCGGATATGGGTGTACAATTAAAAAACCTGCAGCAATACCTCCCGCAGGCGCCTGATTACAGTCCTGATGGAATTTTTATTTCACATGCGCATACCGGTCACTATACCGGACTGATGGAATTTGGCCGGGAAACCATGGGGGCAACCGATATACCGGTATATGCCATGCCGCGTATGGATTCATTTCTCCGCGGCAATGGTCCCTGGAGCCAGTTGGTAAGTTTGTCGAATATCCGGTTAGTACGTATGAAAGAGGATAGCGTTGTCCGGTTGACCTCTGCTTTATCCGTACTGCCGGTACGGGTACCGCACCGGGATGAATATTCAGAAACAGTGGGTTTCCGGATTCAACATGGTTCCAGGAAGATGCTGTTTATACCGGATATAGATAAGTGGGAATTATGGCCGGAAAACAGCGTGGAATACATGAAGGCATTTGACTTTATCCTGATCGACGGCACTTTTTATAAGAACGGGGAATTGCCCGGTCGTGACATGCGGGAAGTGCCTCACCCGTTTGTGGAAGAGTCCGTACGTTTATTTTCCAGCCTCCCGGATTCTGTAAAAGCAAAGATTCATTTTATCCATTTCAACCATACCAACCCGTTACTGAAGAAAAAGTCCGATGACAAAGATCGGGTAAAGGCGGCCGGTTTTGCCGTGGCGGAAGAAGGAATGCTGATTACACTTTAATTTACTCAATATGCGTGAAATAATTTTATGGGTAGGGGTTGCCGTTAGTGGTATCTCAGCGGCTGTAGCCCAGGCTCCATTACAGCGTACTGTTTTTGTCAACTTTGCCCGGGTTAGCATACAGGACAGTTTCTGGCGTCCTAAAATTGATAAGGTAGCCACCAAAACGCTGGAAGCCTGTATTTACCAGACTGAAACAGCCACGCCGCGTATCCGCAATTTTGAACGGGTGGTCCGGGCAAAAGGAGAGGAACATGAAGGAATTTTCTATGATGACAGTGATGTGTTTAAAGCATTGGAGGCAATGGCCTATTCATTAAAAACACATCCCAGTGAAGTGATGGAAAAGAAATGTGACGAATGGATAGATAAAATCGCGGCAGCACAGCAGCCAGATGGTTACCTGAATACCTGGTATACACTCAAAGGTATACAGGACCGGTATACCGATATGAGTATGCACGAGGATTATAATGCGGGACATATGATAGAGGCCGGGGTGGCTTATTTTAATGCTACCGGTAAACGGAAATTGCTTGACGTGTGTATCCGCTGGGCCGATCATTTTGATGCACTGTTCGGTCCCGGGAAAAAACATTGGGTAACCGGCCACCAGGAACTGGAGCTGGCCCTGGTAAAATTATATACGGTAACATCGGATGTAAAGTACCTGAACCTCGCAGACTGGCTGCTCAGTGAAAGGGGAAAGAAACTGGCTAAAGGGTATACATGGACCGATTGGAAAGATACCGCTTATGCGCAGGATGTGGTACCTGTGAAGGAACAGAAGGAAATAACCGGACATGCCGTACGTGCCATGTATATGTATACCGGTGCGGCGGATGTGGCGGCACATACGGGAGATACAGCCTATATGAAAGCGATGCGTACGGTGTGGGAGGATGTGGTGTACCGGAATATGTACATTACCGGGGGAATCGGCTCTGCGGGTAGTAATGAGGGATTCAGTGTGGATTACGATCTGCCGAATGAACATGCTTATTGTGAAACCTGCGCTTCTGTCGGTATGGTTTTCTGGAACCAGCGGATGAATGCATTGACCGGTAAGGCTGAGTATATGGATGTACTGGAAAGAAGTCTCTATAACGGGGCCCTTGACGGGTTAAGCCTGAGCGGGGATCGTTTCTTTTATGGGAATCCGTTGGCTTCAAGAGGACAGCATCAGCGCAGGGAATGGTTTGGCACGGCTTGTTGTCCGGCCAATATAGCACGGATGGTGGCTTCACTTGGAAATTATATTTATGCGTTTAATTCCAATTCCATTTTTGTAAACTTATTTGCAGGCAGCAGTACTTCTTTTAACCTGAAAAACGGGATGGTACAGGTGAAGATGGAATCCAATTACCCCTGGGAGGGAAAAGTAAAACTGACCCTGGATCCGGTAAAAAAATCCGTGTTCAAAGTATTTCTTCGTTTGCCGGGGTGGATGTATGATGTGGTGGCCCCCGGAGGATTATACCGGGTAAAACAGGAAGGCGATGATGGCGTGAATGATCATTTTGATCCCGGACTTTTCGTAAATGGGAAAACAGCAGGATACACAATCCAGGACGGGTACCTGGTTGTGGAACGTGAATGGAAGAAAGGGGACTGGCTTGAATTAACTCTGCCAATGGAGGTTAAACTGATTGAATCGCGTCCCGAATTAAAACAGGATCAGCAACGCGTAGCGATTCAACGAGGCCCGTTGGTTTATTGCGTGGAAGGTGCGGATAATAACGGTAAGGCCTGGAATATTATCATACCCGGGGGTACAAAGTTTGAAACGATCGATTATAAAGTTTTGGACGAACCGGTAAAAGCAATTACCGCTGAAGTACCGGTGGTAACCGTGGGTGATGACGGACAATCATTAAGAACAGAGAAAAAGAAAATTATAGCGATTCCGTATTATACCTGGGCCAACCGGGGAAAAAATGAAATGCAGGTATGGTTGCCGGTAAGGATAAATGATGTGAAGCTGAATTATTAGTGAGTGGTGAGTGATAAAGCCTGAAGGGCTGGTATTAGTATTGAACAATAACTTTTGATGACAAATCATACGAACCCTGAAAGGTGACATTATTATAAATTTTATGTAATGAAAATAGCCGCCCTGTTACTGTCTGTTTTAGTGAACGTTGCATCATTCGCCCAGGTAATTAAAGCCCCGGCATACCCCCTGATTACCCATGATCCTTATTTCAGTATATGGAGTACTACGGATAAACTGAATGAATCGGTGACACGTCACTGGACTGGAACTGAACAATCCCTGATAGGTTTACTTAATGTAGACGGACAGTATTATAACTTTCTTGGACAACCGGTGTATCCCCCGGAAACGCTGTTGGAAGCGGGTGCTACGAATCCTGCGGAATGCCGCTACACAACGGAGAAGCCCGGAAAGAACTGGATGCAGGAAAAATTCGCGGCGAAGGACTGGGTTTCCGGAAAAATGCCATTTGGCAGCGGCTGGAATCAGGACGCCATGACGGAATGGAAAACCAAAGAGATCTGGTTGCGGAGGTCTTTTGTACTGGATCAGGTTCCCGCCGGTCAGTTACTGCTTCAGCTCAGGCACGATGATGACGTGGACGTATATCTGAACGGGCAGCTGATTTATCAATGTACGGGGTGTTATACCAGCGAGTTGAAAAATTTTGCCCTCGATGAAGTACTCCGGAAAAATTTAAAGAAGGGAACGAATGTAATGGCCATTCACTGTACCAATACCGGTGGCTTTGCCTGGATTGACGCCGGTCTGGCTTCGCAAAAGAAAATGAGCGGGGTAACTGCGGCTGTTCAGACAGGTGTGGAAATGACCGCGACGAAGACCAAGTACAGTTTTAATTGCGGTCCGCTATTTCTTATGTGCGATTTTATTTCTCCGTTGATCGCCACCGATGCCGATTTACTGTCAAAGCCGGTAAGTTATATTCAGTTTAATGTGCAATCACTGGATGACCGGAAGCACGATGTTACCCTGTATTTTCTGGCCGCTGATAATCTCGTTCGTAATAAACCGTCTTCCGTACTGAAAAAGCAGAAAGGTGTTTTTGGAAAACTCCAGTATCTTAAAACAGGAACGACGGAGCAACCTGTATTGAAAACGAAAGGAGATAACGTACGAATTGACTGGGGATATTTATATGTAGCGGCTTATAAAGGATCAAAAATTGTGCAAAGTACGGAGCCGACACTTCCCGGAAAAAAGCTATCCGGATTTTCAGAAACCCGGATCAGTTTCGGAAAAGCCGGTGAACAGCCCGTTCCCCAGACTTTGTTGCTGGCGTATGATGATCTCTATTCCATTGAATATTTCAATCAGCCATTAAAAGCCTGGTGGAAGAAAAATTACAGCAGTACGGAGCAGCTACTCGATAAATCGATGGAGGAATCGGCAAGTATCATGGAACGTTGTGATAAGTTTGACCGGCAACTGGTCGCGGATGCGGAAAAGGCGGGTGGTGAAGCGTATGCAAAATTATGTGTAATGGCTTACCGCCAATCACTGGCCGCGCATAAGCTGGTACGGGGGCCCAATAACGAAATGCTTTTTCCATCTAAAGAAAACTTTAGTAATGGTTCAATATGGACCGTGGATGTGACTTATCCTTCTGCACCCCTCAGCCTGTTGTATAACCCAGGACTGCTGAAGGGTATGATTGAGCCCATCATGTATTACAGTGAGTCGGGTAAATGGACAAAGCCGTTTCCGGCACATGATCTGGGCACCTATCCTGTTGCCAACGGGCAGACCTATCCTGAGGATATGCCGGTGGAAGAGGCCGGGAATATGATCATTTTAGCCGCCGCTGTGTGTAAAGCGGAACATAAGTTTGATTTCGCGAAAAAACACTGGACTGTACTGAGTCAATGGGTGGAATTCTTGGTAAAGGACGGATTTGACCCGGCCAACCAATTATGTACCGATGATTTTGCCGGTCACCTTGCCCGTAATTGTAATCTGTCGCTCAAAGCCATTGCCGGAATTGCCGCTTATGCACAAATGGCAAGGGGCCTGGGAAAAAAAGAACCTGCAGCCAGTTATAATGCGATTGCAAACGACTATGCAGCCCGTTGGATGCAGATGGCCGATGCCGGAGATCACTATGCACTGACTTTTGATAAAAAAAATACCTGGAGTCAGAAATACAATCTTGTCTGGGATAAACTGCTGGGACTTGGCTTATTTCCGGCATCCGTTTATGAAAAGGAAACACGCTATTATCTCGGCCGGCAATTAAAATACGGATTACCCCTGGACAGCCGCAAAACATATACAAAATCTGACTGGATTTGCTGGACCGCTGTCTTGTGTGCTGACCGGACTGATTTTGAACAATTGATAGCGCCGGTATTACGCTACGCCGAAGAAACACCGGACCGGGTGCCATTGAGTGATTGGCACGAAACCACAACAGGGAAACAGACAGGCTTTCAGGCCAGGAGTGTGGTTGGTGGATATTTTATAAAAATGCTCGAAATGAAATGGGGTAGTGGTGAGTGGTAAGTGGTAAGTGGTAAGTGGTAAGTGGTAAGTGGGTTCAATGACTTACATACAGCCGTGCTTCCTCCACGGCAGCGTCGCAAGTGACACGGATATACTGAAAAAGCGTGTATACAAGCCTGTTATCATAAGGGGCTGACACCAGGGCGTCCATTTTTTTCATGGTAGGCATAACCAGGTTGCCAAAGCCCATTACATAAACGGTTGTTTTCAATTCGTGCAAAATACGCTTAATGGTACTGCTGTCTTTTTGCGGTATGGCTTTTTCCATTTTTTCCATACTGGAAGGTACTTGCCGGATAAATTGCAGCAGTACTTCCTGCTTGAATTCCTCATCTCCCTGGGCGGCTTTATCGAGATAATCAAAACAGAGTACATTGCCATTCAGGCCAAAGATGTCAAAATGATTTTCGGTAGACGCGGCCGTGTAGGTCATGGCCGCATACTGAGCGGAGGCAATTGCGTTCATCGGGTTTTCTTTAGGTTGACAGATTATTTGGTCTTTATCAGGATTCTCGGATTCAGGCGAATCGGTTTGTGACCGTTTCGAATGTAAAAATGCAACGAAAAAATTTCTCCCGGGTAAAATTTCGCTGACCGGGCGTATTTTTTCGATATTTGGAAAAGGTAAATTAAGCAGGTTGTTTGCCGGGATTTTACAACGCAGAATACAGCGCGTGCATCACTTTTTGTTCATTTTGAGAAGGCAGTTCAGATCCGTCCGGATGATTTTATCTGTTTAATAATCTCCGTTTTATGCGATTTACTGACTGGTATGAGGTAGTTGGCAATTTGCAGGGCATTCCCGTCAAAGCCCCTGATAAAATGTGTGTTTACTATATATGAACGGTGCACACGCTGGAAGTTTAGATCTTTTATGCTTTCTTCCACTCCTTTTAATGTACCATGTACTATTATTTTTTTATCCGGTGTTACATATTTGACATAGTCCCCTACACTTTCGATAAATAGTATGTCTGAAGAGGAAAGCCGGATGAATTTGCCATCTGATTTCAGCACCAGGTTGTTATTATCCTTTTTTTCCGGCCGGGCGGAAATGTAATCGTTTGCTTTTTCAATCGTACGTTTAAACCGATCTGCAGTAACGGGTTTTTTTAAAAAATCAGTTACTGTATAATCAAATGCCGTTACTGCATATTCCGTATTGCCTGACGTGATCACCACACAGGGATGTGTATCCAGTTTGTCCAGCAGATTGAATCCGCTCACCACCGGCATGTCTATGTCGAGGAACAGTATGTCCGGACATTGCTGTTGTAGAAAGGGAAGAGCCTCCAATGCGCCAGGAAATTGTGCCAGAATATCAATATTCCCGGTAATGCAAAGCCGTTCCAGTATTTTACGGGATACCGGATCGTCGTCTACTATAATGCAACTAAGGTTTTGCTTCAAGTTGAATATGTGATTTGAGCCTGTTTATTTCAAGTTTAATTGCCGGTATGGAAGCTTGTATATCCTTTACTACCTGTTGGTAAAGTGTGGCAGATTCTTCCAGTCGTTGAATTACAAGACAACTCTTTTCTAATGAGGCCATCTGATTGGTAATTCCCGTCAGTCCAACATAACTAAAAGAAGGTTTCAACCGGTGTGCAACGGATCTGAACGCGGCAATATCTCCACGTTGAAAGTGCTCTTCCAATTGCAGGAGACCAGCTGGCAGGGTTTCCAGGAAACTTTCAAAAATTTCTACTGCATAGGCCAGGTCATCTTCATACACTTCATTTAGAAAAGAGGCGTCTAAAGTTTGGCTAAATTCAAAATGTCTCATAGATATTAAAATAAATATGGATATTTTATGCTCAAAAATAGGGGTAAATAATTAAAAAAATATAATATATAGTACTTATTTATCAGGGATATCCTTTTTCTGTCGAAATTTTGACCTGACTCATCGAAACGACTGTCTGTTCCGGCAAGTCAATTTTATTTTTACAGCATTGATTTTAAGGTTATGGGCTGAGGCGTTTTGTTTATGAAGACTGCTTTACTGTTATATAAATTCATTCGGGCAGGCCACCGGGAGGGGCTGCGTTCACCCGAAAAACAACGGATCACAATTGTGAATCTGATGCTTTTGCTTTCAGGGGTAATCTCTTTTTTCTATTTACTATCTGCGATTCTGTATCCGGTTCCATACCTGGTTCTGCTTGCCTCCGGCAACCTGGTGTTGAATGGTTTTGCATTCCGGCTGAATGCCCGGTACAGGTATGCAGCGGCCAAAGCACTGCCATTGGCCGGAAACAGTTTCATGATTTTTTTAGTAGGGCATGTGTATGATTTCGGCGCCTATATGTTTCTGTATTATTTTTCTGTGCTGGCGGCTTACGTAATTTGTTATGATTTCCGGAAAGATGCGGGTAAATACCTGCCTGTACTGAACGTCACACTTCTGCTGATGCTATTGAGTATTGGTCTTCCGCAAGGGTACTTTGGCGCAGTCAGTACCGGTGCGGAATTTGTCAACTGGATGAATGCGTTTAATAAAATCAGCGCACTTGTACTTTTCCTTTTGTTTATATATCTCGTAGTACAGATGAATTTCAGTTCTGAACAAGAACTGAATCGCCTGTTACAACAATACAGGGATAAAGAGGCGGAACTGAAAAGAGCCCGCCGGAAAGCGGAAGAAGCGGCAATTGCCAAATCCCGTTTCCTGAGTAATATGAGCCATGAACTCCGTACACCGCTAAATGGCATAATTGGAACGGCCAATATTTTATTACATGAAGCGGCTGCAAAAGGTTGTGAAGCGGACCTGACTTTACTCAGAAGTTCAACTGAGCAAATGCTGGGGCTGGTTAACGATTTACTTGATTTCAGTAAAATTGAATCCGGCCAGTCGGAGCTGGACGTCAGGAAGTTTTCTGTTAAAACCATGCTGGATAATCTGGCGTTATTATTTCGGGAAAAAGCCCGGATGAGGAATATTCAGCTGCAGGTGATTTGTGATGGAAAGCTTGACAGACTGCTGGCAGGTGATGAATTGCGGATACGCCAGGTATTACTTAACCTGATATCAAATGCGGTCAAATTTACTCCGGGCGGAGGAGAGGTTACGGTAAAAGCGTTGCTGACCGCAACGAGTAATACATTTGTATCCGTTCATTTTTCCGTAACAGATACCGGCATAGGTATCCCTGCAGATAAACTTCTGACAATATTTGAAAGTTTCAGCCGGTTAAACGAATCGTCCCGACGGTCGGCCGGAGGAACAGGTTTGGGGCTGTCCATCAGTCAGAAACTAGTGGAATTAATGGGGGGGAAGTTGTCTGTAAAAAGTGAATTATTGAAAGGAAGTACGTTTTCCTTCACAATTGAGCTTTTCAATACACAGGACCAGCCGGATTCATTTATCAGTGCGTCGGGGAGCAAAGAACTAAAAAGCCTGAAGGGCGTGAAAATATTGCTCGCGGAAGACAATGAAATCAATATGGCCGTAGCCCGGAAATTCCTGAAGCGATGGGAAATTGATCTGGCCGAAGCCCGGAACGGGGCAGAGGCACTTGAACTTTTTAGCAAAAATCACTATGATATGTTGTTACTGGATCTTGAGATGCCCGTGATGGATGGTTTTGATACCATACGTGAAGTGAGAAAGAAAGATCCATTATTACCCGCCGTGGCTTTTACCGCAGCCGTATTTGAAAATATGCAGGAAACGCTCACCGGCCATGGATTCTCCACCTTTATTCAAAAGCCATTCCGTCCGGAAGACCTTTACAATCTGATCGTAGCCCAGGTACACCCTGTAAATAACAACTAAAATGCGGGCATCAGCCGGACTGTAACAATCCTGGTTTTTTACCGGACTGCTGCCGTAATGAGTACCCGGTTTCCCCTCCGTTGCTGGTATTGATTTCTTTCTTTTGCTGTCCTTCAACACTGAATCAGGCAGGATGTTAATGCTTTTATTCACTTCAGGGTTGCTTATGTCCGCCAGGGGAAATCGTGTGTTTTACTAATGCACTTGCTGACTTTACTTTTAAATTTACTGCGGCTGTTTCAATTATAAGAAACAGCCGCAGTAGTGCACAGCAATGAAGCTTGAAATATGGTTGCGGACTTTCTGAACAGGGGCAGTTATTGTTTGTATATTTTGAGTGTCAGAACCCGGTTTTCATGGGTTATGGTTGCGAAATATATACCGGAAGGATATTGGTGCAGATTAACAGGAAAGTGATTCCGCCCATTTGCAACAGCGTATTGTCCGCCTGTAATGCGGAGTCCATTGCCGTTGGTGACCACCCATGTGACTAAACCGGATTTTTCTGTAATCAGGTCTATGCCGGCAACACCATTTACAACCGGGTTGGGATATACCGTGGCGCTGAACCGGGGTGCTGACGGGCAAAGATTTGTTACCTTAACAACCTTTGAATAATGATAGCTTTCTTTACTGATCGCCTTAATTCTGTAATACAGGTGTCCCGCTGCCGCTGTATTGTCTGTATACGTATAGCGGGTAAGACTATCTGTAAGCGCGTAATTGGAATTCAATGTGGCCGTTTTATAGAAATGAAGGTTGTCATAACTCTTTTCAATATCATATTGTTCCGCTACTTCACCGGTGACGGTAAAGCTGATAACCGGCTTGCATTCCTGCTGGCGGACACTTACATCTGTAAATGTGATAGGGAGCACGGCTCCGCAAAAGAAAGAGGCCAGGTTCGCAGTAAGTGTACGTTGCAGACAGCCACCGTTAAGTGTAATCAAACAGGTATATGCACCATCATTCGATTCTTCGTAATTAGCAAAGAAAAGAGACCGGTTGTTGCTGAGTTGTACTGACGGGCTGGTGTTTTTTGTCCAGGTATACGTTGCACCGGCCAATTGGGGTGCCTGGATCAGGAAGGCAGAATTCCGGCAGGGCTGATAAGCATTTTCAAGACTTATAGATCCCAATGTTCCTACTGATATTTCAGAAAGCGTGGAGTTGCCGCAATTGTCGGTTACCATCAGGCTGTAAATTGCATAGGCATCCAGGTTGCTGATGGTGTAATTCGACGCTGCATTCATGGCCAGGTTTGAATAAGTAGCTTGAGGTAGAGGGCTTACGCGTTTGAGGTCATACCGGAATGGGCCAAAGCCGCTGGTTTCGATATACGCATAACCTTTAGTTGTAGGTATACCTCCTGATTCGCAAATAAAACTGACTTTGCGGCTTACAACCGGTAACGAACCAGAAGGTAGTATTGTCACCGTGGACTGCAATGTGTCACTGGTTCGCCCATCACACCAGTCCTGCTCGACAATGGCCAGTAACGTATAGGTCCCGGCGGCGACATTGGCATACTGACCCGAATTATTGGCATCGATCAATGTGGCTCCGTTCCATAATTCTGAACGGTAGTTACCCCATCCGGAATAGACGATATCCGCATCAATATTCCCTGAACTGCCGCATTGCTGACTGACGACAGGGTGCATTGTGAATTTGATAATATCCCAGACCGGGGTTGTAATGGTGAAATTTATAACTGTTGTGCCGCAACCATTGTTAATGGTAAAACCATATAACGCATTGGGCGTAAGATTGTGAAAATAAAACAAGCCATCATATGGGTTTATTGTGGCCGTCTGACCGATATTGTCAGGTCCGCTGGATATAGTTACAGTGGTGATATCCATATTAGACAGGAAACCGGTCAGTTTCAGTTTTACTGTTGTTTTTCCGTCTTTGAAGGAACATTCTTTATCCACCAGTGAGCCGGAGCCAATCGGTGCAATGCCAATACCACCGGCCGGTGCGGAATGTATAACCGTATCTTTTTTCCCACAGGCATCTGTCACAATAATTTTATAGGTTCCGGCAACGGGTAAACCGGTAAAGCTCCCGCATTCCCAGTTAGTTGATGTAACAAATGATTGTAATAACAGGTTGGTGGCATTATTATAAAGAGCGACGTTTAAGGGGGGCTTGGCAAATTCATTGTATTGATGCTTAATGGTCAGGCTATAGGGATCTGCTCCGGATCCACAACCCTTGATAAGGGGAATCCAGCGGGTTACAAGGCTGTCATTATCCGGATAGTCATAGCAGCTGCTGCGGCTCACACCACAGGGATTGATAATCTCGATATATACATCCCTGCGCGGGATAACCATATACTGATCATCATTAGTGGAGAGTTCAAAGGTTTTTATCAATATTCCCGGTGTACAGGAAGCAGGATTTTTTTCATATATATTAAAGCGGAGTTTGTTGTAATCTGAAATAACCACCCCGGTTCCGTCATCGTCCATCATCCAGAAGTACAAGCCTGCCGAATCACAGGCAATATTGTCAAAGGTCACATTGGCACCGGAGAATGATACCGGAAGATTATCCGGTTGCAGATTTACTGTTTTGGTAATAAATGTACCACAGGCGTCTTTTACCCTGACCTGGTAAGTTCCCCAGGATGAAGCGGAAATGGTGGGTGCAGCCTGGTACACTGACAATGCGTCGTCGTAGTTGGCGTTACCTGTGTTTAAAAATGAATAGCTGTATGGGGCGGTGCCACCAGTTACGCCATTTACGGTGATGGTGCCGCCGGGTAAATAACTGGTGCAAATGTCACTCGTACTTATGCTGAATGTATTACTAAGCGGCGAAAACAAATTGTTTATTGTGGCATTTACGGTTACAGTCTGGCTGTTACAGATAGCCGCAAACTGGTAGGTGCCGGCTGAAAGAGAATGGAAAACAGGCGCGTTCTGTTCCATGCCCACATGTGACGGACCGGCAATTATTTTAAAAGTTACATCCGGATTGCCGGTACCATTGCCGCCCAGAACAACTGTTCCGTTATCCGGGCAGGTGCAATCGGAGGTGGATTGTACATTAACTGTTAACGTGGCCGGGCATTGGGTAATTCCGTTTTTATATACAGGTAGTAAAAACAGGATAACGATGAGCTTTTTCATTGTACGGATTTATCAGTCTTCACGGGAAATTGGAAATCTGTTCTTTGACCGGACTAAAGTAATTCATGCAGTATTTTCCGCATAGTATCATCGTTTTTTTTCGGTAAACGTATCCGGATTGTCGATAAAAGGTAGCGTAATACTACGGGTTTGTTGATAGAGGAAATGGGACTATCTATGATGTGTAAACGTAATAACTAAATGCTATTCCGGAATAAAAAAAGGCTGCAGCTATTCAGCTGCAGCCTGTCTGGTATTGTTGAAATCGTTTACGTTTTTGTCGTGCTGGTTTTCAGATACAGATTTCAACAGTTGTGTTTTTCAAAGGACGGATTGTGTTGTGTACATTTCTTAATTCATGTGTCAGTTTTTAATTAAGAAAATCAGGATCTTGGAATTTCAACGGGTCTTCACAGGTATTGGCGGTTGTTCTGGATACTGGCTGGTTCTTCCGGATATCAGCGCCTTTCGTCAGGATTTGGATAGTGCGCAATACGTTTTCGTAATTGCTATGCAAAGATGTGAAGGCGTTTTGGTATGCACAACTGGTTATCGATAAACGGCGCCGGATTTTCGATTAATGGGTAAAAATTTCGATTGCAGGTTATGTTCGCGGCAGGGCTTAATAACCTGCATTTTTACCGATAGGATAATTACCAGGGAGATTTACTAAATGAAAAAAATATTGATATTAAAATAAGGGTATATAATTAAAATACACTTAAAAGCGTTTTACTTTTGTTCACAATCCACTTATCAAATCTGATTAGTTCCTATGGAAGCCGTATCATTTCCGCAACAATCTACTCCGGGGAAATCCCTGTTGAGCCGTCCTGGTCTTGTTGATTGGTTTTTTGCCAGGAGCGTCCCGGGAGAAAGTGATTATACATACAGATTGCGTTTGTACCAGATACTCGCATTTAGTTTTTATTTCCTGGCCTCTTTCCTGAATTTTCTCTCCTCGCAGATGGTCAGTTATATTATTACCGCACTCACCTGTGTGGCTTTACTGGGCATCCGCTATCTTATTGATGCCGGCCGGAACAGGATTGCTCATTATCTTTTATTAATCACAGTCAATATTTCACTGTTTTTACTGGTACTAACAGAGGGCATGATGTCAGGCACCAATCTGTATTATTCCGCGGTAGTTATCAGTTTTTCCTTTATTTCATTGAGTGGTTCAAAAGAAGATAAAACCTGGTCATTTGGTCTTACCGCCTTTTTTTATATGGCCACAATCCTGTTGTTTGTGTCCAGTATGCCGGCAGGTATACCTGTTACGATGGAGACACAGGTGAATTTTCTTGTGAATATGACCATTTCTTTCTGCCTGATATTATATATATCCTATATTCTGATGAGTGATAATGGGGTGATGCAACGGGAATTGGTCAGTAAGCACGAATTTCTCGAAACGATTTTCAACAGTTCACTCCACGCTGAAATAATAGTTCACAGCCGCACGGGCATCATCAGTGATTGTAATGTGGAATCTGACCGGATTTTTTCAGATGGCACAAGACATGCCCTGAAGGGATCCGCTATTGCTTCTGTTTTTGCGGAAAGTAGTGCTGCGGAGGGTTCGCTTTTTCATTCATTGATTTCCACACCCGGAGAAAGCTGGTGTGGGGAAAAATCATGTATTCGTACAGGTGGGGGTTTTTTTCCGGCACAGGTGAGTATGGTTTCTTTCCGGTACGATGGTGATGAATATAAGAAAATCACTATTGTTGATATTACTGAACGTCATCAGATTCTGGAGGATCTTCGTATTGCGAAATCAAAAGCGGAAGAATCATCGGTGGTTAAGACGCAATTTCTGTCCCAGATGAGCCATGAATTGCGGACCCCGTTAAACGGAATTATAGGTACCACGAACCTGATGCTGGATGATGCCTTATTACCACATCAGCATGATCATCTGAATGTATTAAAATATTCATCGGAGCATATGCTTGGGCTGATAAATGATATACTTGATCTGAGTAAGCTGGAGGCTGATAAAATCCAGCTGGAGCATATTGATATCAACCTCATCGATCTGATTCAACGGTCTGTATCTGTTTTCCGCCAGCAATTTGCCAATAAAGGGCTTTCACTGGTGGCCAATGTGGATCCATCCATTAATTTTTTTGTAAGCGGCGACTCAATGAGGCTTAATTAGGTGTTGGCCAATCTGCTGTCCAATGCGTTGAAGTTTACACAGGAAGGGAAAGTGGCAATTAATGTAAAACTGGTTAGTACAAGTGGTAATTCGGCCAGTATACATTTTAGTGTGGAGGATACGGGAATCGGAATTTCCAGGGACAAACAAAGCCTGATATTTGAACAATTTTCACAAGCAGATACCAATATCACCCGTCAATATGGTGGTACCGGCCTGGGGCTCACCATCAGTCAGAAACTGATTAACCTGATGGGGGGCAATATTGGTCTGACCAGTAAACCGGGTATAGGCAGTTGCTTTTATTTTCTGCTGAGTATGCCCATGCACGGGTTATTAACGGATGCCGGGTTACATGACAGAAATAGCAAAAATCCGGTTGCCGCAAGGATAACTCCGGGTGCCACCAATATGAATGTGCTGGTTGCGGAGGATAATATGGTGAATATGATGATTGTTACCCGTTTCCTTGACAAATGGGGCATCCGATATACAAAAGCCTGCAATGGCGAAGAAGCTGTTCAGAAGTTCAGAGCGGGCAACGGCGAATTCGACCTTTTACTGCTGGATCTTGATATGCCGGAAAAGGATGGCTATATGGCATTAAAGGATATCAGGAATATGAACTCCGCAGTGCCGGCTGTTGCTTTTACAGCCACGGTGATGGAACACATGAAAGACCAGCTGGCTAACAGCGGCTTTAACGATTATGTACAAAAACCTTTTAAGCCTGAAATGCTGAGGGATATGCTGCTGAAATATGCAAGGCCGGCCGCAGCCTGACACATGGGGATGTAGTACGATGGTTCAAATGATCATAGTAACAGGATAGTTCTTAATTTTACAGTTATTCATATTAATCCATTTATTTATGAAGGCTGTAGTTGTTGGCGGGGGTATTATCGGACTTAGTACATCTCTTTACCTGCATCGTTCCGGTTGGGAAGTTACCGTAGTTGACAAGGGCGATTTTTCGGATAACTGTTCCTATGGGAATGCCGGATATATATGCCCTTCTCATTTTATTCCTCTTGCCACACCAGGCATTGTGAAACAGGGACTGAAATGGATGTGGAATTCCAAAAGTCCTTTTTACGTACAACCCAGATTTGATCTGAACCTGATTAACTGGGGTTTGAAGTTTATGCGGAGCGCCACCCCGCAGCAAGTTGAAGCGGTAGCCGCGCCTCTCCGCGATATTGCCATTCTCAGTAAACACGAATATGAAGACTGGACCCGTAATCCCGGATTAAATTTTGCTTATGAACACAAAGGACTGCTTGAAATATTTCAGACCGATGCAGCCGCTGATCATGCACAACATACGTTGCATAAAGCCCATGAACTGGGGCTCTCTGATACTGTACTGCTGAATAAAGAAGAACTTGATCAGCTGGAACCCGGTGTTAATATGAATGCAACCGGGGCCCTGTTTTTTAAATGTGATGCCCATTGTTACCCCAATAAACTCATGCAACAACTGCTGGCCTATCTGCGTGCCTCCGGTGTGCAACTGATCGGTAATACGGAGGTAACCGGATTTGAAACGGGTAACGGGAAAATACAAAAAGTAGTAGCCGGGAAAACTGCATTTGATGCGGATGAAATTATATTGGCAACCGGTTCCTGGGGCAGGCATACAGCGGCCTTACTGGATATACGGATTCCCCTGATGCCCGGACGGGGTTATTCTGTAACGTTAGAAGACTCTCCTTATAAACTTAACTATCCCTCGATCCTGGTGGAAGGCCGTGTCGCCACCACCCCCATGGACGGAAATAAGATCAGGTTTGGCGGAACCATGGAAGTGACGTCCCACAAAACACCGCCCCGTATGAGCAGGGTGCAGGGCATTCTGGATACCGTAAAACGTTATTATCCTGAGTTTGACATACCGCTGCCGGCACAGGAGAAAATCTGGTATGGATACCGTCCTTGTTCTGCTGACGGGTTACCTTTTATCGGCAGGGTAAGTAAGTTTTCCAATCTCACCGTGGCGACAGGTCATAGTATGTTGGGGCTTAGCCTTGGCGCCGGCACCGGAAAGCTGGTGAGCGAATTTGTGAACCGTGTACCATTGAGTATGGATATGCAGGCGTTTGCTGTGGAACGGTTTTCGCGGTAGATAGCTGGTGCCGGATATCGCCGGATCATGCTATTCGCCTTGTTAAATTTTTCCTGAATAGTCAGGGTTGCAACACTATTTCCTGCCCGGGCTTACTACTGTCCCCGAGACTTCTTATTTTTACCATCGCATATGAACTTTTCTTCCACCCGCGTTCCTTATCGTAAGACCGGTGCATTTTCCGGGATTGTGCTGGACTATATAGACCAAACGGAGGCTATACGTGCATTCGCCGCAGCTGTGCCATCCGTGAAGGGAATAGAAAAAATAATGACGGCACGGAAAGCATTTGCAGGCAACCGCCAAACAGTGGTGAATGAACTGTTGAAGCAATATGCCGGAACAGCTACCAGTGATCTGGTAAAATCAAATATACAATCACTCCTGTCGGATACCACTTTTACGGTCACTACCGCTCATCAGAATAATATATTTACCGGCCCGTTGTATTTTATTTATAAACTACTTCATGCGGTAAAACTGGCGGCCACTTTACAGGAACTTTATCCTGAAAACCGGTTTGTTCCCGTCTATTATATCGGCTCTGAAGACGCGGATTTCGAAGAACTGAATCACATTCAGGTTGCCGGAGATAAACTGGAGTGGAATACAACGCAACAAGGCGCCGTGGGCCGGATGAAAATTGATAAATCCCTTTTGCAGCTGATTGATAAAATGGAAGGTATGCTGGGGGTACTTCCCCATGGGGCAGAAATGACCGGGTTGCTACGCAAATATTATACGGCCGGAAAAACTATACAGGAGGCTACTTTCCATTTTGTAAACGAACTTTTTGCAAGTTTTGGACTGGTCGTTTTAATTCCCGATAACGAGGCTTTGAAAAGAACCATGATTCCTGTTTTCCGGGAGGAATTACTGGAACAACGTGCCGCCGCTATCGTTAATGAAACGGCTGAACGGCTGGAAAAGGCTGGTTACAAAGCACAGGCACGTACCCGTGCAATAAATTTATTTTACCTGAAGGACGATATTCGTAACCGCATTGAATTGCGGGATGATATTTACCAGGTGGTTGATACATCATTGTCTTTTACCCGTGATGAAATACTGGCAGAACTGGAACTGCATCCTGACCGGTTCAGCCCGAATGTGATTCTACGCGGCATTTACCAGGAAACATTGCTGCCCGATGTGGCGTTTATTGGCGGTGGCGGTGAAACGGCCTATTGGCTGCAGTTGAAAGAGCTGTTTGAGCATTACCATGTTCCTTTTCCGGTGCTGGTATTACGTAATTCCTTTCTGCTGGTTGAAAAGAAATGGCAGGCAATGACTTCCAGACTTGGATTTACGAATGAGGATTTGTTTGAGTCAGGCGAACAGCTGCTGAATCGTCTTGTACAACGTGAAAGCAAGCTTGACACCCGGCTCAATGGTTCAATCAGCACGCTGGAGCATTTTTATGAAGGGCTGCAACAACAAGCGGTGGCCATAGATCCTACACTTGGTAAACATGTGGAATCGCTGCAGGCAAAAAGTATACGCCATCTACTGGAGCTGGAAAAGAAGATGGGCCGTGCGGAAAAACGTAAATTCAATGATCAGCGTAGGCAGATTGAAGCGATCAGACAACAGTTGTTTCCCGGCAACGGGCTGCAGGAACGGGTCGAAAATATCAGTTATTTCTATGCAAAATGGGGGAGAGGCATACTTCAGCAACTCTATGCCGCATCGCTGAGCCTGGAACAGGAGTTTGTTATCCTGCAGGAAGTTTAATCAAATTTGTTTTCCCAGCCCTGCTGTTTCAGTTTTTCCACTTTTTCGATCACTTCATTATTCATGTTTGATTTATAAGTGGCAATTTTTTCAGCAATGTCCTCGTCGAAAGTGCCGAGAATTTCTGCGGCCAGTATCCCCGCATTTTTTGCGGCATTGAGAGCTACTGTTCCTACCGGTACGCCATTAGGCATTTGAAGTATGGATAAAACGGAATCCCAACCGTCAATAGAATTTGATGATTTAATCGGTACCCCTATTACAGGTAAAATAGTAACGGATGCTACCATGCCGGGAAGGTGAGCCGCGCCTCCGGCCCCTGCAATTATGACTTTTAACCCCCGGTCTTTTGCTTTCTCTGCGTATTCAATCATCCGGTGAGGCGTACGGTGTGCCGAAACCACTGTTACCTCGTGGGGAATGGCAAACTGTTTCAGAATATCTGAAGCCGCCTGCATTACATTCAGGTCACTGTCACTTCCCATTATAATACCAATCAGAGGTTGCATATCTTCTTTTTTCAAATGTAAGAACAAAGTTCCATGTATTGACTACCGGCTATTTAACCAGTTCGCCTTTGAGCCGCAATAATTCCGTCTCTGCCAGCTTCGCGTTATAACGTGCGGCAATCAGCCGGTTATACGCCTGCTGAAGACTTAACTGGGCTTCTTTCAGCTGAATCAGGGTAGTGGAATTCAGTTTATATACCTGCAATACAATGTTTACGTTTTCCCGGGCCAGTACAATATTTTCTTCCTCCAGCAATAATGCTTTTTTCTGTTGCTCATAATCTTTAAACGCGTTAATCACGTTCAGGTTGAGCAGTGATTGCTGATTGTCATACACCAATTGCTGATAATTAATATCCAGTTGTGCCTGCTGAATCTGTCGTTTGACATTGTACCGGTTAAAGATCGGGATACTGGCGGTAAAACCATAATTGAAGCCTTTGTTACGGCTGAAAAGCGGTTGGAAGGGATTTACAACCGCTTTGTTATCGGTCTTCGTGAAATTGTAATTGGAACCGAATCCAACGGTCGGATAGCGGTCGGCGATTCTTTCTTTCAGTGTAAGGCGTGCTATTTCAATATTCTTTTTTGCCAGCAATAATTGCGGATTGCCGGCCGTCATGCCATCTTGTATGTCTGCCAGCAAAATGCCGGTATTGATCGGAATGGAATCACTTACTTCAAAAAAAGACGATGGAGCTTCCGTTGTTGCCGATTTTGCATTCAGCAACTGATTCAGGATTTCCTTCTGCTGTTCGATGGCGTTTGTCTGTTCCAGTTTGAGCGCTTTCTGCGCATTCAGATCTACTTTACTTTGTAATACATCCGGTTTGGCGCCTACACCGATATCGAGTTTGTAAGCGGCGAGTTTTACTCTTTCTTCGTTGATGGCGATCTGCTCATCCACCGCTTTTACCTGTTGTTTCAGCCGTACGATATTGTAATAGGTGTTGATGACTTCGGCCACGGTATTTACTACCTGGTTTTTAATGCCAAGCTCTCCCAGTTTTACAAATTCGGCCACTTTATCCCGGGTAGCAAACATTTTCATACCGTCAAACAAAGTCCAGTTCAGAGAGAGTGCTGCCTGCAGATTCGATGACTTTACCCCGTTTCTTTCACGTGTGGTGCCATCCGAAAATTTCTGTAACTGATCATTATTATTAAATGTTACACCTGCATTTGCATTCAAGGTAGGGTAAAAGGCGGCGTTCCGGTAACTGTTATTCAGCTGCGCCAGCATGGAATCGTTGCGGGAAAGCTGAATCGAGTAATTGTTTTTCAATGCGGTTGCGATGGCTTCATCCAGTGTGAGTATACGTTGTGCTTCCGCATAATAGCCGCTGAAAAAAAATAAGGAAACCAGAATTCGTTTCATAGCTGTTGTTAGTGATTATGCCTGTTCCGGTTCCGTGGTTACGGTTCCGGCAGCAGGATGAATAAATTGCTCCACTTCACTTTTTCTGTGGCTGGAGGAGAGGAAGGAGTAAATGGCGGGTACTACAAACAGGGTGAATACCAGGGAAAATAGAATGCCTCCTACAATCACCACTCCCAATGGTATCCGGCTTGTAGCCGCGGCGCCGAGTGACAAGGCCAGCGGCAATGCGCCGAGTGACATGGCCAGACTGGTCATCAGAATGGGTCTGAATCGTTGTGTGGCGGCATGGATTACAGCTTCCGATTTTTTCATTCCTTTCAGCCGGCTTTGATTGGCGAATTCCACGATCAGGATACCGTTTTTGGTTACGAGTCCAATCAACATAATCATGCCGATCTGGGAAAAGATGTTCAATGTGTGGCCGAATATGGAAAGAGAAAGTACGGCCCCGGCAAAGGCCAGCGGTACTGTTGTAAGTATAATGAAAGGGTCAATAAAACTTTCAAACTGGGCGGCCAGTACCAGGTAGATCAGTACAATCGCCAGGAGCAGGGCGAACAGGATATTACTGCTGCTTTCTTTAAAATCACGGGATGTACCGGAGAGTGCTGTTGAAAAAGTTTCATCCAGTAATTTTTTTGAAATCTTTTCCATTTCTTCAATGCCATCTCCAATTGTGAAACCGGGCTGCAGGCCGGCACTTACGGTGGCCGATTTGTAGCGGTTGAAATGATAGATGGATGGAGGGGTGTTGGATTCGCTTACAGTTACCAGGTTATCCAGGCTGATCAGTTCACTCCGGTTATTCCGTACAAATAATGTTTTAAGATCATTGGGTTCATCACGGTCATTTCGGGCAACCTGCCCCATAACCTGGTACTGTTTCCCGTCTTTGGTGAAATAACCCAGCCGGCGGTTACTATAGGCCAGTTGCAGCGTTTGTGATATATCAGTAACTGAAATACCAAGTTGTGCCGCTTTTAACCGGTCAATTTCAACACGGAGCTCCGGTTTATTAAATTTCAGGTCAATATCCGCATTGGTAAGAATTTTACTCTGTCTTACTTCCTCCAGAAATTTAGGCAGGATCTTCGTAAGCTTATCGAAATTATTATTCTGCAATACGAATGATACGGGTTGTCCGCCACGGCGGCCCTGCGAAATTGTTTGCTCCTCGATGGCAAATGCACGGCCTTCGTTATAACGGGGCATGTTCTTATTTACCATTTTTACAATATCGGCCTGGCTTCTTACACGATCTGTCGGTGGTACCAGGGTTACCCGTACAAACCCCGTATTGGCATTCCCGGTTCCCGCGAATCCCGGAGAGGTAACACTCAGTACCATGTCTTTTTCAGGAACTGAATCCAGCATCAGGTAGGTCAGCCGGTTTACAAATTTATCCATGGCATCGTAGGAGGTGCCTTCCGGTGCCGTTAATTGTAAGCGGAACTGACTGCGGTCTTCCATGGGGGCCAGTTCGGATTGCAAGGTCCGGCCTACAAAAATGATAGCGGCAACACAAAGCAGGATCAGGACAAATGCCATGCTCCGTATTTTCATAAAACCACGCAGGGCCGATTGATATCCGTTTTCCATCCAACGGAAGAATGGCTCCGTCTTTGTATAGAACCAGGGATGTTTGGTCATATTCTTCCTGGTCAGTTTTACGTTCAGCACCGGCGTGAGGGTAAGCGACACAAAGGCGGAGATCAGCACCGCGCCGGCAACAACGATTCCGAATTCACGGAATAATCGTCCGGTAAAACCCTGAAGAAAGATGATCGGCAGAAATACAATGGCAAGCGTGATGGATGTGGCAATAACGGCAAAGTAAATTTCTTTTGATCCTTCCAGTGCCGCCTGGTATTTGTTCATGCCTTTTTCAATCCGCTTATAAATATTTTCCGTAACTACAATACCGTCGTCCACTACCAGGCCGGTGGCTAGTACGATGGCCAGCAGGGACAATACGTTGATGGTAAATCCCATCAGGTACATGATAAAGAAAGCTCCGATCAGGGATACCGGAATATCTATCAAAGGCCGCAGGGCAATAATCCAGTCGCGGAAGAATGCATAGATGATCATCACAACCAGTATAAAAGCGATCATCAGGGTTTCCTGTACTTCCAGGATGGACTTCTTAATGAATTTTGTCTGATCCAGTGCGATATTGATTTTTACATCGGCAGGTACATCTTTCCTGATCTGATCGAGGCGTTTGTAAAATTCATCGGATATTGCTACATAGTTTGAACCGGGTTGGGGAATTACCGCCAGGGCGATCATGGGAATACCATTTCCTTTCAATACGGTTTCTTCGTTCTCCGGCCCCAAAACGGCCTGCGCCACATCTTTGAGTTTGATATCAGCCCCGCCTGTGTTTTTTACAATCAGGTTGTCAAATTCTTCTTCTGTATTCAGCCGTCCGAATGTGCGCACCGTAAGTTCGGTAGCGTTTCCGGAAATTTTCCCGGAGGGCAGTTCCACGTTCTCCCGAAGTAAAGCAGCCTGCACATCACCGGCCGTAACATTATAGGCAATCAGTTTGGCCGGATCAATCCAGATCCGCATGGCATATCTTTTTTCGCCCCAGATCTGGATGCCGCTCACACCCGGAATCGTCTGCAGTCTTTCCACCAATACATTATTCGCGTATTCCGTCATCTCCAGCTGATTCCTGGTATTGCTTTGTACGGTCATGGAGAGAATGGGGTCGGAACTGGCATCGGCTTTGGATACAACGGGAGGCCCGTCCAGGTCATTGGGAAGTGAACGTTGTGCCTGGGAAACCTTATCGCGTACATCATTAGCGGCCGCTTCCAGATCCACACTCAGTTCAAACTCCACGTTTATATTGCTGGTCCCGTTACTGCTGGTAGAAGTTATGTTTTTCACTCCCGCAATTCCATTGATCGCTTTTTCCAATGGTTCGGTGATCTGTGTTTCGATGATATCGGCATTGGCGCCAGGATAGGAAGTACGTACACTGATATTCGGCGGATCAATTGCCGGATAATCGCGCACGCCGAGAAATTTGAATCCGATAAGACCGAAAAGCACGATCGCGATATTCATCACGATGGCCAGTACCGGACGCTGTAAGCTTAATGCGGAAATATTCATAAAGGGCCCCTGCTATTTATTATTAATGATCTTGCCAGCCTGTACGGGTACATCAGGACGGATACTCAGCAATCCTGTAACAACAACCGTATCACCCGTTTTTAATCCTTCCAGAATCTGGATACGGGAAGAGTCTCTGACTCCGGTAACAATATCAGTGAAACTGGCCAACCCGTTTTTGATCAATACTGCTTTTTTCCCCCTGGCTTGCGGCAAAACAGCTTGTGTGGGAATCAGCAAAGCATTTGTATCCGGGGCAAATGTCAGTTGCACTTTGGCAAAGGCTCCGGGTAACAGATTATTATCTTTTCCGGTAACCTGCGCCCTGACCAGCAAACTCCGTGTGTTTTCTGTAACATTAGATTCCGTTGCGACAATCCGGGCTGTATGTGTTTTTTCGGATCCCTCAAAACTGAAAGTGATCGTTTGACCTGATTTAATCTGGGCCGTATATTTCTCCGGAACTGAAAAATCAAGTTTGAGCTGGTCGGTCTGATTGATAACTGCAATAACAGAGGCCGGTGATACATAGGCGCCGGTACTGATATTCCGCAGTCCCAGTTTTCCGCCAAATGGAGCCCTTACTTCTGTTTTTGCTATACTGGTTTGTATAATTCCAATATCCGCTTTCAGGTTGTTGACCTGGAGCAGACTGATATCATAATCCTGCTGACTGATACCCTGGATTTTGAGCAATTGTGATTGACGCTCTTCTGTTTTTTCAGCCAGGGCCAGTTGTACCTGCAGTTTTTTTAACTGTGCCTGCAGGTCGCCATCATATAATTTGGCGAGCAGAGTGCCTTTGCCGATGTATTTTCCTTCAGACAGGTTCAGGTAAACAATACGTCCGGATACTTCGGGGTGTACCTCCACCATTTCATTCGAAACAATATTTCCAGGTACTTCAATAGATTCTCCAAAGGACTCTTGTCTTACGATATAGGCATCAACCCGCATAACGGGTGCTTTAGCGCCGGGAGTTCCGGCTTGCGGCGGGGCAATCTTGTTTTTCTTTTCTCCGCAGGAAACGGTTAATAATACGGAAAAAACAACAAGTGTATGTGTAATGATTCTCATGTGTATGTAAGCGGCAATTGGTAATAAAAACGGGCTATAAAGGTAACTGTAAAAGTTTAGCTATTAGACGCAAAAATTTCCCCTTTCCTTCACCGGAACAGATTGAATTATGAGTGGTTGCCCAATATGATAAAGGGAAGCAGATCAGGTTTTTGGCAAAAGGGTCCGCTTTATCCGGTTTGATTTATGCAGGAGATCCTGTTTTTCATGACTCAACACCGTTACATGCCCCATTTTCCGGCCGGGTTTGGTTTGCATTTTTCCGTATAAATGAACAAATGCGTTGTCCATTTTCAAAACTTCTTCCAGTCCTTCATATCGGACATCGCCGCTATGTCCGTCCGAACCTATGATATTAACCATGATGGATGGCAGCAGGGCGTCCGTATTTCCCAGCGGGTAATCAAGTATCACCCGCCAGAGCATATCGAACTGTGAACAATAATGTGCTTCAATGGTATGATGTCCGCTGTTATGTACGCGGGGGGCTGTTTCATTCACCAGTACATCGCCGTTGGTATCCACAAACATTTCAACGGCAAATATGCCGGGCGATTTAAAATTGCGCACCACCGTAAGCGCTATGGCTTCTACTTTGTAAAGTGTCTGGGTACTCAGCTCGGCAGGGCAGAGCTGGTAATCCAACAGGTTCAGTTCAGGGTCAAACAGCATTTCAACCGGTGGGTAGAGGGCGGTTTCCCCTTTTTCATTTATGGCTACCATCTGTGCAATTTCTTTCTGTATTGGAACCAGTTTTTCCAACACAGAAGGGCTGTCAAATCCTTTAACCAGGTCTTCCCGGGTACGGATCAGTTGCACACCTTTACCATCGTAACCTCCTTCACCGATTTTATGTACTGCCGGTATAAAGCCGGCCGCCTCTTCCAGTTCACGGAGATTTTCAGTGATTATAAAGGCGGATGTAGGAATCTGATGATCCCGGTAATATTCTTTTTGCCGGATTTTGTTCTTGATCGTACGCAGCACCGCCGGTTTCGGAAATATCTTCACGCCTTCTTTTTCAAGTTTTTCCAGGGCTTCAACGTTCACATTTTCAATCTCTATGGTAAGGGCATCTAAATTTTTACCAAAGTTGTATACTGCATCAAAATCCCGGATATCTCCTTTGGTGAAATGATGACATAAATGAGCAGAAGGGCAGTCGGCATCATTTTCCAAAACATGCACTGTTACCGGGTAATTGGCCGCAGCCTGCAACAACATACGACCCAGTTGTCCGCCCCCTAAAATCCCGATTGCCGGTATTTTCTTTTTTTGATCTGCTGTCATAGTCTTCGCTGATTTGCCTGCTTTATTAGTTTCACCGCAATGGCCCAAAATTACTGATTTGCCGCTTTAGTTCTCCCCGGTAAATTTTACAGACAGGGCTGTCTTTTTTAAAAAGTTTCTACCTTTAACCGGTGATCCCCGACTATCCGCATAAACTATTCTCCGATACACGCGGTCAATTCAGTCTGCTCATGCAGGCGTTGGCCATGGATAGCCTGTTTTAATACAGGTGCTTTTCTGACGCACCAGACCGTCTGACTCCGGATATACTCATTTTATTAACCGCCCTGACGGGCAAACAGGATTATGTATGCAAACAACCAACGAAACAATACAGCCAATCACCGCCGATTTCCTGCCACTTGAAGGAACCGATTATGTTGAATTTTATGTGGGCAATGCCAAACAGGCCGCTCATTATTACATGAGTGCATTTGGTTTTCAGGCCCTGGCCTATGCGGGTCCCGAGACAGGTATGAAAGACCGGGCCAGTTACGCGGTAAGGCAACACAAGCTCACTTTTGTACTGACAACTCCGTTGAGAACAGGCAATCCGGTTGCGGATCATATTTATAAACACGGGGATGGGGTGAAAGCCCTTTCTCTACGGGTGCCTGATGCCACGCTTGCCTGGGAAGAGACCACCAAAAGAGGGGCCCGCTCGTATATGGAACCCGTTCGTTTGAACGATGGAGACGGAGAACTGGTCATGAGCGGTATCCATACCTATGGTGATACGGTACATCTGTTTATAGAACGAAAAAATTACAAGGGGATTTTCATGCCGGGCTACAGGGCATGGAGTAACCCGCATTTTAAACCCACTGATACGGGGCTGTTATATGTGGATCACTGTGTGGGGAATGTTAACTGGAACCAGATGAATCCATGGGTAAAATTTTATGAAGAAGTGATGGGGTTTAAAAATATTCTTTCATTTGATGATGAGGATATCTCCACCGAATATTCGGCACTGATGAGTAAAGTGATGAGCAGCGGGAATGGCTTTGTAAAGTTTCCGATCAATGAGCCGGCCGAAGGGAAGAAGAAAAGCCAGGTGGAGGAATACCTGGATTTTTACAATGGGGAAGGTTGCCAGCACGTGGCTCTTGCCACCAATGATATCGTAAAAACGGTTACCGAACTTCAGTCGCGCGGGGTTGAATTTCTGAAAGTGCCAACTACTTACTATGATGACCTGCTTGACAGGGTCGGACATATTGATGAAGACCTTGCCCCGTTACGGGAATTAGGGATACTGGTGGATCGGGACAATGAAGGGTACCTGCTGCAGCTTTTTTCCAAGCCGGTAGAAGATCGTCCGACATTATTTTTTGAAATAATCCAGCGTAAAGGAGCAAAGAGTTTTGGCAAGGGTAATTTCAAAGCCCTTTTTGAAGCCATTGAGCGTGAACAGGAGGCCAGGGGAAATCTCTGATTCCGGTTGATGAAAAGTACGCAGGGAAAGAGCTTATTCACCCCCTGTGTACTTTTTTTATGCCCGGTGCCGCATGGTTTTTGAGTATATTTACAATGTTTTAGCAGTAACTAAATAACAAAGAGCCGACTGGGCCGTTGACTGATTTCCGGACATGCAGAAACAACTCATTTTATTTACCGTTGCCCTCCTGGCAGGTATTTTCCTGCAGGCACAACCACCTTCCGCCAATCTGAATAAAGGCGGTGCAAATGCGTATTCATTTATTGATTACCAGAAATCATTTCCCAGGCCTGGAGAAGCCCTGGAACGAAAGGAAGATACCCTGAAGAAACAGTTTGAAGCAAAGAAAATCCAGTGGCCTGCCCGCTACATGTATATACGTTCATTCAAATATGACAGTCAGCTGGAAGTATGGGTGAAGGACAAACTGACGGATCCTTTTCAGTTATTCAAAACCTATAAAGTTTGTGCTTTGGCCGGTTCATTGGGCCCCAAACGGATGCAGGGGGATTACCAGGTGCCGGAAGGATTTTATTATATCAATGAATTCAACCCGAAAAGTTCTTATTATTTGTCGCTCGGGCTCAATTACCCGAATGCATCCGATAAGCTGCTGAGTGATTCATTGAAGCCCGGGAGTGAAATTTATATCCATGGAAGTTGTGTAACGGTGGGTTGTATTCCGATTACTGATCAGCAGATTGATGAATTGTATATTCTGGCCGCACATGCCAAAAGCCAGGGGCAGGATTTTATTCCCGTACATATTTTCCCGATCCGGTTTAACGTGGAGAAAAGCGTGAAGTACCTGGAAAGTCTGACCAAGGAAGATCCGGAGCTGAAGAAATTTGCTGACCGGCTGGAAGACGCGTTTGATTATTTCGAGAAATTTCACCAGGTTCCCGTAGTAATGATTGGGGAAAAAGGAGAATACCTGATTAATGAAGCGGCTCCCCGACGGCCTAAACAAACAGAAGCAGCTGAAGTGAAAAAGCCGGTAAAACGTATACCCGTGGCGCACCGTGTCCGTGATATTGAAATTTTGGCGGAAGCGGTACACCAGTGGCCGCTGTTTCCCGGAGGGGGAGAGGCGTTTATGAAATACCTGGATCAATTGGGAAAAGAGCTGACATCCTATCTGCCCCAGGGTATGCTGAAAGCATTTGTACAGGTAGAATTCATCATTGATAAAGACGGTGTCCCTGTTAATATTAAAGTGCTGAAGGGCTTCCGGAATGGGGAAGATTTCAATGAAGAACTGATTGCCCGCCTTGAAAAAATGGGTACCTGGGAACCAGCCCTTTTAAATGATAGACCTGTAGCGAAGAAGATGATACAAACCATTACTGTCGGTCAATAAACCGGATTTTTTACTATTACTGATAATCATATTATTTTTTTTCTCCAATCAGCTAAGTATAAACCATTACTTTTTATATTTTGCCTAACACTTGTTTGGAATCAATAATTCCTGAAATTAGCTTTACTAAACACTCGGATCCTATCCTGTCAATTTCCTTTCTGGAATCTTCTCCTATTTAATCCGGTTCTTTTATTTTTCACCATCTAAACTGTTTTGTTATGAAAAGAATTACAGGTCTTGTAATCCCTGCTGCTTTGTTATTATTTTCCGTAGCCGGTTGCTCCAAAGAAGGAAAACAAGTAACACCGGCAAATGAAACGATCATTACTGAATCTGAATGTACAGATTATAATGTAAGTCTGTTATCTCATGGTTTTGTTAATGGAAAGACCACGTATGTCTGGTCAATTATTAACCCTGTTCCCGGCAATGGTCAGAATTGCACGTTGCAGGATCTCAGCCATTGGGGACTGCTTCCCGATCCCTGTTCCGATACCCCCTATCCCGGGTTATTCTTTTTCCAACAGGATATAGTTTCCGCAGCCTATTCTGTTGATGGAGGCATCAACTGGGTATCTTTAGGTACACCTACAGTGAAAACGGATAAGAGTCAGAACTGTACGGGAGAATATAAATTCCTGAAATTTGACAAGGGAACCACCGGATCTGCAGAAACGCAGTTTAAACTGGTTTTAAATGGTCAATGGGGTGTAAGGGGCAACGTAGCTTTCTTTAAAGCGGGAAAGAAATGCTGGAGCCAGTGGGTTGAAGGTGGCATTGGCTGCAAACCCTAGTTTTTTTTACAATTCCTGAATATAAGGGCGGCCTCATTTTCCTTTCTGACCAGAAGATGGAAGGAAAATGAGCCGCCTTTTTCTCTTAACTTCTAATCCAGCAACAACTGTATAGTTTCCCTTGTTTGCTGTTTGAGCAGTAGCTGTCTCTGTCCGGTCAGTTCTTTCAGTTTTTCCTCAGAATAATGCCGTACCGTCAGCAGGGATAAATCTTTCTTTACCTGTATATCCAGAAATTCCGCTGCGGCAAGGGCCAGTTTTTCCACTTTCTCCGGCCGGTTATCCAGCACACATAAAAAACTGATGGCTCCGTTTTGTGTAAGATTGGGACGGATATGCAATTGCTCAAATAAATGATATAAATGGCCCACATGTTGTTCCCCGATAAAGGAGAAATCCCGGGAAGACATTTCCACCAATACCTGGTTTTCTTTTAGTACAATAACAGGTGGTAACGGGGGAATCGGCTGGTTGTGTATCACCGTACCGGGCAGGGTTGGATCGAGAAAACATTTTACATAGAGCGGAATGCCTTTATTCTGTAAAGGCTTTATGGTCTTCGGGTGAATCACCTGCGCCCCGTAATAAGCCATTTCAATGACTTCTTTATAATTCAGTTCAGGCAATGCCACCGCGTCGGGAAACTGTTTCGGATCCGCGTTCATTACCGATTCCACATCTTTCCAGATCGTCTGGCTTTCGGCGTCCAGCATATTGGCAAATACTGCGGCTGAATAATCACTGCCTTCACGGCCAAGGGTGGTACTTTCATTTTCATCGGTAGCACCGATAAAGCCCTGTGTTATGATCACAGGTGTTTTATCAAACAGGGGTTCTACCTGCTCCTTCACTTTTGCCAGTGTAAATGCCCAATCTATACCGGCATCCCGGAAATCATCATCAGTTCGGAAAATATCACGTACATCCAGCCAGGTATTACTAATGCCTGTTTCGTTCAGGCTTGCACTTATGATAGCGGTGGACAACAGTTCGCCCACGCATACAATCTGATCATAGTAGTAATCATAGTCACGCACAGGTTGATCATGCAACAGCCATTCTACCTCAGTAAAAAAGTCCTGCAACCGGGAAGCGCATGATTCATAGCCACTGCTCAGCAGCTCCCTGGCCGTGGTCAGGTGCTGCTGTTTTACCGCGTCAAAAAGAGAGAGGGCTTCCGTTTTGTTTCCTTCATAAAAAGATTCGGCCACTTTTTCCAATGCATTTGTGGTTTTACCCATGGCGGAAATAATGACCATTATCCTGTCTGCCGGGCAGGCCTGCATAATCCGGGCCAGGTTCCGTATCCGCTCCACACTGTTGACGGATGCTCCGCCGAATTTGAAAACTTTCATGGTTTACTGATAATCCGGCAAATGTCGTTAATCTCCGGGTTTTCAGGGGCAATTTTGTAGCTTTTATACTCCCATTCATTCCCGTACATTTGTTGAACTAAACCAGCCACATGAATTTCAACCGCCAGATACAGACCCTCGACGAATTTACGATCCAGCAGCTTCGCGATTTTCCGGAAGCCACAGGTGAATTATCCCACCTGCTGAGAAATATCGGCCTTGCGGCCAAACGGGTCAATGTGGAAGTAAACAAAGCCGGGTTAGTGGATATACTGGGCGATGCCGGAACCATCAACGTGCAGGGAGAAGAGGTGAAAAAACTGGATGTTTTCGCCAATGATCAGTTTACCCGGGTACTCCATCACGGTATTGCCTGTGCCGGTATTGCCAGCGAGGAGCTGGACGATTTTGTGGCTTTCGATGATGCGAAGAGTATTAATTCCAAATATGTCTGTCTATTTGATCCGCTCGACGGCAGCGCCAATATTGATGTGAATGTATCAATCGGCACCATATTTAGTGTATACCGTCGCGTTACCCCCGTGGGCACCGTAGTGACACGGGAGGATTTTCTGCAACCGGGTAATCAGCAGGTGGCCGCCGGTTATGTGGTTTATGGCTCCTCTACCATGATGGTGTATGCCACCCGCCGGGGCGTAAACGGTTTTACCCTGGATCCATCAATCGGTGAGTGGACGCTCAGTCATCCGGATATCACCTGTCCCGATAAGGGTCGTATCTATTCCGTTAATCACGGTAACTTTTTCAAATATGATGAAGGCGTTCGTAATTATATTACGGCCTGTCAGCAAAAAGATAAAACCAATGGCGGGCCGTATACCCAACGCTATATCGGCAGTATGGTATCCGATGTTCACCGCAACCTGATTAAAGGGGGTATTTTTATGTATCCCGGTACTACCGGTAAACCCAATGGTAAACTCAGGTTGTTGTATGAATGCAATCCGTTTGCTTTTATTGTTACCAAAGCAGGTGGCCGTGCTACCAATGGAACGATCCCGACACTGGATGTAATTCCCACCGAACTGCATCAGCGTTCCCCCTTTTTTGTAGGCAGCAGCCGGATGATGGACGAACTGGAAACTTATTTATAAAGCATGGCAAACACTATCATTTCTGTTAATAACCTGGTTAAACATTACGGACAATTCCAGGCGGTAAAGGGTATTTCCTTTGATGTGTTTGAAGGCGAAATATTCGGATTACTGGGTCCCAACGGGGCCGGTAAATCCACCACACTGGAAATAATAGAAACCCTCCGGGAAAAAACAAGCGGAACCGTGACGGTGGATGGCTATGATCTCGATAAACAACCACAGGCAATCAAGAATATCATCGGGGTTCAGTTACAGACCAGCGGTTATTACCCGGGGCTGAACCTGCTGCAGTTAATAGAATTATTCTGCGGATTGTACAACCGCGATGTGGATCCGATGGTACTGCTGGACATGGTAAACCTGAAAGACAAGGCCAAATCCAAAGTAAAAGAACTGAGTGGCGGTCAGCGGCAACGTTTTTCCGTGGCTACTACACTGATCAATGATCCCCGGATTATTTTTCTGGATGAACCCACTACCGGACTGGACCCGCAGGCGCGCCGGAGTTTATGGGAACTGATCAGCAAAATCAGGGACAGGGGTACCACCGTGATAATTACCACGCATTATATGGATGAAGCGGAATATCTCTGTGACCGGGTAGCCATTATTGATGCCGGAAAAATAATAGGACTGGATACGCCGGACAAAATGATCGACAACCTGGTGGCGTCCGGTTTTGAACGGCCAAAGGAAATGAAGATGGCCAACCTGGAAGATGTATTTATTCATTTAACCGGCCATTCCTTACGGGAAGATTAAGCCGGATTAGCAGAACGGATTATGAGTACACAAAATAAATTACGTGAATTTATGCAAGGAAAATTAGACGCGCAGAAAGCCGCAGGACTGGCTTTTATGAGCGAAAACAAAAGCAAACCGGGTATTACCGAATTGCCTGAAGGAATCCAGTATGAAGTAATTAAAGAGGGCACCGGCGCTCAGCCCTTGCTTCGTGAAACGGTAAAAGCGCATTATAAAGGTTCCCTGCTGGATGGTAAGGAATTTGATAATTCATTCAAACGCGGACAACCATTTTCCGCTCCGCTTACCGCGCTGATCAAAGGATGGCAGATCGCTTTACCACTGATGAAAGAAGGCAGTCACTGGCGTTTGTGGATTCCTTCGCACCTGGCTTATGGTGACAGGGGAGCCGGCAGTGATATTCCCGGAGGAGCCACCCTTGTTTTTGAAGTGGAACTGATCCAGGTTGTAAAATAAATCAACGCTATGACCACCGACCCCCGCTTTCCGATCGGCGAATACGAACCCAAACCTTTTTCCATCGAACAGAAAATTGAGTGGCTGGCCGATCTTAAATTTCTGCCCTTGCTGCTGGAGAATGCCATCCTCAACCTGGATGAAGCCCAGCTGCATACTCCCTACCGTGACGGTGGCTGGACGGTTCATCAGCTGGTGCATCATGTTGCCGACAGTCATATGAATGCATACTGCCGGTTTAAACTGATATTGACGGAAGATAACCCGACATTAAAAACCTATGAGGAAAAAAGCTGGGCGGAACTGAATGATGTACAGAAACTGCCGGTCAATATTTCCATTACATTGTTACATGCCTTGCATGCCCGCTGGTACGAAGCGCTGAAATATATCAGTGATGACGAATGGAACAATAAAACCGCGTTTCATCCCGGTGTAAAGAAAACCGTACGCCTATGGACCCTGCTGGGTATGTATGCCTGGCATGGAAAACACCATGTGGCGCATATAACCACATTGCGGGAAAGAAACGGATGGTAAGTAAAAGTTGTGAGTTGCGGGATGTGAGATGTGAGTTGCGGGATGTGAGTTGTGCGTAAATCCCGTAAAACGAGAATTGATTAGTTTATTAAGTAAAAAAAATCCTTAGTGCAGGCTGATACCTGACACCTGGCACCCGGCACCCGGCACCCGGCACCTGAAATATGAAATGGAAAACGCTCTTCTCCGAATATCTCTTCAATGACCGATGGTTCAAGGTTCGCCGGGAGCGTTGTGAAACGCCGGGTGGAAAAATAGTGGACCCGTATTATGTGTATGACTTTGCCACCTGGGTAGGCGCTTTGCCCGTTACAGAGGAAGGAAAAATCATTATGATCCGGCAGTACCGGCATGCAGCGGGGGAAGTCTGTATTGAAATACCCGGCGGTTGTGTGGACGATACGGATGCGTCGAATGAAGAGGCCATCCGGCGGGAGCTGCTGGAAGAAACGGGCTATACATTCAGCCAGATTGATTATCTCGGAAAGATTTCACCGAATCCATCCACCAATTCCAATTACCTGCACATGTTCCTTGCCAGGGGCGGGAGAAAAACAAGTCAGCAACAACTGGATGAAAATGAAGAAATCGAGGTCATTGAAATGACGATGGATGAGCTCAAACATTTATTGCGCACGAATCAGTTACTGCAATCCATGCACGTAAGTTGTATTTTATACGGACTGGAAAAAATGGGGGAACTGAAGTATTAATCAAGGGAAGGAGCACTGTTAGTCATCTCGCGGTACCCGGTGTCATCTCTGAAACTGGTCCATATTTCTTGCAGAGCAGCCGGGCTTACTTCACCAACAAGGAAAATACTTCCGCAGACAATTATCAGGTCATCTTTACCAGCTTTCAGGGAAGCGGCATAGATAGCGGTATTGACGTTGGAATATGCATTTCCTGATAAACCAGCAGCATACCTGGCGTGTGATTGTAATGTATCTTCGGGCATTGCCCGGGGGATCTGTGCCCTGGTAAAATAATACATTGCGGTTTTTGGGAAAAGTGTGAGGGCTTTAGTAACATCTTTGTCGCTGACCATGCCCACTATAAAGTGAAGTTTTTTATGTGGCGTTACTTCAATCTGTTGTAACAGTTGTCGTATCCCGTCTTCATTATGCGCCACATCCAGTACCAACTGTGGTTTGCTGTGAATGATTTCCCAACGGCCATGCAGCCCCGAAATTTTTTTGGAGTGTTGCAGCCCGTAGTGCATGGCGGTTTCCGGAATGGTCCAGCCAATATTGCGTAGAATACTACAGGCGGTTAAAACGGTCAGCAGATTTTTCGCCTGGTATATACCGGGCAGATCCAGCAGGTAGGTAGTGTGAATGGCGGATCTTTTATCCAGCACATCCAGCTGCAATAAATGATCTTTCCATTCTTTTTTCAAAACTTCATAGTCCTGTTGCGCCAGGTGCAGCGGACTACTGTTTTCTGCTGCCTTATTCTCAAATACCGGCAGGGACTCCGGAATGGTTTCGCCGATAACCACGGGGACACCGTATTTAATAATGCCGGCTTTTTCCCCCGCAATTTTCTCCAGTGTGTCACCCAGCAGGTTCATATGGTCCCAACCGATATTGGTGATTACGGAAACTTCCGGTGTAATAATATTGGTACTGTCCAGCCGGCCGCCGAGCCCGGTTTCAATAATGGCGATATCCACGTTTTCACTGGCAAAAAAATCAAATGCCATGGCTACCGTAACTTCAAAAAAACTCGGATCAAGTAGTTCTATCTGCGGCTGTATTCTTTCCGTAAATGCCACTACCTTTTCTTTCGGGATCATTTCCCCGTTTATCCTGATCCGTTCCCTGAAATCCTTTAGATGCGGTGATGTATATAACCCGGTTTTATAACCGGCTGTTTGCAATATGGAGGCCAGCATATGACTGACAGATCCTTTTCCATTGGTGCCGGCAATATGTACGGATTTAAATTTTTGTTGCGGATTCCCGATGGCAGCACAGAGCGCAATCGTATTGTGCAGGTCAGTCTTGTAAGCAGCGGCACCAATCCTGCTGAACATCGGCAGGCGGTTATACAAATACTCCAGTGTCTGGTTGTAATCCATTGATACAAAAGTAGGCGATGAATCATAAAAAAAGCCATCCGTTCTGGCGGATGGCTATGGCAGTAATCATGTATACTTAATTAACCCGGAATTCAAAACGTACAGTCACAGCAGATTCGTGATCTGATGTATTAAATTTAATATTTCTGAGATAACGAATTATCGCCTCTTTATAGGCTGCACTGGTTTGTGTAGAACCTTTTGCTATATTAACTAGTTTGCCGTTTCCTTCAGGGGAAACATGAATAATTGCGTAAATAGTAGCTTTTTCCAGATCTCCCGGAAATGAGTAGCTTCGAACAATACTACGATCTCCGTTTGTAACCTTAGGACCATTGCCCGTTCCGGTTCCCGATCCATTGCCGCCACCAATACCCGTTCCGGTACCTCCGCCCACACCTGAGCCGTTTCCTACACCGGCTCCGGTACCCGTACCGCCGCTTTTATTATAATCGTCTGCCGCGCCGCCACCGCGTCCGGTTCCCGTAGTCGTCTTTCCCAAAACGGCTTTTGGCCGGGGTGGAGCCGGGTTCTCAATCACTTTAGGTTCTTTGGTGGTGTTGGATGTATTGGTAATCTTCGGGGCCGTGGGTTTGGTAATCGCGATAGGTTTATGTATGGCCGGACTGTTGCTGTTATCTTCCGGCTCCTTTACTTCCTGCGAGGGCTCATTTTCACCGGGAGGCATGGGAGCCGCATTGGCCACACCAGGGTCACCGGCTGCCTGAACAGGATTGCCGCCACCGCCACCGCCATCTTCCTCAACAGGAAGGGGAGGATCGGGCGGCAGGTTCAGTTCCACTTCAATACCGGGTAATACCACGGCTTTTTCAAATACCGGCATTTTCCATTTCAGGAGAAACATCAGGAGCACAAAGAGAATGGCAAAAATGGCCGTAATCACGGCCGCCCTGGAGCGGTATTGAGATTCTAAAGAAGCCGACATAATGTGCACGTTATTCATACAAATGTAGCGGTTGAGTGTGAAAGGCGTGGCCTGTTGTTTATACACAACTGTTATTAACGATGCAAACCCTGTGCAACTTGCACAGATGCGCCTGATTTAAATGTTAAGATTCTCAAAAAGCGGCTATTTCCGGAGGTTGGCGACTATCAGACCAATGATTACAAGGCCAAAACTGATCAGATGGATCCTGGATACCTGTTCGCCAAGGATTAACACGGCTTCCGTGGTACTGAATACAGGTATCAGGTTGCCGAAAATGGCCGCCCGTCCTGCACCCAGATTCCGGATGGCAATATTCCATATCCAGAAACAGATTACGGATGCGGCCAGTCCAAGGTAAAGTATGATCAGCAGGGTATCCAGCTGAAAACTGACCGGTGCCGCTGAGGCTGAATCATAGAGATAAAAAGGAAATAGCAATAAAGTGCCCAAAGCAAATACCACAAAGAGAAAATTAACCGGGGTTACAGTCACCGGTTTTCTTTTTACCATCGTATTGTAAATGGCAAAAGCCAGTCCGGCCCCCAGCACCCAGGTATCGCCGCGGGTAAAAGAGAGGTGCAGCAGATTGTGCCAGTCGCCCCTGGTTAACAGAAATAGTATGCCGGTAATACAAAGCAACATCCCGGCTATCCGGGTAGCATGAATTTTTTCTTTTAAAAAAATACGGGCGAATAATACGGAAAAAACCGGTGATGAGGTGGTGCCGATCAGGGCCAGATTGATGGCACTGGTATAATGGGCGCCGATATAAATAAATGTATTGAATATGGAAATGCCGGTTGCGGCTGCCAGTAAAAAATACAGTATTGATTTTTTTACAACCGGCCACTCGTTACGGAAAGCCGTCCAGGCAAAGGGCAGCAGAAGCAGTGTGGCCGTAAGCCAGCGGTAAAAAGCCAGGCTGACGGGTGGAATAACTTTATAAATACCCCGGGCCAGCACAAAATTCCATGACCAGATAAACGTAGCCAGTACGGCGACTGAAATGCCGGTGATTACCTGTTTGCGGGCCTGCTGACTCATGCATTAAAAATGGGCAAAATCATTGGAGAAATCGCCTTTTATCCGTTCCATAGGCGGATTGAAATAACCATACTTCAGATCGGGAAATTCTTCCTGTATCAGGTACTGCAGTTGTTTTACGCCCAGGCAATCGCCGGTATCTGTTACACCGATCTTGCCCAGGTACCAGTCGGGATCAATATTGAAATTCCGCCATTGAATCATTTTCAGCCCGGTATCCCGGATCAGTTTGCGTAATGCTTCATATTCGGCTTCGGAATCAGTCATACCCGGAAATACGAAATAATTAATCGAGGTCCAGCCACCAAACGATGTCATCACTTTCAGGCTCTCTATGATATCTTCAAATTCATAATTGTTTGGCCGGTAATAAGGCATATAGATTTCCCGGCGTGCGGAGTTGGTGCTTACCCGTATGGAATCAAGTCCTGCTTCACATAAAGCCCGTACCGCCTCCGGATTGGAACCATTGGTGTTGATATTGATACTGCCTTTTTTTGTATGTTTTCTGATTTCAATGATCGCTTCCCGGATGGTTTCCCACATCAGCAAAGGTTCGCCCTCGCAACCCTGACCGAAACTGATAATCGGGTAGGGAGCGGATTCCAGGTGCGGAACGGTAAACTCTACAATTTCTTCCGGTGTAGGTTTAAACGACAGGCGGTCCTGTGTGGATACGATGGGCTCTTCATCCGGTTGCAGGGAAATGCAGCCGATACAATTGGCATTACAGGCCGGTGAAGCAGGAACAGGACATTCCCAGCGTCCAAGGGCAAAATTCCGGGCGGCAGGACAGGTATACGTGAGGGCACAATTCTCCATCAGGTGTTTTACCAGCCGGTTATGCGGGTAATGTTGCAGGAGGGCTTTGGCTCCATGTTCCACTTTTTTACCATCATAGCCCGAGCATTCCTGCCGGATATCGGCTTCGATCCGTACGGCGGGAACATAGAATTTATCATCGAGCCAGCCGGCAGTGGTATAACAAAACAGCGGCAGGGTAGGCGCATCCGGTGCGGTTTCATAAGCCGCCAGGTATAAGCCGGTATGCGCAGGGGGGATAAATGCCGCCACCGCCCAGCCTTTTTCACAGAGACGCATGTCGCCGGTCTCCACATCAATGCCGATTCCTCTTCTGCCCGGCAATTCATACAGTGAACCGCCATCCGGCAATTCAATCCAGTCTTCTGCCGGTACTTCCACCGCATCCCATCCGGTGCGGCCGGCTACGTACAGGGAAGTATCTTCAAAAATATTGCCCTTACCGTCGGAGTAAAGGATGTAGGGTGATTGGGAGATAGGCATCCGGCAAAACTACAGCAAATGCGGGGTTATTGAAAATTGAGGTTATAAGCAAAGAAATGTACAATATTCAATGCTCTATTTTCAATGTTCATTTAACAGATTCCAGCTGTTCCCGGCAATATTGATTGAATGCATTTTCATCAATGGCAGTATTGTCATCGATGAGTTGCTGGATCAGCTTATTATTTTTAAAATCAATCGTCAGCAGACCATCTTTCAAAATGACATTATTGAGTTCTGTCCACGCTATATTATTAGGTGGAAAACTTGGATAAGAAATACGATCGGCAGCTACTATCACATCCATTTCCCGTTTGGCAATAAAATAGAGTATTGCTACTAAAAGGCTAACTGCACCGATTATGTAAAAATGGAAAAACAGCAACCAGATAACTGCGTAATAAAAAAGGACTGATTGTATGGCGGTGGATTTCTGATGTGGTTTACGGAAGAACCATTCAACGCCAAAATGAATAATGGTCAATCCAATACCCAAACCTGCATATACTCTTTCCCTGCTATTGTCCAGGTAATAAAGAAGTGTACAGAAGGAAGTCAGGTTGATAATGATCAGCATCCAACCCATCATATCATAAAATTTCGCCTTGTTATTCGGCAATTTCAATACAAAGCAGGCGGAGGGATGCGACATAGTCTTACGAATTTGACGTCACCAGCAGGTTACACAATTTAAACAACACCCGGGCGCCCACATTGGCGTTCCAGTCGGAATCGCTTACACCTACTTCACAAAGATCGAAGCCGATAATTTTCTTGCCGCTTTCCCGGAGAACCTTCATCATATAATAAACTTCTTCCAGTTCAAATCCACCGGGTACCGGTGTGCCGGTATGCGGACAAAGTTTACGATCCAGTCCGTCAATATCAAAACTGATATATACTTTATCCGGCAACTGGCCGATGATTTCTTCTGCAATATGCTTCCAGGTATCACCGCAATACTGTCGTTCTTTGATTTCCCGGTCGAGGTACGCTATGACTTTATAGCCGCTGTTTTTAATATAGTCCCATTCCACCTGGCTGTAATCACGAAGACCCACCTGCAAAACTTTCTGCAGTTGCGGCACTTCCTTCAACGCGTTGAACATGATGCTGGCGTGAGAATGTCTGAAACCTTCATACGTGTCCCGCAGATCACAGTGGGCATCGATTTGCAGGATACCGAATTCACCATGTTTTTCGCCCAGCGCTTTCATGTATCCCAGGGGTACACTGTGGTCGCCACCCAGAATTCCGACCAGTTTGTTTTGTTCCAGCAGTACCCGGCTTTGTTCCTGCATGCATTCCGTAAGAAAGACGCCGCCTTCATTCACTTCTTTCAGGGTTTTGCACATAAACTGATTGGCATTCACATCATCTCCTTTGGAAATATAGTCAATATACAGTTCGGCTTCCTTGCGCAGGTAATCACTCTTCATCAGGATTTTACGGTCTACCGGCCGCATATAAAACCCCTGTTTCCAGGCATCCGGCATTTCCGGATCAAAGAGATCCACCTGGTAACTGGCTTTCAGAATGGCTTCCGGGGCACGGGCGGTACCTGCGCCATAGCTTACGGTTACTTCCCAGGGCACGGGCAGAATAATAAGACGGGCACTTTCTTCATCGGTAGGCAACCCGAAAATATTGTTATTGGGATTACTGACACTGTTAGGGTCGTAGGAGGATAAGTCAACCATTTTTTACAAATTGAAAAACAGTGCAAGTTAACGGGGTTTTGGATTGTGGCAAAAAAGATTCGGGGGGCATTTGCGGAAGCTATGGAATAAAAAATCCCGCTCGGGGCGGGATTTTTAAATACGTTGTTTCACTGTATGTTGTTACGGATGACTGAGGTTCTTCAGGTGATGCACATGTGAAGCCAGCGCCACCCTCATTTTCGGGTATTCAATGTATTTGACATTGAAATCGGCACAGGCCTGTTTGATAATCTTGCTGATGGCCGGGTAATGCACATGCGAAATTTTCGGAAACAGATGGTGTTCAACCTGAAAATTAAGACCTCCAACCAGCCAGGAAATTACTTTATTATGCGTGGCGAAATTGGCAGTGGTTTTGAGCTGATGAATGGCCCATTCGTCTTCCATTCTGTTATGACTATCAGCATGGGGGAAATGCGTGTCTTCCACCGTATGCGCCAGCTGAAATACAATACTGAGTACAAAACCGGCAAATAAGCCGAATACCAGGTAACCAATCAGCCAGGCGCTGAATCCAACCTGAGTAATCGGTACAGCTACGAAAATGAAAATGTTGAGTATTTTAAAACCCCAGAAGGAAATATGATCCCAGGTACTCATCGGCTTCAACGGTACATCGCCAATTTTCTTACGAAAATATTTTTTATAATCCGTTACAAATACCCACCAGATATACAACAAAGAATACGCTGCCCAGAAATACCAGTGCTGGAAGCGGTGAATCTTATAATATTTCTGTGTATCGCAGAGACGCAGCAGGGGACGGGCTTCAATATCGTCATCCATGCCGTCAATATTGGTGTACGTATGGTGAATGATATTATGCTTGGTCTTCCACATAAAATTGTTTGCACCCAGAAAATTCAGGGAAAGTCCGGCAACATAGTTCACCCATTTATAACGGCTGAAACTGCCATGCATGCCGTCATGCATGATATTAAAACCGATTGCTGCCGTCAGTCCGCCCAGCACCACACATTCGGTGAGCGCCAGCCAGGTGTCCGGTGTAAAGAAAACCAGGTGGGTATACACGGCCAGATAGGCCAGCACCAGTACAATGGCTTTGAAATAAAGTTGAAAATTTCCGGTTTGCGCTTTACCGGCTTCGGCGAAATATTCGTTGATCCGCCTTTTTAATTCACTGTGAAAACTTTGGGTATGCCCCGAAAACTTTGGAAAATTCATTAGACTGACTTGTTTCAAATACGAAGGTAGTTCAAAACGGCCAAATACGGGTAAAAAATTACTTCCGGATGACCAGAATCATATAGAGTAACGTATTGATAATTTAACGTTTATGTTTCATTTTGAATCAGCGCATCCAGGTTTCTGATCCCCAGCTTCTTTTCGCTCAGAAAACCTTCCGCATATTCCACCCCGATCCGTTTACCGAATAACCTGGCCCGCGCAATAACTGAATCCAGGAAGCCGGGTTTGGAAATATAGGTCTGTGGCCCTTCCAGGCTTAGTTCGTTGGTATGAAACTGGGTAGTATAGGCAAGTATAGCCTGCATCCGTTGTTCAAATACATCGCTGATATCAACCATGAAATCGGGTTCGTGATACCAATCCTGCATGTACTGTAACACGTAAGAAGGCCGCCAACGGGCCTGCGTTTTACCATGTTCATCAACGGTTTCAATCTTTGCTAATCCGGCCAGAAAACAACTCTCACTGATCAGGTTACCGGCCCTTCCATGATCCGGGTGCCGGTCACGTAGAATGTTTCCGATAACCACATTGGGTTGATATTTACGGATAGCTGAAATAAGTTGCAGCTGGTGTGCTTCATCGTTACGGAAAAAACCATCCCGCATTTTCAGGTTTTCCCTGGCCTGTACACCCATAATCATGGCCGCATTGGCGGCTTCAGTATACCTTGTTTCTATGGTGCCACGTGTACCCAGTTCACCCTGGGTAAGATCCAGTATGGCCACTTTTTTACCGTTCTTAATTTCATTGATCAGTGTACCGGAGCATCCCAGTTCCACATCGTCGGGATGTACCCCGATTGCCAGAATATCTGCTTTCATAAATAGTAAGTGGCTGTTTGTGCCCGGCAAAGGTATTTCTTTACCCGGAGAATAGTGGTAAAGGAATCAGCGGGCTCTGTACGCGTTATTATACCAGGTGCCGTCAATTTCTTTGACAATATTTTCAATATCGCGGTCCATCCGGTTGCGGGCCAGATCCCATTCCTGTTTCAGGTTGCCACCGACAAAAAAGGCGACAGTCTGGTAGAAACGGGCGTTTAATCCGCCTTTATATTCTTTGATGATTTCGTAACAATTATTCCCGGTTTGCCGGTTGATCAGTTTCATCAGAATTTTTCCCTGGTAGACGGACAGATTACTCAGTGGTTCCGTAAACTCTTTTTTGAGTTGTTTCTCCCTGGATTTAATGATTTCCTTTCTGTCTTTTTTTGCAGTGATACCGGTCAGTTTATTATTGATATCGTTGATGGTGGCGCCGGCAATACGTGCATACGGGTAGGTGACATATACTGCGTTCCGCAACCGGGTCCATTCTTCTATATATTTTCTGAGTTTTTCCGGCGAAAGGTTGGATACCCAGGCCATTTCCATTTCCTTATAGTTGATAATTTCTGCCTGGTACCAGATAGCGGGTAAAATAATGGTATCATTGGGCCCCCATTTTTTACGCTGCTCTTTCATCTGCTGTAAGGCCCATTCTGTAGAATCTGTTACCGGTTCAGGTAAAACGACCTGGGCAAAAAGGTTGCCTGTTGTCAGGAAGACAAAGACAAACAATGTGTAAAGGATAATATGTTTCTGCCGGGAGCGCATCCACCAGTAAAGTTAAAAAAACTCTGCTTTTATTTCCCGTTATGACAGTAAAAATGTCCTGATCGCTGTTTCAAAAATGCTAAAATTAAGCACCCGGCGTGTTTTTACGATTCATACGGAACCGGTGTACCATACTGATCAGTATGCCTATCGCTGTGATATACACGCCTGCCCATAATAACAGGATATACGGAAAACGGTATGCTTTGAGTGTAACATATTTTAACAGTGCACCGGATTCTTTTACACCGATCTCAACTGTTTTATCCGTATTGACTTTCTGTAACTGCAGTACCAGGCCTTCGGACGGAAGGGTGTCCGGAATGGACACCAGGTTGTTTTTGGCATCGGCCATCCGGGAAGTAACTGCATAGTTAGACCCCGTCTTGGCATGCACCACCAGTGGCAATTCATATAAAGCCCCGTCTGCCCCGAACAGGTCTTCCGGCACACTATCTTTTCGGGATACTTCCAGTAACGTGATAAAGCCGTTGCTGTAAAACAGGGTATCGCCCGCTTTACGTGTATAGGCCTTGAAATTGGCTGTATCTTTTGTGCTCTCCGGGTTGGGTATGGAAGTGATGTAAGTGAATACATCATGATCCCAGTAATGCCGGGCATCGGGGTTGGCCATCAGGCCCTCATTGCCTTTATAATTAACAAACGCGTTGGGGGCGAGCACAAAATCTTCTTTACCGTCGTTGCTTTTTACCCGTATTTTATAAAACCAAAGCTGTTTTTTGGGATGGGCCGAATCACCAAGATAAGTCAGTGAATAACGTCCCATATTCGCCGTCATGTCTTTTACCAGTGTCAGGTTCTCACGGGGATCTTCACCAGGGGCAAGCGGTGCCGGTATTCCTCCGATATTATTGGAGAGAATTTCTTTGTTGGAAGAAGAGATCAGGATGCCTGATAATACCATGCCAAAGCCGACATGTGCAATGGAACCTCCTGCTAAGCGGAGTTTGCCTTTAATACCCAGCCAGATATAGGCGGCATTGGCTACAATGGCATATATACTGCAGAGTACAGCCAGCCAGATGGCACCCAGGAAAACGGGCCCTTTTTTATCGTATTGAATCCCTCCGAAAATGAAAAACAGCAGACCGAAAAATACAGTGATCACCAATGGAATCAGCATCTTCTTCCAGAAATAAGCTTTTGTAGTGTCTTTGTACTTCAGGTATTGTGAAACAGCGGTCAGCGCAGCCACAATAATGGCTACATACACCTGGATGCTGTTATAGGCAAACTCCGGATCTTCCGGCGGTGCCACATTCCTGTTAAATACTTTATTGAAAACCGGTAATGAAGTTTTACCGATAATTACGATTGCGGAAAGGAAGAAAACCAGTGAACCGATAAACATCCAGAACTCACGGGAATTAATATTTTCTTCCTGTTGCGTGCCCGGTACCTGCAGGTTTACCTGGTAAATCAGAAAGCCCAGTCCGCCCAATAAATTCAGGAATGCAAACAGGGGTACAATCTTTTCAAATCCGGCCATTGACGCAAGCTGGATGGCCAGCAGAAAAATAACCAGTCCCGCAGTGGCCAGCAACCGGTTCTTTTTATCTTTTGCCACCAATATCGCCACCGGCCAGGTAAATAAGAGCAGGAAAAAATACAGCTGCACATTCATTCCCAGATCCGTAAAAGCGTGTACAGAGGTTTCTCCCAGAATACCGCTGCGGGTCAGGAAAGTGGAATACAGGACAAAAGCAAAAGCCAGAATAAAAAAGATATAAGTAGAACCCAGCGAATGCCCGGTACTTTTGTAAATAAGCAAGGTATGTACACCGGCAATCCCGATCATCCAGGGTACCAGCGAAGCGTTCTCTACGGGATCCCAGGCCCAGTAGCCACCAAAAGTCAGCGATTCATACGCCCATTGCCCACCCATCATGATACCAACGCCCAACACAGCTGATGAAAACAGGGCCCAGGGCAATGCTGGTTTTGTCCATTCACCGATTTTCTTTTTCCATAAGCCGGCAATGGCAAAGGCAAAAGGTATGGTGGCTGAGGCAAATCCCATAAACAATACAGGGGGATGAATTACCATCCAGTAATTCTGAAGCAGCGGATTAAGGTCGTTGCCGTCTGTAATTGACTGTAAATAATCAGGGCGTACAGGTTGGCTTATGTCAAAATTTACGTGCATGCCGGGCGCATTATCGAATACCCCACTGTCGCGTAAAAGTATAAACGGATTGGTACCGATTTTTTTCCCGAAAATATAAATGCCCAGTACCATAGTGGCCAATGCAAATTGCATAATACTGAGTACACTCATAACCGGAGCTTCCCATTCTCCTTTTTGGCGGATCAGGAATATGCCAAGTATACTGTGGCAGATCGTCCATAATAGAAAACTGCCTTCCTGACCTTCCCAGAAGCAGGCAAGCAGGTACTTGAATTCCAGGGAGCGGCTGCTGTGCTTCCAGGCATAATGATATTCAAACAGGTGATTGTGGATGATATAAAAAAGAATCCCGAAGATGGCAAATACTGAAAAAACTTCTGTGAGAAACGCGATCCTTGCCAGTTTTTTCCAGCTGTTACTCTCCGTAAGTTCCTTTGCCTGGGCCGATAGAAAATACGCTACTGAAGCCAGCAGTGAGGAAACAAGAGAAAGAATGATAAAGAAATGCCCTAACTGGCCGGGTAATAAATTTTCGCCGATATAGTCCATGCCTGATTATTTGTAGTGATGTCGCTGTGCCGGGATACCTGGTTATTTTGCCTGTTCGCTTCCTGTATTCGCCGGTGTGGTACCCGTTGCGGCGGGTGTGTTACCCGGGTGGGTCTTGCCTTGTGCCTGTTCTTCTTTGTACTTGGACGGACATTTGGTCTGTATATCTTTACAATCAAAGATGCCGTTCTGGTATTTGCCTTTAAGAACGAGTTTGTCACTTAATTCAAGGTTATCCGGTTTGGCGTTATGGTATACCACTTTTACAGATTTTCCGGTACTGTCTGTGGCTGTAAAACTCAGGTAATTGGCGTCTTTCTGCGCATCATATTCAATGGGCTGCGATTTGTCCAGTTTGGCCATCAGGTGTACAAATTTGCCGGGCTTGGACATGGCCGTTTCAATCGTGTCGTACGTACTGGTGCTGTCCATAAAAGACAGTAATATGCCGATTGATCCGGCAATCAGCACCAGCAGAATAATATGGATTTTTTTCATGGTATTTGTTTGCGGGGCAAAGGTAGTCCAATTTTGTCCAACCCATTGACTCTGTTTAAAGTCCGTGGATATCTGACAAACAAATTTCGGGCCCGGTTCTTTGTCATCCGGAACAGGCGCTTATCTTTGTAACCTAACAGTTGTTAGGATTTAAAAAAATACCCCATATGTTATTCCAACTCACCGAAGAGCAGGAAATGATTCGTCAGGCCGCCCGGGATTTTGCCCGCCAGGAATGTTTGCCTTGTGTAATTGAGAGAGACGAAAAACAGATTTTCCCCCGTGAACAGATTTCAAAACTGGCCGATCTTGGTTTTATGGGTATGATGGTAAAGCCTGAGTATGGGGGCTCCGGTCTGGATACAATCAGTTATGTGCTGGCCATGGAGGAAATCAGTAAAATAGATGCCAGTGTGAGTGTGTGTATGAGTGTAAACAACAGCCTGGTTTGTTATGGGCTGCAGGATTTTGGTACAGAAGCACAGAAACAAAAATACCTGACCCCGCTGGCCCAGGGAAAAAAAGACGGCGAGTTGTTTATCGGTGCCTTTATGCTCAGCGAACCGGAAGCCGGCAGTGATGCCACTTCACAACGCACCACCGCCGAAGATAAAGGGGATTATTACCTGTTGAATGGTACCAAAAACTGGATTACCAACGGGGGGACAGCCTCCGTTTACCTGGTAATCGCCCAGACTGATCCGGCCAAGGGATCAAAAGGAATCAATTGCCTGATTGTGGAAAAAAACTGGCCCGGCGTGGTTGTCGCGGCAAAGGAAAATAAACTGGGCATCCGGGGTTCCGATACCCATACCGTTATGTTTACGGATGTAAAAGTGCCCAAGGAAAACAGGGTGGGGGAAGACGGATTCGGCTTTAAGTTCGCCATGAAAACACTGGCCGGTGGACGGATCGGTATCGCTTCACAGGCATTGGGTATTGCCAGTGGTGCCTATGAACTGGCCAGGGAATATGCCAAAACCAGAAAGGCATTTGGAACGGAGATCATGAATCACCAGGCTATTGCGTTCAAACTGGCCGATATGGCCACCAAAATTGAAGCGGCCCGGTTATTGTGCCTTAAAGCCGCCTGGGAAAAAGACAACGGACAAGACTATACGCTTTCTTCATCCATGGCCAAAGTCTTTGCCTCTGAAACGGCAATGTGGACGGCCACCGAAGCCGTACAGGTACATGGCGGTTACGGGTTTGTAAAAGAATACCATGTAGAACGCCTGATGCGTGACGCCAAGATCACCCAGATCTATGAAGGTACCAGTGAAGTGCAACGGATCGTCATCAGCCGGAGTATCCTGAAATAAAAGGGTGTTATTTATTTAAACCGCCGCGCTGCCGGCGGTTTTTTTTATTCCGGTACCTTTGTGCAATGGCAATTGATAAAGCGGCATATGTTTCACTGCAGCTGGAACTGACAAAAAAGGGTATAACCCTGGTGGCGGTATCTAAGACCAAACCGGTGGCCGATATTCTTGAACTTTATGCGCTGGGACAGCGTGATTTCGGGGAAAACTATGTACAGGAACTGGTGGATAAAGCAGCGCAGTTACCGGCGGATATCCGCTGGCATTTTATCGGGCATCTGCAAACCAATAAAGTTAAGTATATAGTACCTTTTGTACACCTGATCCATGGGGTGGACAGTGAAAAACTACTGGCAGAAATCCATAAGCAAGGAGCCAGACTGAACCGGGTAACCGGCTGTTTGCTCCAGGTGCATATTGCCCGGGAGGAAACAAAATTCGGGCTGGATAAAGCGGAACTGGATCAACTGATGCAACGATTGACGGAAAATGACACTTACGCCCATGTCATGGTACGTGGGCTGATGGGGATGGCTTCTTTTTCAGAGAATACTGCATTGGTAGAAGCTGAATTCAGGCAACTGCATGCTTATTACAAGCAGTATGAAGCCATTAAAACATCGAACTGTAGTTTCGATACCCTTTCCATGGGTATGAGCGGGGATTATAAACTGGCAATGGCAGCCGGTAGTAACCTGGTCCGGATCGGCAGCCTGTTATTCGGCAGCCGGACATAAAACGGTTGAACAAGCCGGAAATGTTGTATTTTTTCAGTACAAAAACCAACCATGCGTCTTTCTCTTTCCCTGATTTTATTTTTATATGCCACGATAATAAGGGGGCAATCCGAACACGACAGCCTGTTGTTGCAATGCCCGGTTTATATTACCGATACAGTGAGTGCCAATAATTTTTTCATTGCCGCACGCCCCTCACAATTGAAAGTATACCGGGTAAAAGGAAAACTGACGATCCGGGTGGAGCAGAAGGATCAGTTTTTTACACTTTATTTTCATGATAAAAACCTGCGGAATACGACCTACAAAATAGTACCTGGTTCCCGTGGAAAAACCGAAGTGGAAGCGGCTTATTCTTTCCGTTCGGGGGAGCAATCTTCTTTTATATCCGTATCCAGGGGGCAGGTGATTACCTATTTTGATCCGGAGAAAAAGCAATGGCAACTCCGGGTAGCCGGCCTGATCATCAACCAGGTGGAACGAAGTGCCACGCATTACCGTGTGAAGGCTGAATTATGGATCGGATCGGGTGAGTGACGGGTATGTTTTTTCAGTAGTCTCTTGCAGGAAAAAATGAAACTGTTATCTTTATAAAAAATATTCCTATGTCATTGCTTAATCAGGGAAATAAGAAAGGAAAGAAGAAAGAGGATAAAAAGAAAGGGGCGGGCACTGCCGGTTCCAAGTTTATACAAAAACCCAAATCCGGGTTCGTCAGCAAGCAGCAGAATACCGGTTCCCAGCGTGGCAGTTAAAATTCCTGTATGACCAAAGAGGAATTACTCCAGGAACTCTCCGCGGAAACATATATCACGTTAAAACCATCCCCGGTTCATGGTATTGGGGTCTTTGCCCTTTGTACTATTCCCAAAGGTTGCAAAACCATTTTTTCCCGGAATGTGGGTAACTGGATAAAGGTTCCGGTTGCCGATATTGAAAAATTGCCGGCCCATTCCCGCAACCTCGTGGAGACCTATTGCCTGTACGATGAACAGGATTATTACCTCCCGGATTATGGCTTTAAAGTGATGGACATGGTAAATTACCTGAACCATGCGGCCATTCCCAATGTGATATCGGTAAATGACGGAGAATACTTTGAGTCGTTACGTGAAATCCGGGAAGGAGAAGAATTGTTTGTCAACTACAGCACTATTGTGGACACGACTGAATATGATCAGGTAACCAAACCCTGATAAAGATTTTACCCCTGCTGATATTTTCCATTGGATGAAGGCTAACCGGATCGTTGCGGCAACGAGCATTCATTACCGGTGGTAATTCACCGTTTGTGTAAATATCCCTGCCGGATTCTCTCAGGATGTTTTAACTTCCCTCAAAAATATACTATGCGGCGTTTTATCTGTATTCTGCTATTTCTCCAGGTGGGTTATCAGGCACAGGCACAAACCACGGATCCGGAGACACAGTACATGAAAGATAATTTTGACAAGTTTGAGTACCGCATACCCATGCGTGACGGGGCGAAACTGTTTACCCTGGTATATATGCCAAAGGATAAGTCTAAAACCTACCCGATACTGATGAACAGGACCTGCTACAATGCGTCCAACTATGGCGGGTTCAACACCCATGGACATCCGTCAAAATACCTGGTACACGACGGGTATATCCTGGTTTTTCAGGATGTGCGTGGCCGTTATATGAGCGATGGGTTGTTTAATAACATGACCCCTAATATCCCGGGCAACAACCCGAAGAATAAAACAGATGTGGATGAAAGCTCCGATACCTGGGACAGTATTGACTGGATGATAAAAAACCTGAAAGGTAATAACGGAAGGGTGGGGATTTATGGAATTTCCTATCCCGGGTTTTACTCCGCCGCATCGTTGCCGGACGCGCATCCCGCGTTGAAAGCGGTTTCACCACAGGCCCCGATCTCCGATTTTTTCTTTGATGACTTTCACCATATGGGTGCTTACCTGCAGAGCTATACCGCGGCTTTTGCCGTATTCGGGTACCAGAAAAAAGATACTACCCGGCAGGACTGGTTTAATGCCGAATTAATGCGGATGTACAGCAAACCGGTAAAAGACGGATATGATTTTCACCTGAAGCAGGGGCCGCTGAAAAACATTACGGAGAAATATCATCATGATAATTTTTTCTGGAACCAGATAGTGGAACACCCCAATTATGATACATTCTGGCAAAAAAGGAATATTCTGCCTCACCTGAAAAATATCAAGCCGGCGGTACTGACGGTAGGCGGCTGGTTTGATGCGGAAGATTTATACGGGCCGCTCAATATTTATAAAACGATTGAGAAAACAACTCCCGGGGCAAAGAATACGATCGTGATGGGCCCCTGGGCGCATGGCGGATGGGCCGGGGAAAGCGGTAAAACCACACATAATCATATTTATTTCGGGGATAGCATTTCCACTTTTTTCCAGCGGAATATTGAGCGCAAATTCTTTGGTTATTACCTGAAGGACCAGGATACCATGAATCTTCCGGAAGCCTATATGTTCAATACCGGAAATAAAAAGTGGGAGCAATTTGATGTGTGGCCGCCCAGGGACATTCCACCGGTAAAATTATATTTCGGGGAGAATGGTAAGCTTTCCATCAATGAACCCACCAGTGAACAATTGCAATTTGAATATATCAGTGATCCGGCGAAACCGGTGCCGTATACCTCGCAGACAGAAGGGTTGACCTTTACACCCCGTAACTATATGAGCGACGATCAACGGGACGCTTCGCGCAGACCGGATGTACTGACTTTTCAGACTGAAGTGTTGGGAGATGAAGTGACCCTGGCCGGAGAAATACTGGCGAAACTGAAAGTTGCCATTTCCACTACCGATGCGGATTTTGTCGTAAAACTGATTGATGTGTATCCGGACAACCATCCTAATTATGACCATAATCCAAAAAACATTGTCATGGGTGGTTATCAGCAACTGGTGCGCAGTGAAGTTTTCCGTGGCCGTTTCCGCAACAGTTTTGAAAAGCCTGAACCCTTTGTACCCGGTGAGATCACTGAAGTGAATGTGCCGTTGCAGGACGTACTGCATACATTTAAAAAAGGCCACCGGATTATGATCCAGATTCAAAGTACCTGGTTTCCTTTTATAGACCGCAATCCGCAACAGTATGTGGAGAACATCTATAAAGCCGGTGAAAAGGATTTTATCAAATCCACCATCAAAGTATATGGCAGTTCTGTGGTGGGAGCCGGTGGTGATCAGCAACCGGTGAAAAAAGGATTCTGATATGGACAGGGTTCGCGCATTGATTGATCAGTATGGATTGGAAGCACATCCGGAGGGTGGCTATTATGTGCGGACTTATTGTTCCCAGACGCTGCTTGAGGTACCCGGATTCCCGGGACCCAGACCCTCTTCAACGGCTATTTACTTTCTGCTGGAAGCGGGAAATTTTTCAGCTTTTCACCGGATCAAGAGTGATGAATGCTGGCATTTTTATGAAGGGCAATCTCTGTTAATTCATGTACTTGATCCTGGTGGCTGCTTACAAACAATTACACTGGGGCCTGGGAAAGAGTCTGTATACCAGTATGTAGTTCCGGCGGGTTGTTGGTTTGCAAGTGAACCAGCCAAAGGAACCACGTATTCGTTTGTTGGTTGTACGGTATCCCCCGGATTTGATTTTGCAGACTTTGAACTGGCCGGCAAAGAAAAACTCTCCGCAGCCTATCCGGATTTACGTGAAATCATCAACCGGCTATGTCGTTGATGCCCCGGGTTTTTTCATACTCAGGATAGGAACGGGAAGTGCCTGTACCATGTCTTCTGTACGGCTGCCGGAGAAAATCCGGTCCCAGAAATTGCGGCCCCTGGTAAACATTACCAGCCACTCCGGTTGCATTGACTGAACAGATTGATTCAGTTGTTTCATCAACGATTTATTAAGGTCGGCTGTAACCGTGTGTAACATGATAAACTGGTAGGGCAGATTGCGCAATACCCGTTCTGCCGTATCCGTACTTATCTTTTTTTCATGTTCGCCATAATCCAGGTGCAGTACATCGATAACGGCATGCAGCCGGATGGCAAAAGGGATCAGTGTGTTCAGTTCTGTTTCCAAGTTTTCCAGATCCGAAGCATACAATAATCTGGAAATCGGTTTGTAGGCATATTGCTCAGGTATTGCCAGCACAGGTATGGGGCAACGGGCCACCATATTGGCCGTATTGGAGCCGAATAACCATTTACGGATGCCCGAAGCGCCATGCGTTCCCATTACAATCAGCCCGGCTTCCGCCGCCTGCGCCACTTCAATGGTTTTCTCAACGATCAGCGCATGATATTGCACCTTACTGCTGATCAGTTCCCGGTTAATCTTAACCGGCAGTGTCGGTAGCAATTCCCCGATTGCCTTATCCAGTTCCCGTATTTTTTCCTGTTCATCAAAACGGATCAGTTCATCCATTTCCGCGGGGGTGGTAGCCGATGCCAGCCGGTAGGGTGATTCGTGAAGTACATGGAATACCAGTACGGGCGAATAGGTAACGGCTGACAATTGCAACGCATAAGCCAGCGCATGTGTGGCATTGGTTGAAAAATCAAAGGGGACTACAATCGTTTTCATATGCAGTCAGTTTACAAATGAGCCATCAGCGGGCGGGGATTGCCAGTACCGGTATTTTGGTATGGTAACTTATTTTCCTCGTCATACTGTGGTGAAATAGCTGGCCCAATATGGTTCTTTTATGTGTAATCATAACCAGCATGTCGATATGCTTCGATTCGATATATTCCATGATGCTTTCCTCGAAATCCCGGCCCAGCAGGTGTTCGGTGCCAATGACAATGTCTTTATGCTGTTCTTTTAATTTTTCAGCCGCATGCAGAATCACCCGTTCATCAGAAATATAATCCAGTGCGCCGGTATCGTTTTTATCGGTAAACAACGCCAGGTGTACGCCGGCTTTGAATAAGGCAGCCAGTTCAAAAGCGGGGTCCAGTAAAGGCAGCGCTTCGTTTACGTCTTTTATAGCCATCAGAAAACTGGCTGGTTTACTCCAGTCGTATTCAAGTGGAATGGCCAGCAGGGGTACCGGGCTTTGGCTGATCAGGGCGGCGGTTTTGGAGCCGAATAATTTGTCCTTTAAGCCGGTAATGCCCAGAGTACCCATAATGATCAGGTCGGCTTGGTGTTCTTCAGCCGCAACCAGGATGGTATCCTGTACAGTGCCATTATAAAGTTGTGTGTTGACCAGTACCTGTTCTGTTTCTTCGATGCTTCTCCGCCTCAATTCCAGTTTTTCAAACGCCTCATCCATGATCCGCTGGTTGTACTCCATATGGGTAAGAGCTCCATCCAGATACAGTGGATCCAGGTGGTCGCAGGCGTGAATCAGGTAAACGGCGGCTTCGTTCAGTTTTGCTATCTGAACAGCATAATCTGTCGCTTTATCCGCATTTGGTGAAAAATCAGTAGGAACCAGGATCTTTTTCATTTTGGAGGTTTACTGTCAGCAAGTTCATTCATTTTAGCCACAGTTTTACTGATCACTCTCAAAGCGGTTGCTGATTTTTATATAAGTCCGGTTAATCGGGCAGATTAATCAGCGTTATTTAACTTTAATTCGCCGGCTTCCGGGGCGGGATGGCGCGGGATTTCGTATCTTTAACCCTTATTTTAAAAGAGTTATGTCTGAAGAACGTAGTCTGAATTTCCTGGAGGAAATTATTGAAGAGGATCTGAAAAGCGGACGGTATACCCGTATCATTACCCGCTTTCCGCCTGAGCCCAACGGGTATCTGCATATCGGTCATGCATCCAGCATCTGCCTCAATTTTGGTCTTACGCAGAAATATCCCGGTTATACTAACCTGCGGTTTGATGATACCAATCCCGTGACGGAAGAAACGGAGTATGTGGAGAGCATTAAGGAAGATGTGAAATGGCTTGGTTTTACCTGGGAAAATGAACGGTATGCCAGTGATTATTTTGACAATCTCTATGCATTTGCTCTGAAACTGATTGACAAAAACCTGGCTTATGTGGACGATATCACCGCGGATGAAATGGCCGCGATGAAAGGAACACCTACCGAGCCGGGAAAAAACAGTCCGTACAGGGACCGGTCCGTGGAAGAGAACAGGGCCCTTTTTATCCGGATGAAGAACGGGGAATTTCCGGATGGCAGCCGGACATTGAGAGCGAAAATAGATATGGCGCATATCAATATGCTGATGCGCGACCCGATTCTGTACCGGATCAAACATGCCCATCATCACCGTACCGGGGATAAGTGGTGTATCTATCCCATGTATGATTTTGCCCATGGCCAGAGTGATTCCATTGAAGAAATCACTCATTCCATCTGTACTATGGAATTCATTCCTCACCGGGAGTTGTATGACTGGTTGATTGAAAAACTGGAGATCTATCCTTCTCACCAGTATGAATTTGCCCGCCGGAATATCAATTACACGGTAACCAGTAAGCGAAAATTACTTCAGCTGGTTACGGAAAAACATGTTACCGGATGGGATGATCCGCGGATGCCTACGGTCAGCGGCTTGCGCAGAAGAGGTTACACGCCGCATAGTATAAGGGAATTTTGTGACCGGATCGGGGTAGCCAAACGGGAAAATATGGTGGATGTGGGATTGCTTGAATTCTGTGTGCGGGAACACCTGAATAAGATTGCGCTGCGCCGGATGGTCGTATTTGATCCGTTGAAGCTCGTGATTACCAATTACACTCAGGAGGAAGAAATGCTGCTGAGTGAAAACAATCCCGAAGATGAAAACGGCGGTGTCAGGGACATCCCTTTCAGCCGTGAAATTTATATAGAACGGGATGACTTTATGGAAAATCCGCCCAAAAAATATTTCCGCCTGGCGCCTGGTCAAATGGTAAGGTTGAAGAGTGCTTATATTATCAAGTGTGAGGAAGTAATTAAAGATCAGGAGGGACAGGTTACGGAAGTCCGGTGTACCTATATTCCGGAAAGCCGCAGCGGGGCTGATACCAGTGGTATCAGTGTGAAAGGTACCCTGCACTGGGTAAGTGTGAAACATGCCATCCGGTCGGAAATCAGGTTATATGACCGTCTTTTCCGTGTGGAAGATCCTACCGATGAAGCAGGTGATTTTAAAGAATACCTGAATCCGGATTCCTTGCAGGTATTGCCGGAAGTATATGCCGAACCCGCACTGGCTACGGCAACATTGGAGGAAAGATTTCAGTTTATCCGGAAAGGTTACTTTGTACTGGACAGGGATACACAATCCGGAAAGCTGGTTTTTAACCGTACGGTAGGGTTGAAAGATGCCTGGGCAAAAGAAGTAAAGAAAGGCTGATATTCACTTCCGTTTCAACTGTTAATTAATTCTAAAGGCAGGCCACTGCCTTTTTTTTATGCAATGAAGTTGATTTGCCGAACGTATTGAATTCAAAGCTATTGCCTGATATCCCCCGGAATCGTCGCTGAAATCTATCATGCGAATCGCTGACAGGGGTCAGTTGGATTGGAGGATTATAAAGATAGTTTTGGTTAAAACAAATCCGTTATGAGTTATACGACGATTACCCGGATCGGCACTGACCATACTATCTGGCAAAAAGGATTCGGTTTCTATAAAGACGAACTGGATATCATGGAAAGCCGCTTGTCTGAAGTAGCTGCCCGGAATACCACGTTTGAAGCCCGTCAGGGTGTGGAGCATTTTCAGAACCAGTTTATTGTACAACGAAACAATATCGCTGAACTGAAACATGAAGTGAATCTGTATGTGGAAAAACTGGGTGTGGATGCGCAGAAGCATGGCGGTCGTATGGAAACCGGTATGATGACAGAGCATGCATCCCTGCATGAAAAATATGAAGATTTTGAACGCGTAATGAATGTACTCCGGCACGAATTCAATGAATACCTGAGTAAGTGGATGTAACGGATCACTACTTCTTTATAAGGACTGTTTTCTGCGGGAGACGGTCCTTTTTTTTGGGTGGAAAGTTGAGAGAAGTTGATAAGTTGAAAGGTTGTCCGGGAAATGCCATCTTTGTCAACCTTTCAACTTATCAACCTGTCAACTTATCAACCTGTCAGCAATTATCTATACTCTCCATATAATTCGCGCAGTGTATCTGCAATCTCGCCCAGCGTACACTTTGCCTCCACCGCTTCCACTACTACGGGCATGATGTTTTCCCCGCTGCTGGCTTTATCGCTTAGGAGCTGAAGCAGTTGATCACATTTGGCATGATCGCGGTTGGAGCGCAGGATTTTCAGTTTTTCCGCCTGTACTGTTCGGATACTGTCGTCCACTTTCAGGATTGGGGTGGAATTGTTTTCTTCCACCTGGAATTTATTTACTCCTACAATTATCTTTTCGCCGGTTTCAATATTGCGTTGGTAATCGTAGGCGCTGCGGGCTATTTCATCCTGTATAAATCCTTCTTCAATAGCAGATACACTGCCGCCCATTGCGTCGATCTTATGGATTAATTTCCAGGCTTCTTCTTCCACCTGCCGGGTCAGTGTTTCCACATAATAAGAACCCGCCAGCGGGTCTACTGTATCGGTAGCGCCGCTTTCAAACGCTACAATCTGCTGGGTCCGCAACGCAATGCGGGCAGCAGCTTCCGTAGGCAGACTTAATGCTTCATCGTATCCGTTTGTATGCAGGGACTGTGTTCCTCCCAATACAGCGGCCAGTGTTTGTATGGTAACCCTTGAAATATTATTCAGCGGTTGTTGAGCGGTTAGGGTGCTGCCACCGGTCTGCGTATGAAAACGCAGCATCATGGCTTTAGGATCTGTGGCACCCAGGTCTTTCATAATTGTGGCCCACATGCGGCGGGCAGCCCTGAATTTGGCTACTTCTTCAAAGAGGTTGTTATGTGCATTAAAGAAGAAGGACAACCGCTTGCCAAATACATTTATATCCAGCCCTTTTTTCTGGGCGGCCTGTACATAGGCCTTGCCATTGCTCAGGGTAAAAGCGATTTCCTGTACCGCTGTACTGCCGGCTTCCCGGATATGATAGCCGGAAATGGAAATGGTATTCCATTTGGGCACTTCCTGGCTGCACCACTCAAATATATCAGTAATGATGCGCATGGAAGGTTTGGGCGGATAGATATAGGTGCCCCTGGCCGCGTATTCTTTCAATATGTCGTTCTGAATCGTACCGGAAATTTTTTTCAGATCGGCACCCTGTTGTTTGGCCAATGCCACATACAGTGATAATAGTATAAAGCCGGTAGCATTGATCGTCATGGAGGTACTGACGTCCTCCAGTTTTATGCCTTTAAAAAGGGTTTGCATATCTTCAATGGAATCAATCGCCACGCCCACTTTGCCCACTTCGCCTTCGGCCAGTTCATGATCACTGTCATACCCGATCTGAGTGGGCAGGTCAAACGCCACACTCAGTCCGCTGACTCCCTGTGATAAAAGATAATGATAACGTTTATTGCTTTCTTCTGCCGTGGAGAATCCGGCATACTGGCGCATGGTCCAGAGTTTTCCCCGGTACATATCCGGCTGCACACCGCGGGTAAACGGAAAGCTGCCCGGCATTTCATTTGAAGTTAAAGGAAGATCATCCCCGGTATACAATTGTTTCACTTCGATACCGGAATCAGTGTATTTTTTTTGGGGATCCATATAGCGGAATTTGATGTGAGTAATCGTTTATTGCATCAGTTTCTTGGCTTCGTGGTTCAATGTCTGGGTAACCAGTTCATGTAATGCGCCATTGGGTTGCGCCATCATCACTTCCAGTATTTTCTTATTCAAATCACCGGAAGAAGCGGTAAGCGGGAGGCTGCCTGCCACCTGGTTGATCACCATAATATTTTGTTCCTTGAGGTTTCTCACAGCGTCCCAGCTTAGCGGACTTACATACAGTTGCTGGGTACTGTTATATTCGAATTCCTGTTTGATGTTTTCGGAGAGAATGATTTTCATTTCTGCTGCGGCAATTCCGGGCTGATTGAGCCGGCTGATCAGGTTGGGCAGGGAAATCCGTTCGGTCAGCAGTACCAGCCTTTCATACGCCTGAAGACGAAGCGGTATACTGTCAAATGCGGACCTTTCGGCCACCGGGGCCGGGGAGGAGTTGCCGCCACGCGATACAGCAAAAAAAGCAAGGAGAATCGCAAGAACAGAAATAACAAGACTGACAAGACTAAGGTCCATTGGATTTAATTTAAAGGTTATTACAAAAATAGGCGGATTGGCCCATCTTTAACGGGCTGTCCGGCAGCCTGAACGCTGATTGTCGTCAGTTTATTTCCTTTCTTCGGAAACGGCCGGTCTTTTTCCGGAAAAAACTTTGATTATTTTTGTGAAATGGAAACAACGACTCAACTCCCGGTATCATTTACTGCCGGTGCAATAGCGGAAATCAGGCGCTTACTCAGTGCCGAGGGGTTTGACCATAGTCAGCAACTCCGTGTAGGCGTGAAAGGAGGCGGATGCTCAGGTATGACCTATGTGCTGGGGTTTGACCAACCGGCGGCGAATGACAATCATTTTGAAATTGAAGGGATATCCTGTATCATGGATAAGTCACATGAAATTTATCTGTACGGGATGTTGATTGACTGGCAGGACGGACTGAATAACCGCGGGTTCACGTTTAAAAACCCGAATGCCAGCAGTACCTGTGGTTGCGGGACCTCATTTGCCGTTTGATATAACGGATATCCCGGGCCGGATAAATGCAAACTGTAGAGCTGCAGATTTCTTCAGCTTAAACTGAAGCTACATAAAAAAAGGCTGTCTCTTTCGGGACAGCCTTTTTTATGTAGTATATCTTACTTACGCTTTTGTATCAACCGGCTTCGGCTTTTCAGCAGACTTGCCGGTAGCTTTCTTCCCTTTGGTCAGATCCACCAGGATGGGGGCGGCCACAAAGATGGAAGAGTAGGTACCTGTGATTACACCGATCAGCATCGCGAAGGCGAAACCTTTGGTTACTTCACCACCCACCAGGAACAGGATGAGGATGGTCAGGAACACGGTCAGTGAAGTCATGATAGTACGGCTCAGCGTTTGGTTGATCGCCAGGTTGATGGTTTCACCAAGCGGAGTTGTTGGCGACAGACGCCGGTCTTCCCGGATACGGTCGAATACAATCACGGTGTCGTTCATGGAGAAACCGATTACCGTCAGTACCGCGGCAATAAAGTGCTGGTCAATTTCCAGCGGGAAGGGTACTATATTCTTGGCAAAGGAGAAAACGATCAGCGTTACAAATACGTCGTGCAGCAGGGCGATGATGGTACCCAAAGAATATCTCCAGTCGCGGAAACGGATAAAGATATACAGGAAGATAACCAGCAAGGCGAAAACAGTGGCTTTCACCGCACCTAATTTCAGATCATCTGAAATCGTCGGTAATACTTTCTTGCTTTGTTCAATGTATTTATCCGTGGCAAACTGTTCGTAACTCAGGTTTTCCGGCAGGAAGGATTTCAGTCCTTCATACAGTTTGGCGGAAACCACAGAGTCAGCCGTCGGGCGGGAATCCTTGATCAGGTAAGAAGTGGTAATATCCAGTTTGGAGGCATTCCCGATTGTTTTGATAATGGTATTTTCTCCTTCGAACGCTTTTTCGAGAGAAATACGAACGGCTTCCTCGTCCACTTTTTTGGAGAACTGGACCATATAACTGCGACCACCATCGAATTCCACACCATAACGGAATCCGTTGAAGAAAGAAGCGATACCCAGTGCCAGTACAACAAAGGAAATTATGTAAGCCACTTTCCGGTATTCGATGAACTTGTATTTCGCGTGTTTGAATACACGGCGGGAAACACCGGTAAAGTATTCAAGGTGCTTTTTCTTATTGGTAAAGATATCGCTCACCCAACGGCTCACCAGGATACCGCAGAACAGGGAGAGGAGGATACCGATGATCTGCGTGGTGGCAAATCCTTTTACCGGACCCAGACCGAAATAGAACAGGATAAAAGCGGTCAGCAGGGTGGTAACGTGTGCATCCAGTACAGGAGGCAGGGATCGTTTGTAGCCCTCGTTAATGGCCGGAATATATCCTTTTCCTTTTTCCAGTTCTTCTTTGATACGTTCATATATAATTACGTTCGTGTCAACCGCCATACCGATTGTCAGTACCAGACCGGCAATACCGGGAGCAGTTAATGTGGCACCTAATCCCGCCAGTATACCAACAGTAAAGAGCAGGTTCAGGATTAAAGCGATATTGGCCACCCAGCCACTGGTATTATAATATACCAGCATCAGGAGGAAGATTACCACAAAGGAAATCAGAAACGCCATACTTCCACCCTGGATGGCTTTGGCACCCAGCGTAGGTCCAACCTGCTCGTCATGCACAATCTTGGCAGGAGCGGGGAGCTTACCGATCTTCAGGATATTGGCCAGGTCGGCAGCTTCCTGTTGCGTATAGCTTCCGGTAATGGACGAAACACCGTTGGGAATTTCGTTGATTACATTCGGGGCAGACTGTACCAGGTTATCCAGTACGATGGCGATGGGTTTACCTACGTTTTCAGCCGTCATCTTTTTCCAGATACTGGCACCGGCAGGTTTCATTTTCATTTCAATCTGCACTTTACCATACTGGTCAAAGTCCTGGCGGGCATCGGAAATTGCATCACCTTCCAGTTTAGCTTCTGTACGGTTATAGGTTTTCAGGGAATACAGCGGAACGAATTCGGCTGTCTTACCTTTTTTATCCTTATCAGGTACGCCATACGCAAATACCACGTCGGAGGGAAAATTTCCTTTGAACTCATTCAGGTAAGAACGGAAGAGGGCAGTATCCCGGATGGGCACATACCCAATAGCGGAGGGATATCCAACATTGCCCTTTTCATCTCTGTAAGGCTGGGCAAATTGCAGGTATTTATCAATGGTATTCGCATTGGCGAGATTATTCTTAGCCGTGTCGGTTTTGCTTTTTCCGGTATCCGCTGCGGTAATATCACCGATTTTTTTGGTAGTGTTCGTGTCTTGTGCAGTTGTTGTATCCACTTTAGCAGCGGTAGTATCAACTGCCGGAGCCGTTGTATCGGCCACACCGCCGTATTTCGCATTGAATGCGTTAATAGTGCGTTGCCATCCGTTGCCATAGTTCTGATCCGCCAGTGTATATACTTCCCAGAACTGCAGATTGGCCGTACTCTGTAAAAGTTTACGCACCCTTTCTTTATCCTTGATACCGGGCAATTCCACATTGATCAGACCGCGGTTGGGGATCGGGTTAATGGAAGGCTGAGCCACACCAAACTGGTCAATACGTGTACGTAGACGATCGAAGGTCAGGTTAAAGGCCGTCTTTGCCTGGTCACGAATATAACTCTCCACTTTGCTGTCGCTGGATTTGATATCTATTACATTGGCACTGGCACCTGAAAATAAACTGGCCAGCGGACGGTTCGGTTCCAGTTTGCGGTATTCCTGTATGAACAGGGTAATAAAGTCCGCATCACTATTTCCTTTCCTGTTGTCTGCATTTACCAGTGACTTAAGGAAATTCGGATCCGTGGAATTATTAGCGAGGGATTTCAATAATCCGGTCATCTCCACTTCCAGGGTAACGTTCATTCCACCCTGCAGGTCGAGACCGAGATTCAGCTCTTCCTCTTTCGCTTTCTTATAGCTTAAGGCGCCATTGATACCATAGGTCAATGTAGTGTTTTCGGTAGCTTTCAGCAGGCTGTCATACTTTTGCTTAAATACTTTTGCCCGTACTTCATCATACTCTTCCTGGGTACCGGTAAAATCAGCTGTTTTTGTCTTGGGATAATTCTTGTCGACAATCTCCCATGCTTTGGCCGACTGTTTCTTTTCATGGTTTTTGACAAACCAGGTAAAAGACAACTGGTACAGCGAGTACACAATAAGCAGCACTGTGAAAAAGCGAACCAAACCTTTCAGTTGCATACGTTGATCGATTTACATTTTTATCCCCACACAATCGTTGATACAGTTGGGATAAAGGGTTTACATAAAATTTAAGCACAACCCGCGGGGACCACAGGGTCCGTTACGGGCGGGCAAAGATAGTTTTTTCAGATCAATTCCCGTAAAGGAAAACCGGGTTCTTGTTCACTGATTTTTAAAAACTTAAATGGGTGAGATTCGCTGAATTTTTATACCGGGGCTAAAGTGTAATCCGGCTTATTCCGGACAGATGACGGAGAGATAGATTTCCCGGGAATGCCCGAAAAATAGTAGGAGAAAACCCTGTGAACTCAAAAACTGCAAAGAAAAAATAAGTACATAAAATTCACATAAACAATTAATTATGTAATATATTTTAAATTTATAACGAAATATATTCTTTGTAAACCGTTTGTTCATTTGTTTTTCTACGATTTAATATGTTCCAGTATATCAGATAAATCCAGCTACTCCGCACGCTGCTATATTCCCGGGATAGCCTGTCCAGCCCGGGTTTAAGAATTGAAAAATGAAACGGATTTTTCCGTTGCCGGGAAGAGGGTCGGGTCAAAACGTCCGTGTTTACCTGTTTTTCGGATGGCAACACGGGGTATCATGTACGATCCTTTCTGAAATAAATGGTAGCCCTTCGCGCTGCTGCGTAATACGTATTTGTTGTAGTGATGAATTGATCTTTATATCGAAAGGCAGTGAGTGAAACGTTGAGTATAAAATAATCTGCATACCGATTTACAATAACGAACAGGAGTTCGGAATTACGAATGAAAACTTATTCATTTACAGTTCAATTCAAAAAGTTCGCGTTTTATTATGTGTTATCTTTGCTCCCGGAAAAAAGGCTAAACTTTAAACCCTAAAACCTAAACTCAAAACCCTCAATACTATCATGCAACTATCATCCTTCCTGCAGCGCTTCAATGAACCAGAGACTTTAAAAATGGCAAAACTGGGACGTGAACTCAGGGCAAAGGGGATTGATGTAATTGATCTCAGTCTGGGTGAGCCGGATTTTGATACACCTGAACATATCAAACAGGCGGCGGTAAAAGCCATTCAGGACAACTGGAGTCATTATACACCGGTATCCGGATATCCTGATTTGCGGGAAGCGGTTTGTACCAAACTGAAACGGGATAATAACCTGGAGTATAAAGCGGAAAATATTGTAACCTCCACCGGTGCCAAGCAAAGTCTGGCCAATGCCATACTCGCCCTGGTGGATGATAATGATGAAGTAATAATTCCCACACCGTATTGGGTTACATATAGTGAGCTGGTGAAAATCGCGCGTGGTAAAGTGGTTGAGATCAAGAGCAGTCCTGACTCCGGTTTCAAAATCAACGCCGCTCAGCTGGAAGCCGCCATCACCCCGCAATCAAAAGTATTCCTGTTTTCATCTCCCTGTAATCCCAGTGGAGCAGTATATAGTAAAGAAGAGTTGTCTGCCCTGGCTGATGTATTCCGTAAATATCCGCAGATCCTGATTATCTCTGATGAGATCTATGAGTATATCAACTTTGTTGGCAAGCATGAGAGCATTGCACAGTTTGCCGACCTCAAAGACCGTGTGATTATCGTTAATGGACTCAGTAAAGGATTTGCCATGACCGGTTGGCGGCTGGGTTATATTGCCGCGCATGCAGATATCGCGAAAGCCTGTGAAAAAATCCAGGGGCAATTTACAAGTGGCACCAACTCCATCACCCAGAAAGCGGCGGTAGTGGCATTGACAACTGATCTCAGGCCGACTATGGAAATGGTGGAAGAGTTCACCCGTCGTCGTACTAAAGTACTTGAAATTGTAAAAGATATTCCAGGAGTGATTTGTCCCGAACCGGAGGGTGCCTTCTATATTTTCCCCGATGTAAGTTATTATTACGGGAAGAGTGATGGCGAAAACACCATCAGCAATGCTGCCGATCTTTCTATGTATTTGCTGAACACTGCACATGTATCTTCTGTAATGGGCGATGCCTTCGGCGAACCCAAATGCGTTCGTTTCTCATTTGCCAACAGTATGCCCAAAATTGAAGAAGGCTGGACCCGTATTAAGGCGGCCCTGGCTAAATTGAAATAAGAAGGGATCGCGTCATGCATTGGAAATGGAATGGCAGTACCAGAAATTTTTGCTGAGAAAGTATAAGGCCAGGTAAATGGCAATCAGGATGAGAACTTGCCCTCTCTTCAACCGGCTTTGATAACCTTTTTACCCAAACTGTTCCAATAAAGCAATCCGCTTCTCAATTGGCGGATGCGTGGCAAACATATTGTCCCAGGAGGCGGAAGTATGTGAAGAAGGCTTGGGGTTGTCGAAAAAGAGTTGCGCCACATCCCGGCTCTCGACTGCTTCAATGGCTGGATCAACCGCCACTTTACGGAGAGCACTGGCGAGCGCCTGTGGATTCTTCGTCATATCGGCGGCACCCGCATCGGCGAGGTATTCGCGGTGGCGGCTGATGCCGAAACGCAGTAACAGTGATATGAAATAGGCGAGAGCCGTTACCACAATGGCGATCAGGATGATGGCCCCGCTGCCTTTCGAATCCTTACTGCGACGGCCGCCACCCGTAAAACGCAGACTGCGGAATGCCAGCTCGGCCAGAAAAGAAAATATGCCAACGAATATGATGGAGATGATCAGCAGGCGCACATCACGGTTTCGGATATGCGCTAATTCATGCGCAATTACGCCTTCCAGCTCTTCGTCACTGAGTTTATTGATGATGCCCCGGGATAGCGAAATGGAATAAGAGCGCTGATCAATACCGCTGGCAAAAGCATTCAGGGATTCATCTTCAATGATAAAAAGCCGGGGTTGCGGCATTCCCTGCGCGATACAAAGATTTTCCAGCAGGTTATACACTCTTTTATTCTCCATCCGCTCCAGCGGTTTACTGCCGGTGGCCATACGGATAAACGAGGAATGTCCGGCCCAGGCAATCAAAAACCAGATACCCGTAGCTGCTAAAACAACAGGCAGACTCTGCAGGAAGAGCAGGTTGGGATCTGTGCCATACTCCGCCTGTCCCTGGGTGAAATAGATAAACGCATAACACATCCCCAGCAGCAGGGCCGGGAAGGCAATCAGCAGTAAAAGGGAATTCGTATTATTCCTGCGGATCTGTCTGTCAAGTCCGACATATTCCATAGTAACGTTATAATACCCCCGTTAAAACTGAATTTTCGGAGGCTCTTCCATCTGCTTACGGGTATCAGTACCCAGATCAAACATGATTTCTTTGCTGAAGCCGAAATTGCGGGCCAGCAGGTTGCCTGGAAATGATTCCACCGCAGTATTGTATTCGGTAGTAGCCGCATTGAAGAAGCGACGGCTGGCGGCCAGCTTGTTTTCAATATCGCTGAGTTCTTCCTGCAATTGCAGAAAATTCTGATTGGCTTTCAGATCGGGATAAGCTTCCACCGACACTTTTAATCCGGCAAGAGCAGAACTGAGTTGCTGTTCCGCTACAATTTTGCCATCAATCGTACTGGCATTCATGGCGGCCGAACGGGCTTCTGTTATTTTAATCAAAAGCTCTTTTTCATGACTGGCATATCCCTTTACTGTTTCCACTAATTGTGGCACCAGGTCATGCCGCTGGCGCAACTGTACATCAATATCGGCAAACGCATTCTGCCTGCGGTTGCGGAGACGAACCAGGCTGTTATAAAGACTGATGACCCATAGTACAATCAGGATAATAATACCAACAATTATTAATACTGGCATAACGGTTATTTTATATCCTGAAATTAGGTAAAAAGCAAAGACCGGCAAAAGCCGGTCTTTCAGGATCAGTTTGTCCGGTCCATATACCAGGTACCGGATCCCGATGTACTGGTTCCGCTGCCCCAGGTACCATTGGTCATTTTTCCGGCATTGCTCCAGTCGGCCTTAATGGAAAAAGTGCTGCCACCCGTATACGTATACGTGGCGGTAAACACAGTTCCGGTCAGGGTCCAGGTACCGTAACCTTTCGATGAAGTTGAGATACTGGTACCATCTGCCACCGTAATCTTTCCTCCGGATTCCACTACCATGGAATACCCGCTGGCAGGGGCGGCCGTCCCGCTACCGTATTTGCCCAACCAAAGTCCTTCAATCGGGTAAACAGGGTCTGTCTTGTCTTTTTTACAGGAGGCGAAAAGTGACAGGGTAAGGATGGCCAGCAAAAAACTGCGCCTTGTTGTTTGTACAATGTTCATTGGTAAAATGGTTTAATGTACCACAAGGATAGTGCGGATTTTCCATTTCCGGTATCCCATGAAAGTGGTATTTTTTGAAAGGATTGAATGTCTGCCTGTTACCGGAAAGTTGTATATTTCGCACCTAATTCTCACCGATGCGATTACTACCTTTTGCCATTTCCGCCGCTATAACTGCGGGTCTCGTATTTACACTCAGTAATCAGTGGGGCCCGATGCCCCCTGTTGGAAAGTTTCTAAGTCCGCAGTATGGTTTCTGGCAGAATGCCGAACCTGCCGGTGAAAATTTTGATGCCGATCTGCAGATACCCGGTTTAAAAGCGAAGGCTGAAGTATTCCTTGATGACCGGCTGGTGCCCCATGTTTTTGCAGGAAACGACCACGATCTTTATTTTATCCAGGGTTTTTTGCATGCTAAATTCCGTCTATTTCAGATGGACCTGCAGACAAAAGCGGCAGCGGGCAGAGCCAGCGAAATTGCCGGTATTAAAGCCATAAATTTTGATAAGGAACAACGCCGGCTGGGTATGGTCTATGCTGCCGAAAAAGCCGTGATCGAAATTGAAAAGGATCCCACATCTAAAGAATTATTTGATGCCTATACCAGCGGAGTGAACGCATATATCCGTACAATGACGGATGCGGAAATGCCGGTGGAGTATAAATTATTAAATATACAGCCGGAACCCTGGTCCAACCTCCGCAGTGCCCTGCTCCTGAAAATGATGGCCAAAATGCTTTCCTCCGGAACGGAACATGACCTGGCTAATACCAATGCCAAATCCGTTTTCCTGCCTGATGAACTGAAACGGCTTTATCCGCAGGTGCCTGATTCATTAGTGCCCATTGTTCCAAAGGGAACCGTATTCGAAACGCCGGGTATTGTGCCGGTGGCGCCTGCTACTGCAGACTCCCTGTACCTGGGCCGGAAAGATACGGTGAACGCTAAAGAGATCTCCAAACCGGATATTAATAATGGCAGTAATAACTGGGTGGTGGCCGGCTCCAAAACCGCCAGTGGCGCTCCGATACTTTGCAATGATCCGCACCTGGAACTATCATTGCCTTCTATCTGGTATGAAATCCAACTGGTATCCCCAACGAGTAATACCTATGGTGTATCACTCCCGGGCAGTCCTTTTGTGGTGATCGGTTTCAACGATAGTATTGCCTGGGGCGTAACCAATGCCCAGCGGGATGTGAAGGATTATTATGAGATTAAATTCAGGGATAACAGTAAACAGGAATACTGGTTTAATGGCAAATGGGAGAAAACCACGCTGAAGGAAGAAATCATAAAAGTAAAAGGGCAGGCCGATGTAAAAGATACAGTAGCCTATACCGTTTTCGGACCGGTGATGTTTGATGCTTCTTTCTCCAATGAATTGTCGGGTAACCGCAACCTGGCGGTACGCTGGGTTGCCCATGACCCCAGTAATGAAGGGTACACCTTTTATCACCTGAACCGGGCAAAGAATTATGATGAATATGCGGCTGCCATTGCAACCTTCCAATGCCCGGGGCAGAATTTTATTTTTGCCTCAAAAACCGGGGATATTGGTATCTGGCAACAGGGAAAATTTCCGGCCCGCTGGGACCGCCAGGGTTTGTATGTAATGCCGGGCGAAGACAGCAGTTATATGTGGCAGGGATTTATTCCCCAACAGGAAAATCCACATGCAAAAAATCCTGAACGCGGGTTTCTTGAAAGTGCCAATCAACGACCCGCTGATTCCACATATCCGTATTTTATTCCCGGCAGTTATATCACACCCAGGGGTATCACGATCGAAAATAAACTGGCGGCAATGTCAGGCATTACAGTGAAAGACATGATGGCCTTGCATGGAAATTATTTCAATACACTGGCAGAAGATATAAGGCCTCTGTTACTGGCCAATGTACGGGAAGAAGCACTGCATCCGGAATCCAAAAAATACCTGCAGCTCTTCCGTGACTGGGACCTGAATGCGTCTCCTGATTCAAAGGGGCAAACAATCTATCAATGCTGGTGGGACAGTCTCGAAGTGGAAATCTGGCAGGATGATATGGCCCGTGTGGTACCGGAAACACCCTGGCCGGAGGAACAGACTACGATGGAGCTGCTGAAAAAAGATTCCGCGTTAATTTATATTGACAACCGTAACACAACCAAACGGGAAACACTGGCAGAGCTGGTTACTACTGCCCTGAATAAAGCCAGTGCAGATCTCCGGAAAAAAGAACTGGCGGGTAAACTGGAGTGGACAAAATTCAAAAACCCCAGTGTATATCACCTGATCAAAGACCTGAAAGGATTTGCCCGGATGGGATTACCTGTTGGCGGTAATGGAAATATCATCAATGCCATCACACATAGCCATGGTCCAAGCTGGCGGATGATTGTACATATGACCGGACAAACGGAAGCCTATGGTGTTTATCCCGGCGGACAAAACGGCAACCCGGGCAGCCGTTTCTATGACAATTATGTGAATCAATGGGCGGCCGGAGAGTATAATAAACTCTGGTTTATGCACGACGGTGACCGCAGCGATAAACAGGTAAAATGGATTATGAAATTCAGTACGGGTAAATAAATTTAATTCAGCAAGTTTTCAATCAGTAATCATGAAATTTCTTACAGCTATCATATTAACTGCCCTGACCGGATTTATCGCCGGCACATTGTCTTTTTCGCCCTGGTGGGGTTTTGCCGTTACCTCTTTACTGGTAGCCGTCCTGGTGCATCAGAAAGCGGGTAAGGCTTTTTTAGCGGGCTTTCTCGGTATACTGCTGCTATGGGCCGGACTTGCTTACTGGATTGATGCAAAAAATAATAGTGTACTCTCGCAACGAATTGCGCATATACTACCACTTAACGGGAACAGTCTGCTGCTGATCCTGCTTACCGGGGTGGCAGGCGGACTGATTGGCGGTTTTGCGGCGATGAGTGGCAGTTTTCTCCGGGCCTCTTCTAAGAAATGATGTTAATTCTTTTCTAAGGGTTGACCATGCAGCGGGATCAAGCATGGCTTGGTTTATCTTGCGCCCCAACATGAACCGATCAACTGTCTCTATCTTACTGCTTTTATTTTCCTGTCAGTCTTTATTTGCCGGCAAAGTGTCGGGTGTTGTCACCGACAGCAGTGGCCGGCCTTTGCCTTTTGCATCCGTATTTGTTCAGGGTATGAATAAGGGAACCAGTACCAATGCTGAAGGACGGTACTCTCTCACACTTACGGCCGGTACCTACACTTTGAACTGCCAGTATGTAGGCTATGCCCGCCAGGAGAAAAGCATCACCATTGCCCAACAATCCGACCTTACCGTTGATTTCCGCCTGCATGTACAGGAGCTTACATTGGGAGAAGTGGTTTTAGGAAAAGGGGAGGATCCGGCGTATGAAATTATCCGTCAGTCAATTCTTAAGCGGAAATATTATCTCGCACAACTGGACCGCTATCGTTGTGAAGTCTATACCAAGGGGCAAATGCGGCTGCGTGGTTTCCCCAAAAAAGTAATGGGACAGAAAGTGGATTTTGAAGACGGGGATACCAGTAAACGGAAAATGTTGTATCTCTCGGAAACGGTTTCTGTCTACACGGTTGATAAACCCAACAAAATAAAACTGGAAGTGATTTCTTCCAAAGTCAGTGGTCAGACCGGGGGCTATGGACTCGCCGCCCCGGAATTTCTTTCCTTTTATGAAAACAATGTGCGTGTAGGTGATGGACTCAATCCACGTGGCTTTATATCGCCCGTTGCGGAGAATGCGCTGAATTATTATAAATATAAATGGGAGGGCAGTTATATCGAGGATGGACGCGAGATTAATCATATTAAAGTGATACCCCGTCGCAAATTCGAACCCCTGTTCAGTGGTTATATCGATATAGTGGAAGATGAATGGCGGATTCATTCGGTAAAACTGCTGCTGACCAGGAGTGCGCAGATGGAAATACTGGATACGCTGCGGGTAGAGCAATTGTACCGGGCTCATGATAAAGACCGTTGGTTTGTCAGCAGCCAGGTAATTTACCCGGCCACCAAAATTCTGGGATTCGATGTGTATGGCAGTTTTGTAAACGTCTATTCCGGATTTGATCCGGAACCCGTTATTGATAAAAAAACATTCAGCAGCACGGTTGTGAAATATACCGACAGTGCCAATAAACGGGATGAAGCTTATTGGGAAAAAAACAGGCCCGTTGCCCTGTTGGCCGATGAAGTCCGGGATTACCAGAAGAAGGACAGCCTGGAACAGGTACGCAAAAGTCCCCGGTATAAAGATTCAATTGACCGGAAGAACAATAAAATTACCCCGGTAAACCTGCTCTTACTGGGACAGACCTTTTCCATTTCAAAAAAACGGCAGACGATCAGTCTGGCCCCTGTTCTGGAAATGGTCAATTTCCACCCGGCAGAAGGGCTGGTACTGAATCCTTCTGTTACCCTTTTTAAAAGACTGGATACAATTCCCATGGGCCGGCGTTCTTACAGTATCACCCCGGAGTTCCGTTATGGCTTCCTGAACCGGCATTTTAATCCCATGCTCAGCTTCCGGTATAATTATGGAAAAAAATATAATCAGTCCTTCAGTCTCTCCGGTGGCAGAAAAGTATTTCAATTCAATCCCGATCTGCCGGTGAGTGACCGCGACAATACATTCAATTCGCTGATCTATGAACGCAATATCCGGAAGACGTATGAAGCGGCGTTTATACGTGGCAGTTACCGGAGTGGCCTGGGGAGCGGGTTTTCAATTGTAACAGGATTTCAATACCAGGATCGTAAACCGCTGGAGAACAGAACGGATTATACCTGGCGGAAAGATGAGCAACGGATGTATTCGCCAAATTATCCCAATGAACTGGTTACAGCGAATATTGTACCCCATCAGTCGTTTATTGTATTACTGGGCATTAACTGGCAGCCGGGCACACGGTACGTAGAGTATCCCGACCGTAAAGTAAGCCTGGGTTCCCGTTATCCGAACTTCTCCTTTCAATATACCAGGGGAATTAAGAATATACTGGGGAGTGATGCAGACTTCAGTAAATGGAAATTATATGTAACAGATAACCTGAACCTGAAATTGAAAGGACAATTCAGGTACAGGGTGGGTATGGGTGGTTTTTTGAATAACCGTTCCGTGGAATTGCCCGATTATCAGCATTTCAATGGAACCATTACCCGGTTTATGCCCGAGTACCAGCGAAGCTTTATGTTATTGCCACAATACCTGTTCAGCAATAAGGATAAGTTTTATGCCGAATCTCACCTGGAATACAATCTGAAAGGATTCCTGACTAATAAACTACCCCTGATCCGCAAGCTGAACCTCTACCTGGTAACGGGTGCGAATGGGATTTACCTGAATAATCATAAATACTACTACGAAGTATTTGCCGGTTTCGATAATATCTTTAAACAGATCCGGGTAGACTTTGTACAATCTTATCAGAATGGGAAACCCTTTCAGCAGGGTATCCGGATCGGGCTGAGTAAGCTGAATCTCAGCAGGGGCCGGGAAGACTGGCCGTAAACTGCTGGTAATCCGTTCAATCGGTTATTCGCCTGTTTTTTTGTAAATTTGCCCGCTGAAGTAACTGATTCAGGATATTTCAGTAAACGAAATTTGGTTCAGCCTGCAACTGTCCGATTATTATTAATTATCCCGTACAAACGGGATTCAGATTTCAAACTTTATGGCCTTACACAACCGCGTCTCCCGCAAGGAGCTGAAAGAAGCTGTATTAAACGATCTCACACCGAGGACTACGATTTCCTTTTATTGTTATTTTAAGATTGAAGATCCTGCCAGTTTCAGGAACACACTGTACCGCGAGCTGAAGCAATCAGGCGTGCTTGGACGGATCTATGTGGCTCATGAAGGAATCAACGCGCAGATAAGTGTCCCTTCTTCCAACCTGGAGGCATTGCGGGCTTATCTGTATACAATCGAACCACTGAATGGGCTTCGGTTGAATATTGCGGTGGATGATGACGGGAAATCCTTTTTTGTGCTGGATATAAAAGTGCGGCCGAAGATAGTAGCCGACGGCATTGATGACCCCGGTTTTGATATGGCCAATAAAGGAAAATATGTAAATGCAGAAGAGTATAACCGGCTGGCCGAAGATCCGGATACCGTGATTATTGATATGCGGAACTACTATGAGTTTGAAGTTGGCCATTTTGAAAGAGCCATAGAAATTCCGTCGGATACATTCCGCGAGCAATTACCCATGGCGGCTGAAATGATGAAAGAGAAAAAAGAGGCCAATATCATCATGTATTGCACCGGGGGAATCCGCTGTGAAAAAGCTTCCGCGTTCATGCTGCACAAGGGGTTTAAAAACGTCTTTCACCTGGAAGGCGGCATAATTAATTATGCAAAGCAGATCAAAGAAAAGGGGCTGCCCAGTAAATTCATTGGTAAAAATTTTGTGTTTGATGAAAGACTTGGTGAGCGGATAACAGATGATATTATCGCCCATTGTCATCAATGCGGCAAACCGGCCGATACCCATACCAATTGTAAAAATGACGGCTGTCACCTGCTCTTTATACAATGTGCCCAATGTGCAACCACGTATGAAGGTTGCTGCAGTAAAGAATGCCAGGATACCCTGTTGTTGCCGGATGAACGCCGGAAAGAATTACGGAAAGGCGTTGACAATGGTCAGCACATATTTAATAAATCAAAGCAACGCTTGCGGCCCCGGCTCACTAAAGATTAATTAACCGGGATCCACTTCAGGCAAACTGGTTTGCCCAGGGCAATCCGTTTGCCGCTGTCTTTTAACAAGCCAGTGGACGCATTGCGTTCAAAGATTACGATCTCATCACTGTTTTGGTTGCCCACCAGCAGGAATTGCTCTGAAGGGTCAAAATTGAAATTGCGCGGGCCATTACCCAGCGTGGATTGATGTCCGAGCAGCGTCAGTTTTCCTTTTTTACTTATAGAGTAAATGGCAATATTGTTCACCGTACTCCTGTTGGAGGCATAAAGAAATTTTCCATCCGCACTTACATGAATATCGGCACTGCCCGGAAAACGCTGATCGCCGTCAACCATGGTACTGATGCGTTGTATTTTTTTTAGGTTCCCTTTTTTATAAGTATAGGCTACAACGGTTCCGCTCAGTTCTTCGATCAGGAAAGCTTTTTTCCCATCCGGATGAAAAGTAATATGCCGGGGACCCGCACCGGGTACGGATGCTGCATAAGCATTCCTGTCGCCTGTCAGTGCTCCGGTAGAGGCGTTAAACCGGTAGATCATGACTTTATCAATGCCTAAGTCAGGTACAAAAAGATATTTATTATCCGGTGAAATATAGGTGCAATGCACATGCGGGGATCGTTGCCGGTTGCTGTCAGGCCCCTGGCCATAATGCTGTATCAGTGACCCTGCTGAAGTGAGTAAACCGTTTCCGTCCGTTTGCAATACGGACACACTGCCACTGGTATAATTACCCGCGAATACCCATTTACCGGTTTTGTCCGTTTCCACATAACAGGGGTGATCGCCACCAGTCAGCTGTTGATTAATAAAACTGAGCTGGCCGGTTAGCTTGTTAAAGGAAAAAGAAGCGACTTCTCCGCCTTTCCCGTCTTTGGCATTCTCATGTACGGCATATACAAAATGCTGATCCGGGGAGATGGCCAGGTAAGAGGGGTTGGAGGTTTTGATATGACTGACTGGTTTTGCCGAGCCATCCTTACTGTTGAACCGGAATACATAAATGCCTTCACTCCCGGGAGAGTCATACGTGCCCGCCAGGAGGTAGTAATCCTGTGCGGAAGTACAGAGACTTGTTAGCAAAATGATAAAGACAAGCATCCGGTGCAGCATATCAGTGTTTGTTTAGCTGGTGAATTTCAGTCAAAGTTTTCACTTTAACAAACGCTAAACAATCCGTTTTAAATCTGGCACAGTCTTTCTATTAGAACAGTTGTTAGCTGATTCATTAACCTCTAAATCAAAAGCCATGAAACGGATTTTTACACTTACGGTTTCCTTCTTACTCAGTGCCCTCTTTCTGACCAGCTGTGTCAGGGAAACGATCTACGACAACAATGAAAATTACTGGTTATCCAAAGAAATGGGAGAAGTGGTTTACAGTGATCCGTACTGTAACTACTTTGTAATAGAAACCTATTACGGATATACCGTTGTACGCTCCTACGACGGATACAAACCGTATGAAGGTAGTATCGTATATGGCAATTTCAGTTCAAAAGGAACGCGTGATATGTACAACCGCAGTTCAGGCTTTGTATTTACCGGGGTGGTTACCGACTACTGGCTGAGTTATGTAGATGCGCAATATGCCCTGGATTATTATTGCCCGTTATCCGGTAAAGGAACAGGTGCGGTACGGGAATTTAAAAAAGCAACGTCATTGAAAAAATAAAGGAGGAAAAAAGCTAAGGGGCTTCCGCGGAAGCCCCTTTTTTATTTCAGTGCATTTAGTGCCTGGTTGATTCTTGCCCATGTTTCCGCATCCGGGAGTGCTTCGGGTCTGAAGTTTTCCCCGATTACTTTTTCATACAATTCAATATAGCGGCGCGAAATGGTATTCACCCATTCGTCGGTCATTTCAGGGACAGTCTGTCCTTCTTTGCCCATAAAATTATTCGCGATCAGCCATTCGCGTACAAATTCCTTACTCAGTTGCTTTTGCCTTTCCCCGGCAGCCTGTCTTTCTTCAAAACCTTCCGCATAGAAATACCGGGAGCTGTCGGGCGTATGAATTTCATCCATGAGGCAAATGGTTTCGCCGTCTTTACCAAACTCATATTTTGTATCAACCAGGATCAGCCCTCTTTTTGCCGCAATCTCTTTTCCCCGGGCAAAAAGCCGGAGCGTATACTGTTCCAGTACGGCCCATTCTTCGGCACTGGCCAGTCCCTGTGCGATGATTTCTTCTTTACTGATATCCTCATCATGCCCTTCAGAGGCCTTGGTACTGGGGGTGATGATGGGCGTGGGGAAATAATCATTTTCCTTCATTCCTTCGGGAAGGGGTACGCCACACAGTTCTCTTTTACCTGCAGCATAGGTCCGCCAGGCATGCCCGGTCAGGTTACCCCTCACTACCATTTCAATTTTAAAGGGTGTACAACGCCTGCCTATTGACACATTGGGAGCCGGTACACTGTGGAGCCAGTTCGGACAAATATCCCTGGTTGCATTTAGCATATATTCGGCTATCTGATTGAGAACCTGACCTTTATATGGGATAGGGCGGGGTAGTACCACATCAAATGCGGATATACGGTCGGAAGCCACCATGACAAGCCACCGGGTTCCGATACTATAAACGTCTCTGACCTTACCCCGATAAAATTGGGTTTGTTCCGGGAACGAAAAATCTGCCATAATTCGAAAGTAAGACGCCCGGGAACACCCGCCAATGAGAGCCCGTTGAAGATTTTAACAACTTATCCAAACGGGCTTTTTTAAGGCGGTTAAAACAGGGGTCAGGCATGGGCTTTCCCCTTAAAAATTAAATTTTTAGATAAACTTTACAATGCTTATTTTTCCGCCAAATTCCAAAACCAAAATTCACGATTATGAGAAAAAGCTACCGCTATTTAGCTTCCTCGCTGATGGCTGTTTTGTTTTCGCTTGCTGCTTTTGCCCAGACTGTTACTATTAAGGGGACAGTCCGGAACAGCTCATCTAAAGAATCTGTGCCGGCTGTTTCTGTTTCAGTAAAAGGTACCAACAAAGGAACCTATACCAATTCAGATGGTGAATTCAGTCTTGATGTTTCCAAATTACCTGTCGTACTTGTTTTTAGCTCAGTTGGTTACGAAGACCAGGAGGTTACCGTTTCCGATGCGGCTAAAGAAGTTGCTGTGGATTTCAAAGTGAGCACCGCGCTGGGTCAGGAAGTAGTGGTTTCCGCTACACGTACGCCCACACGCTTACTGGAATCTCCGGTTACGGTGGAAAGAATGAGCAGCTCCGTTTTACGGAATACGGCTGCCCCCAACTATTATGAAGCCATTGGTAACCTGAAAGGTGTGGATGTACATACCGCCAGTCTTACCTTCCGCACAATAACCACCCGCGGTTTCGTGAGCAGTGGTAATACCCGTTTAAATCAGCTGATCGACGGAATGGACAACCAGGCGCCCGGTTTGAATTTTTCCGTAGGCAGCATGATTGGCCCTTCTGATCTGGATGTGGACAATGTGGAAATACTTTCCGGTGCGTCTTCAGCCCTTTATGGTTCAGGTGGTATGAACGGTACCGTACTGATCACCACTAAGAATCCGTTCAAATACCAGGGTCTCAGCTATAATATCAAACAGGGAATGATGCATGCGGACAGCAAACAACGCAGCACATCTCCTTTCTATGACTGGTCTTTCCGTTGGGCTAAAGCCTATAAAAACAAATTCGCGTTTAAAATTGCCGCCCAGCTGGTAAAAGGATCTGATTGGGAAGCGGAGGACTACCGCAACAAACAACAGATTGGTATCCTGAGTAAAGTAGTGGGAGGTAACCGTCAGAATGATCCCAACTTTAATGGTATCAATATGTATGGTGATGAGACCAGTGCTGATATGAATGGTTTCTCCTTCTTTGTACAGGATCAGACCCGCAGAACAATCCTCGGTCTTTCCGGTGGTACATTTGATGTGGTTAATGCCGCCAATGCCTATTTTAATGCAATAGGCAATCCTGCTTACCCCAGCAATGCGCAAATCGGAACATTTATTGCCGGCTTAGCTGGTCTTGGTGCTGCAGGGCAAACTGCGGTACAGAACATGATGCCTTTCTATATCGGTCTCCGCAATGGTTATTTTAATAAAGCCAGCATTTCCCGTACCGGTTATGCAGAACAGGACCTGGTGGATTATAATACCATTAACGTGAAGTTTACCGCAGGTGTGCATTACAAGCTTTCTGAAAAACTGGAAGCTTCAGTAAATACCTATTTCGGAACTGGTACTACGGTGTATACCGGTGCAGACCGTTATTCCCTGAAAAACCTGAAAATGGCACAGCATAAATTTGAACTGCGTCATAAAAACTGGTTCCTCCGTGCTTATACCACCCAGGAAAATGCCGGCGATTCTTATAATACATCCGCGTTGGGTGCTTTCCTGAATGAGGCTTACCGCCCCAGCTCTGTATGGTTCCCTACTTATATAGCTACTTTCTCTGAAGGCAGAAGGCTGAATGGTCCTGCTGCCAGTGATTTTGCGCTGCATACTGCCGCACGTACATCTGCTGATGCAGGTCGTCTGCTGCCCGGTACTCCTGCTTTCGATTCTGCCGCCCGCAAAATCAAGAGCACGCCGATCCGTCGTGGTGGTGCACTCTTCCTGGACAAATCGGACCTGTATGCCACAGAAGGTCAGTTCAACCTGTCTGATATGATCGGTTTCTCAGATGTGGTTGAAGTAATGGCCGGTGCGTCCTGGAAACAGTGGGTAATGAATTCCCAGGGTACTATTTTCGCTGACACTACACAGACCATCCGTCTGAATGAGTATGGTGGTTATCTCCAGTTAAAGAAAAGACTCCTGAACGATGTACTGACGCTTACCGCTTCCGGACGTTATGATAAGCAAACCAACTTTGACGGCAAGTTCACACCCCGTGTATCTGCTGTAATCAAAGTGGCCCGCGAAAACTTCCTGCGTCTTTCTTATCAGACAGCCTATCGTTTCCCTACCAATCAGAATCAGTATATCAGCCTGGTTACCGGTTCCGGTGTGCTGATGGGTTGCCTGCCTGAGTTTCAATCCTATTACAAACTGAACTCAACACTGCCGGGTTATACAGCTGCCAGCGTACTGGCTTATCGTTCCGGCGGAATCGCTGATTCCGGCCGCCTGGTAAGAGCGCAGTACAAAGATGTAAAACCTGAAACAGTAAAATCGTTTGAGCTGGGTTATAAAGGTGTAATCGCTAAAAAACTGATGGTGGACGGCTATGTTTATTACAGCCAGTACAAAGATTTCCTCGTAGGTACTGCCGTGGTACAATCTAAAAATGGTCCGAATTACGAACTGTATTCTCCGTTCAGCAGCACTAACGTTTCCTATACACAAAACTCTTCCGATCTCGTGAAGTCAATCGGATGGGGTCTTGGACTGGAGTACCAGCTGGTGAAAAAATATGTGGTATATGGTAACGTTTATTCTGATGTACTGAAAGATGTGGATCCAACGGTTGTTACATATTTCAATGCGCCGAAATACCGCTTCAATATCGGTCTGCGCAATGAGAATGTTTGCCACAATATCGGTTTCAATGTGGTGTACAAATGGCAGGATGACAACTACTACGAAGGCACTTTTGTAAGTGGTACACTGCCTCATTTCGGCTGGCTGGATGCGCAGATTTCCTATCGTCCCGCCGGAACCAAGAGTACATTCCGCTTCGGTGGTACCAATATCGGTAACTTCTATGCAAGAACCGGTTTCGGTAGTCCCTCCGTTGGTGGTCTCTACTACTTCAGCTACGGGTACAACCTGTTCTGATAAGAGATTTGAAATTGGGTTTTAAGTATATAGGGTCCCGCTTCGGCGGGACTTTTTTTATAATCAGTTGTGAGTTGTGAGATGTGAGATGTGAGATGTGAGTAAGTGAAGGCAAATGCCGTGTACGTTTTTCATCAGGATTTTTTTTCTATTCGCAGCAAGGAAAGCCTATGTTTATCTATTTTACTATTTAGTCTATGTGTGAGAAGTAAAGATGTGAGTTGTGAGATGTGAGATGCCAGCAGACGAAGGCAAATGGAGCGCATATTTGATTTGAAAAAATAGACTACAGGCTGAAACATCAGAAAGATGTATTTCTATGTTTGCCTATTATACTATTGAATCTATGTGTGAAATATCAGGTGCCGGGTGCCAGGTGCGAGGTGTCAGTAAGCGAAGGCAAATGGAGTACATATTTTAAATGAAAAATAGTCTACAGGCTGAAACATCAGAAAGATGTATTTCTATGTTTGCCTCTTTTACTAATGAATCTATGTGTGAGAAACAGGATGTCAGCTGCCAGTGGCCGAATCGCTGTTATCAGTAAATCGTTTTGCTGGTCTGTCCGATCTTATGCCCCTTATGATAGAGCTGCAGCGAGTAGGCGCCTGGAGAATAGGCATCGGCGTTGATGGAGAATGTCAGTTGTTTGGATTCGCCTTTCTGGTACTCAAAACGGACTTTACGGGTATAACTTTTGCGGTCTCCGCTATGCGTGGTCATTGGGGTGGCCGATTCCCATACATCCGGTGTCAGCACTTTACCATCCGGCTGTGTGATAATGATAAATACTTCCGCGCCATTATCGTCTGTAATATTGTTCTGAAGTGTAAAGGAAATCACCAGCTTTGATGTTTTGCGGGCCTGCGTGGTCTCTACTTCCTTGTCATTCTTAAGGGTAACAGGAGAGAGCTTTAATTCAGAAGCCACAAAAAGGGCGGCCAATGTCATTTTATCCGACAGTGCTTTATTCTCATCCCCCAGCTTCTTCATGTTTTCCTGCAACCCGTTGATCTCCCCGTTCAGTTTACCCATCGTTTCATTCAGCCGCTGCTTTTCTTCCTCAAGATTCATTTTCTGGCCTTTCATTTCCTCCACCAATGTCTGCAACTCGCTGATTTTTGTCCGTGCCAGTATCATATCGGCCGGACTTGCATCACGATTCTTAAGTATTTTATTAATCTCACCCCGTAAGCGATTAATTTCCACCAGCTTCAGGTTTAATGTAACCTTCAGTGAGTCGGCATTAAACCGGGCAGAATCCAATTGCCAGTCAAGTGACTGGAGCGATTTATTATAAATTTTATGCAGAGAATCCTGAACGGCCCGGGCAACGGCCATGGAGTCTTTAATGTAAATTTCCTTCCGCTGATTTGTGTACTGCGTTTTATCATACAGGTGATAGACCCAGGTGCCCAGCAGTCCTGTAGATAGCATCGCCAGCAGTACGGTTTTTGTATCCTTCATGGGCAACAGCGGTGGTTTATAATTGGTCCTTTTAGTTTAGTCGTTTAATGTCTGGTCTACATAGGCCGAAACCCATCCCACTTGTCCGTTTTTAACCAGGTAAAAATGTTTGGTCTCAAAAGCTGATTCAAACTGCCGCATGATTTTCCAGAGCAAACCGGCACCGGACATCAGTGACTTCTGATCAAACACTTTGTGCACCCGCGCAATTTCCACCTTAGCTCTTTCCCTGTCCTGTGGTACAGTCATATTGGACACCAGGAACTCTGTACTGTATGCCGGAAAATTCTTTTGCAGTTTCTCCGTGAATTTAACCAACTCATCAAATGTAATTGAAATCACCGGATTGTCTATTAATTCCGGATGAAGAAGTGTGGCGGTAGCCCAGGCAATACCACCGCTGACTGCAATATTATCACTCAGCGGAAAGGCGCCGCTAGAATTGACGGCATAAATGATATCGGCGGATTCGGCCTGCTGTAATGTGCGTACCAGGTTTTTTGAAAAATTAGGAAGGCTCATATCGCCATCACACTTTTTCTCAGTTTCATTAAAAGTGCTCTTGGTACCCCAGTTCAGCTGGAATAACTTGAAATTGGCCGTACTCACTCCATCGGGGAAATAGCCACCCTTGGTATTACCACTGCCTATATCAATCAGGAACGTGCTGAAACGACGTTTGTCGGGTACAATACCCAGGTGAGAAAGACGGGCTTCCTGCATTACATCCACTACTTCCACCAGGCGTTCTGGTTCACCCACCCGTACCCTGAAAGAGTCAATCAGCTGCTGGATCATGGGCGATTTTTTCTCTTTTTCCGCCTGCATTTTTACGCCGCTGCTGATTACCGTAAAAACTTTTTTGGAAGGTATTTTCATGTCACGGGTCGCTTTATGAAATAAAGCGGTGAATCCATCGAGCGTTGCAGCAAAAGTGGAGGGGGAGAAGCTGATAAAATCAGTATTCACCGAAGTATCTTTTACAATGTTGAACGCCCCTGAACTTTGGGCATTTTTGCCAATCTCTATCACACTCATCTTTACCCCTTTGGCACCTACTTCTATACCCGTAAATACGGAAGAGTTGGTATACCGGGTAGGCACAGACGTTTGCGCGTCAGCGTAAATTGCCGGCATTAAAAAAGCGATTAAAAGGGCGGTGACACAACGGTTCCTGTTCAGCATGGTAAAAAAGTTTACTTGGATGATAAAAATACTAAAAACCCACGCAGTTTTACTTAGGTGCTGGCGCTTTCGACGCTTTTGTGTAAAACTTGTGGCTAATTCCGTACGGAACCGGCAAAAAAAAACCGCCCCGTTTAACCGGGACGGCTTTTTGCAGGAGTTAGCTGCATTTTAACCGAATATACCACCTTTTTTAAGGCTTCTTACGCCTTCGCCTATTTTGAAACCGTTGTGGTAGATCTCCACTTTATAATTTCCGGTTTTAAAGTCGTTTTGTTTAATCGGGAATGAAACGGGTTTGCGGGTTCCCTGCTCATAGTTTACAGGTATACGGGCTGTAAAACTCTTGTCACCATCCTGGCGGGTGTTAAGTACACTGCCGGCTTCGGAAATAACTTTTCCATCAGGGGCTGTTACGATCAGGTACATATCGGCTGGTCCTGATTTGGCAATCCTGTTTTCCACATCAAAAGAAACCACCAGCTTGTCTACACGTTTGGCGGTAGAGGATACTTTTTCTTTGCCGCTTTTCCGCTCATCCACAGGTGTCACCTGAATATTGGAAGCACTGAATGTAGAACCTACATCCACTGTTTTTTCCAGGCTTTCTTTTTCCGTTTTTGTGGTGGTCAGGTTGGTTTCCAGGCTGGCTTTTTCGTCTTTCAATGTACTGTTGGCCGCTGTCAGCTCCTGATTTTCACCCGTCAGACGGGCAACTTCTGCCTCCAGACCGGTGATCTTATCATTCAGTTCGTTGATCATGCCCTTCGCTTTGGCCAGTTGTGCCTGTGAAGCATTCTTATCATTCAGAATTTTACGGATCTCAGATTTTTTTGCTTCAATTTCTTTCTGTTTATCCGATAATTGACCCTGCAGGTTATTGTTGGCGCCGGTTACTGAGTCCAGGCGGGCCAGTGCATTGTCAAATTCCATCTGGATATCGGCTTTTGCAGAATCCAGTGTAGCTATCTGGGTTTGTTGCTGAAGGATTTTTTCTCCGGACTTATTTTTGTCCCAGAGCAGGTAGCCCCAGGTGCCCAGTAAACCGGCAGCCAGAAGGCCGATTATGATATTCTTGCTATTCTTGTTTTTGCCCGGTTCAGTCTGGGGCGTTGCCGATGGATAATTCGTGTTTGTCATATAAATGGGAATTTTAAGCTTTGATGAAATAAGTGGTATTTTTCATAAACCGGTACCCGGGACGAAATCTGCCGGTAACTGGTTTTCCATACTTTCGTTAAATTGATTCGGTACACAATTTCCGAAAACCGTGCCAGAATAAAAAAACGGTTATTTTTTGTTGATTATTTTTCCCTGAATGCTTTCTGAAAGCTTGTAATTTAGCAGCTTATGAGTGTGGAAAAGATCATCTCCGACTGGAAGAAAAAACAGTTCCGGCCCATCTATTGGCTGGAAGGGGAAGAGGAATATTATATTGATAAAGCGGTGGAATATGCCGAACACCACATTCTGACAGAGGCTGAAGCTTCTTTCAATTTAACCATTTTTTATGGAAAGGACGCCAATTGGGCCGATATCCTGAATGCCTGCCGCCGGTATCCCATGTTCGCGGAGCGACAGGTGGTTTTGCTGAAGGAAGCACAACAAATGAAGGATGTAGAAAAACTCGAACCCTATATCGAGAACCCGCTCTCCTCCACCATCCTGGTTGTTTCTTATAAAGATAAAAAGCTTGATGCCCGTAAGAAGTTCTCGAAACTGGTTAAGGAAAACGGGGTATTGATTACCACTAAAAAGTTTTATGACCGGGATCTGCCCAACTGGACACAGGATCTGGTTAAATCCAAAGGACTGACCATCTCCCCCAAAGGCCTGGCTCTGCTGGTGGATCATATCGGAAACGACCTCAGCCGGATTGAAAATGAAATTACCAAGATGTCCGTTAACCTGGGTAAACGGACTACCATTACGGAAGATGATATAGAACAATATATCGGCGTCAGTAAGGAATTTAATGTATTCGAACTCCAGTCGGCCCTGGCGCAAAAGGACTTTGCCCGGGCCATCCGCATTATCCAGTATTTTGAATCCAATCCGAAAGCCAACCCCATTCAATTAGTACTTCCGTCCCTGTACGGATTTTTCAGTAAAGTATATATGGTTTTCGGCGTACATGGCGATGAGCGCACCGTGGCCACACAAATCGGCGTCAACCCGTTTTTTGTTAAGGATTATATACAGGCTTCCCGGTTATACGGTTTTTCAGGTGTGGAGAAAATATTGCTGCTGCTTCACCAGTATAACCTGAAAAGTGTAGGGGTGGGCAGCGGTTCCGCGGATGATGGCTCCCTGTTAAAAGAAATGATTATTAAAATGATGGCCTGATAGCTGCCATTACTTTCCGTTATTTTATTTTCCCCTTTCTTTGTACAACTTTTATAAAAAAAATACCATCTGATTCAGCATTAAAACACAAACATGAAACGTATACTTTTTTCTCTTTTAACAGCTGCAACTTTATTCCTGGCAGGTTGTCTTGAAATTACCCAGGAAATCACCATCAATGAAGACGGCAGCGGGACATTCACCGTAACCAATGACCTGAGCGCGCTGATTGGAATGGCCAAGCAAATGGGCGGGGATAAACCCATGGAAGGTGCCGACAGAGCCATCGATTCCACTATTTCCATGGCTGACGCGGTAGACAGCATTCCTGATCTTACAGAGGAGGAAAAAGCGATTGTACGTAAAGGGACCCTTCATATCAATGCCGATATGGCCAGTGAAAAGTTCCTGACGAATCTCAGTTTCCCTTTCCGCTCTCCCGAAGAACTGGGTAAAGTATCCGCTCTCTCCGGAAAAGTGATGTCGGAAACCATGAAGGAAACAACCGGCGCCGCTATGCCTATGGGCGAAGAAGCAGGTGCACCCAAACCCAGCAGCATTGAAGATTATTTTGACCTGCAGTTTTCAAACGGCCTCCTTATTAAATCGCTTAATAAAGATAAGTATGCCAATGCCGCTGCTGATGAATACCTCAGTGGTATGAAGCAATCCGCTGCTATGGGACTGGAGTTTAAAACCACGTATGTTTTTAATCTGCCCCGTCCGGCAAAAACAGCCGAGGGGAAGGGTATTACACTTTCAGAAGATCGTAAAAAAATAACCATTGTGGCGAGCCTGGATGATTTCTTTGATGAACCGGCTAAACTGGAGTATAAAATTGAATACTGATTATTTATAAATGAAAAGGGCTGTCTCTTTCCGGGGCAGCCCTTTTTTGTATCGGAGATTTTTCTGCTTTATAAAACCTGCAGACTATCCAGTTTGTCCTGATCAATCTGCTTTACCAGGGCTTCCAGTCCGTCAAATTTTAATTCAGGACGCAGGTACTTCCGGACATAGACTTTTAATTGCTGGTCATAAATGTCTTTATCAAAGTCGAAGATATTCACTTCGATCACCCGTTGTTTCCCGTCTACAGTGGGACGGAATCCAATGCTCATCATACCCTTCAGTTTTTCCGTATAGCCTTCGGGTTGCGCATAGACCGCATAGATTCCGTTACCGGGTATGATTTTATCATCGTCACGCACTTTCAGGTTGGCCGTTGGATAACCCAGTTTACGACCCAGTTTATTTCCATGTACAACAAGGCCGGAGAAAAAGAAATCATATCCCAGCACTTTATTCACCGTTTCGGTGTCGTTGTGAATAATGGCTTTCCGGATATTGGTTGAACTGATGGAGATATTTTCCAGTACATGTTTGGGTATTTCCATGAGTGAGTAACCATAATTGACTGCTTTTGTTTCCAGCAACTGAAAATTACCCGCACGGTCACGGCCAAAGCGGTGATCATAGCCGATAATAATCGTATGCGGATGGAATTTCCGGACCAAAAAATCATGTATATACTCTTCGGCGGACTGATTGGCAAACACATCGGTAAAGGGCACCACCACCAGGTGGTCAATACCGGTTTCTTCCAGTAGCCCGATCCTTTCTTCCATTGTCGTAATCAGACGAATGCCCATGAATTCGGAGGAAACGACTTTCCGCGGGTGGGGATCGAACGTGATGATCACCGTTTCTCCTCCGGTTGCGGCCGCTTCAGCTTTCATTTTCTCAATGATCTGGCGATGTCCTTTGTGTACGCCATCAAATGTACCAATGGTGATGACGGCATTCCGGAAGACGGGGAGCTGGTCGATGTCATAGTGTACCTGCATGGGTGCAAAGATAGTCTTTAGTCATTAGTCGATAGCCTGCCGGCAAAGGCAGGTCGTTAGTAAAGCACCACTTCCCATTTCCCAATCCCCCAACTTTAATTATGTTTGCAGCAAATACCCCCCAAAGATGTCGTTATATTCCAAAAGAGGCGTTTCGGCCCAGAAAGAAGAAGTGCATGCGGCCACGAAGAACCTGGACAAGGGCCTTTATGCCAACGCTTTTTGTAAAATATACCCCGATGTGCTCTGCGGGGATCCGGAATGGGTGAACCTGATGCATGCAGATGGGGCGGGTACAAAGAGTATCCTGGCTTATTTATACTGGAAAGAAACGGGGGATGTGTCGGTATGGAAGGGCATCGCGCAGGACGCGATCGTGATGAACCTGGACGACCTGCTCTGCGTAGGTATCTATGATCAGCTGCTTTTTTCCTCAACCATTGACCGCAATAAAAATGTAATTCCTGCAGAAGTACTGGAAGCCGTGATCAATGGTACCCAGGCTTTCTTTGATACCATGAAAGGTTTCGGGGTGAACATCACCTTTATGGGCGGTGAGACCGCCGATGTGGGCGATGTGGTACGCAGTATCGCAGTGAATGGTACCATGGCCGCCCGCTGGCCCAAGAGCAAACTGATCACTAATGAAAAGATCAAGGCAGGAGATGTGATCGTGGGTCTTGCCGGATTTGGTCAGGCCAATTATGAAACAGAATACAACAGCGGTCTGGGAAGTAACGGTCTTACGAGTGCCCGACATGATGTGCTGCACAAAACATACGGGGCCAGATTCCCGGAAAGCTATGATACATCGCTGGATGAGTCAGTGGTCTATATCGGTCCGCATCGCATGACGGATGAAGTGAAAGATGGTGACCGGGTGCACCAGGTGGGTAAGCTGCTTTTATCACCCACCCGTACATTTGCGCCGGTGATGAAAGCCCTGCTGGAAAATCATTTTGAGGCGATCCATGGATTGATCCATTGCAGCGGAGGCGGACAGACCAAGTGTATGAAATATATTCCGGAAAATGTCCGGATCGTTAAGGATAACCTCTTTACACCTCCCGTCATCTTCAACATCATACAGGATGCCAGTAAATCCGATGACCGCGAAATGTATCAGGTCTTCAATATGGGAACAAGACTGGAGATCTACACCAATGAAAAAGACGCCGATGCAATTATCAGCGTCTCTAAAAGTTTTGGTGTGGATGCACAGGTGATCGGCAGGGTGGAAGCGAGTGAGCAAAAGGAATTGGTGATCACCACTCCCAACGGGCAATTGCTTTATTAAGGCACCACTTTATATACCCGTGATGCGGATTTCTTATCTTCTCCGTTTACCCTGATTTTTATAAAATCGAAGGTCATCAGTCTTCCCGGTTTAGTATTGGCAAACTGCTGTTTGGTGGCTTGATTGAATGTATTGCCGGTATTCCTGATTTCAATAATATCTCCATTTTCCATATCAATAGTAAAATTAAAACTGATGACGTCCGTTCCGGTTGGAAGTCCAAGTGCCTCTGTTACGGTCAGCTTTTGTAATTTACTCAAAGCGATTTCAGGAACAGCCCCCGCTTTACTTTCATCGGGCTCATTATCTCCATCACTTACGACAAAAGTGACGGGTTGTTTTTTGTAAGCATTGACTTTTTTCCCGTTTTGAACAGCGGGTATCCATTTCGGTCCGTTCGTGATTAATCGAACTACTTCCGTTTCCATGCCAAAGCCATGATTTGTCAGCGGCTGAATATTACTGATATTTCCTTCTTTATCCACCAGGAACTGAACCAGTACAGTGTACTTTCCTTCTGGTGCGCCATTGTCAGTTGCAACGGTTCCTTTACAGTTTTTCTGAAGGTATTCTTTCCATTTATCATTCCCGCCGGGAAAACCCGGTTCTGTTTCCACTTTTTCAAAAAACTTTTTATCAGGTTTAGCCGGGGCAAGTTGGTCGCTATATCCCACCATCACCACTTCATGGAGCATCTCACCCTTTCCGTCCGCTATAACGACTCCATTCCTGGCTCCATTATCCGCTACAAATGTTATCGGTTGTTTACGGTATGAGCTTACCTGTTTGCCATTTTGCACAGCGGGTATCCATTTGGGTCCTTTCTTAATAATTTTTATAGCTTCCTCTTCCATACCAAACCCCTGATGTGTCAGCGCCTGTACTTCACCGATATTTCCATCGGACAAGACTATAAACTGAACGAGTATGGAATATACACCTTTGGGCGCTTTGTTCTTTGCCGGCACCTGCCCGTCCAGGTTTCTTTCCAGGTATTTCCGCCAGGCATCCATGCCGCCCGGAAAGGTAGCTTCGATTTCTACTTTAGAAAAGATTTTATCTGCCTCTGGTTTTTTCGCTTCTTTAATCTTGATTTCAGTTGCAGTAGTTATTTTCCCATTGTGAATGATCATCACTCCATCCTTGGCCTCCGGACCATATAGTTCGATCGCTTTTTTATCACCAGCTTCGTAATACTCAATACTGTCACACAGAATAGTTTTGTTGCTGTAGTCCATTTTGGAAATCAGTTTGCCATTCATAATGACCATTGATTCAGGTGATTTATTTTTCGGGACTTTTGACGGGGTACTCTTGTATATAATGCTGTCACTAATTAATACTACTTCGTTAAACGTTGCAATTTTACGGGTTGGTTTAATAGTAGTGTCTGTACTGATTTTCTGTTCCGGAACTGGCGTCAATGTTGCCTCTTTTTTAATTTCTTTGTACGAGAAGGCAAACAGGAAAATACTGAGGATAGTTACCGGCAGCACCATCAGTTTCCTTAGGTACTGATGGGAGGTTTTTTGAGGAGAAGTAATCATGGCTATACGTCGTTTTATCTGGTTATGGAAAAACGGGTGAACGAGTTTTTGATTGGTATTCAGGACCTGCATCAGCAGCAATTCAGCATAGTCCCAGCGGTTGTTTTCATTTACGGCAAACTGGTCGGCCAGGAATTCATGGATGGCTTTTGTTTCCCTTTTCATTAAATGAAAAAAGGGATTGAACCAGCCGGCTACAGTTAAGAGTTCAAAGAAGAGGATATCCAGACTATGCTTTTGTTCAATATGAAAGAGTTCATGCCGGAAGATCTGTTCGCCTTTATCCGAATTCAGTTCAATCTTCCGGTTCCAGAACAGCCAGCGGAAAAAGGAATAGGGAGTGCCCGGTTCTTCGGTATTCAAAAAGCGGATCTGGCCGATGTTCTCTACAGTATGACTACGAACAATACGACGGATCTTCAGTAAAGAAAAAATGATCCGTAGAAAAACCAGTGAGGCTACCAGAATATAGATCAGTTGGAGGATATGGTTCCAGGTGAACCAGCTTGTTTTGCCGGCAGTATTGGCATAGACCACTACCGCATCTTCCGTATTGCCGCCTGCAAATACGGTGAGGGTGGAGTATACAATGGAAGAAGCGGCTTCTTCCCCGGTAAAATAAACCGGGATATTGAGCAAGGGGATAAGGATGCTTAACATTGCGGCTCCCAGCAAATAATACCGGTTGTACCGGTGGAATTTTTTATTCCGCAATACCCAATGGTAATAGCTGTAGAGGAGTCCGGAGACAATCATCACCTGGATCACATAGTTAAGCAATGGATTCATTTGGACTGGTTTTGCTGTTTTTTAATTTGGTTGAGCAATTGCTCCAGTTCATCCACCGAAATATTATTTTCCTTTACGAGGTAAGAGACTACATTACTGAAGGAGCCTTCGAAATAGTTTTTCGCCAGCTGCTTAATACTCTTACCGGAATATTCTTCTTTGCTGATCAGCGGGGAATACCGATGCTGACGCCCCAGTACTTCAACCGCCACAAATTCTTTTTCCACTAATATCTTCAGCAGGGTAGCCACCGTATTCTGATGGGGCTTTGGAACGGGCATTTCATCCACGATCTCCCGGAGAAAGGCCTGCTCCAGCTTCCATAATACCTGCATGATCTGTTCTTCTGCTTTGGTCAATGCTTTCATAACTGTGATTTGTTATAGTGAAGCTAAAACTAATTTTTTAGTTAAACAACTAAAAAATTAGTTAAAGTAAATTTTTGTGCTTTTTCAGGCTGACTTTGCTTTATTTTGCAGGAAACCCATTAACAGATGTCGGAGCCAATTATAGAACTGAAAAACGCCAATATTTACCAGGGGAGTAACCTGATCTTAGAGCATGTAAACCTGACAGTTAACAAGGGAGAATTCGTTTACCTGGTGGGTAAAACCGGGACCGGTAAATCCAGCCTGCTGAAGACCCTGTATGGTGAATTGCCACTGAAAGAAGGGGAAGCCACCGTGGCAGGTTTTAATCTGCGCGACCTGGACTGGAAGAAAGTACCTTATCTCCGCCGTACCCTGGGTGTGGTTTTTCAGGACTTTCAGTTGCTTACCGACCGGAATGTGAATGATAACCTGAAATTTGTATTACGCGCCACCGGCTGGACGGATGAAAAGCTCATGAATGAAAAGATTGCCGATGTTCTCGATAAAGTGGGTTTGAAATCAAAAGGGTTTAAAATGCCTTTTGAACTGAGTGGTGGTGAACAACAACGTATTGATATAGCCCGGGCTTTATTAAACTCTCCAAAGCTCATATTGGCGGATGAGCCAACCGGTAACCTGGATCCGGAAACCTCAGATGAAATCATGAAACTGATCTTCCAGATTGCGCATGATTATAATACAGCCGTGGTAATGGCTTCCCATGATTACATCGTGGTACAGAAGTTTCCGGCCCGGATGATCAGAACCGAAAGAGGGCAGGTACTTGATAATGCTACCATAAGTATTGACTAAGCAGCCGGGCATGGTGGGCATTGTCACCGGATTGGCCCAGCATATTTTTCCTCAACCGTATTTCTTCTTCTGAAAAAGGCTGATGATGCAATTGCAGCACGATGGAGGCGAATGCCTGTGCATTGGTACCAACATGACAGGCCCCTTCAAGACCAGTCCCTTTCACCATCGCTTCATTGGTAATGCAATGCCGGCCTTCAAACAGGGCATGGAGCAATTTGATCTTGATTCCGGTATCACTAAAGGAGGGCAGTACATTGATATGCGCCAGTCGCACCAGGTCATTCAGTTCGGTGTCTGATGGATTGGCCACGAGGCAGGTATGCTGACAGAGATGGGCCAGTTTATCAAGTCTTCGGGACGGATTCTTTCCTGCGATTACCAGTGGTATCTTGATCTTGAAGAACACTTCGTTGAGCAGCCAGATAGCGGCTTTTTCATTTTCTGCCACACCCAGGTTGCCATGGTATAAACAGAATGTGCCCATGCCTTCGAGACTCAGGATCTCGTGATAAGGGGTAAATACCGGCAGGAAAAAAGCGTTCTTTAATCCATATTCATTTTTGAAAAACTGTTCTTCCCGTTGAGTGATACAGGCATACTGCAATTCTTTCGGCAGGTTCTTTTCATACTTTGAGAGCAAAGAACTTTCAAACCGGAAGTATAATTTTTTGAACAGGTTACGGGTACTGGCCGCTAGAAAACGATAATAAGCGCTTTCATTATTATGCAGCCGTACAACGATCTTCCGGTTTTCCTTATTTATCAATGGCAGTATGCCGGTACAATGTACTCCTTCGAGCAGGATGGGATGATTGTCCTGGTTCAGGTTATTGGCCAGCTCAATATTGATTCGTGAAGAGACAATATAAGGAAGGCTGAAAGAAAATCCTTTCCAGCCGGTGCGTCTTTCATAAATATGTATACTGGCGCAGTATTGATTCAGTTCAGTTGGATTGCCCTTTTGATGATAAGAGAAATAATGCAAATGAATGCTGACTCCTGCTTCCTGCAAGGCCCTGATACGATAAAACATATCAATGGCACCACCGTAATCAGCGGGCCAGGGGGTATCCAGACAAACTATATGTAACTGCCTTGTCAAGCGTCAAACAGGGTTTGATAAAATGCAATTAGTTTTTTTTCTTCTTCCTGCCAGTTCAGTGATTCCCTGGCTTTGAGGCAGTTTTCCCGCAGCCTGTTGTATAGAACAGTATCTTCCAGCAAATTGTTGAGTGCCGCAGCAATTCTTTTGGGTGCCAGGTCGTTGATCAGCACGGCCACTTCCCATTTTTTATTCAGTTTCCGGTATTCCGGGTAATCTACTGTCACCTGTGGAAGACCGGCATGAATATAGTCAAAGAATTTATTGGGCAGGGCCAGGTATTGATTCAGTCCCTCTTTTTCAGGAACAGCCACTCCGATATATGTGGTTTTAGCCATTTCACGGAGTTTTTCAGGAGGGAGCATACCGGTTAATTCAACCTTTTCTTCCAACTTGAATTCACGGATCAGGTCTTTTAGTTGTCCCATAAAATTGCCATCCCCGCAGATCAGTAGTTTTGCATTCACCCATTGCATGGCAGGCACGAGGTATTCAAATCCCCGGGCTTCGTTCACGGCACCTACATATACAATTGTCTTTTCTGACGCAACCGGGCTCACATCCATCTGCAAAACCGGCACATTCCGGATGGCCCGGTATTCTACTTTATATCGCCGGTGGAATTCTTCGGCAATACTCTCACTTACCGTATACCCCCATTTGAATTGAGGTACGGCTTTCTGTTCCACCCCCAACCAGAACTGATGTACATAAGGCCGGCTGATCACTTCTTTGAGTTCAGAAAACAATTCATGTGCATCGTATACCCGTGGAATTTTTTTGAGCCGGGAAATCCAGAGACAGGGGAGGATGCTGTCCAGGTCAATGGCACAAACGGCATCCATTTTTTTAAACAACAGGAAAAAGAATAACCGGATATTGTATTCGGCATAAAACAATTTTCCTTTATCAAACCAGCAGCTGATCCGGTGTTGCCGGAATGGTTTGTCCTGCAGTGGCAGGGAATTTTTTCTTTTCCTTCCTGTCAGTATCACTTCATATCCGGCAGCCGACAATGAACCGCAGATCCGGTGCATACGCTGATCAAAAGTCAGGTCATTGGTGACGGTAAAATAAATTTTCTTCAAAGACAGGGGGTGGGTTAAAAAAAAGGTTTTGCAAATATGCAAAACCTTACGCACTTATCGGGTGAGGATTCCCTTATTGCCCCATATTCATTCCTTCTGCCCCGTTATCCTGATTCTTATTGTTTTTCCGTTTAAACAGGTTCGGATCGAATTTGCCGAAGCGCCAGTTGAAATTCAGCCGGAAAATCTGCGGGTCACGCCGACGGAACACTTCCTGGGTGAAATAAGCGGATTGGGAGAAAATATTCTGCCGGCGGGTCCGGAATATATCATTCACATTCAGGGAAAGGGATGCTTGTTTGTTTTTCAGGAACTCATAGCGCAGACCGCCATCTACATAATAATTGGCTTTTACATAGCCCTGGGAAGCACTGGCCTGTCCGAACATGCCCATACCGCCACCGCCAAACATACCGCCGCCACGGCCACCACCGCCACCGCTGCCGCCGGGCGGCAGAATGGTTTTGGATGTATATTCTCCGGACAACTGCAGGGTAAAGTTTTTCGGCAGTTTAAACGTATTGTTGATTTTTAAAAACCAACTGGCAAAGGGATCCTGTTCAGGTTGCCCTGCAATATTGAGTTTGATTTTTGAGGTAAACAGGCTCAGGTTGCTGGTCATATCCCACCACTTCGCCATTTTGTTTTTGGAGACCAGTTCAAGACCGGTTACATAGCTGGAACTGGCATTGATATACGTGTTGATCAGCACTTCTTTACCACTCAGATTGGTTTCTTTATCCTGATAACGGGTGATCAGGTCCGTAGTGTTCTTATAATACAGCGAGGCAATAAAATTATCCCTGTTCTTAAAAGTTTTCTGATACGAAAGTTCCAGCGAATTGGTAAACTCCGGGCTCAGACCGGGATTACCCCTGCTGATATTCAGTGAATCGGAATAATCCGTAAAGGGATAGAGCTGGAAGAAATTGGGCCGGTTGATTTTCCGTGAATAGTTGAGTTGCAGATCCTGGTCTTTTTTCAGCTTCTGATTCAGGAAAACACTCGGGAATAAACTTACCGGGAAATTGATATTGAAGCTTTGTCCTTTATCCGGCAACTGACCTTCATAGTCGGAGCTTTCCACCCGTAAGCCGAGCTGATACCCAAAGTTTTTAATCTGGTTGGAATACGTGGTATATGCAGCGTAAACGTTGTCGATACTGGTATAATTGACGGACTGATCAGGTACAAACGTGAGGGTGCCGCCAGCGCCAACAATATAAAAATTGTTTTTATTATCCACGTTACGGAACTGGGCTCTTAATCCCATTTCCAGTTTTGATTTTTCGGTCAGCGGCTTTACATAGTCGGTCTGTACCACGATATTCTGATTAGTACCACTGCCATCCTGCTGCTGATTGAAACTGCTGATGGCCGGACTGAGCAGATCAGTATAATAATTTGTACTGACCAGGTTCAGGTTATTGTTTTTACTGCGGTTATAATTTATGTCAGCTGTCCACTCTTCTCCCTGTTTGGGAAACAGGTGTTTAAAGCTAAGCATGGCGCCTGCATGGTTAAACCGGCTGTTGCTGTTCGAAAAACGATCACTGAAAGATGATTTCACCGGACTATACAGTGAATCAATTTCAATATCACTTTCCGAGGTAGGTTTAAAACGCCCCTGACCCAGGTTACCCGCTATGGAAAGGGTATTCCGGTTATCAAGAAAGAAATCAAAACCCGAACGGAAAAACAGGAAATTACCTTTTGAAATACTTTCGTCCACCTGGTGCATGGCCGTATTCGGAGTGCCAATCAGCGTGGTCCGGTCAGTAGTGCCGGTACTGATGGATTTACGCTGGTTCATGTTGGCATTCATAAAGAAATTGACTTTGTCTTTCCGGATGTTTATATCACCACCAAAACCTACACGACCGCGGGTATCAATATTGGTGCGGACACTGCCGCTGTAGCCCACGCGTTTATTCTTCTTCAGAATCACATTCAGAATACCGGCTGTGCCTCCGGACGCGTCAAACTTGGCCGAGGGATTCGTTATAATTTCAACCGACTCAATGGCATCAGCCGGAATCTGATCAAGGCTGAGATTGGTAGGACGGCCATCTACAAAAAGCTGAGGTGTATTGTTCCGCATGGATACGTTGCCGTCAATGTCTACACTGATAGAAGGGACATTACGCATTACATCCACGGCTGTACCACCCGCAGACACCATGTTTTTATCTACATTGAACACTTTGCGGTCAATCCCGAGACGCAAACCCGGATTAGTGGATGTAACGGTTACATTATCCAGTGTTTTTTCCTCTATATCAATTTTAATATTTCCCAGGTCCTTATCCAGTGCGGACATTATATTGCTCATGTCACCACCGGGTTTGATATCGAAAGAAACCGTTTGTTCATAAGGTTTATACCCGAGGATCGTTACCTGCAGTTTCAACTGACCAAAAGCAGGCACATTCTCCAGTCTGAAATCACCATGGTTGTCAGTAAGCATACCGGTCACAACGACTTCTTTTCTCTTTTTGCTGACACTGTCAAACCGGTTCTGTAACAACTGAACCGATGCGTATTCGATAGGTTTGGAGGTTTTGGCTTCCAGGATTTTTCCATAGAAAGACCCCGTCAATTGACTTCTGCCACCGCCCGGACGGTTTCCTCCGCCGCCCGGCATTTGAGCATTTAAAGAGCAAAGTGTTAATAATGAAGATATTAGCAGGAAAAAACTTCTCATTTCTTTGATTTGGTAATTAGACGTGTATTGAGGGCCGAACTTGCACCCGGCCATTATTTTAGGGATAAGCGGCTATAAGACAATTACAGGTGGAGATTGTTCGGTATTTACCACTGTATTTTGTTATTGAGTCAGTCCGGTTATTAAAATTTGCAGCAGACCGATAAGGAAACCGATTATTGCCCCGATGATTTCTACAAACCGAAACTCCTTTGCCATTATCTGGTAGAGTATTTCTTCCAGTTTGTCGGAAGAAAAACCGGCCACTTTGGTAATTACAATATGCTCCAGGTCCAGTTCTGTTTTCAGATTGGCTGCATATTGTTTCATCACCGCGGGAAACAGGGATTCAATTTCAGACATGAATGCGCCCTTTAGTTTTCCAATGGTTTTATCGCCTATAAACATGCTGATCATGGGCATTTCTGTACTCAGCCGGTTACGCAGGAACTCATCCACGTGATTTTCGATCAGGGGCATGATTTTTTTCAGGTTCTCCGGACTACTGATTTTTTCCTCAATATCATTGAAGGAAAGGAATTCATTGCTGACCAGTTTGCCCAGCTTTTCGGCAAACTGCTGTTGCCGTTTGGGAAAAATGCCCTGGAAAGTAATACCAAGGAAACGTTTGGGCTCCCGGGGATGAAACAACATTTTGATAGCCACCCAGTTGGTGATCCAGCCAATAAAAGCGGAAATAAGTGGAATCAGTATCAGCCAGTAATTCATATTGAAAGTATAAAATAAGACCCCGTTTCTGTTGAAACGGGGTCGGAATGGGTGGCTAACCGGGTTCGAACCGGCGACCCTCAGAACCACAATCTGATGCTCTAACCAACTGAGCTATAACCACCATTTTTTGGGACTGCAAAAATAGGAAAAATACTTTTTGATAAAAAATAATCATCCCGGTATTTATGAAAAGGGAACAACAAAGTAAGAATACGTCGTATGTGGCAAACCACTTATCAAAAACCCTTGTTAAAAGCGTGGAAAGGCAAGAAAAGCCCTGTTTTTGCGTTATTTTTGGTTTTATGCCTCAACTATTTAAATATCTGACGAATATGAAGAGACTTCCCCTCGTGCTGCTGATCCTGGTAGCCGGATCATTTCTGGCTTTTAAAAGTATGGGTAAGCCTGTTGACCGGTCACTCCCTCCAGGCAATTATGAAAAAATAATGAAACTGGTAGGGCAGATGCTCAGCGACGGACATTATAGTCCGCAGGCTATTGATGATGCGTTCTCCAGAAAAGTATATAAGAAATTTATCGGGGAGTTGGATCCCGATAAAAATATACTACTGAAAGAAGACCTCGACGCGCTGAAGAAATTTGAAACCGGGGTGGACGAAGAAATTAAAGGAGCCACTGTGGCGTTTCCGCTGGCCGCCGGCAAATTATTCAATGCACGGATCGAACAGACCGCTGCAATGTATACGGATATTCTTTCCCGTCCCTTTGAGTTTAATACAGATGAAGACGTAATGCTTAATGCCGAAAAGCTGGAGTTTACATCCACGGCGGCTGAACAAAAAGACCGTTGGAGAAAAAAGCTGAAGTTTATGACGCTGGAGCGTTATGCGGACCTGCTGGAACAACGGGAAAAAAACAAAGGCAAAGAAGGGTTTGTCGAAAAGTCGGATATTGAACTGGAGAAAGAAGCCAGGGATCGGGTGAAGAAAATTATGGACCGGACATTTGAGCGGTATCGTTTCAAATTCAGTGATGATGACAAATTCAACATGTATGTGAATACCATCACCACCACGATGGATCCGCATACGGAGTTTTTCCCGCCGGTGGATAAACGCTACTTTGATGAAGAGATGAGTGGCAGTTTCTTTGGTATTGGAGCTTCCCTGCAATATGATGACGGGAATATCAAGATCACCAGCATTCTTACCGGCAGTCCTGCCTATAAATCCGGAGAATTGCAGGTGGGGGATGTGGTGCAGAAAGTAGGGCAGGGAAAGGAGGAGCCGGTAGATCTTACTGGATTCCTGGTAACCGATGCGGTAAAAGTAATCCGTGGTAAAAAAGGAACTGAAGTGCGGCTGACGGTTAAGAAAATGGATGGATCGGTTAAAATCGTGTCCCTGATCCGCGATAAAATTGTACAGGATGAAACCTTTGCCCGCAGCGCCGTGGTTAAAGAAGGCGGATCTAAAATCGGGTATATCTATCTTCCGGAGTTTTATGCAAACTTTGAAGATCCCAACGGAGCTCGTTGTTATAAAGACGTAGAGAAAGAAGTGATCAAGCTGAAAGAGGAAAAAGTGGATGGTATCGTAATAGACCTGCGGAACAATGGCGGTGGTTCACTGTATGATGTGGTGCAGATGGCCGGACTCTTTATTGAAGACGGACCGATTGTTCAGGTAAAAGACAGAGAAAATAAACCCAGTGTACTGAAAGACAAAGACCGGAATGTTTTATATACCGGTCCCCTGGCGGTGATGGTGAATGAATTCAGCGCATCCGCTTCTGAAATCTTTGCCGCTGCCATACAGGATTACAACCGCGGGGTGGTAATCGGCAGTACGTCCACATATGGTAAAGGAACCGTACAGCGCAATATTGGCCTGGATCCGGAGAATGGGTATTCCATGTCCAATTCTGACCTGGGTACGGTTAAACTGACACTGCAGAAATTCTACCGGATCAATGGCGGATCTACCCAGCTGAAAGGGGTGAATTCAGATATCGTATTACCGGATAACCTGGAGTACCTGAAAGTAAGGGAGAAAGACAGTGAGGATGCGCTGCCCTGGGATGAAATATCAAAAGCGGCGTATACGAACTGGAAACCGGGTTATAACCTGGAGACCATTAAACAATTGAGTAAGTTAAGACTGGAATCAGATCCTTCTTTCCGTTTAATTTCAGAATCCACTGAGTGGCTGTCAAAGCAAAGCGAAAAGAGTTATTCCCTGAACCTGGAGAAGTATAAAAAAGAACAGGAAGTGGTAAAAGCCACCGTGAAGCAACTTGAATCCCTGCTGAAACTCAAAACACAGATGGACGTGAGTGCGCTTCCGGCTGAACAAAACCGCTGGGCTGATGACAAGAATAAACAGGAGCGTTTTCAGTTATGGCTGAAAAGCCTGCAAAAAGATATTTACCTGGATCAGGCAGTAAAAGTGATGACGGATATGATTGGTCAGCAGAACCTTGCTAAAGGGAAAACAGAAGAGCCAGTAAAGAAGGCATTCTGATATTTTACAAATAAAATGAAAAGTTTCAATTGGCAGCACTTCCTGTTATGAAGGTCGGCCGATTGAAACTTTTTTTATTTACAGTACCGGTTACAGATATCTTTCTTTCAGGATCGTCAGGTGGTGCTGCAGGTGTCCGGCAATGATAAAGCCGATACCTCTGACATAAACCGGCCAGCCGCTGGCGGTACCTGTGGCTTCCAGTTGTTCTTCATCAAAGGAAGCAAAAAGGATTTCAGTGGAACGGCGGACGGCTCTGAATTCATCCTGCAGATCCGCCCAGTTTCGTGCACCGGCTTTTGACAGGTCTGCATAACTGTTTTCATCAAAGCCCGGTAAGGGCTGTTGTTCCCCCCTGGCGATACAGAGTGCCCGGTAAGCAAAAACTCTTTCCCCATCAAGAATATGCTGTAGTACTTCTTTGATGGTCCATTTGTCTGGCCCATACCGGTAATCTCTTTTTTCTGCCGGAATGAGGTGCAGAAAGTCGCTAAAAGAAATGGCTTGCTTTTTCAGAATGGCATTCAGGTCATCTCCCTCTACCTGTGCGATATAATTGTGGTACCAGGCAGGTACCCGGCTGATATCAGGTCTGGGCATATAATTTAGTTTGATGGTTTACTGTTAAGGGGGGCACCTACGGCAATATCACAACGGTGACCTGGCTGGCCATGTGCCGGATTAAGTCCGCTGGCTGTGGTTGTATTAACCGGGGCAGGGGCCGGAGTACTGACTGCAGCCGGTTGTTGTATCGTATTAATGGCCGGAGCAGAAGGTTTACTGTCCAGCGGAGCACCTACTGGTATTTCGCAGCGATGGCCGGGCTGACCATGTGCCGGATTCAGGGCGACACCGGTTTTACTGCCTGTGGCTTCTACTTGTGTGGAAGGAACCGGTGCCTGAACGGGTGCTGGTGCCGGCACTGGAGTAGTGATTGCGGAAGCAGGTACAGGACCTGTTTCCTGTTCAGCCTCCTTACAGGCTATAAAAAACACCAGGGCCAATATGGCCGGGTAAACTGATTTTCTTTTCATATGCCGGCATTTATGTACCGGTTATGAAGATAGGGAATTTAAGCATGGCGGGTTATGACAGACGGGAATAAAAAAACCGCGGTCGACCGCGGTTTTTATAAAGAAAAGTAATTTTTCAGAGGTGTATGCTTTGCTTTGTCATACGGATGCTGCCATCATGGTTAACCAGTTGTACCAGGTATTGTCCCTGTTTAAGATGACCTGTACTCAGCTGTACATTATTGGTGCCTTTGCGGGCTTGCACAGTTGTGGACTGCAACAGGCTGCCATTACTGCTGTACAGATTTACCATGAATACCTCATTTTTATCGCTGGTGAAATTCACGAGGAGCTGGCTTGTAAAAGGGGTGGGGTAAGTGCTCAGCGTGATTCCATTTGATTGAGAAGTATATCGTACAATAGCGGAAAATGATTCGCCGCCTTTCTGATCGGTCTGCCGGATCCGGTAATAGGTAACAGCATACGGGCGCAGGTCCTGGGCGATATAGCTTTTATGACGGTCGCTGTTACCGGCTGCCGCCTGGGTATGAAACGCCTGCCATCTGATGCCATCACTGCTTTTTTGCGCTTCCATACCGGATGTCTGAAATTCAGCCTCGGTGGAGAATAAAAGGGTAGCCGCATTACCGGCTGTTTCCACTGTGTTGATTTTCAGCCCGGAAACAGGTAATGTGGATAAACTGCTGCAACTGGAAAAATGGATATCATCTATCGCCAGGCTATTCCCGCAGGATCCGAAAGCATTATTAAGTATACGATAAGAAACAGAACTGATCCCTGCCGGCATGATAAATCCACAACTGATTTTAATCCATTCAGGCGAGGCTGTTTCGGCGATAGGGTCGGTGGTCAGGGTAGTCAGATGATTAAAGACTCTGAAGGCGCTATAATAGCCTATTTCAATCTTTATCTGAGGTAATACCGGTGCTCCGCCGCAACTACCAGGCTGGTTCACATTCATTACATGCATGGAAAGTGAATAGTAGGTACCGGGCTGGAGGTTGTCAAGGGTATCTGTATAAAATTCTCCATCGGATGTACCCGGACTAATAAGCATCATCTGACCATCCGTAATACCTGAATGATCAGTTGATTCATGCCAGTCGGCCCGCATCCTGGATGTGGAACTGAGTACATATTCTCCTTCCGCCACTTCGGAGCCCGTCATGGGTTTATAATTTGTTCTTCCTTCCGGAAGGGGTTGTCCTTCCGTAGTGCCGAAGGTTTCCTGGGCGATGATGGTTTCACCAGTGCAAAGGCTCTGGGCGCCGGCTGTAAAAGCCAGTCCGGAAAATAAGAAAATGAAAAGAACAGGGTAGAAGTATGGTTTCATAAGTACGGTTTTCAACTGTATAGCTGCCACTCCTATGCCAGAAAGTAAATAATTGAAAATCAGGAATGTACAGCACCAGCCGCAGGTTATTATTCTATAAAATGGAAAATTGTTTACAGAATAGACGCACGGCAGCTGTCCGGTAATATCCGGGTATATATAACGTATATGGGTATACCCTTATTGCGGAAGCCTACTATCTTACCGAAAGTAAAAAAAGCCCGGGGAGACCGGGCTTTTACTTTATGCGTTTCTGTTGATACAATTGAGATCTTCAAATGCGGTTTCGAGTCGTTTGATAAAGGACTCTTCGCCTTTGCGTAACCAGACCCGGGGGTCATAGTACTTTTTGTTTGGTTTGTCATCTCCTTCCGGATTACCCAACTGACCCTGCAGATAGGCTTCACTCTTCTTATAGTTATTCAGCACTCCTTCCCAGAATGCCCATTGGAGGTCGGTATCCAGATTCATTTTGATGGCACCATAACCAATTGCTTCACGTATCTGGTGTTGGGGAGACCCACTACCACCGTGGAATACAAAGTAAACCGGTTTGGCGGCTGTGCCGAATTCTTTCTGAATATATACCTGGCTGTTATTGAGGATTTCGGGACGCAGTTCCACATTACCTGGTTTATATACACCATGTACGTTGCCGAATGCGGCAGCCACGGTAAAGAGTTTTCCTACTTTACTCAGTTCTTTATAGGAGTAGGCCACATCTTCCGGCTGGGTATAAAGTTTTGAATTTTCCACATCACTGTTGTCCACGCCATCTTCTTCACCACCCGTAACACCAAGCTCTATTTCGATACTCATGCCCAGCGGCTGCATTCTTTTAAAAAACTCAACTGAAGTATGGATATTTTCTTCAATTGGTTCTTCGCTGAGGTCCAGCATATGCGAACTGAACAACGGTTGTCCTTTTTCTTTATAGTATTGTTCGCCGGCATCCAGCAGACCACTGATCCAGGGCAGCCATTTTTTGGCAGCATGGTCCGTATGCAATACCACGGGTACTCCATAATATTTGGCCACATTGTGGATATGGAGGGCACCGGAGATACCACCGGAAATATTTCCCTGGAGATTGTCATTGGGCATTCCCTTACCGGCAATAAACTGGGCACCGCCGTTTGAGAATTGTACAATTACGGGCGAGTTCACTTTGGCTGCCGTCTCAAGGACCGCATTAATGGTGTTGGTACCAATGGTGTTTACAGCAGGTAAGGCAAACTGATTGTCCCTTGCATCATTGTAGAGTGCTTCCAGCTCTTCGCCGAACAGCACACCGGCTCTGTACTTTTTCATTTTCGATTTAAATTTTTAAAGTGGCAAATGCTTTTCAGCTGGCAGGTAATCGTTAAAGGCCTGCTAATATAGGGCTTTTCCGGAATTTGTCAACCTAACGGCTGTTAGAGATTAAGGTGATTTTCGTTTACTTTTTCCCAGGTCTTTCTGTACCAGGAGCAGGTTTTTACGGAGTGTTTGTTTCAGGTGCACTTTTACCACTTGCCCCATGGACTGGCACTTGTCATACGCATTGGTCTGCATATAGGATCCCAGTTCCGTTTTCAATTGGTTTAATTTCTCCGGGGTGGATATTTTATCCTGTGTCATGATATCCAGCAGGTCCTTTATCCGGTAACGTGAGCTGGCCAGGCGAAATGTAATCATTGTCCTTTCTTCAGCCTGGTATTGCTCAATGGATTCTTTATTGAGATGGGTGAGACAAAGATCAACAAAGGGGAAATTTTCCTTAAAAAATTGCGCCAGGTACAGATTTTTACGGCCTTCATAGGACTGCTGATCAAAGTCAATACAACGGATGCGGTATTGGTAGTCTTCAATATCCGGGGTAATACTGACCACAAAATTATAACTCCGCATATCGCCCAGCAGCCGCACAAAACAACGTTCATTGAATTTGACAAATTCCTTGGCGAGCCGGATTTTATTGGTTTCGGGGGTTTCCATCAGGTGCTGCAGAAATACATCGCCCGGAATACCCGGTATATGTTCCTCCACCAGGGTATTGTCGCAACTGAAAAAAGTAATCCTGTTAGGGGAAAGAATATGTTCCAGCTCCAGTCCGTAAATACGGGATGCATCTGCGATTTTTATATAGTAGTGATCATAATTGTCATTGAATTTATTGACTATCCGGATCCGGAACGGGTTGGAATTGCCAAAAGAACAATAGTCAATACGGGCCACATCCAGGTGAGTGATATAACTGAAATCGCCTTCCGTTTTCAGAATGGCATAAATTTTCACCAGCCCTTCCCGGATATAATCCCATTCCCGGCTGTCATAGGAAGTTTTTTCCCAGTGCGTATGATGGCCATGTTTATCAAGGATCGGGGTGGACCAGGTGAAATTCAGCAAATCATTATAGCTCACCGGCAGTTTTACTTCCCGGCCACGTTCTTTCAGGTAACCACGCAGCTTTGCATTAACCGGGTACATAGGTTTTTTCCGGGATGGCTTATCGCCTTCGTGGGTTTCCCGGCCGTTCTGATTATCGATGAAACGCATGGTGGATTGAGTCGTTTTGACGTTTAGTTGTTTGGCCGTTTGGTGATGGTGTACACAGTAATTATGTACGGTTACGTGCAATTTCGCTAAAAAAAATTGATTTTTTAACCGGAAGGGGGATGAGTAATGAGTAATGAGGAATGAAGAATGAAGAATGAAGCGTAATCTGGGAAATACTACCGTAAGAGAAGCAGAGGGGATGGATAACCGGAATGTCTGTCAGGGAAATGTATGGGGGTGTATACCCGGTGTTTGTGTCTTTTCGATCACGGTTCACCGCGCCTCCTGCAAAATGTTAGTTTTGCAGGAGGGGTTCCGGATGTTTAGTTTCTTTCATGGATTTGGACACGGTGAGACTTGGTCGGTTTCTCGGACTTGGATGGATTTTTCGGATTTTCGATGGATTTGGATCTGGTTGGTTTTTGTTTCAGATTGGATTTTTCGGATTTTCGTCGGATTTGGTTTTTTCGGTTTTTTTTGGATTTGGATCTGGACGGTTTTTTTCTGGATCTGGATTTGTTTGGTTTTTCGTCGGACTTGGTTTTCAGTTTTCAGTCGGGATTGGATCTCAAACGGTATTTTCAAATAACTTTTAATAAACTAAGAAAGAAGTTGACCGATACTGGATTTTAATTGTCACGGTTTTTTCTAAGTATTGGATTTTGTCAGTCTTTGGACGGTTCTTCTGGATTTGGATATTGGACTTTGACAAAAGATTGATACGATATCAATCAACTTCTGACACAAAAGTAATTGGCTTTTCGTTCACAAAACAGAGCAAAACTTCCTCTTTATTTTACGACATTTTTTACTGTTTTTATCGTAAACATGTCATACTTGTTTTGCGCAATACTACATATCCGGTATACGTAGTTTTACGAAAAAGGCCCTTAAACCGGGGTTTCAGGGCCTTTTTCAGAACGTTTTTGAAATATTGTATCAGTTTCCGAGTGCCTGGATCACGTCGTATTTGGTAACAATGTGGAAATTGCCGGCTTCATCTTTTGCCAGTACCGCGCCGTTTTCCTTATTAATCAGATGGCTCAGGCGTTCTACCGGTGTATCAAAAGCCACCAGCGGGAAGGATGTTTCTAAAACAGCTTCCACTGTAGCATTTTTCAATTCAGGATTGTCAAATATTTTCTGAAACAAGCCTCCTTCACTGATGGCACCGGCTGGTATGCCATCTTTAAATACGGGTATCTGTTCAATATCATATTTTTTCATGAGTTCCACCGCGGCTGCTACGGTTTGGCCGGGCTCTACGGTGATTAATCGTTTTGCCCCTCTGGCGCTGACGACATCACGGAATGTTTTCACATCCAGGAATCCTCTTTCAATCATCCATTGGTCGTTATAAATTTTGCCTACATAGCGGCTGCCGTGATCATGGAAAATACAAACCACCACATCGTCTTTCTTCAGCCGTGATTTTAACTGCATCAGTCCCTGAATACAACTGCCGGCACTGTACCCGCAAAACAAGCCTTCTTCTTTGGCCAGGCGGCGGGCCTGTACAGCTCCATCTTTATCGGTTACCTGTTCAAAATGATCAATGACCGACATGTCATAGTTCTTTGGAACGAAATCCTCCCCGAATCCTTCGCTGATATAAGGATGAACCTCATTCATATCGATTTCCCCGGTATTAAAATATTTTGTCAGCAGGGAACCATACACATCAATAGCCCATATTTGTATATCCGGATTTTTTTCTTTCAGGTATTGCGCTGTACCTGTAATCGTACCACCGGTACCTGCGGTGCATACGAGGTGTGTTATCTTACCGTCTGTTTGTTCCCATATTTCTGGCCCGGTACTTTCATAGTGGGCCAGCCGGTTGGCCAGGTTATCATACTGGTTCATATGATAAGAGTTGGGTACTTCCTTCGCCAGCCGTGCAGCCACGCTGTAATAACTCCTGGGATCTTCAGGCATTACATTGGTAGGACATACAATTACTTCTGCACCTACTGCTTTCAGGATATCCGCTTTTTCTTTTGATTGTTTATCGGTGGTGACAAAGATGCATTTGTATCCTTTCACTACTGCGGCCAGGGCCAGTCCCATTCCGGTATTCCCACTGGTTCCTTCGATGATGGTGCCGCCAGGTTTCAGTTTTCCTTCCTGCTCGGCCACCTCCACCATTTTCAGGGCCATCCGGTCTTTTATTGAATTACCGGGATTGAAATAATCAACTTTAGCCAGCACCATACACGGTACATCCTTTGTGATCTTATTCAGCCGGATCAGGGGGGTATTCCCGATAGTTTCCAGTATATTATTCTTAATATTCATTCATTGGTTTTTACCGGACAAAGGTAGGTTTTTACCGGCTTCCGGTTAACAGCTGTTAGTTAAATCAATTAAAAAAGCCCCACCTGTTACCAGGTGGGGCCGCCGGACCAATGACCGTAGTCATCGGGTATCTTTTCTGTACAGGTTTCGTTTATTCGATAAATAAAAATCAAGCAGTACCAGTCCCAGCAATACATTAATCATCAGGAACACATTGATCAGGGTATTGTTGAAAAATTTACTGATATCAATTTTTTCAAGGGTTATTTCAATCTGCGCACTGCCCGGGCTGCTGAAATCCATCTGGCTGAATCCATAGATCAGTATGGCGGCCAGCAGGCTGATAAAGAAGATGCCAATACCGGCGACAATCTTTTTATTGATATAGGTCTTGGTGGCCGGGGCAATCTGCAAGCGTGAAATTTCCTCCATCACGTTTTTGCTGAACCGAAGGGATGGTTCTTCCAGCTCCGTTAATTGTAACGAGGAATGCATAGCAAGTAATTCCTGGTACTTTTCGCGCCAGGCGGCCTGTTCAGCAATCAGTGCTTCCACCCCGGATTTCTCCGTACCGGAGACATGGCCATCAATATAAGCCCATAACCGTTCCTCCATCTGCAGATTCGTATTCATAGTTGTTAAATTAAATCTTTTATTTCAGTCGCGTAATGGGTTTCCATTTTCTCTTTTAGCCGGATCCGCGCCCGGTGCAACCGGACTTTGGCAGTATTTACTTCCACACCCAGGATACGCGAGATTTCATCCAATGTCTGTTCGTGTTTATAAAACAAGGTTATTATTTCTGCATCATCATGACCCAGGCGGAGGATCGCTTCCGTCAAAACAGCATGAACTGATTTTTGTTCCAGGCTGTCCTGCCTGTTACCGTTGACTGACCGGTCTGCAGCCAGAAACACCCTTTCATCATCTAATGAATGAATGGTTGGTTTCTTTTTACGGAGGAAGCTGATACAGGTATTGTTTACAATGGTATATAGCCAGGTGCTGAATTTTGCCTCTCCCCGGAAATCTGCCAGGTATTTATATGCTTTAATAAATACATCCTGGGCTACTTCCTCGGCTTCTTCCCGGTTTTTGATCATCCGGAGGGTGAGGGTAAATACATAAGACTGGTACCGTTGCACCAGCCCGGCATAAGCCTGGTGGTCGCCCCGTATTACTTTCTCAATGAGTTCATTATCATTTAGTCCGGCAGACATCTTATACTTAGACTCCCAACAAGACCGTCAGGTTACAGGTTTGATACATATTATAATAGCGGTCTGTTTGGGAACAGAAAGTTACGGAAAGCCTGTAACCTCGGGTGCTAAAACAGGGTCTGATTGTTTGAACGCGTGGAATTAAAAAAAAATCCTGCCAGGCTGTAACCGGAACAAGAAAGCAGGAGTCATAGTAAACAGCAAGTATTAACATTTAAAACGAAATAATATGAACGGCGCAGAAGCATTAGTACCCGTAACCATTTTTGCAGGAGGCTTTGCCATGATATTTGGTATCGCTTATCTTAAAACCCGCCAGAACCTGGCCATGATAGAGAAAAACATGAACCCGCTTGAGCACAGGGATCGTCCTGCACCCTACAAAAACCTCAAATGGGCCTTACTCCTGATAGGAGCCGGGGTCGGTTTATTCCTGGCCTATATCCTGGATAACTATGTCCTTTATCAATCGTTCAGGGTCCGTTATGACAGTGACCATAATGCCCCGATCTATTTTGCACTGATTGCAATTGGCGGCGGGTTGGGATTGTTCGGTTCGTATAAAATTGAGAAGAAATGGTGGGATGAGAACAAGGAAAATAACTGAAGCAGCAAAATACGTCTTGAAGAATGATCATTAACCATTAAACGGCTTTAGCCTGGTGTTACCACCAGGTTATTGCATTTAACCCAACTTTATTATGAAAAAATACATACCTGTTCTCTTACTTTTACTGATTGTTCTGGTCTCTTGCCACCGTGGCAAGGTTACCACTATCCGGACCAGTGATAACAATAATTACCGCCAGGTAAAGTACTCCGGTACGGTGAGTTTTACAGCGGATTCCATGGCCATAGAAGGAATTTCTCCGGGCGGGTTTCTGGTGTACAACAATAATGAGGATTACCTGGAAGTCAACAGTAACAGGGAAGGCCAGCTCAGCTTTGAAATGAAAGAAAACGGGAATAATCTGTTGATGGACGAACAGGGCCGGGAATTTATTGCAAAAGCAGTTAAAGACATGTTGCTTTTGGGGGTAAAGACCCGGTAACCGGTTACCTGCTATTTTGCAATCAGCTCCAGCGCTTTCTTCACCATTGGATCATCACTGTTCAGTACTTCATAAAACCCGCTGTTCCTCCAGCGGTAACGGGCCAGCAGGGCTTTCAGGCGTTGAATCACGAGTTCCTTTTCGGGTCCATTGAATTTTCCGGCCGGTAAAGAATCCCCGGCTGTATAATTTACCAATCCGTTCCAGATATCTTCATTACCCGCATATCCGTTAATAAACGCTGCCGTGTTTTTATATTTGTCAATGGTCGCTTTGTGCTGCAGGTAATAATTATACACATAGATACTTGTATTGGGAGAAACCGCCACATGGTTCGCTTTTTGCCGGGTATGTGAGGTATCTACCGGTATAAAAACAGTGGGGCTGATCCCTCCGCCACCATATAAAGTGTCGTTGCAATTGGTCGTAAACTGATTCCCGATATGATTCTTCATGGAGTCTGCGGAAAACATCTCCCCGTTATTGAACCGGTCCCAGATTTCATCCATATAGATTTTCTTTCCTTTTTCATATGAACGCTGTATGCTGCGGCCAAGGGGCGTATAATATCGGGCAATGGTCAGGCGGATGGCCGAACCGTCACCCAATGGATATTGCTGCTGAACCAGCCCTTTACCAAACGTACGGCGGCCGATAATGGTAGCCCGGCACCAGTCCTGTAAGGCACCTGCCAGTACTTCACTGGCACTGGCTGAAAGTTCATCCACCAGCAATACCAGTTTCCCTTTTTCAAAAAGCCCCGGGCGTTTACAACGGTATTCGGTTTTTCTGCTATTGACCCCTTCCGTATATACAATCAGTTTGTCGCCATCCAGGAATTCATCCGCCATATCCACCGCCTCATTCATGAAGCCACCGCCATTTCCGCGCAGGTCATAAATCAGGCTTTGCATTCCCTGCTTTTGCAAGGCTTCCATATGCTGCATGAATTCTTCGTAGCTTTTATCCGTAAACTTGGTGAGCTTGATATACCCTGTGGTTTTATCAATCATATAAGCTGCATCTACGGCAGATACGGGAATATTACCCCGGGTAACTTTTATATCCATTGTGTTCTTTCCACGCAGAATCTTCAAGGTGGCCGCTGATCCTTTCGGGCCCCTGATCAGGGATTTAATATTGGCTACGGAAAACCCTTTGCGGGTCAGCGCGGAATCATTTACTTTAAGCAGTTTGTCGCCGATCTGGAGCCCGGCTTTTTCACTCGGCCCTCCGGGGAAAACATATACGACGTTTACCGTATCGCTGAATATATTAAACTCAACCCCGATACCTTCAAAATGTCCTTCCAGGTCTTCATTGGCTTCCTTGAGATCCACAGGAGGCAGATATACTGAGTGGGGATCCAGTTTTTTCATGATTTCCTGGATAGCATCGGCTTCCAGGGTGTCCAGGTTTACAGAATCCACATAATGAGTACGGATCATGTACATCGCCTTTTCCAGTGCCCCTTTTTTATTCGAGGCAAAGAGTCCCTGACCGTTCCCGGCCTGGCCGCCAAGCTTAAAACCGAGAAACATACCAACGATCAGCACCCCGGAAAAAAGCAGCGGGTACCATACCTGTAATTTTTTATTGCCCTTCATAAACCTTTATTCTGTAATTTGACGCAAAATACTGGATTTGAACGGAACAGAAACTGCCGCTCAACCAATTCAATAAATCTTTATATGCCAGTCATTAAACTGATTGCCGACAGCGGGGCTACCAAAGCTGAGTGGTGTCTGATCCGGAATGGCCGCAGAAAAACCATTTTCACGCAGGGGATCAGCCCTTATTTTCTGAATACCGGGCAGATTGAAGCCCTTTTGCGCAGTGAATTGCTGCCTGCCCTGAAGAAAACAGTACCGGATGAGATTTTTTATTACGGTACAGGTTGCGCCAATCCGGCCAATGCCCTGTCAGTTAAAAAAGCATTGAAACATGTTTTTCCCGATTCAAGGGTAGAAGTGACGCACGACCTGATGGGGGCTGCCCGTGCTTTGTCCGGCCGGGAAAAAGGCATTGCCTGTATTTTGGGAACCGGTTCCAATTCCTGTTTTTACAATGGAAAGAAAATCGTTAAGAACAGTCCCGGTCTGGGTTATGTGCTGGGCGATGAAGGCAGCGGGGCTTACCTTGGTAAAAAAGTGATTCAATATTATTTATACGGGACATTTGATGATGAACTGCGTGGACGGTTTGATCTTACCTATACTACCAACGCTTCTGAAATACTGGAGAACGTATATAAAAAACCGCTGCCCAACCGGTACCTGGCAGGATTTGCCCGGTTCCTCGCGGAAAACAGGGGACATTATATGATTGAGAATATCATTGAAGACGGATTAAATGATTTCTTTTTCAATCACCTCTGTAAATACCGTGAAATCTGGTCGCAACCGGTTCATTTTGCCGGCAGTATTGCATTTGGATTTAAGGATGTCTTGCAGCAACTTTGCGACAGTTACGAATTTGAACTCGGACGGGTAATGAAAAACCCGATGGAGGGGCTGATTGAATACCATCGCTAAAAAGGAAATATGTCATTTCAGAAAATTACAGAACAATCAAGTCACTACCGGCATCTGGAAAAAATGACTGTAGGTGAATTGCTGATCAATATAAATCAGGAAGATAAAATAGTGCCGTTGGCGGTTGAAAAAGCCATTCCGCAAATCGAGAGACTGGCGGAAGTAGCTGCGGATAAAATGCTGATGGGAGGAAGAATGTTTTATATCGGGGCGGGCACCAGCGGACGACTGGGCATAGTGGATGCCAGTGAATGTCCTCCCACATACGGTGTTCCGTACGGACTCGTGATCGGTATAATTGCCGGAGGGGAGAAAGCCATTACATCCGCCGTCGAATTTGCCGAAGATGACCGGGAACAGGGCTGGGCGGATCTCAGTGCGCACAACGTATCTGATAAAGACGTGGTGATCGGTATTGCGGCCAGTGGTACCACCCCCTATGTAATAGGCGCCCTGGAGGAATGCCGCAGTCGGGGAATCATAACAGGCAGTATATCCTGCAATCCTGACTCACCCGTAAGTGCAGCCGCGGATTTCCCGATTGAAGTGGTGGTAGGACCGGAGTTTGTTACAGGCAGTACACGTATGAAAAGCGGCACCGCGCAAAAGCTGGTACTGAATATGATTTCCACCACGGTGATGATTCATCTTGGCCGGGTGGAAGATAATAAAATGGTGAACATGCAACTAACGAACGATAAGTTGGTTGATCGGGGTACACGTATGCTGATGGAGAGAGTGAAGTCACTCGACTATGAAAAAGCAAAGGAATTACTCCTGCTGCATGGCAGTGTTAAAAAAGCGGCAGATTCTTTAGCCTGATAATTTTATTTTCCCGCGTTTGCATTGTATATTGCACACCTGTTTATAACAAGTGGCATATACACATACACATATCACACTTCCTTCCGTGGTGCAATTCAGCACCATTACCATTACGATTACGATCCCGTAAAGGGATTGTATATTTTCATATCAACACATGGGCGTTTTGCTGCGGGAAAACAAAAAGTTTTCAGTACAGTGCATTTTATTCAGTCTAAAATATTGTTCAGGTCATGCAGGTTTTAAAATTCGGCGGCACTTCTGTTGCCAACGCGGAGAATATCAATAAGGTCGTGGAGATCGTATCCGGTACAGTTAAAAAAGGGAAAACAGCTGTTGTGGTGTCTGCTCTTGGCGGCGTCACGGATCTGTTACTGGGAGCGGCCACATTAGCCGCGGCGGGTGATGAGTCGTATAAAGAGAAACTGGCCATTGTAGAGCAACGGCACCTGGATGCCGTGAAAGCACTGATTCCGGTTGCCAGTCAAAGCCAGTTGCTCAGCCTCGTAAAGAAAGCCTGCAATGAAATTGAAGATATCTGCAATGGCGTATTTCTTCTCCGGGAACTGACTGCCCGTTCCAAGGACCGCATTGCCAGCTATGGCGAATGGCTTTCTTCCCGTATTATCGCCGACCGGTTCAACGCTGCCGGGGTGCAGGCGCAATGGAAAGATTCCCGGGAACTGATACTGACCAATTCTGGATTTACGGCGGCGGAGGTGGATTTCACAGTTACGAATAACCGTATTTCTGATTATTTCAGTAACGAAGGCGCGGGCCTGTTTATACTCCCGGGCTTTATTGCAGCGGACAAAGACGGTATCACCACTACGTTAGGCCGTGGCGGTTCCGATTTTACCGCGGCGATACTGGCGGCTGCGGTACAGGCGTCCGTACTCGAAATCTGGACCGATGTAAGTGGTATGATGACCGCCGATCCGCGACTCACCAGTAATGCGCGCATCATTCCGCATATTTCATACCAGGAAGCGATGGAACTCTCGCATTTCGGTGCCAAAGTTATTTACCCGCCAACCATTCAACCTGTGATGGGAAAAGGGATACCGGTATGGATCAAGAATACATTTGCGCCGGCTGATCCGGGTACGCTGATTGAATCAGTGTCCAAAAAAGACGGCGATATAGTACGGGGAATCTCCAGTATAAATAATATTGCCCTGATCAGCCTGGAAGGAAGCGGTATGATTGGCATTCCCGGATTTTCCAAGCGTTTGTTTGAAGCACTCAGCAGCGAAAAGATCAATGTCATCCTGATCACACAGAGTTCATCGGAACACTCAATCTGTGTGGGTATCGACAGTAGTTCCGCACACCCGGCTAAGATCGCGGTAGATGCGGCTTTTGCCAATGAAATAGCGCTGGAAAAAGTGGAGCCCCTGCAAATTGAATCCGACCTTTCGATTGTTGCCCTCGTCGGGGAAAATATGAAGAGTCATCCAGGTATCAGCGGACGGATGTTCAGTGCTATGGGGCGCAACGGGGTGAATGTACGCGCCATTGCACAGGGATCATCGGAGAAAAACATTTCAGCCGTAATTGCCACCCGGGATGTTCGTAAATCCATCAACCTGCTGCACGAAGAATTTTTTGAGACCTCCTATAAACAAGTCAATCTATTTATAACGGGTACGGGGAATGTCGGCGCTAAATTACTGGGACAGTTGCAGCAGCAGATCGGCTTTATGCAGCAACACCTGCATCTGCAAGTCAATATCGCGGGCATCAGTAACAGCCGGAAGATGTTGTTGAAGGAAGACGGGATTAATATGTCCGACTGGAAAACAGAACTGGATGCGGGTACCACGGCAAACCTGCAGCAGTTTGTGGATGAAATCATCAGCCGTAATCTCCGTAATTCCATTTTTGTGGATGTAACCGCCAGTGACCATGTGGCAGGCGTGTATACGCAACTACTGGAAAAAAGTGTGAATGTGGTGGCTTGTAACAAAGTGGCCGCTTCATCTGCTTATCGCAATTACAGGAAACTGAAAGACCTGGCACGCGCATATAATTGTCATTTCCTGTTTGAAACCAATGTGGGAGCCGCATTGCCCATCATTGCCACTTTAAATGACCTGGTCAGCAGCGGTGATAATATTCACCGGATGCAGGCGGTGCTCAGTGGTACACTCAATTTTGTATTCAATAATTATGATGGCAGCCGCCCGTTTGCGGAAGTAGTGAAGCAGGCGCAGCAGGAAGGCTATACAGAGCCGGATCCCCGTCTTGATCTCAGTGGGAAGGACGTAATGCGTAAAATAATGATCCTTGCCCGTGAAGCCGGTCATCAGATGGAAATGGAGGATATCACCAATAACTCATTTATGCCCGAATCCTGCATGCAGGGAACCGTGGATGATTTTTATGCCGCCATGGCAAAAGAAGAAGCCCATTTCAAAGCATTGCTGGAAAAAGCAAACGCGGCAGGTTGCAAATTGAAATTTGTGGCGTCTTTTGAAAATGGGAAGGCCGCTGTTGGATTACAGCATATCGATCCGCAACATGACCTGTATCACTTGTATGGTAAAGACAATGTAGTGCTCTTTTATACGGATCGGTATATAGATCAACCCATGGTGGTAAAAGGAGCCGGTGCCGGTGCGGAAGTAACGGCGAGCGGAGTGTTTGCAGATATTATACGGGCAAGTAAGAAGTGAGTGGAGAGTGGAGAGTGGAGAGTGGAGAGTGGAGAGTGGAGAGTGGAGAGTGGAGAGTGGAGAGTGGAGAGTGGAGAGTGGGTATTTCTATCGACTAATGACTAAAGACTAACGACTACAAATGAGTACCGTAAAAGTAAAATGTCCCGGAACAGTAGCCAACCTGGTCTGTGGGTTTGATATCCTGGGGCTGGCCTTACATGAACCGGCTGATATTATGGAAGTAAAACTGCTGGATGAACCCAGGGTGATCATACATAACAGGGACGCCTATAATCTACCAACAGAGCCGGAGAAAAATGTAGCCGGGGTGGTTTTTTTATCCGTAATGGAAAGAATTGGAGGGCATACCGGGTTTGAAGTTACAATAGAGAAACATATCAAACCGGGTAGTGGTATCGGTTCCAGTGCAGCCAGTGCGGCCGGAGCAGCGGTTGCAGCCAATCATTTACTGGGTAATATATTTACCAGTGATGAAGTGGTGCAATTTGCCATGAATGGTGAAAAACTCGCTTCCGGGGTTAAGCATGCGGATAATATTGCACCCTGTATTCTGGGCGGTATCAGCCTGATCCGTTCCATACACCCATTGGACATTGTGTCCATTCCTTCGCCTGATTTATATGTAACCGTAATACACCCGCAGATTGAAGTGAGAACGTCCGACGCAAGACAAATATTGAAACAACAGGTCTTGTTGAAAGACGCCATACGTCAGTGGGGTAATATTGCCGGACTGGTCACGGGGTTTATGAAAAATGACTATGACCTGATAGGTCGCAGCCTGGAGGATGTAATCATCGAACCGGTACGGAGTATCCTGATTCCGGGCTTTGATGAAGTGAAAAGAAAATGTAAGGAGGCCGGCGCGCTGGGTGGCGGAATTTCCGGCTCCGGGCCTTCCATATTTATGCTGAGTAAGGATGATTCCACCGCAAAAGCGGTTGAATCTGTAATGCAGGAGGTCTATAACAAAATCGGCATTGACTATCATACCTACGTTACCATGATAAATAAAAAAGGAGTGGAGATAGTCGCTGGTTATTAGTCGTTAGCCTTTAGTAAGCAGCCCATTCTAAACCCGCAACACCTAAACAGCTAAACGCCTAAACAACTAAACACCTCGACACCTCATGAAATTCTACAGCACCAATAAACAATCACCTCCTGTCAGTTTCAAGGAAGCTGCTATCAACGGGCAGGCACCGGATAAAGGATTATATTTTCCTGAATATATACCGCAACTGGATGTGGCGTTTATAAAAAATATTGAAACGTATTCAAACGAAGAGATTGCGTACCGGGTGATTGCGCCTTATGTGGGAGATGAAATGAGCGAAGAGACCCTGCGAAGGATTGTTGCAGAAACGGTTAATTTTCCGATACCACTGGTACCTGTTTCGGATACGATATCCTCATTGGAACTGTTTCACGGCCCAACCCTTGCTTTTAAGGATATTGGTGCCCGTTTTATGAGCCGTTGTCTGCGGGAAGCGGTGGGCGGGCCGGGAGATGTGACCATTGGCGGACACGAAAAGAAAGGAGAAGTAACCGTACTGGTGGCTACTTCAGGTGATACCGGCGGGGCAGTGGCCAATGGATTTTATGGGGTGGAAGGAGTAAATGTGGTGATTTTATATCCTTCCGGAAAAGTCAGCCCGGTACAGGAAAAACAGCTGACTACCCTGGGCGGAAATGTAGTGGCACTGGAAGTAACAGGTACTTTCGACGATTGTCAGGCCATGGTGAAACAGGCGTTTATGGATCAGGACCTGCGGGCTGCCCGTTTCCTGACTTCTGCCAACTCCATCAATGTAGCCCGCTGGCTGCCACAACAATTCTATTATTTCTTTGCATATAAACAATGGAAAGATAAAACAACGCCACCGGTACTATCCGTGCCCAGTGGCAATTTTGGCAATATATGCGCTGGCATACTGGCTATGCAGTCGGGTCTGCCGGTCAGCCATTTTATTGCCGCCTGTAATGTAAATGATATTGTGAGTGACTACCTGCGAACACAGGTGTTAACGCCTAAAGAAGCCGTACCCACCCTGAGTAATGCGATGGATGTGGGCAACCCCAGTAATTTTGTACGGATACTGGAAATTTTTCAACATCAGTTTCCGGCACTCAGTCAACACCTGTCATCAGCAACCATTACTGACAGTGAAACATCGGCCACTATTAAATATTTACTGGACACCTTCAATTACCTGGCCGATCCGCATGGGGCGGTAGGGTACCTGGCACTGGAACGTTACCTTGCTGCGCATCCGGATGAGAAGGGTATTTTCCTGGAGACAGCTCACCCGGTGAAATTTCCGGATGCAGTAGAACAGATAACCGGCCAGCCGCTGGATATACCGGCAGCCGTACAATCCATCATGACGCTGGAGAAAAAGTCAATCCTCCTCCGCCCTGAATTTGCGGCATTGAAGGACTTCCTTTTGCAATAAGTTATATTTGCAGGGAGTATTTTTTATGCAGGATATTGAACCCTTTTATAACTGGCGGCATATTTATATCAGCGAGGAAGACCGGCTGTCGCCTTTTTACGGCCGTACGTATTCAGAATTTGTTTTTTCTCAAACCGTTTACAATTACTATATACACCCGCAATGGGATGATTTTGGCAGCCGCACTTTATATCTTAAAGTGCTTATCGCCGACTATGATGAACAGTATGCCGTTGTGGAAATGATCGGGGAATGGAACGACGCGATTGAAAATGATATCATGGAACTGAAACGGGAAGTGCTGGAAAAATTCATGGACAACGGCATCTTCAAATTCATACTGGTTGGGGAAAATGTCCTGAATTATCATAGTGACGGAAAGGACTATTATGAAGAATTGTACGAAGAACTGACGGATGAAAATGGGTGGGTGGTTTGTTTAAACATGCCCGAACAGACACAATACGACTTTAAACAGGCCCGGCTTAACCGATTTGTTGAACTGATGCGACTTGATAACTGGCGAACTTATAGCCCTTTTCACCTGTTTAAAAAGATCGATAATGAATTAATGGCCCGGTTGCCGGGCTGATAAAAGACTTGTAAATACCTGCGGGATAAAAAACTTTGCCGGTATTTGGATACAGGTCAGTATTTTTGCGGAAATTTTGAATTTCTCCACTAAGAATATTGTCTATGAAATGGTCTGAATTGTTTACATCTTCTGTTGGTAAGAAAGTGATCATGGCGCTGACCGGAATTTTTCTGATTCTTTTCCTGATAGTACACGTTGGGCTGAATGCCACTATATGGGCCATGGATGGCGGTGAAATGTTCAACAAAGGGGCCCACTTCATGGGATCCAATATCGTTCCCCGGATTCTGGAGATCGGACTTTTTGCCGGTATCATATTACACATTGTCCAGGGTCTGATGCTCGAGTTTCAGAACCGCAGCAAACGCAAACAGGGATACGCGGTGGCTATGGGCAACAAAGGCAGCAAATGGTACAGCCGCAGTATGGGAGTATTGGGAACACTGATTCTCCTTTTCCTGGTAGTGCATATCGCCGATTTCTGGTTGCCGAACCGCTCCAACCAGGGTTTCTTACTTGGAGAAGAAATAAACCTTTATGATAAAATGCAGGAAGTGTTTAAGCAGGAGTGGGTGGTTGCATTATATCTGCTGGGTTGCTTCTCACTGGCGTGGCACCTTTTACACGGATTCCAGAGTGCATTCCGCACTTTTGGCGTAAGTAATAAAAAGTACCTGGCACTGATCAATTGTGTGGGTATCGGATTTTCCATCATCGTGCCTCTGGCTTTTGCCATGATGCCGGTGAGTTTTTATTTTGGATGGGTGTAGTAGTTGTGAGTCGGTAGTCGAGAAAAGAGCATAGGAACGTTCTGAGATATATTTCTAATCATTAAGTAATCACTGGGTATGTTAGATTCAAAAATTCCTTCCGGGCCATTAGAGCAGAAATGGGTTGACTATAAAGGTCATGTGAAACTGGTGAACCCCGCGAATAAACGTAAACTCGAAGTGATTGTAGTGGGAACCGGTCTGGCCGGTGCGTCTGCTGCCGCTTCATTAGGCGAACTGGGATATAAAGTGAAAGCCTTTTGTTTCCAGGATTCTCCCCGCCGCGCGCACTCTATCGCCGCACAGGGTGGGATCAATGCAGCCAAAAATTATCAGAATGACGGAGACTCTGTGTTCCGTCTTTTTTATGATACGGTAAAAGGAGGCGATTACCGCGCCCGTGAAGCCAACGTACACCGGCTCGCCGAAGTAAGTACAAGTATTATCGACCAGTGCGTAGCGCAGGGAGTTCCCTTCGCCCGCGATTATGGCGGATTACTCAATAACCGTTCATTTGGTGGTACGCAGGTGAAACGTACTTTCTATGCTGCCGGACAAACCGGGCAACAGCTGCTGATCGGCGCCTACCAGGCTATGGAACGCCAGGTGGCCCTTGGTAATGTACAGCAATACACCCGTCACGAAATGCTGGATGTGGTGATAGTGGATGGTAAAGCCCGCGGTATTATCTGCCGTAACCTGGTTACCGGCGAACTGGAACGTCATTTCGGACATGCTGTTTTATTGTGTACAGGCGGCTATGGCAACGTATTTTATTTGTCCACCAATGCCATGGGCAGCAATGTAACTGCTGCCTGGAAAGCACATAAAAAAGGAGCTTTCTTTGGTAACCCCTGCTTCACGCAGATTCATCCCACCTGTATTCCGGTGAGTGGTGATCACCAGAGCAAACTGACCCTGATGTCCGAATCATTACGGAATGACGGACGTATCTGGGTACCTAAACAACAAGGCGATAAGCGCAAAGCCAATGATATTCCGGAAGAAGAAAGAGATTATTACCTGGAAAGAAGGTACCCTGCATTTGGTAACCTGGTGCCCCGTGACGTGGCTTCCCGTGCCGCCAAAGAAAGATGCGATGCCGGTTATGGAGTAGGTACCACCGGGCAGGCGGTCTATCTCGATTTCAAATACAACCTGATTAATAAGTATGGCCGTGCGGAGGCCAACAAACTGGGAATTGCCAATCCGGATACGGATACCTTGATCCGGCTGGGTAAGGAAGTGGTAAAAGAGGAGTATGGCAACCTGTTTGATATGTATGAAAAAATCACTGGTGAAAATCCTTACGAAGTACCGATGCGGATTTATCCCGCCGTACACTATACAATGGGTGGTCTCTGGGTGGATTATGAACTGATGACGAATGTAAAGGGCCTGTATGCGTTGGGTGAAGCCAACTTCAGTGATCACGGGGCTAACCGGCTGGGTGCTTCCGCGCTGATGCAGGGACTCGCAGATGGATATTATGTGATTCCGTATACAATCGGCAATTACCTGGCAGATGAAATTGCCACGAAACCGATACCAACGGATCATCCATCCTTTATACAAACGGAGAAAGAAGTAGCTGACCGTATCAGCACCCTGATGAATATTAAAGGCAGTCAGACCGTGGAAAGTTTCCACAAGCGCCTGGGTAAAATCATGTGGGAGAAATGCGGTATGGCCCGTAATGAGAAGGGGTTGAAGGAAGCGATTGTGGAAATTCAGCAACTGAAAAAAGAATTCTGGAGTGATGTAAGAATTCCCGGAGCAATCGGCGAAATGAATCCGGAGCTGGATAAAGCCGGCCGCGTGGCCGATTTTATTGAACTGGGTGAGCTGATGTGTAAAGACGCGCTGAACCGCAATGAAAGTTGTGGCGGACACTTCCGCGAAGAAAGCCAGACTGAAGAAGGGGAAGCGATGCGCAATGATAAAGATTTTGCGTATGTGGCAGCCTGGGAATTCAAAGGAGAGAGCAACTGGGAATTACATAAGGAAGAGCTGACTTTTGAAGTAGCTAAACCTACACAACGTTCTTATAAATAATTAGTCAATTAGCCAATCAGCCAATTAGCAAATTAAGAGCACTTAGTTTAAAATTGTCAAATTGTTAAAGTCATAACTATGGAGCAATACAGCATGAATCTTACGCTGAAAGTGTGGAGACAGAAGAATGCAAATGAGCAAGGACGATTCGATACCTACCAGGTAAAGGATATTTCTTCGGAAATGTCTTTCCTGGAAATGATCGATGTGCTGAATGAAGAAATGATCCGCGAGGGAAAAGACCCGATCGCGTTTGATCATGATTGCCGGGAAGGTATCTGTGGTATGTGCTCCATGTATATCGACGGTCGTCCGCATGGCCCCTGGCAGAATAATACCGTTTGCCAGCTCCACATGCGGGCTTATAAAGATGGCGACACCATTGTCATCGAACCCTGGAGAGCCAATGCCTTTCCGGTGATCAAGGATCTGATGGTAGATCGTTCTTCCTTTGACCGTATTATCCAGGCAGGTGGCTATATTTCTGTTAATACCGGAAGCCCGGTAGACGCCAATGCCATTCCGGTAAATAAAGATATGGCGGATGCTTCTTTTGCCGCTGCCGCCTGTATTGGTTGTGGTGCCTGCGTATCTGCCTGTAAGAATTCTTCGGCGATGCTTTTCCTGTCTGCCAAAGTAACTCACCTGGCCTTATTGCCCCAGGGAGATCCGGAACGTCGCAGCCGGGCATTGAAAATGGTGGCCCAGATGGATAAGGAAGGCTTTGGTGCATGTACCAATACGGGTGCCTGCGAAGCCGTTTGCCCGAAAGGCATTTCTATCGAAAATATTGCCCGGCTCAACCGTGAATACCTGGCGGCGGGTCTGGTTGCTGAATAATTTTACCACGGGATACCGTAACGTTCCAAAAAGCCTGTTTCCTGCTGCCTGGCAGAGTTGACAGGCTTTTTCGTATTTTACAGGTACATACTTTTTTATGTACAACAAACTAATATTTCCGGCAGCTGCCTTAGTTCTGCTGACCTTTTCCTGTAAAAGCAATCAAGTGAAAAAAGAACCGGTTCAATGGCCCGATGCCGTAAAGGCTCCCGTGGCACTTAAAAAAGATACAGTACTGGAAGCCCATGGCGACAAACGCCTGGACGAATACTACTGGATGAATGATTATTTTAAAAAAGGACCGGATAGTACCCGGGTGCTTGATTACCTCAAAGCGGAAAATGCCTATTTAGATACCATGATGTCGGGTACAAAACAATTTCAGCAACATTTATTTGCGGAATTGAAGGGACGAATAAAAGAAAAAGATGAATCGGTACCTGTGCTGAACAACGGGTATTATTATTATTCCCGGACGGAAGAAGGAAATCAGTATTACAAATATTGCAGAAAAAAAGGAAGTCTGGACGCGCCGGAGGAGTTATTACTGGATGTAGATAAAATGGCGGAAGGATCAGGTTATTTTTCTGTGACCGGGCTGAATATAAGTCCGGATAATAAATGGCTGGTATTTGGCGTGGATAAACTTTCACGGCGTCAATACACGCTTCATGTTAAAAACCTGGAAACAGGGGAGCTGATGCCCGATGAAATTCCGGGTACGGCCGGATATGGAGTATGGGCAGCGGATAACAAAACCATTTTTTATACCGCCAACAACCCCCTGACACTCCGTTCCGAAAATATCCGGAAACACCGGTTAGGGACAACCGCAACGGCTGATCAAACCGTTTTTACAGAGAAGGATGAAACGAATTATATCGGAGTTTACAGTACCCGGTCAAAGGAGTTTATTGTTATATTTTCAAGCGCCACTTTGTCCAGCGAATACCGGGTTATTCCTGCACAGGACCCGGATCGCGCGTTCCGGATATTTCAGCCGCGGATGAAAAACGTACTGTATAGTGTAGATCACTGGGGCGACAAATTCCTGATCCGGACCAATCTGGATGCCATCAATTTCCGTCTGATGGAAACACCGCTGGATAAAACGACAAAAGAAAACTGGAAAGATGTGATTCCCCATCGGGCGGATGTGTTGCTGGAAGAGCTGGATGTATTCAGCAATCATTGGGTGATTACTGAACGGAAAGAGGGGTTGATCAGGTTGCGAATACGGGATGCGAAAACAGGGGCTGAACATTACCTGGATTTTGGTGAACCGGCTTATACCGCCAGCACCATGGACAACCGGGATTTTAACAGCAGCACTTTGCGGTACCGGTATACGTCTCTGACCACGCCTGCTTCCGTATTTGATTATGCGATGGACAGCAAAGAAAAGAAACTGCTGAAAGAGCAAACCGTTCTTGGCGGATTTGATAAACGGGATTATATAACGGAGCGGCTGTTTGTAACAGCCCGGGACGGTGCCAGGGTACCGGTGTCGCTGGTGTATAAAAAAGATACACCGAGAAACGGCACAGCTCCATTGTTGCTTTATGCGTATGGGTCATACGGATACACATCCGATGCGGAATTTAACAGCAACCTGCTCAGCCTGCTCAACCGTGGTTTTATTTACGCCATTGCGCATGTGCGGGGCGGACAGGAGATGGGACGTCAATGGTATGAGGACGGGAAACTGCAAAAAAAGAAAAATACGTTTACGGATTTTATTGACTGCGGAGAAGCGTTGATAAAGGATAAGTATACTTCCCGGGGACATTTGTATGCAAGAGGCGGCAGCGCGGGCGGTTTATTAATGGGAGCCATCGTTAACATGGCTCCTGATCTCTGGAACGGAGTGATTGCCGGCGTGCCGTTTGTAGATGTTGTTACCACCATGTCGGATCCTACGATTCCGCTGACGACAAATGAATATGACGAATGGGGCAACCCGGCTGATAAGGAAGCTTATTTTTATATGAAAACCTATTCTCCCTATGATAATGTGGAGAAGAAAAACTATCCTCATATGCTGGTAACAACCGGCCTGCATGACAGCCAGGTACAGTATTTTGAACCCGCCAAATGGGTAGCCCGGTTAAGGACAATGAAGACGGATAAAAACCTGTTGCTTTTCAAAACAAATATGGAAGCCGGTCACGGAGGGGCTTCCGGTCGGTTTGATTACCTGAAAGATGTGGCATTACAATACGCATTTATGTTTGCCCTGGAAGGAATTACAGACTGATATCAGAACTGATAGCCCAGTTGCAGACGGGTTACCCATAAAGCATCACTCCTTATTTCCTTAAACAATGAAAGGCCGGGAGTGATGCTTATTTTTTTTCCCGCCTGATAACTGACCTGAAATGTACCGGTATAAGTAAACCGGAAGATATGCTTGTAGTAACCGAGCGCTGGCCCGGTGCCCAGGGAAATACCTGACTTTTTAAAAGGTGACCAGTGCAGACCTCCCTGTACATCGAACAGACTATAGCCATAATAGCTGAACGTTCCTGCACCCGCGGTTTCTTTCCGGCCGGTAAAGTGGGAGAGTGATGCGGCGGTAAACCAACGGGTTTGTCTCTTTATCACACCGGGCCCAACCCGTTCGTTACCAAGAATCCGGTTATAGCTTATTGTTATACCTGGCGCGTGTGTGCGGGAAAAGGCACCTGTCGGGAATGACGCTCCTGCCAGCAATTGCTGACGTGTTTCCCGTTGTAAGGGTTTGGGCACATCCGGTTGCTGTGCGTCCGCAGACAGACTAAAGAGTAAAAAAAGTGCAGGTAATGTAAAAAACGATTTCATGTTTTTCAGCGTACTTAACGGATAAGGGTTACCTGGCCTTTCCGGAAAAGAACCCGTCCATCCGGCGCCGTAGCCTGCAGCATCCATACGTAAACCCCCGTGTTCTGCACCAGTCCTCCAATACGTCCGTCCCATCCATTGCCACGTACAGAGGTGGTATACACTTTTTCCCCGTTCCGGTTATAGATACTGAAATCTTTAAGCTGATACCGTCCGTTTATCAGGGGGCGTATGATATCGTTTTTCCCGTCTGCATTGGGTGTAAATGCCGTTGGCATGTAAAGAAAGTCATTCTGTATAACTGTAATGTTGACCGTGTCGTAAGCCGTGCAATCGCCGCTTTTGGCTATAAGCGTATACCTGATATTATCTTCCGGAATAACAACAGGATTCCGGATGGTACTGTCACTCAGCCATTTTCCGGGCGACCAGTCGTAGCTGTCTGCGGGAACATCAGTATTGAGCGTAACCGTTTGTCCGTAATTGATAGTCTGATCCGGTGTTATATTGATGCTGTACCTGGAAAATTGAACGGGGTAGCTTACGGAATCATCATTACAGGCAGTACCGGTAATTATTTTCAGCTTAACATCATAACTACCTTCTGTAAGATAGCTGTGTACCGGATTTGATAACGTGGAGCTGAAGTTATCTCCGAAATCCCATAAGTACCGGATGCCGGGCTGTGCTGTATCCATACTGGTATTCGTAAAACGGACAAAATTAGAATCACATCTGAACAGATGGGTGAAACCCGCAACCGGCTTTATCATACCCGAAGGCCTGATATTTCGTGCTCTCACAAGTATACCGCAGGAAAGCGAGGACGTGATTTTCAGTTTTACCGTGTACAAAGCGGCCGGGTTGGGAAAAACATGCACCGGATTCTGCAAAGTGGAAGTGGCATTATCACCAAAGTCCCATTCCCAGGTCAGGTTTCCGGGCAACGTGGTAGCCGAAGTAAATTGTACCCGGCCCGTACAACTATCCTGAATCGTAAAGTCAAATCCATTGCCCGGATTATTGGATGCCACAATATCATTAATATGTGAAGGTAATCCCACAAATGCGCTGCCCGGGTTTAGATTGATTACATTCCGTTCAAACGTACACCCGGTTCCCCGGATATTCGGAAATTTAATAACGGCGAGTTGAGAATTGGCCTGACTCAGGTATATTTTCTCATCCGGTGCCAGTTGAAGGTCGTAATAGCTATTAGTGGTGGGAATACTGATACGAGAAGCCATAATGGCTGCTGTTGTAGGTACACTGATATCAAACTGATCCAGTTGCTTGTTATTTTTCCTCGTTACATACAATAGTTTTGAATCCGGTGAAAATTCGCAATGGTTATACTGACTGGACGGCATTGTTATCTGCCTTACATTACTAATTACCCCGGTTGCATTATTAAAATCAAAAAACTGGAAAAAATTAGAATTGGTGGAATTTGCATCGGAGAAAGGGAAATGCGTCTGACAGAGAAACTGTCCGTCAGGACTGGCTTTTAAAACACCAACACTCATCAATGCATGCTGGTTCATTACAGCGCCGATGGTGGAAACCACACTGGCATTAAGCTGAAGGCCGGCACAGGTTAAGGGCCAGGCACGGAAAATATTGGTTTCTTTATCATTGGTGATGATCCAGATATCGGTACCATTGGCATGCCTGACTGCCGTAATCCGTTCAGTACCGGACGCCCATAATGGATTATTCTTGCTGATTACATTTCCAAGACCTCCATCACCGGTCATGTCTACAATGGAATAATTGTATCCGTTAGTAAGATCGTTTTCAAATGCATCAGCAGTAAAAATATAAAAGATCGTTTCGCTACCCGGCTGTGGTACCACAACTATCTGACAGGCCGAAGGATGACCGGTAAGCCCATCTCCGTTAAACATCAATTGGTGATTCCTGTTATAGACTTCCTGGCCATTTGTGTAAAATAAAAGGTTTCCGGCATTATCGGCAATTGCGGCGCTGGCCTCGGCTGATATCATGGCACTGTTATTCAGTACCTGCGGTACCGGCAATGCACCTGCATTCTGAAAGCTTAAAGCTGCATTATTGCCAAAATACCAGAGATTATCCTGTTGTCCATAACCATGTACCCCTTGCCCCAGCAGGGCCAGGGTTAAAACAAGGGAAAAAAGGGAGATCCGGGTGGTCATGGTCATACTTATCTTGTTGATAATCAAAAATAAGCTGATTTTCAGGAAGAGCCATATCAATACAATAAAAACCACGAAATTTACGCTTTTGAGAAAACTGCTGCTGTTGAAGCAATCGGGAAAACCATATTTTTTTATTTTATTCGTAATCTATTCATTTTGTGGGTATTCGCAAATGGTTGGCCCGGCTACGGCTGTTTCAAATCTGCGCGTCAGATCTTTTAAAGTGGATGCAGATAGTATTCGTTTGGATACACTGAGTATCATTAACCGTAGTTTTCAGGTATCACTGGTACCAAAGTCGGATTATCGCCTGGACCCGGTAAATGCTGTTTTATACTGGATTAAAAGGCCGGTCAGCGACAGTATTACCGTTACTTACAGGGTATTTCCATATAAACTGAATGCCGTAGCCCGCCGCTTCAGTTACGACAGCATCATGAATAATTTCTATGTTAAACCCTATGCATTCAACCAGGGATTAACCAATGAGCAACGGGGCGTTTTTGATTTCGGAAACCTGAAAGCGGAAGGCAGCCTGGGCCGGCAGATCGGGTTTGGCAACCGGCAGGATGCAGTAGTTAATTCTTCACTGAACCTGCAGCTGAGTGGAATGCTGGGTGATAGTATCGAAATCCAGGCGGCCATTACAGACAATAATATCCCGATTCAGCCGGACGGAAATACACAACAATTGAATGAATTTGACCAGGTCTTTCTGCAGTTTAAGAAAAAGGGATGGCAACTGAATCTCGGTGATATTGATATCCGGCAGAATAAAACCTATTTCCTCAATTTTTATAAACGACTGCAGGGGATTTCTTTTCAAAACAACCAGCGGATTTCCGGAAAAACACGCTCCAATACATTGGTGAGTGGGTCCGTAGCCAAGGGGAAATTCAACCGCCAGGTGCTGGACCCGCAGGAAGGCAATCAGGGACCGTACCGGCTGCGTGGACCCAATAATGAACTTTTCTTTGTGGTACTGGCCAATACGGAACGGGTATTTTACGACGGGCAGTTGCTGCAACGCGGCGAAGACCAGGATTATGTGATCAATTATAATACGGCGGAAATAACGTTTACGCCTAAGCGAATGATCACCAAGGACAGCCGGATCCAGGTGGAGTTTGAATATGCGGAACGAAATTACCTGAATACTAATCTGTACCTGTCACAGGAATTTGAATTCAGCAATAAAGTAAAAATCCGCCTGGGCGCGTTTAACAACGCGGATGCCAGGAATTCTCAAATCAACCAGGTACTCGATACCCGGCAGAAACAATTTTTATCAGATATCGGTGATAGTATACAGAAAGCGTTTTATCCTACAGCGGTGATTGATACGTTTGCCGCAGATAAAATTTTGTATGAGAAAATTGTTACCGGACCGGATTCACTTTACCGGTATTCTTCGGATCCCGCAGTGGCAAAATATAATTTATCCTTTATTGATGTAGGCGCGGGCAAAGGAGATTACCTGCCTGATTTCAATGGTGCCAACGGAAAAGTATACAAATATGTGTCCCCGGTAGCCGGTGTGAAACAAGGACAGTATGAACCGGTACAGATAATTGTGGCACCCAAAAGACAGCAGTTACTTAACCTGGGACTTGATTATGCACCGGGCAAGAATACGTTGCTGAAAGCGGAAGTAGCTACCAGTAACAGCGATGTGAATACTTTTTCGTCAAAAAATAACGGGGATGACAGGGGTTGGGCATCCAAACTGCAGTTCAGCAACACCAGCCTGCTGAAAGAAGCGCGTAAACTTGAGTTGCTGACTTCACTGGACTATGAATATGTGCAGCGAAAATTCAGCCCGCTGGAACGTCTCCGCAATGTGGAATTCAGCCGGGACTGGGGATTGCAATTATTGTCAGGTGCCGCCGCGGTGGATGAACATATCATCAAAGCAGGGGCGGGACTCCGCGATAAGAAAGAACATGCGTTTAGTTACCAGCTGATACGCTATTCCAGAAGCGATGCGTATAAAGGGCTGCAACACCAGGTGAAGCACAGTGCTGACTGGAAAGGATGGCGGTTCAATAATCAACTCGTGGTGACCGGGTTTGATTACCGGCTGAACAAGGGTCAGTTTCTTCGCCCGGTACTTGATCTGAGTAAGCAACTGAAAAAATGGAACAACTGGCGGGCCGGTATCAGCTATTCCCTGGAGAAAAGTGGAACCCGTTACTCACTAAATGATACCCTGGTACCCGCTTCTTTTTATTTTGATGTATATACAGCCTATCTGAAATCGGATGAATCGAAAAAAGACCGGTACGCCGTTAGCTTCTTTACCCGCTCGGATAAATATGCGGTTGGAAAATCCTTTCTCCGGGGCGACCGGAGTATGAACCTCAACCTGCAGACGATGCTGGAAGGAAATGCCAAACGGCAGTTTTACCTCAATGCCACTTTCCGTAAACTGAAAGTGCTCAATACGGCTCTTACCACACAGAAAGATGATGAAACCATATTGGGCCGTGCGGAATATGTGATGAATGAATGGAAGGGACTTCTGACCGGAAATGTATTATATGAAGTGGGAGCAGGGCAGGAGCAACGACGTGATTTTGCGTACCTGGAAGTACCGGCCGGTACCGGGGAGTATGCCTGGAATGATTATAACGGGGACAATATTCAGCAGCTGAATGAGTTTGAAGTAGCCGCTTTCACCGATCAGAAAAAATTCATCCGGGTATTCACCCCAACCAATGATTTTATCAAAGCCAATTATATCACGTTGAATTACCGGCTTGATATAAATCCACGTGCCCGGCTCAATGGTCCGAAACTGAAAGGGTTTGCGAAGTTTATTTCCAAAACAAACCTGCTGAGTTCCTTCCAGAGCAGTAAAAAATCAATCGCATCCGGCGGATTTGAATTCAATCCGTTTAAATACGCGGTTACCGATACGGCATTGATAACATTGAGTAATACCATCCTCAATACCCTTTCCTTTAACCGGTTCAGCAGCAAGTGGGGTATTGATTTTACCAATTACCGGAATTCTGGTAAATCGCTGCTTACGTATGGATACGAGAGCCGGAAACTGATCGACTGGTCGGTAAAATGGCGTTGGAATATGAGCCGGAAAATGGCTGTTACACTGAACAGTAAAAAAGGGATGAATGCATTAACCACACCCTCCTTCGCCAACCGGAATTACCAGCTGGATATTTTCAATGCGGAACCGACACTGATATTTATACAAGGCACTAAATTCAATATTAAAACGGCCTATAAATATGATATCCGGAAGAACAAACCGGATTACGGCGGTGAAAAATCAGTTTCCCATTCCATTAATATTGAGTCCAGGTATAATATTCTGCAACGAAGTTCATTGACCGGCAAATTCACGCTCAATAATATCAGTTATAAGTTCCCGGCCAATACAGCTGTAAGTTATATTATGCTCGATGGTTTATTGCCCGGCAGCAACTATCTGTGGTCACTGGGCTTCAATAAACGGCTGATGAATAACCTCGAGCTGACCTTTAATTATGATGGCCGTAAATCGGGTGCAGCCAGAACCGTGCATTTGGGAAAAGCGGGGGTGACGGCATTGTTCTGATGAATATTGAACATTGAATTTATAAGCATACCAATGCTCAATATTCAATGTTTAATGCTCAATTTTCATTAAACTACACATTAAACCTGAAGTGCATCACATCTCCATCCTTTACAATATATTCTTTTCCCTCGATACGTAAACGGCCGGCTTCGCGGGCCGCGGCTTCAGAACCGTAGTGGATGAAATCGTCGTAACCGATGACTTCCGCTTTAATAAATCCTTTTTCAAAATCGGTATGGATTACGCTGGCGGCCTGCGGGGCTCTCCAGCCCTGGTGAATGGTCCAGGCACGCACTTCCTGTACACCGGCAGTGAAGTATGTAAATAAGTTGAGTAAACGGTATGCAGAGTGAATCAGGCGGTCAAGAGCCGGTTCTTCCATTTTATATTCTTCCATAAAGAGCTGCTTGTCCTCAGGGTTTTCCATTTCGGAGATCTGCGCTTCGATATTGTTGTTCATTACGATTACTTCAGCCTTTTCATTCTTCACGGCTTCTTTGAGGGCCTCTGAAAATTTATTGCCCGTATGCATGGATGCTTCGTCCACATTGGCCACATAGAGTACGGGCTTTTCGGTCAGCAGGAAAAGATCGGCGATAGCGGTACGGTCTTCTTTGGAAAGGTCCAGTTCACGGATACTTTTTCCTTTTTCGAGATGAGCCTTACATAACTGAAGTACTTCGAGTTCTGCTTTCAGTTTGGGATCCGATTTGGCCAGCTTCTCATTCCGTTGAATTTTCTTTTCCACGCTTTCCAGGTCCTTCAGCTGCAGTTCGGTATCAATAATCTCTTTATCACTGATCGGGTTAATGGCGCCTTCATCACGCAGGATGTTCTCATCTTCAAAACAACGGATCACATGGATTATGGCATCTACTTCCCGGATATTTCCCAGGAATTTATTGCCCAGTCCTTCGCCCTTGCTGGCACCTCTAACCAATCCGGCAATATCCACGATTTCAATCTGTGTGGGAACCGTACGGTTGGGCAATACCAGTTCAGCCAGCTTATTCAGCCGGGGATCAGGTACGTCCACGAGCCCTACATTGGGATCAATGGTACAGAAACGATAGTTGCTGGCCTGCGCTTTGGCGCTGTTGCTGACCGCATTAAACAAAGTTGATTTGCCTACGTTTGGGAGACCGACGATACCTGCCTGTAATGCCATATTAGTTAGTAGTTAGAAGTTAGTAGTTAGTAGTCGGGCGCCCCGACAAGCTGACTATTTAAAAAGTGTGCAAAGATAACCCATTTCTTCGTGCTGCGGGACAGAATTCGCCGCTAATTCTTATTATCTTCATCCTGTTATAAACGATTTGTTAGCAATCTCTTGTAAGTGCAGTATATTGACAACAAACCACTAATTTCTAATGAAAGTGTATTGACTACTATCTGCTAACTACTAACTTCTAACTAATTAAATATGGCTTTAAGCAGAATCTGGACCGCCTTTATCGTAATTGCCTTGCTGGTGGCTGGTGGGCGGTTTGTATTGGAACCCGGACAGGGGCAATTATTCAGTCACCTGGCAACGGGCAAAAACACGGATACTATTTCCAGCCGGTTGCTGGATTCGGCCGCTTTGCCGCTGTATGTGCATAACCAGCTGGCGGTACAGAAAACGGCTGTCTGGGAAAAAGAGAAAGTGGCCAGGACACCTGAGGGGGCTTACCGTGTTTTTCGTCTTTTGCCGGCTAATGGTGTGTTTGAAACCACAAAAGATGCGGTACAGCTTTGTATCAGCCTGATCGGTATTATGGCTTTATTTCTTGGTTTTATGAATATTGCTGAAAGGGCAGGAGGGATTCGCTTTCTATCCCGGATCATTGGTCCTTTCTTTTCAAGAATATTTCCGGAAGTGCCGCGGGAGCATCCGTCGATGGGACATATGGTCATGAATTTTTCAGCCAACCTGCTTGGGCTGGATAATGCGGCTACACCTTTTGGAATAAAAGCCATGGAAAGTCTGCAGGAACTGAATCCGGATAAAACAAAAGCGACCAATGCGCAGCTGATGTTTTTATGTCTGCATGCGTCCGGACTCACCTTAATTCCTACCATCATTATTGCCGATCGGGTTGCATTGAAGTCTGCCCACCCGACGGATATTTTTATTCCTTGTATGATTGCCACATTCGCGGCAACCATTGCAGCCATGACATTGGTATCCATCCGGCAGCGGATCAGGCTGTTTCAGCCGGTCATCCTGTTTTGGGTTCTGGGTATCACCGCGGCAATCATGGCCATCATTTTATATATACGCACCATGGACGCGAAGGGGGTGCAATTGTTTTCCACCAGTCTGAGCAACGGGATTATCCTGCTGATTTTTTTATTGATCCTGGCTGGAGCGGTGTATAAGAAAACCCCGGTATTCGATTCTTTTGTGGATGGTGCCAAAGGCGGTTTTGAAACGGCGGTGCGGATCATCCCGTACCTGGTTGGTTTACTGGTAGCGATCAGCCTGCTCCGCAACAGCGGTGCATTTGAGTATGTAATGGATGGTTTCAAGTCTCTGTTTACCTGGTTCGGAGGAGATACAAGGGTGGTGGATGCATTACCCACTGCCATTATCAAACCGCTCAGCGGCAGTGGAGCCCGGGCGATGATGATTGATACATTAAATGCCCAGGGAGTGGATTCTTTTGCCGGCAACCTGGCTTCCGTTTTCCGTGGTTCCTCCGATACCACTTTCTATATTATCGCCGTTTATTTCGGCGCGGTTGGGATTAAAAACACCCGGTATGCGGTAAGTACCATGTTACTGGCGGATCTGGTGGGGATTATAACGGCGATAGCGGTGTCGTATTTGTTTTTTGTATAAAAAGGAAATGTATAAAGCTTTCTTTTACGGAAGCTTTATACATTTCTTAAGAAAATCAATAATTCACGAATGAAGAAAGTGTCCTGGCTAATGTTCCAGTTGTTATTGAATAACTCCCTCTGAAAATAATTGTATATCCTCTTTTTGAAGTTGGTGTAATGCCATTAAGGGCAGCAAGATCTGTAGTTGTGCCGGTAGCTCTAACATACAAAGTGTCTGTTATTTTGGATGCAAAAGGGATGTAGTTAGTTACTTCAGTCGTTGAGATATTAGTAAATATATTTTGATTTCTTTTCTTTGAAAATATATCCACAGCTGGTATTATGGTTTTAGAAAAAATAAAATTGGCAAAACGTATTCTTGCTGTTGTGTCAGCGGGTATAACAACTGGTGTTTCTATTGTTTTCTGCTTTACGGCAGACATCGTATCATACATGAATATTGTATAGTTTTTACCGCCTTGCAAATTTTGTGCAAAAGAGAGTTGTGGTTGAGTCGAAGTCGACAATGTGTCTCTGATAAGAAATGACGCAAGGCCAATCGGAGAGCTAAATCCGTATGCATTTGAAGGGAATAAACTGCCATATGAAAGCGGTGTTCCATTAATCTGAGTTGAATTAATATAGAGATTATTCCTTGTGGTGCTTAATGTTGCATTATATAATTGAACAATACTTTTGTCGGCATAAGAATAATTCGCATCAACTGGTTGTTCATAATTTTTCTTACACCCTGTTGCTAGAACAATAATAAGCAGTAGGGGTAATATATTGACTATTTGTTTCATGTTATTAAAATTTTAGCGTTGAGAAAACCAACATTCTTTTGTGTGATAGTCCGTTAAGTTTCCACCGATCTTTGTTAGTTCGGGAAGATTGTAGATCTCTGATGCGCCTCTTGGGAAACATCGTTGTACTACTTTTTGTTTATTATTAGCATAAAGTTCAGCTACGGGAGGTGTACTGAAGTTTCTATACACGGGATTCCCGTTTTCCATGTCGAGGTCATAATGGTATCTTCTTAAATCAACCCATGTTTCAATACCCCCCCATCCATACAAAGCAATATATTTTTGGAGCATTATCTTTGACAGAGTTAAATTGTTTGGGTTTGTTGGTATTACATTTGGGTTACTTAAATAAGCCGCTTTAGTCGCTGTTGTCATTCTTTTGGAAGCAGGTACAGATGTCTCATAATCAGCAGTAAGTTGGTCGAAATTTAGATTAATTGCTCTTGTATACGCAGCTAAGGCAGATGCTTTATCACCCTTTTTATAAAGAGCCTCGGCTTTAATGAATTGGATTTCGCTTGCCGATATTATCGGCCAGATTGGTGCATTTTTGAAAATATATCTAGCAGTAGTATCGTGTGTCGGAGGAGCCGAAGTCGACCATGGTCCTCCATAAAAATTATTTGGAAGTTCATTTGCAGAAAGACCATCAGATCCCTTGTTTGGCCTGATACCCTTATACGTACCAGCAATATTTTCTTGAAGCATGTAAGGTGCCCTCGGATCATTAACCGAGACAGGAAACTCCGGATTGGCCCCGGATAGTAATTCTGCAATAAAACGGCCTTGACGTAGCGCATTTAAATTACCTCGAAATGGTGAGAAGTAGCTATATGTATGGTTAACGCCAGAGTTTGACCATTTTGCAGATGTATTTTCAGCATTACTTGAAATTGAAAGGTTACAATAGTGAATTACTGAATCAGGATTATAATCGGCTTTATTTGTAAGCTGATTAAAGGATCTGGCTAGAACTCCGTATACAAATTTTTTCCATTTGTTTACATCTCCTCCATTCATATATTGATCACCTTTTGCCAGATTAGCCTGATTAACATTGTCTCCGGTTTTATTCAGAAACGCTAAGGATGTATGACATAATTTTCTTACTTCTGTATAGACCTCCTCTTGAGAATCATAAGGGAAAGTTAACCGATCTTCAAATGCTGTTTTTAAAATCACCTCTCCATATAGGTTAGTCAAAGTCAACCAACTCCACGCTCTAATCGCATAACCAACTCCAACATAATCCCATTTCTTTTCATCAATCCCCCATTCTATCATCTTATTAAGGTTATTTCCGGCTCCATAATAATGGGCAGCCCAATGAGCTCCCATTATTGAATGAAAGCTATTCCATGTTGCAGTACCCATTTGATCATATTGGTTTCCGGTTGAGTTTGTTGCCCAATATTGCACATACCTGCCTATATATAGTAAGTCATTCTGAGTGCCATATAGTGAGCCTTGAGCTGATCCATTTATAGTCATATTTGCTATAATTCCAGGGAGCAACTCTTCTATTGGTTTTTTTGTGTCAGCGTTGGGATTTAGATATGCTTCGTCAATTTTTTTTGTACAAGAGTACAGCGTAATAGCTGTAACAAATACAAAAAGAAATATATAAATTAATTTTTTTTGCATATAACTTAATTTAAGATTAAAGTGATGCTTTGATGCCAAAGTTGAAGTTAATTGGAGTTGGCACTTTGCCGTAATCAAACCCAAATGATCCAACACCTCGTTGACCTGCCGTGTTTGCATTTGCTGCAGGATCTCCCCCTGTGTAATTTGTCATAAGTATAACTTCATTTCCAGTTGCAAAAACACTAAGAGATTTCAATCCCCTTATACTTTTTGTGAGATTAGAAGGAAATGTATAGCTGATCGTTATGTCTCTTAGTCTAAACCAATTTATATCTTTTTCGATATAAGCCTCTTCAGGCATAGCTGTATATCCATAATAGGCATCATTGTAAGCCGGAATAACTACAATTTTGTTTACAGTTGGAGTAGCCGTATTTTCTTGGCCATCTCTTAAAACACCTTTAATTACACGGGGATTGTAACGGTCTGCCGTAAGAATACTTTTTCCATAATTTGTCATAAACATTTGTGTGCCATTGAAAATATCACCTCCGACTTTTAAATCCCAAAGCATAGATAGTCTCCAGTTTTTAATTCTTAAATTATTGTTCCAGCCGATTGTGAAATCCGGGTTTCTATCACCTCTGATTTTGAATGCGCCATCATTTAGTGGTAAGCCAGTAAGTGGATCAATCAAAATGTCTCCTTTCTGATTTCTTGCATACCCAAAACCCGTAATTGTAGTTGTTGGAAAGCCCCTTACAACACCTGCCCTGATATTTTGAAATACGTTTGTTGCTGCAATATAATATTCAGGAACATTATCAGGCAGATAAATAACTTTATTCCACATACGGTTAAAGTTAATAGCCATATCCCAACCTGCTTTGTCTGTTTTAATAATTGTACTATTCAGTACAACTTCAACTCCCTGATTTCTGGTTGACGCAACATTTAAAGAATTAATTACATATCCTGTAGCGTAGCTTAATCTGAAGTCGCCATCAACAATTTGATCTTTATTTAATGTGTTATAGTAGGTTAATTCCAGATTAAGTCTGCTTTTAAAGAATCTCCACTCAGTGCCAACTTCATATGTTTGTTGTTTTTCAGGCTTTAATAATTCATTAGCTCTTGTAAAACCATAATTAAAGCCTCCTCCACTTGTAAACGTATTTACAAAAACAGATTGAGTAGAGTAGGGGCTGTTTATTCTTGCAGTCGAAGCTAAAGAAGTTCGAATTTTTAAGTAATTCAAGAGATTTCCCTTTTTAATATTTGGGAATATATCACTTACAATAAAACTCAAACTTGCTCCAGGATAATTATAGTTTCTGTTTTTTGGTGAAAGTGTTGAAACAGACTCAAATCTATGAGTGTAATTAAAGAAAGCAATACTCTTATAATTTACAGCAAATTCACCAAATGTGGCAAATTGACGAAATTGCGATATGTTATATTCTCCAAAATTGTTCCTCAGTAGCCTTGTTCTTGATGTCGCCAAAGTGTTATTGCTGTCAGTTCGATTTGGATCGGTTAAGGTATTCCCACTAACGGCAAACATTTGTGTCTCATAGTCTTGCCACATAGTCCCTCCCATAGCTCGAAAATTGAATTTTCCTAAACTTTTTCGAGCAGTAGCAGTTAAAGTATGATTGTAAGCAAAGTATTTTCTCCAAAAATTGTCCTGAAGTCCTTTTGTTGCAGCAGTAATAAAATAAGAGTCAGGGTGATATTGTAAATAACCTTCGGTATTATATGTTTCGTAACCAAATCTTCCAGATAATGTTAGCCATTTAAATGGATATATATTCAAAGATAAATTAGCGGTATATCTCTCTGTTTTTTCTCTGTTTTTATTAAAATTCACGTTGAAAAGAGGACTGTCGAAATCCTGATTGGGATCTGTATTAAACAAAGATAGTTTCTCGCCGTTAGGATCAGAAAAAATACGTATATCATCAGTTGATGGCCAAGCTAATAGGCTTAACATAAACCCACCAAGACTGCCTAAAACTTTATTGTTAACAGTATTGGTATAACTAAAAGTCGGAGAAACGTCCATAAACTTACCAAATTTGGTTGTATTTGTTATTCTTCCTGTATACCTTTTATACCAATTATTCGGGACAGTGCCATCCTGATCAAAATAAGAACCTGATACTCTGAATGTGGAGTTTTTAATGCTAAAATCAACTCCAAGATTATGAGTTTGAGAAAATCCTGTTTTGAAAAAAGCGTCAATATTATCATATATTGCTGTTCCAGAAGCATATTCAGGACCGAATGCTCTGAATGTGCCAGATGCAATTCCGTTCGTTCCGCCACTATATTTATTTAATACTTCGGGGAATCTTTTTAAGCTAGAAAATCTGAAGCTATTGTCGTATTGTACTGAAGCTTTTCCTGATTTCCCTTTTTTTGTTGTAATTATTATTGCTCCTGAACTTGCTTGACTTCCATATAATGCAGTGGCCTCAGGACCTTTTAAAACAGTTATGGTTTCTATGTCATTTGGGTTAATATCGGAAATTCTATTACTGTAATCAGTGTTTCTATTGCTAGTACTTGCAAGTCCTGTCCTTTCAACCATACCAACACCAGCACCGCCTTGGGAATTTTCGTCAATTGTTTGATTATCAATAATTACACCATCAATAACAAAAAGCGGTTGATTGCTCATTGCTAAGGAATTAAATCCCCTTAAAACAATGGTTGATGAAGAACCTGCTAGTCCTGAGGATGCACTTACCGTTAAGCCCGATACACGGCCTTGCAAAGCGTTTACAAAATTTTCTCTTTGGGTTTCCTGAATGTCTTTTCCATCAACTTTTTGGAGAGAATAGCCTAATTCTCTGGGAGTACGTTTAATATCCATAGCTGTAACTACAACTTCTCCCATTGTATTGTCAGCAGTTTTAAGAGTAATACCTACAGTGCTTCCAGCACCAGGTTTAACTTCAACCGTGGTGTAACCCACATAAGTTGCAACGAGTATCTCTCCCGTATTAACTTTTAATGTGAACTTACCATTGGCATCCGTCTGCGTGATCTTACGGGTACCTTTTACTCTGACCGTAACACCGGCCAATGGCGTCTTGTTATCCTCTGACACAATCGTGCCCGTGATGGTACGCTCCTGCGCCTGCATAGCCTGCGGCAGCAACAGCAGCATCAGCGAAAAGGCCAGAAATAACCGGAGCATTTTTCTCATAGCTGTTTTTTTTGATATAATTATTAAATAAGCAGTTTACAAATTTACAATACAGTAATACCGGCATCAACGAAAGGTTGCAGCACCGGGTTGCCAGGTTCCAGTTCCGTAATCAGTACATCAATATCAGCCAGCCCGCAAACACGTATCGGTTGCACTGTGTTGATCTTTTCCGCAATGGCCAGACATATTACCTTTTTAGAAGACTCTATCATGGCCTTCTTTAGCTGCACCACTTCCCAATCATTATCCGTAATTCCCTGTTCCGGGTCTATCGCATTGGTTCCCAGAATACAGAGGTCGGGTTTCATTTGTTTTATTTTCGCAATCGCTTCAGAACCAACAGTTATTTTAGAGTTCTTTGAGATTTTATCTCCGATAAGAATGACTTCAATATTGGGATGATGCATGTATTCCAGTATTACGGGAATACTGCCGGAGATAAACGTGGCTTTCAGCTGGGGGGGCAGACAACGGGCCATTTCCATAATAGTGGTGCCTCCACTCGTCAGTACAAACATGCCATTCTGTATCAGGCTGACGGCTTTCTGCGCAATCACCCTTTTCTGATGCTGCGAATAAACGCCGTTTACCGGAAATGAAACTTCATTGAAAGAATGGGAGAGGGCGCCTCCATGCACTTTTATAATCTTACCCTCTTCGGAGAGTTCCTGGAGGTCGCGACGGATCGTATCTTCTGACACATTGATTTCAGTGCAGAGAGTAGAAGAAAGGACCTTATTATGCAGGTTAACCTGATGCAGGATATAAGCCTGCCTTTCCTTTTTAAGCATCCGTCAGTTTTAGCAGGACTAAAATAAGGTTATTCCTGCAAAAAAACGCAGAAACCGGGAAAAATTTGCAGAGGGGAAGATAACTAATGCAGGAAACCCCGGGACAAGTCAAAAGTCAAAAGTAAAAAGTAAAAAATCGACTCCGTGAGTTGAAAAAACAGTAAAGGGTGGCAATATTCCATTCAGGCACCGGATTTTGTTTTCCAGGGAATTTAATCAGGAATTTCAATGTCATGGAGTATTTACCAATCAAAGACTGGTATTTTGACTTTTTCCTTTTGACTTTTGAATTAAAAAGGGCTACATCTAAGTACTAAGATGTAACCCCTTACCGTCCCGTTCCCTGAAGAAAATTACTTTCCAAAAGTAAACCTGGCCGTTAATCCGATCGCGGCCGGTTCAAAATTGATATCGGTTACAATATTCAGTTCAGGCTTCCAGTCCAGTGAAAGATTGAGCGGAATATTATTGAATTTATAATCCAGTCCTACCACGCCCTGTGCCCCGAAATTGGGATCCGTGGTTGTTTTCAATGTGGTGGTGTTCACCGTTTTTAAAAAACCGATATAGGCACCACCACCATAGTACCAGCTAAGTCCCTGTGCATTCAGCGGCTGATGCAACTCAAGCAGGGCTCCCAATGCCAATGGATCTCCAAAGGACAATAAGCCTTCTATGGCAATATTGGGTTTGATAAAATGTTTTACAGAAACGGCATTATTGACCATGGCATTGGAACTGCTCAGCCGTACTCCCACAGCCGTGGTATACGACTGCTGTGCGGAAGCGTTCATGAATAGTCCGGTGGTGAATAAAGCAAGGCAGGTGACAATGATTTTCTTCATGATAGATGATTTTATATCTGTCAAACGAAAATGATGCCACTTGCCGATAAATGAAATGTGAAAACGGGGTAAGAAACTGTTAAAAAGCAAGTACGAAGTTGGAAGTACGAAGTACGAAGTACGAAGTGCGAAGTGCGAAGTGCGATACATTCAAATCATCATTGCGCTCCGGGCACTTTACTTACTCAAACAATTCATACTTCGTCTTTGGCCTTCTGTTTTCCAGCCATTGAAAATTTTTGAGCCGCATGTCGGCGGGCGATTTGTCTTTCATCGGCCAGATGGTACCGGTTACGGCGCTGCGGAAGGCAATTTTTTCCAGTTCTTTTTCCAGGAAATAAATATCAATTACATCACATTTGGATTCATTGATCCCTGTATATGCACTGTCTTCATCCTGTATAAAATAAATACACTCGGCATATCCTTCCGCACGGACTGAATCAATATTTCCATCCTTAAACCAGCCTTCCATCCGGATGGACTGCACCTGGTTGTATACGCCCGGGTCGGCTTCATTGGCCAGAAAACTGTTGTCAAATACTTTTACCCGGTCCGCTTTTTTATTTTTTGTAAAGAGATAAACCGTATCACCGGTTATCTGGCTGCCTTTTGACCAGAGCACGGGGTTTTGGAATAACTGGAATACCGAATCCCTGAAAGAATAAAACATACTGTCGCTGACGGCCTGCATCGAATCGGAAAATATCCGCACATTCCGGTATGCTTCAAAATACCGGTCAGTACTGTCTTTTTTACCCGAATCCGTTTTAAGGGCCAGTTCCTTCGCTTTTCTGGCAGAATCGGTTAACGGAATCCGGTTGGCACCCGGCAGTGCATTAGCTACGGTACTGCTGTCTAAACGTGGCGTTTCTTTTTCTGGTAGTTTGGGCTGTATGCCTGTTAGTTTTTCTTTCTCTGTAGAAACGGCAGGGAGGGCAACTTCCGCTTTTGTCAGGGCACTATCCGTCTTTACCCCTTCTGAGATTACAACAGGTTCAGCAGGTCTTGCCAGCGAATCGGCTACTGCCACCGTTGTATATATTGCGTTTGCTTTCTTTGTAAGATTGATCACCTGCACACCCTTAACCGTATCTTTTACCATGGAATCCTTACGTGCATACAGATCACTGAGACGGGCGGAAAACAAGGTATCGGCCGTTACATAAATGGAGTCATTGTCCTGCTTAATAATCATCAGCGGCTTCCGGGTAGCGAGCATCCGTTCATTTTTATTATCCCGGAAAACTTCTCCTGCCAGAATGGTGGTACCCTGCGCTGAATCCACGATTACTACATTTCCCTTGGCTTGTGAAGTGCCCAGGCTGTCATTAAAGGCCACAAAGTCTCCTGTGATAAACAATTTCGATTTGGCATCCCGGATAATGGGCCGTTTGCCAAATTCCGCTTTGCCCGTGGCCATATTGTAAAACCCTTCTTTTGTTTCTATGGTCCTTCCGCTGCTGTCACGGATATAGGTCTGGGCAATAAACCGGGTACTCTGACTCTGGGTGTTATATAAAAGCGTATCCGTTTTTATAAAATAGGCCGGATCTTTTAACTCTACATTGTTCTTAAAATAAATATCCCGGAGATTGGCATAATACCAGCCTTCCCGGCTCGTGAGTACCGTAGTCTTGTTGACTACTTTTCCGCCGTTCTTATAAATACCGATTTCGGTATTCATATCATATTCAAGATCGGGTGTTGTCAGCGTTCCTTTACCATCCGTTAGCTTTACGCCACCATCAAGGTAGGCAAGTTTTTTATTGATCAGGTAGCGGAGATGACTGGCATAAATATTCACGGTATCCACATCACGGATATGTACATTGCCCCAGGCTTCAAAAAAACGCTGCCCGTTATTCAGTACACAACTGTCGCAATTAAAATAACTCCTGCCTTGTTTCAGCCGCACATTGCCCGCCAGTATCTGCAGGGTAGTGGTATCGTCCACTTTCAGAATGGTAAATTGCCGGGATCCCAGAATTTCGATATCAGTCAGCGAATCCTGGGTGGCTTGCGGATTAATCGTCGTTACCGCTACCGGTTGTTTACCGGGTTGGGCATACAGACCATTCAGTCCGCCAGACAGTGCAAGTACAAAAAATAGTAGGATTATCCGCATCAGTTCCCGGCTGCCGCAGCCGTATCTTTTTTCGCTGGCGAAGTTAAAGGACCGGTTTTATCTTTCTTGCCAAAGATGGAAAGATTAACGTAGCGTTTAGGATGCGTGCGCAGGTCATCCACCAGTATCTCCGCACTCAGGATCGCATCGTTTAACTTATTATATAAAGTCCGGTCATTCATCAGGGCACCGATCGTGCCATCCGGACTATTCAGTTTGGCGGTGGTGGCTTTTAATGAACTGATCATCGCATTGAGAGAATCAATGGTAGGCTGCAATTCAAGCGCGGCCAGTTTTTCACTGACCTTCTTCGCATTGCCGATAGTGGCGGTGATATCCGCTGAGTTGTTTTTCAGATTTTCGGTCATGGCCTGTGCATTGTTCAATGTTTTGGCCAATGCACCGTGCTGGTTATCCAGCAGCCCATTCAACGCGTTACTGGCCTGGCTCAGATTGGACAGGGTTTGTTTCAGGTACGCTTTATTTTCCATGTTCAGCATGCCGTTCACACCGCTCAGTGTCTCCTTCAGGGAATCCAGCACATCGCGGATACGCGCCATCGTGGGGTTCATCTGCGCTTTCACATCACCGAGGATGCCGGTTTCAAGTCGGGTGGCGAGGGTGTCACCATTGCCCATCATTTCTTTTGAATCGCCTTTTTCAATAATGATATAGGAAGAACCGACCAGGCTGGAGGAAATATAGGCTACAGAGTTTTTGGGGATATTGATATCCCGGGTCAGGCTGATGGTAACGACGATGGCACTGACATCTTTATCCCGTTCCTGTTTATCATATACGGTGCCGATCGGCAGCCCGTTTATTTTTACTTCATTCGACTTTTCCAGCGTTCCCAGCTCATTAAAAACGGCATATATTTTTTTGGTGCGGCTGAATACATCTTTCCCTTTCAGAAAATTGAATCCGATGATAAGGACGGTAAGGGATACAATGGTCAGTATCCCGACTTTGGTTTCATTGCTGATTTTCATGCTGCTGCGATGCGGCCGGTTAGGGCCATTCCCGGGGGCAAATTAGCTAATTATTTTTAAACCACCGGAGGATCAGAAGCTCTTCGGGGTTTCTGCGGGTTCCTGGCTGCTTTTAGAGCGGGCTTCCAGTTTATCCTTATAACGTTTGATGGCGGTAAATATATTGGAAACAATCTCCGCCTGACCCGCCTCACTGTTCATATAATTTTCCTCTTCGGTATTGGAAATAAACCCGATTTCTATAAGAATACTGGGCATGCCTGTCGCCTGAAGAACCCAGATACCTTTGTCATTCCGTTGTTTTACACCCCGGTCCACACGGCCTGCACTGGTAAATTCTTCCTGCACCATATCGGCAATCGTGAGACTTTTGCGGAAATAATTCTGCGCATATACCAGCATCCGCACTTTTTCTGTAGGGTCCGATGGGTCGGGCAGGGTAAGGGTTGAGGTGGAATCAATTTCACCTGTATAGTCCACCTGATTTTTGCCCACAGAGCGGATTTTATCATCATTCTTATTCATGGCCCACACATAGGTCTCCGTTCCTTTGACCTTGTTTTCCACCCACACATTTTCATACTGGTATTCGTAATAGGTTTTTTTGTAGGTCTTTTTTCCCTTTTTCACTGTTTTCGTACGCGGTATTTTGCCAACCACTCTTTTTTCATACCAGCCTCCGGCATGACGGCCGGCCGAATTGCAGTGAATGGCGATAAACAGGTCGCCACCCGACTGATTCGCCAGATCGGCCCTGTATTTCAATGCCGCATCCTTATTGGGTTTATTACCCGGCAATACATCGGTGGTACGCGTATAAATGAGTTTTAATTCGGGCCATGCTTTGGCAAGGGTATCGCCCAGTTTCAACGAAACGGCCAGTGACACTTCTGCTTCCGTGGATTTTGATCCGGGAGCTCCCGGATCGATACCTCCATGCCCCGGATCGATAATAATGGTTTGTATTGGCTTCCGGCCGCCGGTCTGTGCCTGCAGAAAATTAATGGTGCCGGAAAGAAGGCAGGTATATACAACTGTAAAAAGTAATTTCATTCCGTTTTTGTTTAACAGTGTCAGTTACCAAGCGGGTATTCCGTACTCAGCGGAATGCCTTTTTCTCTTTTTGCTCCACTGCATTCAGCATGGCTGATACACTCCGGGTATCATGCCGGTTGCCGGTACTGTTATTCCCGGTTTCAGTGGGTTGCTGCTGCTTCTCCAGCCATGCAATATAAGAATTTACGGCCCGGATTATACAGCCGGCCAGTTCCTGTTGCCCTTCTTTACTGTTCAGGTAATCTTCTTCGGAACGGTTGGTGATATAGCCGGTTTCCACCAGGATACTGGGCATGGCGGTGGCTTGTAAAACCCAGATACCCACACCCCGCTGACGCACATCCCGGTCTACCCGTCCCACTTTGGCAAACTCATCCTGTACAAAACCGGCAATGGTGGTACTGCGTTTGAAGTATTGTTTGGTTTTAAGCAGGGACAGGGCAATAAATTCAGGAGAATTCGGGTCAATGTCACCGTAATTATTCTTGAAATTATCTTCCTGCAGCATCGGTGCGTTTTCCCGCATGGCCAGCTCTTTGTCCTCGTTTTTATGAGAGCCCCAGATATAAGTCTCGGTACCCTTGGCCGGATTGGGAACGGTGTAGGTCCGGTATTGTGGTACGGAACGGGTCACTTTCTTTTTCTTCTTTCCCTTACCCACATACGAAGTCACCGTTTTATGCCCGATCAGTTCAGAACGACGGGTGGGCACTGCCGCATTTACGTGAATACAGATAAAAAGATCACCCTTGTTTTCATTGGCAATTTCAGCCCGGCGGTGGAGGGAAACTAATTTTTCCGTGGGCCGGCTTTCCACAATCCGTATTTCAGGCATTTCCGCCTTGAATTTTTTTACCAGTTCTTTCGATACGGCCAGGCAGATCTCATCCTCATGCGAATAACTCCCTTTTGCCCCGTTGTGCCCGCCATTTTCCATAATGCCATGTCCTGCATCCACAATGATAGTTTTTACCACTTTTTGTTTCCGGTCAGCCTTATTTCCGGAAGAAGGGGAAAAGGAGAAAAAACTGATACAAATGGACAGAAAAAGAAATACAAGAAAGGTTCGTTTGATCATAGTTTTTCATTTTACGTCCGGCAGACGTGGCTATCTCAGGCTGGTAGAATATTCACAAATTGTTTAGGGTCAACCATAGGTCACCGACGGAGAAAGAATTACATTTGCTCCCGCTGATGAGGTTACTTTACAAATTTAGGTCAATTTATTTTTCATACGGGTTAGTGACTGCTGTTATAATTTACTCACAAACGTGGATAACAGCCGCTCCTGGTGTGCCGCCCCCTCATTTTGGCAGTCTTTTAACACCTGTTACCGATACCACACGCCCTCTTGTAAATACCGATAGTCTGCGCCGCCAAAATGCCGACAGTTCATGGCTTCGTGCCGGTGACACAACAGTGGTACCCGGTGCGGACAGTGGCTTTCTTCAAAGGACGGATACATTCAACTTAAAGTTGTCTAAAGACTCTTTACAGGCACCTTTAAAATATACAGCCGAGGATTCTGTGATCGTACTGGTAAAGCGGAAAAAAATTTATCTGTACGGAAAAACAAAAACGGAATACACCGATATCACCCTGACGGCACCCAAAGTGGAAATGGATCAGGAAACACAGGTGGTTACCGCATTTAATCAGAAGGACAGTACGGGAAAAATTACGGAGACCGCATTGTTTAAGCAGGGCGACAACCAGTTTACCAGTGATACCATCCGGTATAATTTCAAAACGCAGGTAGGGCTGACCAAGAATACTTTTTCAGATCAGGGAGAAATTCTGGTGCTTGGCAGAACGGTAAAGAAAGTAAATGAGAATACTTCATTTATTGAAAAAGCCCGTTTCACCACCTGTAAACTGGATGATCCGCACTTTGCTTTTGTAACACCCAAGATGAAAGTGATCAATCAGAAACTGGCCGTGTCGGGTCCGGCGCATCCAGAATTTGAAGGAGTGCCCGTACCGATTTATCTGCCATTCGGTTTTTATCCCCTGAGTCAGGGGCGTCACTCAGGTATGATGCGCCCGAATTTTATGACGGATGAAGTACGTGGCCTGGGTTTGCAGGGAATTGGTTACTACAAAGTGATTAATGATCACTGGGATGCCCAGCTGACAGGTGATATCTTTTCTTATGGGGAATGGGCTGCCGGACTCAAAATGTCATACCGCAAAATTTATAAGTACAGCGGGGGCTTTAACCTGACCATGCGTTCATCCAAACAAAATTTCAAAGGGGATCCAGATTTTTCAAAAACCAGGATTTACAATGTTACCTGGAGTCATTCCATGGATAGCCGGGCCCGTCCCGGTGTCAGCTTTTCCGCCAACGTAAATGCCGGATCCACGCGCTTCAATAAACTGGTGCCCGGGAATGCCTATCTGAATTATCAGAACCTGATGGGTTCTTCCATCACATACAGTAAGACCTGGAAGAATAAACCTTATAATTTTTCCATGAGTGCCACACACTCTCAGAATAATAACCTGGGTACGGTTAACCTCAGTCTGCCCAATATGGCTTTTACCGTAAGTACCCTGTATCCTTTTCAGAATAAAAACAGGGCTGGTTCTGCTAAATGGTATGAAAACCTGGGTATTGCGTATAATGGTTCTTTTGCCAACTCAATTAGTTTTAACGACACCATCAAGTACGGCCAGAACGGGGTAAAACCTTTTTTCAAATACCTGCTGGATACGGCTCAGTGGTCTGCCCAGCACAGTATTCCCATCACCTTGTCATTGCCTCCCATACTTGGCGGAAAGATCCTGGTTTCGCCGGGCATCAGTTATAACCAGAGCTGGATTCAGCGTACTACAAACTATCGCTGGAATGCCGGCAGTAAAAAAGTGGATACACTTACCTCCAAAGGCGTATTTATAGATCAAAGAGCCTCAGCTTCTCTGAGTTTTAATACGGCCATGTTTGGTACGGTTTATTTTAAAAAGTCCAGGTTGCAGGCCCTGCGTCATACCATCCGCCCCACTGTTGGTTTTTCTTACACACCCGATCTGAATAAAACACATATCCGGAAGACACAGGTGGATACGACCGGAAAAGTGCTTTACTATAATGAAATCGGCGGAGGTTACCTGTTGAATACTTCTTCCCGCAGGTCCGGCGCCATGAGCTTTGGTATTGACAATAATATTGAAATGAAACGGCGTTCACGTAAGGACACCAGTGCGGAAGCCCCGCGGCCAACCAAACTGATTGAAGGTTTCGGGTTCAGCGGATCTTTTGATTTTATCCGCGATTCATTTAAACTTTCCCCCATCAACATTTATTTCCGCACTACTTTATTTGAGAAAGTAAATATCAACGCCAGTACCACATTGAATCCGTATCAGACCGATGCCCGTGGTTTTGATATAAATAAATATGCCTGGCAAGGTGGCAAATTTAAACCGGGCCGGCTCACGAGCGGAAGCATTTCTGTCAGTACCAATTTCCAGAGCAAGCCCAAGGATGCCAAGAAAGATGCGGCGCGGAAAAAAGCCGTACAGGATCAGCTCACCGATCCCACACTGGCCGGCGACCAGCAGCGGTTGCTCGAATATATGCAGCAGAACCCCTCGGAGTTTGTTGATTTTAATATTGAGTGGAACCTCAGCCTGAGTTATTCACTGTCCTTTTACAGCCGTATAAAATCCGATTACAGCGGATTTGAAAATGATTTTCAGCTGGGTGGTTTATCCTTTAACGGCGGCTTTAACCTTACGCCTAAATGGAAACTGAGCGGCAGTGGAAGTTATGACCTGGAAACAATGAAATTGCAGTATATATCCATGTCGATCAACCGGGACATGCACTGCTGGCAGTTATCCATCAATGTGATACCTGTGGGGTATACCCGCTCTTTCAACTTCTCCATCAGTCCGAAATCAACCTTGTTACAGGATCTGAAAATTAACCGGTCCCGGTACTTTACCAGTTATTAACACATGCCGGCCTCATAATGGGCTTTCATGATGGCAAATACTTCTTCCCGTAATGCTTCTGTTGTTTTACCGGCCGTACTTACAGGAGGCAAAAAGTCCATGCCGATTCTTGTGGGCCAGAAATAAAAAGTCTTATGGGCCGGACTGGCTTTTTTTGTATTAAAAATAACGGCAGGCATGATGGACGTGCCGGTATCCACGGCCAGCCGGAAAGCGCCGTCATGAAATTTTTTCAGTGGCTCAGTAGTCCGGTTGCGGGTGCCTTCCGGATAAATACACATGTGCATCTGTTGTTTCAGTACCTGTTTCATTTTATCATAGCTTTCCTTCCGGCTCCTGTCGCTTTTCCGGTTCACCAATACGGCACCTTTCATGTAAAAGAAACCGAAAATGGGTACTTTTTTAAAGGAGTCTTTTGCGATTGTTTTATTCGGACCGGGAATAAAGGGGGAGGAAAGCGGTACATCCAGCAGGGAATTATGATTGCAGGTCACGATATACGTTTCTCCTTTTTTAAAATTTTCTTCACCACGGATCCGGAAGCGGCAGCCCACCATATAGAGCCAGACGGTCATCCACCAGCGGGAAATCCGGATAAACCAATCCTGTCCCTTGGGATCCGGAATCAGCCAGGTCAGCATCGACGGAATAAAAATGATCAGGAAGCTGGTAATAAAACTCAGAATTGCCCAGATCGCCAGTATACGTCCCAGTATATTTTTAAGCATAATTGATTTCTTTATTGTAAATGCCAGTCTATCGGATCAATGCCATGACTCACCAGGTAGGCATTGGTTTTGGAAAAATGTTTGCAACCCAAAAAGCCGGCATGGGCGGAAAGGGGCGAAGGGTGAGCCGCTTTCAGTACCAGGTGTTTGCTTTCATCGATCAGCACTCTTTTTTCCTGTGCAAATTTACCCCAGAGCAGGAAGACCACATGTTCTTTTTTATCAGAAATGGTTTTGATCACCGCATCGGTAAACGGCGCCCATCCGATTTTCGCGTGACTCATGGGTTCTCCGGCCCGGACGGTCAGTGAGGCATTCAGAAGAAAGACGCCTTGCTCCGCCCAGTGTGTAAGGTTTCCGTGGCGGGGCATGGAAATGCCGGAGTCTTCCTGCAGTTCTTTGAAAATATTGAGCAGGGAAGGAGGCGGCGCTATGCCGTATTGAACCGAGAAGCATAGACCGTGTGCCTGACCGGCTCCGTGATACGGATCCTGACCCAGGATCACCACTTTTACTTTATCAAACGGCGTGGTATTAAAGGCGTTAAAGATCAGGCTGCCCGGGGGATAAATGGTTTTGCCCTGTGATTTTTCCGTCTTTACATGCAGGGCCGCCTGGGTAAAATAAGGCTGGTTGAATTCGGATTTCAGCACATTTTTCCACGAAGCGTCCATCTTTACATCCATTTGTTTTCCTTTGGCTGCAAGCTAAAAAAAATTTACCTTTGCCGCTCGTTCTTATTTTATGGTCCGGTAGCTCAGTTGAATAGAGCAACTGCCTTTAATTTTTGGAGCCTTATACGGGAAACAAAACTGTATAAGTGGATGCCACCGTATCGGTGAACCCTTCTCTGCTCAGGCAGAATGGCGATACCGAGGAAACGTAAAGATCCTTTTGTTAAATTGGGTGATGTTTTACCATCATACCAAAAATAAAGGAGATCTGGGTGTTTTGAAGGTTAAAGCCGATTTATATGAGCAAGGTTTTCTGGTTTTATCGCCTGAAACTGAACATGCACCTTTTGATATTGTAATTTATCAAAAGGGAAAATTCAGAACAGTTCAGGTTAAGTTCAGAAACTTGTCAAAAACTGGAGTTTTGGAAATTTCTTTCAGAAGTAGTTATAGTACTTCTAAAGGAGTAAAAACAAAGTCTGCTGATAAAACAATGATTGATTTATATGCAATTTATTGTCCTCAGACTGATTCTTGTTATTACTTTAATCCAATTCAGTTTAATAAATCGATTACTTTAAGAGTAAAAGCATCTTTGAACAATCAGCAGGTCAAAACACATAATGCTGATTTGTTCAAAATGGTTCCGTAGAGACTAAACGTGGCACACCTGCAATGGTGAAGTTATAGTCCAGACCACAAATCCGTAAAAAGCGGAGCGGTGAAAACCGAAGTGGTAAGCTAAGCAGTAGGTCATTGGTTTGAATCCAATCCGGATCACAAAGGCCCATCTTATGATGGGCCTTTTTTCTTTTTTGGATCTTGTTTTCCTGGTCCTTATTTGGCACCTTGTTTCCTGGTTCTTTTTTGGCATCTTGGCTTCTTGTATTTTGATTCACTCTTTACTTCAATTTTAAGTTTTTATTACCAAGGGAATCCGTACCTTAATCCGTCCATTTGCCACATTAAACCATCAGTATGAAAAAACATTGGCTTCCTGTATTGCTTATGTTTGGAAGTATTCTTCCACAAACCGGGATCGCCCAGCGGCTTTCCGAAACCAGTTCCTTTTCATTGGTATTACGTGCCGACAGTACATCCAGATCGGCAATGCTGACCAACCGGTACCCGGAGCAATCCGGCAGCGGGTCAATGATTATCGGGTCTGCGGCCTGGGATAATAAAGGTCAGCTGGAAAAATGTCATTCCCTGTTGTTATTTGATTATGGCAATCTGCCTCGAATTATTAAACCCGAGTGGATAACGAATGCCGAACTTATTCTTGTACCGGTTACGTTGAAGGATGAAGAGCCGGTTAGTGAGACCTCACACCGGTTTGCCGTACGGCGTATACTTCAGGCATGGCAGGATAGCCTGGTGAACTGGGACAAGCAACCGGCAGCCAGTACCGATGACCAGGTGGTGATAAAACTGAACCGGAGAAAAAAGAATCAGTTGATAAATCTGAATGTGACCAGCATTGTGAAAAACATGTTTAAACACGGCAATTATGGATTTATTCTTTCCGGGGAAGATACATTGCAAGGGCAGGAAGCCTATAAAGACTGGTTTGCCTCAGCCCGTATTGACAACGAAAATCTCCGTCCGGCACTGGTGATTACTTATAGTTTTCCATTGGAATACAGCGGTGACCGCTCCATACTTGCGCAAAGTATTCATGCGCGTGACAGGAACCAGCCAATCATCAGTATACCCCAGGGAGCACAAGTGATAACGCCGCCATCCGGTAACCCGCCCAAAGCCAATCCGCCGGCAGATGGGGGAGGAGGGCAACAGCAAAAAGGAGAATAAGTTGCAGATTTTTTAATTACCCGGTAAACGGAATCCATCCAGGAACAGGTTGATTTTCGGCTCAGGTAATTCCTTTTTACTGTATACATACAGGAAGCCGATATACTTTCCGTCTGTCCAGCCCTTGATTTTCCAGTTGTTTTTTTCCAGATCACTCCAGTAATCAATGATGCCGCGGGTGTTTTCTTTCTGCTGTAATAAATGCCCGCGCCCGTACCCCATGGTTTTAGTGATTTCAAAACTGGTTTTGAGATAATCCGCATAGGAAATCAGCATGTCTTCCGCCTGGGGAAGTTCCGCAATCGGGTTCAATAATTTTACACAGATCACGCCATACGTCAGTTCCTCTTTTACACACTCTCCCGACCAGATGCTGGAAGAGTCGGCACTTTTGCTCTGCTCAAACTTCAATTCACAAAAAGAATAAAAGGAACAGCCCGACTGACCGATCGGATATTTTTTTATAGATTGTCCGGCAACTGTCCCAAGCAGGGATATAAAAAAGGTCAGGATTAGCAAAAGGCGCATGTGCTGAAATTTGCATAAAGATAATGGTCCCGTGGGAATGGTTGCACCGGTTTGGGCACTATTGTAAAAGATGGGGACAAAGGAGTAAATTGCGCTCATAACCGATTGCTATGGCTCCTGTTTTTCATTACGGTACTGATTCACTGACGATCCCTGCCACTTTATCGATTGCCGCGGGAATGCAAAAAGGTATACTCAACGCAGAATCGATCCGCCGCATTCAAACCAGCCAGTCATATGTGGCTCAGATTGTAGCTGCCAACAAAACCGTTTATGGGGTGAATACCGGCTTTGGTATACTGGCGAATACGGCAATTTCTCCGGAAGACACCGCTACATTGCAGTATAAAATTCTGCAAAGTCATAGTGTGGGCGTGGGTGATCCGATACCTGCCGAACTGGCAAAAATCATGATGATCACCAAAGTGCAGGCTCTGGCACAAGGTTATAGCGGGGTACAATTGTCCACACTGGAGCGTATCATCTGGCATATTGATCATGATATTATTCCTGTAGTACCGGAAAAAGGAAGCGTGGGTGCTTCTGGCGACCTGGCACCGCTGGCACATCTGTTTCTGCCCCTGATCGGTTTGGGCGAATGTTATGATCAGGGAATACGAAAACCCAGTTTACAAATTCTGAATAAGTATGGTCTCAGCCCTGTTTCCCTTGGACCGAAAGAAGGACTGGCACTCATCAACGGAACCCAGTTTATCTTATCCTTCGCGGTAAAAGCGGTGCAGCGGATGCAGAATTGCCTGGAAGCCGCCGATATTATTGGTGCCATGAGCCTGGAAGCCCTTACCGGCACAAAAGCGCCGTTTGATGAACGGCTGCATGCACTGCGGCCGTACACCGGCAATAAACTGGTGGCACAAAGGCTTCGTCTGCTTTTACAGGATTCTGCCATCATGCAGAGCCATATGGACTGTGGTCGTGTACAGGACCCATACAGTCTGCGCTGCATGCCCCAGGTACACGGTGCTTCACGAAATGCATGGCAACATCTGAAAGAGTTAACGGAAACCGAACTGAATGCGGTGACCGATAATCCCATTATCCTGGGCGAGGATGATACGATCAGTGGCGGCAATTTTCACGGACAACCCCTGGCCCTGCCACTGGATTATGCCTGTTTTGCCGCTTCAGAAGTCGGGAATATATCAGACCGCCGTTGTTATTTGTTACTGGAAGGTAAATGGGGTCTGCCCATGCTGCTGATGAAAGATGTGGGACTGAACAGCGGTTTCATGATTCCCCAGTATACCACTGCCGCCCTGGTAACCGAAAATAAAACACTCTGTTTCCCGTCCAGTGCCGATAGTATACCTACATCACTCGGCCAGGAAGATCATGTAAGCATGGGAAGCATCAGCGGACGTAAACTGAACAAAGTGCTCGACAACCTGGAATTTATCCTGGCTATCGAATTGTTATCAGCCTGCCAGGCGATTGAATTCCGGCGGCCGTTGAAAAGTTCCGCATTGCTTGAATTTGCGCATGATCATGTACGTAAGTATGTAGGGTTTGCGGCGGAAGACCGGATTTTTGCGGAAGACATCAACCAGGTCGCCGGACTGATAAAAGATTTCTCCTTTGTACAGCAACTGAATGCATTTGCCGCCAGCCAGGGGGTCAGACTGAACGAGGGCTTCGAAGAATTTTAGGGGTTACCAAAAACTGCTGTGCGGCTGTTGACTACTAACTCCCGGCTACTATCTACTAACTGAAACTGATGGTCAATTATATTTTAATTGTTGCTCCCAGCGCCAGTTCCATCATCGGCACCAATGCGGTCTCGCGTTGATCGGCAGAAATTTTCTTATGGGTTGGGATTACATCCGAAACGGTCAGCAGGGTAGCTGCGTTTTTTCCCAGGTGCCGGGCATTGGCAAACAAGGCAAATGCTTCCATTTCCACAGCGAGACAATGATGTTCCACCGCTACCTCCGGTGTATCCATGGTTTTCCGGTAAAAGATATCACTGGAATGAATATTACAGGTCTTAAGCTTTTTACCCTGAGCCGCTGCCGTTTCATTAATTATGGAAAATGCCGGCCCCTGGTGGGCAATCATACTGCCTTCGATACCCCAGGCATATTTGGCAAAAGTGGATTCACTGCAGGCATTGTCCACATTGATCAGGTCAAATAATTCCAGTTCCGTGGTATAGGCGCCGCAGGTACCAATCCGTACAATGGTTTCCACTTCGTACTCCGTGTAAAGTTCGAAGGAGTATATCCCTATTGACGGACAACCCATACCGCTGGCACAGATACTGATGGGGCTTCCCTGGTAACTGCCCGTATACATATACATATTCCGGGTCTGGTTTACCAAAACGGGAGCCTCCAGAAAATTCTCCGCAATATATTTCGCCCGCAGCGGATCGCCGGGCATCAGGACAGTTTTGGCAATAGCCCCTTTCGCTGCGCTAATATGTATACTCATTGTTAGTTTATTAAATAAGGTACAAGAAACAAATATTTTATTAAAGAACAAAGATGCTAAAAAAAGATATAAGATACCAAGATGCCAAAAAAGAACCAGGAATCCACAACGCTGCGGAAAATAACTGCATGACACCACCACGATAGCTCCATGATAAATTATAAAATGCAGCCCAAGACGAACGGTGTGGATTTGTTTTTTGTACTTTTTTTATTTGGCATCCTGGTGTCCTGGCATCTTGTATCTTTTTGTTGTCTGGGTAAATTCAGATCAGGATCAGTTATTCTATTAATATATTTGTACCAAACTCCTGCTATGCCAACTTCTGTCCGGACATACGATTCCGTTAAATACAAAACGCCAATTGGAACACAACTCACCTGCAAAGGCTGGATCCAGGAAGCCGCCTTACGGATGTTGCTTAATAATCTTGATCCCGAAGTAGCCGAGCGTCCGGATGACCTGATCGTGTATGGTGGCCGGGGAAAAGCGGCCCGGAATTTTGAAGCATTGGATATGATTATTGCGGCTTTAAAAGTGCTGGAAAACGATGAATCCTTACTGATTCAATCCGGCAAACCCGTTGGTATCTTAAAAACGCATAAAGACGCCCCGCGGGTATTGATCAGCAATTCACAACTGGTGCCGAACTGGGCCAACTGGAAACATTTTACCGAACTGGAACAAAAAGGCCTGATGATGTACGGACAAATGACAGCCGGTTCCTGGATCTATATCGGTTCACAGGGAATTGTTCAGGGTACCTATGAAACCTATGCCGCTGCGGCAGAAAAGCACTTTGGCGGCACCTTAAAAGGTACACTGAATGTTACCGCCGGTCTGGGTGGTATGGGTGGCGCCCAGCCCCTTGCCATTACCATGAATGAAGGCGTGGCCCTGGTGGCCGAAGTGGAAGAATGGCGGATAGATAAACGCATCGAAACCCGGTATCTCGACGAGAAACATACCAATATCGATGATGCCATTAATGCGGCTATCCATTACCGGAGAGAGGGAGAAGCCCGGAGTATCGGGGTTCTCTGCAATGCAGTAGACCTGCTCGACCGGCTGATCCAGCGGGACATTATACCCGATACACTGACCGACCAGACCAGTGCGCACGATCCGCTGATTGGCTATATACCGCATACACTGACCAACGAACAGGCCAATGTATTGCGGGAACAAAATCCCGAAGACTATATCCGTCGCAGTTACGAAAGCATGAACCTGCATGTACAGCTCATGCTGAAACTAAAAGACAAAGGGGCCATTACGTTTGATTACGGCAATAATATCCGCGCACGGGCAATAGAACACGAATTGAAACATGGCCATATTGAAGCTGGTTTTCCCTCCCTGCTGTCCCGTACCCCGAATGCGGATACGGGTGGTCTCTTCCCCGGCTTTGTACCGGCCTATATCCGCCCGTTATTCTGTGAAGGAAAGGGCCCGTTTCGTTGGGCGGCACTGAGTGGCGACCCCGCTGATATTGCGGTAACGGATGAACTCATCATGAATATGTTCCCCGAAAATAAAGGCATGATCCGCTGGATGAATATGGCGAAGGAAAAGATCGCCTTCCAGGGATTACCCGCCCGTATCTGCTGGCTCGGGCAGGGTGAACGGGAAAAAGCCGGGCTGGCTTTTAATGAGCTGGTACGTACCGGTAAAGTAAAAGCGCCGATTGTGATCGGTCGTGATCACCTCGACACGGGAAGCGTGGCATCTCCCAACCGTGAAACCGAATCCATGCTAGATGGCTCAGATGCCGTAGCCGACTGGCCGGTCTTAAATGCCCTGGTTAATACGGCAGGCGGCGCCAGTTGGGTCAGTCTGCACCATGGCGGCGGGGTAGGCATGGGCTATTCCATTCACGCCGGTATGGTGATCGTGGCCGATGGTACTGCGGATGCGGAGGAACGGTTGAAAAGAGTATTACGGAATGATCCGGGCATGGGCGTGATCAGGCATGCGGATGCGGGTTACGAGATAGCCCGGGAGACCGCTGACGCACATGGGCTGAATCTGAGGAAGAAGATCGGGGAATAGTTGCGAGATGCGGGTTGTGAGTTGTGAGCAGATCACGTAAAAACGAGTTAATTTTGAATAATTAAGAATAAACCTCTTTAGAAGGGGCTGTTGACTCCCGACTCCCGACTCCCGACTACTTCAGGGGCTGTTTACTGACATCCCACATCCCACATCTGACATCTAACACCAGCAACGCATGAGTATAAATAAAAAAAACAAAGCCTCCACCGATCTCCGCTCACTGGACACCGACGTCCCCTCCTTACTCGATGCCAATGGTCAGTTCATCGTCGGCGAGTACAAACTCATGCACTATTTCATGGTTATCTTCTTCCTGGCCCTATTCGGTTATGGACTCTATGATGCCATTACCCGGAATTTTAAAGACATAGACTACCAGAGTTATGTGTTTGCCCTGGCGCTTATTCCGGCTGTACTGATTCTGATCAAAGTCCGCAAGGGTACGATCTATATCCGTATCAATGCAAAGGGAATTTATGAAAATGAACGTTTGGTGACTCCCTGGGCGGGTTTGCTCAATGCCACCCTTACCCAGGAAGAAAAGAAAGGGATTTATGATATCGGGGATAAGTTCATACTACTGCTGCAATACACAAAACCCGGTGAGGCCAAACCGTTAATCCGTAAAATCCGGCTTACCAATACCCAGAATAAATCAGAGGAGGAAGTGCTGGCGGCGGTGAAGTGGTTTTGGGGGAGGAACCGGAATGGCTTAGAGTAGTAATTGTAAAAAAAACTGAAATTAAACAGGAAAAGATGCACGCTCAGACCTTCCTCATTGCAGGTACAAATAGCATTGAACAGGTTTCGGAATTTGTCCGTGAGTATCACCAACAGGCACATGAGAGTAGTTTCCCGGGTGGCTTTATAAGAATATATGAAGACTACAGCCTTTTCTCAGGGAATGATTTGATGATCTGTATCAGGGTAGATGCCAATGATTCAAAAAATGGCACTATACTGGTTGAGATTATTGTTGGTGGCGGAAGCGGGTCTCCCTTTTTTCGGAATCTTTGGACAAGGAATAAAAGCAGGATCAGGCATTTTAAAGAACAGCTGGAAGCATTTTGTGTTTCCAAAGAACTTGTGTTGAAGGATAAATAAAAAGGGGAAACAAATTCTATATTATATAATATTGCTTTTTTAAATTCTGTTAATGCTACATTTCAATACGGGTTTTATTGACAGCCTTTCTGTACATATTATTGGCAATAAAGCCACAGATGATAAGGCGGAATTAACTGATGCACCATTTGCCCTTCAGCCCGATCTTTCTGAGATACTCAAAACCTATTTCACCAACCCTTTCCTTAAACCTGCCGGCTTTGAGCGGTTTCATCATGCGTCGGATCTGGAGTATAATACCTGCTATGGCATTGTGAGTAAACTGTTTGCCGGGGAATTGGAGTTTCATACGGGGAGTATTGATCTGGCTAATTGGTTGTTTGAACAGTCCAACAACCATTTTATAAAAAAAGGCGAATTCTTTGTCGCTTATTTCAAGGATGTGATCATGGAAGGGGAGAATGTAGACTGTATAGGCCTCTTCAAATCCGAGACCAAGGATAAGTTTATTAAAGTGGACACGAGTGGCAAGGAACTGTCGGTACTGGTAGAAGAGGGGATGTATATCAATAAACTGGACAAGGGTGCGCTCATTTTTAATACAGCGCGGGAAGACGGTTTCCGGGTGCTGAGTATTGATAATACCAATAAAGGCGCGGAAGCCCGTTACTGGATGAATGATTTCCTGGGACTGCAACCGGCCGCCGATGATTTTCACAATACCGGCACCGTAATGGATATGGCCCGGCTCTTTATCACGAAGACCCTGCCGGATGAGTTTGATGTGAGTAAAGTCAACAAGGCCGATTACCTCAACCGCTCCGTAGAATATTTCAAAACCCAGGACCAGTACAAGGAAGAAGAGTTTGTACAGGAAGTCTTCCGGCACCCCGAAGTGGTGGAGTCATTCGACCGCTTCCGCGATCAGTATGTAAAGGAAAATGATATAAACCCGGGTTCGGAATTCGATATTTCACGGAATGCGGTGAAAAAGAAATTTGCGGGCATGCGCAGCGTACTCAAACTGGATAAAAATTTCCATGTATACATTCACGGCGATACCAGTCTGATAGAAAACGGGTTTGATGAAAAAACCGGGAAGAAGTTTTATAAGTTTTATTACGAAACGGAAAGTTGAAGAAGAAAGTAAAAAGTCAAAAGTAAAAAGTAAAAATGGCAGACATTAAGTCTGAAAAGATTTTTTTAAGGCCACACCAAAAATGTGGAAATAATAAATACCGTTTATTTAGTGTAGTACGTCAACTGCTTTCAACAGCTTTTTTACTTTTTACTTTTGACTTTTGATTTTCGCAAATGCCGCTTTCCTTACAGTCATAAAGCATATTCCAACTAAAAACAGGCAACTGCTTTCAACAGCTTTTTTACTTTTTACTTTTTAATTTTGATTTTCTCATGCGCCGGTTTCCTTACATTAATAGAGCATATACCAACTGAAAACAGGCAACTGCTTTCAACAGCTTTTTTATTTTTTACTTTTGACTTTTTACTTTGTAATCACCACCGTATATCGTCTGTTCGTTTTCCTCGCCGTACCGGAACTGCTCATCACGGGGTTTAATTTCGGGGTGTCTATATTCAGGCGTTCTTTTAACTGGAGCTGAAGGAAATCACTTTCCGGACTAACGTAAATATTTCCTACCGTAACGGAGCCGTCGGTATTGATGGTATAATCGATCATTACCGTATAATCTCCTTTTTTTACTTTTTTATTTTGCAGGGATTCCGTCTTTATCGTACTGATCACCGTGTCCACAAATTCCTTCCAGAGACGGTTATTGTCTCTGGCAACAGAGACCGTGGCCGGTGCGGCAACAGGAGGTGCAGGATCTGCGGCATTCACTGAATCAACCGCAACCGCTTCCGGGGCTTTGGCTAAAACGCTGTCCTTGCCTGCGGTGCCGGGAACCGGCGTTACGGCAACCTGGCTAACGACAGGGGCAGGGTCCGGCTTTTTTGTGGTTGTATCCACTTTATCTTTCAGATCTTCACCCTTGCGGTGTACGGTATTGGAGTCATTTTTCATTTTACCGCTGAACAGCAGGTCTTTTAATGACTGGCCGTTTACCGTACCGGCAATTAAAATGAATACTAAGGGCAGCAACTTTTTCATGTACTAAAGTTAATGAGAAATGACAGCAATTTGCGGACCAAAAAAGTTAAAGATTCCACTCGGTACGGGATTTGGTTTAGAATGAGCAGCGCATTAATTTCAGTACTATGAAAAAAGGGCTGATCATATTCCTGCTGCTGTTTCCGGGGCTGCTGCTGGCCGGGAAATCCGGTTTTCCTGCCAGTCCGGCTCCTGATACCGGTAAGCTGATCCGGTATAACCCTGCTGATACCCTGCTTAAAGTCCCGGCACAGTGGAAAGAAATAAGCCGGACTTTTCCGGGAAAGACAAAAACAATCATTCCTGCCCGTTACCTCTTGCAAACCACTGGTAAAAACAACGGCCTCCAAACCGCACGCTGGATTGCTGCAGGGATGAAAAGAAATATCCTGCAGGTAAATCTTGCCGGTTTCATCAGTAAATATATCGGGGAAACGGAAAAGAACCTGGCACGTGTATTTGATCACGCTGAAGAAGCCGGACTCATCCTTTTCTTCGACGAAGCCGATGCCCTGTTTGGGAAAAGAACAAATCCATCTGAAAGTAATGACCGCTATGCCAACCAGGAGGTTTCGTACCTGGTGCAGCGGATTGAAAAATATGCGGGTGTTGTTTTAATTGCCTGCTCCGGAGAAGACTGTCTGAAAAATCTGAAGATAAAAAACTGTAAACCGATCAGCTGGTAACTGATCAACGGCCTCATTCTTTTCTCTTCCTATCTTCGCTTTATGAAAGTCCTTGTTTTGCTGATGCCGGTCCTGCTGCTGGCGTCATCCTTTTATCCGGCGCCGGAACTGAAAGAGACTACTGTTATCAGTATGCCTGCTTTTAACAGCCGGGACAATGGCCCGGATACCTGTATCGCGGTACCCAGTGCTTTTACGCCCAATAAAGACGGGAAAAATGATAAAATCGGCCCGATTCCCAATGGCTGTACGATTTCTTCTTTATTGTTCAGGATTTATAACCGCCGTGGCCAGGTGGTTTTTGAATCGGAAAATATCGGCAATGACTGGGACGGAACTATTAAAGGAAAATTACAGGATACCGGCGTCTATCCCTTTGTTTGTTATTATACACCCGATGATGGTATTAACCGGAATTTCTGGGGAACAATTACATTGATCAGGTGAGCTTATCAGGTGCCGTATACAGGACGATGATTATCTTGTTTCGTACTTCGTACCCCGTACTTCGTACTTTGTATTTCCGTTTCTTGCGTAAACGGCAGAGCCGGCTCCATTGAATGAACCGGCTCCTGTACTTGAAAATTTATTGACTTTTCTCTTTATTTTATCACTACCCGGATGCTTGCATTTCCGGCTTTGATAAAATAGATTCCTTTTGAGAGGGCACTGATATTAATCTGCTGCGTACCGGCTTCCAGTTGTTTTTTAACCATCAGATTGCCAGACGCATTATAAATCTGTAAAAAATCAGCAGAGGGCATTTGTATGGTAAGCGTTCCGCCGGTGGCCGGGTTGGGATATACCCGGAGTGTTTCCTGGCTGCCACTGTTTACCACAATTACCTTACTGTATTGAATGGTGCCATCCAGGTCTTTTTCCGCAATACGGTAATGATTGGCGCCCTGGATAAAACGAAGATGGTTGAAACTGTAGTTGTTGGTTGAACTGTTGTTGCTGCTGGCCGCTACCACACCGGCGTCTGTCCAGTTGCTACCATTACTGCTGTGCTGAATCGTATATTCTTTCACGTTATGTTCAGCGGCTACAGTCCAGTTGAGACGGATAGCATTTTCCTGGTTTTTGCCGGTAAAACTGATCCAGTTTACAGGTAACGTGGAACAGGAAATAGTGACAAGAGATGATGCACCGGCTGATTTAAAGGCACCCTGTGAAATTATAATTGTAAGGGTTCTGACTCCATTGGAAGGAGCTGTTTTGCTGTTTCTGTAAACGATAGAGTCGATCAGTGTCTCCGCCTGTGCTGCTGTAAAGGCCGTACCGTTTGTTTTATAAATTTTCAGTTTCCTGATGTCACCGGCAACAATTTTATCCACGGTGATGCTATTGCCTCCAAATGTAAAGGTCTGTGAAGCGTTTGCTGCAAAACCGAGTTTAAGGGTATCGGCAGCGGCGGATCCTTTGGGAATGAGGGCTTCGAAATTACCATCAATAATATCTGTTGCTGTAAATTCATATAAGATGGAATCTACAGTTCCTGATGTCTGCACCAGGTTGGTGGAACCGGCCGTCAGTGCTGCTTCCGATTTACAGGCGGAGGCTGTATAGTTAATACCTTCTGTATTCGGATCCAGGTCAACCAGCGGGGCATTGGTTACGGTGGTGGCACCTGACCAGGCAGGACCTCCGCCAAAATCTATAAAGTAATAAGCGGCACCTGAACCATCAGCTCCCACTACTATCTCAAACTGGCTGACATATGTGTATTTTACACTGATACGGTTGGCGTCGTCTGTTACCGAGGTGGTATTGTTATTCGTGTTGGATCTGTATTTGGTCAGATCGGTAGCGCTGTTATAGGTAGCTGTGATATTTGTCCCTGTGCTGAGTGTTACCGCGGAGAAACCACCGAATTCATTATACTGATTGGAGTTGGATCCGCCGTTGCCGTCGATATCATAGGTATTCACCTGTACATTCTGCAAAATGACTGCGGTACCGGTATTGGTGCTGTTATTGTAACTGCCACCGAGGATAAACTCAAAACGGAACTTGGCATTCCCTCCACCACTGTTGAAATTGAAAGTAGGGGCGAAATACCGGTCGGCATTGGATGACATAGCTGTTCCTGTGCTTGAACTGTAGTCAAATGGAATGGTGCCGGATGCGGCAGAACCAGGCAGGGTAAAAGTACCGGCAGTCAGGCTGACGGTGGTGACAATACAATCAATGTTTTGTCCACTGATTGTAATCACGTTCGTGTACAGGGTCTTGTTGCCGGCTGCGGAACCATTGGTTCCCACTTTGTGAATTTTGTTGGCCTGGAGAAAATTTATGTTCCCGTAGTTCGTGTTGTAAATAGTTTGCGCGGAAACATGAAGTGCTGCAAATACAGCAATTACGAATGTAAAGGTACGATGCATGTTTGTTTTATTAGGGTTAAAACGGATCAGGGTTGGTGTTTCTTCGGATATCTGAAGACAAAACTACTACGTGGTTTTCCGAAAGAGAAGCATTTTCCGGTTGCTGCGTTAAAATTAAGTACTTAGACGTAGCCGGTCTACGTACCCGGATTGAAGCTGTATTTCTAAAAGACTGTCATAAATGCATGACATGTAAGTCTGAATGCGGCAGGGCAGGATCCCTAAGTATTTTAAACCCTAAAGAAGTGAAACTGACTGAAAAAAGGCCGGAAATAATACATCTGACTGCCGGCATAAAGAAAAGCTTCGTGTATTTACCAGGCAGGTAAACACACGAAGCCTTCCTGGTTAATTGTCAAATGCCGTAATTTTTACCTTCTTGCCATTTACTTTAAGACTGCGTCCGTTATTCTCGAGCAGCTTATCCTGGGCGGCTTCATTCTCCAGTAATTTTTCAAGGTAGGCCGTTACTGCCGAGTCACGGATGGTAATTTCATTCCCGTCATACAGTGTCTCCGAGATATAGGAATTAAGCATATTGCTGACATTGTTACGGAACAATTGCGGACTGCCATATATATCGCAACCTATAATGCGGTCGCCTGTAACGGCCAGTAAACCTACAATGGTGCTGTCTGCCTGAACCGCTTTTGTGAAAGCATCTTTATATTCTTTTACTTCTTTACTGTATGCCGCATTATTGGTTACGGCGGTGTAGGTGCCGGTACTGGTAGTCGTACCGTTGGCTTTGTTAACAGCGGCTACTTTGTTCCATACCTGTCCCTGGCTTTTTTCTTTCACGATACTTTTGCGGATGGTATTATTAATATTGCTGTGATAGCTGTTAAAATTACCCCCGGTATTTCCGGCAGACCAACGGCCATGTTCTACACAATAAACCGAAAGTTGCATAGTTTGCCCCGGCAGCAGCAATGTGTCTTTTTCAATTACACGGTCTTGTTTGCCTCCTTTTACAATATCGCCCATATTAATCATAATCGTGTCTTTAGAAGGGTTACTGAACCGCAGGGTGTTCACGGTTCCGCCAGCATTCAGCTCCTGTACGGTGATTTTTGACTGCAGGAGGGCTGATTCCAGGTTAGTGTACTGTCCGATCCCTTTTAATTCCTGTTGAAGAGAGGGTTTTGCCTTTATAAAGTATACACGCATTTTCTTATACTGACTGGCATACCCGGCTTTTACAGCCTGGGAAAAATCTGCTGCTGGTAAATGCAGATTTTTCTTATTCAGCTGGGCGCTTGTAACAGTTGTGGCGAATAAAATAATCGTGGTGAACAGAAGTGCTTTTTTCATATTGTTTGTTTTTTTACAACCTGAAAATACTTGCTGCAGTCCCGCTAAAAGAGGTAAAATGGGTGAAACCGCGTTTTGACTTGGTGGGGCAGGAGGCCGGCAAAAGGGAAAATGTGTTATTTTGTAGCAGGTAAAAAAATATGCCGGGAAATAAGCGGGTATATAGTCTGGTGGTTTATCTGCTCTTATGCGGAACGGGTACTTTATACGCGCAGCAAAGCAAAATGAAGAAAGCTTCCGGCAAAATTGAGTCGGGATTTAAAAAGAATAACACGGATACGCTGGCCAGCGGGTATTTTGACCTGGGGGAAAACTTTTATGCAAAAGGAGATCTCGCGAAAAGTGAATATTATTTTCAGAAGTCAAAGCAGTTGTACGATGCAGCCGGAGATGCGGAAGGCCTGGCCCGCAGCAGCCGGGCCCTGGCTCAGGTACAGGAGGACCTGAATAAAACCAATGAAGCGGCTGCTAACTATAATACCGCCCTGAATAATTCAATTAAAACCGGTGACCGGCCAGCGACAGCGATCAATGCGAACGATATACGCCGGCTGAACAGCCATGACTCATTACTGGTGCAGGAATCATTGCTGGTACAGAATCTGAAATCCGGATTCGTTCGAAATGATACCAATGAAATTATCAGTAACCTGTCGCGCATGGGCTCAATCAACCAATTGAACAGTAATACAGGAAGAGCCCTGGAAGCATATAACAACGCTTATCGATATTCCCGGGGTAATCCGGCACAGGCTACGAATCTGAATCAGAAAATAACGGATATCTACCTGGAAAAAAAAGATTTCGGTGCCGCCATCGATGCCAAGCAGGAATTACTGAATGAATCGTTTGTGCAAAATTCCACACAGTTGCAGGCTAAGGAAATAAACGCTTTAGCGGGTATATACCTGTTGAAAAAAGAAGAAAGTACGGCGGAGCAATTGTTACTGGAATCCTACCGGCTTTCTGTCCAAAACGGACATACGCTGGAAGCCCGGCGTGCATTGGAACAGCTGGACAGTCTTTATCGCAACAGCGGCCGGAAAGAACAGAGTCTGCAACTGTATGCCGGCTTTTTACAACATCTCCCAGGTATTATTGAAAAGGACAGCAGTATCGCCGACAACCGGTTAATAGCTGAGACAGAAATCCGCATACGCGAACTGGAAACGGAGAAAGCATTGAAGGATGACCTGATCCGGCGAAAAAATATCTTTAATTACTGGCTGATCGGATCCGTATCCGTCCTGGCAGTACTGGTGGCGGCGATTCTTATAATACTCCGTCAACTCAGGATACGGAATAAAAAAATCGCGTTGCAATCCCTCCGGCGGGAAATGAATCCGCATTTTATATTTAACAGCCTCAACAGTGTCAACCAGTTTATCGCCACCAATAACGAACTGGAAGCTAACAGGTACCTGACCCGGTTTTCCACGCTGATGCGCCGGGTGATGGAAAATTCAAAAGATGATTTCATTTTACTTTCCGACGAACTGGAATTGCTCCAGGCCTATCTTGAGCTCGAGAAAAGCCGGTTTCCGGATCAGTTCGATTTCACCTTTAGTATTCAGGAGGAATTAAGTTCTGGTGAGCAATATCATATTCCGGGCATGCTGATCCAGCCGCACCTGGAAAACGCGATCTGGCATGGCCTGCGGTACAGGGAGAGTGGCGGGCATTTGCAGGTGATCTTTAACCGGGAGGGCAATGGAATACGGGTACTGATTGAGGATAACGGGATAGGTATTGCCGGTAGTAAGGCGGTAAAAACGGTCAATCAGCAGGAGCGGAAGGGAAGAGGAATTCCCAACACGCAGGAACGTATCCGGATACTGAATGACATTTATCATAAGAACATTACATGTGAAATCACGGATATACCCGCTCCGGGAACGGGAGTGCGGGTCAGTTTACGATTACCACTGATACAAAATAACCGGTCATGAGAATACGCAGTCTGCTGGTGGATGATGAGCCTGTGGCGAGAGAAGTACTCGCTGCTTATCTGGGCAAATACTGTCCGTCGGTAGAACTGGCCGGTCAGGCAGGAAATACAACAGAGGCGATTGCCCTTATCCGGGAAAAACGACCTCAACTGGTTTTCCTGGATGTGGAAATGCCCTACGGTAATGCCTTTGATCTGCTGGAAGCATGCAAAGACCAGGAGTTTGAAACTGTTTTTATTACTGCCTATGCGGAATACTCAATCAAAGCACTGAATGCCAGTGCGGCTTATTATATTCTGAAACCGATTGATATTGCGGAACTGGTATTGGCGGTAAATAAAGTTCAGGAAACCCTGCTCCGTAAGGAAGCATTCAGCCGGAATCAGGTATTGCTGGAAAACCTGAAGAAACAGCCCGATACACAACAGATTGTATTGCCCACAATGCAGGGATTTGATGTAATCAAAACAGCGTCAATCATCCGGTTGCACGCTAAAGGAAATTTTACCGAAGTATATCTTACTGATGGTACAAAAAAGCTCATCTGCAAATTCCTTAAATACTTTGATGATCTGCTGGATGATCCCTTTATCCGGATTCACCGGTCATATATTGTGAACCGGCATTTTATCCGTTCCTATTCAAAAGGCGCCGGTGGATTTATCACATTGGATGATGGTACCGAAGTGGAAGTATCGGCCAGTTATAAAGAGCCTTTGCTCAAAAGACTGGGGCAATGAACAGGTGCTGCATTGACCTTTTTTTTAGTTTTCCCATAGTGAGCCTTGCGGAACGGGCCTGTTTCTGCAATCAATAAGAATGCCCGGGGCATTTTTTAACCAGGTTTTTTGTATAATCCCGTCTGCGGGCAATACCGCATGATTTGCCCGGATCCAGTTATACAACCAGGTTGGTTCATACGTACTGTAGTGAAGAGCCTCTGGGTCATTTGCGGCTGCCCATTTCCGTGAAAAAAGTAATCTGAAAAGAGAAACCGGCCTGGTTTTACCGCCGGGCAGGTAAGCCAGATCGGCGGGTATGTTCCGTTCAATACGGCAGATTTCGGGAGGTATCATATCTGAAACACCGGCCACTTCCAGGAAACTGAAGGCAAAGGAAGAACAGCCGGCTCCTTTTCCTGCAAGTGGTTGATTCAGCCAGTTGTAGATATGGTCGTATCCCCGTTCCTTATACGTAGTAAAGTAGTCCCAGGTACGTTCAAAGGCTGGTTGGCTGATCGTGAATTCAACAAAGGCGATACTGCCATTTATTGAGCGCTGGAAAATATCCGGCTTATTGATATCCGTTTCTTCCATCACCCCGTCTACTTTCTCAAGCAGTATACCTAATCCATGCCGCTGGAAAAGTACTTTACGGGTCATTCCGGCGTTTTTCCGTGCACTTACACCTGCAATTACATGGCGGCTGCTGTCTTTTAGCTCCACTATCATGTGACCTATCAGGTGCCGTTGCGTTCCTTTATATTTCCTGGTAAACAGATTGGCTAAATAACTTTTAACCAGTTTCCCCGGCGATTCCCATTTTATTGAACGGGCGGCTGGTATTGTATAAATCGTAATGGTTTGTGCCAGACTTACTGCTGGAAAATGCAGCCAAAGCAAGACGGCAAGCAAAAGAAGTGACCAGTGCTTTTTATCAGAAGCCGGGAACATAGTACAATTTACCAGTATCTTACTTTGCCGGATTATGATTTTGCTCAATGTGTTTTATTATCTACTTTCAGGTATCTTCCTTTGCAATAGAAATTTAACTGGTTAGTATGAAAAAGTCATTTGCAGTCCTGCTCTTGTTTTCAATACTTGTAACAATTGGCTGGACGGTTCCGGGAAAAGATAAATCAGCTATGTACCAGCTGACTATTTATCAGTATAAAGACAGCCTGCAGGAAAAAGTACTGGATAATTACCTGGAAAAAGCCTTGGTGCCGGCTTTGCACAGAATGAAGTACGGCAGTGTGGGTGTATTTAAAGATCGCGCCAATGATACCGCCATGGTAAAGAAACTGTACGTGCTGTTGCCCGGCAAATCTCTGGATGAATTGAACGGTATTGAGGCAAGAATGGCCAGGGATTCCGCATTTCTTGAAAAAGGAAAAACATTTCTGGACGCTCCTTACTCCAATCCGCCATTTCTGCGTTTGGAGAGGCTTTACTTAAAAGCATTTGCTTTGGCGCCCGAACTGGCATTGCCGGTTTTATATGGCCCTAAAGCCGAACGGGTGTATGAATTACGCAGTTATGAGAGTGCGACCGGGAAAATTTTCCGGAATAAAGTGCAAATGTTTAATGAAGGGGGAGAGATTGCCCTTTTCAAACGCTTAAATTTCAATGCGGTTTTTTACAGCGAAGTTGTCGCCGGTAGCCGGATGCCCAACCTGATGTATATGACCTGTTTTGAAAATATGGCCGACCGTGATGAACATTGGAAAAAATTCGGCAACGATCCTGAATGGAAAAGAATGTCTTCCCTGCCCGAATACCAGCACAATGTATCAATGATTGAAAAGTCTTTTTTAAGACCGGTTGATTACTCGGATTATTAATGCAGGCTCTCCTCACTTCTTACTGATCCGGTACATACTGCCGCCATCTGTTACCGTATACAGCATTCCGTTTAAGTAAGCCACATCCCTGAAGCGTTCATTTTTATCAGCGAGCAGTCGCTCTTCACCGGTTACTTTGTTGTTCACTATGATGAGACGTGCGATATGTGCGCCACTGAGTCCACCGATAAAAAGGTTGTTCTGCCATTCCGGTATATCTTTTCCTTTATAGAATGTCATGCCACTGGGTGAAAGGGTAGGATCCCAGTAGTATACCGGTTGCTCCATTCCCGCTTGCTGCTGAAGGGCATCCCCGACTTTCTGCCCGCTGTATTCAATACCATACGTTATAACAGGCCAGCCATAGTTCTTACCGGCTTTTATGATATTTAATTCATCACCGCCACGAGGGCCAAACTCCGCTTCCCAGAGATCGCCGGTTACCGGGTGTATATCGAGACTTTGGGAATTGCGGATGCCATAGGCATAAATTTCAGGCAGGGCACCGGTCAGTTTGATATACGGATTTCCGGGCGCCGGTTTTCCGTCTTTGGTTATCCGGAATATTTTCCCAAGCCCTGAATTGAGCCATTGCGCCTGTTTTCTTCCTTCAGGTATGGAACGTTCGCCGGTACTGACAAACAAGTAGCCGCTTCTGTCAAAAAGCAAACGGGATCCGAAATGTAATACACTTTTCAACGCCGGATAAGCCCGGAAAATGACTTGTGGGTCATCAATTGTACCATTATTTTCATTGAGCTGCCCCTTCGCTACGGCCATCAGGTTGCCATTTTCCGTTGGCTCAGAGAATGACCAGTAGATTGTTTTATTCGTGGAAAAAGAAGGGTCAGGGGTTACATCAAGCAGGCCACCCTGACCATTGTCATCAACTTTAGGAAAGCCGGATATTTTCTTTACCATTACACCTTCCGTGGTATGCAATTGCATATAGCCTTTCTTGAATGTCAGTAACAGCCGTCCGTCCGGCAGTGGTACAATCGCCCAGGGCTGGCCCAGTTTGTCCCCGATCTTTTCCACTTTATATGGGGTTGTGGTTTTGGCACCACTGATCCTGGTTTGTCCGGCGAATGCGGGTTTATAATCAGCATTGGGTTTGCGGGTTTCCACCGGGGGCAATTGATCTCCGCTGATTAAATTATGCAATGCAGGGGTGCCGGTATTGTTCATGCAGCTGCTGAGAAATAATATAGCACCTGCGAATAGAATCGTAGTAGGAATTTGTTTCATGTATTTTCCGTTATTCCATAAAATTAATAAAACCCGGTTTAAACATCGGGTTAAAAATGTACAGTAAACAGGTATTTAATTAAGGTGTATAATATCCTTCATTCAATCCGAATTTTCTTTCAGGCGCATTGTTTTCAATTTCATGAAAGGCTACCGGTGATAGTCCGGTAAAATCCTTATAGTCTTTAACGAGGTGCTGGTAATCATGATAGCCACATTCAATGGCAACCCGAAGCCAGTCATAGGCCGGGTTTGAGTTTTTTAACCGGAATGCCCTGTCAAAACGGATGATCCGTTCATACAATTTTGGATTCACTCCGGTTCGTTCCTTAAACCGCCGCTCCAGTTGCTTAGTGCTCAGACAGGCTTCACGGGCCAGTTGATCAAGATTGTATCGGGATTGACCGGATAATAATAGTTGCCACACATTATCGGTCAGCAACCGGGGCTTTTTTTGATGGCGGATCAATCTGCAAACAAACTGATTCGCAACCTGCAACATACCCGCATAATCTGCCGCATGATAGAGTTGTTCATTCACTAACCGCAGTTCGCTTGAAAATACCGCTTCGGCGTCTATATACTGGTTGTTCAGTTCGGCTGCAGTAAGTCCGGTTAGCCGGTAAATGGCACCGGGATAAAATATAACCTGGAAAACCAGGAAGTTATTTCCGATCATCCGTTGAGTTACTTCAGTGAATTGACCGTATAAAACAACCGGCAGGTGTTGTATCATTTTGCCGGAGGAGGAGTACCGGACTGTTTCCGTATCATACGGATAAAAGGCAAGGCAATGCTCGGGTCGTGGCGGATAGGCTTTGGGTGGTATGGTCATTCCTTTTTCAAAATGCAGATGCACAATCCGGTACAATTGTACGAATTCCCTGACTTCAGGAGCGGGTATGAAATCTTTGAGCAGCAAAATGGTTTTTGTTCAGGTATCAAGTTACGTTTTTACCGGCATTACGTGAAACACCGACGGACGTACTACCCGGACAATTTTCCAGCCGGGTTACCTGTAAAATTGGTTGGAATAGCCCGGTTTGCACTGGTAAAAAATAGACATTTTCCCGTTTTCGGCCTATAAAAAAAGCTGTGCCGGAGCACAGCTTTGAATTGCAGGACAGGGTGAATGGATATAGTTAATGATGATTCTTTTTACCAAAACTCCGAACATAGTTTACCAGGTCGCCGGATATCCGTGTTTTCCCAAAACTGCCATCCATCGCATCCTGGTTACCGGGAATCCTTTTTTTGAAACCCGGCATATCACTATGACCGGAATAAATTTTGTAAAGTAAGGCTCCGTCAGTTTGTTGCTGGAAAATATCCAGCGTAAAATCGGTCGGCTGGTTATTCAGTTTCAGCGCCCGTTTACCGGATCCTTTGCCGTCGTTACCGTGACAGTTGACACAGAAATAATCATAGAGTTCTTTACCAGATGCCAGTGATGCTTCGTCCGCCGGCACCGGATTTTTCAGGCTTTCATATTTCTCAGGCACTTTCCATGGATCCTGCTGGTCGGTGATGAAAGAATATGCGGTGAAGAGCATGATCAGTATGCCGGTTAGTAAGAGTAGCTTTTTCATAAAATCAAATTTGTGGAGAGAAAAAAATATCGACAACTAAAAGTAACTGCAACAACAGGGGCTTGTGTATGATGCCTGTCAATACGGATAATGCGTTTACTCAGTTATAGGCAAGCCATAAAATACGGTTGCATCTTTTGATAAGTTAAATACCGTTTTGTACTTCATTTTTTACTATTTCAATCAGTTTGATGACATTGCTGTGATAATTTTTACACAAGGCCTTTAACTTGTAACAGGCCTGTTATAACGCCAGCTGAAACTGTTGCAAAAAAAGCCACACCATAGACCGGTGCGGCTTTTACTTTACTTCAGTGTTAGTTTATTGCTTGATAAACTCAACGCGACGGTTCAGTGCCTTGTTCACCGGTTTATCATTAGGGGCCACCGGTTGTGTTTCTCCTTTGCCATCTGTATTCATGCGGGAAGGATCAATGCCAAAAGATTTTGCGAGTTCATTTTTAACAGCCAGTGCCCGGCGTTTGGACAAGTCAAGATTCGCGGCGTCGGCACCATCGGCGTCCGTATGACCGACAATAGTGATTTTAACGGATTCATTTTCCTTAAGAATGCTTGCAATTTCTTTCAGTGAACCATAGGATTCCGGTTTTACCACATCCTTATTCACGTCAAAGTATATTCCATAACTGACAATTTTTCCATCCGTCATCAGCTTATTCCGCATATCCGGCGCACCGGCGGCAATGCGGATATTGCTGTACATGGCATAGCCGTCCTCAAAACGGATCCGGTCCATTTTATTTTCCGTCAGGGGAAATGCCTTGGGCAAATCAACCAGTTTGCTCTCATTCACGTATAACCGGATTCTTGATTTTTGCACCCAGATGGAAATATGGTATTTACGGCCTTCCTGCTGAAAATATTGTTTCTCATCCCGGAATCCGGATAAACCCAGCAGTCGCCCTTCTTCACTGTTGATATAGGTTCTGTATCCGGGACGGCCAAAATATTCCACAGCGAAATAAAAGCCGGCTTTTCCGGGAACCGAACCTGCGTCCCAGGCTTTTGGATTGGCCGCCTGCATCAGGCGGATACCATAACCGGCCATCCGGCCATCGTCTCCCTTAGTGGGAATAACATCCATTTCGATGGTATAATTTTCCGGCAGATTCAGCAAGGCATCAGTCCAAACGGTTTTGTCACCGGATAGTTGCAGCCATTGTCCCGGAAAAAGATTTGTAGTTACTACTTCGGCAGATCCGTTGGTATTCCAGAGTGCCGGGAAATCGCCAATATTATCCTGGCTGAAATCGTCGTAGAATATTATTTTTTCTCCCGGAATAAAATCAAATTTTGAATACGTCTGCAGGGAAGGCGTGCTGTCTTTCACAGGAACGCTGGCTTCTTTTGCCGGCTGCTCCTCCGGTTTTGAATCCGTTTCTTCGGTTTTATTCTCTGCCGGTTTCTCTTTTTTGGTAAAGATGCTGTCAATAGCCTGTTCCGTTTTTTTCTCGATTGCTTTGTTAGCTTTTCGTTCAAGAATTTTTTTGGGATTCAGGATCTGTGCATCAGTACGTACGGCTACAAGAAAAAGGAATACGATCTGGTATAAAATGGCGGAAAATTTCATAACGTGGAATTTGGCATAAGGTAGACTCTGCAACTAACCGTTCCTGTTGACAACTGTCACAGTTTGGGTTGATTGTTGTCAAAACTGTCCATCATAAAAGAGCGAAAAGTCTTTTATGCTTCGTTGGAAAATTCCCAGGCGGAACGGTATTCGCCTTTTTCTTCCACATAGGCCAGAAAAGCCTGGTAAAATTTATCCCCGCCAATGGTAGCACTGTCGCCGATTACAATCAGCTGTTCCTTCGCCCGTGTAATGGCGACATTCATCCGGCGGTAGTCTTTTAAGAAGCCAATGTCTCCTTCATCATTGCTGCGGACAAGTGATAACATGATGTTTTCCTTTTCCTGCCCCTGGAAACTATCTACCGTACTGATCCGCATACCGGCCGGCAGCACTTCTTTTGCGGCGGCCACCTGACCCGAATAAGGAGAAATAAAAGCAGTGTGTCGTGGTTCCCATTTATTTTCTTCCAGCACCCGGATAACAAGACCCAGCTCTCCTTCGTTTTGAAGGCTGATGCCATCCGGTCCCTGGTTTTCCTGCATACCTGTTCCCGCTGTATCTATAAAGCAGATATGTGTGCCGGTATCGGCGAGATGTCCGGCCGTCTGTAATAGTTCCTTGTAAAAATACCGGCTGCTGAATCCGGCAATCGCCTGGCGCATTCTGTACTGGGTATTCAATAAATACACCGCCCGGACATGGCGAACGGCCACTTCAAGTATGGAATTATTAAAACCCGATGCAGCGGCTTCATGACTCAGCACGGTAGGAGGCAACTGCCAGTGATCCCCGGCCAGTATGATCCGTTCGGCCATGGGAAAAATACACCAGGCCAATGGTTCAATACACTGCCCGGCTTCATCCAGAAACAAAGCCTGAAATGTCAGCTTGTCTATACCCGCATCATAAAGCCCGATAGGTGTACCAGCTATTACATCCGCTTCATCAAACAGGCGTTGTTCATTATAGGCCTGCAGTTTTTTAATTTCCGCACGGATTGATTTTACTTCTTTAAATAAAAGATTCCGTTGTTCTCTTTCAGCCTTACCAAAACTGCGCTTATACTTCAATGCCATCCGTCTGAACTCTTCCGCCCGGATTTTGAGTTGTTTGATTTCCTTTTGTGTTTTGCTGGCGGCCAGTTTTCCTTCGGGAGTATGTGCAAAAATTTCGGCGTCGGCTTTACTGCTGTTGCCAACCCGCAGGAGATTGATCCCTTTCTCAAGCAGTGCTTTGGCAATGGTATCCACCGCCGTATTGCTGGGTGCGGATACCAACAGCTTTTCTCCCCGTTTAACCAACTGACAAATGGCTTCTGCCAATGTGGTCGTTTTGCCCGTACCTGGCGGACCATGTACGATGATAAAATCTTCCCCTTCGCAAATGGCCTGCACCGCTTCCTGCTGGCTTTTATTAAGGTTTGTATGGAGAAATGTTAGTGTACCGGATGTCGCTGCAGGGCTGGTTCCGGCTGGTACCGGTGAACCATGCAGTCTTTCGAACAGGCTGAACAAGTCTTTTTGTTGTTCCAGGTTACCAAGCACCTGTTTCATAATACTGGTGGTACGCGTATCCGGTGCCAGTTTGATGCCAACCCCGTTGTCTTCGATCCAGTCCGGAAAATCAGGGGCAAAAAGTCGGAATTCCCCGCTTTTACCATCGAGGCTGATCAATACTCCTTTTACAGGTTCTTCACCACTGATAAAACATTCAATGGCCGCTCCATCCCTGAACATATTGGTTTCAGGCGGGAAAGACAATTTGAAATTTATTTCAGGGTAGTCCGCATAACCAAACGTTTTTCTCGTAACAATAACCGGGTGCAGGGCCAGTCCTTCCGCCTTCAGTTGTTTCAGGGTATGTGCCTGGTCCAGTGAATACCGGGCAGCCTGTTCTTTTTCTTCTAGTTCCACACAGGTCAGTAGTTTTTCTATTTGCGGATGCATAGCGGTGAAAATAGGATGTTTGCCCTGTTTAAAAAAATGGAGCGATCGGGCTGTAATTCAGTTGTATGAAGTAAATTGAAACGATATTCACCTGAACAACGATTGAACCAATGATAGCAGCGGGTAATTCACATGTAGCCATACTCTGTAATGAGCTGGCGGGAGCGGGTCAGGCCGTTTCTGTTGCCGGTTTACTGGACGGATGGCTGCATCAGCAACATATACGGCATACCGTTTTTATCGGCAGCTGGCCGGATCAACTGACTGGTTTTACAGATGTTTTTCTGGCCGGCGGTGACGGCACCGTCAATTATTTTGTAAATAAATATCCCGGTATAAAAATCCCGATAGTGATTTTCAAAGGAGGTACAGGCAATGATTTTCATTGGTTGCTCTATGGAGACACCGGTACCCGGGAACAATTTGACAAAATGCTGAAAACGGACCCCCGTCCGGTTGATCTGGGGCAATGCAATGATCGTTTTTTTGTAAACGGGGTAGGTGCCGGATTTGAAGGCGTGGTGGCCAGGGCTTTGCAGGCAAAAAAGAAATTGCCGGGCAAAACTTCCTATATGCTGACGATCATTAAAAAAATAGTTACATACCGTTCACCGGCTTTTGTTATTTATACAGCGGAACGGGTAATTACGGGTAAAAAACTATTGGTGGATGTCAGCAACGGACGCAGGGCCGGTGGCGGCTTTCATGTGGCACCGGCCGCCCGTGCCGATGACGGGCAGCTGGATCTGGTTATAGCTGCTGCTATGTCTCCTTTAAAAAGACTCATCTATCTGCCGGCCATTGAAAAGGGGAAGCATCTTCATCTGCCCTTTATACATTATCAGCCGGTAACTTCGGTAAAGATTGATTGCAGCGTACCGATTCCTTTTCATCTGGATGGCGAATATGATGAGGCCATGCGGCTGGATATCCGGATACATCCCGGTGCATTAAACATCCGTTTCTGATTTTTTACAGGCATGCAATAACCTAAATTTGCCGCATGATTCAATTTAGTGACACTCATATCCGGTTAGCCCGAACGGAAGATGCGGAGGCAATTGTGCTTTTGCTGAATAGTGCCTACCGGGGTGAGCAGTCCAGGAAGGGCTGGACGACAGAAGCCGATCTGATAGCCGGGGATGTACGAACCGACATGCAAAATCTGCTGGAGACAATGCAACTTCCCGGAAGTATATTTCTTGTCTACTCAGCCGGCAATGGCACAGTTACCGGTTGCGTCAATCTTCAACAACATGGCAACCATCTTTACCTGGGTATGTTTAGCGTATCCCCGGAAGCACAGGGTGCTGGTATCGGAAAAACACTGTTACTGGCAGCGGAAGAATATGCTGCGGGTATTCAATGCCAGTCCATCTATATGTCCGTGATTTCAGTCAGGGAAGAATTAATCAGCTGGTATAAACGGCATGGCTACAGGGATACCGGTGAACGTATACCCTTTAAGGAAGATGGTCTTACCGGCCGGCACCTCCGGCCATTGGAATTTATGCGGCTTGAAAAATCAATCGCTACGCAGCTACATTAACAATTCATGGCTGCTAATGGCTGATTCTTTATTTTCGGACATGGTTTTACTGGAGGTTACAGGATTATCTAAAAAAGAGAAAACAGGTTTTGCGGTAAAGGATATTGCCTTTACACTGGATAGCGGGACCAATCTTGCCATTATCGGGGAAACAGGATCCGGTAAAACAAGTGTGCTGAAAATGATTGGCGGGTTAATGCAACCGGATGAAGGTGCCGTTTTGCTGTCCGGTGAGCGGGTATTGGGCCCGTTTGAAAAATTATTACCCGGACATCCGCGTATTGGCTATCTCAGTCAGCATTTCGAACTGCGCAATAATTACAGGGTGGAAGAAGAACTCGAATGTAAAAATCTGCTGACACAGGAAGCGGCAGCGGAAATTTATGCAATCTGCCGCATCAGTCATTTACTGCAACGGCGTACCGATCAACTATCAGGCGGGGAACGGCAACGGATCGTGCTGGCCCGTCTGCTTACCATGTCCCCTTCACTCTTATTACTGGATGAGCCTTTTTCCAATATGGACCGGTCTCATACGCAGCTGATCCGGGAGGTGTTGAAAGAAATAAGCCGGCGTTTCCGGATTTCCTGTATTATGGTATCGCATGATGCCGAAGAACTCCTGTCATGGGCCGACCGTATTTTAGTCATGCGGGACGGCCTCATTATCCAGGACAGTGATCCGCTGACGGTTTATGAGCATCCCGTGGATGCATATACGGCCTCCTTATTGGGTGATTATACATACCTGCCGGCTGCACTGGTTTTCCCGGATAATAAAGAGCTGCGGGAGAAACAGGTGATGTTCCGGCCAGAAAAATTCATCGTGACAGATGCGGATGATGAACTGCTCCGGGGACAGGTAAAAGAAGTGGCCTATTGCGGCAGTCATTACCTGCTGTTGGTGGAAGCTGGCGAAGTGATAGTGAAAGTGAAAACTTCAGGGAAAATTAATCCGGGTGAGAGGATAGGATTAACTTTATTCCGATCTTCCTGATACACTGAAATAAAAACCATTAATATGAAACGGTATACTTTACTCGGTACACTCCTGGTTGCCGGATATATTCTTTCAGCACAACAGACCGGCAAGCCCATATCGGTACCGGATTCCACGAAAAAAATACAGGTCGTGGAAACAGCCTGCGGGCAGTGTCAGTTAGGTTTAAAAGCACCCGGTTGCAGTCTGGCGGTAAAAATTGACGGGCAGGCTTATTTTGTCGACGGCACGACCATTGATGAGCATGGGGATGCCCATGCGGCAGATGGTTTCTGCAATGCGGTACGCAAAGCGGAAGTACAGGGAACGGTAAAAAAGGGCCGTTTTAAAGCCACTTATTTCCGGCTGTTACGGAATGAAGCGAAGCCGGCTACTCATTAACAAACGGTTCCAGCAATTCTTTCCATTTCGTATAGCCGTTGCCGTTAAATTGTATGCCGTCAAATGTCAACGCCGGATCGAGTACCCCCTCTTTCAGAAATGAAGGATACAGGTTGATATAATGAACCTGTAATTCACCGCACATTTTTTCCAGTTGCTGATTACAAAAGGCAATGGCATCCTGTTTCTCTTTGTGTTGAGACGGGAAAAGGGATTGCATGTAAATGACTGTGGCCGGACTTTTCGTTTTGATTGCCAGGATGATTTTTTTCATATTGGCAAGCAGGGTGTCGGCTGTGATGCCAGTACCAATATCATTAATACCGGCTTCTATAAATACCTTACCGGGTTGTGACGCGGTGATTTCATCCATTCTGGCCAGGAGATCCGCGGTACGGGTCAGGGCTATGCCGCGGTTTTTTATCCGGATGGACCGGAACATTTCCTGCAGCGGGAAGTCCGCGGTCATACTGGTGCCTGCAAATACAATTTCATTGCTGTCATTGGGCAACATCTGGTAAAAGGCGGCGTTTGCAGCAAGAAGCTTGTTTTCATATTCGCCATACCCGGCAACGGAAGAGTCTGTACGCATGCGGCTGCCGAATTTTTTATACAGAATAAATCCAGCCAATACAAGATTAAGCAGGGCAGAGGCCAGCAGGATTTTCCGGAGGGCCTGGTATTTGTCTTTCCGGTTGTTGAGGTCCATATTATGCAGGGTTTAATGGTGTGGTATAAACACCAAATATAATAAAGTTTACGTGCGGTAAATGCGGATCAGTAACTGCTGTTTTGTCCACTGGTAAAATGTTTTTGGTAATGGCCGGATTTTTTTGTAGAATTAATATCTAAACCAAACATTATGTTCAGCAAAAAACCAACAACTTCCATCCGCTTTGCCGGTGTTTGCCTGGCATTGGCTGCCTGCATTACCATCAGCTGTAATGAAAGCAGTGAGAAAAAAGACAGTCCTGATACGCCCGCTCAGAAACCGGTAGAACAGGTAGCTCCGCCACCGGCACCCGTAGATACGACCAAAATGGACACGGCCAGTACACGTCCGGTGAAGACCACTGACTAATTCACTTTTTTTTATTTTTATGTTCCGGCTTTTTTATCTCAGCCGGGACATTTTTATTTTCAGCAGCCGGGGAAGCCGGTTGCAAAATTTCGGTTGCAGCGGTTGTTTCCCCCGGCAATATATCGTGTTTGAGCTGCCCGTGTCGGTGATGGATCAGCTTATGAATAAACCAATGTTCCAGCTTATGATGTAAAGGAATCAATATGGCCGCGATAACGACAAAAATCAGAATCTCGTAAACCGGTGTATGGTGTGTAAGCGCGGCTACAGTGGGGTGAAGCAGCAACGTAAGGTATTCAAACAGGAACAGGAGAGAGAGTGCGCCCAGCACCCGGATAACCCGTATATGCACATTTGCCCGGCTCAGCACCAGGGTGATCAGAAAGAACCCGGGAATAAAAATAGCGATCAGCAACATCTGTAATTGCTGAAACCGTTCCGCTTTTTCCTTCCGTTTTACTTCCTCCAGTTCCAGTTGCCTGAAATGCTCATTACTGGATATGACCTGTGATTCCCGTATCCGGCTCTTGCTGTAAACTGAATCATTTAATCCCCGCACATAATTGATATACAAAAAAGCGCTGTCAATACTTCGTTCATGCTGATAGTGCCCGGTAAGAAATTCCGCAGCTTCCAGTTCTTTGGAAAGAAAACCGGCCGATTTTGCCAGCCGCATAGAGGCAGTGGCATAATAAGCGGCTGAATCTTCTCTGCCTGTTTTTTCATATAATTCCGCAAGACCGAGCATGGCTTCACAAAGGATTTCGTCATCATTCGCGGCCTGTAACAAACGGATAGCCTCCCGGTAATTTTCCAGCGACAATGGGTAATTTCCCAGCTTCTGATAACTGTGTCCCAGTCCGGTCATGGATGTCCCAATCAGGTCACCATCGTCCAGCTCCCTGGCCAGGTAAAGAGAAGTATTAAAATACCGGAAAGCTGAATCGGACTGGTTCAGCCGGTTATAAACGTCCCCGATATTCAGGTTGATATAATACTTCATGTCTTCCACATTCCTGCTTTGGATTACAGAGTCGGCCTGGCGGTAATAACTCAGCGCCTGTGTATAATCTTCCTGTGAAACATAGACTACGCCGATATTCATCAGCACACTGGCCAGGTTTCTGGGCTTTTCTCTTTTTTCCTCGAGTTTCAGTTTTTGCAGATTCAGTTCTAGGGCTCTCGGATAGTTGCCGATCTTGGTCAGTGTATTGGCCAGTACGCCAAGCGAACGCGATTCCCCTTCGAGATAGTTCAGGCTACGGGACAAATACAAGGATTGCTGGGAAAGATATTGAGCCGTATCCGGATCATATGCGCCCATAGCGCCAGCCAGCTGCCACATCAGCCTGACCCGGTTACTGTCTGTTTTTTCTATGGTCAGTAAGCGGCGCAGGCTGTCGGCCTTTGCTTTCTGGGCAACGGTTGTGGTAGCTGCAAACAGACAGTGAATAAAAACGTACAGGGAAATAAGATTCCCGGAAATAAAAAATCGCAGGGTCATAGAGGTGATGGTTGATCCTTAAATTTACTACTATTACGTTCAATTGGTCATTAATATACAGTTCCTACCGGTAGATTTTTTTGGGAATTAGGTACAGATGAGGTAGATTTAGTAACACCAAAAACCAACGTGTATGCCCCGGTTCCTCCGGCTGCTGCTGATAATTACATCCTGTTTACTATCTCCGGCCGCTTTTTCCCAGACTGTATATGAATTGCGTTATCACTATGTGGATGAAGGCGTAAATGATAATTACAAAGCATTTCTGATGCGCAACGGCGACGGCACCGGGTTTATTCGCGTGGCTTATTTTGATTCTGCAGCCAATGCACGCCAGCTGTATGAGTTGCCCATGGAAGAAATTTACGGGGAACATGAAGACGGAACTCCCGATTCCTCGCAATTGATTTTTTATGCGTTGGAACCCAGGACTATTTTTGGTACCGATGGTGATTATGTACCGGATCATTTTGTATTTGAAATGAAGCCCGGGAATCCCTATTATGAACCGGCATTCGTGTATACGGTCAATGAAGACAGCACACAGGAATTTGGCACGATGGATGAGGTCCGGCTGCTGGAACAGAAAGACCTGTCCGAAGAGCTGGTACTTCAGTATTTTACTCCAAAGGATGATTTCTACCTTCAGCTGTTTGCCACGACTACAAGGGGACTGACCCCTGAAGAAAAAAAGACCACGCTGCACCTGGTGCTGGTAGCGAATACAGAGGATAATACGATCGGCACCACCTGTGTGGTGGACAAAGACGCCACGTATAAAATGTTTAGTGAAGTGGCGGAATTCCTGGGTATACAATTCAAACCGGCTGTAATTGCCGGGAAAGATTTCAGTAAAGTAAATGTGGACAAAGCCGTCAGTGCAGTGCAACCCGGTGCCGATGACATTGTGGTCTTTTATTATTCAGGACATGGATTCAACGACGTTAATGAAGGGTACCAGTTTCCCTATATGGATCTCCGGGATAAAAGTTTTCAACGCTTTGGCGGAGCCTATGCCCTGAACGTCGAGACCATATTCCAGAAGCTGAAATCAAAAGGGGGTAGGCTGAACCTGGTGTTGAGTGATTGTTGTAATAATGATCCGGCTTCGGGCCAGATTATGAGCGGGGTGGGGGCTACTACCCGTACATCTTCCATTGGCTGGAGCATGGAAAACTGTCAGGCACTTTTCATGAATAAAAAAAGAACATCGCTGCTGATGACAGCGGCTGTAAAGGGACAATTGTCCGCCGGAAATCCGGCCAACGGAGGACTCTTTACATTCAGTTTCCGTGAATCACTGGAGAAAGCCCTGGGCCCCTTCTCCCGGAAACCGGACTGGAATTCGCTGATGACGGACGCCAGAACACAAACGATAAACAAAGCTGCACACACCTGGTGTGATAAAACCAACAAAATTGTTTGTGTTCAGCATCCGGTGTATAAAGTGGAGTAATCAATTGGATGAAAGCGGGATGATTCAAATATCTTTGCGGCTTAAATGGCGCATATGAAAATCTTATTTCGTCCAACCGCAATCCGGATTAACCACATTTTATTTTTTGTCTTCCTTTTTTCAGCTTTCGATATATCCGCACAGATGATCAGGGTAGAACCGATGAACTGGTGGGTGGGAATGAAAAATACCTCCCTGCAACTCCTGGTGCATGGGGAAGGAATTGGGTCAACCACCGTTTCTCTGAATTATGCCGGTGTGCGGATCGTAAAAGTGAACCGGGCAGAAAGCCCGAATTACCTGTTTGTAGACCTGCAGGTTTCTCCCGCCACTAAACCCGGCCGGTTTCCAATACTATTTAAGAAGGGAAATGAAATTGTTGCCCGGTATGAGTACTCGCTGGCGGCCCGTAGCAGGGAAACCATGCAGCAGAAAGGGTTTAATTCTTCCGATGTGATTTACCTGGTAACCCCGGATCGTTTTGCCAATGGTAATCCGGCCAATGACCGGGTGGAAGGAATGCGGGAAACCTCCGTGAACCGGTTAAATGATTATGGTCGTCACGGTGGTGATATACGGGGCATCATCAATAACCTGGATTATATTGCGGCTATGGGATTTACTGCCATCTGGCCTACCCCCATGCTGGAAAATGACATGGCACACGCTTCTTATCATGGATATGCCATTACCGATTATTATAAAGTAGATCCCCGCTTTGGTAGTCTTGAAGAATACAAGGAGCTGGCAGTAAAAATGAAGCAAAAGGGACTGAAACTGATATTCGACGGTGTGGTTAACCATACCGGTTCCCAATACTGGTGGATGAAAGACCTTCCATTTAAAAACTGGATCAATTATGCGGATTCCATGCGGATAACCAATCACCGTCGCACCGTAAACCAGGATCTGTATGCCAGTAAGGCCGACCAGGAATTGATGGTACGCGGATGGTTTGTGTCTTCCATGCCCGACCTGAATCATGATAATTCGTATCTGGCAAATTTCTTAATACAGAATAATATCTGGTGGATTGAAACACTGGGACTGGCGGGCATCCGTCAGGATACATATCCCTATTCGGGTAAACAATTTCTTGAAAAATGGACCTGCAGTATCATGCATGAATACCCGCAGTTTAGTATTGTCGGGGAAGAATGGAGTACCAACCCGTTGATTGCCGCCTATTGGCAAAAAGGGAAACCCAATACGACCGGTTATGCCGGTTGTATGAAAAGTACCATGGACTTCCCCCTGCAGTCGGCCCTTGTACAGGCGCTCACTGAACCGGAATCCTGGGATAAGGGACTCGTGAAGCTGTATGAGGCGCTGGCCAATGACTTTGTATATGCCCAACCCAATGAGTTGCTGGTAATGGGGGATAATCATGATATGGACCGGTTATTCACTTTTATGAAAAAGGATCCGCAACTATTGCAAATGGCACTGACGTATCTCCTCACCATCCGTGGTATTCCGCAAGTATATTACGGGACAGAAGTACTGATGGAAAATTCCGCCAAACCCGGCGATCACGGGCTGATCCGTTCCGATTTTCCCGGAGGCTGGAATGAAGATACAATGAACGCGTTTACCGGTGCCGGCCTTACTGCGGAACAATTAAAGAGCCAGTCCTATCTGAAAAAACTACTCAACTGGCGGAAAGGTAAAAAAGTAATACATGAAGGGAAAACCATTCATTTCGGACCAGCGCAGGGCGTATATGTGTACTTCAGGTATACGGGTACGGAAACAGTGATGGTGGTGCTGAATAAGAACAACCATACAATGAAACTGGACACGAACCGGTTTGCGGAAGTACTCAGTAAAAAGAAAACCGCACAGGATATCATTACCGGCGACAGGTTTGAGTTGGAAAAGGGGCTGGATATCCCGGCCAGATCGGCATGGGTACTGGAGATAAAATAAAAACAGCAGTTGTTATAAACTAAAAAGCCACTTTCAATGAAGTGGCTTTTTAGTTATTTGCAGGCAATCGTCAGAATCCGTAATTCACACCAAACATCAGCATATTGGTAGTCATTTTATAAGAAACATTACTACCCGGTACAGCGCCATAGGGGTTAGACGGTGTAATCATCATCGGGTTCAGCAGGGAACCACTGGTGGAACCACCGCTGCTGCCATGGTGAAATACGCCGTTAAATGTGAGATGTTTACCCACTTCATAGCCAAAGCCCAGCTGAAATGCATGTTTTATTACCGCCGTTGCAGGCAGGGAGAACATGGCCAGTTCGCCACTGATCGGGTTACTGCTATATGTATAGCCGATACGGAAGGGCATTGACTTTAATGCTTTGTACTGAAGACCGGCGGATACCACGGAAATGCTTTCCCAGCCAAAGCCGGCAACGGAACCGTTCATATTCCATCCTTTTTCTTTAAAACCTTTCGTGTTTTTATAATCCACATAACGGTAGTCAAGGGCGAGGTCAAACAGTTTGGAAGAGTAGCCAAGACCGGCAGATGCGATTGCGGGATAATTCATCCGGAAACTGGCATCAGGTGCCTGTGAGGCATCAGCATAATTATTTTTGAAATTGAATTCCTGAAAATATTGCTGGGATTTATAGGATACACCCATTTTAAACCCGGTACCGGAATTGTAAAACAGGCCTGCTTGTCCGCCAATACCCAGTGCCGTTGCTTTGTCACTGCCCGGATAACCTTTTGTGGGGCTGGGGGCTGCTATGGGGTTGGGTAATAATTCCAGCATGGACAGATTAAAAGTTGGAGCCAGTCCAATGGAAACTTTATCATTCAGTTTATAGGCATAAGTAAGTCCTACCTGCAGTAACTGGTAATCGGATTGTACACGGCCAAATCCTCCATAACTCTGCGGCATGGTAACCGGGTTACTGGCACTTTCCGGAAAAGTAACTCCAAATCCGCTGATACCAAAAGCGGATACGCCGAAATGATGCTTGCTGTTTTTCTTGCCCCATACCATGGCAAGGGAGGGCATTATGGATACGCCACGTGCATCTTTTGTAGTACCTGACATCAGGCCGCCCGGTGTATTCACTGAAGAGCTGACTTCAGGAGAACTGTAAAAAAGTCCGGCGTTTACTGAGAATGTCTTAGTGGAGAATTCAGTAATACCGGCTGGATTCCAGTGCAGGGCACCGTTGATATCGAGTGGCTGACCGGTGGCCGCACCTCCCATTGACATGTTGTTGGCACCGATACCTTGCATGATATGTCCGGTTTGAGCGGATAGTCCAAGGGAAATACATCCCAGCAATACTGCGGAAAATACTTTTTTCATAAAAGAAAATTTAAGTGATACGGCAGGGCCGTTTTGTGAATAGGTAAAACTAGCTGTGGTAACAGCCTGCTCTATGTGACAGGTATCACATCCGTGCGTAAATCATATGCCGGGCTGATGAAGAACAGGCTTCGGGATGAACTGCGTTAAGGAAATGGATGCAGAATTATGTATAAAATCCGGCTCTTTGCCGGTTGACGCCTGTCAATCAGGCCGGGATAAGTATCAGGTCAGGACGTAACTTTTGTCATGAAACTGTTTTATATTTCTGATCTATTTTCGTCCCGGAATTTTTTTTTTAACCCATTTACAAAGCAAATTTTCGCAACATGAAACAAGAATACTGGATCAACGTAAAACATGTGGACAATCGCCTCGTTATTTTTCTTAATGGAGAAACAGTATGGGACAGCGGCATCGTACACGATGACCCCAAACTGGAAAAATTTATTGATATCACGGGTCTGTTACAGGAACATTCAGGACATACCAGTGAACTGATATTCGAAGGCTTTAATGATGATTATCACGCCAAAGGAGATGAAGGAGAACTGAATCCCTGGCATTTCAGCTACCGGCTGTTCAAACGTACGGTAAATGGGAATGGAGAAGTGGTGGCTGAAACAGAAATGATCAATCCTTATAACGAAAAGCATCTTTCCAATCCCAATACCCGGGCCATTAATAACAGTTATCAGATTGTGCTGAAAAGCGGTGAATATAAAGTAGTGTCCAACGCGCTTTCACAGCAGTTCTACAAATAAGTGAACGTTAATTTTTAAATAGCATTTTACCTGGTTAAAGGTAGCTCTGATTATCGCAACAGGGTGTATCCGTCTGATACACCCTGTTTTTTTAACAGGCTACGCCTGGTTACCGTTCATAGCCGCTATCTGCCGTGTTTTTCAGTTTCTTCGCCGGTTATTGCCTGTCAGATCGCCCGGTTTACAGTATCTTGAAAATAAAAAGAGATGCAAACTATACTGGGTGCCAACGGAACAATCGGTTCACTGCTGGCAAAAGAATTAAGCGCCTATACCAACAGGATCCGGCTGGTGAGCCGTAAACCTGTTAAAGTAAATGCGGAAGATGAATTGTTTCCTGCAGATCTGACGCAGCCGGAAATGGTTGACCAGGCCATTGCCGGCTCTTCCGTTGTTTATTTGCTGGTTGGGTTTGAGTATAAATACAAAGTCTGGAAAAAGCAATGGCCGCCATTGATGGAATCCGTTATTGCAGCCTGTATACGGCACAAGGCCAGACTGGTTTTCTTTGATAATGTATATCTCTACGACAAAGCGGCGATAGCGCACATGACGGAAGACACTCCGGTAAACCCGCCTAGCCAAAAAGGTGCCATCCGCCGTGATATCGCAGACCGGATGATGAAAGAAATACAGGCAGGCCGGTTAACAGGCCTCATTGCCCGTTCAGCGGATTTTTATGGCCCCGATAATAAAAGCAGTTTTCTGACGGAGGTGGTATTTAAAAACTATGCCAAAAGAAAAGCGGCCAATTGGTTTATGAATGCGGACAAAATTCATTCTTTTACGTATACACCGGATGCGGCAAAAGCTACAGCCATATTGGGAAATACACCGGATGCATTCAACCAGGTATGGCACCTGCCAACTTCTTCAGAGAAAATAACCGGAAGGGAAATCTGCCAGCTGGCGGCACAGGGAATGCAGGTACCGGCGAAGCTGACCGTGATGCCAATGTGGTTACTGAAATTATTGGGTGTCTTTATCCCTTTTCTCCGGGAAATGCCGGAAATGATGTATCAATATGACCGTGATTATTTCTTTGACTCCTCCAGGTTTGAAAAAAGATTCGGCTACCAGCCGGTTACCTACGAAGAAGGGATAAAAGAAATTATCAGGAAGGGGATATAAAAGCGTCTGAAATAACCGGAAAATGTGACCGGGTATTTCAGACGTTCAATTTTTTTCAGTGATGATGGACAGATCAGATTATCACCACACTATTGGTGCCGCCAAATTCGTTGGGCGACTGACTATCGGCTTCAGGATCATTGATCCATTCAGTAGCATTAACCAGGTATTTGAATTCGTGGGTACTGTCTTTGGGAAGGTTTACATCTGCAGAGAAACTACCGTCTTTTTTACGACTCATTGAAATCGGTTCTTTCCAATTGTTGTTCAAACCGAGAATTGAGATAGTTTCCGCATTTTCGGTGGCGAAAGAAAATTTTACTTTACAGTAATCCTTTGTCTTGTAATAGGTTTTAGTTACCATTTGTCTGGTTTTAATTAAAATATTAATACGTAAATCATTGACAAATAGCAATCGGTAGATATTCTAAGGGGCGGGTTTGCACACTTAATACGCAACAGGTTAAAAGGTAACCCGGTACGGTGAGCTGGCTCATCCACAGGTTTTCCACTTTCTGGTAGCTGCTGGGACAATTTTCTCCTAATCCGGACGTTGTAAGATTAATCCAATATTTGAGAACCAATATCCGTCTGTATGAATCCGCTTAACTTCAATGACCAGGCATTTATTGCCGAGTCGTTCAACATGGATGAAGACTTTACTTTTCAATCATCCAGGCTCGCCTTTTTCAAAATCAATTCGTATAAACTGTCCCTGATCAATGCTTCATTCGGCGTTACACGCAATGAACTTAAGAACAGTATCTGCAGCAGTCTGCTGAATTACACTTCGCCGGATCTTGTTCTGCTGACTACCGGATTCTTTGAACAGGAAATTGATAACTAGTTTTTAAACCCTGAGCATACAGGTTCGTTTCTGCTGTGTTGCGAACCTGAAATAAGTGAGGCTGTGCCGGTAATCCGCCACAGCCTCTTTGTTATTTTGAAAATATCATTTCCCGCCATTGGGGGATTAGCCGAATACAGGTTTTGGAACGGAGAAAGAAAAAGTGCTGCCTTGTCCGGGCTCGCTTTCGATATACAGTTGTCCGCCATTCCTTACCAGGAATTCCTTGCAGAGCATCAGACCGAGACCGGTACCGGATTCACTGGCCGTTCCTTTGGTGGTAAAGTAGTCATTATTGCGGATACGCATCAGGTCTTCCTGGCTCATGCCCATCCCGCTGTCCTGTACATATATTTCAAGGAAACTGGGATGCTCGTGTACGCCGATACAGATCTTTCCTTTTTCAGGAGTGAACTTAATCGCATTTGATAATAAGTTACGCATCACCAGGTTCATCATATCCTTATCACAAAAACCATATACTTTTGGCGGTGCATCATTGAGCAGGATAACGCCTTTGTTACGGGCCGTCAGGAGAAGGGCCTGGTAGACATCATTAATGGATTCCTCAATATCGACTACTTCAGGATTTACGGTATGTGCCTGCATCTGGGCGCGGGCCCATTGCAACAGGTTTTCCATTAATCCCACAGCATAATTCATGTCATTCAGTACATCCGGAATAGTTGCCTGTAATTCGGCTGCGGATAGTTTCTGTTCATGGGCTTCCTTAAACAGATTCCTGATTGCATACATGGGCGCTTTCAGGTCATGTGAAATAATACTGAAGAGTTTTGTTTTTACCGTATTCAGCTCGGATAACTGGCTCGCTTGTTGCTTCAGCAAAGCGGCACTTTCCTCCAGCCGGTGACTTTGTTTGCGTATTTCAGTGTTTTTCTCCTCCAGTATACTGTTTTTTGCCAGTATACGTGTCTGGTAAATGCCATTTTCCTTTTTAATCAGAAACAATCCATAAAATATGAAAAGCAGGGAAACGCCCTGGTTCAGCAGGTATAATCCATTACTGACTTCCCTGAGTTCGTATGGTTGCTGACGGATCACAACTGCCAGGAAAAAATAGCTGACCATGGAAAATCCGAGCGAAAAGACTATCTGTCCGATAGTATTGAGAAAAAAAACGGAGAGTATGCCGAATAAAATAAAACTGAGACTGATACCCGGATTAAATCCATAGAGATAAACCACACAGGTAAAGAAAGGGTATAGTATAAAATATGCAAGCAGGGCCAGTTCCTGTTTATTGATATAATTCAGGTATAAAACCAGGCCGCTGACAAGGGCAGGCAATGCCGCAATCACCCAGGCTGCGGGAGGCAGTGAAGTGCCCATTAACAGTCCGGTGACAGGAAATAGAAATCCGCTCAGCAGCTGGAAAAAATTAATCTGATTAAAGATGCGCAACTTTCGCTGATCATATTCTTCCATAGCTGCACTGATACCAATTGACTGGATCAGACTCAGGGCGTGAAGAAGCTGCTTACGTGGAAGAATGAAACGCTTTTCAAACGGGGCGGTTCTTTCATTCTGCTCAAGAAGTGGCTGTGCAGTAATTTCCATTGGTTTTAACTCTTTAGGATTGGATACTCAAAATAACAGGTAAAACGAAAAACTACCTACTTTATCACGAACAACTTACCTTCAAATCGTAGATTTACGTATCCGGTACTTCGGAAAACAACATTACGAAAACCGGGTAGAACTAATCGGCTACCCGGAAGAACTTACGCAACCAATTCCGAAACTGACTGAATCGGGTTGCTGATAAATGAAAGGAATCTTTAATTTGTTCTGTAAAACACAGGCCGGGCTTGAGTTACAGAAGGTTGTGTACTTAAAAGGCTACTTTTCCTAACTTTGCAGCGACTTCAACCCATGGCCGAACATTCACATCAATTAGCCGCTATCCTTTTTGCCGATATTGTCGGGTATTCTGCTATGATGCAGGAGAACGAGGAAGAGTCTGTAGAAAAGGTTAACCGTTTCCGGGAAGTGGTGGAACTGATTGCCGAAGAGCTGAATGGAAAAATCATTCAGTATTATGGCGATGGCTCTTTATTGTTGTTTCAAAGTTCAACAGACGCTGCCGAATTTGCCAAACTGCTTCAGGAAGATCTTCAGAATGATCCCAGGATTCCTGTCAGGGTGGGTATTCATATGGGGGATGTGCTGATGCATAGCGGAAATATATTCGGTGATGTGGTGAATATCGCGGCCCGTATTCAATCCCTTGCACCCGTAGGAGGGATTTACATGTCGGAAATGGTTTACCGGAATATTGCCAATAAAAAAGAACTGGAGTCGGTTTTTGTCCGGGAAGAGAAATTGAAAAACATCAAGGGGCCGGTCAGGATTTATCAATTACTGACGGAAGGCGCCGCACCTTTTCTTCAGCCGGTTCAGGGGGCAGACGCGGCCACCCCGGTTAGTCCGAGCAGTATTGCCGTATTGCCTTTTGCCAACCTCAGCAGTGATCCGCAACAGGATTATTTCAGTGATGGGTTAACCGAAGATATCATTACACAGCTCTCTAAGATCCGTGCCTATAAAGTGATTTCACGGACCTCCGTGATGCAGTATAAAAACTCACCGAAAAGTATAAAGGAAATCGGAAGAGAACTTGGTGTAACCCTGATTCTGGAAGGAAGTGTGCAACGTTCGGCCGATCAGGTAAGGATCACCGCCCAGCTGATTAATGCGGTTACGGATGAACATATCTGGGCCGATTCGTATGACCGCCCCATGCTGGACATATTCACCATACAGCGTGAAGTGGCACTGGCAATAGCGGCTGTGCTGAATACCACACTGTCCAATAAGGAAACCCGTGAACTGGATTATATTCCCACTACAGATTTGCAGGCGTATGACTATTACCTGCGTGGAAAACTCCTGGTGGAAAACAGAAATAAGGCGGATCTGTTATTGGCAAGGGAACATTTTCTACAGGCCGTGGCCCGGGATAAAACATTTGCCAATGCGTATTCCGGTCTGGCGGACACCTACCTGTTATCCTCTTTCCGCGGGTATGAAGATCCGGTACAGATGCTCTGGCAGGCAAAAAAATATATTGACACGGCTGCAGGACTGGATTCCTTCTCCGGGGAAACACAGGCCTCCCTTGGTTATTTTTACTTCCAGAGTTTTGACTGGCATGCCGCGGAAATTACCTATCGCCGCTCCATCAACCTGAATCCCAATCAGACCAATGTATATCTCTGGCTGGCCATTTTGCTAGAGGCAAAAGGCGAATATGATGAGGCCCTTAAAGTATTTACCATGGGGGCAGAGATCAACCCCATGTGGGATTACCTGCAGAAAAATAAAGTAATGCTGCTGGTAAATATGAATAAGAAAGAAGAAGCACTGAAACTGATGCAGGTCTTGATTGATAAAGCCCATGACAGCCAGGTAAAACGAAAGAGATACGAAGAATTGTCCAGGTTGCATTGGTCTTTTAATGATAAAACGGAAGCACTGGCTGCAGCCAAAAAATCGGGTAACCTGGGCTTGCTGAAATTTTACACGGACGGCGATTATTCCTTATTGCAACGGACTGTGGATGCACAGTATGAAGGCCTGCGTAACCGCAGCGAATATATTTCCCAATTATGGATGGGCATTGATTATGCCCATGCCGGATCACGTGAAAAAGCGCTGGAGTGTTTTAATAATGCAGTGGCATTGAAAGAAACGGCGATCCCCATGTTACTGCTGCGAGATTTTGAGTTTCTGAATATCAAATACCTCAGTATGGCTTTGCTGACACGGAAAGTGAAGCAGTTAATTAATTTCTGATGAGGCCTCCCTGCTGAAAACGAGGTGAATGATGTAGACCTGTTCATCCGAATCGCCAAACCCCCTGATTTTACCATTGTAATAATCTATCCGGCTTTGTATATCACGAAATGCATTGCTGGCTTTATCAATGCCATTACCCGCGTTGTCAAACAATATGCGCAGCATCAGGCAGCGATCGCGGTAACTCAGTTCGGTCTGAATCAATCTGCATTTTCTCTGTTGCATAATCAGGGTAAGGAAATCCTGTACAATGCGATATACAGATAGCTTTTCCGGTTCTTCCAAATCTTCAATCGTTTCGGTATTACAGGCTAAACTGATATCTGTTTCCGGATTTGTGATCCGGTAACTGCTGAGCAGGTTTTCAAGACTGGGCAATAAACCCAGCAGGTTCAGTCCTGATGGATATAAGTGGTTACTGAGCAGGTTCAATTCCGTAATAGCCTGCTGAATGGTCAGTCGCATTTCTTCAGTAAACGCGGGTGTATAGTGTTCGTTTTTTGTGCCCTGAAGCATCAGGTTTACATAGACCAGTAACTGGTTTACATTATCTCTCAGTTTGTCCGCAATCCCTGATCGTTCTTCTTCCTGAATAGTAATGATTGACCTGAGCAAGGCCTTTTCATCGGCTAATTGTTTGTCTGTTTTTGCACGGAGCAAACCGATATCCGTAATCATGAAAAAAAAACCATTGATTGTACCGTCTTGTTTGTCCGGCAGGAAATTTATAAGGCAATGACGGGCCGTTTGCTGAATAGTTAATTTACATTCCGCGAACTGGGCCTGGCCTTTCAGGACGGACTGAACGGTTGGAAGCTGCTGAATAAATAGTGTAGTACCCAGGAAATCTTCAAGAGACATTTTATCAATCACGGACTCCCGGGCTTTACCAAACCACTCTGCCGACTTATTATTGATATACCGGCAGGTCAACCCGCTATCCCAGTAAGCCAGCAGGGCAGGTATCTGGTCCGCCACTCTGAGGCCTTCCGGGTTTAACTTTTCCTCCTTGTCGTATGATGCTTGTCCGTCTTCGGACATAGTGGCTTTTATACGTAATTTACATTATTCCATATGGAAAAAGCTATGTTTTCGACGAACAGCAGCCGGCGTTATTTTGGGTTTTCCGAAGCAAAAAAAGCAAAATCCGGAAAAGAGAAAACGGATAAGGGGTATTATTCCGGTTTATCAGTGCGTTCCTGTTTTATGACAATAGTTTCCCATCCGTCGTAGGTACCCCTGCATTTCGCCACTTGTTCCCGGAACCAGCGGGTGAGGTTATTCATGGATGTCAGATCAGCCCTGTCGGTACGGGAGATATGGAGAGAAAACGGGAATGCTTTATTATCACTGTTTACTTTCGCTGTAATGGTGAATTTTTTACTGATAGCTGTATAGGCGAAGCACTCCCTGTCTGCTTCTGTTTTAAAAAGCAGGAAATGATCAATCGGGCGGGGTAGTTCCGGTTTATCCCCGGCCTTTTGCAAACGTTGTATGATTTTCTGATTACCCATATAATCCCGGGTTTCTTCATTGGGATAAAGGAAATTCAGGTAAGCGTCCCATTCACGGTCTTTTTTCACAAGAAAAGCGGCTATATATCCCTTAAAATGTTCATCCAGTAACCCTTTTACAGCCTCTTTCAGACCATTGGTGTCTTTCACATAGAAATAGTCTTTTCGCTCACACTGGTAGGTAAAAGTGCCTGCCAGCAGGGCATCCGTTTTCCGGTTGATCAACGCTACTATGGAATCAGAAATTTTATTGAGACTGTTTAATGCGGATGGCCCCGGCAAACCCTCCGCTGAGCAATTGTTGAATTTTACTCCGGCAGCAAATAAAAAAGGATAGTTTTTATCCGGTGCTGATTGTTTCAGCGACATATTGATGAGTGTGCTGCCCGGCCCTTTTTCATATCGGGCGATATAGGTGTCCCATTCTCCGGTTTGTGCACAGGAAAGGAATACGCGGACCAGTAACACTGTCAGAAAGGCTAGTTTTTTCATCAGTGGCGAAGGTATCCGTTATTGTAACGGGCCGGGAAGTGGAGCAGGGGTTTTAAGAATAATTTATAGGCAAGTGTTACGTTGTCCTGGAATTAAGAAATGACTATGGCTAATTTTGCTCTTTTATCCAGTTAATCAGCGCTTTTTTAATAGCCTGACCAATTAGTTTTTGTTTAACCGGATCAGTTAAAATGGCCCGGCTGGCTGCATTGTCGCCGATTTCCAGTAATACCCGGTAAGGCGCCCTGTTTACCTGTTCATCCAGACTATAAAAACTCAGTTTCCCGGTACCGGCACACCTGTAATCATTCCGGCCGGTACTGCTGTCCGGCCATACCCCCCGGTTTTCCATTTCCGTTGCTTCACAAATGGCATTTACCAATACAGTGGCCAATATACGGTTAGCGCCTTCTTCTTTATCGCCATAATGAATAAAGCCCCAAACCGCATTCCGGTTGGTGCCCCCGTTATTATGAACTGATATAAAAATATCCGGATTAAACCGGTTTGATTGCTGCAGCTCATACGCATAGCCGGAAATTTTTCCGTCCAGCACATCCGACGTATGTAAACGCTTGGTATTACTGCCCGCGTCAGCATGGTGGTACTCCGTTTTTCCAAAGCTCCAGACTTTACGTTCCTTTAGCCGTGGGCCTGCTTCCATGGCTGCCTCCACGATGGCATTGCAGGTAGCAGCTTCACTGAAATCCTTGCCGGTATCTGTCTGGTGCGAAGGTTGCCAGATTACCCGGACAGCCCGCTTTTCACCTGCCAGCCTGGGGTGGCAGGAAAGGCCACCCAGCAAAAACGTGAACCATAAAAAGTGAAGTTTATACATAAACTTTGGTTTAAGATAAAATTAAAATATAAAGCTATAAATCAAAGAATAACAGCCTTTCCCGTATGTGTCATACTTCAAAAAATCTTTCTCGTTATCAGGGGGGGCTGTTATTTGGCAACCCCTCCACAATCTTCCCACATTATTTCCCCATTGATGTGAATAACTGCCCCGATCAGCCCCCTGCTTTTTCTCCTCCTTTGCTTTATATTCGCCGCCTGACTTAACCCGAAATTAAAACGTAAACCGTGAGATTAAAGAGTTTAGAAATCAAGGGCTTTAAGAGCTTTGCAGACAAGACGGTGGTGAATTTTGACGAGAATATTACCGGTATCGTTGGCCCCAACGGTTGTGGTAAATCAAATATCGTAGACAGTATCCGCTGGGTGATCGGAGAACAAAAGATCAGTTCCTTGCGGAGTGAGAACCTGGACAGTCTCGTTTTTAACGGATCCAAGACCCGCAGTGCCAGTGGTCTGGCAGAAGTGAGCCTGACTTTTGAAAATACGCGTAACCTGCTGCCCACCGAATTCAGTACGGTAACGGTTACCCGAAAATTTTATAAAAGCGGGGAAAGTGAGTACCGGTTGAATGATGTACAATGCCGGCTCAAGGATATTCAGAACCTGTTTCTGGATACGGGTATCAGTACGGACAGCTATGCGATTATTGCGCTGGATATGGTGGACGACCTGATCAAAGACAAGGATAACAGCCGGAGAAAAATGCTGGAACAGGCCGCCGGTATTTCCATTTACAAAACACGTAAGAAGGAAGCAAAACAGAAACTGGAAGCCACCGAATCAGACCTGGCCCGTATAGAAGACCTCTTGTTTGAAATTAACAACCAGCTAAAGGCACTGGAAAGCCAGGCGAAAAAAGCGGAGAAATACCACGAAATAAAAAAGGATTACCGGGAAATCAGTATTGAACTGGCAAAAGCGTCACTCGAGGGGTTCAATCTCAGTTACCGGGAGCTGAACGAGCAGAATGATGTGGAGACCGACAAGAAGCATCAGCTGGAAGCGGAAATAGGTACACGGGAAGCAGAACTGGAACAGGAGAAACTGGCTTTCGTGGAGAGAGAACGACAGCTCCAGTCTATGCAACACGCGTTCAATGAAATTTTGCAAACCGTTCGGAGTAAGGAAAATGATAAAAACCTGTCTGCACAGCGGCTGGAACACCTGCATGAAAAAGAAACCAGTCTGCAGGAATTTTTACTCAAAGCAGAAGGTCAGCTGAAAGGAATTGAAGAAGGCATCGGCTTCACCAGTATGCAGATTACCGATGAGGAAAAAAGCCTGGAACAACTCAGTGAACAACTGACCCGGCTTAATGCTGACGTAAGTGCCCGCCGGGAAGTCCTCGATGAAAAACGCAGAATGCTGGACAGTCTCCGGAATGAATACCAGCAGATCCAGCGTAACCAGTTTGAGGCGGAAAAGAAAGTAGCCGTAGCCGACACATCCGTACAAAACCTGCAACGGGTAATTGCGCAGATTGAAGAAGAAAGAATTCAGCGGGAAGAGCAGCGGACTCACCTGGATGCAGAGCGTCAGTTGAAGGAAAAGGAACTGGGTATTAAAAAAACGGATCTTGAGCAGCTGCAACAACACCAGGAATATACGAGGGAACAGATCCTGCAGACGCAATCCATCCTGGACGGACTCCGTAATAACCTGGCGGAAGAAACCCGTAAACTGGATGCCAGAAAGAATGAGCATGACCTGCTGAAAAGCATGATTGATTCAATGGAAGGCTATCCCGATTCCGTGAAATTCCTGCACAATAACAGTCAGTGGAATCATCATGCGCCTATACTGTCTGATGTCCTGTATGTAAAAGAAGAATTCAGAACGGCACTGGAGAATGTGTTGGAACCCTACCTGAGTTATTATGTGGTGAATGACCTGCAGGAAGGGTTACAGGCCGTTCATCTCCTGGATGAAAATAAAAAAGGGAAAGCCAACTTTTTCCTGCTGGATAAAGTAAATGATAGTGCCGCCGCAATTGCCGCACATCAGCTGGAAGGTGGTATACCAGCCCTGAGTGTGGTGGAAGTGGAAGATAAGTACCGCAAACTGGCGGAACACCTGCTCGGAAACGTATTTATCGCGGAAAGCGAAGATTCGTTGCAGAACAGCAACGGATTTGTAGTGATTGAGAAACATGGAAAATATGTAAAAGGAAAATATTCTCTTACCGGGGGAAGTGTAGGCCTTATCGAAGGAAAGAAAATCGGAAGGGCTAAAAACCTGGAAAAACTACAGGACGAGATAGTTGCGCAGGATGGGGTGGTGGATAGTCTGCGCGCCGACATTCAGGCCCGCCACAATGAAGTAATCGCTTTTAATGAAGACCTGCGTGAATCAGCAATAAGGGAAACAGAGCGGGAAATTCAGCAATTATCCAATGCCGTATTTGCCTTACATAATAAACTGGAGAATCTGCAGGCCATGCAGGGTAGCAGCCTGAACCGGCTGGAAGAACTGAACAGCCAGATGCAACAAACAAACAGCTCCGTGGAAACGGTACGTGGAGAACTGGCCGTATTCAATGAACTTCTCCAGGCGAATGCCTCAAAACTTGCTGAAGCGGATGAAACGTTTAAACTGACAGAAACGGAATACAACGAGTCCTCCCGTCAGTTCAACGAGTTTAACCTGAATGTCACCCGCCAGCAAAGTAAAATCAACGGGCTCAAACAGGAACTGGAATTCAAGAGCAACCAGCTGAATGACCTGCGTCAGCAGATTGAAAGTAATACCAGTCACCTGGCAGATACGCGCACCAGTATCGGACATTCCGCTCAGTCCTTAAAGGAAATTGAAGAAGCCCTGCTCGAATTACTGCGCCGGAAAGAAGAGGAAGAAAAGAACCTGAATGAAGCCGACCAGGCCTATTATAATTTCAGAAATCAGCTAAGTGAGAAAGAAAGCGCGATCAGGCACCAGGTAAAAGAAAAGGAACAGATAGAATTCCTGCTGGCTGCCATTAAAGATAAACTGAATGAACTGAAACTTCAATTGGCCGGAATGAAAGAACGGCTGAATGTGGAATTCAGGATCAACCTGGAAGAAATACTGGGTGAAGCCAGATCAGGGGAGATACCTGTTGAAGAACTTCAGGAAAAAGCCGACCGGATGAAGAAGCGGTTGGAAAATCTGGGTGAAGTAAACCCGACCGCGATTGAAGCATTTACCGAAATGAAGAAACGGTACGACTTTATCGTGGAACAAAAGACGGACCTGGTGAATGCCAAAGACAGTCTGCTGAAAACAATTGAAGAAGTGGAAGCAACCGCTAACCAGAAATTCCTGGATACCTTCCACCTGGTAAGGGAGAATTTTCAGAAGGTCTTTAAGACCCTGTTTACAGAAGATGACCAGGCCGACCTGGTACTTGAAAATCCGGAAAACCTCGCGGATACGGGAATTGATGTAGTGGCAAAACCTAAAGGAAAACGTCCTTCCTCACTCACACAGCTCAGCGGGGGAGAAAGAACACTGACTGCAACCGCATTGCTCTTTGCGATATACCTGATCAAACCAGCGCCTTTCTGTATTCTGGATGAGGTTGATGCCCCGCTGGACGATGCCAACGTTGGAAAATTCACGAATATGATCCGCCAGTTCAGTGATAATTCCCAGTTCATTATTGTAACCCACAATAAAATGACGATGAGTACGGTGGATGTTATTTATGGTGTTACCATGCAGGAACCCGGTGTAAGTAAACTGGTGCCGGTGGATTTCAGAAACCTGAAAACGGCGCAGAACTAACCGGTGTGGTAAATCGGGAATATGATTCAGAAAAATTATGAAGTGACTTTATTTCAACATGATTTCTAAATAAAAACAGCCCGTTCAGACGGGCTTTTTTAATAGTATGAGAACAATTATTCTGCTTTTTGCCTCCAATGTGTTTATGACATTTGCCTGGTATTACCATCTGAAACACCAGGGCTGGCCATTATGGAAAGCCATCCTGGTTAGCTGGGGGATTGCCTTATTTGAATATATACTGATGGTGCCGGCCAACCGGTTTGGAAAAACAGATGGCTTTACTCTTTTCCAGTTAAAAATGATACAGGAAGCCATTACCCTGATTGTGTTCTGTGCTTTTGCCGTATGGATAATGAAAGAACCATTCCACTGGAGGTATCTGGCCAGTTTCGCGATGTTGATCGGAGCCGTTTATTTTATGTTCAGTAAGGGAGCCGTCTGATCAGTTGTCAGCCGTAAACGTCTTGTGCTGCTCCCGTTGTTTGGCCCTTCGGTTAAAATCCGATTTGACTTTATGTACAAAAGCGCTCATACAAAAATAAATACCGGCCAATAGAAGGAAGGCGGCCACTCCGGCCCAGAAATACCAGGACTTATCTTTTTTCAGTTCAAAAATGGAATAAAAAGTAATAAAAACGAATCCGGTCAGCGATATAAAACCGGCCAGCAGCTGAGTCGTGTATTTCTCGCTGTGTGAATTAGGATGAGAGCCTGGCATACTAAGAATTTTATTAAGAATAGGTGGCGTGTAAATTTACGGAAAAATAATCTTTCGTTAATACGGGACAAGGAATACCATTTTGTAGCCTCAGTCGTTACATTTGAGAATAAAACAGGATATATGAAACAGTTTTTTACTTTTCTTTTGTTGTTTTTGTCATACCATGGATTGACACAGGAAAAGCCTGAAGGGCTGTTTATCGGGTCGAAAGCACCGGATTTTAAGGCAAAGGATCAGACCGGTCAGTCAGTCCGGTTGAAAGATTTCCTGAAAAAAGGGAAAGTAGTACTCGTGTTTTACCGGGGTTACTGGTGTCCGTATTGTAACCGCGAATTATCCCGTTTACAGGATTCTTTATCCCTTATAACAGAGAAAGGCGCCACAGTCATTGCAGTATCCCCCGAAAAAGCAGAGCATGTGGCCACGACTGTGGAAAAGACCAAAGCCACTTACCCGGTTTTGTATGATGAGGATATGAAAATTATGAAAGGGTATGATGTGGAATTTGAGGTTGAAGAAACAGTATTGGGCCGATACAGAAGCAGCGGGATTGATATTGAAAAAAACAACGGTACAAATGGAAAATTTCTGCCAATTCCGGCCATTTATATAATCGATAAAGAATCCACGGTTACCTATCGTTTTTTTGATACTGATTATAAAAAAAGGCCTTCGGTAAAAGAGATACTCGCCAATTTATAGTTTTATTTTTTCAGCTACCAGGCATAATGAACGGATACCGGTAAATTCAGCACCCGGAAGATCCGGTTCCACCACAAGTGAACAACGGATAAAAGACAAGTCATTTAAATGGCAGAAGAGTTTCCATTCCTGCTCTGTATAACTGGTAAAACCATATTGACTGAAAGGCATCCGTGACAGGCTTTCTGTACTGCGTATGGTGGTATATAACCGTCCTCCCGGCTTTAGTACACGGGCAATTTCACATAAATGCTCCTGGGGATCTTTCCAGAAGTAGGCGACATTGATTGAGAATATTGCGTCAAAACAGTTTTTAGGGAATGGCATCGAATTACTTGCAGACTTTACAAGCTCCAGTTGCCGGTCTCTTATCAGTTCCCGGTTATTTTCCCTGGCTGCAGCCAGCATATCATCTGAAATATCAATGCCGGTTACCCGCAGGTTGGTTGCAAAATCGAAATGCTTGTAAAAAAATTTACCATTGCCGAAACCAATTTCCAGGATATGTTGATTATACCGGATCATCATTTCATCCAATGTAAAATTGTAGAGAAATTCGTTGTTGATATTCATACGCCTGGCAACTTCCAATCCCATCGCACCGGTGGGTTTACGCAGTTGCCGGGCCAGTTTTTTCCAGCGTAGCTGTTCCAGAATTTTCTTAAACACAGGTTAAGGTTTTGCGGGAATTAATTCCTCACAAGTTTACCGATTTTTCCATTATTGCCGGCAAAAAAAACGGCTGATCCGGTTTTTGCTTTCCGGCATACATGAAAGCCTTCCTGGCTGATCCATGTCCAGTTTCGTCCTCCGTCGGTTGTAAAATCAACGCCGTTCAGCCCGCAGGTTACAGCGATATCCCGGCTGATATATTCCACACAACTTCTGTATCCATGTGGAGGGGTTTCCGGGGCAGACCAGGTTTTGCCACGGTTTGTACTGTAAAAGCAGTTTTTCTCAACAGCTGCAGGCTTGTTGAAATCGCCGCCTACCACGATCATGTATCTGCCGCCTTTAATTTTAAAATTATCCAGTATTGAAATGGAATTAGCGCCGGTCGTTTCTTTTCCCTGGAGTACTGGAAGCAGGGAAGGAGGATTTCGTGAAAATAGCCTGGATCGTAATCCCCCGCTAACAAAAACGGCTTCGTCACGGTCGAGCACCCGGATATTGGTGCCACTGGCTGCAAAACAGGCTTCACCGCTATCGGCCAGGGGTCTTTTATCTGCGGGTAATTCCTGCCAGCTCTGCCCGCCGTCAAATGTCCGGGCAATAAAGAATTTTCCGTCTATAGGATCACCGAGAACTATACCCGCTTTTTCATTCCAGAATTCCATAGCATCCAGGAACATCCCTTTGGCCGGGTTTTCATACACAATCCTCCAGGTTTCACCTCCATTGGTGGTCTTCAGTATATAAGCCGGAGATTCAATAGACAGTATAACGGCCGTCTGTGCATCAAAAGCTTCAATGTCGCGGAATTCCTTTGTTTCAAACCCTTTTACTACCGACCATTTCCATGTTTGTCCCCCGTCAGTGGATCGTCCAATTGTCCCTTTGCTGCCACTGGCCCAGATCACCTGGTCACTGACAACGCTCAGTCCGCGGATGCTGGTGGAAGTACCGGAACTGACCAATTCCACATGTGAAGTTTGTGCTGTGACGTTTTGTACACTGTAAATAAACAGGAGTAAAAGATACAAATGGCAACGCATTGGGATTAATTTAACTGGCTTTTGAGTTCTTCAAGAGTGACGATACCCTGTTTACGCCAGGTTTCAACGCCATTTTTATATACAATAAAAACCGGAATGGCATCAATGTTCTTTGTTTTCATCAGGCCAGTATGAATGCCCGCATCAATTTTTATAAACTCAAATTTCAGGGAAGCGTCCTTTTTCAGATCAGCCAGAACCGGCTCCATTTTAACACAGGGCGGACACCATTCTGCGCCAAAATCAACTAAAACGGTTTTATCGGAAGGAATGGATGCGGCAAATTCCTCCGCCGTGATTTGTTTACTATTCGAACTGCCTTCAACCGGCTTACCTGCATTTTTCCAGGCATTAATGCCCCCTTTCAATTCAATAACCTGTTTGTACCCGTTTTCGCGCATCCAGGCGGCTGCAGCGGTACTTCGGCCACCCGCCAGGCAGTAGATGTAAACAGGTTTGTCCTTGTCCACATATTTTATTCGTTCAAAAAACTCCGTTTTATTCGTCCAGTCAGCCTGTAAAGCATTTTTCAGATGACCGCCTTTAAACTCTGCCGCTTTACGGACATCCAGTACCTGTACATTTCCGGCCAACAACCCTTTTTCAAAGTCTGCGGGAACTGCATAATTGTTACCGGATCCGGATTGCGACTGACAGGAAACTGCAGTAAATAATAAGAAGTAAAATAATACGTTTTTCATCCGTGGTTTTTTTACAAAAATAGCACAATATTTGCGCTCTACTGACGGATAACCGGCTATGAAGGTTGAGCCGTTGACAAAATAATCCTATTTTTAGCGATCTAAAGGACGTTTTGAATATGAAAAGATTTATGGCTGTTCTGGTTTTAGGAGGGGTGGTGTTGGCTGCCTGTACAAAAGAATTAAGTTATGAGGGCCCCGACCGCCCGGCAAAAGGTAGTTTGCAAAGTGACCTTACAGGCGATTGCCTGCCTAAAACCGTCACGGGTACCTATAAGGCAGCAGTGCCGCTTGTGTCAGATTCAAACACAATTACAATCAGTGTTAATGTATCCGAAACCGGAAATTATCTGATCACAACCGATACGATTAACGGTTTCTACTTTAATGCGAAAGGACGCTTTACCACACAGGGTACGAACAGTGTGAAACTGAGGAGTACCGGTACTCCATTTGCTGCCGGAGTAAACAGTTTCCGCGTGGCCTTTGATACAACATTCTGCGATGTACAGGTGAATGTAAATTAATCAGTATTGCGTTCAGAAACTCTTTTTCTTACCTGATTCCAACGGGGCCAGTTTGAAATCATCGAGCGCACTTTTCTGACTGATCATCCGTTCAATATCTTCGGTTTTACGGGGTGCGAAGCCGGATAGTAACTCGTATCCGTTTTCTGTAATCAGGAGATCGTCTTCAATTCTTACCGCAATACCCCACCATTTCTTATCACATTTACTGTCTGCCGGTATATAGATACCCGGTTCAATCGTAATGATCATGTCTTTTAGCAGGGTTTCCATTGAACCTCTGTCGTGTACATCCAGTCCTATATGATGTCCCAGTCCGTGCGGATAGTATTTCCCAACCTCGTTTTTATCAGTGATAATACCCAGTTTCAATAATCCATCTGCAATGATTTCCCGTGCCGCTTTACTGGCATCGGCAAATTTTGATCCGTTACGTAATGTTTTAAATGCCGCTTCCTGGGCATTATAAACCAGATCATAGATAGCTTTTTCCTCTGCTGAAAATTTACCATCAGCGGGTATTGTGCGGGTTACGTCTGCCGTATAACCATGATACTCGGCACCGACATCCATCAGTAATAACGAACCGCCAATTTTTGTTTTGGAATTTTCCATATAGTGCAAAACGCAGCCGTTTTCACCGGAACCAATGATGGAACCATATCCCACACCTTCTGCACCGTGTTTTTTATGGACAAATTCCTGTAGTCCCTGAATTTCCAGTTCCGACATATCGGGATGGATGGCTTTCATTACTTCGTTATGTGCCTGGCAGGATATTTCTACGGCTTTACGCAATAACAGGGTTTCTTCAGGTGTCTTGATACGTCTGAGTTTGCCGGTCAGTTCTGTAAATAGCCGGGAATCTAAACTGGCTGGTGCTTTTGTACCTGTAAAACCCGCTTTTAGTTTAAACTGATCGAGCAGGTCGAACAAGTCCGCAGGGTCATATCCATTCGGCACATCAGCCGGAAGGCGGTCGCATAAAATTTTTTTGAAGCGGGTGAAATCAACGGTAAAATTTTTGAAGTCGCTGCCATTATAAACCTGTTCCATACCCAGTTTTTCCCGGGCGCCTTCAATACCCAATCGTTTGCCCGTCCATTGCTCAGCCTGTGGATTTCGCTTTTGTACAAACAAGACGGAAGTGTACGATTTTCCATCCGCATCCGTTTGCGGATCTTTAAAAATCAACAACAGAGAATGGGGTTCTTTATACCCGCTGAAATAATATAGATCCGGATTGGCATGATAGATATATTCCACATCGTTTGAAAAAGTCCGGGTGGGGTAGGCGAAAATCACCGCCACAGAACTGTCGGGCATAACGGCCCTTAATGCATCCCTTCGGCCGGCATGAAACGATTTGTCCAGGTAATCAACCGGCAGAAATGCTGTTTGTGCAAAAAAAGGTAAACTGGTAAGATGCAGAAAAGTAACCAGTACTGCAGCCCGTATTTTAGTGGTAAGCATGGCGAGGTGATTGTTTGGCTAAAATACTTTTTTTCAGCCAGTATCGTCCTGAAATTACATCAGCGGTTTACTCTTCTCCTTCATCCCCAAACCAGGCATCCTGGCTGCTCCGGAAGTACTGTTCCCATGCTTTTACAGCCTCATCGCTCAGGCATTCTATAATGTCGCTGATGGTATCCTTTTTCAGTTTCCATTCTGTCTGCATCTGTGTGTCGTACCGCTGTATAAATACACACTGATCCGTAATCACGGCCACCCGTATCAGCAATACGGCAGCGTCTTCTTTTTCTTTTATCAGGTAATAACAGCCGTTCTCCAGCAAATCATACGTATACATCTTTTCCCAATTTAATAATTCACAACTACGTTCATCAACAGATACTATCTGTATACAAACAAAAGAGCGGCCTATTAGCCGGACAGCTTACGAAGGTACTACAAAAACGGGGTCTAACTGAGATTGAAAATAAGTGACCATGAAGGGGTATTTGAAAACATGCTGATTAACAGGGTAATATATTGTATATGTGAAAATTAAGTGAGGATAATTTAGTGAAAAAGTAACGTGAGGGGCTTTATTGTATAAGAAATATATATAATATAAAAAAGAATAAATGCAGTACGTAACTACTGGCATAGAGACGTTAAATGGCAACCAGTGCATCTGTATTACCTGTTGTGTAATGACAAATCAGGAGGCAGGCGATAAGAAGGATAAGACAGTATTGTTAAGCCGAAAAAAATGATTTTCTGCCAGATTTCTTTCCGGACAATTTTCCCCAACTGTTAATAACTATGAACCGGGTACGCCCCGTCTGTTTTGGTATATTTGCCCGAATGTACACTTTGGTAAGACCGGTTTATTAACGAACGATTCCTAATCATTTTTTTCATTTCAGAACGTACCTTGATCATGGCAAAGGACAAAGAAACGACCAACCTTTTTGAATATACCGAAGACAGTATTAAGTCACTTGACTGGAAGGAGCATATCCGTCTCAGGCCCGGTATGTACATCGGGAAACTGGGAGATGGTTCATCCCCGGATGACGGCATTTACGTGTTGGTAAAAGAAGTAATGGATAACTGTATTGATGAGTTTACCATGGGTTACGGCAAGACCGTTGAACTGACTATTGAGGGGAAAACGGTAACAGTCCGTGACTTTGGCCGTGGTATCCCGTTGGGAAAAGTGGTGGATGTGGTCAGTAAAATCAATACAGGTGCCAAGTATGACAGCAAAGCATTCCAGAAGTCGGTCGGACTGAACGGTGTGGGAACCAAGGCGGTAAATGCATTGAGTAATTATTTTAAAGTAACAGCAATACGGGAAGGCAAAGAGAAAACGGCAGAATTTGAAAGAGGTGTATTGGTAAAAGAACATAAGGAAGCGAAATCCGGCGAACAGAATGGTACGCAGGTTACATTTATTCCAGATGAAGCGGTCTTTAAAAATTTCAGGTTCATTCCGGAATTCCTTGAAAACCAGATTTGGAATTATTGTTTTCTGAATGCCGGTCTGCGGATTTTATTCAATGGGAAATCCTTTGTCAGTAAAAATGGTCTGCTGGATCTGCTCCAGCGAAAAACCAATGAAGATGAAATCCGTTACCCGATTATTCATCTTTCCGGAGATGATATTGAGATCGCCATTACCCATAACAATGATTATGGTGAGGATATATACAGCTTTGTAAACGGGCAACATACCACGCAGGGTGGTACGCACCAGCAGGCATTCCGGGAAGCATATGTGAAAACCATCCGGGATTTCTTTAAAAAGGATTATGACGCGTCGGATATCCGTACCGGGATCGTTGCGGCTGTTTCCGTGAGGGTGGTGGAGCCGGTTTTTGAATCACAAACCAAAACAAAGCTGGGCTCGGTAAATGTGGATGTGGACGGTCCGACGATGAAGCAGTTCATGAGTGATTTCCTTTCCAACCAACTCGATAATTTTCTGCACAAGAATCCGGCCATTGCGGAAGCAATGAAGAAACGTATTGAGCAGAGTGAACGGGAAAGAAAGGAACTGGCCGGTATCAAGAAACTGGCCAATGAGCGGGCAAAGAAAGCCAATCTGCACAACCGCAAATTGCGGGATTGCCGTTATCATCTCGACGATGATGCGCCGGCGAAGAACAAGGAAGAATTTGTTGCCAAACAAAAGGAAACCACCATTTTTATAACGGAAGGTGATAGTGCCAGTGGATCAATTACCAAAGCAAGGAATGTGGAAACCCAGGCTGTCTTCAGTCTGCGGGGTAAACCGTTGAATTGTTACGGTCTGACCAAAAAAGTGGTATACGAAAACGAAGAATTCAACCTGCTTCAACATGCGTTGAATATAGAAGAAGGGCTGGAAGGGTTACGTTTTAATAATGTGGTGATCGCTACCGATGCAGATGTGGATGGTATGCACATCCGTCTGCTGCTGATGACGTTTTTTCTGCAGTTTTTCCCTGACCTGGTAAAACATGAAAAAGTGTATGTACTGGAAACACCTTTATTCAGGGTGAGAAATAAACAGGAGACCATCTATTGTTATGATGAAAATGAAAAGCAGGCGGCTATGAAAAAGCTGGGTGCCAAACCGGAAGTTACCCGCTTTAAGGGGCTCGGTGAAATCAGTCCGGATGAATTTGCCCAATTCATCGCCCAGGATATGCGTAAGCAACTCATGCGGGTGGAAGAAGGCGATCATATTCAGCACCTGCTGGAGTATTATATGGGTAAAAACACCCCCGACCGGCAGGAATTTATTATTGATAACCTGCGTATAGAATCCGACAAAGCAGAAGAACTGGTATAATCATGTTTGAATTTCACGCAGACAGAAAAAGGTATTTTGACATTCAGGTACTGAATGCGGAAAAATATGTCATACCCTTTATTGAAGAAAAGTTTCCGCTTAAAGAAGGCATGCGGGTTTTGGAGATAGGGTGCGGTGAAGGCGGTGTGCTCAAAGCCTTTATTAACCGTGGCTGTTTGGGTGTGGGAGTGGAACTGGATGCGCCCCGGATTGATCTGGCCAGCGAGTATCTGCCGGAAGATATTGCCGCGGGCCGGCTTCGTTTTGTTGTAAAGGATATCTACCAGGTTGACACTGAGAAGGATTTTGGTGGTCTTTTTGACATTGTATTGCTCAAAGATGTGATTGAGCATATACACGATCAGGCAAAGCTGATTGGCTGGATGAAAAAATTTCTTCGCCCGGGTGGTATCATCTTTTTTGGCTTTCCTCCCTGGTATATGCCCTTTGGCGGTCATCAGCAGATTTGTAAATCAAAAATCTCAAGGCTGCCCTATATTCATTTATTACCGGCACCGCTTTATAAGTGGATACTTAAAAACAGGAAGGAAAATGTGGAGGAAATGATGGAGATCCGGGAAACGGGTATCAGCATTGAACGATTTGAAAAAATATGCGTGCAGGAAGGTTATCAGTTGCTGGATAAGCGGCACTACCTCCTGAATCCGATTTATGAATGGAAATTTGGTTGGAAACCCCGTAAACAGGCGGGTATCATACAAGCCATCCCTTTTTTCAGAAATTTTCTGACCACCTGCGTTTATTATTGTATACAACCGACAAACAAGTAGTATGATTCATATTGTATTTAATGAAAGTGAAGTGGCGCTGATGCAGGAAGTAATGACATTGGATGAAACCATGTCGGGAGAAGTGTTGCAGATCAGGGATGATTTTGCAGTTGGTCCCCTGCTGCAGCTGGAAACGGAAGAAGGCTGGCAGGCCCGCTTAGCCTGGTGGAATGAGATATCGCAGGGTTCTCCTTACGGGGAAACAGCAGGGAGTTTTGATGACCGGCAGACCGTCATGCTGATAAAAGAAAAATTGTCGGCTAATCCGGAAGAAGAGCTTTGGATATGGATGGGGCAGAATCAGCATGATGTAACGGGCTATTACTGGTTGATGCCGCAGTTGAGAGAATTCCAGGGACGGATCATGATTCTGTACCTGAATAACCTTCCTTTTATAAATGAAAAAGGACACATCTTTTACCCTTCCTGGCTGAGTGAGATACAACCAAGGGAGTTTACAAAAGCGCGCAAACTGGCAAGACCGGTAACGCTCAGTGAATTTGAAATAGATCCGGATGAATGGCGTAAACTGACAGAGGAAAACGCGGTGGTCAGAATACTGGAAGGAGGTAAGAAGATTGCCGGAAAAGAAGACAGTTTTTATGACGGGGAGTTATTGAAAAATATTACCGGTGAATGGCAGAAAGCCACACGGGTGCTTAGTAATACCCTGAACCGGATGAAAATAAAAACGGGTGATATTTTCATCATGTGGAGGATGAAAAAACTGATTACCGATGGTAAAATTGAAACTACCGGTGATACATCAAAAAGCTGGAAGGATTTTGATGTGAAGCTGGCGGCCAGCAAGCCGCTGACAGGGGCAGAGGAGATTGTGGTTTCTGTATAATTTTTTTACAGTTTAGTAAAATCATATGGCAAACACCTGTTCCCGGATCAACAGGCGAAAAAGTTTCAGGTCAGCGTATCTGGGTTTTTTTGGAAGAATTTGAAATAGCATACAACAGGAAATATTTATTTGATTTCTACGAGTAGCACTATGAGCGCAGCAAAAAATAAAATTACGGACGTACAGAACAACGACAGCGGATTACACGGGCAATATAAATCCTGGTTCCTGGATTATGCATCGTATGTAATATTGGAAAGGGCCGTACCGGCAGTGGAAGACGGTCTGAAGCCCGTGCAACGCCGGATCCTGCATGCCATGAAGGAAATGGATGATGGGCGATTTAATAAAGTGGCGAATATCATCGGGCAGGCCATGCAATACCACCCGCATGGTGATGCAAGTATCGGCGACGCCCTGGTCAATATGGGACAGAAAGACCTGCTGATCGATACGCAGGGTAACTGGGGCGATGTACGTACCGGTGATGATGCGGCTGCCGCCCGTTATATTGAAGCCCGGCTGAGTAAGTTCGCCCTGGATGTGGCTTTTAATGCCAAAACCACCACCTGGCAACTGAGTTATGATGGCCGGAAAAACGAACCGGTTACACTGCCCATGAAGTTCCCGCTCTTGCTGGCACATGGGGCGGATGGCATTGCCGTTGGTTTATCTACTAAAATTCTTCCGCACAATTTCTGCGAGTTGATTGATGCGGCTATAAAGTATCTCCGTGGACGGAATTTTGTCCTGCACCCTGATTTCCTGACCGGGGGCATGATTGATGTGACCGATTATAACCAGGGAAAAAGAGGCGGGAAAGTTAAAGTAAGGGCTCATATTGAGGAAGTGGACAAGAAAACACTCGCGATCCGCAGTGTGCCTTATGGTGTGACCACCACTCAACTGATGGAGTCCATTGTAAAAGCCAATGACCAGGGTAAAATCAAGATTAAAAAAGTAACCGATAATACGGCGGCCGATGTGGAAATTCAGGTTGACCTGGCACCAGGTATTTCACCGGATATCACCATCGACGCGTTGTATAAGTTCACCGATTGCGAAGTCTCTGTCTCCCCGAACGCCTGTGTGATTGTGGACCAGAAGCCACGCTTTCTCGGAGTCCAGGAACTGCTTCGTTTGTCGGTGGATAAAACCAAGGACCTGCTGGAGCAGGAATTGAATATCAAGCTTGGCGAATTGCAGGAGAAATGGCATTATACTTCTTTGGAAAAAATATTTTTTGAAGAAAAAATTTATAAAGAGTTAGAGAAGAAGCATGAGACCTGGGATAAAGTGATTGAAGCGATTGATAAGGCATTTGTGCCCTTTGTGAAACAGCTTAAACGCGCCGTTACACGCGAGGATATTATTAAACTGACGGAAAAGCCGGTTCGCCGGATATACCGGCTCGATATTGACGAACTGAATGCCCAGATAAAAGGACTTGAAGCTGATATTAAACAGGTAAGGTTTGATCTGGCCAACCTGGTGGATTACGCGGTGGCCTACTATGAAAACCTGTTAAAAAAATACGGCAAAGGCAGGGAACGCAAAACGGAAATCAAACAGTTTGAAGTGATCGAGGCCAAACATGTGGCTATCGCCAATACCAAACTGTTTGTAAACAAGGTGGAAGGATTTATCGGAACGGGGCTGAAAAAAGACGAATTCTTGTTTGAATGTTCTGACCTGGATGATATAATTGTATTCACCAAACGGGGTATCATGAAAGTGGTAAAGGTTTCCGATAAGACCTTTATCGGAAAAGAGATCATCCATGTGGCCGTTTTTCAGAAGAATGATGAACGTACAACCTACAACATGCTTTATGTGGACGGGGCAACGGGAATCAGTTATGCCAAACGTTTCAATGTAACCGGTATTACCCGGGATAAGGAATATGATCTTACCAAGGGGCATGACAAATCAAAGGTTCACTATTTCACGGCAAATGCGAACGGAGAAGCGGAAGTGGTGAAGATTGTACTGGGCAACTGCACGGCACGGATTAAGGACTTTGATTACTACTTCGAAGAGCTGGAAATCAAAGGCCGTAACAGCATGGGCAACCAGGTAACCAAGTACCCGGTAAAATCAGTGAAATTCAAAGAAGCCGGTCGCTCAACCATTGCCGGTAAAAAACTCTGGTACGATGACCAGTTTGGCAGACTGAATACTGAAGAAAAAGGTCAGTATCTGGGCGTATTCGACGCAGAGGAGAAAATTCTGGTCATGTTCAGTGACGGAAATTACGAAATCACGGATCAGGAACTGACCCAGAAACTCGATACGGAGAAAGTGATTTTTATTGAAAAGTTTAACCCGGAGAAAACGGTTACGGCGGTATATGTGGACATGGATAAAAAACAGTTTATGGTAAAGCGTTTCAAAATTGAAACCACCACGCTGAAGAATAAATTCATGTTTATTAAAGAAGGAGAGGGGAATTATCTTGAAACCGTAACCACCATAGAAGATCCGGTACTGGCGATGCAGCAAGGACGTGGTGCCCAGATCCGTAAAGGGAAATTAAAGATCAATAAAATAGCTGAAGTAACCGGGTGGAGGACTGTGGGGACAAAACTTGCCGATTTCAGTAAATCCACGGAACTGGAGTGGGTAAAGCCGAAAGAAGAAGACAGTCAGCCTGAATTATTCTGACAAAATAAAATAAACGGGTATTGAGTAAGGTCACTTATTCGTTACCCGTTTTCTTTTTCCTTATCCGGATAATGGCATTTTTTTGCAGGTTGCTGGATACCCGCAAGTCAATAACTTTTTTACCATCACGGATCCGTAATAAGGCGGTATTGGGCGCTATCAGGCCCAGGTTTTCAGCAAACATACTGACTTCATTCACTTCCAGTGTACTGTCCAGTACCAGGTCTATATGAATGGATTTGTGCGTCAGTTTCTGATTGAACAGAATCAGTTTTTTATTGTAAAACAGGGAAATGATATCACCGTCTATTTCCCCGTTGTCAAATACATCCACACGAAGTGAATCGGATTCCACTTCTATCTCATTGGTGACTTCATTTTCTCTTTCCGTAAATTGTTTTTCAATTACATAATTCACCACTTTCCTGGGAATAACGTTGGCGGCAACCAACGTATCTTCATCGGCGGGTTTCCAGACCTGGTTTACCTCCTTGAACTCACTGATGGCTTTCAGGACGGAGTCCGTTTTGCTGATATCCGCATCCAGTGTGAGGTTGAAACTGATATCCGTACAAGTATATTTATAGTCGGGCTTGGCCGTAAAAAAACCAGTAAGTGACGATTTGGCCGGTGCCACGCGAAGCAGACCTTTCATATCCATAATGCAGTCCACTTCAAAACGGGAATCGGAGCCATAGTAAACCACGGGTATATCGTACATGATCAACTGACGGGTACTGGCATTATAGCTGCCCTTCACAGACAGGCTGCGATAGGTGTTTTTAAAATAATAATTCAGGATTCCTTTTACATAGTCTTTCCCGGGCTGAAGAATCATTTCCACCAGGTAATTATTGGCAGACCCGTTTGATTTCACATTCGCATACCCGTACCAGTAACCAAAAACGGTCTGGCTGCGTGCCGTCAGTGAAATAACCAGTAAACTTAACAGGAACATCTTCCTCATAAGTTGAAAGATCGGCAAAAGCCATGCCTTAAAAAAAGGAAGTTTTACACAGTATTACTTGAGGAATCTTTTCATTTCCCGTTCCGCATCTTTTTGCCGGATTGTATCCCTTTTATCGTGTAGTTTTTTACCCCGGGCCAACCCGATTTCCAGTTTCGCCAGGTTCTTACTGTTAAAAAAAATACGGAGCGGGATCAGGGTATAGCCTTTTTCTTTCAGTTTTGCTTCAATTTTCCGGATTTCCCTTTTTTCCAGCAACAGTTTCCTGTCCCGGAGCGGATCATGGTTGTTTACGGTACCATGCGAATACTGGGCTATATGCAATGATTTTACCCAGATTTCACCTGCATGCACGAGACAATAACTGTCGTTAAAACTGGCTCTTCCGTCGCGGAGTGATTTTACTTCTGTTCCAAGCAGCATGATGCCGGCTTCAAACCGGGTATCGATGAAGTAGTCGTGATATGCCTGCCTGTTTTTAAGTTCAGCCATGAGAAACGCAGATAAGTAGCATGCCCAAAAGGCAAGCCGGCAAAGTTACCGCTAATATTTCAGTTGTAGAAACAGTTCAGACTTTAAAATGAGCCAGCACCGTTGCCAGTTTATTTTTAAGTTCTTTCCGGTGCACGATAAAGTCAAGGAATCCGTGTTCCAGAATAAACTCACTGCGCTGGAAACCTTCCGGCAGATCTTTCTTGATCGTTTCTTTAATAACCCTTGGACCGGCAAAACCGATCAGGGCGCCGGGCTCGGCTATATTCAGATCTCCCAGCATACCAAAAGAGGCGGAAATGCCGCCAAATGTAGGATCGGTCAGCAAGGAGATATAAGGCAGGCGGGCATCACTTAACTGTGATAGTTTGCCGCTGGTTTTGGCCAATTGCATCAGGGAGAAAGCACTCTCCATCATACGGGCACCCCCGCTTTTACTGATGACCATATAGGGCATGCGGTGCTGAATGCAGTAGTCTACTGCTCTGGAGAATTTTTCACCCATAACACTTCCAAGGGATCCGCCAATAAACTCAAAATCCATACAGGCAATTACCACATCCATGCCACCTGCCTTACCCACTGCCACGCGCATGGAATCTTTCAGATCGGATTTGCTCCAGATTTCCTCCAGCCTTTTCTTATACGGCTTCAGATCGGTGAATTCAAGAAAATCCTTACTCCGTATATTTTCGAACAATTCAGTGTATTCCCCATTATCAAACAGGATTTCGTAGTATTCCTGGCTATTGATCCGGTGGTGATGACCGCATTTGGGACAAACAAAAAAGTTCTCCTTTAACTCTGTGACGGTACAGATAAAATTACATTCCTGGCATTTCACCCAAAGCCCTTCCGGTGTTTCCTTTTTCTCAGAAGTCTTTGTATTAATACCTTTCTTTATACGCTTAAACCAACTGGCCCTGGTCTCCTCTGATTTACTTTCATCACCAGCCAGATTGGCATCAAAATCTTCGAATTGTTTCGCCATAACCAAATCTTGAGTTACAAATATAGGGACTTTGTATTTATTGGATAATGAGCGGTAAACTAATGGTTTACAGCCTTTAAATCAGCCTGATTTATCGTTTCAGGGTTGATTCAAAAAGACGAAATATTCTTTTGTATTCATCCGTCCAGCTGCTGGGTTCAACAAATCCATGGTCTTCCATCGGGTAGGAAGCCAGTTCCCAGTTGTCTTTATCCAGTTCAATAAGCCGTTGGGTCAGTTTTACGGCATCCTGGTAATGCACGTTTACATCCACCATGCCGTGGCAAATCAGCAGATGACCTTTTAAACCTTCTGCAAAATAAAGGGGTGAACTTCTTCTGTATGCCAGGCTATCAGTAAATGGTTCATTGAGGATATTGGAAGTATAGCCATGATTATAATTGGCCCAGTCCGTAACCGGACGCAAAGCGGCACCGGCGGCAAATATATCCGGCTCAGTAAACAGACCCATCAGCGTGATAAAACCGCCATACGACCCCCCATAAAGACCAATATGCTGCGGATTAACACCATGATTTTTGACCAGGTAGTGGGCGGCATCCACGTGATCGCTTAAGTCTTTGCCGCCCATATGCCGGTAAATGCCCGTTCGCCAGTCACGCCCATAGCCGGCACTGCCCCGGTAGTCAATGTCCATCACATAATATCCCTGGTCGGCCAGCAGGTTGTTGAACATATATTCCCTGAAATAACTGCTCCACCATTTATGAGCATTTTGCAGGTAGCCTGCACCATGAACAAAAAGCACGGCAGGTTTATTGCTGTGCGGCTTTTCAGGTTTATATAACCGGGCATATACGGTGGCCCCGTCGCGCGCCGTAAATGTTACAATTTCCGGGTCTCTCCAGGGGTAACTCTTAAACGCTTCCGAAGTTGCTTTAGCGGTAATCTGCTCTTCAGGGCTGTTTATTTTATTTTCACGCAGAAATAATTCCCAGGGTTGGGTTGAATAGGAGTAAAGATCAGCCAGCCATTTTTCGTCAGGGGAAACCAGCACCTGGTGCGCCCCTGTTTTTGTCGTAATCCGCTCCTTCCGTCCATCTGTAATGTATAACCGGTAAAAGTGCTGCTCTCCCGGATGGATTTCGTTCGTGGTAATAAAAAAAGATTTATTATCCTGTGAAAGCTGGACCTGCTGTACTTCGTACCGGCCTGATGTCAGTGCTTTTTTTTCCCCTGTTACAAGGTTGGCCAGGTATAGATGGGAATAACCACTGACTTCTGATCTGAACCAGTATGTTACATCATTGATCCAACCCGTTGACTGCGCACCAAATCCTCCTGTACCTGGTCCGCCAATCCAGGCTTCATCACGTTGCCGGTCAAGCAGGGAATAACGGCCGCTTGCAGGATCAAATTTCATCAGCCAACGGTCTTTATTATCCTGTGCCCTGATTTCAAAAACGGCAAATGAACTGTTGGGCGACCAGCTGATATTGCCAAAGCTCACAGCCCGGTTGGCCTTCTTTTTTAATTTTTCTTCCCACTGAGCGGGATAGTCTTTACTATAATCAGGTAAGTCCGTGATACCCGGAATGGAATCAATGTTGAAGCGGAAAAGGGTATCCTGTTCCCGGTTGTAAAAATAAAATTCACCAGACCCTTGCAATCCACCTACTTTAGTCCTGGCGGGAATGTCGGTGGTAAATCCTGATTCAGTTACATAATTGGGAACAATGGTTTGTTTTGAACCAGCCATCCGGAAAAGCCTGTATGTGATATACCGGCCATCAGGACTTATACTGAGTCCCTGTAAAAGTTTATCGTCAAGCGGGATGTTGCGTAATTCTTTAGGTTTGGGAATAGTTTTGGTATAAGCATCCGCTTTTTCCCTTTTTTCTTTTCTCTCTTTCAGCACCTGAAACCAGTTAAGCTGATCCTGTTGTAACCATTGTTCCTGGGGATTGGTTGTGGCTCTTCCGGTTGCCGGGGGATTGCTGCCCCGTAACGTACCGGAGGATTGGGCAGGTGAGGATTCTCCGGACCTGATATTGGTAAGTTGTATCGTTTCACCACCTTTGATGTCCCATGCATACAGGTTCTGGTTTCGGGTGAAAACGATCCGTGTATCATTAAAACTGAATTGAGGATTACTTTCCTGGTCGGTTGTCTGGGTGATTTGCTTTTCCCGTCCGGATTTTATATCACTCAGGAAGATATCTCCATTCTTTGCATAGACAAACGCAGTCCTGGCTTTGTTATAAAGAAAGCTGCCGGTACTGTTCAGCTCAGCTTTTTCGGCAACTGTCGCTTTAACCGGATTTTTGCCGGTAAGCGTAATATAGTATAAAGAGTCAGACGGCGACTGGTCGGGGTTCCACAAAAAATAAAGACGCTTGCCGTCATTACTCCAGAACGGACTGGAAGGGGAGGTTCCGATCCATAAGGGGTTACGCATGATTTTATTTACCGTAAGCGGTGCTATCCCGTTTTGGGAAAATACATGCAGACTAAGAAAAAGAAAGAAAGGCGCAGTCAGTTTTTTCATGCCCGGTTATTTAGCTATAAATATATTATAGAATAGCCATTACCGGGCAAGTCATGAAGTATTTTGGATAAACGGGTCGCTTAGTTGTTCAGCGCCCCTCCGTCAATCCAGCATAGAATCGTATTTTTCTGTGCAGCCGAAAGGCTGCTGTTCTTCGGCATAGAGCCGGATGATACTGCGGAGCGGATGCCGGTACGTGCGTTAAAAATTGACGTATAACTGGTCAGGGCCCCGGGACCATTTACACTGCCACTTGCATGGCAGCCTGCGATGGCACAGGCACTCTGAATAATGGGATTTACATCCGCCGCAAATGCTTTGTTGGAAACAGTGCTGCAATCCAGGGTTGTATTACCTCCTCCGCCGTTGCTCCCGTTATCCTTGCTACAGGCATTCAGCAACGTCAGTAACCCGGTGATGAGAGAAACGGATACTATTGATTTTTTCATTGGTTATTTGTTTTCATCCTAAACGTGGTTCAATAGGAAAAGTTGCCTCCTCCATTCCGAAACAGGATATTTTATCAATTTTACGTACTGGTACGGATGCGCTGTATACTTGTAATATGTATCTTGTAAATGATAATATTTAAAAATATCAACCATGCGCTCTCATTCAGCCTTCATACTCTGTCTTTTGTTTTTGGCGGGTTCCTGTACTCCTGGAAAGAAAAGTGCAGGCGACCGGACCGAAATGCAGGTTGCCGAAGATCCCTATAAACTGGACTTTGCCGGCCTGCGGGAACAGAAAATCTATACACTCAGTGAAAGAGCCGGAATAATAAAAGAGGGCAATCGTGGAGTACTGACGGCCATGTCCGGCGGGCTGATTTCCCTTGCTACCAATGCTGTCAAAAAAATGATTAAAAAGGACAGGAGTAAATATACGGCCGAATACACGATAGGGCAACGGGACCTGTTCTTTTATGACCAGCTTTCCCGGGAACGGGCTTTTGATCCGGTGGGTATGAAATTTAACGGGTTTACCGTACTCCGCCTTTTACCCGGACAGGGTGAACAGGAAGATACAGCTATGCTGGCTGAATTCGAAATGGATGATTCCAACCTGTATGAAATTCTGAATAACAGTACTTTTCGGCTGAAGCTAAAAGAGTTTCAGTTGAATACTCCCCGCGCCAAAGTGGAGAAAAAAGGTCCGCGAACATTGAACCTGGATATGGAAATTACATTGACTTCATCTTATGTCAGTGAGCAGGGTGTTTTATTTGACAATATAGTTATTGGTAAATTTTATTTGTTTCTACGCAATGCACCAGTTGATAAAAGTGCACCCGGTTATACCGTATATTATGAAAAGCTGAAAGGAAAAATGCTGGAAGGGCGGAGTTTTATAGTGCCCCGGTCATTAGGTTCCTCCGTAAGTCCTGAGGGGGGAACTGTCAAATCCTACAGCCAGGGCGGGTATGCCATCAGCGTGAGGGTTCGTGAGTCTTCAAAAAATTCATTTGTAACCACCCTGTTAATGAATAACTCGGATAAGATCATTGAATCAGCCGGAACAAATCTGAAAAAACTGATCAGGTAAGCCGTTAAATGATTTCCGCAATGTGCCGGTGAATGTTTTTAGCCAGCATTTCAGTGGGAACATCGTTGGAATCGCCACTGAACGGATCTTCGATTTCCTCGGCAATCAGTTCAAGGCTGGCCAGCACATAAAATATAAACGCGACTACCGGTACTACATAGAAGCCCAGTTGAAAAACATAACCTACCGGTAGAGTAATAATATAGAAAAAGATAAATTTCTTAATAAATACGCTGTACGAAAAAGGGATGGGTGTGTTTTTTATCCGTTCACAGGCGCCGCATATATCGGTGAATGACTGTAATTCGGCATTGATAAAAAGTAGTTGTTCCGGACTAAGTTTGCCTTCTTTTACCAGTAGTTGTACATGCCTGTAAAGCAGGAGTGCTACCTGGTTGGGGATATGTTTCTGTTCATCTATCTGGCGGAATACATGTCCGTGTTCCTCATCATCGAAAAGCTCAATCCGGGTTTGTTCTTTGTGCAGGTGATTATGCAACGCGAATGCGAAGGCGGGAATTACTTTCCTGAAAAAAGCCCGGTGTGCGGTGTCCTCCGGTGTAAGCATACTGTCCAGTTTCATTGCCAGGTTCCGGCTGTTATTCACCAACCCTCCCCAAAGTTTCCGGCCTTCCCACCAGCGGTCATAAGCCGTATTGGTTCTGAATACCAGCAACATGGAGATGGCAAAGCCAAGTAAGGAATGCATAACCGGAATATTCCGGACGAAACTTTTATCCGATAATCTGAGGTAATACATTTCCAGCCACGCAACGCCGGCCGCGTAGAATGAAATAAGCAGGATAAGCGGCAGCAATTGCCTGAACGTATCCGCCTTATGAAAACGAATTATAAAACTAAACCAGTCCCTGGGGTTATACGAAATCATGGTACTTTTCTTCACCCAAAAATAACGGGTATTACATGAAAAGCCCGGTTTTGCGATGTTTTATATTACATAGAGCATTTCCATTTCGCAGACGGATTCATACACCGCCCATTCCCAGGCATCCACTGTACATTGAAAGAATATAAACGAAAGAGAAGAGGCTACTGACCGCATCCAGTTCCTGAATTGCAGGTAGGGTTTACGGAGGGAGAATGTTCTTTTTACACCATCCACCACCATCAACCCGTCTGCCACATTTATCGTATGGATCCGTTTAATTTTAGCATTTTGCCCGTTTCCTCCCAGTGCTATACTCATGTGATCTGTTTCTGAGACCTGCGAGGGGGTCAGTTCATCAATTTTATACAAAATGATTGATTTCCCGTATTCTTCTTCACAGTTCTGGGTGGGCCGGTAAAAAGTACCGTCCACTTCAATGAAATTGCCGGCCGCACGGGTTCCTTTCAGACCTTTTTTTACGGGACACATCGGATGGGGCGTGTATTCTCCCAATAAGTCGTTGGCCGTATACACCCAGGATTCATAGTGGTGATCACTTTCATTATTTTTCCGCACACCGAACAGCCAGTATTTATTATCAGTTTTTAAAAAGGTCGCGTCAAGAATCGGGATGTCAAGTATATGTTTTCTGAATTGAAGGCTTCGTTCCACACGGTTGTACTCATATACGGATAAGCGGCTGTTGCTGGCCGTTTCCGGGATGATATAAATGGTTCCGTTTTCATTAAAAATAAAAGGATAGGAAATGTGGTGATCGGGAGACATCAGGAGATCGTCGCTAATCACTTCAAGTTGGTCATTCAGACGAAGATGCCAGATGGAGCCCTCCAGTGAGTTTTCAAAAAATTTTTCATAAAAAACACTGTATCCGTTGTCTCCATCCCGTATAAGAAACGGATCGGCCCTGTTTTCATTGAGGTCATCAAGGTGCAACCAGGTGATATCCGGGTCAAATTGTTTGGTCTTAATAATGGACCGGATATCGGTTCTGGAAAAGCCCAGTATCCATTGATGATAAAAAAGTTTATCATTAATATGAAAGGAGAGAGATTTTTTTATTCTTCTTAAAATATCCATGTTCGGATTAGTTGGTTGGTGGTATAAATTCGAAACAGTTTAATTATAAATCATAACAGAAAATACAACTGTTATATAAAATCACTGCTAATCAGAAAATGGAATCGGGTACCAGGTTGTAAATGGTTTCTGTATAAACTTTATTCTATACAGGGATCCCTTCAAAGTTACAAAAACTGTTTAATATTTCATACTGTTATGCTCATATTCGTAAATTTACCCGGATGGTCATATGTTAAATATTTTATTTTTGATCGCGGTATTGATATTAATACCCACAAAAAAAGGACTTTACGTTTGTAAAGTCCTTTTGCAAAAAAAATGTTCTTATATGGTCAGTTCCGTTTTTTCGGACTCACTTTTGAACTGGTCTTTACAGCCGGTTTTCTTTCCCCTTTAATGGTTGCAGCCAGTTTAACCGCCTCATATGCATTGATGATTCCGCCCGTTTTACTTAATTCTTCCATACCTTCCAGTTCATCTGTACCCGGATTCTTTACTTTTTCACCCGGACCTTTAGCCGATTTTTCGATAACCATTTTCACCTGGCGGGCACTTAAGGTGGGGAAATACTCCATAAGAAAAGCGGCCAGTCCGGCTACCACGGGTGAGGCCATACTGGTTCCTTGCAGATTCTGGTAAGTATTTCCGCCTGGCACGGTAGCATATATTTTCACACCGGGTGCAAATACGTCTACTTCCTTTTTTCCGTAGTTTGAAAAATTGGCGGTGAGACCACCTGCCTTGGGATCGCCACTGGCGCCAACGGTAATCCAGTTAGTCGGCCGGGTGCCATCGAGCAGGTTAGGGGTAGGGAAATTAAATGAAGAGTCAAGATTCTTCGCATCATTACCCGCGGCATGTACGATCAATACACCTTTGCTTTCCGCATATTTAACCGCTTCATCCACCCATTTTTTTTCAGGAGAGAAGCTTTTGCCAAAGCTCATATTGATCACCCGGGCACCGTTGTCTACGGCGTAGCGAATGGAAAGGGCGATGTCTTTGTCGTGTTCATCTCCATCCGGTACGGCGCGGAGTGACATAATACGTACGTTGTCGGCCACCCCATCCATCCCTTTATTATTATTGCGTGCTGCCGCAATAATACCGGAAACGTGTGTGCCATGGAGAGCGGATTTGTTACTAACCATTACATCATTATTTCCATAATACCGGTCATTAAAATCATCATAGTTGTCTTTAACAATATCGTTCCGGTAGGCAGGAGGGGCTGAATTACGTGCTTCCGCCTTGCTTTCCTCGGCTTCAATATACTCGCCAAATCCTTCCAGGAATTCGGTATTGCTCGCTTCAAGGGCGTCATTGCCCGACATTAATCCGAAAATGGTATTTTTTGCTTTTTTAACAGCTGCATCGTCGGAAGTGAAAGCTTCCAGTTCTTTACCCGTATACTTTTCTTTGCCCATGGCTTTTTGCAGTATACTATCCGCTTTCAGGCAATTGGTGTAAGCCCGCTTCATAAAAATCAGCTCCATACCACTTTCCTTACTGTCGCCAACTACTTCGGTCTTTGACCGTAGCCACATCTTATATTCTTCCGCCTCAGCCGGACTAAGTGACGCTTCGTTGATAGTCTTGTCCGTATACTTTGCTTTCAGGGAGTGATAAACACGTGCGGCTTCATAGGAATCTTTTTCCACGTTTCTTCCATCCCGTCCGCCCAGGAAATTCCAGCCATGAATATCATCCACATACCCGTTTTTATCATCGTCAATTCCATTGCCAGGAATTTCCTTTGGGTTAATCCAAAGGACCTGCTTCAGATCTTCATGCAGCGTATCAATACCGGAATCTATCACCGCGACAATGACCGTATTGCTCTTCAGTTTTTTTGACTTTACAAACTGGTAGGCTTTATCGGTACTGATTCCATAAAATCCGCTGCTGGCTTTATCCATCAAATGCCAGCCCTTGGGCACTTCATCTTTCTGGGCAAAAACACTCCCGGTAAGCAGGGCAAAAGTCAGTGAAAGGCAGGTACGTTTGTTTACTGATAACATGAATGAAATTTTTATTATACAAATATGCTAAAGGCATAAAAATAATGATTACCACTCATACATTTTGCATAAATAAAAGCCCCTTTTACAGGGGCTTTAGCAAAAAATTATGAGCCGGATCAATTATTCAGCTTAAGTTCCACCCGCCTGTTCAGTGCTTTTTCAGCGGCTGTTAACCCTTTGTTCAGGGGTTTTGAGTGACCAAAACCTTTTGCTGTCAGACGTTCCGGATCAATCCCTTTTTTCACCATATAGGCTTTTACATTTTCTGCCCGGTTACGGGAGAGAATCAGGTTGGCATCAGGAAATTTATCTCCGCTGGTATGTCCTTCAATCGACAATTGCAATTCGGGATTTTCCTGCAGAATTTTAACAACTTCATCCAGTACTTTCAGCGAAGCGGGCAGGAGCGTGGCTTCACCCAGTTTAAATTGAATCCTTTTAGCCGCATAATTCACTTTCTCAACTATCTCTTTTTTAATTTCTTCTGCCGGACAACCATTTTTCTGCTTCAGTCCTTTCACATTGGGACATTTATCTTCTTCGTCATTAACCCCATCCCCATCGCTGTCCGGAACAGGGCAGCCATTGTAACGCACCACTCCGAATTCGGCCGGACATTTATCCGCTTCGTCATCAATACCGTCCTTATCCGTATCGGGTACGGGGCAACCGTTATACCGGGCAAGGCCAGTCTGATCAGGACATTTATCCGTTTTATCAGGGATGCCATCAGCATCCTTATCCGGACAACCATTGGTAGCCGCAGTACCCGCTTCATCCGGGCAGTTATCTTTCAGGTCTTCAATGCCGTCCTTGTCTTTATCCGTCACCTTCTTCTCCAGTTTTTCCCCCTTGCCCAGGAATACACCGATTGTACCACCCAAAACCTGGTGGCGGAGACTGCCCGTATAAGCGGTAGGTTCATAAAAATCATTCAAGCCGCGGCTGTAGTTGGCTGTAATAAAAAAGCCCCGGAACTCTACACCTGCCAGTCCGTTTACCCCATAATTATAAGTGCGGTATTGTCCAGGCTGGTTACCTACAGATAAATCATTGTTCTCATCCGTGTCCACAACACCCGTATTCAGTTCCTGTGTGGATGTTTCTTTTCCGGTATAAAAGAAAGAGCCGAACGGCCCACCGCCAATAATGAATTTTGTCTTTTTGCCGAATTTAAAAACAAGATTCAGCGGAAGGTCAATATAATTTATGTATTGAGTACTTTTCTGGCTGATTATGGTTCCAACCGGAGGATCAAAAGTTTGTGCGAATTTCCGGCCCTTATTGTAATAAATCACACCCGGCTGGAAAAACAGTTTTGACTTAGGTGAAAAGGGGATATCGGCGATGAATCCGGTATGAAAACCGATCCGGCCTTCGTAATTGTTTTTAAGGGTATTCCAGTTGGGAAGATTGTTCTCCTCGATAACTGTTGACTGATGTCCGCCAGCAACAATGGCCACCCTGACCTGGGCTATTGTCGTCAATGACCCGATAAAGAGGGTAGAGAGGAGTGCGGTTATCTTTCTCATAGGCGATTTTTATACTATGAAGGGTTTATTTACAAAAGTCAACAAAAAAACCGGTATATCATAATATACCGGTTTTCAATGTTTTCAACAGCTGTGGAGATCTATTACAAATCAAAGCGGATGCCTTGTGCCAGGGGCAACGAAGAACTGTAATTTATCGTATTGGTTTGCCGGCGCATATAGGCTTTCCAGGCATCACTTCCACTTTCCCGCCCACCCCCGGTTTCTTTTTCGCCACCAAATGCGCCACCGATCTCAGCTCCGCTGGTACCTATATTCACATTGGCAATACCGCAATCACTGCCAGCCTGTGACAAGAATAATTCAGCTTCACGCATATTTAACGTCATGATAGCGGAAGACAAACCCTGTGGCACCTCATTTTGAATAGCAATTGCCTCTTCGATTGTTTTGTATTTCAATAAATAAAGTATTGGAGCAAAGGTTTCATGTTGCACTATTTCAAACCCCGGTTGTGCTTCCGCAATACAGGGTTTTACATAACAACCGCTTTCATATCCAGCCCCTTCAAGTACGGCTCCTTCCACCACAAAATGTCCTCCTTCTGATTTACATTTTTCAATGGCCGAGAGATACATCTTTACCGCGTCGGAATCGATAAGCGGGCCTACATGATTTTTCTGATCCAGCGGGTCGCCGATACTGAGTTGTTTATAGGCTGCCACCAGTTTGTTTTTCACTGTATCATATACCGATTCGTGAATGATAAGTCTGCGGGTGGTGGTACAACGTTGTCCTGCGGTTCCTACCGCACCAAACAATGCACCCAGGATAGCAATATCCAGGTCTGCCTCTTTAGTAATAATAATTGCATTGTTGCCGCCTAATTCAAGCAGGGACCGGCCCAGTCTTGCAGCCACAGTCGTTCCAACTGCTTTACCCATCCGGGTTGAGCCGGTAGCTGATACCAATGGAATCCGGTTATCCGCAGCCATCCATTCTCCGACTTCACGTCCGCCAATAACCAAACCACAAACTCCCTCCGGAATATTGTTTTTACGGAATACACCGGCGATTATTTGCTGACAGGCAACGGCACATAGGGGCACTTTTTCAGAAGGCTTCCAGATACAAACATCCCCGCAAACCCAGGCCAGCATTGTGTTCCAGCTCCATACAGCAACCGGAAAATTAAAAGCGGAAATGATGCCTACGATTCCCAGGGGGTGATATTGTTCGTACATCCGGTGTCCCGGACGCTCACTATGCATTGTCAGGCCATGTAACTGCCGGGAAAGTCCAACCGCAAAATCACAGATATCAATCATCTCCTGCACTTCTCCATATCCTTCCTGAAGGCTTTTGCCCATCTCATAGGAAACCAGTTTGCCCAGCGGTTCCTTGTATTCCCGGAGTGCTTCCCCGATTTGCCGTACTATTTCCCCTCTTTTCGGTGCTGGTACAAGACGCCATTGTTTAAAAGCGGTTTCGGCTGCCTGCATCACGGCTTCATAGCCGGCTTTATCAGCAGCGGTTACGCTGGCTATTTTTTTACCATCCACAGGAGAGAAGGAGTCAATTGTTTCGCCGCCGGACGGGAGCCAGACGGTACCTGTACTTACGCCGGGATTTACTGTGCCGATCTGAAGTGTCTTTAGAAATTCCATATGGTTAAATTAAGATTACAAAGCTATCTCAATTCCACCTGATAACCATCGGCCCGGCATGTCAGATCCTAATAAATCGGTATATTTTTTATTGAACAGATTATCGGCCTGAAGAAATAATTTTCCACGTAAATGAGGGAGTGATAGGGCCGTTTTCATATTGCAGAGTGCATAGGAGGGCATTAGCTGTGTATTCAGTGCAGCAGATTTTTGCGCTGCCCGTTCTTTATACAATCCGTTGATAGAAATCGTAAAATTTTTGATTGTCCAGGCTGCAGTCAGATTGAAAAGTAAACGGGCATGCGATGAAATATAAAGCGAGGGTACCGGGTCTTCATTCGATGAGTGCAGCCAGGTAATCCCGGCCATTGTCAGCAAGTGACTCCGGGTTCCCGTTTTCCCCATGTACTGCATATCCAGTTCCAGGCCCCGGGTACGTATTTTTTCCACATTCAGTGCCAGTTGGTAAGTACCTCCGGGTACCAGGTTTACCTGCCGGGGCATTTCTGCGTACAGTCTATTTGCCCAGTCAATCAGGTTACGGTGATCCCGGTAAAAGAATGTGCTGCGCAGACTCAAACGGGAAGTGACCAGGTAGTCTATTCCGGCTTCAAAATTCCAGGAATGTTCGGCTTCCAGCGCCGGATTCCCGATCCTTCCACTGGATACGGTTGGTTTGTTGTAATTATTATACCGTTCTGTAAAATCCGCGTCCCGGAAAGAGCGGCCAGCTGTACCCCGAATGGTAAACCGGTTCAGACTCCAGGCGATGTTCAGCTGGGGTACGAGTATCCAGCCGTAACTTTCATCCCGGTCGATACGCAGGCTTTCACTCATCGACAGACCGGCAGCGGGTTTATGCCGCAGGATAAAATATCCCGCGCCATGCCAGAGTGAATGATTTCCCCTGTCATTGGAGCGGATGTTTTTCTGTATTAATTGTAAACCTGCGGTATAACCACTTTTTGCCTTCCATTTTCCGGTGTAGAAAAGTTGTGCGGAGAGGAGCCCGCTGCGGTTATCGTTGGGTACTGCGGACGGCCGGAACCAATATTGATCCCGCAGACTTTTCCAGGCGATATCCGTTTGTAAAGTACCGGTAGCATATTTTTTCTGCAGACTGGCCTGCCACCAGGTACTGTTTATTCTTTCGCGGGCTGTATCACTGGTAAAACCAGTATAAAAATTCTGTGCATTAAAACGTCGGAAATCACCCGCACCCCGGAACGCGACTCTCCATTGACGGGCCAGCAGCCGGGTGAAGGAGAGATGTGCCGTATGCAGGTTAAAGTAACTTTTAGTGCCACGCAGTAACTGGCCGTCCGCATTGTTCGATAGTATTCCTGCTGTCAGGTGTGATTTCTTTTGAGTATGACTGGCATATATTTCTCCGTTAAGCAGTCCATAATTTCCCGCCTGTAATTTTCCCCGCAACTCATTTTTTTGGGCTCTTTCGGAAAAAGACTTTGTCAAAATGTTAACCACCCCGCCCACAGCTTCCGCACCCCAGATAGCCGAGGCCGCACCTTTCAGTATTTCGATCCGTTCAATATCTCCGGGGTGTACTGGAATATACATATTGAAATGGCCGGTCAGCGGGTCATTTATTCTTACTCCGTCAATAATGACCAATACCTGTTGGAATGTACCTCCCCGTATTGTAATATCACTCTGTGTTCCATGCGGTCCACGTTGCTGTATTTCAATTCCCGGCAGGTATCGGAGTAGTTCATCCAGGGAGTGAACAGGCAATGCGGCAATTTCGTTTCCTTTTATGGTAAGAATATTCCGGCCGCTTTCTTTCTGTGACTGGGCCACCAGGTTGGCCGTAACCACTACATTATCCAGTACGAGGGTGCTGTCCTGTGCCCGTATAAATAACGGCGTTAAATGTAGAAAAATAAATAAACGAAGCACAGTCCGGATCCGCATGTGTTGGTTTTCCGCAAAAATAGGGTAGTACCGGTAAACCGGTGATATGGTGTTTGCCGAATGACAATGCGATTACAAACAATCAGTATTGTTCTTTCTGATTGGGAAAATCACCCGACTTTACATCGCCGACATAGTGTTGAACCGCCTTTGTGGCCTGTTCCGCAATATTCAGGTACTGACGCAGGAACCGGGGTTTAAATTCTGTATTAATTCCCAGCATATCATGCATTACCAGCACCTGTCCGTCGCAACCATTTCCGGCTCCGATTCCAATGGTGGGAATAGTAAGCTCCCGGGATACTTCCGCAGCCAGTGCGGCAGGAATTTTTTCAAGTACCAGGGCAAAGCTGCCGGCTTCCTGTAATAACCGGGCATCCGCTCTCAATTTATCCGCCTCCTTTTCTTCACGGGCTCTTACTTCATATGTGCCGAATTTATAAATGGATTGAGGGGTTAAACCAAGATGTCCCATTACCGGGATACCGGCCGATACAATTTTTCGAATAGAATCGAGTACCTCCTCACCTCCTTCCAGTTTGATGGCATGTGCCCCGGTTTCCTTCATGATACGGACAGCGGATGCCAGTGCGATTTCTGAATTGGACTGATAGGAACCGAAGGGAAGATCGACAACAACAAAACAGCGCTCTATACCCCTGATTACGGAAGATGCATGATAAATCATCTGATCCAGGGTGATCGGCAGCGTGGTTTCATGGCCGGCCATTACATTGGAAGCAGAATCGCCAACCAGGATTACATCCACACCCGCCTGATCAATTATACGGGCAAATGAATAATCATAGGCAGTCAGCATGGCGATTTTTTCCCCTGCAAGCTTCATCTTTTGTAAAGTATGTGTGGTGACCCGCTTTACTTCCTTATTCACTGACATGATATTGCTGTATTTGTTTGAATGAGATTTATACCTCCAGCTCACTAAGCCTGGTTTCATGGTATAATGTATGTATCAGTCCGTCTGCCAGCCCAATTTTGGGTACATATATTTCTTCCGCATCCGCCCAGCGCATCACATTGATATAAATAAGCAGGGCCGGTACAATAACGTCAGCCCGGTCTTCCCGGAGTTTATGCAGGCTGATCCGTTGGGAAACTGAGAGATTGCTGAACTCTTTATAATAGTCGCGCAACAGTTCAAGTGAGAGTGGCTTCCCGTCTTTTTTCTTGGAAAGGGAAAACACTTTATTGATATTTCCCCCGGTACCGATGGCCGTTACATGGTGATACCCTTTTGTTTTTTCCCGGATGGTTTCTTTCAGTTCTTCCCAGGCAGTTTCAGTAACCTGGCTTTTTAATAAACGGATAGTACCGATATTGAATGATTTTTTGAATACCAGTTTCCCATCACTGAAAAATGTCAGTTCCGTACTGCCCCCGCCAACATCTATATACAGATAAGATTCTTTATCCGACATATTCTCGGCAATATGGTTTTCATAAATCAGGGAAGCTTCCTGGTCGCCGCTGATTACTTCAATCTCCAGACCCGTTTCTTCCTTTACCTGCCGTATGATTTCAGGCGCATTGGCTGCATCCCGCATAGCGGAGGTAGCACAGGCTTTCCAGTGTTTTACTTCGTATACGTCCAGCAGCAGCCGGTAGGATTTAATTGTTTTAACAATCTTCTCCACTTTGCCCGGGGAGATCAGGCCTTTGTCGAAAACGTCAAAACCGAGACGAAGCGGAACACGAACCAGTACAGTTTTAATAAACTCTGTATTTCCCTGCGGCCCGGCCATCACGTCAGTGATCAGCAATCGTGCTGCATTACTTCCAATATCAATGGCGGCCAGTCTCACGTCAGGATGTTGTTTTATTGCGGAGGTAGTGGTAGGTTTCCACCTGTGAGCGGATTTTCTTCTTCGTATTCTGCACATAGTTATTGTGCAGTTCATTGTCCAGCCAGCGGGCCTTTACATTATCCTCCAGTTGAATATTCAGGATATCGATCAGTTCTTTTTTCAGCGCGGGATCCCATACCGGGCAGGTAGCTTCCACACGATGTTCCAGATTCCTCAACATCCAGTCTGCCGAAGATAAGTAAACTTTCTCTTTGCCTTTGTTGTGAAATACCCACACCCGGGCATGTTCCAGGTATTCATCCACAATGCTGACGGCCCTGATCGGAACGCGGTATTTTTTATTTTCAGAGAAAAGGCAATAAATACCCCTTACGATCAGGCTGATCTGTACGCCTGCCCGTGCTGCTTCTTCCAGCTGGTTGATCATATCGTCATCGGACAGGGAATTCATTTTTAAAATGATCGAAGCCGGTTTTTTCTTTTTAGCCTGTTTGATTTCTTCCCCGATCAGGCGAAGCATTTCCTTTTTGACATATCCCGGACTGGGGAGTACATACCGGCAATCGTGCAGGTAATGCTGACCTGTTTTGGGTTGTTGAAGAAAATGGAAAATCCGGTTCACATCGCTCATGATCTTCGGATTGGAAGTAAGCAGACAATGATCCGCGTAAATCCGGGCTGTTTTTTCATTCAGGTTACCCGTACTTACAAAACCATATAACAGTGAAGTATTGTCTTTGGTGCGCTTTCGGATCAGGCAGATTTTGGAGTGTACTTTCATGTTCGGAATTTCTTCCAGCACTGTAGCACCTTCCTCTTCCAGCCGGTTTTTCCAGCTGATATTCGCTTCTTCTTCAAAACGGGCTCTCAGTTCCATCATCACCACCACTTCTTTGCCATTACGTACGGCATTGATCAGCGCATTGATGATTTTGGATTGCTGGGCGAGCCGGTAGCAGGTAATTTTTATAGTGGTAACATCCGGATCAAATGCCGCTTCCCGTAACAGATCTATCAAAGGAAGAAACGAGTGATACGGAAAATTAAGCAGGATGTCATTTTCCTGAATTACATCCGTCACGCGACGCTCGGTAAGCAACGGATGATCAAAGGGGGAATTCCGTACCCTTTTCCCTTCAAATACCTGGTCGGGGAAATCCATAAAATGGCGGAAATTGTGTATCCGGCCACCAGGAATCAGGTTGTCCTTTTTGGAAAGACTCAACCGGCGAACCAGGTATTCCAGCAGTCCGGGGTCCATATCGCGGTCATATACAAAGCGGACAGGCTTTCCTTTACGCCGGTTTTTAACTCCTTTTTCAATCTTTTGTATGATGGAAGTGGATACATCCTCATCTATATCCATTTCCGCATCCCGGGTTACTTTAAAAATATGGGCCTGGTAATGATCGTATCCGAAATAGCTGAATATATCCGGCAGATTAAACCGGATTACATCTTCCAGCAGAATGATATGATGCTCGCCTTCCGGTGAAGGAAGTATTTTAAAACGGCCATGGATGCGGCTGGGAATCTCAATCAGCGCATATTTCTTTTGCAGCGCACTTTCCTTCTTCCACATCACTACCGCCAGGAAAATGGACTTATCCCGGAGAATGGGAAATACAGGAATGTTTTCAATCATCAGCGGAATCAGGTCGGCACTTACTTCGTCTTCATAATACTGGCGGACAAAAGCCTGTTGTATTTCTGTCAGCTCCTTTTCTGTCTTAAGGTAAATGCGTTGTTTTCCCAGTTCCTGCAACAGCTCTTCCCATATCCGGTGAAACTCCCCTTGCTGATTCAGTACATTCATCTGAATCTCATCAATGATTTGCTGGGGGTTATTTTCCAGGTGCATTTTTGCTTTTGTTCCGAACTGAATCATACGTTTCAGCGTGGCTACCCGTACACGGAAAAATTCGTCCAGGTTATTGGAGAAAATGCCGAGAAAACGGATACGTTCCCGCAATGGAACAGTGGGGTCAGCGGCTTCCTGTAATACCCGCGCGTTAAAAGACAACCAACTAATATCTCGGGCAATGGTTTTAGGTTTGGGAGATTCAGACATAATCGGACCGAATAAAAAATTGAATGGGATCTCAAATTAGTGAAGTGAGTCCGGAACCTGTGTTAAGTTTTGAAGATCGGTTCAGCGCTGTTTCATTTTCTCAATCAGGGAGGTGGTGGAATGCCCCTCCAGGATCGGGTTAATCACAACCCGTCCACCATGCGCGATTACTTCCCGGGCGCCCGCTATTTGCTCCACTGTATAGTCGCCTCCTTTAACGATTACATCCGGCATCAGGGCGGTAATCAGATCGAGCGGCGTATCTTCTTCAAACAGTACAACCGCATCCACCATCACCAGTGCCGCCAAAATCAGGGCACGGGCTTCCTGGTTGTTGACAGGACGGCTATCTCCTTTTAGCCGTTTCACAGACGCATCCGCGTTAAGGCCAACCACCAGGTAATGTCCTTCTTTGGCCGCTTCGGATAAAGAAAAAATATGTCCCGGATGCAGGAGGTCAAATACCCCGTTTGTAAAGACTATTTGTTTACCCTGCAGCCGCCATTGGGCAACCTGTTGTATAGCCGCAGTCCGGCTATATATTTTTCCGGGAATAAGATCCGCGCGTTTCATGGTTTATTCTTTTTATTAAAATAGGGCAGGGCCAGGAAACAAACAATACCTCCTATAAGTATAACGGTGGTCTGTGCCAGCCAGAGAATCCAGCCAAATGCCAGGGCAATTGTAAAATTCAACCCGTATAGCTCCATTGTTTTCTCAATCAGGTAGGCATAGGCGCCTATGCCGCCGGGGGAGGCAATCATGCCAATACTGCCAGCTGATAAAATCGTAAACGCTTCTTTCACGCCGTATATTTCAGTTTCACGGAAGGCCATAAAACCGATATAACCGCCGGCCAGGTATAGTCCCCAGAGTAATACGGTATAGACAATAAATTCTTTCCTTTTTTTAAGGTGCTGAATGGTACTGATACCCTGGATCACGCTTTTCCAGATGCGGATAAAAATGGCCTGTAGATCCCGGACAGTTTTTTTTTTGATCAGCATCCAGAGTCCGGTAATCAATACCACTGCTCCAAAAATCAGCAGCGTGAACAGGAGCGTGGACATTTTTTTTTCTTCCGGGTTCCCGGTACTGCTGAAAAAGGTGGATAAAATCTGTTCATATAAGTGTGGCTGTATTACCAGTGTGATGCCAAAAACCACCAGCAACGTCAGCGCGTCAATCATCCGTTCCAGTATAATGGTGCCGATCAGTTTGTCAGCAGGAATTTTTTCATAACGGGCCAGTACGGTACATTTTACAATTTCACCCATACGGGGCACTCCCATATTGACCAGGTAACCGATCATGACGGCAAAAAACGCGTTTTTCCGGGTGGGTTGATAACCCATTGGTTCCATTAGCAATCGCCAACGCAAAGCCCTTACGAGGTGGCTGGATAATAATATGATGAACACCGGAATGGCCAGCCAGTGACGGGCATCCCGGAATGCCTGTTTTATCTGTGCTGATTTCTCCTGGTCAAGATTTTTTAGTGAAAGCCAGGCAAAGAACAGGCCTACTCCAAGGAAAAGCAGGTATTGAAATATTGTCCGGAAATTTTTTTTCATTCCAACCCGAAAGTAAAACGATAGAGGGGAAAAACAAAACCAATTAACCGTTATATAATAATATAAAGACGTGTGAGGTAAAGGCAATACGATGAGCAGGACAAATGCATCACCGGGAAGCAGCTATAGCATTTGTCAATGGCAAATTATCAATCAGCCTGACTTCATCTAAGAATGCGGCAACCAACGCCACCAGCTGTTGTTGCCCGTCCCAATCTGTACATGGATGAAGTGTGCGGGCATCTGAAATGGATACATAATCCACCCGGAAGCCGGCTGCGGATAATGCTGCAACTGCTTTATTGTGTAATGCGGTTAGATCACCCGGTCGCAAATGTTGTTGAATAAACGATAATGTGCGGAAAATGGTTGTTGCCGTATGACGGTCTTTTACGGATAGCCGTCGGTTCCGGCTGCTCATGGCCAGCCCGTCTTTTTCACGCAAGGTGGGGCAAACCTGAATGGTAATCCTGTCCGCATATCCGGTCAGCTCTATCAGGCGGCTGATCACCATGCATTGCTGGTAGTCTTTCTGACCCAGGAAAAGCAGATCTGGCTGAACGATATCCAGCAATCTGTGCACCACCTGACACACACCCTGAAAATGGCCCGGCCGGTATTTTCCTTCCAGTATAGTTTCCAGTTCACCCAGTTCGTATATCCGTATCGGTTTAATCCCTGCCGGGTATATTTCATCCAGTTCCGGCAGAAAGAGTACATCGTTTCCGGCGGCCAGAAGTTGAGCTATATCGGTATCGGTCGTTACCGGGTATTTTTCAAAATCGGACGGATCGTTAAACTGCGTGGGGTTGACAAAAATACTGCACACGGTAAGCTGATTCCGGGATTTTGCCGCTTCTATTAAAGATATATGACCCTGGTGTAATGCCCCCATTGTCGGTATAAAACCGATAGGCTTTCCGTTTTTCCGCTGACTATCAATATAGTTGCGAAGGTCATTTGCTTTTTTTAATAAAATCATATCCCGGTAGAGTTTGAGGTATAATGCGCTTTAAAAATCAAATTCGGTTTAAAATAATTACCTTTGCACGCCTTTCGGCTATTGAAAAGGCATACCGATACTTTAGTAAAGTACCGGCAGTACCACAAAAGGACGAACATGTCAGCAAAGAAAAGAATTTTATTTATTGCGAACGAGATGTCACCCTACCTGGAGTTGACAGAGTTTTCAGAAATTGTAAACAAGCTCGCGATTAAAGCCAATGACAACAATTTTGAGGTGCGCTGTATAATGCCCCGTTTTGGCATTATTAATGAGAGGCGCCATCGTCTGCATGAGGTTGTCCGTTTATCGGGTATTAATGTTTCGGTGGATAATGATGATATGCCGTTGCAGATCAAAGTGGCATCATTGCCCAGTGCCCGGTTACAGGTCTATTTTCTGGATAACGAAGAGCTTTTCAAGCGCAAATTCGTTTTTCATGATGAGCAGGAAAAATGGTTTGAGGACAATGATCTCCGTACGGTTTTCTTTTGCAAAGGAGCCCTGGAGACCGTTAAAAAATTCGGATGGCCGCCGGATATCATCCATTGCAGTGGCTGGATGACCGGTCTGATTCCGGCGTATCTCAAAACGGTGTACAAAAAAGAGCCTGTTTTTGCACATAGTAAAACGGTTTTTACAGTAGGTCAGAATACGTTTAAAGAGAAACTGGGCAGCGGTTTTATTAAAAAAGCCCTGATCCACGCCTCTCTGAAAGAGAAAGACCTCGAATTATTCAAAGAAGGAACCAATACCGCCATGCAAAGGGGTGGGGCCGGATTTTCTGATGCCATCACATTCGGAGCGGAAAAAATTGACAAGAAACTTGTGGAAGAGTTCACGAAAGTGAGAGGTAAAAAGACCCTGACCTATAACCCGGATGGAGATTTAACAGACTATTTACAACTCTATAGCGACCTTGCAGGCAAGTAATAACGCACTAACCCTGACTATTAAAAATACTTTGTGAAGAATACCAGACTTGTTTTAACAGGCATAGCAATCGTTAGCGCGGTTGCTATATCTTTTACAGCCTGCCAGAAGATCAATGAAGCCACGGACCTGGGTGACGGCCTGATTCCCCCGGTGGACAATATCACTACATTTGAAGCCATACTGGATATTGAATCCGATAATAAGACATATACCGATAGTAATAAAGTCTATTTTTCCGACGAACAGGCTGTTGGCTATATTAATGATCCCCTTTACGGAACCACCCATGCAGATGCCTATTTTAATGTCAGCTATGGCAATCCGTTGATCAATCCCTTTATTAATAAGGATTCGGTGGTAGCCATCGATTCAGTCGTCTTGTCTTTGTCGTATGCCGGTTATTACGGGGATACCAATGCGGTGCAAACTATCCGGGTATTTGAAATTGCGCAGAATGCCGGTTTCAATGATACCACTGTGTATAAGTACAATCATCCTGATTTTCTGACCACTGGCGGGGAACTGGGTTCAAAATCTTTCCAGGTAAAAAACCTGAATGATTCAATACTGCATATACGCAAACGGGACACTACCAAACTGGTCAACGTAATCCGGATTCCGCTGAGCAATCAGCTGGGTAACCGATTTAAGTTGTATGATACCACGTTTTCGGCAAATGGGGGATTCCGTTCCGATTCAATTTTCAAAACCCTGTTCAGGGGCCTGGCTATTAAAGCGGATAATAGCGGCAATGCGCTTACTTATATAGCCCCGTCGGATAATATCAACACGAAACTGACCGTCTATTATCAGGTAAAGAAAAGCGGGGTTATTGATACTACTTTTGTCGACTTCCTGCATACCACCGGGGGAAATGCCAACCTGGTGAACCGCAATCCTGCAGGAGCATGGAACAGTTACCTTACTAACGGTACGCCCAACGATGACCTGATTTATCTCCAGTCCTCCCCGGGTTCTTATGCATCGCTTCGCATACCGGCACTCGATACATTCCGTAATGTACTGGTACACCGGGCCGAAATCATTGCTAACCCCATCCGCTCGACCCAGGATGATATTTTCCTGCAGCCACAGGCATTAATTCTGGACAGGTTGAATACGGCCGGGGACACCGCTTCTACCTTTGATGCGGACATGGGCATTTCCAATAATTTCTCCAATTATACCTATGATATCAACAGTTTTGGCGGGTTTCTGAAATCCGACAGCACTTACCGGTTCAATATATCAAGGTATGTTCAGAATATGGTGACACGGAGAACCGGAAATCAGCTTCTTCGATTGTATGCTCCGGTACGTACTTTCTTATTTTCCCCGGGGTATAATGCTATCAACCAGATTTATATCGGCGATAAAGTGGGATATGGCCGGGTACTCATTGCGGGAGGTAATTATGTCAACCCCGCAAAACGGCTACGGCTCAGGCTGGTTTACTCCCGGTTGTAATAAAATAGTTATTAAGATATGTTTAAAAGTCCCGTTTGCTTTGCTGCGGGACTTTTTTAGGTTTAGACTGCCCCTTATCTTTGCGTCCTAAAATATTTATACACATGCCGTATTTATTTACATCTGAATCAGTAAGTGAAGGTCATCCCGATAAAGTAGCGGATCAGATTTCTGATGCGCTTATTGATAATTTTCTGGCTTTTGATGCTCAGTCCAAAGTTGCCTGTGAAACGCTGGTAACTACTGGTCAGGTTGTACTGGCCGGAGAAGTAAAATCCAAGGCTTACCTCGATGTACAGGAAATTGCACGTGGTGTTATCCGTAAAATCGGTTATACCAAAAGTGAATATATGTTTGAAGCCAGCAGCTGCGGTGTTTTATCTGCTATACATGAGCAGTCTGCTGATATTAATCAGGGGGTTGACCGGAAGAAGAAAGAAGAGCAGGGTGCCGGAGACCAGGGGATGATGTTCGGTTACGCGACCAACGAAACGGAACATTATATGCCGCTGGCACTCGACCTGGCCCACAATCTGCTGATCGAACTGGCTGCAATCCGCCGGGAAAAGAACTCCAAAATGCCTTATCTCCGTCCGGATGCTAAAAGCCAGGTAACACTGGAATACGACGATAACAATCAGCCGGTAAGGATCGATGCGATCGTTATTTCCACCCAGCACGATGATTTTGACAGCGAAGCGAAAATGCTGGCCCGTATCAAAAATGACGTAATCAATATCCTTATACCCCGGATGAAATCCAAGTATAAAAAGTACGCGAAGCTTTTTAACAGTGATATTAAATACCATGTAAACCCTACCGGTAAATTTGTGATCGGGGGCCCGCATGGTGATACTGGTCTGACCGGACGTAAAATTATTGTTGATACCTACGGTGGAAAAGGAGCCCATGGTGGTGGTGCTTTTAGTGGAAAAGACCCGTCCAAAGTGGATCGTTCAGCAGCTTATGCCACCAGACATATTGCCAAAAACCTGGTAGCCGCAGGTGTCGCCAGTGAAGTGTTGGTACAGGTTTCCTACGCAATCGGTGTGGCCAAACCAACCAGTATCAACGTCAATACCTATGGTACGGCAAAGGTTGATCTGACGGATGGCGAGATCGGTAAAATCGTGGAATCCGTATTCGATATGCGTCCTTATTTTATTGAGCAACGCCTGAAACTGCGTAACCCGATTTACAGCGAAACAGCCGCTTACGGACATATGGGTCGCCTGCCTCAAGTGGTGGAAAAAACATTTACATCACCTGACGGTAAAACAGTAACCCGGAAAGTGGAACTCTTTACCTGGGAGAAACTGGATTACGTAAACAAAGTAAAGAAGGCATTTGGTTTAAAATAATCAGCCTGAAATGAAATACAACCCCGGGAGTGGACTTCCGGGGTTTTTTATTTTTCAAGGTTTCTATAGCTTTTAATCGCTTAATTTTATCATGTGAAATCATTCAGACAACCCCAACGGCCCAGGAAGAATACGCTCGTTATAGGAAGGGCCGCCGTAACAGCTGCTTTAAAAGAAGGCCGGCAACTGGACAGAATCTACCTTGAAAACCAGGCTCATGGGGAAGATATTTCACTAATCAGACAGCTGGCCGCACAACAAGGGGTGCCGGTGAACTATGTACCCGTTGCCAAACTCAATGGCTTTAATATTACTGGTCATGAGGGTTGTGTGGCACAGATTGCAAAAGTTCAGTATCAGCAATTGCAGGATGTAATTTCTCTGGTCATGGAAAGCGGGGAAGCCCCATTATTACTGATCCTGGATGGTATCACGGATATCCGGAATATCGGGGGAATTGCACGAACTGCTTTGTGTACCGGTGTACAGGCCATCATCATACCTGATAAAGGCGTTGGCGCCCTGAATGAAGATGCCATATTGACTTCCGCCGGGGCATTGGAACAAATTCCCGTATGCCGGGTTAACAGCCTGATGAAAGCCGTGGACGAATTACATATGAACGGTGTCCTGGTATACGCCAGTGAAATGACTGCTACAAAAACGATCAGTGAAACGGACTTCACGGTTCCCTGCGCCATTATAATGGGCAGCGAGGAAAAAGGCGTATACCCCGCCCTGATGAAAATCTGCGATGAGAAAATCAGGATTCCCATGCAGGGTGATTTTGAAAGCCTGAATGTATCGGTTGCCACCGGTATGATTCTGTATGAAGCAATGACCCAGCGGCTAAAAAGCTGATTATTGCAGGCTGATCGTTACCAGTTCCTCCACAAAATCAAAGAAAGTCTCTTTGAGTCCGCTGTCCGCATCCGTACCGTAATTCACGAAAAAAATATGCGTAACACCCCTTGAAGGGAAATAAAAAAGGTTGGCGGAATAACCAAGGTCTCTTCCTTTATGACCAATACCAAAATCGGATCCCCGTATATATGACTGCTGCAAACCATACCCGTAAAAATTGCTGTCATCCTTCTTTCCCCATGTTTTCATACGGGCCAGTGATGCCGGTCTTAGAAAGTTTTCCCTGATCAGTACCGCATCTATGAACGTATACAAGTCAAACAGGTTACTGTACAAACCTCCATACCCGTTGCCGCTGCCGGTAACCAGGTTGGACACATTCACGATACTTCCGTTATTGTATAAATCATAATATCCCTGGGCGGTGGAGGCCGGTAACCGGTCGTGTGGCTGATAATAAGTGTTCCTTAATCCCAGCGGTTCCATTACATACTGATGCAGTAACCGGTCATGCTTTTTCCCTGTCTGCGCTTCAATAATCATGGTTACAAGCACCGTATTTGTGTTGGAATAAACGGCCGTATCGCCCGCGGCAAATTCAGCCGGTTTATTATAGATATATTTCAGCAGTTCTTCCGGTTCCCATTTTTTGTTCGGATTATTTAATACAGCCAGGTAAAAAAGGTCTTCATTAATCAGGTCCGGAATACCTGTTTCATGTTTCAAACAATGCCCCAGCGTTATCTGGTTGCCATTGGCCAGTTTATCCGTTATCCTGGCAGGTAACCATTCTTTTACTTTACGGTTAAGCGCCGCATAGCCCATACCGGTATTTACCGAATCTTCCATCAGGCGGAATACCAAGGTGCCTATAAAGAATTTGGTTATACTGGCTGCTTTGGAGACCGTACCCGGAGTAAAATCAATATTTTCACTCAGATCCGCTTTTCCGGTGGCGCCAATCCATGTACCGTTGGCATCCCGGACCAGGAGTGAAATTCCAGGTAAACCTTTCTTTTTGTACTTGTCCAGCAGGTTTAACAAGGCCGCATTTTTGGGGTGCCGGCTGCTGCTGTCCGTCCAGGGTGCAGCGATCCCGATATCCGTTGTTGGCCGGATCTGTGCCTTCCTGCAGGAAGTGAACAGGAATGGACATACCAATAAAAGTAAACTGATTCTTTTCATACAACTGGTTTTATCATTTATTCATTTTTTCCGGTTTACCGGTTTTGCCACTCCAATCAGAAAACTGTTATATGGCAACAACGGTACATAGGATTTCACAAATGGTAACTGAAGCCGTTGCTGGTAACTGAAAAATAATTTCAGCGAAGAAGGGGAGGCGGGTGTCAACTTGTATCCACCCCCAATTGCAAAACAGGCATTTACCTGCATTCTCCCGATCCCTTTATCGGGTTTGTATTCTCCTTCCTCGTTTAAACGGAATTGGGCTGTGGCCGGAATCGAATGGAGGTATCCGGCTCCTGCTTCTGCAGATACTGACCAGCGGTTGTTGAATTTATACCGATAGCCCATGTTGCTGTAGAGTGGTATCCCATGCTGCACGAACCGGTGATAGAAATAAGCAAGCCGGATATCATAATACCAGTCGTGTTTTCTCTTAACTGAAAAATTCCGTCCATAGGCAACTTCAACACCCGGATGAAAAGCTTTATAAAACAGCCCGGCAAATTTTCCAAAAGGCAGGTCGGTCTGGGTATTCATGAAGGCCATTGATCCGTAGGTCCGGGATTCGGTCTGGGCCTGCATCCGTAAAGAGCAAATGAAAAGCAGGAGTAAACCTAAATATTTTTTCATTCGTTGGTATTTTAATGAAAGGTAAATGGGTGATTCAGGCCTTTCCAATGACTTCAGGCAGGTCTATTTATATAAATTGCTTTCCAGCCTGCTGAGTTTTTTGTGGTAGGATTTCCGGAATGACCTTTCGTGTGTAAAGGGTACACCCCGAATGATCAGGTTACCATACCGGTCGAGGGTTACCGGATTGCTGCGTTTGACTATACCCGTACCTACGTCATACTGATTCCAGACGCCCATATTTTTCCAGGCAGGTTCATAACATATATCCCTGAAAAGTTTCCGGCCCGGAAAACCACCAACAGATGGGCGCCGTCTGAACAGCCCAGGTTTCGTCATTACCCAGCTTTCAGAGGCATATACTTTGCCGTTCCGGATTGTATTGCCCAGGGCAATCATCAGTGAATCGCCGTTCATCCGGCTGCTGTCTTTATAATCAATGGAAGAGCGAGTATAAGTAGCCCCGCCATAACAGGAGCCAATAACAAACCGGGACTCCTCATCAGTATAGGGATTCAGTCGTTCAAATTGTGATGAAATTGCACTGTCTTTCAGTGTTATATAGCTTAATTCATCCTGACCAATAAAAAAGAGAGAATACCCTTTTTTAAACATACCGTGTGAATCAAACCACACGGTACCCAACCTGGCATCTTTCTTTTTCATCCGGTTGATTATTTTACTGCAGGCCTGTTTTGTATCACCGGCAATAATGGCAACAAACTGTTTCCGGCAAAAGAAACCTTTGATTTTCGAGCGCATCACATTATAACGGGTAGCCAGGTCCAGTTTTCCCTTTTTCCGTTTACTGACAATAAAGAAATTGATTTTCTTTTTTTGTAATTCAGGTTGTACCGTTTTAACTGAACGGTTATCCGGCTGCTGGCAAATAGCCGTTTGTAATCCGATGCCAAGGCAGATAAACAGGCAGGTGAAAAATTTTGTACACATGTCATTCGGTTTTTGGTGAGCAGGATGGTTGACCATTCAAAAATCAGGACTGAAACGGGCCTGCAATAATTGGTTAGTGCGGTTGATTTTCAGAAACAGGCGGTTTTCAGGTATTTAGTCATGTTTGAAGAAAGGGGACAGATAATTTCCGTAATTACCAAAACCGGACACGATGTTTTAGTATCAATCCGTAAACTAATTTTTGGGTATTACGGATTTTCCGTATATTTCTTAAGGCAATGGAAACCATTGAACTGCAACAACAATTATTTCAGCATCTGAAAGAGAACCTTCCGGCGCATATCTCATTGGTGGATGAATTGTGTGATTTGCTTGACCTGAGTGCAGATAGCGTTTACCGCCGGATCAGGGGGGAGAAACCAATTACCCTGACTGAATTAAGGATCATTTGTGAAAAGTACCGCCTGTCGCTGGATAAACTAATCCAGCTGCAAACCGATACGGTATTATTTGACGCGCCCGGTTTAAGCGGCAGTTCACCTGAGTTTGAGGACTACCTGAAAGGGATGCTCCGCCAGTTTCACTATTTTAATTCTTTCAGCAAAAAGGAGATGTTCTATCTCTGTAAAGAGTCAACCATCTGGAACTTTTTTCTTTTCCCCGAGATGGCCGCTTTTAAAACATTTTTCTGGTCAAAAACCATCAATAACCAGGAAAAACTGAGAAACAAGAGTTTCTCTTACGAAGAATTTCCATATCAGGAATGTTTCGTGCTTGGACAGAAAGTACTGGATGAATTTAATCAGATTCCCTGTGTGGAACTCTGGAACCTGGAGAGTCTGCAAAGTACCATCAACCAGCTTGAATATTATAAAGCAGCCGGAAATTTCAGTACAAAAAAAGACTTTGACAGGGTACTGGATTCCTTTCAGCAAATGATCAATCACCTGGATCTGCAAACAGAAAAAGGGGTGAAATTCCTGCCAGGTGCCAGTGAACTATCTTACAAAGCACCCATACAATTTTATGTAAATGAAATTATCCTTGGTAGTAATAATATGGTGATCAATCTGGATGGGAGTAGTCTTACCATGGTTACCTACAGCGTATTCCACTATCTGTTTACCAGGGATATCCGTTTCCGCGATAAAGTAATGGAATCCTTCAATACACTCCTGAGCCGTTCCACCCTGATCAGTAAAACAGGGGAAAAAGACCGGAATCGTTTTTTCAACGCACTCCGGGATAAAGTGCATAATCTGTCCCGTTAAATCTCATACGACCTTACCTTTGTATATGCTCTTCAACCCGGTCAAACTTATTGAATGTCCCCGTGATGCCATGCAGGGCTGGAAGAAACCCATTCCGGCCGCACAAAAAGCGGCCTATATCAACCTGCTGTTACAGGCCGGGTTTGACACGATAGATTTTGGCAGTTTTGTTTCTCCCAAAACAATACCGCAGATGGCGGATACACGTGACGTAATCCGGCTGCTGGATACTTCTGCTACACCAACACGGTTACTGGCGATTGTGGCTAATCTGCGGGGAGCGGAAGAAGCGGTTACCTATGATGAGATAAAGTACCTGGGGTTTCCATTTTCCGTATCCGAAACCTTTCAGCAGCGGAATACCAATAGTTCTGTATTGGAATCGCTGAGCCGTGTGGAAGAAATACAGGAACGATGTGTAAAAGCAGGCAAAGAACTGGTTGTTTATATATCCATGGGCTTTGGTAACCCGTATGGTGATCATTGGGATGAAGAAATTGTTTTTGACCGGGTAAACCGGCTTGTGGGTATGGATATTGGTATTGTTTCATTAGCAGATACTGTGGGACTCGCTACTCCCAACCAGGTATATTCGATGGTCAGTTACCTGGTGGAGTCATTGCCTGGTACTGAAATTGGTGTGCACCTGCATTCCACACCAGATACCTGGGAAGAAAAACTGGAGGCAGCCGTAAGAGCGGGCTGCCGTCGTTTCGACGGGGCCCTTAAAGGAATCGGTGGCTGCCCGATGGCCAATGATGAACTGGTTGGCAATATGAATACGGAGAAAATGATTGAATATTTTACTGAAAAAAAAATACTCCCGCCTATGCAACCGGAGATACTGGCGGCCTGTATCCGGAAAGCGGAAGAACTGTTCAACTACTGAAGATGGATTTCATGCTTTCAATAGATATTAAAAAATTACCGGTACCCATTACCTACCGGAACAAAATTATGCTGATTGGTTCCTGCTTTACTGAACATATCGGTAATGCACTGGAGGAACTGAAGTTTTCAGTTTTTCAGAATCCCAATGGTATACTTTTCGGGCCGGACAGTGTTTGCCGGAGCCTTGACTGGTATATGGAAAACAGGGAACTGACAGAAAATGATCTGTTCCAACTGAATGAAGTGTGGAATAGCTGGATGCATCACTCCCGTTTTTCCCATATACAAAAGCAAGCCGCGCTTGCTGCTATGAACAGCACAAGAGAGCAGGCGCATTCATTTTTAAGGGAAACGGATTGGTTAATTATCACGCTTGGATCTTCTTTTTCGTACCGGCTTACGGCTACCGCCAACCGGGCCAGCGAAGCACTTCATGCGGGGGTTGCCAATTGCCACCGTGCACCGGCCAGCTGGTTCAGCAAGGAAATGCTGGGCATACCTGCCATGCAGGCAATGCTGGAAAGCACGTTGGAGCGACTCCGGCAATTCAACCCTTCAATGAATATCCTTTTCACCGTTAGTCCGGTGAGACATATCCGGGATGGGGTAGTGGAGAATAACCGAAGTAAAGCAAGGCTGATTGAAGTGATTCACCAGTTGGTACAGGCCCATTCTTTTGTACATTATTTTCCTGCTTATGAACTGGTGATTGATGTGTTGCGGGATTACCGTTTTTATGATATTGACCTGGTTCATCCGAATTATCCGGCAACTACATTTGTTTTGGAGAAATTCACACAGTCATGTATAGAGGAAGAAACGGCCCGCATTATACAGGAAGTAAAAAAAATCAATATTGCCCGCCGTCACAAAGCATTTCAACCCGATACCATGGCGCACCGCGCTTTTTTAGCGGATTTTGCCGAAAAAGCGAGGAAATTAACTGAACAATATCCGTTTCTGGATTTAGGAAGTGAAATTACCTATTTTACAAGTCCGCCTGATTTGTAGAACTTATGTGGTTTATCAATATTATATACTGGCTGCATGCATTTATTGGCCCTGTCCTGTTGTTTTTAATTTCAGGTCTGGCCGTTAATAAAGAAAACTGGATTATGCCTTTATTAATTGCCGGCGTAATAATGGGTATACTACTGGCCGAATTTATCCGCAGAAAATATGGACTTAGTACTTTTTTTTCCCGTATTTACGGTCCGAATGAAATGGATAAAAAGTGGAAGAAAAAAGAATAGCTGGTACAAAAAAGAGATCTGTATTTTTCAACCAATCAGTTTGTAGACCGTTTTGCTTTTGTATTCTTCACCCGGCCGTAATACCATGGATGGGAAATGCGGAATGTTAATGGCATTCGGATGGATTTGTGTTTCCAGGCAAAGTGCGGAAAATGCCCCGTACTTTGTATTATCCTTTCCGGTTATTTCCGGAATCCATTTACCTGTATAAAAATGAACAACGGGATCGGTGGCATAAACCTGTAACAATAAACCGGAAGCCGCACTACGTACTTCAGCCATCAGGGCCAGTCCGGCCGGATCATTGTTTTTGTCAACTACAAAACTCTGGTCGTACTCCGGCAATTGTAATAATCGTTCGCCAATATTGGTAAAACTATGAAAATCGTAAAGTGAATCTTTTACCAAACGGAGTTCGCCATTGGTACAAAGGTCTTCATCCTGTCCGAGAACGGTTGATCCATAAATTTTCAGTTCATAATCACGTATGTCGCCCTGTCCGTTATTCAGGTTGAAATATCCATGGTGTGTCAGGTTTACCGCGGTAGCCTGGTCTGTTTCGGCTGTATATGTATAACTGAGTTCATTGTCATCCGTTAGTTCAAATCGGATCCGTACGGTAAGATTGCCTGGAAATCCTTCTTCCCCATCCGGACTGAAATACTGCAATTCCACAAAAGGGGAGGGTTGTTCTCCCGAAGTAATCAGCTCCCATACCTTTTTATCAAACCCTTCTTTTCCTCCATGCAGCTGGTGCGGACCAAAATTGGCGGTAACTGCATATTTTTTTCCGTCAATATCGAATGCGGCATTTTTAATGCGATTGCCATTGCGGCCAATGGCACAACCGAAATAGGGATAATTTTTCAGGTAGTCTTCTTTGAGGTAATCGGCTGCCTTGTCAAAACCCAACACAATGTCATTCCGGGTATTTCCAGGGCCGGGTACAGAAACTGACATAATGATTGCCCCATAGTTGGTAATCTTCACGATCATACCCCGGTTGTTTTGTAAGGTAAACTCATACACCTCATGACCGGTTTCAGTGGTAAAACAATGCTGTTGGTGGATAGGCATGGACTAAAGATAAAACAGTTATACAGATCAGCATGTAAAATTATACCTGGCTTCCAGGAATTCCTCCAAACGTTCGAGCAGGGTCAGTTGGTTTAACGCCCTGTCAAAATTCTGTTCAGGGTAACTGATGCGGTAGTATTGATCCCCGGTCAGATAGTCGCTGAGAAACCGCAGTGATTGCATATAAATTAATAACAAACCGGAGGTATGAATATTGTTTATTTCCGCTGGAGACAGTTCATTCCGCATGCCGCTGAGGTAACCGGCGATTATGGCTTCATATATTTCCGGCCGGATCCGGATAGCTGCTAAATCAGTACTGTTCTCGTCGGTTGTGCCGGCCATAGAGCGGATCATGTCACCCGGATCGGAAAAAAAATAACCGGGCATGATGGTGTCAAAATCAACCGGGCACAGGATGTTACCCGAATCCATATCAAAAAGTACATTACTGATTTTGGCATCATGGTGCGTAACCCTGCGTGTATAATCGGCCGAACGGGTAAAATGAGTAAACAGACGGGCGTAACGGGAACGGCTGTTCAAACCGTCTACCATGTTGTGGGATCTTTTTAACCGTTCAGGTATTGCAGAAACTACCGCAGTGCTGAACTGATCCAGCCGGCCTGCCACGTCATGAAAGCCGGGCAGAATGTGATGTATTTTTTGTATATCCACCTCCTTGCAGGCAGCAGTCATCCTGGCAAAAGTTTCCGCAACAGCAGCGGCCTGTTCCGGATCTTCTGTGAGGCTGAGCGTTCTGGAATTATCCACATAGGAGAAAAGCCGCCAATAATACCTGTCGCTGTCACAGAAAAGCGATTGTCCGTTTTTAAAATACTGCATTTGGGGAATAAAGAAACCTGGATTCCTGTTAGCAATATGTCCTGCAATTAACCGGTAATTTTCCTGAATTTTTTCCGGTTCCGGGAAAACCTGTTTATTTATGCGCTGGAGAAGATAAGCTACGTTAGTCAGCCCATTCCTGATTTTATATGTATGATTAATCAGTCCCACATTTACCGGCGTTACGATAAATGCTCCGGGGGTGCTTGTTAAAGCAGCAAGGGCTTCCTGGCAGGTAGGTATCATTTTCGGGGAATGAAATTAACTCATCCCTTCTTTCAAAACTGATACAATCGATTGCGGTAAATCGTAAAAACAGGATCAGTGAATCCGGTCACCCCGCAATTCCATTTGCTGCATCACACCTGCTTCAAATTCCAGCCATTCTTTCCAGCGCGAGCGGACTTTATCCCGGTCTATATAGGTTTCTGCCAGTTCGATGAAAAGGGTATAATGTCCGGCTTCACTTTCCATAAAACGCCGGTAAAATTTTTGCATGTAAGTATCCTGTAAGCCTTCGCTCAGCCGTTTGAACCGCTCACAACTGCGGGCTTCAATCAGGGCCATGGTCAATAACTGGTCCAGCATGCGGCCTTCACTGTCTCCTCCTTTCTGCTGGAAACCGATCAGGGCATTCACATATTCATCACGGCGTTGTTTTCCCAGTTTGAGGTTCCTTTTCTGCAGTTCAGCCAATACCAGTCTGAAGTGTCCCCATTCTTCGGTAACAATGGGAGAGAGACTGCTCACCAGTTCGGCACGGCTGCTGTACCGCTGTATCAGAGAAATGCAGGTGGTAGCTGCTTTTTGTTCACAATAGGCATGATCCGTCAGTATTTCTTCCAACGAGATCTCGGCCAGATTAACCCAGCGGGGATCGGTAGGCAGGTGCAATCCCAGGATATTCCGCGTATCTTGTGACAGTTCTTCCATGAAACAAAGGTAAGTTACTGACTGATAATCAGTAATCAGGGGTAGAAAAATCGGGTAAAAAAACCGGCCAAAGCCTTTGCTGTTAAAGGAAACAGCCTTACCTTTGCCGCCTTAATACAAGAGGAAAAAAACCGGATGAATTTTAAAAATTAAAAAGATGCCTTTAACTAAAGAAAAAAAAGCTACCGTTTTAAAAACCTACGGCGGTTCCGAAAAGAACACCGGATCCATTGAAGGACAAATCGCCCTGCTGACTGAACGTATCAGCCAGATCAGTGGTCATCTTCAGCAAAACAAAAAAGATTTCTCTACTCACCGCGGACTGATGCAACTGGTAGGTAAGCGTAAGCGTTTACTGAACTACCTGCAAAAGCAGAACCTCACTGGTTACCGCCAGCTGATTGAGAAACTCGGTATCAGGAAATAAGGCATTCCGCCCTAAATCCCCAAAAGGGGGCAAGGGAAAAGTCTTTAAACCTGGGGTTTTCTTTCAGAGAGAAACACAAGTTTTATAATACTATTCCCAATGTCTCCCGGATGTTGGGAATAACTGTTTTTATACCTGTTGTTTTTTACTATTTCCGGGAGCAGTAAACTGCACAAAATCGGGGAACATGTAGCAACATGGGAAACAACTCAGCCATTTCCTGTCAAATTCTTCACAGGGTGCAACGCCCTAAAACTGAAAAAAATGTTACAACAAAAGATTCGTAAAACCTTCGATATTGGCGGTGGCCGCGAAGTAACGATTGAAACCGGCCGTCTTGCCCGTCAGGCCGATGGTGCCGTGACCGTTTCCATGGGTAATTGTATGATCCTGGCAACCGTATGTGCCAATAAAGAACCGAAAGAAGGACAAAGCTTTTTCCCGCTGTCTGTGGACTACCAGGAGAAATTTGCCGCTGCCGGTCGTATTCCCGGCTCCTTCTTTAAAAGAGAAGCCAAACTGAATGACTATGAAGTGCTGACCAGCCGTCTGATTGACCGTGCACTTCGTCCGCTTTTTCCGGAAGATTATTTGTGTGAAGTGCAGGTACTGGTGACCCTGATCTCCAGTGATGCGGAAATCATGCCTGATTCACTGGCTTGTCTCGCGGCATCAGCGGCGCTGGCTGTATCTGACGTGCCTATTAAAGAAATTATCTCCGAAGTAAGGGTATCCCGTATCAATGGTGAGTTTGTGGTGAACCCCACGCGCAGCCAGATGGAAAAATCAGATATGGATTTCCTTATTGCCGCTACAGAAAAGAACCTGATGATGGTGGAAGGGGAAGCACAGGAGTGCAGCGAAGCCGATCTTTGCAAAGCCCTGGAAATTGCGCATGATGCAATCCGTATCCAGGTAAAAGCCCAGCAGGAACTGCGTGAACTGGCCGGTGCCAAACCTAAAAGAGATTACACTAAACCGGCAACCGACGAAGCCCTGAAAGAAAAAGTATACAGTTTTGCCAAACAGAAAGTATATGAAGTAGCCAAAGGCGGACTGAGCAAGCATGAACGTTCAGACCGTTTTGATGCCATCAAGGTTGAACTGATTGAGTTCCTGAAAAAAGACGCCAATCTTGCAGAAGGAGAAAGTCTGCCGGATCTGACCAAGAAACTGGCCTCCACTTACTATGGAGATCTTCAGTATGATGTAGTCCGGGATATGATCCTTGATGAAAGAGTACGTCTTGATGGCCGTGACCTGGAAACCGTACGCCCCCTGGATATGGAAGTGGATGTACTGCCTTCACCACATGGGGCTGCGTTATTTACACGCGGTGAAACACAATCACTTACCACGGTTACTTTAGGTACTCCTTTAGATGAATTGTTAGTGGAAAGTGCAGCCAAATCCGTTGATTCCAAATTTTATCTGCATTATAATTTCCCTCCTTTTTCTACTGGTGAAATCAAAATGATGCGTGGGCAAAGCCGACGTGAAGTTGGCCATGGTAACCTGGCACAACGTTCCCTGAAGCAAATGATGCCAACCGGTGATTTCCCGTATACCGTTCGTGTGGTAAGTGATATCCTGGAGTCAAATGGTTCTTCTTCCATGGCTACCGTTTGTGCCGGATCGCTGGCGCTGATGGATGCGGGTATTGGTATTCCCAAGCACGTATCCGGTGTGGCGATGGGACTTATTACCAAAGAAGATAAGTTTGCCATCCTTACCGATATCCTGGGAGATGAAGATCATCTTGGTGATATGGACTTTAAAGTAACCGGTACCCGTGATGGTATTTGCGGGGTACAGATGGATATCAAAGTGGATGGGTTGAAGATGGAAGTGATGCAACAGGCACTTGACCAGGCAAAAAGAGGCCGTCTGCATATACTTGATGCCATGTATGCGACTATACCTGCTGCCAGAGCGGAAGTTAAACCGCATGCGCCTCGTATGGTTAAACTGTTTATTGACAAAGAATTCATTGGCGCTGTAATCGGGCCCGGTGGTAAAGTAATACAGGAAATTCAGCGTGAAACCGGAACTACCATCAACCTGGAAGAAGTAAACGGAAGGGGCGAGATCAGCATCTTCAGTACCAGTAAGGACGGTGTAGATAAAGCGGTATCCTGGATCAAAGGAATTGTAGCTGTGCCCCAGGTAGGAGATACCTATGATGCAACAGTGAAGTCCATTATGCCTTTTGGTGCTTTTGTTGAATTCCTGCCCGGCAAGCAGGGGCTTGTACATATCAGTGAAATCAGCTGGAAACGCCTGGAAACACTGGAAGGTATCGTTCGGGAAGGAGATATGATGAAAGTGAAACTGATCGGAACGGATCCTAAATCCGGTAAGTTCAAACTCTCCCGGAAGGTACTGATTCCGAAACCGGAACAGGCTCCGCGGGAAGGTGGACAACGTCCGCCGGCACAGGAAGATAATTCCGCAAACTAAAATACCTTTACAGCCCCGGAATATTCCGGGGCTTTTTTTATTATGGCAAACCACATTGAAATTACCATTCCGGTAGCCGAAACCGAATTGCAGCAGGTACTGATTGCCCGGCTGGCCGATACCGGATTTGAAGGATTTGAAGAGACAGACCTGTTGCTGAAAGCTTTTATTCCGGAAGCGGAATACAGGGAGGAAGAACTCCGGGCTATAATCAAGGAATATAATCTCAGTTTTACAAAAACGGTAATTGAAAGCCAAAACTGGAACGCCGTCTGGGAATCAAATTTCGATCCGGTAGTCGTAGATGATTTTGTTGCGGTCAGGGCCGGCTTTCATAAACCCGTGGCGGGCGTTGAAAAGGAAATTGTCATCACGCCTAAAATGAGTTTTGGTACCGGACACCATGCTACCACTTTTATGATGATGCGGCAGATGCGTGCCCTTGATTTTGGAGGGAAGAAGATTATTGACTTTGGTACCGGAACGGGTGTACTCGCCATTCTGGCCGAAAAAATGGGTGCAGCCGATGTCATTGCCATCGATTATGATGACTGGAGTATTGATAATGCCCGTGAAAACTGCATAAATAATACTTGCAGCCACGTGCATCTTCAACTGGCCGATAATGCCGCTGGTGCCGGCAAAGCCGACATCATACTCGCCAATATTAATAAGAATGTAATCCTCGACAACCTGGAACATCTGAAAAACAGCCTGAATAAAAACGGGGTGCTATTGCTGAGTGGCCTTCTTATAACCGACGAAGCGGATATTGTAAAGGCCGCCCTGCCGATGTCGCTGGTGCTGAAAGGAAAAGAAGTGATGAATAACTGGATATGCCTGGTGATGGAGCCAGCATAAATCCGACAACTGGCAGCTGAATTATATTGTTTAATCATTTTCCCTGTATTTTCAACAGGTTAATTTACTGTTATCACTTTCTGAAATTTGCTTATTTTCGTGTTTTGGCCGTCTATCCGGCAAACACAATGGCAGGTTCTATGAATGAACTACTTCTGATTATTGTTGCATATCTGATTGGCAGTGTACCCACTTCGGTCTGGGTCAGCCAGTCCTTTTTCAATATCGATATACGTGAATACGGCAGTGGCAATGCTGGTGCTACCAATACGTACCGGGTATTAGGTCCGAAATGGGGCACATTTGTGATGCTGATGGATATGCTCAAAGGGGTTATTGCAGTAAAACTGGCCCTTTTATTACCTGAATATGCGGATACCGAAGTCAATTTACAAAACCTGCAGACCGGACTTGGGTTAGCGGCCGTGATAGGTCATATTTTTCCGATATGGGCGGATTTCAGAGGGGGTAAAGGGGTGGCTACATTATTCGGTCTCGTGCTGGGTATTTCGCCCTGGACAGCGATCAGTTGTGTTGGTATTTTTTCACTTGTTTTATACCTGACAAGGTTTGTCTCACTCAGTTCTATTCTCGCCAGTATAGCGTTTCCATTTTTTATACTTGTTATTTTTAATGTCGACAATCCGGTTTACCGGGTTTTTGCCATTGCTGTAGCACTCATGGTTTTGCTCACTCATCAGAAAAATATCGGCCGGCTGCTCCGGGGTAATGAAAGTAAAGTGCCTATTCTTAAAGGCCGCGACCGCCGGCGTCAACGCAGACGCGAAGCCCGCCAACACGGCGATTAAACGGATTTTTTTAACTTTACAGGGAACATTTTATAACCATTATACCCGGATTGGTATAATGATTGAATTATACATATAAACTATCACACCATGATCCAGAAAATAAGTGCGATCCTGCTTTTGTCTTTTGTTTTGCTGGCCTGCTCCAGAAATCCTTTATCCGGTAAAAAGCAGTTCAAACTTTTGCCGGAAGCTGAGTTGCAGAATATGGCTGTAGCCGAGTATAAACAGTTTCTATCAACCACGAAGGTCGTAGGGAGTACTACAAACCGTGATGCGGAGATGGTAACCAGGGTAGGGCAACGGATTGTAAAAGCCGTAGAAAGCTATTATGCAGAGATAAATAAATCCGGTGATCTGGCCGGTTATAAATGGGAAGTAAACCTGGTGGATGATAAAACGGTAAATGCCTGGTGTATGCCCGGTGGTAAAATTGTTGTATATACCGGAATCCTGCCTGTTACACAGAATGAAGCCGCATTAGCCGCCGTGATGGGACATGAGGTTTCCCATGCTTTATTGCAACACGGCAACCAGCGGATGAGCCAGGGAATTGTACAGCAATTGGGTGGTGTTGCGTTGTCCGTTGCGCTGGCAAATAAACCCCAGGAAACGCAAAACCTTTTCTTAGGTGCCTATGGTGCCGGTTCTACTGTAGGCGTAATGCTTCCTTTTTCCAGGAATCATGAACTGGAAGCTGACCGGTATGGATTAATCTTTTCTGCCATGGCCGGCTATAATCCACAGGAAGCTGTTGCTCTCTGGGAACGTATGAAAAAAGCATCTGCCGGACAATCGCCTCCGGAATTTTTGAGTACACATCCGGCGGAAGACCGTCGTATAGAGGAGTTGAAAAAACACATGCCAGAAGCCTTGGCAAGATATAAGCCTGTTTCTAAATAAGTTAGGTATTCTTACTTAAATTCCGCTTAATATAGGCAGTAAGCAATATTAAGCGGAATTTTAATTTAAGCGTGTGTAGATAATACACTTAATATTCAGTACCTTTGCAGTCCCTGCTTGAGAACTCGGTGGATCTTTCACCATGAAAGAAATGCCGGAACCTTTAAAACAGCTTCTAAGTATGTCACAAACTGTGTTTGAAAAGTTACAACTGGCAGACGAAAAGAATCTTTTAATTCAGGGTTTGCCCTCTTCTATCGAAAAGCAATTCAGTAAGCTATCATTCTGTAAAAACATGACCCCGCTTTTAAAGAGCAGGAAGATTGATTTTGCCCTTGTTTTTGCGGTAAATGAAAATCAGCTGAATGGCATTTTGAAAGATGTGATGCCTTCCCTTAAGACAGGTTCAAAGTTCTGGGTGGCTTATCCAAAATCCACTTCCAAAATTGTAACCGATCTGAACCGCGAATGCAGCTGGAACCGGCTGACCTGTGAGGGCTATGAAAGTATTGAGCGGGTAGAGTTGGATCATGTCTGGAGTGCACTCCGCTTCACCCGTTGTGAAACTTACCGGGGGGAGGATATTGGGGCTAGCCGTAAAAGGCAGGCTTCCGCCGTAGCAGAATAGATGACCTGAAAAATAATTTATGAAGGGCTGTATCGAACTGATACAGCCCTTTATTTTTGCGTATGAGTTATCTGAATGTTGAAATTAAAGCCCGTAGCAGTGACAGCCGGTTTATCCGTGATTACCTGCTATCAAAAGGGGCGGAATATAAAGGTACCGATCACCAGACGGATACCTATTTTAAGGTGCCAAACGGACGGCTGAAGCTCCGGGAAGGAAATATCGAGAACAACCTGATCTTTTATTCACGTCCCGATCAGGCCGGTCCGAAAGAATCGGTTTTTCAATTGGTGAAAGTAGAGGATGCAGCCGGTTTAAAAAAGGCTCTGACCAGTGCGAACGGGATAAAAATAATAGTGGAAAAGAAAAGGGAGATATACTTTATCGCGAATGTCAAATTCCATATTGACGAAGTACCCGGGCTGGGGTCCTTTGTGGAAATAGAAGCAGGTAATATAACGGCTCCTTTATTGGGAGCGGCTGAACTGAAACAGCAATGTGATGATTATCTTGACGCTTTTGGCATCCGGGAAGAAGATCTGGTTGAGGTTTCTTACAGTGATTTGCTGCTGGCCGCGGTCAGCGGATGATTACAGTCCCCATTTTACGGGTCAGTTCTATTTCCATTTTTTTCAGGTGTTCATGGGTCTGGTGCAGCATACTGAACTCACCGGGTGTATGCTCTTTTTCCAGGTCCAGTTGATTTTCCAGCAGCATTCGTTTAATCTTTCTGAGTTTGAGATAGTTTATGGCTGATTCCACTTCCTGATTGGTTTTGTCTTCGCCAATCTTCAGAAACTTCAGTAGTTTATCAGTATTATCCGGTGCCAGGCTTTGAATAAAATCCTCATAAGACTGCTCAAACAGCGACTTCTGAAAACCGGAAGACTGGCTGAATTCATTCCGCCAGTGTTCGCTTTCCTCATAGGGGAAATCGAGTAAGGAGACGGCAAATGTACTGAGTGAAGTGTCCGGATGATGGATAAAAAAACTACGGCTCAGTTGTTCCGGATTATGCTTCAGCAATTCTTTAAAAACGGCAATCAGGCGGATGACGTCTTTATTATCGACCAGGCTTTCGTCCACCATTTCTTCCAGGATATATTCAGCCACCAGTTTCTTATCGTCCCATTTTTTAATCCCGTACTCCAGTAAAATCCGGGCCACTTCCCGTTCCTGCAGGTCATCCTTGAATAAAAGCGTAAATGTGGCTTCATCAAAACCGGATTGTTCCGCCTGTTGCGCATTCTGTTCAAACCGGTTTTGTACCACTCCGGGCTGCTTGCGTTCCATTGTCGAAACCTTATCCCTGATAAACTTATTTACCAGTGCATGTAGTCCGGCTTCATCTATTTTCAGCAATTCAGCGCATTGCTTGATATAATCCTGTTGCCGCGTGAAATCTTCGGCCTTATTAATTTTCGAAATGGTTTCCGCCATCCGGTTTACCACTTCCGATTTTTTTACTGAATCTGAACCGGCATCGGATAAGGCCACTTCCAGCTGAAACAGGATAAAATCTTTTTTATTCTTTTGAACGAACTGGGTAAATGCGCCGGCACCTACTTTATTTACATAGCTGTCCGGATCTTCCTTGTCCGGAATCAATACCAGTTTTACATGCAGCCCTTCTTCAAGTGCCAGGTCAAGTCCGCGTAATGCCGCTTTAATACCGGCCGCATCGCCGTCATAAATAATGGTCAGGTTATTCGTATACTTTCTGATCAGCCTGAGCTGGTCAATAGTAAGTGAGGTTCCCCCGCTGGCCACAACATTCTCAATTCCCGCCTGGTGCAGGGATACCACATCCGTATAGCCTTCCACCAGCAGACATTCGTCGGCCTTATCAATAGCCTGCCGTGCAAAATAGGATCCATACAGGATCTTGCTTTTTACATAAATTTCATTCTCCGGGGTATTGATATATTTGGGCGCTTTCTCATTTGTCTTAAGGATACGGGCCCCGAAACCAAGTACTTTACCACTATGATTATGAATCGGGAAAATAACACGACCCCGGTAATTGTCCTGTAACTGCTCATTCCTGTTGGCCACAAGCCCGCTTTTTACCAGCAAGTCCGGATTAAACTGTTTGGCCAGCGCTTCACGGGTAAATGCGTCTCTTTTTTCCGGGGAATAGCCCAACTGGAATTTCTTTATTATCTCCTCCCGGAACCCCCGTTCTTTAAAATAGGCCAATCCCACATCCTGACCTTCTTCAGATTCAAACAGGGTGCGGCTGAAAAACTGCTGGGCAAAACTGTTAATAATAAACAGGCTGTCTGCTATTTGCAGTTGCTGACGCTGTTCATCGCTGACAAAGGTTTCTTCAATCTCGATTCCATACCGGTTAGCCAGCCATTTGAGGGCCTCCACATAACTGTATTTCTCGTGTTCCATCACAAAACTGATGGTATTCCCGCTTTTGCCGCAACCAAAGCATTTATATATTTCTTTAGCGGGAGAAACGGTAAATGAAGGGGTTTTTTCATTGTGAAAAGGGCACAGACCCAGGTAGTTGGTACCCCGTCTCTTCAGTTTCACAAAGCTGCCCACCACATCGAGAATATCGAGGCGGCCCATGATTTGTTGTATGGTTTCGGGAGAAATCATAAAGGAAGGGCAAGTTATTGATTTTTTCCGGCTGAAAAACCAGCAAAGGCCGTTAACATCCAGTATTGCAGGCGGGAAAATTACATTTTAGAATTGGTTTACAGCAGCAATAAATCAATAGTTTTAGTATTAGTTACCGGTAATATGACCTGTTTTTTAAAAAAAAGTAAGGATAAAATAAACCTGTGCCACATTTTGCCTTCTCATACAAAACTTATTACATGAAAACAATCAATTACTTAGCCTCCGTACTAACCGGATTACTATTCTTTAGTTTATCCGCTTCTGCCCAGGGTCAGTCGGGTGTGGATTCCACAGGTCTGCCCGGCGATCAGTTCAGCCTGCAAGGCGCACTCCAGTTATTCCAGCAATCGGCCGGGATGGAGGAATTTGAAAAATCACTGAATACAGAAAGTAACCATGTCAATAATCTTGACCTGAACGGGGATGGTGAGATTGATTATATAAGGGTGGTGGATAAGTCGGCCACGAATGCACACGCGTTTATTTTGCAGGTGCCGGTTTCAGCTACTGAAAGTCAGGATATTGCCGTTATTGAACTCGAAAAAACTGGGGACACAACGGCCATAATACAGATTGTCGGGGATGAAGAAATTTATGGGGAACAGGTTATTGTAGAACCCGACGGAGGTGGTGATGATGAAGAAGCCTACATGGATTATAATGATAGTAAGCTGAGCGGGCCCAATGCGACCGGATATAATTTTTTTACACCCCGGATTGTGATCAATGTCTGGGGCTGGCCCTCCGTTCGTTTTGTATATGGGCCTGTTTATCGTCCCTGGGTTTCACCTTACCGCTGGAATTATTACCCGGGCTGGTTTAAGCCCTGGCGTCCGCACCCCTGGCATGTATGGCATCCCTTCCGTACACACTATCACCGGCCATTTGTGGTGGTTCGTACACACCGGGTAATGTATGCACACAAAGTATATACTCCGTTTCGCTCCAGCTCAGTTACAGTACGGGGCCGTCATTCAGCTGCAGTTGGCCGGTACCATGTATCCAGGAGCCGGACTACCGTTACGGGTCCCCGCGGAAATAAAGCAACCATTAAAAAAACCACGGTTACCGGACCAAGAGGAAATAAAGCATCAAAAGTAAAAGTGCGGAGACATTGATAATATAAGCCTTCCGGGCCAGATAAACAAAATGCACAGGATGATTCCTGTGCATTTCTTTTTTAATATAAATCATATCCAAATAATTTGGTTTTGTACAAATTGGTCTTACCTTAACAGTAGCAACGAAACAGACTTACACACCTCTACTTAGTCCACACCCGGGACATACTGACAGCTTCGCCAGCATTCCCTCCAGTTCTTTCATTATTTAATCTCTAAAACTTAAATCCCATGGTACAGGTAGACATCTCACAGCTCTCCGCGGAGTCTAATGCCTGGAGAGCACAGCTCCGCACTTATCGTGATGAATTCACACAGGACGAAAACAAAATCCGCCAGGTCGCCGGTAAACCCCTCTCTAAAGAACAATTACAGGAAGTAGAACATCTCCACAACCAGTTTCACATCCAGCTGATCAACATCCACGATCTAAAACAGGCGATCAAACAACACGAAAGACAATTGGAAACGGATTCATCATCCTCCGAAAATAACAGTAAGCATGCCGAATTACAGGAAGAATTCAATTCACTTGAATTAACGCTTCAGCAATTGAGGGCCGAATTCAGCGGATTCCTCTCGCGTACGTCCTGAACAGCTGATTACTGACTTTAATCAGCCCGGACACTAACCGGGTTCATCTGTTCTCAATTATTCATGTTGAAGATTTGTAATAGTCATATCCAATTCTTCAATTTTAAAATCTATTGCTATGCCAGAATTTGATACCTCACATGTAAAAAATATCGTCTTGCTGGGCCATGCAGGCTCTGGTAAGACCACCTTAGCGGAGTGTATGCTTTTCGAAGCAGGTCTGATTTCCCGGAAGGGCAGCATCGCGGAGCGGAATACAACAGGTGATTACCACGAACTGGAGCAGGAACGTGGTAATTCTATTTTCAGCAAGCTCCTGCACACTAAATGGAAAGGCTATAAAATAAATATAATTGATACGCCGGGTTATGATGATTTTTCGGGCGAAGTGATTTCCGCCTTACGCGTGGCGGATACCGGTGTCATGCTGATCAACGCCGTGATGGGTGTGGAAGTGGGCACCGATATTATATGGGAATACACGGAAAAGTTTAAAACACCGATGATTTTTGCGGTCAATAAGCTGGACGACGACAATGCCGATTTTGACAAAACCATCCGGGAAGCAAAATCCCATTTCGGTAATAATGTTGTAGTAGTACAGTATCCCCGTCAGACGGGTTCCGGTTTCCATGAAATTATCGATGTGCTGCGGATGACCATGTATCACTTCAAGGATAATGGCGGCAAACCCGAAAAAATGCCGATACCCGATGAAGAAAAAGCAAAAGCCGAAGCGTTGCATAAAGAGTTGATTGAAGCCATTGCCAGTAACGATGAAAGCCTGATGGAGAAATACTTTGACAAGGGCGAACTGGACGAAGACGAAATGAAGCAGGGCCTCAAACATGCTATGATTCATCATGATCTTTTCCCGGTTTTCAGTCTCTCCGCTGAGCGGAATATGGGCAGTGGCCGTATTATGGGCTTTATTGATAATGTGGGCCCGAGTGCCAATGAAATGCCGCCGCAAAAAACAAAAAAAGGCGAAGCGCTAGCCTGTGATGCCAACGGCCCGGCTTGTATCTTCATCTATAAAACCATTTCGGAACCTCACGTGGGTGAGCTTTCCTTCTTTAAAGTTTATTCTGGCACCATTAAGAGCGGAATGGAACTGGAGAATGAGAGTACAGGGGTAACCGAAAAACTGACCCAGCTCTTTTTAGTAGAAGGAAATAAGCGCACTCCGATCAATGAACTGGTAGCAGGTGATATCGGGGCTACCCTGAAACTTAAAAACACGCATGTAAACAATACACTGCACGTCAAAGGCAAAAATTATGAATTGCCTTCCATTGAGTTTCCCGCACCCAATATGACAGTGGCGATTGAAACTTTAAAGAAAGGGGAGGAAGAAAAACTATCCCAGGCCCTGCACCAGTTAAGAGAAGAAGATCCGACCTTATTGGTAGAAGTATCTTCCGAATTGAAACAAACCCTGATCCATTGTCAGGGAGATATGCACCTGGCCGTGGCCAAATGGAAGATAGAACACCAGCATAAACTGGAAGTGAAATTTGTAAAGCCCAAAATTGCCTATCGTGAAACCATCCGCAAAATGGCGGATGCCAATTACCGCCACAAGAAACAGAGTGGTGGTGCCGGACAGTTCGGCGAAGTTTTCCTCCGGATTGAACCCTGGTATGAAGGAATTCCGGAACCGGCTGATCTGAACGTACGTGGCCGTGATGTGCACGATCTCGACTGGGGCGGTAAACTTGTGTTTTACAATTGTATCGTTGGAGGTGCCATTGATGCACGTTTCCTGCCATCTGTTTTGAAAGGGGTGATGGAAAAAATGCAGAATGGCCCGTTGACCGGCTCGTATGCCCGTGATATCCGGGTATGCGTGTACGATGGTAAAATGCACCCGGTAGACAGCAATGATATTTCCTTTAAGATCGCAGGTCTGCAGGCATTCCGTCAGGCTTTCCAGCAGGCGGATCCCCAGATTCTTGAGCCGATTTATAAACTGGAAGTATTGTGCCCGGATGATCTTACCGGTTCCGTAATGGGCGATCTGCAAAGCCGCAGGGCGATTGTGGAAGGAATCGACAGTGAAGGACACTTCCAGAAAGTGATTGCCAAAGTGCCGCTGGCAGAAATGGACGGATATTCCTCCTCGTTACGCTCCATTACCCAGGGCAGGGCCAAATTTAAAATGGCACTGCATGGTTATGAAGCAGTACCGTTTGACCTGCAGCGTAAATTGATTGACGAATACAGCAAAACAGCCAAAGAGGAATTTGCCTGATTTCCGGCATGATAATTTAAAACGCATACGGTTTATAGAAACTGTATGCGTTTTTTTAGTTTCTGTATACGGCAATGGACATAGCCCGGTCATTCCAGCTGGACAATGAAAAACTGCTTCTTGAAGCGGTTAGCGTATAGCTTTTGCCCCTGAGATTGGGCTGATCATACAAGACTACACGATAGCCTGCCGGTATCTGAACAGAGCTAAGGGCTTTTTCAGGAAATCCGTCCGCGAGTTGCATATTGGCATAGGTACCGGGTAGCAGAACCGCTGATTGTCCCCTGTAATTGGCATCTGTATACAGCGTTACATTTTGTACCTGCGGCTGATTATTGCTGTTGCCGCCAAAACCACCGCGGTCTTCAACCATAACGGATCCGATACGGTTTTTCCAGTCAAATCCCAGGCAACTGTTGTCTCCGGACAGGGTAGTGGATATTCCGGAAAAATTATCATCCTTATAAATTCTGATCTGCATACCAGCCGGGACCTGCAATGAAGCGATGGAATTTCTGAATAAGCCCAATTCCTGACCGTCATAGCGACCGGGCAGCAACCGCAGGGCATTGCCTTTGTAATTACAATCCGTAAAAAAAAGCACAGATCCGTCATCACCAAAGCTGCCGGTTTCTGTCTGACTATTATACGGTTTATATTCAATAACCAACGAACTGATCCGGTCATTAAAATTCCGGTCCAGGCAGTTTTGCGTTATATCAAAATTGTTAAAGTAACCGCTGGCTTCTTCTGAAGAAGTATATACACGCACCCGCAGGTTGCCGAAAATGGAGAAAGAGGAAATATTATTCTTCAGCTCACCTAAGTCGGCTCCTTTATAAATTCCGGGACGAAGACTGCGGGAAAATCCACGGTTGTAACAGTCGTTGTAAAAAACAACATACTCGTTCGGGTTGGTTTGCTGAATAGTTGTATTCTCAACAACGATGGAGGAGGCATTGTCGTTCCAGGTCGAATCCAGGCAATTTACGGTGCTGGAAAATGTCTGCGTCCGGCCCCTGAAATAATCGTCTTCATAAAGTGTAACCCGGAAACCGGCAGGCACCTGAATGGAAGATAGTTTATCGTTTCCTATTTTCATCTGGTACAAGCGATATGTACCGGCCTCAAGGATATAGCTTTTGCCGCGGAAATCACATTCTTCATGTAAGGTTACATACCCTTGTGCCAAAACAGGCAGGCCTGTCAACAGCCAGAAAATGAAAAGGGAAAGCCGGCTAAGAAAAGTTTGTGGTTTCATTTTTAATGGATTTGGATATAAAGATAAACGTAAAACAGGGAATTAGTGTCCGTCCCCGGTTTGTTCCTGCTGTTGAATTTTTTCCTCCAAAGATTTTAAGGCTCTCCGTTCTTTTATCCGGCTGCGTAAATTCATCACCTGTACCGGGATCAGTTTTCGTAATCCTTTTCTGAACTGTTTTACATACACCGGTACATTCAGGTACATCCGTGTGGTGAAGTTTGTACGGCCAATGGTAAAGTCGATGCTGTACTTTTCTATCGCTTCCCAGTTTCTTTTATGATCTGAAATCTCACGGAGAAAATCATACTCGTACAAGCCTTTTTCAATACATTGTTTAAATACATATCCTCTCAAAACGCGGGCCACCCGTTTATCGCCCCAGTCCGGATCATATCCGTCCTGCAGGGCAAATAATTTGTTATTGTATTCAAAAGCATACTGATGTGCGGTATATTGGCCATCCACCCGGAGTGAATACAGGCGGAGCCAGTCATTTTCCATAAACAGACCGGCCATGTCATGATAAAATCCTCTTCTTTGCTGATTCAGAAAACTGCCTTCAAAATGTTCAGATTGCCAGTGTTTCTGGTGAAGCCTGAACAACGATTCAAGATCAGTTTGCAGGTTTTCAGGCGACTGAGTCCGGATAAACTCAACGGTATGCCCTTTTTCCAGACGTTTGGTAAAATGACGGAGCTTTTTCCGGAAATTATACCCCATGCTGTTAATGTAGGTATCAAAATTATCGGGCAGGGGTACATACGCGCAATCATGCCGGTGCGAGCGGATACTCAGGTGATGGGCAGAGGCCAATTCCTTTAATATCGGAATGGTTACAGCATTTTCAGGAATTTCACCCAGGTAAATAAAATTCCACTCTCCCTGGTGGTCAAGCAGGTAATCAAAAACAGCCTTTAATACAGGTCGTTCATTTCCTTTTTCTATTATAAAGTCCAGGTATTCCGCATCTACCGTGCCGAAGCTGATAAAGTCAATACGACGTATCTGGCTTTTCAGATACGGAATAGTGGTGATATAGAATGGTGCAATGCCTTTTAGTTTATCCTCTTCTGTTACTTCAAGAATAAACAAAACCTGATTGGGTTGTTTGAAGTTTTTCCACCAGGACCAACACCATTCCCAGCTAAGAAAAATAGTATCAGCGGCTGAATGCCTGAGTAATGTATTCCATCTTTCACGCATACCGGTGAAATACTCTTCCTGGTTAAATACACGTACAGTTAGCTCACCTTTCATGCGAACGGTTATTTTTTGTCGATTAATGTTTCTATGTTTCTGAATTCAGAAACAGGCTGCTAAAGAGAGTGTCCGGGAGTCTGAATGGTATAACCCGGTTAACCAGTAGGTTTCAAATGGAAGTTGAAAATTAAAAAACAACGTTTAAGGCTGCGCTAATGTATTTAAAATCTGAGAAATATCATAATTCCGGTACTGATTACCGGTATTTTAATTTCTAACGCCTGAAACGGGTTTTTACGATGCCGGTGGATTATCAAAACTGATACATTCTTTCAGCTCTTTTTCAGTATAGGCTAATTTATACTGCGCCAGTACATCAGGGGGAACTCCATTCCATTGATTGGGCTGATTGCCCATATAACCAATGTCTTTTATTCCTATTTGTGATGTATAAAAACCTGTGGCTGTCAGGTCGCGCATTAATTTAAAAAACTGCACACCCTGACTCATTTCAGGCTTTGCTTTAGCCGGATAAGCAATCTGATCCACCAGTTCAATTTGCTGTACGGGAGAGCAATCTATAAATGCTTTTTCATAAAGCTTAACGCTTTGCAGATCCAGCCAGCGGAGACCGCCTTTCAGAGGAATCTGGTGTTCCGGTTTATCCTGTACAATAAAAGCAATAAAAGCCGGTACACCTGCTTCACTGGCACTTCCGCTGACCTCGTCTTTGGGAATTATGATATCGGCCAATACCGTAATTGTGGCCATTTCGTGTCCGTCAAAAAAGTCTTCCCGGGCCAGTAATTGTTTTTCATATTTAATTTCATCCGGGTTCCGGTCCAGGTTAAATACGGGTTCTGCCGGAGTATCTGCCGTTTTTTTATCAGCTGTGTCACATCCGGTAAGTACGGCCGGTACGGCGATCGCTCCGGTAGCGATAAGTTTCAACGATTTTCTTCTGTCCATGAATTGAGTCTTTATAGTTCAGGAATGCTGCACCACAGTTGTTCACTTGTTACTTATAACTGTTGTTTTTTCATTTCGTCAATGATATACTCGCTGGCTCTCATAGAGAGCGCCAGAATTGTCCAGGTTATATTTTTATCCGCCTGGCTTACGAATTGCCCTCCATCCACACAGAACAGGTTTTTACAATCATGCGCCTGGCTCCATTTATTCAGCGCCGATTTTTTAGGGTCATTACCCATACGGACAGTTCCCGCTTCATGTATAATTTCGCCCGGCTTGGATAATCCCCAGTTATTGCTTTCATTGTCATCGCCACCCCAGGTTACCACCGCACCCATATTGTGCATGATTTCTTTAAAGGTTTCTTTCATGTGTTTCGCCTGTTTTACTTCGTGTTCACTCCACTTAACATTGAATTTTAAAACAGGAATACCGTATTTATCGACCACATTGGGATCAATGGCGCAGTAGTTTGATTCCAGCGGAATCGCTTCACCTCGCCCGGCCATGCCTACACTGGCGCCATAAAAAAAGCGGTAATCTTCTTTCAATGAAGCGCCGTATCCGCCGCCTTCTTTTTGCTGTCCTTTTACAAGGTATTTACCATTCAGGTTTTCGATTCCCCAGCTGAAGCCATAGGAGGGCTGGCTCTGGCCTCCCCAATATTCAATATGATATCCCCGGGGGAAATCCAGTTTC